>NZ_LR595857.1:0-2147716 GCF_902141215.1 Streptococcus sp. NCTC 11567
ATGACTGAAAATGAACAAATTTTTTGGAATCGGGTCTTGGAATTAGCTCAGAGCCAATTAAAACAGGCAACGTATGAATTTTTTGTGCATGATGCACGCTTATTAAAAGTTGAGAATCATGTGGCAACGATTTACTTAGATCAAATGAAAGAACTCTTTTGGGAAAAAAACCTTAAAGATGTTATTCTGACAGCTGGTTTTGAAGTTTATAATGCTCAAATTGCCGTTGACTATGTTTTTGAAGAAGATCTGATAATTGACCAAAATCAAATCCCAAATAGCCAAAGCTACAATCAGCAAGTAATAACTCCTTTACCTGCTGTTACCTCAGACCTAAATCCCAAATATAGTTTTGAAAACTTTATTCAGGGTGATGAAAATCGTTGGGCTGTAGCTGCTTCTATAGCAGTAGCTAATACACCAGGAACAACCTATAACCCTTTGTTTATCTGGGGAGGGCCTGGACTAGGAAAAACCCATTTGTTAAATGCCATTGGAAACTCTGTGCTATTAGAAAATCCCAATGCCCGTATAAAGTACATCACCGCTGAAAATTTCATTAATGAATTTGTGATTCATATTCGTTTAGACACTATGGACGAATTAAAAGAAAAGTTCCGTAATCTCGATTTACTGCTTATTGATGATATCCAATCGCTGGCGAAGAAAACATTATCTGGAACACAAGAAGAGTTCTTTAATACTTTTAATGCTCTTCATAACAATAATAAACAAATCGTTCTAACCAGTGACCGCACACCAGATCACCTTAATGATTTAGAAGATCGATTGGTAACCCGTTTCAAATGGGGCTTAACCGTTAATATTACGCCTCCAGATTTTGAAACTCGAGTGGCTATCTTAACGAATAAAATTCAGGAATATAATTTTATTTTCCCTCAAGATACTATTGAATATCTAGCTGGCCAATTCGATTCCAATGTGAGAGATTTGGAAGGCGCCTTAAAAGACATTAGTTTGGTTGCTAATTTTAAGCAAATTGATACCATTACGGTTGACGTTGCTGCAGAAGCTATTCGTGCCAGAAAACAAGATGGACCTAAAATGACGGTCATTCCAATTGAAGAAATTCAAACGCAGGTTGGAAAATTCTATGACGTCACTGTCAAAGAAATTAAGGCAACTAAACGTACGCAAGATATTGTGTTAGCAAGACAAGTCGCTATGTTTTTAGCACGTGAAATGACAGATAATAGCCTTCCCAAAATTGGTAAGGAATTTGGTGGTAGGGATCATTCCACTGTACTTCATGCCTACAATAAAATCAAAAACATGATTAGCCAGGATGAAAGCCTCCGTATTGAAATTGAAACCATCAAAAATAAAATTAAGTAGCTTGTGGACAAGTTCTATTTTTAGTGACGAGTTATCCACAAGTTGTGAACAGTCTTCTTTCCTTATCCCTACTAGATAAATCAGACTTATCCACGTCATACACAAGACCTACTACTACTACTAATTATTATACTTATCAATAAAGGAGTCCTCATGATTCAATTTTCCATAAATCGTACCCTTTTCATTCAAGCTTTAAATGCCACTAAACGTGGTATTAGCAGTAAAAATGCCATTCCTGTTCTTTCTACCATTAAGATTGACGTTAGTTCATCTGATATCACTTTAACTGGTTCAAATGGACAAATTTCAATTGAAAATACCATTCCTGTAAGCAATGAAAATGCTGGACTATTAATCACATCTCCAGGGTCTATTCTTCTGGAAGCAAATTTCTTTATCAATATTATTTCTAGTTTGCCAGATGTTAGTTTGGATTTTAAAGAAATTGAACAACATCAAGTTGTTTTAACCAGTGGTAAATCAGAAATTACCTTAAAAGGAAAAGATGTTGATCAATACCCTCGGTTACAAGAAGTATCAACAGAAAATCCTTTGATCTTAAAAACAAAATTATTAAAGTCTATTATTGCTGAAACAGCTTTTGCAGCCAGTTTACAAGAAAGTCGTCCTATCTTAACAGGAGTTCATATTGTATTAAGTAACCATAAAGATTTTAAAGCCGTAGCAACTGACTCTCATCGTATGAGCCAACGTTTAATCACTTTGGATAATACTTCAGCAGATTTTGATGTGGTTATTCCAAGTAAATCTTTGAGAGAATTTTCAGCAGTATTTACAGATGATATTGAGACTGTTGAGGTATTTTTCTCACCAAGCCAAATCTTGTTCAGAAGTGAACATATTTCTTTCTATACACGTCTCTTAGAAGGAAATTATCCCGATACAGACCGTTTGTTAATGACACAATTTGAGACAGAGGTTGTTTTCAATACCCAATCTCTTCGCCACGCTATGGAACGTGCTTTCTTGATTTCGAACGCTACTCAAAATGGTACCGTTAAACTTGAAATTGCTCAAAATCATATTTCAGCTCATGTTAACTCACCGGAAGTTGGTAAAGTAAACGAAGATTTGGATATTGTTAGTCAATCTGGTAGTGATTTAACTATTAGTTTCAACCCAACTTACCTTATTGAATCTCTCAAGGCTATCAAGAGTGAAACAGTTAAAATTCATTTCTTGTCACCAGTACGACCATTTACCTTGACACCAGGTGATGATGAAGAAAGCTTTATCCAGTTAATCACACCAGTCCGTACCAACTAAAAAGAAAAGGCTCCCTTTTAGGAGCTTTTTTTGTTATCATAAATGATGAAGATAATAAGAGTGAGGAAAAAAGATGTATCAAATTGGATCACTTGTTGAAATGAAAAAACCGCACGCCTGTGTGATTAAAGAGACTGGTAAAAAATCTAATCAATGGAAAGTGCTTAGAGTAGGAGCTGATATTAAAATTCAATGCACTAACTGTCAGCATATCATTATGATGAGCCGTTACGACTTTGACCGAAAACTAAAAAAAGTCCTGCAACTTTAGAAATATTGATTTAGTAGGCTTTCTTATACATCTTGCAACCAATACTTGCCTAAATAATTGCTAGTATGCCTTTGGAAAATCAGGTATTCTAATGTTATCGAAAGAAGAAAGGTGGTCATAGAAAATGACAAAAGTTGCAGAACAATTAAAGCAATTATGAGTGAAACATCAATTATCTCAAGATGCTCTGGCAGAACAGTTATTTATTTCTCGGCAAGCCATATCAAAATGGGAAAATGGAGATACAATACCAGATTTGGATAATTTGGTCAGGTTAACTGAAATTTTTGACGTGAGCTTAGATGAGCTTGTTTTAGCTAAACCACATGAAGTTAAAGTTGAACGCATTTATGAAAACAAACCGCTTGATCTACAAAAATACAATAAGCTCTATTGGTTTATTTTTCGAAATATTATTCTGTCTCTACTAATTATTTTAGCTATATTAACTATCTTAGAAGTTTTAGGGATACCTTTTGTTTCTAATTGGTTAATTTAAAGAAAAGTTGAAGAGTGATATGATGCTAAGCGAACCTGAAATTTTCTTATCATCATACCGCTTTTTTCGTTTATTTTCTGTTATAATAGTTGTGATTGAAATTTTGAATGGAGACTTATTAAAATGGCTTTAACAGCAGGTATTGTGGGCTTACCTAATGTTGGTAAATCAACTTTATTTAATGCAATTACAAAAGCAGGGGCAGAAGCTGCTAATTATCCTTTTGCAACGATTGATCCTAATGTTGGGATGGTAGAGGTACCAGATGAACGTCTGCAAAAATTGACAGAGTTGATTACGCCTAAAAAAACCGTTCCAACAACCTTTGAGTTTACTGATATTGCGGGTATTGTTAAAGGAGCTTCTAAAGGAGAAGGGTTAGGTAATAAATTCTTGGCCAATATCCGTGAAGTAGATGCTATCGTACATGTCGTTCGTGCTTTTGATGATGAAAATGTTATGCGTGAACAAGGTCGTGAGGATGCTTTCGTGGATCCAATGGCTGATATTGATACTATCAACCTTGAATTGATTTTGGCTGATTTAGAGTCTATTAATAAGCGTTATGCGCGTGTGGAAAAAATGGCTCGTACCCAAAAAGATAAGGATTCCGTGGCAGAATTTGCCGTTCTTGAAAAAATCAAACCTGTCTTAGAAGATGGTAAATCTGCTCGGACAATTGAGTTTACTGAAGAAGAGCAACGTGTTGTCAAACAGTTATTCTTATTGACAACAAAACCTGTTCTTTATGTGGCGAATGTTGATGAAGATAAAGTTGCTGATCCAGATGATATTGACTATGTGAAACAAATTCGTGAGTTTGCAGCTACTGAAAATGCAGAAGTAGTGGTGATTTCAGCGCGTGCAGAGGAAGAAATTTCAGAGCTTGAGGATGAAGATAAAGCAGAATTCTTAGAAGCTATTGGTTTGACAGAGTCTGGTATTGATAAATTAACACGTGCTGCCTACCACTTACTTGGGCTAGGCACCTATTTTACAGCAGGTGAAAAAGAAGTTAGGGCGTGGACATTTAAACGTGGTATTAAAGCGCCGCAGGCTGCTGGTATTATTCATTCTGACTTCGAAAGAGGATTTATCCGTGCAGTAACCATGTCTTATGACGATTTAATGACCTACGGTTCAGAAAAAGCTGTCAAAGAAGCTGGGCGCTTGCGTGAAGAAGGAAAAGAGTACATCGTCCAAGATGGTGATATCATGGAGTTTCGATTTAACGTTTAAAAATAATAAGATAATGTCAGAAGGTTGGAATAACATTCCAGCCCTTTTGGCATTTTAGGAAAGAGAAAAGATGGTTAAAATGATTGTTGGTCTGGGAAATCCAGGCTCAAAATACGAAAAAACAAAGCATAATATTGGATTTATGGCAGTTGACAAACTTGTCAATAAACTTGACGTCACCTTTACAGAAGACAAAAATTTTAAAGCACAAATAGGCAGTGCATTTATTAATCATGAAAAAATTTATTTTGTGAAGCCAACAACCTTTATGAATAATAGTGGTGTTGCCGTAAAGGCGTTATTAACTTATTATAATATTGCCATAGAAGATTTGATTGTTATCTATGACGACTTGGATATGGAAGTTGGGAAATTGCGTTTACGTGCTAAAGGTTCGGCTGGTGGGCACAATGGCATTAAATCAATTATTGCTCAGCTTGGGACGCAGGAGTTTGACCGAATTAAAGTTGGTATTGGACGACCATTAAAAGGGATGACAGTGATTAACCATGTTATGGGACATTTTAGTACAGAAGATAATATTGCCATTGCGTTAACTCTTGACAAAGTTGTCAATGCTGTAAACTTCTATTTACAAGAAAATAACTTTGAAAAAACAATGCAGAAATTTAACGGGTAATCATGAATATTTTAGAATTATTTAGTCAGAATAAGAAAATCCAGGCCTGGCACTCCGGATTAGCGTCCTTAGACAGGCAGCTAGTTATGGGATTATCTGGGTCAAGTAAAGCATTAGCAATGGCTTCTGCTTTTTTGGACTCCCAAGAAAAAATAGTTGTGATGACATCAACTCAAAATGAAGTTGAAAAATTAGCCAGCGATTTATCAAGCCTACTTGGAGAAGAATTAGTCTATCAATTTTTTGCAGACGATGTGGCTGCAGCGGAATTTATCTTTGCGTCAATGGATAAAGCTCTATCAAGAATAGAAACCCTGCAATTTTTAAGGAATCCTAAATCTCAGGGCGTTTTAATTGTTAGTTTATCAGGCTTAAGAACTTTATTGCCAAACCCAGATGTTTTTACAAAGAGTCAGATTCAACTAACAGTTGGAGAAGATTATGATAGTGATACTCTTACTAAACAACTGATGACAATTGGCTATCAGAAGGTCTCACAGGTTATTAGTCCGGGAGAATTTAGCCGTCGAGGGGATATTTTAGATATCTATGAGATTACACAAGAATTGCCTTATCGATTGGAATTTTTTGGCGATGATATTGATAGTATTAGGCAATTTCATCCAGAAACTCAAAAATCTTTTGAACAACTAGAAGGTATTTTTATTAATCCAGCAAGTGATCTTATTTTTGAGGCTAGTGATTTTCAACGTGGCATTGAGCAATTAGAAAAGGCTCTACAAACAGCACAAGATGATAAAAAATCTTATTTAGAAGATGTAGTAGCTGTTTCAAAAAACGGTTTTAAACATAAGGATATCCGTAAATTTCAATCATTATTTTATGAAAAAGAGTGGTCATTATTAGATTATATTCCTAAGGGAACGCCAATCTTTTTTGATGATTTTCAAAAACTAGTTGATAAAAATGCAAGATTTGATTTAGAGATTGCTAATCTCTTGACAGAAGATTTACAGCAAGGAAAGGCTCTTTCCAATCTTAACTACTTTGCAGATAATTATCGAGAGCTTAGGCACTATAAGCCAGCGACATTCTTTTCAAATTTTCATAAGGGACTTGGAAATATCAAATTTGATCAGATGCATCAGCTAACTCAGTATGCCATGCAGGAATTTTTTAATCAATTTCCTTTGTTGATTGATGAGATTAAACGGTATCAAAAAAATCAAACAACGGTTATTGTACAGGTAGAGTCTCAGTATGCTTACGAACGACTTGAAAAATCTTTTCAAGATTACCAATTTCGCCTTCCTTTAGTGAGTGCTAATCAAATTGTTTCACGTGAATCACAAATTGTAATTGGAGCTATCTCCAGTGGTTTTTATTTTGCTGATGAAAAGTTAGCGTTAATCACAGAGCATGAAATTTATCATAAAAAGATCAAACGACGCGCTAGACGATCTAATATTAGCAATGCTGAGCGTTTGAAAGATTACAATGAGTTAGCAGTAGGTGATTACGTGGTTCATAATGTCCATGGTATCGGTCGCTTTCTTGGAATTGAAACGATTCAGATTCAGGGAATCCATCGAGATTACGTTACTATTCAATATCAAAATTCAGACCGTATTTCTCTTCCAATTGACCAAATTGGTAGCTTATCAAAGTACGTTTCTGCTGATGGAAAAGAACCTAAAATTAATAAACTCAATGATGGTCGTTTTCAAAAGACAAAGCAAAAGGTCGCTAGACAAGTAGAGGATATTGCTGATGACCTTCTAAAATTATATGCTGAAAGAAGTCAGCAAAAAGGATTTTCATTTTCACCAGATGATGACTTGCAGCGCGCTTTTGATGATGATTTTACTTTTGTAGAAACAGAAGATCAACTTAGGTCTATAAAGGAAATTAAAGCTGATATGGAGAGCATGCAACCTATGGATCGTCTTTTAGTAGGCGATGTAGGATTTGGTAAGACAGAAGTAGCTATGAGGGCAGCCTTTAAAGCGGTGAATGATCACAAACAAGTAGCTGTCTTAGTTCCAACCACAGTCTTGGCCCAGCAGCATTATGAAAACTTCAAAGCACGCTTTGAAAATTACCCTGTTGAGGTTGACGTCTTAAGTCGTTTCCGTAGTAAAAAAGAGCAAGCTGAAACACTAGAACGTGTACGAAAAGGTCAAATTGACATTATTATCGGAACCCATCGACTCCTATCAAAAGATGTGGTCTTTTCTGATTTAGGATTGATTGTGATTGATGAGGAACAACGGTTTGGTGTTAAGCATAAAGAAACTTTAAAGGAATTAAAAACTAAGGTTGACGTCTTAACCTTAACAGCTACTCCGATTCCTAGAACCTTACACATGTCTATGTTAGGTATCCGAGATTTATCGGTTATTGAGACCCCACCAACCAATCGTTATCCTGTTCAAACGTATGTTTTGGAAAATAATCCAGGTCTCGTTAGAGAAGCTATTATCCGAGAAATGGATCGTGGAGGACAAGTTTTTTATGTTTACAACAAAGTTGACACCATTGACAAGAAGGTGGCAGAACTACAAGAATTAGTTCCAGAAGCTTCTATTGGGTTTGTCCATGGGCAAATGAGTGAAATTCAACTTGAAAATACCTTGATTGACTTTATAAATGGTGATTATGATGTCCTTGTGGCTACAACAATCATCGAAACAGGAGTTGACATTTCTAATGTAAACACTTTGTTTATTGAGAATGCTGATCATATGGGATTGTCAACTTTATATCAACTGAGGGGGCGCGTCGGAAGAAGTAATCGTATTGCCTATGCTTACCTGATGTATCGTCCTGATAAGGTCCTAACAGAAGTCTCTGAAAAACGTTTAGAGGCTATTAAAGGCTTTACTGAATTAGGTTCAGGCTTCAAGATTGCTATGCGAGATTTGTCTATACGAGGAGCAGGTAATATTTTAGGGGCTTCTCAAAGTGGCTTTATTGATTCGGTCGGTTTTGAAATGTATTCTCAGTTATTGGAACAGGCTATTGCTAGCAAGCAGGGAAAAACGACTGTTCGTCAAAAAGGCAATACTGAAATCAATCTTCAGATTGACGCCTATTTGCCAGATGATTACATATCAGATGAGCGTCAAAAAATTGACATTTACAAGCGTATTCGAGAAATTCAATCAAGAGAAGATTATCTCAATTTGCAGGATGAGCTGATAGATCGTTTTGGAGAGTATCCTGATCAAGTTGCCTATTTGTTAGAGATAGCTCTGCTAAAACATTATATGGACAATGCCTTTGCGGAATTAGTTGAACGCAAAAATAATCAGGTCATTGTTCGATTTGAAGTAACTTCTTTAAGTTATTTCTTGACTCAGGATTATTTCGAAGCCTTATCGAAAACCCATCTTAAAGCTAAAATTAGTGAACATCAGGGGAAAATCGATATCGTCTTCGATGTTCGCCACCAAAAAGACTATACCATCTTAGAAGAATTGATGTTATTTGGAGAAAGCCTTAGTGAGATTAAATTCAGAAAAACAGCCTCAACCTCTTAAGCAAGCAAGTCTTTTGATAGTGGTTAGTGGCTTAGTATCAAAAATTTTAGCTGCTACCTACCGTATCCCATACCAAAATCTGGTAGGAGACAGAGGTTTTTATGCTTATCAGCAAATATATCCTTTTTTGGCCATTATTTCGGCCCTTAGCTTGAGTGCTTTGCCTAATCTTATCGCCAGTATGGCACAAAAGAAAGATGAAGATCAACTCACGGTTTTTATGACTTTGCAGTTTATGATGAGTTTTGGGTGTTTCCTCATTCTTTTTCTGGGGCATCAGCAACTTGCTGAATGGATGGGAGCACCCAAATTAGGAACAGCTATTTCTTTGACGAGTATTGCTCTATTAATGACTCCTTTTATCTCTTTTTATCGAGGGTTAGCACAAGCAGATCTAAATATGACACCAACTGCTATTAGTCAAATGCTTGAGCAAATTATTAGGGTAATTATTATTGTGGCATCGGCTGTTTGCTATCTCGTTTTTGATTGGACTATTTATACAACTGCTAACGTTGCTGCGAGTGGAAATGTGATTGCTAGCTTTACTGTTCTAGGGTATTTAGCAAAAAAGAGTTCTTTTTCAATTAAACCATACGTGAGAAAGTTTTCCTTGCCTTTAAGAGCATATCGTCAGCTAGGTTTATCTAGTTTGGTCTTTATTCTCTTTTCCATCTACTTATTGCTATTTCAATTAGTGGATGCTCTTTTTATTAAAAATAGTCTCGTTTCTGCGGGGTATTCTAACCAATTAGCTGAAATTACTAAGGGTATTTTTGATAGAGGGCAGCCACTTGTTCAATTTGGATTGATTTTTTCAACGGCTTTTTTCACAAGTTATTTGCCCAAATTAACTCATCTCCATCAACAAAAACAGCAGATGTATGATCAACTAAGTCAAGATTTTCTAGCTTTTATCTTTTACTTTAACGTAACATTAACGGCTGGCTTTATAAGCATTTTACATCTCATGAATCGTGTTTTATTTGAAGATAATAAGGGTTGGGAGGCACTAGTTTACTATATTATTACGATTAATCTTATAAGTTTGATTCAATTTTTTTATCAAAAATGTTTTATTGAAAATCGTGTGCGCCACTCCCTGATGATGTTATTAATTGGCTTGTCTTGCAAATTAGGATTAACGCCTGTATTAACTTATCATTATGGAATTTTAGGAAGTTCTCTGTCCACGGTAATTCCTTTAGGATTGGTGTTTATTTGTTATGCCTATACAATACCAATGAGTTGGAATTGTGCTAAAAATGGTAAATTTTGGCTCACATTAACATTAATGATTGGTTTCGTGTTGACATGTCAGGTCATGCTTCCTATAGAGGGAAGATTAGGTGGTTTTATCAGTATTGTTCTGTCATCAGCTGTTGGTGTCATCAGTTTTATAATGATTTGCTGGCGATACAAAGTATTCGATGAGAAAATATGGTCTTTTCTACCATTTAAGAAATAAAAATGATAGAATGGAAGAGATTGTGGGGTAAATAATGAGATTAGATAAATTTTTAAAAGTATCACGTATTATTAAACGTCGTCCTGTTGCTAAAGAAGTTGCTGATAAAGGACGGATTAAAGTTAATGGAGTTCTTGCTAAAAGTTCAACTGATTTAAAACTCAATGATCACATTGAAATCCGATTTGGAAATAAACTCTTAACCGTAAGAGTACTTGAGATGAAAGACAGCACCAAAAAAGAAGACGCTCTCAGTATGTATGAGATCATCAGTGAAACAAGGATAGAAGCTAATGAAGAAGCCTAGCATTGTTCAACTAAATAATCACTATATTAACGAGGAAAACCTAAAAAAACGGTTCGAAGAAGAAGAAATTCAAAAGCGCAATCGTTTTATGGGGTGGATTCTTGTAAGTATGATGTTTTTATTTATTTTGCCAACTTATAATCTTGTCAAAAGCTATGTAGATTTTGAAAAACAAAATCAGCAAGTGATTAAATTACAAAAAGAATATGAAGCATTGGAAAAGAACACAAAGAGTGAAAAAAAGTTAGCTGAGCAACTTAAAAATGACGATTTTGTTAAAAAGTATGCTAGAGCTAAGTATTACCTATCACGAGAAGGGGAAGTTATTTACCCCGTGCCAGGGTTATTACCGAAATAATGATGAATGATATTATTACCAAAATAGAAACATTTCTTGCTTACTCTGATGAGAAATTAGCAGAATTGGAAAAAGAAAATCAACGTCTTAAAGAAGACAACCAATATACAGAAACAGATTAGAAAGGAGCCAACATGAAAAAATTATTAGCAGCTATGTTAATGACCTTTTTCTTGACTCCTTTGACCGTTATTAGCACAGAAAAAACAGGACAATTTTCTAAAGCAACTATTTACCAATTGCGTCAAGATATTGTTCAATCAACCAGCTACTATAATCAGCTTCCTGTTAATCCTAACCTTTATCAAGAAACACAAACTTATAAAGACGCTGAACTAACTTTACCAGCGACAACCCTAGGACCTAATCATAAGTTAGATATCAAGTCACTTGTGATAAATGAACAAGCAAAACCAATTTTTGAACTTGCAGATGGTACTTACCTTGAAGCAAATCGCGAAGTAGTTTATGAGGATATAGTTCTGAGTCAAGTAGACGCCGATCTCTTTTTTTGGACACAAAAACAAGTGACTCTCTACTCTGAACCCTATGTGTTAGGCACTAAGGCAATTCCATCTCCATTTACCTTTGCCCAAAAAGTTCATGCTAGTCAAATGGCACAAACCGAACATGGGATTTATTATCTAATTGATCAGAAAGGTTGGGTATCACAAGAGGATCTATCTCGTTTTGATAATCGCATGCAAAAGGTCCAAGAGATGCTGTTACAAAAATACAATAGTGCAAATTATTCTATCTTTGTTAAACAACTTGATACGCAGGCAAGTGCTGGAATTAATGCAGATAAAGAAATGTATGCAGCTAGTATTGCAAAGTTAGCCCCTCTTTACAGTGTTCAAAAACAACTTCAAGAAAAGAAAGTGACAGAAAACAAACTTCTCAGATATATCGATGATGTGAATCATTTTTATGGGGATTACGATCCATCTGGAAGTGGTAAAATTAGTAAAAAAGCTGATAAAGAAGACTATAAAGTTAGTACCTTATTGAAAGCTGTTGCTCAAAATTCAGATAATGTTGCCACCAATATTTTAGGATATTATTTATGCCATCAGTATGACCAAACTTTTCAAACAGAAATAAAAGCCTTGTCAGGAAGTAACTGGGATATGGAAAAACGATTCTTATCTTCTCGTGCAGCAGCTAATGTGATGGAAGCTATTTACTATCAAAAGGGACACATTATTTCTTATCTTTCCAATACTGATTTTGATCAACAACGCATTTCAAAAAATATTGCTGTTCCTGTGGCCCATAAAATTGGTGATGCCTATGATTACAAGCATGATGTTGCTATCATTTATGGTGATACTCCTTTTGTCTTATCTATCTTTACAGATAAAGCAACCTATGATGACATCACAGCTATTGCAGATGATGTTTATGCTATTTTAAAATGACAACATATCAAGAAATTTATAACGAGATAAAAAAACAAGCCTATTTCGACAATCATCGGCGTGTTTTAATAGCTGTATCTGGTGGAGTAGATTCAATGAATTTGCTGCACTTTTTGCATTTATTTCAAGAAGATTTACAAATCAGTATTGGGATTGCTCACATTAATCATAAGCAGAGAATTGAGTCGGAAATAGAAGAGGATTATTTACGGCAGTGGGCAAACAATCATAGCGTTCCTATTTATATTTCCCATTTTGAAGGAATTTTTTCTGAAAAAGCTGCTCGTGATTGGCGTTATCATTTTTGTCGAAAAATCATGCAAAATGAACAATATTCTGCTCTAGTGACAGCACACCATCTAGATGATCAGGCAGAAACAATTCTAATGCGACTTATAAGAGGAAGTAGATTAAGGCACTTATCAGGTATAAAACCTGTTCAACCATTTGGAAATGGGCAACTGATACGACCATTTTTATCTTTTTCAAAAGGTGACTTGCCTAATATTTTTCATTTCGAAGATACTTCAAATGAAGAAACAACTGTTTTTAGGAACCGAGTGAGAAATCAGTACTTACCTTTACTGGAGAAAGAAAACCCGCAACTTGTACAAAGCCTTAGTCAATTAGCGATAGAAAATCAACTACTTTTTCAAGCGTTTACAGAGTTGACAACAAAAATAACGATCACTCATTTAGCAGAGTTTAGAGCACAAACTGCTTCGGTGCAGTATTTTTTATTACAAGATTATTTGGAAAACTTTCCAGATTTACAGTTGAAAAAATCTCAATTTAACCAACTATTACACTTACTTCAAAAAGCAAATCAAGGAAATTATCCCTTAAAAAACGGCTACTATCTTTTGATAAATCGGTCATCATTCAACATCACGAAAATCATTCCTGAGACTGAGTTTCTCAACGATCAAAAAGTGATAAAATACGGTAACGCTATCTGGTACCGTAACCATCATTTTTTATTCACGACAGAAGATTTGGCACATAAAGACCAAAAAAGTATTCCCATATATAGTTTGTCACCCATTATCCTACGACATCGTCAAGCCGGTGACCGTCTTTCTTTTGGTAATTTCTCAAAAAAACTAAGACGACTTTTTATAGATGATAAACTGAGCATAGCTGAACGGCAAAATGCTATTGTAGGAGAACAAGATGGAGAGATTATTTTTGTATTAGTCGGTGATAAAACTTATTTGAGAAAAGCTTGTAAACATGATATAATGTTGGCTAAACTGTATATTGATAAATTAGAAAAAAGGTGACAGCATGCTTGAGCAAGATATTCAAAAAATTCTTTACTCTGAAGAACAAATTATCCAAAAAACAAAAGAACTTGGCGAACAACTTACAAAAGATTACCAAGGTAAAAATCCTTTGATGGTCGGTGTCTTAAAAGGGTCCGTTCCTTTTATGGCTGAATTAATGAAACATATTGATACTCATGTCGAAATTGATTTTATGGTAGTTTCAAGTTACCATGGTGGCACCTCTAGTAGTGGGGAAGTGAAAATCTTAAAAGATGTGGATACCAATATTGAAGGAAGAGACATTATCTTTATCGAAGATATTATCGATACTGGGCGTACTCTAAAATATTTACGCGATATGTTTAAATATCGTAAAGCCAATACGATTAAAATTGCAACGCTCTTTGATAAACCTGAAGGACGTGTTGTTGACATTGAAGCAGACTATATTTGTTATAATGTCCCAAATGAATTTATTGTTGGTTTTGGCTTAGACTATGCTGAAAATTATCGTAACCTTCCTTATGTAGGTGTGTTAAAAGAAGAAGTCTATTCAAAATAGAAAAAGGTCAATGATTACTATATGAAAAATAATAAAAATAATGGTTTTGTCAAAAACTCCTTTATCTATATTTTAATGATTATTGTTGTTATCACAGGATTTCAATTTTATCTTAAAGGAACAAGCACACAAAGCCAACAGATTAGTTATTCAAAATTAATCAAACATCTTAAAGCTGGTGATATCAAATCTTTAAGTTACCAACCTAGTGGCAGCATTATCGAAGTAAAAGGAAAATATGAGAAAGCTCAAAAAGTTTCTGTTGACCCAGGTCTCTCTTTTTTAGGGGGCAATGCGTCAGCCCAAGTGACAGAGTTTTCGTCTTTGGTTCTCCCAAGTGATTCCATTTTAAAAGAAATGACTTCGGCTGCTGATAAAAACGGAACAGAAATCACAGTCAAACAAGAAAGTTCAAGCGGGACTTGGATTACCTTTTTGATGAGTTTTCTCCCAATTGTTATCTTTGCGGCTTTCATGATGATGATGATGAACCAAGGTGGTGGCGGAGCTCGAGGAGCCATGAGTTTTGGTAAAAACAAAGCTAAATCTCAATCAAAAGGTGATGTCAAAGTAAGATTTACAGACGTTGCAGGTGCTGAAGAGGAAAAACAAGAGTTAGTGGAAGTTGTTGACTTCTTGAAAAATCCTAAGAAATATAAAGCATTGGGAGCGCGTATTCCGGCAGGTGTCCTCTTAGAGGGCCCTCCAGGGACAGGTAAGACTTTACTCGCTAAAGCAGTTGCTGGTGAAGCGGGAGTTCCGTTCTTTAGCATTTCAGGTTCAGACTTTGTTGAAATGTTCGTCGGTGTCGGAGCTAGTCGTGTGCGTTCTTTGTTTGAAGATGCCAAAAAAGCTGAACGTGCTATTATCTTTATCGATGAAATTGATGCTGTCGGTCGTCGCCGTGGCGCTGGTATGGGCGGTGGTAACGATGAGAGAGAACAAACCCTCAACCAATTACTAATTGAAATGGACGGTTTTGAGGGCAATGAAAACATTATTGTTATTGCCGCAACTAACCGTAGTGATGTTTTAGATCCTGCTTTGTTAAGGCCAGGACGCTTTGATCGTAAAGTATTAGTTGGTAGACCTGATGTAAAAGGACGTGAAGCTATTTTACGCGTTCATGCTAAAAATAAACCTCTTGCAGATGATGTTAATTTAAAAGTGGTTGCTCAGCAAACACCAGGATTCGTTGGTGCTGATCTTGAAAATGTATTGAATGAGGCTGCTCTTGTAGCTGCTCGTCGAAACAAAGTGAAGATTGATGCCAGTGATATTGATGAAGCAGAAGACCGCGTTATTGCTGGACCTTCTAAGAAAGACCGCACGATTTCACAAAGAGAAAGAGAAATGGTGGCTTACCATGAAGCTGGGCACACTATCGTTGGTTTAGTACTATCTAATGCGCGTGTAGTCCATAAAGTAACCATTGTTCCTCGTGGACGAGCTGGTGGTTACATGATTGCCCTTCCTAAAGAAGATCAAATGCTCTTATCAAAAGATGATTTAAAAGAGCAATTAGCTGGTCTTATGGGTGGTCGTGTCGCTGAAGAAATTATTTTTAATGCGCAGACAACAGGTGCTTCAAATGACTTTGAACAAGCTACTCAAATGGCAAGAGCGATGGTTACAGAGTATGGAATGAGTGACAAACTTGGCCCGGTTCAATATGAGGGTAACCATGCTATGATGCCAGGCCAGTTGTCTCCTGAAAAATCTTACTCTGCTCAAACAGCACAAATGATTGATGATGAAGTACGTGAACTCTTAAATCAAGCGCGTAATCAAGCAGCAGACATCATTAAAGAAAATCGTGAAACTCACAAATTAATTGCAGAAGCACTCCTTAAATATGAAACTTTGGATGCTGCACAAATTAAATCCATTTATGAAACTGGTAAAATGCCAAATAATCCAGAAGATGATGATAAAGAAGTTCATGCTTTGTCTTATGATGAAATCAAAGATAAGATGACAGAGTCAGAAACAGAATCTGCCGATTAATAGGGTGAACTATCATAAAAAACTAAGTTCTAGATTTTCTAGACTTAGTTTTTTATTTAAGTGTGAGAGATTACCAGAAGTAAAATTTACAATCATTAGTAACTGTGATAAACTTAGTAGATAACTGTGTACTATATAGGAAGTGACAAGATGACTATTTTTCGAAAAAAACAGAAACATGCTAATAGAAACGAAATGCATAGACACCTTAAAGTAACTGATTTAGTCTTTTTAGGTCTAGGATCAATGGTTGGTACAGGGATTTTTACCATTACAGGTATTGGTGCTGCTAATTATGCAGGACCAGCTTTGACAATTTCGATTGTTATTTCAGCAATTGCAATCGGCATTCTAGCCTTATTTTATGCAGAATTTGCATCACGAATTCCGTCAAATGGCGGAGCTTATAGTTATGTTTATGCAACTTTAGGGGAATTTCCGGCTTGGATTGTAGGCTGGTACATTATTATGGAATTCCTAACGGCAGTATCCAGCGTTGCAGTTGGATGGGGAAGTTATTTAAAAGGCTTACTAGCTAACTATGGAATAGCTTTACCAACTCCTCTAAATGGAACATTTGATCCTAAAAATGGGACATATATAGACCTTCTTCCTGTATTAGTAATGATTTTTGTGACAGGCATCGTTTTAATGAACTCCAAAGCAGCGTTAAGATTCAATAGCTTTTTAGTGCTCTTGAAATTTTCAGCTCTTGCTTTATTTATTGTTGTAGGCCTCTTCTTTATAAATGGCGAAAATTGGAACAACTTTGCTCCATATGGCTTAGGTCAAATTTACGGAGGTCAATCAGGTATATTTGCAGGAGCTTCTGTCATGTTCTTTGCTTTCCTGGGGTTTGAATCTATTTCAATGACAGTTGATGAAGTGAAAGAACCACAAAAAACAATCCCAAAAGGAATTGTTTTATCCTTGACTATTGTTACAATATTGTATATTATTGTCACAATGATTCTGACTGGTATTGTCCATTATACCCGATTAAATGTACCAGATGCTGTCGCTTTTGCTTTACGTAGTATAGGCCTTTATTGGGCGGCAGATTATGTCTCTATCGTTGCCATTTTAACGCTTATTACGGTATGTATTTCGATGACCTATGCCTTAGCTAGAACGGTTTATAGTATAAGTAGAGATGGATTGTTACCAAAATATCTTTATTCCCTTACTGAAAAAAGTAAGGTTCCTAAAAATGCGACTATCTTAGTGGGAGTACTTGCGATGATTTGTGCTGGTTTATTTCCATTAGCGAGTCTCGCAGAATTTGTTAACATTTGTACCCTAGCATATTTGGTAATAATGTCGATAGCAATCATTAGACTTAGGAAAATTGAAGGAAAACCCAAAGCTGGGGAATTTAAAACGCCATTAATGCCATTTTTACCTCTCCTAGCCATTGTCATTTGTGTTTCTTTTATGAGTCAATATATGGCTTTTACTTGGATTGCTTTTACGTTAATGACTGTAGTAGGGACGCTTGTTTATATTTTTTATGGCTATAAACATTCCAAAGAAAATAGTTAAGTGTTAAAAAATAATCATTTAGACATATAGAATTCTAGAAGCATTCTATGAGAAAGGATGAATTGTCCCAACTTATAGGGTGCTTTTACCTTTTATTATTATTGTTGTACGATGTAATACCCAGAATAAAAAAACTTTCATGAGAAAATTACCTGTGTTATGTAACTTCAATAAAAATGTGCCAAATTTCAAGTTGAAGTTAGCCAGTTTTAACATTTCTACTGGCAACTTGTAGTTGAAGAGTCGTTTAGGATAATGATTGATCCAATGTTCAATAGCAGCGACTTTTTTAGGGGTCGTTGTTTTGGTACCTTTAGGGACATATTCTCTGAGGAGGCCATTGAAGTTCTCGTTTGTTCCTCTCTCATGTGAAGAATAGGGATGTGCAAAGTAAACGTCAACAGCTTCTAAGGTTGAGAGTAAACTAAACTCAGAACCATTATCCGCTGTGATGGATGCAATAGGATACTGACTGATGAGATGCGTGACAGCGCGGTTAATGGTTTGGGACTGCTTGTCTTCTAGCTTAACTCCTAGTGCATAGCGTGTCTGGCGCTCTACCAAAGTCAACATAACAGCTTCACCTTTGGTTTTCTTGCCGAGAATCAAATCAATCTCCCAATGCCCAAATTCAGAACGATCATTAATATATTCTGGACGTTCTTCGATAGATTTACCTAAAGTCTTCTTATTCGTCTTCATGACTTTCTTAGAACGTTTTCTGATACTAACCATCTTAGGCAAATCGATTGGTTTAATAGCTAACAACCCCTCTTTGATATAACGATAAATCGTTTTGGTATAGGGGACGACTTCTTCAGGATGGTTTACTTTGTAAGTCTGAACAAAACTATCCACACTATGGAGACGAATGTTAGCCGTCAAGGCAGATTCTAATTGTGCAATGAACCTAGTGGAGCAGCCATTCAATTTGAGGTAAGAACTCTTTTGACGATTGGTTTCATAGACACGTTATCCACTATCAGCAAAATAGGCGTTGAAGAAGGTTTGTTTTCCATTCTTATCCTTTACCTGTTCTACTGAACAACGTTTTATTTCTCGGCAGATTGTAGAACAGTGACAACCCAGGAGTCGAGCAATATCAACGGGTTGCTCTCTCATTTTAAGATAAGCAGCAATTTCACCCCGTTCTGTGGCTGAAAGATGAGAATAGGAGGATTTTCTGGTAGAATTAATATTAGACATGTTCATCTGCTTTCCATACTGAATTGGGGAATTCTAGTATATCAGACAAACATGTCTTTTTTGTTGCACTTCATTTTACAACGCGGGAGGTAAAAAAACGACATAAAAGTGCAAAAAAGAGTTGACATCAGGAGGTTAAATATCGTATACTAATAAAGCTGTCAGCTGAGCAGACGTTGGCGACTGAAGTATTCGAAAAAAAAGAGTAAAAAAGTTGTTGACAAAGTTAGTAAAAGTTGATAGAATAAAATAGTTGTCTCGAAAGAGGACAAGACCTTTGAGAACTGAATAAGACGAACCAAACGTGAGGGTGATATGGAGACATATTACCCGTCAAAAACGAGAAATAAATCTGTCAGCGACAGAAAGAACGAGTAAGTTCAAACACATCTTAATGAGAGTTTGATCCTGGCTCAGGACGAACGCTGGCGGCGTGCCTAATACATGCAAGTAGAACGCTGAGGACTGGTGCTTGCACCGGTCCAAGGAGTTGCGAACGGGTGAGTAACGCGTAGGTAACCTACCTCATAGCGGGGGATAACTATTGGAAACGATAGCTAATACCGCATAAAAGTGTTTAACCCATGTTAAACATTTAAAAGGTGCAACTGCATCACTATGAGATGGACCTGCGTTGTATTAGCTAGTTGGTGAGGTAACGGCTCACCAAGGCGACGATACATAGCCGACCTGAGAGGGTGATCGGCCACACTGGGACTGAGACACGGCCCAGACTCCTACGGGAGGCAGCAGTAGGGAATCTTCGGCAATGGACGGAAGTCTGACCGAGCAACGCCGCGTGAGTGAAGAAGGTTTTCGGATCGTAAAGCTCTGTTGTTAGAGAAGAATGATGGTGGGAGTGGAAAATCCACCATGTGACGGTAACTAACCAGAAAGGGACGGCTAACTACGTGCCAGCAGCCGCGGTAATACGTAGGTCCCGAGCGTTGTCCGGATTTATTGGGCGTAAAGCGAGCGCAGGCGGTTCTTTAAGTCTGAAGTTAAAGGCAGTGGCTCAACCATTGTACGCTTTGGAAACTGGAGAACTTGAGTGCAGAAGGGGAGAGTGGAATTCCATGTGTAGCGGTGAAATGCGTAGATATATGGAGGAACACCGGTGGCGAAAGCGGCTCTCTGGTCTGTAACTGACGCTGAGGCTCGAAAGCGTGGGGAGCAAACAGGATTAGATACCCTGGTAGTCCACGCCGTAAACGATGAGTGCTAGGTGTTAGGCCCTTTCCGGGGCTTAGTGCCGGAGCTAACGCATTAAGCACTCCGCCTGGGGAGTACGACCGCAAGGTTGAAACTCAAAGGAATTGACGGGGGCCCGCACAAGCGGTGGAGCATGTGGTTTAATTCGAAGCAACGCGAAGAACCTTACCAGGTCTTGACATCCTCCTGACCGGTCTAGAGATAGGCTTTCCCTTCGGGGCAGGAGTGACAGGTGGTGCATGGTTGTCGTCAGCTCGTGTCGTGAGATGTTGGGTTAAGTCCCGCAACGAGCGCAACCCCTATTGTTAGTTGCCATCATTAAGTTGGGCACTCTAGCGAGACTGCCGGTAATAAACCGGAGGAAGGTGGGGATGACGTCAAATCATCATGCCCCTTATGACCTGGGCTACACACGTGCTACAATGGTTGGTACAACGAGTCGCAAGCCGGTGACGGCAAGCTAATCTCTTAAAGCCAATCTCAGTTCGGATTGTAGGCTGCAACTCGCCTACATGAAGTCGGAATCGCTAGTAATCGCGGATCAGCACGCCGCGGTGAATACGTTCCCGGGCCTTGTACACACCGCCCGTCACACCACGAGAGTTTGTAACACCCGAAGTCGGTGAGGTAACCTATTAGGAGCCAGCCGCCTAAGGTGGGATAGATGATTGGGGTGAAGTCGTAACAAGGTAGCCGTATCGGAAGGTGCGGCTGGATCACCTCCTTTCTAAGGAAATGGAACACGTTAGGGTCGTCTTATTTAGTTTTGAGAGGTCTTGTGGGGCCTTAGCTCAGCTGGGAGAGCGCCTGCTTTGCACGCAGGAGGTCAGCGGTTCGATCCCGCTAGGCTCCATTAGGATAGAGATATCCTAGAAACTGTCCATTGAAAATTGAATATCTATATCAAATTCCACGATCAAGAAATTGATTGTACGAATAGTAACAAGAAAATAAACCGAAAACGCTGTGAATAATCAAGAGTTTTTCTAGTTAAGATATACTAGTAAAAGATAAGGTTAAGTTAATAAGGGCGCACGGTGGATGCCTTGGCACTAGAAGCCGAAGAAGGACGTGACTAACGACGAAATGCTTTGGGGAGCTGTAAGTAAGCGCTGATCCAGAGATGTCCGAATGGGGGAACCCACTAGCTACTGGCTAGTATCCATAACTGTTAAGGTTATGAGAAGGAAGACGCAGTGAACTGAAACATCTAAGTAGCTGCAGGAAGAGAAAGCAAACGCGATTGCCTTAGTAGCGGCGAGCGAAACGGCAGGAGGGCAAACCGAGAAGTTTACTTCTCGGGGTTGTAGGACTGCGACGTGGGACTTTAAAAGGATAGAAGAATTACCTGGGAAGGTAAGCCAAAGAGAGTAATAGCCTCGTATTTAAAATTCTTTTGAGCCCTAGCAGTATCCTGAGTACGGCGAGACACGCGAAATCTCGTTGGAATCTGGGAGGACCATCTCCCAACCCTAAATACTCTCTAGTGACCGATAGTGAACCAGTACCGTGAGGGAAAGGTGAAAAGCACCCCGTGAGGGGAGTGAAATAGAACCTGAAACCGTGTGCCTACAACAAGTTCGAGCCCGTTAATGGGTGAGAGCGTGCCTTTTGTAGAATGAACCGGCGAGTTACGATATGATGCGAGGTTAAGTTGAAGAGACGGAGCCGCAGGGAAACCGAGTCTTAATAGGGCGACTTAGTATCATGTTGTAGACCCGAAACCATGTGACCTACCCATGAGCAGGTTGAAGGTGCGGTAAGACGCACTGGAGGACCGAACCAGGGCACGTTGAAAAGTGCTTGGATGACTTGTGGGTAGCGGAGAAATTCCAAACGAACTTGGAGATAGCTGGTTCTCTCCGAAATAGCTTTAGGGCTAGCGTCGATGTTAAGTCTCTTGGAGGTAGAGCACTGTTTGGGTGAGGGGTCCATCTCGGATTACCAATCTCAGATAAACTCCGAATGCCAACGAGATATAATCGGCAGTCAGACTGCGAGTGCTAAGATCCGTAGTCGAAAGGGAAACAGCCCAGACCACCAGCTAAGGTCCCAAAATATATGTTAAGTGGAAAAGGATGTGGGGTTGCACAGACAACTAGGATGTTAGCTTAGAAGCAGCTATTCATTCAAAGAGTGCGTAATAGCTCACTAGTCGAGTGACCCTGCGCCGAAAATGTACCGGGGCTAAAACATATTACCGAAGCTGTGGATGACACGTTAGTGTCATGGTAGGAGAGCGTTCTATGTGTGAAGAAGGTGTACCGTGAGGAGCGCTGGAACGCATAGAAGTGAGAATGCCGGTATGAGTAGCGAAAGACAGGTGAGAATCCTGTCCACCGTAAGACTAAGGTTTCCAGGGGAAGGCTCGTCCGCCCTGGGTTAGTCGGGACCTAAGGAGAGACCGAAAGGTGTATCCGATGGCCAACAGGTTGATATTCCTGTACTAGAGTATAAAGTGATGGAGGGACGCAGTAGGCTAACTAAAGCAGGCGATTGGAAGAGCCTGTCTAAGCAGTGAGGTGTAAGATGAGTCAAATGCTTATCTTTATAACATTGAGCTGTGATGGGGAGCGAAGTTAAGTAGCGAAGTTAGTGACGTCACACTGCCAAGAAAAGCTTCTAGCGTTTAATTATACTCTACCCGTACCGCAAACCGACACAGGTAGTCGAGGCGAGTAGCCTCAGGTGATCGAGAGAACTCTCGTTAAGGAACTCGGCAAAATGACCCCGTAACTTCGGGAGAAGGGGTGCTGACTTAGGTCAGCCGCAGTGAATAGGCCCAAGCAACTGTTTATCAAAAACACAGCTCTCTGCTAAATCGTAAGATGATGTATAGGGGGTGACGCCTGCCCGGTGCTGGAAGGTTAAGAGGAGGGTTTAGCGTAAGCGAAGATCTGAATTGAAGCCCCAGTAAACGGCGGCCGTAACTATAACGGTCCTAAGGTAGCGAAATTCCTTGTCGGGTAAGTTCCGACCCGCACGAAAGGCGTAATGATTTGGGCACTGTCTCAACGAGAGACTCGGTGAAATTTTAGTACCTGTGAAGATGCAGGTTACCCGCGACAGGACGGAAAGACCCCATGGAGCTTTACTGCAGTTTGATATTGAGTATCTGTACCACATGTACAGGATAGGTAGGAGCCATTGAAGTCGGGACGCCAGTTTCGACGGAGGCGTTGTTGGGATACTACCCTTGTGTTATGGCTACTCTAACCCGGATAGGTTATCCCTATCGGAGACAGTGTCTGACGGGCAGTTTGACTGGGGCGGTCGCCTCCTAAAAGGTAACGGAGGCGCCCAAAGGTTCCCTCAGATTGGTTGGAAATCAATCGCAGAGTGTAAAGGTATAAGGGAGCTTGACTGCGAGAGCTACAACTCGAGCAGGGACGAAAGTCGGGCTTAGTGATCCGGTGGTTCCGTATGGAAGGGCCATCGCTCAACGGATAAAAGCTACCCTGGGGATAACAGGCTTATCTCCCCCAAGAGTTCACATCGACGGGGAGGTTTGGCACCTCGATGTCGGCTCGTCGCATCCTGGGGCTGTAGTCGGTCCCAAGGGTTGGGCTGTTCGCCCATTAAAGCGGCACGCGAGCTGGGTTCAGAACGTCGTGAGACAGTTCGGTCCCTATCCGTCGCGGGCGTAGGAAATTTGAGAGGATCTGCTCCTAGTACGAGAGGACCAGAGTGGACTTACCGCTGGTGTACCAGTTGTCTTGCCAAAGGCATCGCTGGGTAGCTATGTAGGGAAGGGATAAGCGCTGAAAGCATCTAAGTGCGAAGCCCCCCTCAAGATGAGATTTCCCATGATTTTATATCAGTAAGAGCCCTGAGAGATGATCAGGTAGATAGGTTAGAAGTGGAAGTGTAGTGATACATGAAGCGGACTAATACTAATAGCTCGAGGACTTATCCGAAGAAAGAGATTGACAAGCGTAGAAGGTTCTTGTTAGAATATAGGTATTCAATTTTGAGTGGACAGTCCTTATGAGAATAAGGAGGTTCAAAAGTTAAGTGACGATAGCCTAGGAGATACACCTGTACCCATGCCGAACACAGTAGTTAAGCCCTAGAACGCCTGAAGTAGTTGGGGGTTGCCCCCTGTTAGATACGGTAGTCGCTTAGCTTAGAGGCCACTCAATGGGAGTTTAGCTCAGCTGGGAGAGCATCTGCCTTACAAGCAGAGGGTCAGCGGTTCGATCCCGTTAACTCCCATAGTATTTGAAAAGATACAGGTCCCGTAGTGTAGCGGTTATCACGTCGCCCTGTCACGGCGAAGATCGCGGGTTCGATTCCCGTCGGGACCGTTCAAAGAGTAGTCATATTTTTTGAAGGAAAGACTCGTTAGCTCAGTTGGTAGAGCAATTGACTTTTAATCAATGGGTCACTGGTTCGAGCCCAGTACGGGTCATAGAAGCGGGTTTGGCGGAATTGGCAGACGCACCAGATTTAGGATCTGGCGCTTAACGGCGTGGGGGTTCAAGTCCCTTAACCCGCATAAAAGATTAGCCGGCTTAGCTCAGTTGGTAGAGCATCTGATTTGTAATCAGAGGGTCGCGTGTTCAAGTCATGTAGCCGGCATAAAAAAAGTTGCGAACGTAGTTCAGTGGTAGAACACCACCTTGCCAAGGTGGGGGTCGCGGGTTCGAATCCCGTCGTTCGCTTTTGAGGAGCCGGGGTGGCGGAACTGGCAGACGCACAGGACTTAAAATCCTGCGATGGTTTACATCGTACCGGTTCGATTCCGGTCCTCGGCATTAATTTAATATAGAGCACCCTTAGCTCAACTGGATAGAGTACCTGACTACGAATCAGGCGGTTAGAGGTTCGACTCCTCTAGGGTGCATCAGTTCGGGAAGTAGCTCAGCTTGGTAGAGTACTTGGTTTGGGACCAAGGTGTCGCAGGTTCGAATCCTGTCTTCCCGATTGAAAGACCTTTGAGAACTGAATAAGACGAACCAAATGTGAGGGTGATATGGAGACATATTACCCGTCAAAAACGAGAAATAAATCTGTCAGCGACAGAAAGAACGAGTAAGTTCAAACACATCTTAATGAGAGTTTGATCCTGGCTCAGGACGAACGCTGGCGGCGTGCCTAATACATGCAAGTAGAACGCTGAGGACTGGTGCTTGCACCGGTCCAAGGAGTTGCGAACGGGTGAGTAACGCGTAGGTAACCTACCTCATAGCGGGGGATAACTATTGGAAACGATAGCTAATACCGCATAAAAGTGTTTAACCCATGTTAAACATTTAAAAGGTGCAACTGCATCACTATGAGATGGACCTGCGTTGTATTAGCTAGTTGGTGAGGTAACGGCTCACCAAGGCGACGATACATAGCCGACCTGAGAGGGTGATCGGCCACACTGGGACTGAGACACGGCCCAGACTCCTACGGGAGGCAGCAGTAGGGAATCTTCGGCAATGGACGGAAGTCTGACCGAGCAACGCCGCGTGAGTGAAGAAGGTTTTCGGATCGTAAAGCTCTGTTGTTAGAGAAGAATGATGGTGGGAGTGGAAAATCCACCATGTGACGGTAACTAACCAGAAAGGGACGGCTAACTACGTGCCAGCAGCCGCGGTAATACGTAGGTCCCGAGCGTTGTCCGGATTTATTGGGCGTAAAGCGAGCGCAGGCGGTTCTTTAAGTCTGAAGTTAAAGGCAGTGGCTCAACCATTGTACGCTTTGGAAACTGGAGAACTTGAGTGCAGAAGGGGAGAGTGGAATTCCATGTGTAGCGGTGAAATGCGTAGATATATGGAGGAACACCGGTGGCGAAAGCGGCTCTCTGGTCTGTAACTGACGCTGAGGCTCGAAAGCGTGGGGAGCAAACAGGATTAGATACCCTGGTAGTCCACGCCGTAAACGATGAGTGCTAGGTGTTAGGCCCTTTCCGGGGCTTAGTGCCGGAGCTAACGCATTAAGCACTCCGCCTGGGGAGTACGACCGCAAGGTTGAAACTCAAAGGAATTGACGGGGGCCCGCACAAGCGGTGGAGCATGTGGTTTAATTCGAAGCAACGCGAAGAACCTTACCAGGTCTTGACATCCTCCTGACCGGTCTAGAGATAGGCTTTCCCTTCGGGGCAGGAGTGACAGGTGGTGCATGGTTGTCGTCAGCTCGTGTCGTGAGATGTTGGGTTAAGTCCCGCAACGAGCGCAACCCCTATTGTTAGTTGCCATCATTAAGTTGGGCACTCTAGCGAGACTGCCGGTAATAAACCGGAGGAAGGTGGGGATGACGTCAAATCATCATGCCCCTTATGACCTGGGCTACACACGTGCTACAATGGTTGGTACAACGAGTCGCAAGCCGGTGACGGCAAGCTAATCTCTTAAAGCCAATCTCAGTTCGGATTGTAGGCTGCAACTCGCCTACATGAAGTCGGAATCGCTAGTAATCGCGGATCAGCACGCCGCGGTGAATACGTTCCCGGGCCTTGTACACACCGCCCGTCACACCACGAGAGTTTGTAACACCCGAAGTCGGTGAGGTAACCTATTAGGAGCCAGCCGCCTAAGGTGGGATAGATGATTGGGGTGAAGTCGTAACAAGGTAGCCGTATCGGAAGGTGCGGCTGGATCACCTCCTTTCTAAGGAAATGGAACACGTTAGGGTCGTCTTATTTAGTTTTGAGAGGTCTTGTGGGGCCTTAGCTCAGCTGGGAGAGCGCCTGCTTTGCACGCAGGAGGTCAGCGGTTCGATCCCGCTAGGCTCCATTAGGATAGAGATATCCTAGAAACTGTCCATTGAAAATTGAATATCTATATCAAATTCCACGATCAAGAAATTGATTGTACGAATAGTAACAAGAAAATAAACCGAAAACGCTGTGAATAATCAAGAGTTTTTCTAGTTAAGATATACTAGTAAAAGATAAGGTTAAGTTAATAAGGGCGCACGGTGGATGCCTTGGCACTAGAAGCCGAAGAAGGACGTGACTAACGACGAAATGCTTTGGGGAGCTGTAAGTAAGCGCTGATCCAGAGATGTCCGAATGGGGGAACCCACTAGCTACTGGCTAGTATCCATAACTGTTAAGGTTATGAGAAGGAAGACGCAGTGAACTGAAACATCTAAGTAGCTGCAGGAAGAGAAAGCAAACGCGATTGCCTTAGTAGCGGCGAGCGAAACGGCAGGAGGGCAAACCGAGAAGTTTACTTCTCGGGGTTGTAGGACTGCGACGTGGGACTTTAAAAGGATAGAAGAATTACCTGGGAAGGTAAGCCAAAGAGAGTAATAGCCTCGTATTTAAAATTCTTTTGAGCCCTAGCAGTATCCTGAGTACGGCGAGACACGCGAAATCTCGTTGGAATCTGGGAGGACCATCTCCCAACCCTAAATACTCTCTAGTGACCGATAGTGAACCAGTACCGTGAGGGAAAGGTGAAAAGCACCCCGTGAGGGGAGTGAAATAGAACCTGAAACCGTGTGCCTACAACAAGTTCGAGCCCGTTAATGGGTGAGAGCGTGCCTTTTGTAGAATGAACCGGCGAGTTACGATATGATGCGAGGTTAAGTTGAAGAGACGGAGCCGCAGGGAAACCGAGTCTTAATAGGGCGACTTAGTATCATGTTGTAGACCCGAAACCATGTGACCTACCCATGAGCAGGTTGAAGGTGCGGTAAGACGCACTGGAGGACCGAACCAGGGCACGTTGAAAAGTGCTTGGATGACTTGTGGGTAGCGGAGAAATTCCAAACGAACTTGGAGATAGCTGGTTCTCTCCGAAATAGCTTTAGGGCTAGCGTCGATGTTAAGTCTCTTGGAGGTAGAGCACTGTTTGGGTGAGGGGTCCATCTCGGATTACCAATCTCAGATAAACTCCGAATGCCAACGAGATATAATCGGCAGTCAGACTGCGAGTGCTAAGATCCGTAGTCGAAAGGGAAACAGCCCAGACCACCAGCTAAGGTCCCAAAATATATGTTAAGTGGAAAAGGATGTGGGGTTGCACAGACAACTAGGATGTTAGCTTAGAAGCAGCTATTCATTCAAAGAGTGCGTAATAGCTCACTAGTCGAGTGACCCTGCGCCGAAAATGTACCGGGGCTAAAACATATTACCGAAGCTGTGGATGACACGTTAGTGTCATGGTAGGAGAGCGTTCTATGTGTGAAGAAGGTGTACCGTGAGGAGCGCTGGAACGCATAGAAGTGAGAATGCCGGTATGAGTAGCGAAAGACAGGTGAGAATCCTGTCCACCGTAAGACTAAGGTTTCCAGGGGAAGGCTCGTCCGCCCTGGGTTAGTCGGGACCTAAGGAGAGACCGAAAGGTGTATCCGATGGCCAACAGGTTGATATTCCTGTACTAGAGTATAAAGTGATGGAGGGACGCAGTAGGCTAACTAAAGCAGGCGATTGGAAGAGCCTGTCTAAGCAGTGAGGTGTAAGATGAGTCAAATGCTTATCTTTATAACATTGAGCTGTGATGGGGAGCGAAGTTAAGTAGCGAAGTTAGTGACGTCACACTGCCAAGAAAAGCTTCTAGCGTTTAATTATACTCTACCCGTACCGCAAACCGACACAGGTAGTCGAGGCGAGTAGCCTCAGGTGATCGAGAGAACTCTCGTTAAGGAACTCGGCAAAATGACCCCGTAACTTCGGGAGAAGGGGTGCTGACTTAGGTCAGCCGCAGTGAATAGGCCCAAGCAACTGTTTATCAAAAACACAGCTCTCTGCTAAATCGTAAGATGATGTATAGGGGGTGACGCCTGCCCGGTGCTGGAAGGTTAAGAGGAGGGTTTAGCGTAAGCGAAGATCTGAATTGAAGCCCCAGTAAACGGCGGCCGTAACTATAACGGTCCTAAGGTAGCGAAATTCCTTGTCGGGTAAGTTCCGACCCGCACGAAAGGCGTAATGATTTGGGCACTGTCTCAACGAGAGACTCGGTGAAATTTTAGTACCTGTGAAGATGCAGGTTACCCGCGACAGGACGGAAAGACCCCATGGAGCTTTACTGCAGTTTGATATTGAGTATCTGTACCACATGTACAGGATAGGTAGGAGCCATTGAAGTCGGGACGCCAGTTTCGACGGAGGCGTTGTTGGGATACTACCCTTGTGTTATGGCTACTCTAACCCGGATAGGTTATCCCTATCGGAGACAGTGTCTGACGGGCAGTTTGACTGGGGCGGTCGCCTCCTAAAAGGTAACGGAGGCGCCCAAAGGTTCCCTCAGATTGGTTGGAAATCAATCGCAGAGTGTAAAGGTATAAGGGAGCTTGACTGCGAGAGCTACAACTCGAGCAGGGACGAAAGTCGGGCTTAGTGATCCGGTGGTTCCGTATGGAAGGGCCATCGCTCAACGGATAAAAGCTACCCTGGGGATAACAGGCTTATCTCCCCCAAGAGTTCACATCGACGGGGAGGTTTGGCACCTCGATGTCGGCTCGTCGCATCCTGGGGCTGTAGTCGGTCCCAAGGGTTGGGCTGTTCGCCCATTAAAGCGGCACGCGAGCTGGGTTCAGAACGTCGTGAGACAGTTCGGTCCCTATCCGTCGCGGGCGTAGGAAATTTGAGAGGATCTGCTCCTAGTACGAGAGGACCAGAGTGGACTTACCGCTGGTGTACCAGTTGTCTTGCCAAAGGCATCGCTGGGTAGCTATGTAGGGAAGGGATAAGCGCTGAAAGCATCTAAGTGCGAAGCCCCCCTCAAGATGAGATTTCCCATGATTTTATATCAGTAAGAGCCCTGAGAGATGATCAGGTAGATAGGTTAGAAGTGGAAGTGTAGTGATACATGAAGCGGACTAATACTAATAGCTCGAGGACTTATCCGAAGAAAGAGATTGACAAGCGTAGAAGGTTCTTGTTAGAATATAGGTATTCAATTTTGAGTGGACAGTCCTTATGAGAATAAGGAGGTTCAAAAGTTAAGTGACGATAGCCTAGGAGATACACCTGTACCCATGCCGAACACAGTAGTTAAGCCCTAGAACGCCTGAAGTAGTTGGGGGTTGCCCCCTGTTAGATACGGTAGTCGCTTAGCTTAGAGGCCACTCAATGGGAGTTTAGCTCAGCTGGGAGAGCATCTGCCTTACAAGCAGAGGGTCAGCGGTTCGATCCCGTTAACTCCCATAGTATTTGAAAAGATACAGGTCCCGTAGTGTAGCGGTTATCACGTCGCCCTGTCACGGCGAAGATCGCGGGTTCGATTCCCGTCGGGACCGTTCAAAGAGTAGTCATATTTTTTGAAGGAAAGACTCGTTAGCTCAGTTGGTAGAGCAATTGACTTTTAATCAATGGGTCACTGGTTCGAGCCCAGTACGGGTCATAGAAGCGGGTTTGGCGGAATTGGCAGACGCACCAGATTTAGGATCTGGCGCTTAACGGCGTGGGGGTTCAAGTCCCTTAACCCGCATAAAAGATTAGCCGGCTTAGCTCAGTTGGTAGAGCATCTGATTTGTAATCAGAGGGTCGCGTGTTCAAGTCATGTAGCCGGCATAAAAAAAGTTGCGAACGTAGTTCAGTGGTAGAACACCACCTTGCCAAGGTGGGGGTCGCGGGTTCGAATCCCGTCGTTCGCTTTTGAGGAGCCGGGGTGGCGGAACTGGCAGACGCACAGGACTTAAAATCCTGCGATGGTTTACATCGTACCGGTTCGATTCCGGTCCTCGGCATTAATTTAATATAGAGCACCCTTAGCTCAACTGGATAGAGTACCTGACTACGAATCAGGCGGTTAGAGGTTCGACTCCTCTAGGGTGCATCAGTTCGGGAAGTAGCTCAGCTTGGTAGAGTACTTGGTTTGGGACCAAGGTGTCGCAGGTTCGAATCCTGTCTTCCCGATTGATGGCGGTGTAGCTCAGCTGGCTAGAGCGTCCGGTTCATACCCGGGAGGTCGGGGGTTCGATCCCCTTCGCCGCTATTGTTTTTATGGATGACTTGGGACCTTTAGCTCAACTGGTTAGAGCACTCGGCTCATAACCGAGCGGTCGTAGGTTCGAGTCCTACAAGGTCCATATATTATATTTGGAGGATTACCCAAGTCCGGCTGAAGGGAACGGTCTTGAAAACCGTCAGGCGTGTAAAAGCGTGCGTGGGTTCGAATCCCACATCCTCCTTATAACTATCGCGGGATGGAGCAGTTAGGTAGCTCGTCGGGCTCATAACCCGAAGGTCGTAGGTTCAAATCCTGCTCCCGCAATACATATAAATGTAGTTGGCTCGGTAGCTCAGTTGGTAGAGCAATGGATTGAAGCTCCATGTGTCGGCGGTTCGATTCCGTCTCGCGCCATATTATATCGCGGGTGTAGTTTAGTGGTAAAACTACAGCCTTCCAAGCTGTTGTCGCGAGTTCGATTCTCGTCACCCGCTTTATAGTTTTTCCCAAGCTATGGCTTGGGCGCGTAGCTCAGGTGGTTAGAGCGCACGCCTGATAAGCGTGAGGTCGGTGGTTCGAGTCCACTCGTGCCCATTTATTTGGAGAATTACTCAAGAGGCTGAAGAGGACGGTTTGCTAAATCGTTAGGTCGGGTAACTGGCGCAAGGGTTCGAATCCCTTATTCTCCGTTGGTTAGACAAGGTTATCTTTATGGTAACTTTGTTTTTTTATATAGAATTTTCCTAGCTCATTATCAGCTGTAGTGGGTTCTTATAGCTAAGTATTATGAGGAGCGAAAATGGTCTCCTCTTTTGCAATACTCAAAACGAGGAAGGTACAAAGTTTTCAAAATTTCGATATCCAGAAGACTCCTATTTGATGAGTTTATTCATTTCTATGAGCTAAGTTAGTTCTTTAATGATCTTAGTGGTAGAAATGTTGTAGGGAATAAGATACGATAGAACTTCGTGTGTTAGTCTAATGACATTGTTATGTATGGAAAAGTAAGGAGTAATCTTGAATATCTTATCAAGAGTCTCTCTAGGGGTTAGGATTTCTCTAAATATTCTAAAATAAAATCTGAAAGTTCTAGGGTAAAATGGATTAAGTGATAGTTACCTGTTCATTTTTGAATAAGTTTCGAGGAGTATATTTGAGATCCTGATTCATGTAATGAACAATTTGGAAATGATCAAAATGATTTGGAATATAGGAGGAGCGTTTGAATGATGGGGGTATCGGGTACAATTAGAGTGACTGTTTTGATTTTATAGTTCAGGTGTTCTTTATATGGATTTGTTTGTATGCTCCAAAAGGCTAATAATCACTACGATCGTTTTACCCAGTACAGAAATTAGAGAGATGGATTTCTTTGAGGAGTACATAAGTTACTTGTAAATGATTTCAACCATCTCTTTGTTGTGAGGGGGAATGAAGTAATCGGTTATACTACTAAAGGACTATAACCTTATTTTGTTATTAACATGTGGATAAGTTTACTAATTGTAGTTTCTATCTGTGGATAAGAAAAACATAACCTTAGTAAGTCTGATAAAGAGAGAATAATGCTTTACATACAATTGGTAATAGTTTGAATCTGATAACACTTCAGAAATACGCTTTATTAGTTGGGAGAGGTTTTTGACTTTCCATGTCTCCTAATAAATAAGAAGGGAATTTAGTAATTATTACATATAACTGTAACAATTGCGTAACATTAAATGCTTGTTTTTTTGGTAAAATATAAGATGTCTTATCGAAAAAGGAGTAATTTTTTAATTATGAAAAAAAGAATTTTATCAGCCGTTCTTGTAAGTGGTGTAACCCTTGGAACAGCTACTGTAGTTAGCGCGGATAATTTTGATGCCAAAATCTCTGATGCTAACTCAAGAATCTCAGCCTTAACTGCAGAACAGCAATCTGCTCAGAATCAAGTTAATGCATTACAGGCACAAGTTAGTTCATTACAATCTGAACAAGATAAATTAACAGCAAAAAATTCAGAACTTGAAGAACTTTCAAAAGGATTCGAACAAGAAATTCAATCTCTTACAAGCCAAATTATTGCTCGTAACGAAAAACTGAAAAATCAAGCGCGTAGCGCTTATAAGAATAATGAAACATCTAGTTACATCAATGCGCTTTTAAATTCTAATTCAATTTCTGACGTGGTTACTCGTTTAGTTGCTATTAACAAAGCAGTCTCTGCTAATGCTAAAATGCTAGAGCAACAAAAAGCTGATAAAGCTTTACTTGAAGAAAAACAAGCAGCTAACCAAGAAGCTATTAATACAATTGCTGCAAATATGACAGCCATTAAAGAAAATCAAAATGCTTTGCGTATACAACAAGCAGATTTAGAAGTTGCTAAAGTCAATTTAGCCATTCAATTGGCTTCTGCTGAAGATGAAAAAGCAAGTTTACTTAATCAACAGGCGGCAGCGCAACAAGCAGCAGTAGAAGCTTTAGCAGCACAACAAGTAGCACAAGCTAAAGCTCGAGAGGAAGCAGCGCAACAAGCAGCGTCTGTTGAGGAAGCAAAAGCGGCAATCGTTGCACCAGCAGCTATGGTAGCTGAAAGCCCAGTAACTCCTGCTCCAGCTTCAATTACAGCACCTTCTGCAACACCAGTAGCATCTGTAGCAAGACCACAAGTTTCATATAGTTCTGTTAATAATTACCCAGTAGGACAATGTACATGGGGTGCGAAATCATTAGCTCCATGGGCAGGAAACAATTGGGGTAACGGTGGACAATGGGCTGCAAGCGCTCAAGCAGCGGGGTACTCTGTAGGAACTACACCTATGGTAGGAGCTATTGCGGTTTGGAATGATGGCGGTTATGGTCACGTCGCAGTAGTTGTTGAAGTTCAAAGTTCATCAAATATTCGAGTGATGGAATCAAACTACAGTGGTAAACAGTATATTGCTGACCACCGTGGCTGGTTTAACCCATCTGGAGTCGTATTTATCTACCCACATTAATGATCGTTTAGGTTAGAATAGTTCTGTTCTAACCTTTTTTATTTCTTTTCAAAAATAAAGGGAAGAAGTTTTGTGAGTTGCCTTTTTAATTTCATTTGATAAATACCTTAAAAAACGTTAAAATAGTATAGGATTAAAACTTTGGAGGAAAAAATGTCTTATTCTGATTTAAAATTGTTTGCCTTATCGTCAAACAAGGAATTAGCAGAAAAAGTTGCGTCTGCAATGGGGATTCAACTTGGGAAGTCTACTGTACGTCAGTTTTCAGATGGTGAAATTCAAGTAAATATTGAAGAATCAATTCGTGGTCATCATGTCTTTATTTTGCAATCAACTAGTTCGCCAGTCAATGACAACTTGATGGAAATCTTGATTATGGTTGATGCATTGAAACGAGCTAGTGCAGAGAAAATTTCAGTTGTGATGCCTTACTACGGCTATGCACGCCAAGATCGTAAAGCACGTTCTCGTGAACCGATTACTTCTAAATTAGTTGCTAATATGTTAGAAGTTGCTGGTGTAGATCGCTTATTAACGGTTGATTTGCATGCTGCTCAAATTCAAGGGTTCTTTGATATTCCAGTTGACCACTTGATGGGTGCACCTTTAATTGCAGACTATTTTGATCGTCATGGTTTAGTGGGTGAAGATGTTGTCGTTGTCAGTCCTGACCATGGTGGTGTGACTCGTGCGCGTAAGTTAGCACAATTCCTCCAAACACCAATTGCAATTATTGATAAGCGTCGTAGTGTGGATAAGATGAACACCAGTGAAGTGATGAATATTATCGGTAATGTTGAAGGTAAGAAATGTATCTTGATTGATGATATGATTGATACCGCAGGGACTATTTGCCATGCAGCAGATGCCCTTGCTGAAGCGGGTGCAACAGCTGTGTATGCGTCATGTACGCATCCAGTTCTTTCTGGGCCAGCACTTGATAATATTCAACGTTCGGCTATCGAAAAACTAATTGTTCTTGATACTATTTATCTGCCAGAAGAACGTCTCATTGATAAAATTGAACAAATCTCGATTGCTGATTTGGTTGCGGAAGCTATTATTCGTATTCATGAAAAACGTCCATTATCACCTTTATTTGAAATGGGGAAATAATTTGATAAAGCTTGAGACCTTATGTCTCAGGCTTTTTAGGTCTCTTTCTTATTACTAGTTAAGTTTATTTGTTTTAAGGGGACTATTCTTCCTTGATATGAGAGGTTTTAAGCAAGACTAGTGAGGTAATGTTAGTCATGCAATTTTCTGAATTTTTGGGTATAATAAGAGCTGTATTTAATGCTCTGAGTGGGCTAAAGTTGAGAAAAGATGTGGCGAGGAATATGCAGTTAAACGAGTCATTGGGAATTGTTCTTTTTAATAGGAATTATCGAGAAGATGATAAATTGGTCAAGATATTCACAGAGACAGCAGGCAAACGTATGTTTTTCGTGAAACATATTAGTCGTTCTAAACTTTCTTCCGTCATTCAACCTTTAACGGCTGCTGACTTTATATTTAAGTTGAACGAATCAGGTCTTTCTTATATTGACGACTACAATCATGTGGATACTTATCAACAGATTAATCAGGACCTTTTTCGACTTTCCTATGCAAGTTATGTAGTGGCTTTGGCAGATGCCGCTATTTCAGATAATGAGCCAGATCCTCACCTCTTTGCCTTTCTGAAAAAGACACTTGATTTAATGGAAGAGGGGTTGGATTACGAGGTTTTGACCAACATTTTTGAAATCCAAGTTTTAGAGCGTTTTGGGATTAGAATAAACTTTCATGACTGTGTTTTTTGTCATCGTGTCGGTTTACCATTTGATTTTTCACATCACTATTCGGGTGTGCTGTGCCCTGAACATTATCATAAAGATGACTACCGGAATCATCTAGATCCTAATGTCATCTATTTACTAGACCGTTTTCAAACCATTCAGTTTGATGAATTGAGAACCATTTCTTTAAATGATGAGATGAAAAGAAAACTTCGTTATTTTATTGATGAATTGTATCATGACTATGTAGGAATCAAGTTAAAAAGTAAAACGTTTATTGATGATTTAGCTAAATGGGGCGATATTATGAAACCAAAGGACTAGCTAAGTCTTTTTTGGTCCTAAATGGGAAATGTCCTTAGATTGTGCTATAATAATGACGTTATGATAAGTGATATCAAAAAGATGAAATGAAATCAAAGGAGCAAAAATGAAGAAAATTGCAATAGATGCTATGGGCGGAGACAACGCTCCTAAAGCCATCATTGAAGGTGTGAATCAGGCAATAGAAACTTTTCCAGATATTGATATTCAACTTTATGGAGATCAAGCTCAAATTGAGGCTTACCTTGTTCCCTCTGATCGAGTCTCTATTATCCATACTGATGAGAAAATTTATTCAGAAGATGAGCCTGCAAAAGCCATTCGTCGAAAAAAGAATGCGTCAATGGTTTTAGCAGCTAAGGCTGTTAAAGAAGGAGAAGTAGATGCCATTCTTTCAGCAGGAAATACAGGTGCCCTTTTAGCCGCGGGTTTATTTATTGTGGGGCGTATCAAAGGTGTTGATCGTCCAGGGTTATTATCAACTATTCCCACCACAGATGGTAAAGGTTTTGATATGTTAGACCTTGGCGCCAATGCTGAAAATACAGCAGCACATTTGCATCAATATGCGATTTTGGGTTCTTTTTACGCGAAGAATGTTCGAGGTGTTCATAAGCCTCGTGTTGGTTTGTTAAACAATGGAACAGAGGCCACTAAGGGGGATTCGCTTCGGAAGGAAACTTATAACCTTTTGGCTGCAGATCCTAATTTAACCTTTGTAGGGAATGTGGAAGCGCGTGATTTGATGTCAGGTGTTGCAGATGTTGTAGTCGCAGATGGTTTCACAGGAAACGCAGTTTTGAAAGCCATAGAGGGAACTGCGATTAGTATTATGGGACAACTCAAAGAGGCTATTAAATCGGGTGGTCTGAAAGCAAAAATAGGAGCCCTTCTCTTGAAAGATAGCCTTTATGACATGAAGAATTCTTTAGATTATTCTAGTGCTGGTGGAGCGGTTTTATTTGGTTTAAAGGCACCTGTTGTGAAATCCCATGGTTCAAGCGATGCTAAGGCTATCTTTTCAACGATTAAACAAGTACGCACTATGCTAGAGACACAGGTTGTTGGGCAATTGGTGGAAGAATTTGCCAAGGAGATTGAAACAAATGACTAGAGAAGCTATTTTAGAGAGATTGATTGCATTAATCCAAAAACAAAGGAGTCATCTAGAACTCACTATTACAGAGCAAACAAGTCTAAAAGATGATTTAGCTGTTGACTCTATTGAATTGGTGGAATTTGTGATTAATATTGAAGATGGATTTCATATCGCTATTCCAGATGAAGATGTTGATGGGATGAAGTCTATGGGAGATATGTTAGATTATTTGGTCAACCGTTTGACCTAGGGTGATATTAGAGTAGACAAAGAGCGCAAGCTCTCAGATTGAAGACAAACATCGATTGGTGTTTGTCTTTTTTAGTGTTTTTAGATAAAAATGGCTGTTTCCGTGCTTAAACCACCTCATCTGAACAAAATAAAAAGGCTCTCCCGCCATCCTTTTGACCAGTTTTTTGAGATTTAAGCATGCCAAAGTCAGTCCAACCTTATCTTCCATTTTGGACTTGCCTTTCTCTCTCGTATAGCGGAGATTGTGGTATTCCTTGGCTGTGCCAAACAGTCGTTCAATCGTCTCTTTCCGATGCTGGTAGAGCTCCTTCATCCCCCTTTGATGACGAATGTCCTCGCACTGTTCCAAATAGTCTTTCCAAATATGCCGTGTGACAACTTTTTGGTGGTTCTTATTGGTCGTACATACAGATAACAGGGGACAATTGGCACAAATTGCAGGGTCACTTTTGTATTCTCGGTAGCCTTCTCTGGTCGTAGTGCGGTAGGTCAAGGCTTGATGTTCAGGGCAGATGACACAATCAAAGTGCTCATCATAAATCAATTCTTTCGGACGTAGAAGGTCTTTCTTTCCTCTTGGTCGTGTGTAAGGAAGGACAGGAGTGATCTCCTTATCAATCAGAAACTTGGCAATGCTAGGAATGTTATAGCCGGAATCCGCAATAATAAACTGTGGTTTCAAGGGTTCAAGCTTGGCAAAAAGTGCAGGAAAAGCCTGACTATCATGGATATTGCCAGCCTCAACACTATAAGCAAGCGCCCATCCATACTTGTCACAAGCCACCTGAGCAGAATAAGCGAAGACTTCCTTATGATCACCTTTGTGAAACCAGCCACTTTCTGGATCGGTTGTGGAGATTTTCTTAGCGACGGGCCCTAGCTCTTTGGCGGGCCCTAGCGGCTTTTTTCCATGCTTCTCCCTATCCCGATTGATTTCGATTTCTAGCTGTTCACTCATGAACTTGGCTTGTTTTTCCACCTCTCGGTTGATGAACTTGCGATTATTAGCCGCAGCCTTAATATGAGTCCCATCTATGAAAATCTCCGTCGGGTCAATCAAGCCTTTTTCTTGAAAGCGACGGGAATAATTTTTGCCATAGGTTGTGACATGTGGCACCTTGTCATCCAAAGTCAAACCTAAAAACCAGCGATAGGCAGTATTCACTTCAATATCCTTGATGGTCTGACGCATGGAACGAATGCCATAAAAGCACTGAATCAGAGGGATTTTAACCAACATGACAGGATCAAGGCTAGGGCGACCATTATCAGACGAATAGGTGTCTTCTACTAGGTCATAGATGAAGTCGAAGTCAATCACAGCTTCCACTTGGCGCAGGAAATGTTCATCAGGCACTAACTGGTCAAGGGTATAGAAACCGTACTGATTGCGGTTATAATCAGGTTTTTTCTTTGTGTAACATAGGAGAACCTCACAAGTCCTTTTTCTTATATTATACTCCTAAATATCATGAAAAGCCCCTAGAAAAGTGATTCTAAGGACTTTGTCTTCAGTCTGAAGAGCGCAAGCTCTTTTTTATTTTTACTTCTCTTTATAAAAAACGAACATTAAAAACAAGTTCACTTATAAACGTAAATAAATGCTTGAATAATATTTTTTGTTGTGTTATTCTTAAATAAAAAAATGACGAAAGACGAATATTATGGAAACTAACCAACTTATTTATTCAGGTAAAGCCAAAGACCTCTATGCTACGGAAGATGAGCACATGATTTTATCTGTTTATAAGGATCAGGCAACGATGCTAAATGGAGCCCGGAAGGAGACTATTAACGGAAAGGGACGCCTAAATAATGCTATTTCTTCTTTAATTTTTGAAAAGTTAAACACTGTTGGGATAAACACACATTTTGTGAAACGCTTGTCAGAAACCGAACAATTAGTCAAAAAAGTGACTATTATTCCTTTAGAAGTAGTGCTTCGCAATGTCGCTGCAGGCTCTTTTTCTAAGCGGTTTGGTATTGAAGAGGGAGTGGTTTTAGAGACACCTATTATTGAATTCTACTACAAAAAAGATGAGTTGGATGATCCTTTTCTTAATGAAGAGCATATTAGCTTGCTAAAAATTGCTAGTGAGGAAGATATCGCTGATATCAAACAAGAAACACGTCGTATTAATGCTTATCTTAAGACTTGGTTTGAACAAGTTGGTCTTCGATTAGTTGACTTTAAACTAGAGTTTGGCTTTGATAAGGATGGTCATATTCTGCTAGCTGATGAATTTTCACCAGATAATTGTCGTCTTTGGGATGAAGATGGGCATCATATGGACAAGGATGTCTTTCGAAGGGATTTAGGTAGTCTGACAGCTGTTTATGAGGTTGTTTTAGAGAAGTTAAAAGAGCTGGATTAAGACAAACGTAATGAGAAAATGAAAGGAAATTGAACCCGTCCGGCAAGCGATAGGGAAAACGCGTGAATAAGTCAGAGGCGTCGTCATAGACGTCTGAACGTTCTTTGAAAGTTCTAGTCGCCCTGACGGGGGTGCGTCAACGGAATCAAAGATTTCGGACTTACCACCATTTTTCAGACGCTTGCTGGTCGGACTTGGTATCATAATTATGGACAAACGTATTTTCGTTGAGAAGAAGGCTAATTTTCAGATTAAGGCTGAGTCGTTGGTAAAGGAACTGACGCATAATTTGCAGTTATCGACGTTGAAAACACTTCGTATGATTCAAGTTTATGATGTGTTTGGATTAACCGCTGCTTTGTTTCCACGTGCAGAGAAACACATCTTTTCTGAACAGGTTACCGATTGTATCTTGCCTGAGGAAACTATTAACACAGAGCTGACTAATGCCGCTTTTTTTGCAATTGAGAGTTTGCCAGGACAGTTTGATCAAAGAGCAGCATCTTCTCAAGAAGCTTTATTATTGTTAGGGGCTCCCAATGATGTGATGGTTAACACGGCTCAACTATATTTGGTCAATAAAGACATTTTAGAAACAGAGCTTGAAGCTATAAAACGTTATCTTCTCAATCCAGTTGATTCTCGATTTAAAGATATAACAAGAGGCATTGAGCGACATGACTTTTCTGAGTCGGACAAGGTTATCCCAACCTTGGATTTCTTTGAGACTTACACGTCAAATGAGTTTAAGATTTATAAGGCAGAGCAGGGCTTGGCAATGGAGGTTGATGACCTTGTTTTCATTCAAGAGTACTTTAAATCAATTGGCCGTGTACCGACAGAAACAGAGTTAAGAGTTTTGGACACTTATTGGTCCGATCACTGTCGTCATACCACTTTTGAAACAGAATTAAAACATATTGATTTTTCCGCTTCTAAATTTCAAAAACAACTACAAGCGACTTACGATAAATATATCGCTATGCGTGAAGAATTGGGACGTTCTGATAAGCCACAGACGCTTATGGATATGGCGACAATTTTCGGTCGCTATGAGCGTGCGAATGGGCGTTTGGATGATATGGAAGTGTCTGATGAAATCAATGCTTGTTCCGTTGAGATTGACGTGGATGTTGATGGTGTTAAAGAGCCATGGCTCTTGATGTTTAAAAATGAGACACACAATCATCCAACAGAAATCGAACCTTTTGGTGGAGCAGCGACTTGTATTGGTGGAGCCATTCGTGATCCATTATCAGGGCGATCATACGTTTATCAAGCGATGCGTATTTCAGGTGCTGGAGACATTACAACACCTATTTCTGATACTCGCGCTGGAAAACTCCCTCAGCAAGTCATTTCAAAAACAGCAGCGCACGGCTATTCTTCATACGGAAACCAAATTGGTCTTGCTACAACTTATGTTAAGGAATACTTCCACCCAGGATTTGTCGCAAAACGTATGGAATTGGGAGCCGTTGTTGGTGCAGCACCTAAAGGAAATGTGATTCGTGAAAAACCAGAAGCTGGTGATGTTGTTATTCTTCTAGGTGGGAAAACAGGTCGTGATGGTATCGGTGGAGCAACGGGTTCCTCTAAAGTACAGACCGTTGAGTCTGTGGAAACGGCTGGTGCTGAAGTCCAAAAAGGGAATGCTATCGAAGAACGGAAAATTCAGCGTCTCTTCCGTAATGGTGAAGTAACACGCCTGATTAAGAAATCAAATGACTTTGGCGCAGGTGGTGTTTGTGTAGCTATTGGGGAATTGGCTGATGGTTTAGTAATTGATTTAAACAAAGTACCACTCAAATACCAAGGGTTAAATGGAACAGAGATTGCTATTTCAGAGTCCCAAGAGCGGATGGCGGTTGTCGTTCGTTCTAAAGATGCTGAGGAGTTTATTACTAAGTGTTCCAAAGAAAATATTAAGGCTGTTACTGTAGCAACGGTTACTGAAAAGCCAAATCTAGTCATGACTTGGAATGGCCAAACTATCGTTGACATTGAACGTTCTTTCTTAGATACCAATGGTGTTCGTGTCGTTGTTGATGCAAAGGTAGTTGACAAGGCTGTCAACTTGCCTGAAAGTCGCATAACATCGGTAGAAACGCTTGAAAAAGATACACTTACTGTGCTTTCAAATCTTAATCATGCTTCTCAGAAAGGTCTTCAAACCCTTTTTGATTCTTCTGTTGGTCGTTCAACAGTTAATCATCCCATCGGGGGTCGTTACCAACTTACCCCAAGCGAGGCTTCTGTCCAAAAACTACCTGTTCAAAATGGTGTCACCACAACAGCCTCAGTTATCGCTCAAGGGTACAATCCCTACATTGCTGAGTGGTCACCATATCATGGTGCAGCTTATGCTGTAATTGAGGCCACAGCACGATTGGTGGCATCTGGTGCTAACTGGTCTAAAGCACGTTTCTCTTATCAAGAGTATTTCGAGCGCATGGATAAACAGGCAGAGCGCTTTGGCCAACCCGTTTCAGCACTACTTGGTTCTATTGAAACCCAAATTCAACTTGGTCTACCATCCATTGGTGGCAAGGATTCCATGTCTGGAACATTTGAGGAATTGACAGTACCACCAACCTTGGTTGCTTTTGGTGTTACAACTGCACACACACAAGACGTTTTATCTCCGGAATTTAAAGTCGCAGGTGAGACTATTTACTATCTTCCTGGTCAAACTATTTCTGAAGAGATTGATTTTGACCTCATAAAAGCCAATTTTAGTAACTTTGAAAGTATTCAAGCTAACCATACGATTAGTTCTGCATCAGCTATAAAATATGGGGGTATTATAGAGAGTTTGGCTCTAGCTAGTTTTGGTAATCATATTGGAGCATCTGTAACCTTGACAGAGCTTGACAATAGCTTGACAGGACAACTTGGTGGCTTTATATTTACTTCAGCTGAAGAAATCTCAGGTGTAACCAAAATTGGAAAAACACATGCGGACTTTACAGTTACTGTCAACGGAGTTATTCTTTCGGGTGCCAAGTTGCTGACAGCTTTTGAAGGCAAATTGGAAGATATTTATCCATCTACTTTTAGTCAAAGTCAAGATATAGAAGACGTTCCTGTTGTCGTTTCTGATGCAGTTATCACGACTCAAAAAATAATTGACAAACCATTGGTTTATATTCCGGTGTTTCCTGGTACAAACTCTGAATATGACTCAGCTAAGGCTTTTGAACAGGCGGGAGCAGAGGTTCATTTGGTCCCGTTTGTGACCTTGAATGAAGTGGCTATTGCACAGTCGGTTGACACAATGGTTGACAATATCAGTAAGGCCAATATTATCTTCTTTGCTGGTGGATTTTCAGCAGCGGATGAGCCAGATGGTTCTGCCAAATTCATCGTCAACATCCTACTCAATCAAAAGGTCCGCTCTGCTATTGATAATTTTATTGAAAAAGGTGGACTTATCATAGGTATCTGTAATGGTTTTCAAGCTCTTGTTAAATCTGGACTCTTACCTTATGGCAATTTTGAAAATGTCAAGGAGAGTTCTCCAACTCTCTTCTACAATGATGCTAACCAGCATGTGGCTAAGATGGTCGAGACGCGCATTGCAAATACTAATTCACCATGGCTTTCGGGTGTGGAAGTTGGCGATGTGCATGTGATTCCAGTTTCACATGGTGAAGGGAAGTTTGTTGTCTCTGCAGAGGAATTCGCAGAGTTGCGCGATAATGGTCAAATTTTTAGTCAATACGTAGATTTTGATAGTCATCCAAGTATGGATAGTCGCTACAATCCAAATGGATCGGTTAATGCTATCGAAGGAATTACCAGCAAAAATGGTCAAATTATTGGTAAGATGGGGCACTCAGAACGTTGGGAAGAAGGCCTTTTCCAAAATATTCCAGGGAATAAAGACCAAAAACTCTTTGAATCCGCAGTCCGTTATTTTACTGGTAAGTAAGGTTGCGAACAAGGAGAGCGCGATTCACGGGTGTCATTCTCAAATCATGGTGTTTTAAAAAAGAGTAATAGTGACTTTGGATTTAAAGAGCATTGCTAAAAGAAATTAGGAAAAACAAATGTACGAAGTAAAATCTCTTAATGAAGAATGTGGTGTCTTCGGAATATGGGGACATCCTCAAGCAGCTCAGGTAACCTATTTTGGGCTTCATAGTCTTCAGCATCGAGGTCAAGAAGGTGCCGGTATTATCTCAAATGATGAAGGTAACCTACATCAACACCGAGCCACTGGCCTTTTATCGGATGTTTTTAAAAATCAGAATGACTTGACTAAGTTGACAGGTCATGCAGCAATTGGGCATGTTCGTTATGCCACGGCAGGATCTGCTTCTATTAATAATATTCAACCCTTCTTGTACCAGTTTACAGATGCTCAATTTGGGTTATGTCACAATGGTAATTTAACCAATGCGATTTCCTTAAAGAAAGAACTAGAGAGAGAAGGAGCTATTTTCAATGCTTCGTCAGACACTGAAATTCTGATGCATTTGGTCCGCCGTAGCCACCAGTCTGACTTTATTGGAAAAGTTAAAGAAGCTCTTAATACGGTAAAAGGTGGTTTTGCCTACCTACTTATGACAGAAAAGCAATTAATTGCTGCCCTCGATCCAAATGGTTTTAGACCGCTGTCTATTGGTAAAATGAAAAATGGGGCTTGGGTAGTTTCCTCGGAAACCTGTGCTTTTGAAGTGATTGGAGCTGAATGGATTCGAGATGTGAAGCCGGGAGAATTGATTGTCATTGATGATTCGGGCATTACCTACCATCAGTATACGACGGATACTCAACTAGCCATTTGTTCCATGGAATATGTTTATTTTGCACGTCCAGATTCTACTATTTATGGTGTCAATGTTCATACGGCGCGTAAGGAGATGGGAAAAAGGCTAGCGCAGGAATTTCAACATGAAGCTGATATAGTGGTTGGAGTGCCCAACTCATCACTATCAGCGGCTATGGGCTTTGCTGAAGAATCTGGGTTGCCAAATGAAATGGGTTTGGTCAAAAATCAATACACCCAACGAACCTTCATTCAACCGACACAGGACTTGCGAGAACAGGGTGTTCGCATGAAGTTATCAGCAGTGTCAGGTGTGGTAAAAGGAAAACGTGTGGTAATGGTGGATGATTCTATTGTCAGAGGAACAACGTCACGCCGTATTGTTAGTTTGCTCCGTGAAGCGGGAGCCACTGAAGTTCATGTGGCAATTGGTAGTCCCGAACTGAAATATCCTTGTTTTTATGGTATTGACATCCAAACAAGAAGGGAATTAATTTCTGCTAATCATACAGGCGAAGAAGTATGTGACATTATTGGAGCAGATAGTTTAACCTATCTTTCTCTAGATGCCATGATTGACGCTATAGGCCTTGAAACGGATGCTCCAAAAGGTGGGCTCTGTGTGGCTTATTTTGACGGGGAATACCCAACACCTTTGTATGATTATGAAGACGAGTATTTACGAAGTTTAGAAGAACAAACTAGTTTTTATATTGAGAAAGTGAAATAACTGCATACAGGAGCAGATTTCAACAGTTAATCAGTAAATTTGTTAATGACAATAGTTGCTTCCTAAGCCATATAAGAAATGACGATGAGTAGCAGGACCTGCCTAGGACTGTACCACTTTAGTTGAGTTTTGATTAAAAAAAGGAAAAAATGATGATAGAAAAAAACGCTTATGCCCAATCTGGAGTAGATGTTGAGGCGGGATATGAAGTTGTGGAACGTATAAAAAAACACGTAGCTCGTACAGAGCGATTAGGAGTTATGGGAGCTCTAGGTGGTTTTGGTGGTATGTTTGATTTATCCCAGACAGCTATTAAAGAACCAGTTCTTATTTCTGGAACAGACGGTGTGGGTACCAAACTCATGCTGGCGATCCAGTATGATAAACATGATACGATTGGTCAGGATTGTGTAGCCATGTGCGTTAATGATATTATTGCCGCAGGTGCGGAGCCTCTCTATTTCCTTGATTATATTGCAACTGGTAAAAATGAACCTGCTAAGTTGGAACAAGTTGTTGCAGGTGTGGCAGAAGGTTGTGTACAGGCTGGCTGTGCCCTTATCGGAGGTGAAACAGCAGAAATGCCAGGCATGTACGGCGAAGAGGATTATGATTTGGCTGGTTTTACAGTTGGTATTGCTGAAAAGTCTCAGATTTTGGATGGGTCAAAAGTTGCCGAAGGTGATATTCTCCTAGGCCTTGCTTCAAGTGGCATCCACTCGAATGGTTATTCACTTGTTCGTCGTGTCTTTGCTGATTATACGGGAGATGAGGTTTTGCCTGAACTGGAGGGTCAAAAACTTAAAGATGTTCTTCTTGAACCAACTCGTATTTATGTGAAAGCTGTGCTTCCTCTTATCAAGGAAGGGTTGGTTAACGGCATTGCCCATATCACTGGTGGTGGTTTTACAGAGAATATTCCTCGTATGTTTGCAGATGATTTAGCTGCTGAAATTGACGAAAATAAGGTGCCTGTTCTTCCAATTTTTAAAGCTCTTGAGAAGTATGGGCAGATTAAGCATGAGGAAATGTTTGATATTTTCAATATGGGGATTGGCCTGGTTCTAGCAGTTACACCGGAAAATGTGGATCGTGTCAAGAAACTCCTTAACGAACCAGTCTATGATATCGGTCATATCGTGACCAAAAGGGATGCTAGTGTGGTGATTTCAAATGGCTAAAAAAATAGCCGTCTTTGCATCTGGCAATGGATCAAATTTTCAAGTGATTGCAGAGCAATTCAAGGTTGAACTGGTCTTTTCAGATCGACGAGATGCTTATGTTTTAGAACGTGCCCAAAAACTTGGGGTTAGGGCAGTTACATTTGAACTCAAGGAATTTGAAACTAAGGCTGCCTATGAAAAAGAAATTGTCCAGTTTCTTGACAAACATGACATTGATTTGATTTGTTTAGCAGGCTACATGAAAATTGTAGGGCCTACTCTTCTGGATGCTTATGAGGGCCGAATGATTAATATTCATCCAGCTTATTTACCAGAATTTCCTGGAGCTCATGGGATTTCAGATGCCTGGCAAGCAGGCGTAGATCAGTCAGGCGTAACTGTGCATTGGGTTGACAGCGGAGTTGATACGGGTGACATCATTCAGCAGGTGCGCGTGTCACGTTTGGCTAGTGATACCATTGAAGATTTTGAAACAAGGATTCATAAAGCGGAGTACCAGCTTTATCCAGAAGTATTGGATCGTTTAGGCGTTGATAGGAAATAGCCAACTTGTAAATGAGAAAAAATGGTATATTGACACTTATGATTTAAAGTTTTAGACTTGAGATAAATTGAACCTATGTCAAAAAGCTTTTTAGGGGGTGTTGATATTGCTAAAGTCTAAAAAATTAACATTTATACTATTTTATTTATACTTATTCTTACTGTCTTGGTGTATATTATTTAAGTTTGAGACTCAGTTACAATTTATTAATTGTTTTCAACAAGAACGTGTTGTTAATTGGGTACCATTTACTCAACCAGTGATTGTTAATGGAGATATTGTTTTTGCAGAAATGGGATTTAATTTATTATTTTTTATTCCATTTGGTGTATGTCTTCCAATACTTGCTCCAAATTGGACTTATAAAAAAATAGTTTCTTTAGGCTTATTACTTAGTTTACTTTATGAAACTTTGCAATTTATATTAGCAATAGGTATATCCGATGTAACAGATTTACTATTTAATACATTAGGTGTTTGTTGTGGGATATTACTCTATCAACTAATAAATAATTTATTTAATAATAGAATTACGGTATTGATAAATACTATTGGAATACTATTTGTGGCAATCCCGACAATTGGACTTCTGGCCTTAGTAATTTTAGGGCTAAAATAATAACTTAAGGAGAATAGAATGAAACGTGCACTGATTTCAGTTTCAGATAAAGCGGGCATTGTAGATTTTGCCAAAGAATTAAAAAATCTTGGTTGGGACATTATTTCAACTGGTGGGACTAAGACGGCACTTGATGCAGCAGGTCTTGAGACTATTGCTATTGATGATGTGACAGGATTTCCAGAAATGATGGATGGTCGTGTTAAGACCCTTCACCCTAATATTCACGGGGGACTTTTAGCTCGTCGTGATAGAGATAGTCACTTGCAGTCTGCTCGCGAGAATAATATAGAGCTCATTGATCTTGTAGTGGTCAATCTTTACCCTTTTAAGGAAACTATTTTGCGTCCAGATGTGACATACGATTTGGCAGTGGAGAATGTTGATATTGGTGGTCCATCAATGCTGCGCTCTGCAGCAAAAAATCATGCCAGTGTGACTATTATAGTTGATCCGAGTGATTACCCTCTTGTCTTGGCAGAATTGACTGAAACTGGGAATACAACATATGAGATGCGTCAGCGTCTGGCTGCTAAAGTTTTTCGTCATACGGCTGCCTATGACGCTTTGATTGCAGATTATTTCACGACTCAAGTTGGTGAAAATAAGCCAGAAAAACTGACTTTGACTTATGATTTGAAACAAGCTATGTGTTACGGAGAAAATCCCCAACAAGCTGCTGATTTTTATCAAAATGCTATTCCAACGGAATATGCCATTGCTTCTGCCAAACAACTTAATGGAAAGGAATTGTCTTTTAACAACGTTCGAGATGCAGATGCGGCAATCCGAATTATTCGAGATTTTAAAGATCAACCAACGGTTGTGGCTCTTAAGCATATGAATCCATGTGGCATTGGACAGGCAGATACTATTGAAACAGCGTGGGATTACTGCTATGAGGCCGATCCGGTATCTATATTTGGTGGGATTGTGGTTCTCAACCGTGAAGTCGATGCCATGACAGCTCAGAAGATGCATCCTGTTTTTCTTGAAATCATTATTGCGCCATCTTACACGGAAGAAGCGCTAGCCATTCTAACCCATAAAAAGAAAAATTTGCGTCTCCTTGAATTACCTTTTGGTGCTCAAGATGCCAGCGAACTGGAAAAGGAGTATACCGGTGTAGTTGGTGGGATGCTCGTCCAAAATCAGGATGTTGTCTCAGAGAGTCCGGCGGATTGGCAAATAGTTACGGAACGACAACCATCAGAGCAAGAAATGACTGCTTTGGAGTTTGCTTGGAAAGCCATCAAATATGTTAAATCAAATGGGATTCTTATCGCGAATGACCATATGACTTTAGGTGTAGGTCCAGGACAAACCAATCGTGTGGCTTCTGTTCGTATTGCTGTTGAGCAAGCTAAAAAGCATCTTGATGGAGCAGTATTAGCTTCCGATGCTTTCTTTCCTTTTGCTGATAATATTGAAGAAATTGCGGCTTCAGGGATTAAAGCCATTATTCAGCCAGGTGGTTCAGTTAGAGATCAAGATTCTATTGACGCTGCCAATAAACATGGCCTGACTATGGTATTTACAGGTGTCAGACATTTTAGACATTAAAAACTAAAAGAGATGTGGTCGTCTAGGACACATCTCTTTTAGTATAATATTTAGAGAAAACGAAGAAGAGGAAAAGGGATTATGGCAATTTAGAGGCTTTATCAGCAGTTAACCATGTTCCACGTGATCCAATCTTGACATAAATCCCATTGCTTGGTCGGTCGACTTTCAGTACCCTATAGTTACCTGGGATAACAAAAAACTCACCAGCCTGTAAAATTTGATTTCCTGCTTTTACTCCTTTACGATCTGTTTCATCCAAAGGTGAGGGATCAATCCAGTTAAGAGAAGTAGCGCCCCCACCAGCTAGTTCCTCGCTAACTAATAGATTGTTTACAATACGATCCACACGGAAAACGCCAGGGAAAGTCACTCTATCGCCAATATTGATAGGCGATGTTGTCTCAGAGACTTGTTGTGTTTTTTGCTCTATCTTTTTAATTGGGATATAACGTCGATTTCCTGAAAAACTGAGATAGCTAATCCATTCATGACCGTCAACGGTCATAGCTTGATCGTAATGAACAGATTGTCCAGGATTATAATAAGCTAAGTCAGGGCTAGTGAGTTGAGCCTGTGCTTTAACAGGAGTACGCTCAGTAAAATGGTAAGTTCCTCCTTGTTTTACTGCTTCTTTAGAAACCTGTTGTTCTTTTGTTTGAGACTTACTTGCTTCACCACTAGGCAAATCTTTAAAATGAATATAACCGCTCACATGGTTTTTGGGGATTTGACGCTTATGGTATTTCTCAGGTCCTTGACCAGCATTGTAATTATATTCCTCAATCACAACAGAATCTCCACGTACTTCGGCTACCCAGGCCACATGGCCATACGTTGCATGAGATTGGAAAGCGTTAGTATCAAACCACGCTACTGCCCCGACTTTAGGGGTCTTATTGACAGTATAACCTTGTTTTTTTGCAATATGTCCCCAAGTGCAGGCATTCCCATAGCCTTTGGGCAACTGAAAACCATTTGCTGAACTCAGACGGAAAGCGACAAATGACGTGCACTGACGAACATACATATTCCAAGAATCAATTCCAGATCCCTTTTTCCATTTGCTAGGATAATTATCCCCAAGGACAGCTGCATGAACAACTCCTGTATGTTCTGCATTCAAAGTGGATGCAACTGAAGATACAGCACCATTAACACTCAAAAGGATTGCTCCGGACACTAACAATTGATGAATTTTTTTCATTCATTACCTCCTGTAACTAATTATTCGAAAGAGGAGGACAAAAATGACAGAAGTTGATTAATATTTTTTAAAAAAATAGTTACTGTGGACACAGTAGTAGAAGGGTAATCAAGGCTGGAGGCTGGGAAACTTCGGACAATGTGAAAGTAACTTTAAAACAAGATACATTTAATCAATTAACGAACGTTATATAAATAAATCCTATAAATAGACAGAAAACAAAAAAATAAACGAACAAATGTGTTATAATGTTTTAAGATAATACGTAGACGAGGTATTTGTTTTGAAGTTATTAGTTGTTGGTTCTGGTGGCCGTGAGCATGCTATCGCTAAAAAATTGTTAGAGTCTGATGGGGTTGAGGCCATTTTTGTTGCTCCTGGTAATGATGGCATGACCTTAGATGGTTTGCAATTGGTCGACATTGCTATTTCCGAACATTCAAGATTGATTGCCTTTGCGCAAGAAAATGATATCGCTTGGACGTTTATTGGTCCAGATGATGCATTGGCAGCTGGGATTGTTGATGATTTTAACACAGCTGGTCTGCAAGCTTTTGGTCCAAGCCGTTTAGCAGCAGAGCTTGAGTGGTCTAAGGATTTTGCTAAGGAAATCATGGTTAAGTACCAAGTTCCGACAGCAGCCTATGGCACATTCTCCGACTTCGAAGAAGCTAAGGCTTATATCCTAGAAAAAGGTGCGCCAATCGTTGTTAAGGCTGACGGTTTAGCTCTTGGTAAGGGTGTTGTTGTGGCTGAAACGGTTGATCAGGCGGTAGAAGCTGCTCATGAGATGCTTTTGGATAATAAATTTGGCGATTCTGGTGCCCGAGTGGTCATTGAGGAGTTTCTTGAGGGTGAGGAATTTTCACTCTTTGCTTTCGTTAATGGCGACAAGTTCTATATGATGCCGACAGCCCAAGACCACAAGCGGGCCTATGATGGTGACAAGGGCCCTAATACAGGCGGTATGGGAGCTTATGCACCAGTTCCGCACATTTCACAAGATGTGGTTGATCAAGCTGTAGAAAGCATTGTTAAACCGGTTCTTGACGGTATGATTAAGGAAGGGCGTCCATACCTTGGAATCCTTTATGCGGGTCTGATTTTGACGGCTGAGGGTCCAAAAGTTATTGAGTTCAATGCTCGCTTCGGTGATCCGGAAACGCAGATTATTCTTCCGCGCCTCACCTCAAACTTTGCCCAAAACATTACAGACATTCTTGATCAAAAGGACACCACAATCACTTGGTTAGAAGAAGGGCTTACTCTGGGTGTCGTGGTTGCCTCAGAAGGTTACCCATTAGCTTATGAAAAAGGAGTCGTTTTGTCAGCTAAAAGCGAGGGCGAGATTGTGACTTACTATGCCGGCGCTAAGTTTTCGGCGGATGGCCAAGCGCTGCTGTCCAATGGCGGTCGGGTCTACATGTTGGTCACCACAGCTGACGACGTCTCAGCTGCGCAAACCAGAATTTACCAAGAACTGGACAAACAAAAACGGCCAGGCCTCTTTTACCGTAACGATATCGGCAGCAAGGCATTGAAATAAGCTTGAGAGTCGTTTCGTTAATTTATTTGAATTTATCATCAAATTAAAAAAGCGCAAGCAAGAAGCGAACGTAGTGAGCCAACTTGCAGTGACATAGTGGTGAAAGTCATAGCCTGTTAAGGCTATGACAGGGAAAATGGGAGACCTCAGGCTCACATTTTAACAATGAAACGCCCTAAATTGAGAAAGGCAGTTGCTTGTGTCCCTCACCACAATGTCACTGCAAAAAAAGAATCAATGATTTATATGGATGTTTTAATCATATGGAAAATAAGCTTGGGACACTTTATTAATATATTTACCCGTGGTGCTAGTTGATTTCAAAATACTTCAAATTATAAGCTAGTATGAATTGTTCAAGTCTCAATTGTAATCCAGATAGTCCCCTAGCCAATGTCTGCTCAATATCAAATAGAGAACAAAGTTCCGAAAAGCGAGTTTCAATTGTCCGTCTCCATGCTAGCAACTGCCTGTTGTTATGTTGCTTTGCGCCGACCATGTTTTGACGCAAGGGCGTCCACAAATGATAACCTTTATGTCCCAACTTATCTTTTAGCTCTTGACTGAGATATCCTAAGTCCGCAAGGACAACAGTTTGTTTACAGCCTTCTAGCAGTTCATCAACGACTTTAATATCATGGACAGAAGCTGGTGTCACAACATAGTTCAACATAACACCCGATAATGTGACCAGCATATGAACTTTAAACCCATAGAACCATAAGTGTTTAGAGGCATTGTAGCCAATATCAGCTAAACCTTTAAAAACCTTCGCTTTGTGATTGCGAATAGGTTGGCACAAAGGCATAGGAAAACTGTCCATGATCACAATGGTATCTGATGAGATTGGCTTATTCAACGCTTGACGAATGAGTTGAACCACCCCAATAAGCTGTCGTGTCCGTCTATTAAAGCGACTTCTCTCCAGTAAGTTTCCACAAAAGAAAAGGTGACAGATTCTATAGAAACGGCGTTGAGAGGTTATTCCTAACTCAGCTTGAAGTAACAATAAAACAAGAAGTGACACATCAGAAACCTTAGATAAGCCAACCTTTTTACGATGTTTTATTGATTTGGGACAATAATCACGATAACATTGAGAACATATTTGAGTTAATTGTGCTATACTCCATTGTAAATGATGGGATTTTGCAGTATACTGTAAGTGGCTCAAAAGAACTACCTCCTGTCTGTTTCGTCACTTACAGTATAGCTCTTTTGGGCTTTTTAGTATACTTTGACATCAACTAGCACCACGGGTATATATTTATATTTATCATCTGATAGACATCGTAAAAAGCGAACGTAGTGAGCTTAACGATACTTTTCGCCGTAGTGAGAAGAGTGACAGTGAGATGTCACTCGGGGGAAATAAAGATTGTTTATGTATTTATTTGGTAAAAGAGGTTCTTAGTGTTTGCGACACGAAGAAGTGATTTCGATAATAAATCACTGATGAGTTAGTGCAGTATTTAGGGTATATCTAATAGGAATAGCCGTATTCGGTTGAGCGAAGTAATCGCCAACCAGACTTAATACTGCCTGACGACCCCACTACCTAAGAAAAGTATCAAAAAGAAAAGTTATTTTAAAAAGGAGAGAAAATGGAAGCAATTGTATCCATCATCATGGGCTCCAGTTCTGACTGGACAACCATGCAAAAAGCAGCAGAGGTTTTGGATAAATTTGGCATTGCCTATGAGAAAAAAGTGGTTTCTGCCCATCGGACACCTGATTTGATGTTCAAACATGCCGAAGAAGCGCGTGGTCGCGGCATTAAGATTATTATTGCGGGTGCTGGCGGAGCAGCTCATCTGCCTGGTATGGTGGCTGCAAAAACAACCTTGCCGGTTATTGGTGTGCCTGTTAAATCGCGTACTTTGAGTGGACTTGATTCCCTTTATTCCATTGTCCAAATGCCAGGTGGCGTTCCTGTTGCAACTATGGCTATTGGTGAGGCTGGGGCTACTAATGCAGCCCTGACAGCATTGCGAATCCTTTCTATTGAAGATCAAAAGATTGCGGATGCCTTGGCTGATTTCCAAGTGGAACAAGGTAAAATTGCGGAGGCCATGACAGATGAACTCAAGTAAAACCATTGGTATTATTGGTGGCGGACAACTGGGTCAGATGATGGCTATTTCCGCTATTTATCTGGGACATCAAGTGATTACGCTAGACCCTTCAGCTGACTGTCCAGCAGGGCGTGTGAGCCAGCTGATTGTGGCACCTTATGACGATGTGGCAGCTCTGACTGAGCTTGCAGAGCGCTGCGATGTCCTAACCTATGAATTTGAAAATGTGGACGCTGATGGTTTGGATGCTGTCATCAAGGAGGGTCAACTGCCCCAAGGGACAGACCTGCTTCGGATTTCTCAGAATCGGATTTTTGAGAAAGAGTTTTTGGCCAATAAAGCCAAAGTCACTGTCGCACCTTACAAGGTGGTTAAGAGTGCTGCCGACTTGGATTCTATTGATCTCAGCAAAAAATACGTTTTAAAAACGGCGACAGGTGGTTACGATGGGCATGGACAAGTGGTCATTGCATCAGACGCCGACCTCGCTGCCGCTAGAGAATTAGCGGACTCTGCCGACTGTGTCTTGGAAGAATTTGTGGCCTTTGACTTGGAAGTGTCGGTCATCGTTTCAGGGAACCAAAAAGAGTTTACCGTCTTCCCCGTTCAAGAAAATATTCACCGCAACAATATCTTGTCAAAAACCATTGTGCCGGCCCGCATTTCGGAAGAGCTAGCAGAAAAAGCTAAGGCCATGGCCTTGGAGATTGCTAAGCAGTTGAACCTAGCAGGAACCCTTTGTGTGGAAATGTTTGCCAGCAAAGATGACATTATTGTCAACGAGATTGCCCCAAGACCGCATAATTCTGGTCACTATTCTATCGAAGCCTGTGATTTCTCACAGTTCGACACGCATATTCTGGGTGTGCTCGGTTTGCCGCTGCCAGCCATTACTTTGCACGCTCCAGCGGTCATGCTCAATGTCTTAGGTCAACATATGGATAAAGCGCAAGCCTATGTCCAAGAAAACCCTAGCGCCCACCTTCATCTTTATGGTAAACTAGAAGCGAAACAAAACCGCAAGATGGGACATGTGACGCTGTTTAGTGATGAGGCTGATAATGTGGAGGAGTTTTAATATTTTAAAGGAGAATTTATGGCATTCACAACTGAAACAAGAGCAATCACTGATATTTTTCAAAGATCGGTCCAATATAGTATTCCAAGATATCAAAGGAATTATGTTTGGAGACAAGTAAACTGGAGAGAGTTGATTGTAGATATTCGTTTTTCTATGGATAATGGGGATGAAATTCCATGGTCTCATTTTTTAGGAACAATTGTACTTAATAAAATGGTAAGTGACAAGGGAATTGATAGATACGAAATTATTGATGGACAGCAAAGATTAACTACTATATATATTTTAATCATTTCGATATTCGGGAGGTTGAAACAAATTAATGAAGAATCTGCAAAAAATAGAGCTAACTATATTTATGATTCCTTTATAACAAGTTTAAATAATGAATCGAAACGTTGTCCTGTAATAAAAAACGAAGATTTTGATGATGATATAAAAGAAATAATAGATCATACTCAAAATAGTAAAAAAAATAAACTTTCTAAATCAAATAATTATTATAAATTGTATTCATATTTTGAAAGTGAATTTCGTGATAAATCATATACAGACATCTCAAATTTTATTGATAAATTATTAAGTGCTAATATTGTTGAGATCATTTCTGGCCAAGAAGAAGAGATTTACAATATTTTTGAAGTTCTTAATGCGAGGGGTCAAAAGCTTAAGCAGATAGAATTATTAAAAAACCATATTATGAAATACGTACAGCCACGAGATGATGAATTTATAGATCAGGCTAGAAAAACGTGGAGGTCAATTGAGGAAGCTGCAAACAACCTTAGCAATTCAGATTCTTTAATTCAAAGTTTTGCTAAATGTTACATAAAGAGACAAGCAGAAAATATAGAAGGTGTATATAGACTTATAAAAGAAGAAGTTTCTGTAGATTCTTTATCAGAGTTTTTATCAAATTTAAAAGAGTATACAGATGTTTATGTAAGTATATCAAATAAGGATGCAAGTGATGCAACAATTGAGTATTTTAATATTAAGAGAAATCAGCAGATTAGACCTCTACTTACTGCCATTTCTTTGTTAGAAAAAAGGGGAACTATTACTTGTGAACTAAAGAATGAAGCATTTAAGATCTTGAGAAATTATTTTTTTACATTTAACACATTTAGATTATCAAGTAATAAAATGGAGAGTTTGATCACTACGTTATCGTTTGATATATACCATGTTCAATATGCTCAAGAGTTTAAGATGTATCTATCCCGATTTTTATATGATGCGCAAAAAGTCTTACCTGATGGAGATGTAAAGAATACTTTTATAGAAAATAAGACTTTTAGATTTTCTAACAAGGATGATACATTATCTAAAAATAGAAGTATTGTTAGATACATATTAGCTTCAATATACAAATTAGACCAATACGATACTGATTTCTCTACAAATTCATTAACTATTGAGCATTTGATTGGTGATGATGGATACACTGATAATTCATTGATTCAAAATCTTACCTTAACCACTTCTAATATAAACTTGGATGAATTACAAAATAAAGATATAAGACAGAAGTTAGATATTTTAAAGAAACAATCTACAATAAAGAAAAATCAACAATTAGAAGAATATTGGATAGATAATAATGGCTTTGATTTTTTAAAGAGAAAATCAGATCTTCTAGATTTAATTTTTGACAATGTCTTTCGCTTTGATACGAATATTTTTAATTTGACTAAAAATGATGTAGATGAATACTTTAATCGATATGAAAAAATATTAAAAATAGATAACAAAGAGTTGTTAGAAATTCTTAGACAACAGGGAAAAAATTTCTATCAGAATATTAGTAATGATCCCAAATTAAGCAATTTAAGACGAATTTATGATTCTATTGACAACTTATCTAAAGAATAAAAAATTTTATACAATAGTTAACAAAATTTCAAGACACAATAGAAAGGAACAAGGGCACCTTATTCATTGAATTGAATTCGGGCTACGGACTTTACAAAAAAGATAGTTTTTCCTAGAACTTTTGGTTCTTCGTCAAAACTCCTATTTTTGCGGTGTCCGCTTAACGCCCTTAATATCTTAAATTATGTTAGAACGTTATTCACGCCCTGAGATGGCGAACATTTGGAGTGAAGAAAATAAGTACCGTGCTTGGTTAGAGGTGGAAATCTTAGCCGATGAGGCTTGGGCTGAGCTTGGGGAGATTCCTAAAGAGGATGTGGCTAAGATTCGTGCTAATGCCGACTTTGATGTGGATCGGATTCTTGAGATTGAAAAAGAGACTCGTCATGATGTGGTGGCTTTCACTCGTGCGGTTTCCGAAACACTTGGTGATGAGCGTAAGTGGGTTCACTATGGTTTAACGTCAACGGATGTTGTTGATACGGCTTATGGTTACCTTTACAAACAGGCTAACGATATTATTCGTCGCGACCTTGAGAACTTTACGCAAATCGTGGCTGATAAGGCGCGTGAGCACAAAATGACCATTATGATGGGGCGTACGCACGGTGTTCATGCGGAACCAACGACTTTTGGTCTTAAACTGGCAACTTGGTACAGCGAGATGAAACGGAATCAAGAGCGTTTCGAGCGCGCTGCTGCTGGGGTTGAGGCTGGTAAAATCTCTGGCGCGGTAGGCAATTTTGCCAATATCCCTCCATTTGTGGAAGAATATGTTTGCGGTAAGCTTGGCATCCGCCCCCAAGAAATTTCGACACAGGTCCTACCTCGTGATCTACATGCCGAATACTTTGCGGTTCTAGCAAGCATCGCAACTTCTATTGAACGCATGGCGACTGAAATCCGTGGTTTGCAAAAATCTGAACAACGTGAAGTGGAAGAGTTCTTTGCTAAAGGGCAAAAAGGTAGCTCAGCTATGCCACATAAACGTAACCCAATCGGTTCTGAAAACATGACTGGTTTGGCGCGTGTTATCCGTGGTCATATGATTACTGCTTATGAAAATGTTCCTTTATGGCATGAACGTGATATTTCTCATTCTTCCGCAGAACGGATTATTACTCCAGATACAACCATTCTGATTAACTACATGCTTAACCGCTTTGGCAATATCGTTAAAAACTTAACGGTCTTCCCTGAAAATATGATCCGCAACATGGGTTCTACCTTTGGTCTTATTTTCAGCCAACGCGTGATGCTTAAATTGATTGAAAAAGGTATGACCCGTGAAGGTGCCTATGACTTGGTTCAACCAAAAACAGCTTACTCATGGGATAACCAAGTGGACTTTAAACCACTTTTAGAAGCTGATGAAGAAGTGACTTCTCGTCTAACCCAAGAAGAAATTGACGAACTCTTCAACCCTGTTTATTACACACAACGTGTTGATGACATCTTTGAACGATTAGGACTTTAAAAAGAAAATATTAATGAAAGAAGGTCTAAGCCTTCTTTTTTTGTTTAAAAAGCGAACAAAAGTTGCAAAAAACTCATAAAAATTAGTTTTTTATTAAATGATGTGATATAATAAAGAAAATAGCTTTGGAAGAGAGAAAGCATGTTAGAGCATTTTGGTGAAAAAGTGAGAGGATTAAGACTTGAGAAAGGGATTAGTCGAGAGGAATTGTGTGGAGATGAGGCAGAATTGTCTGTTCGCCAGTTGGCGAGGATAGAGCTAGGTCAATCTATACCAAGTTTAGCGAAGGTTATTTTTATTGCGAAAGCCTTAGAGGTCAGTGTCGGTTATTTGACGGATGGCGCTAACCTAGAACTCCCTAAACGATATAAAGAGTTAAAATATCTCATTTTAAGGACTCCGACTTATATGGACGATCGCAAATTACAGGTCCGGGAGTCTCAGTTTGATGAGATATTTGAAAACTATTATGATCAATTGCCCGAGGAGGAACAATTGATTATAGAATGTTTACAGGCTACGCTAGACACTTTATTAAGTGAAAACATCAATTTTGGTGTCGAATTATTGCAGGAATATTTTAAACAAACCAAAGTTAAACTACGTTTTAAACAAAACGACTTGATACTTATTGAACTCTATCTGGCTTATCTCGATATTGAAGGGATGTATGGAGAATATTCTGATAAGGTTTTTTATGATTCTTTGTTAGATAACCTGTTAAAACAATTCGATGACTTTGAATTAGACGAACTGTTCATAGTTAATAAAATTATTATTGATATTTCTTCTTTAAGTATTAAAACTAATAAACTAGATAATCTAGAAAAGACGATTGCTATAAGTCAAAAAATCATGGCAAAAATCCAGGATTGGAATAGAATGCCTATACTAAAATTAATAGAATGGAAGTACTTTTTAATAAAACAAAAGAACAGAAAACAAGCAGAGGAATCATATACAAAGGCGTGTCTGTTTGCGCAAATAACAGGAGACAAGTATTTGGAAGAGCAATTAATCAAAGAATGGGAGAAAGATATTTGTGCTTATTAACAGGACATGAATGTCATTTTTCTAGAAATAGAAGTGAGTTATAATTCTTTCATAACCTAAAAAATTAATTGAAGGAGTTTTGACCTATGTTCAAAAGATATCACTACTATTTTATACTTACTGCTATGTTAGCATTTAAAGCAGCTCAGATGATAAGTCAAGTGGATTGGTGGCGTTTGTAAACCACAATTCTTCCTCACTCCCCCTCTCCTACTTTGTGTTATAATACTATTATGGCTAGAATTTTAGATAATGATGTAATGGGGGATGAAGAACTTGTTGAGCGAACGCTTCGTCCGCAGTATTTACGTGAGTACATTGGGCAAGATAAGGTTAAGGAACAATTAACCATTTTTATTGAAGCGGCTAAGCTCCGTGATGAATCTTTAGATCATGTGTTGTTGTTTGGCCCTCCAGGTTTAGGGAAAACCACAATGGCATTTGTGATTGCTAATGAATTAGGGGTTAACTTGAAGCAAACTTCAGGACCAGCGATTGAGAAGGCTGGTGATTTGGTAGCTATTTTGAATGATCTGGAACCAGGAGATGTGCTCTTTATTGATGAAATTCATCGTCTGCCTATGGCAGTCGAAGAAGTATTGTACAGTGCTATGGAAGATTTTTACATCGACATTATGATTGGTGCTGGGGACACTAGTCGAAGTGTTCATTTGGATTTGCCACCTTTTACATTGATTGGAGCTACAACACGAGCTGGGATGTTATCAAATCCTTTGCGAGCTCGATTTGGCATTACTGGACACATGGAGTATTATCAGGAAGCTGATTTGACTGAAATTGTCGAACGAACAGCCGATATTTTTGACATGGAAATTGTTCACGAAGCGGCTCAAGAGTTAGCTTGCCGTAGTCGGGGAACACCGCGTATTGCTAATAGATTGTTAAAGCGGGTACGTGATTATGCTCAGATTGTTGGAGATGGCGTCATCACGGCTCAGATTACAGACAAAGCCCTAACCATGCTTGATGTTGATCGAGAAGGTCTTGATTATGTAGATCAGAAGATTTTACGCACCATGATTGAAATGTATCAGGGTGGACCTGTTGGGTTAGGCACTTTATCAGTTAATATTGCAGAAGAACGTGATACAGTTGAAGACATGTACGAACCTTATCTGATTCAAAAAGGATTTCTAATGCGTACACGAACTGGTCGTGTGGCGACGGAAAAAGCCTATCGTCATCTTGGTTATCCATATCCGTCTAAGTAATCCGTTTGTATTAAGGAATCATCATCTGAACCTGTTCTTAGTGTTCAGATTTTTTGTGTGAAGGCCTAAAATTATTATCTCTATTTCTCCGATAGAGGTGAGAAATTTGATATAATAGTCCAAAGGAGTTTTTCATGAAAAAAGTATGTTTTGTTTGTCTTGGGAATATTTGTCGAAGCCCTATGGCTGAATTTGTCATGAAAAGTTTGGTGTCATCTGATACTGTTTTCGTGGAGAGTCGAGCGACCTCAAGTTGGGAGCAGGGCAATCCTATTCATCCGGGCACGCAATCCATTTTGAAGGCTTATCAGATTGACTATGACGTGGCAAAACGTGCTCAGCAAATCACAGTAGCTGATTTTGAGGCTTTTGATGTGATTATTGGTATGGATAGCCAAAATGTTAAAGATCTTAGGGATATGTCACACCATCAGTGGGATGCTAAAATTAAACTTTTTAGAGAGGGTGGCGTCCCTGATCCTTGGTACACAGGCGATTTTGAAGAAACCTATCGATTAGTAACCCAAGGTTGTCAGAAGTGGTTAAAGGAATTAGGGGTTGACTAGTAGTCAACTTAGAAAATGAGTAGTAGGAATGACAAATATACAAAGTATGATTAAAAAATGGAATATCACACGAGCCAAGCTTGAAATTTTCTCAGTCATTGTTATTTTGGTTTGTGCCCTTTCGGTTTTTGGAGTGAGGCTAACACATCAAACTAGTCTGACCTACGAACAGGGAAAAATGCGGTATACAGGTTATGTTGTCAACCATAAGATGAATGGCAAAGGTAAGTTGATTTATCCCAATGGGGATACTTATGTTGGGACCTTCAAAAATGGTGTTTTTGAGGGAGAGGGAACTTTTACAGCTAAAACAGGCTGGTCTTATAAAGGTCAGTTTCATAAAGGTCAAGCAGATGGTAAAGGTGTGCTAAAGGCAAAAAATGCGAAGGTTTATAAAGGAACCTTCAAACAGGGGATATTTCAAAAATGAGAATAAAATGGTTTTCGTTTGTTAGGGTAACAGGGCTTTTGCTGGTCTTACTCTATCACTTTTTTAAAAACACATTTCCAGGAGGCTTTATAGGAGTTGATATTTTCTTCACTTTTTCAGGCTATCTAATCACAGCTCTCTTGATAGATGAATACACCAAAAAAGAAAGCATAGATATTATTGGTTTCCTAAGAAGGCGGTTTTATCGTATTGTTCCTCCGCTCGTTTTAATGATTTTATTGACTATCCCTTTTACTTTTTTAGTTAAAAGCGATTTTATTGCTAATTTAGGAAGTCAGATTGCAGCTGTTCTAGGGTTCACAACTAATATTTATGAGATATTAACAGGAAGCAGTTACGAAAGTCAATTTATCCCTCATCTCTTTGTTCACACGTGGAGTTTAGCCATTGAAGTCCATTTTTATTTGATTTGGGGAGTGTTGATTTGGTTGTTAGCTAAGCGTCAGGATAGTCATAAGAAGCTGAGAGGCCTTCTCTTTTTAATATCATCAGGAGTTTTTACAGTCAGCTTTTTGAGCATGTTTATCAGAGCTTTTGTGACTTCTAATGTATCATTGATTTATTTTTCGAGCTTCTCACATAGTTTCCCTTTCTTTTTGGGAGCGATGTTTGCGACGATGACAGGTATCAAGGAAACGACCGTTCGTTTTCAAAAAAATGTTCGGTTGTGGTCGCGTCAGCAAGTGATTGCTGTGATGGTTGGTGCTTTTGCCCTTTTACTCTTATTGACCATTACCTTGAATTTTAATCATATTGTGACTTATTTATTTGGCTTTGCATTAGCTAGTTTATTTGCATCGGTTATGATTTACGCTGCGCGTGTGCTTCACGAACAGACGCCAGACTGGCAAGAGCCTAAAGTAGTAACGTATTTGGCTGATATCAGCTACGGTATTTACCTTTTCCACTGGCCATTTTATATTATTTTTACCCAATTGATGTCAAATGTCTTGGCGGTTATTCTGACCACTTTCTTTTCGGTCTTGTTTGCTACCATGTCTTATTATATTGTGGAACCTTTGATTCAAGGTAAGAAACCTAACTTGCTTGGTTTGGAAATTGATTTGTCTCCCTATTATAAGTGGATTTCAGGAGTATCATTGGCCTTAGCCTTCCTGGCTTTGGGCACCTGTGTTGCAGCTCCAAAAGTGGGCAAATTTGAACGTCAGCTATTGGTAAGTTCTTTGCAACAGGCACAAAATAATATTGAACGAACACATACACTAGCAGCAGGAGATGCAAATGCTTTAAGTGATGTGAGCATTATCGGTGACTCTGTTGCTCTTAGATCCAGTGCGGCTTTCTCAAAACTCATGCCACAGGCTCAGCTAGATGCCGCGGTAAGTCGTAATTTTTCGGAAGCATTTGAGTTATTTACTAATCAAATTAACTCTAACTCTTTATCTAAGACAGTTGTTTTAGCAGTTGGGGTCAATTCACTCGATAACTATGGTCAAGACGTTCAATCGTTTATTGAAGCTTTACCTAAGGGACATCGCTTGGTTTTAGTTTCTCCGTATAATGCTAAAAATGCAGCTCAAGTAGCTGAGGCCAGAGATTATGCTATTAAGCTCCCTAAAAAATATAAGTACGTGACGATAGCAGACTGGTACAAGGTTGCTACCGATAACCCAGATATCTGGTATGGCAGTGATGGTGTGCATTACAGTGAAGACAGTCAAGGGGCTGAGTTATACGTTTCTACTATCCAAAAAGCCATTGAACAAGCTGCTAAAAAAGCCGCTAAATAAAATGCTTGCAGATTATTTTACTAAGAAAAGCCGGAGTTGATTTGCTCTGGCTTTTTGTGAGAATGAAATATTTTTTTGATCTCATAGGGAAGTAGTAACTCAAAGTTGTGCAAGAAAACGCTTTCAGAAATTGTCGTCCTAATTGAGATTTTATTTCTGAAAAAAGCAAGTGTAAAAAAGCGCGCTATCAAAGGGTTTCAGAAAGACTTTGAAAAAAACTTCACAAAAATCTTGTGAAATGATTTACAAATTTTCAAAAAGTGTTATAATAATTTTGTAAATAAAATTGTGAAACTTTTAACAAGATAAAGGAGTCTCAAATGACTGAAGGACATAACACTGTTGAAACAACCTCTGTTTCTGCGACAATTGATACTCTTGTTCAAAAAGGTTTAGCTGCTCTTGAAGAGATGCGTAAGCTTGGCCAAGAACAAGTTGACTATATCGTAGCAAAAGCTTCTGTTGCTGCCTTGGATGCACACGGAGAACTTGCTAAACATGCTTACGAAGAAACAGGTCGTGGTGTCTTTGAAGATAAAGCAACAAAAAATCTATTTGCTTGTGAGCATGTGGTTAATAACATGCGCCATCAAAAAACAGTAGGGATTATTGAAGAAGATGACGTGACAGGTTTGACGTTGATTGCTGAGCCGGTGGGTGTTATCTGTGGGATTACGCCAACAACTAACCCGACTTCAACAGCTATCTTTAAATCTTTGATTTCGTTAAAAACACGTAATCCAATCATTTTTGCTTTCCACCCATCTGCTCAAGAATCATCAGCACATGCCGCTCGGATTGTTAGAGACGCTGCTATCGCCGCTGGTGCTCCTGAGAACTGTGTTCAGTGGGTTGAAACACCATCACTTGAAGCAACAAATGCTTTGATGAATCATGATGGCATTGCAACCATCCTTGCTACAGGTGGAAATGCTATGGTTAAAGCAGCTTACTCATGTGGAAAACCTGCTCTTGGGGTAGGTGCAGGTAATGTTCCAGCCTATGTGGAAAAATCTGCTAACATCCGCCAAGCAGCTCATGATATTGTTATGTCAAAATCATTTGACAACGGTATGGTCTGTGCATCTGAACAAGCTGTTATCGTGGACAAAGAAATCTATGACGATTTTGTTGCAGAGTTCAAATCTTACCATACTTATTTTGTAAATAAAAAAGAAAAAGCCCTTCTTGAAGAATTCTGTTTTGGTGCAAAAGCTAACAGTAAAAACTGTGCTGGCGCTAAATTGAATCCAAACATTGTTGGGAAACCAGCTACTTGGATTGCAGAACAAGCTGGATTTACTGTTCCAGAAGGAACCAATATTCTTGCTGCAGAATGTAAAGAAGTTTCAGAAAATGAACCTTTAACACGTGAAAAATTATCTCCAGTCATTGCTGTCTTGAAATCTGAATCACGTGAAGACGGTGTTGAAAAAGCTCGTCAAATGGTTGAATTTAATGGACTTGGTCACTCAGCTGCCATTCATACAGCAGATGCAGAGTTGGCAAAAGAATTTGGTACTAGAATTCGTGCTATCCGTGTCATCTGGAATTCACCTTCTACATTTGGTGGTATCGGTGATGTTTACAATGCTTTCTTACCATCATTGACCTTAGGATGTGGTTCTTATGGCCGCAACTCAGTTGGTGATAACGTTAGTGCTGTTAATCTCTTGAACATCAAAAAAGTAGGAAGACGTAGAAATAATATGCAATGGTTTAAAGTCCCTTCAAAAACATACTTCGAACGTGATTCAATTCAATACCTTCAAAAATGCCGTGACGTTGAACGCGTGATGATTGTTACTGACCATGCCATGGTTGAACTTGGCTTCTTGGATCGTATCATTGAACAATTGGACCTTCGTCGTAATAAAGTGGTTTACCAAATCTTTGCAGATGTTGAACCAGATCCAGATATTACAACAGTTATGAAAGGTACTGAATTAATGCGTACCTTCAAACCAGATACCATTATTGCCCTTGGGGGTGGTTCTCCAATGGATGCTGCCAAAGTAATGTGGTTATTCTACGAGCAACCAGAAGTTGATTTCCATGACCTTGTCCAAAAATTCATGGATATTCGTAAACGTGCTTTCAAATTCCCAGAACTTGGTAAGAAAACAAAATTCATTGCCATTCCAACTACATCTGGTACAGGTTCAGAGGTAACACCATTTGCTGTTATTTCAGACAAGGCTAACAACCGTAAGTACCCAATTGCTGACTACTCATTGACACCAACTGTGGCAATTGTTGACCCAGCTTTGGTATTGACAGTTCCAGGCTTTATTGCTGCAGATACTGGTATGGACGTTTTGACACACGCCACAGAAGCTTATGTATCTCAAATGGCTAACGACTTTACAGATGGTTTGGCGCTTCAAGCAATTAAGATTGTCTTTGAAACTCTTGAAAAATCTGTTAAAGAAGCTGACTTTGAGTCACGTGAAAAAATGCATAATGCTTCAACAATGGCAGGTATGGCATTTGCCAATGCTTTTCTAGGTATTTCTCACTCAATGGCACATAAGATTGGTGCACAATTCCACACTGTTCATGGTCGTACCAATGCAATCTTGCTTCCATACGTTATCCGTTACAACGGTACACGTCCAGCTAAGACTGCAACATGGCCTAAGTACAATTACTACCGTGCGGATGAAAAATACCAAGACATTGCGAAATTGTTAGGACTTCCAGCTTCAACACCAGAAGAAGCCGTTGAGTCTTATGCGAAAGCTGTTTATGACCTTGGTTGCCGTGTTGGCATTAAGATGAACTTCAAAGATCAAGGAATTGATGAGAACGAGTGGAAAGAACATTCACGTGCCTTGGCTTACCTTGCTTATGAAGACCAATGTTCGCCTGCTAACCCACGCTTACCAATGGTTGACCATATGCAAGAAATCATTGAAGATGCTTACTATGGTTACGCAGAGCGCCCAGGACGCCGTAAATAATCTCTTTTAAAGTGTTGTGATGCAACGACCTCTTATGACTAGAACCATAAGAGGTCGTTTTTTTCGTGTATTTCGTGTATTGAGTTGAATACAACATACCCAAAATCCCCTCTAAAAGGAAGAAAGGATTTTGCTTATAATAATCAAAGAGAGGTTTCAACAACTTAACTAGTTAACTTAATTTTCAGAAAACTTTCGAAAATGAGTTGACAATAATTGTGAAAAGATATACAATTTTAATTGTAAACGGTTACAGAAGTAACAATTAAACATTAAAATATGGAGGACTTATATGAAAGCCGTAGTTGTTAATGAAGCTAGTACAGGTGTTGAAGTTGTTGATCATGAAATGCCATCAATTGGGCACGGAGAAGCACTTGTTAAAGTCGAATACTGTGGTGTTTGCCATACAGATTTGCACGTAGCGCATGGCGATTTTGGACAAGTTCCTGGGCGTATTCTAGGCCATGAAGGCATTGGTATCGTCGAAGAAATTGGTGAAGGTGTAACCTCATTACAAGTTGGTGATCGTGTCTCTATTGCTTGGTTCTTTGAGGGTTGTGGCCATTGTGAATATTGTACGACTGGTCGTGAAACTCTCTGCCGTTCTGTTAAAAATGCAGGTTACAGCGTTGATGGAGGAATGAGCGAATATGCTGTCGTAACAGCTGATTACGCTGTAAAAGTCCCTGAAGGACTTGATCCTGCCCAAGCTTCATCAATCACATGTGCGGGTGTCACTACTTATAAAGCTATCAAAGAAGCGGGTGCTGCTCCAGGTCAATGGATTGTTATTTTTGGTGCTGGGGGTCTTGGAAACCTAGCTGTTCAATACGCTAAGAAAGTCTTTAATGCTCATGTTGTCGCAGTCGATATCAACAATGATAAACTAGAGTTGGCTAAAGAAGTCGGCGCTGATATTGTGGTTAATGGTAAAGAAATTGAAGATGTTCCAGGTTATATTCAGGAAAAAACAGGTGGAGCCCATGGTGTCGTTGTAACAGCTGTTTCCAAAGTTGCCTTTAACCAAGCGATTGATAGCGTCCGTGCAGGAGGAACTGTTGTAGCTGTAGGCCTTCCATCAGAATACATGGAACTGTCTATCGTAAAAACTGTTTTAGATGGTATCAAAGTGGTCGGATCACTTGTAGGGACACGTAAAGACTTGGAAGAAGCCTTTGCCTTTGGTGCAGAAGGTCTGGTTGTTCCGGTTGTCGAAAAAGTTCCAGTTGATACTGCTCCAGATGTCTTTGATGAAATGGAACGTGGCTTGATTCAAGGACGCAAAGTTTTGGATTTTACTCGCTAAGAGACTAAAATATGAAGTATTATCTAGCAATGGCTTCGTTTGCTGGAGTAATTCTTAAATTGTACCATGCAGTAGCATTCTTGAGTAAGAGAGCTTCTCTCTACTTGAGAATGCTTTTTTATTTTTTAGAAGTTTTAAAAATGGAGAATATATTATATAATGGAAAAAATAAAGATAGGTAGGGTAGAGCGATGCCGATGATGTACCAATCAACACGAGATCAAGAGAATAAAGTGACGGCAAGTCAAGCTATTTTGCAAGGTTTAGCTGCAGATGGAGGATTATTTACACCTGTTAGTTTTCCTAAGTTAGCATTGTCATTTAACAAGCTTAAAGATGAAAGTTATCAAGCCATTGCCAAGCTAGTGCTATCCGCTTTTTTTGATGATTTTACTGAAGATGAAATTGAGTACTGTATCAGCTCAGCTTATGGTGATAAATTTGACACCTCTCTTATTGCACCAGTAGTTTCTCTAACAGACTCTCATCACTTGGAATTGTTTCACGGAACAACGATTGCTTTCAAAGATATGGCTCTGTCTATTTTGCCTTATCTTTTGACCACTGCAGCTAAAAAGCAAGGCGTGGAACAGAAAATTGTGATTTTAACAGCTACTTCTGGAGATACAGGTAAAGCTGCTATGGCAGGTTTTGCAGATGTTCCTGGAACAGAAATTATTGTTTTTTATCCTCACGCAGGTGTTAGTAAGATTCAAGAATTACAAATGACAACTCAAGTTGGAGAAAATACTCACGTTGTTGCCATTGAGGGGAATTTTGATGATGCTCAAACAGATGTGAAACGTATGTTTAATGACCCTGACTTGGCTCAGAAATTAGCAGCTCGCGGGATGCAACTCTCATCTGCAAACTCCATGAATATTGGTCGTCTTATTCCACAAGTGGTTTATTATATTTATGCTTATGCTCAATTGGTTAAAGCTGGTCAGATTGAAGCAGGTCAAAACATTAATATTACGGTTCCTACTGGTAATTTTGGGAATATTTTAGCTGCTTATTATGCCAAGAAAATTGGTCTACCTGTAGCAACATTTATTTGTGCTTCTAATGAGAACAGGGTCTTAACGGATTTCTTTACCAGTGGTATCTATGATAAAAAACGGCCCTTCAAAATCACAACAAGTCCTTCTATGGATATTTTGGTATCATCTAATTTAGAACGTCTTGTTTTCCATTTAGTAGGGGATAATGCTGAAAAAACCAAATGTTTAATGGATGCTCTAACAAGAAATGGATCCTACGAATTACAAGATAGTGATGAGGCTATTTTTTCTCAGTTTGTTGCTGGTTTTGCCACAGAAGCAGAAACAGCGGCTGAAATTAAACGAGTATTTGAGTTAGACGATTATGTTATGGATCCTCATACCGCAGTTGCTTCGGCAGTTTATCAAAATTATCGTCACGAGACAGGGGATGACACACCGACACTCATTGCCTCAACAGCCAGTCCTTATAAATTTCCGGGTGTTGTAGTAGAAGCAATTACTGGAGAACCGGTCGCCGATGACTTTGAAGCAGTGAGTCAACTTAAGCAGCTTTCTCACGTGGTACAACCAAAAGCTGTGATAGGATTGCAAAACGCAAGGGTTCGGCACCGTCTGCTTGTGAAAACGGCAGATATGCAGACAGCTGTTGAAAATTATCTTGGTCTGTAAAACGGAGCCGACAAGGCTCCTTTAGTTTGGAAATGATAAATGACATATAATAGAAGAAAATTGCTTTCTTTGGCTTTGCCTTCAATGGCAGAAAATATTTTACAAATGGTAATGGGGATGGTTGATAACTACCTTGTCGCTCAAATTGGCTTAGTGGCAGTTTCAGGTGTTTCCATAGCCAATAATATTATTACTATTTATCAAGCTCTTTATATTGCTCTAGGAGCTGCTATATCTAGCTTGATTGCTCGAAGTATTGGAGAACACAATCAAAACAAACAGTTAAATGATATCGCTGATGCCCTCCGACTAACCTTAGGGGTATCTATCCTTCTTGGGCTTTTCTCAGTCCTTGGTCGCCGACAGATTTTAAAAGTGTTAGGAGCTGATGATAGCCTCACCCTAATTGGAAGCCAGTATTTAGCGATTGTTGGCGGTATGATTGTGAGTTTAGGGCTTTTGACAATTTTAGGAGCTATTGTTCGTGCTCAAGGAAAGCCTCGTATCCCTATGCAAGTTAGTTTTTTAATAAATCTGCTGAATGCTGTTTTCTCTGCTTTATCCATCTACGTTTGGGGCTTCGGACTTGCGGGGGTTGCCTGGGCAACTGTTCTATCTCGTTTAGTAGGTGTACTTTTGCTTTGTCGCTTTGTTCCTATAAAAAGCGTTGTGAGACGATTGGCGAGACCTATAGATAAAACGATTTTTAATCTCTCCTTACCTACTGCCGGTGAACGTTTGATGATGAGGGCAGGAGATGTTCTGATTACGATTATTATTGTACACTTTGGAACAACCGTTTTAGCAGGAAATGCAATTGGAGAAGCACTAACTCAGTTTAATTACATGCCTGGGCTTGCTATGTCAACGGCTACGGTCATTCTAGTCGCTGGTCAATTAGGAAGTGGAAAAGGAGCAGATATTAGATGTACGATTAGAGAATCGTTTCTTTTATCAACTCTGATGATGTTCACCATGGGAATTCTAACCTATTTGCTCGGTCCCCTCTTATTGAATATGTTCACTCAAAATCCTCATGCTCGTGACTCGGCCATGATTGTCCTTCTTTTTTCACTATTAGGAGCTCCTGCAACAGCGGGGACTTTAGTTTACACGGCTGCTTGGCAGGGGATTGGAAGACCTCAACTTCCTTTTTACGCAACCACTATAGGAATGTGGTTGATTCGTATTGTTCTTGGTTATCTTCTTGGAGTTGTCTGCCAAATGGGGTTGATGGGAGTTTGGGTAGCAACTGTTTTAGACAATTCTGCTAGATGGCTGATTTTATCGAGACAATTTAAGAAATACCAGCAGATTGCTTTTCACTAGAAAGGCGCTAAATTTCAAGTTGAAGTTAGCCAGTTTTAACATTTCTACTAGCGACTTGTAGTTGAAGAGTCGTTTAGGATAATGATTGATCCAATGTTCAATAGCAGCGACTTCTTTAGGGGTCGTTGTTTTGGTACCTTTAGGGAGCCATCTGCGAATCAGGCGATTATGGTTTTCGTTAGTGCCTCTCTCCCATGACGCATAGGGATGGGCATAGTAGATGTCACTTGCTGGAAAGACATCTGATAAGCGAGAAAATTCTGTCCCGTTGTCTGCTGTGATAGAGTTGACGGTGTAGTCTTTTAGAATCCCCGTAAGAGCTTTATTGACGGCTTGAGCAGACTTATCCGGTATTAATCGAATCAGCTGATGACGTGTTTTCCTGTCCGTTAGGGTGAGTAAGCATTGATTTTTAGCCCTCGTCAGAATGACTGTATCAATCTCATAATGCCCAGCTTCAAGACGTTGGTTAATGCTATCTGGGCGTTGTTCAATACTCTTTCCTGCGGGTTTAAAATAAGGACTGGCATGTTTTCTAGCCTGCTTAGCCTTTCTCGGATAAAGCATAGCCTCCTTACCAAGACTTAATTTCCCATGATGAATCCAGTAATAGATGGTAGATACAGGGACTTGAACTCCCTTAGCTTTAACTATCATCTCAGGGGAATAGTTCTGACGCATGTAGTGTTCAATAGCCTCCCTATCTTGCTTACGCTGTCTAATGGGTCTAACAGAACGCTTGCGATTTTCTTGATAGACCAACTGAGCATGTTGAGCAGAATAAACGGCTTCAAACTTTCCTTTACGAACCTGTTGCCTAACCAATCCTCGCTTGATTTCATTATGAATGGTCTGGGGAGCCTTACCTAGTAAGCGAGCAATTTCACGATTAGAGCGACCTTCCAGCTTCCAGCGTTGAATTTGCTGACGCTCATGGATTGTCAATTGTTTGCCTTTTGGTGTATAATAATCTTGCATCTTTTTGAGTTTCCTTGTGTTTGTGGTGAACTACAAGTATACCTCTTAGAGGTGCTTTTTTCATACCTAAAAAGTGGCTAAGTTCATTTTAGAAGTTTTCGAAAGAAAAAATAATCCCGCGTTGTAAAATGAAGTGCAACAAAAAAGACATGTTTGTCTGATATACTAGAATTCCCCAATTCAGTATGGAAAGCAGATGAACATGTCTAATATTAATTCTACCAGAAAATCCTCCTATTCTCATCTTTCAGCCACAGAACGGGGTGAAATTGCTGCTTATCCTAAAATGAGAGAGCAACCCGTTGATATTGCTCGACTCCTGGGTTGTCACTGTTCTACAATCTGCCGAGAAATAAAACGTTGTTCAGTAGAACAGGTAAAGGATAAGAATGGAAAACAAACCTTCTTCAACGCCTATTTTGCTGATAGTGGACAACGTGTCTATGAAACCAATCGTCAAAAGAGTTCTTACCTCAAATTGAATGGCTGCTCCACTAGGTTCATTGCACAATTAGAATCTGCCTTGACGGCTAACATTCGTCTCCATAGTGTGGATAGTTTTGTTCAGACTTACAAAGTAAACCATCCTGAAGAAGTCGTCCCCTATACCAAAACGATTTATCGTTATATCAAAGAGGGGTTGTTAGCTATTAAACCAATCGATTTGCCTAAGATGGTTAGTATCAGAAAACGTTCTAAGAAAGTCATGAAGACGAATAAGAAGACTTTAGGTAAATCTATCGAAGAACGTCCAGAATATATTAATGATCGTTCTGAATTTGGGCATTGGGAGATTGATTTGATTCTCGGCAAGAAAACCAAAGGTGAAGCTGTTATGTTGACTTTGGTAGAGCGCCAGACACGCTATGCACTAGGAGTTAAGCTAGAAGACAAGCAGTCCCAAACCATTAACCGCGCTGTCACGCATCTCATCAGTCAGTATCCTATTGCATCCATCACAGCGGATAATGGTTCTGAGTTTAGTTTACTCTCAACCTTAGAAGCTGTTGACGTTTACTTTGCACATCCCTATTCTTCACATGAGAGAGGAACAAACGAGAACTTCAATGGCCTCCTCAGAGAATATGTCCCTAAAGGAATCTCACTTAATCCACTAACCTCTGAAGAACTTGACAATTATCTTACAGTCATCAATGAGCGCCCAAGACGACTTCTTCAATATCAATCCTCAACATTCCTGTTTGAGCTAGCCCGAACAACTTAACCTCTGGAACTCTAGTTATCTATGAACTGGTTGCACTTGACTTGACAACTTGCGAAGGCAATCTTTTTTTAAAAAATATGCCTAAAAAGCTTGCATTGAATGAGTGATTCTGTTATTATATTATGGTGCTGTAAAAATACAGCTTTAGCTATGATACGAGAGGTTGCGACACACTCGGTTGCATTGCCACGCAACAGGTGTCGGTTTTCTCGAGGAGCTAGCCTATTATCGTAAATAGACGAGAGGAGAAAAGATGGCAAACAAAAAAATCCGTATCCGTTTGAAAGCGTACGAACACCGTACACTTGACACAGCGGCAGAAAAAATCGTTGAAACTGCAACACGTACAGGTGCTACTGTAGCTGGACCAGTTCCACTTCCAACAGAACGTAGTCTTTATACAATTATTCGTGCGACTCACAAATACAAAGATTCTCGCGAACAATTTGAAATGCGTACACACAAACGTCTTATCGACATCGTGAACCCAACTCAAAAGACTGTTGACGCTCTTATGAAATTGGATCTTCCAAGTGGTGTTAACGTAGAAATCAAACTTTAATTTGATTTCTGAGCACAAAAAACGCTCGTAAAAAACTTTTTTGAGCATGAAAAACGCTCATAAAAAACTTTTTGAAATATTATTAAGAAAAGGAAATATTTTCTCATGACAAAAGGAATCTTAGGGAAAAAAGTGGGAATGACTCAAATCTTCACTGAATCAGGCGAATTCATCCCTGTTACTGTCATTGAAGCAACTCCAAACGTTGTGCTTCAAGTTAAAACTGTTGAAACAGACGGTTACGAAGCAGTTCAGGTTGGTTTTGATGACAAACGTGAAGTCTTGAGTAACAAACCTGCCAAAGGCCATGTTGCAAAAGCAAACACAGCTCCTAAGCGCTTCATTCGTGAATTCAAAAACATTGAAGGCTTAGAAGTTGGTGCAGAATTATCTGTAGAACAATTTGAAGCTGGTGATGTTGTTGACGTCACAGGGACATCAAAAGGTAAAGGTTTCCAAGGTGTTATCAAACGCCATGGTCAATCACGTGGTCCTATGGCTCACGGTTCTCGTTACCATCGTCGCCCAGGTTCTATGGGACCTGTTGCGCCTAACCGCGTTTTCAAAAACAAACGCTTGGCAGGACGTATGGGTGGTAACCGTGTAACAGTTCAAAACCTTGAAATTGTACAAGTTATCCCAGAAAAGAACGTTATCCTTGTTAAAGGTAACGTACCAGGTGCTAAGAAATCTCTTATCACTATCAAGTCAGCAGTTAAAGCTGCTAAATAATAAGAAAGGAGAAAACAGTTAAAATGGCAAACGTAAAACTATTTGACCAAACTGGTAAAGAAGTTAGCTCAGTTGAATTAAACGACGCTATCTTCGGTATCGAACCAAACGAATCAGTTGTTTTTGATGTTGTAATTAGCCAACGCGCTAGCCTTCGCCAAGGTACTCATGCGGTTAAAAACCGTTCAGCAGTATCAGGTGGTGGACGTAAACCATGGCGTCAAAAAGGAACTGGGCGTGCTCGTCAAGGTTCTATCCGCTCACCACAATGGCGTGGTGGTGGTGTTGTCTTCGGACCAACTCCACGTTCATACGGATACAAACTTCCACAAAAAGTTCGTCGCCTTGCGTTGAAATCAGTTTACTCAGCAAAAGTTGCTGAAGATAAATTTGTAGCTGTAGAAGGCCTTTCATTTGCAGCACCAAAAACTGCTGAATTTGCAAAAGTGCTTTCAGCTCTTAGCATTGATACAAAAGTACTTGTTCTTGTTGAAGAAGGAAATGAATTTGCAGCACTTTCTGCACGTAACCTTCCAAACGTAACTGTTGCAACTGCAGCAACTGCAAGTGTTCTTGATATCGTGAACGCAGACAAACTTCTTGTTACTAAAGAAGCAATCTCTACAATTGAGGAGGTTCTTGCATAATGAATTTGTACGACGTAATCAAAAAACCAGTTATCACTGAGAAGTCAATGATTGCTCTTGAAGCAGGCAAATACACTTTCGAAGTTGATACTCGTGCACACAAACTTTTGATCAAACAAGCTGTTGAAGCTGCCTTTGACGGAGTTAAAGTTGCAAGTGTAAACACTGTTAACGTTAAACCAAAAGCAAAACGCGTTGGTCGTTACACAGGTTTCACTTCAAAAACTAAAAAAGCTATCATCACTCTTACAGCTGATTCTAAAGCAATCGAGTTGTTCGCAGCTGAAGCTGAATAATCTAAGGAGGAAATAACGTGGGTATTAAAGTTTATAAACCAACGACAAATGGCCGTCGTAACATGACTTCTTTGGATTTCGCAGAAATCACAACAAGCACGCCTGAGAAATCATTGCTTGTTTCTCTTAAGAGCAAAGCTGGTCGTAACAACAATGGTCGCATCACAGTTCGTCACCAAGGTGGTGGACACAAACGTCATTATCGTTTGATTGACTTCAAACGTAACAAAGACGGTGTTGAAGCAGTTGTTAAAACAATCGAATACGATCCAAACCGTACTGCAAACATCGCACTTGTACATTATACTGACGGTGTGAAAGCTTACATCATTGCACCTAAAGGTCTTGAAGTAGGTCAACGTATTGTTTCTGGTCCAGATGCGGATATCAAAGTTGGTAACGCACTTCCATTAGCAAACATTCCTGTCGGTACAGTTGTTCACAACATTGAATTGAAACCTGGTAAAGGTGGAGAACTTGTTCGTGCAGCTGGAGCTTCTGCTCAAGTACTTGGTCAAGAAGGTAAATACGTTCTTGTTCGTCTTCAATCAGGCGAAGTTCGTATGATTCTTGGTACATGCCGTGCAACTATCGGTACTGTTGGTAACGAACAACAATCACTTGTTAATATTGGTAAAGCAGGACGTAGCCGTTGGAAAGGTATCCGCCCAACAGTTCGTGGTTCTGTAATGAACCCTAACGATCACCCGCACGGTGGTGGTGAAGGTAAAGCACCAGTTGGACGTAAAGCGCCATCAACTCCATGGGGTAAACCAGCGCTTGGTCTTAAAACTCGTAACAAGAAAGCTAAATCAGACAAACTTATCGTTCGTCGTCGTAACGAAAAATAATTTTAGTAAGTCGCTTAAAACTTGCTGAAATAGCGTTACAATAGCTTTGCTATTCATTCCGCCAACTCGGTAGAGTTTAGAGTCTGGCTCTTGGACTCAAGCCGCTGTGGTACATTATTTAAAGGAGAAAACTACAAAATGGGACGTAGTCTTAAAAAAGGACCTTTCGTCGATGAGCATTTGATGAAAAAAGTTGAAGCTCAAGCAAACGACGAAAAGAAAAAAGTAATCAAAACTTGGTCACGTCGTTCAACGATTTTCCCAAGTTTCATCGGATATACAATCGCAGTTTATGATGGACGTAAACATGTACCTGTTTACATCCAAGAAGACATGGTAGGTCACAAGCTTGGTGAGTTTGCACCAACTCGTACTTACAAAGGTCACGCAGCTGACGACAAGAAAACACGTCGTTAATAGGAGGAGGACACAATGGCAGAAATTACTTCAGCTAAAGCAATGGCTCGTACAGTGCGTGTTTCACCTCGTAAAACACGTTTAGTACTTGATCTTATCCGCGGTAAGAAAGTTGCTGACGCAATCGCAATCTTAAAATTCACTCCAAACAAAGCAGCTCGTGTTATTGAGAAAACTCTTAACTCAGCAATTGCTAACGCAGAAAACAACTTTGGTTTGGAAAAAGCTAACTTGGTAGTATCTGAAACATTCGCTAACGAAGGACCAACAATGAAACGTTTCCGTCCACGTGCGAAAGGTTCAGCTTCACCAATCAACAAACGTACAACTCACGTAACAGTAGTTGTATCAGAAAAATAAGGAGGTAAAATCGTGGGTCAAAAAGTACATCCAATTGGTATGCGTGTCGGTATCATCCGTGACTGGGATGCGAAATGGTATGCTGAAAAAGAATACGCGGATTACCTTCATGAAGATCTTGCAATCCGTAAATTCATTAACAAAGAATTGGCAGAAGCTTCAGTTTCAACAATCGAAATTGAACGCGCTGTAAACAAAGTTATTGTTTCACTTCACACTGCAAAACCAGGTATGGTTATCGGTAAAGGTGGCGCAAACGTTGACGCACTTCGCGCTCAACTTAACAAATTAACTGGAAAACAAGTACACATCAACATCATCGAAATCAAACAACCTGATCTTGATGCTCACCTTGTTGGTGAAAACATTGCTCGTCAACTTGAGCAACGTGTTGCTTTCCGTCGTGCTCAAAAACAAGCAATCCAACGTACAATGCGTGCTGGAGCTAAAGGGATTAAAACTCAAGTTTCAGGTCGTTTGAACGGTGCTGATATCGCTCGTGCAGAAGGTTACTCAGAAGGAACTGTTCCTCTTCATACCCTTCGTGCGGATATCGATTACGCTTGGGAAGAAGCAGACACTACATACGGTAAACTTGGTGTTAAAGTTTGGATCTATCGTGGTGAAGTTCTTCCAGCTCGCAAAAACACTAAAGGAGGCAAATAACAAATGTTAGTACCTAAACGTGTTAAACACCGTCGTGAGTTCCGTGGGAAAATGCGTGGTGAAGCAAAAGGTGGAAAAACTGTAGATTTTGGTGAATATGGTCTACAAGCTGCAACTAGCTCATGGATCACTAACCGTCAAATCGAAGCTGCTCGTATCGCGATGACTCGTTACATGAAACGTGGCGGTAAAGTTTGGATTAAAATTTTCCCTCACAAATCTTACACAGCGAAAGCTATCGGGGTTCGTATGGGTTCTGGTAAAGGGGCACCTGAAGGTTGGGTAGCACCAGTTAAACGTGGTAAAGTAATGTTTGAAATCGCAGGTGTTTCTGAAGAAATCGCTCGCGAAGCACTTCGTCTTGCTAGCCACAAATTACCAGTTAAATGTAAATTCGTAAAACGTGAAGCAGAATAAGGAGAAGACATGAAACTTGAAGAAATCAAAAAGTTTGTTGCTGAGCTTCGTGGCTTGTCTCAAGAAGAGCTTGCTAAAAAAGAAAACGAACTCAAGAAAGAACTTTTCGACCTTCGTTTTCAAGCTGCAGCAGGTCAACTTGATCAAACTGCTCGTTTGAACGAAGTTAAAAAACAAATTGCACGTGTTAAAACTGTGCAATCTGAAATGAAATAATAGATTGGGAAAGGAGAAATTCTAATAATGGAACGTAATCAACGTAAAACCCTTGTTGGACGCGTAGTATCTGACAAGATGGACAAAACAATCACTGTTGTAGTTGAAACAAAACGTAACCACCCAGTCTATGGTAAACGTATCAACTATTCTAAAAAATACAAAGCACATGATGAAAAGAACCTTGCTAAAGAAGGCGATATCGTTCGTATCATGGAAACTCGTCCACTATCAGCTACAAAACGTTTCCGTCTTGTAGAAGTTGTGGAAGAAGCTGTTATTATCTAATCAAACTAAAAGGAGAAAATTGAAATGATTCAACAAGAAACTCGCTTGAAAGTTGCTGATAATAGCGGTGCTCGTGAGATCTTGACTATCAAAGTTCTTGGTGGTTCAGGACGTAAATTCGCTAACATCGGTGACGTAATCGTTGCTTCTGTCAAACAAGCTACTCCTGGTGGAGCGGTTAAAAAAGGTGACGTGGTTAAAGCTGTTATCGTTCGTACAAAAACTGGTGCTCGCCGTCCAGACGGTTCATACATCAAGTTTGACGACAACGCTGCTGTAATCATCCGTGATGACAAAACTCCTCGCGGAACTCGTATCTTCGGCCCTGTTGCACGTGAATTGCGTGAAGGTGGCTACATGAAGATTGTTTCACTTGCACCAGAAGTACTTTAATTTTTAAAATTAAACAAACTAAGTCCCCTAGGCTTACCTAGGGTGCCCATTAGGGCGTAAGAAATTAATAGGAGAAACCCAGAATGTTTGTAAAAAAAGGCGACAAAGTTCGCGTAATTGCTGGTAAGGATAAAGGCACTGAAGCCGTAGTTCTTAAAGCACTTCCAAAAGTTAACAAAGTTGTTGTTGAAGGTGTTGGAATGATCAAAAAACACCAAAAACCAAATACTGAAAACCCTCAAGGTGCTATCGTTGAAAAAGAAGCTCCAATCCATGTATCTAACGTTCAAGTTTTAGATAAAAACGGTGTGGCTGGACGTGTTGGTTATAAAGTTGTTGACGGCAAAAAAGTACGTTACAACAAAAAATCAGGCGAAGTGCTTGATTAATCACGAAGGAAAGGAGAAGCATAATGGCAAATCGTTTAAAAGAAAAATATACTAACGAAGTAATTCCTGCGTTGACAGAGAAATTCAATTACACATCAGTTATGGCTGTGCCAAAAGTTGAGAAAATCGTTCTTAACATGGGTGTTGGTGATGCTGTATCAAACGCAAAAAACCTTGAGAAAGCTGCTGCTGAATTAGCACTTATCTCTGGTCAAAAACCACTTATTACTAAAGCTAAGAAATCAATCGCTGGCTTCCGTCTTCGTGAAGGTGTTGCGATCGGTGCGAAGGTAACTCTTCGTGGCGAACGTATGTACGAGTTCCTAGACAAATTAGTTAGCGTTTCACTTCCTCGTGTTCGTGACTTCCACGGAGTTCCAACAAAATCATTTGACGGACGTGGTAACTACACTCTTGGTGTGAAAGAACAACTTATCTTCCCAGAAATCAACTTCGATGATGTTGATAAAGTGCGTGGTCTTGATATCGTAATCGTCACTACTGCAAATACTGACGAAGAATCACGTGAATTGCTTAAAGGCCTTGGAATGCCTTTTGCAAAATAATAGGGGGTAAATAAATTGGCTAAAAAATCTATGATTGCTAAGAACAAACGTCCTGCAAAACACTCTACACAAGCTTATACTCGCTGTGAAAAATGTGGACGTCCACATTCAGTTTACCGCAAGTTTAAACTTTGCCGTGTTTGCTTCCGTGAATTGGCCTACAAAGGTCAAATTCCAGGTGTTGTTAAAGCTTCTTGGTAAAAAAATGATACAAAGAGCATAGCATACAAAGTGAAAATAGAAAATCTAACAAAGACTGCTTGCATTCTAGGAAAGTTTATCTTTTTCACATAGGTTGCAGCTCGTGTCCAACTAAGCTATTCAGCCTAGTTGGACAACCCGCCCGGTCGGGCACGATTAACTAGCAAGTGATTGATTCAAACTACTAGTAAGAGGAGAAAAGATAAAATGGTTATGACTGACCCAATTGCAGACTTTTTAACACGTATCCGTAACGCTAACCAAGTGAAACACGAAGTGTTAGAAGTACCTGCTTCAAACATCAAAAAAGGGATTGCTGAAATCCTTAAACGTGAAGGTTTTGTAAAAAACGTTGAAGTTATCGAAGATGACAAACAAGGTATCATCCGTGTATTCCTTAAATATGGACAAAACGGTGAGCGCGTTATCACTAACTTGAAACGTGTATCAAAACCAGGTCTTCGTGTTTACGCAAAACGTGAAGATGTTCCTAAAGTTCTTAACGGACTTGGAATCGCAATTATTTCTACATCAGAAGGTCTTTTGACTGACAAAGAAGCTCGTCAAAAGAACGTTGGTGGAGAAGTTATCGCATACGTTTGGTAATTTAAGATACTAAGAGCGTCGTGGACAAAGTGAAAATAGGAAATCTGACGTAGAGTGTTTATACTCAAGGAAGATTTATCTTTTTCACACAGGCCACAGCTCGTGTTCAATTTTGAAATATAAATTGAAGTATATCATTCTATCAAAACCCCGTGAAAACTAGTCGCTTGGCGGCTTGATAATTTAACAGGAGAAAAAATAATGTCACGTATTGGTAATAAAGTTATTACTTTGCCAGCAGGTGTCGAAATCATTAACAATGACAACGTTGTTACTGTAAAAGGCCCTAAAGGTGAACTCACTCGTGAGTTTAACAAAAATATTGAAATCAAAGTTGAAGGAACTGAGATTACTCTTGCACGTCCTAATGACTCAAAAGAAATGAAAACAATCCATGGTACAACTCGTGCTAACTTGAATAACATGGTTGTAGGTGTTTCTGAAGGTTTCAAAAAAGATCTTGAAATGAAGGGTGTCGGTTACCGTGCTCAACTTCAAGGTACTAAACTTGTCCTTTCAGTAGGTAAATCTCACCAAGACGAAGTTGAAGCTCCAGAAGGAATTACCTTTACTGTTGCTAACCCAACTTCAATCTCAGTTGAAGGAATCAACAAAGAAGTTGTTGGTCAAACAGCTGCTTACATCCGTAGCTTGCGTTCACCAGAGCCTTATAAAGGTAAAGGGATCCGTTACGTTGGTGAATACGTACGCCTTAAAGAAGGTAAAACAGGTAAATAATGTTCTTAGTCGGGTATGGGAAGTATTGCATCTTACCATGCTTGATAAGTTCAATCGACAACTTGTCAGTGAGACAAATTGATTAAAATTAAGAGGTGAAAATTGTGATTTCGAAACCAGATAAAAACAAAATCCGCCAAAAACGCCATCGTCGCGTCCGCGGTAAACTCTCTGGAACTGCAGAACGCCCACGTTTGAACGTATTCCGTTCTAATACAGGCATCTACGCTCAAGTTATTGATGACGTAGCGGGTGTAACGCTCGCAAGTGCATCAACTCTTGATAAAGACGTTTCTAAAGGAACAAAAACAGAACAAGCCGTTGTAGTCGGCAAACTTGTTGCTGAACGTGCAGTGGCTAAAGGTATTTCTGAAGTGGTGTTTGACCGCGGTGGATATCTCTATCACGGACGTGTTAAAGCCTTGGCTGATGCAGCTCGTGAAAACGGATTGAAATTCTAATAGGGAGGACACAAAATAATGGCATTTAAAGATAATGCAGTTGAACTTGAAGAACGCGTTGTTGCGATTAACCGCGTTACAAAAGTTGTTAAAGGTGGACGTCGTCTTCGCTTTGCAGCTCTTGTAGTTGTTGGTGATGGAAATGGTCGTGTTGGATTTGGTACTGGTAAAGCTCAAGAAGTTCCAGAAGCTATCCGTAAAGCAGTTGAAGCTGCTAAGAAAAACATGATCGAAGTACCAATGGTTGGTACAACAATCCCTCACGAAGTTTACACTAACTTCGGTGGAGCTAAAGTATTGTTGAAACCAGCTGTAGAAGGTTCTGGAGTTGCTGCTGGTGGCGCAGTTCGTGCCGTCATCGAATTAGCAGGTATTGCTGATATTACTTCAAAATCTCTTGGTTCAAACACTCCAATCAACATTGTTCGTGCAACTGTTGAAGGATTGAAACAACTTAAACGTGCAGAAGAAGTTGCCGCACTTCGTGGCATTTCAGTTTCTGACTTAGCATAAGAAAGGGGATCATCATGGCTCAAATTAAAATTACTTTGGCTAAGTCTCCAATCGGACGTAAGCCAGAACAACGTAAAACTGTTGTTGCTCTTGGACTTGGTAAATTAAACTCCTCAGTAGTCAAAGAAGATAACGCTGCTATCCGTGGTATGGTGACAGCTATTTCTCACTTGGTTACCGTTGAAGACGTTAAATAAGTTATAACTGTGAAATCTCTGATTTCATAATTAAACACAAGCACAAAACCGACTCTTGTAGTTTGCTTTTTTGGCAACAAACAGTAGTCGGTTAGTGCGTATCTGTATTAAGTTATTTTGGATAACTTAATCATCATTAATGTATAGGCGAGTTTCTATGGGGAGTCCTTTCCCCTCATAGAGGCGCTAGCATTTTACAAAAAAAGGAGAAAAAATGAAGCTTCATGAATTAAAAGCTGCTGAAGGCTCACGTAAAGTACGTAACCGTGTTGGTCGCGGAACATCATCAGGTAATGGTAAAACATCTGGTCGCGGTCAAAAAGGTCAAAAAGCTCGTAGCGGTGGCGGCGTACGTTTAGGTTTTGAAGGTGGACAAACACCATTGTTCCGCCGTATTCCAAAACGTGGATTTACAAACATCAACGCTAAAGAATATGCACTTGTTAACCTTGATCAATTGAACGTTTTTGAAGATGGTACAGAAGTAACACCAGTTGTTCTTAAAGAAGCTGGACTCGTTCGTGCTGAAAAATCAGGCGTTAAAGTTCTTGGTAACGGCGAATTGACTAAAAAATTGACTGTAAAAGCAGCTAAATTCTCAAAATCTGCTGAAGCAGCGATTACTGCTAAAGGTGGTTCAATCGAAGTCATCTAATGAGGGGATACTCATTATGTTCTTAAAAATACTTAAAGACGCATTGAAGATAAAGACGGTAAGAAATAAAATTTTCTTTACTATCTTTATCATCCTTGTATTCCGAATAGGGACACACATTACTGTGCCAGGTGTAAATGCAAAAAGCTTAGAGCAACTGAGTGAACTTCCTTTCTTAAATATGTTGAATTTGGTCAGTGGGAATGCCATGAGAAATTTCTCGGTATTCTCTATGGGGGTTAGCCCTTATATCACAGCTTCGATTGTTGTTCAACTGTTACAAATGGATATTTTACCTAAGTTTGTTGAATGGGGTAAACAAGGAGAGGTGGGTCGCCGTAAATTAAATCAAGCGACACGCTATATTTCACTTGTTTTAGCTTTCGCTCAGTCAATTGGTATCACAGCAGGTTTTAACACGCTATCAAGTGTTGCTCTTGTGAAAACACCAGATGTTAAGACTTATTTGCTTATTGGAGCATTGCTCACAACAGGTAGTGTGATTGTGACCTGGCTTGGAGAACAAATCACCGATAAAGGATTTGGTAATGGAGTGTCAATGATTATCTTTGCCGGTATCATTTCCTCAATTCCCAATGCTATTGCAACTATCCGTGAAGATTATTTTGTAAATGTAAAGGCAAGTGATTTACAGTCATCTTATCTCATTGTTGGCATTTTAATCTTAGCTGTTCTTGCTATTGTTTTCTTTACGACTTACGTTCAACAAGCGGAATACAAAATTCCAATCCAATATACAAAATTGATGCAAGGTGCGCCTACAAGTTCATACCTTCCATTAAAAGTAAATCCAGCCGGCGTTATTCCCGTTATCTTTGCCAGCTCGATTACAACTATCCCAAGTACGATTATTCCTTTTGTTCAAAATGGTAGAGATATACCATGGCTAACCCGTTTACAGGAGATTTTCAATTACCAAACTCCAGTCGGAATGATGATTTATGCCGTGTTGATTATCTTGTTCTCATTCTTCTATACCTTTGTACAAGTAAATCCTGAGAAGACAGCAGAAAATCTTCAGAAGAATTCCTCATATATCCCAAGTGTTCGACCTGGACGTGAGACAGAACAATTTATGTCATCATTGCTTAAAAAATTAGCCACAGTAGGTGCTATTTTCCTAGCATTTATCTCTCTAGCTCCTATTGCAGCGCAACAAGCTCTCAACCTTTCTTCTAGTATTGCTCTAGGTGGGACAAGCTTGCTCATTTTGATTTCAACTGGTATCGAAGGCATGAAACAACTTGAAGGATACTTGCTCAAGAGAAAATATGTCGGATTTATGAATACAGCAGAATAGAATACAGGTTGACATTGTCAACCTTCTATTTTGTTTTTAAATGACAATAAGACTTCGTCGCAAAAACATTTCTTATTGCCATTTGAAAACAAAAAACCAAGGAAACTTATTTCCTGTTATCATTTATTTTAAAAGAGGAGAAAAAGATGAATCTTTTAATCATGGGCTTACCAGGAGCTGGTAAAGGAACTCAAGCTGCAAAGATTATTGAAGCCTTTGGACTTATCCATATTTCAACAGGCGATATGTTCCGTGCAGCTATAGCTAACCAAACTGAAATGGGTGTTCTCGCTAAGTCTTATATTGACAAAGGTGATTTGGTACCTGATGAAGTCACAAATGGAATCGTTAAAGAACGTCTGTCACAAGATGATGTTAACGAAAAGGGCTTCTTATTAGATGGTTATCCACGTACCATTGAACAAGCACATGCTTTGGATGCTACGTTAAAAGCATTAGGACTTACTTTGGATGGGGTCATTAATATTGATGTTGATCCTACTGCTCTTGTTGAAAGACTTAGTGGTCGTATCATTAACAAGAAAACGGGCGAAACTTTCCACAAAGTCTTTAACCCACCAGCAGGTGATTATGATGAAAATGATTTTTATCAACGTGAAGATGACAAACCTGAGACTGTTAAACGTCGTTTAGATGTTAACATTGCACAAGGTGAGCCAATTCTTAATCACTATCGTCAAGCAGGAATTGTTCATGATATTGACGGGAATAAAGACATTTCAGAAGTTTTTGTAGATATCGACGAAGTCATTAAGGGTCTAAAATAAATTCAAGAAAATAGCTTGCGCAAGTTGTTAACTCGTGATATAATAGGCTAGTCTGACTTATAATTGTTACCTCTGTGCTCAGAGGACATCAAATCGAAATTTAGGGGGTACTTTTGCGTGGCAAAAGAAGACGTGATTGAAATTGAAGGCAAAGTAGTAGAAACGATGCCAAATGCAATGTTTACTGTTGAATTGGAAAATGGACATCAAATTCTAGCAACTGTATCAGGAAAAATCCGCAAAAATTACATTCGTATTTTAGTGGGTGATCGTGTTACTGTAGAGATGAGTCCATACGACTTGACACGTGGACGTATCACATACCGCTTTAAATAATCGAAATAATTGGAGGGATTAAAACATGAAGGTAAGACCATCGGTTAAACCAATTTGCGAATACTGCAAAGTTATTCGTCGTAACGGTCGTGTTATGGTGATTTGTCCAACAAATCCAAAACACAAACAACGTCAAGGATAAAATAGAAAGGAGAAAAAATGGCTCGTATTGCTGGAGTTGATATTCCAAATGATAAACGCGTAGTAATTTCACTTACTTATGTTTACGGAATTGGTCTTGCAACATCTAAAAAAATCTTAGCAGCTGCTGGTATTTCAGAAGATATCCGTGTTAAAGATTTGACATCAGATCAAGAAGACGCTATCCGTCGTGAAGTAGATGCAATTAAAGTTGAAGGTGACCTTCGTCGTGAAGTTAACTTGAACATCAAACGTTTGATGGAAATCGGTTCATACCGTGGGATCCGTCACCGTCGTGGACTTCCTGTCCGTGGACAAAACACTAAAAACAATGCTCGCACTCGTAAAGGTAAAGCTGTTGCGATTGCAGGTAAGAAAAAATAAAATAGGAGGTAAAAAAATTGGCTAAACCAACACGTAAACGTCGTGTGAAAAAGAACATCGAATCTGGTGTTGCACATATTCACGCTACATTTAATAACACTATTGTTATGATTACAGATGTGCATGGTAATGCTCTTGCATGGTCATCAGCTGGTGCTCTTGGTTTCAAAGGTTCTCGTAAATCTACTCCATTTGCTGCTCAAATGGCTGCAGAAGCTGCTGCAAAATCTGCACAAGAACACGGACTAAAAACTGTTGAAGTTACTGTAAAAGGTCCTGGTTCAGGTCGTGAATCAGCTATTCGTGCCCTAGCAGCTGCTGGTCTAGAAGTAACTGCAATTCGTGATGTGACTCCTGTGCCACATAATGGTGCTCGTCCTCCAAAACGTCGTCGTGTATAATCATATAACAAATAGTACACAAGTTTCGTTTCGAGGGGTGAAAAAATGATTGAGTTTGAAAAACCAATAATAACAAAAATTGATGAAAATAAAGATTACGGTAGATTTGTAATCGAACCACTTGAACGTGGCTACGGAACAACTCTAGGTAATTCTCTTCGTCGTGTACTCTTGTCTTCACTTCCAGGTGCAGCAGTAACATCAATTAAAATTGATGGAGTACTACACGAATTTGATACAATCCCAGGTGTACGTGAAGATGTCATGCAAATTATTCTTAATGTTAAAGGACTTGCTGTGAAATCATACGTCGAAGACGAAAAGATTATCGAACTTGAAGTAGAAGGACCAGCAGAAGTAACAGCTGGTGATATCCTTACTGACAGTGATATCGAACTTGTTAACCCGGATCATTATCTTTTTACAATTGCTGAAGGACATTCTCTACGTGCGACAATGACTGTTGCTAAAAAACGTGGATATGTACCAGCAGAAGGCAACAAAAAAGATGATGCACCTGTGGGTACATTGGCCGTAGATTCAATCTATACGCCAGTTAAAAAAGTTAATTATCAAGTTGAGCCTGCCCGTGTAGGTAGCAATGATGGATTTGATAAATTAACGATTGAAATCATGACAAACGGAACAATTATTCCTGAAGATGCTTTAGGTCTATCTGCTCGAGTTTTAATCGAACACTTAAACTTGTTTACTGATTTAACAGATGTTGCAAAAGCAACTGAAGTAATGAAAGAAACTGAAAAAGTGAACGATGAAAAGGTACTTGACCGCACCATCGAGGAACTTGATTTATCCGTACGCTCATATAACTGTTTGAAACGCGCAGGCATTAACACTGTCTTCGATTTAACAGAAAAATCTGAGCCTGAAATGATGAAAGTCCGTAACCTTGGACGTAAGAGCCTTGAAGAAGTTAAGGTTAAACTTGCTGATTTAGGTCTCGGACTAAAAAACGATAAATAATATAGGAGGACAAAATGGCTTACCGTAAACTAGGACGCACTAGCTCACAACGTAAAGCAATGCTTCGTGATTTGACGACAGATCTTTTGATCAACGAATCAATTGTAACGACAGAAGCACGTGCAAAAGAAATCCGTAAAACAGTCGAAAAAATGATTACTCTTGGTAAACGTGGTGATCTTCATGCTCGTCGCCAAGCAGCTGCATACGTTCGTAACGAAATCGCATCAGAAAATTATGATGAAGCTACTGATAAATACACATCAACTACAGCTCTTCAAAAACTTTTCTCAGAAATTGCACCTCGTTATGCAGAACGTAACGGTGGATACACTCGTATTCTTAAAACAGAACCACGCCGTGGAGATGCTGCTCCAATGGCAATTATCGAATTAGTTTAATTTTTATCAATTTTGTTGAGTGTTATGATGATGGAATAACCATTAGGGATATTCTTAGTCTAGCTCTGGTCTACCGCTAGGATTTTTCCTAGCGGGAACACTCATCATATTGTTAATGTGTAACGCTTGTTTACGAAATGTCTCTAATGTAGTAGAAACTTTTCGTAAGCAGGCGTTTTGTCATTTTATGAATTATTCAACAACACAACTAAAATTTACCTAAAAGCGTCTGTAACATCCTGTGAGACCATTTAAGAGGCTTCTAAGCAATTAGAACAGAAAGCTCCTACAAAGAGTTTCTACGGCCAAATAAGTGCATCAATTAGCTCCTTGTATAAATCACAATCAAAAAACTTTTAAGAAAGTTTGGCTCAGCACTTGTAATAATAAAAATATATTAGTAGTTTCGGTTTAGTTAAGAGTGATACTTGATGCAAATATTTTTCATAATGAGAGAATTAAGCCTGTTTTTTAGCTTAAAAGTCGTTGATTTTAAGCTGTTTTCAATAAAAATGGAAAACTTCTAAAATGAACTTAGCCACTTTTTAGGTATGAAAAAAGCACCTCTAAGAGGTATACTTGTAGTTCACCACAAACACAAGGAAACTCAAAAAGATGCAAGATTATTATACACCAAAAGGCAAACAATTGACAATCCATGAGCGTCAGCAAATTCAACGCTGGAAGCTGGAAGGTCGCTCTAATCGTGAAATTGCTCGCTTACTAGGTAAGGCTCCCCAGACCATTCATAATGAAATCAAGCGAGGATTGGTTAGGCAACAGGTTCGTAAAGGAAAGTTTGAAGCCGTTTATTCTGCTCAACATGCTCAGTTGGTCTATCAAGAAAATCGCAAGCGTTCTGTTAGACCCATTAGACAGCGTAAGCAAGATAGGGAGGCTATTGAACACTACATGCGTCAGAACTATTCCCCTGAGATGATAGTTAAAGCTAAGGGAGTTCAAGTCCCTGTATCTACCATCTATTACTGGATTCATCATGGGAAATTAAGTCTTGGTAAGGAGGCTATGCTTTATCCGAGAAAGGCTAAGCAGGCTAGAAAACATGCCAGTCCTTATTTTAAACCCGCAGGAAAGAGTATTGAACAACGCCCAGATAGCATTAACCAACGTCTTGAAGCTGGGCATTATGAGATTGATACAGTCATTCTGACGAGGGCTAAAAATCAATGCTTACTCACCCTAACGGACAGGAAAACACGTCATCAGCTGATTCGATTAATACCGGATAAGTCTGCTCAAGCCGTCAATAAAGCTCTTACGGGGATTCTAAAAGACTACACCGTCAACTCTATCACAGCAGACAACGGGACAGAATTTTCTCGCTTATCAGATGTCTTTCCAGCAAGTGACATCTACTATGCCCATCCCTATGCGTCATGGGAGAGAGGCACTAACGAAAACCATAATCGCCTGATTCGCAGATGGCTCCCTAAAGGTACCAAAACAACGACCCCTAAAGAAGTCGCTGCTATTGAACATTGGATCAATCATTATCCTAAACGACTCTTCAACTACAAGTCGCCAGTAGAAATGTTAAAACTGGCTAACTTCAACTTGAAATTTAGCTTTCAATAAAAATGTAAAAAAAACGACATAAAAGTGCAAAAAAGAGTTGACATCAGGAGGTTAAATATCGTATACTAATAAAGCTGTCAGCTGAGCAGACGTTGGCGACTGAAGTATTCGAAAAAAAAGAGTAAAAAAGTTGTTGACAAAGTTAGTAAAAGTTGATAGAATAAAATAGTTGTCTCGAAAGAGGACAAGACCTTTGAGAACTGAATAAGACGAACCAAATGTGAGGGTGATATGGAGACATATTACCCGTCAAAAACGAGAAATAAATCTGTCAGCGACAGAAAGAACGAGTAAGTTCAAACACATCTTAATGAGAGTTTGATCCTGGCTCAGGACGAACGCTGGCGGCGTGCCTAATACATGCAAGTAGAACGCTGAGGACTGGTGCTTGCACCGGTCCAAGGAGTTGCGAACGGGTGAGTAACGCGTAGGTAACCTACCTCATAGCGGGGGATAACTATTGGAAACGATAGCTAATACCGCATAAAAGTGTTTAACCCATGTTAAACATTTAAAAGGTGCAACTGCATCACTATGAGATGGACCTGCGTTGTATTAGCTAGTTGGTGAGGTAACGGCTCACCAAGGCGACGATACATAGCCGACCTGAGAGGGTGATCGGCCACACTGGGACTGAGACACGGCCCAGACTCCTACGGGAGGCAGCAGTAGGGAATCTTCGGCAATGGACGGAAGTCTGACCGAGCAACGCCGCGTGAGTGAAGAAGGTTTTCGGATCGTAAAGCTCTGTTGTTAGAGAAGAATGATGGTGGGAGTGGAAAATCCACCATGTGACGGTAACTAACCAGAAAGGGACGGCTAACTACGTGCCAGCAGCCGCGGTAATACGTAGGTCCCGAGCGTTGTCCGGATTTATTGGGCGTAAAGCGAGCGCAGGCGGTTCTTTAAGTCTGAAGTTAAAGGCAGTGGCTCAACCATTGTACGCTTTGGAAACTGGAGAACTTGAGTGCAGAAGGGGAGAGTGGAATTCCATGTGTAGCGGTGAAATGCGTAGATATATGGAGGAACACCGGTGGCGAAAGCGGCTCTCTGGTCTGTAACTGACGCTGAGGCTCGAAAGCGTGGGGAGCAAACAGGATTAGATACCCTGGTAGTCCACGCCGTAAACGATGAGTGCTAGGTGTTAGGCCCTTTCCGGGGCTTAGTGCCGGAGCTAACGCATTAAGCACTCCGCCTGGGGAGTACGACCGCAAGGTTGAAACTCAAAGGAATTGACGGGGGCCCGCACAAGCGGTGGAGCATGTGGTTTAATTCGAAGCAACGCGAAGAACCTTACCAGGTCTTGACATCCTCCTGACCGGTCTAGAGATAGGCTTTCCCTTCGGGGCAGGAGTGACAGGTGGTGCATGGTTGTCGTCAGCTCGTGTCGTGAGATGTTGGGTTAAGTCCCGCAACGAGCGCAACCCCTATTGTTAGTTGCCATCATTAAGTTGGGCACTCTAGCGAGACTGCCGGTAATAAACCGGAGGAAGGTGGGGATGACGTCAAATCATCATGCCCCTTATGACCTGGGCTACACACGTGCTACAATGGTTGGTACAACGAGTCGCAAGCCGGTGACGGCAAGCTAATCTCTTAAAGCCAATCTCAGTTCGGATTGTAGGCTGCAACTCGCCTACATGAAGTCGGAATCGCTAGTAATCGCGGATCAGCACGCCGCGGTGAATACGTTCCCGGGCCTTGTACACACCGCCCGTCACACCACGAGAGTTTGTAACACCCGAAGTCGGTGAGGTAACCTATTAGGAGCCAGCCGCCTAAGGTGGGATAGATGATTGGGGTGAAGTCGTAACAAGGTAGCCGTATCGGAAGGTGCGGCTGGATCACCTCCTTTCTAAGGAAATGGAACACGTTAGGGTCGTCTTATTTAGTTTTGAGAGGTCTTGTGGGGCCTTAGCTCAGCTGGGAGAGCGCCTGCTTTGCACGCAGGAGGTCAGCGGTTCGATCCCGCTAGGCTCCATTAGGATAGAGATATCCTAGAAACTGTCCATTGAAAATTGAATATCTATATCAAATTCCACGATCAAGAAATTGATTGTACGAATAGTAACAAGAAAATAAACCGAAAACGCTGTGAATAATCAAGAGTTTTTCTAGTTAAGATATACTAGTAAAAGATAAGGTTAAGTTAATAAGGGCGCACGGTGGATGCCTTGGCACTAGAAGCCGAAGAAGGACGTGACTAACGACGAAATGCTTTGGGGAGCTGTAAGTAAGCGCTGATCCAGAGATGTCCGAATGGGGGAACCCACTAGCTACTGGCTAGTATCCATAACTGTTAAGGTTATGAGAAGGAAGACGCAGTGAACTGAAACATCTAAGTAGCTGCAGGAAGAGAAAGCAAACGCGATTGCCTTAGTAGCGGCGAGCGAAACGGCAGGAGGGCAAACCGAGAAGTTTACTTCTCGGGGTTGTAGGACTGCGACGTGGGACTTTAAAAGGATAGAAGAATTACCTGGGAAGGTAAGCCAAAGAGAGTAATAGCCTCGTATTTAAAATTCTTTTGAGCCCTAGCAGTATCCTGAGTACGGCGAGACACGCGAAATCTCGTTGGAATCTGGGAGGACCATCTCCCAACCCTAAATACTCTCTAGTGACCGATAGTGAACCAGTACCGTGAGGGAAAGGTGAAAAGCACCCCGTGAGGGGAGTGAAATAGAACCTGAAACCGTGTGCCTACAACAAGTTCGAGCCCGTTAATGGGTGAGAGCGTGCCTTTTGTAGAATGAACCGGCGAGTTACGATATGATGCGAGGTTAAGTTGAAGAGACGGAGCCGCAGGGAAACCGAGTCTTAATAGGGCGACTTAGTATCATGTTGTAGACCCGAAACCATGTGACCTACCCATGAGCAGGTTGAAGGTGCGGTAAGACGCACTGGAGGACCGAACCAGGGCACGTTGAAAAGTGCTTGGATGACTTGTGGGTAGCGGAGAAATTCCAAACGAACTTGGAGATAGCTGGTTCTCTCCGAAATAGCTTTAGGGCTAGCGTCGATGTTAAGTCTCTTGGAGGTAGAGCACTGTTTGGGTGAGGGGTCCATCTCGGATTACCAATCTCAGATAAACTCCGAATGCCAACGAGATATAATCGGCAGTCAGACTGCGAGTGCTAAGATCCGTAGTCGAAAGGGAAACAGCCCAGACCACCAGCTAAGGTCCCAAAATATATGTTAAGTGGAAAAGGATGTGGGGTTGCACAGACAACTAGGATGTTAGCTTAGAAGCAGCTATTCATTCAAAGAGTGCGTAATAGCTCACTAGTCGAGTGACCCTGCGCCGAAAATGTACCGGGGCTAAAACATATTACCGAAGCTGTGGATGACACGTTAGTGTCATGGTAGGAGAGCGTTCTATGTGTGAAGAAGGTGTACCGTGAGGAGCGCTGGAACGCATAGAAGTGAGAATGCCGGTATGAGTAGCGAAAGACAGGTGAGAATCCTGTCCACCGTAAGACTAAGGTTTCCAGGGGAAGGCTCGTCCGCCCTGGGTTAGTCGGGACCTAAGGAGAGACCGAAAGGTGTATCCGATGGCCAACAGGTTGATATTCCTGTACTAGAGTATAAAGTGATGGAGGGACGCAGTAGGCTAACTAAAGCAGGCGATTGGAAGAGCCTGTCTAAGCAGTGAGGTGTAAGATGAGTCAAATGCTTATCTTTATAACATTGAGCTGTGATGGGGAGCGAAGTTAAGTAGCGAAGTTAGTGACGTCACACTGCCAAGAAAAGCTTCTAGCGTTTAATTATACTCTACCCGTACCGCAAACCGACACAGGTAGTCGAGGCGAGTAGCCTCAGGTGATCGAGAGAACTCTCGTTAAGGAACTCGGCAAAATGACCCCGTAACTTCGGGAGAAGGGGTGCTGACTTAGGTCAGCCGCAGTGAATAGGCCCAAGCAACTGTTTATCAAAAACACAGCTCTCTGCTAAATCGTAAGATGATGTATAGGGGGTGACGCCTGCCCGGTGCTGGAAGGTTAAGAGGAGGGTTTAGCGTAAGCGAAGATCTGAATTGAAGCCCCAGTAAACGGCGGCCGTAACTATAACGGTCCTAAGGTAGCGAAATTCCTTGTCGGGTAAGTTCCGACCCGCACGAAAGGCGTAATGATTTGGGCACTGTCTCAACGAGAGACTCGGTGAAATTTTAGTACCTGTGAAGATGCAGGTTACCCGCGACAGGACGGAAAGACCCCATGGAGCTTTACTGCAGTTTGATATTGAGTATCTGTACCACATGTACAGGATAGGTAGGAGCCATTGAAGTCGGGACGCCAGTTTCGACGGAGGCGTTGTTGGGATACTACCCTTGTGTTATGGCTACTCTAACCCGGATAGGTTATCCCTATCGGAGACAGTGTCTGACGGGCAGTTTGACTGGGGCGGTCGCCTCCTAAAAGGTAACGGAGGCGCCCAAAGGTTCCCTCAGATTGGTTGGAAATCAATCGCAGAGTGTAAAGGTATAAGGGAGCTTGACTGCGAGAGCTACAACTCGAGCAGGGACGAAAGTCGGGCTTAGTGATCCGGTGGTTCCGTATGGAAGGGCCATCGCTCAACGGATAAAAGCTACCCTGGGGATAACAGGCTTATCTCCCCCAAGAGTTCACATCGACGGGGAGGTTTGGCACCTCGATGTCGGCTCGTCGCATCCTGGGGCTGTAGTCGGTCCCAAGGGTTGGGCTGTTCGCCCATTAAAGCGGCACGCGAGCTGGGTTCAGAACGTCGTGAGACAGTTCGGTCCCTATCCGTCGCGGGCGTAGGAAATTTGAGAGGATCTGCTCCTAGTACGAGAGGACCAGAGTGGACTTACCGCTGGTGTACCAGTTGTCTTGCCAAAGGCATCGCTGGGTAGCTATGTAGGGAAGGGATAAGCGCTGAAAGCATCTAAGTGCGAAGCCCCCCTCAAGATGAGATTTCCCATGATTTTATATCAGTAAGAGCCCTGAGAGATGATCAGGTAGATAGGTTAGAAGTGGAAGTGTAGTGATACATGAAGCGGACTAATACTAATAGCTCGAGGACTTATCCGAAGAAAGAGATTGACAAGCGTAGAAGGTTCTTGTTAGAATATAGGTATTCAATTTTGAGTGGACAGTCCTTATGAGAATAAGGAGGTTCAAAAGTTAAGTGACGATAGCCTAGGAGATACACCTGTACCCATGCCGAACACAGTAGTTAAGCCCTAGAACGCCTGAAGTAGTTGGGGGTTGCCCCCTGTTAGATACGGTAGTCGCTTAGCTTAGAGGCCACTCAATGGGAGTTTAGCTCAGCTGGGAGAGCATCTGCCTTACAAGCAGAGGGTCAGCGGTTCGATCCCGTTAACTCCCATTTTAGCGGGTGTAGTTTAGTGGTAAAACTACAGCCTTCCAAGCTGTTGTCGCGAGTTCGATTCTCGTCACCCGCTTTATAGTTTTTCCAAGCTTGTTAGCTTGGGCGCGTAGCTCAGGTGGTTAGAGCGCACGCCTGATAAGCGTGAGGTCGGTGGTTCGAGTCCACTCGTGCCCATTATCTATATTATTATGGTCCGTTGGTCAAGGGGTTAAGACACCGCCTTTTCACGGCGGTAACACGGGTTCGAATCCCGTACGGACTATATTATATTTGGAGGATTACCCAAGTCCGGCTGAAGGGAACGGTCTTGAAAACCGTCAGGCGTGTAAAAGCGTGCGTGGGTTCGAATCCCACATCCTCCTTATAACTATCGCGGGATGGAGCAGTTAGGTAGCTCGTCGGGCTCATAACCCGAAGGTCGTAGGTTCAAATCCTGCTCCCGCAATACATATAAATGTAGTTGGCTCGGTAGCTCAGTTGGTAGAGCAATGGATTGAAGCTCCATGTGTCGGCGGTTCGATTCCGTCTCGCGCCATTAAAATTTAATATTTTACGGAAAGATAGCGAAGAGGCTAAACGCGGCGGACTGTAAATCCGCTCCTTCGGGTTCGGGGGTTCGAATCCCTCTCTTTCCATCCTAAACGGGCATAGTTTAAAGGTAGAACTAAGGTCTCCAAAACCTTCAGTGTGGGTTCGATTCCTACTGCCCGTGTTAGAATATGGCGGGTGTGGTGAAGTGGTTAACACATCAGATTGTGGCTCTGACATTCGTGGGTTCGATTCCCATCACTCGCCTATTTTATTGGGGTATAGCCAAGCGGTAAGGCAAGGGACTTTGACTCCCTCATGCGTTGGTTCGAATCCAGCTACCCCAGTTTAAATATTATATTTAAAGCCGGCGTGGCGGAATTGGCAGACGCGCTGGACTCAAAATCCAGTGTCCTCACGGACGTGCCGGTTCGACCCCGGCCGCCGGTATATTTGAAAAGACAAGGTTTAATGACCTTGTTTTTTTGTTTTGTCTCAACTCTCACTTATGTATTATGCCTTATCCTACTGATAGGGCCTGTTTAATGATTTAGCTTTGTGGTATGATAACTATGCATAAGTATTTTTGGGTTGCTACTGCTGTGTGTTGTTACCTCTATTTGGATTGGAAAACTAGTTGTTAATTTGTTTAGGATATTTTGTGAGGTTTGTGGAGGCTTATGATGGGTGAATTTTGGGATATTTATACTGCTAATCGGGTGAAGACGGGCCGGGTGATGGAGCGTGGTTCTTTGTTTAAACAAGGGGATTATCATTTGGTGGTGCATATTTGTTTGTTCAACGATAGGGGTGAGATGCTGATTCAGCAACGCCAAGCAGAGAAAGCTGGATGGCCAGGACTTTGGGATGTAACTGTTGGTGGGAGTGCGCTTGCGGGTGAAACAGCACAACAAGCAGCTATGCGAGAGCTTAAGGAAGAATTGGGACTTTCTTTAGACTTGACTGGAGTGAGACCTCATTTCACTATTAATTTTGGCGAAGGATTTGATGATACGTTTTTAGTGACTGTTCCTTATCTTGTTGATTTGGAAAGTTTGGTTCTTCAGGAAGAAGAAGTTCAGGCAGTTCGTTGGGCTAATCGTCACGAAATTTTACGTATGATTGACGAAGGCTCATTTATCCCTTACCTGAAAGGCAAGATAGATTTGTGTTTTGATATGGTCGGTCAGTATGGGGCCCATCAGTCTCAAAGGAAATGATCCTTTCCATCTTTAATTAAATATTTTATTATTTTTCTATTATTGTGAAACAATTTAATTCAATTTATTTGCAATTGCTTTCTTTTCCTCTATAATAGTAATGTTAGAGATTTTGTGTGACATAGGGGGTTCTCATGACGATTCCTGTTTTCTTGGAATTAGTTGAAATCAAAGCAAAAACGGCTAGTATTCTTCCCTTCCTTATTGGTCTTTGTTTTAGTTACTACTATTACGGAACTATTCATCCTTGGTTGGTGTTCTTGTTTTTTAGTTCCATGCTGTTATTCAACATGTTTGTGGATGTTTGGGATAATTATAATGATTACTTGCATGCACATGATAGTCATTATCAACGAGAAACCAATATTATTGGTAGGGAGAAGCTTTCTTTGACGATTGTCAGGAGGCTGATGCTTGTTTTGTTTGTGGTTTCTGTTGTGATTGGTTTTGCACTAGCTTGGTTGGTGGGATGGCCTTTGCTACTGATGGGTGGTTTTTGCTATGCTGTAGGTATTTTGTATTCTGCAGGGCCAAGACCCCTGTCTAGTTTACCTTTAGGTGAGGTTTTTTCAGGCTTTACTATGGGCTTCATGATTACCTTAATCTGTGTTTATTTGAACACTTATCAACAATTTAGTTGGGATTGGCAGCGCTTAGCTAGTATTTTTTTGGTTTCTCTTCCTAATACTTTATGGATTGCTAACTTGATGTTGGCTAATAACCTCTGTGATAAGGAAGAGGATGAACGTAATCATCGCTTTACTTTAGTCCACTACACGGGAACTAGAGGGGGCTTAATATTATTTTCTCTAAGCAATATTTTGGCTCTTTGTGCGATTGTGTTAGAATTTCTTTTTGGACTTGCTCCAGCTACTATTTTATTGACCTTGTTATTGATTCCTTTTATCTATAAACAGACCAAGCTATTGTGGTTGAAACAAATTAAAAAAGAGACATTTAGCTGTGCGATTCGTATTTTGGCTTTGGGTTCTACTTTACAAGCCTTGACTTACGTTATCGGTATTATTTTATGAGGAGACATGTAACAATGCAAGAAGTTTTAGTTTTAGGCGCAGGCTATGCTGGCTTAAAAGCAGTACGACAATTACAAAAACAAAAAGATGATTTCCATATTACCTTGATTGATCGTAATAGTTATCATTATGAGGCGACAGAACTTCATGAGGTGGCGGCAGGATCCCATTCGAAGGAGAAAATTTCTTATCCGATTTTGGATGTTATTAATCCTGATAAGGTGACTTTTTTACAAGATGAAGTGGTTCAAGTTAATCGTGAGGCTCAGACGGTAACTATGAAGGAAAATGGAACCTTGACTTATGACTATTTGATTGTGTCATTGGGCTTTACATCAGAAACGTTTGGTATTCCTGGGGCACAAGAAAATGCGCTTCAGATGGTTAATATTGAGACGGCTGAAGCTGTTCATGAGCATATTTTAAAAACGATGGCTAGTTACCGTGAGACTAAAGATGAGACATCTCTTCGTCTGTTGATTTGCGGAGCTGGGTTTACAGGAATTGAATTGGCAGGTGCCTTTGTGGATGAACGCCAACGCTATGCAAAACTTGCTGGTGTTGCTCCTGAGCAGATTGAGATTATTTGTGTAGAAGCAGCTAATCGTATTCTACCAATGTTTGATGACGCTCTTGCTCAGCATGGTGTTAATTTATTAAAGAAACTCGGTGTGAAGTTGATGCTTGGCTGCACGATTAAAGAAATTCAACCCGGTCATGTCTTATATGCGGTTGATTCTGAAGATATGGCTTTACAGTCTCTTGCTGCCGGGACAATTGTTTGGACCACAGGTGTGAGTGGTAGTCCAGTAATGGGGCAGTCAGGGTTTAACCAGCGTCGCGGTCGTGTGGTTGTGGGAAATGATTTGCGTGATCCTGAACATGATAATGTTTATGTGATTGGAGATGTATCAGCCTTTATGGACACGTCTTGTAATCGTCCGTTCCCAACAACTGCACAAATTGCAACACGCATGGGAACACATGCAGCCAAAAATGTGCTTCACCAATTAAGAGGGGAAGCGACAGAAGACTTTAGCTATCAACCTTTGGGAACAGTGGCATCGGTAGGGAATACACGTGCCTTTGGTTTGGTCGGTAAATTGCCAGTTAAGTCTTATCCTGCTTCTGTTATCAAAAAGAGTATTATGAACAAATCCCTTTTAGATATTGGAGGCTTAAAGGAGCTATTGGCGAAGGGTCGTTTTGACTTGTATCATTAATAAGATAGTCTGCTCTGCGGCTAGCAATATCCATATGGGGTAGCAATGTAGGTAACAAATTATTAATAGGTTGTGTCGGTCTAAGCCGATTTGAAACTGGAGGAAATTTATGACTATTGAGGCGTTGGCACGTTTTCAATTTGCAATGACAACTATTTTTCACTTTTTCTTTGTTCCTTTTTCTATTGGAATGTGTTTAATTATTGCTATTTTAGAAACGTGTTATGTGGTCACTAAAAATGAAGACTACAAAAAGTTGACAAAATTTTGGGGTAACATGATGCTCTTGAGTTTTGCAGTTGGAGTTGTAACGGGGATTATTCAGGAATTTCAGTTTGGAATGAACTGGTCAGACTACTCACGTTTTGTGGGGGATATTTTTGGTGCTCCCCTTGCAGTCGAAGCGTTATTGGCTTTCTTTATGGAATCAACCTTCTTAGGGTTATGGATGTTTACTTGGGATAATCAAAAAGTCAGTAAGAAAGTCCATTTGAGTTTTATCTGGTTGGTTGTTTTTGGCTCTTTGATGTCTGCGATGTGGATTTTGATTGCTAATAGCTTTATGCAACATCCTGTTGGTTATACCATTGAAAATGGTCGTGCTCAAATGACAGACTTCTTTGCGTTGATTACCAATCCCCAGTTTTTCTATGAGTACAGCCATGTGATTACTGGTGCTATTACCATGGGTGGTATCTTGGTTGCAGGGATGTCAGCTTTCAAATTATTGAAAAAAGAGACGCTAAAAGAAACAACAGTTTCTCTTTACAAGAAATCTATTCGTATTGGGCTAGTTATTTCCCTTTTTGGCTCTTTGGCAGTTATGGGGGCAGGGGACTTGCAAATGAAAGCTTTACTCCATGAGCAACCCATGAAATTTGCTGCTATGGAAGGGGACTATGAAGATTCAGGTGATCCGGCTGCTTGGACAGTGGTTGCCTGGGCTAATGAAGCCGATAAAAAGCAAGTGTTTGGCATTAAAGTGCCTTACATGCTAAGTATTTTATCTTATGGCAAGCCATCAGGTGCAGTTCCTGGAATGAATACCGCTAATAAGGATTTGGTTAAGAAGTACGGGGAACGTAACTATTTCCCTATGGTTAATCTCTTGTTTTACAGCTTTCGATTGATGGCTGGTTTTGGGATGTTGATGCTTGGAGTATCTGTACTTGGTTTATTCTTGACACGAAAGAAAAAGCCAGTGCTTTATCAGCACAAGTGGCTGTTACGCATTATGGCACTGACGACATTTGCGCCATTTATTGCTAATACACTTGGTTGGATTATTACCGAGCAAGGGCGTTATCCTTGGACTGTTTATGGCTTGTTTACGATTAAAGATAGTGTGTCACCTAATGTTTCTGTGGCATCACTCTTAATATCAAATAGTGTTTATTTTGTCTTATTTAGTGGACTTGGTGCGATGATGGTAAGTTTAGTGATTCGAGAATTGCATAAAGGTCCTGAACACGAAGAGGCGCACTTATCCGTAGCCAGTCAATCTTCTATTGATCCATTTGAGAAGGGGGCATATTAAATGACGGCGTTACAATTCTTTTGGTTCTTTCTTATCGGCCTCTTGTTTGCAGGATTTTTCTTCTTAGAAGGTTTTGACTTTGGCGTTGGGATGGCTGTGCAAACCTTAGCCCATAATGAGCATGAAAAAGATCAGATTGTTGAAACTATCGGCCCTGTATGGGATGGTAATGAAGTCTGGTTGTTAACGGCAGGTGGTGCTATGTTTGCCTCATTCCCTTATTGGTATGCCTCATTATTTAGTGGCTATTACCTGGTTCTACTAACCATTTTGTGTGGTTTGATTATTCGCGGAGTTTCCTTTGAATTTAGACACAAGGTTCCAGCGGAGCAAAAAAACATTTGGAATTGGACCTTAACCATTGGGTCAGCCCTTGTTCCCTTCTTCTTTGGGGTTATGTTTATTAGTTTGATTCAGGGTGTACCTCTTGATGCTAAAGGAAATATGATGGCTCACTTTGGGGATTATATTAATCTCTTTTCCCTTGTTGGTGGGGTGGCTGTGTTACTCTTATCTTACTTGCATGGTTTGAATTACATCAGCTTAAAAACGACCGGTCCTGTTAGGGATCGGGCTCGTAATTATGCAGCCTTTTTATACTGGGTCTTGTACCTTGGCTTGCTTGTTTTTGCCCTTCTTTTGTTCCTCAAAACAGATTTCTTTAGCCAACATGCTTTAGGAACACTAGTTTTATTGGTCGTGATTGTGGCTTTGTCCCTTTTTGCGCATGCTAGTGTCTTTAAGCAACATGAAATGTCTGCTTTTATAGCAAGTGGGCTGACCTTTGTTGCTTTGGTCGCGCTCTTATTCCAAGGACTTTTCCCAAGGGTAATGATTAGCTCCATTAGTTCAAAATACGATTTGTTGATTCAAAATGCGTCATCGTCACCTTATACTCTAAAAATCATGTCTATTGTGGCGATTAGCTTAGTGCCATTTGTTTTGGCCTATACTGTTTGGGCTTACTACATTTTTAGAAAACGTATTAGCCTTCCAGTGATTGTGACAGGAGACAAATAATGCTAGATAAAGCGGTGATGCGCTTGTCAGGTATTCATAAGATTATGGGATTGCTTGTGGGGCTGGATGTTCTTCAGGCAATCTTTATTATCGGACAAGCTTATTTTTTAAGTCGTACCATTACGGGTTTGTGGCAGGGGGATACTTTGTCAGTTCAATGGCCTGCAGTTTGTCTATTCTTATTATCGTATATGGGAAGGCACGTCATTACTTATATTAAAGATAATCGTTTGGACCATTTTGCCAGACGAGAATCTAGTCAGTTAAGGAAACAGTTGCTCGGGAAATTATTTGAGCTTGGTCCTCGAATTGTTCAGGAAGAGGGTACTGGAAATGTGATTACTATGGCACTTGATGGTATTGGGTTAGTCGAAAACTACCTCCATCTAATTTTGAGTAAGATGATCAACATGAGTATCATTCCTTGGTTTATTTTGGCAGTTGTTTTTTATTTAGATTGGGAATCTGGCTTGGTCTTGTTGCTAGTCTTTCCTTTGATCATTATTTTTATGATTATTTTAGGATTTGCAGCGCAGGCAAAGGCTGATCGCCAGTATGCTTCTTATCAACGTTTGTCTAATCATTTTTTGGATTCGTTGCGAGGCATTGATACCTTGACATTTTTTGGTATTAGTAAGCGTTATGGCAAAAGCATTTATCGTAGCAGTGAAGCTTTTCGTAAGGCAACCATGAGTAGTTTACGGATTGGGATTTTATCTACTTTTGCCTTGGATTTTTTCTCAACCTTGTCGATTGCCATTGTTGCTGTCCTTTTGGGACTTCGTTTGATTAAAGGAGAAATCTTACTCTTTCCAGCCTTGACGGTGCTGATTTTGTCACCAGAATATTTTTTACCAGTGCGTGATTTTTCTAGTGATTACCATGCGACTTTAGATGGTAAAAATGCTTTTCAGGCTATTCAGAAGATTCTTAATCGTCCAAGTCATCGTAAGGCGCAACTAGAGCTTCCAAGATGGAGTGCCGACAGTCAATTGGTCTTAGATAATATTGCTATTCAGTATGGGGATAAAGGTTTACTTGCAGGAACTTATTTTGCTGTCAGTGGTTTTCAAAAGGTTGGCATTATTGGGATGAGCGGTTCAGGAAAAACGAGTCTGATTAATCTCTTGAGTGGTTTTTTAGAAACGAGTGCTGGTCAAATTCGTTTGGGAGACCAAGTGCTTGATAATCTAGATCAGGAGGCTTGGCGTCAGCAGTTATTGTATATTCCTCAAAATCCATATGTTTTTGAAACCAGTCTGAGAAACAACATAACCTTTTACACACCAGATGCCAGTGATCAGGAAGTCTGGGAAGCTATTCGTGTGGTTGGTTTGGAAGAATTGGTAACAGCATTGCCAGACGGTTTGGACACACGCATCGGAAATGGGGCAAGGCCTCTAAGTGGTGGTCAGGCACAACGGATTGCCCTAGCGCGTGCTTTTTTAGATAAGAATCGTCGCGTTATGATTTTTGATGAACCAACTGCCCACCTTGATATTGAGACAGAACTAGAACTGAAAGAAAAAATGATTCCTTTAATGGAAAATCGTTTAGTCTTTTTTGCAACACATCGGTTGCACTGGCTTAATCAGATGGATGTGATTTTAGTGCTTGAAGACGGTCGCTTGGTTGAAATGGGAGATTATAATAGCCTTATTGCTCAAAAAGGCAAATTGTATCAGTTGACAGCAGCTATGGGAGGTGATGTGTGATGAAAATTCCCTTACGAGATGCCCTGAAACATGATGACTGGGTAAAACCCTATTTGAAACAATACCGAATCCCACTGGTTTTAGCCCTGTTTTTAGGATTTTGTACTTTCTTTTCAGCTGCGGCTTTGATGTTTAACTCTGGCTTTTTAATTAGCAAATCGGCTTCTTTGCCGACTAATATTTTGTTGGTTTACATTCCCATTGTTTTGACCCGTGCCTTTGGAATAGGACGTCCTGTCTTCAGGTATTTGGAACGTTTGACAAGCCATAACTGGGTGTTAAAAATGACCTCTAATCTTCGTTTAAAGCTTTATGAAGCTATTGAACAGGATGCTGTTTTTATGAAGCGTGATTATCGCTTGGGAGATGTGATGGGGTTACTGGCTGAAGACATTAATCACCTTCAGAACCTCTACTTACGAACGATTTTTCCAACCATTATTGCTTGGTTGCTCTATTTTGCTATTATTATTGGACTTGGATTTTTCTCTCCTTTCTTTGCCATTATGATGGTGCTCTATTTTTTAATTATTTTAGTGCTATTTCCTTTGTGGTCTGTGGTGGTTAATGGAGCTAGGCAAAAGCGGGAAAAGGCTTTGAAGAATGCACTGTATACAGACCTAACTGATAATGTCATGGGGATTTCTGATTGGATTTTTAGCCAACGGGGACAGGATTATGTGCAGTTGCATGAGGCTTCTCAAGCAGACTTACAAGCCGTGCAGCAACAAATGCGTCATTTTCATCATGTACGAAGTTTGTTGTTTGAACTGGTATTTGGACTTCTAGTGGTCTTAACCATTATTTGGACCTCAATGACCTTCTCTGGGAATCATGGAGGCCAAGCCAATTGGATTGCGGCGTTTGTCTTATCTGTCTTTCCTTTGGTGGATGCCTTTGCTGGTTTATCGGTAGCAAGTCAAGAGACCAATGTCTACGCTGACTCAATTAGTCGTCTCAATGACCTACCTCACCCGAAAGAAAGCGAAACACAAGCTTTATCACCTCGGGTACCTCTTGATTTTCATATTGAGAATCTGACATTTCGTTATGGGTCAGAGGAGAAAAAAGTCTTGGATCACTTTAGTCTGGACATTAAGACTGGTGAGAAATTAGCTATTCTAGGTCGTAGCGGCTCTGGGAAAAGCACTTTAGCGACCCTTTTACGTGGTGATTTGCTTGCTGAAGAAGGCCAAATCTTGTTAGGAGGTGTTCCTGTGACCCAATTAGGTGATCAGGTTGCTGAATATATTGGTGTTATCCAACAGGCTCCTTATCTCTTCAACACAACACTGCTTAATAACTTGCGTTTGGGAAATGAAGATGCCAGCTTATCTCAGGTTTGGGAGGTTTTAGACCGTGTTGGCCTGCGTAAAATGGTAGAGCAGTTACCAGATGGCTTGAACACTATGGTTGATGAAGCAGGCTTGCGTTTTTCAGGCGGGGAAAGACACCGCTTGGCTTTGGCTCGTATTTTACTGCAAGAAAGCCCAGTTGTTATATTGGATGAACCAACTGTTGGGCTAGATTCCATTACGGAAAAAAACTTGTTAGCCACCTTTATGGAAGCTTTGGAAGGCAAGACCTTAATTTGGATTACCCATCATTTGAAAGGGATTGAACATGCTGATCGTGTGATTTTCTTAGAAGGTGGTAAACTTGAAATGGTAGGAACTCCAAAGCAACTCTATGCTACCAGTGACAGGTATCGTCGCCTGAAAGCCATTGATGATGGCAAGTGGTAATACAATAAAAAAGAAGCCTGAGACAGCGTGTTGTGCTGTTTCAGGCTTCTTTGGGTTTTAAAACTTAGATATGACGTTTAAGCAGGTGATCTGTTAATTGCAGCAGTTGCTTTTGAGCTTTGATTTTTGGTAATTGTTTGATGTCAATGATAGCTTTTTCGGTAAAGCGTCTTGCGAGTTGCCGAGAAGCTTCAATACCACCAAGGTCTATAACTTTTTGGGAGACTAACTGTCGCTCTGCTAGGGTGATTGCTTTGCCTTTGTCAAGGAGAGGTTTGAAACTTGTTGGTTCTTTTTGTAGCGTAAAAAGGAGAGGCAAACTATAAACACCTGTTGTTAGGTCTTCCAAGACAGGTTTGTTAAAGGTATTCTGATCTGCGGTATAGTCTAAAATATCGTCTAAAATCTGAAAGGCCATACCTATATTAAAGCCGATTCTGCCAGCTAAAGCGACAATTTTGCCATCTGCTCCTCCAAAATACGCTCCTTCTTTACTTGCTAGTCTAAAAAGCTCTGCTGTTTTACCAGAAATAGAATGGAGATAGCTACGGATGGTTTGTTCTTGATTAAATTGTAGATGCATTTGGTTAAGCTCACCCATTAAAATTTTCTTCATGGTTTTGGCATTTATCGTCATGTAAGGAGTATTTGCCATGCTTTCTAAAATTAACTCAAAAAAGACGGTGAATAGTAAGTCCCCAGTATAAACAGCGACATCTTTCCCAAATTGACTTTGAATGGTTTCTTGCCCTCGTCTGAGAGGCGAATCATCGATAATATCATCGTGGATGAGGGTTGCCATGTGTAGAATTTCAAGTGAAGTAGCAATTTTAAGCAGTTTGTCTTCATCCACAGATTCTTCTTGTCCAAATTCTGAGAAAAGATAGAAGAAAGCAGGACGGAGGTATTTTCCCCCTGCGGTGCTGAGGTCAACAACAGCAGTTTCGATAGCGGGGTTTCTAACTGCGACTCGTTTGTCAATTAAGGCACAGATTTGGTTAATTTTGGCCTGCATACGAGGGTTTTTGCTCCAAAACGAAGACATAGTGTACTCCTTGGTTACTTTATTTCTTTATTTTAACGTATTTAAGGCACTATTACTAGGATTAGAATTAAGAAATCTTCTGCTTTTTAGAGGGGATTAAGAGAAGTCTATTTTTAGAAGTGATTTTACGAATAGATAGATGAGATCATTTCAAAATACGAGAGGAGGCTTGCTTTAGAAAGAATACATTTATTTGAATTTTTCTCGAGGTTTGTGTATATTTGTTAGTGTAACGACAATAGAGTAAGGAGTATTATGGTGACAATCATTGAGAGAGCTCCTGCAAAAATCAATTTAGGGCTGGATATTCAGGGGAAACGCTCAGATGGGTATCATGATTTGTCCATGGTTATGGTTAGTATTGACTTATGCGACTATGTGACTGTTGATCATTTGGACGAGGACAGGATTGTTTTTTCATCCAATTGTCCTAAAATGCCTACTAATCACAACAATGATGTCTATAAGGCTGCTCAGTTAATGAAAGACCGCTTTCAGATTAAAACAGGAGTGTCACTTTTTTTAGAAAAACGCATTCCAGTTTGTGCTGGCATGGGTGGCGGATCGAGTGATGCAGCAGCAACCATCAGAGCCTTGAATCAATTATGGCACTTAGACCTCAGTCAGAAAGACATGATTGAAATAGGGATGCAGATTGGTAGTGATGTCCCTTATTGTTTAGTTGCAGGATGTGCCCAAGTGACAGGTAAAGGGGAAGTGGTCAGCCAACTTGCTGGTCAATTATCGTCTTGGGTGGTTTTGGTAAAACCAGAATTTGGCATTTCGACACGCACAGTATTTCCGGATATTAATTGTGACACCATTTCAAGAGTGTCTATTGCTAATTTGGTTGCTGCGATTGAAGCGGGTGACTATAATGGCATATTGGCTGAAATGGGCAATTCTCTGGAAGATATTTCCATTGCCAAGCGTCCCTTTATTCAAAAAATAAAGGACAAAATGATGCAATCTGGTGCTGACATTGCCTTGATGACAGGCAGTGGACCTACGGTTTTTGCCCTGTGTCAAACAGAAAAGCAGGCTAACCGAGTGGTCAATAGTTTAAAAGGGTTTTGTAAGGAAGTTTATAAGGTGAGAACTCTGTAAATCCGTGCTGGGTTTGCTTCTTTGGGGGCTTCATGTTATAATTAACTGGTTAATGAAAGAGGGTAGTTATGGGGACTTTAGAAAAAAAACTGGATAGTTTAGTAAACGCGATTTTGATGAAGGCTGAAAATCAGCATGAATTATTGTTTGGGGCCTGTCAAAGCGATGTCAAGCTTACCAATACACAAGAACATATTCTAATGTTGTTATCGCAAGAGCGTCTGACCAATACAGACTTGGCTAGAAAACTAAATATCAGTCAGGCAGCGGTTACCAAAGCTATTAAAAGTTTGGTGAAACAAGACATGTTAGCAGGGACTAAAGATACTGTAGATGCTAGGGTGACTTATTTTGAACTAACAGAATTAGCTAAACCGATTGCTAAAGAACATACCCACCATCATGACGAAACCTTAAATGTTTACAGCCGCTTGTTGAAGAAATTCTCCGCAGAAGAACAAGAGGTGGTTGACAAGTTTTTAACAGTTTTCGCGGAGGAATTAGAAGGGTAGTCCATGAGATACATATCAGTGGAAAATCTCTCCTTTCAATATGAGAGTGAGCCAGTTTTAGAAGGCATCACTTACCATTTAGATAGTGGAGAATTTGTCACCATGACTGGCGAAAATGGTGCCGCAAAGTCAACCTTGATTAAGGCGACCTTAGGCATTCTCAAGCCAAAAGTTGGTCAAGTTACCATTGCCAAGAAAAATAAAGATGGTAAAAAATTAAGAATTGCTTATTTGCCACAACAAGTGGCTAGTTTTAATGCTGGTTTTCCCTCTACCGTTTATGAGTTTGTCAAGTCAGGTCGCTACCCACGCAGTGGTTGGTTTAGACACTTAAACAAACATGACGAGGAACATGTTCAGGCAAGTCTTGAAGCTGTTGGCATGTGGGAAAGTCGCCATAAGAGAATTGGTAGTTTATCAGGTGGTCAAAAACAACGTGTGGTTATTGCTCGTATGTTTGCTTCTGACCCTGATATTTTTGTGCTAGATGAGCCAACGACAGGAATGGACAGTGGGACAACTGATACTTTCTATGAATTGATGCACCACAGTGCGCATAAACATGGCAAATCGGTATTGATGATCACTCATGATCCCGAAGAAGTAAAGTCCTATGCTGATCGCAATATTCATTTGATTAGGAATCAAAAGCTTCCTTGGCGTTGTTTCAACATTCATGATGTTGAAGCGGACGATGATAAAGGAGGTCATGCGCATGCTTGATATTTTGTCCTATGACTTTATGCAACGGGCGGTAATGGCTGTTGTGGCGATCAGTATTTTTGCTCCAATTTTAGGGATTTTTCTCATTTTACGTCGTCAGAGTTTAATGAGTGATACTCTTAGTCACGTTTCTCTAGCTGGGGTAGCTTTTGGGGTGGTTCTTGGGATTTCACCAACTATCACCACTATTATCGTGGTAGTTTTGGCTGCGATTTTACTAGAATACCTGCGTGTTGTTTACAAGCACTATATGGAAATTTCGACGGCTATTTTGATGTCCCTTGGTTTGGCCTTGTCCTTGATTATCATGAGTAAGTCTAACAGTTCTTCCAACATGAGTTTGGAACAGTATCTTTTTGGGTCTATTATCACAATTAGCATGGAGCAAGTCATTGCCTTATTTGCTATCGCGGTGATCATTTTGGTTTTGACCATTCTTTTCATTCGTCCAATGTATATTTTGACCTTTGATGAGGATACTGCTTTTGTAGATGGTCTGCCTGTTCGCTTGATGTCTGTTCTGTTTAATATTGTGACAGGGGTAGCCATCGCCCTGACTATTCCGGCAGCAGGAGCACTCTTAGTTTCAACGATTATGGTTTTGCCAGCAAGTATTGCCATGAGATTGGGTAAAAATTTCAAATCTGTTATCTTTATTGGTATTGCTATCGGTTTTGTTGGGATGCTTTGTGGCATTTTCCTTTCCTACTATTGGGAAACCCCAGCCAGTGCAACTATTACGATGATTTTCATTAGTATCTTCCTTGTGGTGAACCTTTTGGCGTTGATTCGTAAAAAACTATAAAAAATAAGAGCTTAGAACGACTGTTCTGAGCTCTTTAGTTATTGCTGTTTAGTAAGTTAAGACAGCGTATTTTTTCTTACCACGGCGAACCACAGTTAGTTGGTTGTCGATTTTATCGGTGTCAGACAAGGTATAATCCAACTCTTGAACACGCTCGCCATTAATATAGATGGCACCATTTTGCACATCTTCACGCGCTTGGCGTTTTGATGGGGAAATACCTGCGGTGACAAGCATGTCAACAAGGTTAAGGCTGTCTGCTGATTGAACGTGATAATTTGGTACATTGCTCAATCCTTGTTTTAATTCATTTGCAGAAAGATTTTTGATGTTTCCAGCAAATAATTGCTCGGTAATGTTAAGGGCTTGTTTATAAGCTTCTTCACCATGAACTAAGGTAACCACTTCACGGGCTAACGTTTTTTGAGCGAGACGTTCGTGACGGGCAGCGTTAAATTGACTTTCAATGTCTGCAATCTCATCTAAAGATAAGAAAGTGAAGATTTTCAAGAAACGCACCGCATCGTCATCCATGACATTTAACCAGAATTGGTACATTTCGTAAGGAGAAGTCTTATCGGCATCAAGCCAGACTGCATTACCCTCTGATTTCCCGAATTTTTTTCCAGTTGAATCGGTGATGAGTGGTACAGTCATGACATGACCGGTTTGATCAGCTTTTCTGCGCAGCAATTCTGTTCCTGCAGTCATATTGCCCCATTGGTCTGAGCCGCCAATTTGTAAGGTCACGTTATGTTTATTATTGAGTTCGTAAAAGTCGTAGCCTTGCATGATTTGGTAAGCAAACTCAGTGTAAGAAATGCCTGTTTCGATACGCTTTTTAACAGAGTCTTTACTCATCATGTAGTTAACGGTGAAGTATTTCCCAACGTCTCGTAAGAAGTCGATGAAGCTAATCTGAGAGAACCAGTCGTAGTTATTCACGAGCTCTGCTTTATTATCTCCATTTTCGAAATCAAGGAAAGTAGACAACTGCCCTTTAATCTTATCGCTCCATTCGAGGACAGTTTCTTTAGTTTGAAGGCTGCGCTCTGCATCTTTAAAGGAAGGGTCACCAATTAGCCCTGTTGCTCCACCAACCAATGCATAAGGTTTATGCCCGGCTAATTGCAAGCGACGAGATGTTAAGATAGCCACTAGATGGCCCAGATGAAGGCTGTCAGCGGTTGGATCATAACCGGTATAATAGGATACTTGCCCTTCTGTTAATGCTTTGACAAGGGCTTGTTCATCAGTCGTTTGAAAGACCAAGCCACGAGCTTTGAGTTCTTCAAAAATATTCATAGGCTTTCTCCATTTTCATTATAGTTTCGAATCATTATATCAAAAAACGCTACTGCTATGCAAGCTTTATCAAAGTTTGGTATAATAGAGATTGAGGTATTTTATGGTGAAATGGAACACAAAACGAAAAAGAAAAGGTGAGCAAGGGTTAGGTCTCTTAGATTTGGGACCTGTTCTTTTGCGTACCTTGAAACTGATGTCTAACTTTTTTTACATTATCATCTTTCTTTTTGGAATGATGGGAGCTGGTATAGCTTTGGGCTATTTGGCTAGTCAAATTGACTCTGTCAAGGTCCCAAGTAAAGCTAGTTTAGTCAAACAAGTTAAATCCTTAACCATGATTTCACAGATGAACTATTCTGATAATAGCGTGATTGCAACTCTAGATACAGATTTGCTCAGAACACCAGTAGCGAATGAGGCTATTTCAGATAATATTAAAAAGGCTATTGTCTCCACTGAGGATGAGAATTTCCAAGGACACCAGGGTGTTGTGCCAAAAGCTGTTTTTCGAGCAACGTTAGCTTCAGTGCTAGGGTTTGGTGAATCAAGTGGTGGTTCAACCTTGACACAGCAGTTGGTCAAACAGCAGGTATTGGGCGATGACCCAACCTTTAAACGGAAATCTAAGGAAATTATCTATGCACTTGCCTTGGAGCGTTATATGTCCAAGGATGATATTTTGTCTAACTATTTGAATGTTTCTCCTTTTGGGCGTAATAATAAGGGACAAAATATTGCTGGTGTGGAAGAAGCAGCGCGTGGCATTTTTGGAGTGTCAGCCAAGGACTTAACTGTTCCGCAGGCAGCTTTCCTAGCGGGACTTCCACAGAGTCCTATTGTTTATTCTCCTTACATGTCAACGGGTCAAATGAAATCAGAAGAGGACATGTCTTATGGCATCAAGCGTCAGCAAAACGTGTTATACAATATGTATCGGACTGGTGTCCTAACGAAAAAGGAATACGACGATTACAAAGCTTACCCAATTAGTAAGGACTTTATTCAGCCAGGAAGTGTTACCGTTACAAATCACGATTACCTCTATTACACGGTTTTGGCAGATGCTAAAAAGGCTATGTATAGCTATTTAATCAAACGAGACAAGGTCTCTAGTCGTGACTTGAAAAATGATGCAACCAAAGCAGCATATGAAGAAAGAGCATTGACAGAACTGCAACAAGGTGGCTACACGATTACCACAACTATTAATAAGCCGATTTACAATGCTATGCAGACAGCGGCAGCGCAATTTGGTGGCCTTTTAGATGATGGGACAGGCACTGTTCAAATGGGAAATGTCTTGACTGATAATGCAACCGGAGCTATCCTAGGTTTTATTGGTGGTAGAGACTATGCTCTTAACCAAAATAATCATGCATTTGATACGGTTCGTTCTCCAGGATCTAGCATTAAACCAGTTATATCTTACGGCCCTGCTATCGACCAGGGGTTAATGGGAAGCGCTAGCGTTCTATCTAACTACCCAACGACCTACTCGAGTGGCCAAAAGATTATGCACGCTGATAGTGAGGGGACAGCTATGATGCCTCTTCAAGAAGCGATTAACACCTCTTGGAATATTCCTGCCTTTTGGACACAGAAATTATTACGTGAAAAAGGCGTTGATGTTGAAGACTACATGACCAAGATGGGTTATAAGATTGCAGACTATTCTATTGAAAGTCTACCGCTTGGTGGAGGAATCGAAGTGTCTGTTGCTCAACAAACCAATGCCTATCAAATGATTTCAAATAATGGAATGTATCAAAAGCAATACCTTGTGGACAAGATTACTGCCAGTGATGGAACAGTGGTTTACCAGCATGAAAGCAAGCCAGTTCGTGTCTTTTCTGCACCAACAGCCACTATTTTGCAAGATTTATTGCGAGGCCCAGTCTCTTCAGGAGCTACGACAACCTTCAAGAGCCGTTTGGCAGCAATCAATCCTAGTTTGGCTAATGCTGATTGGATTGGTAAGACAGGAACAACCGAGAATTACACTGATGTGTGGCTCGTTCTGGCGACGCCAAGGGCTACTTTAGGAGGTTGGGCAGGCCACGATGATAATACCTCACTGGCACCGATGACAGGTTATAACAATCACTCTAATTACCTTGCTCATTTAGCTAATGCTATTAATCAGGCTGATCCTAATGTTCTTGGTGGCGGGCAACGCTTTGCACTTGATCCAGGAGTTGTCAAAGCTTCAGTCTTGAAGTCAACGGGTCTGCAGCCAGGAACAGTCACGGTCAATGGCCGAGCCTTCTCTGTCGGAGGAGAAATGACGACTAGCTTATGGGCTCAAAAGGGTCCGGGAGCGATGACTTACCGATTTGCTATCGGAGGAACAGATGCTGACTATCAAAAAGCTTGGGCAAGTTTTGGTGGTAAGAAAAATTAAGTTGCATTTTGTCGGAAAATAGTGTATAATATCTGTAACTATTTGTCGTCCAATCTAGCTGAAATATTGTCCAGCTAGGAAGAACAGCAGTTAAATCACACTGATAAAGTCAGATTTAGCTGCTCTTTTTGTGCCTATTTTTAAGAAAAATAGGGTTTGTAACCCATATTTAAAGATTCTAAAAATTCACACCGAGGACAAATAATCATTTAGTTGCGATTTGCTGAAACAGCAAAGCTTAAAAAGAAGAAGGAGCTAAAAACTTGGCAGGACATGAAGTTCGATACGGAAAACACCGTACACGTCGTAGCTTTTCAAGAATCAAAGAAGTTCTTGATTTACCAAATTTGATTGAAATTCAAACTGACTCATTCCAAGATTTCCTTGATTCAGGCTTGAAAGAAGTATTTGAAGATGTACTTCCTATTTCAAACTTTACGGATACTATGGAACTTGAATTTGTTGGTTACGAATTCAAAGAACCAAAATACACCCTTGAAGAGGCTCGTATCCACGATGCAAGTTACTCTGCACCAATCTTTGTTACCTTTCGCTTGGTCAATAAAGAAACTGGTGAAATCAAGACACAAGAAGTTTTCTTCGGTGACTTCCCTATCATGACGGAAATGGGTACTTTTATCATCAATGGTGGTGAACGTATTATCGTTTCTCAGTTGGTTCGTTCTCCTGGTGTTTATTTCAACGATAAGGTTGATAAAAATGGTAAGGTTGGTTACGGATCAACAGTGATTCCTAACCGTGGTGCTTGGTTGGAGTTGGAAACTGACTCAAAAGACATTGCCTATACTCGTATTGACCGTACGCGTAAGATTCCATTCACAACTTTGGTTCGTGCACTTGGATTCTCAGGTGATGATGAAATTGTTGATATTTTTGGAGAAAGTGACCTCGTTCGCAATACCATTGAAAAAGATATCCACAAAAACCCAAGCGATGCTCGTACAGATGAAGCCCTCAAAGAAATTTATGAGCGTCTTCGTCCAGGTGAGCCAAAAACTGCAGATAGCTCTCGTAGCCTATTGATTGCACGTTTCTTTGATGCTCGTCGTTACGATTTGGCTGCTGTTGGTCGCTATAAAGTGAACAAAAAACTTAATATCAAGACTCGTCTCTTGAACCAAATCATTGCTGAAAACCTTGTGGATGCTGAAACTGGCGAAATCTTGGTAGAAGCTGGAACTGAAATGACACGCAGCGTCATTGAATCTATCGAAGAACACCTTGATGGTGATTTGAACAAGTTTGTTTACACTCCGAATGATTATGCGGTGGTTACAGAACCTGTTGTTCTTCAAAAATTCAAGGTTGTGTCACCAATTGACCCTGACCGCGTGGTAACTATTGTTGGTAATGCCAATCCAGATGACAAGGTACGTGCCTTGACACCTGCTGATATTTTGGCAGAAATGTCTTACTTCTTGAACCTTGCTGAAGGTCTTGGAAAAGTTGACGATATTGACCACTTGGGTAACCGTCGTATCCGTGCCGTTGGTGAATTGCTTGCCAACCAGTTCCGCATCGGTCTTGCTCGTATGGAGCGTAACGTGCGTGAGCGTATGTCTGTTCAAGACAACGATGTGTTAACACCACAACAAATCATCAATATCCGTCCTGTCACAGCAGCTGTTAAAGAATTCTTCGGTTCTTCTCAGTTGTCACAGTTCATGGACCAACACAACCCATTGTCAGAGTTGTCTCACAAACGTCGTTTATCTGCCTTAGGACCTGGTGGTTTGACACGTGACCGTGCTGGTTATGAGGTTCGTGACGTGCATTACACGCATTATGGCCGTATGTGTCCGATTGAAACGCCTGAAGGACCAAACATTGGTTTGATTAACAACTTGTCTTCATTTGGACATCTTAATAAATATGGTTTCATCCAAACACCTTACCGTAAGGTTGACCGTGCGACTGGTAGGGTAACTAACGAAATTGTTTGGTTGACTGCTGATGAAGAAGACGAGTACACAGTTGCACAGGCCAATTCGAAATTAAACGAAGATGGCACTTTTGCTGAAGAAATCGTTATGGGTCGTCACCAAGGTAATAACCAAGAATTTTCTGCAAGTGTTGTTGATTTCGTTGACGTTTCTCCAAAACAGGTAGTTGCTGTTGCGACGGCATGTATTCCTTTCTTGGAAAACGATGACTCCAACCGTGCCCTCATGGGTGCCAACATGCAACGTCAGGCTGTGCCATTGATTGATCCAAAAGCACCATATGTTGGTACTGGTATGGAATATCAAGCTGCCCATGACTCTGGTGCTGCGGTTATCGCTCAGCATAATGGTAAAGTTGTCTTTTCTGATGCTGAAAAAGTTGAAGTTCGTCGTGAAGATGGCTCACTTGATGTTTACCACATTACCAAATTCCGTCGTTCAAACTCAGGAACAGCCTATAACCAACGCACCCTTGTTAAAGTAGGAGACATTGTTGAAAAAGGTGATTTCATCGCTGATGGACCTTCTATGGAAAATGGTGAAATGGCCCTTGGACAAAACCCAGTCGTTGCTTACATGACTTGGGAAGGTTACAACTTCGAGGACGCTGTTATCATGAGTGAACGTCTTGTGAAAGAAGATGTCTACACATCTGTTCACTTGGAAGAATTTGAGTCAGAAACACGTGATACAAAGCTTGGGCCTGAAGAAATCACTCGCGAAGTACCAAACGTTGGTGAAGAAGCCCTCAAAGACCTTGATGAAATGGGAATTATCCGTATCGGTGCTGAGGTTAAAGAAGGCGACATCTTAGTAGGTAAAGTCACACCTAAAGGTGAAAAAGACCTCTCTGCTGAAGAGCGTCTCTTGCATGCCATCTTTGGAGATAAATCACGTGAAGTTCGTGATACGTCTCTTCGTGTCCCTCACGGTGGTGATGGTATCGTTCGTGATGTGAAAATCTTTACACGCGCTAACGGCGATGAATTGCAATCGGGTGTTAACATGCTGGTTCGTGTTTACATTGCTCAAAAACGTAAGATTAAAGTCGGAGATAAAATGGCCGGTCGTCACGGAAACAAGGGTGTCGTTTCACGTATTGTACCAGTTGAAGACATGCCATACCTTCCAGATGGAACACCAGTTGATATCATGTTGAACCCTCTTGGGGTGCCATCACGGATGAACATTGGTCAGGTTATGGAGCTTCACCTTGGTATGGCTGCTCGTAACCTTGGTATTCACATTGCAACACCTGTCTTTGATGGGGCTTCATCAGAAGACCTTTGGGACACTGTTCGTGAAGCTGGTATGGATAGCGATGCTAAGACGGTCCTTTATGATGGACGTACTGGTGAACCATTTGACAATCGTGTATCCGTTGGTGTCATGTACATGATTAAACTCCACCACATGGTTGATGATAAACTTCATGCCCGTTCGGTAGGACCATACTCACTTGTTACCCAACAACCACTTGGAGGTAAAGCTCAATTTGGTGGACAACGTTTTGGTGAGATGGAGGTTTGGGCCCTTGAAGCTTACGGTGCATCAAATGTTCTTCAAGAAATCTTGACTTACAAGTCAGATGATGTGACTGGACGTTTGAAAGCTTATGAAGCCATTACTAAAGGTAAGCCAATTCCAAAACCAGGTGTACCAGAATCCTTCCGTGTTCTTGTAAAAGAATTGCAATCGCTTGGTCTTGATATGCGTGTGCTTGACGAGGATGATAATGAAGTGGAACTTCGTGATCTTGATGAAGGTGAAGACGATGATATTATGCATGTTGACGATCTCGAGAAGGCACGTGAAAAACAAGCTCAAGAAACCCAAGAAGTTTCTGAAACAACTGACGAAAAATAAGCAATCAATTCTTATTAAATAATTATTTACTGGTCTGGGGCAAAGGCCCCAGGAACTGGTAAAGTCATCAAAGGCAGAAAGGTAAAACTAGTGGTTGACGTAAATCGTTTTAAAAGTATGCAAATCACATTAGCCTCACCAAGTAAGGTCCGTTCATGGTCTTATGGTGAAGTTAAAAAACCTGAAACAATCAACTACCGTACACTGAAACCAGAACGTGAAGGACTCTTTGACGAAGTCATCTTTGGTCCAACAAAAGACTGGGAATGTGCGTGTGGGAAATACAAACGTATCCGTTATAAAGGAATCGTGTGTGACCGCTGTGGGGTTGAGGTAACTCGTGCTAAAGTACGTCGTGAACGTATGGGTCACATTGAGTTAAAAGCTCCTGTATCACACATCTGGTACTTCAAAGGGATTCCATCACGTATGGGATTGACTCTTGACATGAGCCCTCGTGCCCTTGAAGAAGTTATTTATTTTGCGGCTTATGTGGTCATTGACCCAATGGATACTCCGCTTGAACCAAAATCATTATTAACAGAACGCGAATACCGTGAAAAACTTCAGGAGTATGGACACGGATCATTCATTGCTAAGATGGGTGCTGAAGCCATTCAAGATCTCTTGAAACGTGTTGATTTGGCAGCTGAAATCGCTGAATTAAAAGAAGAATTGAAATCTGCTTCTGGTCAAAAACGGATTAAGGCAGTTCGTCGTTTGGACGTGCTTGATGCCTTCCACAAATCTGGAAATAAACCAGAATGGATGGTTATGAACATCTTGCCAGTTATTCCGCCAGATCTTCGTCCGATGGTTCAATTGGATGGTGGCCGTTTTGCGGCATCAGATTTGAATGACTTGTACCGTCGTGTCATTAACCGTAACAACCGTTTGGCACGTTTGTTAGAACTTAATGCCCCAGGTATTATTGTTCAAAATGAAAAGCGGATGCTTCAAGAGGCGGTAGATGCGCTGATTGATAACGGTCGTCGTGGTCGTCCAATTACTGGACCAGGTAGTCGTCCATTGAAATCATTGAGCCACATGCTTAAAGGTAAACAAGGGCGTTTCCGTCAAAACTTACTTGGTAAACGTGTAGACTTCTCTGGACGTTCCGTTATCGCTGTTGGTCCGACCCTTAAAATGTACCAATGTGGTGTCCCACGTGAAATGGCTATCGAACTCTTTAAACCATTTGTAATGCGCGAGATTGTTGCCAAAGAATATGCTGGTAACGTTAAAGCCGCTAAACGTATGGTTGAACGTGGAGACGAACGCATCTGGGATATCTTAGAAGAAGTTATCAAAGAACACCCAGTTCTTCTTAACCGTGCACCGACCCTCCACAGACTTGGTATTCAAGCTTTTGAACCCGTTCTGATTGACGGTAAGGCACTTCGTCTTCACCCACTTGTGTGTGAGGCCTACAATGCCGACTTCGATGGAGACCAAATGGCCATCCACGTGCCACTTTCAGAAGAAGCACAAGCTGAAGCTCGTCTTTTGATGCTTGCTGCAGAGCACATCTTGAACCCTAAAGATGGTAAACCAGTTGTTACCCCATCTCAGGATATGGTTCTTGGTAACTACTATCTTACGATGGAAGATGCTGGTCGCGAAGGCGAAGGTATGATTTTCAAGGATAAAGACGAAGCTGTGATGGCATATCGTAATGGTTATGCTCATCTTCATAGTCGTGTGGGTATCGCTGTTGACAGCATGCCAAACAAACCTTGGAAAGATAATCAAAGACATAAAATCATGGTGACAACTGTTGGTAAGATTCTCTTTAACGATATCATGCCAGAGGACCTTCCTTACCTCCAAGAGCCAAACAATGCCAACTTGACAGAAGGAACACCTGATAAATACTTCCTTGAACCTGGTCAAGACATCCAAGAAGTGATTGATCGCTTAGACATCAATGTGCCATTTAAGAAGAAAAACCTCGGTAACATCATTGCGGAAACCTTCAAACGTTTCCGTACAACAGAAACATCAGCCTTCCTTGACCGCTTGAAAGACCTTGGTTACTACCATTCAACCCTTGCTGGTTTGACAGTGGGTATCGCTGACATTCCTGTTATTGATAATAAAGCTGAAATCATTGATGCTGCTCACCATCGTGTTGAAGAAATTAACAAAGCCTTCCGTCGTGGTTTGATGACAGATGATGACCGTTATGTTGCCGTTACAACAACATGGCGTGAAGCTAAAGAAGCCCTTGAAAAACGTCTGATTGAAACACAAGATCCTAAGAACCCAATCGTTATGATGATGGACTCAGGAGCTCGTGGTAACATCTCAAACTTCTCACAGCTTGCTGGTATGCGTGGTTTGATGGCTGCTCCTAACGGACGCATCATGGAACTTCCTATCTTGTCAAACTTCCGTGAAGGTTTGAGCGTTTTGGAAATGTTCTTCTCAACCCACGGTGCACGTAAAGGGATGACCGATACGGCCCTTAAAACAGCCGACTCAGGTTACCTTACTCGTCGTTTGGTTGACGTTGCCCAAGATGTTATCATTCGTGAGGACGATTGTGGCACTGATCGTGGTCTTCTTATCCGTGCTATTACCGATGGTAAAGAAGTTACCGAAACGCTTGAAGAGCGTCTTCAAGGTCGTTACACACGTAAATCAGTCAAACACCCTGAAACTGGTGAAGTCTTGATTGGTGCTGACCAATTAATCACTGAAGACATGGCACGTAAGATTGTTGATGCGGGTGTTGAAGAAGTGACCATTCGTTCTGTCTTTACCTGTGCGACTCGTCATGGTGTCTGCCGTCACTGTTATGGTATCAACCTTGCAACTGGTGATGCTGTTGAAGTGGGTGAAGCAGTTGGTACCATCGCTGCCCAATCTATCGGTGAGCCTGGTACTCAGCTTACCATGCGTACCTTCCACACGGGTGGTGTAGCCTCAAATACCGATATCACACAGGGTCTTCCTCGTATTCAAGAAATCTTTGAAGCGCGTAACCCTAAAGGGGAAGCGGTCATTACTGAAGTGAAAGGTAATGTCGTCGAGATTGAAGAAGATGCGTCAACTCGTACCAAGAAAGTCTACGTTCAAGGTAAAACTGGTATGGGTGAATACGTCGTACCATTTACAGCACGTATGAAAGTTGAAGTTGGCGACGAAGTTAATCGCGGAGCTGCTCTTACAGAAGGGTCAATCCAACCGAAACGTCTCCTTGAAGTACGTGATACCTTGTCAGTTGAAACTTATCTTCTTGCAGAAGTGCAAAAAGTTTACCGTAGCCAAGGGGTAGAAATCGGGGATAAACACGTTGAGGTAATGGTTCGCCAAATGCTTCGTAAAGTTCGTGTCATGGATCCAGGTGATACAGACCTCCTTCCAGGAACATTGATGGATATTTCTGATTTCACAGATGCTAATAAAGATATTGTTATCTCTGGTGGTATTCCTGCGACATCTCGTCCAGTTCTTATGGGAATTACGAAAGCTTCCCTTGAAACCAATTCCTTCTTATCAGCTGCATCCTTCCAAGAAACAACTCGTGTTCTTACAGATGCTGCCATCCGTGGTAAAAAAGATCATCTTCTTGGTCTTAAAGAAAATGTTATCATTGGTAAAATCATTCCAGCTGGTACTGGTATGGCGCGCTACCGTAACATTGAACCACAAGCAATCAATGATGTTGAAGTTATTGACAAGCCAGAAGTTTCTGAAGAAACAGTTGCTGCAACTGAAACAGAATAATATTAAAAAGAGTCCTGAGGGGCTCTTTTTGTGATATTGAGAAGCAAGCGAGGAAGACCTGTTGTTATTGCGGTAACTATCACCATAATTGTCCCTCTAGTTATCATAACCCGATGACAAAGGAATAGAAGTCCCCCAATGAGCAGATATTTTTCAAAAACCTTTTAATTTAGCTATAATAAGCATAAGAGGAATAGGTATTATGTATCAAGTAATAAAAATGTATGGTGATTGGGAACCCTGGTGGTTCATCGATGGGTGGCAAGATGATATTTTAGAAGAAAAGAAGTTTGATGAGTGGACAGAAGCTTTTGCCTATTTTGAGGAAGAATGGCAGAACATGAGAAATCATTTTCCAAGTTACCACAGTCAAAAGAATCTCCTGGCCACATTTTGGGAGAAAAAAGATACGAGATGGTGTGAGGATTGTGGTGAAGATTTGCAGCAATATCATTCTATATTACTGTTGAAAAATAGGGATATTGTGCCTAATACACATTATATGCCTGGTTTTGAACAGAGAAATGATTCACCTCAAAATGCATCATTCTGTAAGCTAAATTTATAAACGCGCTCAAAACAGAAGAAAATGTCATTAGTTTGGCATTTTCTTTTTTTGTTTTACGAATAAATCAATGAGGGGGCGTTATGGTACAAGCATTAGCAAGATCTATTTTGAAAGAAGCTGAGCAGATTCAAGCTCAAGATATCTATATTTTGCCAAAGGAAAATCAGTATGAGCTATTGATAAGGGTAGGAGATGAAAGGAGATTGGTGGATGTTTATCGGGGCGATCGGATGGCTCATCTTATTAGTCACTTTAAGTTCGTTGCAGGAATGACCGTTGGTGAGAAACGACGCTGTCAAGTCGGTTCTTGTGATTATGATATCGGTGGAGACACACTTTTGTCTCTACGCCTGTCTAGTGTTGGAAATTACCGTGGACAAGAGAGCCTAGTGATTCGGTTATTACATCATCAACAAAGAAGTTTACATTACTGGTTTGACGGACTGAAAACAGTTGCACGTCAGATTGGAGGCCGAGGACTCTATCTTTTTGCAGGTCCAGTCGGATCAGGCAAAACGACTTTGATGCACCAATTGATTGCTGATTATTATCAAGGAGCACAGGTCATTAGCATAGAAGATCCGGTGGAAATTAAAAATCATCAAGCGCTCCAATTACAAGTTAATGATAGTATTGGTATGACTTACGACAACTTGATCAAACTATCTTTACGGCATCGCCCTGATATTTTAATCATTGGTGAAATTCGAGACAGCCAGACAGCTAGAGCGGTTATTAGAGCAAGTTTAACAGGTGTCTTAGTATTTTCAACAGTTCATGCCAAAAGCATTTCTGGTGTTTATGCCAGATTACTAGAACTAGGAGTGACAAGAGCAGAATTAGACAATTGTTTGGCTTTGGTTGCTTACCAACGATTGCTTAATGGAGGAGCATTGATTGACTCAACTCAAACAGAATTTGAACACTACTCACCAAACCAATGGAATCAGAAAATTGATGACCTTCTTGCAGCGGGACATCTCAGTCCGGAGCAAGCAAGGTTTGAAAAAATTATCCAGTAAGGAACAATACAAACTAATTCAGCTATTAGCTAACCTTTTGTTAACAGGATTTAACTTGGCTGAGATAATAGCTTTCTTAACAAAAAGTCATTTGATTCCCGAGCCCTATGTTCTCCGCATGGAAGAAGCACTCTTAAAAGGTCGAGGGCTGGCAGATATGTTAGCTGGGATAGGTTTTTCGGATGCTATTTTAACTCAAATTAGTTTAGCAGATGGTCACGGAAACATTGAGACGACGCTTGTTAATATTCAGGGCTATCTCAACCAAATGGCTAAACTTAAACGAAAAACCATTGAAGTCGTCACCTATCCGATTATTCTCCTGGTATTTCTTTTTGTGATGATATTAGGGTTAAGGCATTATGTTATGCCTCAATTAGAAGCTCAAAATCAGCTTACTATTTTTCTGACTCATTTTCCAGCTATTTTCTTTGGTATTATCCTTTTTATAGGTGTGCTGTTAGGGGGAATTTGGCTGCATTGGCGATCGCAAAGTCGCCTCAAGCTTTTTACTCACTTCAGTGCTTATCCTGTTTTAGGGAAACTCTTACAACAGTATCTGACGGCTTATTATGCTAGAGAATGGGGAACATTGATTGGACAGGGACTTGAATTACCAGTCATTCTGGATATTATGGCCATGGAGAAATCTTTATTCATGCAAGAATTGGCTGAAGATATTCGAGTTAGTTTATTGGCAGGACAAGCTTTTCATGATAAGGTAGCTACCTATCCTTTCTTTAAAAAAGAGTTAAGTTTGATGATTACTTATGGAGAGATTAAATCCAAGTTAGGAAGTGAACTAGAGATTTATGCTCAAGAGAGTTGGACTCAGTTTTTCAGCCAACTTCATCAAGCAACTCAGTTTATTCAACCGATTATCTTTTTAGTGATTGCTCTGACGATTGTCATGATTTATGCAGCAATTTTATTACCAATTTATCAAAATATGGGAGGCGTTTTATAAAATGAAAAACCAATGGAAACCATTACGGCAATACCAACTACAAGCTTTCACACTTCTAGAAATGTTACTGGTAATTTTAGTCATCAGTGTCTTAATGCTCTTATTTGTACCTAATTTAAGCAAACAAAAAGATAGGGTTACCGAAACAGGAAATGCTGCTGTTGTCAAATTAGTGGAGAATCAAGCAGAGTTGTACGAATTATCGCAAGGATCAAAACCAAGTTTAAGTCAATTAAAGACTGATGGCAGTATTACAGATAAGCAGGTAAAAGCTTACACAGACTATTATGGAAAACACAGAGATGAGACTCAAAAACTGCAACCTTAAAGCTTTCACAATGCTTGAAAGCTTATTAACGCTATCAGTAACAAGTTTTATTGTCTTGGGGTTATCTGTGCCTGTGACAAGTAGTTATCGAAGGGTTCAGGAACAGCTTTTTTTCACTCGTTTTGAGCACTTTTATCGTCACCAACAAAAGTTGGCTATTTTGGAACATGATCAACGGGTTTTGACAATTTCTTCGAAACAAATGCTAGCGGCAGAGGAGTCGTTAATAATACCTGACTTGATAAGGGTTAAGAATAGCCAGCAATTGGTTATTGATCAAATGGGAGGAAATCATTCTTTAGCAAAGATAATATTCGAGACGACTGATCAACGGGTAACTTATCAATTTTATCTAGGGAGTGGAAATTATCAAAAAACAAGTCAAAGCTTACATCGCTCTTGAGAGTGTCATGGCAACAGGACTCCTCGTAGCTATTGTCATACTGGTTCTAACAAGTTTGGAGCAAAGTCAGACAAGGTTGACATATTATCGCAGCCAACAAGAAAAGCTCAACCTAGCTCTGATGGCAGTACAAACTGGTCAAGCGTCTCTCAATATGAATGATTATCGTCTGACGGTTTTACGCACAGAAAAAACACTTATCGTTAGGGATCAGGAAGGAGAAGTTATTAGAATTGAAAAAAAGGACAGGTAGGGTCCAAGCATTTACTTTTTTAGAGGCTTTAATTGCCTTACTGGTGATATCAGGTTCTCTTCTAGTGTATCAAGGATTGACCAAAACACTCCTTAGCCACAGTCGCTACCTTACCAAAAATGATCAAGACCATTGGCTTTTGTTCTCCCAGCAGTTACGAGAAGAGTTAAGTGGAGCGCGATTTCACAAAGTAGAGAACAATAAATTATATATCGAAAAAGGCAAGAAAAAACTAGTTTTAGGACAATTTAAAAGCCATGACTTTCGAAAATCGGCAGGCAATGGACAAGGTTATCAACCCATGCTGTTTGGCCTGTCTCATAGTCATATACAAGCAGAGCAGTCTCGTATTCGTATTACCCTTCACTGGAAAAGTGGACTAGAAAGGACCTTCTACTATGCGTTTCAAGACCAACCTTAAAGCAGGGATACTGTTGTATAGCATGTTTATGGCTTGTGTTTTTATGTTGGTTTTGCAGGTCTATCTTTATCAAGTCTCTTATTGTCATAAAGAATACCAAGCTCAGACAGCCTATGTGAGAGCAAGGTTAATGGCAGAAATGGTTTATCAGACGCAAAATCAAGACCTTGAGCGGGTTGTCTTTGAAGAAGGAGTGGTTACGTCACGTTTTAATAAGCATCAACACGTAATGACTGTCACTCTTGGTCAGAAAAAGCACTACCAATTTTACTACCCGAGAAATACTAAACAGCCATCCAAGGAGAATGCAAGTCAAGCAATCTCGTTACCAGATGGGACTCTTTCTCCATAAACTTAGGGGATTTAAGATTGGGATTCCTTTTCATTTAAGGTGTAATCTGATATGATAGGTATATGAATTTTGAAAAAATTGAAGAAGCCTATCAGTTACTTTTAGAGAATAGTCAACTGATTGAAAATGATCTAAAAACACATATTTATGATGCCATCGTTGAGCAAAACTCTTTTTATTTAGGTGCTGAGGGAGCTAGTCCTCAAGTTGCCCAGAACATTAACAAACTGAAAGCCTTACACCTGACTAAAGAAGAATGGCGGAGAGCTTACCAGTTTATTTTTATTAAGGCAGCTCAGACTGAGCAGCTCCAAGCAAACCATCAGTTCACGCCAGATGCTATTGGTTTCATTCTGCTGTATCTTTTGGAACAATTGAGTGACAAAGATAGCCTAGAAGTCCTTGAAATTGGCAGTGGTACGGGAAATCTAGCACAAACTCTCCTCAATAATACGAGTAAGAAACTTGATTATGTAGGAATTGAACTTGACGACCTCTTAATTGATTTATCAGCAAGTATTGCTGAAGTAATGGACTCTTCAGCTCGTTTTATTCAAGAAGATGCGGTAAGACCGCAATTGTTAAAAGAAAGCGATGTTGTTATCAGTGACTTGCCAGTGGGTTATTATCCTAATGATGACATTGCTAAGCGCTATAAGGTAGCTAGTTCTGAGGAACACACCTATGCTCATCATTTACTCATGGAACAATCTTTAAAGTATTTGAAAAAAGATGGTTTTGCCATTTTCTTGGCACCTGTCAATTTGTTGACAAGCTCTCAGAGCCAATTGTTGAAAAATTGGTTAACTGGCTATGCCCAGGTAGTGGCCTTGATTACTCTACCAGATTCTATATTTGGTCATCCCTCTAATGCTAAGTCCATTATTGTCTTGCAAAAGCAGACAGACCATCCGATGGAAACCTTTGTTTATCCTATTCGAGACTTGAAACTTGCAGAGAATATTCATGACTTTATGCAAAATTTCAAAAAATGGAAACAGGATAATGTCAATTAACTGATTTTTTGTTATAATAAAATAGCATCATAGAAAACGATTTCAAGAGAGGTTAAAAATGTCCAAGACAATTGCAATTAATGCAGGTAGTTCTAGTTTAAAATGGCAACTTTATCAGATGCCAGAAGAAGAAGTGTTAGCACAAGGAATCATTGAGCGTATTGGTCTCAAAGACTCTATCTCAACTGTTAAGTACGATGGTAAAAAAGAAGAGCAAATTCTTGATATTCACGATCATGCCGAAGCCGTTAAAATCTTGTTGAACGATTTGATTCATTTTGGTATTATCGCTGCTTATGATGAAATTACAGGTGTCGGTCACCGCATCGTCGCAGGTGGTGAATACTTTAAAGAATCAGTTGTTGTCGACGATACTGTTGTCGAACAAGTTGAAGAATTATCAGCCTTAGCTCCACTTCACAATCCTGGAGCGGCGGCAGGGATTCGTGCCTTCCGTGATATTTTGCCAGATATTACCAGTGTTTGTGTGTTTGACACATCATTCCACACCAGCATGGCAAAACATACTTACCTTTACCCAATTCCTCAAAAATATTATACGGATTATAAAGTTCGTAAATATGGAGCTCATGGGACAAGTCATAAATATGTGGCAGAAGAAGCTGCAAAAATGCTTGGTCGTCCATTAGAAGAATTAAAATTAATTACTGCTCATATTGGAAATGGTGTCTCAATTACAGCTAATTACCACGGTAAATCAGTTGATACCTCAATGGGATTCACTCCATTAGCTGGTCCTATGATGGGAACACGTTCTGGTGACATTGACCCAGCTATCATTCCTTATTTAATTGAGCAAGACCCAGAGTTAAAAGACGCTACTGACGTTGTTAATATGTTAAACAAAAAATCAGGTCTTGGAGGAGTATCAGGTATTTCTAGCGATATGCGTGATATCGAGGCTGGCCTACAAGAAAACAATCCAGATGCTGTTTTAGCTTACAATATTTTCATTGATCGCATTAAAAAATTCATCGGTCAATACTTTGCTGTTTTGAATGGGGCAGATGCTTTAGTCTTTACAGCTGGTATGGGTGAGAATGCACCATTGATGCGTCAAGACGTTATTGGTGGCTTAACATGGTTCGGAATGGACATTGATCCTGAGAAAAATGTTTTTGGATACCGTGGCGACATTTCAACTCCTGAGTCAAAAGTGAAGGTGCTTGTTATCTCCACAGACGAAGAATTGTGTATTGCGCGTGACGTTGAACGTTTAAAAAATACAAAATAAAAGAGACTAAGTCTCAATAGATTAACCAAGTAAGGTAAAGTCATTGCTTTCCCTACTTGGTTTTTTTGATAGTCTTCAAACGATTTCCACCACTATTATCATCCTGTAAGCAGTGAATCAAAGTATCTAAAAGGGACATTGAGAAGGCAATCTGATAAAAAGAACGACGGTTCCAGACAATTAGAAGTTGATTTCAGTAACACTATTTTAGAATGACAAATAAGTGAGAAAAGTATTGACAAAAAATGTAAAGGAAACTATACTATAAATGTAAAGTTAACTTGACATAATTTTTGGAGGATGAGATGGATAATCGTATTCAGGAACTCCGTAAAGCTAGACATATTAGCCAAGCAGAACTAGCGGATGCTATGAATGTGACAAGGCAGACGATTATTTCCTTGGAAAAAGGAAGATATAATGCCTCTCTTGAGTTGGCTTATAAACTTGCTATTTTTTTTCAATTAAGCATTGAAGAAATTTTCTTGTTTGATCAAGAAGAGAGTGATTAGCGGTGGAACGAAACAACAAGGAGAGTTTGATTAGTTACTATTTTGGGGAGTATTCTCCAGTAGTCTAGCCATTTATTTTAGAAAATGCATAAGGAAATTAGGATGACAACGGGATATATTACTAAGTTAAAAGCAATATTTGCTAGGCTGAGATGGTTTTTGTTAGCTCTGATAGTGATAGTATTGGAACAGCTGCCAACTTTATGGATTAGGAAAGGACAGCCTTTTGGGCAGGTTCTCATCATCACAGGTATTTTGTTACTAATCACAACAGTTGTTTTTTATTTTGGGAAAAGACTTGGTTTGTTAGGCAATAAAAGGGTTCCTGAGGATGAGTATCGTTGGCTATGGATTGGGTTAGGACTTGTTTCCTTATTTGCTGTTCAGATTATCGGTAAAATGATTTTAGTCATTGAGAAAGGCCAACAGGCTGATACAGTGAATCAATCAGCGATTCTTGGGGTGGGAATGCATCCGATTCTTCTGGTAACTTTGGTAGGACTTGTGGCTCCTATTGTGGAGGAAATCGTTTTTCGTGGTCTACTATATGATAAATTATTTGGACCTAAGTCCTATATAGGACTGATGTTTAGCAGTTTCATGTTTGGTCTTATTCATGTGCCCACTGATTTTGGAAGCTGGATTATTTACGGCGGTATGGGGCTTATTTTGGGGCTTGTGTATCGAAAAACACAAAAATTAGAACACGTCATGCTGGTTCACTTTTTGAATAACGGCATAGCCCTGATATTGATTGCTTTTGCGACAAAGATGATTTCTTAAAATAAGGAGATTGAGGTATGAAAAAGGAACCTTCACTTAAACAAAAATGTCAGTACTGGGAAAAGGTCTATACTCGAATTGGCCATGTATTGGTTGCTTTAGGCTTTTTATCCGCGACTTGGGGTATTTGGTTAATGACACGTGGAAATATGAGACAGGGAACTCTGTTCTTTTTCCTTGCCCCCTTGTTTTTGATTGCTTCAACTTTTTTCTTTTATGTGTTTACAGAACCTACTGATTTAAAAAACTATTTGGTGGCTCTACATGATGAGCGTAATCGTGCCATTCGAAAACAGACACAGGTTTACTGCTTTTACGTGATCATTAATCTTTTTATTGTTTTATACTTTTTCTTCCCCCAATTAACTATTCGAGATCTTGTGTCGTATAAATTGCCTTTGATCCTAGCTTATCTTTATTTCTTCCTTAGACATTGGGTTTCTAAAAAAATGTAACCCCATCCTGAACATTTTAAAGACGCGAAAACACCCCTGTTTGAGACTGTTTCAACTTCCTTGTTAGCTGTACTGTCTAACAAGGAGATGAGTTGTCCTTGAACGGGGTGTTTTGCTAAGTGGGGTGCTTGGTAGCACCTATTTTTGTAAATGTTTCGCCTTATCAATGGTTTTGTCAATGGCAGAGCTGACAGTGGCTGTGAGGCCGAGGCGTTCTAATTCCATCAGCCCAGCAATAGTCGTTCCTCCAGGACTGCAGATGGCGTCAATAAACTCATTAGGACTTTGTTGACTGGCCAAAAGGTTATTGGCGCTTGCCAAAACAGTCTGGGTAATAATGTTAAGAGCTTTTAGTTTAGGAAGACCATTGTTAACCCCGGCTTTGGCCAAGGCCTCAATAAAGAGATAAATGTAAGCAGGGCTTGATCCTGCTAGAGCAGTAAAGGTATCAAAATCTTTTTCGTCAATGACAAAAGTGCTGCCAAAACTATCGGTTAGCTCTTGTACGCTTGCTTGTAATTCCTTGGAGACCAGAGCATTTCCAGTAATGGCAGTGCTGCTTTGGAGAATTTGAGCATTCATGTTTGGCATAATACGTAGTAAAGGGAGGTCTTCCCCTACTAAGGTTGCTAGGTCTTGGAGCGAAATGCCAGCGGCCATAGAGATAATAGGCTGTCTAAAATGGAGTGGGTGGAGAACAGCCTTAAATAGCTGAGGTTTAATGCCTAAAATAACGAGGTCCACTTGATCAATAAGCTCTTGATGAGATGAAGCGTAACTAAGTGATAACTGCTCTGCAATCTCTCTAGACCGTTCCAAGGAAGATCCAGAGATAATCAGTTCATGTGGTGTTTTTTTTAAGCCTGTAATCATAGCGCTAGCCATTTTGCCAACACCAATAATACCAATTTTCATGTTGCAACTCCTTGTGAATAGTTGTGATAAACCTGGTCTTCGACTGTTAATAACGTTTGATTAAGTCAACAGTTGAGCGATCAAGTTTTTTGACAATGGCTTGTAAGAAGGTTTGTGCTTCTACGAAATCATCCATAGCGTAGAGGGTTTGGTGAGAGTGAATGTAACGTGCACAGACCCCGATGGTAGTAGATGGAACGCCACTATTTTGAAGATGTGCAGCTCCTGCGTCGGTACCACCTTTACCACAATAGTATTGGAAACTTACACCGGCTTCCTCAGCCGTTGTGAGTAAGAAGTCACGCATATCCTTGAGCATGACATGGCCTGGGTCGTAAAAGCGCAATAAGGTACCATCTCCGATTGTTCCAGGATTGCCATAAATATCACCAGCAGGGGAGCAATCCACCGCAAAGAATAATTCAGGGTCGAACTTGGTGGTTGAGACGTGGGCTCCACGCAGACCAACTTCTTCCTGAACATTTGCTCCTGCAATGAGGGTATTGTTAAGGTCTTGCCCTTTTAGAGCTTCAAGCATTTCCGTTACCATGAGGACGCCATAGCGATTATCCCAAGCTTTTGAAATGATATTTTTTTGATTAGCTGTTAGGATAGTTTCAGATTGAGGGACGATGATATCTCCTGGTGTAATGCCAAAGCTTTCAGCTTCTGCCTTATCCGTAAAACCACCATCAAACACAATATCTTCGATGTTAGGGAGGCTAGCAGAACCATTTGCCCCACGTAAAAAATGAGGAGGTACTGATCCTGAGATTAGTGGGATAGCCTGTCCAGTACGGGTGTAGAGAGTGAACCGTTGTGAACTGACAACAAGTGGGTTCCAGCCACCGATACCAACCACGCGCAGTGTGCCGTCTGCTTTGATGTCACTTACCATAAATCCGACTTCATCCATATGAGCAGCCACTAAAATACGGGGGGCTTTTTCAGCTTTACTATCTCTAATACCAAAAATGCCCCCAAGTCCGTCTGTTTCAACACGGTCAACAAGCGGCGTTATTTTTGTACGGAGATAATCGCGGACACTGTGCTCATAGCCGGCAATGCCATCTAATTCTGTCACTTCTTTGATTTTTGAAAATAAGTCTGTCATCTGTTACTCCATTAATAAGGGTTTAGACAAGTTTATGCTTGTCGTCTATCTTATATTTTACCACTTTTTAGGTAAGAATGGATGATCATTTCAAGGATGAAGACTGGAGAAAAAATACTCAGAAAGCTCACAGTAAGGTGAAATGATGTTAACACTAAGCAAAAATCCTAGAGATTAAAACTCTCTAGGATTTCTATGAAGGGGAGATGCCTTTTTGCCATAAGCTGTTTTTTTAGGAAGCAAGGTGATTATCAAAATGATAAAGCAAAGGCTGGTCAGTAAGAATAGTAGGGCGCTTATGATGCGAAAAGACTCTCCACTGGCGAAAAGTAAGGATAATGGGGTCATAAAGGAACCTTCCATCTTCTATCAATTAATTTTTTGGTATAGTTAATAAATAAATAAACTATACCTAATCATTATAAATTAAGTTTAATTGCTTTTGTATTCTTTGTCAAGTCTTAAAGAGATAAAAACATTATTTTTCCTTGTAGCTTAGCCTCTCTTTTTGAATTTGGGCTAGCCCATTTAAACTATTTTGTGATAAAATGAAAAGTATGAACAAAAAGCAAACAGGTATCCTGTCAGGCCTCTTGGGGGCAGGGCTTGTCCTAGGTCTTGGATTAATGATAAATGACTATTATCAAGAAAAAGAACGTCAGCACATCACAAGGGACTTACGTGCCTTTTTTTCAGACTTGGGACACATTGACGTTTTATATGTAACTCCTAAATTGCCTAGAGTAGTCCAGGTTTCTGGTGGCGTGGTCATGGCAGATGGTAGACACTACACGTACACTTATGATAGAGGCCAGATTAGCATTGAGGAGGAGCGAATATGATTGTGCCAAGTACTTATGAGGAACTAGCAGGATTGATTGAAAATGAAGATAAACTGGTTTTGTTTTTCACAGCTGACTGGTGCCCAGATTGCCAATTTATCTATCCTGTGATGCCAGATATTGAGGCAGAACATACCAATATGACCTTTGTGCGCGTTAACCGAGATCAGTTTATTGAAGTGGCACAAAAGTGGGATATTTTTGGTATTCCTAGTTTTGTCGTGATTGAAAAAGGTCAGGAAGTAGGGCGTCTGGTTAACAAAATGAGAAAGACAAAAACTGAGATTATGCATTTTTTAGCTGCTTATCAATAAGAAAAGAGGAAGAATAAATGATTTTTGCATACAATAAAGAACAAGTTGGCGATGTCTTGATGGTTATCTTACAAGACACCAAAGATATCAAACGTCAAGTAGAACGAAAAGGAAAAGTAGCCCGTGTTTTTGCAGAGGAAAACGGCAAAACCCTTGCTTGGAATATCTTTGAAGCGTCGAGTTTAGTTACCCTTACTGGTAATGGGCAAGTCTTTTTGACTGATGAAGATGTGGCTACTTTAAATGATGAATTGGCTAAAGAAGGATTTTCAGAAAGACTTGAACCGACTGCGGGACCTGTTTTTGTCGTTGGTCAAATCGTGGAGATGGTGGCTCATCCAGATAGCGACCATTTGAATATTTGCCAAGTGGCTATTGGTGAGGATCAAACGGTTCAAATCGTAGCGGGCGCACCAAATGCTGCGCTTGGTTTAAAAACGATTGTTGCCTTACCAGGTGCTATAATGCCAAATGGTAGTCTGATTTTCCCAGGAAAATTGCGTGGTGAAGAAAGTTATGGTATGATGTGCTCTCCTCGTGAGTTAGCCTTGCCAAATGCACCGCAAAAACGTGGCATTATTGAACTTGATGAGTCAGCTGTGGTAGGAGAAGCTTTTGACCCAGCCAAACATTGGAAAGGTTAGAAAAACCAGCTTAAATAGGACTGTATTTAACTAAATGACCAGAAAAAAGGATTAGGAGCCCCTAGTCCTTTTTTCTTATGTTTTCAAAAACGTTTAAAATGAAACTTATTTTACCACAATTTTTACGAATAATAAGGTAAGGAGGTCAGTATGTATAATAAAGTGATAGCAATCGGTCGTTTGGTAGCTAAACCAGAATTGGTAAAAACAGCTACGGATAAGCATGTGGCACGTCTCTCTTTAGCTGTTAATCGAAGATTTAAAAATGCTTCTGGAGAGCGAGAAGCGGATTTTATCTCTGTTGTTGTTTGGGGAAAGTTAGCTGAAACCTTGGTTTCTTATGCTAGCAAAGGTAGTTTGATGTCTATTGATGGCGAACTTAGGACTCGCAAGTATAATAAAGATGGGCAAGTGCATTATGTGACAGAAGTTCTCTGCCAATCATTTCAACTGCTTGAAAGTCGTGCTCAGCGCGCTATGAGAGAAAATAATGTTACTAATGATCTAGTTGATTTAGTCTTAGAAGAAGATACTCTTCCCTTTTGATAGGGGATAATGCCTCTCATCACGGTTCAGCTGATTACTGAAATATATGATGAGGTGATACCCGAGCAACAAAAGTGTGACCAGATACTTCTGATAAAAATAAAAAAACACCTTACGAGTATGAACGAAGTTTCAAGTGCTAGATGTTGGAACTTTGTTCATCATAGGAATAGTAGGGTGTTTTTTAGTGTATTACTTCTTTTTGTTGCTAGTGTTAAGGTTTACTTGCTTACAAACGGTTATCAGGCCACTAGAATTCTTATAATAAATGGAGCTCTTTGAGTTTGGTGTCAATCATTTTTAAGACAGTCGCCAAATCTTGTGGTTTTTGAACGAAGTCAAGGGAATTGCCATCAATTTTCATTTTTGGAGAGACCTTGTAGTCTTCGTACCAGGTTGGGTATTCACCGTGGACTTGATGGTAATATTGCTCAAGACTAGGATTGCCGTCGACCTGCTCAAAACTTCGGCCACGTTTTTCAATGCGCTCAAGCATTTTGTCAAAAGACACATCAATGTAGATGAGAAGATCAGGGCGTTTTTTAGGCATGCCTTCTAGTTCTTCTAACATGTTGGCGAGAAGTTCCTGATAGATGTCAAGTTCTGTCTTAGTGACATTGCCATTTTTGTAGTTAAGTTTTAAAAAGAGTTCGTCTTCAAAAATAGAGCGGTCAAGAATGTTGTTATCGGCTTGATAAGCTTCTTTGATAGACTTAAACCGTTTATTCAAAAAATAAATTTGAAGTAAAAAGGCGTACTTTTTAGGGTCTTGGTAGTAGAGGTCTAGCACGGGGTTATTATCAACAGCTTCGTAAAAAACGTCAGTTCCTAAATGCTCTCCAAGTGCAGCAGCAAGCGAGCTCTTGCCAGCCCCAATTGTTCCAGCTAGTACAATCAACATGCGTCTCCTTCTAATATCATTAGCGTACTGTTTCGAAGATGGCTTCAACCTCAGCTAGAGTCTCAGCGCGTGAAACAGCACCACGAACTTTGGCAGCACCTGCTGTTCCACGAAGATAGTGTGGCGCTAAGCCCCGAAATTCCCGAACAGCAATGGTTTCACCTTTGAGGTTAATCAGGCGTTTGAGGTGGTCTTTGGCGATGTCTAATTTTTTGGCAAAGGGAAGATCTGGCAATTCTTGACCAGTTTCAAAGAAATGATTGATTTGGGTAAAAAGATAAGGATTGTTCATGGCTGCGCGGCCAATCATCACGGCATCTACACCGATTTCTTCAATCATAAATTTGGCGTCTTGCACCGAACGCACGTCCCCATTTCCAATAAAGGGAATCTTAGTGATGGCCTTAGAAACTCGGGCCAATGTCTCATGGTCGCAGGTTCCTGTATACATTTGCTCACGGGTACGGCCATGCATGGCAAGAGCAGATACACCTGCCGACTCAGCGGCAAGGGCATTTTCAACAGCAAGTGAACTATCCGCCCAACCTGTACGCATTTTGACAGTCAGTGGAATATCTAAAACAGACGTGACTTCCTTGACAATGTGGTAAATCTTATCAGGGTCACGGAGCCACTTGGCACCAGCCTCGTTTTTGACAACTTTATTAACAGGGCAGCCCATATTAATATCAACAATATCGGCCTTGGTATTGGTTTGAATGAAATCAGCTGCACGTTTCAACCCTTCTGCGTCACCACCAAATAATTGAATGGACATAGGGTGCTCATTTTCATCAATATGGAGCATGTGAAGGGTCTTTTCGTTGTTGTAGAGCAGCCCTTTTTCGGAAATCATTTCCATAACCACCAAACCAGCACCAAATTCTTTGGCGATGGTACGAAAGGCAGAGTTGGTCACGCCAGCCATGGGAGCAAGGACAGTGCGGTGGGGGATTTCCACATCACCAATCCTAAAGGAAGAATTAAGCTTTGTCATTGATGAGGGCCTCCAAATCACTTTCATTAAATTGGTACTTGGTACCACAAAATTGGCAAACAATCTCAGCACCCTTATCTTCGTCAATCATGGCCTGTAAATCTGCTTTTGGCAAGGTCATTAGGGCTGCTTCAAAACGTTCTCTAGAACAGTCACATTGGAAGCTTAGCGGTTCTTCAGAAAGACGCTTGTAAGGTTCATCTCCATAGATGGCCTCCAACAGAGCATCCACATGATTTTCAGAAGTTAGTAGTTGAGAAATGGCAGGCATTTCTTGTAGGCGTTTTTCATAGCGAGCAATCTCTTCTTCAGAAGCGCCTGGTAGCACCTGCACCATAAAGCCACCAGCAACCTTAACCTTATCATTTTCATCTAAAAGCACATTAAGTCCTATTGCAGATGGTGTTTGCTCTGATTCGGTTAAGTAGTAGGCAAAATCCTCACCAATTTCCCCAGTAATAAGAGGCGTTGTTGAGGTGTAAGGGTTACCTGTGCCATAATCAATAATCGTCACAAAATGACCATTCCCCATAAAAGGCCCAACAAGGACTTCACCTGTTGCGGTCTTTTTAATATCGACACCAGTATTTTGAATGTAACCTTTCACATGTCCTTTGGTATCTGCCACAGAGATAATGTGTCCAAAAGAAGAATCACCAATCACTTTGACGGTGATTTTACTATCGCCTTTTTGATTAGCCGCCAAAATCTGGTTGGCGATCAAGGTACGGCCAAGCGCAACAGTAGACGATGACAGCGTGTTGTGTTTTTCTTGAGCTAATGCAACCGTCTCAGTGCTATCAAGGACATAAGCCCTAAAAGCCCCTGATTGTGCTATTGATTTAATTATTTTATCCATAACTTAAATTATAGCATAAAGTGTAAAACTTGTATTGACAGGATTACTTGAAAAATCAATACAGATAGACAGTAAAAAATCCCAGAGAATGACTCGGGATTAAGTTAAGGTGTGGTCTAAAGTCGCGCAATGTGGTGACATGGCGCTTATGTTAATTGCTTGGTTAAATCAGCTTGGAATTTTTCCTCTTTAACTTGATATATCAATTCTTGGATAGACAGAATCGATTCATCAAAAGATATTTCAGCAACAGCAATTCCTTTTGTAAGCTCATGTTGAACAAAAGGAATCAGTTGACTGTGAGTGATGACCAAATCTGGCTTTAAATCAGGAATTTGATAAACATTATCTTGCAATAAATAATAGGAATGAAAATCAATGCTTTTATCCGAGAAATACCTTGGAAAAGAATCCGTTAGGAGATGAGCATTGATAAAATTACTGGCTACGAAAACAACAACTAAAGGAGGTTGGATATTTCTTAGAATTTGCTCGACATAGTGGCAAAAAAGATGAAAATGCTTATGGTTCAAGTAACGCTTACCAGGAAGTTTGGCCATCCACTCTTCGACAATTAACTTTAAGGACGTATAGAGTTTTTGGTTTCCTTTATAGTACGGAGAAACGAATAAGTTGGTCTCAGGAATAAAATGTTGCAGATTAAACAAGAATGATTTTGAAAAAAACATAAGAGCTTTTACTAAACTAGCCTTTTGCTCTTTTAGGTTAGGTAAAAGAGTGATGATAGGATTTAAAAGCAGGCGAAAAGTATCATTTTCTTCAAAAAGTTGACAACATTGTCTGATATGCTCAGGTGTCCATTGTAAGCTCGCAAAAGAATTATTAGCGGTGATATAAATTAAATAGAGGTAGTCCAAATCTCCTGCTGAAAAGTTTAGTTGGCAGTAAGTTTCGATAATATCACGGCTACTTTTTTTCAAAGAATCGTAGATAAAAAGTTTTTTTAATTGTTGAAAAATTCTGGTTTGGGGAATAGTTACCGAAAATTGATGCCGTTTCCACGATAAAGCCAGTAAAATGTCATAGAAAGAAAACGATTCCGATAACCAAGGAGAAGTTTTAAGGTGGGTGGAACTATGGGATAAAAAGCTATGAATAGTGTTTTTGTCTTGCTGCGTCAAGTCATAAACTTTAATGCCAAACTTACTATATAGCAGAGCGATGAGGTAACGGATGCGATATTCCTCACCGACAATCTTGTTCTTAGAGAGTTTTAATTCAAAGTTTCTTAATAAAGGAATCAGTGCTTCGCGCATCCGATAAGCTGAGGAGTTTGACAAAAAATGTTTTCTCGCAAAATCCGTAAGGGGACGAGAGTGTGAACCATTTTTTATTAAAAAAGCTAGTAATTGTAAGATATTAGATGATGCATAGAGTTGGTAAAGATAAGTTTCTTTAAAAGGATGTGTAAATTGGCAAGATATCATCCTTTTTTGGATAGTCATAGACAGACTACCAGGGAAAAAGGCATTCAGTTCCTCACAATAATGGTTTAGTTGTAAAAAGGTTAAGCCAGTTTTTTCTGCTACTTCAGTTATTGGCAAATAAGATGTCTTAAAAAACAAGACAATTAACTGACATTTTGATTCGATTGATGATTCCAAGTATTTTTCTATCAAGGAAAGGGGGCCTCTCTTCCTACACTTAGAAAGCCAAATAAGTCTTTGATAAGTGTATTCTCCTATTTCAATTCTATCTAAGCTAAAAATAGAAATCAAATCTAATGGTTTTTGGTGAAAAGTCGAAACCTTTTGAAATGGCTTTAAAGCAATATTTTCTCAAAAAATCATTTTCAAAAACACTAATTTGGTGAAATATACAATCAAAAAAATATCTTTCTTGACAATAACATGGTAAGCTCATATATGTTTTTGAGAGGAGAGAAAATGAATAACAAAATATTTTTGAACAAAGAAGCCAGTTTTTTGGCACACACAAAAAGAAAAAGGCGATTTGCTGTCACTTTAGTGGGAGTCTTTTTTATGCTTTTGGCATGCGCGGGTGCTATCGGTTTTGGTCAAGTAGCCTATGCTGCCGATGAGAAGACTGTGCCGAATTATAGTAGTCCAAATCCTGAGTTTCCTTGGTACGGTTATGATGCTTATAGCGGATGGAAACCCTGGTATCATGATCTTAAAGTCAATTTAAAAGGAAGTAAGGAATATCAAGTTTATTGCTTTAACCTAAATAAAAGTTTTCCTTATAGAGTAAATAGTAGTGTCAAAAAATGGTATAAAAGATTAGAGGGAACTGCTGAAACTTTTAAAGTTCATGCTATGGCTCCCAGAGTAGGGGGAGAGGAACTAACTAAAAAATTACGGAGCGTTATGTATAACGGCTACCCTAATGATGCAAATGATATTATGAAAGGGTTGGACACTTTAAATGCTATAAAAGTAACCCAAAGTGCTGTCTGGTATTATTCTGATACCTCAGAGTTTATAGTGGATGAACAGTGGAAGTCTGAATTAAGAGATGGAGAAATTAGCGAAAGTCAAGTAATGTTAATGCGTGATGCATTGAAAAAACTAATTGATCCCAATTTAGAAGCTACTGCAGTTAATAAAATCCCATCAGGCTATCGTTTAAATATCTTTGAGTCTGAAAATAAAGCTTATCAAAATCTTCTAAGTGCTGAGTTTGTACCAGAAAATCCCCCTAAACCTGGTGAAACCCCTGAACATGGACCCAAAACTCCCGAGTTGGATGGCACTCCAATTCCCGAAGGCCCACAACGTCCAAATGAGAGTTTAGAACCTACGCTTCCACCGGTGATGCTAGACGGACAAGAAGTCCCCGAAGTTCCAAGTGAGAGCTTAGAACCTGCGCTTCCCCCATTGATGCCAGAGTTAGATGGTCAAGAAGTCCCTGAAAAACCTAGTATTGACTTACCTATTGAAGTTCCTCGTTATGAGTTTAACAATAAAGACCAATCGCCTCTAGCGGGTGAGTCTGGTGAGACGGAGTATATTACCGAAGTCTATGGAAATCAACAGAACCCTGTTGATATTGATAAAAAACTTCCGAATGAAACAGGTTTTTCAGGAAATATGGTTGAGACAGAAGATACGAAAGAGCCAGAAGTGTTGATGGGAGGCCAAAGTGAGTCTGTTGAATTTACGAAAGACACTCAAACAGGCATGAGTGGCCAAACAACTCCTCAGGTTGAGACAGAAGACACGAAAGAGCCAGGAGTGTTGATGGGAGGTCAAAGTGAGTCTGTTGAATTTACGAAAGACACTCAAACAGGCATGAGTGGTCAAACAACTCCTCAGGTTGAGACAGAAGACACGAAAGAGCCAGGAGTGTTGATGGGAGGTCAAAGTGAGTCTGTTGAATTTACGAAAGATACTCAAACAGGCATGAGTGGTCAAACAACTCCTCAGGTTGAGACAGAAGACACGAAAGAGCCAGGAGTATTGATGGGAGGTCAAAGTGAGTCTGTTGAATTTACGAAAGACACTCAAACAGGCATGAGTGGTTTCAGTGAAACAGCGACTGTTGTTGAAGATACGCGTCCGAAGTTAGTGTTCCATTTTGACAATAATGAGCCCAAAGTGGAAGAGAATCGGGAAAAACCTACAAAAAATATAACACCTATCCTTCCTGCAACAGGAGATATTGAGAATGTTTTGGCCTTTCTTGGAATCCTTATTTTGTCAGTACTTCCTATTTTTAGTCTTTTAAAAAAACAAACAAAACAATAAAGTCTGACGTAGAAGTATTCTATATAGTAGACCTACAACCTACAGGAAATCAAGTTATTGTTAAACGTCGTAAAGCTTAACGCTTTCAAAAGTCGAAATCAATCGAGACTGTCTTTATGCAGTCTCGATTTTTAAGTACGACGGGCATGTCTTACATCTGAGGTGCAAATCCTTCGCGGACACCCGCTACCGGTGAATCCAATAGCGATGCCCAAGTCTGATTATCGTGAGTAGTGGGGAGAGGAAGGGAGAGTGAAATCATGGCTCTACAAACAGAAACGTGATATCAAGGCGTATATAGCAGACGAGGAGGCCTGAAACTCTAAAGTCCAAAAAGGTAGTGGTAACCTATAGGCGTAAATATGAGAGTAAACGAGGAAAGGTGTACACCTTATCCTTTGAGGTCTCATGAGCGTTCTAGACGTAGTAACAACGAATGCTGAGAAGTCAGCCGATGCCATAGTAGCGATGAAATTTCTGTAATGGAAGTAGAGCGAAGGGCTAAACAATTAACCGAAGTATACCTACTTCACTTGTGTCTGTAAAACTAGTGCTCTGATAGAACTGGGTGCGGTCACGTATTGACTAGAGGAAAGTTCACTAATATAAGATGTCCCTCAGACACCAAAATAAGAAAGGAATACGCAAAGAGGGGTGGAAAAGTCGTCCACATCAAGATGGGGCGACCATTATCAATTAGTAGCTCAAAAGTCAGTTCTAAAACAAGCTATATCAAAAACAGTCCTCGCAAAACGGGGACTGTTTTCTTACTTGGATGACTACTTAGAACGACATGCGTTAAAAGTTCATTGAACCGCCGTGTGCCGAACGGCACGCACGGTGGTGTGAGAGGGGCTAGAAATTAGCCCCTACTCGATTTCTATCTAAGCTAAAAATAGAAATCAAATTAAAAGACTAGAAAATAAATTTCAGAGTGCTTGGAAATATCTCCAAATAAACATTTTTCTCAAAAATGAGGTTTTCATATAAGAAATATGGAGAAAAAAATGAGCTTACAATAATCTAAGGTAAATGTAGTTATGATAAGGTAGATATATTAGAAACTGTATTTTTGTAAAGTTTAATGTACAGTAGATTGGAGAGAGAGTTAGTTATAGTGATAAACAGAAAAAAGAAATATAAACTAATTAGACTGATGGTTACCTTAAGTCTTATTTTTTCGCAGTTAGCACCACCTTTTGATGCTTTAATGTCCTTATCAGGACATTTAGGGACAAAAAGCCCTGTCACAGAAGTCAAAGCTGAGAGTGTGAGCACCTCAAAGACAGGAAGTTTTAAGCTCAAAAAATTTGATGAAGACGGAAGGACACCCATTAAGGATGTAAAGTTTCAGTTAACATCGGATACTAGTACATCAAGCTATCAAACTGAACAAACAACTAGTGGTACAGGTGATGCTAAATTTGCTAATATCCCTCCAGGAACTTACCTTTTAAAGGAAGTAGCACCACCAAGTGGCTATCAGGTGATGACTGATTATTATAAGATAACCGTCAGTCCAGACGGGTACACACAGTATACTTATGTCAAAGCAGGAACAACGACTAGTAGCCCAACATCCTCTCTTCCTTCGACAGGTGGCGGAGGAACAGGCGGGACTATCCTCAGGAGTCCAAAAACCTCTGGCGTAGTGACAGTAACTAGCTATAACTTTACAACTAAAAATAAAGCTTCAGGAAATACAGATTATACAAAATTATGGGCGACATCGGGAGAGTTTTTCGATATGTCCTTTAAATTGAAGGTCAACGAAGGGACACAAGCGGGTGATTCTTTTACCATAAAATTAAGCGACTACTTATCTCCAAATGGTATTCGTGAAAAATTCATCTCGGCACCTCCTTTGATGCTCGATCAGAAAGTGGTTGCCACAGGGATTTATGATGAGGCCAGCAATAGCTACATCTATACCTTTAATGATCTCATTAATCATAAACAAAACGCTGAAATAACAGTCAATTACACCTTCAGTCCAGAAGCTAAAAAAGTTGATCGAGACTGGTATGAAAAAAGCTATAGTATTAGCAATATCATTGACGGTCAGAAGCAAGATTCTGGTAACTTTACGATCGACTATGGTGAAGGCCAGTACATGGCTGGAACATTAAATAGAGGCTTAAGGTTAAGGAATAACATTACTTACCTTAATCGGACGACTGGCGAAGTTGAATATACTATTTACTTGAATAATGGAGCACCACCTAAAGATAGTAAATATACAGTATCCGATCCATTGGTGGCGTTACATTATGTAAATGTAGCAGAAAAATCGAGTGTTGTGTCATTCAATAAGGACGATATCACTGTTTATCGGATTCCCTTAAGTCAAAAAACGACTATGATGCCCTACAGTATGTCAGGAGAAACAGATGGTTTGACTACTATTCCTGTTAGCTATGATGGTCAAGGGTTCTCACTACCTAAGGGAAGCTTTCTTGATCCAGAAACTAATAAAAATACTGCGGGTATTTTAATCAAAATAAAAGCTAAGATTAATTCTTCGGCTAGAAATGCAGATGTCTCTTTAAATGCTATTTGGAAATACACACAAGCTGGAGGACAATCCAATGCCAAAGCCAGTGCTTTTGAGCTAGGAAACACATCATCTGGGGTAGCCAATAATATTGAGCCTACTGTAACGATTCGTAATTACAAAACAAAAAAAGGTTCAATCGTCTTTACAAAGCAAGATGTTGAAACTAAGAAAGCTTTGAGTGGCGTTGCCTTTAGATTAGAGAAAAAAGGAGAGACTGACTGGCAAGTTGTCGAGAAATACAAGGATGTCAAGACTGGAACAAATGGCAAGTTAACCCTATCAGACTTAGATGCTGGAGAATATCAGTTAATTGAAACAAAACCTTTAGAGGGTTACCTAGCGGTATCGGGGCCGGCAGCATCCTTTACGATAACAGACCAAGGATTAGAGGCTTCGATCAAGCCATCAGATAAAATCATCCAGAACACGAAGCCAGGCAAACAAAAGATTAAAGTCATCAAAAAAGATGAGCAAAGTACAGTACCATTAGCGGGAGCCAAATTTCAGCTTGAGTCTAATAAGGGTGTGGTACTAACTGGTGAGACAGATGGCAAGGGAGAGTATACTTTTACAAACTTACCATTTGGTGACTACATTTTGACAGAGATTGCCGCGCCAAAAGGATATGTTTTAGATAAAATACCTCGCACTATTACAATAGGAGATACAGCGGATAAAGAGCCGGAATCTACAGTTGCAGCATCCGCTACATCAAGGACCGTTCGATCAGTGAGTCTTTCAGCAACGGCAGTATCTGGCAAAGATGTGTCTAGCAATATTCTAGTCAAAAAAGTTGAGTTTGCTACAACAAATGGACAAGAACCCTTGCATGTTAATCCCAATCATGGTGAAAACCTGCTTGCTCGATCAGAGTTTGAAATTAAGGCAGGGGGGAATATTAATAAGGGAGATTATTTTGCGGTTAAACTCTCAGATAATATAGATCCCTTTGGGGCTTCAACAGGAGAAACAACAACCTTTAACATCATTGGTCCTTATGGCACCCTAGCTGTTGGTAAGTATGATAGCAAGAGCCGAAATATTATTTATACTTTTACAGACTATGTTGAAAAATATGATGTTTCAAATTTTTCAACGATCTTACCATACTTTATAGATCGTTATGCTGTTACTAGAGATGAGGATATTGAGATTTCAACAAGCGTTGGCAGTCAGACAAATACCGCCAAAGTTCGGGTGCTCTATACTCCTTATTACGGCTATACGGATAGCTATTCACCGGTCAATATTGGTTCCATGCTCACTAAGCTGGATTTGAAAAATGGAACCTTTACAAACTATGTCTATATTAACCCGAGGCATGAGAGTATTCGTAATGGCGAATTGTATTTCATGGGATACGGAGCTGCTGTTATCGATTCAACGACTCAGGTAACACTATATCGTTCCTATGAGGCTTCTGATATGCCACCAAGCTGGGGCGTAAGGGATGATACTTTAATAGAAGAAAGAGATATTCCTATTGTTAAGGAAGACGGACGCCTCTATATTAACTTTGAGAATGAACTTGAAAACAGGTCATCATTTGTCATGAAAGTTGTTGGAAGAATCGATTCTTCTTCTGAGGCACCACTCCAAACAAGAGCTCTACTTTCTCAAAATTATTATAATAATTATTGGTATTATACCCCAGAAGGGCGTTTGATACCACAAGGCCCATATTCAGAAGAGGTTACATATGATGCGGGGGTTATTTTAAAGTCGGGTGAAAGCAGTGCCGATGGTGGGATCAGAGTAACCGTGACTAACCGGAAAAATAAAGTTGAGTTTACGAAGACTAATGTTACGGGAGACCCATTAGAAGCGAGCTTTGAGTTACGCAAAGTGAAGCCAGATAAAACATTTACTAATCTAAAAACAGTAAAATCTGATAAAGATACGGGTAAATTTGCTTTTGAAGGTATGGAATCAGGTAACTACGAGGTCTGGGAAACACAAGTACCATCCGGTTATCTGAAGCCAGATAAAGCAGTAGCTACTTTCAAAGTTGATAAGGACGGTACAATTAAAGATTTGACACCTGATAACGGTAAGATTATTAATTATCCTAATACTGCTAAGATTATTTTTACAAAAATGTTGGCTTCTGAAAAAGGGGAATTGTCTCCTGCTACGAAAGAGAAGTCTGCAACGTTTAGTTTATGGCGACGTAAAGATAGTAATGGAAAAGAAATTGATACACCTACACAGGCTTATGATGAGCAATATTATGAACCTGTCTTGATGAATGGTGCTACTCGAACAGCAACTTCAGATGATAAGGGTAATGTCTTGTTTGACAACTTGTCCCCAGGTTTTTATGCCATCAAAGAGGAGTCAGCACCTGATGGTTATGTGAAGCAAAAAGGAATAGTTCGAATCTTCCAAGTAGATGCAACCGGAAAAGTCATTAAATATCGTCTTCTTAACGATAAAATAGTGACTGATAAGCTAGTAGAAATTAAAGAATCAGACGGAGACTTACAGAAAGAATTCAATGAAATCATTAATCACAAGTTTGTCTTCCCTATGACTGGTGGTCAAGGCATTACATTATTTATGGTGGTTGGTGGTGCTATTATGGGGATTGCTTATCTTGGTCATCGTAGAAAACAAAGATTAAATGATTGATGGTTGTTATTTGAATATTGTGGAGACCCTCCTTTTAGAGAGGGAGTTGCCAGTAATTTAACAATCAAAAGAGTCAAAAAAACATTTAGATAAATATTTTTTACAAATAGGAGAGAACAGTTGAAAACGAAGATATTTAGTAGATTGGCAGCAGTATTGCTGGTTTTGGGAAGCCTTTTACCGACAGTTGTAGCTGTGGCAGAAGCAGAATCATCACATAAAACCGATGTTGTTATTCATAAAATTAAAATGACAAGCTTAGTTGGCTGGCCTAAGGAAAAAAATCCGGATGGAACGTACACAGGAGATAATAATCAAAACTATAACGGTGAAAAGATTAATACAATAACAAGCTACTTTGGTGCTGGAGCTGAAGAGCTTGATGGTGTTAGCTTTACTTACTGGAAGGTAGGGAAAAAAGAAGATTATGAGAAGTTAACTAAAAATCCTCAAAACTACGATACAGTACTAAAAGTGCAAGCACTTTTAAAAAATGCGGGGGAGTCTTCGGGGACTACTACTGAAAAGACTGCTAATCAACAGGGTGTCAAAGTTGCGAATCTTACAGATGGTTACTATTGGTTTGTCGAAAACTCGGGTTCCAATATTGCTAATGGTGAGACCTTGTCTTCAGGAGCTGCGGTACCATTTGGCTTGGAGTTACCAGTTTATAAGGCTGATGGCTCAATAATTAAAGATCTGCATGTATATCCTAAAAACACCACAACAAAACCAAAAATTGACAAAAACTTTAGTAACGAGGAAAAAGATGCAAAGCTAGCAGGCGGAGCTAATTATGATCATTATCAAAAAGATAAAGGTCACGTATCGCGGACAATTGGCTCAGAAGTCACTTATCACATAAAAACAGAGATTCCAGCCGGTGCACAGTATCAAGCCCTTCGCTGGGAAGATACGATGACAAAAGGGTTAACTTATAAAAATGGAAGTTTGAATCTTGGAATTACTCATTCAGGTAATAATATCGATAATTTTAAGGTTGGAACAGATTATAGCCTAACTGAAAATCAAAGTGGATTTGTCTTGAAATTCACTGAATCAGGTCTAGAAAAAGTTAAAAAAGCTGTTCAAGCAACTAAGGACGCTAAGGGTCAAGTTACAGCTGATGGTCACCCAATGACAGTGGATATAAGCTATAAAGCGACTGTCAATAGCGATGCCGTCGTTGACCAACCAGACAAGAATACAGTTATCTTTGATTACAGCAACAATCCTAAAGAACATAAAGACCCAAGAGATAAGTCAACAAAGCCAAAAGATAAGTCTATTACAGTTAACAAAACATGGGCTAGCCAACCAGCGCCTTCAGGTGTTGAAGTGACCTACTACCTTTACCAAAAAGGCGCTATGTCAAGTGATGATAAGGTGGTGGATTCGGTCACATTGACTAAAGGGTATAGTCACACCTTTAAAAACTTAGATGATACTAAGGACTATTATATCAAAGAAGGTGTTATTGGTTACACACCAGAGTATACAGTTAGCGAGCAGGGAAAAATTTCTATTACGAATACCAAAGATGAAAAAAATCCAGATCCTCTTAAACCGACTAGTCCAGCAATTGTAACACATGGTAAAAAATTCGTTAAGACAAGTCAAGAAGATGAGCGTCTACAAGGTGCAGCCTTTGTTGTAACTAATCAAAAAACAGGTGGTAAGTATTTAGCCATTAAAGCTGATAATGAACAAAATGCTGAAGAGAAAGCTTATCAGGAGGCTGAGAAAAAGTACCAAGAAGAGATTAAGAAAGCTACTACAGACAAGCCTAATACATTAGAAATTGAAAAGGCTAAGAAAGCGCGTGACGATGCCTTCAAAAAAGCAAGAACTGCTTATGAATGGGTAAGTGATAAACAAAAAGCAATCAAATTCACGTCAAATAGTAAAGGACAGTTTGAGGTAACAGGGCTTGCAGCTGGAACCTATTACTTAGAAGAGGTAGCAGCTCCTACTGGCTTTGCAAAACTTCAAGAAAAGGTTGAGTTTACACTTGGTTTCAACTCTTACAATGGGCATAAAGATCAATCTGGTCAAAGTTTGGAAGGGCATACTCAATATGAAAAAGGAACACCTGATTTTGGTTACGGACAACGGGTGATTAACAAAAAAATCACCATTCCTCAAACTGGTGGTATTGGTACAGTTATCTTTACTGTGGTTGGTTTGGCAATCATGACCGTTACTGGATTGATGATGATCCGTCGTAATAAAAATGATAAATCGGAATAGTTTGTTAGAAAAATGGGAGGTACACAATTGAAAATAGGACGATTGATTCGCTTGATGCTATCGATTTGCGCTTGTTTGTACTTTTTGACGTCTCCTATTTTTGCTTTGCAGAAAACGTCATCCGTGACGATTCATTTTGAGAAGTCTGATAAGGATACACAACTAGCGTTGTGGCAATTGCCCGAGGGACAAACTTTGCCCGAACTGGAAACACTATTTGAGAAGACAGATGCTGAGTTAACCCATCAGTATCCTCAAGTATCAACTGTCACAGTACCAAAAGGTGAGACCAAGCTTGTATTATCAAATCTACCTGTAGGAGCGATTTACTACGTTAGAGAGGCAGAAGAACGCTTAGGTGTTCACTCGCTAGCGCCCTTTATCTTGAAGGTTGATACAGATGATGATCAGGCCGTTTATACAAAGAAAGCAAAGCCTCAAAAACGTGGTTCGTACCCTTTTGTTAAAGTTTCTGCTCAAGGTGGTAGTCTAGAAGGAGCAACTTTTGAGGTTTGGAAACAAACCCAAAAACAGCTACAACCTGTTATTAAAGGTGGCAGTCGGTATCTCCTAACGTCCTCGAAAGATGGTTCTTTTATGGCAAAAGATTTACCATTTGGGTCTTATGTTTTAAAAGAAATCACTGCTCCAAAAGGTTATCTTTTGTCAAAAAAAACTATATCATTTGAAGTAACAGATTATTCAGAAAAACAAGCCCCTGTGAAAGTCGTCAACCAGCCTAAGGTCCCTCCTAGAATTGAAATTCCCTATACAGGTAATGCGATTATGATTTTGGTGGTTTTACTTGGTTTTGCACTATTTACACTAGGTGTCTATCTGGTACGTAAGAACGGTTAATGAAGAGACAAGGCACTAAGATTACTAGAGGTCCCGTAAGGTGCCTCTAGTTTTTTAAATAAAAGGAATAAAGGTGATAGCATGAAACAGCAATCCAAGCGGCATCGCTTAAATCAAAATATTGCTCTGATAGTAGTGTTTTTGATAGGCTTGACTATTTTATTATACCCGCAAATTTCTAGGATATACTACACTATTGAATCAAACAATCAGTCTAAGCAATTTGACCGGGAGAAATCAACGTTGCATCAAGAAGATATTAGTCAGAGGATAGCTCTTGCAAAGGCATTTAATGCCAGTTTGCATGATGTAAACCTCAAAGATCCCTATTCCGATGATGAAAAAACAAAAGGTCGTGCGGAGTATGCACGGATGCTTGAACTTCATGAACAAATAGGACATGTGGAAATCCCTAAGATAAGGGTCGATTTGCCAATTTATGCTGGAACAAGTGATGAAATTATTTCTAAAGGGAGTGGGCATCTAGAGGGAACATCTTTGCCAGTTGGTGGGGAAAACACGCATACGGTGCTGACGTCACATTCAGGTTTGCCCTCTGCGAAACTCTTTTCAGATTTAGCGAAGCTTAGGAAGGGAAATATTTTTTATATCCATAACATTAAAGAAATTCTTGCTTACCAAATAGATCAGATTAAAATAATTGAACCAGATGATTTTTCAGATTTACTGATTGTTCCCGGTAAAGATTACGCTACGCTTCTAACGTGTACCCCAGTTGGGATTAATACGCATCGGTTGATTGTTCGTGGGCATCGTGTTCCATATGTTTCTAATGAGCACAAGAATAATAAACAAAAAGCGTCATCAGGCTACATGTGCTACCTGTTTGTACTTCTTGCTTTACTTGCACTACTTTTCGGTTATTGGTTTTACCGTCAGAAAAAAAAGAAGAGCCAGAAAGTTAAGAGAGAGGAGTTTCATGCTAAAGAATAAGCAATCATTATCGTTAAGGGAACGACTAATTCAAGTCATGTTCCCCTTGTTATTCCTTATGGGATGTCTTATAATGTTGTATCCCTTGGTGTCAAACTATTATTATCGTGTGAAGCAAAACCAAGCAGTAACGTCATTTGAATCAGCTAAAGTCATCGTTAATAAAGATGATATCAAACGACGTATGGCTCTAGCTAGAGCCTACAATGCCACTTTAGATCCAGGAAGGATTAATGATCCTTATACAGATATGGAAAAAAAGGGTGTTGCGGAGTACGCGAGAATGCTAGAACTTAATGAGCAAATTGGTTATGTTGAAGTGCCGCGTTTTGATATTAATCTCCCGATTTACGCTGGAACAAGTGACGACGTTCTCCAAAAAGCCGCAGGGCATCTAGAAGGAACCTCTTTACCAATTGGGGGCGATAGCACCCATACCGTTATTACAGCGCATACTGGACTACCTCAAGCTAAATTGTTCACGAATATTCACAAGATGAAAAAGGGAGATTTATTTTTTATTCATAATATTGACAAGACCCTTGCTTACAAAGTAGACCAGATTTTAGTTGTAGAACCCGATAATTTCACCCCAGTTTTAGTGAAAAATGGTTTTGATTATGCAACATTACTAACCTGTACACCATACGGAATCAATAGTCATCGATTATTAGTACGCGGCTACCGTGTTCCTTATCAAAAAGCGTTTGAAAAAGCTGATGCTCAAAGACCATGGTATACAAAAGCTATTTTTCTTGTAAGTTTTCTACTATTTGTTATACTAGTGATAATTCTTTTAATCAATTGGCATCGCAAGTAATACAGAAAGGAATAGTTTAGTGTCTAAACAAAAATGTGTTGGCTATGTTTTAATGATTTTGGGACTTGGTCTTCCCTTATTTTTCTTAACACTAATGTCCCTTAACCAATTTCAAGAGCAGGTTGCTTATCAAAAGTTTCAAACGGAGAATAGATCGTGGAAAAATTCACAAAAAGAATGGGTTAATCGTCACAATCAAGAACAAGCGTTAACCGACAGAGCCACAACAGACCCGTTTGTAGATGCACAAAACCAGTTGAAGCAGAGCCCTTTTGACGATAATATTATTGGTTATATTATCATTCCAAAGCTTCGCATGGCACAACCGATTCGTGTAGGTGCAAGTGAACGTCATCTTGAAAAGGGAGTAGCGCAGGTTACTGGAACTAGCCTACCCATCGGCGGATTAGGGACGCGATCGGTTATTGCAGGGCACCGTAGCTGGTATGATAATGAACGTTTTCTTAGGATAGCAGAATTATCTATTGGAGATCAGATTGTGATTGATTTAGGTGTTTATCAATTAGAGTATAGTGTTAAGAGTGTTGAGATTATTGATGCCAAAGATTGGCGCCAATTAACGGCTAAAAAAAGCCAAGATTTAATAACGTTACTGACCTGTAATCCTCTTTATCCCCCTTTTAATGAAAGGCTACTAGTAAATGCAGAGAGAGTATTGCCTAGCCTTTCTGATTTACCAACTAAAACGCGAAATAAGACGGATCAATCTCAACTAGAAAGTCCACTGGTGTCTCACAAGACTTCACTTGTCAAATTACCGCTAGTATTACCTTTTGGGATTTGGGTCTGTTTGGGCTGGTTGATAGAAAGTTATTTCATATACCGTCTATTTCGCCAATGCAAAGGTGATAGCTAATACTTCTGACGACGTTCCCTCCCCTCTCCTCTCATTAGTTTAGGTAATATTAGTTACTGCATTGTTTACGTTGAGTCATAACCTATTACAAGCAGATTAAAGGGGTGAAAATGAGTCTATGACAAAAGCTTAGCAGTTTGGTCATATCATTAACTACAAGAGACCAGAGCTGCTTGTTAAGTAGTTCAAAAAGGCAGAGCCTTAAAAGGTTTTCTGCCTTTTTAATCTTGTTGGGCACTTACGAAAGTATTTCGGCCACTTCAAGCATAATAAAAAGATGATGGACTGGCAGCTTCATTTACTCACCGAACTCCCCTTTATAACTTGGGAATGATGCTGCTAATGGGTTGTTTTGTTTAATACCTGCTATAAACGGTAATTTATCCCATTTATCTTTGTAACCTTCTTCAAGCTCAGTTTTAAACTTCCAAACCATTTTATGAGAAAAATAAGTGTGTGATTGACGGCCATAGGTGTCTACTAAAACGTGAGAAAATTTTCCGTCGTTTTTTAGTTTGTAAAATTTATCTAGAGAAGGACTCCAGCCAGTATAACCAGGGAATTTATCAAATTCTTGATTAAAATTTGTTTTTTGGCTTTTCCAATCATAATGCCATTGTGTATTTTGTACTGTTTTTGAATAAATTTTTCCATTTTGCCAATGATCTTGAACAGTTATTTGAGTAGGAGCTTTTACACCCTTAGGAAGAAATACTGAAAAATCAGGATAAGTCCAGTTTTCCAATGCTTTGTTAAAAGCTACTACCCATTCGATACTTTTACCATCATGAGATAAATTTTTAGTATAGTCGACATAGTTATCAACATAGTAATTTCCCTGCCAGTAAAGGTGCACTTTACCTTTCTCATCAATGTTATCATGTGAATCGGTTACACTAAACTAGACAGAATTTATAAAGTGTTCTACACTAAAGAAAACAGGAGAACAGATATGTCTAGAAAAATACGTCGCCACTTCACCGATGATTTTAAGCAACAAATTGTTGACCTCCACAATGCTGGAATGAAACGAAGTGAGCTTATCAAAGAATATGAGTTAACGCCCTCAACCTTCGATAAGTGGGTCAGACAAGCCAAACTAACGGGTTCCTTCAAGTCTGTTGATAATCTGACAGATGAACAGCGGGAGCTAATTGAACTCAGGAAACACAATAAAGAACTCGAAATGCAATTAGATATCCTAAAGCAAGCGGCAGTGATTATGGCACAAAAAGACAAGTAATCACTGCTAATAAGGATAAATACAGCATTTCAGCTATGTGTCGTTGGCTGGCACAAGACTGCGGAGCTCGTTAAACAAGCCATTCAAAGCATCCCTTATGCACTAACCAAGGTCAAGATGTTCCATTCTGATCGTGGCAAGGAGTTTGACAATCAGCTGATTGATGAGATGCTTGAAGCTTTTGGAATCACCCGTTCTCTCAGTCAGGCTGGTTGTCCCTATGACAATGTCGTCGCTGAGAGTACCTATCGTTCCTTCAAACTGGAGTTTATCAACCAAGAAACCTTTCAATCACTAGAAGAATTAGCCCTCAAAACGAAAGATTATGTCCACTGGTGGAACTATCATCGCATTCATGGTAGTCTTAACTACCAAACTCCCATGACCAAACGAATTATCGCTTAAAAAGCACTTTATAAAAATTGTTCAGAAAAGTGTTGCCTTTTCAAAGGAAAGCATAAGCTCCTAAAAGAATGTACCTTACCTTTAACAGCAAAAGGTGTGGTTGACCTTATTATCACAGAAATGGGTGTGTTTAAAGTAACGCCAGATGGTATCCAAGTAATTGAAATCAGTGAAGGGTTTACTTTTGATGAGGTTCAAGCTGCGACAGGTGTCCCTCTAAGCATAGCTGAAGGTTAATGACTAGTAGCCTTTTCTTGCCATAAAGGCATATTGAGTAAAAAAAACGTCAGTCATCAGTATATCAGAGATTGTGATGCTTATCTGAAATACTTTTAACTGGCGTTTTATGGTGATTTGGTTATTGATCGACTTCAATTTTTTTAAGGTAGCGGTAAACGCTTGGTTCAGAGATGCAAAGGATGTCAGCGACTTTTGAGACAGCTCCTTTTAATTGGAAAACGCCTTTTTCAGAAAGCTTGGTCACGATGTCTATTTTAACCTCTTGGCTAAGATGGACATTGTGTCTCAATAAAGAAGGATCAATAATTTCACTGATAATATCTTGAATGTTAGAGGTTAAAATCTCAACCGGTTCTTCTTGAAGGGTAACTGTTGATGTTGTTTCAGGAGCTGTAGGGATGAGTTGTCCTAAGTTAAGATTGGCGAGTTTTAACAAGTCACTAGCCACACCTTGATAAGCTGAGATATCTAAGTTGATGCACAGCATCCCCTCAAGGTTGCCCTCTTTATCTTTTATAAAGAAAGTAGATCCCCGGACCTCTTTGTGTAGAGGACTCACAATAGCTTTGTAATTAGTGACAAAATCTTTTTCCTGATAAACTTTTTGTGTGATGAGGTCAAGGGCAAATTTGGTGAGGGGAGAATTTTTAGAACGTCCACTGATGTGACTGTTCACTAGTTCTCCGATATAAATGTCGTTTTTGTCAATCACATGCAAAATAATTTCGTAGTTGTCTCCTAGGACATCGTGAAGAAATGTAATAACGGTTTTCCAGTAGTTTAGTGTTTCTTTATCCATATTAAATTTCCTGTATTTTCTTGTTTATCAATATAGTAATACATTTTAGCCTAAAAGACAATTGGCAATATTTGCAATTATTTCAATAATAATTTTTTATTAAAATGATAATTTATTATTGACCGTGAATGCGGTTTCCTGTAAAATTTAACTATATTATCAATGAGGAGGTTTGAATATGAACAGCTACCCACAACCGATGGGGCCTTATTCAACATACATGATTGAAGGAAATCTTCTCTACACTGCAGGCCAATTGCCCCTTGACCCAGTAAGTGGTCAGTTGCCGGATGGTTTTGAGGCCCAGTGTCGTCAAGTTTTTGCCAATTTACAAGCTATTTTAGCGGAGCAGAATAGGGAACTGACTCATATCTGCAAGTTAACGGTGTATTTATCAGACTTGGTTTATTTTGACACCTTAAATCAAGTTATGATGGAGTTGTTGGAAGAGCCTTATCCTATACGGACAGCGGTTCAGGTGGAGGCGCTTCCTCTACAAGCATTGGTTGAAATCGAAGCTGTGGCAAGAATAAACTAGTTACAGCACTTTATAATAAGATAGATTGGTGGAAAATATGGATATTCTTTTGGGAACAGGACTGTTGGTTCTTGTTTTAGCAATTTTTAGTTTGTTTAATTATAAGGCTCCTCACGGAGCTAAGGCGATGGGAGCTTTGGCTTCGGCAGCTTGTGCGTCTTTTTTGGTTGAAGCTTTTCAAGATTCGTTTTTTGGACAAGTTTTAGGTTTTCAATTTTTAAGTGAAGTTGGTGGTGCCAATGGAGCACTATCAGGAGTTGCAGCAGCTATTTTGGTAGCTATCGCGATTGGTGTGTCGCCAGGATATGCTGTGTTAATTGGATTGTCTGTTTCAGGAACAGGCATCATCCCAGGTTTTGTGGCAGGATACTTGGTATCCTTCCTAATCAAATGGATGGAGAAAAACATTCCTGGTGGCCTTGATCTGATTGCGATTATTATTGTTGGAGCACCTTTGACACGTTTCTTAGCACAGTTGATTACGCCTGTGATTAATGGCACTTTGTTAACCATTGGTGATATCTTAACATCAAGTGCTAATAGCAATCCGATTATTATGGGTATGATTTTAGGTGGGACTATTGTGGTTGTAGCGACAGCTCCCCTTTCATCAATGGCTTTGACAGCTATGCTTGGCTTGACTGGTATTCCGATGGCTATTGGGGCACTTTCTGTATTTGGTTCTTCTTTTATGAATGGTGTATTGTTCCACAAACTAAAATTAGGGGAACGAAAAGACAACATTGCTTTTGCTATTGAACCGTTGACTCAGGCAGATGTGACCTCTGCTAATCCAATCCCTATTTATCTTACTAACTTCGTGGGTGGTGCAGCTTGTGGCGTCTTAATCGCTTTAATGAAGTTAATCAATGATACCCCAGGAACAGCGACTCCAATTGCCGGTTTCGCCGTGATGTTTGCCTATAATTCTGTCACAAAAGTTTTGATGACAGCGGCTGGTTGTATCATTTTGAGTTTGATAGCTGGCTATATCGGAGGCTCTGTTTTCAAGAACTATCGTTTGGTGACTAAACAAGAATTGCAAGCAAGAAATTAAAAGCCGTTGTTGGTTGAGTTCGTGATAATTTACCCGTCAGTGATGGTTAAGAAAACATAACAATCTCTTAATATCCTTCGTCTATGACGATTGAAGCCCCAGCAGGTTAATCTGTTGGGGCTTTCTAAATGGCTTAGTGACAACATACGGAAATGCTTCTAAAAAGAATGAAAAAAAGTCTATTCAAGCAATGTTAGTAGAATATCTTGAATAAACTGATCTGAAATTATTGAGACGCTTGAAGCTTGTGGCAAGCTGTATTTCTAATGGATAAGTTTTCTGTAGTATTTAGGAAATAAGGCTAATCAGCGGTTTCCTTCTCCACAGTCCTTTGAGTTTCTTTGCCTTCATTTAGGAGGGCTTGGACAATTTTTTGATCACGCAATTTGACCGAATCATTAATGGTTTCAGCCGATTTGACAATGACGCTTTCTAATTGGACCCGTTCTTTTCGACCCTGATCAATCGCCGCAATGATCCCATTATTTTGTGCTACTAAACTTTCTGCCAGACTTGTCACAGATTTCATAGACAAAGTAGGCCTTTGTGCTGATTGTTCCAATGCTGGGATGGCTTCTTTACTTGTTTCTGCTAGCATCTGAAGGGCAGCATTATTAGCATTAATAATGGCATCAGCAGTCATTCCAGATTTAACCGATTGTTGCATCATGCCTAACTGAGCAATAGATAGTTTCATCGTTGGAATGGTATTGCGGCGTAACATGCCTAGTTTTTGACGCATATCCGAAGATACCTTAACTAAATTACGCATTTGAGGGGTTGTTGCCCAAGCAACATATAGACGGCTGAGGTACTCGGTGTGCTGTTGTTCTAGAGTGTTAATGACTTCAGTAGTTCTCGACAAAAGGTCTGTCTGGACTTGATATTCTGGTGTCGCACTATCCAAAGTTGCTAATTTTTGTTGTAAGGTCAGGGCACGTGTAGTAGCTTCCTTCTGACTAGCCTCGATAAAGGCGATGACACCAACCAAATTTTCAATGGATTTGGTATTGTCTTCAATTAATAGCTCTGCTGAGACAATATTGCGAGCTAAGGTGTCTTCTTGTTTGACTACAGCTGCAGCCATACCGTCCATTTTTTGCTCAATATTTTGGGAATCAAAATAAAATTCCTGCAAGGTATCCCGACTTTGTTTGAAAAGTTTCTGAATCAAATTGGGTTTCTTCTCCAAATCAGCAGGAGTAGCATCCTTGTACTTTGCAATAAAACCGTTGAGTTCACGATTGGTTGATTTTAAAAGATCATCCACTTGTGGAATCTGTAATTTTTTTTGCTCTGCCAAGATATGATTAACCGTTGCATTGACCCCTTCAACAGCAGACTGACCAAAATCAAGTAGCGCATTTTGATCTGCTAAAAAGGTATCTACCAATGCCGGGGCTTTGGCAGTAATAGCTGTCTGCTGGTCAGCACTTAGTTTCTCAAAAAAAGAAATCTGTCCAGTGGTGTTAGTTGGTAATTCGGAAATAATATCAGTGGTTTTGTCTGTTTTGACAATAGCGTTGTCAGCAATTTGGTCAATATCAAAATGAAATTCTGCCATGGGAAAACTCCTTTAGTCTTTTTCTTGAGAGGTTGTTGCACGTTTTTGAGCAGCTCCTTGCATCATGCGAAGGCTGATGTCAAAGTCTTTAAGGTCACTTTCGTTAAGCTGACGAAGGGTTTCATCAAGGTCTTCATCGAACTGTTGGATGGCTTGTCGAGCCTGTTCCAAGCGTACATCAGCATTGTAATAATTTTTAGGATTTTCCTTGATTTTTAAGTAGCCAGTCAAAATATCTTGGAAGCGTCGCATGTTAGATTCATGAAGAGCCATCAATTCTTCCTGATTGTCAGCCCCTTGAATTTTGGAGAGAATCGCTTGATGGTCAGTTTGGATATTATCGTAGTATACCTGAAGCTCTGGTGCTTTGTGGATAGGATTGGCAGTAGCTTCTTCTAAAGCTTGCGTTTTCAAACTTGTTGCGATTTGTATTTTTTCCAACTGTAGGCTAACATCGCTTTCTACAGTATTGGCTTTTTTAGTGATGCGACGATAAATAGTAGGGTCCATTTTTTCTTTTAAGGCAATGGCTTGTGCTTTTATCTCACTGAGTTGTGGTAATAATTGCTTGGCAAGAATGGTGTATTGGGCATCGTCCTTGTTCTCTAAATAGCTTTCTAGTAAGTTGACTTTGCGGTCAGCTAACTGAATATTAGCTTTTAAATCTTCTAGCTGTTTGGCAAGAGTAGCTTTTGCTAAACGCTTTTGACGTGATTTGAACCGGTAAATGCCGTAGGCAGCTCCTCCCAAGATGAGGGGAGGAAGAACGTTTTCAATAAACTCAATCAAAGGAGATCCACCCAGAAAACTGGCCATAATGACAAAAAGAATAAGAGGGCCAACCCACTTAAATGGCTTTTTTCGTTTGTCTATAACATCATACTTACTCATCATTCTATACTTCCTCTATACGCTTTTACAGTGGCTCTTTTAGCAAGAGTAACTTATCTCTATTTTACCTTAAATCACTTATTTCTTAAAGAAAAGACCTGATTTCACACCCACTATTTAGATTTTCTCATGAAGCGAGAACAAGCAATTCTATGAAGAAAAAGGAATCTTTATCTCACTAATGTTCGTTATTTCTAATTATTTTGATGATTAAAAAAACATTTTAACTTTTTTTCTGAATATTGACAGGGAAATCTGGCAGGGAAAAACATTTTTTGCTATAATAAAGTGTAAAACATATGCTTGCAGGTGAGATTCCTGCCCTATTCTCTTGGAAAATAAGGTAGCTGTATTCCTCTAAGGGATGATCGGTGAGATTGCCTTATCCAGCTTTTGAGAGAATAAGCGTTTTGGAAAGTTAGGACATGATATGACATCAGTAGTAGTCGTTGGTACCCAGTGGGGTGATGAAGGTAAAGGAAAAATCACTGACTTTTTATCTTCAGATGCAGAAGTGATTGCACGTTATCAAGGTGGTGATAATGCGGGACATACTATCGTTATTGATGGTAAGAAGTTCAAATTGCATTTAATCCCGTCAGGTATTTTCTTCCCAGAGAAAATTTCTGTGATTGGTAATGGTGTTGTGGTTAATCCCAAATCATTGGTAAAAGAGCTAGCATATCTCCATGACGAAGGAGTGACAACAGATAATCTTCGCATTTCAGACCGCGCTCATGTTATTTTGCCTTATCATATTCAGTTGGATCAGTTACAAGAAGAGGCTAAAGGCGACAATAAGATTGGAACAACCATCAAAGGGATTGGACCAGCTTATATGGACAAGGCAGCGCGTGTTGGTATCCGTATTGCAGACTTGTTAGACAAGGATATTTTTGCAGAGCGTTTACGCATTAACTTAGCGGAGAAAAATCGTCTCTTTGAAAAAATGTACGACAGCACACCGCTTGATTTTGATACTATTTTTGAAGAATACTATGCTTATGGTCAAGAAATCAAACAATATGTGACAGATACTTCTGTAATTTTAAATGATGCACTTGATGCTGGGAAACGTGTTCTTTTTGAGGGTGCACAAGGGGTTATGCTTGATATTGACCAAGGAACTTACCCATTTGTAACCTCATCTAACCCAGTTGCTGGTGGTGTCACTATTGGTTCTGGGGTTGGCCCAAGTAAAATCAACAAAGTTGTTGGTGTCTGCAAAGCCTACACTAGCCGTGTTGGTGATGGCCCATTCCCAACAGAGCTTTTTGATGAAGTGGGTGAACGTATCCGTGAAGTTGGTCATGAGTACGGTACGACAACAGGTCGTCCACGTCGTGTGGGTTGGTTTGACTCAGTTGTTATGCGCCATAGTCGTCGTGTATCAGGGATTACTAACCTTTCCCTCAATTCCATTGACGTTCTTTCAGGACTTGATACCGTTAAAATTTGTGTTGCTTACGACTTAGATGGTGAACGTATTGATCACTACCCAGCAAGTCTCGAGCAACTCAAACGTTGCAAACCTATCTACGAAGAATTGCCAGGCTGGCAAGAAGATATTACAGGTGTTCGTAGCCTTGATGAGCTTCCTGAAAATGCCCGCAACTACGTTCGTCGCGTGGGAGAATTGGTTGGCGTTCGCATTTCAACCTTCTCAGTTGGTCCAGGACGTGAACAGACTAACATTCTGGAATCTGTTTGGGCGTCTATTTAATCATTGTGAGTGAAGAGGAGTTGGACAAATTGTCCAGCTCCTTTTAGTATATTTGTATCCTGATATTGGCTTTTCGCTGTTAGCTGTTAGCTGTTTCTGTTGCTTGTGATTTTCAGCTTAAAGACAACATGGTGTTCCCTTGGTACGAGTATAGAGAATTTAATGTTCGGTTTTTGTTGTAAAATCAATATTTTTCGATAAAAATAATAGGATAAAACTGATTTTTTTGATATACTAGGTTTTCCGTTATTAAAAAAACTAAAGGACGTCAACAAAAGAAGCTTTATATTTTAGGAGATTAAACATTTAGGAGGTTCATTTTCACATGAACAAAAAGGTAATGTCGCTTGGACTTGTCTCAACAGCTCTTTTAACACTAGGAGCTTGTGGCAATCGCTCTGCCCAAAAAGAGGCTGATAATTCGTTAAAGGTTGCTATGATCACAAACCAGACTGGGATTGATGACAAATCATTCAACCAATCAGCTTGGGAAGGTTTGCAAGCCTGGGGAAAAGAGAATAAGCTTAGCAAAGGAAAAGGCTATGACTATTTCCAATCAGCAAACGAGTCAGAGTTTACAACGAACTTAGATTCAGCGGTATCAAGTGGCTATAGCCTAGTGTTTGGTATTGGTTTCCCATTGCATGATGCCGTAGAAAAAGCAGCGACAGACAATCCTGATAGCCAATTTGCTATTGTCGATGATGTCATCGAAGGTAAGAAAAATGTCGCCAGCATCACTTTTTCAGACCATGAAGCTGCTTATTTAGCAGGAGTTGCGGCAGCCAAAACCACAAAGACTAAACAAGTTGGTTTCGTTGGTGGCATGGAAGGTGTCGTGGTTAAACGCTTTGAAAAAGGTTTTGAAGCTGGGGTTAAATCTGTGGATGATACCATCAAGGTAAGAGTCTCTTATGCGGGTTCCTTTGCGGACGCGGCTAAAGGGAAAACGATTGCAGCTGCCCAATATGCTGAAGGTGCTGACGTTATTTATCAAGCAGCCGGTGGCACTGGAGCTGGTGTTTTCAATGAAGCCAAATCGCTCAATGAAAAAAGAGATGAAGCAGATAAAGTTTGGGTTATCGGTGTTGACCGCGACCAAAGTGAAGATGGCAAATACACCTCAAAAGATGGCAAATCATCTAATTTTGTTTTGACATCAAGTATTAAAGAAGTTGGTCAGGCACTTGCGAAAGTTGCTACAAAAACTGCTAAAGGCAAATTCCCAGGTGGTCAAGTGACGACATTTGGGTTACAAGAAGCTGGCGTGACGTTGACAACAGACGCTTTATCAGATGAGACGAAAGCTGCTGTTGAAGCGGCCAAAAAAGCTATCATTGAAGGGACCGTTACTGTTCCTGAAAAGTAACAGCCAGATAGCTTGTTTAGACAAAAAAGTCACTCACTTTTTAGCGAGTGGCTTTTTGAGTAAAGAAAAGCTGATAGTAATGCGTCTTTAAGGGGTATTCAAAAGCAGCGCAATAGGTTTTTACGTTGTCAGCTAGCCAGTAGAATGGGATTATTCGGTACGCTTTGAGCAATAGTGATGTCAAAAAGCTATAGGCCCTTCTCTCAGAAGTAACAATGAATATTGTGGTTGAGAAAGACAGCTTGATAGTCTTCCAAGTCCTCAGGGTGATAGGCCTTAACCTCAGCCATCTCATACTCCCTACCTAGAAGTTTGTACTTGTTTTCTCCAAATTGATGGAAAGGTAACAGTTGCACTTGGTCAATCTCAAGCTGATTAAAGAGCTCTGAGAAGGCTTTAGCATCGTCTAGGGAATCATTAAATTGGGGAATAACAGGGATGCGCAAGACGATTTCTTTTCCAGCTTGAAAGGCATAATGAATATTTTTGATAATCAAGTCATTACGAACCCCAGTCACTTTTTGGTGTCTGAGCTGATTATAATGTTTCAAATCGGTATAGATAAAGTCCACGTAGTCAATAAGGGTGACAAATTGCTCGTGTTTGGCAAAGGCGGTGGTTTCAATTGCGGTGTGAAGACCTGCTGCTTTGGCTGCTTTTAACAGGGCTAAGGCAAAGTCAAATTGGGCAAAGATTTCCCCCCCTGACAGGGTCATGCCCCCACCTGACTCTTCGTAGAAATCAAGGTCTTTAAGGACTTCTTCGATCACCTCGTCCACGGTTTTTTCCTCTCCAACTATTTTAGTATTAAGCCCATCACTTGTTAACATCTGCTCAGGTGCTTTTTGTTGGGATTCGGGATTGGCACACCATGGACATCTCAAGGGGCAACCTTTTAAAAAAACGGTTGTCCGAATACCAGGACCGTCATGAATACTAAAATGTTGAATGTTGAAAACAATACCGCGATCAGTCATAAGTGTGAATTCCTTTCGTTGTAAAACCATCATACCAGATAAACGTAAATAAATCAATTACGAATGAAAGTAAATATCCCTTTTCTTTTAAGAAAATAACTGGTACAATGAAAGGGAGGTGAATGATGAATCGATTAGAACGTATTATTCAACTGGTTTCCCAGAAGAAAAAAATAGATGTTAACAGTTTATCAGAACAATTAGACGTTTCGAAAGTAACCATTCGAAAAGACCTTGATAAGCTTGAAAGTAAGGGCTTGTTGCGACGTGAACATGGCTATGCGGTGCTAAACAGTGGCGATGACCTCAATGTACGCTTGTCCTACAATTACAACATTAAGCGACGGATTGCAGAAAAAGCAGCTGAATTGGTGCAAGACAACGATACCATTATGATTGAATCTGGCTCAACCTGTGCCCTTTTGGCAGAAGTGCTTTGCCAGAACAAACGAAATATTAAAATCATTACCAATTCGTGCTTCATTGCCAACTACATTCGTCAATATAGTAGCTGTCAAATCATTTTACTGGGCGGTTATTACCAGCCCAATTCAGAGGTGACTGTTGGTCCTTTATTGAAAGAAATGATATCCCTTTTTCATGTCAATCGTGTCTTTGTTGGAACAGACGGTTTCAACAAAGATCTTGGCTTTATGGGCAAGGACATGATGCGCTCAGAAGGGGTGCGTTACATGGCAGATGCTGCTGAGGAAGTGGTGATTTTGACCGATTCCAGCAAGTTTTCAAAAACCAGTCTGGTACACCAGTTGTCATTAGCTGATGTCAATCGCGTCATTACAGACCAGGCACTAGACAAGCAAACACAAGAGTTATTAAGTGCTAGTGGTCTTGTTCTTGATTTTGTTTCTTAGAAAATAGGTGGCTAGATGAAAGAAGAACGCAGACGGCTCCTTGCCAAGGTGGCTTACTTGCATTATGTTCAAGGCAAGAGCCAAACTGTGATTTCAAAGGAAATGAATATCTACCGAACAACGGTTTGTCGGATGTTAGCAAAAGCCAAGGAAGAAGGCATTGTTCGGATTGAAATTGCCGACTATGATGCTGATTTATTTGCTTTAGAAGAATACGTGCGAAAGCAGTACGGCTTGGAAAAACTAGACCTTGTGCCCAACCAGGTTGAAGATACCCCAATGGATACCTTGACAAATGTTGCTAAAACAGCAGCTGAGGTTTTTAGACATGTTGTTAAAGATGGCGATAAGATCGGTCTGTCCTGGGGAGCGACTCTTTCTTGCTTGATGGATGAGTTAAATCCAAAAGCGATGAAAGATGTGTTTATTTATCCTTTGGCAGGAGGACCTAGCCATATTAATGCCAAATATCATGTCAATACCCTGGTTTACCGCTTGGCTCGTATTTTTCATGGGAATAGTGCTTTTATCAATGCAATGGTGATTCAAGAAGATAAACAATTGACCAAGGGTATTATTCAATCTAAATATTTTGAGAGTATTTTGGCGAGTTGGGACCAGTTAGACCTCGCTTTAGTTGGCATTGGAGGAGAGCCCAACAGCCGTGAGGAAAGTCAGTGGCGTGACTTGTTAACCGATGCCGATTATGCACAACTCAAACAGGAAGAAGCTGTTGGAGAAGTTTGCTGCCGCTTTTTTGATCAAGCGGGTCATCCTGTTTACAAAGGTTTGCAAGATCGGACGATAGGTATTTCGCTGGAACAATTAGGTCGAGTGCGAAAGACCATTGCCGTTGCAACAGGTAAATATAAGGCTAAGGCAATATTGGCAGCCTTAAAAGCAGGTTTTATCAATTATCTAGTGACGGATAAAGAGACCATGCTAGCTGTTTTAGCGTTAGATGAAGATATTGACCTTAATAACGTTCTTCTTTAATCGAAACTCAAAGATACTATGACATTTTTAGAAGCTCGAGATCAAATGGTCAGGGCTTTTTTTGTTGTTTCGTTTATTGATAAAACAGAGATTGCTCAACTGTGCAACGAACATATTAGCACAAAAGTGCATTAATTAAAATATAGCACAAAATATATTGACCCTAGAAACAAACATGATAAAATGAAGTTATCAACAAAAAGAAAACGATTACAAACGTAATTGAATCGTTTTCGTAACAAAGCGATAGCATTTGATTAAGAGGAGAAGAGTTATTTATGGAACTGATTGTACCAGACCAAATCATTATGGGGTTAATTTTAAATGCTGGCGACGCTAAGCAGCATATTTACCAGGCCTTGAAATGTGCCAAGGCTGAAGACTATGACACGAGTGAAAAAGAAATGGCATTAGCAGATGATGCCTTGTTGGAAGCTCACAATTTACAGACCCAGTTTCTTGCCCAAGAAGCTAGTGGTAATAAGTCAGAGATTACAGCTCTTTTTATTCACTCACAGGATCACTTGATGACGACCATTACAGAAATTAATCTCATCAAAGAGATTATTGACCTTCGTAAAGAATTGGCAACCAAATAATATTTCATTCATAAAAAGGAGATTGATATGATTAAGATTGGATTGTTTTGCGCAGCAGGGTTCTCAACAGGCATGTTGGTGAATAATATGAAAGTAGCTGCTGAAAAGAAAGGCATTGACTGCCAGATTGATGCTTATTCCCAAGGAAAGTTGGCTGAGTATGCTCCATTGATTGATGTGGCACTTTTAGGTCCACAGGTTGCCTATACTCTGGATAAATCAGAAGCTATTTGTAAAGAGAATGGCATCCCGATTGCAGTTATCCCAATGGCTGATTATGGAATGTTAGACGGCAACAAGGTGCTTGATTTAGCCCTTAGTCTTGTTAAAGAATAGGAGTCAATCATGGCAAAAATGAATATGCAAAACATCATCATGCCAATCATGAAATTTGTGAATATGCGCGGTATCATCGCCTTAAAAGACGGGATGTTAGCCATTTTACCTTTGACCGTTGTGGGAAGTCTTTTCCTGATTGCTGGTCAGATTCCTTTTCAAGGGATTAATGATGCCATTGCCGGTGTGTTTGGTGCCGACTGGACAGAACCCTTTATGCAGGTTTACCATGGAACGTTTGCTATTATGGGCTTGATTTCCTGCTTTGCGATTGGTTATTCTTATGCTAAAAATTCAGGTGTTGAACCTCTCCCTTCAGGGGTTTTATCCTTATCAGCTTTCTTTATTCTATTGAGATCATCTTATGTTCCAGCAGAAGGCGAACCTATCGGTGATGCTATTAGCAAGGCTTGGTTTGGTGGTCAAGGGATTATTGGTGCTATTTTGATTGGTTTAACGGTAGGTGCTATTTATACAGCATTTATCCGTCGCCACATTGTCATCAAAATGCCAGAGCAAGTGCCACAAGCCATTGCCAAACAGTTTGAAGCTATGATTCCAGCCTTTGTGATTTTTACCTTGTCAATGCTTGTGTACATTATTGCCAAGTCAGTGACAGGTGGTGGCACCTTTATTGAAATGATTTATGATGTCATTCAGGTACCTCTGCAAGGGTTAACGGGTTCTCTTTATGGCGCACTAGGTATTGCCTTCTTTATTTCCTTTCTTTGGTGGTTTGGCGTGCATGGGCAATCTGTGGTCAATGGAATTGTCACTGCTCTTCTCTTATCAAATCTAGATGCCAATAAGGCCTTGATGGCAGCAGGTGAGTTATCCCTAGACAAGGGTGCCCATATTGTAACCCAACAATTTTTAGACTCTTTCTTGATTCTCTCAGGGTCAGGAATTACCTTTGGTTTAGTGGTAGCTATGATCTTTGCGGCTAAATCCAAACAATACAAGGCTTTGGGCAAGGTTGCAGCCTTCCCAGCCCTCTTTAATGTTAATGAACCAGTCGTCTTTGGTTTTCCAATTGTGATGAATCCAGTCATGTTCTTGCCATTTATCTTAGTTCCTGTCTTGGCAGCTCTCACAGTTTATGGCGCCATTGCTATTGGTTTCATGCAGCCCTTTGCAGGAGTGACCCTTCCGTGGTCAACACCAGCCATTATTTCAGGGTTCATGGTTGGTGGCTGGCAAGGAGCTATTGTGCAAATTCTTATACTCATCCTGTCAACGTTGGTGTACTTCCCATTCTTTAAAATCCAAGATAATATGGCTTATCAAAATGAACAAGCTAGTGAAGAGTCATGATTTAGCGTCCACACAAATTCTTGAGACCATCTCCAGTTAGAGGTGGTTTTTTAGAAAAAGGAGAGCGACTTATCAGGCCTATATTGCACAATAGTGCAAAATAAAGTGACTATCTTTTCTTATGGTTAAGGATACGCAAAAGTCTTAATATATGATAAAATAGTTACGAAAGAAACATTTATAATTTCGTAAGAAAGAAGGAGACCTCGCATGACTGAAACAAAAAGCCCTTATTTTGGACATTTAACAGACAGAATGACTCACTATCGTGAAGCTGTGTTAGACAAGAAACCTTATATTGATGCTGAGCGTGCTATTTTAGCCACTGAAGCCTATCAAAAACACCAAAATAAGCCAGCAAACCTCAAACGTGCTTACATGCTTCAAACTATTTTGGAAAACATGACCATCTATATTGAGGATGAAAGCCTCATTGCTGGTAACCAAGCCTCTTCAAACAAGGATGCACCGATTTTCCCTGAATATACTCTGGAATTTGTCCTCAACGAACTTGATCTTTTTGAAAAACGAGATGGGGATGTGTTCTACATTACCGAAGAAACCAAGCAACAGCTCCGAGATATTGCCCCATTCTGGGAAAACAATAACTTACGTGCTCGCTGCGGGGTCTTGCTACCAGAAGAAGTGCAAGTGTACATGGAAACAGGTTTCTTTGGCATGGAAGGCAAGATGAATTCGGGAGATGCCCATTTAGCGGTCAATTACCAAAAACTCTTGGAACACGGCTTGAAGGGATTTGAAGAGCGGGCACGAGCTGCCAAAGCTGCGCTTGATTTGACTATTCCTGAAAATATTGACAAATACCATTTTTACGATTCGGTTTTTATTGTCATTGATGCGGTCAAAACTTATGCTAAACGCTATGCCAAGTTGGCTAGAGAACTAGCAGAAACCGCTAGTCCAGAACGTCAAGCAGAATTGTTAGAAATCGCACGCATTTGTGACAAAGTACCTTATGAACCAGCAGCAACGTTTGCAGAAGCTGTGCAATCCGTCTGGTTCATTCAGTGTATCTTGCAAATTGAATCAAACGGGCATTCCCTATCTTATGGCCGCTTTGACCAGTACATGTATCCTTATGTCAAAGCTGATTTGGAGGCTGGCCGTGAAACAGAAGCCTCAATCGTTGAACGTTTGACCAACCTCTGGATTAAGACCCTGACCATTAACAAAGTGCGGAGCCAAGCCCACACCTTCTCATCAGCAGGTAGTCCACTTTACCAAAACGTGACTATTGGTGGTCAAACACGAGATAAAAAAGACGCGGTCAACCCACTGTCTTACCTTGTCCTAAGGAGTGTGGCTCAAACCAAATTGCCACAACCTAACTTGACTGTTCGTTACCACAAAGGCCTAGACAATACCTTTATGAACGAGTGTATCGAGGTCATGAAACTTGGTTTTGGTATGCCAGCCATGAACAACGATGAAATCATCATTCCATCTTTCATCAAAAAAGGTGTCTCAGAAGAAGACGCTTATGATTACTCAGCCATTGGCTGTGTGGAAACAGCAGTTCCAGGGAAATGGGGCTACCGTTGCACGGGGATGAGTTACATCAACTTCCCTAAAATCTTGCTGATTACCATGAATGACGGGATTGACCCAGCATCAGGGAAGCGCTTTGCCACAGGACACGGTCACTTCAAAGACATGACATCTTATGAAGAATTAAAAGCAGCATGGGATGCCACCCTGCGCGAAATTACCCGCATGAGCGTCATTGTTGAAAATGCCATTGACCTAGGTCTTGAACGTGAAGTACCAGATATTCTTTGCTCAGCCTTGACAGATGATTGTATCGGCAGAGGCAAGACCTTAAAAGAAGGCGGAGCTGTTTACGACTACATCTCAGGCCTTCAAGTCGGTATTGCCAACCTATCTGATTCCTTAGCAGCGCTGAAGAAATTAGTATTTGAAGAAGGTCGATTAACTCCAGAAGAACTCTGGCAGGCTCTTGAAAGTGACTTTGCTGGAGAACGCGGAGAAGACATCCGCCAAATGCTAATCAATGACGCGCCAAAATATGGTAACGATGATGACTACGCAGATAGTCTCGTGGTAGAAGCCTACGATACCTACATTGATGAAATTGCCAAATACCCAAATACCCGTTATGGCCGTGGCCCAATCGGAGGTATCCGCTATTCTGGGACATCATCAATCTCAGCCAATGTCGGACAAGGCAAAGGAACCTTGGCGACACCAGACGGTCGTCATGCAGGCACACCACTAGCAGAAGGTTGTTCACCAGAACACAGCATGGACAAAAAAGGCCCAACATCTGTCCTTAAATCTGTTGCTAAATTACCAACAGATGAGATTGTCGGAGGAGTACTACTCAACCAAAAAGTTAACCCACAAACCCTGGCCAAAGAAGAAGACAAACTGAAATTAATGGCCTTACTTCGTACCTTCTTTAATCGCCTACACGGTTATCATATCCAGTACAATGTCGTGTCACGCGAGACCTTGATTGATGCCCAAAACCATCCTGAAAAACACCGCGACCTCATTGTCCGTGTTGCTGGCTACTCTGCTTTCTTCAATGTCCTCTCAAAAGCAACCCAGGATGACATTATTGAACGTACGGAACACACGCTTTAGAAAGAAGAATACTTATGGAATATATGTTAGACACTCTAGACTTAGACGCTATTAAAAAATGGCATCGTATTTTGCCGCTGGCAGGTGTGACCTCAAACCCTTCTATTGCCAAAAAAGAAGGTGACATTGATTTCTTTGAACGGATTCGAGAAGTTCGTGCCATTATCGGTGATCAGGCTTCTATTCATGTTCAAGTGATTGCCCAAGATTACGAAGGCATCTTAAAAGATGCTGCTGAAATTCGTCAGCAATGTGGGGACAGTGTGTATGTAAAAGTGCCTGTAACCCCAGAAGGGCTAGCGGCCATTAAAACCTTGAAAGCTGAAGGCTATCATATTACCGCGACAGCTATTTACAGCACTTTCCAAGGGTTATTAGCCATTGAAGCTGGCGCTGATTATTTGGCTCCTTATTATAACCGTATGGAAAATCTTAATATTGATCCAGAGGCCGTGATTGGGCAATTGGCAGAAGCTATTGACCGTGAGTGTTCTGACAGTAAACTCTTAGCAGCGAGCTTTAAAAATGTGGCTCAGGTCAATAAATCCTTTGCCTTGGGAGCACAAGCCATTACTGCTGGTCCAGATGTTTTTGAAGCAGGATTTGCGATGCCCTCTATTCAAAAAGCGGTCGACGATTTTGGTAAGGATTGGGAAGCCATTCATCACCGTAAGAGTATTTAAGAAAGTTCGTCATTAGTAATCACAGATAAAGGAGTTCAACGATGAAAGTATTTGCAAGTCCATCTCGTTACATTCAAGGTAAAAATGCCTTGTTTAGCAATGCAGAAACCCTGAAACAACTAGGGGATAACCCCATTTTACTATGTGATGATGTGGTTTATGGTATTGTCGGAAAAACATTTGAAGCTTATTTGGCAGATAACGGCATGACCCCTGTTCACGTAGCCTTTAATGGGGAAGCCTCTGATAATGAAATCAACCGTGTGGTTGCCATTGCCAAAGATAATGGTAGCAATGTCATTATCGGTCTTGGTGGCGGAAAAACCATTGATAGTGCTAAAGCTATTGCGGATGTGTTGACTGTTCCAGTGATTATTGCGCCAACCATTGCCTCAACAGATGCCCCAACCTCAGCCTTATCGGTTATTTATACCGATGAAGGAGCCTTTGAAAAATACATTTTCTATTCAAAGAATCCAGATCTTGTATTGGTTGACACACAAGTAATCTGTCAGGCACCCAAACGATTATTGGCGTCTGGGATTGCAGATGGGTTAGCAACCTGGGTAGAAGCGCGTGCGGTTATGCAAAAAAATGGAGACACCATGGCAGGTGGCAATCAAACGCTGGCAGGAGTTGCCATTGCACAAGCCTGTGAACGAACCTTGTTTGCGGATGGCCTAAAAGCGATGGCTAGTTGTGACAGACAAGTCGTGACTCCAGCCTTGGAAAATGTCATTGAAGCCAATACCCTCCTTAGTGGGCTTGGTTTTGAAAGTGCGGGTCTGGCTGCTGCACACGCCATTCACAATGGCTTTACAGCGTTGACAGGTGATATTCACCATCTTACTCATGGTGAAAAAGTCGCCTATGGCACGTTGACACAACTCTTCTTGGAAAATCGTTCGCGTGAAGAAATTGACCGCTACATCGACTTTTACCAAGCCATTGGCATGCCAACAACCCTCAAAGAAATGCATTTAGACACTGCTAGTCAAGATGATTTCTTAAAAGTTGGCCGCCAAGCAACCATGGCAGGCGAAACCATCCATCAGATGCCATTTGTTATCAGCCCAGAAGATGTGGCTGCAGCTTTGGTTGCTGTTGATGCCTATGTCACTAGTCGATAAGGACGTGCTGCTTTAAAACGATTGCTAACTAGATTTTTCGAATCATCAAAAAAACCGCAAGACCAGTGAGTCCTTGCGGTTTTTACAGGTCAATCAGTCTCTTACTTTGATTGCACAAGAGCTTTTATTTTGCTACTATTTATTTATTAGATGATAAAGAATAGACATTCGGACTCTTAGATAGAAAGTGATTTATGACATGTTTAAAAGACAACAAAAGAGGGCAGAGTTTATGAGCTGTCTTCAATCATTGTATAATGAGAAAGAACTTAACTTAAGTCAATCTTTTAGGGAAAAGTTGATTTGGGCAGCTAAAGGGCTTGATTCTGGAGATAGGCTGAGTTACTTAGCTTACCAACTATATCCCTATCTTATGGAAGAAATGAAAAGAGAAGAGGCTAATCATAACCCTCAGTTCTTAAAAGCTAAAAAGTACCTCGAGAAGATCAGATGGCGATATAATGTGGGCTCTGTATGGGGTTGGCCTTTCTCTAGTTAAAGCTAGCAGTTATTTATAGGAGTTAAAAACCAGTCTAGGGATATATTCCTAGACTGGTTTTGATTATGGTGCTTACTGTTGGTTGGTAATAGCACTTTTAGCGGGGTCATTGTGGGCAATACGGCTGGCAGCTGCTGCCGCAATGGCGCTAACAATATCATCTAAAAAGGTATGGCAGGATTTGCCGTCTTTGTGGTTGAGTTTGTCAACAATCCCTGGTTTTGTCTTGTCCAGATAACCGTAATTGGTAAAGCCGATGGAACCATAGAGGTTAACAATGGATAAGGCCAAGATTTCATCAATCCCATACAGCCCTTGGTCGGTTTTTAAGATAGTAAGGAGCGGCTCAGACAGCTGGTCGGTTTCAGCCAATTTATCCAATTCAACCCCAGTGATAATGGCGTTTTGTACTTCTCGTTTTTCAAGAACCGCTTCAACACTCTCTAAACATTCTGCCATGGTCAAATTGGGGATATAATTATTTTGCAAAAAAAGCACCAGCTCTGCAATAGCTTCTAAAGAAACCCCTCGTTCAGCTAGTAATTGATAAGACACTTCTCGTAATTGATGGTCAGTTGTCATGTGAGACCTCCTTTTTCTTTATTGTAACATAAATGACCTACTAAGTAATCAAAAGGAAGGCTTGTCAGCAATTGAACTTGAGAACCACTTGTAAAACGATTATAATAGGGTTGTATAACGGTCCACAATAACTAGTTGTTTGTCCAAACTTAGGGACTAGAAAAGAGATTGATATGACAAAACGACAGCTCCGCTGGCTTCTTTTAGTGATTTTTGGGTTAATAGTGTTGGTATTCTGGTGGCATAGCAGAGCAGTCACCCCAGACAAGCCTCATCCATCAGCTCTTTCGGCTCATCAGACAATCGTTTTCCCAAAAGAAACGAACGGGTTGCCTGGTCAAGCCCAACTCAAATCAGGCCAATTAGTGGAAAAAGATGGAAAACAATATCGTACCTTGTCTGCGTCATTGCCTCAACAGTCTGGGAAGATTTATTTTTACTGTCAGGTATCAGAAATAGGAGATAAAAAGGGCATCAAAAAGCTTTTGGCGGCAGGTTATCAAGCTGGGAAGAACCATGTGTTTGATGGTCAGTTGCAGTTCTATTTACCTGAAGAGAATCGGATTCATTTCACGGTATCAGGAAGAGTTTTCAGCCAAACCAAGCTTAAGAAGGTAACAGCTCAGTCAAAACCAACTGATGAAGTAGGGGGTTACGAGATTCAAGTTGTCGCTAAAAATGCTTTAATAGATTCCTTGCTAGACCATCAAGATTTGGTCTATTAGTTGGGTAACTGCTAACACCACTTGTGAGAAATTTTGGTTGCTCATCTTCAGTAAAGGGCTTTTGTGTTATAATGAAGCAATCTATTGTGAACAAGGAGGGCTTGTAATGATTCAAAAAGTTGGTATTGTCAGTTTATCAAGTGGCATTTTAGGCGAGGAAATGGTCAAACATGAGTTAGACTTGGGCGTCAAACGGTTGAAAGCCTTAGGACTCGATCCTGTCTTTTTGCCAAATGCTTTAAAAGGTCTAGAGTATGTGAAAGACCATCCAGAAGCTAGGGCTGCTGATCTTCTTGAAGCTTTTGCAGACTCATCTATTGACATGATTTTATGTGCTATCGGCGGGGATGACACCCATCGTCTGTTGCCTTACCTTTTTAGTGATAGACAACTCGAAAAGGTTGCTCGGCAGAAGATCTTTCTTGGCTTTTCAGACACCACCATGAACCATCTCATGCTTCACAAGTTAGGACTTAAAACCTTTTACGGTCAATCTTTCCTGGCAGATATTTGTGAACTGGAAGAGGAGATGTTGCCCTATTCCTTAGCCTATTTTAAGGAATTAATCGAGACAGGCAGTATTGCAGCTATTAGACCAAGTGACGTGTGGTACGACGAGCGGACAGATTTTAGCCAAGCAGCCTTGGGGACTAAACGAGTGGTCCACTCCAATCAAGGATTTAAATTATTGCGAGGTCCAGCTCAATTTAGCGGAGAGATTTTAGGGGGCTGTTTAGAATCCCTTTATCAGCTATTTGATGGGTCACGGTATGCAGACAGTGTGACCCTGTGCCAGCAATATGCGTTATTCCCTTCTCTGGCGGACTGGGAGGGCAAAATTCTCTTACTTGAAACAAGTGAAGAAAAGCCAAGCCCAGAGCTTTATCGTCTTATGCTCGAAACCTTGAAAGAAACCGGCATTTTTGATGTCATTTCAGGTGTTCTGGTCGGTAAGCCTATGGACGAAACCTACGATGACGATTATCAAAACATTCTTTTAGAGGTCATCGATACCGATATTCCTATTTTGGCTAACCTTTCTATTGGGCATGCTACTCCAAGAGCTATTGTGCCATTTGGAGTGAAGGCTTTTGTGGATGCAGACCAGCAGGAGATTTACTTTGATAACTAGCTTATAGGAATATGGCGACATGACGAATGCCGAGGTTAGTATGAGAAGGCAAATTAACCACTCTTAGAGCTATTAAAAATCCCTAACTTGTTTTAACAGGTTAGGGGTTTTTGAACGTTAGAGCTGACTGGAAACAGATTTAACCTTTGAAGAGCGCCTTCGTTTGATCTGTATCAAAGGCTTGGGAGTCTTGACCGTTAGCTTCAATCTGACCAGTGACCTCAAGATGATGAATGAGAGCACCGTCTTCCATGGTCACAGTCGTTACCTTATCGCCATGGGAAATAATATTGCCAGTGACTGTCAAGGATTCTAGTTGGCCACCGTCTTTCATAGAGAGGGCATAAGCTGGCAAGTCAACATTAACCCCTTTGACAAGAGATTGACCTAAACCGCCTTGGGTAACAATGTCACCATCGACAACTAGTTTTCCAACCTTTTTGGAGATTTGAATACCAACAGCTCCATTATTAAAGGTTTGTATACCAGCAAAGTAACCTTCTTTGAGGGTACCATCGTATTGATTATAGGCTCGAGCGCCAGTACCATAGGTGGAAATAGCTTTATTGGCTTTAAAGTGGTTGACAGTACCAAAGTTGACAAAACCAACACCGGATTGACCATACGAGATAACGTCATCATTGACCACCCATTCATCGACCTGTCCCCAAGCATCGAGTACCATATCATTGACACCATAAGTAACTGTTTTGCCATTTTGGATCAAGTGGCTAATATGCGCGCCATAGACCACAAAGACAGCTCCCGTAATGAAATCTGCCACTCCCTGAGGAATAAGACCAGTTGAATAAACATCGCCAAGGGTCATTTGGTCGATGTCAACACGACCGCCTTGGTCGTTGAAACCAGAAATAAAGACACCAGAACCAATAGCAGGATGCCCTTCAGACCCAATAGATAAGTTATCAATAGACGCAGTGATTAGACTGTCTTTATTAGCGTTAAAATTGTAGAGTGTATAGGCCCCTTGAAGCACATTGACCCCATATTTTTGAGGTTGCTCTAAATAAGTTCTGGTATCTGAACTAGCGACGTGAACATTCTTAGTCACCACATGCGCTTTGAGGGTTGGTGTTCTGAAAATCAGAGATATTTGACCGTCAACCGTTAGATTTTCGAGGTGAAGCGTTCCAAATGATTCTGCTACCTGTTGGCTAGTCAGTTGAATAGCTTTCTTATCTTGTAGAGTAACAACTGATAAGTTCTGTAAACGACTGCTACCTGTAAGAATAAACCCATCAGAATGAGAGAAGAAGATGGTCGGTAACACGCCGTTTTCTTGTGGAATAGCAGACAGTTGGATACCGTTAGGCAAATAAATAGGATTGGCAAAGGCCATGCTGCGGGTTATGTCAATCACCGTTTCACCAGACGATAAGGCTTTTGTCATTTCAATAGGATTAGATACATAAACCATAGCATTTTACCTCGATTCCTTAAGTTGACTCCATTATATTACTATATAGTATTAAAATCAAGTATTTCCCATTAAAGTAGTTGATTATTATCTAACGGTTTTGGTGAGAGAGGGAGATTTATGGTATAATAAACTCAAAATGGTAATGGAATAGCTGGAAAACAGCAGCTAAATACACCTAGAAGCGAGGCTACAGATGGACCTGTACACACCAGTCATTGACAAACTGACAGACTTAGGGATTGCATTTGAGGTTGTTGAGCATGAACCTGCCTTGACCACAGAACAAGCAGACAGCTTTATCGAAGGTATTGACGGTGTTCGCACGAAGACCATGTTTTTGACCAATAAAAAGAAAACACAGTATTATTTACTGATTATGGATGATCAAAAACAACTGGATATGGACCGCTTCAAGGAGTTAGCTGGGGCAAATAGAATTCGGATGGCATCAGCAGATAGTCTCTATGATAAAATGCTTCTTCCACCAGGCGTGGTCTCACCGTTTGGACTGTTAAACAATAGAGATAAGGATATCTTGGTCTATATTGACCAAGACATTATGCCAGAAAAACGCATGAGTTTCCATCCAAATACCAATGAGAAAACCATCTTTGTAGAAACACCGGATTTGGTAAGGTTTATAGAGTCATTAGGATATGACGTGCATGTGATCAACTTGTAATAGATTAAGAAAAAAGAAAAGCCTATATCACTAAAATGGAACGTTAGTGATATGGGCTTTTTAGTCGTTTTTACGAGAATGGTGCATAGATTGGATGGTTAAAAACTTTCTTAAATTTAGAAGACTCTTTAACAGTTTTTATAGTGGCTTCTCATCAGTAGGTGGAGTGTATTCTAAAAGATCACCAGGTTGGCAGTCTAGTACTTTGCAAATTTTTGAGAGCGTTCCAAATCGAATTCCTTTAGCTTTTCCTGTTCTCAAAATAGATAAATTAGCTTCTGTAATTCCTATTTTCTCAGCTAATTCTTTTGAAGTTATTCCTTTAGCTTTTAAAAGGCTATCTAAGGTTACGTGGATATCATCCATATTAAATAATACTTTCTGAATCATCTTTTGACAGTTTGCCATTTTTAAAAATCAAATAACCAGAGAAGGCACAAATGGCAATAATAATATTAGTCAAGTAACTTCCATGTGAGAAGTCGAAAAGGCTACTCATATCGTTCAGGTTAAAATAAGTTTGAATAAGATTAATGCTGAGTTGTAGTAGGACGATAAAGATGTTAAAAAGGCAAATTTTTAAACTATTTTGACTATTACTGGTCGTAAAATAAGTATTCTGGCTAAGGTTGGTCATAATATATCGAAAATACTTTGCTGAAAAGCTATGGCATAATAAAATAAGGATGGCTACAACAAGGGTGTATATGGTAAAACCTAGGACTAGAGGCTGATTTAAATCAATTCCTATCTTAAGTTCCGTAATACTATCTTTGAAAGCAATCGTAAAGAAAATGCCTATGAATACAAAAAATGTACAGATAAGAAATAAATACTGTAAAAAAGTAGCACAGATAGCTAAAAAACGAAAGACAGTTTTTTCCATAAGGGCACCTCTATTATTGTTTTACGATAATTTATTTTTCCAAAATTATTATAAAACAATAATTTTTATTTGTAAAGAAGTTTTTAGACAATATATCTGTTTATTTTCTATCCCCTACCTTTAAAGGCACGCTCTGCCATGCGTTGGATTTTTATGGTGGAATTGTTCTGATAGATGACACCGTTTACCAAGGCACCGTGTGCATATAAGTTGGGCATGACGCCGTATTTTGGTGATAGGACTTGCGCTGTTTCTGGTAAAATGGTAAGTCCGCCCTGAGCATCTAGTTGACAAAGGCGCTGATTGATGAGTGATTGGAGAAGAGGTGTTGCTGATGAGAGATTAGCTGGTGTCAAGTGATAACCCGTTGCATTGATGATATGATTGACGAAAAACTTACCCGATTTAGTAATGATGGTAAATCCCTGATCAGTCGACGTGATATCTGAAACATCAGCAATCGTCTTTAGTTTATTTTGCTTGAAAGCTTCTAACAGTAATTTAGCAGAATCATCTGGCATGGGATTGCGTAAGTTGACAATGGCTTTTCCATAAGTGTCTTGATAAGCTTTGCGATCATCTAAGGACATGTAGGGCCACAAATCAGTCAACCAGACCGTTATTCTTGAGGCTAGTTGCTGTAAAAGATAAAGCTCTTTAGGATGTTCAAAGGCTAAAGCAATGCCCTCTTGACCTGGAGCTAAAACCTGTTTAGTTGCCTCTTTACAACTCTTAAAACCCAGTGCTTGTAACTCGCTTGACAACAAGTTGTCAAAGGTAGTCAAAGTAAAGGAATGCTCGGCTTGGTTGAGCAGTTGGTTGAGCGTTTCGTCTGTGAAAAACTGCCAATCAATGACAGGCCCTTCTAAAATACGCACTGTTGGAAAAACGTTTGACCGAGAAAAAGCTTGAATAGAAGCTTTTGTATCACTGACAAGCCATTTAATCACATCAATGGCAGCTAGGCCTGTCCCGATGACAGCAACCGTCTGCCCATCAAACTCATCTCTTGCAAATTGTTTTAGAGGGTAGGGATCAGCATGGTAGCCAAGAGCCCCCTCTAGTTCATAAGGGTCTAACACCGGTAAGGCCCCACAAGCAAGATGAATCTCGTCAAAAAAGACTGGCAAATCGTTAGGAGTTGCTCCTTCTTCCAGCTCTACTTGCCATTGTTGCTGCTGAGGGAAATAATGGATGTCCTCAACTCTAGACGTCACGACCCTAACAGGAAGTTGGTTTAACAGGGATTTTGCTCTCTCAGATAAATACTTTCCGTAAAGAGCTCTTGCGACATAAGATTGGTCAGTACTATAGCCATTTTCTCTTAACCATACCATGAAATCGCTCATGTTGCGATAATCAAACGAAATATCGTCAATAGGAGAATTTATCAAGGCTAAGGCCGCATCTTCTTGAAAAGGAATCCCTTTACCAAAATGATGAGAATCATCAAAACAGAAAATCTCCATAGTTGCTAAAACGTCTTCTGACTGATGAGAAAGGGCCAGCAAAACAGCCAAACCACTCACACCCATGCCTACAATCCCAATTGTTTTTTTCACCAAATCATCCTCCTTACTCTTATCATAGCACAAAAATAGAATTGCCAGCGGATAAAGCCTGATTTTTACTAAAAGTTGTCTCTGTTATCCTCGCTATTAGAAGTGACAAAGACCGTTAACGAATGCGCCTTAATCCATCTTTTTCAAGCTCAAACACCTTTTGACAGACCTCATCTATAAAACACTGGTCATGCGATACACTGATAATGGCACCGGGGTATTCTCTTAGTAGCTGTCGAATCAAAGGTTGACTTGTTGGTGAAAAGTGCCTTGTCGGTTCGTCTAATATCAGGATGGGATACTTGGCTAATACCATTTTGGCAAGGAAAAGTTTACCCTGTTGTCCACCGGATAAGTTTCCAATAGGATGCCCAATTTCCTGCCGCGTGAATTGTAAACTAGCTAGGAGTGTTCTGATTTCTGTCGAAGAAGATGAACTAGCGTGATCAGATAAAAACGTTAGTGCTGTTTGGTCGGGATTGAGATCCTCAGCATAGGTTTGAGGCATAAAGCCAACAGGATACTGACGAGATAAGTCATTTAGGATAATGCTTAGAAGATTACTTTTTCCAATGCCATTTGCTCCTGTGATGACTAGTTTGTCTTGTCCCCAAATCGTTAGGTCAATACTTTGGTGAGTAAAGGGAACAAGTTGTTCTTGCCACTTTAAAATCACTTTGTTTGAGGCGAGTGGGTGAATATCGGAAAAGAAAAGGTTAATATGGTCTGGGTTTTCAGGAATATCGTGAAATCCTTGTCTTTCTTTTTCATACCGTTTTTCCTGTGATAAGACATTTTTAAGTTTTTTAGCTAACAAGCGACCTGCCACATCGTTTTTAGTATGTCGGAGTTGATGCTCAACGCTTTGATGAATACGATGACTTTTTGCTAATTTAGCAGCATGCTCTGAACGTTCCTTGAGGGCTAACTGGGTTTGCCGTTCAAAGGTTTCCTGTCGCCAGGCTTTATAGCTGTCATAACTGCCTTTGAAATAAGTAGCGCGTGGTTTTTGCCGTTTTTTAAGCAATTCTAGATGAAGGATAGCAGTTGCGGTTTGACTGAGAAAATGTTCATCGTGGGAGATGAAAATAACCGTCTGTTGTGTTTTTGCGATAAACTGAGCTAACCAATTTAGCGAGTCCAAATCGAGATTGTTGGAAGGTTCATCTAAAAAGAGGCAGTCAGGTTGATTGGCTAAAAGAGTTAACAGGTAGAGTTTGAGCTGTTGACCGCCAGAGAGGTCCTTGAGATGTAAATTTTCTGTGAGCATAGGCTCAATTGCCAAATGAAACTGCTGGGCTAGCTGGTAAAAAATGTTAAAATCAACGGTATTATTATTAAGATCGGTGTAAATGAAGTCGGCAACCGTCATATCTAATTGGTGTTGTGGAATGACCTGTGGCAGATAAGCTACTCGGTCAAACTCTAACTGAACCTGACCAGACAGAGTGGCATAGTCGTTAATCAGTTCAGGATCAAGGAATGCCTGGAGTAAGGTAGACTTCCCTGTGCCTTCATCGCCGATAATGGCCATTTTATCCCCCGGCCGAACCGTAAACGTTACATCTTTGACCAAGTTCTTTAAATCTTTGTGGTGGGTTAAGGTTACCATTGTGGTTTTCAGCATAATTGCCTCGCTTTCTCTAACAAAAAATCTCCCTACCTTAACAAGTAGAGAGATAGAGAGTTTCTTTATTAGATGTCGCTAAAAAAGGATAATGAATCCTGTTTGTTTAAAAAAGAAGCACACTAAAAACACTAAACTTGATAAGGTTATCAATAGATGTGTTCTTAGTTGTTCATGGCTCCTTAACCTCCGTGTAATGATTACCTTCATTCTAGCACTTGTTAAAAAGGGTGTCAAACGATGACAAACAAGGCGTTTAGGAACTCGCCACTTTAGTGGATATAATAATCTTGTAATTTAGCCTTATTGAGACGATAGGTGGATTGGCCAATTTTTTCAATATAGTTTTCGTCCTGAAAATCCTTAAGGACTTGTAGGAGGTGACGGTAACTCGTTCCAAGATAATCAACCACATTAACGTGTTTCTCGGAGTAGACAGCCTTGTGTGACATGTCAATCATAAAAGTCGCCAGACGATATTTCAAATCATAGCTTTGATTCTTCACAAAATGATGCGTCCTATCCAATAATTTTTTTCCAATAAAACGGTTCAGTTCGATTAAAAACTGCTTATCTGAAAAGAGATGATTTTCCACAAGGTGTTTGGGAATAGCCAGAACACAGGTCTCACCAATAGAAATAACCTGTTTTGTTTCCTCCTCGATTCCTAAAAAGGTGAGTTCACCAATCCAATCATTCGCACTCAGGAAATGAATAAAAATGTCCTTACCATGTTCGGTAGAGTGATAAATTTTCGCGCGCCCATCAGGAATGTAATAAAGATGAGTGAGTGTTTGATTCGCCTTAATAATAGCAGTGTTATGCTGGAAAATCTGAACACAGCTTTTGGCAATAACCTCTTTTGAGACGAGGCTATAGATGGATTCAGTCATATTACCCTCCTAACTATGAGATATCTCATAGTTATTATACGAGAATTTGTCTAAAATAACAGAAAAGGAGGATGAGATGGTAAAAAAAGTTTTCTTATCACTAGGATGTTACCTGTTGATAGCATTTGGTATTAGCTTGACCATAAAAGCAGCTATTGGAGTTAGTAGTTTTAATGCCTTAAATGTTGCCTTGTCAGAATGGAGTCATCTAGAAGTAGGAACAGTGACAGGTTGTTTAAATAGTTTTTTTCTTGTTGTGAGTTATTTGTTGGATGATAAAAAGAGTAAAAAAGAGTACAGCCTGATAATCTTATCTGTCTGCTGCTTGAGTTATCAATCTTTTTGTCTATGGGATGTTACCCTATTTGAAGGTAACATCTTATGGGGTAAAACTCTGCCTTTTTCTCGTAGGGATTTGTCTAGCAGGATACGGCACAGGGAAAATACTCTATTATGGAGTGTTAACTTTTCCAATAGAAAAATGTTGTCAGCTATTGGAATACAGGCTGCAAAAGCCATTTTCTTATTTTAGGTATGGCATTGACATGATTTGTGTCACTTTGTCGCTGTTGATTTCATTGACCGCTCAATTACCCTTATTTGTGAGAGAAGGCACGATTATCAGTTTAGTGTTATTATCTTATGTGATAGGAAAAGCAAAAGAATAAGGAGACATTATGGAAACAGTAGTAACATATGAAAAGCAAGGAATGTTACCAAAGGTTGATAAGTATATTTTGTTATCAACATCACCTCGAAGAAAAGACTTATTAACCTTTTTAAACCCAGAGATCATGTCTGTTGATGTTGATGAAAGGGCCATTCAAGACCACTATATGAAGGTCTTTAACGATGAGCCATTTTTAATGAGAGCTGCGAAATCTTGCTGCGAATTAGCAAAAGCCAAATCACAAACAACCATCGCAAAAGGGACCCTTTACCTGTCAGCAGATACCATTATCGTTTCGGAAGACCGTGTATGTCATAAACCACAAACAACAGCAGAAGCAGTGTCTACCCTACGGTCCTATTTTGGAAAGAGTCATTATGCGGTGACAGGTGTCTGCTTAAAAGCAAAAGACTATCAGGAAGTGTTTTATACATTGGCTAAAATAGATTTTGTGGATTATTATGATGCTTTAGATGAAGCCATAATCACATACGTGTCTCTATATCAGCCCTTTGATAAGGCAGGTGCCTATAGTATCAGAGACATTGACCCTCGATTTATTAAAGGCATAACAGGCGATATGAATACCATCCTTGGTCTTCCGGTTGCAGAATTATCACAGAGACTTTTTGGGAAAACAGGAGAAACGATCAAATAGCAACAGCTAAAAATGCTAAGACCCTAGGGCCTTAGCGTTTGTCTTGGTAGCATACGACTTGGTAATGAGGGATAAAGTTTCAGTTAGCTGACTGATAAAGCGTCCGATCCCATCTTAAAGAAAAAATGTTATCTGTGGATGAGAGAGAGGGCTAGCGACTGTAAAAAGGCTAGTTTTCCTCTTTCTTTATGGGGTTCCTTGGCTATTTGCTGTGCAAAATCAATAACAGGTTGGGGTGCCTCGTACTTGTTCAGCACAAGATACCAAGAAATATCATTGCTTAACCTCGCGAGTGCATCTCGCTCCCCTTCTTCCATTGATGCTCTAGCTTTTAAAAAGATTTTTACTAGGGCATTATTATATCGTATATCATCAGTCGTTAAGATAGTGTCAATCTGTTTTACCCATTCAGTGACTTCCTTATTTTTCAATATAGCAAAGCTCCTCTCCAAAGTCTTTATAGTGGTGTCATCGTCTATCAATCGTTCAACTGTTCATGATTGGCTAGACCGTTTAATGCTATTATATCATAGCAGTAGGTGTAGGTGCTTTTAAGGACCAAAAGTGAGGTGTTTTGGTGACTGGGGTCACTCATTTTACGGCTAGTATGTCCAACCGCATTGTTGTTAACTGGCTTTGGAGAGGTGTTTAACATGATAAAAAAATCCTGGTTATCTCATATTGTTTCCCGAAAAAGATTGCTATATAATGATAGTGTACGATTACGTTTTCAAAACTTAAGGGGGTATCTTATGAAACAAATAAAGAGTATATCGTTACTAAGATTGGTTAAGTTATGTCAGTTAATGTTGCTTATATTAAGTGCATATCTTGCTGCAGCTCACTTTGGGATGTTAATAAGTAGTCTTCCGCTTATTCTGTGTTTCCTATTGGAATTGTTTGTTCCCAGTGATTATAAGTGGGGATTTGCTGGAAGAAAAAATGTTTTTCTAACGAACGTTAGTCCTCATATTGAAAATACTATTTTATTGGTGTTGGTAGTATTATTATCCGCACTTGCTGTTTCCTTTACTTTTTAAATGTGACCTTGTATAAGTCTTTTGAGATATAACAGTAAATTGGGAACCTATACTATCAAGAAGAGAAATGAGATGACAACACTACTTTATTTTATTCGCCATGCTGAGCCAAACTATGACAATCATGATGATGTCACTCGTGAGCTAACTGAGAAGGGCATAGTAGCCAGTTAAGCATTAATTGAAGCATTTGCGTCAATTCCAATTGATAAATGCTACAGTAGTCCTTATAAACGTTCTGTTGACACAATTCTTCCCTTGGCAAATAGTAGAAGCAAAAGTATTACGACACTGACAGATTTGCGAGAACGTAAACTTTCTGATGAATGGGTCAAAGATTTCAATGAAATAGCTCAAAAACAGTGGGAGGATTTCAACTTTAAACTACCAAATGGTGAAAGTTTAAAAGAAGTCCAAGAAAGAAATATTAAAACTCTCGATCATATTTTATCTGAATCCAAAAATCAAACGGTAGTCATTGGTACACATGGGACGGCATTGTCAACCATCATTAATGATTATAAACCAGAATTTAGGTATGAAGCCTTTAATGCTATTAAGCATGTTTTTCCATGGGTGGTGAGATTTGAATTTGAGGGGGAAGCATTAAGGAAATTAGGTATTAGTTTAGGAATAGGGAAATAGATATAAAAAATAGCCCGGGTTACCCGTGGCTATTTTAGTTTTTCACTCTAATTAGTTGATCGTATTCATATAGTGACTGAGCTGCTTTTGATTTGTCAAGACAATGGTTTTATGAGGGTATTTTTGGACAACGGATTGGTATTTTTTTAACTGGTTTCTTGAACGTCCGTCCAATAGAATCCATTTCACAAACGCAACGTCAAATTTTTCCTGACAGTTGTTGGCCATATCAGGACGCGTTTTTCCCCTATAGTTTAAATAGCGCTTAAATGCTCGATAGAGACAATGAAACCGACTGAAATTAACATAGATAATGTGATCAGCCTCACTCATGCGCTCTTCATAGAGACAATTGGCATAATTCCCCTCAATAATCCAATCTTGTTTGAGCAGGCATGTTGATAAATCAGCTATCATGTCATGATCTGACCGTTCTTGCCAGTTCGATGAGAAGTGTAGTTGGTCTAAATGGACCACCTCACAATGGTAATGTTGACCTAAAAATCGTGCTAAGGTTGACTTGCCAGAGCCACTATGTCCAATGATGGCAATTTTCAATGGATACCTCCTAAAAATGACGTATGATATGACTATAAAGGGTAGGAAATGTGTTTAGATTAGTTTCTTGATGAGATGTGTGTCATCATAAAATCGGTAACCATGTTTAGGATAAAACTGATAGGACTCAAACCATTGTTCTTTAGGTTGACCTAAGTGGATACGAACATGACTCTTACCGATTTTCCTTAGATAATCTTCTGCAAACGCCAGAAGTTGACTGCCAATGCCTTGATGTTTTAAGCTTGGTTTGATGAAGAGACGGTGCAAGAAGACCTCATTTGTTTTGGGAATAGAAGAATAAGCGATTGAGCCAATAACACGATTTTCGTCATTGACCGCTAGCCAAAAACAATCTTCTTTTTCCAAATAACTTGTTTCAATTGTCAAAAGATCCGGGTTAATGCTGGGAATTCTCCTTAAGGCATTTTTTGCTTCCAAGACCATAAAAATGAGGTCATCTCTGTAATTTCCTTTGTATTCAATTATTTTCATAACAGTCTCCACCTTAATCTTAAGCCCCTTAATTGGTATCATACCATAAAAAATTACTGCGGGGATAGATGATGGGGAAATTCATCTTTAAATAAGCAAAAAGGTTAGCATTATCAGGGAATTTATCAATTTTTGTTTTTAAAAATTAATATAGAAAGTATAGTATTCTAGAACAAATTTAGAACAAAAATGAAGTTATGAAAAAAGATATACTTCTTTTTTAGAATATTCAATCTATTTGATCATTGTAAAAAAGATGTATACATTTGGAACTCTAGTTATCTATGAACTGATTGCACTTGACTTGAGAACTTGCGAAATTAAATAATATTTCAAAAAATTAAAAATTATCTTGACACTAAAATGAAAGCGGATTATAATGTGGGTGTAATTATTGATGAGACAAAGAGGTGTTGCAATGAAGATGTCACCACGTATTATTAGCTATGATATTAGTGAAGGAACTGTATTTTTTAATACAAAAACCAATGACTCATTTTTAATAACTAATGAACTAATTAAAAAAGTAGATGAAGATGAAGAAACTGAAAAACAATATGAAAGTTATTTAGAACAACATAATTATTTTTTGGAAGAAGATGAAGTCGATAAATATTTAACTCAAATCTCGGAAGCAGATAAAGAAAGATTAGGACTAACAGTTTTAACTCATGGAGATTGTAATTTTAGATGTAAGTATTGCTATGAGCACTTTACCAATATTTCAATGTCTTTGGAAACAGAAAATGCCATTTTTTATTTTGTTGAAGAGAAAATTAAAACAGGACAATTCAAATATTTAACAGTAGCTTGGTTTGGTGGAGAGCCATTGCTAGGTTTTAAAACTATAGTTAGTTTGGGTAAAAGGTTAATTTCTTTATGTAATAAGTATAATGTTAATTATGATTCTTCACTTACGACAAATGGATTCTTGTTAGACAAAAAGAAATTTGTAACTCTAGTTACAGATTTAAGAGTTACTTCTTATCAGATTACTTTAGATGGAAATCAGGAAAGTCATGATCGTCAGAGGATTTCACGAACTGGAAAGGGGACATATGATAGAATTTTAAAAAATCTGATTGATATGAGACAGACGAAATTAGATTTTGAATGCATTATAAGATTCAATATAACTAAAGAAAATTATCCCAATATATGTAGTTTTTTGAAACACGATGGATTGATTTTTAAAGAAGATGAAAGATTTTTACTTTTTTACTGTAATGTAGGAGATTGGGGGAAAGGAGATAGGGTAGGGAATTCTTTGACTTTAGTAAATCGTAGTACTGCTTTTGAACTTTCAAAACGAGCAGTAAAGGAGGGTTACTCTTTATTTGCCTCTAGATATAATACTAGTCATTTTTTTAGTTGTTATGCCAATAAGAAAAATCATTACGCTTTTAATGTTAATGGGATAGTTCAATCTTGTACAGTTGCTTTATATGATAAAAAAAATATTTTTGGTAATATCAATACTGGTTTTGTTAATCAAAATAAGATAGATAAATGGGTTATTAATGTTGATGATTCATGTTCAGACTGTCCATACTTGTTAATATGTAAATCAGGTAATTGTCCGATGGTTAAGCGAATAAATGGTGTTTCTTTCAAGAGGATTTGTGAATCAATGAAAAATACCATATATGAAAATCTAGCACTATTCGCCTTAGACGGACAGTATAATGATATATTAGATGTTGAATGAAAAGAGGTGATAATATATGGTAGTTAAAGAAAACAAAAAGTCTCACTCTAAACGTGACAGAAGTGTAAATGCAAAATGTGAACAAAATAATATTGCATGTCATTAAGAAATTAGGGAGGAGTGCTAGCCTCCTTTTTTATGATTGCGAGGAAACAATGAAATCAATCTTTAACTATCTTGATAAGAAAACTAAATGGCTAGTGATTACAGGAAGTTTAGCTAATAGTTTTGCTGCCTTAGGTCAACCCTTTGTTCTTTCAAAAGCATTGGATTTAAAGGAAAAAATCTTTGATTTTAACGTGATTCTTCAGTTCACGATTTACGGATTTTCAGTCTATATGACCTTGTATGCTTTAATGCTCTTTGCCAATCATACCACAAATGTTTTTCGTAGGGAAATTCATAAAAATATGAGATTGGCGCTCTTTAAAAAGTTACTTGTTAACAAGCGCTTCACAGATGATGAGAAAATCTCTATATTGACTCAAGATATGGAATACCTAGGAGATAATTATCTGATTTGCTTTGTGACTATGCTTACTTGGGGTATTTTATGTTTGGTTACAGCTTCTTATATTATCTTACAAGATTATGTGCTGGGAAGTATGTTTGTCTTGTTTAGTATTATACGTCCAATTCCCCAATTTATTCTAAGCCATAAACTAACAGATAATGGTGAAAAAATGAATACAGATAGGGGGCATCTTTATACTGTGGTGAGCGATAATATTAGAGGAAGTCAGACAATTATTAATAATCAGGTCGTAGGTGAAGCAATAGGTCACTTTCATCAGACCCATACAACTTATCAAGAATCCCTTCAAAAATATGCCTTTACACACAATATTATTTATTTTTTCAATGGCTTTATGCTTTTTTTGAGTCAAGTTGTACCTTTGGCTTTAGGTTTTTACTTTACTCTTCAAGGAAATGTTGTCAGTGTTGCAAAATTAATTGCGATGTATATCGCTTCTAATCAGTTAGTTAATCCGATTCAAACCATTATGTACAATGTTGCATCGATCCAAGGCTCAAAACCATTAGCAGATAAGATATTTAGCATTCTAAATGAAGAAGAAATGGAAGGAACAGCTGTCTCTAAAGCTACCGTAGCTAATATTGAGCAACTTGTGGTAGCGGATGTGACTAAATCTTATGGTAGCAAAACGCTTTTCTCACAATTAAGCTTCACTTGCAAAATGGGTGATAAGGTATTAATTAGGGGAGCCAGTGGATCTGGCAAGTCAACCTTATTTAGAGTCATCTCTCAACTTGACAGTCCTGACAATGGAGAAATTTTTGTTAAGACAAGAGATGGCTTAACCTTTAATAATTTTAGAGGTAATATTAGTCATATTACTCAAAGTCCATTTTTGTTTAATGATACTATCCGCTATAACTTAGCCTTAGGTCAATCTTTCTCAGATGAGGAACTGCTAGAGGTCCTAGAAGCCGTTGGGTTAGTTGATGAAATGGATCATATCTTGGATGTTATGATTGTCGATAACGGGACTAACATTTCAGGTGGTCAGCGCGTTCGACTAGAGATTGCGAGATTTTTACTTAGGAAAAAAGATATCCTATTGGCAGATGAGGTTACAGCTTCTCTTGATGCTACTAATAGTCAAAAAGTCAGAGATATTCTGTTAAGCTTACCTATTTTAGTATTAGAAATTGCCCATTATGTGGATGATGATAGTCGTTACGACAAGACTATCTATTTAACTAAATAAGTTAGTAGGAATACTTTAAATGAATGATATTGAGATATATTCTATTTTAGTTTCTCGTATTGAATATTCTGATGGTACAGGTTTAAAGGTTCGTCCTGCTGTAGTAGTCAAATTTAATGATGAAGTAATAAAAGCTTTAAGATTAACTACTAAATATGAAAATGAGTCTGACTATATAAAAGGCCAGTATTTAGAAGTTATTGATTGGGCAAAAGCAAATTAAAAAAAAGCGTTCTTGGATTGATACAATTCAGTATTATGATTTAGAGGATAAGGGATTCAATATTAAAATTATTGGTAAGTTAAGTGATAGAGATATTGAAAGATTAAAAGATTTTCTTAGAGAAAGAGAAATTTAGGTATGAAAAGGAAATTGTGTTGCGTATATGAAATAAGACAGCACAAAATTATGTAACTGGTTTAAAATAAGAGGTAATATTAAGTAAAGTAGGAGATAGTCATTATGAGGGATGAGCAAGAAATATATAATTTGGTTTTAAACATAGCAAATCGAGATAAAAGAATCGAAGCTGTACTATTGAATGGTTCTCGGGCTAACCCAGATGTACCGAAAGATGATTTTCAAGATTATGATATTGTATTTGTTACTAGTTTTATAGAAGACATTATTTCTGACACTAATTATCATAAAAAATTCGGTGATATTCTTATAATGCAAAAACCAGATGAGGTTAGAAATAAGACGGAATACAATTGCTTTGCTTACTTAATGCAGTTTCAAGATATGACGAGGATTGATTTAAGGCTTATTAAACCAGAATTTTTGGAGGATTATTTAGATGATGCTTTTTCAAAAGTCCTTTTAGATAAAAAGAATAAATATCTTGATTATAGTTTTGAAAGAAGTTCACTGTACGAAACAAAGCAATTATCAGAAGATGAAATCAACAAAATTCTTAATGAAATATATTGGGTTAGTACTTATGTAGTCAAGGGGATAGCAAGAAATGATATTATTTATTCAGAGTTTATGATATCTAATCCTATTAAAAATGCTTTTATCAAACTTCTAAAACAAAAAATATTAATAGAAAGAGAGCTAGATTCATTATCTTTTGGAAAGCTCGACAAGGATATCTTACAATATATTACAGATAAAGATCAACTATTGAAAATTTTTTCAAATAAATCTTTAAAAGACATTGAGACTAACTTGCGATTTTTGTTAGATGAAACAAATCAAATGGCAAAATATATTTCTATTAATAGAAAACTTAATCTGAATCAAGGAGAATACCAATCAGCAATGAAATTCATGAATAACATCTTGTCAAATTCACATCAAGATTTCAACTAAGATTATTGTGTAAAGGAATAATATGAAAACCACATTTTATTTTATACGTCATGCTGAACCTAACTACAATAATCATGATGACGTTTTAAGAGAGTTAACTGAAAAAGGGATAGTTTCAAGCAAAAAATTAGTAAATCAGTTCTCATCAATAACTATAGACAAGTTTTATTCCAGTCCCTACAAACGTTCAATAGACACTATCAAACCATTAGCAGATAGTAAGAATAAACAAATCACAACAATTGAGGGATTAAGAGAGCGAAAACTTTCTGAAGGATGGATTGATAATTTTAATGAAGTGGCACGAAAACAATGGGAAGACTTTAATTATAAGTTGCCAAATGGTGAAAGTCTAAAAGAAGTTCAAGAAAGAAATATTCTTGCTGTAAATACCATTTTAGAAACTTCTAGAAATGAAACAGTTGTAATAGGGACACATGGAACAGCCTTATCAACAATAATTAATTATTATCAAGAAGACTTTAAGTATGAAATGTTTAATAAATATAAACATGAGTTTCCATGGATTGTCAAATTTGAGTTCAATGAGAGTCGAAAGAAAAATATAGAAATCATCATATAATAAAGAGAGGTGCTCAAATGTCAATAGAACTAGTCGAAGTGAATCTTCAATCTAATCAAGATATTATTGATTGTGCTTATGAACTGATAAAGAGCTTTTGGAAGATACATAGCAACTATATTCAAACTGATGAAGAGAGTAAGCAAGACTTCAAGGAATGGCAAAGTGAGGGTAATCTTTTCTATATAGTTAAATTTCAAAACCACTATATTGGTTTCGCAAGATTAGGAAATAGAGGTGCTAAAATTGATTGGTTAGAAGATTTATTTATAGATGAGCAATTTCAAAATAGAGGACTAGGAACACAAGTCATTAATATACTAGAAAATAAAGTAAAACAATATTCGGAATCTTTGTATCTAGAAGTGGCTTCAAGAAATTTGAAAGCAATGAAATTATATAGAGAGTTAGGCTTTGATTGTCTAAACTCAATTACTATTCGTAAAGATTTTCAAAAAGAAAATTTTGAAGTAATTGAACGTCAGAAAATTTCAGATTTTCAATTTGACATCAAAAAATATAATAAATTATTTCGGGGACAAATGGTGGGACAAATCCCCTCCAGACAAGCAAAAAAGCCTTTAATCAAAGGCTTTTTTATGTATAGTTGTATACCCCCTACAGGATAAAACTAAGGTAAGATAAAATGTGATAAGTGATGTTACCAGATATTTAAGGGTGTTCTAAGTCAATAATTAATGTTAAGTAAAGTCATAAAATAAAATTTTGGTGGGCAAAAGGTGGGCAAAATAATAAAAATTCGGGAACATAATTATTAGTAAATAATTGCTATTCTTGTATATTTATAGAGTTTAGATGCTAAAAGAAATTGTAATTAATGGCTTAATAATTCTATACTATTATCTAAATTTAGAATAGTTTTTTGAATAAAATAGGTTACTTAAGTTAAATTATTTTATTGTGAAAATTATGTAGGATTTTCAAACGAAGAGTATATGGAGCTATAAAGAAAGCGCTTCCTTTTAGAGGAGATATGGTGTATAATTATATTAAAACCCGTGGTGCTAGTTGATGTCAAAGTATACTAAAAAGCCCAAAAGAGCTATACTGTAAGTGACGAAACAGACAGGAGGTAGTTCTTTTGAGCCACTTACAGTATACTGCAAAATCCCATCATTTACAATGGAGTATAGCACAATTAACTCAAATATGTTCTCAATGTTATCGTGATTATTGTCCCAAATCAATAAAACATCGTAAAAAGGTTGGCTTATCTAAGGTTTCTGATGTGTCACTTCTTGTTTTATTGTTACTTCAAGCTGAGTTAGGAATAACCTCTCAACGCCGTTTCTATAGAATCTGTCACCTTTTCTTTTGTGGAAACTTACTGGAGAGAAGTCGCTTTAATAGACGGACACGACAGCTTATTGGGGTGGTTCAACTCATTCGTCAAGCGTTGAATAAGCCAATCTCATCAGATACCATTGTGATCATGGACAGTTTTCCTATGCCTTTGTGCCAACCTATTCGCAATCACAAAGCGAAGGTTTTTAAAGGTTTAGCTGATATTGGCTACAATGCCTCTAAACACTTATGGTTCTATGGGTTTAAAGTTCATATGCTGGTCACATTATCGGGTGTTATGTTGAACTATGTTGTGACACCAGCTTCTGTCCATGATATTAAAGTCGTTGATGAACTGCTAGAAGGCTGTAAACAAACTGTTGTCCTTGCGGACTTAGGATATCTCAGTCAAGAGCTAAAAGATAAGTTGGGACATAAAGGTTATCATTTGTGGACGCCCTTGCGTCAAAACATGGTCGGCGCAAAGCAACATAACAACAGGCAGTTGCTAGCATGGAGACGGACAATTGAAACTCGCTTTTCGGAACTTTGTTCTCTATTTGATATTGAGCAGACATTGGCTAGGGGACTATCTGGATTACAATTGAGACTTGAACAATTCATACTAGCTTATAATTTGAAGTATTTTGAAATCAACTAGCACCACGGGTATTAAAGTAATATTTTAATTTTTATTTTGGAGAAGGAGGATAATTATGAAAAAGACAAAAGTTATATTGGCTGCTTGTATAGTTGGGATGAGCTTCTTAGTTACAGAGAATTCAAGTATTCATTCAGTAAACGCTAATGAAGTGGTAAATTCTAACGATAGCTCTCAAACTTCAAATATAGTTATTTCATCCGAAAAAATATCTCCATATGTTATAGAGTTTGTCACTCAACAGGAAACGAATAACATTGCTTCCTATGCACGTTCTTTATCATCTCATAATGATGAAAATTATACTACGGTCAGATTTGACTTTTCGCAAGCAGAATTTTATGATGATAATGGAAATTTGCTTGATAAAGATACTATTATGGAAACTATAAGACCAGAGAAACTTCTTGCTAGATCTGCAGGTACAAGTGGTGGAACATGGTCTTCAGGATCTGGTTACAGTGTATGTAAAGGAATGCTTGTTTCAGGGAATGCAGGATTAGTAGGTTTACAAGCAACTTATTACGTAGATTTTCAGAAGGTTCAAGGTGGGTATGACAGGCTTGATAGAGTATATGGTGCCACAGTTAATGGAGCAGGAAGTTGGGCTTTTTTAGCTAATGGTGTATTTAGAGCTAGTGAGGCACCTGGAGCTTCAGCGTATGGTGGTATAAAAGGTCAATGGACTGTCTCTCCAGGATTAGGACTTCCTTCAGGAACTTCTACAAAACATCTGTATTTCAGAGTTGGTAATGATACTTTTTGGTTGGATACTAATTTTTAATTAGAGATTAGTCAGGAGGTTATTATGGCAGAGTTTATGCTATATTTAGGAATACTATTGAATTTGTTGTACTTAGGACTTGCTATTACGGCAGTAATTTGTCTTATAAAAATATATAAATTACTTGCAAAAAAATAATTAGATTAAAAGAGATTTACTTTTTAAATTAAAATATTACTTTCTGATTTAATGGGCTTGCATTTTCAAAATGCAAGCTTTTTTGTATGCAATCTTAAAATGATATTATTTGTGTTACTTATATAGTATTGGTGTTATAATAAAAATATAGGAAGATATTAGGAGAATTCAAATGAAAAGAAGAATTTTAGTTTCTCTATTACTAGCGCTATCAATTCTCTTTTTGGTAGCATGTTCAAATAATAGTTTAGATGGTGAATATTATTGGATTAATGATGCTAGGAATCAGCATATGGCTACAATTAAAGGTGATAAAGGTTATGTTGAATCAGAAGGTGGTTATTCAATAAAAATTGATTCAGAGTTAAAAATTATTGAAAGTAAATTTGGTTCTGAAAAAATATGGTTATAAAGAAGTAGGAAAAGAATAGTATTTTATTGTGACATTATCAAATAGTTGCTTAATTTGGAGATAAGGGTTATAATGAAAATAGAAAAGGGCAGTTGTTTGAAACAACTACCCAATGCAGAACCGTTTAAGACGGTGGCATGTTTATTGGTTAAGAATAACCGTCAACCGACCAAAGTTGAGACGGTTATTTTTTATTGCTTAGTTTTACGATAATAACAACTAAGCCAATGAGTGAGAGTAGAAAACTACCGAACCCAAGCATGAGTTGCATTGTCTCGTAAACCGACAACAACTCGCTCCTTTCCCTTTGGATTTTAGTACCTACATTCATAAGCACCACCACCTTTCAGAAATAAGAGCCACCGTCTTAACTTTTCTGCTTTTTTATTATAACATATCGTATCTCTGATTGACCAGTTTAAGAAGGAGGGAATGTTATCAAGAAGAAACTAGGCTGTCTAGGAGTGCTTATAAGCATTTCTTTTTTTATTGTTGTTATTATTACGACTATATTTAGTAGCAGTCAAGGTGATTGTCAAGTGACTCCTGAACTATCAACACAATTTGTTACATCAAGTGATTCCGCTTCACAAACCGATTGGACAAAGAAAGGTTCAATTGCAAATATAACGGCAGGTAAAGTCTTTGACGCTTGGGTGACAAAAGGACTTTCAGGAGCTTCTGCTGCAGGAATTGTAGGTTGGGTTAATTCCGAGGGTGGCTTTGCCATGATAGGTCGAGCAGAAGGACATTATGGCAATGATTTAAGAACGAATTCTATTGCTTTTGGCGTAAAACCAGTCGGTTTAAGTTACTATACGACAGAAGCAGGTGGTGGTATTTATCAATTTACCCCTTATACCAAATATGCCCCTTTAGGTGACCCTAAGTGGGAAGATGCAGATGCTATGAATGCTTTTGTTGCAAAAGCAATTTTAGTTGGTGATTGGAATGCTTCAATGGATTTGACAGGAGGTAATCATACGTTTAAGCAAATGGCCCAGATGACCGATCCGAAACAGGCTACGTTAGTTTGGCAGGCTTACGAACGTGGTAGTACAGCTCATATCAATCCTTTTCAAAAGCAAGCAGATGCCCAAAAAGCGTATGAATTATTTGATGGTGCTAAATATAGCTACAATGAGGCAACTTTTCATAAGTCTTTTGGTATTTCTGGTCCACTAAAGCCAGGAGAAGGAGAATCAAAAGAAACTGTTTTATCGTTGTGTGAATCAGGTTCTTACTCTAAGGGGGCTTTTGGTAAAGATCGTACAGGTAAAGTTAATTATACTTCGTACAATGCTTGGCGGCCAGAACAATTACCAGCAGATCTAAAGCCTTATGCGTTTGATCCTAGGTCGGTTGGTTTGAATTATCGACAAGCGACTGGTTGGTATGCGATTGCTTGGACAGGTGGGCAGTGTACCGATCTTTCTGCGAGTTTGATGTATGCTTTGTGGTCAAAAAATGGTAGCCATCCAACACAAAAGGCAGGTAATGGTAATATGGTTGTTGCTAATTGGGTTAGGACTTTTGGCGGTTCATCTGATAAATCACCAACTTCAGGAGCTGTATTTTCATCTTCAGGGACTAGTCCTGCTGGTCACACAGGTGTGGTTAGTCATGTTTTTGAAAATGGAGATATTCTAATTGTTGAACAGAATTATTCATCTTATTCAGGTGATGATGGTGGTTTTGGAAAATACTCTTGGAACTATCGCTATGTCACTACTACAGAATTAAAGAATGAAGGATATACTTTTTACAATCCTGCAAAAGTGGGTTATCAGATTACGAAATCAGTAGGAACGGTAGGTAAATGATGAAGGTAAGAAAAGTTCTTATTGTTATACTTGTAGCAGCTATTTCATTTGGATTTTATCGGTTTTATCATCATCAAAAGTCATCTAAGATGAAAGATAATCAAGAAATACTTGTACAACCAATTAAACCGAAGCAAAGTAAGACCAAGGTTAAGAGAAATGTTACTAAAGAAGCCAAGGCCACCTTAGAAGAGCCTGAGGAACGGGTTAACCAAAAAGAAGCTGAACAAGTGAAAGCAGCTATTGTGATACCGATTGATTATTTTGCTAGTGTGCCAAGTCAAGATGATATTAAGGTTACTTATGATAATAAGTTATCCATCACTAATCCAGCAATGGCAACAAGCATTAAAACGATGCTTTTAGCAGGATATCATTTTGATTTAGATAGCTTGTCGGTTTATCAGAGTCATTCTGATAATGTTTATCAATTTACGATCTTATTAGTGACTCATCAGCAAGATCAATTAAGTCTTGTTGGTAATTATGTTACTGGTACACGTCAATTTGAATTTGTGAGTTTACATGGCACTCCGAAAAATGTCATGTTTTAATTAAACGAAAAGAGGAAAAATAAGATGACAAAAGAAAAAAATGATGAGTTTTATGACGATTGCAAGCATTGCTTTGCTTGGCGGTGCAGTAGTTTATGCAAATGATGTAGCAGACCCAGTAGCAGGTACTACAGAATCAGTTGTGACACCAGTCGCACCTCAACCAACGACACCGAGTGAGCATACAGAAACAGATACTACCAATAAAATTGTTGACCCGACTAAGCCAAGTGAGGACAAGGTGGCAGATAGTACTGATCAGCTAATCCCTCCAGTTAAATCAGATTCAGAAACAAGCGAGGATAAAGTAGTAGATCCGACGGAGACTAAGCCAAGCAAAGATAAGAAGGAAGAGCCTGTTAAGCCCAATGGTTCAGAAGTGATTCCAGAACAACCTAAGTCAGAAGAGGTGGAAAAAGCTGAAGAAAATACAGGTGCTAGTACAACTGAAACTCCTAAACCTGTGACGAAACCTGTTATTGAGACACCAATTGTTACGAATACAGGCTACACGGTTTTGGGAACGCAAGATGGCAATGTCTGGGTTCAAACAGCAACAGGTAATGTATTAAAACCTGCGGCAGAAATTGGTGCTGTAAAGCAAAAAGATGGTACAGTTGCTTTAAAAACAAAAGATGGGAAGTTAGAAGTCTTACCATCAACTGGAGAGACTAAAACAATCTTAGCCATTTTGGGAGGTTTAGCTATTTTAGGAGCTATCTGGGTAGGTTGGAAAGACAATATCAAAAAATATTTATCTGTTTTTAAAAAAGAAAAATAACGAAGAAAGGGTCATAGTCTTATTAAGCTATGGCTCTATTTTTTTATTGTAATGGTAAGAATGTCTAAAAAGATAAAGCTCGTAAGTTTTATGAAGAGGAAGGAAAGGTAATGAGAGATACTGTAAATAAGCGTGATTTATTAAAGGAAATGAGTGCTTATAGGGCAAGCCAAGTTATTAAGTTAGCGAAAGAAAAGTTAATTGAAGATGGTTTTTTATTTTATGAGAAACGAAGAAGTGTAGAGATTCCTCAAGAGTACATTTATAAAGTTTTAGGAAGGAAAATTGAGAATGGCTAGAGTTAGGAAACGAGGAGGAACTTGGAGTTATGAAATTACTCGGAAAGGAAAGACGGTTGCTCATGGTAGTGGTTTTGCCAGAAAGAAGGATGCTGAAAAGGAGGCTAAAGAAGTAGAATTACTACTGGATAGTCAATTGGATTACCAAGTAGTACCAGAAATGTCTCTTGTGGAGTTATTTCAGAGTTGGTTGGATGTTGAAATTCTTCCTCAAAATTTACAAATTCAGACCAAAAAAAGATATTTGAAGAGAAAGGAAAAGCTAATCGAATTCTTTGGAGATACTAAGGTATCAGAAATTGTTAGATCAAGATACCAAGCCTTTTTAAATTGGTATGGAGAATCTTATGAGCTAAATGAATTAGGTAGGATGAACGCTAACATAAATAAAGCGGTTGAATTTGCAAAAGCAGATAAACTGATGATTGATGATCGCTTTTTGTTGAATATTAAACTACATTCACAAAAAGTACCAAAAGAAGCAGAACTTAAATTTCTTAAAAGTCGTTCGGATTATGATAAGGTTATCAACTACCTATTAACTTTCATGGATTATCGTCATTCTGTTGTTGATTTTGTTATTTACATACTATTTAAGATAGGACTTAGACCTGCAGAAGGTTTATCGCTTACTTGGAATAATGTAAATTTTGAGAAGCAGGAAATATTTACAAATACTCGGTGGAACTCTGTTCAACATAAGTTAGCACCACCTAAAAATGACCATTACTATCGCAAAATTAATCACCCCAATCCATCTGTCAGATTTGTACCTTTTGATAGAGAAGTTAAACAGGTTTTAAAAAAATTGAAAAAGCAACAGACTTTGACTTGTGAACTATTAGGTGTCAAAAATGATAATAATTTCGTCTTTTTTCAGGCAGGAACAAAATGGGAGTTACCAGATGAATCTACTGTGAATAAGAGGGTTAAGAAAATTATTGAAGAGCTACAAATAGAACCAGTCATTACAGCTTACGGTGCCAGACATACGTATGGTAGTGTTAAAGTACAAGATGGTGTGCCGCTTGAGGTACTTGCGAAATGGTTTGGTCATAAAGATACCAGCATGTTAAGATGTATATATATACATTTGCTAGATGAGACAAGAAATGAGTGGTTTGAAAAAGAAAAAATGTTGTCGGGCAAATGCTCGGGCAAAGCATAAAATGACAAGCAAAAAAGCCCTATATGAAAGGCTTTTTTTCATTTTTACACGATACCCCCTACAGGGCTCGAACCTGTGACCCATAGATTAAGAGTCTACTGCTCTACCAACTGAGCTAAGGAGGCAAGAATGCTGTATTGGCACCGGTGATCCACTTTTTGTATTGAGCCCGCGCAATATAAGCAGGTGGGTAACGCGCTCTTTCTTGGAAGTTGCGTCCGCGTGAAACGGCTTGCAGACTAGAAAGAGTCTTTGTTTCCCGAAAATACAAAGAAATAGTCGGTCAACACTTAGATGTGGATTCGTATGCCACAGCAATGTTTCTGTATGTTTATGATACCACTTTCTCAGATTTTTTCAAGTCCCAACCCTAAAAAATGTAACCGTTTGCTACTTTGGGATACCGGTTGAGTGACTAGAAAGCTTGTCAATACGCTCTTTGTTGGCACCCAGGGCGCGTTCATATTTTCCTGTTTCGTTTGGGGAAAAATACTGTTTACCGATTAATTTATCTGGCAGGTACTGTTGTTTGACCCATTTTTTAGGGTAAGCGTGGGGGTAAAGGTAATCTTTGGCATTCCCCAGTTCTTTACTGCCAGCATAATGCCCATCTCTCAAATGCCTTGGAATAGGAAGGTTTCCTGATGTTCTCAAATCGCTTAAGGCAGCATCCATGGCCAGATAAGCTGAGTTGGATTTTGGGGATAAGGCCAAATCAATGACCACGTTAGCAATTAGAATACGTGCTTCTGGAAAGCCGATTTTCTGAGCGGCATCAAGTGCGGTAACGGTATGGACTTGGGCGTCAGGATTAGCCAAACCAATATCTTCATAAGCAATCACAATCAACCGCCTAGCTAGGCTTGGTAAATCGCCTGCTTCCACTAATCGTGCCGCATAGTGAAGACTGGCATTGACATCGGAACCACGAATAGCTTTTTGGAGGGCAGATAGGACATCATAATGCCCGTCGCCATCTTTATCCATGGTAATATAGCTGCGCTGCAAGGAATTTTCAACAGTGTCTAAGGTGATGTGTCGCTTCCCATCGCTATCTGGCTTTGTAGACATGACTGCTAGATCCAAGGAGTGATAGGCTGAGCGTAAATCGCCATTGGTGGCTGTTGCGATAAAATCAAGAGCATTATCGTCAAGCATCACGTCAAAGGCAAAGCCTCTTTCTTTATCGGTAATGGCAGTTCGAAGGGCACGCTTGATATCCTCGTTGGAGAGAGGTTCCAGTTCAAAAATTTGGACCCTGCTTCTGATAGCTGGTGTCACTGAAAAGAAGGGATTCTCAGTGGTTGCGCCAATCATGATAATGGTACCATTTTCCAGTAAGGGGAGCAGGAAGTCTTGTTTGGTTTTGTCTAGCCGATGAATCTCGTCTAGTAGCAATACCAATCCTCCTGAAAATTTGGCCTCCTCAGCAATTTCTTGGAGATGTTTTTTGCTATCAACGGTGGCATTAAAGGTCCGAAAGGCATACTTGGTGGTACCTGCAATAGCGCTAGCAATGGAAGTTTTACCGATTCCTGGAGGACCATAGAGAATCATGGACGATAGCATATTGGCTTCCACCATGCGACGGATGATTTTACCTTCTCCAACAAGATGTTCTTGTCCGATGACCTCTGAAATGGTTTTGGGGCGCATGCGGAGCGCTAAATGATCGGGCATGTAACTGTCCTCCTTTCTTTTTGCGGATGGGATTAATGGGGAATGGCTGCGATGAAGTTAGCAATCATGGTCATGCCATCAGGGGTTCCGATGCTTTCTGGATGGAATTGTAGGCCAAAAAGTGGTAGGGAGCGATGTTCAAATGCCATGATTTCCTGATCGTCACAGTCTCTAGCGGTCACGATAAAGTCTTTGGGCAATTGATCCACAACGATGGAATGGTAGCGCATGACGGTAACCTGTTTTGGTAGGGAGCGAAAGAGGCTGACAGGGCCTTGTGTTTCAATGGTGCTTTGTCTGCCATGCATGACACGTTTAGCCAAGCGTAAGTTTCCCCCTAGGGTTTCAGCGATCGCTTGGTGTCCCAAACACACCCCTAAGATGGGTTTTGTTTGGTAAAAGTCTTGAATGAGTTTTGGCATTTGGTTAGCTTCTTTTGGCCAACCAGGGCCGGGTGAAAAGACTAGCGCGTCAGCCTTTTTGGCCATGTCATATAAGTGTGGATCTTGGTTATACAAGACAATAGTCTCGTCAAATTCACTTAGATATTGGGCGAGGTTGTAGGTAAATGAATCGTAATTATCAATTAAGAGTATCATAGGTTCCTTAATAACAAAAGATGAGTGTCAGTTTAGGCTTGATCGCTGGCTAAAAGGGCATTAAGATGAGTAAGCTCAAGGTTGAGAGGATAAAGGCCACGGACAGCATTTCCTCCAAAAATAGCGCTCGCCTCTTTTAAATCAGTTAGTGTTAACTCTTTTTCCTGAACCTGACCGCTAGCTAGCAGTTCTTGGCGGAACAGGCCTGGTAAAATACCTACCGCAACTGGTGGTGTGTAGAGGGTATGATTCAGCTGAACAAAGAGATTGCCAATGGAAGTTTCCAATAATTGCCCCGCTTGGTTATAGAACACCTGTTCATAAGATTTTTGCTCAATATGAGGGCGATAGCTGGTTTTAAAGTAGGTAAAAGGCGAAGCTGTCACGTCCTTGTCCTGTAAGGAGAGTTGAGCTGTCAGAAAATCGGCTGATAAAGGTTCCAAAGGTTGATCAGAGAGTCTCATCTTTCCATCTTTGGATAAACTAATCGTCAAGCGGTAGGCAGCATCGTCCTTGTCTTCCAAATAGGTTGCTAGTTGTTTCTGCAAAGCTTTCTCATCGTAAGGGTAGGCAAAATAAGTGGCTGCTTCTTTAAGCCGATTGAGGTGTTGCTCAAGGAAGGCTATTTTTTTCTGTTCTACCTTGGCGGTTGTTTTGAGGTCAAAAATTTGTTTGTGCCGATAGAGAAAGGCTGTTTTTTGATGTACTTCCTCGTATTCGTCTTCCCACTTGCTTTGCCAAGTGATGCCACCTCCGACACCATAGGTAGCTTGGTTATGACTGAGCTGGATGGTTCTAATGGGAACATTGAAGAGACGGCGACCGTCAGGCAGGCAAATGCCAACAGTTCCACAATAAATTCCCCTTGGGTTTGGCTCCAGGGATTTGATAATCGCCATGGTGGAGACTTTTGGTGCCCCTGTAATAGAGCCACAAGGAAAGAGAGCTGTGAGAATGTCTATCAGGTCACAGTCCGCTTTGAGGTCACCAATAATGGTTGAGGTCATTTGCCAGACGGTAGAGTATTGTTCCACCTCGCAGAGCTTATCAACACAAACACTGCCTGTTTGGCAAATTTTTCCCATGTCATTGCGGAGCAAATCAACAATCATCATGTTTTCAGAGCGATTTTTCCCGTCAGCTTGGAGCCAATCATGTTCTTGTTGATCCAGCCAGCTATTAACCCCACGCTTGGTGGTGCCTTTCATAGGCCTAGTAGTTAACCTGTTGCCCTCTTGTTTAAAGAACAACTCAGGACTAGCTGAAATAACGGCAAACTCATCATGGGCGATATAGGCATTGTAGCCAGCAGCCTGTTCAACGACGAGTTTATTGTAAATGGCTAAGCTGTCAGCTGCATTGAGTTCCTGAGTTAATTGAAGGGTGTAGTTAACCTGATAAGTATTGCCCTGTCGCATCTCATGGTGAATGGTTTCAATGGCTTTTTGATAAGCTTCTTTTTGAGTGGCGCTGACCCATTGGTTAGGGATAGTAATGCCGTCATAATCAAGAGGTAGTTCTTTTTTTTGACAGGTTTTGTGCACTGTAAAATAGGCAAGGTACTCGTTGCCTAGTCTGTCATTATGGGTTTGTAAGGCGTTGTCAAAAAAAGCAGCTGCTTCGTAACTGAGGTAACCCACCACGTAGTACCCCAGTTCTTGGTAGTGCTGAACCTGTTGAATGACTGGGCCGACCTGATCTAAGGACTTGGCTACCAACTCTAGTAAGGGTTTTTCAAACAAGAAGCGGTGCCCAAGCTCCTTGAAATCAATAATGGTTTTTCTATGCATACCCAAATTATATCATAAAAGCGTTTGCCAAGCCTAATGAGAACAGGCAACAACTGTCTTTTGACCACGTAAAAAGACTGAACTTTCTTAGTGAAAGTTCAGTCTTGATTGACTACAATATACTCTTATCGTAAGGCAAGCAGTAGTGAATGTTTGGGTAGGTTAAACCTCCGACGACAATAGCCTAGTCTTTTACCTTATTGCTCCAGAAGCTTCCTGCAAAGAAGAGTGTTCCAAGGAAAAGGCTGATGTAGCTAGTTAACAACACACCTTTTGACTGACCATCACCAGTTTGAGGGAGGGTTACTAAGCTGTTCTGGCCCTTGGTTGGTCCAGTAGTAAATCCCTTGGTTTGATAAGTCACTGGAATGGCAACGTCTTGCTTGTTTTCAGATTGAGTTGAGAGGTTATGCTCATGCGCAGGAGTTTCTGGTAATCCTTTTTTGCCAGCCGTCAGGATATGGAAACGATTTGCTTTTTCAAAGAGCTGTCCCAGTTGCAACAGGAGACTGTCGTTATGAGCTCCGCTATTCACCAAAATGCCAAGAGGTAGACCGGTTTTCGTCACGTGGGTTGGTAAGGACAAGGATGGTGTTCCCGTCAGGTTAGCAAGCTGGGTAAATGGTGTCAGCGTCCAAGCTGGTAGCCACTGGCGATAGATAAGGTCCAATTTTTCTTCTTTGCTCAAACCTGACATGTCACTGAGCTGTGCCACTAGGTCCTTAGGAATATGGTGGTAATCAGCAGCAGGGGCAGGATAGGCTGTTGTCGGTGTTAAGAAGATGGGGTATTTTTGGTAGAACTGGTTTAATTGCTCGGTCATGCCTGCGATACCCTCCCAGGCTTTGTTGACATCCTCTTTGGTCAAGTCTTTCCCAGTTTGGTAGAGCGCCCACGATAGGAGTTCGACATCCTCTTTTTGAAGGGGGCGTTTCAAGGTTTGTTGCGCCATAAAATTGATAGATGGCGCTGCAGAAGCAGCGATGGTGTAATAGTATTGCATCATGAGCTTACCATCCACAGGATAAGGAACTTCTACAGTTTGATAACCTTGTTCCTGTAAGAAAGTCACAGCTTCATTGACCGCAGCAATCGCTTCCTCACTAATTGGTGTTCCAGCTGGTGTCTGGGTGCTGTAAGCAATGGGGATACTTGTGTCTAAACGCTGTGGGTTTTGTTGCGCTTTAGCCTTGTCTTTTAAGAGGAATTGGAAGAGCTTTTCAGTGTCTTCCATGCTCTTAGTGAGGGCAAAATGACTAACATTGCTACGTTCAGAAGTCGGATTTCCTTCTAAAATACCACGTGTTGGGTGTAGGCCAATCAAGCCACTCCAAGAAGCTGGAATGCGGGTCGAGCCCCCACCATCAGAAGCACTGGCTAGACTGACTTGCCCTGAAGCCACAGCAGCTGCAGAGCCACCAGAAGATCCGCCAGGATTTTGGTCAAGCTGCCATGGGTTATGTGTATTTCCGTAAAGATTGGAATTCGTCACATTAATCCATCCCATTTCAGGGAAAGAGGACTGCCCTACCACGATAAAACCAGCCTTTTGGAGTTGTTTGACAAAGGCGCTGGTAGATGAGCTGGTTTTGTCTTTCAAAAAGGCAAGCCCGTTGGTGTTGCTGCTTCCAGCAACGGTGTGTCCTAACCCTTTAACCAGAATAGGAACCTTGTAAAAGGGTTGCCCTTCATCTGTCATTTGATTGCTCTCTTGTCGAGCCAATGGTTCACGCAGAGAAATGACATTATTGAGCTCAGGGTTAGTTTCTTTGATGGTTTCCAAGGCAAAATCTAGCAGCTGTTGGCCTGTGACCCGTTGCTGGCGAGCCCACTCAGCTAATTGGCTTGCACTGGCTGCCTTATAGTCTTCTAAGGTAATCGGATATTCTTGGGCGGCAGGAGTGGCCTCTGTTGTTAAAGGGTGTAAAGGAGACGAAGCCTCTTGCGTTGAGATTGGAGTGGTCTGGTCTGCAGGTGAAGTGACAGATTCCACGGCTGTCGGCTTACTAGCTTCCACTTGGGCCACTGGTGGTTGACGGTTGGCATTAGCTTCATCCGCATAAGTAGTCATAGCTCCAGCTTGTAGGCTGGCAGTCATTGATAACAAGGTAAGCAGTATCTGTCTTGTCTGAGAAGGGTAGCGTCTAGAATATCTCATTCTTTTTCTCCTAACATCATAATCGCTTATTAGTTTAACATAATGAGAGAAAAGTAAGGGATAAAACGCTTACTAAAATACAGAAGGCCTATCAGTCAGCATTTGCCAGTGAAAGTTAGCTCAAATTATGCTACAATGGAAGCAAATAATCGTTAGGAAAAAGGACAATTAGATGGCAAAATACGGCTTTTTATCAGCATTAGAAGAAGAAATGGACAAGCATTTTCAGTATGATTATGCCATGGATTGGGACAAGAAAAATCATGCGGTTGAAGTGACTTTTGTTTTAGAAGCTCAAAATAAAGAGGCTATAAAAACCATTGACGATAGTGGCGAAGTGACTCAAGATGATATTGTCTTTGAGGACTATGTGCTCTTTTACAACCCTGCCAAGTCTCAATTTGAGGCAGAAGATTATTTGGTTACCATTCCTTTTGACGCCAAAAAGGGCTTTTCTCGTGAATTCTTAGCTTACTTTGCGCAATTTCTCAACGATGTTGCTATTGAAGGGCACAGCGATTTGATGGATTTCTTAGCAGATGACAGCAAGGTTGATTTCGGTTTGGAATGGAACGCGCAAGCTTTTGAAGAAGGTCAACAAGGATTAGAAGAGGGAGAAAGTTACCCCTATCCAAGGTACTAAGATGATACATGAGATGATGCTAAGCCCTAAACCTTTTGAGATGATTGCCTCAGGTACAAAGACGATTGAATTGCGTCTGAATGACGAGAAGCGGCAAAAGGTTCAAGTTGATGATACCATCGTATTTGTTAGAACAGATGATAGTCGTCAGATGTTGTGGACAAAGGTGGTTGGGCTTTATTATTTTGACGACTTCGCTCAGCTTTACCAGTCGTTACCCTTAGATAACTGTGGCTATCGGAAAGAAGAACTGGAGATGGCTCGTCCAGAAGACATGGAACGCTATTATAGTCAGGAACAGCAAGCCCAGTATGGGGTAGTCGGCATTGAGTTATCAGTGCTGTAGAGGAGACGATTATGACATCATCGACACAGGCATGTGTTTTTTCTGGAGTGAAAATTGCTTTAATGCAAGATCAACACCTTGTGACCATTTTAAGAGATAATAAGTCTACCATTCCTTTTCCTGACACCTGGGATTTGCCTGGCGGGGGACGAGAAGGTTTAGAAACACCCTTTGAATGTGTGCAACGTGAAGTGATGGAAGAACTAGGAATAGCGATTTCGCAAGATATGGTCGTCTGGGAAAAAGCTTATCAAGGGGTTATGAATCCGAAGACTTACTCTATTTTCATGGTGGCCATGATCAGTAAGGATCTTGTTAAAGCCATTCATTTTGGAGAAGAAGGTCAGGCTTACAAGTTGGTACCGATGAAGGATTTTTTAGTGGATAAGAAGGCTGTGCCTCAATTACAAGAACGATTGGCAGCTTATCTAGCTGAGAAAAGTGACCAGTGAGATGAGTGTTGGTATTTCAGTGTTTAAGGATTGCTAGAAATGACACAAGTGTCAGAGGCTCAGAGAAATTGTTAAAAGGAGAAAGGACATAACTATGGAAACATGGCAAGAAGTGACGGTTCATGTGCATCGTGATGCGCAAGAGGCTGTTTCAAATTTGTTGATTGAGACAGGCAGTCAAGGGGTTGCTATCGCGGATAGCGCAGACTATATTGGGCAGGAGGACCGTTTTGGGGAGTTATACCCAGATGTGGAGCAGTCTGACATGATAGCTATCACAGCCTATTACCCAAGTAGCACTAATTTGGCGGATGTGACCGTGACCATTAATGAACAGTTAGCGGAGTTAGCTAGTTTTGGGTTACAGGTTGGTCAGGTTACTGTGGACAGTCAGGAATTGGCTGAGGAAGACTGGGCAGACAATTGGAAAAAATACTATGAACCAGCTCGCATCACGCATGATTTAACCATTGTCCCTAGTTGGACGGATTATGAAGCTTCTGCTGGGGAAAAGGTTATTAAATTAGATCCTGGAATGGCATTTGGGACAGGGACACATCCCACAACTAAAATGAGCCTTTTTGCCTTGGAACAAGTCCTTCGTGGTGGCGAGACAGTTATCGATGTAGGGACCGGATCAGGTGTCCTCTCGATTGCCAGTTCCTTGCTAGGTGCCAAAACCATCTATGCTTATGATTTAGATGATGTGGCTGTTCGAGTGGCTCAAGAAAACATTGATTTAAACCAAGGAACAGACAACATTCATGTGGCTGCCGGCGATCTCTTAAAAGGGGTTGGTCAAGAAGCGGATGTGATTGTGGCCAATATCTTGGCGGATATCTTAGTCTTATTGACTGATGATGCTTACCGTTTGGTCAAGGACCAAGGTTATCTCATTTTATCTGGTATCATTTCTGAGAAACTAGATATGGTTCTGGAAGCTGCGTTTAGCGCAGGATTCTTCCTTGAGACGCATATGGTTCAAGGCGAGTGGAACGCCTTAGTGTTCAAAAAAACAGATGATATCTCAGGAGTGATTGGCGGCTAATGCAACAGTATTTTATTAAAGGCAAAGCAGAAAAAGAGGTAACAATTACCGATAAAGATACCATCAAGCACATGTTTCAAGTGATGCGCTTGACTGACGAGGCAGAAGTTGTCTTGGTCTTTGATGACGGGATTAAGTATTTAGCCAAGGTGACCAATAGTATGGCTCATGAGTTAGAGATTATAGAGGCTTTGCCAGATCAGGTTGAGCTGCCTGTTAAAGTGACTATTGCTTCTGGATTTCCTAAAGGAGATAAGTTAGACACGATTGCCCAGAAAGTGACTGAATTGGGAGCCAGTGCGCTATGGGGTTACCCCGCAGACTGGTCAGTAGTCAAATGGGATGGCAAAAAATTAGCTAAAAAAGAAGACAAGTTGGCTAAAATCGTTTTAGGAGCTGCTGAGCAGAGCAAACGAAATGTGGTGCCAGAAGTGCATCTTTTTGAACAGAAAGCAGAGTTTCTAAAAAGTCTTTCTAGCTTTGATCATATCTTCATTGCTTATGAGGAAACAGCTAAGGCAGGTCAGCTAGCGACCTTGGCGCGTGAATTGAAAGAAGTTAAACCAGGAGCAAAACTCCTTTTTATCTTTGGACCAGAAGGGGGAATTTCCCCAGCTGAAATCACTCAGTTTGAGGCAGCAGGTGCCATTAAGGTGGGTTTGGGTCCTCGCATTATGCGAACAGAGACCGCTCCGCTATACGCCTTAAGTGCTATCAGTTATGCTTTGGAATTGCAGGTAACATCTGATGACAACTAAGCAAGTCCTTCGCTTGCTTAGTTTTTTTAGGGAAACGCTCCTTTAGGAAGCTTAAGTGTCCTCAAAAAAGGAAGGCAAATCAGCTGCTCCACAATGTGGAAAAACAGTTGACAGGGTTTAAGAAAATGACTATGCTAGTAAAAAAGATGATTGAGGGAGGAAGACTTGGTTACCATTAAAGATGTTGCAAAGCTAGCAGGGGTATCCGCATCGACGGCTTCGCGAGCCATTAATGACAATCACATGATTAGTCAGGCAACCAAAGAGCGCGTAAGAAAAGCGATGGAAACATTGGATTATTCCCCCAATTATTCTGCACAAAATCTGGTCAAGCGACAGTCCAATGCGGTTGGGATTATTTTGCCAGTGCGCGTGATCCAAGACTCTCTCGGTAACAATCCTTTTTTCATGCAGATTATTCAAGGCATCGCAGGTGTCTGCACAGATAATGGCTACATGGTCAGTCTGGCGACCGGTCGCAGTGATGACGAGTTATTGAAGAATGTTCAAAACATGATTCGCAGCGGACACATTGGCAAACTGATTTTTCTTTATTCCAAAACAGATGACAAGGTTTTTGACTTTGTCAAAAAACAAGCTGTGGATTGTGTGGTCGTAGGGCAGTCTTATGCGACGGATAACGGCAATGCTAAATTTGTGGATAATGATAACCGCCAAGCAGGTTACGATGCCGCAGCTTTTCTGCTTGAACGTGGGTTTAAGCAAATCACTTATGCCTATACTGACATGGACGAATTGGTGCAGGCCGAGCGCTTTATTGGATATGCCGAAAAAATGACGTCTCAAGGTTTGACCGCTCAAACCATTAACCTCTCCTCAGAAACGGAACAGGATATCGGTCAGAGGATCCAAAAGTTTTTAACCAACCATCCTCAGCCGGCCTTTGTAACCTGTGATGATATGCTAGCTATTCATCTGCAACGCCTGTTAAAGCAAAACCATCCCAACCCAAAAGTGCCTATGATTAGTTTTAACAACTCCATTTTAGCTGAATTGGCCACCCCGTCACTGACATCGGTAGAGATTTTTCCTTACCAATTGGGAGAAAAGGCTGCCACTTTAGTGTTAGCAACTGATCATATTCAAGATACCATTCATTTGATCTCTCATCAGATAGTTGAGAGAGAGTCCACCCAACCGATAACGCCATAAGTAAACGAAACCCTTTGCGATGTTCCATTGACAAGCGAAGGGTTTTTGTGTCCTCTTTTTAAGTTAAGGGAGACCGTTTTGTTAGAGGAGGTGACAAGCTCTCCTATTCTTTTTTAAGAAAACGCTTTACAAAATTCAGAAAGGCGAGTATAATGAATTTATCAATTAACGCAAACGTTTGCGTAAATCGTTTGCAACCCACTACCTCATGGCGTGATGTATGATAGCGATTACCTCATTTCTTGAGGATATTAAAAAGGAGAAGTAGAATGAAAACATCATTCAAGCAACTGTTTAGTTTCGAGTTTTGGCAAAAATTTGGGAAATGTCTTATGGTCGTTATTGCTGTTATGCCAGCGGCTGGTTTAATGATCAGTATCGGAAACTCCATTCCAATGATTAACCATAACTCAGCATTTTTGGCATCTCTAGGAAACATTATTGCTCAGATTGGTTGGGCTATCATTGTTAACCTTCACTTGCTATTTGCCTTGGCGATTGGTGGTAGTTGGGCTAAAGAACGTGCAGGAGGAGCCTTTGCCTCAGGTCTTGCTTTTGTCTTGATCAATCGAATTACAGGTGCTTTTTATGGAGTGTCTGGTGCTATGCTAGCTGATCCAGAAGCAAAAATCACAAGCCTCCTTGGCACTCAAATGATTGTTAAAGATTATTTCACCAGTGTCTTGGAATCTCCAGCCCTAAACACAGGGGTTTTTGTTGGGATTATCGCAGGGTTTGTAGGAGCAACGGCCTATAACAAATACTATAATTACCGTAAACTTCCTGAAGTTTTGACCTTCTTTAATGGGAAGCGTTTTGTACCTTTTGTGGTCATCTTGCGTTCTATCCTAGTAGCGCTTGTCTTGGTGGTTGTTTGGCCGGTTATCCAATCTGGAATCAATGGTTTTGGGATGTGGATTGCCTCTTCACAAGATTCAGCTCCAATCCTAGCCCCATTCCTATATGGTACCTTGGAACGTCTCTTGTTACCATTTGGTCTGCATCACATGTTAACCATTCCAATGAACTATACAGCTCTTGGGGGAACTTATGAAGTCATGACAGGTGCAGCAGCGGGGACAAAAGTATTTGGACAAGACCCTCTATGGTTAGCTTGGGTAACAGACCTTGTTCACCTTAAAGGCTCAGATGCTTCAGCTTATCACCAGTTAATGGACGGAGTCACTCCAGCTCGTTTCAAAGTAGGACAAATGATTGGTGCTACCGGAACATTGATGGGAGTTGCCTTAGCGATGTACCGTAATGTGGATGCCGATAAAAAACATAAATACAAAATGATGTTCATCTCAGCAGCGGCAGCGGTATTCTTGACAGGGGTAACTGAACCACTTGAATACATGTTTATGTTTGCAGCAATGCCACTTTACCTTGTTTATGCCCTTGTGCAGGGAGCTTCATTTGCCATGGCAGACCTTGTGAATCTCCGTGTTCACTCATTTGGGAACATTGAATTATTGACCCGTACCCCTATGGCCCTTAAAGCAGGTCTAGGCATGGATTTGATTAACTTTGTTTGGGTCTCTATCCTATTTGCAGTCATCATGTACTTTATCGCGGATATGATGATTAAGAAAATGCATCTCGCAACAGCTGGACGTTTAGGCAATTATGAAGCAGACATGCTTGATGACAACAAAGCTAAAAGCTCTGGTGCCCCTATGGCAGATAGCAACTCTCAAGTCGTGCAAATCGTTAATCTCCTTGGTGGGCGCGACAATATTGATGATGTCGATGCTTGTATGACCCGCTTACGAGTGACGGTCAAAGACCCCGCTAAAGTTGGTGCTGAGGACGATTGGAAAAAAGCAGGTGCTATGGGTCTCATTACCAAAGGTAGTGGTGTCCAAGCGGTTTATGGGCCTAAAGCAGATATTTTGAAATCAGATATTCAAGATTTGCTTGATTCAGGGGCTATTATTCCAGAAGTCAATATGTCAAAAGTAGCCGACAAACCAATGCCAGCCAAAGACTTTAGACACGTGACAGAAGAAGTGCTATCAGTGGCAGACGGAACCGTTTTACAAATCACAGGTGTGAAAGATCAGGTGTTTGCCGCTAAGATGATGGGCGATGGGTTTGCTGTGGAGCCCACTAATGGCAATATTTATGCACCAGTATCTGGCCTTGTGACCAGCGTTTTCCCAACCAAACATGCTTTTGGTTTACTGACAGACAGCGGCCTTGAAGTGTTGGTGCACGTAGGACTTGATACCGTAGCCCTAAATGGTGTTCCTTTCTCAGTAAAAGTCACCGAAGGGCAACGTATTGAAGCAGGAGATCTTTTAGTGGTAGCAGACCTTGCTGCCATTCAATCAGCAGAGCGTGAAACAACCATTGTGGTTGCTTTTACCAACACAGCAGAGATCCAAGATGTGACCTTGACATCTTTAGGAGCTCAGCCTGCAAAAACTCCAGTAGCAACCGTAGAACTTTAAGAGAATAGAGCAAGAGAGTGATAGGTCCTAGCAGCAGCTGGTGAGCTATGACTCTTCTTGTCTTATAAAGGAGAACTAATGACCAAGTTACTAACGCTGAATACCCACTCGTGGATGGAAGCCAATGCCCTTAAAAAGTTAGTTGATTTGGCTGAGCATATTTTAGCTGAAAAATACGATATCATTTGTTTGCAAGAAATCAACCAACTGATTGAAAGCGAATTGGCCATGGAATTACCGAGCTATCAACCTATTCCCGGGACCCCAACCATTCATAAAGATCATTTTGCTCTTCTCTTGATTCATTACCTCAAAAAGCGGGGACAGCACTATTATTGGTCTTGGGCTTACAACCATATTGGCTATGACATTTACCATGAAGGCGTGGCAATCTTATCAAAACAACCTATTCATGTTTCAGATATTCTCGTGTCGGCGATGGATGATGAAACAGACTACCATACTAGACGCTCGCTCGTTGCCAAAACCAAGTTAGATGGCAAAGAAGTCGCTGTTGTCAATGTACACCTATCTTGGTTTGACAAGGGGTTTTTAGGGGAGTGGGAGAAATTAGAAAAAGAGCTGCTCACACTAAAATGTCCCTTGCTACTTATGGGAGATTTTAACAATCCAACGAATCAAGAGGGTTATCAAGTGATTATGGGTAGCCCCCTAAACCTACAAGATAGCCATAAGGTTGCTGACCATGTTTTTGGTGATCACAGTATTGTGGCTGATATTGATGGCTGGGAAGATAATAAAGAAGCCTTCAAGGTGGACCATGTCTTTACCAGCAAGGATTTTGACATCAAGGCGTCTCACATTACCTTTGAAGGAGGAGATGCGCCAGTCGTCAGTGACCACTATGGTCTTGAAGTGACGTTGGATTGGGTTGAGAAATAAGAAAAAGGTTAGGAAGTTAATCCTGACCTTTTTGTGATGTCTTGTAATATGTAATTGAGTGCTTCTTGCAAGGTGACAGTTTTGTCAAAAGATGTTTCAGAGATTATTTTGATGTAATCTTTTTCATTCCACCACTTTCTCAGAGCTTCCTCGCCAAATTCCTCGACCTTACTTCTGCTTGAATGGCGCTTTAATGTTTCTTCAAAAGGAATATCATAATAATAAGCAAAGACTTGAAGACGGCTTTGTTGGCTAATAAAGTCCCAAACAGGGGCATACCAATCTGCTTTTAGAATACCTTCTAAGATAATATAGTCGCAATTCGCCATTCCAAAAGTAATCAAATGCTTCAATAATGGAATTGTCGGCGTATCAAAACCATCATGGGCTAGTAACATTTCGCGTCTTAATTTATCTTGAGAAAGAAGTAAGGTGTTTTCACCAAGTTGACTTTGGAGGGCATTCGCCAAGCTAGTTTTCCCGCTAGCAGCATTTCCTCTAATAAGAATTAATTTGGTCACATTTTTTTCCTCTCAACTTTAATTTAATCAATCATGGTGCTTTTCAAGTAGGCATCCACCAGTCGTTCAGTCGCTTCGATAGAGTCTGTATGAGTGCGTTCATAAGAGTGACTTGATTCAATACCAGCCCCAAGCAGTGCGTGACGCACCTCAGCTCCCGCCCGCATCGCAGCAGAAGCGTCACTACCGTAATAAGGGTAAATGTCTAGCTGATAAGGGATTTGATGGTCTTGGCAAAGGGCTACCAAATGTTGACGAAGCTCGTAATGATAAGGACCAGAGCCATCCTTGACACAGATGGAAACAGTGTATTCGTCCGTTGCTTGGTCGTCTCCCATAGCTCCCATGTCAACTGCCAAATACTCAACCACTTGCGCTGGTAGGCTTGAGTTAGCACCGTGTCCGACCTCTTCAAAGGCAGAGAAATAAAAATGGGTCGTGTATGGCAATTCCACTTGTTCTTCTTTGTAACATTTTAGGAGTTCCATAAGAATAGCTGCACTGACCTTGTCGTCAAGGTGACGAGACTTGATAAAGCCTGATTCGGTCACGATGACACGCGGATCAAAAGAGATGAAATCACCGACTTCGATGCCAAGTGCGCGTGTTTCGTCAGCCGTTGTGACTTTTTCGTCCAAGCGAACTTCCATATTAGCTTGATTGCGTTCCGCACTGCCCGCGTCTTTGTAAACATGAACAGATGTCTGGTGAAGTAAGATGGTTCCAGAAATTTCCTTTCCAGATTTGGCAAGATGTACGGTACAGTTCTCTCCCTCGATAGAATTATAGACAAAGCCACCTACCAAATCCATTTTCAAACGGCCGTCAGGTTTGATGGCACGAACCATAGCCCCCAAAGTATCTAAGTGAGCCGTCACCACACGGTGTTTGTCATCGTTTTTACCTTTGATAGACACCATAATGCCTCCCTTATGGGTACGGACAGGCTCATAGCCAAATTGGCTGAGTTCGTCATGCACATAGTCCATGATTTTCCGAGTAAAGCCGGTTGGAGAAGGGATGTTAGCAAGTTTAGTCAGGTATTCCACAGTTGTTTTCATAAGTACTCCATTCTTTGAAAAAATCCATATAGTTCTTCTATTATATCATTTTTCAAGACACAAGATCCTTCTAAATCTGGAAAAGATGAGGCAACTGTTTCCGTAAAGCCTTGCTAATCATGAGGACGAGGAGTAGACTAACCAAACGGTCTAAATAATCCGTACCTGCCTGAATGACAATAACACTGACCGTTAAGTCAAGTCCCAATCCATGTAATATCTGCACCAAGAGACTGGAGCCACTTGAGGTGATCCCTTTAAAGAGAATAACCGTAATGATAGAGGCCACTAGTGTGCCAGGAAAGGAAATACATAAAGCCTTCCAAATCAAGTCCTTAGCTCTGTTATGCTGACGCAGGAAAACCCCAGCAGTCAAAGCAGTAATGATAGCCACTGGAGCATAAAAGAGGGCAAAAATATCCGTTGTCATCCAAGAAAGAAGCGCGCTAACAATAGCAGTCACTGCGCCAAGCCAAGGGCCAAATAAAAGAGCGATTAGCAGTGTGCCTATCATGTCCAGATAAAGGGGCAATTTGAGAAAGAGGGCGATATTAGCTCCTAGATAGTTAAGAGCAATTGCAGCGGCGATAAAGGTTAAAACCTGTGTTTTTATTTTTGTCATGGCTTATCCTAACTGTAAATGGTCAAGGTCTCGAACGACCTGATGCAAAGGGACTTCTAAAATAGTAGCGATGAATTCGGACCAAAAAGCCTTGCTGTTCACCGTCGTCAAAATATGGCTGTTTGCCTTCTTATGATAAAAATCGTATTGATCGACAACCGTTTGACCAAGAGTAATCCCTTCTGTTGCCACATCCGTATAACTGTCAAAACCTTGGCAAATGGTAGGAGCCAAGAAATAGACCACGGCTAGAGGGTCATTGATGACGCAGCCAATCAGATGTTCGTATTCCCAGTGGAAATCAAAATAAAAATGGGTGATGCTTTCAATAAAGGCGGTTTCCTCAGGATTGAGTCGAGCCATGTAAGACAAGTGGTTTGGGGTCAAGACAATCTGTCTCGTCACATCTAGCCCCACCATTTCAAGTTTGCGGCCCAGCTGTTGAAAGGTTAGTCTGGCTGCATGAGGGTCACACCAATAATTGTACTCGGCCACCGGAGAGCAATTGCCATGAGCTTTGAAGGCGCCTCCCATGCTGACAAAACGTTGGCAATGTTTGCCCATATTTGGGTTTTGCCCCAAAGCTTCTGCCACATTGGTCAATGGACCAAGGGCGATAATAGCCGTCTCAGAGGGCTCAGCGAAATGCTGGGCTAAAAAATCGGCAGCGGGCAGGGCTTCAGCTTCTTTGATCACTGAAGGTTGGAGCAGGCTATCGCCGAGACCGTCTATGCCATGCGTATCTTGAGCAGAAACATAGTCCCTTTCTAGAGGAATGCCACGTCCTAGATAGATAGGAATGTCCAGGCGGTTCACCCGTTCTAAAAGAAGAATGGTATTTTGTAAGCCGATGGGAACAGGGACATTGCCTTGAACCAGTGTAATGGCGATGACCTCAAGTTTCGGGTGCTTCAGGGCATATAAAAGCGCTAAGCTATCATCAATACCAGGGTCGCAATCAATAATAATAGGTTGCTTAGTCATAAAAACCTTTCTAATGAGTAACAGAGTTCCTCTTGCCTTGAGGAAAAAATAGTTAACAACAACATCAGTCAAATCAAAAAAAGTCTGAGACAGGACGTCCCAGACTGGAAAAAACGGTAACAGGTGTTATATAGAAGACACCAAATAGCACCTGACAAGACGTTGCCAGGTTGTGAAAGCTTGTTACTTAGTTTTTTATTCTGGGAAGTTTTCGAACCAGTCCAGGAAATCCCTGATTTGTGTAACCTTAGTCTACTATGATTTGAGACACTTGTAAAGCTTAGCCTTCAGAGGAAGCCCTAAAGGCATCTCTTCTCTCTAATATAATCTTCGCTAAACGCTCGATATCATCATTTGTGCCCCGCAATTCAAAATCCCCAAGCATAGGAAAGCCAAAGCGCTTAGCATATTGTTTAGCAGTCAGGCAATATTGGTTGTTAAAATTCTTATTCCCCGAACCAATAATCCCCATGCAATGTTTGTAATTGTCATGAGCAGCAATGAAGTCTCCAAGAGGATTTGTCAAAATTTCCACTTCACCAGAGTCAATCCCATTTCCTCCTTCTAGATAAGTGGGCAGCATCGCTACAAAATCCTCCTCGACGGGAAAAGTCTCATGCTTCAGGTCTTTAATGTTAATCTGTTTGACATGGCACTCATGGTTTTCGGTTAAATAAAGGGAAAGGCGTTTCACAAAACTAAGGGTGTTGCCGCTAAGGCTGATAAAAACAATGGTTAAGTCTGACATAAAAACTCCTATCTAAATTATCAGTCATCACTACCAAGATTAGCACAAGTCCCGGCAACAAACAAGTTATAGCCTTTCAAAACTGTCTGAAATGTTTCCTATGAATAGGATAAAGAGGTATTTAGTTGGCACTGAAGTGAAGGTCTGGGTCACGTCTCTCACACTGCCACAAAACAAGTCAAACAAAAGTTGAAAGAGAAAAAACATGACCCGATATCAGATACCAAAACACATACTAATTGTCTAAAATCAAAGAAAAAGCTAAAATGAGTTAACTCGAAGCTTTTATTTGGTTCACTTTTTATGTTTTTACAGAAAAAGTGACTCTTTAAATAGTGTCTTCACAGTTTTGAGTGAGACTGTCAGTTGTTTTGATAAGTTTTCCAAGACTAAATATGTTATAATTTAGTCGTTTTGCAACAAAGTTAACGACTGCAACAGTCGCTCGATAATAATTGAAATCACTAAAGAAGGATATGGAACTGACATGACGCATGCTAGTAAACTTTTTACCAAGCAGCAATGGAGAGAGCTTGAGTTAATTGCCCACTTAACAGAACATTCAGGAAGAATGGGGTACAAGGATAGAGAACTGTGCAAAGTACTAGATAGTACAGTGTCAACCTTACAAGCCTGTATTGCTAATTTACAATTTATGGAATCCCTCGGCCGGATTACTTATGAAGATGGTTACCTAACTATTGACTATAATGACCATTGTGGCTTGCAAGAAGTCTATCAAAGGGCGCTGAGAGAATCCCAGTCCCTGCAGCTCTTATCCGCCCTATTTTTTAAGGAATTTGATTCTTTAGAGGACTTGGCGGACGCCTTGTTTATTAGCTTATCCACCTTAAAACGCTTGATTACCCGAACAAATGGCTACCTCAAAAAAGAATTTGGCATCAAGATTTCCACAAGACCAGTGATGGTAGTGGGTGACGAACACCATATCCGTCTCTTTTACCTCAAATATTTTTCGGAAGCCTATACCATTTCGGAATGGCCTTTTGCGGAGATTATTAACCAAAATAATCTAGAACGTTTGATTGCATTGATGGTGAAACAAACAGATGTTTCAGTCAACTTTGCCTTGTTCCAACACTTGAAGATACTAAGCGGGGTAAATTTGATTCGTTTCCAGAAAGGCTTTACCCTTAATCGCAAAGACAAAGGCTTAGAGCATCTCTTTATGAAGGTTCTGGAAGATTCTTTGGAAATGAAAGACCTCTCGGCTTTATTTGCCCTTAAATACAATCAGCCCTTGGACGCACGAGCACTCGCTGAGATTTTTTCCAACTACCTCAATCCTGCATTAGAACTTGGGAAATTACTTCAATCAGATGATAGCGCACGCGAACAGACGCTTTCGTCACACCAAATAGTGCCTTGGATTGCCTTGTTGGACAAGATTGAAAAAAGTTTGCAACTAAGTATTTCAAATAAATACGAACTAGCTAGGCATCTCCAAACAACAGTTATCTTGGCTGAAGAGGACATCAGTGCTAACTTTTTGATTTACGATTATAAAAAGGAATACCTCAAATTCTTTCACAAACATTATCGCGTGATTTATGATACTTTCCTTACTTATGTCGAAGACCTCTTTGCCCTAGATCATCAGGAGTTTAATGAGGGAATACGAAATCACCTTTTGTATTGCTTATTCATCACCTGGGAAAATCTCTTTTTGAAGATTAGTCAATCACGACGCAAACTCAAGTTATTGGTTATTGAAAGAAGTTACAGCAACGTTGGTAACTTCTTAAAGGAATATTTTGGGGAATTTTTTGAGATTATTAGCTTTGATGACTTAGGCAATCCTAAAATCGACCTGCTTCCCCTTGCCAAAGAGTATGATGTCATTGTGACAGATGTGATTCTGGAACAAAATAATCATTCGGAGATCCTCTTCTTCAATCAGATGATTCCTAGCGTGGTTGCTGATAAACTCACTGACTTTTTAAAAGTAAAGGTGGGAGAAGACAAACTGTTTGAAAGCGTTGCTCTTAACCAGATGAGCACCAGCTGATGTAAAAAAGCGAGACTTACACCGTAGTGTAGGTCTATTTTCATGAGTGCGTTACGGCTACCCTTAGGATTGGAACGTCATTAATTTTGTCCGTTTATAACATTAGATTATTCAAAATATTTTAATCGTAAAAATCTAACCAAAAATTAATAATCGCTACAAAAAGTGACCTTTCCTTTCAAAGGCCCATTCTCTATAATAGAATTAATAGGGAAGGCACAAGTCTGCCTTGTCTAAAAATCTAGACTTAAGAAAAATAAGGAGAAAAAATGGCTAGAAAAAACACAAATAAGCACTATTCGCTTAGAAAATTAAAAACAGGTACTGCATCAGTAGCAGTAGCTTTGACTGTTTTAGGGGCAGGACTAGCAAGCCAAACAGAAGTTAAGGCTGAGAATAATCATCCTACATATGATAAAGCTAGAGCAGACGCCTTGCGAGAACTTGGATATGTACCTAGTGACTTATGGCTTCAACAGTATGAAAAAAATGAGGAGTTAACTAAAAAAAATGAGGAGTTAACTAAAAAGTTGGATGAAGCTGAAAAAGAACTAGGTAAAAGTGATCAATCACTATCTGAAAATGCTAGTAAAATTCAAAAATTAGAGGCAGAGAAAGCTCAAGTTGAAGAGAAGTTAAAGGAAGCTCGACTTAATTATCAAGATCTTGCTGAAGTTCAAACTCATATCCGTGAGAAATTAAAAGCAGAGAAAGCTCAAGTTGAAGAGAAGCTAAAGGAAGCTCGACTTAACTATCAAGACCTTGCTGAAGTTCAAACTCATATCCGTGAGAAATTAGAAGCAGAGAAAGCTGCTTTAGAGACACGTAAGGCTGAGCTTGAAAAAGCATTAGAAGGCGCAATGAATTTTTCAACAGAGGATTCAGCTAAAATCAAGGCATTAGAAGAAGAAAAAGCTGCTTTGGAGGCAAAAAAAGCTGCTTTGGAGACAGAAAAAGCTGATCTTGAACATCAAAGTCAAGTTTTAAATGCCAATCGTCAAAGCCTTCGTCGTGACTTGGACGCATCACGTGAAGCTAAGAAGCAATTAGAAGCTGAGTACCAAAAACTTGAGGAACAAAACAAGATTTCAGAAGCAAGCCGTAAGGGTCTTCGCCGTGACTTGGACGCATCACGTGAAGCTAAGAAACAATTAGAAGCTGAACACCAAAAACTTGAAGAACAAAACAAGATTTCAGAAGCAAGCCGTAAAGGTCTTCGCCGTGATTTGGACGCATCACGTGAAGCTAAGAAACAAGTTGAAAAAGCTTTAGAAGAAGCAAACAGCAAATTAGCTGCTCTTGAAAAACTTAACAAAGAGCTTGAAGAAAGCAAGAAATTAACAGAAAAAGAAAAAGCTGAGCTACAAGCAAAACTTGAAGCAGAAGCAAAAGCACTCAAAGAAAAATTAGCAAAACAAGCTGAAGAACTTGCAAAACTAAGAGCTGGAAAAGCATCAGACTCACAAACTCCTGAAGCAACACCAGGAAACAAAGTTGTTCCAGGTAAAGGTCAAGCACCACAAGCAGGTACAAAACCTAACCAAAACAAAGAGCCAATGAAGGAAACTAAGAGACAGTTACCATCAACAGGTGAAGCAACTAACCCATTCTTCACAGCGGCAGCCCTTGCTGTTATGGCAACAGCTGGAGTAGCAGCAGTTGCAAAACGCAAAGAAGAAAACTAAAAAAACATTCCTATTCCCAAAATAAGACAAACTAGCTTTCATTAGCTAGTTTGTTTTTTTATGAAGCCAAGCAGAAAAGCAGTTGAGGAGAATAGACAACAAAACAAATGCCCTCTCCCTATCTTTAATAGATCAGAGAGAAGGCATCTGTGAGTAGTGTCTAAGGCAAGGTGCTAGAGGTCATCTTCTAGTGACAGAAAATCTTAGTTGCGCTCCTGTTTGCGACTAAAGACGGCAACTAATCCCATTAGGCTAATGCCAAAGAAGACGAGGCCTTTTGAGTCTGCACTACCTGTTGTAGGTAGTTGACTGTCTTTTCCGCTAGCTGCTTGGTGTGTTTCTTGGTACACACGGGCTGCTAGTTGATGGATGGCTTGACGATCTTGTTCCGTCAAGGTCTTGCCAGGAAGGGCTGGGGTTGTTGTCTCGGCTTGACGAGGTGCGACATAAGTAAAGCTGTAATCACCAAAGCCTTCCACAGATGAAGGACCAACATAGCTAATGTCCTTGTAGTTACCAATCAAGCCCTTAGCTTTGTCAGCGCTGAGGAAACGAAGGTTGAGGCCTTTGATGGTATCAGCGAAATACCAGTTGTTATCAGCACTTGGGTTGATGGTTTTTTCTGAAACGATGTAGTTGATAATAGCTTGACGGTTTTCAAGATTGAGCAGGCGGTTAAGGGTGGCGTTTTTCACACCAGGGAAATTACCACTCGCACGATAGTTATTGGTCACGACCATAAACTCTTGTTTCGGATCGATGTCCTTGCCCATGTATTTCAAGTTGCGGACACGACTAGCGTCTGGATTGACCAGATTACCTTTGCTGTCGTACTTATTCTTTTGAGTGACATCAAACTCATAGGTAAGCCCATCAATCACATCAAAGTTATAAGTGCGATAGGACGTATTAACCAAATCTTGAGGCTCTGATTTACTTGGGTCAATCGTGTTGAACTGTCCAGCAGACATTTCTAACCATTCTTTCAAATCAGCTCCAGTCACTTTTAAGATAGCAGTGACGTTGTCGTACAGGTAAAGGTCAGCGACATTTTTGATAGCGATTGGACCGGCAGGAATGTCGGTATAAGCTGACGCATCATTTCGTGTGCCTGCTTTGAATGGAGCAGCAGCTGACAATAATGGGAGATTGGCTTCAGGTGTGCCAGCCAATTCTTTCTCTGCGTACCAGCGTTGCGCATTGTTAACGATTTGAATGGATGGGTCGTCTTTGATCAAGGCAAAATAACTGTTGATTGGGGCTGTGGTTGTTCCAACTTGTTGGCGAACGTAGGCAACGGTGCCATCATGAGCTTCTTTGGCAAGCGCGACGATAGTAGGATCAACTTGGTTTGATTTGCTGTCAATTTGACGTGTTTCAGCACGGCTTTGGTCTTTATTGACCTTCCATTGACCATTGGTGTAAGTGAGGTTCAAATCGATTAAGCCGAGGTGGTCACCGTATTTGCCGCCCATGGTGACAGGAACGCCATTAATCAAGCCCTTTTTACCATCAACACCTTTGAGGTTATCGTAAAAACTGCCATCTGGTAAGGCTGGGAAATCAGCATGTGAATGGCCTGTGACCACTGCATCAACACCTTCAAGGCTAGCAATTTGGTAACCAACATTTTCTTCACCGACTTCATAGACGTCATCACCGATACCAGTGTGGGCAAGGACAAGGACAAGGTCTGCACCTGCAGCACGAATCGTAGGGATGACTTCTTTGACGGCTTCGACAGCATCCTTGACAGTGACTTTGCCTGTCAAATTGGCCTTGTCCCAACTCATGATTTGAGGAGGGACAACGCCTGTGATACCGATTTTCAAGGAAACAGTTTTGCCATCTTTATCGGTAAAGGTTTTGGTTATGATATCAAAGGGTTTAAATTTAGGCTTTCCAGTTTTGGCATCAAGGACATTGGCATTGACAATTGGTAGGCCGGCAGTTGCCATGACACGGTCTAAGTAGTCCAAGCCATAGTTAAATTCGTGGTTACCAAGAGTAGAGGCATCGAAGTTAAGGGCCTTCAAGGCAGCGTACATAGGGTGAACTTCATCGGCTTCAACAGGATCAACAATAGCTTTGTAAGTAGCTAATGGGGTTCCTTGGAGGATATCACCATTATCGACGAGCACAACGTTACTGTTTTCTTTTTTGGCTGCATCGATAAGCACCGCTGTTTTGGCTAAGCCAAGGGACTGGGCTTCCTTGTCTTGGTAATAGTCATAGTTGACCAAATTAGAGTGGAGGTCCGTTGTTGATAGAATACGCACGTCAACAGATTGCCCTTCCACAGGAGCCGTCACGGTAGCGTTGTCAGCTGATGCAGTTGCCATTTCAGAACTTGTAGAGTTTACAGGGCTTGGAACGGCTGTATCAGCAGTAGCTGTTGCTGGTGTAGTATCTGCTACTAGCGGAGCTGTTTCTGCAGGGACTGCAGTGCTGGTTGTGGTGTTAGCAGTCGTTGTCAGCGGTTCAACAGCAGTGGTTTCCTCTGCTTTGGTAAGCTGGGCAGAGCCAGCAGCAACTAACATGGCCAAAAAAATGGCACTTTTTGACATGTAACCTTTTGTCATCATAAAATCTCCTCTTTTTCCTAAAAATGATGTTACCTACTCATTATAGCTCATGAAAGCGATTGTATCAATTGAAAATGCGAACTATTTTTAGGTTTTATAAAGAAAATATTTGGTTCATCAAAAAAGAAATGACCTAGTCAAAAACTTTCGATGACGAATGCTTTCTCTAACCGCTTTCTTTAAGGATTCCTCCTTTTGATTTTGGGGTGAAAGTGTTAAAATAGGGAAAAGAAATCTTAGACGAGGAAATAAATGGCAAAAGAAATCAATTTAACAGGAGAAGAAGTTGTTGCCTTAGCAGCCAAATACATGAATGAGACCGATGCGGCCTTTGTGAAAAAAGCTTTGGATTATGCAACGGCTGCTCATTTTTATCAAGTGCGAAAGTCAGGAGAGCCTTACATTGTGCATCCGATTCAAGTGGCGGGGATTCTGGCAGATTTGCATTTGGATGCTGTGACGGTTGCCTGTGGTTTTTTGCATGACGTGGTAGAAGATACTGATATTACCCTAGATAACATTGAATTTGATTTTGGCAAAGATGTTCGTGATATTGTTGATGGGGTAACCAAGTTAGGTAAGGTAGAGTACAAATCGCACGAAGAACAGTTAGCTGAAAATCACCGTAAAATGTTGATGGCCATGTCCAAAGACATTCGAGTGATTTTGGTGAAATTGGCGGACCGTTTGCATAATATGCGGACCCTCAAGCATCTGCGCAAGGACAAGCAAGAGCGTATTTCACGCGAAACCATGGAAATTTATGCTCCCTTGGCGCACCGCTTGGGGATTAGTCGTATCAAATGGGAATTAGAAGATCTGGCTTTCCGTTACCTGAACGAAACGGAGTTTTATAAGATTTCCCATATGATGAATGAAAAACGTCGCGAGCGTGAAGCTTTGGTGGATGATATTGTTACCAAAATCAAGTCTTATACCACTGAGCAAGGCTTGTTTGGTGATGTTTATGGTCGACCAAAACACATTTATTCTATTTATCGGAAAATGCGGGACAAGAAAAAACGCTTTGATCAGATTTTTGATTTGATTGCTATCCGTTGTGTCATGGAAACGCAGAGCGATGTTTATGCTATGGTCGGTTACATTCACGAGTTGTGGCGTCCAATGCCAGGCCGCTTCAAGGATTATATTGCCGCGCCTAAAGCTAATGGTTACCAGTCTATTCATACCACCGTGTATGGCCCTAAAGGTCCGATTGAGATTCAAATCCGCACCAAGGAAATGCACCAAGTGGCTGAGTACGGGGTAGCTGCTCACTGGGCTTATAAAAAAGGCGTCCGCGGCAAGGTTAATCAGGCCGAACAAAAGGTTGGCATGAACTGGATCAAAGAGCTTGTGGAGTTACAAGATGCGTCAAATGGCGATGCAGTGGACTTTGTGGACTCGGTCAAAGAAGACATTTTCTCAGAACGTATTTACGTCTTTACACCGACAGGTGCTGTGCAGGAATTGCCAAAGGACTCGGGACCAATTGATTTTGCCTATGCCATCCACACGCAAGTGGGTGAAAAAGCGACAGGTGCCAAAGTTAATGGCCGTATGGTTCCCCTCACTGCCAAGTTAAAAACGGGAGATGTGGTGGAAATCGTCACCAACCCTAACTCTTTTGGGCCGAGCCGTGACTGGATTAAGTTGGTAAAAACCAATAAGGCTCGCAACAAGATTCGTCAGTTCTTTAAAAACCAAGACAAAGAGTTGTCAGTGAATAAAGGCCGTGACATGCTGGTTTCTTATTTCCAAGAGCAGGGCTATGTTGCCAATAAATACCTTGATAAAAAACGCATTGAAGCTATTCTTCCAAAAGTCAGTGTGAAGAGCGAAGAATCGCTCTACGCAGCGGTCGGTTTTGGCGACATTAGTCCTGTCAGTGTCTTTAATAAATTAACTGAAAAAGAACGCCGTGAAGAGGAAAGAGCCAAGGCTAAGGCAGAAGCAGAGGAATTGGTTAACGGTGGCGAAATCAAGCACGAAAACAAGGATGTTCTCAAGGTTCGCAGTGAAAATGGGGTTATTATCCAAGGGGCTTCAGGACTCTTGATGCGGATTGCTAAATGTTGCAATCCTGTACCTGGGGATCCCATTGAAGGCTATATTACCAAGGGGCGTGGCATTGCCATCCACCGTGCGGATTGTAATAACATCAAGAGTCAAGATGGCTACCAAGAGCGTCTCATCGAAGTGGAATGGGATTTGGATAACTCCAGCAAAGATTACCAAGCTGAAATTGATATTTATGGGCTCAATCGTAGTGGCCTTCTCAATGACGTCCTCCAGATTTTGTCTAATTCTACCAAGAGTATTTCCACCGTTAATGCCCAGCCAACCAAGGACATGAAGTTTGCGAATATTCACGTGAGCTTTGGCATTCCAAATCTGACGCATCTGACAACTGTTGTCGAAAAAATTAAGGCAGTTCCAGATGTTTATAGCGTGAAGCGGACCAATGGCTAAGAAAGGATAAAAACATGAAACTTGTCTTGCAACGGGTCAAAGAGGCCTCTGTTTCTATTGATGGGAAAATTGCTGGCGCTATCAATCAAGGGTTATTGTTGTTAGTAGGCGTAGGCCCAGATGATGCTGCAGAAGATTTGGCTTACGCTGTGCGAAAAATAGTCAACATGCGCATTTTTTCAGATGCTGATGGCAAGATGAATCAGTCTATCCAAGACATCAAGGGTAGTATCTTATCTGTGTCGCAATTTACCCTTTATGCTGACACCAAAAAGGGAAATCGCCCTGCCTTTACAGGAGCTGCAAAGCCTGATATGGCTAACCAGTTTTATAATCGCTTTAATGAACAATTGGCAGATTTTGTGCCAGTTGAGCGTGGCGTTTTTGGGGCAGATATGCAGGTTAGTCTCATCAATGATGGACCAGTTACGATTATTTTAGACACGAAATGTCACTAGTCTCTACAACTAAGAGGTTAGAAAAAAGCAAGCAACTGTTGATAGCATGTTGCTTGCTTTTTTTGTCAGTTAATCTCATCGTTTCAGAAGATCGTGGTTATTTGTCGTTAGGGTTATCAGGTATAGGTGTCCCTGTATAACGCAGGTAGCTGTAAACTTCTCGTTCTTCTTCGGTATAACGATCTTTATCATAGGCTAAATGATAGCTAGCATTCTCTCCTTCGGGTCGCTTGCCCATATAAACGGTTATGATACGGTTGGTGTCATCGTGATTATCCTCTACTTTTCCAGTTAAGGTATAGTCCATAATACCAAAAGCATCGAGATTGTTGTAGAGTAGTTTAGCCTTATCACGAGGATCGTATAAATCTCTGAAGTCTAAGTTACGTTCGCTAGCTGTTAAGAGCTGCTCGCTTTTTAGCAATTCGTTGGTGTTGACATCAACGTATTTGATGGTGAACAGTTTCAAGTGACTGCGATCAAAGGGATCATACGGCTTTTCCCCTTTTTTAAGGACGTAATATTTCTCAGAGATCAGGTCAGTGTTGTTTATTTCTTCATTCAGACCAGATTTTTTATTGATCCTATAAGCTTGTTCCCGATTTTTGACATGGTAAGTAAACTCTTGATCCATTGGTAAAATCGTACGGAAAATGTCATTGTCATGAGTGACGATTGAGGAGTCACGTTCATAAATCGTATAGCCTGGGTGGTTTTTGTTTAAAATGCTTTGTGCTTGAGCTAGTAATTCTTGAGATGTGACGGTGTCACCGATAGCTAGTGTTTTCAATAGCTTAGTATCTTTGAGAACTGGTTTGAAATCATCATCAGGGTTTAAAGGAGTAAACTGTACAGTATATTCCACATCAACAGATTTCGCTTGATTTTGTACTGGTTTTTCTTTATATGGTCTAACGCGCACATGTCCGCTTAGCAAAAATTCTTGGACAGGTTGGGTCGGCAAGGTTACCGAACCATCTTTGTCAGCAAAGTAGACCTTGCCGTTTCGATCAGTAATGGTTGCATCGCTTGCAAAATCAATGACCTCAAAGTAGTCGTCGTTACTGTGGACGTTAGCGATCAATTGTTCTTGAATAGCCTTTAGTAAGTCAGCTTTCTCAAGTTTATGTGACATCGCGCCACTATCAGTAGCAAATGGTTTTGATTTTGGACTTAAGCCCTGCTCTGTCTTTCCTCCGTGAGCAGGTTGTGATGTTAGATCGATTTCAAAAAATTTAAGACTAATGTCTTGATTCGTCCCCTCAACAGTACCAGCAACGCTAACAACTAATTGGCTGTTGTTGACAGATGGACGGTCTAGCAGCCACTCAGGTCCAGCAATAGCTTGGACAGAATTGACTGTTCCAAATGTTAGTGCAAACAGCAGTGCAAACATCCCCAAAGATAAGTAATTTTTCATAGAAACCTCCTAAAAGTTAAGTTTCAATCCCCATTATTAGAATAACATAATGGTTTTAAAGACACAAATAAAAACCTAATGATTTTTTTAAAATGATATTTTAATGACAATGAAAAAAAGGAAAATAATACCTTTTTAGCATAAACATAAATTAATCTTCCGATAAATAGCTATTTAATTGAATGTTCTTGCTAAAAATGAATAACCCTTATTTAGCTTTAATGATTAAAAAGTCAGAAAATACAAAATCGTGCTGACAACAAACTGAACTGTGTGATAAAGAGTCATGTGTTATAATGGTTTAAAGACCGTCATGAAAGGAATGGCTATGGAGCTAAAAGACTATTTTCCAGAGATGCAAGTAGGCCCTCATCCGTTAGGAGATAAAGAGTGGGTGAGTATCAAAGAAGGGGACCAATATGTGCATTTTCCCAAATCATGTTTATCCGAAAAAGAGCGCTTATTACTTGAGGTGGGGTTGGGTCAATATGAGGTCTTGCAGCCGCTAGGGTCACCTTGGCAGCGGTATTTGCTTGATCATCAGGGCAATCCCCCTCAGCTGTTTGAGACTTCTCAGTTTATTTACCTCAATCATCAGCAGGCTTTACCAGATGACTTAGTTGAGTTGCTCCAGCAGATGATTGCAGGGCTTGAGGTCATTTTGCCTATCAGTGCAACCCAAACGGCATTTTTATGTCGACAAGCAACTTCAATAAAGGTCTTGCGCTCGCTTGAAGGTCTCTTGCCAACGCTAGAAAGTGATTTTGGTTTGGCCTTAACCATGTTTGTTGGAAATGCCTGGTATCAGGTAGCTGCAGGCACATTGAGAGAATGTTTTGAGGAGGAATGTCAGCTACTCACGGCTTATTTAAAGCAAAAGTCTGGAGGAAAACTGTTAACCTTTGCAGAAGTGATGCTCTGGTCCATTTTGTCTCATCAATCTTTCCCAGCTTTAACGCGTCAGTTTCACCAATTCCTAAATCCTCAAAGTGATATGGCCGATGTGGTTCACGCGCTATGGTCAGAACACGGCAATCTGGTGCAGACAGCGCAGCGCCTCTACATTCATCGCAATTCGTTGCAGTATAAGCTTGATAAATTTGCTCAGCAATCTGGTCTTCATCTCAAGCAATTGGATGATTTGGCTTTTGCTTATCTTTTTCTGTTGAAATATTAGGAAAGCCACAGGGCTTTCTTTTTTTGATGCCTTGACTGAAGCTGATAAGGAGAACAATAGACAGTGAAGCTTGTTTTATTTCCTGTGAATGGGCTGTGTTTCGACATGATTTTCTTGTTTTATTATCCCTCACGACTGGACTAGCCCTACTATTGTGCAAGGTGCCCAAAGAAGTTTGGTCGCTTTGTCTCTGTTTTGAAAGCGCTGTTTTTGGTACAATAAAAGCATCAAAAAAATGTCAGCGGTGTCTAGCCTTGCAGTCAGCTAGAAAGCTTGCTGGCCCAATAGGAGTTACACATGGTTGAATTAAATCTAAATCACATCTATAAAAAATACCCAAACACAACGCATTATGCCGTTGAGGACTTTGACTTGGATATTAAAGACAAAGAATTTATCGTCTTTGTTGGGCCTTCAGGATGTGGTAAATCAACAACGCTTCGTATGATCGCTGGTCTTGAAGATATTTCTGAAGGGGAATTGAAAATTGATGGCGAAGTGGTGAATGACAAGTCTCCTAAAGACCGTGACATTGCCATGGTATTCCAAAACTACGCTCTTTACCCACACATGACCGTGTATGATAACATGGCTTTCGGTCTTAAACTACGTAAATATAAAAAAGATGACATTGACCGTCGTGTGAAAGAAGCTGCGGAAATTCTTGGGTTGACTGAATTCTTGGAACGTAAACCGGCTGACCTTTCTGGTGGACAACGCCAACGTGTTGCCATGGGGCGTGCTATTGTCCGTGATGCTAAAGTGTTCTTGATGGACGAGCCTTTGTCAAACTTGGATGCGAAGCTTCGTGTGTCCATGCGTGCTGAAATTGCTAAAATTCACCGTCGTATCGGCTCAACGACTATTTATGTTACCCACGACCAGACTGAAGCCATGACTTTGGCAGACCGTATCGTTATCATGAGTGCTACTAAAAACCCTCAAGGAAACGGAACCATCGGTAAAATTGAACAAGTGGGTTCACCACAAGAATTGTACAACCTTCCAGCTAATAAATTCGTTGCCGGCTTTATCGGAAGCCCTGCCATGAATTTCTTTGAAGTGGAAGTTAAAGACGGTCGTATTGTGAGTGAAGATGGCCTTGATATTGCTATTCCAGAAGGACAAGCTAAAATGCTTGAAACAGCTGGTTACAAAGGTAAAAAAGTCACTTTTGGTATTCGTCCAGAAGATATTTCAAGCAACCAAATCGTGCATGACACTTATCCAAATGCGAATGTGACTGCAGAAGTCTTGGTATCTGAGTTGCTTGGTTCTGAAACCATGCTTTACGTTAAACTTGGCCAAACAGAGTTCGCTTCTCGTGTAGATGCGCGTGATTTCCATAGCCCAGGTGAGCAAGTTAGCTTGACCTTCAATGTGGCAAAAGGTCATTTCTTTGACCTTGATACAGAACAAGCTATTCGTTAAATAGACCTCCTAGAATATAGCAAAATCCTCAAAGGTCTTTTGAGGATTTTGTGTTCTTACTGATTAGAAAAGAGAATGACAATGCAAAAACAATGGTGGCATAAGGCAACAATTTATCAAATTTACCCAAGATCGTTTAAAGACACTAGTGGCAATGGGATTGGCGATTTGAAAGGTATTACCAGTCAGTTGGATTACCTGCAAAAACTTGGCATTACAGCCATTTGGTTATCACCAGTTTACCAATCACCCATGGATGACAATGGCTACGACATCTCTGACTATGAAGCCATTGCAGAAGTTTTTGGGAACATGGACGACATGGATGACCTCTTAGCAGCAGCTAATGAGCGCGGCATTAAGATTATCATGGACTTGGTGGTCAACCACACCTCTGACGAGCATGCCTGGTTTGTTGAAGCTAGAGAAAATCCCAATAGTCCTGAGCGTGATTACTATATTTGGCGTGACGAGCCAAACAACCTCATGTCTATTTTTTCAGGCTCTGCTTGGGAATTAGACGAGGCATCAGGGCAGTATTACCTGCATTTGTTTAGCAAGAAACAGCCTGATTTGAACTGGGAAAATGCTCAGCTGCGCCAAAAAATTTACGACATGATGAATTTCTGGATTGCCAAGGGCATCGGTGGTTTCCGGATGGATGTGATTGACCTGATTGGCAAGATTCCAGATTCGGAAATCACGGGTAACGGGCCGCGCTTACACGATTACCTCAAAGAAATGAATCAAGCAACCTTTGGAAATCATGACGTGATGACTGTCGGTGAGACTTGGGGGGCAACGCCTGAAATTGCTCGCCAGTATTCTCGCCCTGAGAACAAAGAGTTATCCATGGTCTTCCAATTTGAGCATGTGGGCTTGCAACACAAACCAAACGCTCCTAAGTGGGATTATGCGGAAGAACTGGATGTTCCTGCTCTTAAAACCATTTTCAGCAAGTGGCAGACAGAATTAAAGTTGGGAGAAGGCTGGAATTCACTTTTTTGGAATAACCATGACTTGCCACGGGTTTTGTCTATTTGGGGCAATGACAGCATCTATCGTGAAAAGTCTGCTAAGGCTTTGGCTATTTTGCTTCATTTGATGCGAGGCACTCCTTACATTTACCAAGGGGAAGAGATTGGTATGACCAACTATCCTTTTAAAGACTTAACTGAGGTTGATGATATTGAGTCACTCAACTATGCTAAGGAAGCTATGGAGAATGGGGTACCAGCTGCGCGTGTGATGAGTAGTATTCGCAAGGTGGGACGAGACAATGCCAGAACGCCAATGCAGTGGTCTAAGGACACACATGCTGGCTTTTCTGAAGCCCAAGAGACTTGGCTGCCGGTCAATCCTAATTATCAGGAGATTAATGTGGCTGATGCCCTTGCTAACCAGGATTCCATTTTTTACACCTACCAACAACTAATCGCCTTGCGTAAGGATCAAGACTGGCTAGTTGAAGCGGATTATCACCTCTTGCCAACAGCTGACAAAGTGTTTGCCTACCAACGACAATTTGGAGAAGAGACATATGTGATTGTTGTCAATGTGTCTGATCAAGAGCAAGTCTTTGCCAAAGATTTAGCGGGTGCAGAAGTGGTCATCACCAATACAGATGTGGACAAAGTGTTAGAGACCAAGCACCTACAACCTTGGGATGCCTTTTGTGTGAAGCTATCAGTTTAACCTATTGTTGTGACATTAACAGCCAACCGGAGGAATTCCGGTTGGCTTTTTTGGTCTTCTAGGGTGTTTGCTTGATAGCAAGAAAGGCTTTTATTTGCTATTGCAAGCGTTTGCGTAATGTGTTAAGATAAGTTTGTTAGAATCTTTTACCAATAGGGAGGTCTTATGATAAAGAGAGTCACACAAGGGTCTAAACAGTACAAATATGCCATCAAAAAGTTGAGCATAGGTGTTGTATCCGTAGCAACTGGGGCTAGTATCTTACTTTACAGTCCACAAGTTATGGCACAAGAAAGTAGCCCAGAAACTGGGGTCACGCAGACTCAAGTAGAACATGAGAAGCAGGCAACAGAACAAGCTGATTCAGTTGTTAATGAAGCGGTTAATGCAAGCGCTGGCCTAACTCCAGAAAGTTCTGAGAAAAGGACGGAAGCGGTCGGCGATTCAAGTCAAGCGACCGAGCCTCAACTGTCAACCAATCAAGCAGATGCTTCCCAAGCTGACAAAATCAGTGAATCAGCTAAGCCTCTTGCGACTGATGCAGCAGCAAAAGCTCCAGCGATTTCGGATAATCATTTGCGGCTGCATTTAAAAGCATTGCCAAAAGACCAGTCGCTTGATAGTTTGGGCCTTTGGGTATGGGATGATGTGGACCAGCCTTCAAAAGATTGGCCAAATGGTGCCATTCCGCTAGCAACTGCTAAAAAAGATGATTATGGCTATTATCTTGATGTCAAATTAGCAGAGAAACAACGGAAGCAAATCTCTTACCTTATCAACAACAAGGCTGGGGAAAACCTTTCAAAAGACCAGCACTTCCAGTTGTTAACGCCAAAAATGAATGAAGTTTGGATAGACGAGAATTACCATGCGCACGCTTATCGACCTTTGAAAAAAGGTTACCTTCGAATCAACTACCACAATCAATCGGGACACTACGATAACTTAGCTGTCTGGACCTTTAAAGATGTCAAAACCCCAACGACCGACTGGCCAAATGGACTTGACTTGTCACATAAAGGGCCTTATGGTGTTTATGTGGATGTGCCTCTAAAAGAAGGTGCCAAGGAGATTGGTTTCCTAATCTTAGATAAGAGCAAGTCAGGCGATGCCATCAAAGTTCAACCTAAGGACTACCTTTTCAAAGATCTAGACAATCACACTCAGATTTTTGTCAAAGACACTGACCCAAAAGTCTACAACAATCCTTATTATATTGATCAGGTTAGTCTCAAAGGAGCTGAACAAACCACGCCAAATGAGATTAAAGCCATTTTTACGACCTTAGATGGGCTTGATGAAGATACGGTGAAACAAAACATCAAGATCACTGACAAAGCAGGGAAAGCTGTTGCAATTGATGAGTTGACACTTGACAAGGATAAGTCTGTAATGACATTAAAGGGTGATTTTAAGGCACAAGGTGCAGTCTATACTGTTACATTTGGAGAAGTTAGCCAAGTCGCTCGCCAATCCTGGCAATTAAAAGATAAACTCTATGCTTACGATGGTGAACTTGGAGCTACCCTAGCTAAGGATGGTTCAGTTGATTTAGCACTATGGTCTCCGAGTGCTGACAGTGTTAAGGTTGTCGTTTACGATAAACAAGATCAGACAAAGGTGGTTGGTCAAGCTGATTTGACCAAGTCGGACAAGGGTGTTTGGAGAACCCATCTGACTTCTGATAGTATCAAGGGCATTAGTGATTACACAGGCTACTATTACCTCTATGAAATCACGCGCGGTCAGGAAAAAGTCATGGTTTTGGACCCTTACGCCAAATCTCTAGCCGCTTGGAACAATGCGACCGCCAATGATCAGATTAAAACCGCTAAGGCTGCCTTTGTCAACCCAAGTCTCGCTGGCCCGAAAGACCTTGATTTTGCCAAAATTAACAACTTTAAAAAACGTGAAGACGCTATTATCTATGAAGCACATGTGCGAGATTTTACCTCAGACCCAAGTCTTGACGGTAAATTAAGGAATGAGTTTGGAACATTTGCTGCTTTTATAGAGAAACTCGATTACCTCAAAGAGTTAGGAGTTACCCATGTTCAGCTGCTTCCGGTTTTGAGTTATTTTTATGTCAATGAGCTGGACAAGAGCCGCTCAACAGCTTATACGTCTTCAGACAATAATTACAACTGGGGTTATGACCCACAACACTACTTTGCCCTTTCTGGCATGTATTCGGCAAATCCTAACGACCCTGCTTTACGTATCGCAGAGCTTAAACAGTTGGTAAATGAGATACACAAGCGTGGCATGGGTGTTATTTTTGATGTGGTTTATAACCACACGGCTAGAACTTATCTCTTTGAAGATTTGGAACCCAACTATTATCACTTTATGAATGCTGACGGCACAGCAAGAGAAAGCTTTGGTGGAGGTCGTCTAGGAACGACACATGCCATGAGCCGTCGTATCTTGGTGGATTCGATCACTTATTTAACCCGTGAATTCAGGGTGGATGGGTTCCGTTTTGACATGATGGGTGACCATGATGCGGCAGCCATTGAGCAAGCTTTCAAAGCAGCTAAGGCCATTAACCCTAATACCATTATGATTGGTGAAGGCTGGCGTACCTACCAAGGTGATGAAGGGAAAAAAGAAACAGCAGCCGACCAAGACTGGATGAAGGCAACTAATACGGTTGGGGTCTTCTCAGACGATATTCGAAACACCCTCAAATCAGGTTTTCCTAATGAAGGCACAGCGGCCTTTATTACCGGTGGCGCAAAAAATCTAGAAGGTTTATTCAAAACAATCAAAGCACAACCTGGTAATTTTGAAGCGGATGCCCCAGGAGATGTAGTGCAGTATATTGCAGCCCACGACAATCTGACCTTACATGATGTTATTGCTAAATCCATTAATAAGGATCCTAAAGTTGCCGAAGAAGAGATTCACAAGCGTATTCGTTTAGGAAATACCTTGATTTTAACCGCTCAAGGGACGGCCTTTATCCATTCTGGTCAGGAATATGGACGGACCAAACACCTTTTAAATCCTGACTACAAAACAAAGGTTGCTGATGACAAGGTGCCAAATAAGGCGACCCTGATTGATGCCGTAGCAGAATACCCTTATTTCATCCACGATTCTTATGATTCGTCTGATGCGGTCAATCATTTTGACTGGGCAAAGGCAACAGATGGTCAAGTGAATCCAATCAGCTACCAAACACAGGCTTACACCAAGGGCTTAATTGCCCTTCGTCGCTCAAGCGATGCTTTCAGAAAAGCAAGTATGGCAGATGTCAACCGTGATGTGACTTTAATTACCCAAGCTGGTCAAGGAGATATTCAAAAAGATGACTTGATTATTGGTTACCAAACCATTGCTTCCAATGGGGATCGCTACGCTGTTTTTGTCAATGCGGATAGCAAAGCGCGCACCGTGGTCTTACCAGACAGGTATCGTCATTTGTTAGGAGCACAGGTGCTTGTGGATGCTGAGCAAGCTGGTGTTACTGCCATAGCTAAGCCTAAGGGAGTCCAGTTTACCAAAGAAGGCTTGACTATCGATGGACTGACTGCTATTGTCTTGAAAGTGGCAGCAGGCGTAGTGGAGGCACCAAGCCAAACGCAGCAAGCAAGGTCTGAACAGTCAGTAAGGCCAGTGTCAACGGCTGTTTCTAAGGCCAGTCCTTTGATGACACCATACCAGAAACCTCAACAAGCTAGCCTTCCTCAAACAGGCGAAATGACCTCAAAAGGGTTATTGGCAACTGGGATGACGATGCTAATAGCAGTTTTTGGGCTCTTTACTAAGCGTCAAAAAGACTAACCATCGTCGCTAACAGAATCTGATAGACATCAGGTTCTGTTTTTTTGAGCATTTTAATAAAACGGCTGTGCTGTGATGATTTTTTGAGCGTCAAAAAAGAGCTGGGTCAACTTTCCTATGAGAGGAGTTGATCTAGCTCTAGCCTAATGATATTAATTGCCAAATACGGGCAAGATGCCAAAGAAAATAAAAAGATTGATCCAAAACGCACCACAAAAGAGTAAGCCAAATAGGATGAGCCCCCACCGCTTGCTGATAGCTCCCATCAAAATAGTCAGGATACCGAGGATGAGAAACCCTTTTTGCATCACTAAAAAGTAAAGGTTATAACCCAAAACCATTGTATCCCATCTAACAAAAAACATGGCCAGCCATAGCAGGCAAACTAAGACGAGGTAGGGTTTGGCATAGCGATTGATAAGGGGTCTAAACTGTGCTAACATTTGGCTAAGTTCCTTTCTATGAGGGCGCAAAGAGAGTCGTATTACCTTAGTTTTATTATAAAAGAAAATGGTAACCCTTTCAAGACGGAATTAGTTGAGAAAGCCACTCCTTTGGTGTATGATAAGGGACAAGACCAAGACAAAGGAGATTAGCAATGACTTTTGAAGAAACCATAGCTCAGTTTACAACGGTGGAAATCGGTGAGGTAAAACAAGCCATCGAGAATGGCAAAGATATGATTGTGTTTTTAGGGCGTTCAACCTGTCCTTTTTGCCGCCTTTTTGCTCCAAAACTGGCTCAAGTTGCTGAGGATCATCAGAAGAAGGTGTTCTTTGTTAATAGTGAAAATCCCATTGATGCCGAAGCCCTTCAAGCCTTTCGCCAAGAGTATCACTTAGCGACTGTCCCAGCCTTGTTGGTGATTCACAGTGGTCAAGTGAGAGCCGTTTGTGATTCCAGTTTGACAGAAAGTGAGATCCTGGATTTTTTAACGACGAGAGAGTAGGGTTCTGACCTGGCTTTCTCTGTCAGAAAATAAGGTCTTGCCTTGCTATACGCTTCTATTTTTGTTATAGTAAGACATGACTTTTATAGAATAAAAAGGAGACATTATGGGATTTCCAACAATTTTAATGTTTGTGGTGATGCTTGCCTTGATTTGGTTTATGCAACGCCAACAAAAGAAACAAGCACAAGAGCGCCAAAATCAATTGAATGCGATTGAAAAAGGTGATGAAGTTGTCACAATCGGTGGCATGTTTGCCATCGTTGACGAAGTTGATTCAGCGGCTAAAAAAATCGTTTTAGATGTGGATGGGGTTTTCCTAACCTTTGAATTGTCTGCTATCAAACGTATTGTCACCAAAGCAACTACCGACCTTACACCTGTTGAGGCAGATGAGGTAGTAGTGGTTGATGAGCCGGCAGTTGAAGCGACAGATGACACTGAAAGTGCTATTGAAAGAAACTAAAAAGACTAAAAGTTTGGAGGGAAATTTCCAAGCTTTTTCTTTTGCATCGCTTTTTTTGAGGAAACAGGATAGCTACCGTTATCATCTTTTTTGACAAAGGCATCAAAAAATGTCAGTTATTAGTCAGATGCTTGACAGGCAGATGACACCTAGTAATAAAAAGTGAGCCAAACGGGGCGAAATATGATAGAATATGAGATAAGTATGCTTATCAATAAGGAAAAAACATGTTTGGATTAAAAGCGAAATCAAAAAAAGTTGTTTTGGATAAAATCCCAAAACACATTGGAATTATTATGGATGGCAATGGGCGCTGGGCAAAAAAACGGTTAAAGCCTAGAGTCTTTGGTCATAAAGCGGGAATGGATGCCTTGCAGGACGTGACCATTGCCGCCTCAGACTTAGGTGTCAAGGTCTTGACAGTCTATGCCTTCTCGACAGAAAACTGGTCTCGTCCTCAGGATGAAGTCTCTTTTATTATGAATTTACCAGTAGAGTTTTTTGACAAATACGTGCCAACTTTACATAAAAATAATGTTAAGGTGCAAATGATTGGAGAAACTCATCGCCTGCCTGCAGACACCTTGACAGCGCTAAATGCTGCCATTGATAAAACCAAGCGTAATACTGGCTTGATTTTAAATTTTGCCCTCAATTATGGTGGTCGTGCAGAAATTACCAGTGCTGTTCGTTTGATTGCCCAAGACGTCTTGGACGCTAAGTTAAATCCTGGTGACATTACAGAAGATTTGATTGCTAATTACCTGATGACGGATCATTTGCCATATCTTTACCGTGATCCTGATTTGATTATTCGCACAAGTGGGGAGTTGCGCTTGAGCAATTTCTTGCCTTGGCAGTCAGCTTACAGTGAATTTTATTTCACACCAGTCTTGTGGCCGGATTTTAAAAAGGCAGAGCTACTAAAGGCCATTGCGGATTATAACCGCCGCCAACGTCGTTTTGGCAAGGTCTAAAAGGAGATAGTTATGAAAGAACGTGTTATCTGGGGAGGAGTAGCAGCAGCTATTTTTCTACCTTTTCTCATTATAGGAAACCTACCATTCCAATTATTTGTAGGCGTTTTGGCCATGATTGGGGTATCAGAATTACTGAAAATGAAAAGATTAGAAGTCTTTTCGTTTGAAGGGGTATTTGCCATGTTGGCAGCCTTTGTCTTGACGGTTCCAATGGATCATTACCTCACCTTTTTGCCGATTGACGCTAGTTTTGCAGGGTATGGGCTCTTAGTCTTTTTCCTTTTAGCAGGAACTGTCTTAAATAATAGAGCTTACTCTTTTGAAGATGCCACCTTCCCTATTGCAGCCAGTCTCTATGTTGGAATTGGTTTTCAAAATTTAGTCAATGCACGCATGTCGGGAATTGATAAAGACTTGTTAGCCTTATTTATCGTTTGGGCAACAGATATCGGTGCCTATATGATTGGTCGCCAGTTTGGTAAACGCAAACTATTGCCTAGTGTGTCGCCCAATAAAACAATTGAGGGGAGTTTAGGCGGAATTGCCTGCGCAGTCCTTGTTTCCTTTGTGTTTATGCTAGTTGACCGTGCTGTTTATGCGCCTCATCACTTTTTGGTCATGCTGGTTTTAGTGGCGCTCTTTTCGATTTTTGCCCAATTTGGAGATTTGGTTGAAAGTGCCATTAAACGACATTTTGGTGTGAAGGATTCTGGCAAACTAATCCCGGGGCATGGTGGTATTTTGGACCGCTTTGACTCCATGATTTTTGTTTTTCCCATCATGCATCTATTTGGACTGTTTTAAGCAATAGCCAACAGTGTTTTTGCACGTTTAAGGGTGACTTACGCAAAGCCTGAGAACAGCAAGAACTCAATAGAAATAATAGACTGAAAGGAACTCTATGTTAGGAATAATAACCTTTATTATTATTTTTGGGATTTTAGTCATTGTCCATGAATTTGGGCATTTCTATTTTGCCAAAAAATCTGGGATTCTTGTCAGAGAATTTGCCATTGGTATGGGCCCCAAAATCTTTTCGCATGTTGACCAAGAAGGAACTCTCTACACCTTGAGAATTTTGCCTTTGGGTGGTTACGTGCGTATGGCTGGTTGGGGAGATGACAAGACAGAAATCAAGACTGGGACACCAGCTAGCTTGACGCTAAATGAGCAAGGGTTGGTCAAGCGCATCAACTTGTCTCAAAGTAAGATTGATCCCACTAGCCTGCCCATGAATGTCACCTCCTATGATTTGGAAGATGACCTTAGTATCACCGGTTTGGTTTTGGATGAGACCAAGACTTATGCTGTTGACCATAATGCAACCATTGTTGAAGAAGACGGTACTGAGATTCGAATCGCTCCGCTTGATGTGCAATACCAAAATGCTAGCATTGGTGGCCGCTTAATCACTAACTTTGCTGGCCCTATGAATAACTTTATTCTAGGGATTGTGGTTTTTATCCTCCTTGTTTTTTTACAAGGTGGTATGCCAGATTTTAGTAGCAATCAGGTCCGTGTGCAAGAAAATGGTGCCGCTGCTAAAGCTGGTATCCGCGACAATGACCGGATTGTCACTATCAATGGTCATAAGGTCAAGGATTGGGCAGATTTGACCGAAGCTGTCCAAGCGTCTACTCGCAATCTAGGTGCTTCCGAAACGATTAAGGTGACTTACAAATCAGGTCAAACCCTAAAAACCGTCGCTATTAAGCCTCAAAAACAGGGCAATCAATATGCTCTAGGTGTGAAGGCAAGGTTGAAAACAGGTTTTGTTGATAAGCTTCTAGGCGGTTTAGAATTGGCTTGGAATGGTGCTTTTGCTATTTTGAACGCCTTGAAAGGTCTGATCACTGCCTTTAGTTTAAATAAGCTAGGTGGTCCAGTTGCCATGTACCAAATGTCTAATCAGGCTGCCCAAAATGGCTTAGATTCTGTCTTATCTCTCATGGCAATGCTCTCTATCAACTTGGGAATTTTCAACTTAATTCCAATCCCTGCCCTTGACGGTGGGAAAATCTTGATGAATATTATTGAAGCCATTCGTCGTAAACCTTTGAAACAAGAAACAGAAACCTATATCACTCTTGTTGGGGTTGCCATCATGGTTGTACTGATGATTGCCGTGACGTGGAATGATATTATGCGAGCTTTCTTCTAAAGAGACTCGCTTCAATAAAAGTAACCTGTTACAAGAAAATTCAAAGCCGACCGAAAATACGGCTTAATGACTTACCACAGAATGAAAGGAATACACATTCAATTCTCTATTGAATAGCCCGATTGGCAAGCAATCCCAAACTTTTGGGAATAGCAGTCGCCTCTGGCCTTGTATCAAAACGTACTAATTTATGAAACAAAGTAAAATGCTTATCCCAACCTTGCGCGAAATGCCAAGTGACGCTCAAGTAATTAGCCACGCGCTTATGGTGCGTGCAGGTTATGTGCGCCAAGTTTCCGCTGGTATCTATGCTTATTTACCACTGGCAAACCGTACCATTGAGAAATTCAAGACCATCATGCGCGAAGAATTTGAAAAAATTGGTGCCGTAGAAATGTTAGCACCAGCCCTTTTGACAGCTGACCTTTGGCGTGAGTCTGGTCGTTATGAGACCTACGGCGACGACCTTTACAAGCTTAAAAACCGTGACAAATCAGACTTTATCTTGGGTCCAACTCATGAAGAAACCTTTACAACCTTGGTGCGTGACGCGGTTAAATCTTACAAGCAATTACCACTAAACCTTTACCAAATCCAAGCCAAATATCGTGACGAAAAACGCCCTCGTAATGGCTTGCTTCGTACCCGTGAATTCATCATGAAAGACGGTTATAGTTTCCATCCAAATTACGACGACTTGGATGTGACTTATGAAGACTATCGTCAAGCTTATGAAGCTATTTTTACCAGAGCAGGTCTAGACTTCAAAGGGATTATTGGAGATGGTGGTGCTATGGGTGGTAAGGATTCTCAAGAATTCATGGCTATTACACCAGAACGTACAGACCTTGACCGTTGGGTGGTCTTGGACAAATCTATCCCAAGCCTCGCAGATATTCCAGAAGAGGTTCTAGAAGAGATTAAAGCAGAATTGACAGCTTGGATGATTTCTGGTGAGGATACTATCGCTTACTCTAGTGAATCAAGCTACGCTGCCAACCTCGAGATGGCAACTAATGAATACAAACCGTCATCAAAAGTCGCTGCTGAAGATGCCTTGACAGAAGTGGAAACACCAAATTGTAAGACCATTGATGAAGTGGCTGACTTCCTTTCAGTAGATGAAACGCAAACCATCAAAACCTTGCTCTTCATGGCCGACAATGAGCCTGTTGTTGCTTTGTTAGTTGGTAATGACCAAGTTAACGATGTTAAACTGAAAAATTACCTTGGAGCAGACTTCTTAGAGCCAGCTAGCGAAGATGACGCACGTGCCTTCTTTGGCGCAGGTTTTGGCTCACTTGGACCTGTCAACTTGGCAGAGGGTAGCCGCATCGTGGCTGACCGCAAAGTGCAAGACCTTGCTAATGCTGTGGCAGGAGCCAACAAGGACGGATTCCATTTGACAGGGATTAATCCAGGACGTGATTTCCAAGCTGAATACGTTGATATTCGTGAAGTCAAAGAAGGAGAAATGTCTCCAGATGGTCATGGTATTCTCCAGTTTGCGCGCGGTATCGAAGTGGGTCATATTTTCAAGTTGGGCACTCGCTACTCAGATAGCATGGGAGCAACTATTCTTGATGAGAATGGCAGAGCCGTTCCAATTGTCATGGGATGCTATGGTATCGGTGTTAGCCGTATCCTGTCTGCTGTCATTGAACAGCATGCCCGTCTCTTTGTGAACAAGACACCAAAAGGTGATTACCGTTATGCTTGGGGCATTAACTTCCCTAAAGAATTGGCACCGTTTGACGTGCATTTGATTACGGTTAATGTCAAAGACCAAGCAGCACAAGACCTAACGGCGACATTAGAAGCAGACTTGATGGCTAAAGGCTATGAGGTCTTGACAGATGACCGTAACGAACGTGTTGGTTCAAAATTCTCTGATAGTGATTTGATTGGCTTGCCAATTCGTGTCACTGTTGGCAAAAAAGCCGCTGATGGCATCGTGGAAATTAAAATCAAGGCAACTGGAGACAGCATCGAAGTCACTGCTGATAACCTTATTGAAACCCTTGAAATTTTGACAAAAGAACAATAAAAAATGAAGAGGTTGCCTGTTTAGAGTAGCCTCTTTTTGATATACTACACCTATGACAGATAATCGTTTCAAAGAATTAATAGCGGCAGACAAGGATATGATGACCATTTTAACCATTATTGCAAGTCTGCCTTTGAGGGATGCCTGGTTAGCAGCAGGAGCTATTCGGAATTTCATCTGGAACCAGTTGGCCTATGGTATTGGTTTTGATGCAGATACTGATATTGATGTGGTGTTTTTTGACCCTAGTTTGCCTTACGAAGCGAATCAAGTTGTCGAAGATTTCCTTAATAAAAAATTTCCAAATTATCGTTGGGAAGTTCGAAATCAAGCTTATATGCACAGCCATTGTCCTAATACCGAACCGTACTTATCAACGTGTGATGCCATTTCAAAGTACCCCGAGCGATGCACAGCTATTGCTCTTAGGCGGATTGATGACCAGCTGGAACTGTTTGCCCCTTATGGGTTAGCTGATGTCCTAGCTTTTGAATGCCACCCGACCCCTCATTTTCTATCAGATAAGGAGCGGCTTTTGCTTTATCAAAAGCGTTTAGTAGCGAAAAATTGGAAAGAGAAGTGGCCGAAACTCCGCTATTTTCTTGATTAGGTTAACAGAGAAGACAGGGGAGGAGACCAAGTTTCCTTCCTTTTCTTTCTCTTTTAAAACTCGAAAATAATCCTTAATTGTGATAAAATAGAGCTTAAGAAAATCGGGAGTAAACTATGTCAGACTTATTCGTTAAATTGATGGAACAGATAGAAATGCCGCTTGACATGAGACGTTCAAGTGCTTTTTCGTCTGCTGATATTATCGAGGTGAAGGTGCATTCGGTATCACGCTTGTGGGAATTTCATTTTGCTTTCGCGGAGATTTTACCGATTGCAACCTATCGTGAATTGCATGATCGTTTGATACGAACCTTTGAGGCGGCTGACATTAAGGTAACCTTTGATATTCAGGCTGCTCAGGTGGATTATTCAGATGATGTGCTTCAAGCTTATTACCAAGAAGCTTTTGAACATGCACCTTGTAATGGGGCTAGTTTTAAATCCTCTTTTGCAAAGCTCAAAGTGACTTATGAGAATGACAAACTCATTATTGCAGCGCCGCGTTTTGTTAATAATGACCATTTTAGAAAAAATCATTTGCCTAATTTGGTCAAACAATTTGAAGCTTTTGGCTTTGGCACCTTAACCATTGATATGGTGTCAGATCAGGAGATGACTGAGCATTTGACCAAGGATTTTGTTTCCAGTCGTCAGGCTCTTGTGGAAAAGGCTGTGCAGGATAATTTGGAAGCCCAAAAATCCCTTGAGGCCATGATGCCACCGGCTGAAGAAGCAACACCTGCTCCTAAATTTGATTATAAAGAGCGCGTGGCGCAGCGTCAGGCAGGATTTGAAAAAGCAGCCATCACACCAATGATAGAGATTGAGACCGAAGAAAACCGAATTGTCTTTGAGGGGATGGTTTTTGATGTGGAGCGCAAGACCACTAGGACAGGTCGCCATATCATCAACTTTAAAATGACAGATTATACCTCCTCGTTTGCTCTGCAAAAATGGGCCAAAGACGATGAGGAGCTCCGTAAATTTGATATGATTGCTAAGGGGGCTTGGTTACGGGTACAAGGGAATATTGAGACCAATCCTTTTACGAAGAGTCTCACCATGAATGTCCAGCAGGTCAAAGAAATTGTACATCATGAGCGCAAAGACCTGATGCCAGAAGGGCAAAAACGGGTTGAGTTTCATGCCCACACCAATATGTCTACCATGGATGCCTTACCGACAGTAGAAAGCTTGATTGATACGGCAGCCAAGTGGGGACACAAGGCGGTTGCTATTACCGACCATGCTAATGTGCAAAGTTTTCCTCATGGCTACCATAGGGCTCGCAAAGCTGGGATTAAGGCTATTTTTGGCCTAGAAGCCAATATTGTTGAGGACAAGGTGCCTATTTCTTATGATCCTGTTGATATGGATTTGCACGAAGCTATCTATGTGGTCTTTGACGTGGAAACCACAGGCCTATCTGCTATGAATAATGACCTGATTCAGATTGCGGCTTCCAAAATGTTTAAAGGAAATATTGTAGAGCAGTTTGATGAATTCATTGATCCTGGGCATCCTCTTTCTGCCTTTACCACCGAATTGACAGGGATTACCGATAAGCATTTGCAGGGCGCCAAGCCATTGGTTACCGTCCTAAAAGCTTTTCAGGACTTTTGCAAAGATAGTATCTTGGTTGCCCACAACGCCAGTTTTGACGTGGGCTTTATGAACGCCAATTATGAACGCCACAACTTGCCCAAAATCACACAGCCTGTGATTGATACCTTAGAATTTGCTAGAAACTTGTATCCTGAATACAAGCGTCACGGTTTGGGACCGCTCACCAAGCGTTTCCAAGTGAGTCTAGACCACCATCATATGGCCAATTACGACGCGGAAGCCACAGGACGTCTTTTGTTTATTTTTCTAAGAGATGCCAGAGAAAAGCATGGCATCAAAAACCTTTTACAACTCAATACAGATTTGGTGGCTGAGGATTCTTACAAAAAAGCGCGGATTAAGCATGCGACTATCTATGTGCAAAATCAGGTTGGTCTTAAAAATATGTTTAAGTTGGTCAGCCTTTCCAATATCAAATATTTTGAAGGGGTTCCTCGTATTCCAAGAACCGTCTTAGATGCTCACAGAGAGGGGTTGTTACTAGGAACAGCTTGTTCGGATGGGGAAGTTTTTGATGCCGTTCTGACTAAAGGAATTGATGCGGCGGTTGATTTAGCTAAGTATTATGATTTTATCGAAATCATGCCCCCAGCCATTTACCAGCCATTGGTTGTCCGTGAATTAATCAAAGACCAAGCAGGTATTGAGCAGGTGATTCGTGACCTTATTGAAGTAGGGAAACGAGCTAATAAGCCAGTTCTTGCTACTGGGAATGTGCATTATCTAGAGCCTGAAGAAGAGATTTACCGTGAAATTATTGTGCGTAGTCTCGGTCAGGGTGCCATGATTAATAGAACAATCGGCCGTGGGGAAGGGGCCCAACCTGCTCCCCTACCTAAAGCGCACTTTAGAACAACCAATGAAATGCTGGATGAGTTTGCCTTTCTTGGAAAAGACCTCGCTTATCAAGTGGTTGTGCAAAATACTCAGGATATGGCGGACCGCATTGAGGAAGTGGAAGTGGTTAAGGGAGACCTCTATACCCCGTATATCGACAAGGCTGAAGAGACGGTTGCCGAATTAACCTATCAAAAAGCGTTTGAAATTTATGGTAATCCTCTACCAGATATTATCGATTTGCGAATTGAAAAAGAGCTAACCTCTATCTTGGGGAACGGCTTTGCCGTGATTTACCTAGCGTCACAAATGCTTGTTAACCGGTCAAATGAGCGAGGCTATCTGGTTGGTTCTAGGGGATCTGTTGGGTCCAGTTTTGTGGCAACCATGATCGGGATTACCGAGGTTAATCCTATGCCGCCTCACTACGTTTGCCCGTCCTGCCAACATTCTGAATTTATCACAGATGGTTCAGTCGGATCGGGCTATGATTTACCTAATAAGCCTTGTCCAAAATGTGGCACCCCTTATCAAAAAGACGGCCAAGATATTCCCTTTGAGACCTTCCTTGGATTTGACGGGGATAAGGTACCCGATATTGATTTGAACTTCTCTGGTGATGATCAGCCGAGTGCCCATTTAGATGTTCGAGATATTTTTGGTGCTGAGTATGCTTTTCGTGCTGGAACCGTAGGTACCGTAGCAGAAAAAACAGCTTATGGATTTGTTAAAGGCTATGAACGCGACTATGGCAAGTTCTATCGTGATGCTGAGGTGGATCGTCTAGCAGCAGGAGCTGCCGGAGTAAAACGAACAACTGGGCAGCACCCTGGAGGAATTGTTGTTATTCCTAATTACATGGATGTTTATGATTTTACCCCCGTGCAATATCCAGCCGATGATGTAACGGCTTCTTGGCAGACAACTCACTTTAACTTCCACGATATTGATGAGAACGTCTTGAAACTTGATATCCTAGGGCATGATGATCCGACCATGATTCGTAAACTTCAGGATTTATCGGGCATTGATCCTATTACTATCCCTGCTGATGATCCAGGTGTTATGGCTCTCTTTTCTGGGACAGAGGTTTTAGGAGTCACTCCAGAACAAATTGGAACACCAACTGGCATGCTCGGCATTCCAGAATTTGGAACCAACTTTGTTCGCGGCATGGTTAACGAAACGCATCCAACCACTTTTGCAGAATTGTTGCAGTTGTCTGGACTATCTCATGGAACCGATGTTTGGCTTGGTAATGCACAAGATTTGATTAAAGAAGGCATTGCGACCCTAAAAACCGTTATCGGTTGTCGTGACGACATCATGGTTTACCTCATGCACGCTGGCTTGCAACCGAAAATGGCCTTTACCATTATGGAGCGTGTGCGTAAGGGCCTCTGGCTGAAAATTTCTGAGGAAGAACGTAATGGCTATATTGATGCCATGCGGGAAAATAATGTGCCCGACTGGTACATTGAATCGTGTGGAAAAATCAAGTACATGTTCCCTAAAGCCCATGCGGCAGCTTATGTTTTGATGGCCCTTCGGGTAGCTTACTTCAAGGTGCATCATCCTCTTATGTATTATTGTGCTTACTTCTCTATTCGTGCTAAAGCCTTTGAATTAAAAACCATGAGTGGTGGCTTAGAAGCCGTCAAGGCTCGGATGGAAGATATCAGTATCAAGCGTAAAAATAATGAAGCCACCAATGTGGAAAATGATCTCTTTACGACCTTGGAGATCGTGAATGAGATGCTGGAACGTGGTTTTAAATTTGGAAAACTAGACCTTTATAAGAGTAAAGCAACAGAGTTTCAAATCGAAGGGGACACGCTGATTCCACCATTTGTTGCCTTAGAAGGTTTGGGTGAAAACGTGGCGAAGCAAATCGTGAAAGCTCGTCAAGAAGGGGAATTCCTGTCTAAAATGGAACTGCGTAAACGAGGCGGTGCCTCGTCAACGCTCGTAGAAAAAATGGATGACATGGGTATTTTAGGCAATATGCCTGATGACAACCAATTAAGCCTATTTGATGATTTCTTCTAAACCTTTTCTTTTAGAAGATTCTGTGATAGAATAGGAAAAAATGTGTGAATAGGGGTTGGGATGCCAAACCAAGAGAGTTGACTTCTTGGATCATATCCCATTCCCTATTTTTATCAGAAATTGTTAATACTAATCAGTGACATATAACTGAGTGAGGAGTGAGAAATGAGTAACCTAGATAAGAATAGTGCCTTAAAAGCCATGGTGGTTTTTCGTAAGGCTCAGCGCACCTTAGATGCCTTTGGATCAGATGTGTTTAAGAATGCTAATTTGACCCCTACCCAGTTTAGTGTGTTAGAGGTTTTACATACCAAAGGGAGCATGCGCATTAATAACCTCATTGACTCCTTGTTGGCAACCTCAGGAAACATGACAGTGGTTTTGCGTAATATGGAACGAAATGGGTGGATTAGCCGTTGCAAAGATGACAAAGATAAAAGGGCTTATCTTGTGGAGTTGACAGATCAAGGCAGGGCCTTAATTGAAGACGCCCTTCCTAAACACATCAAGCGTGTGGAGCAAGCCTTCTCTGTTTTAACCGAAGCGGAACAGAAAGAATTAATCACTTTATTGAAAAAATTTAAAAACTTATAAACAAAGGGCTTTACAGTTTTTCCGTTTCACGTTATAATAACTACATAGTAATACTAGTCACTAACTAGTATAAAAGGAGAAACACATGTCTAAAAAAATTCTGTTTATCGTCGGATCATTACGCCAAAACTCATTTAACAAGCAAATGGCGCAAATCGCTGAAGAAATGATTGGCGATCGTGCAGAAGTTTCTTATCTGGATTATGCAGACCTTCCATTGTTTAACGAAGAATTGGAAGCTCAAGGTGTTCCAGCTATGGATCGTATTCGTAAAGAGCTTGAAGCAGCAGACCTTGTCTGGATCTTCTCACCTGTTTATAACTGGGCAATTCCTGGAACAGTGAAAAACTTATTGGACTGGGCAAGCCGTTCTCTTGATCCAAGCGATCATGCAGCAGCTTCATCAATCCACGATAAATTCTTTACAGTATCTTCCCTTGCAAATGGGGAATCACCAAAAGCTGTTTTCAAACATTACCGCGAATTGTTGCCATTTATTCGTACTAATGTTATTGGTGAATTTGCAGGTGGTCCAATTAACCCTGAAGCATGGGCAACTGGTAAAATTACCTTGTCAGAAAGCCTTCATGAAAAATTGGCTAACCAAGTTGAAGAAGTCCTCCAAGAGCTTCGTTAAGATCACTTATCCTCAATTCACAACTTAAAAGAGACTGGCCACAGAGCCAGTCTCTTTTAAGTTGGGTTTAGTCAAGAAGTAACAGGTTATCATCAGCTTTGAAAGGAGCTGTTGGATTGATACGATCGTAAAACATGACGCCGTTGATATGGTCGATTTCATGTTGAACGACAATAGCGTTATAACCTTTTAACTTGATTTTATGTTTTTCGCCAGTCTTGTCAAAATACTCTACGGTAACACGGGCGTGACGCACGACGTAACCTTCAACCACCCGGTCAACAGAGAGGCAACCTTCACCGTCAGCTAAAGCAGCATCTTGAACAGAGTGAGAAACAATTTTAGGATTGTAAAGAACTTCTTGCAAACTATAAGCTTCTTTTGGAGGGTTTCCTTCTTGATCAGGAAGGTTAGGAACTAGTACGGCGATGATACGTTTTGACACATCAATCTGAGGTGCGGCCAAACCAACACCCGCTCGAAGGCCTAGCTTCTCTCCCATGACAGGGTCTTGAGAATGCTTCAAGAACTGCATCATTTTTTCTCCTAGGAGAATATCCTCGTCACTTAGGGGCAGAGTCACTTCTTTAGCAACAGCCCTTAAGGTAGGATTCCCTTCACGAATAATGTCATCCATGGTAATGAGATGACTTGGTTTAATTATTTTATCTTGTGCAGACATGTCTACTCCTTTAATTTTTTTAACTGGATTTACTATATCACAAATTGATTCTTTTTAAAAGAAGCCACAAAAGGAAGTGGCAATGGTAGGGTTAAGCCGACAGGTGCTGAGAAATCAACCACCTATGTCAGTTTGAAAGAAACATGAGCAATTGGAGTTAAATCAGTTGCCATCTTGTGACTTTCCTTGTATAATCTCAATGATATCCAAACATGGAATCTTTAGAGAGAAAGATGACACTGTTTCTAAAAACCGGGAATCCCTAGTGGATTCCCTTTATTTTTGTCAGGAAAATGCAATCAGTCATTAGCGCTTAATTGAAGCAGGCCCTGCTGATCAATAATCCGATAGGTTTTGAAAGAGGTTCGTTCAATCATGCCTTGAAGGATGAGCTGATGAACCACTCGATGAAGGTGGCGATAGCTGGTCCCGAAACGGTCAGCCAGTAAGGTCAGGTTTAAATGAACTTTTTGCTGGTTCTCATGTGCAATGAGGTAAGAGGCTAGACGTTCTTTGACGGTATAGGTAATGTTGGTTGTAGAAGTGATATTTTGCTTGTAAAAGTTTTGAGCCAATCCTCGACCAATATGATAGAGGAAGTCTGCATCCGTCAGGAGGCTTTCTTTATGGGTGAGTGGCAGTTGAACAACATAAGCTTCATCAAGAACAATGACCGAAGTCACTGCTTTTTGATCGGTCATTAATTCAATATCGCCGATAAGAATGGGTCCGTTATGGGTTTCTAAAATGTGTTCTTTACCATTAAACAAGCGTCGTACAATTTTGATGTTGCCTTGCACCAAGTAATAAAGAGCCTTGAGTTCCTGGTCTTGTACACAAATGGCTTCTCCTTTTAGGTAGTGGGTTAGCTGCAGGTGTGGGTGGCTATTTTTTGGGAAAAATTCCTCCAGCCGATGCTTTGTTAAGTAGTATGCCAACAATTTGGTATCTGAAATCGTCTTCATGGGCTTTTTATGACCTAGGTCCTATTTTTATCGTTTTCTTTTGATTATACTGAAGGTAGCTAAAATATTCAAGGAAAGAGAGTCTCTTTGATGGTATCCCAAAAATCCCTTATTGAAAAAATAAGCCTCCTCAGTTTGTCCCTGATGATGGTTTCACCTTTTGCAGTGTCACCCGCCCTTCCTAAAATGATTGCTTATTATCAAGCGCAGGGCTATCAGGCGCAGTCTGTGGAAATCCTATTTTCCCTGTCCTCTTTTGCCATTTTAGGGGTTCTTCTCATTATGCCTTTCCTGAATCGTTTTTTGTCTGAACGTACAACAGTTGTAGTGGGGCTCCTTCTTTTGGCAGGTGGTGGAAGTTTTCCTGTTCTCAATCAAGCTTACCCACTTGTGTTTGGCTCACGGATTTTATTAGGGTTAGGTATTGGTCTGATTAATGCTCGCGCGATTAATATTATTAGTGAACGCTTTTCTGGTAAGGAAAGGATAACCATGTTAGGTTATCGAGGGTCAGCAGAAGTCTTAGGGTCAGCCTTCCTCACTTTTTTGGCGGGTTATCTGATTCCTTTTGGCTGGTCTTTGGCTTATTTGATCTATGGCTTTGGGTTTGTTATTTTAGCGCTTTACCTCCTTTTTGTACCTCCTATGATTTCTCATCAAGCTCCAGTAGCGCCACAAGAGCGTCAGAACTTATCACTAAAGCAATTGTGGCAGATTTTAGGGTTGGCTGGTTATGCTGGATTTGTCATTTTAGTCAATACTTCTAATACCTTGCGAATTCCTCAAGTGATTGATCAAGGTCAGATGGGGAGCGCCACACAAGCCAGTTTGATTTTAAGTTTGATGATGCTTATGGGCATTTTGGCTGGCATCAGTTTTGGTCCTCTTCTTATGTTACTAAAAGATAGGTTGATGGCTTGGGTTGCTTTTGTCTTGGGTTTGGGCATGTTAGTGTTATGGCAGGGAGACAATCTCTTTTTGGTAGCAATTGGTGCCCTATCAACTGGTTTTGTTTACAGTATCGGAGTAACCTATGTTTTTCATACTCTCTCGGAAAGAATTCCTAGTCATCAATTGACATCAGCCACGACTCTTGTCTTAATAGGGTGTAATCTGGGCGGCGGTGGTGCTGCTTTGGTTTTGCAGCTTCTATCCCACCTAAGTTCTGATTTAAAAGCCGCCTATCTAATATTTGCACTAGCAAGCCTTGGTTTAGCAACAGGACTTGCAGGTTATATCTGGTTTTTCAAGAAGCTTAATAAAACCACTTAGTGACTCGAGGGCGAAATAAACGAATAACAGTTGACCTAGCTTTTCGAATCTGCTAGAATAGAGTGGTCGAAAGACAAACCAACTTTTTCTTGGTTTTAGGAGTGCCAATCCTAGGACTCGGATTAAGCAAAAAAAGGAGACATTATTATGGCAATCTCAAAAGAGAAAAAAAATGAAATCATCGCACAATATGCACGTCATGAAGGCGATACTGGTTCAGTAGAAGTTCAAGTTGCAGTTCTTACATGGGAAATCAACCACTTGAACAACCACATCAAAGAACACAAAAAAGACCACGCTACTTACCGTGGATTGATGAAGAAAATCGGTCACCGTCGTAACTTGTTGGCATACCTACGTCGTACAGATGTTAACCGTTACCGTGAGTTGATCCAATCTCTTGGACTTCGTCGTTAATTTCAAGTTTAAAAAGTCCTCTGCTTATGCAGTGGGCTTTTTCATTTTTGACATGTTGTTTGTTAACTTACACATTTGGCTAGAATGGTCTAAGGCTGTTTTTTTAGCAGTTGATGATTTTATTTAACAACAAAAGGTATCTCAGTGATGAGGTATCTTTTGTTGTATCATGAAGAAAAAGGGAATCAATTCCCAGATTTGCCTATTTTTGGCCACCTTTTGAGGAACTTGTTACAATGATATCACCTGTTGAGTCCAATTGCAGTCAAAAATGACGTGAGACAATTGGACTCAATTTATCTTGAAAATGAAAACGCTTCATTTTATACTGACATTATAGGAGGAGATGACATGCTATCTCATGAGCTCATCAGAAACTATCAACTCTTTTCTAAATATAAAGGACATTCACTGGAGGCATTTGAATCCATATTAAAGACAAGCAAACGTCATATACTGGCAGATATTGCTAAAATCAATGACACGTTGTCACTCTATCAGTTACCCCTTATTGCTCTGGACAGGCAGCTGGTTTATCCGCCAGACCTTACTGAAAAGGACTTGTTGAATCGCATGCTACCTACCTTAGACGACTATCTCTTTCAAGATGAGCGTCTGGATATGATTATCATTTACATCATGATGGCTAAAGAATTTATCTCCATTAACCACTTGGAAAGCTTGTTACGGCTCAGCAGAAATTCCGTTATTGCTGATTTAAACTTGGTGCGTGATCGGGTACAAGCTTTTCAGGTAACTTTAGCTTACAATCGCCAGGATGGTTATTTTTTTGAAGGAGAACCCTTAGCCTTGCGGCGTCTCTTAGAATCAGCGGTCAGTTCTCTTTTGCAAGTCACATCAGGACCTTGGGTGTTCAGTTACTTATTGCATGAACTTGGTTTGCCCGACCAGACAAAAGTGATGGCAGCAACGTTGGAGGAACTGATCAGGGAGAACCACTTAACTTTTATTTCGGAGAAATTGAGGGATTTGATTTATTTTTTCTGCCTTCTCGCTCATCGACCATTTTCACGGAATGTAAGAGCTGAAGCAGTGGATACTTTTCCTTTAGCTTCGCCAGCTGTTAAAACGATGGTGGACCAGTTATTGGTCAACTTCCCCAGTCTAACCGAAGAAAAATATTTGGTTCAATCTAGGTTACTTGGTTGTATCCAAGGTGACTTAGAGTTAGTCTTTCAGCAGCCTATCTATGATATTATGGAGGAAATCATCAATTCGGTGGCGGTTAACACGGGATTGTCTATCACCGATACCCCAGAACTTCGTCAGAACCTATACAGTCACCTTTTGCCAGCTTATTACCGACTTTACTACGACATTAACTTGACCAATCCTTTGAAGGAACAAATCAAACAAGATTATGAATCTCTCTTTTACTTGGTCAAGCGCAGCCTTTCTCCTCTAGAAAAACAATTGGGGAAATCAGTTAATGAAGATGAGGTTGCTTATTTTACCATTCATTTTGGGAGATGGTTGCAGGCCCCTAAGAAGAGGCCAAGCAATCAGCTGGTAGCCTTATCTGTTTGCCCTAATGGCATTAGTTCGTCTCTGATGTTGGAGGCAACCTTGAAGGAACTTTTTCCACAGCTACAGTTTATTAGGATTCACCAGCTGGACAAAATAAAGTTGTTGGATCCAGCATCCTTTGATTTGATTTTTTCAACAGTAGCTTTTGACTGTGCTAAACCTGTTTATGTGACGCAAGCTTTGATGGGACCTGTTGAAAAAATGATGTTGAAAAAGATGGTCTGTGATGACTTTCATCTTCCCTTGTCAGAGCAATTCGCTTTGGATGATCTGTTGAGTATTATTCATAAACACACCACGATTACTAATAAAGAAGGACTTGTTAGTGATTTATCCCGTTACCTGATTGGTAACCATTTAACGCTTGAAAAAGGAGGTCTAGGACTATTGGACTTGTTAACAGCAGATTTTATTAGGCAGGCTGATGCTGTTTCGGATTGGCAAGAAGCGATTCGTTTGGCTGCTCAGCCTTTACTAGAACACCAGATGATTGAAACATCTTATATCGACGGCATGATTGATTCAGTCAATGAGCTTGGGGCCTATATTGTTTTAGCCCCTAAGGTGGCTGTTCCTCATGCGGCGCCTAAAAAAGGAACGCGGCAGTTAGGCATGTCTCTCTTACAACTAAAAGAACCTGTCAGCTTTGATTTGAAGCAAGAAGGTGATCCAGACAAGCAAGTGCAATTGATTTTTGTTTTGTCTGCTGTGGATTCTAGTTCACATTTGAAGGCTTTGCAGGAACTGTCGTTGATTTTAGATGATGATGAACATATTGAGCAATTAATTGAGGCTAAGAATACTGAGGAAATAATGAGTCTGATTAGCCATATGATTGAAAAAGGAGATGAATCACATGATTAAAATTGTAACGGTTTGTGGAAACGGTATTGGTAGTAGCTTGTTACTTCGCATGAAAGTAGAAGCTATCGCCTCTAGTTTGGGTATTGATGTGGATGCAGAATCCTGTGATTCTAATGCGGCTGTTGGAAAGGGTGCAGATTTATTTGTTACCGTTAAAGAATTTAAAGATATTTTTCCAGAGGATGCCAAGGTTTGTATCGTTAAAAGCTATACCAATCGTAAAAAAATTGAAGAAGATTTGGTTCCGGTTCTCAAGGAAATGAGTGGCAAGGAATAAGCCTTTAAAGGAGATAGGGAGATACTATGGAAGCATTATTATCATTTATTCGAGATATTTTAAAAGAACCTGCATTTTTAATGGGCTTGATTGCCTTTGCAGGGTTGGTGGCTTTGAAAACACCTGCTCATAAGGTGTTGACAGGAACCTTGGGGCCGATTTTGGGATACCTTATGCTTGCTGCAGGGGCGGGTGTTATTGTGACCAATTTGGACCCTCTTGCCAAACTCATTGAGCACGGTTTTAGCATCACTGGCGTAGTGCCAAATAATGAAGCCGTCACTTCTGTCGCTCAAAAGATTCTGGGTGTGGAAACTATGTCCATCTTGGTGGTTGGGTTATTGCTTAATTTGGCTTTTGCTCGTTTTACCCGCTTCAAATACATTTTCTTAACAGGACATCACAGCTTCTTTATGGCTTGTCTCTTGTCCGCCGTGCTTGGAGCTGTTGGTTTCAAAGGAAGTCTTTTGATTATCTTAGGTGGGTTCCTCTTGGGAGCTTGGTCAGCTATTTCGCCAGCCATTGGTCAACAGTATACTCTGAAAGTGACTGACGGAGATGAAATCGCCATGGGACACTTTGGTAGTTTGGGCTATTACCTTTCTGCCTGGGTTGGTAGCAAGGTTGGCAAAGACAGTAAAGATACCGAGGACCTTCAGATTTCTGAAAAATGGAGTTTCTTACGCAACACCACCATTTCAACAGGACTTATCATGGTGATTTTCTACTTGGTGGCAACAGTGGCTTCTGTTTTGAGGAATGCTTCAGTAACAGAAGAATTAGCAGCAGGTCAAAACCCATTTATCTTTGCTATTAAGAGTGGTCTTACCTTTGCAGTTGGTGTGGCAATTGTCTACGCCGGTGTTCGCATGATTTTGGCTGACTTGATTCCAGCCTTCCAAGGTATTGCTAACAAATTAATTCCAAATGCTATTCCAGCTGTAGACTGTGCGGTATTCTTCCCTTATGCGCCAACCGCTGTTATCATCGGTTTTGCGTCAAGTTTCGTTGGTGGCTTACTTGGGATGTTGATTTTAGGAGTTGCAGGTGGTGTCCTGATTATCCCAGGTATGGTGCCTCATTTCTTCTGCGGTGCAACAGCAGGGATTTTTGGAAATTCAACAGGGGGTCGTCGCGGTGCGATGATTGGTGCTTTCGCTAATGGGTTATTACTCGCCTTCTTGCCAGCCATGCTTCTACCTGTACTTGGTAAACTTGGTTTTTCAAACACGACCTTTGGAGATGTGGATTTCGGTGTTTTAGGGATTTTACTGGGCCGCTTAGGAACGTCGATTGGTCAAATCGGTATTTACTTGGTGGTTGCTGTGCTTGCTATTGTATTGGTGCTTCCAAACTTTCTGTCAAAATCTCAAGAGGCCATCAATAATGTTTCAGAAGAAATCTAAAAGGAGGATATGATGACAAAAAAACTAAACGTTAAAGTCTTTTCAGACGGTGCGGTCTTAGAGACCATGTTAAAGGATTTACAAACAGGTTTGGTCACAGGCTTTACAACCAATCCAAGTTTGATGAAAAAAGCAGGCATCAGTTCTTACATTGGCTTTGCCAAAGAAGTGCTTGCCAAAATTACAGACTACCCAGTGTCCTTTGAAGTCTTTGCGGATGATCTCGCAAGCATGGAAAAGGAAGCTGAGAAAATTGCCGGTCTAGGTGACAATGTCTATGTGAAAATTCCAGTCACCACTTCAACAGGAGAATCAACCTGCCCCCTCATTCAAAAGTTGTCAGCCAAAGGCATTAAGTTAAACGTCACAGCCATTTTTACAATTGAGCAGACTCAAGCTGTGGTTGATCATTTAACCGCTGGAGTGCCAGCTATTGTGTCTGTTTTTGCTGGTCGTATTGCAGATACCGGCGTTGACCCAATGCCAATCATGGAAGAAGCTCTACGCATTTGTCGTCAAAAAGAAGGGGTCGAATTGTTGTGGGCTAGTCCTCGTGAAACTTATAATATCTATCAAGCTGATCAGCTAGGCGTGGACATTATCACTTGTACCACTGATTTGATTGCCAAGTTGCCTCTTCAAGGAAAAGATTTAGAAGACTATTCCCTTGAAACCGTGCAAATGTTTCTGAAAGACAGTACCAGCCTTGGCTTTAAAATTTTAGAGGATGCCAATCAGTAACGTTAGAAGACAAAAGCAGGTAGAAAAGCCTGCTTTTTGACTTTTTTCAAAGGTAATGAGACCTGCTTCGGATTTTTTAAGGACATTTCAAGAGATTGTGATCTGACAGTGAAATTTCTGCTATTTTATGGTAAAATGTAGCAGATACGTCGTTTGATACAAAGAGGAGCGTGTGACAAGCGTGGCAGGTTGCTTTTTGTAGCAAAACAACGTATAACAATTGAATCTAAGCAGAGAACAGGTACCTCTTTACCCCTCTGAAAATTAAAAGGAGAATATATGTCAAAACAAACCTTTACAACAACATTTGCAGGGAAACCCCTTGTTGTTGAAGTTGGTCAAGTCGCTAAGCAAGCCAACGGGGCAACCGTTGTTCGTTACGGAGAATCAACCGTTCTGACCGCAGCTGTTATGTCTAAGAAAATGGCAACGGGTGATTTCTTCCCTCTTCAAGTTAATTACGAAGAAAAAATGTATGCCGCTGGTAAATTTCCAGGAGGTTTCATGAAGCGTGAGGGACGCCCTTCAACAGATGCGACCTTGACAGCTCGCTTGATTGACCGCCCGATTCGTCCCATGTTTGCCGAGGGTTTTCGTAACGAAGTACAAGTAATTAACACTGTCCTTTCTTATGATGAAAATGCTAGCGCTCCAATGGCAGCGATGTTTGGCTCATCTCTGGCCTTGTCCATCTCAGATATTCCATTTAATGGACCGATTGCAGGTGTTCAAGTTGGCTATATTGATGGCGAGTTCATTATTAACCCAGATAAAGAACAGATGGAAGCGTCACTCTTAGAATTAACCGTTGCTGGTAGCAAAGAAGCCATCAATATGGTTGAGTCTGGTGCCAAAGAATTATCAGAAGACATCATGCTTGAGGCTCTTTTAAAAGGTCACCAAGCCATTCAAGAATTAATTGCCTTCCAAGAACAAATCGTAGCAGTTGTTGGTAAAGAAAAAGCTGAGGTTGAACTGTTACAGGTTGATGCAGACTTACAAGCTGATATTGTGGCTAAGTACAATGCTCAACTGCAAAAAGCTGTTCAAGTTGAAGAGAAAAAAGCGCGTGAAGCAGCCACAGAAGCCGTTAAAGAAATGGTTAAGGCTGAATACGAAGAGCGTTACGCAGAAGACGAAAACCTAGCAACCATTATGCGTGACGTGGCAGAAATCCTTGAACAAATGGAGCATGCTGAGGTGCGCCGCCTCATTACAGAAGACAAGATTCGTCCTGATGGTCGTAAGATTGACGAAATTCGTCCGCTTGATGCTGAGGTTGACTTCTTGCCAAAAGTACATGGATCAGGTCTCTTTACACGTGGTCAAACTCAGGCGCTATCAGTTTTGACTTTGGCACCAATGGGAGAAACTCAAATCATTGATGGTCTGGCCCCAGAGTACAAAAAACGCTTTTTGCATCACTACAATTTCCCACAATATTCAGTTGGTGAAACTGGTCGTTACGGAGCTGCAGGTCGTCGTGAAATTGGACACGGTGCCTTAGGTGAACGCGCTCTCGAACAAGTCTTGCCAAGCTTAGAAGAATTTCCTTATGCCATTCGTTTAGTTGCCGAAGTTTTAGAATCTAACGGTTCGTCTTCTCAGGCTTCTATCTGTGCTGGTACCCTTGCCCTAATGGCTGGTGGTGTGCCGATTAAGGCGCCTGTGGCAGGGATTGCCATGGGTCTCATTTCCGATGGGACAAATTATACTGTCTTGACTGACATTCAGGGTCTGGAAGACCACTTTGGAGATATGGACTTTAAAGTGGCAGGAACTCGTGAAGGGATTACAGCCCTTCAAATGGATATTAAGATTGCAGGGATCACCCCTCAAATCCTAGAAGAAGCTCTTGCACAAGCTAAAAAAGCTCGCTTTGAAATCCTTGATGTGATTGAAGCAACTATCGCTGAACCACGTCCTGAGTTAGCCCCAACTGCACCGAAAATTGACACCATCAAGATTGACGTAGACAAAATCAAAGTGGTTATCGGTAAAGGTGGCGAAACCATTGATAAGATTATTGCCGAAACGGGTGTCAAAATTGATATTGACGACGAAGGAAATGTCTCTATCTACTCAAGTGACCAAGCTGCCATTAACCGCACTAAAGAAATCATCGCTGGCCTAGTACGTGAAGCTAAGGTAGGCGAAGTTTACCATGCCAAGGTTATCCGTATCGAGAAATTTGGTGCCTTTGTCAACCTCTTTGACAAAACAGATGCACTTGTTCACATTTCTGAAATTGCTTGGACGAGAACAGCTAACGTGTCAGATGTCCTTGAAGTGGGTGAAGACGTTGATGTTAAGGTCATTAAGATTGATGAGAAGGGTCGTGTGGATGCCTCAATGAAAGCTTTGATTCCACGCCCACCAAAACCAGAGAAAAAAGAAGAAAAACATGACTAAATCAAATGAATTAGATATTCGCTTAAGAGCTTTTATCAATGCACCTGATAATTTTTTGGATAGTGTTGCCCTTGTCAACGCTTTCCATAATTTTCCTGTCTGGGCTGCTAAAGAACCCTACGTCATAGAGGTAGAAGGTGTCAAGGTTACCCCTATTTTTACCGATAAGGAAGATATGTTCCTCTTTAAAGAGGAACAAAAGAGTGCTCAAAGTCAGTATTGGCTGGAGCGTTCAGCTCTTGCAGTGCTAGAAGAAGTCATTACATCTGGTGCAGCTGGATTGGCTTTTAACCTTAAGAAAAAGGGAGATTTTGGGAATTCTACCATTTTCAAAAGCAGTGACATGATTCAATTTATGAACCATTACACCACTGTGTTAAATACGCTTATGAGTGATGACAATGTGGCGGCAGATACGATGGAAAAGGTTTACCTTGTTCCCGCCTTTGTTTATCCTAAAGATGATAACCATTACGACCGCCTTTTTCCTACCATGTCAACGCCTGAAGGAAAAAGCTATGTTCCCGCCTTTTCAAATCTTCAAAGCTTTGCGAAATGGTACAACCAAGACGATTTTGGAGGCCTTTTCAGGAAAGCTGAAGGAGTGATTCTGACTTGGACGATTGATGATATTTATCAACCAAGAAATGGTGAAAACGAGCTTGATGAGACTTTCGGAGTTGCTATCAACCCCTTTGATGACCAGCAAATTCTTGTTGATTGGTCAGATTTAGATCAAGCATAGGAGTCGCTATGGGTTGGTGGAAAGAAAGTATTGCTATCGTTAAGGCTCTGGACCCGGCTGCTCGTAGCAGCCTTGAAGTCATCCTTACTTACCCAGGCATCAAAGCTTTGGCTGCCCACCGCCTATCACACTTTTTGTGGCAGCACCATTTTAAATTATTAGCCAGGATGCACAGTCAATTCTGGCGGTTTTGGACACAGATTGAAATTCATCCCGGGGCACAGATTGCCCCTGGTGTTTTCATTGACCATGGTGCAGGACTTGTCATTGGTGAGACAGCTATCGTTGAAAAAGGCGTGATGCTTTATCATGGGGTGACCCTAGGTGGAACCGGAAAAGACCGTGGGAAACGCCACCCGACTGTTCGCCAAGGAGCCTTAGTTTCGGCTCATGCCCAGGTTATTGGGCCTATTGAAATTGGAGCTAATGCTAAAGTTGGAGCAGCAGCTGTTGTGTTATCAGATGTTCCTGAAGACGTCACAGTTGTAGGTGTGCCAGCTAAAATTGTTCGTGTCCACGGTCAAAAAGATAGTCTCCAAATCCAGAGTTTACAAGAACAACGAGAAACCTCTTACTACTCGTCAAAGTTATAGGTCAATTAAAAAAGACAGCTGATGACTGATGTGAAGAAGAATTTTTTTAACTTGCTAATGCTCTTGGCATGCCTTAAAATTTTTGAGGACTCCTTGCTGAGTGAGAGTGGGATTTGGCTAATGCTATCAGTCTGAGGATTTATTATCACTGTCTGGGAACTTTACAAAAATAGCAAAGAAGTCCGTTAAGCTTAGTTAATTGGACTGACCTTCACAGCTTGTGAAGGTTTTTCGTTAATAAAGGAGCATCATGAAAAAAGTAACAGTTGGCATCTATGTTATCATTGGTTTATCTATACTTGTGGCTAGTATTACGCTAATAGCCGGACTTGTCTTTTTGTTGAGACAAGAAATGGTTAAAGCAGTTGTTTACTTTATTTTGACTTTGTTCTGGCTCATCGGTCTTGCCATTAATATGAAACTATTACAAAAGTGGAATACCATTTCAGAAAAAGACTCAAATTACCAAGATGAGGACTAACGACACACCATTGAATAAGGAGTTTACATGATCAAAATTTATGATACCATGACCCGTTCGCTCCGCGAGTTTGTGCCCTTGACTGAAAAGACAGTCAATATGTACGTTTGTGGACCAACCGTCTATAATTATATTCATATTGGAAATGCTAGATCAGCGGTCGCTTTTGACACCATTCGACGTTATTTTGAATACGCCGGTTATCGGGTCAATTACATTTCCAATTTTACGGATGTGGATGATAAAATCATCAAAGCAGCTGCACAAGCAGGTGTTTCTCCAAAAGAGTTGTCAGATCGCTTTATTGCAGCTTTTATGGAAGATACCAAGGCGCTTGGTGTTAAACCAGCTACGCAAAATCCGCGTGTTATGGATTATATGACTGAAATCATTTCATTTGTCCAAGTACTTATCGAAAAAGGCTTTGCTTACGAAGTAGCTGGTGATGTGTATTTTCGGGTAGAAAAATCAGAGCATTATGCCCAACTAGCTAATAAAACCCTCTCAGAACTGGAAGTTGGAGCAAGCGGTCGGACAGATGCTGAGACAAGTTTGAAAGAAAACCCATTAGATTTTGCCCTCTGGAAATCAGCTAAGACAGGTGAGGTTTCATGGGATAGCCCCTGGGGATCTGGTCGTCCAGGCTGGCATATTGAATGTTCTGTGATGGCTACTGAAATTCTTGGTGACACCATCGATATTCATGGTGGTGGCGCTGATTTGGAATTTCCTCATCATACCAATGAAATTGCTCAATCTGAGGCTAAAACAGGCAAGACTTTTGCTAACTATTGGATGCATAACGGGTTTGTCAATGTCGATAATGAAAAAATGTCCAAGTCACTAGGTAATTTTGTGACCGTTCATGACATGTTACAAACCGTTGATGGTCAGGTTTTACGTTTTTTCCTTGCCACACAACAGTACCGAAAACCAATTAATTTCACAGATAAGGCTATTCGTGATGCGGAAGTCAATCTCAAATACCTCAAAAACACTTTCCAACAGACTCTGACAGAAACGGCAGATGAGCAAGAGCTAAAACGCTTTGTCACAGCTTTCCAAGACGCTATGGACGATGATTTTAACACAGCAAATGGTATTACCGTAGTATTTGACATGGCTAAGTGGATTAATTCTGGTTCTTACACTGGAATGGTTAAAGAAGCGTTTGAAAAAATCTTAGCCGTATTTGGGATTGTTTTTGAGGAGGAAGTTCTGGATGCGGATATTGAAGCTTTGATAGCCAAGCGACAAGAAGCACGCACAAACCGTGATTTTGCCACAGCTGATGCTATCCGAGATCAGTTAGCAGCTCAAGGCATCAAGTTGCTAGATACCAAAGATGGTGTGAGGTGGACACGTGACTAATCCAGTTGATGTGAATTTGATCAATGGCATTGCCTTAGCCTTTGAAGGGGATGCGGTTTATTCCTACTATATTCGCCGCCATTTGATTTTTCAAGGCAAAACGAAACCTAGCCAGCTACACCATTTAGCAACGAGATACGTTTCTGCAAAGGCACAAGCTAATCTGATTCAGGCTATGTTAGAAGCGCAGCTATTGACCGAAAAAGAAGAAGACATTTACAGACGTGGTCGCAACACCAACAGTCACACCAAAGCTAAAAATGCGGACGTGGTGACTTATCGGATGTCAACAGGATTTGAGGCCGTCATGGGCTATCTTGATATGACTGACCAAAAGGCTCGTTTAGAAGAATTGATTACATGGTGTATCACCTATGTGGAAAAGAATGCATAACCATGCGCGAGAGTTCTCCTAGGAGGCTCTCTTTCATTGTTTCAAAATAATCGTGTATGCTATTTTTGCTAGTGGCATAGAACTAATGATGATGACATAATATTGAGGAGGATTTAATGCAAGCTAGCTATTTAAAACCAATAGGAGCAGCCCTGTCAACAGGAATTGTCATGATGATTGCTGTGCTGATACATAATTTAACGCTAGGGACATTAGGAGTACTGGGAGCTTTTGCTTTTTTAGCTTTTCAAGACCGCTCGGTTTACTATAATGTCAAAGCTATTTCCTTACATGGATTGGCTTTATTAGTAGCGTTTCTCTTAGGAGCAAGCACAGCTTATTCCCCATGGTTACTGCCTTTTGTCACAGCTAGTTTGTCGTTTGGGGCCTTTTTAATCACTAAACTTTACCAGATTCCTAAGCCAGACTATTTTTTGTGTTAATGGTTTTTGCTACGGGTTACAATTTTCAAAAACCTCTTTATGAGATTCTAACCTATCATGTTTGGGGACTTCTTCTGGGAGTAGTGGTTTCCGTTATAGTAGGTGTTAAAATTTCACGACTGTTAAACTTACCTTTTTCCTTGTGGTCTTACGTCCCAAAAAGACTAACGTTAAAGCAGCGCTACCAACTCATGTTAACCAAGGACCCCACAGTTTTAGTAAAAGCTAGTCATTTTTCCAGCATTTTATTTGTCACCAGTTATATTGCCTACCTGTTAATTGATAAAGGAGGTTATTGGGTCTTAATTTCTTCAGCAGCTGTCTTGTCTGGTGAGCATCTAGAACACATCAAGAAAAGAACAATCGGACGTGTTCTAGGAACGATAGTCGGTATTGTGATTGGACTAGGTATTATCCAGCTTCATGTCAGTGTTACTTATCTGATTTTGCTGCTAGTCCTCTTTAATTTTTTAACCGAATACTATATGCCCAGACAGTATACGATTGCTAATTTCTTTACCAATCCTCAAGTGATTATTTTAATGGCGCTGTCGAATTCTTTTAGACATTCTGTCTTAACCGTTCGCTTTTTAGGTGTGTTCATAGGCAGTTTACTGACGCTTTTTATTATTCTTATTTTGGAATACGCCCTTCAAAGCATGATTGACCATAAAGCAACCATTAAAGAATGGGTTGACGACTAAAGAGAAGCTCTTTAAAGGTGATTCAGACTGAAGAAAAAGTCTACTCTCTTCAAAGTTATTATTTTTTATGATACTTGACTTAGGTAGCACGGACGGTAGCAACGCCTTACTAAATTTTTAACCTAGGTCTTAAAATCTCCGAACGCCAGAAATGTCATGTTTCTGGCGTTTTTGATTGGGCGTAACGTATGAGTTTGGATCCGCTTATGCCTCATAGAATGCAAACAGTGATACTATTTTTTGAGGACATGATAGACAAATTCTCTTAGAGGAACTTGTTGACTTTTTAAAGAAATAATTGTAATATATTTGAAATATTTTTAACAAAAAAGACACAAAACTATTGCAAAAATTTTCGAATAGATTATAATGAAAGAGTAAAAAAACGAAACACAGAGGAGACCCCTGTTATGACATCTATAAAAAAATCACTTGGATTAATCTCAACCACTTTACTTATAGCTTCTGTTTTATCTGTAAGCTCACCTTATGCTGTCTATGCAGAGGACAGTCAACCAGACAAGGTGACCGCAGAAACCAAAACTAATCAGGTTAATGTAGACGCAAGTATGCGTGGAAATGAACCGTATATTGACGCAACTATTGCGACCGAGCAACCGGTTAGTCAATCTGCTCAAGCAACTGTTATGCTTCAAGATGCCAATGGCAATACCATTACCAGCTGGGTTTATACCATGACACCAGGACAACGTCGATTTACAGCCTGGTTTGATTTAACTGGTCTAAAAAGCAATGATTACCGTGTTGCGGTGAGTGTTCAGGACAAGGAAGCGGTGACTAGTGGTCAATCGACAGCTGTTCATTTTGATCAGACTAAAGCTAAAAAATCCCCAACAAGCAATGACAAAAAGACCACAACACCCAACCAAAACAACCAGTCTACTGCTAGCACTACAACTGATGGGCAGCAGTCAGACTTGGCTTCAGGGACAAATGGCAATGCTAACCAGCAAATAACAAGAACAACCCAAGGGAATACTTCTCAAAAAGCAGCATCTGCTAAGGTTACTTCAGGTACTCACGAAGATAAAAACCAAGGCACTAAAATGTTAGCAGATCGAGAAGAAGAGAAGACGGAACCTAAAAAAGGATTTCCTTGGCTTTTATCAGGTTTAGTGGCAGTCGTTGCTTTGAGCTTGTTTCTTGTTATCCAAAAAGTCGCTAAGCGAAAATAAATGAGCTGACACATCTATTTTGAGGCATCCGTGGTATAATAAGAACTATGAAAGATAAAGATACTATTGAAACAAACGACATCGTTTATGGTGTCCATGCTGTGACAGAAAGTCTCCATGCTAATACAGGAAACAAACTCTATATCCAAGAGGATTTAAGAGGAAAAAACGTTGATAACATCAAGCGTTTAGCCACTGAGAAGAAGGTGTCTATTTCCTGGACCCCTAAGAAAACCTTATCAGAAATGACAGAAGGAGCAGTTCATCAAGGTTTTGTCCTTAGGGTATCAGCCTTTGCTTATACCGAGTTGGATGTGATTTTAGAAAAAGCAGAGCAAGAAGACAACCCTTTGATTTTGATTTTAGATGGTTTGACAGACCCTCATAATTTAGGGTCTATTCTGCGAACAGCTGACGCGACCAATGTGTGTGGGGTGATTATACCTAAACATCGTGCCGTCGGAGTCACACCGGTTGTTTCAAAAACGTCAACAGGAGCTGTGGAGCATGTTCCGATTGCCCGTGTAACTAATCTCAGTCAAACGCTGGATAAGCTGAAAGCAAAAGGATTCTGGACATTTGGTACAGACATGAATGGAACACCCTCGCATCGTTGGAATACCAGCGGGAAGTTAGCCCTGATTATTGGAAATGAAGGGAAAGGGATTTCGGCTAACATTAAAAAACAGGTTGATGAGATGATTACGATTCCGATGAATGGTCATGTACAAAGCCTAAATGCTAGTGTCGCGGCAGCTATTTTGATGTATGAAGTTTTCCGTAATAGACTATAACTAATGAAAAAACGTATTTTGTTAGTTGATGGTTATAATATGATTGCTTTTTGGCAATCTACACGTCAACTATTTAAAACCAATCAGCTAGATCAGGCACGTAACATACTTTTAACAAAGCTTAACCATTATGCCCATTTTGAGAATATTAACATTATTTGTGTTTTTGATGCTCAATATGTGCCAGGATTGAGACAGCGTTACGACCAATACAAAATCTCCGTTGTGTTTACCGAAGAAGAAGAAACGGCAGATGCTTACATTGAACGCATGGCTGCAGAGTTAAACACTGCGATTCACTTAGTAGAAGTGGCAACCAGTGATTTGAATGAACAGTGGACCATTTTCTCCCAAGGTGCCCTGCGAGTAACTGCTAGAGAGTTAGAGCAGAGGGTTAATACTGTCAAAGCTGATTTAGATAAAATGGCTCAGGCAATTGACTTAAAAACACCCAAACTGAGACCATTTGATCAAAGTCAAATGAATCAATTAAAAGACTTCATGACGCATTTAGAGGATTGATAGTTTTATACTCGCCAAGTGCGAGTTTTTTTGATAGAATAAGGCGATAATAATTTGATGTTCAAACTAAATAAGAACATCTAATGAGGAGAGACGCCATGACTTTTACTTTAATGACAGATTCCACTGCGGATTTGTGCCCTTCTTGGGCGGACGACCATAATATAGTTCTTATGGGATTAACCATTACATGTGATGGTAAGGTGTATGAAACGGTAGGGCCAGATCGCCTTAGGAGTGATTCTCTCTTGGAAAAAATGAAAGCAGGCAGTCATCCTCAAACCAGTCAAATTAATGTGGGAGAGTTTGAGGCAGTTTTCAGAGAGCATGCGAAGCATCAAAAGCCTCTTTTGTATTTAGCTTTTTCATCAGTCCTTTCAGGAACCTATCACAGTGCTATGATGGCTCGTGATATGGTGTTAGACGATTATCCAGATGCCGTGATAGAAGTTGTTGACACTTTGGCTGCTTCAGGCGGTGAAGGTTATTTAACGATTCTAGCTGCGGAAGCTAGAGATAGTGGCAAAACGATTAGCGAAACCAAAGTGCTCATTGAAGATATCTTACCTCGACTACGCACTTATTTCTTGGTAGATGATCTCTTTCATTTGATGCGCGGTGGACGGTTATCAAAAAGTTCTGCTTTTCTAGGTAGCTTGGCCAGTATCAAGCCTCTTTTGTGGATTGATGCAGAAGGGAAATTAGTTCCTATCGCAAAGATTCGAGGCCGTCAAAAAGCTATCAAAGAAATGGTAGCGCAAGTGGAAAAAGATATTGCGGATTCGACGGTGATTGTGTCTTACACCAGTGATCAAGAGGGTGCTGAGAAGTTACGAGAGCAACTTCTAGCACGTGAGGCTATTAGAGACGTACTTATGATGCCACTTGGACCAGTTATCTCAGCTCACGTTGGGCCAAACACCTTGGCAGTTTTTGTTATTGGGCAGAATCCCCGTTAATCAGTTATAAGGATTGAAGAGAAATCTTCAATTCTTTTTTGATACTTAAATCAATCAAAATGTAAAATATAGTTGACAAAATATCCAAAAAATTTTATACTATGTCATATAAGAGGTCGAAGGAGAAATAAATCATGCTTGATAGCAAACAAAATCTCGTTAAGTCGCAATGGGGTTTCATTGTCATAACAGCAGTGATGGATCTAGTTGTGATAGTAGCAACATTGCTGGCTACAACCAGTTTTCAACGTTATTTATTTGGAGGTGCAGCCGTTATATTGACTAGCTTTCTCATATTGTTGGTATGGGGACTAAAGACAGCGAAAAAGCTCCAAACGGGACTAGACAGCAAGGAAGTACTAGATTCTAAGGTAAAGGAAGATCAGAAGCTGCCCAAATATGATGAACGCCAAAAACAGATTCTTCTCAAAGGATACACTATTGGTTTTTGGTTTATGATTGTGGTTGTCTGGCTGTCACTCTTTATTAGCCGATTCACAGAGGGAGTGGTATCTGCAAGCTTCCTCTTTACGTTGGCTTTATGGGGAGGGTTGGCAGTTCAAACGACATATTGTAACCTCAACGGTGCTTCCCCATTTGTGGATAGGCGCTTTGGAAAACAAGGAGTACTGATAGGGACGATAGCAACAGGAATGAGCTTAGTCGTTATAGGCTTGGCAGTAAGAGAGATGATGACAGGACCGTTTAAAATGGGAAGCTTTTTCAAGGCTGGCGACAGTGGGTATCTGATGGTGTTAGGAATAACGCTTCTTAGTATGGGAGCTAGTATTCTCTATCGTCATTATCTAGATGCTAAAGAGGCAGATGAATGAAGAACCTCAAATTAAAAGCAGCGCGTGCAGGCAAGGATTTGTCTCAACAAGCTCTAGCAGATTTAGTAGGCGTCTCCAGACAAACGATTGCCGCTGTTGAAAAAGGTGATTACAACCCAACGATTAATCTTTGCATTGCCATTTGTCGAGTGCTTGATAAGACCTTAGATGACCTTTTTTGGGAGGTTGATGATACCCATTAACATCAGCAGAGCAGCTATGCCATTCCCCAAAAACGAAAGAAAAAATAATCCCCTCGTTGTAAAATGAAGTGCAACAAAAAAGACATGTTTGTCTGATATACTAGAATTCCCCAATTCAGTATGGAAAGCAGATGAACATGTCTAATATTAATTCTACCAGAAAATCCTCCTATTCTCATCTTTCAGCCACAGAACGGGGTGAAATTGCTGCTTATCTTAAAATGAGAGAGCAACCCGTTGATATTGCTCGACTCCTGGGTTGTCACTGTTCTACAATCTGCCGAGAAATAAAACGTTGTTCAGTAGAACAGGTAAAGGATAAGAATGGAAAACAAACCTTCTTCAACGCCTATTTTGCTGATAGTGGATAACGTGTCTATGAAACCAATCGTCAAAAGAGTTCTTACCTCAAATTGAATGGCTGCTCCGCTAGGTTCATTGCACAATTAGAATCTGCCTTGACGGCTAACATTCGTCTCCATAGTGTGGATAGTTTTGTTCAGACTTACAAAGTAAACCATCCTGAAGAAGTCGTCCCCTATACCAAAACGATTTATCGTTATATCAAAGAGGGGTTGTTAGCTATTAAACCAATCGATTTGCCTAAGATGGTTAGTATCAGAAAACGTTCTAAGAAAGTCATGAAGACGAATAAGAAGACTTTAGGTAAATCTATCGAAGAACGTCCAGAATATATTAATGATCGTTCTGAATTTGGGCATTGGGAGATTGATTTGATTCTCGGCAAGAAAACCAAAGGTGAAGCTGTTATGTTGACTTTGGTAGAGCGCCAGACACGCTATGCACTAGGAGTTAAGCTAGAAGACAAGCAGTCCCAAACCATTAACCGCGCTGTCACGCATTTCATCAGTCAGTATCCTATTGCATCCATCACAGCGGATAATGGTTCTGAGTTTAGTTTACTCTCAAACCTAGAAGCTGTTGACGTTTACTTTGCACATCCCTATTCTTCACATGAGAGAGGAACAAACGAGAACTTCAATGGCCTCCTCAGAGAATATGTCCCTAAAGGAATCTCACTTAATCCACTAACCTCTGAAGAACTTGACAATTATCTTACAGCCATCAATGAGCGCCCAAGACGACTTCTTCAATATCAATCCTCAACATTCCTGTTTGAGCTAGCCCGAACAGCTTAACCTCTGGAACTCTAGTTATCTATGAACTGGTTGCACTTGACTTGACAACTTGCGTGCCAAATTTCAAGTTGAAGTTAGCCAGTTTTAACATTTCTACTGGCGACTTGTAGTTGAAGAGTCGTTTAGGATAATGATTGATCCAATGTTCAATAGCAGCGACTTCTTTAGGGGTCGTTGTTTTGGTACCTTTAGGGAGCCATCTGCGAATCAGGCGATTATGGTTTTCGTTAGTGCCTCTCTCCCATGACGCATAGGGATGGGCATAGTAGATGTCACTTGCTGGAAAGACATCTGATAAGCGAGAAAATTCTGTCCCGTTGTCTGCTGTGATAGAGTTGACGGTGTAGTCTTTTAGAATCCCCGTAAGAGCTTCATTGACGGCTTGAGCAGACTTATCCGGTATTAATCGAATCAGCTGATGACGTGTTTTCCTGTCCGTTAGGGTGAGTAAGCATTGATTTTTAGCCCTCGTCAGAATGACTGTATCAATCTCATAATGCCCAGCTTCAAGACGCTGGTTAATGCTATCTGGGCGTTGTTCAATACTCTTTCCTGCGGGTTTAAAATAAGGACTGGCATGTTTTCTAGCCTGCTTAGCCTTTCTCGGATAAAGCATAGCCTCCTTACCAAGACTTAATTTCCCATGATGAATCCAGTAATAGATGGTAGATACAGGGACTTGAACTCTCTTAGCTTTAACTATCATCTCAGGGGAATAGTTCTGACGCATGTAGTGTTCAATAGCCGCCCTATCTTGCTTACGCTGTCTAATGGGTCTAACAGAACGCTTGCGATTTTCTTGATAGACCAACTGAGCATGTTGAGCAGAATAAACGGCTTCAAACTTTCCTTTACGAACTTGTTGCCTAACCAATTCTCCCTTGATTTCATTATGAATGGTCTGGGGGGCCTTACCTAGTAAGCGAGCAATTTCACGATTAGAGCAACCTTCCAGCTTCCAGCGTTGAATTTGCCGACGCTCATGGATTGTCAATTGTTTGCCTTTTGGTGTATAATAATCTTGCATCTTTTTGAGTTTCCTTGTGTTTGTGGTGAACTACAAGTATACCTCTTAGAGGTGCTTTTTTCATACCTAAAAAGTGGCTAAGTTCATTTTAGAAGTTTTCGACAACTTGCGAAGAAAAAATAATCCAATAAAAATAGCTAAAGCACTTGACTAGAGCCTGTTAAGTTTGATATTATAGTAGGCGGTATTGTTTACCCCATTTGAAAGGCCCCGGAACCTTCCAAATACCTTCGATGGGACGGAACACCCATCACCCTGTAAACAAATATTACGAATTCGTATAGGAGAAATCATGAACAAAACAACTTTCATGGCTAAACCAGGCCAAGTTGAACGCAAATGGTACGTTGTTGACGCAACTGATGTGCCACTTGGACGTCTTTCTGCAGTAGTTGCTAGCGTACTTCGCGGAAAAAACAAACCAACTTTCACACCACACACTGATACAGGTGACTTCGTTATCGTTATCAACGCTGAAAAAGTTAAATTAACTGGTAAAAAAGCGACTGATAAAGTTTACTACACTCACTCAATGTACCCAGGTGGTTTGAAATCAATCACTGCTGGTGAACTTCGCTCTAAAAACGCAGTTCGCTTGATTGAAAAATCAGTTAAAGGCATGCTTCCACATAACACTCTTGGACGTGCACAAGGTATGAAATTGAAAGTCTTCGTTGGCGGTGAGCACACTCACGCAGCACAACAACCAGAAGTACTTGACATCTCAGGACTTATCTAAGAGGAAAGGAGCATTAAATAATGGCACAAGCACAATATGCAGGTACTGGCCGTCGTAAAAACGCTGTTGCACGCGTTCGTTTGGTTCCAGGTACTGGTAAAATCACTGTTAACAAAAAAGATGTAGAAGAATACATCCCACATGCTGACCTACGCTTGATCATCAACCAACCTTTTGCAGTTACATCAACTGAAGGTTCATACGACGTTTTCGTAAACGTTGTTGGTGGTGGTTACGGTGGACAATCAGGTGCGATCCGTCATGGTATCGCTCGTGCGCTTCTTCAAGTAGACCCAGACTTCCGCGATTCATTGAAACGCGCTGGCCTTCTTACACGTGACGCACGTATGGTTGAACGTAAAAAACCAGGTCTTAAGAAAGCACGTAAAGCTAGTCAGTTCTCAAAACGTTAAGAACGGCTTTACATCAACGTTCACAAGCATTTTGCAAGTCTCTTGCAAAGTGCTTTTTTTGTCGTTTTTTGTTTTTGATACCTTTTTTGATACCGTGTTGGAAAAACTTCTACATCTTTTTTGACTGTTATTTTGCTTTGAGATAGTCCGCAAATTGTTTGATGGACCTATCTTCTCCGTTATTTGTTGAATGGCTATAGGTGTCTAAAGTCATTTGACTACTTGCATGACCTAGCCTTTTTGCTGTATTTACTGGGTCAACTCCAATCTCAATCATCAGGGTTGCATGGGTATGCCTGAAACCGTGAGGACTGATTTTCCTTAAGCTATGTTTCCGGATAATTCGTGATAGAACATTGTTGATATAGTCTGCATGCAGTGGCTCTATTGAGCCTGTACGTGTGCAGTAAGTGAATATAAAATCTTGCTTGATAGAAAGGGGTGCAACTGCTAGTTGTGCCTTTTCTTTTTGATTTATGCTTTTCCATTCTTGCAGAATAGAGATAGTCTCGCTGTCTAGCTTAATCTTTCTTACTGAGAAATCATTTTTAGTGCTTTTTTCGATTGCCTGTCCGTCTAATCGTCCTAAGCTTTTATTGACGCTTAGTGTCTCACTCTGAAAATCTATATCAGCCCATTTAAGAGCGTATAGCTCGCCTTTCCTTAAGCCACTGTAGGCTAGTAGCCTGAACAGTGCATAATGCTTGTAAGGCTCTTCTTGAAGCACTATGGCTAAAAACTCTTGAAGTTCCTGAACTGTCCAATAGTTTTCTATCCGTGTCTTTTTCCGCTTTGGCATAATGATTTCTGTCATAGGGTTATGCTTAAGCAGTTTCATCTTGATTGCAAAATCAAAGACCTTCCTAGTATAAGACTTGATTTGCTTGATATTCTTGAATACCTTAGCTTTTTCTGTGATGAAGTTCTGGCAGTCTAGGGGGGAGATTTTGCTTATAGACAATTCTCCCATGACTGGCAGAATGTGAAGTCTAAACATATCAAGGGTGCGTGAAGCAGTTGTTGGCTCTACCGTATCTTGATAGGCTTGATACCATTTCTCGAACACCTCTTGATAAGACTTCTGAGAAGGCTTGATAAATTCTTCTAGTTTTCCTGAAGCCTTAAGATAAATGAGCCTAGCTTCGTAGTCTTTGGCTTCCTTTCGAGTACGAAAGCCACGCTTGATATGGTCTGCACGTTGACCGTCTTTTGTCATGTAGACCTTGACTAAATATAAATAGCCATTTTTGGCTTTTTTACTTGGGTATTTGTGAATGGACACTGTAATTTCTCTTTTATTTTTCTAAGGTTTCGGAGCTTATAAAATAAAGAAACTTGCTGTCTATTCTATTTCCAAGATTTAAATATAGGGATACCTTGCTCTTTCCATTTCTTCCTTGTCTGTTCCAATCGTTCTTTTCTTCTTGGTTCTTTTTCCCAAGCTTCCCATAGAAAATGGTACTCGCTATTTTTATCACTGCTTCTGTTTGCTAGTGCTGGAATATCATCAAAACGATTCTTGATAACATCTTTGATAAATTCAATGACTGCTGGAGGATATTTTCCTTCATACAGAAAGTCAATGTATGAGTCTAAAACCTTTTTATTAATAATATCATTCATGATGTCTACATTTTCTTCCAGATATGGAGTTGAGGTCAAAAGCATATCAAGTGTCTTTCGACCTTTAATTTTTTCAATGATACCTTTTGCAATCCCCTCTCCAGCAAAATCTAGTATCTGTCTATTGTCATCAAGCCCTAGCAAGTAAGGGACGGAGACATCAAAGTAGTCGGCAAGGATTTTAGCATTCTCTTTTTTGGGATGTCTGACTTGTCGCTTATATGCTGATAAAGTTTCGTAATTGATATTGGTCTCTCTGCTAATTTCTTTCAATGTTTTGTTGCTTGCATCAATCAGCTCTCCAATTCGATTTGGAAATTTTTGGAATGGATCTATACTGTTCATTAGTTACTCCTCGGGTATTTTTTAATATATTTTAACACTATTGTACAAATTTGTACATAAAACACTTGACTTAGTACAAAAATGTATGATAATATTGATTTACGTACAAATAAGTGCGTTTCGGAGCTTATAAAATAGAGAAAGGGGTCAGCTATGGCTTACACACTAGAAGAACGAGAAACGATTGTCCGTTATGATGAAATGGATAACTGTTGGTATTTTGAGAGTAATGTTAGGAAACACATTACTAAAATCATGAAAACTATCGATAGTTGTCAGATTTTAGGTCAAGAGAAAGAAGACGACCGCATTATATGGATTCATGCTAAATTGACAAATCTTGATGATTATATGGTTTCTCCATTTGTTCGAAAACGAGTTAAACGTGAAATGACTGAAGAACAAAGAGAGGAGGCAAGGAAAAGAATGGCAAGATTACATTCTAAGTCTGAAACGTGATTCTACAATCACAAATAACAGATTAAAAATCTTCTCTGGTATATTTACCCTAGGAAGATATTTAAATTCTGAAACGCTTATTGTAATCAAGTGTTTCAGAGCTTAAAAACGATTTTAACAAAAAGGAGAACTCAAAATGACAGAAGGATTTACCATTCAGCTCCCCAAAGTAACTGAAAAGAAGTTACTGGCTCGCTATGACACTATGGTTCAAAAAGCAATAGAAAAAGCCCTTGAGGACAAAGAGCTATATAAGCCTATGGTTCGTATGGCTGGCTTGTGCCGTTTTTTAGATGTCTCAACGACAACTATTGTCAAATGGCAAAAGGCAGGCATGCCACATATGGTTATTGACGGAGTGACTCTGTACGATAAGCGCAAGGTCGCTCAATGGCTACAACAATTTGAAAGATAGGAAATTTGGCATGGATAAAAATAATTTAGAAGACTTGACAGGAAAAAAGATACTTAGAAATGGTTTTGGTGGTCTTCGTTTGGAATATGGGACAATCTTTCTTGATGTTGGATTGTTCACTTATATTGTGCTGATACTATCAATATTTTTCTTTTTAGTTGAACGTTGGTTTTTGGGAGCTTTAACTTTTGTGTTGCATGTTCCCTTGCTTCTACTTGGGATATGGTGTGGAGAGAGATAGGAGGTAAGAACTATGGACTATGATAACGACAGCTATCTTATCCCGAAAGTTTTACTGCAAGATGATTTCTACAGTAGTCTATCTGCGAGAGATATTTTAGTCTATGCTGTCTTGAAAGATAGACAGATAGAAGCTCCTGAAAAAGGTTGGATAGATACTGATGGCAGTATATATCTAAATTTTAAACTGATTGAATTAGCTAAAATGTTTTCTTGCAGCAGAACGACAATGATAGATATTATGCAACGACTGGAAGAAGTTAATTTGATTGAACGAGAAAGAGTAGATGTTTTTTATGGCTACTCTTTACCCTACAAAACCTATATCAACGAGGTATAAGCAATGATAAAGATTTATTTTGGAAAAGATATAACACTTAACCAAGCTATTCAGTCGCGATTGGATAGCTATCAGATTGACTATCAAGCATTCTCAAGCAAAGATATAGATGCTAAAACACTGATGGAATGGCTATTCAGGTCGACCGATATATTTGAATTACTAAGCACTAAGATGTTGAAATACAAGCTGAATACACAAATTACCCTCAGTCAATTTGTTCGAAAGATTTTAAAAGATGTCAATAGCACCTTGAAGCTTCCCATTGTTGTGACAGATGAGGTTATTTATTCGAACATGTCCCTTGACTATGTGACGGTACTCTTGCCAAAAGAATATCGGAAAATTGAAAGAATTCAGCTGATGAGAAAGATGGAGCAGTTAGATGAGGGACGTCTATTCTGGAAAAACTTTGAATTGTTCCGTAAGCAATCAGAGCTACGTTGGTTTGAACTGAATGAGTTACTGTTTGCTGATGTGTCCGACGATTTAGGAGAAATCAAAAAAGCTAAAGACCGTTTCTTTAGCTACAAGAAAAATAAACAGGTACCTCCTAATGAGATTATCGAAAAAATCCTCAAAATATTTTTGGTTGACCGAGAAGACTTTTTCAAAAAATCTGTGTTGGATTGACAAAATTTCTAGTCAAAAATATTTATGAAAATAACTATGAAAATATTTTGAAAACAGAGATTTGAGGTCAGATTTATTGGGGTTCTGAAAAATTTATAACAGGGCGCCCTCTAACAGCCCGCTATGTGCACATTTGATGTGCATTTACTACACCCGTTTTTTGGCAAGTTTGGCTGGAGCAAAATGAAAATGGTTCGACTCCGAAGGGGTCGGCTCGGGGTTGCTCCCCCGAGAATGTCATTTTACGTAGGCCTTTACGCAGTCAAAAAAATTGGCGCCGATAGGCGACCAAGAAAAGAAAGGAGTCTTGTTTGGAATTAAAAGTCAGCTTAGACAATATTACGATAACAGCTTACATCAAATCATACAAGCTCCTAGGCTTAAAAAGATTGGTTGAAGGTCATACAGCTATTATTATTCAAACTGCTATGACTGATATGTTCAGAGCTTACACAAAGGATGGAGGTCAAGTTGTGCTCCACATGGAATATGACAAAATAAAAGGACAAGCCTTTAATGCTCGCCCTTTCCGTTTGGAGTTCAACCCTAATAAACTCCGTTCAGTAGATACTGAAATTATAGACACTATTATACCATATCTTGAAGATATTTCAATATCTCGTGCTGACTTAGCTTTTGATTTGTTTGAGGTTGATTGTAGTGAGTTTGTGCTAGAGAAAAAAGGGCGCCCCACTGCGACCAAAGAATTTCGTTCAGATACTGGAAAACTAGAAACGAAGTATTTAGGTGCTTCTCGCTCGGAAAAACAGGTTAGGCTGTATAACAAGAAAAAAGAGCAACTAGAAAATGGGACTGACAAAGAAAAGGAATTTGCAAGTCAATTTAAGCATTGGTGGCGATTGGAATTTCAGTTAAGAAGTCGTTCAGTTGAGGAGATATTCGAGGTTATCAATACTGTTGTTTTTAAACCATTCAAATTTGAAGGTTTACCTGTTGAAACTCAGATCTATCTTGTAGCTCTTACACGAGATAAAAATCTCTGGAAGCAACTACACAGAAACACACGAGCAAAATACAAAAAGATTTTAGAAACCTATCAAACATCAGATATTGATTATTTAGGTTTGCTGAAAGACTTGTTGAAGCATGAAAGACTAAGACTAGAAAATCAGCTCGCTTATTATGGGGGTAGGATAGACAAAAATAGCTTTCAACCCTTTTGTTGAAAATTCAGTATTATCAAGGAGTTACGAGGTCAAAAATGAGAATAAAAGATTATGCTGATAGTCTAGGAGTTAGTAGCCAATCTATCTATAAACGCATACGCTCTCCAAAATATAAAGAAAGGTTGAAAGGTCATTTATACCGAGACAACCAAAAGGTTGAAAATCTTGATTTGATAGGCATTAAGATACTTGAAGATTATCATTTTGAGAATGATGTCATTGAACTGGAAAAAACGCTGGGTGATATTCAAGAAGAATTCGAGCAAGAAAAGAAGGGAATGCAATATCGGATAGATAGACTAGCTGATAAGTTAACTCCTTTACTTGAGGATAACCAAAACTTGGTACAAAAAAATTATGAGTTACTCAACTATGTTCGGAGCTTGGAACGACAGAAGCTATTACTGATTATTGCTTTAGCTGTCATGGTAATCACTTTATTAGTGGCAATATGGCTTGCCATCTTTTGATGGCAATTGTCGGACAATGCGAAGCGTCCGACCAAGGGCACTGCTTAAGTGCCCTACTCGCTTCGGCGAGTATAATCGAAGCTCCTCTTGTGGCTCGAGAGGTGGTTCGAAGTCGCTCCTGTATTCGGAGCGAAGAGCTGTCTGCAAGACCCTTCGGAGAACGCACATTTACGTAGTAAAGTGTAGTGCGTTACACTTTACATGGAAGTTATGCCGATCCCCTAAGAAGAAATCCAGATAATAGGTTGCTTATTCATGGTGGCAATTACCGCCACCATCTCGGCGACCTTTTGAGCCGAGAAAGGAGAATTAAAAATGAGTTATGTTGTTGCTAGAATGGCTAAGTACAAGTCAGGTCAGTTGACGGCTATTTATAATCATAATGAACGGATTTTTAAAAATCACTCAAATAAAGAAATTGACGTTGAGAAATCTCACCTTAATTATGAACTGACAAATCGAGACCAGGCACAAAATTATCACAAACAAATAAAGGAGCACATCAATGAAAATCGCTTATCTACTCGTGGAGTCCGTAAAGATGCTATACTCTGTAACGAATGGATTATTACTTCAGATAAAACGTTTTTTGACTCGTTAGATGAGAAACAGACACGAGAGTTTTTTGAGACAGCTAAAGATTATTTTGCTGAAAAATATGGTGATGCTAATATTGCTTACGCTAGAGTTCACCTTGATGAAAGTACTCCGCATATGCATTTAGGTATCGTGCCAATGAAAAATGGTAAGTTAAGTTCAAAAGCACTGTTTGGAAATAAAGAGAAACTTGTAGCAATCCAAGATGAACTTCCCAAGTACCTTAATGAGCATGGCTTTAACCTACAACGTGGCGAAATAGGCAGTAAGAAAAAACATTTGGAAACTGCTGAATTTAAAGAAAAACAACGATTACTGGATAACGCTGATAGAAAACTAGCTGATAAACATGAAGAATTGAAAGCACTTGATGATAAGATTTCAAATGTTAACGATACAATAGCTGATAAAGAAAGTAGGCTTAAAGAATTGGAAGCGAAAGAATGGGATGCTGTTGGCGATTTGAAGCAGTATGAATTAGAGAAACAGTCACTAGCTGAAAGCATTGAAGACATAAAAGACATTGAACTATTACAACTTGATAGAATTCAAAAAGAAGATTTGGTAAAACAAAGCTTTGATGGCAAATTGAAGATGGATAAAGAAACCTATAATAGACTATTTCAAACTGCCTCGAAACATGCATCTAGTAATGCTGAGTTAAAAAGAGACTTGGTTAAAGCCCAGTCGCAGAACAATCACCTTTCTAGAGAATTACTCAATCACCGTAAGACAGCTGATAAAAATATCAAATTAAGTCAAGAAAACAGAAAATTAAAGGACAAAGTAAAAATGCTTGATGAACAAGTGAAAATTCTGAATAAAAGCCTCTCTGTTTGGAAAGAAAAAGCTAAAGAATTTATGCCTAAACAGGTTTATAGAGAAACATTATCAATCGTAAACTCTCTAAATCCTATTGGTTTAGCTAAAACAGCAATCAGACAAGTTAAGAAGATGGTTGATAGTAATAGTTAGCTATTTTTATGCCGTGAAAGTCTCTTGATAACAAGCTAGGCAAGTTTAGACTAGATGGGGTCGAGTCGTCAGGCTAAAGAACTGGCGACCGATCGCCATAGGCTAAAACAGTCTAGGTTACTTGTTGTCAAGAGAACCATGGAATAAATGAGCAAGGAGAAATTAAAATGACAGATAAAAAAATTGTTTATTACTTTGACCATGACTTATCAAAAAAAGATATGGGAGGAGTAGGACCTACCTACACCGGTAAAAATCTTTTATTCCTACTTTGGTGGACATATTCTTATGTGGCAGAAGACAATTTAGACATTGATACGTCATTGTTTGAAGTCCCAGAATTCAATGATTTTTACAATAATGGTCTAGAGCTTTATCGTATAAAAAATGAACTAGCTAATTACAATATCAGATTTGGATATGAGGTTAATCCAAAAGATAGTACAAAGATGCTGATAGGTATTTTGCCAACTGATGAAGAAGATTATGTTAAGGGATATAGAAATTTTATTGCTGATATTTCCAATCCGGACACACGTTACGCAATCTATCATCGACTAATTAAAACCATGGACACAATGCTACCGATTGAACAAATTAATGTTTATAAAAGCCTTGCAAAAGGTAATAAAAAGTGATAGAGTGGAAGAAAGTTGAGACTGAGTTTGAATTGGTAACAATTCATTCAAAAAATACTTATTGAAGATATTAGGTAGAGGTGTTGCCTCCTGAGTATACTTAGGTAAATTCCCGACTGGGTTCTCAGCTTTTACATTAGGAGAAGGTTGATTGACTGGTAACAGTTTTCTCAAAGGTGTTGTTTATCAATACAGGGTTGGCTCTGCCTTGTGGACTATCTACTAAACAGCCCAAACTAATTTTGCTCCTAGTTAATTTGTAATCTTCAAAAAGCCTTGGCATTACGCTAAGGCTTTTTGATTGCTATTTAAACAATTTCATATAGTCGCTTCGAGTAGGAAGCAAGTAATCAATAACAACCCTATTCTCTTCCTCTTCGATATGGTATAGGACAATATAATCTTTACTTAAGGTGTAACCTCTAGTACTGTGATAATTGCTGATTTCTGAACCGTATTTTTCATCGGCATCAAAACCAACTTCTGGGAAAACTTCAAGTTTTTCTATGTCATTAATGATTTGCTCCATTTTACGCTGACCTGATGTTGAGGAATAGTTTTGGGAAATATAATCACGAATTTCTTTTAGCTTCTCTAAAACATCAGGAGCATAGATAATCTGATATTTCTTATAGTCCAAGTTCAGCCCTCACTTCTTCAGAGGTATAAAACTTCCCTTGACGAACATCCTCAATATTTTTGCTGATTTCGGCTTGAAATTGCTTGAAAAGTTTTTCTTTCTCTAACTCCTCTTCCGTCAATAAGTCAACCTCGTTTGTGACAACGACATTTTGTAGGAATAATCTTAAAGCAGATGATAAGGTTAAATTTTTTTTGTTTAATACTGTCATTGCTTCGCTTACCAATTCTTTGTTAGCTTGGAATGTGACAGCTCTATTTTTTTCTACTGTAACCATATTATGTAACTCCTTTATGTAATTTATTTAATTATCTCATATACATAAAAAAAGTCAATAAAAAAATCCCAATTGATTGAGATAGCTTTCGTTTATTTTATAAGCTCCGAAACTACAGAAAATTGATACCTTTTTGATACCGTTTAGGTTTAAATATTTGTCTATAAATAAGAATTTCAGTGATTTTTTATTTTAGAAACGTTGATTTTAAAGGGATTTGACTTTAAATAATGGAGTGAACCAAAAACCAGGTCTTAAGAAAGCACGTAAAGCTAGTCAGTTCTCAAAACGTTAATTATCAGCGATATATCAACGTTTCTGGACATTCAAGATTTTTATCTTGGGTGTCTTTTTTTGCTTAAAATTCAAAAGTTTCTCTGAAAATTTCCCTGAGATTACCCTTATTGCTTTTTTAAGTTTCGATAGGCAGTTTCACCTGGCGTTTGTGCAACTGTATTTGTCGTATTGATATAGGTTTTAGTGATGGATTGGTCACTATGAGTAAGAACTTCTGAAATTTCTTCTAGAGAACGCCTAGATTTTTTAGCAAGAGTAGCTCCTGTATGTCTTAGTTTGTGAGGAGATACTGGTGCTAGTTCAGGATGTCTTCTATTAACTGATTTCATCTTATTATTTAAATAATCAGTATGAAGAGGACTATTTAAGTTTCCTTTGGTATCTATATAAGTAAAAACATATTGTTCTTTTGTTTGAAAAATTCGAAACTTACTGAGTTCTGATTTTTGTTGGTCTTGCCAAGATATAAGTAGTTCGTTTAATTCAAGAAGATATTAAAGTTAAGTTATTTGAAGTTTTTTACCTGCTTTGGGGGAGTTCATTTAGTGATAGCAAGTTTTCCTCCAATTGTCAGGCTTTGGACCATCAGGTTCAAGCGACGGATAAGGACCATTCATTTTGGGAGCGTGAGGATGTTTACCTTAAATCTCTCTTTTTGCTTGGGCATTCCCTCTCGATTTTGGATCTTTCGTTGGACTTATTTGTCAGTGAGACCTCTATTCGACGTGACCTTGAAAAGCTTGATATGCAGCTAGCAGATTATAACTGTCAGTTGATTAGGCACAATGGTTTCGTTTCTTTGGAAGGTGATGAGCTAGCCTGCCGTCATTTTTTCCGTAATCGGCTCATTGAGAAATATGCAGAGCAACTAAACAGCCATCAATCTGACGGCCTGTTGGCTTTCTTTTTTGACCAAGAAAACGTTGAAGGCATCATCAAAGCGGTGCAGGAAGCATCTGATTTATATGCTTATACAATTTCAGAGCAGTACCGGATTTACCTCATCTTGGACTTGTTAATTGCGACAAGAAGATATCAGCAGGGCTATTTGTTAAGGCCTCAGCCCTTACCAATTGGTCAAGATATGGCCTTGTTTGGCGTTTACCCTTTTGCTGGTGATTTGCTCAGCTATTCCCTCAATCGACCTGTGGATACATTATTACCGGAAGAAGTAAAGCAACTATCTTTAACGATTTTATCGGTGGGTTATGAGAGTTTTCCTTCGGAAAATCAGCAGTTTGTGCAATTGACTAAGCAACTGATTGAAAGAGTGGGACAGTTATCTGGCCTTGATTTGAGTCATGATACAGATTTGGTCAAGATGATTAGCAACTATTTGAGACCCATGATTTACCGCCTGAAAAATGGGATCAATATTGCCAATCAAACTACAGAAGAGATTAAAAAACGTTACTCGATTTTATTTCATGTGGTTTGGTTAGCCTCGAAAGTGTTGTCTGATCAGTACCAGTTAGAATTGTTGGATGCTGAAATTGCCTTTTTAACCATTTATTTTGAGATAGCGGTTGAAAAGTTAGAAACCCCCCTGACGATTGTCATTGTGTGTCCTCATGGTTTGGCAACGTCAGAATTAATCATTAGTTCCTTGAGGCGATTGATTTCGCATTATGATCATCTGGTGCCGGTCGATTTATCTGAATTGGACTCATCAGTGGCCAGGCAAGCAGACATCTTAATCAGCTCTATTCAGCTAAAAGACTTTCCACTGCCTTATGTCTTGGTTAGTCCTGTTCTAACCAATGACGAGTTGGATAATATCCAAAAGCTCTATTTAGATTTGACCAAGGGTAATCGCAAGGTATTGTCTATTGTTCATGATGATTACGATGCCAAACAAGCCTTGCTAAAGGATTTGATTCAACACGAGGTTTATTTACATCAAGCACTGACAAGCCAAGAAGACTGTTTACGTTTTTTAGCGCAGCATGCTTTTTCTGAAAATCGTGACAATCCTGGTTACCTCACGTCTATTCTCCAGAGAGAAAAGATGGGCAGCACCAGTGTTTATACTGGAATTGCTCTGCCACATGCAAATCCAGAAATGGTGGGACGTTCGCAGCTCTCGTTGCTAACCTTGAAAGAGCCAGTGATTTGGGGCAAGAATCGTGTCAAGGTGGTCATGTTGATTTCCATTAAAGAAGGTGAAGAGGAGTTATATAAAGAGGCTCTGGTGCACCTTTATAGCAAAATTGATAATGAAGCCTTCATTGACAGTTTAACTCAAACGGCAGATGAAAAAGCATTTATCGAATTATTACTAAAGAAAGAAGAGGACTAAGATGCAAGAAGAAGTGGTTTGTCTTCAAGTAGACAACATTAAGAATGCTGAGCAAGCCCTAGCTTATCTGGGCAATCAATTGGTCGCGACAGGGGCGGTCAAAGACAGTTATGTCAAAGCGGTGATAGATAGGGAAGCTATTTTCCCGACAGGACTTCAATTTGAAGATTATGGGGTGGCTATTCCGCATACGGATAGTGAGCATGTGAATCATACCTAGCTTGCCCTCATGACTTTGACTGAGCCAGTAAGTTTTACTCAGATGGCTACTAATGACCAGCCTGTCTCTGTTCGGTTAATCATCATGTTAGCCATCAAAGATCCGCATGAGCAGGTCGATATGTTACAAAAGCTAATTACGCTATTGCAAAATCCTGATGTGGTGCATGACCTATTAGCTTATGGACCAGATCAAAAAGAAAGTGTTTTACAGTTACTGTCACGTCATCATATCATATAGGAGGTTATTATGTTTGACTTGTTGCAACATTTTATTGACTTAGGTGCCATTGTGGTCTTGCCTATCTTGATTTTTATCTTCGGGATGCTCTTGGGGACCCCAGCACGCAAGGCTTTTAACGCTGATTTAACCGTCGGGGTTGGATTTGTTGGGTTGAATCTGGTTGTCGAGTTATTGTCGGGAAGTTTGGGAAAAGCAGCGCAAGCTATGGTAGAACGTTTTGGCTTGCAATTAACCACTCTAGATGTTGGCTGGCCGGCAGCAGCAGCCATTTCTTATGGAACGCTTCTAGGAAGCTTAGCTATTCCTATTGGAATTGCCATCAATATCTTCTTGCTGTTCATCGGGTGGACGAAAACATTAATGGTTGACATGTGGAATTTTTGGCACGCAGCCTTTGTGGCTTCCCTTGTTTACGCGGTGACACAACATTTTGCACTAGGGCTTTACGCTATGTTGGCCTACCAAGTGATGATTTATCTGCTGGCAGATATTATTGCACCGGCGATTAAGAAATTCTATGGTTTTCCTAACATCACGTTTCCTCATGGAACGTCAGCACCAGGATTTTTAGTAGCTATTCCTTTAAATTGGATTTTTGATCGCATTCCCGGTTTTAACAAAATTGAAGCGGATCCCGAAAGTATTCAAAAGAAATTTGGTATTTTTGGAGAAAGTACCGTTATGGGGCTAATCATTGGGATTGTTATCGGTATTTTAGCTGGCTATGATGTTCAAGGCATCTTGCAATTGGGTGTTAAGACAGCAGCAGTCATGCTTCTCATGCCACGTATGCTTTCTATTTTAATGGAAGGTTTAGCTCCTATCTCAGGAGCGGCCAACAGTTTTGTGCAAAAACATTTCCCAGGACGCAAGGTTAATATTGGTATGGATTCCGCTCTTTCAGTAGGGCATCCAGCTGTTTTATCAAGTTCTTTATTGCTTGTGCCTATTACGATTTTACTAGCTGTTATCTTACCAGGAAATACGAATTTGCCATTCGGAGATTTAGCAACTATTCCTTTTGTGGTCTGTCTGATGGCAGCTGTCTTTAGAGGAAATATTGTTCGGACGGTAATAGGCGGAGCCATTTACATGGTGTCAATCTTATACCTCACCTCTTGGGCAGCTCCTCTTGTCACAGCTTCGGCTAAGGCTGCCGAATTCAATTTGGATGGTCATTCAAGTATCACAGCTATGGCAGAAGGTGGCCTATGGCCAACAGGCCTCTTCATCTTTGCAGCCAATCATCTCCCCTGGTTGGTCATTACGTTAATCTTGGTAGTGTCGTTAGCAGGCCTCTTCTATGTCAATAAAGGGTCAAATTCGAAAAGTGAGGTAATCAAATGAAAAAATTATTAGTCATGTGTGGTTCAGGAATTGCCACATCAACAGTTGTTATGGGGAAAGTCAAAGCTTGGGTTGCTGAGAATGGCTACACTGATAAAGTCCAACTGTTCCAATCAAAAATCGCCGAAGAAATCAACCATATTGATGATTATGACGTGGTTATTTCCACAACCGTTGTTCCAGATAGCGTGAAAGACAAGGTCATTATGGGATTGCCGCTACTAACAGGTATTGGAACAGAACAGCTATGGGAAGAGGTTAAAAAAGAAATCGAGGCTTAAAATGAAAGCAGATATGTCTCAGGTATTGCAAGCAGCAAAAGCATGTCATTATGCTGTGCCTGCTATGAACTATATTGATTTTGCTAGTGCCAAAGCCTATGCCAGCGTGAGTGAAAAGCGCCAGCTCCCCTTGATTTTAGCTTTTGCCCAGTCGCATAGTCAGTGGTTATCCTTAAAAGAGGCAGCGCTCATTGGCCGTTATTTCCAACAAACCTTATCAACTCCAGTAGTTCTTCATTTGGACCACGGACAAGATAGTGCTTTTATTAAAAAAGCCATTGACTTAGGGTTTAATTCGGTCATGATAGATGCTTCATTGGATAGCTTTGATGAGAATGTCAAAAAGACCAGAGAGATTGTTGATTATGCCAGAGCGCGTGGTGTTGCCGTTGAAGCTGAAATAGGCTTTGTGGGTGCCAATGCTAATCAGGAAAACCATCGGGTGACAGACTCGATTTATACCAGCTTAGAAGATGCCAAACTTTTTTACGAACAAACACTGGTTGATGCCTTGGCGATCTCAATCGGAACGGCACACGGTATTTATCGAGGACAGCCCAAGCTCAACTTTGAGCGCTTGACAGAAATTGCAGCAGCTTTGCCCATTCCTTTAGTCTTACACGGTGGGTCATCATCAGGTGATGACAATTTAGCTAGATGTGCTCGAGAGGGTATCGCCAAAATTAATATTTTTTCAGATGTAATTGCAGCTGCCTACCAACATCGCCTTGACTCAAAGATTACTGATTATCCGAGTTTGATGTCTACCATGCAAGTTGCCATGGAAAAAGTTCTAGACCATTACTATGATGTTTTTGGAACAACAAGAGGAGGTAGTTAATGAAGGCAAATCTTAATCGTCATTTCTTTATTTTTAATCCCAAGTCCTACCTATATGGGGAACAGCTCTACCAATTAGCAGAGTTGGCCGATAGCTTAGTCACTGATGATATCAGTATCTTTATGACAGCGCCTTACGCCGAATTAGCAGAGCTTAGCAAACGCACTAAGCATATCATTGTAACTGCTCAACACATGGATCGCATATCGCCTGGCCGTGGTATGGGGAAGGTTTTGCCAGAATCTTTAGTGGTAAATGGTGTCAGAGCAGTTTTTTTAAACCATGCCGAAAATCCGATGACCTTGACAGAGTTAGTTCAAGCCCTTGAAAGGGCTAAGGCTTTGGAATTAATAACGATTGTTTGTGCAGATTCTGTTGCAGAAGCCAGAGCCATTGCCGTTTTAAACCCCAATATTATTTTATGCGAACCCACCGCGCTTATTGGCACTGGCCAAACTAGCGATTTATCCTATATTCAAGAGACCAATGCTGCCGTCAAAGCTATCAATCCAGATATTTTGATGATGCAGGCTGCAGGAGTAAGTCAAGCCGATGATGTTTACCAAGTGATCAAGGCAGGTGCAGATGGCACAGGCTGTACTAGTGGTATCGTGAAAGCAACATCACCCAAACAAATGTTTCAAGACATGATAGCAGCCTTACAAAAGGCTCTCTAAAAGGAGTTCCAATGACAGTTTATCAAAAAGAATTTTCAGTGGAGACAGTGGCTAATCGTGATAGTTATCATGACATCTCGGAAGTAGTCAAACAAGTCATTGCAGCTAGTTCTATTCAAACAGGAATTTGTGTGGTGACTACCCCACATACGACTTGTTCGGTTTTCTTTGAAGAATATACTCATGATAAAGATGATGAGGGAGATGACTTTCTCAATTTAGATTTATCAGAGCAATTAGAAAGAATTATTCCAAGGCATCTTGCTAAAGAGTCTTACCATTATCCAGGGCCAGCTCACTACCAGGCTGTTTTGGCTTGGAAAAACCCTGAGGATTGGCTACCAAACGGTGATAAAAGAGCTCTTTGGAATGCTGATGCCCACCTTAAAGCAAGTTTATTAGGATCTAGTCAAACCATTGCTGTTACCTCAGGCAAATGGAATGTGGGGAAAACGGGTTACCTTTACTTGGTTGATTTTGACAGAACAAGAGAGCGTAAGCGCCACTATCACATCACGGTTATAGGGGACTAGAAGTACGAAATACACTATTTCAGAGTTAAAATGCTTAAGGCAGACCTGCCTTAAGCATTTTTTAGACTGCTAGAGTTTAAAGAGCGTGCTATAATAAATAGAAAAGAAGGGGAATAATATAGGGAAGAAAGCATGAAAATTCTAGTAGCCATAGATTCTTTTTAAAGGTTCCGCAACTTCAGACGAATTCAATGTTATCGTCGCTCAAGCCCCATTCAACACGCGTGCCTAACAGAAAGGAGATAACATGTATCAGTTGATTGCTTTTGATATGGATGGAACTCTACTAACAAGCCAACAAACAATCTTGACAGTCAGTCTAAAAGCTATTAACCAGGCTATCCAGGCAAAAAAACAAGTAGTGTTAGCTACCGGACGTCCACTTTCAGAAATAAAACCCTACCGTCAAGACTTAGCTTCCTTACAATATGCTATTTTAGAAAGTGGAGCAGTGATTTATGATTTGCAAGAAGAAAGAATGATTTATCAGGTAAGTCTACCGCTAATTTTTTTGCAACAGTTACTCCAGAGTACAGAAGGATTAGATGTGATGGTAGTTGTGATGTCAGAAAGCCAAAGCTATATCCAAGAAAGTCACTTTCTTTCCATTGAAAACTATTATATGGATCAATATCAAATGTTGTATCAAGCAACTGCCGTTTTTGTAGATGATATCCATTCACTCTTAGCTGACAAAAAAGAAAAAATTGAAAAGGTCAACCTTTGTTTTAAAACAGTAAAGACAAGAGACCACTATCTTGAATCTATGGATTATCTCCAAGTGGCAGCGATTAAAGCAGAAAAAACCGGTATTGAAATCACAGCAAGGGGTGTCAATAAGGGTCAAGCTTTAATATTTCTAGTAAACTACCTTCAGTTGGAAATCGAACAGACCATTGCAGTAGGAGATAGTGATAATGATCGTCAAATGATAGCCGAAGCAGGTTTAGGCATTGCGATGGGAAATGCAAACACAACCATAAAAGCTTTAGCCAAAGCTGAAGTAGCTAGTAATGATAAGGATGGTTGTGCACAGGCTATCTATCAATTTTTATTAAAATAAATGCCCGCGTTGTAAAATGAAGTGCAACAAAAAAGACATGTTTGTCTGATATACTAGAATTCCCCAATTCAGTATGGAAAGCAGATGAACATGTCTAATATTAATTCTACCAGAAAATCCTCCTATTCTCATCTTTCAGCCACAGAACGGGGTGAAATTGCTGCTTATCTTAAAATGAGAGAGCAACCCGTTGATATTGCTCGACTCCTGGGTTGTCACTGTTCTACAATCTGCCGAGAAATAAAACGTTGTTCAGTAGAACAGGTAAAGGATAAGAATGGAAAACAAACCTTCTTCAACGCCTATTTTGCTGATAGTGGATAACGTGTCTATGAAACCAATCGTCAAAAGAGTTCTTACCTCAAATTGAATGGCTGCTCCGCTAGGTTCATTGCACAATTAGAATCTGCCTTGACGGCTAACATTCGTCTCCATAGTGTGGATAGTTTTGTTCAGACTTACAAAGTAAACCATCCTGAAGAAGTCGTCCCCTATACCAAAACGATTTATCGTTATATCAAAGAGGGGTTGTTAGCTATTAAACCAATCGATTTGCCTAAGATGGTTAGTATCAGAAAACGTTCTAAGAAAGTCATGAAGACGAATAAGAAGACTTTAGGTAAATCTATCGAAGAACGTCCAGAATATATTAATGATCGTTCTGAATTTGGGCATTGGGAGATTGATTTGGTTCTCGGCAAGAAAACCAAAGGTGAAGCTGTTATGTTGACTTTGGTAGAGCGCCAGACACGCTATGCACTAGGAGTTAAGCTAGAAGACAAGCAGTCCCAAACCATTAACCGCGCTGTCACGCATCTCATCAGTCAGTATCCTATTGCATCCATCACAGCGGATAATGGTTCTGAGTTTAGTTTACTCTCAAACCTAGAAGCTGTTGACGTTTACTTTGCACATCCCTATTCTTCACATGAGAGAGGAACAAACGAGAACTTCAATGGCCTCCTCAGAGAATATGTCCCTAAAGGAATCTCACTTAATCCACTAACCTCTGAAGAACTTGACAATTATCTTACAGCCATCAATGAGCGCCCAAGACGACTTCTTCAATATCAATCCTCAACATTCCTGTTTGAGCTATCCCGAACAACTTAACCTCTGGAACTCTAGTTATCTATGAACTGGTTGCACTTGACTTGACAACTTGCGTTCTATTTTTTTTGAAAAAAGAGAGAAAATATAGTTGACAAATAAGGATGACCTATCGTATACTATTCAAGTTGCCAGTAGAAATGTTAAAACTGGCTAACTTCAACTTGAAATTTGGCGACTTATCACTTGAAAGTATTTTTGAAAAAAAGAGTAAAAAAGTTGTTGACAAAGTTAGTAAAAGTTGATAGAATAAAATAGTTGTCTCGAAAGAGGGCAAGACCTTTGAGAACTGAATAAGACGAACCAAACGTGAGGGTGATATGGAGACATATTACCCGTCAAAAACGAGAAATAAATCTGTCAGCGACAGAAAGAACGAGTAAGTTCAAACACATCTTAATGAGAGTTTGATCCTGGCTCAGGACGAACGCTGGCGGCGTGCCTAATACATGCAAGTAGAACGCTGAGGACTGGTGCTTGCACCGGTCCAAGGAGTTGCGAACGGGTGAGTAACGCGTAGGTAACCTACCTCATAGCGGGGGATAACTATTGGAAACGATAGCTAATACCGCATAAAAGTGTTTAACCCATGTTAAACATTTAAAAGGTGCAACTGCATCACTATGAGATGGACCTGCGTTGTATTAGCTAGTTGGTGAGGTAACGGCTCACCAAGGCGACGATACATAGCCGACCTGAGAGGGTGATCGGCCACACTGGGACTGAGACACGGCCCAGACTCCTACGGGAGGCAGCAGTAGGGAATCTTCGGCAATGGACGGAAGTCTGACCGAGCAACGCCGCGTGAGTGAAGAAGGTTTTCGGATCGTAAAGCTCTGTTGTTAGAGAAGAATGATGGTGGGAGTGGAAAATCCACCATGTGACGGTAACTAACCAGAAAGGGACGGCTAACTACGTGCCAGCAGCCGCGGTAATACGTAGGTCCCGAGCGTTGTCCGGATTTATTGGGCGTAAAGCGAGCGCAGGCGGTTCTTTAAGTCTGAAGTTAAAGGCAGTGGCTCAACCATTGTACGCTTTGGAAACTGGAGAACTTGAGTGCAGAAGGGGAGAGTGGAATTCCATGTGTAGCGGTGAAATGCGTAGATATATGGAGGAACACCGGTGGCGAAAGCGGCTCTCTGGTCTGTAACTGACGCTGAGGCTCGAAAGCGTGGGGAGCAAACAGGATTAGATACCCTGGTAGTCCACGCCGTAAACGATGAGTGCTAGGTGTTAGGCCCTTTCCGGGGCTTAGTGCCGGAGCTAACGCATTAAGCACTCCGCCTGGGGAGTACGACCGCAAGGTTGAAACTCAAAGGAATTGACGGGGGCCCGCACAAGCGGTGGAGCATGTGGTTTAATTCGAAGCAACGCGAAGAACCTTACCAGGTCTTGACATCCTCCTGACCGGTCTAGAGATAGGCTTTCCCTTCGGGGCAGGAGTGACAGGTGGTGCATGGTTGTCGTCAGCTCGTGTCGTGAGATGTTGGGTTAAGTCCCGCAACGAGCGCAACCCCTATTGTTAGTTGCCATCATTAAGTTGGGCACTCTAGCGAGACTGCCGGTAATAAACCGGAGGAAGGTGGGGATGACGTCAAATCATCATGCCCCTTATGACCTGGGCTACACACGTGCTACAATGGTTGGTACAACGAGTCGCAAGCCGGTGACGGCAAGCTAATCTCTTAAAGCCAATCTCAGTTCGGATTGTAGGCTGCAACTCGCCTACATGAAGTCGGAATCGCTAGTAATCGCGGATCAGCACGCCGCGGTGAATACGTTCCCGGGCCTTGTACACACCGCCCGTCACACCACGAGAGTTTGTAACACCCGAAGTCGGTGAGGTAACCTATTAGGAGCCAGCCGCCTAAGGTGGGATAGATGATTGGGGTGAAGTCGTAACAAGGTAGCCGTATCGGAAGGTGCGGCTGGATCACCTCCTTTCTAAGGAAATGGAACACGTTAGGGTCGTCTTATTTAGTTTTGAGAGGTCTTGTGGGGCCTTAGCTCAGCTGGGAGAGCGCCTGCTTTGCACGCAGGAGGTCAGCGGTTCGATCCCGCTAGGCTCCATTAGGATAGAGATATCCTAGAAACTGTCCATTGAAAATTGAATATCTATATCAAATTCCACGATCAAGAAATTGATTGTACGAATAGTAACAAGAAAATAAACCGAAAACGCTGTGAATAATCAAGAGTTTTTCTAGTTAAGATATACTAGTAAAAGATAAGGTTAAGTTAATAAGGGCGCACGGTGGATGCCTTGGCACTAGAAGCCGAAGAAGGACGTGACTAACGACGAAATGCTTTGGGGAGCTGTAAGTAAGCGCTGATCCAGAGATGTCCGAATGGGGGAACCCACTAGCTACTGGCTAGTATCCATAACTGTTAAGGTTATGAGAAGGAAGACGCAGTGAACTGAAACATCTAAGTAGCTGCAGGAAGAGAAAGCAAACGCGATTGCCTTAGTAGCGGCGAGCGAAACGGCAGGAGGGCAAACCGAGAAGTTTACTTCTCGGGGTTGTAGGACTGCGACGTGGGACTTTAAAAGGATAGAAGAATTACCTGGGAAGGTAAGCCAAAGAGAGTAATAGCCTCGTATTTAAAATTCTTTTGAGCCCTAGCAGTATCCTGAGTACGGCGAGACACGCGAAATCTCGTTGGAATCTGGGAGGACCATCTCCCAACCCTAAATACTCTCTAGTGACCGATAGTGAACCAGTACCGTGAGGGAAAGGTGAAAAGCACCCCGTGAGGGGAGTGAAATAGAACCTGAAACCGTGTGCCTACAACAAGTTCGAGCCCGTTAATGGGTGAGAGCGTGCCTTTTGTAGAATGAACCGGCGAGTTACGATATGATGCGAGGTTAAGTTGAAGAGACGGAGCCGCAGGGAAACCGAGTCTTAATAGGGCGACTTAGTATCATGTTGTAGACCCGAAACCATGTGACCTACCCATGAGCAGGTTGAAGGTGCGGTAAGACGCACTGGAGGACCGAACCAGGGCACGTTGAAAAGTGCTTGGATGACTTGTGGGTAGCGGAGAAATTCCAAACGAACTTGGAGATAGCTGGTTCTCTCCGAAATAGCTTTAGGGCTAGCGTCGATGTTAAGTCTCTTGGAGGTAGAGCACTGTTTGGGTGAGGGGTCCATCTCGGATTACCAATCTCAGATAAACTCCGAATGCCAACGAGATATAATCGGCAGTCAGACTGCGAGTGCTAAGATCCGTAGTCGAAAGGGAAACAGCCCAGACCACCAGCTAAGGTCCCAAAATATATGTTAAGTGGAAAAGGATGTGGGGTTGCACAGACAACTAGGATGTTAGCTTAGAAGCAGCTATTCATTCAAAGAGTGCGTAATAGCTCACTAGTCGAGTGACCCTGCGCCGAAAATGTACCGGGGCTAAAACATATTACCGAAGCTGTGGATGACACGTTAGTGTCATGGTAGGAGAGCGTTCTATGTGTGAAGAAGGTGTACCGTGAGGAGCGCTGGAACGCATAGAAGTGAGAATGCCGGTATGAGTAGCGAAAGACAGGTGAGAATCCTGTCCACCGTAAGACTAAGGTTTCCAGGGGAAGGCTCGTCCGCCCTGGGTTAGTCGGGACCTAAGGAGAGACCGAAAGGTGTATCCGATGGCCAACAGGTTGATATTCCTGTACTAGAGTATAAAGTGATGGAGGGACGCAGTAGGCTAACTAAAGCAGGCGATTGGAAGAGCCTGTCTAAGCAGTGAGGTGTAAGATGAGTCAAATGCTTATCTTTATAACATTGAGCTGTGATGGGGAGCGAAGTTAAGTAGCGAAGTTAGTGACGTCACACTGCCAAGAAAAGCTTCTAGCGTTTAATTATACTCTACCCGTACCGCAAACCGACACAGGTAGTCGAGGCGAGTAGCCTCAGGTGATCGAGAGAACTCTCGTTAAGGAACTCGGCAAAATGACCCCGTAACTTCGGGAGAAGGGGTGCTGACTTAGGTCAGCCGCAGTGAATAGGCCCAAGCAACTGTTTATCAAAAACACAGCTCTCTGCTAAATCGTAAGATGATGTATAGGGGGTGACGCCTGCCCGGTGCTGGAAGGTTAAGAGGAGGGTTTAGCGTAAGCGAAGATCTGAATTGAAGCCCCAGTAAACGGCGGCCGTAACTATAACGGTCCTAAGGTAGCGAAATTCCTTGTCGGGTAAGTTCCGACCCGCACGAAAGGCGTAATGATTTGGGCACTGTCTCAACGAGAGACTCGGTGAAATTTTAGTACCTGTGAAGATGCAGGTTACCCGCGACAGGACGGAAAGACCCCATGGAGCTTTACTGCAGTTTGATATTGAGTATCTGTACCACATGTACAGGATAGGTAGGAGCCATTGAAGTCGGGACGCCAGTTTCGACGGAGGCGTTGTTGGGATACTACCCTTGTGTTATGGCTACTCTAACCCGGATAGGTTATCCCTATCGGAGACAGTGTCTGACGGGCAGTTTGACTGGGGCGGTCGCCTCCTAAAAGGTAACGGAGGCGCCCAAAGGTTCCCTCAGATTGGTTGGAAATCAATCGCAGAGTGTAAAGGTATAAGGGAGCTTGACTGCGAGAGCTACAACTCGAGCAGGGACGAAAGTCGGGCTTAGTGATCCGGTGGTTCCGTATGGAAGGGCCATCGCTCAACGGATAAAAGCTACCCTGGGGATAACAGGCTTATCTCCCCCAAGAGTTCACATCGACGGGGAGGTTTGGCACCTCGATGTCGGCTCGTCGCATCCTGGGGCTGTAGTCGGTCCCAAGGGTTGGGCTGTTCGCCCATTAAAGCGGCACGCGAGCTGGGTTCAGAACGTCGTGAGACAGTTCGGTCCCTATCCGTCGCGGGCGTAGGAAATTTGAGAGGATCTGCTCCTAGTACGAGAGGACCAGAGTGGACTTACCGCTGGTGTACCAGTTGTCTTGCCAAAGGCATCGCTGGGTAGCTATGTAGGGAAGGGATAAGCGCTGAAAGCATCTAAGTGCGAAGCCCCCCTCAAGATGAGATTTCCCATGATTTTATATCAGTAAGAGCCCTGAGAGATGATCAGGTAGATAGGTTAGAAGTGGAAGTGTAGTGATACATGAAGCGGACTAATACTAATAGCTCGAGGACTTATCCGAAGAAAGAGATTGACAAGCGTAGAAGGTTCTTGTTAGAATATAGGTATTCAATTTTGAGTGGACAGTCCTTATGAGAATAAGGAGGTTCAAAAGTTAAGTGACGATAGCCTAGGAGATACACCTGTACCCATGCCGAACACAGTAGTTAAGCCCTAGAACGCCTGAAGTAGTTGGGGGTTGCCCCCTGTTAGATACGGTAGTCGCTTAGCGTTTATCCGCCATAGCTCAGTTGGTAGTAGCGCATGACTGTTAATCATGATGTCGTAGGTTCGAGTCCTACTGGCGGAGTAGAGAGAGGTAGGAAGAGTCCTATCTTTTTTTGCATTTTAGAGAAGAGTGTGGTAAGATAGAGACAAGCAAGATATGCGTTGGCACCCTTAGCTCAACTGGATAGAGTACCTGACTACGAATCAGGCGGTTAGAGGTTCGACTCCTCTAGGGTGCATGATGAGAAAAACAATAGGACAAAAATGTCCTGTTGTTTTTTTGTGGTTCTCTTTATACTAGGGATAGTTTAAAAGAAAAGGAGAATCGGGATGTCGTTAGAGACAGGGGAGGTTTTTGAGAAGGTCAAACCTATTATTTTAAAGCTGAAGCGTCATTATTACTTACAGTTGTGGGAGACGGATGACTGGTTACAAGAGGGGCATTTGGTTTTAGTGAAGTTGTTGGAACGTCACCCAGAGTTAGTAGGAGATGAGGCTCGCTTGTATCGGTATTTTAAAACCAAGTTTTCGTCGTATTTGAAAGATGTCTTGCGTCGGCAAGAAAGTCAGAAACGCCAGTTTGACAAGATGGCTTATGAGGAGATAGGGGATGTGGCGCATGCGATTCCAGCTGGCGGGTTATGGTTGGATGATTATGTGGCCTATCGGGAGGTTTTAGTACAAGTGGAGGAGGCCTTAAGTGAAGCGGATCGGAAGCAGTTTCAGGCCTTAGTGAGAGGGGAACGGTTCAAGGGGCGTCAGGCTTTGCTTAGGAAGGTTCGTCCTTACTTTAGTGGGTTTGACCAAGGGTGAGGTTTTGGAGAGATTGGTTGTGGCTAGAGGGGATGCCTCTGGCCTTTTTCTCTGGATGTTGAGTGGGGGTGATAGTCTCAAACTTTTAGAGAAATGAGTAAGAGAGTAAGGGGGCCACAAAGAAAATGCTAAATACTTTTTAGCAATAGTTCACTCTTTGATGCCTTTTCGAGAACTTAAAATCCCTCACCTGATTTGAATTTAGTGGGGGATAGCGAAATAGTCTTCTGCTTAGAAAAAGGTATTGTACAGTGCTTTAATAGCTTTGTGTTCGTCTTGACTGTCGATAACAAACATGACAGAGACTTCGCTTGATCCTTGAGAAATCATAGCTAGGTTGATGTGACTATCAGATAGTGCCTTTGTTGCGGTAGCTGTTACCCCAATATGGCTCTTCATATTTTCACCTACGATCATGATAATGGATAGGTTTTTGGTAATACTTGCATGGTCTACTTCTAATTCATGGATAAGTCGGTGAAGAATTTCATCTTCTTTAATAGGCGTTAGCTCTCTTTGGCGAATGACGATTGAAAGGTCATCAATTCCGGTAGGCATATGTTCCCAACGGATATTAAGATCTTCTAAGATTTGGAGAACTTGACGTCCAAACCCTACTTCTCTGTTCATCAAATATTTTGACATGTTGATGCTGACAAATTGATCATCAGCAGAGATACCCACAACGACCGAAGGAGTATCAGTTTCATGTTTCAATACAATTTTGGTTCCAGGATGAGAAGGATTATTAGTATTTTTGATGACAATGGGAATTTTCGCTCTATAGGCTGGTAATAAGGCTTCGTCATGTAAAACTGAGAAACCTGCATAAGCTAGTTCTCGCATTTCTCTATAAGTGAGTTCTTTAATAGAATGAGGGTTATGAACGATCCCGGGATGAGCAGCGAATATACCGTCAACATCAGTGAAATTTTCGTACAATTCAGCTGCCATCCCTGCTGCGATAAGAGATCCTGTGATGTCAGAACCTCCCCGGGAGAATGTGCAGATTTGCCCGTCTTGAGTGACTCCAAAAAATCCCGGAATGACTAAAATCCCCTCTAATTGGTTAAGCTTTTCGATGTGATCATAGCTGACAGGTAATACTCTTGCGTTTTGGGGTTCCTGACTAACAAAAAGACCGACATCTTTTGGGTGGAGATAGGTAGCGGTTAAGCCACTAGCTTGAAAATAAGCTGCAATCAGTTTAGCATTGTTATCTTCTCCAGCAGCAAGGAATGTATCATATAAAAAAGGATTATGATCAATAGGAAGTTTTGCCAGCGCTTCTAGTGACTGTGTAATATCAGTACCGACTTGACTGTCTATCCCGAGGTCTTGGCAGATGGTTTGATAGCGTTGACTAATCCAATTAAGTGGCTCTTGAAAATCTTTTCCAGACTTGTATGCCTTATAGTAGGCAATCAAAGCATCCGTTACTTTGGTGTCATCAGGAGTACGTTTTCCAGGAGCTGAGACAACAACCACTTTTCGGTTTTTATCTTCCTTGACAATAGCTAAGACTTTTTTGAGTTGTTGGGCTGAAGCTAGGGAACTGCCTCCAAATTTGACTACTTTCATAAGAGAATCTCCATAATGTTTGAATATTAGAAAAATTATAACAGAAAAGAGAATGTTTGTCAGTAACTTTTGAAAACTAAACTGTACGGGGACAGTATAGCTAAAAATGGTTTCTCTTGTTTTTAAGAAATGATAGAATAGTAACATGACAAGATATAAAGCAACGATTTCCTATGATGGAACTCTTTTTTCAGGTTTTCAAAGACAAAGCCATGCGCGTACCGTACAAGAAGAAATTGAAAAGACTCTCCAGAAGTTAGCCAGTGGCCAACCAGTTCCTATTCACGGAGCAGGGCGCACAGATGCTGGTGTTCATGCTTATGGTCAGGTGATTCATTTTGATTTACCTCAAAAACGGGATTTGGAGAAATTACGTTTTGCCTTGGACACGCAAACGCCAGATGATATTGATGTAGTGGATTTAGCGATAGTTGCAGACGACTTTCACTGCCGTTATCAAAAGCATTCAAAAACCTATGAATTCTTAGTAGATAATGGTCGGCCTAAGAATCCCATGATGCGTCATTATGCAACGCACTATCCTTATCCTCTCGATATAAATAAGATGCAAGAGGCCATTAAGGATTTGGTCGGAACGCATGATTTCACAGGTTTTACAGCAGCGGGGACATCTGTCGAAAATAAAGTTAGAACAATTACAGAAGCAACCTTAGTTCAAGATGATAAAACGGGTTTTTTAGTCTTTACGTTTTCTGGCAATGGTTTTCTGTATAAACAAGTAAGGAATATGGTAGGAACTTTATTGAAAATTGGGAATGGTCGTATGCCAGTCGAACAGATTAAAGTGATTTTAGATTCAAAAAATCGTCAATTAGCAGGACCAACGCCAGCTGGTAATGGACTTTATTTAAAGGAGATTCGCTATGAAGACTAATTACGTTTTAGCTATGTCTGGGAATGATATTTTTAGTGGGGGTGGCTTATATGCCGATTTGGCAACTTATACCCGGCACGATTTACATGGTTTTGTGGCAGTAACTTGTTTGACAGCTATGACTGACAAGGGATTTGACGTTTTTCCGGCGTCTGCTGACCAATTTCGCTATCAGTTGAATAGTCTAAAGGATGTCCCTTTTGCTGCGATAAAAATCGGGCTATTACCTAATGAAGCTATTTGTCAGCTGGCATTAGATTTTATCAAGTCTCACCCCAATATTCCAGTGGTCTTAGATCCTGTACTTGTCTGTAAAGAAACCCATGATGTAGAGGTGGCTACTTTACGTGAAGAACTAGTGTCGTTTTTCCCTTACGTGACTATCATAACGCCAAATTTATTAGAAGCTCAGCTATTATCTCAAAAAACCATTAACTCATTGGAGGATATGAAAGAGGTCGCTAAGGATCTTTATCAATTGGGAGCAAAGCACGTGGTCATCAAAGGGGGGAATCGTTTTAGCCAAGAGAAGGCAATTGATCTTTTTTATGATGGTCAATCCTTTGAGATATTGGATAATCCTGTGCTTGAACAAAATAATGTTGGTGCGGGTTGTACATTCGCCTCAAGTATTGCGAGTCAACTAGTTGAGGGGCGAACAGCACTAGAGGCTGTGCAGGCTTCAAAAGAGTTTGTCTATCAAGCTATTTTAAAATCAGATAAATACGGAGTGAAACAAGGTGATGCAAAAAAGTAAAACAAGACAAATGAGTTTGTTGGCGGTATTGACAGCTTTAACGATTGTATTAGGGCGATTTGTGATGGTTCCGACACCGACAGGATTTTTAACTCTTTTGGATGCTGGTATTTATTTTACTAGCTTTTATTTGGGAGCTACTCAAGGAGCTATTGTTGGCGGGCTGTCAGGCTTTCTAATTGATTTAATAGCAGGATATCCTCAGTGGATGATTCATAGCTTGATTGCGCATGGTGCTCAAGGCTATTTTGCTGGTTGGACAGGTTATAAACGTTGGTTAGGTATCCTTTTAGGGTCTGTCATTATGGTTGTCTGGTATTTTCTTGGATCTTTGATGTTAGGTTATGGCTTAGCAGGTTCTTTAGCTGGCATTTGGGGAAATGTGATGCAAAATACTTTTGGACTTTTGGTAGGCTACCTTATTTTTAGAGCGATGATCGCTTTTCAGAAAAATAAGTAGGGAGAATGGGATGAATCTACAGGATTTAGAAGAACAAACTAGAGCGATTGTTAGTGATATCATTGAGCGCTCTGCGATTAAACCAGGACAGGTGTTTGTGCTAGGTCTCTCTTCAAGTGAAATTATTGGGGGGCGGATTGGCCAGCAATCTAGCCTAGAAGTAGGTCAAGTGGTCGTTAAGTCAGTTTTAGAAGAGTTACATAAGCGTGGTATTCATTTGGCAGTTCAAGGTTGTGAACATGTCAATCGTGCTTTAGTGGTAGAAAGCCAAGTAGCTGAAGAGAAACAGTTAGAAATTGTTAATGTGATTCCAAACCTCCACGCTGGCGGTAGTGGACAAGTGGCAGCCTTTCGTTACATGTCGGATCCTGTAGAGGTGGAAACTATTGTTGCCCATGCTGGGTTAGACATCGGGGATACCTCGATTGGGATGCATGTTAAGCGAGTTCAAGTCCCTTTAATTCCTTGTCAACGTGAACTAGGCGCTGCTCACGTAACGGCCTTAGCCAGCCGTCCTAAATTAATTGGAGGAGCGAGGGCTGATTATTATCAAGATCCCATTCGGAAACACTAAAACCCATTTCTCTAAGTGGAGCATAGCTCTTTCTTGGAGAAATGGGTTTTTAGTAACTGATGTTATGATTGCGGAGCGGTAGGATAGCTAATAGCGGTTGGTAAAGAAATGCCTTCTTTGATTAGGGCTTCTTGATACAATCGGTAGAAAGTGTGGTAAATCATAAATTGCTGCCCATTGTCTGTGAAAATAGTCACGCGAAACGTGAATTGCCCGTTAGGATTTGTTTGAGGCCCTAGGATATTAGGTTTGCCGACAATTTGAGGGTAATTGGGCAATTCTCTCTCGTTCACCGCTTTAATGATTTTAGTCACCTGACTCAAATCAACGGTGGAGTAGAGTGGAATTTCTATTAAAGCTCGCATGTTACCACGCGATTTATTGCTCACAACAGTGATGCTACGATTAGGAATATAATGTAGAGTGCCGTCAAATCCTCGAACTTGAGTGGTTCGGATACCAACACCAGAAATCGTCCCTTCGATACCGGAAATGGCGACATAATCTCCAACCTCAAATTGATTTTCAAAGAGGATAAAAAAACCATTCACAACATCAGACAAGAACCCCTGAGCTCCAAGACCTATGGCCACCCCAGCGATTCCAGCACCAGCGAGGAGGCTTGAAACGGGAATGCCAAACAGGCTGAGGAGCCAGTAAATGAGAAGGAAATACAACACATAATTTAAGATGTTGTGAGTTAACTTGGATAAGGTTTTTTGTCGCGCCTCACTTTGTCTAGAATAGGAAAATGATTTAGCGATAGTCTTCTCAAAAAGGTAGTTACTGACGCGTTTGAGAATAGCAAAAAAGACTAGCAGGAGGACAAGAGAAACTAGTTTTGAAAAAATAGCTAGGCTAATGTCCTCAATATGAAATTGCTCTAAGTAACGGAATATAACTGTCATGGGTCATCCTTTCTTCTAGATAGTTTACCAAAAATAAGGCAACATTGAAAAGCAATAAGTGATCACTCTACTAGAAAACAGCTTTTTAATTCTTGAAAATCGAGTCAGTTGCTCTGGATTAATGGAAACTGACTAACAAAAGGTACACCATATGATTTTGAAAAGTTACGAGCGTGAGGAACCTTGTTGCTCTCACTTCTTGAAAGGATAAAATGATTAACTAGGAAACCATTAAAAAATAATGTCATTTATAACAAAAAATGTGCTTTTTCAAAAAACTATGTTATACTTTTCTCATAGGATCTATTCTTGTTTGCAAACAGACGCAGTTAATTGCTCAAATTTTTTAAGCGTTTATGGAAGCGTTTGCGTAAATAGAACGGAGATACTCAATGGTAGCACAAAAGACAAAAGGGCTGTTTACTAAATTATCAATAGCAGGGTTAATCTTTGGTTTATCTAATACTAGTCTAGTTCCATTAATATCAACACAGGTTGTCAGCGCTGAATCAAACCAAATTGCCATGAAAGATGGCGCTATCCTTCATGCATGGTGTTGGTCCTTTAACACCATAAAACAAAACATGAAAGCTATCAAGGATGCTGACTATACAAGTATCCAAACGTCACCGATTAACGCAGTGATACCTGGGGATAACGGTGGCAAAGATTTGAAAAATTGGTATTTTCATTACCAACCCACTGATTACACAATTGGCAATTATCAGTTGGGAACCGAAGATGAGTTTAAAGCCATGGCAGCAGAAGCTGATAAATATGGTATTAATATTATTGTGGATGCGGTTTTAAATCATACAACTACAGATATCAATGCTGTGAGTGAAAAAATTAAGGCTATCCCAGATTGGACTCACGGGAATCAAGGAATAACTAATGACTACGACCGATATCAAGTGACTCAACATGCTTTATTGGGTCTTTATGATTTAAATACGCAGAATAAAGCTGTCCAAGAATACCTTCTTAATTATTTAAAACAAGCTGTAGCAGATGGGGCAGATGGTTTTAGGTTTGACGCAGCGAAGTATATTGAACTGCCGGGAGAGTTTAATAGTGATTTTTGGACTAATATCTTAGCTAACAGTGGCGCTAAATTCCAATATGGTGAGGTCTTGCAAGGAGCTGCCTCAAGAGAAAGCGACTATGGTAAGTTGATGGGAGTGACGGCTTCTCATTATGGTGAATTTATTCGGAAAGTTATAGGACAAGGTTATGTAAAAGATGGAGATTTAGTGAACTATCAAGTACCTGGGGTTTCGGAAGACAATTTGATTACCTGGGTAGAATCACATGATAATTACGCGAATGATAGTGAAGAATCAACAAAGTTGACTGACCAAGATATTATCTTAGGATGGAGTATTATTGGAGCTAGAAAAGAAGGCGCGCCACTCTTTTTCTCACGGCCAGTGGGTGGAGGTGGTCAATATGGACGCTTCCCAGGAACAACTAAAATTGGTGATGCTGGAAGCGATCTCTTTAAAGATCCAACGATTGTTGCGATCAATAAATTCCGCAATGCTATGAATGGTCAATCTGAATACATCGGAAATCCTAATATGGACCAAGGACTTGTGATGATTGAACGTGGTGGTAAAGGAGCTGTTATAACTAATTTAACCAGCGAAGAAAAAAGAATTCATTCCGAAACAACGTTAGCGGATGGTCAATACAAAGACACTATCACAGGTCATATTTTTGAAGTGTCTAATAAGCAGATAAGTGGTAAAATGGCACCTAGAACAGTTGCGGTTTTATATCCTATTACGCAATAAAATCACTCATTGTTTTAATCACATTAAAAAGTCTTATCTCAGGATAAGGCTTTTTAAAAAGGGTTACGATGTTAACATGAGTTGTTATCCTGTGATGAAAGAGGCGGGTTCGCTTTAGAAAAGTATTGTCAAATAAGGAAGGCTATATTATACTTTTTGATAAGGGCTTTGGTGTCGGTATAAGATAGAAGCTGTATCAAGGCTCATTTTTTATTAATTTTTATACAAACGTTCACATTCAAAGGAGAAGATAGTATGGTCAGCTCAAGACGAAAGAAAATAACAGTCGCCTCGCTAGTAACAGGGGTAATGTTGGGGACGGCTGGTTTAGGTTGGTTTTGGTCACAGCATACCCAAAAGGTTGAAATGAAAGATGGAGCCATTCTGCATGCATGGTGTTGGTCTTTTGATACCATTAAAGATAATTTACCAGCTATTAAGAAAGCTGGTTATACCAGCATTCAAACGTCTCCTATTAATCAAGTTGTTGAGGGGGAAAATGGTAGTAAGGCATTAACGAATTGGTATTATCATTATCAACCGACAGATTATACAATCGGCAACTATCAGTTGGGAACGGAAGCAGACTTTAAAGCTTTGACCAAAGAGGCTGATAAGTATGGTCTTCATATTATTGTGGATGCGGTGGTTAATCATACCACTTCAGATGTAGCAGCTGTTAGTCCTAAGATAAAAGCTTTAGGGAAATGGACTCATGGAAATGAAGGCATTAAAGATTTTGGTGATCGCTATCAACTGACTCAAAAGTCCCTGTTGGGACTATATGATCTTAATACTCAAAATAAAGCTGTTCAAGAATATCTTCTTGCTTATCTCAAACGTGCAGTAGCAGATGGTGCGGATGGATTTAGGTATGATGCAGCAAAACATATCGAATTGCCCAAAGAGTATGGCAGTGATTTTTGGTCAGTTATCTTGAACAATGGCGCTCAATTCCAGTATGGGGAAATTTTACAAGGCTCTACTTCTAAAGAAGCTGACTATGCTAAGTTAATGGGAGTTACAGCATCAGATTATGGTGAATTTATTCGAAACAGTTTACGGCAGGAAGAAGCCTACGCGGAAGACCTGATGGATTTTCAGGCACCAGGAGTTCCAGAAGACCGACTCGTCACATGGGTGGAAACACATGACACCTATGCCAATGATAATGGGGAATCAACTAATTTGACAGACCAAGACATCATTTTAGGCTGGAGTTTGATTGCCTCTCGAAAAGAGGGAGCACCTCTCTTTTATTCTCGTCCGGTAGGGGGTGGTGGTCAAAATGATCGTTTCCCAGGCCAATCTGAAATTGGAGATGCAGGCAGTGACCTATTTAAAAATAAAACCATTGTGGCCATCAATCATTTTAGAAATACGATGAATGGACGTGACGAATACCTTCATAATATTGGTGACGATCAAGGGCTTGTAATGGTAGAGAGAGGTGGTAAAGGAGCTATTATTACCAATTTAGCAAGTGAGAATAAGACCTTTTCAACGTCAACAAAATTGGCTGACGGTAGTTACAAAGATGCAGTAAGCGGAAAAATTTATAAGGTATCAGGAAAAATTCTCAAAGGCAAGCTGCCTAAAAAATCAGTCTTGGTGTTGCTTCCAGCATAAGTAAAGTCGGTGCTAAATCAGGTGTTCTAATGAAGAAGCAATTGGCAAATCTGTTAAAATCTGACGTTTCTTGGCTAATGAGCAGATTTTGTTTAGAAAAGTTTTTTAGAGACTACTGATGTGATTTCACGCATAAAAAACTTTAAAAACGCTTTAAATTATGATAGAATGAACTGTATCGAAATTATTTTAAGGAGAAATGACTTAATGTCTACATCATTTGAAAACAAAGCTACAAACCGTGGCGTGATTACATTTACAATTGGTCAAGATAAAATCAAACCAGCTCTTGATCAAGCTTTTAATAAAATCAAAAAAGACTTGAATGCACCAGGTTTCCGTAAAGGACATATGCCTCGTCCAGTCTTCAACCAAAAATTTGGTGAAGAAGTTCTTTATGAAGATGCTTTGAATATTGTATTGCCAGAAGCTTATGAAGCAGCTGTGACAGAACTTGGGCTTGATGTGGTTGCACAACCAAAAATCGATGTTGTGTCAATGGAAAAAGGTCAAGAATGGACACTTACTGCTGAAGTGGTAACTAAACCTGAAGTAAAACTTGGCGACTACAAAAACCTTGCTGTAGAAGTTGAGGCATCTAAAGAAGTAACTGACGAAGAAGTAGATGCAAAAGTTGAACGTGAGCGTGCTAACCTTGCTGAACTAGTGGTCAAAGAAGATGCGGCGGCTCTTGGAGATACTGTTGTGATTGACTTTGTTGGATCAGTTGACGGTGTTGAATTTGACGGTGGAAAAGGTGATAACTTCTCGCTAGAACTTGGTTCAGGACAGTTTATCCCAGGTTTTGAAGACCAATTAGTTGGTGCTAAAGCTGGCGATGAAGTAGAAGTTAATGTTACTTTCCCAGAAGCATACCAAGCAGAAGACCTTGCTGGTAAAGATGCTAAGTTTGTGACAACTGTTCATGAAGTTAAAACAAAAGAAGTTCCTGAACTTGACGATGAACTAGCTAAAGACATCGACGAAGAAGTTGAAACACTTGCTGATTTAAAAGCAAAATACCGTAAAGAACTTGAAGCAGCTAAAGAAATTGCTTACGATGATGCGGTTGAAGGTGCTGCAATCGAATTGGCAGTTGCTAATGCTGAAATCGTTGAATTACCAGAAGAAATGGTACATGACGAAGTGCATCGTTCAATGAACGAGTTCATGGGGAATATGCAACGTCAAGGTATCTCACCTGAAATGTACTTCCAGTTGACTGGTACAAGCCAAGAAGATCTTCACAACCAATACCAAGCAGATGCTGACAAACGTGTGAAAACAAACCTTGTTATCGAAGCGATTGCTAAAGCAGAAGGTTTTGAAGCAACAGAAGAAGAAATCGAGCAAGAAATTAATGACCTTGCTACTGAATACAACATGCCAGTTGAGCAAGTACGTTCTCTTCTTTCAGCTGATATGTTGAAACACGACATCACAATGAAAAAAGCGGTTGAAGCTATTACAAGCTCAGCAATTGTTAAATAATAGTGTGAGTTAATTATCATGACAAAAACAGATAGGAATAATACTCCTGTCTGTTTTTTCTCTCGTAAACACGAAGGCCTGAAAGTGGTAATTGGTACGGTTATCTAAAATGAAAAGAGTGCCGACAGGTTATCAAATAGAGTAATAAAAGCTTTGACGAATCCCTTTTTTTAGCGTAAAATAGTAAGGAATGATAGAATAAGGAGAACTGCCTTGAAATTAGACGTATTTGCAGGACAAGAAAAAAGCGAACTTTCCATGATTGAAGTGGCGCGTGCCATTTTGGAAGAGCGTGGTCGCGATCATGAGATGTACTTTAGCGACTTAGTGAATGAGATTCAAAACTACTTAGGAAAATCTGATGCAGATATTCGTCATGCATTGCCATTTTTCTACACTGACTTAAATACGGATGGCTCATTTATTCCTCTTGGCGATAACAAATGGGGCCTTCGCTCATGGTATGCCATTGATGAAATCGATGAGGAAATCATTACCTTGGAAGATGATGAAGACGGCGCACAGAAACGTAAGAAAAAACGAGTTAATGCCTTTATGGATGGGGACGAAGACGCTATTGATTATAGTGATGATGACCCAGAAGATGAAGATTTTACAGAAGAATCAGCTGATATTGAGTACGATGAAGAAGATCCTGATGATGAAAAATCAGAAGTGGAATCTTACGACTCAGAGTTAAACGAAATTATTCCAGAAGATGATTTTGAGGAAGTTGATATCAACGAAGAAGATGAGGAAGAAGAAGAGGATGAGGACGAAGACGAGGAATAAACGTCTACTCGTCCTATAAGTAGTTGTCAAAAAAGAAATATGATTTGACAAAGTGCTTATTATAGTTTATATTATTATTCGGGCACCTCTTTAAGAGGTCAGGTAAAGCTCCCTAGTTAATAGGGGGCTATTTTTGTTTTTCAATAATGATTAAAGCTTGAATGATAGCTTATTTGAGTCTAATGAACCAGAGTTGCCCCCTAGTTTATCATTTCAAGTGATCTAATGTTTAGTTAATTAAAGTGAGTGTCCTTGACTCACTTAAGATAATGAAGGAGTGTTATGACAAAATACATTTTTGTAACTGGTGGTGTGGTATCATCAATTGGTAAAGGGATTGTAGCAGCAAGCCTTGGCCGTTTGCTTAAAAATCGTGGGTTAAAGGTAACGATTCAAAAATTTGATCCCTATATTAATATTGACCCGGGAACAATGAGTCCTTATCAACACGGAGAAGTCTACGTGACCGATGATGGCGCTGAAACCGACTTGGACTTGGGTCACTATGAACGGTTTATTGATATCAACTTGAACAAGTATTCGAATGTCACAACTGGTAAAATCTACAGCGAGGTCCTTCGTAAAGAACGTAAAGGTGAATATCTTGGTGCGACTGTTCAGGTTATTCCTCATATCACAGATGCCCTTAAAGAAAAAATCAAACGCGCAGCTTCAACAACAGATTCTGATGTGATTATTACTGAGGTTGGGGGCACCGTTGGAGATATTGAAAGTTTGCCATTCTTAGAAGCTCTTCGTCAAATGAAAGCAGATGTTGGTTCTGAAAACGTCATGTATATTCATACAACCTTGTTGCCATACCTCAAAGCTGCAGGTGAAATGAAAACTAAACCAACGCAACATTCCGTTAAAGAATTACGTGGGCTTGGGATTCAACCTAATATGTTGGTTATTCGTACCGAGGAGCCAGTTGAGCAGGGCATAAAAAATAAATTGGCTCAATTCTGTGATGTGAATCCAGAAGCTGTTATCGAGTCACGTGATGTGGAACACCTTTACCAAATTCCTTTGAATTTGCAAGCTCAATCGATGGACCAGATTGTTTGTGATCATTTAAAATTAAATGTACCAAAAGCTGATATGACCGAGTGGTCAGCTATGGTCGACAAGGTGATGAATTTAAGAAAAACAACCAAAATTGCCTTGGTTGGTAAATATGTGGAATTGCCAGATGCTTACTTGTCTGTTGTGGAAGCGTTAAAACATTCTGGTTATGCCAATGATACCGCAATTGACCTAAAATGGGTCAATGCCAACGATGTAACGGCTGATAATGCAGCTGATCTGTTAGGAGATGTTGATGGGATTATTGTACCAGGTGGTTTTGGTCAACGTGGGACAGAAGGTAAGATTCAAGCGATTCGCTATGCCCGCGAAAATGATGTGCCAATGCTTGGTATCTGTCTTGGCATGCAGTTGACCTGTGTTGAATTTGCCCGTCATGTCCTCAATATGGAAGGTGCAAACTCTTTTGAATTAGAGCCAAGTACTAAATACCCAATCATTGATATCATGCGCGATCAAATTGATATTGAAGATATGGGAGGTACGCTTCGTCTTGGATTGTACCCATGTAAATTGAAGCCGGCTTCCAAAGCAGCAGCAGCTTACAATCACCAAGAAGTAGTGCAACGTCGTCATCGTCATCGTTATGAGTTCAACAACAAATTCCGTCCAGAATTTGAAGCAGCTGGTTTTGTTTTCTCAGGGGTATCACCTGACAACCGCTTAGTTGAAATTGTAGAATTGCCAGAGAAAAAATTCTTTGTGGCAGCCCAATACCACCCAGAATTACAAAGTCGTCCAAATCGTCCAGAAGAATTATACACGGCATTTGTGACAGCAGCTGTTCAAAACAGCAAATAATGGTTAAGATGGTTTGAGGAATTCTATTCGGATGACTGCTATGGTGCTCATGGCTGTCATTGAAAGAGGTCTAATATGATGTCATTGTTGTTGCCCTTACTTGAACGGGTAGGTTTGATTATTTTGCTGGCTAATCTATTGATGATTAGCCCTTTTTATAAACGATTGATGCATGACCGTCAATCCATCAAAGTGAGATGGATTCTGATTATGACGTTCAGTGTTTTTGCAATCATTAGTAATTTTACAGGTGTTCTGATTTCCCAACAAGTTGGGGTAGATAATGGTGGACTGGTTAATCTGTCTTCCCACAATTCGATCGCTAATACGAGAACATTGACGATTGGGATGTCAGGGTTAATTGGTGGTCCTTTTGTCGGTTTTTTTGTCGGTTTGATTTCAGGAGCTGTGCGTTGGCTTCAGGGTGGTAGCGCTCCGTATACCTATTTTATTTCATCCTTATTGATTGGTGGATTATCAGGATTAGTGGGGCGTGTGAGCTTGACACATAAACGTTATCCTCAAGTATGGCAAGGAAGCCTCTGTGGTGCTTTGATGGAAGTGATTCAGATGTTTTGCATCTTGATTTTCTTACCAGATAAGGAACAAGCTTGGACCTTGATTCAAACCATTGCACTCCCTATGGTTTTTGTGAATGCATTGGGGACAGGGATTTTTCTATCTATTATTCTTGGGACCTTACGTCAAGAAGAAAGCATGAAAGCTGTTCAAACGCACGATGTCTTGGAGTTGGCCAATAAAACCTTACCTTATTTTCGGCAAGGGTTAACTGAAGCTTCGGCTCAGAAGGCAGCTTTAGAAATTAAAAAGTTTATGCGCGTGTCAGCTGTGAGTGTTACTAATCGTCACGCTATCTTGGCCCACGTGGGAGCTGGCAGTGACCATCATATTCCGACTCGAGAAATCATTACTGATTTGTCTCGAGAAGCCATTGAGACGGGACGTATTCAGGTGGTTCGTCAAAAAGCCCAAATTGGTTGCAGTCACCCTGACTGTCCTTTGGAAGCAGCTGTGGTGGTTCCCCTTTTTGTCAAGAAAGGTGTCGTAGGCAGTTTTAAACTATACTTTACCGATGCTTCTAACTTAACCTATGTGGATGAACAACTTGCTAGCGGTTTAGGGCATATTTTTTCATCGCAATTAGAATTAGGACAAATGGCCTTAGAACAAGGGTTGCTTAAGGATGCTGAAATTAAGTCCTTGCAAGCACAAGCTAATCCGCATTTTCTTTTCAATGCGATTAACACAATCTCTGCCTTGATAAGGGTGGATAGTGAAAAGGCAAGGCATCTTCTGTTACAACTGGGCCATTATTTTAGAGCTAATCTTAATAGTACACGGCAGAATGTCATTTCCGTTGACTCTGAATTAAAACACTTGGAAGCTTATCTAACTATTGAACAGGCTAGGTTTCCTAACCGCTATGAGGTCATTATTGATATTCCTGAGGCCCTCAAAAGTGCAGCTATTCCTCCTTTTATGATTCAAATATTAGTTGAAAATGCTTTGAAGCATGCTTTTACAGGGCGTAAGAAGGATAATAAGGTTTGGGTGATGGCAAGGCAAAAGGCATCAGGTTATCTCAGGCTAACGGTCAAAGATAACGGTCAAGGAATTGCACCAGAAAAATTGGCTTTGCTAGGGAAAACGGTAGTTACCTCTGAAAAAGGAACAGGATCGGCCTTGGAAAATTTGAACAAGCGTTTAATGAGCTTATACGGTAATCAGGCTATATTCGAGGTAACCTCAGATCAGTCGGGGACCAGTTTTGTGTTACAAATCCCCTTTAATCAACTAAAGGAGACAACCACATGAAAGTTGTAATTATTGATGATGAACCATTGGCTAGAATGGAACTGGCTTATCTTGTTGAAGAAACTCAAATGGTTAGTGCTATTTATCAAGGGGAGTCCATCGAAGATGCCTTTCAACTGATATTAACACATCAGCCTGACTTATTATTTTTAGATATTCATTTAACAGATGAAAGCGGGCTAGATCTAGCTAAGCGTCTAAGCCAAATTCCAAATGCTCCCTTAATTATTTTTGCAACGGCCTATGATAATCACGCCGTAGAAGCTTTTGAAGTTAATGCGATTGATTATGTTTTGAAACCTTTTGAACAAGCGCGCATCCAAAAAGCTATTGCAAAGGCGAAAATGACATTAGACAGGCAGCAAACGAACCACTCTAAAGAAGCAGAAGTGCCACAAACCAAACGCCTAACCCTTGAAGTAGATGAGCGTATATACTTATTACCCTTTTCAGATATTCTCTATTGTGAAGTCCAAGGCAAGGAAACGACGGTCTATACAAAAACAGCCCACTATACCAGTCACACAAGCTTATCAGCTATTGAGAAAGTTTTAACCACAGAATTTTTTTTGAAAGTGCATCGCAGTTATCTCATTAATACACAAGCTATAAAAGAAATTCAGCCGTGGTTTAATCAAACCTACCAAGTGACCATGATCAATGGCGGAAAGGTTCCTGTGAGTAGATCATATTTGAAAACCTTCCGCCAGCGGTTAGGACTTTGACGCTGTATTTTGAGTCGCTCTCACTGCATTTGGTACCAAATAGAAAGCGTTTTATTCCGAAAAGAGCCTAACAGGCTCTTTTTTCGCTATACTAAATGTATCAAAAGCGAGAAAGCAAGGAGATGATTCACATGACTAAAACTTATTCTATGATTTATCAAAGCGTTGTGATTGGAACAATTGTTCTCATTTCAAAGGTATTGGAGACTCTATCCCCAATAAAATTACCAGCTTCTGTTATTGGACTTGTCTTATTATTTATAGCTTTAACGACTAAAGTGATTAGTCTTAGTCAAGTGGAAAAAGTAGCAGATCTTTTGGTTGGCAATATCGGTCTCTTCTTTGTTCCTGCCGGTATTTCAGTGATTAACTCTTTAGGGATCTTGAAAGAACATTTTATTTTAAACATGCTTCTGATTTTTAGTTCAACACTCTTGTTGCTTGTTGGAACTGGTTGGATGACACAATTATTAATGGGAGCAGATGTCAAGAAACCAGCTTTGGGAAAACCAGGTCTCTTGGTCAAAGGGTCATTTCAGGATGAGCGTCATCTGGTAGCTAGTAAAGTCTTGGCTAAGTAAGAAGAAAGGAGCTAGTTATGGCAGCATTTATCGATATTTTGCGGGTTTCTCCTATTTTCGGTGTTCTTTTATCTGTAGGGACCTTCTTTATTGGCCAGATTTTGTTTAAAAAATCAAAAGGTTTCTTCCTCTTTGCACCCCTCTTTGTTGCCATGATTCTTGGGATTGCTACCTTGAGCGCAACTGGTATTAGTTTTGCCGAGTACAATAAGGGTGGCCAAATCATTAGTTTCTTTTTGGAACCTGCTACCATTTGCTTTGCTATTCCCCTCTACCGTAAACGGGAGGTTTTGAAACAATATTGGCTTCAGATTATTGGTGGAATTACGTTAGGCAGTGTTGTCGCAGTCTATGGAATTTATCTCGTATCAAGTTTATTCCATCTTGGTAGAGTAGTGGTTGCGTCGATGTTACCTCAGGCGGCAACAACAGCCATTGCTATGCCGACATCAGTTGCCATGGGGGGATCAGCAGAATTAACTTCGCTAGCTTGTATTTTAAATGGTGTGATTATTTATGCCTTGGCAAAACCGTTGATTCAATTGTTTAAGATAAAAGATCCCATTGCACGTGGTTTGGCCTTAGGAACAGCAGGCCATGCACTTGGGGTTTCGGCAGCCAAAGATTTTGGTCAAGTCGAAGAGTCGATGGGTTCCATTGCCCTAGTTGTTGTTGGCATTATTGTTACTGTGGTGGTACCCATTATGGGAAGTGTCCTTCTTTAAAAATTGTTATCTCCTACCTCTAAGTCCTTCTAAAGAATCCTCTCGTCTTTAGGAGGATTTTTGGTGATAAGAACTCGTTTTTTAAAACTTGAGCAGGAAAACGATTTATTTGTAGAGTAAAGCTTTCTTTTTTTCTGATTTTCCTGTAGAATATTTGATATGAAAACCATTCGATTATCAAAGTATTTAGGAATCCTATTCCTATTAGTAACTCTTGCTAGCGTTGGCGCTAGTTTTTATTTCTTCCATGTTGCCCAAGTACGGGATGAGAAAACATTCATTAACAATAAAAAACGCAGTACGGATAACCCGCTATACCCAGCTGAGCAAGCTTTTGATGCTTTACCACGTGAAAAGCGTTACATAACCCATCGTGGGTTTAATCAAGTAGCATGGTATTTACCGGCTGCGAAAGAAACCCAAAAGATAGCTGTCGTGGTGCATGGTTTTGCTAACAATAAGTCAAACATGAAACCTTATGCCATGCTTTTTCACGATTTGGGTTATAATGTCCTAATGCCAGACAATGAGGCTCATGGAGAAAGCCAAGGAAACTTAATCGGCTATGGCTGGAATGATCGGTTGAATGTCATGGCTTGGACAGATCAGTTGATTAAGGAAAAACCAGACAGTCAAATCACCCTTTTTGGACTTTCTATGGGAGCTGCCACAGTCATGATGGCAAGTGGGGAAAAATTACCTGAGCAGGTTACCTCTATTATTGAAGATTGTGGTTATACTAGCGTTTGGGACGAATTGAAGTTTCAGGCTAAGGCTATGTACAACTTGCCTGCCTTCCCATTACTCTATGAAGTTTCTGCCTTATCTAAGATTCGAGCGGGTTTTAGTTACGCAGAGGCAAGTTCAGTGAAACAACTGGCTAAAAATAAGCGGCCCACTTTATTTATTCATGGGGATAAAGATGATTTTGTTCCTACAAAAATGGTTTACGACAATTACAAGGCTACTAAAGGTCCTAAGGAAATCTTGATTGTTAAAGGGGCCAAACATGCCAGATCTTTTGAAACAAACCCAGTACAATACCAGAAAAAAATCGCTGCATTTTTGGAAAAAATTGATAAATAAGTATTGACAGCCATCCTCATAGTTGCTATAATAATTTATGTTGCTGATGAGTAGCGGGGATGGCGGAATTGGCAGACGCGCAGGACTAAGGATCCTGTGACCGCTTTAGGTCGTGTGGGTTCAAGTCCCACTCTCCGCATAGTAAGAGATGAATCGTTGATTCATCTCTTTTCGTTTGCTTCAAATAAAGCTGAGTAGCTAGCATTGATTTCGAGAAAAGTTTGGATAATCTGCGTTGGGAAAACGCTTTAAGCTTGTGAAAGACTAGAAATTTATGGAAAATTGTGCTAGAATGAACAATGTAAACGGGGAGTTATCCCGAAAAATAAGAGGAGGCCTTACAAATGGCAATCGTTTCAGCAGAAAAATTTGTCCAAGCAGCTCGTGAAAACGGATATGCTGTTGGTGGATTCAACACAAACAACTTAGAGTGGACTCAAGCAATCTTGCGTGCAGCAGAAGCTAAACAAGCTCCAGTTCTTATCCAAACATCAATGGGTGCAGCAAAATACATGGGTGGTTACAAAGTATGTCAATCTCTTATCGCTAACCTTGTTGAATCAATGGGTATCACTGTTCCTGTTGCTATTCACCTTGACCATGGTCACTACGAAGATGCTCTTGAGTGTATCGAAGTAGGTTACACTTCTATCATGTTTGATGGTTCACACCTTCCAGTTGAAGAAAACCTTGCTAAAACTGCAGAAGTTGTTAAAATTGCACATGCTAAAGGCGTTTCAGTTGAAGCTGAAGTTGGTACAATCGGTGGTGAAGAAGACGGAATCATCGGTAAAGGTGAGCTTGCTCCAATCGAAGATGCTAAAGCAATGGTTGAAACTGGGATTGACTTCTTGGCAGCTGGTATCGGTAATATCCACGGTCCATACCCAGAAAACTGGGAAGGTCTTGCTCTTGACCACTTAGAAAAATTAACAGCAGCTGTACCAGGTTTCCCGATCGTATTGCACGGTGGTTCTGGTATTCCTGACGATCAAATCAAAGAAGCAATCCGTCTTGGTGTTGCTAAAGTTAACGTTAACACTGAAAGCCAAATTGCTTTCTCTAACGCAACTCGTGAATTTGCTCGTAACTACGAAGCTAACGAAGCAGAATACGATGGTAAAAAATTATTTGACCCACGTAAATTCTTGGCTCCAGGTATGAAAGCTGTTCAAGGCGCTGTTGAAGAACGTATCGACGTTTTCGGATCAGCGAACAAAGCATAATTTAGAGAATTACATTTACTAAAGCCCTCTTGAGGGCTTTTTTTAGGTACACTTGACATCCTAAAACGGCTACCAGTTTCTGTGAAACAATCTTTGATGGTAACAAATAAAGCATAATTCATAGAATGAGTTAAGTGGCCTGGAAATGGTGAGGGTCTATTTTTCTAATTGTGAAAAGTACATATCATATCGTTTTCTGTGAAATCATTTGTGATTGAGAACAATCAAGAGTTGCTATCTGAATCCCTTAGCTTTAAGCTTTAACAAGTTTTTAATTAACTATTTAGAGTGACTATATTTGCCACTCTGTCATCAGTCAAGAAGAAGTTTATATAGGGGGGATTGAAATGGATCTAATAAAAGTCGTTATATGAGATGGGTACAGGTAGTTCACACTTACAATTCTGAGTTCCTTCCATCACTGGAATACAAAAAAGAAAATCAAAAATAACTTGCCAAACAAAACCCCCTATGATAAAATAGATAAGTATGTGGTGCTAGCACATCCGTAAACATATTCTACGTAGGAGGAAACAGATCAAAATGGCTAAAGTATGTTATTTTACAGGACGTAAAACCGTTTCTGGAAACAACCGTTCACACGCGATGAACCAAACAAAACGTACAGTTAAACCAAATCTTCAAAAAGTAACTATCCTTGTTGATGGTAAACCTAAAAAAGTTTGGGCTTCTGCTCGTGCGCTTAAATCTGGTAAAGTAGAACGCATCTAATAGAAATAAGCCTTAGGGCTTTTTTTCTTAGTCTCTTTTCGGAAATGGGAAGAGTTGAAAAAGGGATATCCCTTATGATTCACCCTATCTCTTTTACATTAGCTGTAGATTATGGTAAAATAATATGAACAATAACTTTTTGAGGTAGTAAATATGACTGTAAAAATCAATACAAAAGATGGTCTAATCGAACTATCCGACGACGTTATCGCAACTGTCGTGGGTGGGTCAGCAACGGAAATTTTTGGCGTTGTTGGAATGGCTAGTAAAAGTGCAATCAAGGACAATTTCCAATCGCTACTTCGCAAAGAAAACTATGCAAAAGGTGTTGTAGTGAAATCAACAGATATGGGTATTTCTGTTGATGTGTACACTGTGATGAGTTATGGTGTGAAAATCAGTGAAGTCTCTAAAAATATCCAAGAACGCGTGAAATTTAACCTTGAGAGTCAGCTTGGCCTTACTGCTGATATGGTTAATGTTTACGTTCAAAATATTAAGGTTGTAGGAGAAAATTAGTGTCAAATATTACAACAAGCTTATTCCAAGAAATGGTCCAAGCGGCAGCGACTCGTCTTGGCAAACAAGCAGAATATGTTAATTCCTTAAACGTTTTCCCTGTCCCAGATGGAGACACAGGGACAAATATGAGCATGACGATGGACAACGGTGCCAAAGAAGTGGCGGATAAACCGGCTTCAACCGTTGGTGAAGTTGGTCAAATTTTGTCAAAAGGTCTTTTAATGGGAGCGCGTGGAAACTCTGGGGTTATCACCTCACAACTCTTCCGTGGTTTTGGACAAAGTGTAAAAGGAAAAGACGAGCTCACTGGTAAAGATTTGGCACAAGCCTTTCAAATGGGAGTAGAAGTTGCTTACAAGGCAGTGATGAAGCCTGTTGAAGGGACAATCTTGACAGTATCTCGTGGAGCAGCAACTGCAGCCTTGAAAAAAGCAGACCTTACAGATGATGCAGTGGAAGTTATGCAGGCTGCTTTAGATGGTGCAAAAGGTGCCCTTGCTAAGACTCCTGATTTACTTCCTGTTCTTAAAGAAGTTGGTGTGGTTGACTCAGGTGGTCAAGGGCTGGTCTTCATCTATGAAGGGTTCCTATCTGCTTTAAATGGTGACTATGTAGCTTCAGAAGATTTTAAAGCGACTCCTGCTAACATGTCTGAAATGATTAATGCAGAGCATCACAAATCTGTTGTCGGTCATGTGGCTACTGAAGATATTACTTACGGTTATTGTACTGAAATCATGGTTGCTCTTAAACAAGGACCAACTTATGTGAAAGAATTCAACTACGATGAATTTCAAGGGTACCTTAGCGGTCTAGGAGACTCATTATTAGTAGTGAACGATGACGAGATTGTTAAAGTTCACGTTCACACTGAAGATCCAGGACTCGTGATGCAAGAAGGTCTTAAATATGGTTCGCTTATTAAGATTAAAGTGGACAATATGCGTAATCAGCATGAAGCACAGGTTCAAAAGACTGATGCTGAAGAAAGCAAGGCTGAGGCAAAAGACTTTGGCTTGATTGCAGTGGTTGCTGGAGAAGGTTTATCTGCAATTTTCAAGGCGCAAGGTGTTGATTATGTGATTTCTGGTGGTCAAACCATGAACCCATCAACAGAAGATATTGTAAAAGCTATTGAAGCAGTTAATGCCAAACAAGTCATTATTTTACCAAATAATAAAAATATCTTTATGGCTGCTCAATCTGCGGCAGAAGTGGTTGATATTCCGGCTGCTGTTGTTGAAACACGTACTGTTCCGCAAGGATTTACTAGCCTGTTAGCCTTTGACCCTTCGAAATCTTTAGAAGACAATGTAGCAGATATGTCAGCTAGTCTTTCTGATGTAGTCAGCGGTAGCGTCACTTTGGCAGTCCGTGACACTACTATTGATGGTTTAGAAATCCATGAAAATGATTTCTTGGGGATGGTTGATGGGAAAATCGTCGTTTCCAATCCAGACATGGAAGCAACTCTAAAAGCTGCCTTTGAAAAAATGATTGACGAAGATAGCGAGATTGTTACCATCTTTGTTGGTGAAGAAGGTGATCAAGACTTGGCAGAAGAACTTGCTGAGTATTTAGAAGAGACTTATGAAGATGTAGAAGTTGAGATCCATCAAGGAGATCAGCCTGTTTACCCATATCTCATGAGTGTAGAATAATAGAATACAATAAAAAAAGAGGAGTTAGGCAAAGGTCTAACCCTTTTTGTCTATATTGATGCCGGAATGAGTGGTTTTAGTGATGGTAAACCCCTGAAAAATGAGGCAATCCATCAGAAAGCTAATGGTTACGATTTAATTTGACAAAACCTAGAAAAACATTATAATTGTCTTATAACAATAAGTCAAGAACTGAAAATGGTTCAGCTCTAAGACATGATAAGGAGGAGATTTTATGTTAGGACCATTTATCTTTATTGCTTTTGGGGTTATTATAATCCTAGCTATTGTTGCCAGCACCCTTTATGTGGTTCGCCAACAATCTGTTGCCATCGTGGAACGTTTTGGTAGGTACCAAAAAACAGCCACTAGTGGTATTCATATCCGACTTCCGTTTGGGATTGACAAAATTGCTGCGCGTGTGCAGCTGCGTCTTTTACAGTCAGAAATCATCGTTGAAACCAAAACCAAGGACAATGTGTTTGTGACCTTGAATGTTGCCACTCAGTACCGTGTTAACGAGCAAAATGTAACGGATGCTTACTATAAATTAATGAAACCTGAATCTCAAATCAAGTCTTATATTGAAGATGCCTTGCGGTCATCAGTGCCAAAGTTGACCTTGGACGAATTGTTTGAGAAAAAAGATGAAATTGCCTTGGAAGTACAACATCAAGTGGCAGAAGAAATGTCAACTTATGGTTATATCATTGTCAAAACCTTGATTACCAAGGTGGAGCCTGATGCTGAAGTGAAACAGTCAATGAATGAAATCAATGCGGCTCAACGCAAACGTGTAGCTGCCCAAGAGTTGGCAAACGCAGATAAAATTAAAATTGTGACAGCAGCAGAAGCAGAAGCTGAAAAAGATCGCTTGCACGGGGTAGGGATTGCCCAACAGCGTAAGGCCATTGTGGACGGTTTGGCCGAGTCTATTCAAGAGCTTAAAGAGGCGAATATTTCCTTAAACGAAGAACAAATCATGTCCATTTTGTTGACCAACCAATACCTAGATACTCTCAATACCTTTGCAGCAAAAGGAAACCAAACCCTTTTCCTACCAAATACACCAAATGGAGTAGATGATATCCGTACACAGGTTTTATCAGCTTTAAAAACCAAATAAACAATGAACAGATTGGTTATTCCAGTCTGTTTTTTTCGAAATTAGGAAAGAAAGCATCAAAAAACGACTAAGACGGAGGGAAGTGTCTTAGTCGTTTTTTTGTCTGACTTACATTTGGAGAGATAAAAATAGAATTCTATTTTTTACCGTAACGTTTGTACTCGTGAATAATTTTCAGAGCACGTTTTCTGGTTTTAATATTGGGACTTTTCAGTCTTCTGTAAGCTGACGATAAGTCAGTTTTTTCTGCCATATTATCCTCCTAAATATAAATTATTAACGTTAACAAAAATAAGTATAGCATAAAATAGTTAACTGGTAAAGTATTTTATGACAAATTCTTTTTGAATTGAAAAAAGACCCAACTGGCATAGAAATAGTTGGATCCTTTATCTTATTTTAAGAAGCGTTGTAAAAATTCTTTGGTACGATCTTGTGTAGGATTCTTGAAAATTTGTTGAGGACTTCCTTCTTCAGCAATCAAGCCCTTATCCATGAAGATGATACGGTCAGAAACATCACGAGCAAATTCCATTTCATGGGTAACAATAATCATGGTCAACCCTGATTTTGCCAAGTCTTGCATGGTTTTAAGGACCTCACCAACCATTTCAGGATCAAGAGCTGATGTTGGTTCATCAAAGAGCATGGCTTCTGGATTGACAGATAAGGCTCTGGCAATGGCAACCCGTTGTTTTTGCCCCCCTGATAATTGTTTTGGTTTGGCTTGCCAGTATTGTTCTGTCATACCAACCGCATTGAGGTTTTCTTTAGCGATTTGTTCGGCTTCTGTGCGATCTCTTTTGAGGACGGTAGTTTGAGCAACGATAGCATTTTCCAATACATTTAGGTTTTCAAACAAGTTAAAGGATTGGAAAACCATACCTAATTTTTCGCGATAGTGGGTTAAGTTATAGTGTTCAGCAAGGACATCTTCACCGTGAAAGAGGATTTGTCCTGCGCTTGGTTCCTCTAAAAGGTTGATTGAGCGTAGTAGGGTTGATTTTCCAGAACCAGAAGAACCGATGATGGAAATGACTTCTCCCTTGTTAACAGAAAGGGAAATATCCTTGAGTACTTCATTGCTGCCGTAAGATTTTTTGAGGTTTTTAATTTCAATAATTGGGTTAGACATTTGGGACCTCCGCAATCTGCATTTGGTTTGCTCCAGTGGTGTAAGTATCGGCATCGAAACGACGTTCAATATAACGAAGGATACGTGTCACCGTGAAGGTAAGGACAAAGTAGATGATGGCGATAATCGTAAAGGTTTGGAAATATTGGTAGGTTTGTGTAGCTACGGTATTACCTGAGAAGTAAAGTTCCACAACAGAGATAACATTCAAGACTGAAGTATCTTTGATGTTGATGACAAACTCGTTACCTGTTGCTGGCAAAATGTTGCGAACAACTTGTGGCAGCACAATTTTACGCATGGTTTGTCCGTGAGTAAAGCCAAGAGCAGTTGCTGCTTCGAACTGACCTTTATCGACAGCGAAAATACCACCGCGAACAATTTCACTCATATAGGCCCCCGTATTGATAGATACGATAAAAATAGCTGCTAGGGTACGGTCGATCGAAATACCAAAGGCTTGTGCTGTTCCGTAGTAGATAACCATAGATTGAACAATCATCGGTGTGCCACGGAAGATTTCGATATAAATAGTGAGTAACCAACCAAAGAGTTTTTGTCCCAAGACAGCTACTTTATGCTTAGCTTTAGGAGCTGTACGGAAAATACCGATTAATAATCCAATAAAGAGACCTGTAATGGTTCCGACCATGGAAATCAGAAGGGTCATTCCAGTTCCACGTAAGAATTGCTTCCAGTTACCTTTAAAAATAGCCCACATTTGGCCTAGAAATGATGCTTTAGCATCTTCGGCTTTCTTTTCCATAGGTCGCTTGGTAATCATATCATCCATCAGGGCCATACGATCAGTTTGAGAAAATCCTTCAAGCACTTGGTTGACAGTTGCAATGCGGTTGTCATTCTTTTTCATTCCGACAGCGATAGCGGCATCTGATTCAGAAACAGTAAACCCTTTTTTAAGAGTAATCATTTTGAAGTGGCTATCAGCAGCTTCAGCAGTCATGGCTTCAGGTCGTTCAGAAATATAAGCATCAATGACGCCTGAAGAAAGAGCTTGACGCATTTGAGAGAAATCCCCCATTGGAGTCTGCAATTTAGCATCTTTTAGCTGTGTTAAGAGGTTGACATGCCAAACGCCTTGTTGTGCAGTCACTTTGGCATTAGCAAAATCGTCAAGGCTAGTCGCACCAGCGTACTTACCATCTGCAGCTACAACCAAAACGGGTTCGCTAGTGTAGTAGCTATTTGAGAAGGTAATTTCCTTTCGACGTTCATCAGTTGGGCTCATGCCGGCTGCTATCATATCGATTTTTCCGGAAGTTAAAGCTGGAATCAAGCCTGTCCAAGAAGTTTTAACGACTAACAGTTCTTTGTTCATAGCCTTAGCGATTTTTTTAGCGACTTGGACATCGTAACCGTTGGCATATTGGCTAGTTCCTTCAATTGGAACAGCCCCATTTGAAGCATCATCTTGAGTCCAGTTAAAGGGAGCATAGGCTGCCTCCATTCCGACTCTTAAATATTGGTCTGCTTGAGCCTGGCTTATTCCTCCAAAAAGAAGGGCCAAGGCGACCAAACAGCTAAGGATTAGCTTTTTCATATAGGTCTCCTGTTTCAAAAATAGTATTCAGACCTATTTTACAGCAATTTGCATCCTATTTCAATATATTCTCAGAAAAATAGGGTAAAACATGAAAAAATATTCAAAAAAGTGAGTAAAAATAAGGTGAAAAGTTTGGCTTAGGTTTTGTCATCTCTCTAAAATATGGTAAAATGAGGGCAGAAAGAGGATGTTGCCATGAAAAAAATTCTGATGATGTTTGTGCTTTGCTTCAGTTTTTTAGGGATGCGAGTAACAGCGGCTGATGTAGACTATAGCATCACCAACTATGAAGGGCTGTTAGCCTTATCAAAGGAAAATACGGCTCGGTTTGAGCAGAAAGTTACCTATCAATTTGATACTTCTTATAACGGCCAGTATATTTCGCTGGGCCGAGCAGGTAATTTGCCAGATGGATTTGCTATTGACCAAAATCCTAAAGTTGAGGTATATCACAATGGTCAACAAGTACCCGTTAACCAAGAGTTTAGTGACCTTGGAGATGGCTACCGTTTAAAACTTTATAATGCTGGTCAAGCTGGAGATAAGGTTGACGTCAAGGTTATCTGGCAATTGCACCACCTTTTAACAGCTTATCAAGACGTGGCAGAGCTGAATTGGACACCGATCAGTGACTGGGACAAAACATTAGAAAAGGTGAGTTTGACCGTCACTACCCCAACTGATATTCAGGATTCTAATCTATGGGCTCACAGAGGATATTACCAAAAGAAACCTCAAGTGTTAAAAGAAGGTAACGGTCGCTATCAGATTAATGCCAAAAATGTCTCAGGGCAATTGGAATTGCATGCTTATTGGGATAAAAAAGCATTATTGGGAGAAGAGCCAGTTGATGTTTCAACGAGTAAAAAGAATAAAATTGTAGCGTTAGAAACTAAGATTTCCAGACGAAGGGCCTTGTTACAGCTGCTATTTGGCAAAGTCATTCCTCTGGTAGAGGTAGGTTTTCTTCTTTGGCAGTTAATACAGTTTATAAGATTAAAGAAACAATTCAATCGTTATCATTTGGCCAACCATACAGATCACAGTTACGAAGTCCCTGAAGATCTTTCGCCTCTTGTGTTGACACAAGCGATTTATGGACAGAGTTTTGCCTATTTATCCCCTACAGCATCAGAAAGCCAGAAATTATTGATCCCTAAAGGAGTGACCTTTGAGGCCCTTGTTCAAGCTACCTTGTTGGATCTGATCGACCAAAAGGTGCTTTTATTAACGAAAGAAGAAGGGAAAGCTTATCTTGAAATCAGTCAGTTAGATCGTGTGACAGATGAGGAAGCTGCCTTCTTAGATATGGCTTTTGGAAACAAGGTGACATTGCCGGTGGATCAATTGTTTAGTCAATACCATTATGATGCTGATACCATTAAACAATTAAAGAAAACGTACAAAGGTAAAAAGCTCGAGCAAGAAGTCCGTCAATCGTCTGAGCAGGTGATTAAGGCGATGAAAAAAGCGTCGGCAGCTATTACAAACAATGTCCTAGAAACTATCAAAAAGTTAAACTTACCAGATACTTATCGTCAAATGACCCCGGCAGAGAAACGAAAAAGTCATAGTGTCCAGGGGTTAGGCTGCTTGTTAGTTGTTCTGAATAGTAGTTTATTGATCTATCTGACTATGAAAGGAAGTGGGTTGGCCCTCATTTACCTTGCTTTACTTGGGTTGACCACGTGTCTCAGCTTTTACATTAACCTGCAATTAAGTCCATACCGTAAACTGGGCATTGAAACGCCCGAGGGAGCTGTTCGCTTGCACCAATGGCAGAGCTTTAAAAACATGATGCGAGACATTAATAAATTTGATGATGTGCCCATTGATGGTCTTGTGGTTTGGAATCGTATCTTGGTCTATGCGACCTTATTTGGTTATGCTAAGCAAATTGAACGCTATTTGAAGGTTCATCGCATTGCCTTACCTGAGGTTTACCAAGCCGTTCGACCAGGTGAGTTGTCAACGATAATGTATGCCACAACACCAGCCTTTGTGTCTAGTCTGTCTTCAGCTACTACTTCTTCAAATTTTTCGGTTTCTTCAGGAAGTGGTGTAAGCGGAGGCGGTGGCTTCTCTGGCGGAGGCGGAGGAGGCGGAGGAGGTGCCTTCTAAAAAAGTCGCTTGGCCTCAGTCTCAGTTTAGAAAATCACGATAAGAGTTGTTAATAAGGAGAAAACATGTTAATAATCGAATTGCTAAAAGCCATTTTCTTTGGCATCATTGAGGGGATTACCGAATGGCTCCCTGTTTCTAGCACAGGGCATCTCATTTTAGTTCAGGAATTTATCCGACTAAATCAGGATAAGGCTTTTATAGAAATGTTTAATATCGTTATTCAACTAGGGGCGATTATCGCTGTTATGTTGATTTATTTTGAACGTCTCAATCCCCTTCAACCTGGGAAAACAGCAAGAGAAGTACAGCTTACCTGGCAATTGTGGCTAAAAGTGGTGATTGCTTGTATTCCTTCTATTTTAATAGCCGTTCCTCTTGATAATTGGTTTGAAGCACACTTTTATTTTATGGTTCCGATTGCCATAGCTTTAATCGTCTACGGGATTGCCTTTATCTGGATTGAAAAACGAAATGCTCAACAAGAACCTGCCGTCACTGACTTAGCTAGAATGTCTTACAAAACAGCTTTCTTCATTGGGTGTTTTCAAGTGTTAAGTATTGTACCTGGTACTAGTCGATCAGGGGCTACAATCTTAGGAGCTATTATTTTAGGAACTAGTCGTACAGTAGCTGCTGACTTTACTTTCTTTTTAGCGATTCCGACGATGTTTGGCTACAGTGGGTTAAAAGCTGTTAAATTTTTCCTTGATGGCCATCACCTTGATTTTGCACAAGTCCTTATTCTCTTAGTTGCGAGCTTGACAGCCTTTGCTGTTAGTTTGTTGGCTATTAGATTCTTGACTGACTATGTGAAGAAGCACGACTTCACTATTTTTGGGAAATACCGTATTGTGTTGGGAAGTCTTTTGTTGATTTATAGTTTTTTTAAATTTGTTTTTTAACAGTAAGATTTTTTTAAAATGTGACAACAGACCTACTAGGTTTGTTGTTTTTTACTACTCTTTGAGGAGGGAAGCTAGTCATAAATTGCGAAAACATTGCATTTCTAGTATAATGAAATGACTACGCGTGCGAGGTATTGATAATGGAAATGAAACAAATTAGCGAGACAACGCTAAAAATAACAATTAGTATGGATGATTTAGAAGAAAGAGGGATGGAATTAAAAGATTTCCTCATTCCTCAAGAAAAAACGGAAGAGTTCTTCTACTCTGTCATGGATGAGTTGGACCTACCAGACAATTTCAAAGATAGTGGCATGCTTAGCTTTCGTGTGACCCCTAGAAAAGACCGTTTGGATGTCTTTGTAACCAAGTCTGAACTCAATAAGGACCTTAATCTTGAAGATTTAGCTGACTTGGGAGATATCTCTCAAATGACTCCTGAAGACTTTTTCAAGAGCTTGGAACAATCTATGCGAGAAAAAGGGGATGTTAATGCCCATGAGAAACTGGAAAAAATTGAAGAAATGATGGAAGATGTTGTCGAAGCCACTCTAGCTAGTCAAACGGAAGAGACCGCTGAGGAAGTGGGTCAAGAACCAGAGCTGTTAGATTACGTGCATTATGTTTTGGACTTTGCAACACTTTCAGAGGCCGTCGCTTTTTCTCAGACAATTGATTTTCCTGTTGAAGCTTCAGAATTGTACAAAGGTGACAGCCGTTATCATATGACGATTTTATTAGATGTTCAGCAGCAACCATCTTATTTTGCCAATGTGATGTATGCAAGACTGATTGAGCATGCTAGTCCTGGAACAAAAACCAGAGCTTACTTACAAGAGCATGGCGTACAATTGATTTTGGATGGGGCTGTTGAGCAATTACGAAAGATTGAGTTGGGATAAGGTATCATGTTTTCTTTTACAATAGATTATGTCCTCGTGCTAATTGGTGCTCTACTGATTTCCTTAGTGTTAACTCCTATTGTTCGCTTCCTAGCTTTTCGGGTAGGCGCTGTGGACAACCCTAATGCTAGAAGAGTTAATAAGGTGCCCATGCCTACAAGTGGGGGCCTTGCCATTTTTACTTCCTTCATGGTTGCCAGTCTCATATTTATGCCATTAGCTTCCAAAGGCGTCTTGCTTGGAGGTCAGAGCTATTTTGCTTATATTCTGCCTGTTGTGATAGGAGCTCTGATGATTACTCTGACAGGTTTTTTAGATGACTTGTATGAGTTAAGTCCTAAACTAAAAATGTTGGGAATTGTTGCAGGAGCTATTATTATCTGGGCTTTTACTGACTTTAAATTTGACAGCTTTAAAATCCCGTTTGGAGGCCCGCTTCTAGCATTTGGACCTTTCTTGACTTTCTTTTTGACAGTCTTGTGGATTATTTCAATTACCAATGCGATTAATCTGATTGATGGTTTGGATGGTTTGGTTAGCGGGGTCTCCATTATTAGCTTGGTGACGATGGCTATTGTGTCCTATTTCTTTTTACCTCAGACTGACTTCTTTTTAACCCTTACTATTTTGGTATTAATTGCTTCTATTGCAGGGTTCTTTCCCTATAATTACCATCCAGCGATTATTTATTTAGGCGATACAGGAGCTCTTTTTATTGGTTTTATGATAGGGGTCTTGTCTCTTCAGGGATTGAAAAATTCAACGGCAGTTGCTGTTGTGACACCTGTAATTATCCTTGGTGTACCAATTATGGATACTATTGTCGCCATTATTCGTCGTAGTTTATCTGGGAAAAAATTCTATGAACCTGATAAGATGCACCTTCACCATCGCCTGCTGTCTCTGGGCTTTACTCATCGTGGAGCGGTTTTGGTTGTCTACGGCATCGCCATGCTCTTTTCATTAATTTCCCTGCTATTAAATGTATCTAGCCGTATTGGAGGAATCTTATTGCTTTTGGGACTCTTATTTGGTTTAGAAGTCTTTATTGAAGGCTTAGAAATCTGGGGTGAAAAGCGAACTCCGCTTTTTAATGTCTTAAAATTTATTGGGAATAGTGACTATCGTCAAGCCACCCTTCTCAAGTGCAAGGAAAAAAATGATTTGAAACGCTAAAAAGCCTCGTAGGGCTTTTTTTTTGTTATAATAGACGTAATGGTTATTAAAGCGAGAGGTCATTATTCTATGCTGGAGATAGCCCTAAATGACAGAAAAATAAGAGGTATATCATGTCAGTTCTTGAAATTAACAATTTACATGTTTCGATAGAAGATAAAGAGATTTTAAAAGGGGTTAATTTAACCCTTAAGACAAGTGAGATTGCTGCCATTATGGGGCCTAATGGAACAGGGAAATCAACCCTTTCAGCCGCTATTATGGGAAATCCTAACTACGAAGTGACCCAAGGGGAAATCTTGTTAGACGGTGTCAACATTCTGGAGTTGGAAGTGGATGAGCGTGCTAGAATGGGACTTTTTCTCGCTATGCAATACCCATCAGAAATTCCAGGAATTACCAATGCTGAGTTTATGCGTGCAGCGATGAATGCTGGTAAAGCTGATGAAGATAAGATTTCCGTGCGAGATTTCATCACCAAACTTGATGATAAAATGGCTTTGTTAGGCATGAAAGAAGAGATGGCAGAGCGTTACCTCAATGAAGGTTTTTCTGGTGGGGAGAAAAAACGTAATGAGATTCTCCAACTGTTGATGTTGGAACCTAAATTTGCTCTACTAGATGAAATTGATTCTGGTCTTGATATTGATGCCCTAAAAGTAGTCTCTAAAGGGGTTAATGAGATGCGTGGGAAAGACTTTGGAGCTATGATTATCACCCACTATCAACGTTTGTTGAATTACATTACCCCAGACCTAGTTCATGTGATGATGGACGGTCGTATTGTCTTATCTGGTGATGCTGCTTTGGCGACCCGTCTCGAAAAAGAAGGTTATGCGGGTATCGCGCAAGAATTAGGTATCGAGTACAAAGAAGAAAATTAAGGATTTCTCAAGACAACTTGATCTAGCTTTCTACTAAAGAGCTAGATGATGTCCTATACCCAGCTAATGTAAAAACCAGAGACAAAGGATTAAGAGATGACAAAAGAAAAACTAGTGGCTTTTTCGCAAGCCCACGCTGAACCTGCATGGTTGCAAGAACGGCGTTTAGAGGCACTGAAAGCCATGCCAAATTTGGAATTACCAGCCATTGAAAGAGTTAAATTTCATCGTTGGAATCTAGGTGATGGAACCCTAACAGAAAATGACGAATTAGCCAATGTACCAGATTTTATGGCTATTGGAGATAACCCAACTCTTGTTCAGGTAGGAACGCAAACTGTTTTGGAACAGTTGCCAATGGAGTTGATTAATCAAGGGGTTGTATTTACCGATTTTTACACAGCGCTTGAAGAAATTCCAGAGGTGATTGCCGCTCATTTTGGACAAGCAGTCGCCTTTGATGAGGATAAATTAGCAGCTTACCACACCGCGTATTTTAATAGTGCAGCAGTCCTCTATGTTCCAGATCACTTAGAAATCACAGCACCTATTGAAGCCATTTTCTTACAAGATAGTGACAGTGATGTTCCTTTTAATAAGCACGTTCTTGTGATTGCTGGGAAAGAGAGTAAGTTTACTTATTTAGAACGTTTTGAGTCAATAGGGAACGGAAGTCAAAAAGCCAGCGCTAATATTAGCGTGGAAGTTATCGCCCAGGCGGGTAGTCAAATCAAATTTTCAGCTATCGATCGCTTAGGGTCATCAGTGACTACCTACATGAGCCGCCGAGGACGTTTAGATAAGGATGCCAGCATTGATTGGGCCTTGTCTATCATGAATGAAGGCAATGTGGTAGCGGATTTTGACAGTGATTTAGTTGGTCAAGGTTCACAAGCAGACTTGAAAGTAGTTGCTGTCTCCAGTGGTCGACAAGTGCAAGGTATTGACACGCGTGTGACCAACTACGGCCAGCATACTATCGGTCATATTTTACAACATGGTGTAATTTTAGAACGTGGTACATTAACGTTTAACGGAATCGGTCATATCTTAAAAGGTGCTAAAGGAGCAGATGCTCAACAAGAAAGTCGGGTCTTGATGTTGTCAGATCAGGCACGATCAGATGCTAATCCAATCTTGTTGATCGATGAAAATGAAGTGACTGCAGGCCATGCAGCGTCTATCGGTCAGGTTGATCCAGAAGATATGTATTACCTAATGAGTCGTGGCCTGGATCAGGATACTGCGGAACGTTTAGTTATTCGAGGCTTCTTAGGAGCAGTCATTGCTGAAATTCCTATTCCGTCTGTCCGCCAAGAAATTATCAAGGGTTTAGATGGGAAATTACGTAACCGTTAAGCCCATTGTGAAAAAAGAAAGAGGTTAGAATTGCTAGATGCAAATCACATCAAACAAGACTTTAACATTCTAGACCAACTGGTTAACGACGAGCCTCTTGTTTATTTGGATAATGCTGCCACCACACAGAAACCGACCGTTGTCCTAGAGGCTTTGCGTTCCTATTATGAAACAGATAATGCCAATGTTCACCGCGGGGTTCACACCTTAGCGGAACGTGCAACAAGTCAGTATGAGGCCAGTCGGCAACTTGTTGCAGATTTTATTAAGGCTAAGTCAAGCAAAGAAGTAATCTTCACTAGAGGCACAACAACCAGTCTCAACTGGGTGACTCGCTTTGCTGAACAGGTTTTAACGGCAGGAGATGAGGTTTTGGTTTCAGTCATGGAACACCATGCCAATATTATTCCTTGGCAGCAAGTTTGTCAAAAAACAGGTGCTAAACTGGTTTATGCTTATTTAAAACACGGGCAGCTTGATATGACCGACTTGGCGCAGAAGTTAACCCCTAAAACAAAATTTGTTAGCCTAGCACATGTCTCAAATGTCCTAGGATGTGTTAATCCGATTAAGGAAATTGCAGAATTGGTCCATGCTAATGGGGCCTACTTGGTAGTGGATGGTGCTCAGTCAATCCCTCATCTGCCAATTGACGTCCAAGAGCTGGATTGTGATTTCTTTGCTTTTTCAGCTCACAAAATGTACGGACCAACTGGCTTAGGTATTCTTTACGGCAAAGAAGAGCTTTTACATCAGATGGAGCCAATTGAATTTGGCGGCGAAATGATTGATTTTGTTTATGAGCAAAGTGCTACATGGAAAGGGTTGCCTTGGAAATTTGAAGCTGGCACTCCCCATATTGCAGGGGCAATTGGTCTAGCTGCAGCTGTCTCTTACTTACAAGACATTGGGATGACAGAAGTTCAGGCACATGAGGCAGACCTTGTCGCTTATATTTTACCTAAATTGCGCGCTATCGAAGGGCTCACGTTATATGGACCAGAACAACCTGAGAATAGGGCAGGCGTAATTGCTTTTAATTTAGATGGCTTACACCCGCATGATTTAGCAACAGCCTTGGATTATGAAGGTGTCGCGGTACGAGCTGGTCATCATTGTGCACAACCTTTACTGTCTTACCTAAATGTTTCAGCTACCGTGAGAGCTAGTTTCTCGCTTTATAATACCAGAGAAGATTGTGATCGCTTGGTTGATGCAATTCTAAAAGCAAAGGAGTTTTTCAATGGCACTCTCTAAATTGAACCATCTTTATATGGCTGTCGTAGCGGACCATTCTAAACACCCGCATCACTATGGCCAACTAGAAGGTGTGGAGGCTGTTCAACTGAATAATCCTACTTGTGGGGATGTGATTTCTTTAACGGTTACCTTTAACGGTGATAAGATTGAAGATATTGCTTTTGCAGGGAATGGATGCACCATTTCAACGGCATCGTCAAGCATGATGACCGATGCTGTTATTGGTAAAAGTAAGTCCGAAGCTCTAGCTTTAGCTGATATCTTCTCAGAAATGGTTCAGGGGAAAGAAGATCCCTCTCAAAAAGAGTTAGGAGAAGCAGAATTATTGGCAGGAGTTGCGAAATTTCCACAGCGAATCAAATGTTCAATCCTAGCTTGGAATGCGCTCAAAGAAGCTATTCAGCGTAGTGATGCCGAAAAAATCACTGATAAAAATATAAAGGAAGAGAAAGATGTCTGATATAAATGAAAAAGTAGAACCGCAGCCAATTGATCTAGGGGACTACCAATTTGGATTTCACGATGATGTTGAGCCTATTTACTCCACAGGAAAAGGTTTGAGTGAAGCAGTTGTCCGTGAGCTATCAGCTGCTAAAAACGAACCCGAATGGATGTTGGAATTTCGCTTAAAATCACTAGAAACCTTTAATAAAATGCCAATGCAAACATGGGGAGCAGATTTGTCAGATATTAATTTTGATGACATTATTTACTACCAAAAAGCATCTGATAAACCAGCTCGCTCATGGGATGATGTTCCTGATAAAATCAAAGAAACGTTCGAACGTATTGGTATTCCAGAAGCAGAACGTGCCTATCTTGCAGGAGCATCTGCCCAATACGAATCTGAAGTGGTTTATCACAACATGAAGGATGAATTTGAGAAGTTGGGGATTATCTTCACAGATACGGATTCTGCCCTTAAAGAATACCCGGATTTGTTTAAACAATACTTTGCCAAACTGGTTCCACCAACAGATAACAAATTAGCAGCCCTCAACTCAGCCGTTTGGTCTGGAGGGACCTTTATTTACGTTCCCAAAGGGATTAAAGTTGATATTCCTTTACAAACCTACTTCCGTATTAACAATGAAAACACAGGTCAGTTTGAACGAACCTTAATCATTGTTGATGAAGGGGCAAGTGTTCACTATGTCGAAGGCTGTACGGCGCCAACCTATTCTAGTAATAGTTTGCATGCGGCCATTGTGGAAATTTTTGCTCTTGATGGCGCTTATATGCGTTACACCACGATTCAAAACTGGTCAGACAATGTTTATAATCTTGTGACCAAACGCGCGCGTGCTCTGGCAGATGCCACGGTTGAATGGATTGATGGTAACCTAGGTGCCAAAACTACCATGAAATACCCATCTGTCTACCTTGATGGACCTGGAGCGCGTGGGACTATGCTATCAATTGCCTTTGCTAATGCCGGTCAGCATCAAGATACTGGGGCTAAGATGATTCATAACGCTCCGCATACATCTTCATCAATTGTGTCAAAATCAATTGCTAAAGGTGGAGGCAAAGTGGACTATCGTGGCCAGGTGACCTTTAATAAACAGTCCAAAAAATCAGTCTCTCATATTGAGTGTGACACGATTTTGATGGATGATATTTCCAAATCAGATACCATCCCATTCAATGAAATTCATAATTCACAAGTGGCCTTAGAGCACGAAGCTAAAGTGTCTAAGATTTCTGAAGAGCAACTGTATTATCTGATGAGTCGTGGCTTATCAGAAAGTGAAGCAACAGAGATGATCGTTATGGGATTCGTAGAACCCTTTACCAAAGAATTACCAATGGAATACGCAGTCGAGTTAAACCGTCTCATTTCTTATGAAATGGAAGGTTCAGTTGGTTAAATTTATTTTTCCCTATCCATTAGAGTTCCAAAACGTTTTGGATAGGCTTTCTTTCAATCGAAGTACTAACCCAGAGTGGTTAGTTTTTTTAGTTAGTATTAAGAAAAGTATTCGACAAATGACGGCAAAAAAGCCTTTGTTTATTGGGGTAAACAAAGGCTTTTGATATTAATTTTTATTGACGTCCCATTGTATAGGCGATGATAGCGAGTAAGAGGATAACAACCATAAAGATTCCTAAGCAAATGATGAAGAAAGTGTGGTTGTGATTGATAAACTGTTCGACCTTTTCTAGAGTCGAATAGTTTTTAGCTGGCTTAGTCCGATGTTGTTTGGGTAGATTCTCTTTCTTTTTTTGTGGTACTAATTTTTCCAATTTCTTGCGAGCGGCTTTAGTCAGAGATTTGCTATCGCTAAAGCCTTTTTCAGTTAAAGCATTCACAAAAGGATGACGATAAAACTCTCCATTTTGATCCGACCAGTCTCCTACTCCCATAACAATGGTAATGAGCCGAGTATTACCTCGCTTAGCTGTTACCATAGCATTGAAAGCAGCACTAGGACTAGACCCTGTTTTTAAACCATCAACGCCTTCCATACCAAATTGATTATTAGGGAGTGAATGGTTATAGGTGTGAAATTCTTCCTCGTAAGGTGTTCCTACCATCGTATGCACTACAGATTGATTGGTAAAGTCGATGATTTGTGGGTATTTCTTTAAAAAGGCATATAGTAATTTTGCTAAATCACGTGCAGTTGTGATATTAGCAGCTGACAAGTCATATTTAGTTGGATTATAGTAGCCCTGAAAAGCTTGAGCTGCAGCCCCACTCGCGTTTGAAAAATGCGTATTGGTCATGCCCAGTTTTTTAGCAGTAGCATTGATACGGTCAATAAAAGCAGAAGCATCATTATTTGATAGGTAGTTGGCGATCATCACAGTTGCAGCATTCGAAGAAGGAACGGCAGTCATGGTAATGAGGTCGCGGATAGGATAGGCTACTCCCGCAACGATATTGTTATTGCTAATTTCATAAATTTTAGCGATGGCTTGATTAGTTTCAGTAGCTGTTACCGTTGTGTCCATGGTAATTTTCCCTTTAGCAAGTTCTTCGAACAAGACATAGAGAGTAAACATCTTAGACATGCTGGCAGGATCTCTAGGAATATCAATGTTATCTTGCCAAAGAATATCAGAAGTATTTGCATCGACAACAATAGAAGCTTTGGGACGATTAACCTCACTAATGGTATAACCTGCTTGCCTTGTAATATCCATGATATCTTCCGCGTGACTGACAGGCATTATTAAAAAACACATCACTGTAAATATAACTAATGCAATTCTTTTGATCAATTTTCGGCTCCTTTAAACATAATATCATCTTATTATATCATTCCACTAATACAATGTGAAGTTTTTTTGAAAAATAGCTTATAAAAGAAAAAAGACTGAAGGAAACATGAAGCTTCAGTCGTAGTAACAATGATATCGGAAAGTTATAGGGAATTATTAACATAACGGACAAAATGATTCCACCAAACTCTTAAAAAGAAGCTTCGAGGAGTATCCTTTTGAGCAACAAGATTGACAGAGGGTGTTTCACCCAGATAGCCTTGTCCGATAAGGTGTTGGTCTTGAAGAGTAGCTTTTGCTAAGACTTGTCCTTTTTTAACAGGAGCGCTGATGATTGACGAATCTTTAGTGATATGAAGTGCCTTTTTGATTTTGCTATTAGCGGGTTTAATGAGGGATAAGTTTTTTTCTGCTACCAAAGGAACACTTTTATTAGGGCTATCTAAGATAGGAAAAGCTTTGACTTGACCACTTTTGGATTTATTAAGAACCTGAACTTTTTGGAAGTTGGTTAAAAGGTATTGGAGTAATTGGTTAGTCGCGCTAAAAACAGCAAACTCATCTTCTTGAGCTTGATCAGCGTTTAAGACAACAGTAATAACCCGCATGCGATTTTCCAAGCTAGTTGCTACAAAAGAAGCACCACCTTTTTCGGAATAACCAACAAAGAGTCCATCGACCCCATCGCGATAGTAAGGCATGTCTTTGAGCATATAGTTGTAGCTATAAATGGTTTGCCCTGCGAAATTAGCAGATGGCTTGCTGGTTATTTTTAAGACTTCTGGGAATTCTGTAAGGAGGTGTCTAGCGATAATGGCTAAATCTCTAGCACTAAAGAGGTTCTCATCCTCATCTTCTGTTTTAGGGTACTTATTTTCCCCTAAAAAGTGATTGGGTAGACCGGTTGCATTGACTAGTTTAGCATCAGAAATTCCCCACTCTTTCAATTGTTGTGACATCTTGTCGACAAATTTTGGTTCAGTACCTCCAATTTTTTCGGCTAAGGCGATAGCAGGACTATTGGCATTCGTCACGATTAAAGCATTTAGCAATTCTTTGACAGTATATTTTCGTGCATCGAGAGGAACATTGCTAATACTGTAATTTGTGGTCAATTCATATGGGTAATTAGAAATCGTTACGGAACTTCCCCACTCTAATTTACCATTGGCAATCTCTTTATAAACTAAATAAGTCGTTAACAGCTTGGTGATTGATGCCACAGGAACAGCTTTATCGGCCTCTTTTTCATATAAAATTTTGCCGCTATCAACTTCTACAGCAATAGCCTGTTTAGCAGCTACTGAAAAATCATCGCTGTTGACAGGAGTAGCTCCAAAAGCTAGGGTAATGAGCAGCACAACAAACAATCGTTTTATCATAGTAATCTATCCTTATTAAGTGTCATTTTTTTAATTATATCATATCTTTCTTCCAAGTCAGAGGAGACCATTGGAAGAAAAATGAAATAATAAAACGCTATCATGAGAGAGAAGTAGCTACATTAAAATAATCAACAATCCAATCTTAAAAAGGATTTAACAGAATTCCGTTTCTTAGAGTGAATAAAATAGAGAAAATTCTACGAAATATTCAGATAATTTTTCATCACATTATTTTCTTTAAGAAATTTTTATGATATAATGTTTTCAATTAACCAATTTCATTTATCAATTCTCACAAATGGAAAATAAAGTTTAGGGGTGACTTTTATGAAGAAAAGTAGATGGTTAGCAACTCTAGGTGTTGCGGTATTATCAGTATCCGTTTTAGCAGCTTGTGGTGGCAAAAATGCCTCAGGCGGTTCAGATGCAACTAAAGCTTACAAGTATGTGTTTGTTAACGATCCAAAATCGTTGGATTACATTTTAACAAATGGTGGCGGAACGACTGATGTGATAACACAAATGGTTGATGGTCTTTTGGAAAACGATGAGTATGGTAATTTAGTACCATCACTTGCTAAAGATTGGAAGGTTTCAAAAGACGGTCTGACATATACTTATACTCTTCGCGATGGTGTCTCTTGGTACACGGCTGATGGTGAAGAATACGCACCTGTAACAGCAGAAGATTTTGTGACTGGTTTGAAGCACGCGGTTGACGATAAATCAGATGCTCTTTACGTTGTTGAAGATTCAATAAGAAACTTAAAGGCTTACCAAAATGGTGAAGTAGATTTTAAAGAAGTTGGTGTCAAAGCCCTTGACGATAAAACTGTTCAGTATACTTTAAACAAGCCTGAAAGCTACTGGAATTCAAAAACAACTTATAGTGTGCTTTTCCCAGTTAATGCGAAATTTTTGAAGTCAAAAGGTAAAGATTTTGGTACAACCGATCCATCATCAATCCTTGTTAATGGTGCTTACTTCTTGAGCGCCTTCACCTCAAAATCATCTATGGAATTCCATAAAAATGAAAACTACTGGGATGCTAAGAATGTTGGGATAGAATCTGTTAAATTGACTTACTCAGATGGTTCAGACCCAGGTTCTTTCTACAAGAACTTTGACAAGGGTGAGTTCAGCGTTGCACGACTTTACCCAAATGACCCTACCTACAAATCAGCTAAGAAAAACTATGCTGATAACATTACTTACGGAATGTTGACTGGTGATATCCGTCATTTAACATGGAATTTGAACCGTACTTCTTTCAAAAATACTAAGAAAGACCCTGCACAACAAGATGCCGGTAAGAAAGCTCTTAACAACAAGGACTTCCGTCAAGCTATCCAGTTTGCTTTTGACCGTGCATCATTCCAAGCACAAACTGTAGGTCAGGATGCCAAAACAAAAGCCTTACGTAACATGCTTGTGCCACCAACTTTTGTGACCATCGGAGAAAATGACTTTGGTTCAGAAGTTGAAAAAGACCTTGCTACCATGGGTGATGAATGGAAAGATGTTAATTTAAAAGATGCTCAAGATGGATTTTATAATCCTGAAAAAGCAAAAGCTGAGTTTGCAAAAGCCAAAGAAGCTTTGACAGCTGAAGGTGTAACCTTCCCAGTTCAATTAGATTATCCTGTTGACCAAGCCAACGCAGCAACTGTTCAAGAGGCTCAATCCTTTAAACAATCTGTTGAAGCATCACTTGGTAAAGAAAATGTCATTGTCAATGTTCTTGAAACAGAAACATCAACTCACGAAGCCCAAGGCTTCTATGCTGAGACCCCAGAACAACAAGACTACGATATCATTTCATCATGGTGGGGACCAGACTACCAAGACCCACGTACCTACCTTGACATCATGAGTCCAGTAGGTGGTGGATCTGTTATCCAAAAACTTGGAATCAAAGCAGGTCAAAATCAGGATGTTGTGGCAGCTGCAGGCCTTGATACCTACCAAACTCTTCTTGATGAAGCAGCAGCAATTACAGACGATAACGATGCTCGTTACAAAGCTTATGCAAAAGCACAAGCCTACCTTACTGATAGTGCTGTAGATATTCCGGTTGTGGCCTTGGGTGGTACTCCTCGTGTTTCTAAAGCTATTCCATTTAGCGGCGGCTTCTCTTGGGCAGGTGCTAAAGGACCTCTAGCATATAAAGGAATGAAACTTCAAGACAAACCTGTCACAGCAAAACAATACGAAAAAGCAAAAGAAAAATGGTTGAAAGCAAAGGCTAAATCAAACGCAGAATATGCTGAGAAATTAGCTGATCACGTTGAAAAATAAAACGATGTTCAAACAGAACTTTCTCGTTTAATTGAGAAAGTTCTTTTGAACTGTTGAGGATAACTATGAAAAAATACATTTTAAACCGTATCTTACGATCGTTAGTATCGGTTGTTCTGGTAACGGCTTTAACATACACCATCGTATATACCCTCGTCCCTGTCGGTCTTATCTTTAAACAAGACCCTAACTACAATAAGATGACGACGACACCAGATAAAAAGGCTGCTTATGAAAGCTTAACCTTCCAACGTATGGGGTATATTAATTACTTTTCAAGTAAAGAATTAAAAGATAATGCTTCTAAAATAGATAGTAGTGTAACGACTGAAGCGACTAGTGCTAACAAGGTTATTTATGAGAAATATATTCATTCCCTCGGTAATGGCTGGCAGCTAAAACGTTTCCCGGTTAGCAAAAAATTCTATGCTACTCGTAAGATTCCTATTTACGAACGTGTTTGGAACTTCTTTTCAAACTTAGTTGTTATTGACCATCCTTGGAAAATTCAAGACAAGAATAACCCTAATCTAGCTAGATATGTTCGCCTTGAAAATGATAAATCTATTGGCTGGTCACTTGTTGGATCGGGGACACAACACAAATACCTTGTTTATGCCAATGGCAAGTTCCCTTACCTTCACCAAAACCTTGTTACCCTAAACTTAGGAACATCTTATCCAACATACAGCAATATTCCTGTTCTTCAGGTTATTTCACAAGGACAAGGACGAACAGCTCTTCAAGATGTTACTTTCCCATCAGGAGTGACTAAAAAATCATCAGTGGATATTTACAGTCGTACTTATAAAAATCCAAAATCAATGGATGATATTACCAAAGCAAACTATGGTAAGGGCGATTCATATACTAAGACCATTAATAACTATGTTGACCCATCAATGATTCACAATTCCTTTGTTATTGGGTTCTTTGGTGTCCTAATTGCTTATGTTATTGGACTACCTCTCGGTCTATTTATGGCACGCTTTAAAAATACCTATTTTGATCGTTTTTCAACAGCAACCATGACCTTCATGCTTGCCTTACCAAGTATTGCCGTTATCTATGTTGTTCGCTTCCTAGGAAGTATGGTTGGCTTGCCAGATAGTTTTCCTATGCTAGGAGCGTCTAGCCCTAAATCTTACGTATTGCCAGCTCTTATTTTGGGAATTTTAAGTATCCCAAGTACAGTTATCTGGTTCCGTCGCTATCTTGTTGACCTTCAGGCTAGTGATTGGGTACGGTTTGCTCGCTCAAAAGGGTTATCAGAATCTGAAATTTATAGAGACCACCTTTTCAAAAATGCTATGGTTCCGATTGTCTCAGGTATTCCGGCAAGTATTATTCTTGCGATTGGTGGAGCGACATTAACAGAGACGGTTTTTGCCTTCCCAGGTATGGGGAAAATGTTGATTGATTCTATCAAATCAGCTAACAACTCAATGATTGTTGGGTTAACCTTTATTTTCACTGTCTTGTCAATTGTATCTCTACTGTTAGGAGATATTGCTATGACAATTGTCGATCCACGTATTAAATTGTCAACTAAAAAAGGAGGTAAGTAATGGAAACGATTGATAAATCAAAATTTCGATTTGTTGAGCGCGATAGCAGAGCCTCCGAAGTGATTGATACCCCTGCTTATTCTTATTGGAAATCCGTATTCCGTCAATTTTTCTCTAAAAAGTCTACTATCTTCATGCTAATGATTTTAGTGACCATCTTATTGATGAGTTTTATTTACCCAATGTTTGCGAATTATGACTTTGGTGATGTGAGTAATATCAACGATTTCTCGAAACGTTATATTTGGCCCAACGCCGAATACTGGTTTGGAACAGATAAAAACGGACAATCTTTGTTTGATGGTGTTTGGTATGGAGCGCGTAATTCTATCTTAATTTCTGTTATAGCAACATTGATTAATGTGACTATCGGAGTTATTTTAGGAGCTATTTGGGGAGTTTCTAAAGCATTTGATAAAGTTATGATTGAGATTTATAATGTCATCTCAAACATTCCTTCAATGTTAATTATCATTGTTTTGACCTATTCATTAGGTGCTGGTTTTTGGAATTTGATTTTAGCTTTCTGTATCACTGGATGGATCGGTGTAGCTTACTCTATCCGTGTGCAAATCTTACGTTACCGTGATTTGGAGTACAACCTTGCTAGCCAAACCCTAGGAACACCAATGTACAAAATTGCCATTAAGAACCTCTTGCCTCAATTGGTTTCAGTTATCATGACCATGTTGTCACAAATGTTACCAGTGTACGTGTCTTCTGAGGCTTTCTTATCCTTCTTTGGGATTGGTTTACCAACCACGACTCCAAGCTTAGGGCGTTTGATTGCTAATTATTCTAGCAACTTAACAACAAATGCTTACCTCTTCTGGATTCCCTTAGTAACGTTGATTTTAGTATCATTACCATTGTATATTGTCGGACAAAACCTGGCAGATGCCAGCGACCCACGTTCACATAGATAGGAGTTAAAATGACAAAAGAAAATAATGTAATCTTAACTGCCAAAGATGTGGTGGTGGAATTCGACGTGCGCGACCGTGTTTTAACGGCTATTCGGAACGTTTCTTTAGAGCTTGTTGAAGGAGAGGTCCTTGCTTTTGTAGGAGAATCAGGTTCAGGTAAATCTGTTTTAACCAAGACCTTTACAGGGATGTTGGAGTCTAATGGACGTATTGCCAACGGCTCGATTGTCTACCGTGGTCAAGAATTAACAGAACTAAAAACGAATAAGGAATGGGCTAAGATTCGTGGTTCAAAAATTGCTACTATTTTCCAAGATCCAATGACCAGTCTTAGTCCTATCAAAACCATTGGTAGCCAGATTACAGAGGTCATTATCAAGCATCAAAAAGTTAGCCATTCTAAAGCCAAAGAATTGGCGCTTGATTATATGAATAAAGTTGGTATTCCAAATGCGACAAAGCGTTTTGATGACTATCCATTTGAATATTCAGGTGGTATGCGCCAACGTATTGTTATTGCCATTGCGTTAGCTTGCCGCCCAGATATCCTGATTTGTGATGAGCCCACAACAGCTCTCGACGTTACAATACAAGCCCAAATTATTGAATTGTTGAAATCACTTCAAAAAGAGTACCATTTTACGATTATTTTTATCACTCATGATTTAGGTGTTGTGGCAAGTATTGCTGACAAGGTTGCTGTCATGTATGCTGGTGAAATTGTCGAGTTTGGAACTGTTGAAGAAATTTTCTATGATCCACGTCATCCTTACACATGGAGTTTATTGTCAAGCTTACCGCAATTAGCCAATGAGTCAGGAGAACTTTACTCAATTCCAGGGACACCACCGTCACTTTATTCGCCAATCGTTGGAGATGCATTTGCGCTTCGCTCAGAATATGCTATGGTTTTGGATTTCGAAGAGACACCACCTGCTATTAGTGTGTCTGATACTCATTGGGCAAAAACATGGCTTTTGCACCCAGAGGCGCCAAAAGTTCAGAAACCGGCAGTTATTCAAGATTTACATCAAAAAATCTTGAAAAAAATGTCACGACAGGAGGAAGGAAATGTCTGAGAAATTAGTCGAAGTTAAAGACCTAGAAATTTCCTTCGGAGAGGGAAAGAAAAAATTTGTTGCGGTTAAAAATGCCAATTTCTTTATCAAAAAAGGTGAAACTTTCTCTTTAGTTGGAGAATCTGGAAGTGGTAAAACAACAATTGGTCGTGCTATTATTGGTTTGAATGATACCAGTTCTGGCGACATCCTTTATGATGGAAAAGTTATCAATCGAAGAAAGTCAAAATCAGAATCAAATGAGCTCATTCGTAAGATTCAAATGATTTTCCAAGATCCTGCAGCTAGTCTGAATGAACGTGCAACTGTTGACTATATCATTTCAGAAGGTCTTTATAATTTTAATCTGTTCAAAACAGAAGAAGAGCGTAAGGAAAAGATTAAGAACATGATGGCCGAAGTTGGTTTGTTATCAGAACATTTGACTCGCTATCCTCACGAATTTTCAGGGGGCCAACGCCAGCGGATCGGTATCGCTAGAGCCCTAGTGATGAATCCCGAATTTGTCATTGCTGACGAACCTATCTCCGCTCTAGACGTTTCTGTTCGAGCACAGGTCTTGAATCTTCTTAAAAGAATGCAAGCCGAAAAAGGACTTACATATCTTTTCATCGCCCACGACCTATCAGTTGTTCGTTTTATTTCAGATCGTATTGCGGTTATCCATAAAGGTGTTATTGTGGAGGTTGCTGAAACAGAAGAACTGTTCAATAATCCTATCCACCCGTATACAAAATCTCTTTTATCAGCTGTTCCGATTCCAGATCCAATATTGGAACGTCAAAAAGAGCTTATTGTCTATAACCCAGAGCAACATGACTATACAGAAGATAAACCAACGATGGTTGAAATTAAGCCAAATCACTTTGTGTGGGCTAATCAAGCAGAAGTTGAAAAGTATAAAGCAGAACAATAAAAAGAGGAATTTCCTCTTTTTTTCTTTTTATTTAAGCTCATCGGGAAAAACTTTGATAAAACCTCAAAAAGCTGTTGACATCAGGAGGTTAAATATCGTATACTAATAAAGCTGTCAGCTGAGCAGACGTTGGCGACTGAAGTATTCGAAAAAAAAGAGTAAAAAAGTTGTTGACAAAGTTAGTAAAAGTTGATAGAATAAAATAGTTGTCTCGAAAGAGGGCAAGACCTTTGAGAACTGAATAAGACGAACCAAACGTGAGGGTGATATGGAGACATATTACCCGTCAAAAACGAGAAATAAATCTGTCAGCGACAGAAAGAACGAGTAAGTTCAAACACATCTTAATGAGAGTTTGATCCTGGCTCAGGACGAACGCTGGCGGCGTGCCTAATACATGCAAGTAGAACGCTGAGGACTGGTGCTTGCACCGGTCCAAGGAGTTGCGAACGGGTGAGTAACGCGTAGGTAACCTACCTCATAGCGGGGGATAACTATTGGAAACGATAGCTAATACCGCATAAAAGTGTTTAACCCATGTTAAACATTTAAAAGGTGCAACTGCATCACTATGAGATGGACCTGCGTTGTATTAGCTAGTTGGTGAGGTAACGGCTCACCAAGGCGACGATACATAGCCGACCTGAGAGGGTGATCGGCCACACTGGGACTGAGACACGGCCCAGACTCCTACGGGAGGCAGCAGTAGGGAATCTTCGGCAATGGACGGAAGTCTGACCGAGCAACGCCGCGTGAGTGAAGAAGGTTTTCGGATCGTAAAGCTCTGTTGTTAGAGAAGAATGATGGTGGGAGTGGAAAATCCACCATGTGACGGTAACTAACCAGAAAGGGACGGCTAACTACGTGCCAGCAGCCGCGGTAATACGTAGGTCCCGAGCGTTGTCCGGATTTATTGGGCGTAAAGCGAGCGCAGGCGGTTCTTTAAGTCTGAAGTTAAAGGCAGTGGCTCAACCATTGTACGCTTTGGAAACTGGAGAACTTGAGTGCAGAAGGGGAGAGTGGAATTCCATGTGTAGCGGTGAAATGCGTAGATATATGGAGGAACACCGGTGGCGAAAGCGGCTCTCTGGTCTGTAACTGACGCTGAGGCTCGAAAGCGTGGGGAGCAAACAGGATTAGATACCCTGGTAGTCCACGCCGTAAACGATGAGTGCTAGGTGTTAGGCCCTTTCCGGGGCTTAGTGCCGGAGCTAACGCATTAAGCACTCCGCCTGGGGAGTACGACCGCAAGGTTGAAACTCAAAGGAATTGACGGGGGCCCGCACAAGCGGTGGAGCATGTGGTTTAATTCGAAGCAACGCGAAGAACCTTACCAGGTCTTGACATCCTCCTGACCGGTCTAGAGATAGGCTTTCCCTTCGGGGCAGGAGTGACAGGTGGTGCATGGTTGTCGTCAGCTCGTGTCGTGAGATGTTGGGTTAAGTCCCGCAACGAGCGCAACCCCTATTGTTAGTTGCCATCATTAAGTTGGGCACTCTAGCGAGACTGCCGGTAATAAACCGGAGGAAGGTGGGGATGACGTCAAATCATCATGCCCCTTATGACCTGGGCTACACACGTGCTACAATGGTTGGTACAACGAGTCGCAAGCCGGTGACGGCAAGCTAATCTCTTAAAGCCAATCTCAGTTCGGATTGTAGGCTGCAACTCGCCTACATGAAGTCGGAATCGCTAGTAATCGCGGATCAGCACGCCGCGGTGAATACGTTCCCGGGCCTTGTACACACCGCCCGTCACACCACGAGAGTTTGTAACACCCGAAGTCGGTGAGGTAACCTATTAGGAGCCAGCCGCCTAAGGTGGGATAGATGATTGGGGTGAAGTCGTAACAAGGTAGCCGTATCGGAAGGTGCGGCTGGATCACCTCCTTTCTAAGGAAATGGAACACGTTAGGGTCGTCTTATTTAGTTTTGAGAGGTCTTGTGGGGCCTTAGCTCAGCTGGGAGAGCGCCTGCTTTGCACGCAGGAGGTCAGCGGTTCGATCCCGCTAGGCTCCATTAGGATAGAGATATCCTAGAAACTGTCCATTGAAAATTGAATATCTATATCAAATTCCACGATCAAGAAATTGATTGTACGAATAGTAACAAGAAAATAAACCGAAAACGCTGTGAATAATCAAGAGTTTTTCTAGTTAAGATATACTAGTAAAAGATAAGGTTAAGTTAATAAGGGCGCACGGTGGATGCCTTGGCACTAGAAGCCGAAGAAGGACGTGACTAACGACGAAATGCTTTGGGGAGCTGTAAGTAAGCGCTGATCCAGAGATGTCCGAATGGGGGAACCCACTAGCTACTGGCTAGTATCCATAACTGTTAAGGTTATGAGAAGGAAGACGCAGTGAACTGAAACATCTAAGTAGCTGCAGGAAGAGAAAGCAAACGCGATTGCCTTAGTAGCGGCGAGCGAAACGGCAGGAGGGCAAACCGAGAAGTTTACTTCTCGGGGTTGTAGGACTGCGACGTGGGACTTTAAAAGGATAGAAGAATTACCTGGGAAGGTAAGCCAAAGAGAGTAATAGCCTCGTATTTAAAATTCTTTTGAGCCCTAGCAGTATCCTGAGTACGGCGAGACACGCGAAATCTCGTTGGAATCTGGGAGGACCATCTCCCAACCCTAAATACTCTCTAGTGACCGATAGTGAACCAGTACCGTGAGGGAAAGGTGAAAAGCACCCCGTGAGGGGAGTGAAATAGAACCTGAAACCGTGTGCCTACAACAAGTTCGAGCCCGTTAATGGGTGAGAGCGTGCCTTTTGTAGAATGAACCGGCGAGTTACGATATGATGCGAGGTTAAGTTGAAGAGACGGAGCCGCAGGGAAACCGAGTCTTAATAGGGCGACTTAGTATCATGTTGTAGACCCGAAACCATGTGACCTACCCATGAGCAGGTTGAAGGTGCGGTAAGACGCACTGGAGGACCGAACCAGGGCACGTTGAAAAGTGCTTGGATGACTTGTGGGTAGCGGAGAAATTCCAAACGAACTTGGAGATAGCTGGTTCTCTCCGAAATAGCTTTAGGGCTAGCGTCGATGTTAAGTCTCTTGGAGGTAGAGCACTGTTTGGGTGAGGGGTCCATCTCGGATTACCAATCTCAGATAAACTCCGAATGCCAACGAGATATAATCGGCAGTCAGACTGCGAGTGCTAAGATCCGTAGTCGAAAGGGAAACAGCCCAGACCACCAGCTAAGGTCCCAAAATATATGTTAAGTGGAAAAGGATGTGGGGTTGCACAGACAACTAGGATGTTAGCTTAGAAGCAGCTATTCATTCAAAGAGTGCGTAATAGCTCACTAGTCGAGTGACCCTGCGCCGAAAATGTACCGGGGCTAAAACATATTACCGAAGCTGTGGATGACACGTTAGTGTCATGGTAGGAGAGCGTTCTATGTGTGAAGAAGGTGTACCGTGAGGAGCGCTGGAACGCATAGAAGTGAGAATGCCGGTATGAGTAGCGAAAGACAGGTGAGAATCCTGTCCACCGTAAGACTAAGGTTTCCAGGGGAAGGCTCGTCCGCCCTGGGTTAGTCGGGACCTAAGGAGAGACCGAAAGGTGTATCCGATGGCCAACAGGTTGATATTCCTGTACTAGAGTATAAAGTGATGGAGGGACGCAGTAGGCTAACTAAAGCAGGCGATTGGAAGAGCCTGTCTAAGCAGTGAGGTGTAAGATGAGTCAAATGCTTATCTTTATAACATTGAGCTGTGATGGGGAGCGAAGTTAAGTAGCGAAGTTAGTGACGTCACACTGCCAAGAAAAGCTTCTAGCGTTTAATTATACTCTACCCGTACCGCAAACCGACACAGGTAGTCGAGGCGAGTAGCCTCAGGTGATCGAGAGAACTCTCGTTAAGGAACTCGGCAAAATGACCCCGTAACTTCGGGAGAAGGGGTGCTGACTTAGGTCAGCCGCAGTGAATAGGCCCAAGCAACTGTTTATCAAAAACACAGCTCTCTGCTAAATCGTAAGATGATGTATAGGGGGTGACGCCTGCCCGGTGCTGGAAGGTTAAGAGGAGGGTTTAGCGTAAGCGAAGATCTGAATTGAAGCCCCAGTAAACGGCGGCCGTAACTATAACGGTCCTAAGGTAGCGAAATTCCTTGTCGGGTAAGTTCCGACCCGCACGAAAGGCGTAATGATTTGGGCACTGTCTCAACGAGAGACTCGGTGAAATTTTAGTACCTGTGAAGATGCAGGTTACCCGCGACAGGACGGAAAGACCCCATGGAGCTTTACTGCAGTTTGATATTGAGTATCTGTACCACATGTACAGGATAGGTAGGAGCCATTGAAGTCGGGACGCCAGTTTCGACGGAGGCGTTGTTGGGATACTACCCTTGTGTTATGGCTACTCTAACCCGGATAGGTTATCCCTATCGGAGACAGTGTCTGACGGGCAGTTTGACTGGGGCGGTCGCCTCCTAAAAGGTAACGGAGGCGCCCAAAGGTTCCCTCAGATTGGTTGGAAATCAATCGCAGAGTGTAAAGGTATAAGGGAGCTTGACTGCGAGAGCTACAACTCGAGCAGGGACGAAAGTCGGGCTTAGTGATCCGGTGGTTCCGTATGGAAGGGCCATCGCTCAACGGATAAAAGCTACCCTGGGGATAACAGGCTTATCTCCCCCAAGAGTTCACATCGACGGGGAGGTTTGGCACCTCGATGTCGGCTCGTCGCATCCTGGGGCTGTAGTCGGTCCCAAGGGTTGGGCTGTTCGCCCATTAAAGCGGCACGCGAGCTGGGTTCAGAACGTCGTGAGACAGTTCGGTCCCTATCCGTCGCGGGCGTAGGAAATTTGAGAGGATCTGCTCCTAGTACGAGAGGACCAGAGTGGACTTACCGCTGGTGTACCAGTTGTCTTGCCAAAGGCATCGCTGGGTAGCTATGTAGGGAAGGGATAAGCGCTGAAAGCATCTAAGTGCGAAGCCCCCCTCAAGATGAGATTTCCCATGATTTTATATCAGTAAGAGCCCTGAGAGATGATCAGGTAGATAGGTTAGAAGTGGAAGTGTAGTGATACATGAAGCGGACTAATACTAATAGCTCGAGGACTTATCCGAAGAAAGAGATTGACAAGCGTAGAAGGTTCTTGTTAGAATATAGGTATTCAATTTTGAGTGGACAGTCCTTATGAGAATAAGGAGGTTCAAAAGTTAAGTGACGATAGCCTAGGAGATACACCTGTACCCATGCCGAACACAGTAGTTAAGCCCTAGAACGCCTGAAGTAGTTGGGGGTTGCCCCCTGTTAGATACGGTAGTCGCTTAGCGTTTATCCGCCATAGCTCAGTTGGTAGTAGCGCATGACTGTTAATCATGATGTCGTAGGTTCGAGTCCTACTGGCGGAGTAGAGAGAGGTAGGAAGAGTCCTATCTTTTTTTGCATTTTAGAGAAGAGTGTGGTAAGATAGAGACAAGCAAGATATGCGTTGGCACCCTTAGCTCAACTGGATAGAGTACCTGACTACGAATCAGGCGGTTAGAGGTTCGACTCCTCTAGGGTGCATGATGAGAAAAACAATAGGACAAAAATGTCCTGTTGTTTTTTTGTGGTTCTCTTTATACTAGGGATAGTTTAAAAGAAAAGGAGAATCGGGATGTCGTTAGAGACAGGGGAGGTTTTTGAGAAGGTCAAACCTATTATTTTAAAGCTGAAGCGTCATTATTACTTACAGTTGTGGGAGACGGATGACTGGTTACAAGAGGGGCATTTGGTTTTAGTGAAGTTGTTGGAACGTCACCCAGAGTTAGTAGGAGATGAGGCTCGCTTGTATCGGTATTTTAAAACCAAGTTTTCGTCGTATTTGAAAGATGTCTTGCGTCGGCAAGAAAGTCAGAAACGCCAGTTTGACAAGATGGCTTATGAGGAGATAGGGGATGTGGCGCATGCGATTCCAGCTGGCGGGTTATGGTTGGATGATTATGTGGCCTATCGGGAGGTTTTAGTACAAGTGGAGGAGGCCTTAAGTGAAGCGGATCGGAAGCAGTTTCAGGCCTTAGTGAGAGGGGAACGGTTCAAGGGGCGTCAGGCTTTGCTTAGGAAGGTTCGTCCTTACTTTAGTGGGTTTGACCAAGGGTGAGGTTTTGGAGAGATTGGTTGTGGCTAGAGGGGATGCCTCTGGCCTTTTTCTCTGGATGTTGAGTGGGGGTGATAGTCTCAAACTTTTAGAAAAACGAGTAAGTGGGAAAGCTGCTGAAAGAATTTTTAGATTAGTTGATAGTTTTTGAGAGCTTGAGCCAAATTTCAAGTTGAAGTTAGCCAGTTTTAACATTTCTACTGGCGACTTGTAGTTGAAGAGTCGTTTAGGATAATGATTGATCCAATGTTCTGAAAAGGCAACACTTTTCTGAACAATTTTTATAAAGTGCTTTTTAAGCGATAATTCGTTTGGTCATGGGAGTTTGGTAGTTAAGACTACCATGAATGCGATGATAGTTCCACCAGTGGACATAATCTTTCGTTTTGAGAGCTAATTCTTCTAGTGATTGAAAGGTTTCTTGGTTGATAAACTCCAGTTTGAAGGAACGATAGGTACTCTCAGCGACGGCATTGTCATAGGGACAACCAGCCTGACTGAGAGAACGGGTGATTCCAAAAGCTTCAAGCATCTCATCAATCAGCTGATTGTCAAACTCCTTGCCACGATCAGAATGGAACATCTTGACCTTGGTTAGTGCATAAGGGATGCTTTGAATGGCTTGTTTAACGAGCTCCGTAGTCTTGTGCCAGCCAACGGACAATCCTATGATTTGACGATTAAAGAGGTCAATGATGAGACAAACGTAAGCCCAGCGCCTATCCACACGGACGTAAGTCAAGTCGGTCACCAGGGCTTCTAGTGGTCTTTCTTGGTCGAATTGCCTGTCTAGGCGGTTTGGAATAGGAGCTTCGTTCTTCCCTTTAGAATGCGGTTTGAAGGCTGCTTTCTGATAAACGGATACCAAGTGGAGTCTCTCCATGATGCGACGAATCCGACGGCGAGAGAGTATGATGCCGTCCTTTTCTAAGCATTTCTTGATTTTTCTAGCCCCATATCTGGACTTGCTCTCAAAGAAAATATAGGTAATTTTATCCTCGAGATCAGCCTCTGACACAGGATCTACAGCTTGGTAGTAGTAACTTGAGCGCGGGATGTTCAGCCAACGACACATAGCTGAAATGCTGTATTTATCCTTGTTTGCAGTGATTACTTGTCTTTTCGTGCCATAATCACTGCCGCTTGCTTTAGGATATCTAATTGCATTTCGAGTTCTTTATTGCGTTTTCTGAGTTGAATCAGTTCCCGTTGTTCATCTGTCATATTATCAACAGACTTGAAGGAACCCGTTAGTTTGGCTTGTCTGCCCCACTTATCGAAGGTTGAGGGCGTTAACTCATATTCTTTGATAAGCTCACTTCGTTTCATTCCAGCATTGTGGAGGTCAACAATTTGTTGCTTAAAATCATCGGTGAAGTGGCGACGTATTTTTCTAGACATATCTGTTCTCCTGTTTTCTTTAGTGTAGAACACTTTATAAATTCTGTCTAGTTTAGTGTAACCGATTCATTCAATAGCAGCGACTTCTTTAGGGGTCGTTGTTTTGGTACCTTTAGGGAGCCATCTGCGAATCAGGCGATTATGGTTTTCGTTAGTGCCTCTCTCCCATGACGCATAGGGATGGGCATAGTAGATGTCACTTGCTGGAAAGACATCTGATAAGCGAGAAAATTCTGTCCCGTTGTCTGCTGTGATAGAGTTGACGGTGTAGTCTTTTAGAATCCCCGTAAGAGCTTCATTGACGGCTTGAGCAGACTTATCCGGTATTAATCGAATCAGCTGATGACGTGTTTTCCTGTCCGTTAGGGTGAGTAAGCATTGATTTTTAGCCCTCGTCAGAATGACTGTATCAATCTCATAATGCCCAGCTTCAAGACGCTGGTTAATGCTATCTGGGCGTTGTTCAATACTCTTTCCTGCGGGTTTAAAATAAGGACTGGCATGTTTTCTAGCCTGCTTAGCCTTTCTCGGATAAAGCATAGCCTCCTTACCAAGACTTAATTTCCCATGATGAATCCAGTAATAGATGGTAGATACAGGGACTTGAACTCTCTTAGCTTTAACTATCATCTCAGGGGAATAGTTCTGACGCATGTAGTGTTCAATAGCCGCCCTATCTTGCTTACGCTGTCTAATGGGTCTAACAGAACGCTTGCGATTTTCTTGATAGACCAACTGAGCATGTTGAGCAGAATAAACGGCTTCAAACTTTCCTTTACGAACTTGTTGCCTAACCAATTCTCCCTTGATTTCATTATGAATGGTCTGGGGGGCCTTACCTAGTAAGCGAGCAATTTCACGATTAGAGCAACCTTCCAGCTTCCAGCGTTGAATTTGCCGACGCTCATGGATTGTCAATTGTTTGCCTTTTGGTGTATAATAATCTTGCATCTTTTTGAGTTTCCTTGTGTTTGTGGTGAACTACAAGTATACCTCTTAGAGGTGCTTTTTTCATACCTAAAAAGTGGCTAAGTTCATTTTAGAAGTTTTCTTTGAGAGCTTGAGTTAGTTCCCATGATTTTAGTGCGATTTTGAATGCTATTTGAATTGAAATATGGTAAAATAGAAAGTACTAATTATTTTGGAGATGACATGAGTATCGATGATTATAGGCCGACCTATACGGTAGAGGCTGTTTATGATTTAAGGGCAAATGATTTGTTGCGTCAGGGAATTTCAGCTGTTTTAGTGGATTTGGATAATACTTTGATTGCTTGGAATAATCCGGATGGCACGCCAGAGGTTCGTGCTTGGCTGGATGAGATGACAATTGCTGACATTAGTGTTGTAGTAGTGTCAAATAATAATCATGCCCGAGTTGAGCGTGCCGTTTCGCGATTTGGTGTTGACTTTATTAGTCGTGCGATGAAGCCATTTGCTTATGGTATTGATAAGGCGATTGACCGTTATGGTTTTGATCGTGAAGAAGTGATTATGGTTGGTGATCAGTTGATGACTGATATCAGAGCTAGTCATAGAGCTGGAATAAAATCAGTTTTAGTCAAACCACTTGTTGCTTCTGATGCTTGGAATACTAAAATTAACCGCTGGCGTGAACGCCGTGTGATGGCAAAATTAGAAGAGAAATATGGTAAATTATCATATCAAAAAGGAATTTAATGGAAGAATTATTTTGTATAGGCTGTGGTATCCAGATTCAAACTGAAGACAAAGAAAAAGCTGGTTTTACGCCAGCTGCTGCTTTGAAAAAGGGTATGGAAACAGGAGAACTCTATTGTCAGCGCTGCTTTAGATTGAGGCATTATAATGAAATTACAGATGTCCATATTACCGATGATGAATTTTTAAGACTTCTTCACGAAGTGGGTGATAGTGATGCTCTTGTGGTTAATGTGATTGATATTTTTGACTTTAATGGTTCTATTATTCCAGGTCTATCTCGCTTTATTTCTGGTAATGATGTCTTACTGGTTGGGAATAAAAAAGATATTTTGCCAAAGTCTGTTAAGGATGGTAAAGTTACTCAATGGTTGACGGAACGTGCACACGAAGAAGGTCTTCGCCCTTTAGACGTTATGTTAACGAGCGCTCAAAATAAATATGCGATTAAAGACTTGATTGAGCGTATCAATGAGTTACGTAATGGTCGAGATGTTTATGTTGTGGGGGTCACTAATGTTGGTAAATCGACCTTAATTAATGCCATTATTCAAGAAATTACAGGGGATAAAGATGTGATTACGACGTCCCGCTTCCCTGGAACGACCCTTGATAAAATTGAAATCCCACTGGATGACGGTAGCTTCATATTTGATACGCCAGGTATTATTCATCGTCATCAAATGGCTCATTATTTATCCCCTAAAGAGCTAAAAATAGTGAGTCCTAAGAAGGAAATCAAGCCTAAGACGTATCAATTAAACCCAGAACAAACTCTCTTTTTAGGTGGTTTGTCTCGCTTTGACTTTATCAATGGGGAGCGTCAAGGGTTTACAGCTTTTTTTGACAATCAACTAGAATTACATCGTACAAAATTAGCTGGAGCAGATGCTTTTTATGATAAGCATGTTGGAACTTTGTTAACTCCGCCAGGTAAGAAAGAGTTGACAGCATTTCCTAAATTAGTTCGTCATGAATTTACAATTGATCAGAAAATGGATATTGTTTTTTCTGGTCTGGGATGGATTCGTGTTAATGGTCAAAAAGACTCAAAAGCAATAGTTGCTGCATGGGCTCCTGAAGGCGTCGCTGTCATTGTTCGTAAAGCGATTATTTAAAAATAAAAAAAGAAGTTGGAAAAAAATGCTTACAAGTAAACAAAGAGCTTTCTTAAAATCTGAGGCTCATAGCTTAAAACCGATTATACAAATTGGTAAAAATGGATTAAATGACCACATTAAGACTAGTATTCGTCAAGCTTTGGATGCTAGAGAATTGATAAAGGTCACTTTGTTGCAAAATACTGATGAAGATATTCATGAAGTTGCAGAGATTTTAGAAGAAGAAATTGGGTGTGATACGGTTTTGAAAATTGGTCGTATCTTGATTCTCTATAAGGTTTCTGCTAAGAAAGAAAACCGCAAGTTGTCCCCTAAAGTTAAAGCAATTTAGTCCTTTTATTTGTATAGGGGCTGGTCTTATGAGACGAGGACTATTGTCGCGAGAATTTTGGAGAAAGTATGGCATTAGAATTGTTGACGCCTTTTACGAAGGTGGAATTAGAGGAAGAAAAAAAAGAAAGCAACCGCAAACAGATTGGGATTTTAGGAGGGAATTTTAATCCTATTCACAATGCACACCTTGTGGTTGCAGATCAAGTTCGCCAGCAATTAGGATTAGATCAGGTGCTGTTGATGCCTGAATGTAAACCACCGCATGTGGATGCCAAAGAGACTATTGATGAGAAGCATCGTCTTCGCATGTTGGAATTGGCTATTGAAGATGTTGAAGGGCTAGCTATTGAAACCTGTGAACTTGAACGTCAGGGAATCAGCTATACCTATGATACGATGCTTTATTTGACTGAGCAGCATCCTGATGTTGATTTTTATTTTATCATCGGAGCTGATATGGTTGATTATTTGCCAAAGTGGCACCGTATTGATGAATTGGTCAAACTCGTTCAATTTGTTGGGGTTCAACGTCCAAAATATAAAGCTGGAACCTCTTACCCAGTCATTTGGGTAGATCTTCCTTTGATGGATATTTCTTCTAGTATGATTAGAGATTTTATTAAAAAAGGTCGTCAGCCCAATTATCTCTTACCTAAGCGGGTTTTAGACTACATTACTCAAGAAGGTTTGTATCAATGACATATGAAGATTATCTTCCTTATAGCAGGACCGAACTGTTAGCAAAAATTGCAGAGCAGATGAGTCCTAAACGGTTTAAACATGTACTTGGCGTGGAAAAGGCAGCCTTATCCTTGGCAGAGTGTTATGGCTGTAACCCAGACAAAGCAGGGTTAGCAGCTCTTTTACATGATTATGCCAAGGAATGCTCTGACCAGGTTTTTTTAGACTTGATTGACAAGTACCAATTATCTCCAGAATTAGCTAAATGGAATAATAATGTCTGGCATGGTATGGTTGGTATTTATAAGATTCAAGAAGACCTAGGGTTGCAAGATAAAGAGATTTTGCGAGCTATTGAAATTCACACAGTTGGTGCTGCTGAGATGACCTTGCTGGATAAGATCTTATACGTTGCTGATTATATTGAAGAAGGTCGCATCTTTCCTTTGGTTGATGACGCTAGAAAAATCGCGCAGCTTGATTTGGATAAGGCTGTTGCCTATGAAACAGTGAACACTGTCGCCTATTTAGCCTCAAAAGCGCAGCCTATCTTTCCACAGACCTTAGACACATATAATGCGTTTTGCAGTTATTTAAAGGAGAAGTAATTGAAAAAGGCATTGATAACTTGGTAATGATAGGAATGCTCACTAATTATTGTATGGATATGACAGTGAGGGTTGCTTTTGAACTGGGCTATGAGGTGTCAGTGATAGAACATGGTTCAACAACTTTTGACGATGAGGACATTCAGGCTTCACTCCTGATTGACTACCATGAGAGTTTGTGGGATGGTAATTTTGCTCGAGTAGAGCCTTTAGATGTGATTTTAAATGAGGAATAAAATGAAAAAAGAAGAATTATTAGAGATTGTGGTTAAGGCTGCAGATGAAAAGCGGGCTGAAGATATGTTAGCCCTCGATTTAGAAGGTTTAACCAGTTTGACTGATTATTTTGTGATTGCGAGTGCAACAAATAGTCGTCAATTAGAGGCTATTGCGGATAATATTCGGGAAAAGGTAAAAGAGGCTGGTGGAGATGCTAGCCATATTGAAGGTGATAGTCAAGCAGGCTGGGTCTTGCTTGATTTGACCGATGTGGTGGTACATATTTTTTCTGAGGATGAGCGTTACCACTATAATCTTGAAAAATTGTGGCATGAAGCGCCTGCTGTGGCTCTAGATGCCTATTTAGCTTAACGTTACAAAGAGACCTTGTCAATACGACAGGGTTTTTGAGGATGATAATGGAACATAATTATGAAAAATTTGCATCAGTTTATGATGCCGTGATGGACGACTCTTTATATGACTTGTGGACAGATTTTTCACTTCGACATTTACCAAAGTCTAAGGGTCGAAATCGTTTGTTAGAGTTGGCCTGTGGAACTGGTATTCAGTCAGTTCGTTTTGCTCAAGCAGGTTTTGACGTGACTGGTTTAGACTTAAGTCAAGACATGTTGACTATTGCTGAAAAACGGGCTCAGTCTGCTAAAAAGAAAATTGATTTTATTCAAGGCAATATGCTGGATTTATCACAGGTGGGGCAGTTTGATTTTGTCACTTGCTATTCGGATTCCATTTGTTATATGCAAGATGAGCCTGAGGTAGGTGATGTTTTTAAAGAAGTCTATGATGTTTTAGCGGATGATGGCATCTTTATTTTTGATGTACATTCAACCTATCAAACGGATGAGTGTTTCCCTGGTTATTCCTATCATGAGAATGCAGATGATTTTGCAATGGTTTGGGATACCTATGCTGACGAGGCTCCTCACTCTGTTGTTCACGAACTCACTTTCTTTATCCAAGAAGACGATGGACGTTTTTCTCGCTTTGATGAAGTGCATGAGGAACGAACGTATGAGTTATTGACTTATGATATTTTGTTGGAACAAGCAGGGTTCAAGTCATTTAAGGTCTATGCTGATTTTGAAGATAAGGAGCCGACTGAGACTAGCAAGCGTTGGTTTTTTGTGGCGCAAAAGTGAAGATAGACCTGTTTTCATAGACTGGTCATTGACAGGCTTTTAAATCGGTAAATAATCAAGAAGATGAGGATCTTATGACGGTTACAGGTATTATTGCGGAATTTAATCCTTTTCATAATGGGCACAAATACCTCTTGGAGCAAGCGCAGGGCTTAACGGTTGTTGCCATGTCTGGTAATTTTATGCAACGGGGAGAGCCAGCACTTGTGGATAAGTGGACAAGAGCTCAAATGGCATTAGCAAATGGAGCTGACCTAGTGGTTGAGCTCCCTTTTCTGGTTTCTGTGCAATCTGCCGATTATTTTGCTCAAGGGGCTGTGGCTATTTTGGAAAAACTAGGCATTGATCAGTTAATGTTTGGTACAGAAGACTATTTAGATTATCAAAGCTTGGCGACTATTTATGAGGCAAAAGCAGAGCAGATGGCAGCCTATGTGGCTGACTTACCAGAGTATCTGTCTTATCCACAAAAAACACAACATATGTGGCAGGCATTTGCAGACGTATCGTTTACGGGTGACAAACCTAATCATATTTTAGCCTTGGCTTATACGAAGGCTTGTGCAGGTAAAGGCATTGCTCTGACTCCAATTAAGCGTCAAGGTGCGGGTTATCATTCTAAAAATAAGTCACATCAGTTTGCTTCTGCCACAGCTATTCGTAAACACCTTTCGGACAAAGCATTTGTGGATAAGTCTGTTCCTGACGCTAGCTTATTATTAACTTCTCCACAGGTTTCTTGGGATAACTATTTCCAATTGTTGACTTATCAAATTCTTACTCATGCGGACTTAACACAAATTGTTCAGGTTAATGAAGAGTTGGCAAATAGAATCAGCGCAGCAATTCGGACTGTAGAGACAATAGACGAACTGATTGATCAAGTAGCGACCAAACGTTATACAAAGGCGCGTGTACGGCGCGTGCTGACTTATATTTTGGTCAATGCCATGGAAACTTCACTACCTGAAGCAGTACATGTTTTGGGATTCTCTGATAAGGGGCGTGTCCATCTGAAGTCACTCAAACAACGTGTCTCTATCGTTTCTCGGATTGGATCAGAGCCTTGGGATGCTTTAACCCAACAAGCGGATGCGATTTACCAGCTAGGCAATCCAGCTATGGCAGAACAAACTTGGGGACGCTGGCCAATAATGCGAACAGAAAAATAAAATCATTCTTGACCCTCACGTTAGGTCATAGCTTATACTGTTTGTTAAGGTGAGACTGAGAATACTAGTAACTCAGTATCACCTTGCTGAGGAGGAAGTGGTTTGAAGACGGTAAAAGAAGTTAGTCAGTTAGTTGGACTGAGTGTGCGTACCTTGCATTATTATGACGAGATTGATTTGTTAAAACCAACTTTAGTTGGGGATAATGGCTATCGCTTTTATGATGATTATGCGCTAGCACAGCTTCAAGATATTCTACTGTTTCGCGAATTGGACTTTCCTTTGAAGACCATAAAAACATTACTGTATAGTCCGGCTTATGTTCAAGGAGCAGCTCTTGCTGATCAGATTAGATTACTGGAAATGCGTCAACAGCATTTGCAAGAACTTATCCAGCATGCTAGGGCTTTACAAGAAGGAGGAGAACAAATGGGATTTAAGGCTTACGACCATTCTCATATTCAAGCCTTTGAAGAAGAGGTGAAGGAACGTTGGGGAAAAACAGATGCTTATGTGGCTTATGCGACTAAAACTGCTATGAGGCCAGAGCAATTATGGCAAGACATGCGAGAAATCTTTAGGGGCTTTGGAGATATCAAGGATCAAACTGTATCTAGTCAGGCAGCTCAAAAACAGGTAGCCAAATTACAAGACTGTATTAGCCAGAATCTTTATCCTTGTGAAATGGAGATATTAGAAAGTCTAGGGCTTATGTACGTTAGTGATCAGCGTTTCAAAGAGACAATAGATCAGATGGTAGGTATTGGGACAGCTACTTTTGTTAGTCGTGCCATTAGTCACTATTGTCAATCCTAAAAACTGGTTCTTTATTTGTTAGGCAAAATCTTGCTATGGATCATCATTACCAAAGGAGACATCTTAATACTCCTTTGGTTTTTTGTTTAGCCATAATGGGACTAATCATTGAAAAGAGGGTTTCTATGAACTCCTACGAACTTGAGGAAGCTCCCTAATGTAAGCAGGCAGTATTGTCGTCAAAATTAAGGAGGAAAGATGATACCGTTTGTTCTTATGTTTAATAGTAACAGGAATTAAGGTGAGAAAAAAGAAAGAAAAACTTGCTATTCCTGAGATTTACCTAATAAACTAGTGACAAGTCTTTGTTTTAGCGATATACTTAACTAGTAAAAAATTAACTAGTTAATAGTTTGAATATGATTTTTTAAAGGAGTATAATCATTAACAATGAAACCAAGAAAACGTTTATTATGTTTAATGGGCTTGTCTTGACCTGCCAGCTAAGTTTACCGCTTGTCAGTCACAGGTCAAAACAGATAAGGCAGCAGAACCTAAAAAGCATCACACTCATAAAAAGAGTAAGAAAACAAGTGCTGTTAGGAGTAAGAAAAATGATAAGAAAACCGGCGTTGCTGGGATTGATAAGCCAACAGATGATGGTTTTTTATTGACAGATGAATCACAAACTGAAAGTAAAACGGCAACAGGAATTATCGTGAAACATGATGGTCATAGCCATTTTTTCTTCTATTCTGATTTAAAAGGAAGTAAGTGGGATTATTTAATTCCTAAAGGCTATAAAGATACTTCGCGCCAAGAAACGACCTCAGCGGCAACATCAAAAGCAAGCACAACAGGTCATCACGGGGATGCACATGCTTCAGATGGTTATGTCTTTAATCCTAATGATATTGTGTCAGAAGATGTTAACGGCTATACGGTTCGTCATGGAGATCACTATCACTATATCTGGAAAAAGGATTTGGTAGTGACTGCTCGTCCAACAGTCCAGCAAGGACCTCAGCAATCACCATCAACAAATAGCTCTTCTGCTCATCATAAGGATAACAAGCAATCAAATGGTTCTGAGAATGGTAACCACCATGACAATATTGGTTCTCAGCATAACCATGTGGATCCATTAGGGGCCTATAGGGTTAATGCAGAAGGAAAGAAAGAATTTTCTGGAATTCACTATGCAACAAGTGATGATTTCTTATTTGATGGTAAGCACATTATCGGAAACACAGCGGATGGTCTGCTAGTGGCTCATAATGGTCGTAAAGAAGATGTTCATCTTGTTCCTTATGCACAATTAGTGGACAGCAAATGGGCACATTTGATTCCAGAAGACAAGCGTCAGCAGGCTGAAAAACATTATCATGGAGAAGCTGATGAAACTCCTAAAACATCTGAAAAAGGACAGGTGATGACAGGTGAAGATTTTGTCAATCAGGCCAAAGACCTTGATCCAAAGTTACAACGGATTATTTTAGACAAAATAGAACGTGTTTTCCGTACCAATGCTGGGCGCTCAAAAGAAGAATTGTTGCCATTAATCAAGATTGATTTGGAAAATAATCTTTTCACCTACCCGCACGATGATCATAGTCACATGGAACCCATTGATGCTTCTAAGCCATTCGGTAACGGGGATAAGATTTATGATTTTGTTGATTACAATCTTCCAGGTAAGCCAGAATTGGAAAAACACGATGTGATTGGACCAATTTTCACAAATACCAATAGTTCTCGTGATTTAGACAAGAAAAAACTCTTAGAAACTCACCCAGAATTAAAAGAGCAAATTCTAGATATTAATAGTTTTTACACCTTGAGTTTCTTAGCGCAAGATAGTGGTGGTCAAGAAGGTTACATCAAACAGCCAGGCTCTCTTCGTGTTGGAAGTCAAGAAACTCAAGCTGTTACCTATCTCATCAAAAAAGGGCAAACGATTAACAACTTGAAAATAGAGGTACCAACTCCTCTAGCTAAGGAGCAGTATTTCTTTAAAAAATGGTCCAGTCAGTTGCCAACAGATGGTAAACTAGAGAAAGATTTGGTTCTTACAGCAGCCCTTCCGTCATGATAAACATAAAAATACCCAGGCTTTCTTTACCGGAGACCCTAAAGATTTAGATGTGAATATTGGGGATTATTCCGTCGTGAATTTCACAACGCTAAATCATGGGAAATTAAACTATAAAGGTAACTCACTTGCAGGCTTTAGTTTCCGAGTCCGTAATGATTTAACATGGAAGAGTGTTCTAGATAGTGGTTTCATTTTCCCGACACCTGTTCCAAATGATGATAATATCGAATTTATTCGTTGGGGAGGATCAGTAGATTTTCCGGAAGGAGCAGCTGTCAATAATAAAGTCGAGGCAAGTATTTTCTTGGCTAAATTTGGTCTAAAACGTCCAATTATTGGGGCATATGTTCCAAGTGATGCTAAGAATCCGACTAAGACTGATGATCCAAAACGTTTGCACCCGAATAGTGTGACAGATCCTTATGATGAATCAAAATATATGACCATTGTGATCGATGCAGGTGAACACGCAACATTGCGGACACATTCTACGGAGAGTAGTCAATTAGCGTTTGTAGTGCGTCAAGGAACAACATGGGATGAATTTGCGAAAACTTTGGTAAATGTAGCAGTGATTCCTGAAAAAGGCTATGTTTATAAAGGACACGATTTAGCCCTTTCAAAAGGCTCTGACAAGGTTCAGCCTGGTGTTTATAAGGAAATAGTGGTTGAACAGGTGTCTGATAAGGACAAAAAACCATCTCAGGACAACTGGTTGGATGAATTCACAAAAGCTGAAGAGAAAGATACTCCAGAAAAAACAGATGGAGCTAAACCAGGGAAGGAAGCAGAGGCTGAAAAACCAGTAGGACCTAAATCAGAAACTAATAGTCCAGAAAAAGCTGATAAAGAACCTCAAAATGCAACTCCTATTAGTCCATCAACTGATCAGGAAAAACCTAACAAATGGCACTTAGGGGATGATGAGCCAGTATCTGGGGAACCTCCGCCATTACCTCCTGTATCTGAAGAAGACGGAGATGACTTATTGCCTTAACTCCTAAGAAATGGTTATGTTAACACATCTTTAAAAAGAAACCTATGCCAGAACATTAATCGTTCTGAGCGAGGTTTATTTTGTGTTTTTCCTTGAAAGTTCTTCCTTTTTAAAAAGTAAACCTATATAATAAACCTAGGTAACAATAAAAAGGAGACTAAAAGTGAATAAAACAGAAGCTTTAGCTATTTTGACAAGTGGAGCAGATTGGTGGCAATACTACGCCCAAGCTATCCTAGTAAAGCAGGAGAAGTCAGGTAATCGTATTAGGCTAAACACGCTTTTAAATGCCAAAAGTGGTCTTTGTTCAGAAGATTGTGGGTACTGTGCCCAATCAAAAGACAGCAAGGCGCCTATTAATCGCTATGGGCTTTTACCAAAAGATGAGATTATTCGTAAGGCTCTAATTGCTAAGAAAAAATAAATCAAGCATTTTTTGCATTGCTTTGAGTGGTACACGACCTATAACGAGAGAAATTGCCCTTTTATGTGATGCGATTCAAGAAATCAAACACGCTATGGATATGGAAATTTGTCTCTCTATTGGTCTGGTGACTAAAGAACAGATTCAACTCTTAAAAGAGGCTGGGGTTGACCGATTGAACCATAACATTAATACCCCTCGTGAGAATTATGATAAGATTACCACGACACATACCTATCAAGACCGCGTGGATACTCTTGAAATGCTTAATGAAATAGGGGTAGACACTTGTTCAGGTTTTATTTGTGGTATGGGTGAAACGGACCAGCAATTGGTAGATATGGCCTTTGAGCTAAAGGCTTTAGGACCTTATTCTGTTCCAGTTAATTTTTTACTGCCTATCGATGGGACAAAATTAGAGGGGCACCACCAACTAACACCAACAAAATGCCTAAAAATCCTAGTTATGCTCCGCTTATTATTTCCTGAAACAGAGTTACGAGTTAGTGCAGGTCGGGAATATCATCTGGGAGAACTCCAACAAATGGCCTTGTTAATTGTAGATTCGATCTTTTTAGGAAATTACCTGACTGAAAAGGGAGCAGACATTTCAGATGATCAAAAGATGATTGATCAGTTAGGTTTAGCTGTTGAGGGAGTTTGTTAGGTCTAGCAATTGACTTGTTAGTTACAACCTATTACGGTGTCTTGCCTGCCTTGGAATTCTTAATTTACTATCTTTTTTGAAAGTGCTATAATAAGAGAGTTAAGATTCCTTTCGACTGAAAAGAAGACTATTAAAATTGTTATTAAGAGGAGACTAAAATGGGACGTAAGTGGGCAAATATTGTTGCTAAGAAAACGGCTAAAGATGGAGCAACTTCAAAAGTTTATGCTAAGTTTGGTGTGGAAATTTATGTGGCTGCCAAACAAGGTGACCCAGATCCAGAGCTAAACACAGCCCTTAAATTTGTTATTGATCGTGCGAAACAGGCACAAGTTCCAAAACACGTTATCGATAAAGCTATTGACAAAGCAAAAGGTAATACAGATGAAACCTTCGTTGAAGGTCGCTACGAAGGCTTTGGACCAAATGGTTCAATGATCATTGTGGATACCCTAACGTCAAATGTTAACCGTACGGCTGCCAATGTCCGCACAGCTTATGGTAAAAACGGAGGTAACATGGGTGCTGCTGGTTCAGTATCTTACATGTTTGATAAAAAAGGGGTTATCGTTTTTGCAGGAGATGATGCTGACAGTATCTTTGAACTGTTACTAGAAGCAGATGTTGAAGTTGATGATGTTGAGGCAGAAGAAGGAACAATCACTGTTTACACTGCTCCAACAGATCTTCACAAGGCTATCTTGGCTCTTCGTGAATCAGGTATTGCTGAATTCCAAGTCACAGAGCTTGAAATGATTCCTCAATCAGAAGTAACGCTTGAAGGTGATGATCTTGCGACTTTTGAAAAATTAGTAGACGCTTTGGAATCTGACGATGATGTTCAAAAAGTTTACCATAACGTTGCAGATTTTTAATCTAAACAAGCAAAGGAAGAGCTGAAATGGATTTCGGCTCTTTTTGAAACGTTATCTAAGAAACTGTTGCTAAAAAGATGTTAGGTTGTTTGCTTTATTCATAAAAAAGGTAATAGCAAAAGTGTATCAGCTTGATAGGAATTAATTATTAGTTAACTCTAATTAAAAGTGGTAAACTAGACACAAGAACAAAAAGGAGAGATAGGATGATTAAAAAACAATATTTAGGAATGGCAACAATTACTCTAGCATCAACCCTTGTGCTAGCAGCTTGTGGGTCCTCAAAAACAGCTGAGTCAGGAAATCAGGGGAGTTCTAAAGAAGTCTTATTTGCAACGGTTGGAACAACAGCTCCCTTTTCTTATGAAAAAGGTGGTCAACTAACTGGTTACGATATTGAGGTGGCTAAAGCAGTCTTTAAAGGATCGGATGATTACAAGGTGTCCTTTAAGAAAACAGAATGGTCTTCTATCTTTACAGGTTTGGACTCAGGAAAATACCAGATGGGTGGTAACAACATTTCCTTTACCAAAGAGCGTTCAGCTAAGTACCTCTTTTCCTATCCAATCGGTGCAACACCGTCTGTTTTAGTTGTTCCAAAAGACAGTGATATCAAATCTTATGATGATATTGAGGGGCACTCTACTCAAGTCGTTCAAGGAACAACCAGTGTTACCCAGCTAGAAGCCTTTAATAAGGAACACAGTGACAAACCGGTTACTCTAAAATTCACCAATGAGAACATTACCCAAATGTTAACCAATTTGAGTGAAGGTAAGGCAGATTTCAAGATTTTTGATGCCCCAACCGTTAATGCCATTATTAAAAATCAAGGGTTAGATAATCTCAAAACAATTGAACTCACCTCAGCAGAGCAACCATTTATTTATTTTATCTTTAGTCAAGATCAAGAGAAATTGCAAAGCTTTGTTAACAAGCGTATTAAAGAGTTGACTGCTGACGGAACTCTTAGCAAGCTTGCCAAAGAGCACCTTGGCGGTGATTACGTGCCATCAGATAAAGAGTTGAAACTTCCTACAGCTAACTAAACCAGCTATTAACCAGTTATTCATCTAGAAGACTGGTTTTTTTGTCAATTGATCTATAGTTTTTAACTATAGATTTTCCTAAAAAATGCCAATTTGAAACTATAACAACTTGAGCTAAACTAAAACACATAGAAAGCAGAAAGGAATTAGGAAATGACAATAAAACGATTTGTAACCATTTTAGGAGTAACTGCCTGCGCTGGGTTAGTTTTGACAGCTTGTTCTGGTAAAAAAGAAGATGCTAAAACCGTCACTGTTGGTTTAATGACAAAAACAGCTTCAGATGAGGCACGTTGGGACAAAATTGAGGAGACCTTGAAGAAAGATGGGATCAAACTAGTCTATAAAGAATTCGCGGATTACTCGCAACCCAATAAGGCTGTCGCCTCTGGCGAAGTAGATATCAATGCCTTCCAAACTTATAATTAGCAAGATAACTGGAACAAAGAAAATAAGGGAAATCTGGTTACTATTGCTGAAACTTATATTAGTCCTCTTAACCTCTTTTCTGGAACAGATCAGGCTGGCAAAGCCAAATATCAGTCAGTAGATGATTTGCCAAAAGGAGCTCAAATTGCTATTCAAAATGATGCCACAAATGCTAGCCGTGCCCTCTTTGTGTTACAGGGTGCGGGGTTGATTACCTTAAATGTTTCCAGTGACAAGTTAGCCAGTCAAGCTAATATTGTGGAGAATAAAAAAGACATTACTATTAAAGAGTTAGATGCCAGTCAAACAGCGCGTGCACTTAAATCGGTTGATGCAGCTATTGTCAACAATAACTATGCCGTCCCTGCTAAATTAGACTATAAGTCATCACTATATAAAGAAAAGGCGGACGAAAATGCCAAGCAGTGGTTTAATATCTTAACAGGAAAGAAAGGTTGGGAAAAGTCACCTAAAGCTAAAGCCATTAAAGCCCTCGTCAAGGCATACCAAACCGATGAGGTCAAAAAGATTATTATCAAGACATCCAACGGCGTTGATTTGCCGGTTTGGGACAAGTAAGACTAAAGGAGCGTTTCTCAACCTCTAAAAAAGTCTAAGCTTTTTTAAAAGCTTGGGCTTTTTAAAACATCAATATATAGTTTTAAACTATATATAATCCTAGCTATTTCCAATTTGAAAACTATATCTGAATAAGATAGAATAGACACAGTTATTAAATGAATTGAGGATAGATGAATGACATTAAAAAAAGTTATTGGATTAGTTGGGATTGCTCTTGCATCAACAGTATTGGTGGCTTGTTCAGGACAACAAGATGATAAAAATACCTTAACGATTGGGGTCATGACAAAAACATCATCAGACCAAGCCAGATGGGACAAAGTCGAAGAACTGTTGAAAAAAGACAAGATTACCTTGAAGTACAAAGAATTCACAGATTATTCCCAACCTAACAAGGCTGTTGCCAATGGTGAGGTTGATATTAATGCCTTCCAACACTATAATTTCTTGAACAACTGGAACAAGGAAAATAAGGAACATTTGGTGGCTATTGCTGATACCTACATCAGTCCAATTAACCTTTTCTCTGGAACGAGTCAAGATGGGAAAGCTAAATACAAGTCAGTAGCTGATCTGCCAAATGGTGCTCAAATTGCAGTACCAAATGATGCGACCAATGAAAGCCGTGCTCTTTATGTGTTGCAATCAGCTGGTCTCATTAAATTGAATGTTTCTGGTGATCAATTAGCAACCATTGCTAATATTTCAGAAAACAAAAAGAAATTAGATATCAAAGAATTAGATGCTAGCCAAACTGCACGCGCCTTGGTATCAGCTGATGCGGCTATTGTCAATAATAGTTACGCTGTTCCTGCAAAAATTGACTACAAAACCTCTCTTTTCAAAGAAAAAGCAGATGACAATTCAAAACAGTGGATTAACATTATTGCAGGTCAAAAAGATTGGGAAAAGTCAGAGAAGGCTGATGCTATTAAAAAACTCATCAAGGCTTACCAAACTGATGACGTGAAGAAGGTAGTTGATAAGACTTCAAATGGTGTCGATGTGCCCGTATGGTAAAGCTTTAACAATTGTTATAACAGGAGGATAGAGGCGTGTCTAGCACGCCCTTTCTTGCATTAAGGAGGAAAAGTATGGAGATGTCCACAATAGAGGAACAGTTAAAAGATTGTTGGGAGCACCCTATAACCAAAGATTATCTAGTCGTGCTGCGTCAGTTAATTGCTCACCGCTCTATTTTTGCACAACAACTAGGGCTTGAAGAAACTGCTCAGTTTTTAAAAGAGATTTTTAGTGCTGCAGGAGCTCAAGTTATTGTGGATCAGTCCTATGCGGCTCCTTTTGTATTAGCTACCTTTAAGAGCCCTCGGCCAGATGCCAAGTCAGTCATTTTTTATCAGCACTATGACACGGTACCTGCTGATTCTGACCAAAAATGGTCTAGCGATCCCTTTACCTTAACAGAACGAGAAGGTCATTTGTATGCAAGAGGCGTAGATGATGATAAGGGGCATATTATTGCTAGGTTAACAGCTCTTGTGAAATACCTTTCTCAAGCACAGACTCTGCCTGTTACCATTGTGTTTATGATGGAAGGCGCAGAAGAATCTGCCTCAGTAGACTTAGAAAAATATCTGAAAAAGTATGCAAGGAACTTGCAGGAAGCAGACCTCTTGATTTGGGAACAAGGTATTCGCAATGAACAAGACCAATTGGAATTAACTGGCGGCAATAAAGGGATTTTAACCTTTGATATGACTGTTGAGAGTGCTAAGCTTGATATCCATTCTAAATACGGTGGGGTAATTGATTCAGCAACCTGGTATTTGCTAGAAGCTATCGCTTCTTTGCGAGATAGGAATGGCCGTCTTTTAGTGCCAGCCATTTATGAGCAGGTGCAAGAACCAACTAAGCGAGAACTAGATTTGATTGAGATCTATGCTATCGAACAGTTGGATGATTTAAAAAAACTTTACGGACTAGAGCTTCCTATGTTACAATCAGAACGGCGTGATTTTTTGAAAACCTATTATTACCAACCGTCCATAGGTATTCAAGGAATACAGTCGGGTTATCAGGGACAGGGCGTCAAAACCATTATTCCTTCACAGGCTTCCGCTAAGATGGAGGTTCGTCTAGTGCCTGGACTTGATCCCAAAATCGTGTTCGAGCAGATTCAAACTCATTTGTTGGACAAAGGTTTTGATAAGGTCAATGTGACCTATACGTTGGGAGAAAAAAGTTATCGTAGTGATTTGTCTGCGCCAGCTATTCAACAAGTGATAGATGTGGCGAAGCCCCTTTACCCCAAAGGATTATCCCTTTTACCAACGTCAGCTGGAACAGGGCCTATGCACACTGTCTTTGAAGCACTTGGAGTTCCAATTGTAGCATTTGGGTTGGGTCATGCTAATAGTCGGGATCATGCAGGCGATGAAAATATTGCTATCGCAGATTACTGTCGCCATATCGTACTAATAGAGGAGTTATTAAAATCTTATGAATGAAGCGATTATTCAATTAGATCATATTGATATTACTTTTCATCAAAAAAAACGGGTTATTGAGGCCGTTAAAGATGTCACGGTTCATATTAATCAGGGAGATATTTATGGCATTGTTGGGTATTCAGGTGCTGGGAAGTCAACCCTTGTGCGTGTGATTAATCTTCTACAAGCACCAACAAATGGGAAAATCACCGTAGATGGAGACGTAACCTTTGACCAAGGGAAAATTCAATTGTCAGCTGAGGCCCTTCGCCAAAAACGTCGTGATATTGGCATGATTTTTCAACATTTCAATTTAATGGCTCAAAAAACAGCCAAAGAGAATGTTGCCTTCGCTCTCCGCCATTCGTCGTTAAGTAAGACTGAGAAAGAACAGAAAGTTATCGAACTGCTAGAACTTGTGGGTTTATCAGAGAGAGCAGATAACTACCCTGCCCAGTTATCGGGTGGGCAAAAACAACGAGTGGCTATTGCGCGTGCTTTAGCCAATGATCCTAAAATTTTAATTTCAGATGAGGCCACATCAGCACTAGATCCAAAGACCACCAAACAAATCTTGGCGCTCTTGCAGGAATTAAACCGCAAACTTGGCCTAACCATTGTCATGATCACCCATGAAATGCAAATTGTTAAGGATATTTGTAATCGTGTTGCTGTTATGCAGAATGGTGTGTTAATTGAAGAAGGTTCTGTTCTCGATATCTTTTCAGATCCAAAAGAGGCATTGACACAGGAATTTATTACCACTGCAACGGGGATTGATGAGGCTTTAGAAAAAATTAACCAACAAGACATTGTTAAACACTTACCTGCAGATGCCCTTCTAGCTCAGTTGAAATATGCAGGAACGTCTACTGATGAGCCTTTGCTGAATAGTATTTACCGTCAATTTGAAGTGACAGCTAATATTTTGTATGGCAACATTGAAATTTTAGATCATGTCCCAGTTGGTGAAATGATTGTTGTACTGGAAGGTAATGCAGCGAATATTGCTGCGGCTGAAAAAGCTTTGCATGAAGCTGGTGTTGATGTTAGCATATTGAAGAGAGGAGCCTAGATGATACAGTTAATTCAAACCTATTTACCAAATGTTTATGAGCTTGGCTGGTCAGGTGACGCAGGTTGGGGACTAGCTATTTGGAACACTTTATACATGACCATCGTGCCTTTTATTGTTGGTGGGACCATTGGTCTGTTTGTGGGCTTATTACTTGTACTAATGGGGCCTGGTGGTGTGATTGAAAACAAGTTAGCTTGCTGGATTATTGATAAAATCACTTCTATTTTCCGTGCTATTCCCTTTATCATTTTAATTGCTATTTTAGCTAGCTTTACTTACCTGATTATGGGAACCATTTTGGGAGCAACTGCTGCCTTGGTACCATTGACCTTTGCAACTTTTCCTTTCTTTGCTCGTCAAGTACAGGTTGTTTTTTCAGAACTTGATAAAGGAGTAATCGAAGCAGCACAGGCTTCGGGAGCTACCTTCTGGGATATTGTCAAAGTGTATTTGAGCGAGGGTCTCCCTGACTTGATCCGTGTGTCAACTGTAACCTTGATTTCCTTGGTTGGTGAAACAGCGATGGCGGGAGCTATCGGAGCTGGAGGTCTAGGAAATGTGGCCATTTCTTACGGTTACAATCGTTTTAATAATGATGTGACCTGGGTTGCAACTATTATTATCCTTTTGATTATTTTTGCTATCCAATTTATTGGTGATAGCTTGACCAGACGGTTTAGTCATAAATAAACGAAACAACACCCTAAGTTTTTACTTAGGGTGTTGTTGTTTAGATGATGTCATTAGCTTTTCTTCGTTTTACTTAGAATGAGTCCGAGTAGGAATCCAATAATGGCAAAGATAATCCATCCCATTGAAAATTGTCCAAGTGGAACTGTTTTTTGGAAGAAAGTTGTCACTGGCTCTGGCAAGTTGAAGAGACCAGTCATTTGAGAAAGTGTGGATAAGGCATCAAAAATAGCAGGAATAATAGTGAGTCCAATAGTTGTTCGATAAACGATAGGATCATTGTTAAAGTATTTTTGTGCCAAGACAAGGAAAATTAAATCGACTGTTAATGGGTATAAAAGGAATAAAACAGGAGCCGACCAGTTGATGATAACAGATAAACCACCAAAGTAGAAGAAGGCAGAAACCAGAGTAAAAATAGTTGACCAGACAATATGAGATAGAGCAGGAACTAATTTATGGAAATATTCAGCACTTGAGGTGATTAATCCTGTGGAGGTGGTTAGGCAGGCCAAAAAAATGACAATAGCAAGAAATGCTTGCCCGATACTACCTAGATAGAAACGAGAGGCATGACTTAAGATTTGACCACCATTGACAGGACTACCATCAAGGGTAAAACTGCCATCAATAAAAGGGAACAGGGATTGTGAGGTCGCTCCAATACGGCCAACAAAGATATAGACAAAAGCTAATAAGAAAATAGCAATGGTTCCAGAGATAAGGGTGACTTTGGTAACTTCTTTGTCAGTTTTAGCTCCAAATTGTTTGGTCGCTTCAATGACGAGAATGGCAAAAACAAGTGATGCCAAGGCATCCATAGTCCCATACCCTTGAATCAGTCCTGCAATAAAAGGAAGGTCTTTGAAAGCATTGTTAACCCCAATCCCTGCGTTGAAGGCATTCCCATAATCACCTGCTGAGTGAACAAAAGAAGCAATGACCAAGATAGCAATCACAACTAACAAGGTTGGCGTCAAGAATTTACCGATGTTTTCAGCCAATTTACTAGGTCTAATGGCCAGAAAATAAGATAGCCCAAAGAAAAGAACAGCATAGATGGCTTTATTGGTAAAATTATCTCCTAAAATCGGTGCAATCCCTACTGAAAAGGAAGTAGCACCTGTTCTTGGGATGGCAAAGAAAGGCCCGATAGAGAGGTATAGAACAGAGGAATAAAAGATAGCGTACCATTTGGAAATAGGACGTGCTAAGCTTTCCACATCATCTGAACCAGACTTAGCGACAGCAATTACTCCTAAGAGGGGCAAGGAAACACCGGTTAAACAAAAACCAATAATGGACCATAAAATGTTATGACCTGAGTAGATGCCTAGAAATGCTGGATAAATGAGGTTGGCAGCTCCGAAAAAGAGGGCAAATAACATAAACCCGATAACAATATATACATTTTTCTGTTTCATTTATGAATAGTCTTTCTATTAATACTAATTTGAAGATTCTAACAATTTTAACGATATATATGTTAAAATGACAACAGAAGCTATTATATCGAAGATTAGTCTTCTCGTCAATAGAAGATCAGTGCAGAAGAAGCGTGCGACACTCTTTTCTTCTCTCCGACTCACCCGATTTGACGAATAGCTAGAATTATATTATTATAAAAAACATGTAACTTTATAACTTTAGTAAGGACGTGACGAATGAAAAAAGTATGTGAACTATGGATTAGGGTCAGCCTAATCAAAAAAATTGGTATTGGTGTGGTCATTGGTGTTATTTTAGGACTTCTTGTTCCTGATTTTACGGGATTAAGCATTCTAGGGAAATTATTTGTAGGTGGTCTAAAAGCTATTGCTCCTCTCCTTGTTTTTGCTTTAGTTTCTCAAGCTATTTCTCATCAGAAAAAAGGGAAAGAGACCAATATGACCCTAATCATTGTTCTCTATTTATTTGGGACTTTTGCAGCAGCTTTGGTAGCTGTTTTGACGACCTATTTATTCCCGCTGACCTTGATTTTAAATACGCCAGTCAATACTGAATTTTCAGCGCCTCAAGGGGTGGCCGAAGTCTTTCAAACGCTCTTACTAAAACTGGTTGATAATCCTATCAATGCCTTGGCGACAGCTAATTATATTGGTGTTTTATCATGGGCTTTAGTCTTTGGACTAGCCTTAAAAGCAGCAAGTACAGAAACAAAGCATCTTATCAAAACAGCAGCAGAAGTAACCTCACAAATTGTGGTTTGGATTATTAATTTGGCACCAATCGGAATCATGAGTCTAGTTTTTGCGACTATTTCAGAAAATGGCATTGGGATTTTATCTGACTATGCCTTGTTAATTCTTGTTTTAGTGGGCACTATGGCTTTTATTGCTCTAGTCATTAACCCTCTCATTGGGTTTGTGGTGATGAGACAAAATCCTTATCCCTTGGTGTTAAGATGTTTACGTGAATCAGGTATCACCGCTTTCTTCACAAGAAGTTCAGCAGCTAATATTCCAGTTAACATGCAACTTTGTGAAGATCTTGGGCTAAGTAAAGATACCTATTCGGTGTCAATCCCTCTTGGGGCAACCATCAATATGGGTGGTGCAGCCATTACGATTAATGTTTTGACACTTGCAGCGGTTCACACATTCGGTATTCAAATTGATTTTCTAACGGCTCTCTTATTGAGTGTTGTTGCAGCAGTATCTGCCTGTGGTGCTTCAGGTGTTGCAGGAGGATCCTTACTCCTTATCCCAGTAGCATGTAGTTTATTTGGTATCTCAAATGACCTTGCGATGCAGGTTGTTGGTGTTGGCTTTATTGTTGGGGTGATTCAAGACTCATGCGAAACAGCTCTCAATTCATCAACCGATGTCCTTTTCACAGCTATTGCTGAAAATGCCTTTTGGAAACGTAAGCAAGCCTAATGAAGGTAACAAAAATATCTAAAAACGATTCTTGGAGTTCTCCAAGAATCGTTTTTGTTATTTAAGATAGCCAAGATAATCAAATTTTTCAAACGTGTGGTCATTAGCGATGGCTACAATGATAGTATTGGGTTCTAAAGGTTCGAAAGGTTTGACATTGGTATCTAAGGTTTTAACTTCTTTTTGACGCATGCCAATCACATTTAGCTCATATTTACGACGAACATCTAGTTCGGAAAGAGATTGTCCTTCCCAGCTTTTAGGAATGACAAATTCAATCATCGAAATACCATGTTCCAAATAGATGATGCTTTCAATATGTCGTCTGAGAAGGTTTGAAGCAACACGTTTTCCGGAATCACGTTCAGGAGTGATGACTTTAGTTGCTCCGATACCATATAGAACTTCTTCAAAAATTTTATTTTTAGCTTTGGCAATAATGGTTGGAACACCCAATTTTTTACAGTGCATGACAGCAAGAACTGAGGATTCCAAGTTATTTCCTGAAGCGATAACTACGGTGTCACAATGTTCAATCCCGACAGCTAGTAAAAATTCTTTGTCAGTAATGTCTCCCACAGCAGCCTTAGTCACTAAATCAGCAACTTCTTTGACATGGCTTTCTCGAATATCAATGGCAATAACATCTTGATCGAAATTACTTAATTCTCTAGCAACAGTACGGCCAAAGATACCAAGACCAAGAACACCGACAGTTTTACGTTTTAACATGTTTTCTCCTTAACCCACTAGAATATCGGTAGTGGCATATTGAATGGTTTTTTCTTTTCGTTGAATTAAACTAATGAGGACAGTGATTGGACCAACACGGCCAACAAACATAAGGACAATAATAATCAGACGTCCTGCTGTTGATAGTTGTGGCGTTAAATCCATGGACACACCAACAGTGGCGATGGCTGAAATAGATTCGAATAAAAGGGGAATCGGAGCAATATTTGGCTCCACACTAAGCAAAAGGATATAGCCCGTCATCAAGACGGCAAAGAAGAAAATGAGCACTGTCATGGTCTGCTTAATAGTTTTATTAGCAATAATGCGATTTCGGAAGGTGACTTCTGATTGTCCAGATAGTTCTGCTTTGAAGAGTAAAAAGGTGATGGCAGCTGTTGTTACTTTGATACCACCCGCAGTCCCTCCAGGAGCACCTCCGATAACCATTTGAATCATATAAAGAATATTGGTGGGTGCCAGAGTATCGTTATAGGAAATTGTTGCAAAACCCGCAGTCCTCATGGTAACTGTTTGGAAGAAAGAAACCATGAATTGTTGAAATAGATTGTAATTGGCAATGGTTTTACTGTTGTCCTTTTCTAAAAACCAAGATAAGAAAGTTCCAAGAACCAGAATGACAGTAGTTGTTTGAATAACTAATCTAGATTGATTGGATAACTTACGAAAGGTTGCACCATAGCAGTGGGGTCGCTCGAAAAAGAATTTTTTGACAGCGAGTCCAAGATCTACCCAAACAGCAAACCCTAAACCTCCTGAAATAATTAAGAAGGTAACAATAAGATTGAGTGTGGGATTCAAAACAAAGTCCTTGAGACTAGAATTTCCCAAATTATCAAAGCCAGCATTACAAAAGGCAGAGATGGCTAAAAAGATACTGTTAAAAATGCCATTTTTCCATCCAAAACGAGGAATAAAGTCCGTCATAATGACAAGCGCAGCGATTGCTTCAAGCCCAAAGGTCACTTTATAAGCGAAGAAAAGATAGTGCTTTAAATCCTTACTATCCCCACGGTTCAAGGCTGATTGGAGCAAAGTTTGATCGCTCAGCCGCATTTTACGTTTCAAGGCAAAGGTACTCATAGCAATCAAAGTGACCAAACCAAGTCCGCCAATTTGCATGAGCATCATGGTAATGGTTTGTCCGATGCCATTATAGACCTCAGCAACGGGAACAACGGATAGTCCTGTCACACATACCATTGAAACCACATTAAAGAAATGGTCAAGATAGACAGTTTCAGGTCCGTTTTGATAATGGGTAAAAGGCATGGATAACAAGAGAGTCCCAATCAAAATCACAATCGCAAAACTAAAGGTTAAACGCTGTGTGACCGATAAGGATTTGATAAATGAGCGTTTCATGTTTCCTCCATAATAATATCTCATACTATGATAACAAAAATAAGCTAAAAAAGCTAAGTTTGCTCTTAGCTTTTAACTAGTCTTTATAAAGGTTTCTTGTTGGGTAATCCTGCTTTGCGAGGGTATTTATTTGGGGTTTCCTTTTTTTTCTCAACAACGGTGATATAGCGAGCATCCCCGTTTGGTAATTGATAATGATGGTTAGTCGTTACCTTACCAAAGAGAAGGGAGAGAGCTGTTTTGGCATCTTCTAATTCTTGGTCAGCGGCTTGTGCTTTTAAAGCAATCAGTCTTCCGCCAATTTTTAGAAAAGGAATCGTTAATTCAGCTAAAACTTGCATCCGGGCGACTGCTCTAGCGGTGACGACATCAAATTGTGCACGGAAGTCCTTGTCCTGCCCAAAGTCTTCTGCTCTACCATGGAAAAAATGCACCTTGTCTAATGCTAAGGATTCTGCCAAATGCGTTAGAAAAGCAATTCGTTTATTGAGAGAGTCGATGATAGTAACTTCGAGATTTGGAAAGAGAATCTTCATAGGTAGGCTAGGAAAGCCAGCTCCTGCCCCAATATCTAATAAACGAATCGGTTCATTGGCTAAAAAACCCTGTAAGATAGGAGCGATAGAGTCATAGAAATGTTTGAGATAAACGTCGTTTTCTTCCGTGATGGCGGTTAAATTAATCTTGTTGTTCCACTCCACTAGCAATTTGAAATAAGTATCAAATTGCTCTTTTTGTTTCATGGTTAAAGGAAAACCATCTTCCTCTAAGGTGTGGTAAAATTCTTGGGGTGTCATTTGTATCCTCTGTCTTTGATTATTGCTATTATTTTACCATAAAATACAGGAATAAAAAAATCTCATAAAAATCATTAGAAATAGGTCCTCAATACTTGCTATTGACTTGAAAATTGCTATAATTGAGATACAAAGATTAAAGGAGGCATACTATGCCAACAGTTTTGATTATCTTAGTCGTTTTAGGGTTGCTTGCTCTATGGTTGATGGTAAGTTACAATAGCCTAGTCAAATCTCGAATGCATACCAAAGAAGCTTGGAGTCAAATTGATGTGCAGTTGAAACGTCGTAATGACTTGATTCCAAATCTTATTGAGACTGTTAAAGGTTATGCTAATTACGAGCAAAAAACATTTGAAAAAATCACTGATTTGCGTGCGCGTGTTGCTAATGCCTCAACCCCTCAAGAAACCATGGCAGCTTCTAATGAATTGAGTAAACAGGTGACCCACTTATTCGCGGTCGCTGAGAATTACCCAGACTTAAAAGCCAATGAAAACTTTTTGAAATTGCAAGAAGAGTTGACTAATACGGAAAATAAAATCTCATATTCTCGTCAGCTATACAATTCAACAACTTCTAATTATAACTTGAAATTAGAATCTTTCCCAAGCAACATCGCAGGTAAACTATTCGGCTTTAAACCAAGTGAATTCTTGCAAACACCTGAAGCTGAAAAAGAAGTTCCAAAAGTTGAATTTAACTTTTAAATATGAAATTATCATCTAGTAGGCAATCATAAGAGAAAGGAGAATTATGCTTTATCAACAGATTTCACAAAATAAGCAACGAACAGTTGTTTTATTAGTTGTTTTCTTCGCTCTCTTAGCACTTATTGGAGCTTCCGCAGGTTACCTCCTGGTGGACAATTATGTGATAGGCGTGACTCTGGCTCTTATTATAGGTGCGATTTATGCGGTTAGCATGATTTTTCAGTCTACAACTCTTGTGATGAGCATGAATTCTGCTAGAGAAATTAGCGAGTCAGAAGCTCCAGATTTTTATCATATTGTAGAAGATATGGCCATGGTAGCACAGATTCCTATGCCAAGAGTCTTTATTATTGAAGACCCTTCTTTAAATGCTTTTGCCACAGGGTCTAGTCCTAAAAATGCAGCCGTAGCAGCAACCACAGGCTTACTTCAAGTGATGAATCGTGAGGAACTTGAAGGGGTTATTGGGCACGAAGTTAGTCATATCCGTAATTATGATATTCGTATTTCAACGATTGCGGTTGCCTTAGCCAGTGCGGTAACGCTCATTTCAAGTATTGGGGGGCGCGCACTTTGGTATGGGGGTGGTTCGCGTAAACGTAGTAACAATAATGATGGAGGCTTAGGCATCATCTTGTTGCTCCTGTCGTTGTTGTCTCTCGTTTTAGCGCCTTTAGTAGCGAGTTTGGTTCAGTTAGCGATTTCTCGCCAAAGAGAGTATTTGGCAGATGCGAGTTCAGTTGAACTGACTAGAAATCCCCAAGGGATGATAAGGGCTCTTGAAAAATTGAAACAATCTCAGCCGGTAAAATACCCTGTTGATGATGCTAGTGCGGCCTTGTACATTAACGAGCCCCGCAAAAAAGGTAGTTTCAGTTCATTATTTAGTACTCATCCTCCCATTGAAGAGAGGATTGAGCGATTACAACACATGTGAGGGCTTGAGGTTAGCTCAAGCCTCATTTTCTTTCGTTTTTGCTTTTTAATATTCAGATAAAAGATAGAAATTCTAAGAAAACAAGGCTCCTTTAACCTAATTTTGGTCTAAATGATTGCAGAAAAGCTTTAGAAGGAGAGGAGAATCCTTTGTTCTGAGGAGTATCAGACGATAAGGTTAAAAAATGTAAGAAAATTGTCATATAACTATTGACAAATACCTGATATAATAGTAAAAATAGATTAGAATTTTATTAGGAGAAAATGATGTTGATTCTTTCTGAAATCAGAAAACGTCCAGACGGTCTTCATTTTGACCAAGTGTGCGACGTTAAAGAAAAATTATTGGAACGCGACCCACAAATTCTGGATCTTAAAGACGTGAGGGTTGTGGGAGATGTGCACTATGATGCTGGTTTGTACTTGTTACATTATCAGCTAAGCTATGAGGTGACCTTGCCTTCAAGTCGATCGATGACTCCTGTCAGCTTAAAAGAAGTTCAAGACGTTCAGGAATTATTTATTGAAGCCACAGATGTAGCAGGTAAACAAGATATGGTTGATGATCAGTTAGTTTTGGTCTTAGAAGAAGACAACATCGATCTTGACGAAAGCATTGTGGACAATATCTTGCTCGCGATTCCTTTACAGGTATTGACTGAGGAAGAAAAACAATCTCAAGAATTACCAACAGGTCAGGACTGGACCGTTCTGACTGAGGATCAATATCAATCTTTAAAAGAGGAAAAACAAAAAGAAAATAATCCTTTTGCAAGCCTCCAAGGGTTGTTTGATGAATAAAACTGAATATTAAAGATGTCTGTAATTTTTATTTGAAAAAAGGATTATTCTTTGATATACTCTTTAGAGAATGTAGTTGCTCGTTTGTAAAGGCCTTTTATCGGCCGCACAGGAGTGAAGAAGGTGATATTATCAGAAACTTTCGTACTCATTAAGTGATAATAAGTAACCATTTGAGACTTGGCTCTCAAAGATGAAAAAATTAGATTGACCTCGTGGCCTTCTTTCTGGGAGAGAAAGAAAGTCTGAGAGGGTAAGGGTTGGTGTAAATGACAAAGAAAATTTTAATTATTGAAGATGAAAAGAACCTTGCACGGTTCGTTTCACTCGAATTGCAACATGAAGGTTATGAAGTAACTGTTGAAGTAAATGGTCGCGAAGGTTTGGAAACTGCCTTAGAAAAGGATTTTGACTTGATCCTCCTTGACCTAATGCTTCCTGAAATGGATGGTTTTGAAGTGACTCGTCGCTTACAAACTGAAAAAACAACTTACATCATGATGATGACTGCGCGTGATTCGATTATGGATGTGGTTGCGGGATTAGACCGTGGAGCGGATGATTACATTGTGAAGCCATTTGCTATTGAAGAGTTATTGGCTCGTATCCGTGCCATTTTCCGTCGCCAAGATATCGAATCTGAGAAGAAAACCCCTAGTCAAGGGATTTACCGTGATTTGGTCTTGAACCCACAAAACCGTTCAGTTAACAGAGGAGATGATGAAATCTCTTTGACGAAACGTGAATATGATTTGCTTAGCATTTTGATGACTAATATGAATCGTGTCATGACACGTGAAGAGTTATTGTCAAATGTTTGGAAATACGATGAAGCTGTTGAAACAAATGTAGTGGATGTTTATATTCGTTACCTTCGCGGCAAAATCGATATTCCAGGTAAGGAGTCTTATATCCAAACCGTTCGCGGTATGGGCTATGTTATTCGTGAGAAATAAGTAAGATGGTAAAGCAGAAACAGAAGAAATATAAAAAATCGTTACCAAAACGTTTATCGAATATCTTTTTTGTTCTCTTTTTCTGCATTTTCTCTATTTTTACACTGATTGCCTACAGTTCAACTAATTATTTCTTGTTGAAAAAGGAAAGGCAATCGGTTTTTCAAGCCGTAAATATTGTTAGAGTTCGTCTTTCTGAGGTGGACTCTAATTTTACATTAGAGAACTTAGCAGAAGTTTTGTATAAAAATGATAAGACACACCTTAGAATTGATGACCGAAATGGGAGTCGTGTGATTCGAAGTGAGCGAGATATTACCAATACCCTTGATGCCAATCAGGACATTTACGTCTATAATGTGGACAAGCAGATGATTTTTACCACAGACAATGAGGAAGCTTCTCCTGGTTTGAGAGGTCCTATCGGTAAAGTTTTTCATGATCACATTGAAGATCAGTATCGTGGCTTTTCCATGACACAAAAGGTTTATTCCAATCGAACAGGAAAATTTGTAGGGTATGTTCAAATTTTTCATGATTTGGGAAATTATTACGTGATTAGGGCACGCTTACTCTTTTGGCTGCTTGTGGTGGAACTATTTGGCACTAGTCTGGCTTATTTGATTATTTTAATTGCCACTCGACGTTTTTTGAAACCTTTGCATAATTTGCATGAAGTGATGCGCAATATTTCCGAAAATCCTAACAATTTAAACTTACGTTCTGACATTTCGTCAGGGGATGAAATTGAAGAACTGTCGGTTATTTTTGATAACATGCTGGATAAGGTCGAAACGCATACCAAGCTGCAATCTCGCTTTATTAGTGATGTTAGTCATGAGTTACGGACGCCGGTTGCTATTATTAAGGGGCACATTGGTCTCTTGCAACGCTGGGGCAAAGATGATAGTGATATTCTCGAAGAAAGTTTGACGGCTACTGCGCACGAGGCGGATCGGATGGCAATTATGATTAACGATATGCTGGATATGATTCGGGTGCAGGGGTCCTTTGAAGGGCATCAAAATGACACCACGGTTTTAGAAAATTCTATTGAGACAGTCATTGGAAACTTCCGTGTGTTGAGGGAAGATTTTGAATTTACATGGCACTCAGAGAATAACGAAACTGTGGCGCGTATTTATAAAAATCATTTTGAACAGGCTTTGGTAATTCTGATTGACAATGCGGTTAAATATTCTCGTCAAGATAAGAAAATCTCGATTGATCTTAAGGTGAACGATAAGCAAGAAGCTATTGTTAGAGTCCAAGATAAGGGAGAAGGGATTTCTAAAGAAGATATTAAACACATCTTTGAACGCTTTTATCGGACAGATAAATCTCGTAATCGAACCAGTACTCAGGCTGGTTTAGGGATAGGCTTGTCTATCCTCAAACAGATTGTGGATGGTTACCATTTACAGATGGAAGTTGAAAGTGAATTGAATCAGGGATCTGTCTTTATTTTACACATTCCACTAGCGGTTTCGAAAGATAACCAGTGAATTGATGATCAATTATAATGAAAAAAAGAATGGCAGTGGACGTTACCACAAGATGGTAGGTTCAAGTGCTGTTCTTTTTTCTGGATTTTGCTACCTCATTTGAAACAATTTCCCTTAGCTAGATTCCCTGACATATCCTTTTGTTATCCTTGAAAATATGATAGAATAGAGTACTAGATTAATTTGATAGAATTGGGGTGTTTGCGTGCGTTGTCCAAAATGTAATTATAATAAATCAAGTGTTGTCGATAGTAGACAAGCTGAAGATGGCAATACCATCCGCCGTCGACGAGAATGTGAAAAATGCCATACTCGTTTTACAACATTTGAACGTGTTGAAGAACTCCCTTTGTTAGTCATAAAAAAGGATGGCACAAGAGAGCAATTTTCACGAGATAAGATTTTGAATGGCGTTGTTCAAAGTGCCCAGAAACGCCCGGTCTCAAGCACGGATATCGAGAACTTAATTTCGCGTATCGAGCGAACCGTTCGTACAACTTATGAAAATGAAGTGTCAAGTACTATTATCGGTAATTTAGTGATGGATGAATTGGCAGAACTCGATGAAATCACTTATGTTCGTTTTGCCAGTGTCTATAAGAGCTTTAAAGATGTTGATGAAATTGAAGAATTATTGCAACAAATTACCACTCGTGTGCGAGGAAAAAAGAAAAGTAGTTTAAATGATGAAACCCATTGATACCTTTACCTATCTTAAACGCAACAAAGTTTCCTGTGATGCGACAAGCCTAATTCAGTTGTATTTCCCTATTATTGGAAGTGACGCAACTGCGGTTTACCAATATTTTCTTCATTTTTTTGATGATGGGGCTAGAGCCCACAAGTTTAGCGATGTTTTAAACCATTTACAGTTTGGTATGAAACGTTTCGAAGATGCTATGGTTATGCTAACAGCAATGGACTTGGTGGTTTTATATCAGCTTCCGGACGCCTATTTGGTCAAATTGCAGCAGCCCCTAGGGCATGAAGCATTTTTAAAAGAACCTGTCTACTCTCGTTTACTCGAACAAAAAATTGGAGAATCAGCAGTGTCTGAATTACAATTAGCTATTCCTAACCAGGCGAGAAATATTTCTAAGCGGTTTTCGGATGTTTTTGGCACTGATGGCCTATCTCCTAAAACCTCTCAAAGTGCTCGAAAAACGTTTGATTTAGATAGTTTCCAACAATTGATGACTAGGGATGGGCTCCAATTTGAAGATAGTCAAAAAGATGTGATTAGCCTTTATAGTATTTCAGAGCAATACGAAATGAATTGGTTTGATACCTACCAACTGGCTAAGGCGACTGCTGTTAATGGGAAAATTCAACCTAAGCGCTTGCTGGTCAAGAAACAACAGGCTGCTAAAGAGCCAAGTAATGATACTTTTTCTCAAGCAGAGCAGGTCATTTTACGGGAGGCCAAGCAAGACAGTTCGCTTATTTTCTTGGAGAAGATTAAAAAAGCGAGACGAGCAACAGTTACTAAAGATGAAAAAACCTTGTTGCAGACTTTGGCTAAAATGTCTTTTCTTGATGACGTGATTAATGTCATGGTCCTCTATACCTTTAATAAGACCAAGTCGGCTAACTTACAGAAAAGTTATCTGATGAAGATAGCCAATGATTTTTCGTACCAGCAGGTATCAACGGCCGAAGAGGCTATGTTAGCCTTACGAGCATTTACAGATCGTCAAGGCAGTCGGCAGGCAAAACCAAAAACAAGTCAACAAACAAATGTTCCTAAGTGGAGCAATCCTAATTATCAGGAAACGACAAGCCAAGAAGAACAAGCTAAACTAGATCAATTCAAGCAGGCAGCTTTGAAGCGACTAGAAAACCTTAGAAAGGGTGGTGACTAGATGGAAAAGATTGGAGATACCATGGCAAAATTGGGTCAAAACAGTCGTGTTAATAGCGATCAATTGATTCAGACCATTTTGGCAGATCCTGAAGTGGCTGATTTTATCAGTCGACACCATCTGTCACAAGAACAAATTAATCTGAGTTTGTCTAAATTTAATCAATTTTTGGTAGAACGTCAGAAATATCAGCTCAAGGATGATTCATATATTGCTAAGGGATACCAACCTATTCTAGCCATGAATGAAGGTTATGCTGATGTCTCTTATTTGGAAACCAAAGAATTGGTAGAGGCTCAAAAACAGGCCGCTATCTCAGAACGGATTCAACTGGTCAGTTTGCCAAAGTCTTATCGCCATATTCATTTGTCGGATATTGACGTTAATAACGCCAGTCGTATGGAAGCCTTCTCGGCTATTTTGGATTTTGTGGAACAATACCCATCAGTAGAGCAAAAAGGATTGTACCTATATGGGGACATGGGGATTGGCAAGTCTTACTTGTTGGCTGCTATGGCTCATGAATTGTCTGAGAAAAAAGGTGTCTCAACCACTCTTTTACATTTTCCGAGCTTTGCCATTGATGTTAAAAATGCCATTTCAAATGGCTCTGTTAAAGAAGAAATTGATGCGGTGAAGAATGTGCCAGTGCTCATTTTAGATGATATTGGTGCAGAGCAAGCCACTTCTTGGGTCCGTGATGAGGTGTTGCAGGTGATTTTGCAGTACCGCATGTTAGAAGATTTACCGACTTTCTTTACGTCCAATTATAGCTTTGCAGATTTGGAGCGTAAATGGGCGACTATTAAAGGAAACGACGAGACTTGGCAAGCTAAACGGGTGATGGAACGTGTCCGCTATTTGGCTAGGGAGTTTCATTTAGAAGGAGTTAATCGCCGTTAAGTTTGGGATAACAATCAAGAAGAATAGACAAGTGTACTAGTGAGAGAAAGAAAAGGAGAATCATGGTTTTACCTACCGTTGCCATTGTGGGCCGTCCAAATGTGGGCAAGTCCACCTTATTTAACCGAATTGCTGGAGAGCGTATTTCAATTGTGGAAGATGTCGAAGGCGTTACTCGAGATCGTATTTATGCTACTGGAGAATGGCTTAATCGCCAGTTCTCATTGATTGATACAGGTGGTATTGATGACGTTGATGCCCCGTTTATGGAACAAATCAAGCACCAGGCTCAAATTGCTATGGAGGAAGCGGACGTTATTGTCTTTGTCGTTTCTGGTAAAGAAGGGGTGACCGACGCTGACGAATATGTGTCTAAAATTCTGTATCGAACCAATACCCCAGTCATTTTAGCCGTTAATAAGGTTGATAATCCTGAAATGCGTAATGATATTTATGATTTTTATTCACTTGGTTTGGGTGATCCTTATCCAGTTTCTTCTGTTCACGGGATCGGAACAGGGGATGTCTTGGATGCCATCGTTGAAAACTTACCAGTAGAAGAAGTCGAAGAAAATGATGATATTATCCGCTTCAGTTTAATCGGTCGTCCTAATGTTGGGAAATCTAGCTTGATTAATGCTATTTTAGGTGAGGATCGCGTTATTGCTAGTCCTGTCGCAGGGACAACACGTGATGCCATTGACACGCATTTCACTGATGCTGACGGTCAAGAATTCACCATGATTGATACAGCTGGAATGCGCAAATCTGGCAAGATTTACGAAAATACAGAGAAATATTCTGTCATGCGAGCGATGCGTGCCATTGACCGCTCTGATGTGGTCTTGATGGTTATCAATGCTGAAGAGGGAATCCGTGAATACGATAAGCGAATTGCTGGTTTTGCACACGAAGCTGGTAAAGGAATGATTATTGTCGTTAACAAATGGGATACCATTGATAAAGATAACCACACGGTTGCTCAATGGGAAGCGGATATTCGTGACCAATTCCAATTCTTGGCTTATGCCCCAATCATTTTTGTGTCAGCTTTAACAAAGCAGCGCCTCAACAAATTACCTGAATTGATTAAGCGTATTAGTGACAGTCAGAATAAACGTATCCCATCTGCTGTCCTTAATGACGTTATTATGGACGCTATTGCTATTAACCCAACACCAACCGATAAAGGGAAACGCTTGAAGATTTTCTATGCGACACAAGTTGCGGTCAAGCCGCCAACATTTGTGATTTTTGTCAATGAGGAAGAATTGATGCACTTCTCTTACTTACGTTTCTTGGAAAATCAAATTCGTGCAGCCTTTACCTTCGAGGGAACACCGATTCATCTGATTGCACGCAAACGGAAATAAGGAACGGTCCTCTGTTAAAATAGTAATTTTAAAAAGACATTATCAGTCACTGATAAGGATTGTCTTCTGTATGTCACAGGAGGCAATCCTTTTTATGATGCTTTTTAGAGGTAGGGAGAGAGTCTTTAGCATCAAACAAAGAAAACAAGAAAAAGGATTTTTCCAAGAAATCTCATTTGATTTTTGTTATAATGAAAAGATAAGCAAAAAGGTGGGATGGATATGGCTAGATTAATTCCAGGACGGATACGGAATGAAGGTATAGAGCTCTATGAACAAGGTTTAGTCAGAATACTAGACGATCATGAGGGACTTCTACAAGCTGAAGTAGGGCCCTATCACGTTCAATATGGGGCTGATGATGAGGACGTAACTTGCCAATGTGATGTGTTTGAGGCGAGACAGTATTGTAAACATATTGCAGCAGTGGAGTACTTTTTAAAAAATGATGAGAAAGGCAAACGATTTTCAGAGCAACTGAGTGATCAAACCGAACATAAGGCAGAGACGCAAAAAATGACCTCTTTTGGAAGTCTCTTTTTGGATAGTCTAGCAATGAACGACGATGATACCATTAAATACCGCTTATCAACCTTAGGAAGTCGTAGTCCTTTTTCGTCAGATTACTGGTGGAGTTTGAAAATTAACCGTTTGCCAGATGACCGTTCTTATGTGATTCGAGACATCAAAGGCTTTTTGCAATTGGTCAAAAAGGAAGGGTTTTATCAGATTGGTAAAAACTATTTTGAACAGCTGTCTTGGTTACAATTTGATCAGCCAAGTCAAGAATTAATCGACTTTTTATGGCGGTTGTCTTCTGATACAGATAAAGGGGAGCAAGATAATGTCTTTCCTAATCATGGAAGACATTTACGCCTACCTAGTGGCTTTTTTGAGGAAGGTATCCACCTACTAACAGGTCTTTACGATTTCAGTTTTGAGGGTCCTTCTCAAACCTATCATCATCTGTTTGTTCGTCCTTTAGATGCAGAAGCAGGGCTTTACCATTTTAAGGTAGAAGTGCATCGACAATCGATTGAGTTGCAAATTACCGAAAAAAATGTGCAATATTTTTTCGACAATGCTTATCTGCTTTACCAAGATACTTTCTATCACCTATCTTTAAAACAAGCGAAAATGGTTCAAGCTATTCGTAGTCTACCAATTAATGCTGATTTGGCAAAACACATTCATTTTCACTTAGATGACCAGGCTAAACTGGCTGCTAGTTTATTAGAGTTTAAGCAAATTGGAAGTGTAGAGGCTCCTAAGAGTTTTACCATTCGTGATTTTGACGTGACTTTCCAGTTTGACTTAGTTGGACAGGATGAAATAAGTTGTCAACTGCTCTTCGACTACGGGCATTACCAGGTGACTGATAAGGCAACTTTGGATCAGCTTCCCTTTGCTAGTAATTACAAAAAAGAAGAGAAAATCAATCGTTCTTTGAGGGCCTTTGGCTTTTCCCCGCAGTTTTATTCTAAAAAACGGTTATCTAGTAAAGCAGAACTTTATGCCTTTTTCACGGAAATGGTTCCATATGTTGAACGTATAGGGACAGTAGTGTTAAGTTCATCATTAGAAGGATTAAGGTCTAAGGAAAGGCCTCAGATTGCTATTGAGCGCAAGGGAGGATTATTGGATATTTCCTTTGATTTTTCGACAATCGTGGAAGATGATATCGATGATGCCCTAACTGCCCTTTTTCAAAATAATTCTTATTTCGTGAGCCAATCGGGGCAGCTCGTTGTTTTTGATGAGGAGACGCAAAAGGTTAGTCACAGTTTACAAGAATTAAGAGCAAAACATCTCAAAAATGGGCATATGCAACTGGATGGCATTGCTGCCTTACAAGTGTCACAACTTTTTGAAGGGATGTCTTCAGTACACCTTTCGAAAGAGTTAGAAGAATTGGTGCATCATTTGCAACATCCGGAAACGTTTGCTATCAAACAGCTATCGGTACAAGCTCAGGTAAGAGATTACCAAAGACAAGGGATTCAGTGGTTATCGATGTTAGACCATTATGGATTTGGAGGCATCTTAGCCGATGATATGGGACTTGGAAAAACCTTACAAACCATAGCTTTCTTATCTAGTCAGCTGCAACCAGATAGTAAAGTATTGATTCTATCGCCTTCAAGCCTTATTTATAATTGGTTGGATGAATGCCAAAAATTCACTCCTCAGTTAGACGCTGTGGTTTCCTATGGCTTGAAGCAAGTCAGAGATCACCTTATTGAAGAAGGCCACCAGATTACGATTACAAGCTATTCTTCTTTTAGACAAGACTTTGAGACTTATCAAGCCTTCGAGTACGATTATTTGATTTTGGATGAAGCGCAAGTGATTAAGAATGCTCAGACAAAAATTGCGCAATGTTTGCGTGCTTTTAATGCCAAAAATTGCTTTGCTTTATCAGGGACACCGATTGAAAATAAATTGCTGGAAATTTGGTCCATTTTTCAAATTGTTTTACCAGGTCTTCTTCCTGCCAAAAAAGAGTTTTTAAAAATGACGGCCAAGCAGGTATCGCGATATATCAAGCCCTTTATTATGCGTCGTAAAAAAGAAGACGTCTTACCAGAATTACCTAACCTGATTGAAATGACTTATCCAAATGAAATGACGGATAGCCAAAAAGCAATCTACTTAGCACAGTTAAGGCAAATGCAGAATCAGATTCGAACTGCCAGCGATGCAGATATTAACCGTCGTAAAATTGAAATTTTGTCAGGGATTACGCGATTGAGGCAGATTTGTGATACTCCAAGTCTCTTTATGGACTACGATGGGGAAAGTGGTAAGTTAGAGAGTTTGCGAACTTTGTTACTACAAATCAAGGAAAACGGGCACCGCGCCTTGATTTTCTCTCAATTTAGGGGAATGTTGGACTTAGCTAAGCAGGAGATGGATGCTTTAGGTCTCACGGCCTACCAAATGACAGGATCAACCCCTGCTAATGAGCGCCAAGAAATGACAAGAGCCTTTAATAACGGTTCTAAAGATGCCTTTTTGATTTCTCTTAAAGCAGGAGGGGTTGGACTCAATTTAACAGGAGCAGACACAGTGGTGTTAATTGACCTATGGTGGAATCCTGCCGTTGAAATGCAAGCTATCAGTCGCGCACACCGGATTGGGCAAGAAGATAACGTAGAAGTCTATCGCCTAATCACTCGAGGTACTATTGAAGAAAAGATTTTAGAATTACAAGAAAGCAAACGCAATCTGGTAACAACTGTCTTGGATGGGAATGAAAGCCGTGCAAGTATGTCTATTGAAGAAATTAAAGAGATTCTAGGTTTAGAAATCTAGAGATGTTGGTCAGTTTCGTTAAAGAAACTGACTTTTTTGATGTCGAGAGTCAAAATTGATGGCAAGAACTACTTTCGCCTAGTGAAACTAGTAACAAGTAAGGGAAAAAGCACGCGATGTCGTCTCTTGACGTACAACCCAAGTGTTTTATTCAAGCAGAATTCTATAGGAATACTTTGAAAAATAAGAGTAATTACGCTATAATAGGGAATGCTACATGAAGGGAGAAGCAGAAAAAGGATGACAAATACTCAATTTCCTCTGGTTGCAGATGGTGTTCCGATTATTGATACAGCCAAGCAGATGGCTTTATACGAGAACGAAGACCTCATCACTAATATCCATGGCTATTATCAAGACAAGGATTATGATGATGTCACAAAAAATTACCAATTTGCAGACCAAGTCATGTCTCATCAAAGCTCTTCTTCTCATCAGCGTCTTCAAACCATCAACGAAGGTCGTAGCTATGCCAAAGAGGCACGCAAAAAGGCAAAACAAGATCTTAAGGAAAAAAGACAGGCTTATCTTGCCAAAGAGATGACTTATGTTCCTAAGCAAGTGCCAAAGACAAAACGTCCTGCTGAATCAGTTCTGCCTAAACAGAGGCCTGAAACTGAGATGAGTCGCTTTACCGAAAAACTGCATCAAGAAGATTATATTTTAGCAGAGCTTCCTCGGGAGTATAAAGAGCCTGACAATCCATCACATCAAGGTTCAGCAAAGAAGAATAATTACGATTTTTTGAAGCGTAGCCAAATTTATAATAACAAAGAAACTAGAGAACAACGTGAAAAGACAATTGCGCAAGAGCTTAACCTAAGCCGATTCGAAGACCTTGAATAAGGGGATTTTTATCAGGCGCAAGTAGGATTACAAAGGAGTTAAGATGTCAAAAACCTATCATTTTATTGGAATTAAGGGATCTGGAATGAGTGCCCTAGCTCTTATGTTGCATCAAATGGGACATAAGGTTCAAGGGAGTGATGTTGAAAAATATTATTTTACCCAGCGAGGCTTAGAACAAGCTGGAATCACGATTCTTCCTTTTAGCGAAGATAACATTACCGAAGATATGGAACTTATCGTGGGAAATGCCTTCCGTGAAGATAATAACAATGAAGTTGCCTATGCTATCCAACATGAGATTCCATTCAAACGCTATCATGAGTTTTTAGGAGACTTTATGAAGCAGTTTATTAGTTTTGGTGTGGCAGGTGCTCATGGGAAAACGTCAACCACAGGATTATTGTCCCATGTCTTAAAGAATATTACGGATACTTCCTACTTGATTGGAGATGGCACTGGCCGTGGTTCAGCCAATGCACAATATTTCGTTTTCGAATCAGATGAATATGAGCGTCATTTCATGCCTTATCATCCAGAATATTCCATCATTACCAATATTGATTTTGATCATCCTGACTATTTTACAGGGATTGATGATGTGCGAAGCGCCTTTAATGATTATGCCAAACAGGTTAAGAAAGCCTTGTTTGTCTACGGTGAAGATCAGGAATTAAAGAAAATCACAGCTAACGCTCCGATTTATTACTACGGTTTTGAAGAGGGGAATGACTTTGTGGCATCTGATATTGCTCGCACCACCCATGGCTCTGATTTTACAGTGAAACATGATGGTCAAATTATTGGTCGGTTCCATGTGCCGGCTTATGGTCGTCATAATATCTTGAATGCAACGGCAGTGATTGCTAATCTATTTGTTGCTGGTATCGATATGGAACTTGTGGCAGAACACCTGAAAACTTTCTCAGGGGTCAAACGTCGCTTTACTGAGAAATTAATTAATGAGACGATTATCATTGATGATTTTGCTCACCATCCGACAGAAATTGTTGCGACCATTGATGCTGCGAGACAAAAATATCCAAATAAAGAGATTGTAGCCATTTTTCAACCTCATACCTTTACGCGAACTATTGCTCTCTTGGATGACTTTGCCTTGGCCTTGAACGAAGCGGATAGCGTCTATTTAGCACAAATTTACGGCTCTGCTCGTGAAGTGGATAAAGGAGAGGTTAAGGTCGAAGATTTAGCTGCTAAGCTGACTAAGCCTGCTAAGATCGTTACTGTGGATAATGTATCGCCTCTTCTTGACCATGACAATGCGGTTTATGTCTTTATGGGAGCTGGAGATATCCAGTTGTATGAACGGTCTTTCGAAGAATTGTTGGCAAACTTAACCAAAAATAATCAATAAACAATTCCTGCCCTAGGCAGGTTTTATCGTCCTAAAGGAGGTTTTGATGCTTATTAGACAGGTCCAAGAAGCTGATTGGGAGACTATTGCTGCTATTGAACGTGATAATTTTTCACCACAAGAAGCGGCGACAAAAGAAGCTATTGGAGAACGGATTCGCCTTATTCCCGATACTTTTTTAGTGGCTCTTATTGATCAAAAAATTGTTGGTTACATCGAAGGACCAGTTATGGCTAAGCCTATTTTAGAAGATCATCTTTTTCATCATGTTAAAAGCAATCCTGTAAGTGGTGGCTATATTGCCATCACTAGCCTTTCGATTGATAAGGCTTTCCAACAACAAGGAATTGGGATCGCTCTTTTGGCAGCAATGAAAGATCTCGCAGTAGCTCAGCGTAGAGATGGTATTATTTTGACTTGTCATGATTACCTTATCCCTTACTACGAGATGAATGGGTTCCATAATCAAGGTCTCTCAGAATCAGAGCATGGTGGAGCTATTTGGTATCAAATGTTTTGGCACACTTAAAAGTCATATCATCATCGGTCATTATTTGTTAAGAATAAGTAACAAACGCGTGATTTAATTGCATTTATAAGGCTTTTAAGTTATAATGGCGGTTGATTATATTTAGGAGGATTGGCTTTGACCGATTTTAAGGATGATGAGTACAAAAACCAGCAACGAAGCTTTAAAGAGCAGATTCTTGCTGAGTTGGAAAAAGCAAATCAAATCAGAAAAGAAAAAGAAGAAGAGCTTTTTCAAAAAGAACAAGAGGCAAAAGAAGCTGCTCGGCGTACAGCCCAGCTTTATGCTGAGTATAAGAGACAGGATTATTTGAAAAAAGAGACAGCGACAGGGAATCCCCAATCAGATGATCAGTTAGCTGGCGATCCCTCTCTCTCATACCCTGAACATCAAAGTATACCAGAATCAACAGAGGCTAATAATGAAACTGTTGATAAGAATCTGGAAACAGAGAATCCACCTGCATCTGCAGCAGATATGGAAACAAGTCGAGAAGAAGTCGGTAGACAAGACGCTTTTTCTGATATGACTCAGGAGGAAGTAAGAACTGAGAAAGGCGAAGCAGTGAGACGAACAGTAAATAAACGCCAACAGACAGATCGCATGGCGAAAAAGATTTCAACTATTTTGATTAGTTCCATTATCATTGCTCTTTTAGCTGTCGGTTTAGCAGGAACGGTGTATGTTTATAGCGCCCTTAACCCTGTTGATAAAAACAGTAAGGAGTTTGTTCAAGTTGAGATTCCTTCAGGATCTGGTAATAAATTAATTGGTCAGATTCTCCAAAAAGAAGGCTTGATTAAAAATAGTACCGTCTTTAGTTTTTACACGAAATTCAAAAACTTTACCAATTTCCAAAGCGGTTATTATAATTTGCAAAAAAACATGAGTTTAGAAGAAATTGCTAAAGCTTTACAAGAAGGTGGAACAGCAGAGCCAACCAAACCCGCGCTAGGCAAAATCCTTATCCCAGAAGGATATACCATCAAGCAAATTGCCAAAGCTGTTGAACACAATAGCAAAGGAAAAGACCAAAAAGCTAAAACACCATTTCATGAAAAAGATTTCTTGAATTTAGTGGCAGATGAGACTTTTATTCAAAAAATGGTCAAGAAATACCCAAGATTATTGGGAAGTATTCCAACAAAGGAAGCAGCTGTTTACCGTTTGGAGGGATACCTTTTCCCTGCAACTTATAATTATTACGAAGAAACCACATTAGAGAGTCTTATTGATGACATGTTAGCAGCTACAGATGCTACTTTAGCACCTTATTACGATCAAATCGCTGCAAGTGGCAAGTCAGTTAATGATGTTTTAACCTTGGCTTCTTTAGTTGAAAAAGAAGGTTTCACCGACGATGATCGACGTCAAATTGCAAGTGTCTTTTACAATCGACTTAATAATGGGATGGCCTTGCAGTCAAATATTGCAATCTTATATGCTATGGGAAAACTTGGTCAAAAAACAACTTTAGCTGAAGACGCTGCTATTGACACAACCATCAATTCTCCTTATAATATTTATACCAATACAGGATTGATGCCTGGTCCGGTTGATAGCTCAGGTCTTTCTGCTATTGAAGCAACGATAAACCCCGCTTCAACGGATTATTTATACTTTGTGGCCAATGTCCATACTGGTGAAGTCTACTACGCAAAAACATTTGAAGAGCATTCCGCAAATGTTGAGAAATATGTAAATAGTCAAATTCAGTAAATACAAACATGATGCCTAGGCATCATGTTTGTATTTCTGATTAGTTAAAAAGAAAAAGAAAAGAGAACGATTATGGCTGAAAAAACCTATCCAATGACCCTCACTGAAAAAGAACAACTTGAAAAAGAATTAGAAGAATTAAAACTTGTTCGTCGCCCAGAAGTTGTGGAACGCATTAAAATTGCTCGTTCATATGGAGATCTTTCTGAAAACTCTGAGTATGATGCTGCTAAAGATGAACAAGCTTTTGTGGAAGGTCAAATTTCAACTTTGGAAACAAAAATCCGTTACGCTGAGATCATTGATAGTGATGCAGTAGCTAAAGATGAAGTTGCCATTGGTAAAACTGTTGTGGTTCAAGAAGTTGGTACGACAGACAAAGACACTTACCACATCGTTGGTGCTGCAGGAGCAGATATTTTCTCAGGTAAAATTTCCAATGAAAGTCCGATTGCACAAGCCTTAATTGGTAAAAAAACAGGTGACAAGGTTAGAATTGAATCACCAGCAGCTACTTATGATGTTGAAATCATCAGCGTTGAAAAAACAAATTAATCAGATGAAGTCATTATTTGCCTAACCACTAAGTGTTTTGGTTGCTAATGGCTTTTTTTGTACAGTCTTATGAGGTGGTCTGACAATGGGGTTAAGTAATAGCATTGATATCAGGTAAACTAGCGATTTGCTGATGTCTTTCTGGTATTAACGAATAGCAAATCAAAAGGCTAGGACCATTTAGGTCTAGCCTTTTTCAGTTATTCTAATTAACGTTTTCGTTGTTTTCCAGCGTTACGGTTTGATTTTGTTTTTTTAGGCAAAATAGCTTGTTCCATGTTTTGTGAAGGAGTAACATCCTTACGAGAAGAAGTTGATTGGTATGCCTTAGGCGGGTTTTTAGCGTATTCTTCTTCAATTTGTTTATGCAATCGAGGTTTCAAGATGTAAGTGGTGATTAACTGTTGAATGATACTAAAGAAACCACCAACTAGCCAGTAAAGACCAACACCTGCAGGAAGGGAGAAGGACATGACTATCATCATGATAGGCATGGTGTACATCATCGCCTTCATTTGCTCGCGTTGTTCTTCTGAAACGGCCATCATTGACAACCATGATTGGAAGAAGTAAAGAGCAGCGATAATTGCTGTTAACACTAAACTACGGCTACCAAGGTCAATGCCCATAAAGGTACTTGTCGATACCCCTTTAGTGTATTGAGCGGCAAAGTACATGGCAGAGAAGAATGGCATCTGGATGAGAAGAGGTAAACACCCGATACCTCCAAGAGGATTAATCCCATGGGCACGCTGAGCGGCCATTAATTCTGTTTGGGCAGCCATTTTTTCCTCTTGACTACTTGCCTGTTTGATACGCTTATTGATTGGTTCAAAAACGGGTTTCAAGAAGGCCATTTTCTCAGATTGATAACTTGCTTTCCAAGATTGGTAAAGTCCCAGAGGTAAGATAAGCGTTCTCACAACAATGGTAACAATGATAATAGCAAGTCCATAACCTAGTCCGGCATTGTTTGCAAAGTAATCAATAAAATATGACATGGGTTTTCCAAGAAATTCCCAAATCATACCTTTGGGATTTCCGTGAGCGTCTCTTCCCACACAGCCTGTCAAAGTGAATAGAATTGACAGAGCTAGTCCTGAAAAGAGAATGCGATTTAATTTTAGTTTCAATGTGTTTATCCTTTAATTTTTAATATACTTATCTATTTTACTGTTTTTTTCAGAAATTCACAATAGTTCTGAAGTCCGATTTTTAATTGCTTATTCGAAAGTCCTGAAAGTCTTCAAAATTAGCCATGGTAACATCTACATAAGTGACTTTTGCCCATTTGGATGGTCCTTTGCGGACTTCTTGAATAAATTTGGCTATTTTATCGGAATCTTTTGATTGGACCAGAATTTCAACGGTCCCATCGCTATTGTTCCAAACACGGCCATAAATATCTCCCATGTCTAGAGCTAAAGCATAGGTAGCGTATCGAAAACCAACACCTTGTACACGTCCAGAGACCAGTAAGCGAACTTTTTTCATCAGCAATCCCTCCTTGGCTTTATTATACCACATGCTTAACAGGAAATCCCTTCAGCCAATTGCCTACTTTCTGTTACTTTTACTAAAGACAAGAAGACATAAACGAGATAGTCGGCAGGGCTAACCGTAAATGAGATTGGCCTATATTTTAAACATCGTATCAGAAGATAGTCTTTTAGGTCTAAAACATTGAACTGACCAAAGCTTAATCATCTAAGAAGTTAGTGCTTTAAAATGTTGACGTGTATGGTATAATAGGCGCATGGTTATTACATCAAAAGCAAATCAACTGATTAAACAAACGAAAAAATTACTGCAGAAGAAGCATCGCCAGTACTCCTATTTAATTGAAGGATGGCACCTTTTTGAAGAAGCTCAACAATCTGGTCAAGGTTTTCGACATATTTTTGTTCTAGAAGAATTGGCTGAGCGTGTCGCTGATCAAGAAAAAGTGGTTCTTGTTAGTGCAGACGTATTAAAAGAATTAACAGACTCCCCCAGCCCTCAAGGGATTATCGCTGAGGTCGACATGCCCCAGTTAGCCTTTCCAACAGACTACCAAGGGAAATACTTGATTTTAGAAGATGTTCAGGACCCAGGTAATCTAGGTACCATCATTCGTACAGCAGACGCTGCTGGATTTGATGGGGTGTTTCTTTCAGAAAAATCAGCAGATGTTTACAATTCAAAGACTCTACGTTCTATGCAAGGAAGTCACTTTCATCTTCCCATTTGGCGGACAGATATCTACAAAATTTGTCGGGAAATGCAAGAACATAACACCCCGGTTTTAGCGACGACACTATCAAAAGTCTCTGTTGACTACAAAACAGTTCCACACCAAGAGAGTTTTGCATTGGTCATGGGGAATGAAGGACAGGGCATTAGTGCTGAAATGACAACCTTAGCTGATCAATTGGTTCACATCACAATGCCAGGTCAGGCAGAAAGTTTAAATGTTGCTGTAGCGGCAGGAATCCTCATTTTCAGCTTCATTTAAGCTAATATGCTATAATGGAGGTGTGAGGTGATTAAAATATGCATTATACAGAAGATAAAGAATACATGGAACATGTTGGTCATTTGATCGCTCATCCTCGCTTCCAAAAATTAGAAGGTATTGTTCAGCACCACCATTCGACACGTCTAGAACATTCTATAAACGTTTCTTATTCAAGTTATAAGTTGGCTAAACGATTTGGCTGGGATGCTAAAAGCACTGCCAGAGGAGGATTACTCCATGACTTCTTTTATTATGATTGGCGAGTGACCAAGTTCAACAAGAGTCATGCCTGGGTTCATCCGCGTATTGCTGTACGAAACGCAAAAAAATTGACAGAACTCAATAAAAAAGAAGAAGATATTATTTTAAAACACATGTGGGGAGCAACGGTCGCTTTTCCACGCTATAAAGAAAGCTATATTGTGACTCTGGTCGATAAATATTGGGCTGTTAAGGAGGCTGCAACCCCCTTGAGGCAAAAATGGACGAATCGACGGTTTTTACGTCGTAAGACACTTCAAAGTCACAATCGCTGAGTAAAGGAGATTTTATGAACGATCATGTCATTTACACGCAATCCGATGCGGGACTAAATCAATTTTTTGCAAAGATTTATAGTCTGGTAGGGATGGGAATTGGCCTGTCAGCCTTTGTTTCTTATTTGATGCTTTACCCTTTTAGAGACAACCTCGTATCTATCATTGCTAATCAACCCATGGTCTACTATGGGGCTGTGATTATTGAGTTAATTTTGGTTTTTGTGGCAAGTGGTGCTGCTCGTAAAAATACACCCGCTGCCTTGCCTCTTTTTCTCATTTATTCTGCCTTAAACGGTTTCACGCTTAGTTTTATTATTGCTATTTACACACAAACAACTGTATTTCAAGCCTTTGTTTCCTCTGCTGTTGTTTTCTTTGCAATGTCAGTGCTTGGTGTGAAAACCAAACGTGATATGACCGGTCTAAGGAAGGCTATGTTTGCTGCTTTGATTGGGATTATTGTAGCTAGTCTGATTAATCTCTTTATTGGTAGTGGGATGATGAGTTATGTCATTAGTATTATTTCCGTGCTAATTTTCTCAGGTCTCATCGCATCAGACAATCAAATGATTAAACGTGTTTATCAAGCGACAAATGGTCAGGTTGGAGATGGCTGGGCGGTAGCTATGGCCCTTAGTCTGTACCTAGACTTTATTAACTTATTTATTAGTCTTCTTCGTCTTTTTGGACGAAATGATTAAGGTTGAAAAAGAAAATGTTTAACACTCTCTTTTCAGACTGAAGAAAAAGTCTGCTTGCTTCAAAGTTATTATTTTTCATGATACTTGACTTAGATGGCACGGACGGTAGCAACTCCCTACGGGATTTCATACCTAGATGTTGAGCCTAGGTCTTAAAATCTCTGAACGCCAGAAACGTCATGTTTCTGGCGTTTTTGCTACGTCGTAAAGTATAGAGCTTGGACTCATTTCGCTTGCCTACGACTAATACAATGTAAAAAGTAATACTATTTTTTGATGACATGGTAAACAAATTCTCTTAGAGGTTCTTTTTCTACAACCTGAAGAGAGAGTTCAACGCTCCCTTCTTTCTACTTTCTATATGAGTCATCAGATAACAGGACTTCTATGAAAAAGGTTGTGTTAGTCGAGATGATGCTTGTAAAAAAGCAAGAGAAAGTCGTGAAAAGCCTATGTCTTAATTTGTAAACTCTTCCTTTTTTTGGTATACTATAAAAGATTAAAAACGAGGAGAATATAGATAGATATGTCAACAACTATTTGGATTTTATTACTTATTGTTGCCCTTGGGGTAGGTGTTTTTGGTGGGATTTTTATTGCCCGTAAACAGATTGAAAAAGAAATTGGTGAACACCCACGTTTAACACCAGAGGCTATTCGTGAAATGATGAGCCAGATGGGGCAAAAACCAAGTGAAGCAAAAATCCAACAAACTTACCGTAATATTGTGAAACAATCAAAAGCAGCCGTTGCTAAGGGTAAAAAATAAGAAATAGTTGCTATAAAGGAACCTTGTTAGTATCGTTAAGAGTGAACAGTCTTTGATTTTCAATGTTCGTTAGAACATGTCTTGTCAGTTAGGGTTGTCAACTGTTCAGGGTTTAAAAAGGAACTCAGTTGGCTATTACCAACTGAGTTTTTCATGTTGTCAATAAGAAAGTAGTAGTGATGGATACAAGACCAATTGGTTTTTTAGATTCTGGTGTGGGAGGTTTGACCGTAGTTCGTGAGTTGATGCGGCAACTTCCTCATGAAAAAGTGGTATATATTGGTGATTCAGCTAGGGCCCCTTATGGTCCAAGACCTGCTGAGCAAATTAGAGAATACACATGGGATCTTGTCCGTTTTTTGCTGACCAAAAATGTGAAAATGATTGTTTTTGCTTGTAATACAGCAACAGCAGTAGCTTGGGAAGAGGTCAAAGAAGCTCTGGACATCCCTGTTTTAGGTGTGATTTTACCTGGATCAAGTGCAGCAATAAAATCGACAACCAAAGGTCAGGTTGGTGTGATTGGAACACCGATGACAATAGCTTCGGACATTTACCGTCAAAAAATTCAATTACTAGCACCAACAGTAGAGGTGGCTAGCCTAGCTTGTCCTAAATTTGTCCCCATTGTCGAGTCTAATGAAATACGTTCTAGCGTCGCTAAAAAAGTCGTCTATGAAAGTTTGACGCCCTTGGTGGGTAAAATTGACACGCTCGTTCTAGGCTGTACGCATTACCCTCTGCTTCGTCCGATTATTCAAAACGTTATGGGGCCGTCGGTCAAGTTGATCGATAGCGGGGCAGAATGTGTTCGGGATATTTCTGTTCTTTTAAACTACTTTGAAATTAATGGTAGTCGCTGTCAAGAAAAGGTAAAACACCATTTTTACACAACGGCAAGTCCTGAAATCTTTCAAGAGATTGCCTCAGTATGCTTAAACCAAAAAATAGATGTGGAGCATGTGACCTTATGAGTGAGAAAATTTATGAATACAAAGACGAGACCAATTGGTTTATCGGAAAGATGACCGGTCATAATATGATTACGGGGTGGGGAATAGATTGTGAGAACATTAAAAGAATAGATGATCTTTTAGATGGTATTGCCGCAACGTTAGACTGGGAAAATCCTAAAGGTTATGATGTTTCAGTGGTGCGGTACCAGTCTCATTTGTCTCTCATCACCTTTATTATCGATATGATTAACCAAGAAACACGGCGTGAGATTAAGGTGATTCCCCATGCAGGTACGATTTTGTTAATGGAAAATGGGCAACTACTTGCTGTTTATCTCCCAGAGGGTGGTGTATCAACAGATGCGTTTTTTGCTTCCAGTACGGATGGTTTTGGGGACACTCTTTTAATTGCCACCAGAAATGAGGGGAAAACCAAAGAATTTCGTCGTTTGTTTGGAGACCTGGGGTATCGTGTAGAAAATCTCAACGATTATCCTAAATTGCCAGATGTGGCAGAAACGGGTGTCACTTTTGAAGAAAATGCCCGCTTGAAGGCGGAAACCATTTCACGCTTAACAGGGAAGATGGTTTTGGCAGATGATTCGGGATTAAAAGTAGATGCTTTGGGTGGCTTACCTGGGGTTTGGTCTGCGCGTTTCTCAGGACCAGATGCCACTGATGATAGCAACAATGCTAAATTATTACACGAGTTAGCAATGGTCTTTGATCAAAAGGACCGTTCAGCACAATTCCATACAACGTTGGTAGTAGCTGCTCCCGATAAAGATAGCTTGGTTGTTGAAGCTGAATGGCCAGGCTACATTGCTACACAACCTAAGGGAGACAACGGCTTTGGCTATGATCCTCTCTTTATTGTAGGAGAGACAGGACGTCATGCAGCAGAATTAGAGGCTGATGAAAAGAATCACCTGTCTCATCGAGGTCAAGCTGTTCGAAAATTAATGGAGGTCTTTCCAATATGGCAAGCAAAACAATCATAGTAATGAGTGATTCTCACGGCGATCGAGACATCGTTCAAGCCATTAAAGATAAGTATCTTGGTCAAGTTGATGCTATTTTCCATAATGGGGATTCTGAATTGAAAAGTTCGGACCCTATTTGGGATGGGATTTATGTGGTTGGAGGAAACTGTGATTACGACGCTGGTTACCCAGATGATCTCGTCACACAACTAGATAATCTTACCATTGCTCAGACACACGGACATTTGTACCACATTAATTTTACGTGGGATAAATTGGACTATTTTGCTCAAGAAGCAGAGGCAGACCTCTGCATATATGGTCACCTACACCGTCCAGCAGCCTGGCAAGTTGAGAAAACGATTTTTGTTAACCCTGGATCTGTTTCACAACCTCGTGGTGAGGTCAATGAAAAACTCTATGCCCGTATTGACGTGACAGATACTACTATTAGGGTCAACTATTTTACCCGACAACATGAGCTTTACCCATTACTATCTAAGGAATTTAAACGATGATCGCAAAAGAATTTGAAACGTTTTTAATGAGTCATTTGGATAGCTACCTCATTCCAGCGGAAGATTTAGCCATTTTTATTAACACGCATAATGCAGACCATGTGATGCTACTCTTAGTTAGCAACGGGTTTTCAAGAGTTCCGGTGATTACGCGGGAGAAAAAATATGTGGGCACCATTAGCATCTCTGATATCATGACTTATCAAGCTCAAGGACAGTTGACTGACTGGGAGATGCGTCAAACGGATATCGGAGAGATGGTTAATACCAAAATCGAAACCATTAGTATTACTTCTAGTTTAACAGAAATCATGCATAAGTTAGTTGATTATCCTTTCTTGCCAGTTGTGGATCAAGAAGAGCGCTTTGTCGGTATTATCACTCGAAAATCGATTTTAAAAGCAGTCAACAGCCTTCTGCATGATTTTACAGACGATTATACCATTACTAAAAAATGATAACCTATATTGAAGCTTTTATTGCGAGTAAAACCTTATCTTTAAATAGTCAAAAGGCTTACCAATACGATTTGCAGCAGTTTTCTCAAGTTGTTGGGGAACGTATTAGTCAGGACAAATTGTCCCTTTATCAAAACAGTTTATCGGCAATTAGCCCATCCGCTAAAAAACGAAAGATATCTACGGTTAATCAGTTTTTGTATTACTTGTATCAGGAAAATCATTTGAGCTATTATTTTAGAATAACGGACCGAACAAAGATTCCGACAGCTAACAAACAAGACCTTGCTCTAATTGATCGGGACTGTTTTTACCAAGATACTCCTTTGGCGGCGGGCCAGTTAATCGCTTTGTTGATGCTAGAACTAGGATTGACGCCGAGTGATTTAGCCTGTATTGAGGTGGCGAATCTCGATTTAACCTTCCAAGTGTTGAGGTTACAGACAGCAAAAGGTGTTCGTGTATTGCCGTTATCTCACCAGCTTATCCCGTTCTTAGAAAGACAACGAAATGGTAAAAAGAGATACCTCTTTGAACACCAAGGTCAAGCTTTTTCAAGGCAGTGGTTTTTTAACCAACTAAAAGGATTTCTCGAAAGCATAGGGTATAAGGAATTAACCGCACAAAAATTACGGGAGCAGTTTATTTTGAAGGAAAAGTCGAGAGGAAAATCAATCATGGAGCTTAGTCAGTTTCTAGGATTGAAAAGCCCAGCGACTTTAGAAAAATATTACAAATCATAATGGATATAAAAGTTAAAGATTTTGAAGGACCTCTAGATTTACTGCTGCATTTGGTGTCCAAGTACAAGGTTGATATTTACGAGGTACCGATTGTAGAAGTCATTGAACAGTACCTTGCCTACGTTGAAACCTTGCAGGCTATGAAATTAGAGGTTGCTGGCGAATACATGCTGATGGCAAGCCAATTAATGCTCATTAAAAGCAGACGTCTTCTTCCCAAAATTGTCGAAGAACCTCAAGACGATGACAATCTAGAGCAAGACTTGCTGGATAAAATTGAAGAATATAGTCGTTTTAAAGCTCTTAGCCAGGAATTAGCTGAGCAGCACAATCGTCGGGCCAAATATTATTCAAAGCCCAAGCAAGAATTGATTTTTGAAGATGCTGTTTTGCAAGAAGACAAAACCGTGATGGATTTATTTCTTGCTTTTTCCAAAATCATGACGGCTAAACGAGAAGCCTTTAAAAATAACCATACGGTGATTGAACGTGATGATTATCGAATTGAGGACATGATGGTGTCGATTGAAAAACGGCTGGAGAAGGATAAGGTGGTTAGCCTATCTGCTATCTTTGACGATTGCCAGTCCTTAAACGAAGTGATTACCTTATTTCTAGCCAGCTTGGAATTAATCAAGATGCACTTAGTTATTGTAGAACAAGCCACAAATTTTGGTCAGATTATTTTGAGAAAGGAGATGCCATGAAGAGCTATTTGTCACAGATAGAAGCATTGCTATTTGTTGCAGGTGAAGAAGGATTGAGCCTAAGGCAGTTAGCAACCATGCTCTCTTTACCTCCAACAGCTTTACAACAACAATTGGAAAAGCTCTCTCAAAAATATGAATCTGATTTAGACTCTAGCCTTTGCTTAATGGAATCATCAAATACTTATAAATTGGTGACCAAGGAAATTTTTGCTGATATTTTACGAGATTATGCTAAGGCTCCTATCAATCAAAGTTTATCTCGTGCCAGTTTAGAAGTATTATCTATCATTGCTTACAAGCAACCTATTACTCGGATAGAAATTGATGATATTCGAGGGGTCAATTCAAGTGGTGCCTTAACCAAGTTATTAGCTTTTGAACTCATAAAAGAAGCTGGAAAGAAAGAAGTGATTGGCCGTCCTCGCTTGTATGCCACGACAGATTATTTTCTTGATTATATGGGAATTAATCATCTGGATCAGTTAGTGGATGTGTCAGCTATCGAATTAGCCGATGAAGAAAGTGCTCTTTTCAAACAGGAGACTGAGAATGACTAGGTCTCACTCGAGTTCCTTGGCATTTAAAAAGAGGGATATGACTTTGGCTTACCCAAGTTGACTGGTAATATCGTGACGACCAGTTGCCCAAAAGAAAGAAGAAAAAGAATGAGAATTAATAAATACATTGCCCATGCGGGTGTTGCCAGTCGTCGTAAGGCTGAAGAACTGATTAAGCAAGGCCTAGTCACCTTAAATGGTCAGATTATTACGGATTTAGCAACCACTGTTAAATCGGGAGACGTGGTTGAAATAGAAGGAAGTCCTATTTACAACGAGGAAAAGGTTTACTATTTGCTTAATAAGCCACGCGGTGTTATTTCCAGTGTGTCAGATGACAAAGGCCGTAAAACGGTACTGGATTTACTGCCTCAGGTTAAAGAACGGATTTACCCTGTTGGACGTTTAGACTGGGATACATCAGGTGTTCTTATTCTAACCAATGATGGTGATTTTACTGATACCATGATTCACCCAAGAAATGAGATTGATAAGGTTTATTTAGCGCGTGTCAAAGGGATTGCAACGAAAGAGAATCTTCGTCCGCTAACGCGAGGAGTGGTGATTGATGGGAAGAAAACGAAGCCGGCTCGTTATAATATTATCCGTGTAGAAGCTGATAAGAATCGTTCCATTGTCGAACTGACAATTCATGAGGGACGAAATCATCAGGTTAAAAAAATGTTTGAATCTGTGGGGCTATTGGTAGATAAATTGTCCCGTACACGTTTTGGAACTCTTGAGTTGACTGGTTTAAGACCAGGTGAATCAAGACGATTAAATAAGAAAGAAATTAGCCAACTGCATAATTTGGCCAATACCAAAAAATGATCACAACATTATTAGTAGCACCTGTTAAAGCTTATCAACGTTACATTTCCCCTTTATTTCCGCCAACATGTCGTTACCGACCAACGTGTTCAGCTTATATGATCACTGCTATTGAAAAGCATGGAGCTAAAGGGGTATTAATGGGATTAGCAAGAATATTGAGGTGCCATCCCTTTGTTGCTGGTGGTGACGACTCTGTTCCTGATCATTTCAGTTTAAAAAGAAATAATAAGGCTCTGAAAAAATGAAAAAAAGACGGGACTTTGGCAAAAATAGATTGACATTCATTGTTAAAGTGTTATAATAACAAATAAGTATTCGTTGGTTTAAATCAAACCTGTTATGATTTAAGTTAGCGAGTCACCATCAACCACATTGTTTGCTGAGCATGACTCCGGGCAGTGTGGTTTTTTTAATGAAAAGAATAAGTGAGATTGTCATGAGAAAAGAAATCCTTAACCCAACCTATAAAGAAGAAAATAGTCGTAACCATGTTGTCTTGTTTCGACCACAAATTCCACAAAATACTGGTAATATTGCTAGAACATGTGCTGCAACTAATGCACCTTTACACATTATTAAACCCATGGGATTTCCTATTGATGACCGTAAAATGAAACGGGCTGGTCTGGATTACTGGGATAAGCTAGATGTGCGTTTTTATGATAGCTTAGAAGATTTTGTTGCTCAATGTCAGGGGAAACTACATCTGATTAGCAAGTTTGCAGACAAGATTTATTCTGAGGAAACCTATGCTGATGATCAGCCTCATTATTTCTTGTTTGGCCGTGAAGACACGGGTTTGCCGGAAGCATTTATGCGAGAACATGCAGAGAAGGCATTGCGTATTCCTATGAATGATGACCACGTTCGTAGTTTGAATGTCTCCAATACGGTTTGCATGGTTGTTTATGAAGCATTGAGACAACAGGAATTCAAAGGCCTTGACTTGACCCATACTTATCAGCATGATAAGTTAAAATAGAGCAGATTGCGGTGTGAAAAATAAGTTAATTCTAGAGAAAACGGTTTTTGGGAGAAGGCTTTACCAGCCAGTAGAAATAGTGTCGCATCGTCTCATGTAGACGGCATTGTCATGTCTGTTAGTCTGTAAATCGGTTATGGCGTGACTTCTTGACGAGTTGTTGGTACCATAGCTCACCTCGTCATATCTTTATTGTTACCACCTCATAAAGATGACGGAATATTAGCATGGTAAGACGGTCACATATCCGAAAATACTGAAACACAAAGAGAGTAGGTTAAGAAACTGCTCTTTTTTTGTTTAAAAAATAGTCAAACCTATTGCTATCTAGTGATAAATTTGCTATGCTATAAGTGTCTTCAGGGCAGGGTGTGATTCCCGACCGGCGGTAACTAGGTAACTAGAAGTCCGCGAGCGCAAGCTGATGTGGTGCGATTCCACAACCGACAGTATAGTCTGGATGAGAGAAGACCGGGTTTTTTGCGTAGGCTTTTTTGGGCTACACAATTACGAAGGAACTTCTTTCAATTTGAAAAAATTGGAGGAATTTTTTAATGTCAAAGACACATAAAATGGTTATGGTTGCCATCCTTTCAGCCATCTCGTTTGTTCTGATGCTATTTAGCTTTGCCATCATTCCTGGCGCTGAGTTCCTAAAGATTGAGTTTAGTGTCATACCAGTGTTACTTGGCTTGGTTTTAATGGATTTAAAGAGTGCTTACTTGATTTTGTTATTGAGGTCCTTGTTGAAACTCTTTTTGAACAATCGTGGGGTTAATGATTTTATTGGTCTCCCAATGAATATTATCGCTATCGCTTTATTTGTGACGGCTTTTGCCTTAGTTTGGAACCGTCAAAAAACGCTTAGTCAATATGTATTTGCTAGCTTACTAGGCACAGGTTTATTAACGTTTGGCATGGTTGTTCTCAATTATATTTTTGCGATTCCCCTCTATGCTAAATTTGCTAATTTTGATATTGGTGCCTATATTGGGATTGCTAAGTATATGGTGGCTATGGTGATTCCATTTAACCTTGTTGAGGGGTTGATATTTGCAATTGCTTTCTATTTCGTGTATATTGCAAGTAAGTCTATTTTAGAAAGATATCAACACTAATATTATGAAAAACAAACAAAACCACTTTTTAATAGCTTCTTTTGCCCTACTGATTTTTGTCATGATTGGCTATACGGTTAAATTTTTCCCTGAGAGTTTGACGTCGCTTGATAGCAGTATTCAGACTGCTATAAGGGGGACGCTTCCTCAGAGCGTGACCCGTTTTTTTAGGATCATCACAGTATTTGGAAATGTAACGACACAACTTCTTGTAGTGACTGTATCAGTTATTGCTTTCCTCTTCATAAAGTGGAAAATGGAAGCCTTTTTGGTTTTGTCAAACGGTTTTGTGGCTGCTTTATTGATTTCAAGTTTTAAATTATTGTATCAACGACCAAGGCCAAGCATTGAACACCTGGTTTATGCTGGTGGTTTCTCTTTCCCAAGTGGTCATGCTATGGGGAGTATGTTGATTTTCGGAAGTCTGTTAATTGTTTGCCATCAGCGCATCAAATCAAGACCACTACAAGTAGCAGTAGATGCTTTGTTTGTGACCCTGATCTTATTGATAGGCCTGTCTCGTGTTTATTTGGGTGTCCATTATCCAAGCGATGTCTTAGCAGGATTTATTTTAGGGTTTGGGATTCTTCATTTCCTCTATCCTTGTTATGATCAAAAACGCTTTGAATGGCGATTCCTCTTGAAACAGGACTAGGGAACTTAGAAAACAGAAAAGATATTCGTCTGGAGATATCATTATTAAGAATGTGTCTGGTAGTCAAAAGGGTAAGCTTTTGAATGCTAGTCATATTCTTTTTTTGATACCGTCTTAGCAGTTTTTTCTGCAAGATGGTAATCTTGCTGCTTGTCTTTTATGCTACAATAGGAGTTATGAAGAAACGATACCAGACTTTGAACGATTACTATCGCACCCTTTTCGGGGCAAAAATTTTTAAAGTACCAATTGCTGCGGGCTTTGATTGCCCTAACCGTGATGGAACGGTGGCTCATGGTGGTTGTACTTTTTGCACAGTTTCAGGTTCTGGAGATGCTATTGTAGCACCAGATGCCCCGATTCGGGAACAATTTTACAAAGAAATTGACTTTATGCACCGTAAATGGCCAGAAGTTAAGCAGTACTTGGTTTACTTCCAAAATTTTACGAATACCCATGATAAAGTTGAGGTGATTCGAGAACGTTACGAGCAAGCCATCAATGAACCGGGAGTCGTTGGTATTAACATTGGGACAAGGCCTGACTGTCTACCCGATGAGACCATTGCTTACTTGGCAGAAGTGGCAGAGCGCATGCACGTGACGGTGGAATTGGGCTTACAAACGACCTATGAAAAGACATCTGAAATGATTAACAGAGCTCATTCCTACGACCTCTACAAAGAGACGGTGAAGCGGTTAAGGCAATACCCTAAGATTGAAATTGTGTCGCATTTGATTAATGGATTGCCAGGTGAGACACATGAGATGATGCTAGAAAACGTCAGACGCTGTGTGACAGATAATGATATTCAGGGAATCAAACTTCATTTGTTACACTTGATGACCAATACTAGAATGCAAAGGGATTACCATGAAGGACGCTTGCAGTTGTTGAGTCAAGAGGACTATGTTTCAATTATTTGTGACCAATTAGAAATTATTCCTAAGCATATTGTGATTCATCGTATCACAGGGGATGCCCCACGTGACATGTTGATTGGCCCTATGTGGAGCCTAAATAAGTGGGAAGTGCTGAATGCCATTGACAAAGAAATGGAGAGACGTGGCAGTTGGCAGGGCTGTAAGGCTGACCGACAGCTATATGCCCAAGGATGACAGATTTGGATAGGAGAAGAAAATGATAAAACGCCCTATTCACCTCTCGCATGACTTTTTAGCAGAGGTTATGGATAAGTCTAGTGTGGTTGTGGATGCCACGATGGGCAATGGGAATGATACTGCCTTTTTGGCACAATCAGCGAAAAAAGTTTATGCTTTTGATGTGCAAGAACAAGCTATTAGAAAAACAAGTGAGCGGTTAGCGCAGCTAGGATTATCAAATGCTGAGCTGATTTTAGCGGGTCATGAAGCGGTTGATCAGTATGTGACAGAGCCGGTGCGCGCAGCTATTTTCAATCTTGGTTATTTACCTAGTGCGGATAAGTCTGTGATTACCTTGCCAGCTACCACACTATTAGCTTTATCAAAAATCCTAAAGCTTTTGGAAGTTGGTGGTCGGGTTGCTATCATGGTTTATTATGGGCATGAGGGTGGCGATATGGAAAAAGACGCCTTGCTTGATTTTGTGCGGCAGTTGGATCAGCGTTTGGTTTCTGCCATGCTCTACCAGCCTCTCAATCAAGTCAATACACCACCTTTTTTAGTGATGTTAGAGAAATTAGCAGATTTCTAGTTTTAAAACAGCTTGGAAACCAGGGGATTATTTGTGTGGAAAAGAAGAAATCCCTAGGCTTTGCCCATAAATGTGATATAATGAAGTCACTATATTATTTTCTAGGAGTTATATTAACATGGAAGACCCTGTGAGTCAGCCTTTAGTCATTCAATTTTTAGTATTATTTATTTTAACCTTGTTGAATGCCTTCTTCTCAGCTAGCGAGATGGCATTAGTCTCTTTGAACCGCTCTCGTGTAGAGCAAAAAGCTGCTGATGGTGATAAGAAATACGCTCGTTTATTACGAGTATTAGAAGAACCTAACCACTTTTTGTCAACCATCCAGGTTGGCATTACCTTTATTAGTCTCTTATCAGGGGCTAGTTTATCAGCTTCCCTTGGAAAGGTGATTTCAGGTTGGTTAGGAGGTTCAGCGACTGCCCAAACAGCAGGTGGAATCATCTCTTTGATTTTCTTAACTTACGTTTCGATTGTTTTGGGAGAATTGTATCCAAAACGGATTGCCATGAACCTTAAAGACAAGCTGGCAATTGTCTCAGCTCCTATCATCATTGGACTAGGTAAGGTGGTAAGCCCCTTTGTTTGGCTCTTGTCAGCATCAACGAACTTGTTGAGTCGTATCACCCCAATGACCTTCGATGATGCGGATGAGCAGATGACGCGTGACGAAATTGAATACATGTTATCAAACAGTGAGGCGACTCTAGATGCTGAGGAAATCGAAATGTTACAGGGGATTTTCTCGTTAGATGAAATGATGGCGCGTGAAGTCATGGTTCCAAGAACAGATGCCTTCATGATTGACATTAATGATGCCCCGCTTGAGAATATTCAAGAAATTTTAAAACAAAGTTTTTCGCGTATTCCTGTCTATGATGTGGACAAGGACAAGATTATTGGCTTGATTCACACCAAGCGCTTGTTAGAATCAGGTTTCCGTCAGGGCTTTGAAAACATTAACATGCGAAAGATTTTACAGGAACCTCTGTTTGTTCCTGAGACGATTTTTGTGGATGACCTTTTACGTCAGCTGCGCAATACCCAAAATCAAATGGCCATCTTGCTGGATGAATATGGCGGTGTGGCTGGTTTAGTGACCTTAGAAGACCTGCTTGAAGAAATTGTTGGTGAAATTGATGATGAAACCGACAAGGCTGAGCAATTTGTGCATGAAATTGGGGAAAACACCTATATTGTCGTTGGTACCATGACGCTAAATGAATTCAATGAGTATTTTGATACGGAATTGGAGTCAGATGATGTGGATACCATCGCTGGTTTTTATTTGACTGGTACCGGAACCATTCCAAGCCAGGAACAAAAAGAAGCCTACGAAATAGATAGCCAAGACAAACACTTGGTCCTTATCAATGACAAGGTCAAAGATGGGCGTATCACGAAATTAAAATTAGTCCTGTCTAATATAGAACAGATTATTGAGGAAGACTAGGCTTCATGCCTAGTCTTTTTTATGAAAAGTGTTATAATGAAAATGTAAAAACGTTTACAAGAAATGAAGGAGATGCAATGACTGAGATAGATTATGGACAAGTAACAGGAATGGTGCATTCGACAGAAAGCTTTGGTTCTGTGGATGGCCCAGGAATCCGTTTTATCATTTTCTTGCAAGGCTGTAAAATGCGTTGCCAGTATTGCCATAATCCGGACACTTGGGAGATGGAAACCAATAATTCAAAACTTAGAACGGTTAATGACGTTTTAAAAGAAGCCCTTCAGTATAAACATTTTTGGGGGAAAAAAGGTGGTATTACAGTTTCAGGTGGTGAAGCTATGCTCCAAATTGACTTTATCACTGCCTTGTTCACTGAGGCGAAAAAACTAGGCATCCATACCACACTGGATACCTGTGGTTTTGCTTATAGACCTACACCTGAATACCATGAGGTTCTGGACAAATTACTGGCAGTGACAGATTTAATCCTATTAGACCTGAAAGAAATTGATGAAGAACAACATAAGATCGTGACGCGCCAGCCTAATCAAAATATTTTAGAATTTGCTAGGTATTTATCCGACAAGCAGATTCCTGTCTGGATTCGACATGTTTTAGTGCCGGGATTGACCGATATTGACGACCATTTGGTACGACTGGGTGAGTTTGTAAAGACCTTGAAAAATGTCGATAAATTTGAAGTTTTGCCTTACCATACTATGGGAGAATTCAAATGGCGTGAACTAGGCATTCCTTACCAGCTGGAAGGGGTTAAACCACCGACCAAGGAAAGGGTTCAAAATGCCAAAAACTTGATGCAAACCGAGTCTTATACAGAATACATGAATCGGATTCATCAGTCATAAGCTTTTCTTGAAGTTGGGAAATATCCCAGCTTTTTGTGTTTACAAGGTGAGTGCTCGGCAATCCCCCTTTGATTTTAGGGGGCAATTTTGCTAAAATAAGATGAATAAAGAGAATGAGGTAGAATTATTATGTCAAAAATTTTAGTTTTTGGTCACCAAAATCCTGATACGGATGCTATCGCATCGTCATATGGCTTTGATTATTTGTCACAAAAAGCCTTCGGCTTGGATACTGAAGTGGTAGCTTTGGGAACTCCTAACGAAGAAACAGCTTTTGCCCTTGATTATTTTGGTGTTGAAGCACCGCGTGTGGTTGAATCTGCTAAAGCAGAAGGGGCTGAACAAGTGATTTTGACAGACCACAATGAGTTTCAACAATCTATTGCAGATATCCGTGAGGTTGAGGTCTATGGTGTGGTAGATCATCACCGTGTGGCAAACTTTGAGACTGCTAATCCATTGTATATGCGAGTGGAACCTGTCGGTTCTGCCTCATCTATCGTTTACCGTATGTTTAAAGAAAATGGTATTGATGTCCCTAAAGCGATTGCTGGAATGCTCTTGTCTGGTTTGATTTCAGATACCTTGTTATTGAAATCTCCAACAACTCATGTGTCTGACCATCGTGTCGCTGAAGAATTGGCAGAGCTAGCAGAAGTCAACTTGGAAACTTACGGCATGTCTCTTCTAAAAGCTGGTACAAACCTTGCAAGCAAATCAGAAGCAGAATTGATTGATATTGATGCTAAAACCTTTGAATTAAATGGGAATGCTGTACGCGTGGCACAAGTGAACACTGTTGACATTTCAGAAGTTTTAGAACGTCAAGAAGCTATTGAAGCTGCGATTAAAGATGCTATGGCTGCAGAAGGTTATTCAGATTTTGTCTTAATGGTAACTGATATTGTTAACTCAAACTCTGAAATCTTAGCTATTGGTGCTAATATGGATAAGGTGGAAGCAGCCTTTAACTTCACTCTTGAAAACAATCATGCCTTCTTAGCAGGTGCCGTTTCTCGTAAGAAACAAGTGGTTCCACAATTGACAGAAAGTTTTGGAGCTTAATGAAAAGACGCTTTAAAAGGGCTTGGTTTTTTGACCAAGCCCTTTTTTCACTCTTCTATGCTATAATAGAAGGTATGATAACAGTATTTCATTCAGATAAGCTCACCAGACAATCTTTTTTTCAAGACCTTATCAATTATCTCGACCAGCATGATCACGTTATTTTACGAGATATCAAAAAAGCCTTTCCTAATATCACAGGTATCGACAAGGCTATTGAAAGTTACGTTCAAGCTGGCTATATTCGCCGTGAAAATAAGCGTTACGGCATCAATCTTCCCATAGTGACTTCTGATCAGCAACTAGTCTTAGACACCATGCTTTTTGTGGACACCTGTTCAGTTAAGTATGAGGATTTTTTAGCGGTCACCTTTGAGACTCAGTTAGCTAACCAGACCAATCAAGTGATCATCAAGGAAAAGACCAACATCACGAGAAATCAGTTGACTCTAGCTAATTATTTTTATCGTCTCAAAAGAGGTGAAAAACCATCAGCTGAGCAGATGGATTTGTACAAACTCTTGGGAGATGTGAATCAGGAATACGCCCTTAAATACATGACCACCTTTTTACTTAAATTCACGCGTAAAGAACTTGTGATGCAAAAACGGCCGGATATTTTTGTGGAAGCCTTAGTCAGGCTTGGGTATTTGGTACAGGTGGAGCCTACAAAATACCAGCTGCTAATGACCTTGGATAAAGAAAGTTTAACCTTTACAGCACCATAGAAAAACGCTAAGAATATGCTTTGTTCTTAGCGTTTTGATTATCTTTATTTTGTTTTTGCCATTAAGTAAAGGAAGTATGGTGCTCCAATTAGCGATACTATGATGCCTGTTTGGATATTACTACCAACGAGATATACTCGTCCTATTGTATCTGCAATCAGAAGGATTAGCATACCGATGAATAAGCTAGTAGGTATGGTTAAGCGGTGGTCGTTTCCAACAAGACGTTTGCTGGTATGGCCTGCCATTAGGCCGATAAAACTAATATTACCAACCAAAAGCACGCTCAAGGCGGCAAGAGCAGTAGCTAATGCCAATGTTACTAATCGTTGAGCATTTAAGGCTAGACCAAGTCCAATAGCGGTATCGTCGGATAAGGTCATGATGTTAAGGTGGTGTGCTTGATAAAAACCCACTAGCCAAAGCAAAATGAGCAGTGGAGCAATGAGTGTCAGGGTTGGCCAATCGTCGCCCGTAATTTGACCACTCAACCAGTTAATCACCAAATCAACTTTGTAGCGGTTGACATTGCCAACAAGGGCGACCATTAAACTGGACAACATAGTGGTGACCCCGACACCCGTAATCATCAAGCGGGTAGGGTTGATTTTTCCTTGCTTGGTTAGTGAGAGCTGGTAGACACTGAAAATCGTTAGGCTAGCGCCAAGCATGGCAAATAAAGGGAGGAACTGACTAAGGATAGTCTGATTAAGAGAAGAAAAAGAGACAAAGATAGCAAGTGTTACCCCTGCTCCCGTATTAATTCCTAAAATACCAGAATCAGCTAGAGGATTTCGTGTCAAGCTTTGTAGCAAAAGTCCTGATAGAGCAAGTGAGCCCCCTCCAACACAAGCTGCTAAAATTCTTGGTAGACGAATCTTAGTGATGATTAAGGTCATGGCACTGTTGGATTCTCCTAGTAAAACCTTGATTACACTAAGGAGAGACATGTTGGACTCTCCTATAGACAAGGACATCAAGATAAGTCCTAAAAGAAGAAGAAACAATCCCAAGTAAAAAGGGGCTACTTGTTTAAACGATTTCAATGAGTACCTCCTTTTCTAAGCAACCATAAGAAACATGGAAAACCAACCAGACTAACGAGGGCAGATAGGGTTGTTTCATAAGGAGGATTGAGATTTCGGCATGCAAAATCAACCCATAGCATGAAACTAGCTCCTAATAAGGCAGATAGTGGGATAATCTGGCGATAATTTTTGGCAGCAAAGACCTTGATGAGATGAGGGACCATCAAACCAACAAAGGAAATACTTCCAGCGATAGCCACAGCTGCCGAGGATAATAGAAGAACCAAGAGCATAAAGATAACACTCATCAACGTGGTCCTTTGGCCGAGAGCCTTTGCCTGATAGTCGCTCAAACTAAGAATAGTGAGGTGATAAGATAAGAGCTGTGCAAGGACAAGGCCGGCCACGACAAGAGGTGCTATGTAGGCCACCATCTGCCAGTTAACGCCGACTAATCCTCCTGCTTGCCAACCGATAATGGCATTAGCCAGATGATAGTAATTGGTGACACCTTGACCTAGTGCTGATAGCAGTATGGAAACCATAGCTCCTGCCAGAACAAGGCGAAGCTGATGATAGCCTTTTCTAGTTTGGTAAGAAAGTCCAAATACTAAAGCAGCTGTAAGGCAAGAACCCAACAACGACAGCAGAATAATGAGAGAGTAGTGCAGATGAGGCACAAAAGCGTACGCCAAAACCAAGGCTAATCCAGCGCCAGAATTAATACCCAAGAGGCCAGGCTCAGCAATAGGGTTGCGCGTAATGCCCTGCATAATTGCACCAGAAACAGCGAGGGCAGCCCCAACTAAAGCAGCAGCCATTAGTCGAGGGATACGAATATCAAGAAGGACATTGGCCTTATGGCCTCCTTGCTTTCCGAGAAAAATATGGCTGATATCCTGATGAGATAGATGAATGGCTCCGAAGCGAAGATTGCAATAGATGGCAAGGACTAAGCTTAGGCTGATAAGAGCAAAAAGAAGCCAAAAAGTCTGTGACTTAGTGACTCTTTTAGTTTTTTGAGTAGGTAAATAGATGTAATCAGGTGATTTATGCATTGCTTTCACTTGAGAGAATTGCCTTTCGCAAGGTCTTCAATTGGTATTCCAAAGACAGTGGGTCTGTAAAATAAAAGACATTAGCATTGACTTTAATGACGTGATTTTTCTGAACGGCTGGAAGAGATTTCCAAAGATCGCTTTCATATAAGGCGGAGCCAGTCTTGTCGTCTTCAGCAGCAACCACTACATAATCTCCAATGTAGTCGGGAAGGACTTCTTGGGATAGAGACAGGTAGCCTTGTTTAAAAACATCCTGTTTGACTTTTTCAGGAGCATCATAGTGGAAAGCTTGGTGGATAATCTCCCCACCGCGTCCCCAGTCTTTACCGAAGAGGTAAATCTCTTTTTCGTAAAGTCCCATAATGGTAAATGTCGCTTTGTCACCTGTAACGGCCTTGACTTCTTTTTCATAAGCTGCTGTTTTTGTTTCCCAGTCTTTTAGCCATTTGGCTGTTTCTTTTTCTTTGTTAAAGACACGTCCAAAGTCCGAGAAGACTTGGAGATAATCCCGTTTACGGTATTCAATCGAAATAACGGGAGCGATTTCTGCCAATTGTTTGATATTTTCTTCTGTAGAGCCCACCACAATAACATCAGGTTCTAATGCAGTGATAGCTTCTAAATCAGTCGCAGCCACTTGTTTAGCTTTTTTAATCGTCTTAGCAAGGACAGGGTTTTTCTTGTCGTAAGAAGTGACACCAACTAAGTTTAAATCTAATTTTTTGAGGTAACCAGTGTATGTGGAAGCCAGACTGACCACTCGCTTTGGTTGGCTAGGAATATCTCCATAGTAGGTCATGCCAGCAATTTTTGGCATACTTGATAGGTTATTTGAACTGGGATTTGGCTTACTGTTTGTTTGATTACCACAGGCAACTAAGGTAATGGTTGTCAAACAAAGTGTTAATAGTAGGGCTAATTTTTTCATGTATTCTATTCTCCTAGAATAAATTTATTGGAGCTGATAGGTCAGCAATATTGGACAGTTGTGGATAGGATCATCAATAAGTTGTGCCTTGATGTGGAAAAGATCTTGGATAACGGCTGGCGTCATCACTTCTCTGACAGAGCCAACGTATTTGATTTGACCCTCTTTCATAGCAATCAGATGATTAGAGTAACGTGCTGAAAGATTAAGGTCGTGAAGGACCATCACCATCGTCTTACCTGATGTTTGATTCAAGCTTTTGAGTAAGTCTAAGATTTCTAGTTGATGGTTCATGTCTAGATAGGTTGTTGGCTCATCTAAAAAAATGGTATCAGTATCTTGAGCCAATGCCATAGCAATCCAGACTCGTTGTCGTTGTCCACCAGATAGGGTATCGACAGGTTGGTTAGCATAGGCTGTTATCTTAGTAGCCTCCATGGCCCAATGAATGGTATCTTTATCAGTTTGGCTGAGTTTTCCGAGGTAGGATTGGTGAGGAAATCGACCGTAGGAGACCAGTTCGTAAACCGTTGTGCCATCAGTTGTCTCTTGGACTTGAGGAAGTAGAGCAATCTTTTTAGCCACTTCTTTGGTCGCAAGCTTCGCAATACTTTGTCCATCTAAATAAACGGCCCCTTTGTTGAGTGGCAATAGTCTGGTTAATCCTTTTAGCAAAGTTGATTTACCAGAACCATTGGCACCAATAATAGTTGTTATTTCTCCTTGAGGAATGCGAAGGGACAAATCGTCTATAATAGTCATCTTATCATAAGCAATGGCAATTGCTTCAGCACTGATTTGTGTCATAGGTTACCTCCTTTCTAAACATCATAAAAATGATCGATTAAGATGTCAAGAGAACTCATCTTACCGACTCTTTTGGAATCATCTGAGAAAAATAATGTTTTCTCAAAATCTCCATCATTATAGCATAGAAAAAAGGCCTAAAAAAGCCTTTTCCTTATGTGAGATTTGATTTTACTAAAAAAGTTTTCCTCATTAGAATGGTTAAAAAGAGTAGTAATAATCATTCTTGTTAAGTCCATTTGGGCTTATTAAAGATAACGTTGGGCAACAGCCAAATCACCTGCATAGGGTGCTTTTTCCCCTTTGACAATCTGGTAGGCATCCGCCCCTTTACCAGCAATAATGACAGCATCTTCTGGCCCTTGGCAAAGAGACATGGCTTTTTGAATGGCTTGCTCACGGTCACTAACAATGTCAATTGGTCGTGTGATATGGCTAGCAATTTCCTGCGAAATATATTCTGGATCTTCGAAATTAGGATCATCAGCAGTGAGAATAACGGTGAGATTAGGATGCTGGTTAATCACTGCTCCAAAATCTGCTCGTCGGCTTTCTCCTTTATTTCCTGGGGCTCCTAAGATTAATACCAGGTTACCAGTTTGATGTTCCTCCACGACGCTGAGTAATTTTTCTAAGCTGTCACCATTATGGGCGTAATCGACGAAAACTTTGGCATGATTAGTCATGGTAAGAACTTCCATGCGGCCTGGCACACGAGTCTTAGCGATACCCTTTTGAATATCAGCTAAGCTAGCCCCTAAGCGAAGACAAGCCAACCCAGCAGCCATAGCATTTTCTTGATTGAAGTGCCCGATTAATTGGATATCATAGTGCCCAGCCAATTGTCCATTGGCCTCAAATGAAAAGGCTTGGCTAGTGGTGATCTGGTTGTCAGATAAGGCACCATAGAAAGCGTGTTCTTGATTAGCTACCTGATTAGCTAGAAATGGGAAATGATCCATACCGCTATTGATCACAACAGCTCTGCTATTCTCCATTAAAAGACGTTTGTGGTAAAAATAGTCTTCAAACGTTGGGTGCTCAATAGGACCAATGTGGTCAGGACTGATGTTGAGGAATACTCCGACATCAAATGTAAGCCCATAGACGCGGCCAACAAGATAAGCCTGACTGGATACTTCCATAATCAAGTGGGTCATGCCATTTTTAACACACTCGGCCATCATAGCAAAAAGGTCTAGACTTTCAGGAGTTGTCAATTGTGATTTGAAGAAAGTTTGACCGTCCAAGGTAGTGTTCATCGTAGACAACAAGGCAGGTTTATAAGATTCTTTCAAAATATGGTAGGCAAAATAAGCAGCTGTTGTTTTGCCTTTTGTTCCAGTAAACCCTAAGAGTTTGAGCTGATCCTGAGGATTATCATAGAAAGCCATAGCGATTAAACTCATGGCCTTTTTAATATCAGTGACCAAAACAACGGGAATATCAAGCTTATAATCTACTTCTGAGACATAAAGAGGAAGTCCCTTAGCGATTGCTTCTTTAAGGTATTCAGCCTTGAATGTAGCTCCCTTAGCAAAAAAAAGGGTCTTGCCATCTACTTGACGGCTATCGTAACTCAAGCGCTCAAAACTTAAGCCTTGATAATGGTAGTGGTATCCGTCGGCATCAAGAACCTCACGAAAATTATGGTCTTTTTTTAAAATGTTTAATACGTGTTCAATGCTTATCATACCCTTATTTTATCTTTAAAGTTCCTGTTTTACAAGTCACAAGCAAAAGTTTATAATAAAGCTAATAGAAACTAGGAAAGAATAGATATGTCGACAGAAAAAAAACAACTGACACAAGAAGAATTGATGGTTCAGGGAGCAGCCTGGTCCACAGCTGGTAATTTTATTAGCCGACTTTTAGGAGTGTTATACATTATTCCCTGGTACATTTGGATGGGGCAATACGCGATTCAAGCCAATGCTCTTTTCAATATGGGGTATAATGTTTATGCTTATTTTTTATTGATTTCAACCACAGGACTTAATGTTGCGATTGCTAAGCAAGTCGCCAAATACAATTCTATGGGGCAGACGGAGCATAGCTACCAATTGATTCGGAGCACGTTAAAACTCATGCTTGGTTTGGGTGTTGTGTTTTCGGCAATTATGTATCTAGGTTCTCCCTTATTTACCAGTTTATCTGGTGGGGATGCTAAGCTTATTCCAATTATGCATAGTCTTTCCTTGGCTGTCCTTGTCTTTCCAGTCATGAGTGTCATTCGAGGCATTTTTCAAGGGCACAATAACATTAAGCCCTATGCCATTAGTCAGATTGCTGAGCAATTGATTCGAGTCATTTGGATGCTTCTGACCACCTTCCTTATCATGAAATTAGGTTCTGGTGATTACGCTTCAGCAGTGACTCAGTCAACTTTTGCAGCCTTTATCGGGATGGTGGCTAGTATGGGTGTTCTGGGTTACTATCTTTGGAAACAGGGACTTCTAGCAGCTATTTTTAGTAAGCCAGATCATACCGTTTCTATTGATATCAAGGGCTTGTTGCTTGAAACCTTAAAAGAATCCATCCCCTTTATCGTGACAGGAAGCGCTATTCAAGCCTTTCAGTTGATTGACCAGTGGTCCTTTGTGAATACCATGAGTCTGTTTACAGATTATAGCCGCTCTCAATTATTGGTTTTATTTGGTTATTTTAACGCTAATCCTGCTAAAATTACCATGGTTTTAATCGCTGTAGCAGCTTCTATCGGAGGGGTTGGTATTGCTTTGTTGACAGAAAATTATGTCAAAAAAGACATGAGAGCAGCGGCACGCCTGATTATCAATAATATTGAAATGTTAATGATGTTCTTATTGCCAGCTTTGACAGGGGCCATTATTCTAGCTAGACCACTTTATTCTGTTTTTTATGGAGCTAGTGAAGACCGTGCCATTCATCTTTTTGTGGCTGTCTTATTCCAAACCTTGCTACTAGCTCTTTATACCCTTTTTTCACCCATGCTTCAGGCTCTTTTTGAAAATCGCAAAGCTATTTATTATTTTGCTTATGGGATTCTCATCAAGCTCGTCTTACAAGTACCGTTAATTTACCTTATGCATGCCTACGGGCCACTGTTAGCAACAACCATTGCTCTTTTAGTCCCTATTTACCTCATGTATCGTCGCTTGCATCAGGTTACTCGATTTAATCGTAAACTGTTACAAAAACGTCTCTTATTGACCCTGATTGAAACGATAATCATGGGCTTGGTTGTTTTTATTGCTAATTGGCTTTTGGGCTATGCCTTTAAACCAACAGGTCGTCTAACCAGTCTTCTTTACCTCTTGATTATTGGAGGTTTGGGAATGGCAGTTTACACGGCTCTCACCTTGCTGACACATCAACTTGACAAGTTAATCGGTAGCAAGGCTAGTCGTCTTCGTCAGAAATTAGGTTGGCACTAAAGAGTTATCAAGAGAAACGATTTCATGATGAACTGATTGTGGAGTGGTTTCTTTTTTGCCATTTATCGGTAAGGAGATCAGGAGTATAAAGAAAAGGAGGAAAGATAATCAATAAAAATCAGTATTTCCCGAGCAAAGTGACCAGTTTTTTGGTATAATGGTAAAAGTGTAAAAAAATATAGAAGGAAGTATATCAACATGGGAAAATGTCAAGTTATTTCGCATCCGCTCATTCAGCATAAACTCTCAATCTTACGTCGTCAAACAACATCGACAAAGGATTTCCGTGAATTGGTTAATGAAATTGCCATGCTTATGGGATACGAAGTGTCTCGTGACCTTCCATTGGAAGATGTGGAAATTCAGACACCAGTTTCTAAGACTGTGCAAAAACAACTAGCTGGTAAAAAACTTGCTATCGTTCCTATTCTCCGTGCCGGTATTGGAATGGTTGATGGTTTCTTGAGCCTTGTACCAGCAGCAAAAGTTGGGCATATCGGTATGTACCGCGATGAAGAGACCTTAGAACCTGTTGAGTACTTGGTGAAATTACCAGAAGACATTGACCAACGTCAAATTTTCCTTGTTGACCCAATGTTGGCAACAGGAGGTTCGGCTATCTTAGCAGTTGATTCGTTGAAAAAACGTGGAGCAACCAACATCAAGTTTGTCTGCTTGGTAGCAGCCCCAGAAGGGGTTAAAAAACTTCAAGAGGCTCATCCAGATGTTGATATTTTCACTGCTGCCCTTGATGAGCGTCTCAATGAACATGGTTACATTGTTCCAGGTTTGGGAGATGCTGGCGATCGTCTTTTCGGGACTAAATAGTCAACTAGAAGCTCACTAAACTAAGGATATGGGGTGGAAACCTGATTTGATTTCCTAGAAATCAGAGAGGGTCCCCCTCTTTTTTAAAAGTAAGTTTATCATTTGACCTTTCTTGACCAAAAGATTATAATAGGGTCAATCATTATAAAAGAGGGCATTTATAGTAGGACTCCCTCTAGGTTAGGGACTACTTTGGAACCTTTGTAGATTGGAGATTTTTTATGATTCCTGTTGTTATTGAACAAACTAGTCGTGGTGAACGTTCTTATGATATTTACTCACGCTTATTAAAAGACCGTATTATCATGTTGACAGGCCCTGTTGAGGACAACATGGCAAACTCTGTCATTGCGCAGCTTTTATTCCTTGATGCTCAGGACAATACGAAAGACATTTATTTGTATGTCAACACACCTGGTGGTTCTGTTTCAGCGGGTTTGGCTATTGTCGACACCATGAACTTTATCAAAGCTGATGTCCAAACCATTGTTATGGGGATGGCCGCTTCTATGGGGACTGTCATTGCTTCATCAGGTACTAAGGGCAAACGCTTCATGTTACCAAATGCAGAATACATGATTCACCAACCAATGGGTGGTACAGGTGGTGGTACACAACAAACAGATATGGCCATTGCTGCAGAGCACCTCTTAAAAACTCGTCACCGTTTAGAAAAAATCTTAGCACAAAATGCTGGAAAGACCATTAAACAAATTCACAAAGATGCTGAACGTGATTATTGGATGAGTGCTGAAGAAACCTTGGCTTACGGTTTCATTGATGAAATCATGGAAAATAACGAATTAAAATAAAAGGTTTTCCTGAACAAACGCTTTAAATGACCAGTTTCTTCTGACTAGAGGACTGGTCATTTTGCTTTTCTTGGAAGGGGAATGAGTCCTGTGAGCTGTTGTGAGGCTAAGGAGAAAAAAATTTTACTTATCTGATGGGTTTTTGATGAGCCCTTCCTATGGTTAAGAGTTCCTTAGTTATTTGCTAGTGAACGGTAATCCTATCAGCGTGAGAAAACAGGAAAAAATCATTTCATGATGATTATGAGACCGTTAAGGATTTGAGTGACGATGTAGCCTTGACTATGTTATCCTAAAGTGATGGTATTGCCATATAATAAAATGAATTTATTGTGCTGACTTTCCCATCCTGTTTGGACTTATCTCACCCATTTTATAGTGAAAAGGAGATTATTGATGACACCACATGATGTTCAAAAACTTCAAGAACTTGAAGAAAAATATGAGGCTTTTTTTCCTAAATTAGAGGAATTAATTATCAGTTTTGCTCAAGTTGAGGCAGCTTATGACGATTATAGGGCCTTGAGGGCCTTTTATGGTAGCGAGGACTGGTTTCACTTCAGAACCCAAGAAACTGAGGGACTCAAAGCAGGTATCCTCAGTGAAGATCAACTCTATGAGCTCATTTGTGAGCATAATGACTTGCTAGGAAGGTTGTTGCGCTTTTCGTCAACCATGTACCGACATCTGTAAGCTATTGTGCTGACATTTTTCGCTCCTTATCACTTCCCCCTTACCTTTTGATTAAAGTATGGTATAATCAAGTTATGTTAGTCATAAGTGAAGAATTCATTGCCATGGAAGAAGCTATTGATCAGCTTGTGGCATGTCTAAAAAAAGTGCCTCAATATCAGGCTTATGCTGAGGCTAAAGCAGCTGTTGAAGCAGATGGCAACTTGCAAGTTGAGATGAGCCGGTTTCAAGATATCAAAAAACGTTATGACGCAAGTAAAGCCTTACAGGAGTTTAGACCCGAAGTAAGACAGTTGCGTCGGGAAATGTTACTGCAAAAGCGTACCTTGGATTGTCATCCTTTGGTCGTTTCCATGCGCTTGGCCCAAATGGATTTGCAAGAAATTTTGGCTAACATTTCTGAAGAAATTGCTGGTGCGGTGTCTGACAGTATTTTTGTAGATACAGGACTTCCTTTGGCACCAAAACGGCCGAAACACCCATCAGGACCATACCAAAATATTAAAGAAAAGGGCTTATCATGTTTCAAAAACAAGAACGTATAGGGCTTGTGATTTACCTTTATTATAATCGCGATGCTAGAAAATTATTAAAGTTTGGGGACTTGTATTACCATTCCAAACGCTCACGTTATTTAGTCATTTACATTAATAAAAATGATTTGGAAACGAAAGTAGACGAAATCAGTCGTTTAAAATTTGTCAAAGAAGTAAAACCATCAGCTTTTGATGATATTGATCGTCAGTTTGTGGGTAACCTTCATCGGGAGGAAAACACTATGACATTGACCGAAGGAGCAAGTCAAGCCTAGAGATGCCTTTTGTCGGACTGATCAACCAGTATGATTAGTTTTATTCAAGCATCCAAAAAAGAGATGCCACTCACCAGAAATACTGGCTGAGTGGCACCTCTTTTTTATAGATTAACGTCGTTTTTTGGATTCAATTTTTGTTATTTTGCCATTTTTCAAAATATTTCAAAAATAAGTATTGACAATTTTCTGATAATTCTGTATTCTTGTTTACATATTATTTTTTAAGGATTAAATAAGGAGTAGTTATGAAAAAGAAATTATTATTTTCAGGTTTAGTATTATTATCAACGACAAGCCTCGCAGCTTGTAGTGCAGCACCAGGTGCTAGCTCTCAAGCTGCTAGTGGAACTGAGATTGGCAAGACACTTAAAATTGGATTGAATTTGGAGTTAACCGGAAACGTTTCTGCTTATGGTAGCGCTGAAGAAAAAGGTGCTAAATTAGCTGTTGATGAGATTAATAAGGCTGGCGGAGTTGATGGTAAAACGATAGAAGTCATCACTAAAGATAATAAGTCAGATAACTCTGAAGCTGCGACGGTAACGACTAATTTAGCAACTGAGAGCAAAGTCAATGTCGTGGTCGGACCGGCAACTTCTGGAGCAACGGCAGCTGCTTCACCAAATGCTAGCAAAGCAGCAGTACCTTTGATTACTCCATCTGGGACAACAGATAATTTAACTCTTACCAGTGACGGTAAAACCAATCCTTATGTTTTTAGAACAACCTTTGTGGATAGTTACCAGGGGGATGTGTTAGCCAAATACGCTAGTGATCATTTGAAAGCTAAACAAGTGGTACTCTTCTATGACAATTCCAGTGACTATTCTAAAGGGATTGCGAAACGTTTCAAGAAAGTATACACAGATACCATTGTAGCAGAAGCTACTTTCCAATCAGGGGATACCGATTTTCAATCAGCTTTGACCAAGCTAAAAGATAAGGAATATGATGCCATCGTCATGCCAGGGTATTACCAAGAAACAGGGACCATTATCAAGCAGGCGCGTGAAATGGGAATTGCCAGTCCAATCCTTGGTCCTGACGGGTTTGCGGATGATAAGTTAGTTGAATTGGCAGGGGCTTCAAACGTTAATAAGGTTTATTACATTTCGGGCTTCTCTGCTTCTACTTCAGACAAGGCGGTTCAGTTTGTCAAGGCCTACCAAGCCAAATACGGTACTAGCCCATCTATGTTTGCTGCGCTAGCCTATGATTCTATTTACATGGCGGCCGATGCTGCTAAAGATAGCAAGACATCTGTTGACCTTGCTAAACGTCTAGCGAAATTAAAAGATTTTGAAGGGGTAACAGGCACCATGACCATCGACAAACAGCACAACCCTATCAAGCCTGTTTCGGTTGTTGAACTGACTAACGGGAAGGAATCGTCAGCAACAACAGTAACTGCTGATTAAACACATGTAGGTAGGAAGTTGAGGAACAGTTACTTTCCTCAATTTCTTTTAGGTTAAGGAGAAGAGTAGTGTGGTTGCAGAATCATTATAGACAATTTTTTGTCAACGATTGAGAGCTTTCAGGTTATTATCTGTTGCTATTCTCTTACCTTATTTTTGATGACTCTTATTAGAAAGTTTGGTATCTTATGCTCCAACAACTTGTTAATGGACTTATTCTAGGAAGCGTTTATGCTTTACTGGCTTTAGGTTATACCATGGTGTACGGTATTATTAAGTTAATCAATTTTGCCCATGGGGACCTTTACATGATGGGAGCCTTTATCGGTTATTACTTGATTAATGCTCTGCAGTTGAACTTTTTCTTAGCCTTGATATTGACCATGGTTTTCACAGCTTGTCTTGGTGTTTTGATTGAGTTCTTGGCTTATCGCCCTTTACGGCAATCGACAAGAATCGCTGCGCTGATTACAGCGATTGGAGTGTCTTTTTTACTGGAATACGGCATGGTCTATTTTGTCGGAGCAGAAGCACGCGCTTTTCCGCAAGCTCTAAAAGTTGTGAAATATCACTTGGGACCTATCAGTGTCACTAATGTCCAATTGATCATTTTACTGGTCTCCTTGACCTTGATGTTAGCCCTGCAATTTATCGTCAAACAAACCAAAATGGGGAAGGCCATGCGGGCCGTTTTGGTGGATAGTGATGCCGCTCAGCTTATGGGGATTAACGTTAACTCAACCATTAGTTTTACCTTTGCCTTAGGCTCTGCGCTTGCGGGAGCAGCAGGAGTGTTAATTGGACTTTACTACAATTCGATTAATCCTCTGATGGGAATGACGCCGGGTTTGAAAGCCTTTGTAGCTGCTGTTCTAGGAGGCATTGGGATTATTCCTGGGGCAGCCTTTGGTGGGTTTATTATTGGTCTTCTTGAAACCTTCTCGACAGCTATTGGGCTATCTAGTTACCGTGATGCGGTGGTTTATGTTGTTTTGATTATGATTTTATTGGTCAGACCAGCTGGTCTTTTAGGAAAAAATGTAAAGGAGAAGGTGTAGGTCATGAAAAAAGAACACAAAGCACTGTTGGCTTGGATCTTTATCCTTGCTCTTGTTTATCTCATATTGACCCTACTGATTGGCACAGATATCTTAGGTCCTTACTATGTTCAAATTTTGATGGGGATTGGCATTGCTATTATCATGGCTATGGGGACCAATTTGGTACTAGGCTTTTCAGGGCAATTTCCTCTAGGTCAGGCCGGTTTTATGGCAGTTGGTGCCTATGCCACAGCGATTTTGACCAAATATATGCCAACCTATCTGGGATTTTACTTATCTATGCTGGTAGGCGTTTTGGTAGCTGGTTTGATAGCGGTAATTGTTGGTTTTCCTACACTTCGTTTAAAAGGAGACTATCTGGCTATTGCAACCTTGGGTGTTGCTGAAATTATTCGGATTGCTATTATCAATGGTGGTGAGCTGACGAATGGCGCAGCTGGTTTAACAGGGGTCTTACAATATACCTCTTGGCCAGTTGTTTATGCTTTTGTGGTCGTTATCGCGATTGTCATGTTAAATTTTATTCGAAGCGCTACGGGGCGACAAGTGATTGCGGTGCGGGAAGACGAGATTGCTGCCGAATCCATGGGGGTTAATACGACGAAAATTAAGGTTATCACCTTTGCTTTAGCAGCTATGACTGCTAGTATGGCAGGGTCCTTATATGTTGGTTATATTGGAACGGTTGTTCCTAAAGATTTTACCATTATGCGTTCTATTGATTACCTTATCATTGCGGTCTTGGGTGGTCTCGGTTCGATGACGGGAACCATTGTCGCCGCTATTGTGTTAGGCCTATTGAACATGTATCTTCAAAATTTCTCTGATGTGCGCATGATTATTTATTCCTTGGCCTTGATTTTAGTAATGGTTTTTAGACCAGGTGGTCTACTAGGCACTAGAGAATTCCGCCTGTCAACTCTATTGTCAAAAAAGGAAAAAGGAGGCAACTAGATGGCATTACTTGAAGTTAAACAGCTGAGTAAACACTTTGGTGGCCTAACGGCTGTTGGAGATGTCACCATGGCTTTGGAAATGGGTGAATTAGTAGGGCTGATTGGACCTAATGGAGCTGGAAAAACCACCCTCTTTAATCTCTTGACTGGGGTGTATGAACCTACCGAGGGAACGATTGCCCTAAATGGTCAACTGTTGAATGGCAAGTCTCCTGATAAGATTGCCTCACTAGGCCTATCACGAACCTTTCAAAATATCCGCTTGTTTAAAAACATGACCGTTTTGGAAAATGTTTTGATTGGTTTGGCCAACCAGGGCAAATCCCATTTCTGGTCCAGCCTCCTGCGTTTGCCTAAATTTTATCAGACAGAAGCAGCCTTAAAGGAAGAAGCGCTATCCTTATTGGCTAGATTTCAGTTAGAGGGAGAGGCAGAAACCTTGGCTAAAAACTTACCCTATGGGCAACAACGTCGTCTGGAAATTGTGCGCGCTTTGGCAACCAAACCTAAAATCCTCTTTTTAGATGAGCCAGCTGCAGGCATGAATCCTCAAGAAACGGCTGAATTGACGGCTCTTATTCGCCAGTTGAAAACAGATTTTGGTATAACCATTATTTTGATCGAACATGATATGAGTCTGGTTATGGAAGTGACCGAACGAATTTATGTGTTAGAGTATGGTCGCTTGATTGCCCACGGTAGTCCACAAGACATCAAAAACAATCCACGTGTTATTGAAGCGTATTTAGGAGGTGACCTCTGATGGCCATGTTATCAGTGAAACAGTTATCGGTGAATTATGGAGCCATTGAGGCTGTTAAAGATGTTTCTTTTGAGGTTCACGAGGGAGAAGTTGTCACCTTAATAGGGGCTAATGGAGCCGGAAAAACCTCCATTTTAAGAACCATTTCAGGTTTGGTTAAGCCAAAATCAGGTAGTATTTCCTTTTTAGGACAAGACCTCTTAAAGCAACCAGCCCGCAAAATTGTAGCTGCTGGGCTCTCACAAGTTCCTGAAGGCCGTCACGTCTTTGCTGGTTTGACTGTTATGGAAAATCTAGAAATGGGGGCTTTTCTTAGTCGGAATCGTGAGCAAAATCAGAAGAACCTCCGCCTTATTTTTGATCGTTTTCCAAGACTAGAAGAACGCAAGCATCAAGATGCGGCGACCTTGTCAGGTGGTGAGCAACAAATGCTAGCGATGGGACGAGCTTTAATGAGTCAACCCAAGTTGCTTTTACTAGATGAGCCATCTATGGGTCTTGCCCCCTTATTTATCAAGGAAATCTTTGATATTATTCAGGCGATTCAAAGGCAAGGGACAACGGTGCTACTCATTGAGCAAAATGCTAACAAGGCCTTAGCCATTGCGAATCGTGCCTATGTGTTAGAAACTGGTCAACTCGTTCTTTCAGGGACTGGTCAGGAATTATTAACTTCTGAAGCAGTTAAAAAAGCTTATCTTGGTGGTTAAACCACTTACTCAGGACATTTGAAATCAAAGAAAAAGGAGAAGTCATGTCAGTTAAAGATTATATGACGAAGGAAGTCATCAGCATTTCACCCGAGGAAAGTGTTGCCCATGCAGCTGATCTGATGCGCGACAAGGGATTGAGACGCTTGCCTGTTATCGAAAAGGGGCAGCTAGTTGGTCTTGTGACCGAGGGGACTATGGCAGATGCAAGCCCGTCAAAGGCAACCAGTTTATCTATCTATGAGATGAATTATTTGCTTAATAAGACTAAAATCCGAGACATCATGATTCGTCAGGTCGTAACCGTAGAACCAGACGCTAGCTTGGAAGATGCCATTTATGAAATGATGACCTACAAAGTAGGTGTCTTACCTGTTGTCCAAAACAATCAAGTGGTTGGTATTATTACAGATCGTGATGTCTTTAAAGCTTTTTTAGAGGTCTCTGGATATGGAGTGGAAGGCATTCGTGTGGTTTTGTTAGCGGATAATGCCGTTGGCGTTCTGGCTAAAATTGCGGACTGCTTGTCACAAGAAAACCTGAACATCCGGCGTACCGTTGTTGCCAATCGTTCCAATGGCAAAACAGTTATTGAGATGCAATTAGATGGAACGACAGCTTCACAATGGTTATCTGAACGGTTAGCAGCAGCAGGAATTACCGTGGAATCTGTTCTTAAAACACTTGCTAAGCCTGATCTATCCTAAAAATTGAGCGCTGCCAAGAGAATTGGCAGTGTTTTTTTGAGCAATTTTTTGGTAAAATAGAACTAATATAGAACGAAGGAAGTCAAATGATTACAGGAAAACTTATCACAGTCGAAGGGCCAGATGGCGCAGGAAAAACTACTGTTTTGGAACAAGTCGTTCCTTTGTTAAAAGAGCGCCTTAGCCAAGAGATTGTGACCACAAGAGAACCGGGTGGTGTTGCCATTTCAGAGCACATTCGGGAGCTTATTTTGGATGTCAATCACACGACGATGGATCCCAAAACCGAACTCTTACTTTACATTGCAGCTCGCCGGCAGCATTTGGTGGAAAAGGTGCTACCAGCTCTTGAAGCAGGCCAGTTGGTTTTTATTGATCGTTTCATTGATAGTTCGGTAGCTTATCAAGGTGCGGGACGAGGGTTGTCAAAGACTGACATTCAATGGCTCAACAGATTTGCGACAGATGGTCTAGAACCTAATTTGACCCTTTATTTTGATGTGCCTTCCGAAATTGGTTTGGCTCGTATTGCTGCCAATAAAAATCGTGAAGTGAATCGTTTGGACCTTGAAGCGGTTGATATGCATCAGCGGGTACGCGAAGGGTATTTGGCTTTGGCTCAAGAACAACCTAATCGCATTGTAACCATTGATGCCTCAAAACCTTTAGAAGATGTCGTTGATGTTGCTTTAGCACATATTTTGGCTCTCATGGAAGCCTAGAAAAGGAGGGTGGGAATGGATTTAGCACAGAAGGCCCCTAAAGTCTATCAAGCATTTCAGGATATTTTAAAGAAGGACCGTCTAAACCATGCCTATCTTTTTTCTGGTGATTTTGCCAATGCCGAGATGGCTCTTTTTTTAGCTAAGGTCATCTTTTGTGAACAAAAAAAGGATCAGACACCCTGCGGGCACTGTCGATCTTGTCAATTGATTGAACAGGGAGATTTTGCTGATGTGACGGTATTGGAACCAACAGGGCAAGTGATTAAAACGGATGTGGTCAAAGAAATGATGGCTAACTTTTCACAGACAGGATATGAAGGAAAACGACAAGTTTTTATTATCAAAGATTGTGAAAAAATGCATGTCAATGCCGCTAATAGCTTGCTAAAATACATTGAGGAACCTCAAGGGCAAGCTTACATGTTTTTGCTGACCAATGATGATAACAAAGTGCTTCCGACCATTAAAAGTCGAACACAGGTGTTTCAATTTCCGAAAAATGAAGCCTATCTCTTCCAGTTAGCCCAAGAGCGAGGTTTATTAAGAAGTCAAGCTGATTTAGTGGCCAAACTGGCTAAAAATGTTGACCAATTAGAAGATTTGGCACAAAATAGTCATTTTTTAGAAGTGATGGCTCAGACTGAACGTTTTGTTTCAATCTGGTTAAAAGATCAGCTGCAAGCTTATTTAGCCTTGAATCACCTGGTACTGTTGGCAACCGAAAAAGAGGAGCAAGAGTTAATTTTGACCCTTTTGACACTACTCTTGGCAAGAGAGCAATCACAAACGCCCTTTAAACAATTGGAGGCTGTCTATCAGGCTAGGCTCATGTGGCAGAGCAATGTCAATTTTCAAAACACATTAGAATATATGGTGATGTCATGATAAGTGCAATTGGAATTCGTTATGGGGAAACGGAGCTTGTCAAATACGCTCAGACAGATCAGGAGTTTCCTAAAGGGACTTTATTAGTGGTCAAAGATGATAAGGGAAGCCATCTGGCAAAGGTCTGCCAAGTGAAAAAGGCTTTTTCTGAGAGTAGTCTCCCAAAGGGATTGCCAACCGTTGTAAGACTTGCTACGGCAATGGATAAAAAGGCTTTTGAGGATAATGCCAAGTTTGCAGCAGCATCAAAGGCAGAAGTAGTGGCTTTGATTGCCAAAAATGGGCTAGACATGAAACTTATCGATATTGTCTTTCCTTTAGATCGGCATTATGTCCTAATTACCTTTTCAGCAGAAGAGCGCGTGGATTTTCGGCAACTGTTAAAAGATTTAGTGGCTTATTTTAAGACTAGAATCGAACTGCACCAGATTAACAGTCGAGAAGAAGCCAAGATTTATGGAGGCTTAGGACCTTGTGGACGTCCTCTATGCTGCTCGAGTTTTTTAGGAGAATTTCCAGCTGTCTCTATCAAGATGTTGAAAAATCAAGGTTTGTCTTTGAATTCTGGTAAGTCAACGGGCTATTGTGGACGTTTACTCTGTTGTCTCCAGTATGAAGAAAGCTTTTATCAGGAAAGCAAGAAAAAATTCCCTGATTATGGTACCATAGTAGAGACAAGTGATGGTCCTGCGACGGTAGCGGCTATTGATATTTTTACAGATACCGTTAAGGTACGGTTGAAAGACCAGTTGACCTTGGTCACTTATGCTTTAGAGGAGGTTAAAGTAAGTGAATAAAAAAGAATTATTCGATGCTTTTGATGGGTTTTCACAAAATTTAATGGTTACTTTAGCTGAAATTGAAGCCATGAAAAAACAAGTGCAATCACTAGTAGAAGAAAACACTATTCTTCGCCTTGAAAATACAAAACTACGAGAACGTTTGAGCCAGTTGGAACATGAAACGGTAGCTAAAAATCCTTCCAAACAAGGAAAGGACCATTTAGAAGGTATTTACGAAGAAGGGTTTCATATCTGTAATTTTTTCTACGGTCAGCGTCGTGAAAATGATGAAGAATGTATGTTTTGTAGGGAATTATTAGATAGAAAGTAAGGGCATGCAGGTTCAAAAAAGTTTTAAAGACAAAAAAACAAGCGGAACCTTGTATTTGGTTCCAACCCCAATTGGCAATCTGCAGGACATGACCTTTAGAGCAGTGGCAACGTTAAAAGAGGTTGATTTTATTTGTGCAGAAGACACAAGAAACACAGGTCTTTTGCTAAAATACTTTGACATTGCTACCAAGCAAATCAGCTTTCATGAGCACAATGCCTATGAGAAGATTCCTGATTTAATTGATTTATTAATATCAGGACGGTCACTAGCTCAGGTGTCTGATGCAGGAATGCCATCTATTTCTGATCCTGGGCATGATTTGGTCAAGGCCGCTATTGATAACGATATCGCAGTGGTCGCTTTACCGGGAGCATCAGCAGGGATTACAGCCTTGATAGCTAGTGGGCTTGCTCCTCAACCTCATATTTTTTATGGGTTTTTACCTCGAAAAGCGGGGCAACAAAAATCTTTTTTCGAGAGTAAGTCACTTTACCCAGAAACACAAATTTTTTATGAATCGCCATATCGTGTCAAGGATACCCTGGCCAATATGTTGACTTGCTACGGGGACCGTCAAGTAGTGCTTGTCAGAGAATTAACCAAGTTATTTGAGGAATACCAACGGGGGTCTATTTCAGAAATCTTATCCTACCTTGAGGAAACACCACTCAAAGGGGAATGTCTGCTAATTGTGTCTGGATTCCAAGTAGACAGTGAGGTTGAGTTGACAGCTGAAGTTGACTTAGTTTCTCTAGTGCAAAAAGAAATCCAAGCAGGTGCCAAACCAAACCAGGCTATCAAAATAGTTGCTAAAGCTTATCAGGTTAATCGCCAAGAGCTTTACCAACAATTTCATGACTTATAAGTCATCATATAATAGGAGAAAAACTAATGACAGAAGATCAAACAGCAGTTCTTATTTTAGGGACATACGGAATCATATTGGCTATATTTTTATTATCAGCCTTACTATGCCTTATCGCGAACTGGCGACTCTTTAAAAGAGCGGGTTACAAAGGATGGTACAGCCTTATTCCTTTCTATGCAGGTTTTGTTAAACACAAAATCACTTTTGGAGAAGATAATAAATGGTTTTACTTTATTGGTTGGGTGATTGCTATTTATTATTATTATGTTCACTTTTGTTATGTTCGTGCTTTTGGTGGATCAAAGGGGCTAGCAGTATTTGGCTTGTTTTTCCCAGGCATTGCTACCTTGATTATCGCTTTTGGAAAAGCTTATACCGCAGAAGAATACCACCCTGTGCCACATCTTTTAAACTAAGAGAGAAAAGACCATCAATTGGATTTATTGATGGTCTTTTAGGTGTTTAGATGATTTTTGTGCCGTGAACAATGGCTGTTCCAGTGAGTTGACTCAAGCTTTGGCAATTCTCAGCAGTGACGCCTCCTCCAATCATGATTTCAATGCGTTTATTGGCATACGTAACAAGGTCTTTTAGTTGTTCCACATTGTCTGTAATAGGAGTAGCTTCAGGTGAGCCATGAGTTAGTACACGCACAAAGCCATAATCAATCAGTTGATCAAGCGCTTGGTGCTGGTGGTCAGTCGGAATCCGGTCAAAGGCCATATGAAAGACCAAAGGAAGTCCTTGTGTTGCAGGTAGTAACTGCTCGATAGCATCCGTATCGAGTTGATTTTCCGAAGTCAGCAGGCCTAACACAAGCGCATCAGAGCCAGCCTCAATGGCTTTGAGAATGTCTTCTTCCATAGCCTTTAGTTCGAGGTCGTTATAGACAAAATCACCACCACGGGGACGAATCATGGTTGCTACACTGATGTTTTTATCGTGTAAAAGTTGGTAGGCTTCTTTGATGACACCGTAAGATGGCGTGGTCCCTCCGACAGCTAGGTTATCACAGAGTTCCACACGGGTAACTTGACCAGCATCAAGGGTTGGAAGTAGCGTTAGGTTCTCAGCACAAAATTCTTTAATCATTTTTAAATCTCCTTTATCACTAGTATTATAGCACGAAATAAGCTAGTCATCAGGAAACATTTTTGTCAAATCAAGGACAATATGCTATACTCACTAGTATTATAGGGAGGTACTCTATGAGCCAGTATTATTTTTCTGCCGGTCCAGCAGTGTTGCCAAGATCTGTCTTGAAACAAGCACAAGCAAGCTTGTTGGATATTGATGGAAGAGGGACGAACATACTAGAATTGTCTCATCGGTCCCAGAGGTTTGAAGATATTATCCAAACAGCAGAAGAGTTGCTGAGAGAACTGATGGCTATTCCGGATAATTACCGGGTACTCTTCTTACAAGGTGGGGCTTCTACCCAGTTTAGCATGCTACCTTTAAATGTAGCAAGAGGAAAAACGGCTTACTACCAGGTGGCAGGCCACTGGGGGAAAAAAGCTTATTTAGAAGCCTTAACTTTAGCTAGAGAGATTGAGGTTAAGCCTATTTTACTGGCCAGTTCGGAAGCTGACGCTTTTGAGTATATCCCGACCTTTGACCCTAAAATTCTCGATGCTGAAGCTGCCTATGTGCATATTACCACCAATAATACCATTGAAGGCACAGCCCTTTACGACTTGCCTCAAACAAATGGCATTCCCTTAGTGGCGGACATGTCCTCAAATATTTTGACCTATCCTTACCAGGTAGAAGACTTTGCTATGATTTATGCTAGCGCCCAGAAAAATATGGGTCCAGCAGGGGTGACAGTGGTTATTATTGATGAAGATTTTTTGAATCAGGAACCCACCTTATCAAGCATGTGGGACTACCGTGTTCAAGCAGAAGCACATTCTCTTTACAATACCCCACCAACCTTTAGCATTTACGTTCTTTCCTTGGTTCTTGACTGGCTGAAAGGGATGGGAGGTGTGGCAAAAATGGCAAAGCGTAACCAGGAAAAAGCACAGCTTCTTTATGACTACCTAGATCAGTCAAGGTTTTACCATAACCCTGTTCGCTATGCCGATCAACGCTCCATGGTTAACGTCCCCTTTACTTGCCCAAATCCGGCTTTGGATGCCTTGTTTATTCAAGAAGCGGAGGCACGGGGTCTCTATGGGTTACAGGGGCATAGCAGTGTGGGAGGCATGCGAGCGAGTCTGTACAACGCTTTTTCCAAAGAAGGTGTACTAGCCTTGATTGAGATGATGGCAGCATTTGAAGCGAAATATCAGTAACCAAATCATGAAAAGAGGAGTAACAATGGAAATTAGACTAGCCTTTCCAAATGAAGTGGCTCAAGTGATGACCGTAATTGAAGATGCTAAGGCGGTGATTGCTGCTTATGGGAGTGACCAGTGGCAAAATGGCTACCCCAATGAAGAGGTGATGATTGATGATATTTTAAAAGGTCACGCTTATGTAGCTCTAAATGATGAGGGGACGATTGTAGCCTACGCAGCAGCCATTTATGGTAATGAAGAAGCTTACAATGCTATTTACGATGGCCAGTGGAGAACGCCAAATCAAGATTATGTGACCTTTCATCGCATTGCGGTATTGAAAGACCATCAAGGTCAAGGTGTTGCCCAAACTTTTTTACAGGGCTTAATCGAACGCTTTGACCAAAAGGATTTTCGTTGTGATACCCATGAAAAGAACAATGTCATGCAGCACCTCTTGACCAAATTAGGCTATGTCTATTGTGGTAAAGTGCCCTTGGACGGGGTTCGCTTGGCCTATCAAAAAATTAAAGAGAGTCACGAACAAGCTGACTATCAGGAGATAGACGAAGACAGCCGCTATGGCTTATAATGCCCTAATTTGTCTTCTCTCTTTGCCAGTCATTATAGAATAAGAAAGCATACTTAACCCATGACCTTAACAGAATCTTATTATGATAGTCCATTAGGAAAGATATCTTTAGTGGCAACAGACCACGCTTTGTTGGGGGCTTGGTTTTTAGGACAGGCTTATTTCCAAGCGGGTCTTGACCGCCTCCCTCAAAGAGGAACCAACGCTATCTTGCAAGCGGCTGCCAGTTGGTTAGATACTTATTTTGAAGGAAATCCAACTGCTATCTCCATTAATCTAGTTCCTAAAGGGACCCCTTTTCAACAGAACGTTTGGGAAACCTTACGCCAGATTCCCTATGGAGAAACGATCACCTATGGACAACTCGCAACACAAGTTGCCTGTCAATCAGCCCAAGCTGTTGGCGCAGCTATTGGTCGTAATCCCCTAAGTCTCTTTATTCCCTGCCATCGTGTGATAGCAGCAGATGGACAGCTTAGAGGTTATGCCGGCGGCCTAGATAAAAAAGCTTGGTTACTCAAGCATGAAAGATTACTGATAACAAAGGAGAAAAAATGATTACCATCTACCAATACCCAAAATGTAGTACCTGTCAAAGAGCCATGGCTGAACTAAAGCAACTGGTTAGTGACTTTGAAGTCATTGATATCAAAGCTAATCCACCCAAAGCTCAGGACCTCAAACATTGGATGGAAACATCTGGCTATACCATCAAGAATTTCTTTAATACCAGTGGTAACAGCTATCGTGACTTGGGACTTAAAGATAAGATAGACCATCTTAGCCTTGACGAAGCTGCTGAACTTTTAGCCACAGATGGTATGTTGATTAAACGGCCTATTCTGATTAAGGACGGTAACGTCTTACAAGTTGGCTATCGCAAGCCATATCAAAACTTGAACCTCTCCTAAAACGAGTATAAAAAAGAGACACCTCTTAAAGAAGGAGGATTGTCTCTTTTTTAATGTTCTGCTTTTAATTCGGTATTTAATTGCCACATCATTCCAAATTGGTCGGTAATATTAGCATAGGCAGGGCTCCAGAAAGTTTCTTGGAGGGGAAGGTTGATTGCCTTAGCATTGGTGATTAACTTGTCGTAAATACGCTGGGCTTCTTCGATGCTATCTACCATAATAGAAGCTGTCATATTGACACCAGCTTGATAACCAACATCAGGATTTTCATCTGAGAGATCCAAACGAATACCATCAATATCTAGTTGAGCGTTGAGGATAAGATGTTCATGAGTTTTCGGGCAATCAGGAACACCATCTTTCCACAAGAATAGATTAACTACTTTTGCTTGAAAAACCTCTTGGTAGAATGCGACAGCCTCTTGACCGTTACCATCAGTAACGAGATAAACATTAATGGCAGTAACCATACTAAGCTCCTTTAGGTGATGTTGATTGACGAACAGCGATGTAGTGACCTTCATTATCAGAGAAGGTGAAATGAATCATGCCTTGGCATTCCATAATAGGATTGGTTGCGACACCAGCGGCCGTTAGACGTTCGTATTCTGCCTGAAGATGATCCGTTTCAAATAAAAGAGATGGAAAACCTAGATCCATACCAGGATTAGCAGCAGTCACGATTTCCTTGTTGTGTAGGCCAAAGCTTATAGCTGATTCCTTATTTGGGGCAATCTCATAGGAGGAAGTCCTTTCTTGTTGCGCTTGGTCAACTAAGACAAAGCCCACTTGCTCAGACCAAAATTGTAGAGCGGCCTCTGTATCTGCGACATAAAGCATTGTTGTTGATTTTGTAATCATTTCTCTCTCCATTATTAATATTTAGTGATAAATAATTATACCTTTCCTATTGTTAAAGAGCAATTTAAAAGTATTCGAAATGGGATGTATATGCTATTGAGACATAAAAAAAGAAGGGTTCCCTTCTTTTTCTTTAGTCGAGTTGTCAGGCTACTTGGACATTATAAGTCAATATCCAAGAGGATTGGCGTATGGTCTTGGCGTTCCCCAGAAGAAATCATCTCAGAGCGGTTAATCTTATCCACAAGTCGGTTTGACGTTAACCAATAGTCAATTCTCCAACCGGTATTGTTGATTTTGCTGGTTTTGCTACGTTGTGCCCACCAGGTATAAACATTAGGAATATCTCCGTGCAAGTGACGGAAGGTATCTGTAAAGCCTCTTGCCAATAGGTTAGTAAAGCCTTGACGCTCTTCGTCGGTAAAACCTGGTGAACGACGATTGCTGCCTGGATTTGCCAAATCAATTTCTTTGTGGGCAACGTTGTAATCTCCCGTAGCCAAAACAGGCTTTTGAGCATCAAGTTCAACCAAGTAATCAGCGTATTTTTGGTCCCAAATTTGACGGTCTTCTAAACGTCTAAGGCCATCGCCGGCATTAGGAGTGTAAACCTGTGTGACAAAAAAGTCTTCAAATTCTAGAGTAATCATACGGCCTTCGGCATCCATTGTGGTTGGGGCACCAATTTCTGGAAAAGTAATAACAGGGTTTAGCGTGTTTTTGTAAAGGAACATAGTTCCTGCGTAGCCTTTTCGAGCAGGCTCTACTGAAGAACGCCAAACATGCAAATAGTCGGGAAAATAACTAAGCAGGGTCTCAACATGTTTCTTGGTAGGGCCCTTAGCAGATAATTTGGTTTCTTGAATGGCAATAATATCCGCATCTTGAGCGACTAAAGTGTCTAAAACAGCGCGTGATAGAAGGGCACGAGGAGATTCTCCTGTGAGGGCAGCATTTAAGGAATCGATGTTCCATGAGATAAGTTTCATTAGGTTTCTCTTTCTAACAGATAATCTTACTTTTATTGTAACAAAAAAATAAGCGAGCAGCGACCTTTGGAGCCTGGATCATTATTTTCAAAAAATGAAAATAGTGTTTCCTTAGGGTTGAAAGTGCTATGATAAAAGGAAATAGCAAAGACTATTGTGCTCTATTCTAGGAGAAATTCAGCTGTCATTAAAGAAGGTGTTTTTGTATCCAAAAGTGCTATAATAGTGATAAGTTGAAAAAGAAGAAGTAGAGGATGTTGCTCCCATGTTCAAGGAGGTTTGAGAATAATGTTATCAAAAAAACTAACAGTGCTAAGCAGTCTTGTCACGCTAAGTCCCATTATTCTTGGTCTAATACTGTGGCAGTACCTTCCTGAGAAAATCCCAACTCACTTTGACCTAACAGGGCAGGCAGATGGCTTTTCAAGTAAGTTGGAAGGTATTATGGCTTTACCGCTTATCATACTAGGAATCCATCTCATCACCTTATTTATTGGAACTAAGAAACCCATAATTACCCAGAAAGGTGCTGCTTTATACCTCATCTATTGGCTGTTGCCTAGTTTGTGTCTGGTGGTTCAGACAGGTATTCTATTAACCTCGGCTGGTTTTATCAACCGTAATCTATTCAATCCAATAGCAGGACTTGCCTGTCTTTTGATAGTATTGGGGTTTCTCCTACTCTATCTTAAGCAAAATCCTATCATGGGTATTCGCCTTCCTTGGACCTTAGCAGATGAGGATAACTGGGCCAAAACCCATCGCTTTGCTGGACGTATATGGCTTGTTGGTGGTAGCTTTCTCTTTGCTCTCAGCTATTTCAAGGCTGATGTTCAGAGTGCTGTTATGGTAGTCTTAGGTGCTATGCTGGTCGTTCCTATTGTTTATTCTTACTTATTGAACCGAGCTGAGAAAAAGTAGTTCTCTAACGGTAAATATGTGACCAACAAGTAAAAGACACACACGTTAGTCATAACTAGCGTGTTTTTATGTCGGAAAAGAAAAAGAGTCGAGTGATTCTAAAATTGTGAAAAAAATAATTTGAAAGCTAAGAATCTGATAACAGCAGGGTTAGAGGAATATCTCACTTTGAAATCACTAAATGGTGTGAGCATTAGAGTTGACGGAAAGACTAAGGTTTATTAAAATAAAAGAGAATTTGTAAGCGCTAACAAATTACGATAACATTACTTTTATATTTTAGTTATAGAGAGGTCCTTTGATAACCATGATTCAAACATTATTTGCAATCATTCCTATTGCTTGGCTGATTCTGTCCCTGGCCGTTTTTCGGATTCGCGGCGATTTGGCCTGTTTGATAGGACTAGTGATTACCATTGTAACCAGTATCTTTGCTTTTGATTTTAAGGTCACTGATAGTCTGACTGCTGCATTAGAAGGCGCCATGATGGGATTTTGGCCGATTGTCTATATTATTGTAGCAGCGGTCTTTACCTACAATCTCACAACGGCTTCAGGTGGTATGTCCGTGATCAAGCAATTACTGACAAGTATTTCAAACGATAGGCGCATCTTAGTGCTTATCCTTGCTTGGGGATTTGGAGGATTTCTTGAAGCCATTGCAGGCTTTGGTACAGCAGTTGCCATTCCGGCTAGTATTTTAGTGGCCTTAGGCATGAAACCTTTAAGAGCAGCCTTGATTTGTTTAATCGCAAATACAACACCAACAGCTTTTGGAGCTATTGGATTGCCTGTAACGACCTTAGCTCAAGTAACAGGGCTAGAAGTTAAACAACTCTCTGTTATTGTTTCTATCCAGCTATTTCTGTTAATCGTTGCTATTCCTTTTGTCCTTGTTTCTCTAGCAGGAGAGGGAGATCGTTCGTTTAAAGGAATTTTTGGGTTAACCTTAGCTTCTGGACTTTCCTTTGCCTTACCACAAATCGTTATTTCTCACTATTTGGGAGCTGAGTTACCATCTATTATTGGATCACTCCTTTGTATTTTGGTAACTGTTTTATTTGTTAAACTCAAAGAAAAAGGAAATGTTAGCTCAGAAACTGCTGAGCCAGTATCCTTAAAAGAGGGTGCTATGGCATCCCTACCTTTTCTTCTTGTTTTCATCTTTATCATGTTGACCTCGTCTTTATTCCCTGCTATTAATCAATTATTGTCAAAAGTATCGACTACTTTTTCCATTTATACAGGCGATCATGCTAAGCCCTATACGATTAATTGGCTAACCTCACCGGGAACCATGATTATCTTAGCGACTGTTTTGGCAGGATTAGGTCAAGGCATGAGTATTGGTCAAATTGGTCAGATTCTCGCGAAAAGCATCAAACAACTGACTAAAACGATGGTAACGGTGGCTTCCATTGTTGCCCTTTCTAAGGTGATGAGTTATAGTGGAATGATTGGAACAATCGCTGTTAGTTTAGTAGCAGTGACAGGTGGTTTTTATCCTTTTATCGCACCAATCATTGGTTCATTGGGAACATTCATCACAGGAAGTGATACGTCTGCCAATGTCTTATTTGGAGAATTACAAGTCAAAGCAGCAAGTAATCTTAACATGAATCCTTACTGGTTAGCAGCGGCTAATATGTCCGGTGCTACCGCTGGTAAAATGATTTCACCACAAAGTATCGCGGTTGCTGCGGTCGCAATTGGGTTAGAGGGTCAAGAAGGACGCTTGTTGAAAGAGGTCATGAAATTCTGTTTCCTCTACATCCTACTCACTTGCTTGGTTGTCTTTATTATGGGTAAAGCATTAGGTTATCTATAGATAGAAAAGATAGAACTGAAGAAGACATTAAAAAATAAAAGATGTGTGAGCATATACTTTGACAGCTACAAATCAATCTAATATAATTTAGGTATAATTTGTAAGCGCTCACAAATAATTTAACAACACAGGAGAATATAAATGGTACAAAAAACAGTCGTTACAGAAGAAACTACTGACTTCGTTATGGATTTTAAAACGAGTAGCGCTGAAGGAAACGTTGATTTTATTAATGTTTTCGATTTAGAAAAGATGGCTCAGCAGGTCATCCCTAAAGGAGCCTTTGGATATATTGCAAGTGGTGCTGGTGATACCTTTACCCTCCACGAAAATATTCGTTCTTTTAACCACAAATTAATTGTCCCTCATGGTTTGAAAGGTGTGGATAACCCAAGCACGGAAATTACATTTGATGGTGACCGTTTAAGTTCTCCAATTATTATGGCACCAGTAGCTGCTCATAAATTAGCTAATGAACAAGGAGAGGTAGCTTCAGCTAAAGGTGTGAGTGAGTTTGGAACGATTTATACAACCAGTTCATACTCAACCACTGATTTGCCTGAAATCACAACTGCTCTAAACGGAGCGCCTCATTGGTTCCAATTCTATTATAGTAAAGACGACGGCATTAACCGCCACATTATGGATCGTCTAAAAGAACAAGGGGTTAAATCAATTGTTTTAACGGTGGATGCGACAGTTGGAGGAAACCGAGAAGTTGATAAACGTAATGGTTTTGTCTTCCCAGTTGGTATGCCGATTGTTCAAGAATACCTTCCTGATGGAGCTGGTAAGACGATGGACTATGTTTACAAATCAGCTAAACAAGCCCTCTCTCCAAAAGATGTGGAATACATTGCCCAATATTCAGGGTTACCAGTGTATGTGAAAGGTCCTCAATGTGCCGAAGATACCTTGCGTGCCTTGGATGCTGGAGCTTCTGGTATTTGGGTAACTAACCATGGTGGCCGACAGTTAGATGGTGGACCAGCTGCCTTTGACTCTTTACAAGAAGTAGCAGAAACTGTTGATAAGCGTGTTCCAATTGTCTTTGACTCTGGTGTTCGTCGTGGTCAACATATCTTTAAAGCGATTGCTTCAGGAGCAGATCTTGTCGCTCTTGGTCGTCCAGTTATCTATGGTTTAGCAATGGGTGGAAGCATCGGCACACGCCAAGTCTTCGAAAAATTAAATGATGAATTGAAGATGGTTATGCAGCTTGCTGGAACTCAAACTGTTGAAGATATCAGAAACTTCACTTTACGTCACAATCCATACGATTCTTCTATTCCGTTCGATCAGAATGCCCTTCGCTTAGACTAAGCAATAGATTAGCAAAAAAGGAATAACCTTTGTTACCCTGAAATAGGGGGGCAAAGGTTTTTTGTGTTTGACTTATCGCTGTGACTTTTCTTTGTATTAAAATATTAAAAAGCAAAACTTCTTACATTATTACTATTTGGGATTGATTTTATTGGAAAAATATGGTTAAATACTCAAATGTTATTAATATAAAATGAGTTATTAATTAATTTAAAAATAGCTTCATTTTAGTCCAATTTAGGAGTAAATTAAGTGGAGAAGAAACAACGTTTTTCCCTTCGAAAATACAAATTAGGGACGGTTTCAGTTTTAATTGGAAGTCTGTTATTCCTTGCAACAAGTAGCGTATCAGCAGAGGAGGTAGCAACTACCAGCCTAACGGCTAACGGAAGTGTCACTCAGTTGCCAGCGCAAGAGCATCAGGCTAAAGAGTCTCCGGTTTTACCCGTGCCTACAATAAAGGATTCAGACATGGCAGGGGAGGTTGGAGTTGAAGTTGGTAAAGGTGCTCAACCACCAATAGAATTAGCTGCCCAAGAAGGTACTGAAACCGATAAGGGTGGTGAGGCAACAGACCCTCATCAGACCTCGGAGTTGCCTCCAGTCAATAGGGATGTTCATGACTGGGTTAAGACAAAAGGAGCCTGGGATAGAGGATTCAAAGGTCAAGGCAAGGTGATCGCGATTATTGATACTGGCATTGATGCTAATCATCAAGCTATGCGCTTAACCGATGTGTCCACGGCAAAAGTAACTTCCAAAGCAGCTATGGAAGAGCGTAAAAAAGCAGCTGGCATCCAGTATGGGGTGTGGTTAACTGATAAAGTGATCTTTGCTCATAATTATGTGGAAAATAATGACAAGGTCAAAGAAGTTAAGTTTGATTTGTTTGGAGAGGAAGAGTTGGAAGGCCTTGATATAAAGGTCGATGTTCAAAAGGTTAAGTCATCCAAACATTATCGTCCACAAGCGGTTGAGCCTCCAAAAGAAACGGTTATTAAGATAGAGGATATTCAGGGATCACTTGAGATTGACTGGCCAGAAATAGATGATGACACCAAATACGAATCACATGGCATGCACGTTACGGGGATTGCCGCAGGAAATGGCATCGAAGCAGCAGCTACTGGAGAGCGCTTTTTAGGAATTGCTCCAGAAGCACAGGTTATGTTCATGCGTGTTTTTGCAAATGATGTCATGGGAACAGGGGACTCTCTCTTTATTAAGGCCATTGAAGACGCAGTGGCTTTAGGAGCTGACGCCATTAACCTTAGCCTAGGATCTGCCAATGGTTCCCAACTTAGTGGTAACCGAGCTCTTATGGAGGCTCTTGAAAAGGCAAAACAAGCAGGCGTATCTGTGGTAGTTGCGGCAGGAAATGAGCGCGTGTTTGGTTCTGATCACGATGATCCGTTTGTGACTAATCCTGATTATGGCTTAGTGGGCTCACCGTCGACAGGTCGTCCGCCAATGTCTGTAGCGGCCATTAATAACAAATGGGTCATTGAACGCTTAATGACCGTTGAAGGGTTACAGGATCGTGCTAATCTTAACAATGGTAAAGCGATTTATGCAGAATCTGTTGATTTTAAAGATATCAAAAAACAGCCTTGGTTATGACTTGTCCTATCCGTTTGTGTATATTGAGCAATTAACAGAAGCGGGTTACACAGCTAAGGATATTAAAGATAAAATCGTTTTAATTGAACGTGATCCAGAGAAAACCTATGATGACATGATTGCACAAGCCAAAGCCCATGGCGCCGTAGGTGTTGTCATGTTTAACAATGTCCCAGGTCAGGCTAATCGTTTGATACGTTTAAATCCTCATGGGATGGTGCTTCCACTTGCCTTTATATCTCATGAATTTGGTAAGGCTATGTCAACCCTAAATGGGAATGGGACAGGAAGTTTAATGTTTGATAGCAGCCTATCAAAAGCTCCTAGTCAAAAGGGCAATGAGATGAACCATTTTTCAAATTGGGGACTGACTTTGGATGGCTATTTGAAACCTGATGTAACAGCACCCGGTGGGGATATTTACTCATCTTACAATGATAATCACTATGGTAGCCAAACGGGAACCAGTATGGCTGCTCCTCAAATTGCAGGAGCTAGCCTATTGATTAAACAATATCTTGAGCAAATTAAGCCTGATCTGCCAAAAGACCAAGTAGCAGATTTGGTTAAAAACATCATGATGAGTAATGCTCAGGTCCATGTGAATCCAGTGACAAATGTCACAACATCCCCACGTCAGCAAGGAGCTGGCTTACTGAATCTTGAGGCGGCGGTAAGCAGTGGCCTTTATGTAACAGGAAAAGACAACTACGGCAGCATCTCTTTGGGGAATGTCACAGATAATTTTTCATTTGAGGTAACTGTTCATAATTTATCTCAAGAAGCTAAAAGCTTGCGCTATGAGACAGAGTTGTTAACAGATAAAGTCAATCCTGAAGAAGGGCGATTTACCCTGACCTCTCGCTTGCTAAAAACCTATCTGGGTGAAATCATTGAAGTTCCTGCCAATGGTCAAAAAACAATCACTATCACTCTGGATGCGTCAGCTTTCACAGAAGAGCTAAGTCAGCAAATGCCAAACGGTTATTATTTAGAAGGATTTGTGCGTTTTGTGGATAGTAACAATCAACAAAACAACCGGGTTACGATTCCTTTTGTAGGATTTAAAGGCGAGTTTGAAAACCTTGCGGTCGTCGAAGAATCAATTTACCAGCTAAAAGCTAAAGGAGAAAAAGGCTTTTATTTTGATGAGTCAGGTCCTAAAGATGATATTTATGTTGGTAAACATTTCACCGGCTTAGTGACATTAGGAACAGATACTAATGTCTCGACAGCGACTATCTCAGATAATGGCTTGCATACTCTTGGGACATTTAGAAATCAAGATGGTAAATTCATCTTAGGTCGAAACAATCAAGGACAGCCTGTCTTAGCGATTTCACCAAACAGAATTTTCTGGCAAATCTTCAACAGGTGCTGATTTACCGGATGGTCATTACCATTATGTGGTATCTTATTACCCAGATGTGGTCGGTGCCAAACGTCAGGAAATGACGTTTGAGTTAATTTTAGATCGTCAAAAACCTCTTTTAAATCAGGTAACATTTGATCCAAGAACCAATCAATTCAGTCCAGCGGCCATAGAAGATCTTGGTCCGTCTGGTGTTCTAAGAGATAGTGTCTTTTACTTGGAAACTAAAGATAACAAACCTTACACTATTAGCATTAACAATGGTTACAAATATGTTTCTGTAGCAGACAATAAACAATTTGTGGCTCATCAAGCAGATAGTGGTTTCATCTAGCCGCTTGATAAGGCAGAACTAGGTAACTTTTATTATATGGTGGAAGACTTTGCAGGTAACATTGCCATTGCTAAATTAGGGGACCATTTACCAAAAACTATCGGCAATGACTTGGTGCATCTGACACTGACAGATGGCAATTATCAGAAAAAAGTTGGTTACGAGGATAATCTTGACATGGTAGCAACTGATACCGGATTGGTTACCAACCAAGCTCAGCTAGCCGTCAGCCACCGCAATCGTCCTCACAGTCAATTGGTGACACTAGATCAAGACTTCTTTATTTCACCAAATGACGATGCTAATAAAGACTTTGTAGCTTTCAAAGGATTGCCAAACAAGACCTATAATAACTTACAGGTCACGGTTTTTGCTGCAGAAGATCAACAACGTTTAACGCCTATTTGGTTCAGTCAACCAGGTGCAGACCTATCAGATATTGAAAGTACTGCTTGGCGTGGGATCACTGCTGGAGGTGAGAAAGTTCTATCTGGCAGTTACCAATACGTTATCACCTATCATGATGCCAATAATCACGCGCAGGAGAAGGTCTTCAAAGTATCAGTGAATCATAACAAACCAATCCTGACGCAAGGGAGTTTCCGTAAGGATGATGACGTTGAGTTCTTCACTCCAGGGCAGCCACAGGCGATTAGTAGCTCAGGGATTGCTCGTGTCGAGGTGTTTTATCTCACTAAGAAAAATGGTCGACTATTTGATGTCGTCGAGTCCCAACATTCTGTTTCCGTTACTGATAACAAGGTTCTGATTCCTCAAAATGAAGACGGCTCTTACACCATTCCAACAGTAGAGGGCGTGTCTCCAGGAGATTATTATTACCTTGTGGAAGATAAGGCTGGTAATGTTGCCTTTACGACATTACCCAACCTAAGAGCGGTGGGTCAAGAAAGAGGAGTCTTAAGTTTGGCGCTAGATGTGAATGTTCTAGAAGGAAAACACCCAATTAGCTTTACCTATCTTGTCCGCGATGCAACTGGTAAACCGATTGAGACTTTGGATTATTTCAACCACTCATCTAACAGCCTGATATTACCATTTGGACAATATACGGTTGAACTGTTGACTTATGACACTAATCTTATTGAGCTGCAATCTGACAAGGTAGTTAGCTTTACCTTAACGGAACATAACCCTTTCCAACACATTGCCTTTGCGATGGCAAAAATGGATTCTTCTCAAGTGACGGTTCATTTTGATCGCTTGTTACCAGAAGGCAGTCAGGTTAGTCTTAAAACGCTTCAAGGCCACTTGATTCCTCTCAACCAATCTCTATATGTTCCAAAGGCTTATGGAAAAACAGTTAGAGATGGCAGTTATCAACTTGTGGTAACCCTGCCAAAAGGCTATCGTATTGAGGGAGAGACAAGGGTGCAGGCTAAACAAAATGAAGTTCATGAGTTAGCCTTACGCCTAGTGAAGGATGCAAGTGAGCAGTTGCTTGTCTCAGATAATCATCAACAGGGACTTACCTCAGTTGAGACGAACACAGAGAGTTCTGCGGTACCGACGGTGGTAAGCACTTCACAAAATCAGAAAAAGTCAGAAGCGGCAGTTCAATTACCAACAACAGGTGATAAGGCACTGGTGAAATGGAGTATACTTGGCTTCTTACTGATTAGCTTAGCCGCTCTATTTAGCCGTAAAAAAATGGATTAACATTTCTGAAGGTTTAAAACTAAAAAAACTAGTACTTTTGTTTAAATTGAAGGCAAGTATCTAACAGACGAAGAAAAGTTGAAGAGGGAGTGGTAAAAGGCCATTCCCTCTTTGATTTTTAAGGTTTCTTAACATTTTTTAAGGTGAAATATGATAAAATACAATAAAGAAAAGCTTTTAGATTAAGAGTTTCATTTGGTTAGGAGATTATTATGATGAAAAAAAGGCTATCGCTGATATTATTTGGGCTAGACTTCCTCTTGCTAGCAGCATGTTACTGGATTTACTTGCCAGCTTTAAATATATGGAGTTTAGCTTTCTGGTCTTTTGTGATTTTTGGTCTGATTCTATTATTAATCACTTTGGTTATCCTATCAGCCTTTGACATGACAACGACGGTAACCCGTTCCTTTAAACAAGGGCTTGGTCGTAAAGATGTCACGGGCAGTTTTTCCAAGCATTCCTTAACGGGTTTGGTGAAGTGGCTGACCTTAGTCATTGTAACGCTTGTAGGGATTCTCTCATTGATTACAGTGGTTAACACAAAACTCTTTCGTGCCAAGTCTTATGCCCAGGTTATTGAGGTTAAAAACGCCGACTTCAACAAGGATTTTCCAGAAACGGATTTATCAGCGCTAGCTTTATTGGACCGTGATTCTGCCGAAAAAATTGGCGATACTTATTTAGGAACCATTGATAAAGTTTCTCAGTTTGGTATTTCAGACGAATACCGTCAGATCACTATCGGTAAGCGCCCTTACCGCGTCTCACCTCTGGAATACAAGTCTTTTTGGAAATGGGTGACCAACCGTCAAGAGGGAATTGATTACTATGTCAAGGTTAATCAGACTACAGGTAAAGCAGAGCTAGTCAAATTAAACAAGGCCATGAAGTATTCTCATTCAGAATATCTCTTGCGTGACACCATGAGGCATTTGCGTTTCCAATACCCAATGACCATTTTTGCTGATCCATCTTTTGAGGTAGACGATAACGGCAATCCTTATTATGTCGCAACAACTTATGCACCAAAATTTGGCTTATCCTCACAAGACCCAACAGGAGTCATCTTATTGGATGCTGTTAGTGGGAAATCTAAATACTATAACTTGAAATCAGTACCTAGATGGGTAGACCGTGTTTACTCTTCTGAGAATGTGTTGGAAAGGGTTAATGACCATTACACCTATCAAAATGGCTACTGGAATACCGTCTTTAGTCAAACAGGCGTCAAACAAACGACTGATAGTTACAATTACATCACCATTGGTTCTGACATTTACCTCTACACAGGTATTACATCAGCAACGGCCGATTCGTCAAATCTTGGCTTTATCTTGGTTAATATGCGGACAAGAGAAATTACCAATTACAAGTTGGCCTCGGCCACTGAACGCTCTGCCATGAAATCTGCAGAAGGAGAAGTGCAAGAGAAAAACTATTCGGCAACTGCACCGACGCTTGTTAAACTGAATGACAAAGCCTATTATTTGATTTCATTAAAAGACGCAGCAGGTCTCGTTAAGTCCTATGCCCTTGTAGATGCTGAAGATTACCAGCAAGTTACCGTCAATAATAACATTCAGACCCTCATCGCTCAGTTTACGGATCGTGATACCAGTTCCTTGTCCTCAGCCACTGTTTCTCATAAAAAAGCTAAGATGGTTTCGGGACAGGTTGAACAATTAGCCAGCCAAATCATTTCAGGAACAACCGTTTATTACCTTGCTTCTGATGGCAATGTGTATAAAGTCAAAGCAAGTAGTGAGACGACAGATCTTTTACCCTTCTTAAAAGTTGGCGATCACTTCGAAGCAGAATTGATAGATGATCATTTTCTTAAAGGATTTACCATAGTGGAACCAAATGACCAGCAATAATAGGAGAGACAATCAAAAAAGCAAGTGACAAACTTGCTTTTTTGATGTCAGAATAGGGAAGTAAAGCTGCTGAGGAAGTAGCTGAGAGGATTGATTTAACAGGCTTTATGTGCTATACTAAGCCTATCATTTGGAGGGTCATCACCTTTGTTAAGAATTGACTACTAGTGATGTGCTTACCGAGAAAGGTAGTAAACTCTCCTTAAAGCGAGCAAAATACTGTTCTTCAGTATTTTTTCTTTTGCAATGTGAGGTTAGAAAAGGGGATTAAAAGGGTAATTATGTCGAGAAAGAAACGAAAAAAATATCAAGTTTATGAGGGGTTGCGATGTGCCATGATGCTCTGTTTTATCAGTGGCTATGTCAATGCCTTCACCTATATGACCCAAGGCAAACGCTTTGCCGGTGTGCAAACAGGGAATCTGTTATCTTTTGCTATCCGTTTGTCAGAAAAGCAACTGGAAGAGGCACTACAATTTTTACTTCCCATGCTCGTTTTTATGCTTGGACAGTCTTTTACCTACTTCATGCACCGCTGGGCAAAGCAAAAAGGACTGCACTGGTACTTATTATCAAGCTTTATCTTAACAGGGATTGCTTTTGGAACAGCCTTATTCACGCCTTTTCTCCCTTCCAATTTTACGGTGGCAGCCTTGGCTTTTTTTGCTTCTATTCAAGTGGACACCTTTAAGACCTTACGAGGGGCTAGCTATGCTAATGTCATGATGACAGGAAACATCAAAAATGCCGCCTATTTATTAACCAAGGGACTTTATGAAAAGAATCAAGAGATTACCCATATTGGCCGCAACACCTTGATTGTGATTTTAGCCTTTGCCTGCGGAGTGGTTTGCTCCACCATCTTGTCCTTAACTTATGATGAATATGCTCTCACACCTATCTTGATTCCGCTGCTGTATGTCAATTATTTATTGGCTCAGGAATTCTACCATATTCAAACGAAAATCAAACCCATTAAAAGAGCTTAAGCCGAAGTCACATCAATTGATTTAAAGCCTCTATCTTTGAAGAGATAACAGTTTTTCCTTAGAAAGGTAGGTTTTGCTCATCTCTAAAATATGGTATAATAAACCATTAATGGCTGTTTGTTTTCAGCTAACCTTTTCTTAACAGGAGACTGATAAAGAAGGTTTCATTTGCCTTGATAAACGGTGTTTCAACAGAAAACCACGAGGTCTGATACGATATATCTCAATCCTACTTTCATTTGAGTATGATTTTGAAAGGAAACTATGATGAAAAAACCATTTTACATTACGACACCCATCTACTACCCATCTGGTAAACTACACATCGGTTCTGCCTATACCACCATTGCCTGTGATGTTTTGGCACGCTACAAGCGCCTGATGGGACATGAAGTCTTCTATCTCACAGGACTTGATGAACATGGGCAAAAGATTCAAACCAAGGCAGCAGAAGCAGGTATTAGCCCTCAAACTTATGTTGATAACATGGCAAAGGATGTCAAAGACCTTTGGCAATTGCTAGATATTTCTTATGATAAATTTATCCGGACAACTGACGATTACCACGAAGAAGTCGTTGCTGCTGTTTTTGAAAAATTACTGGCGCAAGATGACATTTACCTTGGTGAATACTCTGGTTGGTATTCTGTCTCTGATGAAGAATTCTTCACTGAAAGCCAACTAGAAGAAGTTTTTAGAGATGAAGACGGTAAGGTTATTGGAGGGATTGCTCCTTCTGGTCACCAAGTAGAGTGGGTATCAGAAGAATCTTACTTCCTACGCCTTAGCAAGTACGCTGACCGTCTCGTAGCTTTCTTTAAAGAGCAACCTGACTTTATCCAACCAGATGGTCGTATGAATGAAATGTTGAAAAACTTTATTGAGCCAGGTCTAGAAGATCTAGCAGTCAGTCGCACTACCTTCACTTGGGGTGTACCTGTTCCATCAAATCCAAAACACGTGGTTTATGTGTGGATTGATGCCCTCCTAAACTATACGACAGCCCTTGGTTATGGTCAAACGGACCATGCTAACTTTGACAAATTCTGGAATGGAACGGTTTTCCACATGGTTGGAAAAGATATCTTGCGCTTCCACAGTATCTACTGGCCAATCTTGTTGATGATGCTTGATCTACCGATGCCCGAACGCTTAATTGCCCATGGTTGGTTTGTTATGAAAGACGGTAAAATGTCTAAATCAAAAGGCAATGTGGTTTACCCAGAAATGTTAGTTGAGCGATTTGGACTTGATCCTCTTCGTTATTACCTCATGCGTTCCTTGCCGGTTGGTTCAGACGGTACCTTTACCCCTGAAGATTATGTGGGTCGTATTAACTATGAATTGGCCAACGATCTTGGTAATTTATTGAATCGTACCGTTGCGATGATCAACAAGTATTTTGATGGCACGGTGCCAGCTTACGTTGACAACGGGACTGCCTTTGATACTGAGTTAAGTCAGTTGATCGATGCTCAGTTGGCCGACTATCATAAGTACATGGAAGCGGTGGATTACCCACGCGCCTTAGAAGCCATTTGGACTATCATTGCTCGTACCAACAAATACATTGATGAGACAGCTCCTTGGGTGCTAGCTAAAGAAGATGGAGACAAAGCTCAATTGGCCAGTGTCATGGCACACTTGGCAGCCAGCTTGCGTGTGGTTGCTCATTTGATTCAACCATTTATGATTGAAACATCAGCTGCTATCATGGCACAACTTGGTTTGGAACCTGTTTCTGATTTGTCAGTTCTTGCTTTAGCAGATTTCCCTGACAATACAAAGGTTGTTGCCAAAGGGACACCGATTTTCCCACGTCTTGACATGGAAGCTGAAATCGACTATATCAAAGCTCAAATGGGTAGTAGCTCAGCTATTTCCCAAGAAAAAGAATGGATACCTGAAGATGTCGAGCTCAAATCTGAAAAAGACGACATCACATTTGAAACCTTCGATGCTGTGGAAATTCGTGTGGCAGAAGTCAAGGAAGTATCAAAAGTGGAAGGTTCCGATAAATTGCTTCGTTTTAGATTAGATGCAGGGGATGGGGAAGACCGTCAAATCTTGTCAGGTATTGCCAAATTCTATCCCAACGAACAAGAATTAGTTGGCAAAAAACTACAAATTGTTGCTAATCTCAAACCTCGTAAAATGATGAAAAAATACATCAGTCAAGGGATGATTCTATCAGCAGAGCATGGGGATCAGCTAACGGTTTTAACCGTTGATCCATCTGTCGCAAATGGAAGTGTGATTGGTTAAATTCCAGAAGTTGCTAACTGAAACTATTTTAAGCATTACAAAACATGAAAAAGGTCGTGGACAATTGTCCCGGCCTTTTTGTCTTGCATACATACAGACATATAAAAACCTTCGTTTTGTCACTCTAGAATTACCTTTTGTCCCTTAAAAAATGATTCTGTTCGTTTGTTTGTTATTTTTTGCATAAGCTTTACAACTACAGTATGACGGTGTTGGAGAAGTTGTGCTACTATATATTGTCACAAAAATATTGCAAAGCACTATATCTTGTGGTATCATGGTTTTATAAAAAAATTAAGTATACTTAATTTTCGAGAAAAAACGAACAGTGATGGTTGTTCAATAAGACAGTTGATAACATTCTAAATAGGAATGTTCAAGCACCTAACATTTACCAATAGAAAAGCGCTGCTTAACTGCAAGTCTTTTTGTGCTACTTAAAACTCAGTGACGTTCTTTCTCTCATCTAGTGACATCTTAGGCTTAATGGCACTAGTTACTCTTGTGAAAATATAAGCCTTGAAGGAGACGAATGACTCAACATTACTATGAGCGATCTCAATCGCCAATTGATTACGCCTTATCTAAGACCAAAAAGCAGTTGCGTTCGGTTAACTGGAATCACCTCAATGACGACAAGGATTTGGAGGTTTGGAACCGTGTCACCCAGAATTTTTGGTTACCTGAAAAAGTCCCTGTTTCTAATGACCTAACCTCTTGGCGGTCTCTAGGTGAGGACTGGCAGCAATTAATCACCAGAACTTATACTGGCTTAACGCTGCTAGATACGGTGCAAGCAACTGTTGGAGATGTGGCACAAATTCAGCATTCACAAACAGACCATGAGCAAGTCATCTACACGAATTTTGCCTTTATGGTTGCCATTCACGCACGGTCTTACGGGACAATTTTTTCGACTCTTTGCAGCAGCGAACAAATTGAAGAAGCTCATGAATGGGTGGTTTCCACTCAAAGTCTACAAGAACGAGCGCGTGTCTTAATCCCCTACTATACTGGCAATGATCCGTTGAAGTCAAAAGTGGCAGCAGCTATGATGCCAGGTTTCTTATTGTACGGCGGCTTTTACCTTCCTTTTTACTTATCAGCTCGCGGGAAAATGTCAAACACCTCTGATATCATTCGCCTCATTTTGCGGGATAAGGTGATTCACAATTATTACAGTGGCTATAAATACCAACAAAAAGTAGCAGGTCTTAGTCCAGAAAAACAGGCTGAGATGAAGACCTTTGTGTTTGACTTGCTCTATGAGTTGATTGATCTTGAAAAAGCTTATTTAAAAGAATTGTACGATGGTTTTGACTTGGCAGAAGACGCTATTCGTTTCAGCCTCTATAACGCTGGAAAGTTTCTTCAAAATTTGGGATACGAGTCGCCATTTACAGAAGAAGAAACACGCGTTTCACCAGAAGTTTTTGCCCAGCTATCCGCGCGTGCAGATGAAAATCATGACTTTTTCTCAGGGAATGGTTCTTCTTATGTCATGGGCATAACAGAAGAAACCACCGATGACGATTGGGAGTTTTAAGGGATGGCAGAGCTGATTATTGTTTATTTTTCATCTAAGTCCAATAACACCCATCGCTTCGTGCAAAAATTAGGGTTGCCCGCCCAACGTATCTCGATAGATGATAGCCCAGTTGAGGTAGGTGTTGACTACCTACTGATTGTACCAACCTATGCTGCGGGCGGTTCAGATGCTAAAGGAGCAGTGCCTAAACAGGTCATTCATTTTCTCAATAACCCTACTAATCGTAAGCATTGTAAGGGAGTGATTTCTTCTGGAAATACCAATTTTGGAGATACCTTTGCCATTGCAGGACCTATCATTTCTCAAAAATTACAGGTGCCTCTTTTACACCAATTTGAGCTATTAGGGACCACTACAGATGTCAAAAAGGTACAGGCGATCTTTGCCCGCTATCGACATCAGAAACACCCGAAACTTAAAAACAGACCGATGAATACAATACAGAAAGGACAACCTCATGTCACACCCCAATGAGTCATACCTCTCATTCAATGCCTTAACCCGCTTTAAAAAAACAGACGGAAGCTACCATTTTGATAGCGATGCCATTGCTGTTGAGCGCTACCTAGACGAACAGATTTCTCCCAATCTAATGATGTTTCCATCTTTAGAAGAGAAACTAGCTTATCTCATTAAGGAAGGTTATTATGAGCAAGCTATCTTTGATCTCTATCCTGATGACGTTATCAAGGAAGCCTTTCAATATGCCTACCAACAAGACTATCGTTTTTTAAACTTGATGGGAGCCATGAAATTTTACCAATCTTATGCCTTAAAAACTTTAGATGGCAAGTATTATCTAGAAACAGTTGAAGACCGTGTGGTCATGAATGCTCTCTTTTTAGCAAATGGGGATCAAACGTTACTATTTAACTTGATAAAGGACATGTTACACAGGCGATTTCAACCAGCAACACCAACTTTTTTAAATGCTGGTAAAAAACGACGGGGAGAATATATCTCTTGCTATCTGCTGCGTATTGAAGATAATATGGAATCCATTTCACGGGCAATAGGGACCAGTCTTCAACTGTCTAAGAGAGGAGGAGGGGTGGCCTTATGCTTGACCAACCTTCGAGAAATTGGGGCACCAATAAAAGGAATTGAAAATCAGGCAACGGGTATCGTTCCTGTCATGAAATTATTAGAAGATTCCTTTTCCTACGCCAACCAATTAGGACAGCGTCAAGGTGCAGGTGCCGTTTACCTACATGCCCATCACCCAGAAGTTCTTACCTTTTTGGATACTAAAAGAGAAAATGCCGATGAGAAAATTCGTATCAAGTCACTAGCCTTAGGGTTAGTTATTCCAGATATTACCTTTCAATTGGCAAAAGAAAACAAAGCAATGGCCCTCTTTTCGCCATACGATATTAAACGCGTTTATGGTAAGGACATGTCAGACATTTCCATCACAGAGGAATATAACAAACTGCTAGCCAATCCAGCCATTAAAAAGACCTATATCAGCGCTAGAAAACTTTTCCAATTGATTGCAGAATTGCATTTTGAGTCTGGATACCCTTACCTCTTGTTTGATGATACAGTCAATCAGCGTAATCCTCATGCTCAAAAAGGACGGATTGTCATGTCAAACTTATGTTCTGAAATTGCTCAAGTGAGTACAGAAAGTACCTACAACGATGATCTGAGCTTCAAAGACATTGGAGAAGACATTTGTTGTAATCTGGGGTCAATCAATATCGCTGAAGCCATGACTGATGCCAAACATTTTAGCCAGCTAATCACGACAAGTATCAGAGCTTTAGATCAAGTATCAAGAGCTTCTGATTTGTCTTGCGCCCCTTCTATTGAAAAAGGCAATGCAGCTAATCACGCTGTTGGTCTAGGAGCAATGAATTTACATGGCTTTTTGGCAACTAATCATCTTTACTATGATTCAGAAGAAGCTGTTGACTTTACAGATTTGTTTTTCCATACTATGGCCTATCACGCTTTTAAAGCCTCTTGTCAATTGGCTAAAGAAAAGGGGGCTTTTGCAGATTTTGAACGGTCGACCTATGCCGATGGTTCTTACTTTAAGCAGTATGTGATAGAAGATGCCAAACCTAAAACAAAACGGATTGCTGCCTTGTTAAAAAGTTATGGCTTCCAATTACCAACTGTTGCTGATTGGAAGGCATTGGTAAGGGATATTCAAACCTATGGCTTAGCCAATGCACATTTATTGGCCGTCGCTCCGACAGGGTCAATCAGTTACTTATCTTCTTGCACTCCAAGTTTACAGCCAGTTGTTGCTCCTGTTGAAGTGCGTAAAGAGGGGAATTTAGGTAGAATTTATGTCCCGGCTTATCAGATTAATCAAGAAAATTATGCTTATTATGAACGTGGGGCCTATGAAATGGGTCCAGAACCCATTATTAAGATTGTAGCAGCAGCTCAAAAACATGTGGATCAAGCTATTTCATTGACTTTATTTATGACTGATCAGGCTACCACACGTGATCTTAACCGTTCTTATATTCAAGCTTTTAAACTAAAATGCGCTTCGATTTACTATGTTCGAGTGAGACAAGAAGTTTTAGCAGGCAGTGAACAATACGACGAGGATAGCCAGTTGGATAGTGTAGATAAAAATGGACTTACAGACACAATCAATGAGTGTCAAAGTTGCATGATTTAGAGGAGTTGCATTGAAAAGTAAGTAAAGGAGTTTGAGAGCGATCTCAGCTCCTTTTAGCCTTTTTAAAATCGCATTAGAACAGAAGTTATTCTCACTGATTATCCTTAAACGAACAACTGTCGAAATAGTTAGAAAATTTTGAAAAACTATGGTATTTCTTCTAAATTTTGTTATAATAAAAACCAACTATTCAAATGAAGAGCGTTAATACCTGGTCATTAGGATTGCTACACTCATTTGAAAGGGTATAATTTATGGAAAGGATGCTAGTCAGGGGATTAGCATAAGTGGTCGCCTATGGTAAAAAAAGGCTTTTTAACAGGATTACTCTTATTTGGTATTTTTTTCGGAGCAGGGAATCTCATTTTTCCACCAGCTTTGGGAGTGGCATCAGGTCAAGACTTTTGGCCAGCTATTCTAGGATTTTGTTTATCAGGTGTTGGCTTAGCTATTTTGACCTTGCTTTTAGGTACCGTGACGAATGGTGGCTACAAGACAGAAATGGCTCAAAAGTTTAGTCCCTGGTTTTCGCTCACATTCCTTGTTATCCTTTATTTAACTATCGGCCCCTTGTTTGCTATTCCGAGAACGGCAACTGTTTCTTTTGAAGTTGGTTTGAGCCCAATTGTGGGGCACAGTCCTATCGCTTTATTGCTCTTTTCCGCTTGTTTTTTTGTGGCCGCCTATTTGCTTGCTATTCGACCAAATGGTATTTTAGATAGTGTAGGTAAACTCTTGACACCAGCATTTGCCCTGCTCATTTTATTACTTGTCCTAGTAGGAGCTGTTGTTTATGGCCATAACGATAGTGCTAAAACAAGTGTTGAGTATGCAGGGAAAGCTTTTGGTACTGGTATTCTTGCTGGTTATAATACTCTCGATGCCCTGGCGGCTGTTGCCTTTTGTTTGGTGGCCACAGAAACCCTCAAGAAATTTGGATTTCAAAGTAAAAAAGAATACCTCTCGACTATTTGGGTAGTAGGCATTGTCACCAGCGTCGCTTTTAGTATCTTGTATATCGGTCTGGGCTTTTTGGGAAATAAGTTTCCTGTCCCAGCAGATGTCTTGGCTGATCCTAATATTAATAAGGGAGCTTACGTGCTGTCACAAGCTTCTTACCATTTATTTGGTTCCTTTGGCCGCTTCTTCTTAAGTGTTATGGTCACTCTGACTTGCTTTACCACAACGGTTGGATTGATTGTGTCAGTCTCTGAATTTTTTGCTAAAAGCTTCCGTTTTGGTAGCTACACGTTTTTTGCTAGTGTTTTTACCTTTGTTGGCTTTTTGATTGCTAATTTAGGTTTGAATGCTGTAATTACCTTTTCTATTCCAGTGCTGACTCTCCTTTACCCAATTGTTATCGTGATGATACTGATTATTTTGATGAACAAATGGGTTCCCTTATCTAAAAAAGGAATGTCTCTGACCATTGGTTTAGTGACCTTAGTCTCCTTTATTGAGGTCTTAGCTAGCCAAGTTCACCAAGACGCCTTAACACATTTAGTGGAACTACTGCCTTTTCACGCGGTTTCAATGGGATGGTTGTTACCAACGCTTCTTGGCTTAGTCGTCGCCTTGCTATTACCAGATAAACAAAAGGGCACATCATTTGATTTAAGCCAATTCGATTAACCAGATAAGGAACTAAACAATCTAAATGATAAACATCAGCACCCTGAACGCTAGAGTTAACATCTAACGTTCAGGGTGCTTTTATCATGTTTGACGGTTGTCAAGTGTTAAGCAGATTGTCAGAAATTGGGAGATTAAAGATAAAGGATAGGATTATAATGGTTAGGCATTGTTGGATTTATCTTATGGACAAGGTATTTATTAAAGTAGGAGAAAAAATGAGTAGGACAATCGTTGAAGGTCTTTATGAGAACTTATGATGAGCATAAAATGATATTATGTAATATAAAAATGAGCTTTATATTATTTTTTTATAAAAAATATCTATTTTATTAAAACTATTTGCTATAATAAAAGCGTACTCGACAGTACAACGATATAGGAGAGTGGTATACATCATGTCAAAATACAAGATTGCTGGATTAACAGCGATTACTACAATGTTTTTCATCACTGGCGGTGCCGTAAGCGCTGATAACGTTACTTTACAGTTTGAAGGACCAACTCCTCACAAAGTTTCAGAACCATGTGAGGTTACGTCTGAAACTGTTAAAGCAACTTTTGAAGGGCCAACTCATCGAACTTCAGCCCCTTGTCTTACCGAAAAAGAGATTCTTTCAGTGAATGAAAAGAATTTTATCAACTATGCAGGACCAGGTGATCGAGGAACAGAAGGAAACTTTTCTCCAGAGTGGCACGAGAAACTCGCAAAGCTTAAACTCCCTTACTTCTTCCAATTTAATAACCGTTGATCTTCTAATAGTTGATAAGGCTGAGAATGGATAAGACAAAGACCAAGTGAACAAAATTGGTCTTTTTTGATGATCGCCATTTCTTTCAGTTGGGTCATCTTTTGCCTCAGTTGGATAGCTTAACAGCTGGTTTTAGGTCATCTCGAAGCATACTTGTTTCAAGTGGACATTCTCGGACAAATGGGCTTCTCTCCAATGGTAAAAAAGAGAGCCTTATGCTATAATTGTCGCAATACCCCCTCTTTTTTGGCGTAATGTCCTAAAAGAAGTCAAGCAGTTTCCTATGACAATTGGGACTGACAAGAAGACAACACCTCACAATCGTTAACAGAGACAAAGGAGAAAACCATGACATTTGAAGAGATTTTACCAGGCCTCAAAGCAAAGAGAAAATATGTTCGGACAGGCTGGGGAGGTGCTGAAAACTATGTCCAACTCTTTGATAGCATCGAACAAAATGGCCAAGCACTTGAAGTAACGCCTTACTTCTTGATTAATGTGTCTGGCGAGGGAGAGGGCTTCTCCATGTGGGCACCAACCCCATGTGATGTGCTAGCCACCGATTGGGTAGAAGTTCATGACTAAACGCGTCCTCATCACAGGAGTATCATCAGGCATCGGCTTAGCGCAGGCTCGTCTTTTTTTGGAGAATGGCTACGCAGTCTATGGCGTTGACAAGTCGGCTAAGCCTGACTTGCCCGGTAACTTTCAGTTTTTACAACTGGACCTTAGCGGCGATTTAGCTGCGCTTCACGACTTTGCACCACATGTGGACATCATATGCCATACCGCAGGAATCCTCGACGACTATAAGCCCTTACTTGATATTAGTGATGCCGATATTGACAAAATTTTTCAGGTCAACCTTTTTGCTACTATCCGAATCACTCGCCATTACTTACCCCAAATGGTTGCTAATGGTTCTGGCATTATCATCAACATGTGTTCTATTGCTAGTTTTTTAGCAGGAGGTGGCGGAGTAGCTTATACAGCTAGCAAGCACGCCTTGGCAGGTTTTACCCGTCAGTTAGCTCTTGATTATGCCAAGTCTGGTATTCAGGTTTTTGGCATTGCACCAGGCGCCGTTAAAACGGCCATGACACAAGCGGATTTTGAACCTGGAGGCTTGGCTCAATGGGTGGCCGATGAAACTCCGATTGGGCGCTGGTTAGATCCAGCAGAAATTGCTGAGCTTACCCTCTACTTAGCTTCAGGAAAAGCAGGAGCGATGCAGGGAGAAATCCTTAAAGTTGATGGTGGCTGGAGTTTGAAGTGACCAAGTATATTGAGATTGGCTTGGGCAATTCTTGGTTGGTTCGTACAGAATACGAAAAAGATGATGGAACGGAAGTTGAGGTTAGAGGTATTTCAGGAGCTGTTCATCCGAGGTCTATTTATCTTAGAATTTGGCTGGGTTATACCGTTTGGATTTTGGATTTCAAAGAAGGGTTTAAACAGCAAACCAAGTCTCGTAAGTCCTTCAAATGTGTTGTTGGCATTGTATCAGAGCTTTGATAAATAAAGGAGAAAAAATGACAGCAGAAGAATTATGGCAGGCCTATCGAAAGATTAATCCTAGTATTGGTGATGAGATTGACGCTTGGGCCTTTGGGGTTCAACCGGATTTATTGGCACAGCTCGTCCTAAAAGGAATTAAAACAGCAACGGCTTCTGCTTATGATTTGTATGAATTGGATCAGGAACCTCTGCCACAGGTCGGAACTTATGATGTGGTGTTAGATGGACAAGGACAGGCAGTTTGTATTGTTCACATTACTAAGGTTGAGGTGCTTCCTTTTGAACAGGTATCAGCAGAACATGCTTACAAAGAAGGAGAAGGGGATAGGAGTTTGGCTTGGTGGCGACAGGCTCATCAGGACTTTTTTCAACCTTATTTTGAAGAGGCAGGGCTTGTTTTTTCTGAACAAAGTCCCATTGTTTTAGAAGAATTTCAAGTGGTTTACCCACAGTTAGGAGATTAAGATGAAATTAGCCATTTTAGGGACCGGTATGATTGTCAAAGATCTTTTACCTGTCCTACAAGAAATTAAGGGTATTGACCTTAACGCTATTGTTTCCACGCCTCGTAGTGTAGATGTGGCTAGAGAATTAGCAAAAAGCTTTGCTATTCCAACAGCTACAAGTGATTTTGACAGTGTTCTTGCCTCAGAAGATGTGGACACCGTTTATATCGCAACCCCTAATCATTTGCATTATGAGGGGGCGAAAAAGGCTCTTCTAGCCGGCAAACATGTCATCTGTGAAAAACCTTTTACCCTGACAGCAGGGGAATTAGATGAACTAGTGGTGATCGCTAAAGAACGAAAGCTCATTTTGTTAGAAGCGATTACTAATCAGTATCTGAGCAACATGACCTTTATTAAAGAGCACCTTGACCAACTCGGTGATATTAAAATTGTAGAGTGCAACTATTCTCAGTATTCGTCTCGTTATGATGCCTTTAAACAAGGTGACATAGCACCAGCCTTTGACCCTCAAAAAGGTGGCGGAGCCTTACGCGATTTAAATATCTATAATATTCATTTTGTGGTAGGCCTATTTGGCAGTCCCAAAAAGGTTCAATATTTAGCCAATATGGACAAGGGCATTGATACGTCAGGTATGCTTGTCATGGACTATGAGCAGTTTAAAGTGGTTTGTATTGGGGCGAAGGATTGCACGGCAGAAATCAAGTCCACTATTCAAGGTAACAAAGGCTCACTTGCAGTGCTTGGAGCAACGAATACCCTCCCTCAAGTTCAGTTAAGTCTACACGGTCACGAAGCAGAAGTGGCTAATCTTAACAAACATGAACACCGCATGTATGAAGAATTCCTTGCTTTTAGGGATATGATTGACCAAAGAGACTTTGAGAAAGTGAATCAGGCTTTGGAACATAGCAGAGCAGTTATGGCTGTGTTGGAGCGAGCTGTTCATTCGTGATGGTAATCTGGTAGCCATTGCCTTTTGTGCAGGTGCTATGGTAATGGTTGAAAGACGTGTTTTCACGAGGGTTAACCCCCTCGTGCTTTTTTGGCAAAAATAACTTGTTCAGGATTTGGGCTTTCTTTGTGAGATGAGAGATGCCTGACGAATTGATTTGATTAAAATAATGATAAAGCAAAACGATTTAAGAAATGACCGTTCGGAAATTCTGCCCCCAAAAGGTCTCTAGAAGCAGTGAAACTAAATTTGTAAGCGTTGACACTGCTGCATAACTCTGTTACACTAAAAGAATGTCATGACAAAAATTACAGTGTAGGAGTTTAATTGTTTATGGAAGAGGATTATAACAAAAGAGAACCTGAGAAGTTTACGCAATTTCTGCGCCGTCAAAAGGTCGTCTTTTTTGTCGCATTTTTTGGTTATGTGTGTGCCTACTTGGTACGCAACAATTTCAAACTAATGTCAAACACTATTATGGTCCAAAACGGTTGGGACAAGGCTCAAATTGCGACCTTGTTATCGTGTTTGACCGTTTCTTATGGTTTAGCAAAATTCTATATGGGGGCCTTAGGGGATCGTGTTAGCTTGAGGAAGCTCTTTTCAATCAGCTTGGGTGCAAGCGCTTTGATTTGTATTTTAATCGGTTTTTTCAATAGTTCAATGGTGGTATTAGGAATACTGCTAGTCTTGTGTGGTGTCGTACAAGGTGCCTTGGCACCTGCCTCACAAGCCATGATTGCCAATTATTTTCCAAATAAAACACGCGGCGGAGCTATCGCTGGATGGAACATTTCTCAAAACATGGGATCAGCCCTCTTGCCATTAACCATCGCCTTGCTCACCAGTATGGGCTTGGTGATACCAGCTAATGGCAATATTTTACTTGCCTTTTTAATCCCTGGTATTTTAGTGCTCTTGTTTGCTTTGTGCTGCTGGAAACTTGGCGGTGATAACCCTGAGTCTGAGGGCCTTGACTCTCTTCGAACGATGTATGGTGATGCGGGCGAATCAGCTGTTGCCAGTGAAGAAGAAAAGCATAATCTGTCTTATTGGCAACTCATCTGGAAATACGTTTTTTGTAACCCGTCGCTCTTACTTGTTGCTGCTGTCAATGTGGCCCTTTATTTTGTTCGTTTTGGGATTGAAGACTGGATGCCGATCTACTTGTCACAAGTAGCCAATATGTCAGAGGCCCATATTCATTTTGCGATTTCAATGTTAGAGTGGGTAGCTATTCCAGGCTCGCTGGTATTTGCGTGGTTAGCGGTTCGTTATCCTAATAAAATGGCCAAGATTGGGGCTATTGGGCTTTTTGTGTTAGCGGCTATTGTGTTTGTCTATGAACGCTTGACTGCCACAGGTTCTCCAAACTATTTCTTGTTGCTTGTTATTGCAGGTATTTTAGGGTCATTGATTTATGGCCCACAGTTGATCGTGAATATTTTAACAATTAACTTTGTTCCTTTAAATGTTGCAGGAACAGCGATTGGTTTTGTAGGAGTCACAGCTTATCTCATCGGCAATATGGGAGCAAACTGGCTGATGCCGATTTTGGCAGATGGTTTTGGCTGGTTTTGGTCATATATTGTCGTTGCAGCCTTATCTGCTTTTTCAGCGGTTGGTTATTTGATTTTAGCCAAACGCGAAGAAGAAATCATCAAAGATTAGCTAGGCAAATGCCTAAAAAAGACAGACTTATTGCTGAAGTCCTGTCTTTTTTAGTCATAACAAGCCTCAAGTGACACTATAAAAGATAAGAGAATGCTAGGATGTTTCAGGAAAAAATGAGAAAATATGCTATAATGGGAAGGTATTTATCACATTATTAAGGAAAAACGTATGACAAATTATGCAATTATTCTAGCTGCGGGTAAGGGCACCCGCATGAAATCAGACCTCCCTAAAGTGCTTCACCATGTTTCTGGCTTAACCATGTTAGAACACGTTTTTCGCAGCGTAGCAGCGATTGAACCTGAGCAAAATGTGACCGTTATTGGCCACAAAGCAGATATGGTACGTGCCGTATTAGCAGACCAATCCGAGTTTGTGTTACAAACAGAACAGCTAGGCACAGGACATGCTGTTATGATGGCCGAAGAAAAGTTAGCAGGACTAGAAGGTCATACCTTGGTGATTGCAGGCGACACCCCTTTAATCACCGGTCAAAGCCTCAAGAGTCTGATTGATTTTCACGTTAACCATAAAAATGTTGCTACGATCTTGACTGCCACAGCGCAGGATCCCTTTGGCTATGGTCGTATTATCCGTAACAAGGATGGTGAAGTGATTAAAATTGTTGAGCAAAAAGATGCCAGCGATTTTGAACAACAAATCAAAGAGATTAACACAGGAACTTATGTCTTTGACAATAAGCGTTTGTTTGAAGCCCTTAAAAACATTACAACAAACAATGCCCAAGGGGAATATTACCTAACAGATGTGATTTCCATTTTTAGAGATCATAAAGAAAAAGTCGGCGCCTACACCCTCAGAGATTTCAATGAAAGTCTTGGTGTTAATGATCGTGTGGCTTTAGCAACTGCTGAAGCAGTGATGCGCCAGCGCATCACCAAAAAACATATGGTCAATGGGGTGACTTTCCAAAATCCTGAAACAGTCTATATCGAAAGCGATGTTGAGATTGCACCGGATGTTTTAATTGAAGGAAATGTGACCTTAAAAGGGAAAACACGCATCGCAGCCGAATGTGTCTTGACGAATGGTACTTATATTGTGGATTCTGAAATTGGTCAAGGAAGTATCATCACCAACTCAATGATTGAATCTTCAACTTTAGCTTCAGGCGTCACTGTTGGGCCTTACGCCCATATTCGCCCAGGAACAAGCTTGGCTAAAGATGTGCATATCGGTAATTTTGTAGAAGTAAAAGGATCCCATATCGGAGAAAAAACCAAAGCGGGACACCTGACCTATATCGGAAATGCTCAAGTAGGTTCTAAAGTGAATGTTGGAGCAGGCACTATTACCGTCAACTACGATGGTCAAAATAAATACCAGACAGTTATTGGAGATTACGCTTTTATCGGCAGCAATTCAACCCTCATTGCTCCTTTGGAAGTTGGAGATAATGCTTTAACTGCAGCTGGCTCAACTATTTCTAAGACAGTACCAGCTGATAGCATTGCTATTGGGCGCAGCCGCCAAGTGACCAAGGAAGATTACGCTAAGCGTCTTCCTCATCACCCAAGTCGAAGCAAATAATTCAAGATCTATTTAGTAAGGAGGCCAGGCATGGAATTTGAAGAAAAAACGCTGAAAAGACAAGTCATTTTTGATGGTCATATTTTTAAAGTTGTTGTGGATGATGTTGAACTTCCCAACAATCTGGGGCAATCCAAACGAGAATTGATTTTTCATCGTGGTGCCGTTGCTGTTTTGGCGGTTACTCCTGATAAGAAAATTGTGATTGTCAAACAATACCGTAAAGCTATTGAAGCCGTTTCTTATGAAATTCCAGCCGGTAAGTTGGAAGTGGGTGAATCGGGATCAGAGCTGGAAGCTGCTGCACGGGAATTAGAAGAAGAGACAGCTTATACTGGTCATTTATCCCTTCTATATGAGTTTTACACAGCCATTGGTTTTTGTAATGAAAAAATCAAACTTTATTTAGCAACTGATCTTGAAAAGGTACCCAATCCTAAACCTCAAGATGAGGATGAAGTGATTGAGGTATTAGAATTGACTTATGAAGACTGTATGGAGCTCGTTTCCCAAGGGAAATTAGCAGATGCTAAAACCTTGATAGCTTTGCAATATTATGCCTTACAGTTTGGAGGTGATCGGTAAATGGGGAAGCCGTTATTAACTGATGAGGTGATTGAAAAAGCTAAACGTGGAGAGTCGTTTGAAGCTGATGAGTATGCGGATTTTGACACCAAAATCATGCCCTTGCCAGACCATGAGGAATCAGAACGTATCTATAAGAGTCGGCGCATCGAAAATGCTAGACGGAGTCAATTGCAATCCAAATTGAACTTGATTCTTATTGCAGTGATTATTCTTATCGCTCTTTTAGTCTATGCTGTCTTTTACCTATAACTAGATAAGGAACTATTATGAAAATCGGAATTATCGCTGCTATGGAGGAAGAATTACGCCTCCTTTTGGAAAATGTGTTGGATTGTCAAGTTCATCAAGTGCTATCCAACACTTACTATACGGGTCGATTGGGCCAGCATGACTTAGTGTTAGTGCAGTCGGGTATTGGTAAGGTCATGTCTGCGATGACAGTTGCTATCTTGGTAGATCATTTTGATGTGGATGCCATTATCAACACTGGGTCAGCAGGAGCGGTAGCACCAGGTCTAGCCATTGGTGATGTGGTGGTTGCTGATCAGTTGGTTTATCATGATGTTGATGTGACTGCTTTTGGCTATGCTTATGGTCAAATGGCAGCGCAGCCTTTGTATTTTAACTGTGACCCCCAATTTGTGAATACTTTTAAAGAAGTTTTAGCTCAGTCATCAACAGGTAGTCGAGTTGGTTTGATTGCAACTGGAGATAGTTTTATTGCGGGACAAGATAAGATTGATAACATTAAAACGGTCTTTCCTACAGTTCTAGCAGTAGAAATGGAAGGAGCGGCAATTGCACAAGCTGCCCATGCCACAGGTAAACCATTTATCGTGGTAAGAGCTATGAGTGATACCGCAGCCCATGACGCCAATATTACCTTTGACCAATTTATCATTGAAGCTGGCAAAAAATCTGCCCAAACATTGATGGCATTTTTAGAAAAGTTAGCTGTCTAAAGACATTTCTCAAAAAACAAAACCCTCAACTTATGATTAAATAATCGGAAGTTGAGGGTTTTGTTTTATCATTTAAAGAGCTGTCACATATAACTGCTTGGCAATATTCTCAGGAATAATCAATTCTTTGTCCAAATACTGAATAGTATAGGTTTTTGCAAACGTGTCAATTTGAGTTAGCTCCAACTCAGTGTTGATTTTAAGTCCATGGGCTTCTAAATATTGAATTAAATCAAATTGGTCATGGATGCGACTCAGGCGGAAGCGTCCCAGATCTGTAATAGTGTTAAGGGTTGTATGGTTTATTTCCACAAGAGGCTGTCCGTTTCGCGGGATAGTGCCACCATGAGGACAGAAAGTTGGAAAACCAAGGGTTTCATCCAAACGATCAATAAACGTATCTGAAACAGTGTGTTCCAAGACCTCAGCTTCTTGGTGAACTTCTTGCGCATTGTATCCCAATTGGTGGATGAGAAAAACCTCGATCAAACGGTGTTTACGATAAAGATTAGCAACAAGCACCTGTCCTTTGTCAGTTAACAGATAGCCTTTTGCCTTTTCTTTGACAATCCACCCTTGTGAAATCATTTTTTTAATCATCTCAGAAACAGCTGGCGCAGAAACCTGCATTTTTTCAGCCACCATCTTGTTTGAAATTTTAGATTCTTGTTCCCCAATTTCGTAAATACATTTCAAGTAATCTTCTTTGTTAGGCGTCATAGCAATATGCCTTTCTCTTATTTATAATCATTATTATATCAGATTTTTAGGAAAAAATCTTGACAAAAAACCAACAATAATATATCCTTATATTATATTTAACTATACTTAATTAAATAAATAATATATCCTAAGGAGATGTGTGATGAAAAAGAAAATTAGCCTCATTTTGAGTGCCTTTTTAGCTGCTTTTCTGTTAGTAGCCTGTTCCTCATCAGGAAGCCAAGCTGATAAGAGTGATAAACTTAAAGTGGTGGTAACCAATTCTATTCTTGCAGACATGACAAAAACGATTGCAGGAGATAAGATTGATTTGCACAGTATCGTGCCAATCGGGCAAGATCCGCATGAGTATGAGCCATTACCAGAGGATGTCGAAAAAACGAATAATGCAGACGTGATTTTCTACAACGGTATTAATCTTGAAGATGGTGGACAAGCCTGGTTTACAAAACTTGTTAAAAACGCTCAAAAGAAAAAGAACAAAGATTACTTTGCTGCTTCAGATGGCGTTGATGTGATTTACCTAGAAGGTGAAAGTGAGAAGGGCAAAGAAGACCCTCACGCTTGGTTAAATTTAGAAAATGGTATTATTTATTCTAAAAACATTGCCAAACAATTGATGGCCAAAGATCCTAAAAACAAAGACACTTACGAAAAAAATCTTAAGGCTTATGTTGCTAAGTTAGAAAAACTTGATAAAGAAGCCAAATCAAAATTTGACGCTATTCCAGCTAACAAAAAACTGATTGTGACAAGTGAAGGATGCTTCAAGTACTTCTCAAAAGCCTATGGTGTACCATCAGCTTACATTTGGGAGATTAACACCGAAGAAGAAGGAACTCCTGACCAAATGTCATCATTGATTGAGAAATTGAAAGTGGTCAAACCAGCTGCTCTTTTTGTAGAATCAAGTGTTGACAGACGTCCAATGGAAACTGTTTCTAAAGATAGTGGTATTCCAATCTATGCTGAAATCTTTACCGATTCTGTGGCCAAAAAAGGCGAGGATGGCGATAGCTACTATGCGATGATGAAATGGAACCTTGATAAAATTTCTGAAGGTCTAGCAAAATAAGATAAGAATAAAGCACAGCGTCTTCAGTGTTGTGCTTTGTTTTATTTCTAAGAAGGAGAGCAATATGATTACAACTACTAATCTTTCTGTCAGCTATGATGGAGATAGCAATGCCCTAGATAATATCAGTTTAACCATTGAAGGCCCTGCGATTGTTGGGATTATTGGTCCAAACGGAGCAGGTAAGTCAACCTTTATGAAGTCTGTCCTCAATTTGATTGATTATAGGGGTCAAGTGAGGGTTGATGACAAGGATGGTCGTAAACTTGGGCATACGGTCGCGTATGTTGAACAACGAAGCATGATTGATTATCATTTTCCCATTACAGTAAAGGAGTGTGTTGCACTCGGAACCTATCGTAAATTGGGGCTTTTTCGTCGTGTTGGCAAAAAAGAATTCGACCAGGTTGAACGCTTCTTGGAGCAGGTTGGCTTAGCAGGTTTTGGCAATCGCCCTATAAAATCCTTATCCGGCGGACAATTTCAACGTATGCTAGTGGCCCGCTGCTTGATTCAAGAATCTGATTATATCTTTTTGGATGAGCCATTTGTTGGCATCGATTCGGTCAGCGAAAAAATCATTGTAGATCTTCTCAAAGAACTAAAAGCAGCTGGGAAAACCATCTTAATTGTACACCATGATTTAAGCAAGGTTGAACATTATTTTGACAAACTCTTGATTTTAAACAAAACCTTGGTGGCCTATGGTAAAGTTGACGATGTTTTTACCGTCGATACCTTGTCAAAAGCCTATGGTAATCATTTGATTTTAGGAAAGGAGATGGTGTAAATGTCTCTGAAATTTTTTGAAGGCTTGATGTCTTATCACTTTTTACAGAATGCTTTGGTAACAGCCATTGTCATTGGTGTAGTCTCTGGTGCCGTAGGATGCTTCATCATTTTAAGATCCATGTCTCTCATGGGAGATGCAATCTCGCATGCTGTTTTGCCAGGTGTTGCTCTTTCTTTTATCTTAGGCATTAACTTCTTTATTGGGGCTATTGTTTTTGGCTTATTAGCCTCTGTTATTATTACTTACATCAAGGAAAATTCTGTTATCAAAGGAGATACTGCTATTGGTATAACCTTTAGTTCATTTTTAGCTTTGGGAATTATTCTAATCGGTGTGGCTAATAGTTCGACTGACCTGTTTCATATCTTATTTGGTAATATCTTAGCAGTGCAAGATAGTGATAAATGGATTACTATCGGGGTGTCTGTTTTTGTGTTAGGCGTCATTATTCTCTTCTTTAAAGAGTTGTTAATCACGTCCTTTGACCCAATATTAGCCAAATCAATGGGTATGAATGTCAATGCTTATCATTACATGCTGATGATATTATTGACCTTGGTGTCAGTGACAGCAATGCAAAGTGTTGGTACCATTCTGATTGTGGCACTCCTTATCACACCAGCCGCGACAGCTTATCTTTATGCTAATAGTTTAAAAGTCATGCTAGTGATGTCATCTGCTATCGGAGCTTTGAGTTCTGTATTAGGGCTCTATCTAGGATACACCTTCAATGTTGCCGCAGGGTCAAGTATTGTGTTGACATCAGCAGCCATTTTCCTAATTAGTTTTTTTATCTCACCTAAGCAAGGTTATATCAAGAAAGTGATGATGACAAAATCAAAATAGACGAATAAGTCATTCTTACTTCCAACACCTCACGTGATATACTGACTCTGATCAGAATATCATCGAGGTGCTTTTTTAACGACAAAAGAACCATCGAATCACTCGATGGTTCTTGAAAAGTAGTTGTCTGTTATTTGTTAAAGCGGTAGTCTTTAATGACCTCAATGGAATGAATGGTAATGTCATCCACCGGTTTATCGTTTTGACCAACAGCAACCGCAGCAATGTTATCAACAATATCCATGCCTTCGATGACCTGGCCAAAAACAGTATAGCCTCCGTCTAAACTTGGATTTCCTCCCTGCTCATAGGCTGAAATGATAGGTTTTGGATAGTTAGCGCTAGACAATGACTTACTTTGGTTTTTCTTATTTTGGTTAATGAAGAATTGGCTACCGTTAGTATCAGCGCCAGCATTTGCCATGGCCAGAGCACCTCGGATATTATATAAAAATGGAGAAATTTCATTAGCAAAACCATTGCCAGCATCTTTTTTGGCATCTTTGCCTTTCCAAATGGACTCGCCGCCAGTACCATTTCCTTTAGGATCGCCTGCTTGAATCATGAAATCGTTAATCACACGATGGAAGGTTACCTTATCATAATAACCGTTTTTAGCATGCGTGAGGAAGTTTTCTACGGCTAGTGGAGCATATTTAGGGAACAGTTTCAGCGTGATATCACCCTGACTAGTTTTCATGACTACTTTGGCTTCATCTTTACCAACTTCTTTGTTTAATTGAGGGAATTGGCTAGCGTCGGCTTTAAGAGCTTTTTGAATATTTTCTTCATAGGCTTTTGAAGCTGCTTCACTTTCTTCCTTCGCAATTTTTCCATCCACGTACTTATCACCTTTTATGGCTCTGTCGACGGATTCGCAAGCACTTAAACTAAGTAAACTAACAGCTAATAGGCTGAGGGATAGTAATTTTTTCATGTCTACTCCTAGGAAATATTTTCTTTAATTTTACCATAAATGAAAAGGAAAACAGCAGTTAAGGAATTAAAAAGAAGCGTTTCCCACCTCATCATCTGACATTCCTAAAAAGGATGTTATGACAGTTATTATAGCACAAGATAAGGAGTATACCCTTAAAATAGCCAGCTTTTTTAGGTTCTATTTCCTAATGTCCAAAAAATGGTATAATGACATTATGGCTAAAAGAACACAAAGGAAAAAAAGCGCACCTAAAAAGCGCTTAACAAAGGCAGAAATTGAAAGACAACGTGCTATTAAAAGGATGGTTTCATCTATTTTAATTGCTCTCTTGCTTGTTTTTGCGATGATTCGACTAGGCGTTTTTGGGATTACCGCTTATAATATCATTCGTTTTATGGTAGGTAGCCTAGCTTATCCGTTTATGCTAGCAATTTTGGTGTACCTCTTTTTCTTTAAGTGGTTACGCCAGAGAGATGGTGTTATTGCTGGGTTTATCATTGTTTTTATAGGGTTATTAATTGAATGGCATGCCTACCTGTTTGCCATGCCCAAAATGATTAACCAGGATGTTTTTAGAGGGACTGCTAGTCTTATCACTAGAGATTTAATGGCTTTTCGTGTGACGGAATTTGTAGGTGGCGGGATGTTTGGTGCCCTTCTCTACAAACCAGTGGCTTTTCTTTTTTCAAACATTGGTTCTTACTTTATTGGCTTCCTGTTTATTCTACTAGGTCTATTTTTAATGACACCCTGGGATATTTATGATGTGAGTCATTTTGTGAAAGAGGCTGTTAACAAACTAGCAATGGCTTATCAGGAAAATAAAGAAAAGCGGTTTATCAAGCGAGAAGAGCGCCGGTTACTAGCTGAACAAGAGGCTTTAGAGAAGCAAGCACAAGAGGAAGAAAAACGTCTGGCAGAATTGACGGTTGATTCTGAGACGGGAGAGATTGTTGAGGATAGTCAGTCTCAAGCCAGCTATGATTTGGCTGATGATATGATAACAGAGCCAGAAATTCTTTCTTATGATAGTCATTTTAAAGACGATGAGACAAGCTTGTTTGATCAAGAAGACTTGGCTTATGCTGAGGAGGAAATTGGGGCTGAGGACAACCAGTTATCTGCTTTAGGATTTTCTGAAGATGAGATGGATATGGATGAACCTGTTGAAGTTGATTTCACACCAAAAACCAATCTTCTTTATAAGCTCCCAACGATTGATTTATTTGCGGCGGATAAACCAAAAAACCAGTCCAAAGAGAAAAACTTAGTCCGCAAAAACATCAAAGTGCTTGAAGATACCTTCCAAAGTTTTGGGATTGATGTCAAGGTAGAGCGAGCAGAAATCGGGCCTTCCGTCACCAAATATGAAATCAAGCCAGCTGTCGGGGTCCGAGTTAATCGTATTTCAAATCTTGCTGATGATTTGGCGCTTGCTCTGGCTGCTAAAGATGTTCGTATTGAAGCCCCTATTCCTGGGAAGTCTCTCGTTGGGATTGAGGTGCCAAATTCCGAAATTGCCACCGTTTCTTTCCGTGAGCTCTGGGAACAGTCCAACACGTCAGACGATAAACTTTTAGAAGTTCCTCTAGGAAAAGCTGTTAATGGCAGTGCTAGAAGTTTTGATTTGACACGCATGCCGCATCTACTCGTAGCTGGTTCTACGGGCTCTGGTAAATCGGTTGCTGTTAATGGCATTATTTCAAGTATTCTGATGAAGGCTAGACCAGACCAAGTGAAATTTTTGATGGTCGACCCTAAGATGGTTGAGTTGTCTGTTTATAATGATATTCCCCATTTGCTGATTCCAGTAGTGACCAATCCTCGTAAAGCCAGCAAGGCGTTGCAAAAAGTGGTTGATGAGATGGAAAATCGCTATGAACTCTTTAGTAAAGTCGGGGTTCGAAATATTGCTGGTTACAATGCAAAAGTTGAGGATTACAATAGGCAATCTGAGCAAAAGCAAATGCCTTTACCATTGATTGTGGTTATTGTGGATGAGTTAGCTGATTTGATGATGGTGGCTAGTAAAGAAGTAGAAGACGCTATCATCCGTCTGGGACAAAAGGCGCGTGCGGCAGGTATTCACATGATTCTTGCAACCCAAAGACCATCTGTGGATGTTATTTCTGGACTGATTAAGGCCAATGTGCCATCCCGTATTGCATTTGCCGTATCTTCAGGAACAGATAGTCGAACGATTCTGGATGAAAATGGCGCTGAAAAGCTCTTAGGACGTGGAGATATGCTCTTTAAGCCGATTGATGAAAATCACCCTGTTCGTCTGCAAGGGTCTTTCATCTCAGATGATGATGTGGAACGAATTGTAAACTTTATCAAAGACCAAGCTGAAGCTGATTATGACGATAGTTTTGATCCTGGTGAAGTTAGCGACAATGATCCTGGTTTTTCTGGAAATGGCGGAGCTGCTGAAGGCGATCCTCTTTTTGAAGAAGCAAAAGCTTTAGTGTTAGAGACACAAAAGGCCAGTGCCTCAATGATTCAAAGGCGTTTGTCGGTCGGATTCAATCGTGCTACGCGCTTGATGGATGAACTGGAAGAAGCAGGTGTTATCGGTCCAGCAGAAGGAACTAAACCTCGTAAAGTATTGCAAACAAACTAAAAGAACCTGACGTCTCATCATGAGATGTCAGGTTCTCTTTTGTGATGTCAGCTCAGTTGATGAGATGCCTAAGCTAGTGTAAAAATAAAGATAACTAAAATAAGGTAGAAAATAAAGGTGACTAAAAAGCCAACTCGCCAAAATAACTTCATGAAGCGATGGTAAGAGAACGACTGAGTTCGAACGACCAACAATAGTGAAATGACGATGGCTAGCAGGGACATGATAATAAGATAATAAGGCAGTAAATTATGGGTAAAAAATTTTCCTGAGACAAGTACAATTTCTATTGCAAAGAGAAAAAGTGCAACATCTGGAAATTTAAGTCCCTTTTTATTAAGTCTCAAAAGAGAGGTTACAATCATGGCAAAAAGAGGCGTCAATATCAGGAAAGCTAAGGCAGTCAATTTATAGATCATCATAGGTCTATTTTATACTCAAATGGCTCTCTTGTAAACTGATACTTGCCTGTTGTGATAGAAAATCCTCTCTGAGGGGAGAAGAGCCTGCTCCAATTTAAAAATGGAAAGAGACGTCAGATATTTTGAAGAAAAGACTTGATTTATTTTGACAATAAGCTATAATAGTGAGGTATGCAATTTGCATATCTGTGGGAGGTAAAAATCTTAATTACCGCCAAAACCACAACAGGAGGATTTTTAAAATGGCTAAAAAAGTCGAAAAACTTGTAAAACTTCAAATCCCTGCTGGTAAAGCTACACCAGCTCCACCAGTTGGACCAGCTCTTGGTCAAGCAGGTATCAACATCATGGGCTTCACTAAAGAATTTAATGCTCGTACAGCTGATCAAGCTGGCATGATCATCCCAGTTGTTATCTCAGTTTACGAAGACAAATCATTTGATTTCATCACTAAAACACCACCAGCTGCTGTTCTTTTGAAAAAAGCTGCAGGTGTTGAAAAAGGATCAGGTACACCTAACAAAACTAAAGTTGCGACAGTTACTCGTGCACAAGTACAAGAAATTGCTGAAACTAAGATGCCAGATTTAAACGCTGCAAACATTGAAGCTGCAATGCGTATGATCGAAGGTACTGCTCGTTCTATGGGATTCACTGTTACTGACTAGTCAGTCAAGAACCCCTATTACCCGCACGACTTCATCATAAGAGATGAGTGACGTGGGAGATTTTAAATCAAATCGATATGACCACATTACAAGGAGAATTTTAAAATGGCTAAAAAAAGCAAACAAATGCGTGCTGCACTTGAAAAAGTAGATAGCACAAAAGCGTACAGTGTAGAAGAAGCTGTAGCATTAGTAAAAGAAACGAACTTCGCAAAATTTGATGCGTCTGTTGAAGTTGCTTACAACTTGAACATTGACGTTCGTAAAGCAGACCAACAAATCCGTGGCGCAATGGTATTGCCAAACGGAACTGGTAAAACACAACGTGTTCTTGTTTTTGCACGTGGTGCAAAAGCTGAAGAAGCAAAAGCAGCTGGTGCAGACTTCGTAGGTGAAGATGACCTTGTTGCAAAAATCAATGGTGGATGGCTTGACTTTGACGTTGTTATCGCAACGCCAGACATGATGGCTATCGTAGGTCGCCTTGGACGTGTCCTTGGACCTCGTAACTTGATGCCAAACCCTAAAACTGGTACAGTAACAATGGATGTTGCAAAAGCAGTTGAAGAGTCTAAAGGTGGTAAAATCACTTACCGTGCTGACAAAGCAGGTAACGTACAAGCTCTTATTGGTAAAGTATCATTTGATGCAGACAAATTGGTTGAAAACTTCAAAGCGTTCCACGATGTTATGGCTAAAGCTAAACCAGCAACAGCTAAAGGAACTTACATGACAAACGTATCAATCACATCAACACAAGGTGTTGGTATCAAGGTTGATCCTAATTCACTTTAAGAGATGATGAAAACTAGGACTTGTCCTAGTTTTTTTGATGAGTACAGCCACCGTATGCGTAAATAGAGCCTATTCGTTCTGTCTTAGTAAGAGGGAAAGACAAACAGATGAGTAGAACCTTAGTCAATAATATTAAGGTGATGAAAAAGAGAGGGAGAAAATAGCTAACCTAGCATCCTATCAGAGTTTCTGTAGTTGAGGACAGTGACATAACAATATTAAAAAACTGACCTTAAGCTCTTAAGGTCAGTAAATCGTATTTGGAAGTAGATTTCTAAGGAAGGCTAGGGTCTTCATTTTGGGCATCTTTACCTGGTACGGCCCAAAGGCTAGGGTCTTCATTTTGAGTATCTTTACCCGGTACAGCCCATAAGCTAGGGTCTTCGTTTTGGGCATCTTTGTCTGGCACAGCCCAAAGGCTAGGGTCTTCATTTTGAGCATCTTTACCCGGTACAGCTCATAAGCTAGGGTCTTCATTTTGCGCGTTTTTGCCCGGCGTAACTTCTTGAAGTTGAGAGGTTAGCGATTGCCAGGTATCTGCGTGGACGCTAGTTGATGATAAATTTCCTAGAGCCAAGGTAGAAGCGCTTAAACATCCAAGAATAAAAAGACGATTGAGTTTCATAAGGTGACCTCCTAATAGGTTAAAAGTTAGGTAAAGATTCTGACATTTTAAGTATAACATTTTAGGCATGGTAGTCAAATTAAAGGTTGTAAACGCTTCTTTTTGGTAAAACACTGACGAGGTCTATGATGATGACTAAGGACTGTTCCTATTCTTCACTCTTTGTTATCGGTTAGAGACAAGTCATCGTAATAAAAATTCTTTTTCTGAACTGGCCTTGCCCTATCAAAAATGGAGTGTTTATGGTAGAATAGTAAGGACAAACTAAGGAGATAATAATAGTGGAACCTAAATATCAACGCATTTTAATTAAACTATCTGGCGAAGCCTTAGCTGGTGACAAGGGAGTTGGCATTGACATCCCAACTGTTCAATCCATAGCAAAAGAAATTGCTGAAGTTCATGCTTCGGGTGTGGAGATTGCTCTTGTCATTGGTGGTGGTAACCTTTGGCGTGGGGAACCTGCGGCAGAAGCTGGAATGGACCGTGTTCAAGCAGACTATACTGGAATGCTTGGAACCGTGATGAATGCTTTGGTAATGGCTGATAGTCTTCAACATTATGGGGTTGATACTCGTGTTCAGACAGCTATTCCAATGCAAAATGTAGCTGAGCCCTACATTCGTGGCCGTGCCCTACGTCATTTAGAAAAAGGGCGTATCGTTGTATTTGGAGCTGGTATTGGCTCACCTTATTTTTCAACGGATACAACAGCTGCTCTTCGTGCTGCAGAAATCGAAGCGGATGCTATTTTAATGGCTAAAAATGGTGTTGATGGGGTTTACAATGCTGATCCGAGAAAAGATGCTAACGCTGTCAAGTTTGACGAATTGACTCACGGTGAAGTGATTAAGCGCGGACTCAAAATCATGGATGCTACAGCATCAACCTTATCAATGGATAATGACATTGACCTAGTTGTTTTCAACATGAACGAAGCTGGCAACATTAAACGTGTTGTTTTTGGAGAGCATATTGGGACAACCGTATCAAATAAAGCCTGTGAGTAACAGTAAAAAAGAAAGAGAGTAAAAAAACATGGCAAATGCAATCATTGAAACTGCAAAAGAACGTTTTGCACAGTCTCACCATTCCCTATCACGCGAGTATGCTAGCATTCGTGCTGGTCGTGCCAACGCTAGTCTTTTGGATCGTATCCAAGTTGACTATTATGGGGCACCCACTCCGTTGAATCAATTAGCCTCAATCACAGTGCCAGAAGCGCGTGTCTTATTGATCTCGCCTTTTGATAAATCTTCTATCAAAGATATCGAGCGCGCTCTTAACGCATCAGATTTAGGGATTACACCTGCTAACGATGGCTCTGTCATTCGTTTGGTTATTCCAGCTTTGACCGAAGAAACACGTAAAGAATTAGCTAAAGAAGTGAAAAAAGTTGGTGAAAATGCTAAAATTGCAATCCGTAATATCCGCCGTGATGCTATGGATGATGCTAAAAAGCAAGAAAAAGCAAAAGAAATCACTGAAGATGAGTTAAAAACACTTGAGAAAGATATCCAAAAAGCAACCGATGATGCTATCAAAGAAATTGACCGCATGACGGCTGAAAAAGAAAAAGAATTGCTCTCAGTGTAACAGGATTTCTACGAAAAATAGACGACTATAGACACAAAAAGATAGGTGACCATTTCAGAAGCGTTTGGTTTTGATTTGTCCCTATTTTTTTAAAGAAAGAAAAAAGATATGAATGATTTACTAGCAACAGTCATTACTGGGCTTATTAAAGAAGAAAACGCTAATGACTATTTTATCCAAAAAGAAGGACTAACTTTTGCCTTGTCTAAAGGAGAAGGAGAACGCCAGATTGGTGATATGGTCACAGGCTTTGCCTATACAGACATGAAGCAAAAGGCACGTCTCACAACCAAAGAGATCCGTTCAACACGGACAAGTTATGGCTGGGGGGAAGTGACAGAGGTTCGTCGTGACCTAGGCGTTTTTGTCGATACAGGAATTCCAAACAAAGAAATTGTGGTTTCTTTGGACGTGTTGCCTGAAATGAAAGAACTATGGCCTAAAAAAGGGGATAAACTTTACATTCGCTTAGAAGTGGATAAAAAAGACCGTATTTGGGGACTTCCAGCAGAGCCTGAGATCTTTCAAAAGATGGCTAGCCCTGCTTACAATAACATGCAAAATCAACATTGGCCAGCAATTGTTTACCGCCTAAAATTAACAGGAACTTTTGTTTACCTGCCTGAAAACAACATGTTGGGCTTTATTCACCCAAGTGAACGCTACGCAGAACCGCGCTTAGGTCAGGTTTTAGATGCCCGTGTGATTGGGTTTAGAGAGGTCGATCGTACCTTAAACTTGTCGTTGAAACCACGTTCTTTTGAGATGTTGGAGAATGACGCTCAGATGATTGTTACTTATCTGGAAGCCAATGGTGGTTTCATGACCTTAAATGACAAATCAAGTCCAGAAGAGATTAAAGCAACCTTTGGTATTTCAAAAGGCCAGTTTAAAAAAGCCTTGGGTGGATTGATGAAAGCTAAACGTATCAAACAAGATGCCACAGGAACTGAATTAATAGGATAAAAATGCTTTGCCACTGGCAAAGTTTTTTGTTACAATGAAGACCATTAAGTGAAGAAAAAGGGGATATAGAGAATGGAAAGAGCCATTTTTGCAGGAGGTTGTTTTTGGTGTATGGTGCAACCTTTTGAGGAGCAAGCAGGTATTTTGTCAGTCAGAAGTGGCTACACAGGTGGGCATCTCCCAAATCCTAGTTATGAACAAGTTTGTGCCAAAACAACAGGCCACACAGAGGCAGTTGAAATTATTTTTGACCCTGAAGAGATCAGCTATGAGGAATTAGTTGAATTGTATTGGGCCCAGACGGACCCAACAGATGCCTTTGGACAATTTGAAGATCGAGGGCACAACTACCGTCCTGTCATTTACTATACAACGAAAAGACAAAAAGGAATTGCAGAGCAATCAAAAGCAAACTTGCAAGCTTCAGGACGTTTTGACCAACCAATTGTTACCACTATTGAACCAGCTGAGCCATTTTACTTAGCTGAAGAGTACCATCAAGGTTTCTATAAGAAGAATCCTCAGCGATATGCACAAAGCAGTGCTATTCGTCATCAGTTTTTAGAGGAGAACTGGTCATGAGAAAATCATTTTACAGTTGGTTGATGACACAACGTAACCCTAAATCAAATGAACCGTTAGCGATTTTAGCAGATTTGGTGTTTGACGACACCACTTTTCCCAAGCATACAAACGATTTTGAAACTATTAGTCGCTACCTAGAAGATCAAGCTGGCTTTTCCTTTAATTTAGGAGAATTTGACCATATTTGGGAAGATTATTTGGCTCACTAATGGTTGCCGTAATAGCAGGATAAAAAAGAAATGTTACAAAATGACATCACTTTCTTTCAAAAAAATGACAAGCTACTTTTTTTCTTAAAAATATGCTATGATGTAAGGTAGAAAAAAAGAAAAGGGAAGTCTACCTAGATGATTATTAATAAAAAAAGCTTATTTGTGACAACCGTAGCTTTGTCCTTGGTGCCTTTTGCAACGACTGAAGCGCAAGAGTGGACACCACGTTCTGTTGCAGAGATTAAGTCAGAACTTATTTTGACAGACAATGTGCTGACATATACTGTAAAATATGGAGATACATTAAGCACTATTGCTGAAGCAATGAACATTGATGTTAACGTTCTAGGAAGAATCAATAATATTGCTAATATTGATTTAATCTTCCCAGATACTATTCTAACAGCAACTTACAATTACCAAAATCAAGCGACTACCTTAACTGTTCAAGCTCCATCAAGCCAAGCATATCTTGGGGATGCCAACGCGAACTTGGCGACAGACCAAGTAACCGTTCAAGATCAAACCACTGGTGCAACAGCTTCTGTAACAGCTCCTTCAGCAATGACAGGTGCAGCGGCAGCAACTCCAGTAGTTCCAACACTTCCGTCAACACCAGCACCAGCAGCACCTACGGTAGTGGCTCCAGCAGCTGAAGCGCCAGTGGAAACTGCTCCTGAAGTGCCAGCGACAGTTCCAACAGAAGTCATCACTGATGCGCCAGTTGCTCCGGCAGTGCCAGAAGTTCAACCAGCAGAAGTTGTTGCTGAGCCTGTAACTGAAGAGCCTGCAGTTGTAACAAATCCAGAAGTAACAGTTGAAGAGGAAGTCCCAGCTACTCCTGAGACAGTTGTTCCTGAAACAGTTGTTGAGCCTGTAACACCAGTTGTTCCTGTTGAAGAAACACCAGCAGCAGAAGTAGCTGCTCCAGCTGAACCTGTAGCTGACCCAACAACTATTGCGACTTCAAATGGCCTTTCATATGCACCAAATCATGCTTACAATCCAATGAATGCAGGTCTTCAACCAAAGACAGCTGCCTTCAAAGAAGAAGTTGCCTCAGCTTATGGAATCACATCATTTAGTGGTTACCGTCCAGGTGATCCAGGGGATCATGGTAAAGGACTAGCCATTGACTTTATGGTACCTGAAAGCTCTACGCTTGGTGATCAAGTTGCTCAATATGCCATTGACCATATGGCAGAGCGTGGTATTTCATACGTTATTTGGAAACAGCGATTCTATGCGCCATTTGCAAGTATTTACGGACCGGCCTACACATGGAACCCCATGCCAGACCGTGGTAGCGTGACAGAAAATCACTATGACCATGTCCACGTTTCTTTTAGCGGTTAAAAAGACATTCCTGAAACCTTACGTCTAGACGTGAGGTTTTCTTTTGTAGAAAATAATAGCCTGAGTTGTTTCTTTTAACATGTGAAAAGATTTTTATATCCGTTTTCTTTTTTTAGACAGTTTTCTGATAGTGTCCAAATGCCCACCTTTTTATTAGCAGAAGTTGTTAATAAGGAGTACAATAAACATTATTAATCCTATATGACGATAAAAGTAAGGAAAAATGAGCAAGTTGGTAACAAGGCGACAGGTTTTTTCTAACTGTTCGAGAATTCATATATGTCTATTTGAGATAAAAGGAGGTCTTGAAATGTATTATACTAGTGGTAATTATGAAGCTTTTGCGACACCTCGAAAACCGAAAGATGTGGATCAGAAGTCGGCTTATATTGTTGGTACTGGCTTAGCTGGTTTAGCAGCAGCTGTTTTTCTTATTCGCGATGGGCATATGGCTGGGGAACGCATTCATCTTTTTGAGGAATTGCCGTTAGCAGGTGGATCGCTAGACGGTATAGAAAAACCTCACCTTGGTTTTGTGACCCGTGGTGGTCGTGAGATGGAAAATCATTTTGAGTGTATGTGGGATATGTATCGGTCTATTCCCTCACTGGAAATTCCTGGTGCTTCCTACTTAGATGAATTTTATTGGCTGGATAAGGATGATCCTAACTCATCCAATTGTCGCCTCATTCATAAGAGAGGTAATCGTGTGGATGATGACGGCCAGTATACGCTCGGTAAGCAGTCGAAAGAATTAATCCATTTAATCATGAAGACAGAAGAATCTCTAGGAGACCAAACCATTGAAGAGTTCTTCTCAGAAGATTTCTTTAAGAGTCATTTTTGGGTGTATTGGGCAACCATGTTTGCTTTTGAAAAATGGCACTCTGTTGTAGAAATGCGGCGCTATGCGATGAGGTTTATCCACCATATTGATGGTTTGCCAGATTTTACCTCTCTCAAGTTCAACAAATATAACCAATATGATTCTATGGTCAAACCGATTATTGCTTACCTAGAATCACACGATGTTGACATCCAATTTGATACTAAAGTTACCGATATTCAGGTGGAACAAACAGCTGGTAAAAAGGTAGCAAAAACCATTCATATGACGGTGTCTGGGGAGGCTAAGGCGATTGAGCTAACACCTGATGATTTGGTTTTTGTGACCAATGGTTCTATTACTGAAAGTAGCACATACGGTAGTCATCACGAAGTGGCTAAGCCAACCAAAGCGTTAGGTGGTTCTTGGAATTTATGGGAAAATCTAGCTGCTCAATCAGATGATTTTGGTCATCCTAAAGTGTTTTACCAGGACTTGCCTGCTGAAAGCTGGTTTGTGTCTGCCACAGCAACCATAAAACACCCAGCTATCGAGCCTTATATTGAACGTTTGACCCACCGTGACTTGCACGATGGCAAAGTGAACACTGGCGGCATCATCACTATTACAGATTCTAACTGGATGATGAGCTTTGCCATTCACCGTCAACCTCATTTTAAAGAACAAAAAGAAAATGAGACCACTGTCTGGATTTACGGTCTTTATTCCAATAGTAAGGGCAATTACGTCCACAAGAAAATTGAGGACTGTACGGGTCAGGAAATTACAGAGGAATGGTTGTATCATCTTGGGGTACCTGTCGATAAAATCAAGGATTTAGCTAGTCAGGATTATATCAATACAGTTCCTGTTTACATGCCTTATATTACGAGTTACTTTATGCCTCGTGTTAAGGGAGATCGCCCGAAAGTTATCCCAGATGGTTCAGTCAACTTGGCCTTTATTGGGAACTTTGCAGAATCTCCATCTCGAGATACCGTCTTTACGACTGAGTATTCTATTCGGACTGCCATGGAAGCAGTGTACAGCCTCTTGAATGTGGAACGTGGGGTTCCAGAAGTCTTTAATTCAGCCTATGATATTCGTGAATTGCTCAAAGCTTTCTATTACCTTAACGATAAAAAAGCAATCAAGGACATGGATTTACCAATTCCAGGATTGATTGAAAAAATCGGTCGTAAGAAACTTAAAGGCACTTTTATCGAAGAATTGCTTCAAGAGGCTCATCTGATGTAAGAATGACCACTACCTCAACAGCTGATAAGGGAATCTTATCAGCTGTTTTTTTGATGGGGAGTTTAGAAGTTGACAAGGAGAAATCTATTTTAAAACCAACATTGATCCCTAAAATTTGTTATAATGTAAGCAATAAAGACGAAAGAAAGAGGGACTCTATTTGCAAGAGTATTCTGTTGATATTACGTTAACGCATCCTGATGATGTTTTGGCGTTATTTGGGAGTAATGAACGCCATTTGAAATTGATTGAAGATCACTTGGGTGTTATTATTCATGCCAGAACTGAGCGCATCCAAATCATTAGCGATGATGAGGAGGCTGTAGCATTAGCTCAGCTAACCATTCAAGCCTTATTAATCTTAGTTGCGCGTGGTATGGTGGTTAACACGTCAGATGTTGTGACAGCTTTGTCTATGGCGGAATCAGATAAAATTGACCAATTTGTGGCCTTATATGAAGAAGAAATCATTAAAGATAACTACGGTAAGCCAATACGAGTTAAAACATTAGGACAAAAAGCCTATGTGGATAGTGTTAAACGTCATGATGTGGTTTTTGGTGTAGGGCCAGCAGGAACAGGAAAAACCTTCCTAGCTGTTACGCTAGCAGTCACTGCTCTGAAAAGAGGGCAAGTCAAACGAATTATTTTGACACGACCAGCGGTAGAAGCTGGTGAAAGTCTAGGTTTTTTACCAGGAGACTTGAAAGAGAAAGTAGATCCTTATCTTAGACCTGTTTACGATGCTCTTTACCAAATTTTAGGCAAGGAACAAACCACACGCTTAATGGAACGAGAAGTGATTGAGATTGCTCCGTTAGCTTATATGCGGGGTCGTACTCTGGATGATGCATTTGTTATCCTAGATGAAGCTCAAAACACGACTATTATGCAAATGAAGATGTTTTTGACCCGTCTTGGTTTTAATTCAAAAATGATTGTCAATGGTGACACGAGTCAGATTGACCTCCCTCGGAATGTCAAGTCTGGCTTGATTGATGCCACACAGAAATTACAAGGCATTAAACAGATTGATTTTGTCTATTTCTCTGCTAAAGATGTTGTACGTCACCCTGTTGTCGCTGATATTATCAAAGCTTATGAAACATCTTCAGAGGAAACGAAGGACTTAGCAGAGCCTAAGGCTAACAATATCGATGATGACCATCAGTCAGGTCTGACTCAGTATCCAGTGATTGGACAAAATCCGAACGATAATTAAAGAGGATACAACACGTTTATTTTGGTATATTCCCGGGGAGGACTCTATGGATGATCTCACAACAGCCATTATGGCAGATGAGGACAATCGTTACTACACTGAAAGAAGCATTGAACCTTTGTACGCTGCTCCTAAAACGGCCAGAATTATTATTGTTGGTCAGGCTCCAGGAATAGTGGCACAAGAAACCAAGCTGTATTGGAATGATCGTAGTGGCATACGCTTACGAGACTGGCTAGGCGTAGACAATGATACCTTTTATCGTTCAGGATTATTTGGCATTATCCCTATGGATTTTTATTATCCTGGGAAAGGAAAATCAGGTGATTTACCACCAAGGAATGGTTTTGCAGCTAAGTGGCATCCACCGTTGAGAGAATTGATGCCAGAAGTTGAATTGACGATTTTGGTTGGTCGCTATGCTCAGGACTTTTACCTTGATAACAAGGCTTACAAAACCTTAACTGAAACAGTCCGTCACTTTGCGGATTACTTGCCAGACTATTTTCCACTTGTTCATCCTTCCCCAAGAAACCAATTATGGTTAGCTAAGAATCCCTGGTTTGAGCAGGACTTATTACCTATCTTGCAAAAACGTGTGGAGACAATTCTAGCCAAATAAGCCTTGATTAACCTAGCATTCCCATTTTAAGAAGGCTTGTGGTATAATGGGTAAATAACAAATGCTGATTGAAAGGATAAGGGAATTTATCTGTCAGATAATAATGGGTGCCCATAATATCAAGTGAGGTGGGTAGCCTTCCCCTAACAATTAACCTTATGTATATCGAGATGATTGACGAAACGGGACAAGTTTCTCAAGAGATTATGGAGCAAACAATTGATTTGCTCAATTTTGCTGCTCAAAAGACTGGTAAAGAAGAAAAGGAAATGTCTGTCACTTTCGTGACCAACGCCAGAAGTCATGAGCTAAATTTGGAGTATCGAGATACTGATCGTCCAACAGATGTGATTTCTCTAGAGTACAAGCCAGAGACACCTATCTTATTTAGTCAAGATGATTTTGCTGCTGACCCTAGTTTGGCTGAGATGATGGCAGAATTTGATGCTTATATTGGCGAATTGTTTATTTCTATTGACAAGGCGCGTGAGCAAGCTGAAGACTATGGCCACTCTTTTGAGCGTGAAATGGGCTTCTTGGCTGTTCACGGTTTCTTACATATTAATGGGTATGACCATTACACCCCTGAAGAAGAAAAAGAAATGTTTACCTTACAGGAAGAGATTTTGACTGCTTATGGCCTTACACGACAATAACACCACCAAACGGAAATGGAAAAACAGAACCATTACCTCAAGCTTGGAGTTTGCCTTGACAGGAGTCTTCACGGCTTTTAAAGAAGAACGCAATCTCAGGAGTCATCTGTTTTCAGCTTTTTTAGCTTGTGTCGCCGGTTTGGTGTTTAGCATTTCAGCCATCGAATGGCTCTTCTTGCTCCTAGCTATTTTTTTGGTTATTACTTTAGAAATTGTCAATTCTGCTATTGAGAACGTTGTTGATTTAGCTAGTGATTATCACTTTTCCATGTTGGCTAAAAACGCCAAGGACATGGCAGCAGGTGCTGTCTTGATGATTTCTGGTTATGCTGTCTTGACAGGACTTATTATCTTTATTCCTAAACTCTGGAATATTCTTGTTCATTAATTAAAGGAAAGGAATGGGCTATCCTCTGTAATGATGCGATAGAGGCAAAGTGCTAGACCACACTGGTCAGTTTGGTCTAGCTATCTATTGTTGATGCCCGTAATTATCTATGTTTAAATCAGGCTTTGTAGCCATTCTTGGTCGTCCAAATGTTGGCAAATCCACCTTTTTAAATCACGTCATGGGGCAAAAAATTGCCATCATGAGTGACAAGGCTCAGACCACCCGTAATAAAATTATGGGCATTTACACCACAGAAACAGAACAAATTGTCTTTATTGACACCCCAGGCATCCATAAGCCGAAAACGGCTTTGGGAGATTTCATGGTTGAATCTGCTTACAGTACCCTTCGTGAAGTGGAAACCGTTCTCTTCATGGTACCAGCAGATGAAAAACGTGGTAAGGGTGACGACATGATTATCGAGCGCCTAAAAGCAGCTAAGATTCCCGTTATCTTGGTCATCAATAAAATTGACAAGGTGCACCCTGACCAACTTTTGGCACAAATCGATGATTTCCGTAGTCAAATGGAGTTCAAAGAAGTAGTACCAATTTCTGCCCTAGAAGGTAATAATGTGCCAACTTTGATCAAGTTATTAACTGATAATCTTGAAGAAGGTTTTCAATATTTCCCAGAAGATCAGATTACCGATCACCCAGAACGTTTTCTTGTGTCAGAAATGATCCGTGAAAAAGTGTTACACCTCACCCAGCAAGAGGTTCCACATTCCGTAGCGGTTGTGGTCGAATCCATGAAGCGAGATGAGGAAACCGACAAAGTGCATATTCGTGCAACCATTATGGTGGAACGCGATAGCCAAAAAGGTATTATCATCGGTAAACAAGGAGCCATGCTCAAAAAAATCGGAAAAATGGCACGTCGTGATATTGAACTCATGTTAGGTGACAAGGTCTACTTAGAAACGTGGGTCAAAGTCAAGAAAAACTGGCGGGACAAAAAGCTTGACCTTGCTGACTTTGGCTATAATGAAAAAGAGTATTAATAAGTTTAGTTTTGAACCCGTAAGTTCATGGAGACTAGTTAGACAAGTTCACTGTACGACTTGACTTGCCCAGTGAAAGCAACTCGCGGGGACAAAACCAGCTAGTCATCACTTTCTGATTAGATTAACAAATCAATTGAAGGAGCCAAACATGCCTGTTGGTTCCTTTTTAATAAAGGAGAACCCATGACTCAAGATTATGTTTCCTATATCCGCTCCAAAGTGGGGCATGCGACTATCATCATGACTTTCACGGGTGGTATCTTAGCTGACGAAGAAGGGCGCGTGCTCTTACAATTACGGGGGGATAAAAAAACCTGGGCCATCCCAGGAGGTGCCCAAGAACTTTACGAATCAACCTATGAGACCTGCCGTCGGGAATTCTTGGAAGAAACAGGAGTTGCTGTGACACCTGTACGACTGTTAAATACCTACACGAATTTTCAAGAAACTTACCCCAACGGCGACCAAGTGCAGACCGTTGCTTTTGTCCTCCAGAAAGTCCAGCACCATCAGAAAGTTCCGTATGATAGCTCATAGGCATCTGTTCAATGTCTTTTCTAATCTGTGCGATTTCACAGGCTTTCATAATGTCCTCTTGACTAGTGGAATGATTGGCACCTAGGGTTAAGTTTTCTAAGATAGATCCACTAAAGATATAAGCTTGTTGGGGGAGATAGTTGATATGCTGACGAAGTACTTTTTTATCAATCATTTTAAGATTTTGATGATTAATAGAAATCTGTCCCTTGTAAGGTTCAAAGAAATTAACAATCATTTTAGCTAATGTTGTCTTGCCAGAACCACTAATACCAACTATACTGACTTTTTCACCCTCCTTAATGGTCAAACTGATATCAGATAAGGTATCACGACCAAAGCCGTATTTATAAGACAAGTCTGCAAATTGGATATCTCCATATAGACAATAGGTATCTGTTAATGCCTGTTCTTTTTGGAACTCAGATTTAACCAGGTAAACTTCATTGAGACGATTATTAGCTACCTTAGCGGATTGCAGTTTAGTTTGAAGATTAATGATATTTTACCATTCATAACTAGTCGTGCACCCACCCATAAGATAGTAACGTTTAAAATGAGTTGTGCTCCTTGCTTTAGACTACTTTGTAGAATACTTACTTAACTTAAAAGATTTATCCAAATAGTCTACAAATTCACTATCGATTTTCTGATAACGAATTTCCTCGCTAGTCAATGATTTGATTGTTTCAATACCATTAATATCTTCGATAATAGCAGAGCTGGCCATGGAATTACTCTGCATGACATTGTTATTCATCTTTTCAAAAGGTTTCATAAAAGTAAAAATGATGATAATGTAGATTGGGATAGAAATTAATGATAGAAGAAATAGGTTAGTGTTTTGTACGAGTAACACACCACCTACAATACTTAAAATAGAGACATCTAAAAATAGAGATAGAATTGTAGAAGCAAGTGTATCAATAATAGCATTAGCATCTGTAAAACGTGAGATGATTTCTCCTGTCCGACGTGTTACAAAGAAAGACATGGGAAGCTCAAAAATATGACGAATATAGGATAAAATAACATCAATGCTTAATCGCTGACTCAGTACAGTCAGGAGATAATCTCGCGAAAAACTCATCATCTGTTGGAGGATATAGGTAATGATAAGACCAATTGAAATAATGCCGAGTGTTGATTTCAGTTGATTTGGAATATAGTCATCTAATATACCTTGTAGGTAATAAGAACCTACAATATTAATCAGAGTAACGAGTAGGCTAGCTAATATGATATAGAAAATCAGAGATCGCTGTTTAAAAATGAGAGGTAAAAAGCTTATTAGACCGTTCTTTTTGTCCTTATGAGGCTTGTAGCTGGGCTCGGGTGCTAGAAAAATAGCGACACCCGTCCATTCAGAAGTAAATCGCTCCTTTGTCATCTTAGTGACTTTTACTGTCGGGTCAGGGTCGCCGATTATCAGATAATTTTTTTGTTTTGATAGACGACATAGTAGTGTTGGAATTTACCTTCTTTATTAACATGAACAATAAAAGGATAAGGGACATCTTCTATATCAAAGAGGGTCATGTCTGCTTGAATAGCTCTTGTTTCAAATCCCATTAATTTGGCAGCTTTGACGATGCCAAGCGCTGTTGTTCCCTCTTTATTTGTTTTAGCTAACTCTCTTAAATGAGCTAAAGAGTAGTCTGAACCGTAATATTTAGCGATGGAAGCAAGAGCAGCCACACCACAGTCTCTAGCATCAATCTGAGCAACAAATGTTTTTCGATAGGATATCATTTGTAAAAGACCTTTCTATTAAATACTAAGCTATTATGACATATATATAGGGAGTTTTTATCAAAAATCTTAAAAGGTATTTATAAAAGCATGAATGGTATCATTTAAACTTCTTAATTAATTAACTATTGTCACAGCGTAAGTGTAGAGAGGATAAAAAGACATTTCATGATGAAAAAACGGCCTTTTAAGATTTTGAAGCCATGATACTGTTCTTTATGATATTCTGTACTAGTCGAGGTTGCAACAAGACAAAATCCTAATTTTAGAAGGTGCTATAATGAATACAACAAAAAAACAATTTGAAGTTATAGATGACATTAAACTCTCTCTTATGGGAGGTGGGAGCAAAATAAGTGTTGGAGAAGTGGGACAAGCGTTAGCAGTCTGTACTTTAGCGGGTGCAACAATCGGTAGTGTTTTTCCTATTGCTGGTACTTTAGGCGGAGCAGTTTTAGGTGCACAGTATTGTACAGGAGCTTGGGCTATTATACGAGCACATTAAGATATCATAAAACTTGATATTTCATTGACTTAGATATTAACCCTAACTTTTTAAAATACAAAGGAGTAAAATTAAAATGAAAAAAAATATTGAAGATACAGAAGTACTGAAAGAGCATGTTTTGGCTAGCATAAATGGAGGCGGAAAAGACGGAGCAAATATCTTTTTGACAGGGATGGCAGGTGCTGCGCAGGGAGTGACAGTTTGTGCTCAGACAGGCGTATTTATCCCTTGGCAAGGTTATATTTTGTGTGGAGCAGCTGGTGCTGCTACAAATATTATCTGGCCTCACTAAATATATAAATGACTATCTATCACTGATGTATAAGTAGTAGAGGAGTGGTATGAAAATTTTAGATATTATTTTTAACCTATCTGATAGAAAGATGATATTTCTAGAAAATGTTGAAAAGCTGGGGGGTTACATTGTCCCTTTTACCCTTATCATCTTGAGTGTAGCCTACAACTTTAGGCACCCTTATCCTATTTGGGCTGCTATACTAGGAGGTATATCCCTTATTGTGATCTTTATTTATTTTATACTTATTGTTTATCTATATTTGCGTTATAGATACTTGGTATGGAAAAAAATACCAGAAATTAAGATTAATTCTACTGAGCTATAATGCAATCACATTTAAGGGGAAAATGGATTACTTATACAATATCAGTACTTATGATATTTAACTTTAGAGACTAAAGAGTTAAAAGCAAAATGCGTATTGAAAATTGGTTAAAAAAGTTATAACTATCTCTGATAACAGGAATAACAATTTGTTCGGTTATATTTGCTACCGATAGAGTAGAGGAGGTGAAGATATGCGTAATATATTAAGATTTTTAGGCATTGTTATTATTTCTGCAGTGATTCTATTTAGTATAGGTAGTTTCTACGATTTACCATTAATGAAAAATATACAACTTATCTGTTGGAGTTTTATCCTTGATTTATTCGTTTTTATCTACAAACAAAGACAAACGACAGAAGTGCTCACATGGTATCAAGTTGTTAAGCAATTTTGGTTATTTATTAAGTGTACTATTCTTATTCCTACCTTAATTGCTTTTATTATAATAATAGGATGTTTGACGAGTATATCAGAGGTATCAATTTACTTTTATTTACACCTTATTGTTGTTTGCTATACAATAGGAATGATTTTATCATTAGGTCGTCTTATTTCTCCTAATCACTCTATATTTAATAAACTTAAAAAGCGAAAGGAATAATATTTAAAGTTTGTTTTTAAATAATGGGACTAGTTTAGTGTAACCGATTCAATTAAAGAATAGTTCGTGACAAGAAGATACCTTTGAAGCTTCAGAAATAATCTGTTTTCTATCCTACTATACTCATCTTTGCCAAAGTTGCAACAACACAATAATAACAATTGCCTGGGCATTGGGTGATTAGTTTACTATCAATAGGGTTAGAGTGGAGATGGAGTATATGGATTGGTATTAATCTTATAGTTAGTGTTGTTTCTGTTGAGTTATGTGCTAACAAAAACTGAGCCAATCAGTAACTAGCAAGGATAACCATCTAAGCTCAAAAATGCCTATTTGCAATCGGTGCCTTTATCGTTTTATTTTGTTGGGCCCTGCTAGTCAAAACATTTTTCCCAATAACGCAGAACCAGTAGTGATTGATAACTGATATGAATCAGGTCAATCACTACTTTCGAGTGGTTTTACTATTGACTATCTGTCTTTTTGCCCCAATTTACGAAGAGATAACGTTCAGGTTGTTTGTCATGAGAACATTTGGGAACTCGCTGAGTGGTCTCTTGGTTGTGATCTTATCTTCTATACTATTTAGCTGGTCTCACTTGCATGGTTTGTCCATCATTGACTTTGTTGTCTATTTTGGTATAGGTTTGATTTTCGCTAGTTTGTACCACTATACAAAATCCATTTATTATTCGATTGGCGTGCATATTGTTTGGAATAGTTTGGCCAAATTTCAAGTTGAAGTTAGCCAGTTTTAACATTTCTACTGGCGACTTGTAGTTGAAGAGTCGTTTAGGATAATGATTGATCCAATGTTCAATAGCAGCGACTTCTTTAGGGGTCGTTGTTTTGGTACCTTTAGGGAGCCATCTGCGAATCAGGCGATTATGGTTTTCGTTAGTGCCTCTCTCCCATGACGCATAGGGATGGGCATAGTAGATGTCACTTGCTGGAAAGACATCTGATAAGCGAGAAAATTCTGTCCCGTTGTCTGCTGTGATAGAGTTGACGGTGTAGTCTTTTAGAATCCCCGTAAGAGCTTCATTGACGGCTTGAGCAGACTTATCCGGTATTAATCGAATCAGCTGATGACGTGTTTTCCTGTCCGTTAGGGTGAGTAAGCATTGATTTTTAGCCCTCGTCAGAATGACTGTATCAATCTCATAATGCCCAGCTTCAAGACGTTGGTTAATGCTATCTGGGCGTTGTTCAATACTCTTTCCTGCGGGTTTAAAATAAGGACTGGCATGTTTTCTAGCCTGCTTAGCCTTTCTCGGATAAAGCATAGCCTCCTTACCAAGACTTAATTTCCCATGATGAATCCAGTAGTAGATGGTAGATACAGGGACTTGAACTCCCTTAGCTTTAACTATCATCTCAGGGGAATAGTTCTGACGCATGTAGTGTTCAATAGCCGCCCTATCTTGCTTACGCTGTCTAATGGGTCTAACAGAACGCTTGCGATTTTCTTGATAGACCAACTGAGTATGTTGAGCAGAATAAACGGCTTCAAACTTTCCTTTACGAACCTGTTGCCTAACCAATCCTCGCTTGATTTCATTATGAATGGTCTGGGGGGCCTTACCTAGTAAGCGAGCAATTTCACGATTAGAGCGACCTTCCAGCTTCCAGCGTTGAATTTGCCGACGCTCATGGATTGTCAATTGTTTGCCTTTTGGTGTATAATAATCTTGCATCTTTTTGAGTTTCCTTGTGTTTGTGGTGAACTACAAGTATACCTCTTAGAGGTGCTTTTTTCATACCTAAAAAGTGGCTAAGTTCATTTTAGAAGTTTTCAACAATAATGCTTTATTAATTTTTTTCATGACAGCTTCCTTTCTGATTTTCTATTTTGTACTTGTATTATATAATGGATTTGACGGATTTGAATTTTTTTGTTGTGAAAGTGGGAAAAATGGAAAAAGAACTCGGTAAAACCTTAAGGCGACTACGCCAAGGAAAACAAGTTAGTATTTCATCTTTAGCAGATGAACACTTATCTAAGTCACAAATTTCACGTTTTGAACGTGGAGAGTCAGAAATCAGCTGTAGTCGTTTACTTAATCTTCTTGATAAACTCAATATTACCATTGATGAATTTGTCTCAACACATTCGAAGACCCATACCCATTTTTTTACACTGCTAAGTCGGGTAAGGAAATATTATGCTGAGAAAAATGTAGCCAAATTACTCAAGTTACTTGAAGACTACGCGCACAAAGATTATGAGAGTACCATGATCAAAGCCATTTTATCCTCAATTGAGCCGACCGTAGAGCCAAGCGAAGAGGAAGTGACTCGCTTGACAGATTATTTGTTTAGTGTCGAACAGTGGGGGTATTACGAAATTATTTTGTTAGGCAATTGCTCGCGCTTTATTAATTACAACACCTTATTTTTATTAACAAAAGAAATGGTAACATCGTTTGCTTATTCAGAGCAAAATAAGACCAACAAAACATTAGTAACTCAGTTATCGATTAATTGCCTGATTATCAGTATTGATTATTCCTATTTTGATCATAGTGATTATTTAATTGAAAAAATTGAGTTTTTGTTGCGAGATGAGCTTAACTTTTATGAAAAGACTGTCTTTTTATATGTGCATGGTTACTACAAGCTAAAACAGGGGCAGGTTTCAGGAAAAGATGATATGCGTCAAGCCCTGCAGATTTTCAAATATCTTGGAGAAGACGCTCTTTACTACAGCTATAAGGAACATTACCGTAAGGAAGTCCTTGGAGATGAAGAAGATAAGAAAGAAGGTTAAAGGATAATCAGTTGATTTCCGCTATTTTTCCTCGTACAATAACAGTGAGAAAGGAAAAGGACATTGTGCTGATGAGCACAATTGATAGGCTAGGCATCAGCGATTTGGACGATTCTCTGTTAGGAGTGATGACCATTGTCAAGCTGGATGAGAAATCTAGTTGTCCTTGAAGGAAACAATTATGCCAGAATTACCAGAAGTTGAAACGGTTCGACGAGGACTCGAGTCTTTAGTGCTAGGTCAGGAAATTGTTGCTGTCAAGGTAGAAGTGCCTAAGATGGTCAAGTCGGATTTGAGGATTTTTCTTCAGACATTACCTGGCCAAACCATTCAAACCATTGGTCGGCGGGGTAAATATTTAGTGTTTGATTTCGGTCAGACGGTCCTTGTGTCACATCTACGCATGGAAGGTAAGTATTTGCTTTTTCCAGATGAGGTGCCTGAACAGAAACATTTTCATGTTTTCTTTACCTTAAAAAATGGATCGACCTTAGTGTATCAAGACGTGCGTAAATTTGGGACCTTTGATCTTATTCCTAAATCCCAATTGTCAGATTTTTTTGCCCAACGAAAACTTGGTCCAGAACCAAAGAAAGAGACCTTTAAACTTAAACCGTTTGAAGTTGCTCTGCAATCTTCCAAAAAACTAATCAAGCCCTATCTTTTGGATCAGACGCTTGTTGCTGGTTTAGGAAATATTTATGTTGATGAAGTACTCTGGGCAGCTAAAGTTCACCCTGAGCGTCTCTCTTTTAGTTTAAAAAAGGCGGAGATAAAACGGCTACATGATGAAACCATTCGTATCTTGCAGCTAGGGATTGAAAAAGGTGGTTCAACTGTTCGGACCTATCGAAATGCTTTAGGAGCGGATGGGACGATGCAGCATTATTTGCAGGTGTATGGCCAAGCAGGAAAACCTTGCCCACGTTGTGGTCAGGCTATTAGTAAACTAAAAGTTGGAGGAAGGGGGACACACATTTGTCCGAAATGTCAGAAAAAAAGGTCCTAATGATTGGTATCACCGGAGGAATTGCCTCAGGAAAATCAACAGTAGTGGCCATGATTAAAGAAGCTGGCTATCAGGTGATTGATGCGGATCAAGTGGTTCACCAGTTACAAGAAAAAGGCGGCCGCTTATACGAGGCTCTGAAGCAGGCTTTTGGGAATGAGATTTTAAAAGAAGATGGTGAGTTAAATAGGAAAAAGCTGTCAGAAATGGTTTTTTCAAATCCGTCTCACATGGCAACCTCATCCGCTATTCAAAATCAAATCATCAAAGAAGAGCTAGCTGCTGAGCGTGATCAGTTGGCTCAAAGCCAAACGGTCATTTTTATGGATATTCCTTTGTTAATTGAATTGGGCTACCAAGACTGGTTTGATGCGATTTGGTTGGTTTATGTAGATGCCCAAACCCAATTGCGGCGTTTAATGGCTAGAAATCATTTGAGGGAAGTTGACGCCAAAAAACGCTTATCCAGTCAGTTATCAATAGAGGAAAAAAGACCTTATGCCAGTCTAGTGATTGATAATAGTGGAGACATGGAAACGTTAAGAAAGCAAGTTCACAAAGCTTTAGAACAGTTATCTAAGCCATACTGATCAGATTGTTTGAGTTAAGACATTAAGGAAGCAAAGCCTTCTATTAGAAGGTCTTGCTCAAACTGAAGAGAAAGTCTCCTTTCTTCAAAATTATTATTTTTTAGGATACTTGACTTAGGTAGCAGGGACGGTAGCAACTCCCTGCGGGATTTCATACCTAGATGTTGAGCCTAGGTCTCAAAATCTTCGAACGCCAGAAACGCCATGTTTCTGGCGTTTTTGCTACGGCGTAAAGTATCGAGTTTGAGTTCGCGTCGCTCGTCTATGACCAATACAATGCAAAAGTGAGACAATTTTTTGATGACATTATAAACAAATTCTCTTAGAGGTACTTTATCCACAACCTGGTGTTTCTATTAGAAGGTCTTGCTTTTTATTCTTATCTTTTTTTTAAGCATTCTTGTTATTTGCGTTGCTTTTGGATACAATGAAAGAAAAGGTTTTCAGAGAAGGAGAAGGCAATGGAGTTGGTTATTAGAAATATCCGGAAAAATTTTCAGGAAAAAGAGGTGTTAAAAGGAGCTTCTTATACTTTTCGTGAAGGGGAGATTACGGGTCTTCTTGGTCGAAATGGTGCAGGTAAAACCACTCTTTTTAACATTTTATATGGAGAACATCAGGCCGATCAAGGAGAGATTTTTCTGGTAGAAAATGGGGTAGAACGCCCATTAGAGTTAGAAGAGATTGGCATGGTTTTCTCGGAAAACTACCTACCTGAGTTTTTAACGGGCTATGAATTTATTAAATTTTATCTCGACCTACATCCAGGCAAGGACCAGTTAGCAATTGATGACTATCTTGATTTCATGGAGATTAATGAGGTTGATCGCCACACAATCATCAAAGGTTACTCAGATGGAACGAAAAGCAAATTATCTCTAATCTGTATTTTAATCAGCAAGCCTAAAGTTATTTTGTTAGATGAACCTCTGACTGCAGTTGATCTAGTGTCCAGTATTGCTATCAAACGGTTGCTCCTGACTTTAAGAGACAAACATATCTTGATCTTATCGACCCATATCTTAGCCTTAGCAGAAGATTTATGTGATCATGTTGTGATTTTACATAATGGCACTTTAGAAACCATGCCTTTATCAACGACAGATGAAACTTTTGAAGCTAAGCTCTTGGAAATCTTACAAGGAGAAAGCCATGACAACTAAGGATTTGTTGCGTATTCTCTGGCAGATAGATGGGGTAACTCGTTACAATACCTTGATTTATTGGTTACAGAAATTGCCTCTTATTGGGAGAAGGATACCGCAAGCTTGCTATCGCCTAAAAGAAGGAAAAGTGTTTTTAACCGTGATTCATGGTCTAATATTTCCCTTTTCTATTCTAGCGCAAAAGGCTCTATATGTGGGTATTTGCTTTACTTTGGCTCATGTTGTGAGGGCTTGGTTTAGTGAGTATACTTGGTATGCTAGTCCGAAGCCGTTTACCTTAAGTTTGCTTTGGTTGGTTATTTTTTCTCTCTTGCTCATGACCACTTTAGATATTAAACTCGTGACACGTGATGATATGGACTTGGCCAAGGCCATTCGTCAATTTCATTTGCTTCCAAGAGATTACTTGAAAGCCAAGCAACTCATGCGGTTAGGTCGTGAACTGCTCTTTCATGTCTTGGCATTAGGGATTTACTTTACACTCAATCACTTTACTTTTTGGCATGCCATTAGCTTTACCTTGCTGGTGTCGGGCGTGAGGCTTTTCCTAAAGGTCATTTTTGTACCCCTTTACGATAGGAAAGGAGACGATAAGGAAAAATACCTTAACAGGCTCCTGTTCAGTCTTTTTGGGATAGCTTTTCTGGTGAGCGGCGGATTATTAGTTTTAGGAAATCGCTTCGCACCGCAAATCTTTTTCTCCATTCCTGCGGGGTGCTTGGGCTTTGTCTTGTGGGGTTATGGGTTTTACCGTTTGATAAGTGATGCTGAGTTAGATACCCTTACCCGTAGTGTGGTAACGCATGAGACCATGAAGGAACGAGTGGCTGTGATGGAGAATGTGCACACGGTAGAAGTTGCTGTCAAAGAAAAGGATATTGACTTATCTCCTCAAAAGAAGCATCGCTTGCAAGGACTAACGGGGATAGCTTATCTGAACGCTATCTTTTTACAACGGATGGGAAAACGTCTTCGAAAAGGTGTGACCATACGTTTGCTTATTGTAGGCTTAGCCATTGTGGCTGAACTGATTGGTCTCTATTATTTTAGGCATCAGTTGGGACAAGTGAAACACCAGGAATTTGTCCGAATCTTATATGTGTCGTTAGTATCGGGGTATTTGATTTATGTAGGAGAATCATATATTAAGTTTTGTTTTTACCATTTGGACCGGCCCTTATTAAAATTTAACGATTATAGACAACGCGAAGTGATTTTAGCGACCTTGAAGACCCGTTTTTGGTCTATTATTAAGCATAATATTCCTATTTTTGTAGCGGCTAATCTCTTTGTCTTGATCTTATATGTGGCTTTGTTTCCTCTCGTTTGGACAGAAATGGTTCTTATTGTCATGGTGCAATTCTTGTCTATGAGTTTCTTTTCACTTTATTTTTTATATTTGTATTTTCTTTTGCAACCTTTCACAGAAGGGTTGAAGTCTAAAAATGTGCTTTATAATGTACTGACCTTTATTGTTTATTATTTAGGTTATCAGTTATTTCGATTTACCACCGATATGACCATGCCTATTTTCTTGATTATCCTCTTTGGAATGATCCTTATCTTGGGAGTGGGGTATTTAGCTGTTTATTACCTGGCACCTAAAACCTTTAGACTCAAATAAGGGAAAGCTTGTGCTATAATATCATTAAGGGTGAGGAAGCTATGCTAGGCATTCAGGTTGCTCACAAAAGCGTTTTCATAAGCTGTTTATCAGGAAAAAGAGGAATTTTATGACTACAATAACAATTGCAAAAGGCGACCAACTTGTAGCATTACAATTAGGGATGCTAAACCGTCATGGTTTAATAGCTGGAGCGACGGGAACAGGAAAAACGGTGACCCTAAAAGTTCTGGCAGAGCAATTAAGTTTGGCAGGTGTACCAGTCTTTTTGGCAGATATCAAAGGTGACCTTTCCAATCTCGCTAAGGCGGGGGAAGTGACAGAAAAACTAGCTACTCGTCTAGCTAAAATGGGAATAACAGATTACCAACCTCAAGCTTTTCCAGTTAGGCTCTGGGATGTTTTTGGACAGACTGGGCAGCCTTTACGGACAACGATTTCTGAGATGGGTCCTATGATGTTGTCACGTTTATTAGGACTGAATGATACTCAAACGGGAGTTATGACCATTGTCTTTAAAATCGCCGACGAGAAAGGCTGGCTCTTGATTGATTTGAAAGACTTGCAGGCCATTCTAAAAGAAGTTGGTGACCATGCCTCAGACTATTCCAGTCATTACGGTAATGTGACCAAACAATCTGTCGGAGCTATCCAAAGAAGTCTCTTGACTTTGGAACAAGAAGGAGCCGAACAATTTTTTGGAGAGCCTGCTTTAGAGGTGGCTGATTTAATCCAACGAGATGTGGTTTCGGGTCAGGGAGTCATTAACATTTTGTCAGCGACTAAGCTTTTCCAATCACCCACACTTTACACGACCTTCTTACTTTGGTTATTATCAGAGCTGTACGAATTATTACCAGAAGTTGGGGATTTGGACAAACCTAAGATGGTTTTCTTCTTTGATGAAGCTCACTTATTGTTCAAGGACGCTCCTAAGGTCTTTTTGGAAAAAGTTGAACAGATTGTGCGGCTTATTCGGTCAAAGGGAGTTGGAATTTTCTTTGTGACTCAAAACCCGCTTGATTTGCCAGAAACGGTTTTGGCTCAACTGGGAAATAGAATTCAGCATGCCTTGCGCGCTTATACACCGAAAGAACAAAAGGCGGTTCGTGTCGCTGCGGATACTTTCCGACAAAATCCTGACTTAGATGTGGCAAGGGTGATTACAGAACTAGAAGTCGGCGAAGCTTTGATTTCTGTTTTGAATGATAAGGGACAACCATCCATCGTTGAACGTGCCTATATCATGCCGCCTAAGAGTAGCTTTGCTGTTCTGTCAGAGACAGAGAGTCAGCAGATTGTCCAGTCTTCTCCGTTTGCCACTAAATATAGCCAAGCCATAGATCGTGACTCCGCTTATGAAAAATTAGCTGCTAAGGTTTTAGAAGATCAACGACTGGCTGAAGAAGCACTTGCGGCTGCACAACGGGAAAAAGAGGCTAAGGAAGCCATCAAGGCACAAGCTGCTGAAAAGGCTAGCCGCCGTTCGGTTGGACGTCCCCGCAAAACAGTTGTGGAAAAAGCAACAGATGCCTTTATTAGTACGACAGTTCGAACCATTGGTAGGGAGCTTGTTAGGGGGCTTCTTGGCAGTCTACGTAAGCGCTAATCACACAGCAAAATGACGTAAAAGCTTTCTGAGGGGTCTTGTCCTGTTGGGCCTGAGGAAAGCTTTTCTCTTTCTGCTCAGTTTAGTTAGCCTGCTTTTTGCTTGCCTGTGAGAGAATTGTGGTATAATAGTCAGAGGTATTTTGGAAAGAAGATGATGACCTATTAGCGAAGAAGCGATAACAACTGTCAATTGGAAACAAAATTTAAAAGTAGCTTGGCTTGGTAACTTCTTTACTGGGGCAAGCTTTTCACTTGTCATGCCATTCATGGCCCTGTATGTTGAAGAACTAGGAGCCCCTAAGGCATTGGTGGAGTGGTATGCCGGTTTGGCAGTTGCCATTACGGCACTAGCGTCAGCTATATTTGCGCCACTTTGGGGAAAACTTGCTGATCGTTATGGTCGAAAACCGATGATGCTTCGAGCAAGCTTTGTCATGACCTTTACCATGGGAGGGTTAGCGGTTATTCCTAATGTGTTTTGGCTGCTTGTTTTGAGGCTGTTAACGGGGATTTTTTCAGGCTATATCCCCAATTCAACGGCTTTGATTGCCAGCCAAGTTCCTCAAGAAAAATCCGGCTATGCCCTAGGGACTTTGGCAACGGGAGTGACAGCTGGTGCCTTAATTGGCCCTCTTATTGGAGGAGTTTTAGCAGAACTATTAGGTATTCGTCAGGTCTTTTTATTGGTAGGGATAATCTTATTGCTCTGCTCCTTAATGACAGTTTTTTATGTCAAAGAAGATTTTGAGCCTATTGAGAAGTCTCAAATGGTACCTACCAAAGATATTTTAAAGCAAGTAAAGAGTCGAAAAATCATGCTCGGCCTATTTGTAACCAGTATGATTATTCAGGTTTCTGCTCAATCGGTTGCCCCTATTCTGTCCCTATATATTCGACATCTTGGGCAAACGCAAAACCTCATGTTTGTGTCAGGTCTGGTGGTCTCAGCTATGGGTTTTTCCAGTCTTTTGAGCAGCTCTTACCTCGGTAAATTAGGTGACCGTTTTGGTAACCATCGTTTACTTTTGGTAGCTTTACTCTACAGTTTTATCATGTATGTCATGAGTGCTCTAGCACAAACCAGTCTTCAGTTGGGCTTGTTACGCTTTGCCTATGGGTTTGGAGTAGGAGCGTTGATGCCAAGCATTAATTCTCTGCTGACTAAATTGACACCAAAAGCAGGTATTTCCAGAGTTTTCTCTTATAATCAAATGTTTAGTAATATTGGACAGGTTTTGGGCCCTTTTATTGGGTCAAATGTTGCGGTTGGCTTAGGTTATCGATCTGTTTTTTATGTGACCAGTATGATTGTCTTTGTCAATTTGGTTTGGAGTTTGATTATATTTAAAAAGTACATCAAGGTTAAGGATATCGTGTGAGAATAAAAATTAATTTAGAATGCAGCCAGTGTGGCAGCAAGAATTATTTGACCAGTAAAAATAAGAGCAGTCACCCGGAAAAGATTAAGGTTCCTAAGTACTGCCCTAAGGAGAGAAAAGTGACCCTACATGTTGAATCTTGATAAGATTTGTGTTAGAATGGTCAAGACAATAGTGGAGGAAATAACATGTACAACTTACTACTTACAATATTGCTCGTGTTATCGGTTTTACTTGTGATTGCTATCTTCATGCAACCTCAAAAAAACCCAAGTAGCAATGTTTTTGATAGCAGCGGTTCAGAAGCCTTGTTTGAACGTACTAAAGCTCGTGGCTTTGAAGCATTCATGCAACGGTTTACAGCAGTTCTAGTATTTTTCTGGCTAGCAATTGCTCTTGCGCTTGCCATTTTATCAAGTAAATAAGGAGTGAGCTTGACAGAGTTAGTCTAGCTCATTTTTTTATCAGTGAGCTAGATTGATGATGTAAAACAATTAAAACAGAAATAGAAATTAGGTATTATGAAAGAAAGAATTATGACTTACCTCAAGGAGCATGGCAAGTCCAACGTGAACGACTTGGCTGCTGCCTTAGAGATGGCTGGAGCTAAACACTTTCCCAGTCTCATTAAAACCATTTCCAAAATGGAAAGTCAAGGGCTTTTACGGTTTTCAAATGATGGTAGCTTAGCACTTAGAAAAGAGCGAGAAAAGAAGAAAGAGGCTACTGTTCAGGGGATTTTCCGTGCTAACAAAGCAGGTTTTGGTTTCTTGTCCGTGGATGAGAATGAAGACGATATGTTTATCGGCCGTAATGACGTTGGTTACGCCATTGATGGCGATATCGTAGAAGCAACTATTAAAAAACCAGCAGACCGTCTCAAAGGGACTGCGGCTGAAGCTAAAGTGGTAGCTATTGTAGAACGCTCATTAAAAACGGCTGTTGGAACTTTTATTTTAGATGATGACAAACCAAAATATGCTGGTTATATCAGGTCCAAAAACCAAAAAATTCAACAAAAAATCTACATTAAGAAAGAACCTGTTGTGCTTAAAGGCACTGAAATCATCAAGGTTGATATTGATAAATACCCCACAAGGGGACACGATTATTTTGTAGCCAGTGTGCGTGATATCGTAGGCCATCAAGGAGACGTTGGAATTGATGTCCTAGAAGTCCTTGAATCGATGGATATCGTGTCAGAGTTCCCAGCAGAAGTTTTAGCCGAGGCCAATGCTATTTCAGAAGCACCAACTGCTAAAGATTTAATAGGCCGTGTGGATTTGCGTCAAGAAACCACCATTACTATTGATGGTGCGGACGCCAAAGACTTAGATGATGCTATCCATATTAAGCTATTGGATAACGGGAATTATGAACTTGGGGTACATATTGCGGATGTCTCATATTATGTGACAGAAGGATCTGCCCTTGATAAGGAAGCTGTTAGGCGTGGTACCTCTGTCTATGTCACCGATCGTGTGGTTCCGATGTTACCAGAGCGTTTGTCAAATGGCATCTGCTCTTTGAACCCTAACGTTGATCGTTTGACCCAGTCAGCCTTGATGGAAATTAATTCTCAAGGGCATGTGGTCAATTATCAAATCTGTCAATCAGTGATTAAGACAACTTACCGAATGACGTATAGTACGGTCAATGACATGATTGCAGGAGATGAAGAAGCGCTCCAAGAGTTTGCTAGTATTGCTGATGATGTGACCCTCATGGTGGCTTTGCATAGGATTTTGGAAGCTATGCGGTCAAAACGAGGCGCCTTGAATTTTGATACGCAAGAAGCAAAAATTATTGTCAATGATAAAGGAATGCCGGTTGATGTGGTGCTTCGTCAAAGGGGCATTGCGGAGCGGATGATTGAATCCTTTATGCTAGCAGCCAATGAGTGTGTTGCGGAGCATTTTGCAACAGCTAAGTTACCATTTATCTACCGTATTCACGAAGAACCAAAGGCCGAAAAACTTCAAAAATTTATGGATTACGCTAGCATATTCGGTATTCAAATTCAAGGAACAGCCAACAAGATTTCTCAGGAAGCCTTGCAAGCCTTTATGGCAAGAGTCGAAGGTCAACCAGGAGCAGAAGTGCTTAACATGATGCTCTTACGCTCTATGCAACAGGCAAGATATTCTGAAAATAATCATGGGCATTACGGTTTGGCCGCAGAATATTACACCCACTTCACCAGTCCGATCCGTCGCTATCCTGACTTATTGGTGCATCGCATGATTCGTGAGTACAATCAGCCTAGTCAAGAAAAACGTGATCATTTTGCTCAGATCATTCCAGAATTAGCAACATCTTCTTCACAGTTAGAGCGTCGTGCTATTGATGCTGAACGCGTGGTTGAAGCCATGAAAAAAGCTGAGTATATGGCAGAGTATGTGGGTGAAGAATTTGACGGTATCGTGGCAAGCGTAGTTAAATTTGGTCTCTTTGTAGAGCTACCAAATACGATTGAAGGTTTGGTTCACATCACTAGCTTACCGGAATACTATCACTTTAACGAGAGAACGCTAAGTCTTCAAGGTGAAAAATCAGGTAAAGTCTTTAAAGTTGGTCAACCTATTCGTGTGAAATTGGTTAAGGCTGACAAGGAAACTGGCGACATTGACTTTGAGTATTTACCGAGCGACTTTGATGTGGTTGAAAAAATCAAGAAGTCGGATAAAGCTAGTCGACGAGATCGCCGTAAATCCTCAAAATCATCTAAAGGGACAAAGAAAAAAGAACCTAAAGAAGTAGCTAAGGCAAAAACCAAGGGTAAAACTAAAAAAGGGTCTAAAAAACCATTTTACAAAGAACAAGCAAAAAAGAAGAGTCGTAAAAGGAGTTAACTATGGCAAAAGGGGAAGGTCAGTTACTGGCGCAAAATAAAAAGGCTAGACATGATTATCACATTGTTGAAACCGTTGAAGCAGGGATTGTCTTAACGGGAACTGAGATTAAAAGTGTTCGTGCAGCCCGTATTCAACTGAAAGATGGCTTTGCCCAAATTAAGAATGGGGAAGCGTGGTTGATCAACGTTCATATTGCTCCTTTTGAACAAGGTAATATTTGGAACGCTGATCCTGAACGGACCCGCAAACTGCTGCTCAAAAAACGTGAGATTACACATCTGGCAAATGAACTCAAAGGAACTGGAATGACCTTAGTTCCTTTAAAGGTTTACTTGAAAGATGGCTTTGCTAAAGTTCTCATTGGTTTGGCTAAAGGGAAACACGATTATGACAAACGCGAAACCATTAAACGCCGTGAGCAGGATCGTGATATCAAACGCGTGATGAAAAGTGTGAATCATCGCTAATCGTTTTAAGCCTGCTGAGTGATGACAGACAGGAGTTGAGGATGAGAAGACTGAGGTTTAGAAGCTGGCTCAGGTCTTATCGTTAGTGGGTTTAGCGTAGACGATCTTGATTGATTTTGAAATAGTTGTGACCACTGGTCATAAAGAGTGTCTATGAATGAGCAAAGGAAATTGATTGATGACAAAATCGTTGGTTATCTTAAGAGAAGCAATAGCTAGACTTTTGGTAGTATTCTTAGCGCTTTTGATAACATGCTTAATCAAGGGAGAGCCGATTAGGTTACATTACATGGGACTGATGATGATATTTATTCCCATGTTTATCTTCTCATTGTCAATGACTAGGAAGAAAAAGTGTTTGAACCTTGGACTAGCCTTTGTTGCTGTTTATGGGTCAGGGAAGTTGGTGGAGGCACTAACAGGACAGTTTGATTGGTCTGTGGTTACCCCTTTGCCAGTTTTGGTGGGAATAGTGGTGGTTTTGTTTCTGATTTGGCTCTTTTTGAAAAGCTTACCAATAAAACCAACCGAGTAAGATTTAGCAGTAGGTAGTTAACGAAAAAGAAGAGGGCATTGAACTGCACCCCAAAAGTTAGACAACAAATCTAACTTTTGGGGTGTTTTTCTATGAAATTAAGTTATGAAGATAAAATTGAAATCTATCGCTTACGACAATCTGGTTGGACATGGCCTAAAATCAGTCAAACATTTAATATGAGTAAGTATAACCTTCAATACATGGTCCGCCTTATTGATATACACGGATTGGAAAGTGTTTGTAAAAGGAAAAATAGGTATTATTCTCCTGAACTAAAGCAGGAAATCATAAACGAAGTTCTGATGAAAGGTAGGTCTCAGCTAGAGGTTTCTCTAGATTATGGATTACCAAATAAGGGAATGCTTCCTAATTGGATAGCGCAATACAAGAAAAACGGGTATACTATTCTTGAGAAATCAAGAGGGAGACCTGTAAAGATGGGACGCAAACCAAAGAAAAAACTTGAAGAAATGACTGAATTAGAGCGTCTTCAATATGAAAATGAGTACCTTAGAGCGGAGAATGCCGTACTAAAAAAGTTGAGAGAACTCCGCTTGAGGGACGAAGCAAGGCTCAAAGAGCAACAGAAATCATTCAAGGACTAATCAATGTATTTGATTTAAGAATCCTACTTAATATTTTGAAGCTGTCTCGATCAACCTACTATTATCAGGTTAAACGTCTAACTCAGGGAGATAAAAACAAAGAATTAAAAGAAGCTATTCAAGATATTTATTCTGAGAACAAAGGGAGATATGGTTACCGTAGAATTCACCTCGAACTTAAAAATCGAGGCTATAAAGTTAACCATAAGAAAGTTCAACGTCTGATGACAGAACTTGGGTTGAAAGCTAGAATCCGTGCGAAACGTCGCTATAACTCTTATAAAGGTGAGGTGGGCAAGAAAGCTGATAATCTCATTAAGCGTCAATTTAAAGCTGCCCAACCACTTAAGAAGTGTTATACCGATGTCACAGAGTTTTCAATTCCTGCTAGTGATCAAAAATTGTATCTATCACCAGTTCTTGATGGCTTTAACAGTGAGATTATTGCATATCATTTATCTACCTCGCCAAACTTACAACAACTTAAAACGATGCTTTCCGAGGCTTTTCCTGAACAAACTTATCAGGGCACTATTTTACATAGTGACCAAGGATGGCAATATCAACACACTTACTACCATCATTTTCTTGAGGAGCATGGAATGAGACCGTCCATGTCGCGTAAAGGAAATAGCTTAGATAACGGCATGATGGAATCTTTTTTTGGAACATTGAAGACAGAAATGTTTTATGGGTTTGAGAAGGAATTTACTTCCCTCGAAACATTAAAAACAGCTATTTCAGAATATATCAACTACTACAACACTAAACGAATCAAACTGACATTAAAAGGACTAAGTCCTGTGCAATACAGAACTCAATCCTTAACTTAAAATATAATGTCCAACTTTTGGGGGTCACTTCAATGCCCTCTTCTTTTTGACTATTAATGCTTTTCTTTGATGATATAGACAGGTCTTTTTTTGGTTTCAAGGAATATTTTTGAGATGTATTTCCCAATAATGCCCATGCAAAAGAGTTGAATACCTCCCATAAATAAAATGATTGAGACAGTGCTGGCCCAGCCGGAAACAGGGTCACCAAAGAGTAATTTTCGAATCACAATAAATAAGATAGCAAGAATGGAAATTAAGAAACTAAAGGTTCCTGTCCAAGTTGCAATGGTCAGAGGCATTTCTGAAAAATTAACAAAGCCGTCTAGGGAATAGCGAAACAGGCCCCAAAAACTCCAATGGCTTTTCCCATGCTGACGCTTGCGGTTGTCGAAGCTGATGTAGGTCGTCCGGTAACCGACCCATGAAAATATACCTTTTGAAAATCGATTGACTTCGCCTAGTTCAAGGATGCTGTCCACAACCTGCCTGGTCATTAATCGGTAATCGCGAACCCCGCTAACAATTTCAGTATCGGATAAGTTTTGAATAAGGCTATAAAATAAATGAGACAAAGCAGATCGCAACCAAGGTTCTCCTTGTCTATTGTGACGTCTCGTGACAACCACATCATAACCTTCGGTTATTTTGGCAAACATGAGTGGGAGAAGTTCAGGTGGGTCTTGTAAATCCACATCCATTACAGTAATGTAGTTGCCTTTGGCTTCTTCTAATCCAGCTAATAGCCCTGCTTCTTTGCCGAAATGGCGCGAAAAGGACAGATAATGAACGTTTGGAAAGCGAGTAGCTAAATCACGTAAGATGTTCAGAGTCTGGTCTTTAGAACCATCATCAATAAAAATATATTCAAAGGCGAGTTGACTAGTCATTGACAGTTCCAACTGACGCATCTCTTCAAAATAAGGAAGAATAGCTTTTTCTTCATTAAAACAGGGAATAATTACAGATAAAAGCGTCATAGGGGTGTCCCTTTCTAGTCTTTTGACAAATTGTATCACAAAAGCCAAGATATTTCAAAAAACTGTCAAATGACAGAGATTTCCCAAAAATAAAAAAACTGCTGAGGTAACGTCGCCGCACCTCAAGCAGTTTTCATTAATGAGTTGGTTCTGTACTAGAATGCTTTTTGCCTCTGCTTAAAGCATCTTGTTCTGTCATTTCAACGAGCCTATCTAAGTTGACGCCAGCTGGAAGGTTTTCTTTATGGTACCAATAGACAGGAGAGTTTCCGTTACTTGCAACATACACAATCCTTTGACTGTCTACGTCAGTAGCGGTATCCTCTGTAGCTGCATCTGGGCTGATCTGATCAGTGCCTTCTTCATCTGTAGTAGGTTCTTTGGTATCTTCTGTGAGAGTGTCATCACTATCAGTCGTTGTTTCTTCTTCAAGCGTTACATCAGATAGAAGACCTCCATTTTGGTAATCGATGGTAAAGCCATTGGCGGTGTTGAAAACACGCACCTTTTCATCGATGACACCGTCAGAAGATAAAGCTGAAACAACCACGTAACGAGGAACTAGCTCTGTTCCCACATAGACGGGTTCTGCTTTGTAGTAAACATGTACACTAGGATTTTGATTGATGTAGGTTAAGACTTTATTTTCAATGTATTGCATACCGCCTTTACGGTCATTATTGCCTACATTTTGAGTGCGGGTTCCAGTAATCAAATTGTTACGGTATGGGCGTCCACCTAAGCTGTCTGCAATGAGATGGCTACGGTCAAAGAGGTAGCCGTGACGAACTTTACCATTACTTAAAACAATACTGACTTCCTGATTATTTGGGATGCGTTTTACCTGTCTTGGGCTATGCTTATAATCATTCTCAGTAGCAGCTCGACCGTCTGCTTTAAATTGATAGGAGAACCAGCCACTTGGGTTGTAGTCATTTCCCATTTTTCACGAGAGCCTGCTGACATGTCAATCATATCTTTAGTGATAATGCCATAAACTACTCCAGAACGATTGTAACCATCTAGATCAGCATATTGAAGGTCCGAAACAGTGACACGTTTTGTGCTACGACCACTTTTTTTTATAGACCTTCTCAGTCGTTGTTTTCAATTGAGGAAAGTCCTCTTTTTGAATAGCCGATTTTCCTTCAATGACATAATAGTCTGGGTATTGAGCCAACGTCCAGTCTTGCGTGACAGCTGTTTCTTGAGCATAGGTAACATTATCGTGAGGTTGAGCATTAGGAACGAATCCTAACGATAAGGTCATTGCTAAGGCTACAAGAGAATGGGAAAGCCATTTCCTTCTGAGTTTAGACATGAGAAGTCCTCCTTTTTTATTTACTAGTTAAGTATATCGTTATTAAGGTTAAAATGTATGAATTTAATAAAAATATTTTTTAAGTAATGTAATGTTGTAAAAATGAATGAAAGATAATAGAGAATAATCAAAAAAATGAGTTTTTTGATATGAATGAAACAAGAAAATAACTTGTTTATTTGATGATTCAAAGGATTTTAGGCTATTTTAAGGTAATCTTTAGATATTATTTTCTCTTTTTTACAGAAAAGGATTGTGATAGATGGTTTCTTATTTGATTTAAAAAACCTAAAAGAGTGACAACATCATAAAAAAACAGAGGGATTTTCCTCTGTTTTTAATTTAAGTCAATGACTTCAATTTTATAGCCATCGGGATCTTGAATAAAGTAGTAGCGGGCTGATTTGTCAGTTAACCCTTTAATATCTGTGACAGGGAATCCTGCTTGACGATGTTTTTCGTGGTCTTCCTCGAAATTGTCAGAGCCAAGGGCAATATGGCCATAACCATCTCCTAAGTCATAGTCACCGTGATCATAATTATAGGTCAACTCTAGCTCATAACTTTCTCCTTCAAGCGCTAAATACACGAGAGTGAATTGGCTGTCTGGAAAATCTCTTCGACGGGTTTCCTTAAAAGGAAAGGCCTTGGTGTAAAAGTCCACTGATTTGTCGAGATCTTTGACGCGGATACAGGTGTGTAATGCTTTCATATATTCTCCTTATTTCACTACTGAAATCACTTCTTCACGAGGTTTGCGAACTTGAGGATGTCTGGGATCTCTGAGACGGTAGCCCAAGGACAACATGCTGGCAATACCTTCTTTGTCTTTATTAATAATACCATGAGTTGCTAAAATAGTGTCAACTTTTGCATAGTTGAACCCTTCAATAGGACAAGAATCTATTCCTAACAGGGCAGCTGTCATCATCATATTGCCAAGAGCGATATAGGTCTGTTTTGCAGTCCAATCAAAGAGCGCTCTAGGGTCATCTGCCATGTCCATGTCCTCTTTTTGGAAGGCCTCGTAAAGTTTTAAACGACTCTCAAGTCCCTCTCCCTCTTCTATTCCTCTTCTTAGGAGACTATTTTTAATAACGGGGCTATCGTACCTAGCATTTCTTTCAGCAATTAACAGTACAAAATGGCTAGCTGTTTCGAGTTGATATTGGGCACCCCAGGCAAAGGGTTTGATTTCCTCTTTTATTTGCTTATTATCTAGGACTACAAAGCGCCAGCCTTCTAAGCCAACAGAAGAAGGGCTTAGCCAAGCAGCATCTAAAATAAGGTTCAAGTCTTCCTCGGAAATCGTTTCATCTTTATAAACACGAACGGCTGTCCTAAAGTGTAGTGCTTGTTGTAATTGGTGATGAATGGACTGGTTCATAAGAATAACCTTCCTTTCGTTAGGAGTGATATCTGGGTAAGGATTAACCTTCAAAGTAAAGCAATTCTTTTGGGGTATGAGTAAAGACTTCAAAGCCGTCTTTAGTGACATAACCACAATCTTCAATGCGGACACCAACTTTACCTGGAATGTAAATGCCTGGTTCCACAGAGAAGCACATGCCTTCTTCAATCACAAGCTCATTCCCAGCCATAATAGATGGAAATTCATGCACATCCATACCGATACCATGCCCCAGGCGGTGGTTGAAGTACTCTCCATAGCCAGCTTTTTCGATGACTTGGCGGGCAGCGGCATCTACTTGAGCTGCTGTAACACCTGGTTTAATAAAGTCAATAGCTGCTTGATGTGCTTCAAGGCAAAGATTATACATGTCGATTTGGAATTGGTTGGGCTTACCGACAGCAACTGTTCGTGTCATATCACTAGTGTAGCCTAAGGTTTTAACTCCTAAGTCAAAGAGAAGAAGAGCATTGTTTTCAATCTTGTTGGTACCCGGAATCCCATGAGGATTGGCAGCGTTGTTACCCGTTAAGACCATAGTGTCAAAGCTCATTTTGTTAATGCCTTGTTTTTTCATTTCAAATTCAATTTGAGCGATGATGTCTGTTTCGGTAACATCCAAGGAGATGTTATCAAAACCAACTTGAACGGCCTTGTCAGCGAACTGACCAGCAATCATCATTTTCTCAATTTCATCAGCTGATTTGATGAGGCGCATGCCTTGAACAAACGGGGTTAGATTAGCAAATTGTCCTGAAAAGACTGTCTGCAACCCATGGAATTTACTGACGTTAAGGTGGTCAAATTCGGCATAAATGGTTTTGGCCGCTGTATTTGGTAAAACGGCTTTGATTTTTTCCCAAGGATTTTCAGAATCCACATAGCCAAAGACTGGGAAGTCAACTTCTTGGCTAGCTCTGGCCACCTCAAGGGCAGGTACAAAAAGCACAGGAGCTAAATCATGGTAGACAAACAAAAATAGTTGTCTCTCATGCGGGTCACAGAAGAATCCAGTCAAATAATTAATGGTAACAGGATCTGAAAAAATAGCCAGTTCAGCTCCTTTTTGCTCAAGATGCAAACGTATTTGGTCTAATTTTGTCATAGGAAAACCTTCTTTCTGCCTACTATTTTTCCAAAAAAAGCTTAAAAAATCAAGCTTTGGGTCAATCTTTGAAAACTTTTTCAAAAATTAACCTTTAATACTTGAAAGTGGTTACAAAACATGCTAAAATATTTTTTGAAAGCGTAATTTTCAAATAGAAAGGAAGACAAAAAATGAATACAGATGATACCATCACGATTTATGACGTTGCCCGTGAAGCTGGTGTTTCTATGGCAACTGTTAGTCGTGTTGTTAATGGCAATAAAAACGTTAAGGAAAACACGCGTAAGAAAGTTTTAGAAGTCATTGACCGCCTAGATTATCGTCCAAATGCTGTCGCACGTGGTCTCGCCAGCAAAAAAACAACAACCGTCGGGGTTGTGATTCCGAATATTGCAAACAGTTATTTTTCTATTTTAGCCAAAGGTATTGATGATATCGCCGCTATGTATAAATATAATATTGTACTTGCCTCTAGTGATGAGGATGATGACAAGGAGGTTAACGTTGTTAATACCCTCTTTGCTAAGCAAGTTGACGGTATTATCTTTATGGGGCACCACTTGACTGAAAAAATCCGTGCGGAATTTTCACGCTCACGCACCCCGATTGTTTTAGCAGGGACAGTTGACCTTGATCATCAATTACCAAGTGTTAATATTGACTATAAGGCAGCTGTGTCTAATGTGGTTGATATTTTGGCAGAAAACCATCAGAGCATTGCCTTTGTGTCAGGACCACTTATTGATGACATCAATGGTAAAGTACGTTTGGCGGGTTACAAAGAAGGCTTGAAGCACAACAAACTTGACTTCAAAGAAGGACTTGTTTTTGAAGCTAACTATTCTTATAAAGAAGGTTTTGAATTGGCACAACGTGTGATTAACTCAGGAGCAACAGCAGCTTATGTGGCTGAAGATGAGTTAGCAGCGGGTCTTTTAAATGGTTTGTTTGAAGCAGGCAAACGCGTTCCAGAAGATTTTGAAATCATCACAAGCAATGATTCACCAGTTGTTCAATATACCCGTCCAAACTTGAGTTCTATCAGCCAACCCGTTTACGACTTGGGAGCTGTCAGCATGCGGATGTTGACTAAAATCATGAACAAAGAAGAGTTGGAAGAAAAAGAAATTCTTTTGAATCATGGTATTAAAAAACGCGGAACCACTAAATAGGTTACTGTAGGGTATTATTTGTTAAAAAACGAAATACTAAAAGATAGTACTTTGTGTTGTCCCTAAAAAGAGGCTCAATTTCTTTTATTGGTATAAGTAAGACAGATAGAGGCTGGGGAAACTGATATCCCAGCCTTTTTTAGGAGAGAAGTAATGACAAATCAACTAATCATGCAGGCTTTTGAGTGGTATCTTCCTGCAGATGGTAACCACTGGAAAACAGTGAAAGCAAGTATTCCACAATTACAGCATTTAGGAGTGACTGAGCTCTGGCTTCCTCCTGCTTTTAAAGGAACTGGTATTAATGATGTGGGATATGGTGTTTATGATTTATTTGACCTAGGGGAATTTGATCAAAATGGCACAGTCATTACCAAATACGGTAGTAAACAAGAATATCTCGACCTTATTACAGCTTTGAAAGAAGCTGCCATCAAACCAATCGCAGATATTGTTCTTAACCATAAAGCCAATGGAGATCATAAGGAACGTTTTTTTGTCATCAAAATGAATCCTGAAAATCGCCAGGAAGCTCTGACAGAACCTTATGAGATTGAAGGCTGGACTGGTTTTGACTTTCCTGGTCGAAATGGTTGCTATAATGATTTTAAATGGCATTGGTATCATTTCACAGGGCTTGATTATGATGCCAAGAACAATGAAACTGGCATTTACATGATTACAGGTGACAATAAGGGCTGGGCCAACAATGACTTGATTGATGACGAACATGGTAATTTTGATTACCTCATGTACAATGATTTGGACTTCAAACACCCAGAGGTTATTCAAAACTTGCAGGATTGGGCTAAGTGGTTTATTGAGACAACAGGAATCGAAGGTTTTCGTCTAGATGCCGTCAAACACATTGATTCTTATTTTATCCAAACCTTTGTCAATGATATTCGCACTCAAATCAAACCAGATTTAGAAGTTTTTGGTGAGTATTGGAAGTCAGACCAAGACTCCATGGAAGACTACTTGGAAGCCACCAATGAACAGTTTGCTTTAGTAGATGTCGGTCTTCACATGTCTTTCTTTAACGCCAGTCATCAAGGAAAGGATTTTGATTTAACACATATCTTTGAAGGAAGTTTAGTGGCTAGCAGGCCTGACTTGGCTATTACTTTTGTTGAAAATCATGACACGCAACGTGGTCAAGCTTTGGAGTCCACAGTGGAAGATTGGTTTAAACCTCTGGCCTACGGCTTAATTCTCTTGCGCCAAGAAGGCAAACCTTGTCTGTTCTATGGCGATTACTATGGTATTTCCGGAGACTTTGCTCAAGCTAGTTTTAAAGAAGTGCTTGACAAGTTGACGCTGTTGCGTAAAGAGGCTGTTTACGGGGAACAAGTCGATTATTTTGATCACGCTAATTGCATTGCCTGGACTTGTTTAGGCGATGAAGAACATCCCCATCCGCTGGCAGTTATCCTATCAAATGGTGATGAAGGTTGGAAGCATGTGGAAATCGGTCAAGACTTTGTCGGGCAGACCTTTGTCGATTACTTAGGCCATTGTTCAGAAAAGGTAGTGGTGGCTGAAGATGGTTGGCTTGATATTAAGGTGGAGACAGGCTCTATTTCAGCCTGGGTACCTGAAGAAAGAAGCTTTTAAAATGGGAAATCAGTCTTTGGGCTGATTTTTCGTTATCCTAGTGAAAATTCCTATAAAATGAGCTATAATAGAGGTTATGAAAGTTCTATTATATTTAGAAGCAGAAAATTATTTAAAAAAATCAGGAATTGGACGGGCTATCAAGCATCAGGCAAAAGCCTTGTCTTTGGTGGGTCAGGATTTCACCACTGATCCCAATGACGATTATGATTTGGTTCATCTCAATACCTATGGTTTAAAAAGTTGGCTCTTGATGGCTAAAGCGCAAAAAGCAGGCAAAAAGGTCATCATGCATGGGCACTCTACAGAGGAGGACTTTAGAAATTCCTTTATTTTTTCAAACCTCTTATCATCTTTGTTTAAGAAATACCTCTGTCAATTTTACAATAAGGCTGATGCTATTATTACCCCTACCTTGTATTCCAAGTCTTTAATTGAGCAGTATGGTGTGAAAACACCTATTTTTGCGGTGTCCAACGGTATTGATTTGGAACAGTATGGAGCAGATTCTGAAAAAGAAGCTGCTTTTCGTCAGTATTTTGACATTAAAGAGGGCGAAAAAGTAGTGATGGGAGCAGGATTGTTTTTCCTTAGAAAAGGGATTGATGACTTTGTCAAAGTTGCTCAAGCTATGCCAGATGTAAGGTTTATCTGGTTTGGAGAGACTAATAAATGGGTAATTCCCGCTCAAGTTCGTCGCCTCGTAAATGGTAAGCATCCTAAAAATCTCATTTTTCCAGGCTACATTAAAGGTGGGGTTTATGAGGGTGCTATGACTGGTGCCGATGCCTTTTTCTTCCCAAGTCGCGAAGAAACAGAAGGCATTGTGGTTTTAGAAGCCTTAGCGAGTCGTCAGCACCTTGTTTTACGTGATATCCCAGTTTACGATGGTTGGGTTGATCAAAATAGTGCTGAATTAGCAACTGATATCCCAGGTTTTATCCAAGCTTTGACCAAAATTTTAGCTGGTGACAGCAACAAAATGGACGCTGGTTACAAGGTTGCCCAAAGTCGTCGCCTAGAAACAGTTGGTCAAGCATTAGTAGATGTCTATAAAAAAGTAATGGAGTTATAAGATGCGTGTAGGTTTATTTACAGATACCTATTTTCCACAAGTTTCTGGAGTTGCCACGAGCATTCGTACCTTAAAAGAAGAACTTGAAAAAGAAGGCCACGAGGTCTATATTTTCACCACCACTGATAGAGATGTCAAACGCTTTGAAGATCCAACGATTATTAGGCTGCCAAGCGTTCCTTTTGTGTCTTTTACGGATAGGCGCGTGGTTTATCGTGGCTTGATTTCTTCTTATAAAATTGCTAAGCAGTATGACCTTGATCTTATCCATACCCAGACAGAATTTAGCCTTGGGTTATTAGGAAAGATGGTGGGCAAAGCCTTACGAATTCCTGTTGTTCATACTTACCATACCCAGTATGAAGACTATGTTAGCTATATTGCTAACGGTAAAATTATTCGCCCAAGCATGGTTAAGCCTCTTCTCAGAGGCTATTTGAAAGACTTGGACGGTGTGATTTGTCCAAGTCGAATTGTCCTCAACCTACTGGAAGGTTACGAAGTCACTATCCCTAAGCGTGTGATCCCAACAGGCATTCCTTTAGAAAAATACATTCGTGATGATATTAAAGCAGAAGATGTTGCCAGTTTAAAAGAGGGATTGGGCATTGCTGCTGATGAGACCATGTTGCTAAGCTTGTCACGGATTTCTTATGAAAAAAATATTCAGGCTATTATTAATCAGATGCCAACGGTCTTAGCCAAACATTCAAAAATTAAACTGATTGTTGTTGGAGATGGTCCTTACTTAGAAACCTTAAAAGACTTGGCGATGCAATTAAAGGTCGAGCAGCATGTGACCTTTACAGGCATGGTTCCTCATGACAGAGTCGCTTTGTACTATAAAGCTTGTAATTTCTTCGTCTCAGCATCAACTAGTGAAACACAGGGCTTGACCTATATTGAAAGTCTGGCCAGTGGTAAGCCTATTATCGCGCAGAGTAACCCGTACTTGGATGATGTGATTACAGACAAGATGTTTGGGACGCTTTACCATGCTGAAGAAGACCTAAGTGATGCCATCATTGATGCTATCGTAGAGACACCGGTTATGGATCAGCAATTACTAGAAGAAAAACGTTACGAGATTTCAGCTGAGCATTTTGGAAAATCTATTTACACCTTTTATTTAGACACTCTGATTGCAAGAAATAATAAGGAACCACAAAAATTAAGCCTTTATCTCAACCATTCTGGTAAGAATAGTTCTCTTAAACTGGTGCAAGGGGCTATCCATTTGCCTAAACGAGCTGTTAAGGCGACAGCTCTGACTTCTGTCAAAGTGGTCAAGGCTCCTATCAAGTTGGTCAATGCGATCAAAGATTTTCTGGATTAAGGCTTGTAAATTTTTGAAAACTTGCTATAATAATCTTGAAGACAAGTTAGATTGCACAAAATCTTTTAAGCGAGTGCTGGTTGGTGGAAAGAGCACAAAGGTGGATAATCTAATACTCCTTCCTGGTTTTTATGTAAACATAAAAGGGTGGCTCCCTTATCGCCAATAGAGGTGCACGGCATGCTTTTTTGTCCTGCATAAATTAAGGTGGAACCACGCTGATTGCGTCCTTTGGGATGCAATCAGCTTTTTTGTTTTTGACGTCTCACCATACCTTTATTGAAAGAGAAGGAAGAATTCTTATCTCAAAGCTCTAAAGCCTAGTGTCGCTGGACTTAGGATGACATGCCGACCTCTTGTTTCTGACTTGTTTTACTATCCATGTTTAAGTGGAAATCTTAACTGACTTAAAGGAGAAAGCAAATGATTAAGATTACTTTTCCAGATGGCGCCGTTCGTGAATTTGAATCTGGCGTAACAACGTTTGAGATTGCTGAGTCCATCAGTAAATCGTTAGCTAAAAAAGCTTTGGCTGGTAAATTCAATGGCCAACTGATTGACACAACCCGTGCCATTGAAGAAGATGGCAGTATTGAAATTGTGACACCTGATCACGAGGATGCTTATGATGTGCTTCGTCACTCTGCAGCCCACTTATTTGCCCAAGCTGCAAAACGTTTGTTCCCAAATCTTCATTTGGGTGTTGGCCCTGCCATTGCAGAAGGTTTTTACTACGATACAGATAACGCTGACGGCCAAATTTCAAACGAAGATCTGCCACGTATCGAAGCTGAAATGCAAAAAATCGTGAAAGAAAACTACCCATGTATTCGTGAGGAAGTGACTAAAGAAGAAGCTTTGGAATTGTTCAAAGACGATCCTTATAAGGTAGAGTTGATTAATGAGCATGCCGGTGCTGGTTTGACTGTTTACCGTCAAGGTGAATTTGTGGACCTTTGCCGTGGCCCTCACGTGCCATCAACAGGTCGCATCCAAGTCTTCCACTTGCTCAACGTGGCGGGTGCTTACTGGCGTGGTAACAGTGATAACAACATGATGCAACGTGTCTATGGAACAGCGTGGTTTGATAAAAAAGACCTTAAAGCTTACTTGACTCGTCTTGAAGAAGCCAAAGAGCGTGATCACCGTAAACTTGGTAAAGAACTTGACTTGTTCATGATTAGCCAAGAAGTTGGTCAAGGTTTGCCATTCTGGTTACCAGATGGAGCAACTATTCGTCGTACTCTTGAACGCTATATCACAGACAAGGAATTAGCTTCAGGCTACCAACACGTTTACACACCACCTCTTGCTTCTGTGGAATTGTACAAGACATCAGGTCACTGGGAGCACTACCAAGAAGACATGTTCCCTGTGATGGACATGGGAGATGGGGAAGAATTTGTCCTTCGTCCAATGAACTGCCCACACCACATTCAAGTGTATAAAAACCATGTGCATTCTTACCGTGAATTGCCTATCCGTATTGCCGAACTAGGGATGATGCACCGTTATGAAAAATCAGGTGCCCTATCTGGCTTGCAACGGGTACGTGAGATGACCTTGAATGATGGCCATATCTTCGTGACACCAGAACAAATTCGTGATGAATTTAAACGTACCCTTCAATTGATTATTGACGTTTACGAAGATTTCAACTTGACCGATTACCGTTTCCGTTTGTCCTACCGTGACCCAGAAGATACTCATAAATATTATGACAATGACGAAATGTGGGAAAATGCGCAAGCCATGCTAAAAGGTGCCATGGATGACATGGGTGTAGACTACTTTGAAGCAGAAGGTGAAGCAGCCTTCTATGGGCCAAAATTAGATATTCAAGTGAAAACAGCTCTTGGTAATGAAGAAACCCTATCAACCATTCAGTTGGATTTCTTGTTGCCAGAACGCTTTGACCTCAAATACATTGGTGCTGATGGCGAGGAACATCGTCCAGTCATGATTCACCGTGGGGTTATTTCAACGATGGAACGCTTCACTGCGATTTTAATCGAGACTTACAAGGGTGCTTTTCCAACTTGGTTGGCACCTCACCAAGTAACGGTGATTCCAATTTCAAATGAAGCCCACATTGACTATGCTTGGGAAGTAGCCAAAACACTTCGTGACCGTGGAGTTCGTGCAGATGTGGATGACCGCAATGAAAAAATGCAATACAAGATTCGTGCGTCACAAACCAGCAAAATCCCTTACCAATTGATTGTTGGGGATAAAGAAATGGAAGAGAAATCAGTTAACGTGCGCCGCTATGGTAGCAAGGCGACTCACACCGAATCTGTGGAAGACTTTGTGGAAAATATCTTGGTAGATATTGCTCGCAAATCACGCCCAGATGCACAAGCTTAATCAATGATGAAAGGAAGTTCAAAGGACTTCTTTTTCTTTTTTAAAACCTCGAGCAAGCGGTTGCGCTTGCTTTCTCATAGTGTTATAATGAGTTACTTACTAACTGATAAAAGAAATGAGGGTTAGCAGATGGCAATGATAGAAGTATCTCATCTTCACAAACAGTTTACTAAAACCATTAAAGAGCCTGGGTTAAAAGGGGTGATGAAATCGTTTGTTAACCCGCAAAAAGAGGTATTTGAGGCTGTTAAAGACTTGTCTTTTGAAGTGCCTAAGGGGCAAATTTTAGGATTTATTGGCGCCAATGGTGCAGGAAAATCAACAACAATTAAGATGTTAACAGGAATTTTAAAGCCAACATCTGGGTATTGTCGCATTAACGGGAAGATTCCGCAAGATAATCGTCAAGATTATGTCAAAGATATTGGCGTTGTTTTTGGGCAACGGACCCAACTGTGGTGGGATTTGGCTTTGCAGGAAACCTATGCTGTGTTAAAAGAAATTTACGATGTGCCTGAAAAAGACTTTCGCAAGCGTATGGATTTTTTAAATGAGGTCTTAGAACTTAACGAGTTTATTAAGGATCCTGTTCGAACGTTGTCCCTAGGACAACGCATGCGAGCTGACATCGCAGCCTCTTTATTGCATAATCCGAAAGTGCTTTTTTTAGACGAACCAACGATTGGCTTGGATGTTTCTGTCAAAGACAATATTCGACGTGCCATCACTCAGATTAATCAAGAAGAAGAGACAACCATTCTGTTGACAACTCATGATTTGAGTGATATTGAACAACTGTGTGATCGGATTATCATGATTGATAAGGGCCAAGAAATCTTTGATGGCACGGTGACTCAACTCAAACAAACATTTGGGAAGATGAAAAGCTTATCTTTTGAATTGGAAGCGGGACAGGAAGAAGTTGTTTCTCAGTTTCTTGGTTTGCCTGATATAACTGTGGAACGACACGAATTAACTTTGGAAATTCAATATGACAGTTCCCGTTACCAAACAGCAGATGTTATTCAACGAACCATGGCTGATTTTGTGGTGAGAGACCTGAAAATGACAGATGCTGATATTGAAGATATCATCCGTCGTTTTTACCGAAAGGAGCTGTGACATGCAATCATTCTGGAAACGCTATAAGCCCTTTATCAGTGCAGGAATTCAAGAATTAATGACTTATCGGGTCAATTTCTTTCTCTATCGACTAGGGGATGTTATGGGAGCTTTTGTGGCTTTTTATCTTTGGAAGGCTGTGTTTGATTCCTCCAAACAGTCCTTGATTAATGGTTTTACTCTGTCAGATATGACCTTTTATATTATCATGAGTTTTGTGACGGCTTTGTTAACGAAATCGGATAGCTCCTTTATGATTGGTGAGGAAGTGAAAGATGGGTCTATTATCATGCGGTTGCTTCGGCCAGTTCACTTTGCGGCTTCTTACCTTTTTATGGAGATAGGCTTTCGGTGGATTGTTCTCATCAGTGTTGGCTTTCCGTTTTTGGTGGTGATTTTCGGAATCAAACTAATGGCGGGAATGTCGTTCTGGCAACTTCTAGCTACTGTGTTTCTCTACCTGCTTAGTCTTTTATTGGCCTTCTTGATTAATTTTTATTTCAATATCTGTTTTGGCTTTTCTGCCTTTGTTTTCAAAAACCTTTGGGGTTCTAACTTATTAAAGAATGCCTTGGTTGCCTTTATGTCAGGCAGTTTGATTCCATTGGCTTTTTTTCCTAAAGTGGTTTCTATAGTGCTTAGTTTTCTACCGTTTTCCTCTTTGGTTTACACGCCAGTTATGATTGTCATTGGGAAATACAGCCTTAGTCAGATAATGGTGGCCCTAAGTTTGCAAATCTTTTGGTTACTGGTGATGGTAGTCTTATCGCAAGTCATCTGGAAAAAGGTTCAGTACCATTTAACGATTCAAGGAGGGTGAGATGGCAAAATTGAGACGTATGCACGCTATTTTTATCAAACAATACCTCAAACAAATTATGGAATACAAGGTTGATTTTGTGGTGGGAGTGCTAGGTGTTTTTCTCACTCAGGGACTTAATCTGCTCTTTTTATCGGTACTTTTCCAACATATCCCTTCTTTAGAAGGCTGGACGTTTGAACAAATTGCCTTTATTTATGGCTTTTCTTTGATTCCAAAGGGAATTGATCACCTCTTTTTTGACAATCTTTGGGCTTTAGGGCAACGGTTTGTCCGCAAAGGAGAATTTGACAAGTACCTCACCAGACCAATTAGTCCTTTATTTCATGTTTTGGTTGAGACATTTCAAGTGGATGCCTTGGGTGAATTATTGGTTGGGGTTATCTTATTAGTGACCACGGCTGGTAGTATCGTATGGACTCTTCCTAAGGTGCTTTTGTTTATTCTGGTTATTCCTTTTGCGACCTTGATTTACACCTCTTTAAAAATTGCGACCGCCAGCATTTCTTTTTGGACCAAGCAGTCTGGGGCAGTTATCTATATTTTTTACATGTTTAATGACTTTTCCAAGTACCCTATGTCCATTTACCATTCCTTTTTGCGGTGGTTAATCAGTTTTGTCATTCCCTTTGCTTTTACAGCTTATTACCCTGCTTCTTATTTTTTAACAGGTCAGCACCTGCTCTTTAATATTGGAGGCTTGGTAGTGGTGTCGTTACTGGTTTTGGCGTTGTCGCTTAAGCTTTGGAAATGGGGACTAGGTGCTTATGAAAGTGCTGGTTCCTAGAGAGACTCTTAAACAAATTGAAAATCGTTTAGGTCAGAATATGAAAACCTAGTTAATGAAGAAAGGCAGCTGTTGTAAAAACGGCTGCCTTTTTTGTGATGGTTTACCAAGCGTAGGCATTGGTTGGAGCTTGTAAGTAGTCTAGCCACTGTCTATCTTTAAGACGGCAAAGGGTAACAGAGATACCAGTCATGTCAAGGCTAGTCATGAATTTTCCATTTTTGATAAAAGGAAGATGAAGCCCTTCAAGATCTAAAAGTTGATGGATATCATTCAGAAAAATGCCTTGTTCCAAGTCGGTTGCTGTTCCTAAATTATTGACTAGAAGAATAAAATGTTCGTCTTCTTGCCAATGGAATTTAATTTGAAGCTTATTAACAATTTCCACAGCAAGATGCTCTGATGACATAAATGGGACCGTGCGATAGCCTTCTTCACCATGAATACCAATCCCATATGAAATCTGATGATCAGGCAAGTCAAAAAGAGGTAGTGCCGCATTGGGTAGGCTAGCAGATTTGGTTGCAAATCCGATGGTAGCAATCTCTGTGGCAAGGTCAAAAGCTAGGTGTTCAAGGTCATCCAAACTTGCCCCACTTTGTGCAGCTGCTCCTAAGATTTTGTGAAGCAATACAGTTCCAGCGAGTCCTCGGTGACGCATTTGGAATTGCTTTTTAGGTTCAACCGAGATATCGTCGTGGGAAATAATATATTTGATGTTACGACCTTCTTGTCGTGCTAGATGAATGGCTTGGCTAAATTCACGAATGTCGGCTTCAAAGTTTTTGATAATGACAAAGACCCCCTTACCTTTATCTAGAAATCGCAGGGCTTCTAAGATGTCTGTGGCAGTTGGGGGAGTAAAAATATCGCCATAGATAGCAGCTGACAGCATACCATCACCAACGAAGCCGGAATGAGCAGGTTCGTGTCCGGATCCTCCTCCGGATAGAATTGGGATAAGTTGATCATCGAGATGCCTATTATAAATAATAGGCAAATCCTGTAATTGGGCTAGGTGGGGATGGGCTGCTAATACACTTGCTATATATTGGGAAATAAGTGTTTGTGTTTGATTTAATATGGTTACCATGACGTTTTCCTCGTTTAATGAATGCTGGTTAAGATAAGCTGCTTGAGATAGGTAAGACAAGGTTTAGGCTCACTCTGACTAACATAACCTTTAATCATATCTGCTAATGCCCTAGCGTGATAATGGGTTAAAAAAGCAAGATAATCAGCAGCATCAGATTGGCTCATTTCTTGACTTTGGTATTCAGAAATGATTTTAGCCATTAAGACCTGACAGTAGTCCACAAAGTAGCTGTAAAAATCATTTTGCCCTTTGATATCAAATAGTTGGGCATAAAACGTTTTGTTGCGTTCAAAATAAAAGAGCAACTCTTCTAACAGTTGAAAGCCACTGATGTAATTGAGATTGTGTGTGACCTGTTCCTGAAGTTCAGTCTCAAAAATCCAGTCTAACAGTTCATACTTATCTAGAAAATGATTGTAGAAGGTTTGCCGCCTGATTTGGGCCTGATCCATAATATCAACGACAGAAATTTTTTCAAAGCTTTTCACTGCTAGTTGCTTTTTAAAAGCTTTGGCAATTTTTTTCTTGGTGATGAGAGAAGTTGCCATAAGTAATCCTTTAATATGAAATATCTTCTGCCATTATACCTTATCAAAGGCATTTTAGAAAGAAAAGGGACAAATCTGAGGATTTGTCCCTTACGTTTTGGGAGGGGCTATTTTATAATGAAAGCGTAAACAAAAAATCGGAGGAAGATCCATGAAAAAAATTATGAATGATGCCACTCAGATTGTGGACGATATGTTGCAAGGTTTAGCTTATATGCATGATGACTTAGTGGAACGCCTAGATGGTTATGATGTGATTGTTCGTAAAGCAGAGAAGACGGGAAAAGTAGCCCTTATTTCAGGTGGTGGTTCTGGACATGAGCCATCTCATGCTGGTTTTGTTGGTGAAGGCATGTTGTCAGCAGCTATCTGTGGTGCAGTCTTTACTTCCCCAACTCCAGATCAAATTTTAGAAGCTATCAAAGCAGCTGATGAAGGTGCTGGTGTCTTCATGGTCATCAAAAATTATTCAGGTGACATTATGAACTTTGAAATGGCCCAAGAATTAGCAGAAATGGAAGGCATTGATGTTGCCAGTGTTGTCGTTGATGATGATATTGCGGTTGAGAATAGCCTCTACACTCAAGGTCGTCGTGGCGTTGCGGGAACCATTCTTGTTCACAAGATTTTGGGACATGCTGCGCGTGAGGGCAAATCATTAGCGGATATTAAAGCTCTTGCTGATGAATTGGTCCTAAATATTAAAACTATTGGTCTAGCTCTTTCTGGAGCAACTGTTCCTGAAGTTGGCAAACCTGGTTTTGTGCTTGAAGATGATGAGTTTGAATACGGTGTTGGTATTCACGGTGAACCAGGCTACAAAAAAGAAAAATTACAATCATCATCAGTATTAGCTCAAGAGTTGGTAACTAAATTGGCAGATAGCTTTGACATGAGCGCAGGACAACATTATGGCGTCTTGGTCAATGGTTTGGGAGCTACACCATTAATGGAACAATACGTTTTTGCGAATGATGTGGCAAAACTCTTAGCAGAAAAAGATGTCACAGTCAGCTTCAAGAAAATTGGTGACTACATGACGTCTATTGATATGGCTGGTTTGTCTTTGACCTTGATCAAACTTGACAAGGATGAATGGACAGAAGCTCTTCAATCAGATGTTATCACACCAGCTTGGTAAGGAGGAAATCATGCAAGCACAAGATGCAATCAAATGGATGACCTTATTTAATGATAAAATTCAAGTGAATAAGGATTATTTAAGTCAATTGGATACGCCTATCGGAGATGGTGACCACGGTGGCAATATGGCGCGCGGGATGTCTGCTGTGACGGAAAATCTTGACGGTAAAGAATTTGCGAGCGCAGCGGATGTCTTTAAGGTCGTTGCTATGCAGTTGCTAGGCAAAGTTGGTGGAGCTTCAGGCCCATTGTATGGTTCTGCCTTTATGGGGCTTTCAAAAGCTAGTGAGGATAGCAGTTTGGCAGATGCTTTGCAGGCTGGATTGGACATGATTCAAAAACGTGGTAAGGCAGAAAAAGGTGAGAAAACCATGGTGGATGTTTGGATTCCTGTGATTGAAGCCTTGAAAAATGACGGGTTAACCAAGGATGTGGTTGAAGAGGCTGTTTTAGCTACCAAAGACATCCAGGCAACTAAAGGACGCGCTTCTTATGTAGGAGAACGCTCAGTGGGTCATATTGATCCAGGTTCCTTCTCATCAGGACTCTTATTTGAAGCCATGTTGGAAGCAGAGGTGGTTTAATGTCAGATTTGGGAATTATTATTGTATCGCATTCTAAAAATATTGCTCAAGGAGTTGTCGACCTGATTTCAGAGGTGGCGACAGATGTTGCCATCACCTATGTCGGAGGTACAGAAGATGGTGGTATTGGCACCAGTTTTGATCAAGTGCAGGCTATCGTTGACGCCAATCCTAAGGATGACTTATTGGCTTTCTTTGATCTTGGATCTGCCCGCATGAATATCGAAATGGTTTCAGATTTTTCTGACAAGACCATTACCTTGAATGTGGTTCCCATTGTCGAAGGGGCTTACACAGCAGCAGCTCTTATTCAGGCTGGCGCGGGCATGGATGCTATTTTAAGTCAGTTAGAAGAGTTAGCTATCAATAAATAAATAGCAAGGAGATTATCATGAATTTTACCGGTGAACTGTTAGGAACGTTTATTTTGGTTTTATTAGGAGACGGTGTGGTTTCTGCTTGTATCTTGAATAAAACCAAAGCTCAAAATAGTGGCTGGATTGCTATTGTTTTGGGCTGGGGAATTGCTGTAACCGTTGCGGTTTATATTAGTGGTTTCATGAGTGGTGCCCACTTAAACCCAGCCGTGACACTCGCTATGGCAGCCATTGGCTCATTGCCATGGTCTCAGGTAGTGACTTATCTTGTGGCTCAATTTCTTGGAGCAATGCTTGGAGCCTTAGTTCTCTACTTGCATTACTACCCACATTGGAAGGAAACCAAAGATGCTGGTACGATTTTAGCTTGTTTCTCAACTGGGCCAGCTATTCGCCACGCTTGGTCAAACCTTTTGGGCGAAGCTTTAGGAACAGCTGTTTTAGTGATTACGGTAATGGCCATTGGTCCTAATAAAGTAGCTGCTGGTTTTGGTCCGATTATTGTTGGTTTTGTGGTTATGGCAGTTGGTTTTTCACTTGGAGCAACCACTGGTTATGCCATCAACCCAGCGCGTGACCTTGGGCCACGTATCATGCATGCCTTACTTCCAATCCCAAATAAAGGAGATTCTGACTGGTCATACGCTTGGATTCCAGTTTTAGGTCCAATCCTTGGTGGGGTCGCAGGTGCCTTGATTTATCAAGTGATTTTAAATATGATGTAATGAACCGAAAAAGTTGGGTCTAGGACTCAACTTTTTTTGGTGGCTAAGAAGTGTTCTTTTACAGGTTTTCCCTTTTCTTGGACCGGAGCTTTCAGTATAATAAAGTTAACGTGATTGAAAAATGAGGGTGACAATGAGAAGGCTACTAAGTACCATGATTAAGTGCAACCAAGATTTACCAAAGAACAGCCTGGTGGTTGACATGACCTTAGAAAAAGCTGCGCAATTATATGAAAATCAAGTGCTCACGGATACCCAACATTTCCGGAAAATAAGGTTGAGTGAATCAGGGCTGACGCTTGAGGTCCGATTCTTGAAGAAGCAGCCAGTTCAGTGGCTATCAGAATCCACCAATAGTAATCAATTAGAAGAAAAGGCTAATAAGTTTTTAGCAAATGATGATCAGACAATAAATATCAGTCAAGCTGCCTTTGCTCAATTTCTAGAGGATACCGGGGATCAAAATCCTATTCACCGAGAAGCACCTTATGTTTTACCCGGAGCATTCTTACTCGAGCAGGTGAGTGATAGGCTAGCTATCGATTATCGTCGATTACATTTGCGCTTTTATGCACCAGCGGTTTTAGATAGAACTATCCAATTGATGGTGAAAGGCAGAGCCATTGGCCTGTTTCAAGCTGGTAAATTAGTAGCTAAAGGAGATTATGACCATGACGGATATTTATATTGCTGCAGGCCTTAGAACCCCTATCGGTTTAGTAGGGAAACAATTTGCTAAAGAACAACCAGAAATCCTTGGAGCAAAGCTCATCAATGCTTTACAAAATAAGTATCCAGCTCCTATTGACCAAGTAATTTGTGGCAATGCCGTCGGAACTGGTGGTAATATTGGGCGCTTGATGACCCTGTATTCTCATTTAGGAGAATCTGTCCCTGCTTTGACGGTTGATATGCAATGTGCTTCGGCTGGTGCAGCTCTTTCCGTGGGTTATGCTAAAATCAAGGCAGGTATGGCAAGCAACCTTTTAGTGGGAGGGATTGAAAGCAGCTCCTTACAACCTGAATCGGTATATGCTTCAGCTGATTGGCGCCAAGGCCCTTACAAAGTTGCCCAGTTTTCTCCGGACACCAACAGTCCATTTGCGATGATTGAGGGGGCAGAACGAGTGGCAAGAGAACATGGCTTTACAAAGGAGTATTTGAATCACTGGACATTGAAGAGTCATCAAAAGGCTAGTTATTGCCAGGAGCAAGCCCTGTTAGCTGATCTTATTCTAGACCTGCCAGGTGCTAGTGATCAAGGTATTCGACCGCGCTTGTCAAGTAAGGTGTTGTCAAAGGTACCCCCTATCTTAGGAGAGGGTCACGTGATTAGTGCAGCCAATGCCTGCCTCACCCATGATGCTGCTGCCTTTTTACAGCTAAGTAGTCAGCCTTCAGCTTTTAAACTTATTGATGTGGTAGAAGTAGCAGGAGACCCACAGCGTAGCCCCTTAATGGTGGTTACAGCTAGTCAAGTCCTTTTGGCAAAACATGGCCTAGGGATGGCAGATATGACAGCGATTGAATGGAACGAAGCCTTTGCCGTTATTGATGGTTTATTTGAAACCCATTACCCAGATTTATTGGACCGCTATAATATATTTGGAGGAGCTTTGGCCTACGGGCATCCTTTTGGAGCTTCGGCAGCTATTATTCTCTTACATTTAATGAAGGCTTTAGAAATTAAGGAAGGGCGGTATGGATTGGCAGCTATTCCAGCAGCGGGAGGGCAGGGAATTGCCTTCTTGGTAGAATACAATCAGGAGTGGTGCAATGCTAACTAGACTGAATCAGTGGGCGAAGGAATGTCCTGATAAGAGAGCTGTTGTGACGGATCAACAAACCTTGACCTATTATGAATTATGGCAAGCTATTATCACTGATAAGAAGTTGCCGCTAGAAGAGCGTCCACAGGTTATTCACGAACAACATTACCTCAAGCAGTTGATTGCCTTTTTACAAGGGTTACGGCAAAATAATCGCCCTCTTATTGCCCATCCCAATATGCCTGATGGCTACCAACAGCGGATTAGGCAGGATAATCAAAAGCCACCGACCCAGGCTGACTTTGCAGTCTTGAGTTCGGGTTCCACAGGTCAAGCTAAATTATTTTGGCGGTCATTGTCTTCGTGGACTGAGATGTTTGACTATCAAAATCAGGTTTTTGGCCTGAATGCAGATACAAGTCTTTTTTTGCATGGGAGTTTTAGTTTTACCGGTAATTTAAATTTAGCCTTGGCACAGCTTTGGGCAGGTGGTTGTATTGTTTGGACACAAAAACCATCTTTTAAGACCTGGCTTATGTTATGGCAAAAAGAGCAAGTTAGTCATCTTTATCTGTTGCCGACTTATCTCAATCGTATATTACCCTACCTCACTAAGGCCAATATGACAGCTACCCACCTCTTAACTTCTTCGCAACTGATGTCACCTGACTTACTCCAGCGTTATTATCAGACATTTCCTCAGCTCGAAGTTATTATTTTCTATGGAACTAGTGAATTGTCGTTCATCACTTGGTGTAATGGCAAAGACACTTTAGAAACAGCAGGTTTGGTGGGTCAACCTTTTCCAGGTGTCAACATCAGTCTTGTGGATAAACAAATTTTTGTGGAAACCCCTTATGCCATTGAAGGCATTAAACAGCCCTATAGTGTGTCAGATTTTGGAGAAATGTGCTCCGCTGGTTTAATATTGAAAGGACGACGAGATGACTGGGTCAACCAACAAGGCGTCAAATGCCATCTTCCTAGCCTTGTGGAATTGGTCGCACAAGCTTCAGGTGTAAAGGAAGCCACCGCGCTCAAAGTGGGGAGTGGTTTAAACCAAGCTGTCCTGTTGGTCTTAGTCTTGACTGAGAATCAGAAGTTGGCAGCGATTAAAGACTTTTTAGTCTCTCACCTTAGCCCTTGGCAATTGCCTAAATATTATCTTCTTGTAGACCAGCTTCCGCTCAACGATAGCGGTAAAATTGATCGAGCAGCTCTGCTGGCTTTATTACCATCTAAAGGGACATAGGTTTGGTAGTTGCAGCTTACTTTTAGAGGTTATCAACTGACCCGAAATGTTGAATATGGTATAATAAGGTCCAACAATGAAGGGGGGAAAGGCAATGACACAGGCTATTCTAGATCGTTACCAAGCTTTGAAAGAGTATCAAAGAGCTGGTTTATCGAATCAATCCTTTCGAGCGTTAGCGGAAGAAGCAGTCATTGATAGTCGTCTTGGGTCCCCTAGTTTCTGGATGATTTGGCCAATTGAAAAAAAGGCGAAAACAATCAAAGCATTACTGACATTTTTACTTGATTTGGTAGAAATGCCTGTCGAGTTAAGCGGTCAGCTAGAGGATACCAAGGCCTTGCTCGCTAACTTTTCTCCTGACTTATCACCAGACCATCCTTTTTGGAAAGAGATGGCTAGCTTAGTTGACCAAGCTTTTCCGGCTAGAACTTTAGGAGAAGTGGGTGACTTGGAAAGACGTTTGCATCAATTTCGTTATGTGATTTCCAGTCAGCAGGCTCAATATATTCGGAACTATTACAAACAAGAAGAAATGACCGATGGCCAGGCTTTGGCTATTTTTCTGAGAGCTAAAAAAGGACCTGCTTTATGGCGGCGTTCCCCTGATTATACTTTGCTGGATTCAGCTAGACTACATAACAAACTAAAAATTGAGGGAGAAAAAGTCATGTTTCCCGATCAAGAGCTTTCTTATAACATTAAAGTTTTGCTTTGGTTTCATACCGAATTCATCCTTGACAATAAGGGATTTTTCCTGAATGAAATCGATGGAGAGGTGGTGACCGAAAAAGGAATTGTGAATGGTGCCTCCTTTAACTATGGTACAGATGGTCCTAGGCATTGGGATTTGGATGTTGATCCCATAAGGCATCATGATCCCAATTTTAGACGTGAGGTGGCTAAAGGTTTCCAATCCCCGTCGCGAGTTTTTCGCAAATGGTTTAAGCAAAATAGAAATGATTTTGCCTTTTCTTACTTTAATGCTAAGGGGATTTATAGTTCAGACCATAAGAGTAGCTTTTCTATGGTCAAACAAGAGGCCAAAAAGTTTAAACGACTTATCAAGTATGGAATCTCCAAGAAATAATGGCGATAAAAAAGAAGAGTTTTTGACGTGACCCCAAAAGTTAGATTTGTTGTCAAACTTTTGGGGTGCAGTTCATTATCTCTTCTTTTTTATATTTAGTTGGCTTGAGCCCATTTTTTAGCCAGGGTTCTAGAGAACTGGGAAATGGACATATTAATTAGAAAATAAAGCCCGGCTACTATGCCATAGAGAAGAAAAACGTCCTTTGGTTCAAAATAGCGGCCCATTAAAATTTGACTATTGCCAAAGAGCTCTTGAATAGCAAGAACAGAGTAGAGCAAGGAAGTGTCTTTAATAACAGTGACAAACTGGGAAATAATCGCTGGGAGCATTTTCCGGAAAGCTTGGGGAAAAATAATTAAGCAGAACACCTGAAAATGGGTAAATCCTTGAGATAAACCAGCTTCCGTCTGCCCATGATTAACGGCATTTAACCCACCTCGAATGATTTCAGCTAGGGCAGCAGACGTAAAGACTGTAAAGGCAGTGATTCCCGCAGTGATGGATTCCATTTTAAACACTAAAAAAATGATAAAAATCCACAACAAATTGGGCACATTTCTGACAAATTCAATATAAATGCTAGCAATCAGACCAAGTGGCTTGGAGTGGCTATTACGCATCACCGCTAGAAGTGTTCCAAACAAGGTTGATAAGATAATAACGGCTAGAGAAATAAAGAGAGTTAGGCCCAACCCTCCTAGCAAGAAAAGGAGATTGGAGTAAGTTAATAAGGGTGACATACATGGTCTCCTTTCTAAAGAGAATAAGTTTCTTTGTTACGCTCTTCTTGTCGACGTCCAAAGATGGCGATAGGAAAGCAGAGAATAAAGTATAAAAAGGCAGCTCCTGCAAACGCGGGCACATAATAAGTCGTGTCATAAGCCCATACTTTAGCAGTAAACATAAGGTCTGCTCCTGAGATAATAGCAACGATAGAAGTGTTTTTGATTAGGTTAACGACTTGGTTTGTTAAAGGCGGTAAAATGGTTCTCACCGCCTGAGGGATGATAATCAGAGACATGGTTTGTAGACGCGTAAACCCTTGAGATAAGGCAGCTTCGGTTTGTCCTTTAGGAACAGCTTCGATACCAGAGCGGATGACTTCTGCAATGTAAGCCGCGTGATAAAGGCCTACACAACAGACGGTAGTCAGAAAAGCAGATGGCATGATGAAGCTTTTAGAGATGATAGCAAGACCATAATACATAAAGACGACTTGAACCAATAAGGGTGTGTTTTGATAAAATTCCACGTATACTCTTGCGATGACACGGTTTCCTTTTTGCTTAGCAGTGGAAAGACCACCTATTATCACACCGAGCACCATGGCTAACAAAAGCGCTGCTAAAGAAACGCCTAGTGTATAAAGGAATGCCTTAAGAAATAGTGGAAAGTTGTTAAAAAAAGCTGTCCACTGAGGTAAGGCAACTGAACTCGTAGTTGTTAATAAAGTCATGGCTTCTCCTTTCTTAGGGTTTTCTTGTGGCAGGTGTCAATCCATGCTTACGATAAATCTTAGCAAGGCTTCCATCTTTTTGCCATTGCTCAAGCAATTTATTGATATGGGTAATCAAGGCTTTGTTTGATTTTGTCGTAGCAACTCCGTAGGCTTGTTGATTAAACCCTTCGGTTAAGATAGTTGTTTTTTGATTGGTGTAACCTGATAAAATGGATTTATCCACACTAAAACTAGCGATGCGATTGGCGTACAGTGAGATGGCGAGTTCAGGATAAGAACCCAACTGGACAAATGAAAAGGATAAGTCGTGAGCTTTACCATATTCTTCAATAGCATTTTTAGTGGTTGATCCTTGGGCCACTCCAATTGTTTTTTGATCGAGCTCCTTAATGGATGTGATTGCATCGGATTTTTTGACTAAGAAACCAATTTCATCTAAATAATAAGGGTTAGAGAAGGCATATTGCTTTTGGCGTTCAGGTGTAATAGTATAAGTGGCAATAATCATATCTAACTGTTGATTATCTAGTAAGGCTTCTCGAGTTTGAGCAGTTACAGCAGTAAACTGAGGTTTAACGTTCAAAGCTTTAGCAATTTTTTTGGCAATATCAATTTCCATTCCTTCAAACTGACGGTGCTTAGGATGATAATACCCGAAATTAGGGACGTCTTGTTTGACACCGATACGGAGTTGACCTTTCTTAGTAATTTGTTTTAAGACGTTAGGGGTTGTCAACTCGCTTGCCTGGCTTAAACTAGGGCAAATCAGTGTCAGCAAAAAACAGATAACTAACAGAGAGTACTTTTTCATTAGCAAGCTCCTTTACCGTGTTTTTTCTGTTTTGTGGTGACTACAGAATCACTTGTATGGTTAATCATTTTGCTCAAAAATTGTTGGGCACGAGGTTCCTTAGGATGATTGAAAAAGCCTTCGACATCGGTAGTATCTTCTAATATTTCGCCGTCTGCCATGAAGATGATGCGATCGGCGACTTCTTTTGCAAATCCCATTTCGTGGGTTACCACAATCATGTTCATTCCTTCGGCAGCAAGGTTTTGCATGACTGCTAACACATCACCAATGGTTTCAGGATCAAGAGCAGAAGTAGGTTCATCGAAAAGGAGTAAATCAGGATTCATGGCCAATCCTCTGGCGATAGCAATCCGCTGTTTTTGCCCTCCTGAGAGCATTGACGGATAAGCATCTTTGCGATCCCACATGTTTACAAAGGTAAGGTATTTTTCCGCTGTTTTTTCCGCTTCCTCACGAGATACGTTTAAGACTTTCATCGGTGCTAATGTTATATTTTCTAACACCGTTTTGTGAGGATAGAGATTAAAATGTTGGAAAACCATCCCGACTTTTTGTCGAAGCGCTACCAATTCTTTCGAACCAGCATTGGCAACTTCAATGTTATTGACAACAAGGCTTCCAGTCTCAATGCTTTCAAGAGCATTTATGGTTCTAATTAAAGTCGATTTTCCAGATCCAGAGGGACCCAGTAGAACAACAACTTGTCCTCGTTCGATGGTGAGGTTAATATTTTTCAACGCATGGTATTCCCCATAGTATTTTTCCACAGACGTAAATGTAACAAGTGTCATGGCAATCTCCTTTGTGTTAAGTTTTCTTACATAAAAGTAAAAATAGTTTATCACAGCTTTCCTTAACTGTCAACATAATTAGAAAATGGAAAGGTCAGTAGGGAGATTTGAGAGAAAAGGGGTTGCCGTTGTCAATTAGATAGAATTTTTGATATAATCAGATAGAAATAGAGAGAGGAAGATAAGCTTGGAGGCCTCTGCTAAGGTTTAGAGACCTCCAACTGTAATGACGATTACAAAACTTTCTGAGGTATAAACATGAAAAAAATACTGATTGTGGATGATGAAAAACCGATTTCTGACATTATTAAGTTTAACTTGACAAAAGAAGGTTATGACATTGTGACCGCTTTTGATGGCCGTGAAGCTGTTACCGTGTTTGAAGACGAAAAACCGGATTTAATTATTCTTGATTTGATGTTACCGGAATTGGACGGTCTTGAAGTGGCCAAAGAAATCCGTAAAACCAGTCATGTGCCGATTATTATGCTGTCGGCTAAGGATAGTGAGTTTGACAAGGTCATTGGCCTTGAAATTGGGGCAGATGATTATGTTACCAAACCTTTTTCAAATCGTGAACTATTAGCGCGTGTCAAGGCTCATTTACGTCGAACAGAAACGATCGAAACAGCCGTAGCAGAGGAAAATGCTTCTTCAGGTTCACAAGAGTTAACCATTGGTAATTTACAAATTTTACCAGATGCTTTTGTGGCTAAAAAACATGGCAAAGAAGTGGAATTAACCCATCGTGAATTTGAATTATTACACCACCTGGCCAATCATATGGGTCAAGTGATGACACGAGAGCACTTGCTTGAGACGGTTTGGGGCTATGATTACTTTGGCGATGTCCGTACTGTTGACGTGACGGTTCGTCGTCTGCGTGAAAAAATTGAAGACACACCAAGCCGTCCCGAATATATTTTAACGAGACGCGGTGTTGGGTACTACATGAAATCTTATGACTAGAGATATCATTGGAAACTTATCCGCTTTTGAATTAGCGATTCTCTTATTACTTGTTTTTGTTGCCTTTTATTTTATTCACTTAGCGGTGCGTGATTACCGAAATGCCCGTATTATTCGAATGATGAGCCATAAAATCAGAGACCTGATTAATGGCCGTTATACCGACATGATTAACGAAAAGGCTGACATTGAATTGATGGAACTGGCAGATCAGTTAAACGATCTCTCAGACGTGTTTCGCTTAACCCATGAGAATCTTGCCCAGGAAAAAAATCGCTTGGCCAGCATTCTGGCCTATATGTCAGATGGCGTACTTGCCACAGACCGTTCTGGGAAAATCATCATGATTAACGAGACTGCCCGCAAGCAGCTCAATTTGACCAAGGAGCAGGCCCTTGAAAAGAACATTACCGATTTGTTGGAGGGAGATACCCCCTATACCTATCGTGAATTGGTTTCCAAAACGCCTGTTGTGACGGTCAATAGTCGCAATGACATGGGTGAGTTTGTGACATTACGTTTACGCTTCGCCTTAAACAGACGAGAAAGTGGTTTTATTTCTGGTTTGGTTGTGGTGCTCCATGACACTACAGAACAGGAAAAGGAAGAACGTGAACGCCGGTTGTTTGTTTCTAATGTGAGTCATGAGTTGAGAACACCTTTGACATCGGTGAAATCCTACTTGGAGGCTCTTGACGAAGGTGCCATCAAGGAAGATATTGCCCCAAGTTTTATCAAGGTTTCTCTTGATGAAACCAATCGGATGATGCGTATGATTTCCGATCTTTTAAACTTGTCTCGCATTGATAACCAAGTAACTCAGTTATCTGTCGAGATGACCAATTTTACAGCTTTTATGACATCTATCCTGAACCGATTTGACCTAGTTAAAAACCAGCACACCGGTACTGGCAAGGTTTATGAAATTGTGAGAGACTATCCGATTACCTCTGTTTGGCTGGAAATTGATAATGATAAGATGACGCAGGTTATTGAAAATATCCTAAACAACGCGATTAAATACTCTCCTGATGGTGGGAAAATCACTGTTCGCATGAAAACAACCGACACGCAATTGATTATTTCCATCTCAGACCAAGGCTTAGGCATTCCGAAGAAGGATCTGCCCCTTATTTTTGACCGTTTTTACCGTGTGGACAAGGCAAGAAGCCGTGCTCAAGGTGGAACTGGTCTAGGGCTTGCCATTGCCAAAGAAATTATTAAGCAGCATCACGGGTTTATTTGGGCGAAGAGTGATTATGGCAAAGGATCAACCTTTACCATCGTCTTGCCATATGAAAAAGATGCTGCCATTTACGAAGAGTGGGAGGATGACATAGATTAATTAATGATTGAAAGTGGTTTTAAATACAGTATTTTAGCATCCGGATCCACAGGCAATTGTTTTTATTTAGAAACACCTAAAAAGCGATTATTAATTGACGCGGGGTTGACTGGTAAGAAAATCACCAGTCTCCTTGCTGAAATTGACCGCAAGCCTGAAGATTTAGATGCTATTTTGATTACACATGAACATTCAGATCATATCAAAGGAGTGGGAGTGATGGCTCGCAAGTACCATTTGGATGTTTATGCCAACGAAAAAACATGGCAGTTGATGGATGAGCGTAATATGCTCGGGAAGCTTGATGCCTCCCAAAAACATATTTTCCAAAGAGATAAGATGTTGACCTTTGGAGATGTTGACATTGAAAGTTTTGGCGTTAGTCACGATGCGGTTGATCCTCAGTTTTACCGCATTATGAAGGACAACAAATCGTTTGTGATGCTGACTGATACAGGTTATGTCAGTGACCGAATGACAGGTATTATTGAAAATGCAGATGGCTACTTGATTGAGTCCAATCATGACATTGAAATTTTACGGTCGGGTTCTTACCCTTGGAGTTTAAAACAACGCATTTTGTCAGACATGGGCCATTTGTCAAATGAAGATGGCGCTGGAGCTATGATTAGAAGTTTAGGGCATAAGACCAAAAAAATCTATTTGGGCCATTTGAGTAAAGAAAATAACATCAAAGAGTTGGCTCACATGACCATGGTGAACCAATTAGCCATGGCAGATTTAGCGGTAGGTACAGACTTTACTGTTCATGACACTTGCCCAGACACAGCTTGTCCTTTGACGGATATTTAAGAAAAAATGCTAAAATAAAAAAGAATACGAAAAGTAGCCCTGATTGGTAATATACCAGTCAGGGCTACTTTTTTGATGACTTAAAGAGTATTGTTTTTAGAATTTAACTCTTTGATATAGTTTTCTATTTGAAGGTAGGTCAATTCGTTCCCGTAGACTCTACATAAATCGCGAGCTTCCAAGTAATATTCCATCACTTTATCAGTGTCTAAAAAGGATTGGCTCCCGTTTCCAACTAAAATAAGGAGGGCTGCTAACTGGTAGCTCGTTTTATGAGTTTTACAACAGTCAATAGTTTCCATAGCAATTTGAATGGCTTCAAGGTTTTGGTTTTTCGATAATAAATGATGCGCATAGTTATAACGTGTTCGAATGTATCCAAAGAGAATTTCCTGAGAATCAAAGTCTTTGGTAGCATACAGCTGAATAAGTTTTTGATAGTTTATGGCATAGTTATCATCTTGCCCCACTAATGAGTAAAAGTTAGCCAATGTATTGAGGGTTTTTAAATAAATCGAATGCTTTTTATTGATGGTAGTGATGCTGTCTTCTAATAAAGCAATAGCTTTTTGGGAGTCATTATCATTATAAAATGAAATAAGTGATTGAATCCAAGTTAAGTAAGACATGTCATCCACTGTTAAAAAGGAGTGTTTTTCTTTTTCAAGATTGTAGAGGTACTCTAAATCTTTATAATTTCGATCTTCAAGTAACTTAGAGGATAAAGAAATGAACTCCTTTAAATTAGAAGTTGCATCTACCTCGTCATCAAAGAAATAGTCCATTGTAACCTTGAGCCTATCCGCCAGTTGATGTAAGAGAAGAGCAGTTGGCATCAAAGAGCCTCTTTCTATTTTACTAATTTGACTTTGTTCACAAATGCCGTCAGCGAGTTCAGATTGCGACATACCGTATTCTTTTCGTTTGCTTTTCAATTTATCTGCAATAGTAATCATAACTGTAATACCTTTCAAAGCAAGTTAAATTACTCATGATTGAGTATATATTATCTATTATACAGCTTATTAAATGATATTGACAACATCTAAAAAGTCATATCATAATAAAAATAATAAAAAAGTATAAAATGACTATATTGTATTGACTTATTAATAGTTAAGTTTTAAAATGATGTAAAAGAAAGTTATGTTCTAATCAAATGTTTATTATATTAGATTACTGTTTTTATGAGTATTTTTGGGTTTAGGATTCATTTATCGAGTTTAAGCCCAACATGAAAATTCGAGAAATTATTGCGACTGAAATCGGAATAAGGTAATTGATACAATAGAATACGAAGAAAGCCTTGGAATAAGCTTGTTTTAGAGAAATTGAAGTTTTATTGATAAGTCATGTAATTTATGAATTTTTAAAATTTAGTATAATGTTAATATAATTGGTAATCGTTAAAATATACAAAATCGTTAGTGTATATTTGTAAATTGATGTTTTAAATCAATTGAGTAAGAATGGAGGAGGCAAATAATGTCCAGAAAATCTTTTGATGAATGCTACTGTACCTCAATGAATGATATTGCAACTCTGGATTATATAGTTGATTTTGTAGAAAGTCATGATGGTAAGTTAGGTAATTATGAGGGTTCAATGTTCTGTCCAGAGTGTAGATCTGCAGAACTAAGTTATGTACATAAAACTTCTAAAAAAAGAGCGTTTTTAAGAAGAAAGCTAAATTTCAAGTTGAAGTTAGCCAGTTTTAACATTTCTACTGGCGACTTGTAGTTGAAGAGTCGTTTAGGATAATGATTGATCCAATGTTCAATAGCAGCGACTTCTTTAGGGATCGTTGTTTTGGTGCCTTTAGGGAGCCATCTGCGAATCAGGCGATTATGGTTTTCGTTAGTGCCTCTCTCCCATGACGCATAGGGATGGGCATAGTAGATGTCACTTGCTGGAAAGACATCTGATAAGCGAGAAAATTCTGTCCCGTTGTCTGCTGTGATAGAGTTGACGGTGTAGTCTTTTAGAATCCCCGTAAGAGCTTCATTGACGGCTTGAGCAGACTTATCCGGTATTAATCGAATCAGCTGATGACGTGTTTTCCTGTCCGTTAGGGTGAGTAAGCATTGATTTTTAGCCCTCGTCAGAATGACTGTATCAATCTCATAATGCCCAGCTTCAAGACGCTGGTTAATGCTATCTGGGCGTTGTTCAATACTCTTTCCTGCGGGTTTAAAATAAGGACTGGCATGTTTTCTAGCCTGCTTAGCCTTTCTCGGATAAAGCATAGCCTCCTTACCAAGACTTAATTTCCCATGATGAATCCAGTAATAGATGGTAGATACAGGGACTTGAACTCTCTTAGCTTTAACTATCATCTCAGGGGAATAGTTCTGACGCATGTAGTGTTCAATAGCCGCCCTATCTTGCTTACGCTGTCTAATGGGTCTAACAGAACGCTTGCGATTTTCTTGATAGACCAACTGAGCATGTTGAGCAGAATAAACGGCTTCAAACTTTCCTTTACGAACCTGTTGCCTAACCAATCCTCGCTTGATTTCATTATGAATGGTCTGGGGGGCCTTACCTAGTAAGCGAGCAATTTCACGATTAGAGCGACCTTCCAGCTTCCAGCGTTGAATTTGCCGACGCTCATGGATTGTCAATTGTTTGCCTTTTGGTGTATAATAATCTTGCATCTTTTTGAGTTTCCTTGTGTTTGTGGTGAACTACAAGTATACCTCTTAGAGGTGCTTTTTTCATACCTAAAAAGTGGCTAAGTTCATTTTAGAAGTTTTCGGGTATTTAAGATTTTTAATAAATTACGAAAAATCCATTTAGAACCAGTTTTCTAGGTGGATTTTTGGTATACTAATAAGGTCTATGACAAAATGAAAGGGGTTTTTTATGAAAAAGCTTGAAGAGTTACTAGCAGCGTCTTTTGACATTTGTTTTGAAGACCACACCTTATTAGAAACGGCCTTTACCCATACATCCTATGCCAATGAGCATCGCCTCCTAAACATTTCACATAATGAACGTTTGGAATTTTTAGGAGACGCTGTTCTGCAATTAATCATCTCAGAATATTTATTTGCCAAATACCCTAAAAAAACAGAAGGTGACATGTCTAAACTACGTTCTATGATTGTTCGTGAGGAGAGTTTGGCTGGTTTTTCACGTTTTTGTTCCTTTGATACCTATATCAAACTTGGGAAAGGCGAGGAGAAATCTGGTGGCCGCAATCGTGATACTATTTTGGGAGACTTATTTGAAGCTTTTTTAGGCGCTCTTCTCCTAGATAAAGGGGTTGATGAAGTTCGTCGTTTCTTGCAGCAGGTCATGATTCCACAAGTTGAGAAAGGGAATTTTGAAAAGGTCAAAGACTATAAGACCTGCCTTCAAGAACTCCTGCAGTCAAAGGGAGACATTGCTATAGATTACCAAGTAATCAGTGAGAAAGGCCCTGCCCATGCTAAACAGTTTGAAGTGGCTGTCTTTGTCAATGAAGAGGTTCTTAGTAAGGGGTTGGGCAAGTCTAAAAAAATGGCAGAGCAAGATGCTGCTAAAAATGCCCTAGTCCAACTGAGTGAGGTCTAAATGTTTTTAAAAGAAATTGAAATGCAAGGCTTTAAGTCCTTTGCAGACAAGACTAAAATTGAGTTTGATAAGGGAGTGACCGCGGTGGTTGGTCCAAATGGATCAGGCAAAAGCAATATCACAGAAAGCCTACGTTGGGCCTTAGGTGAATCAAGTGCTAAAAGTCTCCGTGGTGGCAAAATGCCTGATGTTATCTTTGCAGGGACTGAAAATCGGAGCCCCTTAAACTATGCTCAGGTAGCAGTGGTTCTTGATAACTCTGACCACTTCATTAAAGAGGCCAAAGAAGTGATTCGGATTGAAAGGCATATCTACCGTAATGGGGATAGTGATTACTTGATTGATGGTCGTAAAGTACGACTTCGTGATATCCATGATTTGTTTATGGATACAGGGCTTGGTCGTGATTCTTTCTCTATTATTTCCCAAGGGCGTGTTGAGGAAATTTTTAACAGTAAGCCAGAAGAAAGACGAGCTATTTTTGAAGAGGCAGCGGGCGTTCTAAAATACAAGACCCGCAAAAAAGAAACACAAAGCAAACTGAACCAAACACAGGATAATCTGGACCGTCTTGATGATATTATTTACGAGTTAGACAACCAGCTCGTTCCTCTGGAAAAGCAAGCCAAGGTGGCTCAGAAGTTCCTTGATTTAGATGCTAGCCGAAAACAATTGCAACTTGATATCTTAGTAACAGATATTGCGCTTGATCAAGCGAAGCAAAGTGACGACAGAGCTGCTTTAGAAAGCGTGAAGCAAGATTTAGCTACTTATTATGCCAATCGTCAGAGCATGGAAGCAGATTATCAACAGCTCAAGCAAAAGCGTCAATCGCTTAGTCATGAGTCTGATCAAACTCAAACGAATTTGTTAGAATTGACCAAGTTGATTTCTGATTTGGAAAAACAAATTGAATTGATCAAGCTAGAAAGTAGCCAAAAAGCAGAAAAAAAGGCAGAAGCCAAGCAGCGGCTGGATCAGTTACAAGACCAGCTACAAGGTTTTAAAGCGGAAGAAAGCCAACGTGCTGAGCATTTGAAAGCCCTCGATCAGCAACTGGAAGATGTGGCTGACCATTTAGTGAGCTTGACTCAAGAATTGGACCGCTTTTCAAGTGATCCAGATCAATTGATTGAACAATTGCGTGAAGAATTTGTAGGCTTGATGCAACAAGAAGCAGAACTTTCCAATCAACTAACAGCCTTAAAAGCACAACTGGAAAAAGAAAATCAAGATCGCCAAAATCAGGCTCAAGAATATCAAGACCTTATCGCCAAGACTGATAGTCTCACTCAGGCTTGTCAAGAAGCAGAAGAAGGTTACAAGGCCCAAAGTGAGCAGGTCAAAACGCTACTTCAAAGTTATCAAACCAGTGAGCAAGACATTAACCATTTGGAAGGCCGATATCGAGCAGAACAGAGCCGGCTATTTGATTTACTAGATCAGAAAAAAGCTAAGGAAGCCAGACAAGCCAGTCTGGAAGCTATTCAGAGGAGTCATAGCCAATTTTATGCCGGTGTTAGAGCTGTGCTTCAAGCTGCCAAACAACTTGGTGGGATTTTAGGGGCAGTTAGTGAGCACCTTTCCTTTGATACAGACTATCAAACGGCTCTTGAGGTTGCTCTTGGAGCTAGCAGCCAACACATTATTGTGGCAGATGAAGCTGCTGCCAAAAGAGCTATTGCCTACTTGAAAAAGAATCGACAGGGCCGAGCGACCTTCTTACCATTGACCACTATTAAGGCACGTTCCTTATCAGAAAATCACCAACGCCAATTGGCCACTTGTGACGGTTATTTAGGCACTGCTGAGTCCCTTGTACGCTACGATGTCAAGCTGTCAGCAATTGTTCAAAACTTATTAGCCAGCACCGCTATTTTTGAAACCATCGATCAAGCCAATCATGCCGCACGTCTACTTGGTTATAAGGTGAGAATTGTTACCCTAGATGGCACAGAATTGCGTCCGGGTGGGTCTTTTTCTGGCGGTGCTAATCGACAGAATAACACCACCTTTATCAAGCCAGAGTTAGAACAAGTTAGCAGGGATTTAGCGCAACTGAACGAACAACTCAGAGCGGCTGAGAAAGATGTCGCTGCTTTACAGAGTGATGTAGCGGTCAAAAAAGAAGAATTAGCTCAACTAAAACTGTCTGGCGAGCAAGCACGCTTAGCTGAACAAAAAGCTCAGATGGCTTACCAGCAGCTAAAAGAAAAACAAGATGATTCGCAGGCCTTGTTGCAGGCGCTTAGTGAACGTCAGGAAAATACTTCGGATCATGCTTTGATAGCAGAGCAAAGCCGTATCGAAGATGCTCTGGTTAGGATTACCAAGAAGAAGGCTGATTTGACCCATGATATTAGTGATATCAAGGAAAACAAGGACTTAATCAAGCAAAAGACGGACCAGCTTAGCCAAGCCCTGTCTCAGCGCCGTTTGGAGGAAAGAGATCTGCTCAATGAGAAGAAATTTGAGCAGACCAATCAATCTCGTCTAAAAGCACAATTACAGCAATGTCAGCAAGACATCACCAATCTTGAGAGTATCTTGAGCAGTCATGTTAGCCAAGATAGCATCCAACAATTGCCGCAGTGGGAAGAACAATTACAGGATGCTTTACAGCATAAGACGGCATCGCAAGAGCGCTTAGTCCAATTACGATTTGAAATAGAGGACTATGAGGCTCGATTAGAAGAATTGGCAGAGCAGATGACCAAAGAAGGTGAGAAGAACGAGGCCTTTATTCGTCGTCAAACTCAATTAGAAGCTAGCCTAGAACAGGTTGCAAATCGATTGCGTACCTATGCTAAAAGTCTATCAGAAGATTTTCAAATGTCTTTGGAAGAAGCAAAGCTGGCTGCCAACAGTATCGAACAATTGCCAGCTGCCAGAGAAGAACTTCAGAGCTTACAAAAAGCTATACGCGCATTAGGACCCATTAATAGTGAAGCCATTGCCCAGTATGAAGAAGTGCATGAGCGCTTGACTTTCCTAAATGGTCAAAAAGCTGACCTTATGAAGGCTAAAAATCTCTTGTTGGAAACAATTGGCAGCATGGATAGTGAAGTAAAAGCACGCTTCAAAGTCACCTTTGAAGCTATTCGAGATAGTTTTAAGGAAACTTTTACCCAGATGTTTGGTGGGGGTTCTGCAGATTTGGTCTTAACGGAAACAGACCTCTTATCTGCTGGTGTGGAGATCTCTGTCCAACCACCTGGTAAGAAAATCCAATCTCTTAATCTAATGTCGGGTGGGGAAAAAGCCTTGTCTGCACTTGCCTTGTTATTTGCCATTATCCGTGTTAAAACCATTCCTTTTGTCATTCTGGACGAGGTAGAAGCTGCACTAGATGAAGCCAATGTTAAACGCTTTGGTGATTACTTGAATCGCTTTGACAAGGACAGTCAGTTTATTGTCGTGACCCATCGTAAAGGAACAATGGCTGCAGCTGATAGTATTTATGGGATTACTATGCAGGAGTCGGGGGTATCTAAGGTCGTTTCTGTGAAACTGAAAGATTCTCAAAACCTGACTTACTTGTCATAACAATGATTACCTTAAGTTAATAGTACCCAGCTAAGAGGGCTAGGCACCATCATTTTAAAAGAAAGATACCTTTGAGCGAACTAGGAAATTGCTCAAAGGTATCTTTTTTCTTAGTTTAAGAGTGAAGAATAGAGTAGGTTATGAGTGAGGATAGTTTCTTGTGATATTGAGAAGGTTTCTCTTTAGGAATTTTAGGGACGTCATATCTTATTAGTTAAGGTTAATAATGCTATCCTTTTTTAGAACAGAATGATTTTTAGGAATTAATTTTCAGAAAATTGCATAAAGTTTTTATTTTTTTATGTTTTAATAAGTTTATTACAACTAAAGGAGTTTTTTATGAACACAAAACAACGTTTTTCTCTCCGTAAATATAAAATAGGCGCTGTGTCTGTTTTGTTGGGAACCCTACTTTTCATGGGTGGCGTTACAACTACCTCAGCAGATGCCGTTACAAACGACAGTTCAGTCGCAAGCCTTGTTCAGTCAGCTTCTGCCCAAGAAGCCCCCTCCTCTCCCATTGCAGCAATTGTTAAAGAAGAAGCCTCCGTTGCAACCGTTCAAGCTATGCCTTCTAGCACTGATACAGACGCTCAGGGAGGGGTGACGTCTACCACTAGTAACATGGCAGAAACTCCTAGCTCCAGTGAGCCTTTGGCAGAAGAAGTAAATCGTCTGGCCGTTGGTGAAAAAGAGGCTACTCCTCAAAACATCGACAGTAATGAGATTATTAGCATTCCTCACGTTTGGGATAGTGGTTATAAAGGTCAAGGAACTGTTGTGGCTGTGATTGATTCAGGGCTTGATAGTCAGCATGACGTGCTTCAATTGTCGTTAGTCAAGCAAAGTATCACTCTCAAGAAGAATTAGAAGCAGCTAAGCAAAAAGCAGGGATTACTTATGGCCAATGGTATAACAATAAGGTTATTTTTGGGTATAACTACGTGGATGTCAATACAGACCTAAAAGAAGCTGTGGACTAATGTCAAATAAGTAGACAGAAAACCGTGTTATTTTATTGCGTTAAACTAATTTTCTTCTTTCTGATTAGGGGTTAGTCCTAGATTAGCCGTATGTGGGTTGTAATTGTTATAAAAATTCTCAATGTATTCAAAGCAGTCTAATTGAACCTGTTTGATATTTTGATACTTTTTTCGGTTGATTTGTCTATGCTTTAAATACTTGAAAAATGCTTCCGTTACGGCATTATCATAAGGATTGGATGTCTACTTTTATAGTATACATCCAGGTCATTGATCAAGCTGTTGCGACGTTAGTAAAAGCTCGTCAAGCCCTAAATGGCAAAGTAACAAATCTAACTGCCTTGAGTAATGAAATTCTTGAAGAAGCTAATGTGATAGCCAGCCAATCCTTTACAAATGCTAATCCATTGAACAGGGAAACCTATCAAAACCAACTGGCAGTTGCTAAAGCATTACTTCAAAAAGCCAAGGTGAGTCAGGAAGAAGTGGAGCAGGCTCTGGCAGCTCTGCTCACTGCCAAAGAGCATGTGTTAGGGCATCAGACAGATTACACTGCTCTCCGTCAAATGGTGACCAAAGCATCGGTTCTCAAACAAACCGCAGCCAAGTATCAAATGGCAAGCCAGTCTAGCAAAGAAGCTTACGACAACTTGTTGACAGCTGCTCAAAACCTCTTGGAAACTCAAGGAGCTACTCAAGCAGAAGTGGATGCCCTTCTGGCTCAAATTAAGGCAGCAGAGAAAGCTTTAGATGGGCAAGGAAATCTGTCTTCTCAAGAAAACACTCATTCCCCACAAGAACAGCTGTTACCAGAAGAATCACAAGAAGCCCCACCTCATTCTATGTTGCTGGGTCAAAAAGACTTACGAGAAAGCGAGGTTGCTCAGAAGCGTGCCCAAAGGGTCTTTGCCTTGCTCAACGAGCCTCAAACGCCACTCGCTCGAGCTGTGGCAAATAGCAACAAGAAGCTAGAACACTTACCACAGACAGGTGATAAATCTCCTCAATTATTACTGATTAGTTTAGGTTTTGCCAGCCTGTTAATGGTTATCCCACTAGCTTACATACGCTCTAAGAACTAATACAAACGCTTGGTTTATCTCAGTTAAGTCACTTAAAAAGCATGGCTTCGTTTTCCGTTGAGGAAAGCGAACTCATGCTTTTTTGAGTTAGTTCTGGTTACTCTTTTCGACAAGATGGTAGCTCAGACAATATCAAAAAAGAAGTGGTTTAAGGCCTGTCTTAGCCCCTAGTTGCCCTATTTTTGGTCTTCTATGTTATAATAAAAGGACATGACTCAAAAGAAATAGTAGGAAATAACATGATTAAATTAATAGCAACAGATATGGATGGTACCTTCTTAGCTGAAGATGGGACATACGATCAAGCGAGATTAGCTGCGCTATTACCAAAACTAACAGAAAAAGGAATAGTCTTTACCGTTTCGAGTGGCCGCTCGCTCTTGGCCATTGATCAGCTGTTTGAACCTTTTTTGGATCAGATTGCTGTGATAGCTGAAAATGGCTCTGTTGTTCAGTACCAAGGCGAGGTGCTCTTTGCAGATGTGATGACCCAAGAGCAGTATGCAGAAGTTGCAGAAAAGATTTTGGCTAATCCACATTATCTTGAAACAGGTATGGTCTTTTCTGGGCAGAAGGCAGCCTATGTTTTAAAGGGAGCAAGCCAAGAGTACATTCAAAAAACTAAACACTACTACGCCAATGTTAAAGTTGTTGATGGCTTTGAAGATATGGAAAATGATACCATTTTTAAAGTTTCTACCAACTTTACAGGCGATACGGTCTTGGAAGGTAGTGATTGGTTAAATCAGGCCTTGCCTTATGCTACTGCAGTGACAACAGGCTTTGATTCTATTGATATCATCTTAAAAGAGGTTAATAAAGGTTTCGGAATGGATCACCTTTGCCTAGCTTTAGGGATTGAGCCTTCAGAAACCATTGCTTTTGGAGATAATTTTAACGATTATCAAATGTTGGAATTTGCTGGTAAAGCTATTGCTACGGAGAATGCAAGACCCGAAATTAAAGCGATTTCAGATCAAGTCATTGGACACTGCAATGACGGAGCAGTATTAACGTATTTAGAAGGATTAGTGTAAAGCATGGATATTAAGATTTTGGCGCTTGATTTAGATGGCACTCTATACAACACGGAAAAAATTGTGACGGATGCTAATAAAGAAGCACTTGCCGCTGCTAGAGAAAAAGGGGTTAAGGTAGTTATTACAACAGGTCGTCCCCTTAGGGCCATTGGTAATCTTTTAGAAGAATTAAATCTCCTAGATGAAGAGGATTACAGTATCACCTTTAATGGTGGACTGATTCAGCGTAACACAGGGGAAATTTTGAATAAACGTTCTCTTAATTTTGATCAGATTTACCAGATTCAAAAGGCTCTGGAGGCGGTTGGATTACCAACCGATATTATCAGTGATGGAGATGTGTATAGCATTCCTAGTAAAGATGGTCGGCATTCTCAATACTGCTTAGCTAATCCTATGTTAAATTTTATTGAGGTAAGTTCTGTTGACGACTTGCCAACAGATATTTTTTATAATAAGATTGTAACAGTAACAGATTCAGACTTTTTGGATCAGCAGATTGCCAAATTGTCACCACGTTTATTTGAAGATTTTGAAGCTTTTAAATCACGAGATATTATTTTTGAAATCATGCCAAACGGTATTGACAAGGCATTTGGATTAAAGTTGCTTTGTGAACATCTCGGACTTGACGCTAAACATGTTATGGCCATGGGAGATGAAGCGAATGATTTTAGCATGTTGGAATGGGCAGGCCTTGGAGTGGCTATGGCCAACGGCGTTTCAGGAGCTAAAGCAGCTGCTGATGCGGTGACAACCTTGACCAATGATGAGTCTGGTGTCGCAGAAGCTGTCAAAAGATTTATTTTAGATGAGGAGAACTAATGGGATTATTTGATCGTTTATTTGGGAAAAAAGAAACCCAACAAGTGACCGAAACCAAACCAGAAGAAGAACTTTTGGAAACATCAGCTAAAGAAGAGGCTGTTTCGACAACCAGTGAGCAAGATCAGCCAGACCTCACGCTGTCACAAGACGACGCTCCGGCAGTTTTTACTCTAGAAGAACAAGCTTCCAAAGACAGTTTAGAAGCATCGCAACAGCGTGAAGAAAAACTTGTTGAAAGCACAGCAGTTTCTCCAGCAGATTCTGCTAGCATGGTCGGTGACAAAGATGCCCTTACGTCAAGTCCATTCGGTCAAGCTACTGTATCAGATACAGAAGAAATCAAGGAACAGCCGATTGTAGACCAATTTCCAGTGGAACAAACTCAAGATGCTGATTCAGCTAATTTCACGGAAGAGGATGAAACAAGTGTTTCAGAAGAACCAACCAGTAGCCAACAATTTATGGAGGACTATTACCGTCGTAAGGCTGCTCTTGAAAAAAGCCTTCAAGAAAAAGCAGCGGCAACGGTTCCAGTGATGCCAGAAGAAGTTCCACAAGAAAATCAGGTCTCTACCTCAGCAGAAGCTTCTCAAAACAAGGCAACCTACGATACCATTCCTGAGACAGATCAAGAAAAATACAAGCGTAGCTTGAAAAAAACGCGGACTGGCTTCTCAGCTCGTCTGAACAGTTTCTTTGCCAATTTCAGGCGAGTGGATGAAGAATTCTTTGAAGACTTGGAAGAAATGCTAATTTTATCAGATGTCGGTGTACATGTGGCGACAACTTTGACAGAGGAGTTGCGTTATGAAGCCAAACTGGAAAATGCGAAAAAACCAGATGCCTTGAAACGCGTGATTGTGGAAAAATTGGTGGACATCTATGAGAAAGATGGACAATATAATGAAGCTATTAATTATCAAGATGGCCTGACCGTCATGTTGTTTGTAGGGGTTAACGGGGTTGGTAAAACGACTTCAATCGGGAAGCTGGCTTACCGTTACAAACAAGAAGGTAAAAAAGTCATGTTGGTGGCAGCAGATACCTTCCGAGCAGGGGCTGTGGCTCAGCTAGTCGAATGGGGACGCCGAGTAGATGTGCCAGTCATTACTGGCCCTGAAAAGGCTGATCCAGCGTCTGTTGTTTTTGACGGGATGGAAAAAGCTGTGGCAGAAGGTGCAGATATTCTTCTGATTGACACGGCTGGTCGTTTGCAAAACAAAGAAAATCTCATGGCAGAGCTGGAAAAAATGGGTCGTATCATTAAGCGCGTGATACCAGATGCCCCTCATGAAACGCTCTTGGCCTTAGATGCTTCAACAGGTCAAAATGCGCTTAGCCAAGCCAAGGAATTTTCAAAAATAACACCTTTAACAGGTTTGATTCTAACGAAAATTGATGGAACTGCCAAAGGTGGGGTGGTCTTAGCCATCCGTCAAGAATTGGATATTCCAGTGAAGTTTATCGGTTTTGGTGAAAAAATGGATGATATTGGAGAATTCCATTCAGAAGACTTTATGAAAGGGCTTTTGGAAGGGATCATATAACAGCAAAAGGTCAGTCTAGACATAGCTAGGCTGACCTTTTTAAGTTGTTTGAGATATAGAGACTGATTGACCATTGATTAGAATACCAAAAACCGATCTTTTTAGGTAGCATATTCTATATGATTCTAAAAAATACGATAAACATAAGGGTTGTCAGGTTCCTGAACTTGGTGAACTTCAGACAGTTCAAGAACAGGTAGATTTTGTTCCAAGTTTTTATCATATTCCATATGAAGGCGACCTTTAACCGTTAGCCATGTGTTGTTAGGGTAGCTGGTTTGATTACCTGTGGTCAAAAGTCCGTACACTCCTGAGTCGGCAATACAGTGAATAATGCCGAAGCGGAAAAGGAATTGGTAGTTGTCATGGCCCGGTTCGTTATAAACAAAGCCAGTGTATTGGATGTCACGATCAAGAAACTCATCTGGGTAGAGATAGATCAATTCCATCACTTCCATATAATTTTCAGTGGTAATGGTGACCGGTTTCTTGCCTTTATATTTATGGAGTTCTTGACGCATCTCTTTTTGATAGGCAGATTTTGTAAAGTAAAGGCTAGTATCAGGCTTGAGGTATTGGATGGTGGTTCCGTCATCACTGACTCCTGTTTTAGAGGCTCCCGCAGCCAATGGGAAAGTGTAGCCTTTAGCAGAAACCGTGGTGGAATCTAAGGTCACGGTTGGCACAAGGAGACCGACCAAGACAGGAAAGACCAAGATAAAAGGACTCGTCAGCTTTGCGATTCTTCCGGTTAAATGGCTATGTACCTTAATGTTTTTCATCCAGGTATAGAGTTGAACAAGAGCTAAAATGAAAGATAAAACCATGGAAATATAAGCAAGGTAAGAATACCGAACATTGATGTACTGATCCAGTTTGCCAGACAGCTGGAGATACATGGTTAGTTCAAAATAGCCAGATAAAATTAAAAAGCGAATCATTAGAGCACCCCCACAAGTAAACAATAAACGGCAATCATAAGAACGGATACGCCGATAAATTGGACAATGAAGCGTCCTTTAAAAGCCTTTACCATCATCATAAGGTTTTTAATATCCACCATAGGACCAATTAAAAGAAAGGCAAGAACTGGAGCCACTCCAAAGGTGGATAATAAGGAAGCTCCGATAAAGGCATCGGCTTCACTACATAATGATAGAATGAAAGCCATCAGCATCATGATCAAAATGGCTGTCAAGGGATTGTGCCCAATCGTTGTCAACACACGGGTTGGGACATATATTTGCATGGCAGAGGCAATCAAGGTTCCAAATACGAGATACCTACCGGTGTCGAAGAATTCATCAATAGCATGTACCAGTGCTAGATAAATGCGTTTTGGCAAGCTTTCATGAAAATAATCATGAAAATGCACGGGTTGGGCATTTTCCTTAAGAATATCCTCATCGACCAGGAATGCCAACATCATGCCAAGCGCGATAGCCACTAAGATGGCACCAAAGAGACGAAGCATGAGGAAGCGAAGAGAATTCCCAAAAGCGGAATAGGTTGCAAACAAAACAATAGGATTAATAATAGGCGCTGTTGCCAGAAAAGGGACGGCCGTATAACTAGGCACCTTTTTTTCCAAAAAGCGGTTGATGATGGGAATAATCCCGCATTCACAAGAAGGAAAAACAAATCCAACAAAGGTTCCAAACAGAATGCGCAAGAACTTTTGCTTAGGTAGGTATTTTTGAACTAAGTCTGGCGTAACAAAGACTTCAATGCAGCCAGAGAGAATCGTTCCTAAAAGAACAAAGGGCAGCGCCTCAATGATAATAGATAAAAAAATCGCAAACCATTGTAGGACACTGGGAGGAAGAGTTGAAAACAGTGACATGCACCATATCCTTTCTAAATGACAAAAGAGAAGGCTGGAGCATTACTGCTCAGCCTAAATCAATAACCTTTATTAGCGGTATCACAACTAGCAATCACGCTCACCTTCAGAGATTAAAGAAGCAGTGAAGACAGCGGACAGGAACGTTAGGATTGACTTGGTTTAGTAGGGTTATTGGGTTTGTTATTAGTCACTAATTTACCATCAGTAGAAACGTCAAGGGGAGCATCAAAATGAGGCAATGAAGCAAAACCTGCCATCATTTTCTCAAGTTCATCATTTTTTTTATGGGTAATTGCCATGGGTATGACCTTCTTTCATTCAAGATAAGTCTATTATACTATCATTTAGAAACAATGCCAAAGCCAAAGTGTTTTTCGAAGCAAATGGCAGATGATATGGCTATGAGTTTAGCTATTAAGAGCTGTGAGTTTGCTTTTGTGATAAAATAAAACAAAATAAAGAGGAGGAAAATGATGATGATGACAAAAGAAGATTGGGTGAGAAGGTTAGGATTAGAACCACATGTGGAAGGGGGCTATTTTAAACAAACGGAAAAAGCTTCAGAGCGTTTAGATTTTTCTGGTAAGGAGCGAGCGCTTTACACTAGTATTTATTTCTTATTAGAAGAAACTAATCCTTCTCATTTTCACCGATTAACGGCTGATGAAATTTGGTATTTCCATGCAGGAGAGGCCTTGACAGTCCATATGATTACACCAGATGGTCATTATGAAGCAGTCACTTTAGGTTTGGACTTGTCCAAAGGGCAACGGCTTCATTACTGTGTCCCTAAAGGAACTATTTTTGGCTCAACGGTCGAGAAAGATTATGCCCTAGTATCTTGCCTTGTGGTGCCAGGATTTGAATTTGATGATTTTGAATTGTTTAAAAGAGCAGATTTACTGGCTGCTTATCCAGAACATCAGGCTATCATTGAGCGCTTAACAAGAGATTAGACGTTTTTGAGACAACCTATGGGTCAGAGCAACAGTATTAGAATTTCTGATAAGTATGTTATAATGTGACCAATAGGAGATAATAGATGACAAAACAAATCTTATTAGTGGATGATGAAGAACACATTTTGAGGCTACTGGATTATCATCTCGGTAAAGAAGGGTTTTCCACACAATTGGTAACAGATGGCCGAAAAGCATTGACATTGGCAGAAACAGAGCCTTTTGACTTTATCCTACTGGATATTATGTTGCCTCAGTTAGACGGCATAGAAGTGTGTAAGCGACTGAGAGCTAAAGGAATAAAAACTCCGATTATGATGGTTTCTGCTAAAAGTGATGAATTTGATAAGGTTTTGGCCTTGGAATTAGGAGCTGATGACTACCTGACTAAGCCTTTTAGCCCTAGAGAATTGCTGGCGCGTGTCAAGGCTATTTTACGTCGAACCAGTAAAGAGCAGCAAGAAGATGACACAGATGATTTCAGGGATGATTATCTGGTATTTGGGGCCCTGACCGTCTATCCAGACCGGCATGAGGTTTATAAGGCAGATCATTTATTGAGCCTTACCCCAAAGGAATTTGAACTCTTGCTCTATCTTATGAAACATCCCAACATGACATTAACTAGGGAACGTTTACTTGAACGGATTTGGGGATATGATTTTGGACAAGAAACCCGTTTAGTGGATGTTCATATTGGCAAATTGAGAGATAAGATAGAGGATAATCCTAAAGCCCCTCAATTTATTCAAACGATTAGAGGCTATGGGTATAAGTTTAAGGAGTTATAGATGAAACGCTATCTTCAGTTTTTACTGGTTAGTTTTGGTCTTTCTTTTTTCATTCTGTTAGGAATGGCAGTCGCTTGGCTGAGTAAAGGAGTAGGTCTCTTTTTGCTAGCCTTGTTGCTAGGAAGCAGTGCTTATTGGCTCTGTCGACTATGGAGGTGGGAGCAGGCCTTTGAAACCCTCCATCAGCCCCTCTTAACCAGTAATGACCACTTTTTAGAAAAAGGACAGGAGGACCTCACGTTTCTTGCCAAATATATGACGGATTTAAAAACAGATTTGGTACAACAAGAACATCACTACAAAGATTTATCTGAGAAAATGGAGACCTTACTCTCTCATTTAACAATGGGAATGTTTTTGGTCTCTTCAAAAGGACAACTATTATTATCCAGTAAGTCACTACCTCATTATTTTCCTGATATGACTGAGGAAATGACGTCGATCGAAGACCTCAAACGGATGGATATTCGTAACCTCATTCATCAAGCTTTCGATCAACAACTCAACGTCAAAAAGGAAGTAGCAGGTTTTCATGAGGGTGATTTGGTATTAGAAGTGACCGCAGTTCCTATTATCAATGACGCAAAATCTGTGTCAGCTGTTTTAGTCTTGCTTTACGATTTGACCACAATCAGAACCTATGAAAAAATGAATTTGGATTTTGTGTCAAATGCCTCACATGAATTAAGAACACCGGTAACGTCTATCAAAGGATTTGCTGAGACGATTAAGGCTATGCCGCCAGAGGAAGAGGCATTGAAAGGTGATTTTTTAGAGATTATCTATAAAGAAAGTTTACGGTTGGAGCATATTGTCGAGCATCTTCTGACCTTGTCTAAACTGCAACAAATGACCCTGCAGTTAACAGAGATAGAGTTGGCTGTTTTTGTCGAAGAATTAAAGCAAAGCTTGCAACCTCAACTAGGAAAAAAAGACTTGCAGTTAAACCTGCAAGTACCAGATGACTTAATGCTTGTATCAGACCGTCAATTACTGTCACAAATCTTGCTCAACCTGTTGTCCAATGCCATTCGTTATACGGAAGAAGGTGGCCACATTAGTGTCGAGGCTAAGAAAGTAACCGATGGGTTAGCGGTTTCTGTCACAGATACAGGAATCGGGATGAGCCAATTGGAATTGAGCCGTATTTTTGAACGCTTTTACCGAGTAAATAAGGGACGAAGTAGGCAAAATGGTGGAACAGGTCTTGGCCTAGCCATTGTCAAAGAACTCAGTCAACTATTGGGAGGGCAGGTTACAGTCACCAGTCAGCTCGGCAAGGGCAGTCGTTTTACCCTTTTATTGCCAGAACAAATCTCACTTGATTAGTGATGTTTATGGAAAGCTATGTTAGCGCAGTTAATTGCCTAAGGTAGCTTTTTTTGATTCTTTACATAATCTTTACATGAATCACGGATAAACCTTTACAAAGGCTTGATACACTATAAGTGTAGTAATCCTACACAAAAAATAGTTAGAAATAAAGGTGATTGTTATGAAAGTCAAAAAAATGCTTGCTCTTGCAGCGATTAGTTTAACAGGATTTGGACTTGTCGCCTGTGGTAACACAAATTCTGGTAACGGTCAGTCCGCTTCAGGTAAAATTGAAGTGATTTCACGAGAAAATGGATCAGGGACACGTGGTGCTTTCACAGAAATCACAGGTATTCTCAAAAAAGATGGTGACAAAGAAACGGACAATACTACTAAGACAGCTGTGATTCAAAATAGCACAGAAGGGGTTCTCTCAGCAGTTCAAGGCAATGCGAATGCTATTGGTTACATTTCCTTAGGATCCTTGACCAAATCCGTCAAAGCCTTAGCAATTGATGGGGTAAAAGCTAGCCGTGAGACAGTCTTAGATGGGGAATATCCTCTCCAACGCCCTTTTAATATTGTATGGTCTTCTGATTTATCCCAAGTAGGACAAGATTTTATTAAGTTTATTCACTCTAAACAAGGACAACAAGTCGTCACAGAAAATAAATTTATTGAAGCTAAAACTGAAACCGCAGAGTATACTAGTCGAAACTTATCAGGCAAGTTGTCTGTTGTAGGTTCGACTTCGGTGTCTCCTTTAATGGAAAAATTAGCAGAAGCTTACAAAAAAGAAAATCCAGAAGTGACAATTGACATTACTTCTAATGGGTCTTCTGCAGGGATTACAGCTGCTAAAGAAAAGACAGCGGATATTGGCATGGTTTCTCGGGAATTAAGTCCCGAAGAAGGTAAGAGCCTAACGCATGATGCCATTGCTTTAGATGGTATTGCGGTTGTGGTTAACAATGACAACAAGGCGAGCCAAATCAGTATGGCTCAACTGGCAGATGTTTTTAGCGGTCAATTGACCACATGGGACAAGTTGAAATAAGTGATGTGCTGCTGTTAGCTCCACATTATTTCTCAAAAAATCATTTATCACAAGATAAGGAAGGTTAATAGGGAGATACGGTATCTCCCTTACTTTCTTCACTAGAAAGGATAACATGTGACAAAACAATCCTTCAAAGAAGCTATTTTCAAAGCCATTTTCTTTATGAGTGCAGCAGTAGCCGTTGTGGCTATTTTACTCATTTGTTATTTTATTTTTAGGAATGGCTTACCTTTTATGGCGGATTATGGCTTTTCACGTTTTTTGTTAGGCAGTGACTGGTCCCCAACCAACAATCCAGCTAGTTATGGCATTTTACCGATGATTATTGGGTCCTTGCTGGTTACGTTTGGAGCAATTCTTATCGGGGTCCCAACAGGTGTTCTAACTGCCGTCTTCATGGTTTATTATTGCCCTAAACCCATATACGGTTTTTTAAAATCAGCCATCAACTTAATGGCAGCCATCCCTTCCATTGTGTACGGATTTTTTGGGCTACAATTATTAGTGCCTTGGGTTAGGACCTTTTCAGGTAACGGCATGAATGTTTTCACAGCTTCTGTATTACTAGGAATAATGATTCTTCCGACAATTATCAGTTTGTCAGAATCAGCCATAAGAACAGTTCCAAAAACCTACTATTCTGGTAGCTTGGCCTTGGGCGCTAGTCATGAACGTAGTATTTTCAGCGTCATCTTACCAGCAGCTAGATCAGGGATTTTATCAGCAATTATTTTAGGAATTGGTCGAGCTATTGGAGAGACCATGGCAGTCATCTTGGTTGCGGGAAATCAACCGGTGATTCCAAGTGGTATCTTTGAAGGGACTAGAACACTAACCACCAATATTGTTTTGGAAATGGCTTACGCATCAGGTCAGCATAGGGATGCTCTTATTGCGACATCAGCAGTTCTCTTTTTCTTTATTCTTCTGATTAATGCGGGCTTTGCTTATTTGAAAGGAAAATCGTCTTATGAGTAAATACGTGTTAAAAACTCTCGTTTACTTTTTCGCAGCCTTAACCTTTGTGTCCCTCTTTGTGATTATCGGCTTTATTCTGATTAAAGGATTGCCACATCTCAATATGTCTTTATTTTCTTGGACCTATACTTCTGAGAACATTTCCCTAATGCCTGCCATTATTTCCACTGTTATATTGGTTTTTGGTTCTCTTCTTCTAGCTTTGCCAATAGGCATTTTTGCGGGGTTTTATCTCGTGGAGTACGCTAAAAAAGATTCTCTTTGGGTGAAGATGATGCGGCTAGCTTCAGACACTTTATCTGGGATTCCTTCCATTGTGTTTGGTTTATTCGGCATGCTCTTCTTTGTCGTTTTTCTGGGATTCCAATATTCTCTTTTATCAGGAATATTGACGTCGGTTATTATGGTTTTGCCAGTCATCATTCGTTCAACAGAAGAAGCGCTTTTATCCGTTAGTGATAGCATGCGTCAAGCTAGCCTTGGACTTGGAGCAGGGAAGATAAGAACGATTTTTCGGATTGTTTTGCCAGTTGCCATGCCAGGAATTTTAGCAGGCGTAATATTAGCTATTGGTCGTATCATTGGTGAAACAGCTGCTTTGATGTATACCTTAGGAACATCGACGAATACGCCAACTAGTCTCATGTCTTCAGGCCGTTCTTTAGCTTTGCACATGTATATGCTGTCGAGCGAAGGACTGCATGTCAATGAGGCTTATGCAACCGGTGTCATTTTGATTATTACGGTCTTAATCATTAATACCCTATCAAGCTTATTATCTCGGAAACTTGTGAAAGGAGCTTCCTAGTATGGGAACATTTTCAATTAGACAGTTAGATTTATTTTATGGTGAGTTTCAGGCTCTAAAAGATATTTCTATTGACTTACCCGAAAAACAAATAACAGCTCTTATTGGGCCGTCTGGATGTGGGAAATCAACCTTTTTAAAAACCCTCAATCGGATGAATGATTTAGTACCATCTTGCCGTATTGAAGGAGAAGTGCTGCTAGACAATCAAGACATTTACAGTAGCAAATTCAACCTTAATCAGTTACGCAAGCGTGTTGGAATGGTTTTTCAACAACCAAATCCTTTTGCCATGTCTATCTATGACAATGTCGCTTATGGACCAAGAACACATGGGATTCGCGACAAGAAAGAACTAGACGCTTTGGTTGAGAAATCGCTAAAAGGAGCTGCCATCTGGGATGAAGTCAAAGATAACTTGAAAAAAAGTGCCATGTCTTTATCAGGTGGTCAGCAACAACGCCTTTGCATTGCTAGGGCATTAGCAGTAGAACCTGATATTTTGCTAATGGATGAACCTACCTCAGCTCTAGATCCTATTTCCACGTTAAAGATTGAAGATTTGATTCAAGACCTGAAAAAGGACTATACGATTATTATTGTCACTCATAACATGCAACAAGCGTCTCGTATTTCCGATAAAACCGCTTTTTTCTTAACAGGAGAAATTTGTGAATTCGGTAATACGGTGGATATCTTTACGAATCCAAAGGATCAGCGCACAGAAGATTATATTTCAGGACGTTTTGGCTGAGGAAAGGAAACAACCTTATGAGAGACCAATTTGAATTAGAACTACAAGAACTAGAACATTCTTTTCTAGAGTTAGGGCAGCTTGTCCTTGAAACGGGTTCAAAAACGTTATTGGCACTGGTGTCGAAGGACAAGGATATGGCAGAGCAGATTATTGCTCGAGATCAGAAGATTAACCAAAGGCAAAGTGCCATCGAATTGGCATGTGCCAGAATGTTGGCCCTACAGCAACCCCAAGTATCTGACCTTCGCTTCGTGATTAGCATTATGTCTTCTTGTTCGGACCTTGAACGAATGGGGGACCATATGACAGGTATTGCTAAGGCTATTTTACAATTAAAAGAAGACCAACTAGCCCCCAGCGAAGACCAATTACATCTGATGGGGCAATCAGCACTTCGCATGTTAGCTGATTTATTAGAAACCTTTCCTTTGCATCAGGCATCAAAAGCAGTTTCTATTGCACAAACAGATGAACAGATTGATCAGCACTATTATGCCTTATCAAAAGAAATTATAAGCCTTATGAAAGACCAGGAAACCTCCATTCCAAATGGTACTCAGTATCTCTATATTATAGGGCATTTGGAACGCTTTGCGGATTACATTGCTAATATCTGCGAGCGTGTGGTTTATTTGGAAACAGGAGAATTAATTGACTTGAATTAGATTTGAGGTCATAGAGCAACTTATTCTAATCCTAAAAACGAGCACCTATAAGTGCTTGTTTTTAATTGCTTAAGGAAATAATATATAAATTAAAATTAAATATAAAAAATAATATCTTTATTGCTTTTTTATGAGTTTATTGATGTACTGGTTTAGTAACTTTTAATAAAATGAAAAAGTGAAGGAGATATTAACATGAAAAAGTTATGTTAGCAATAATGGCTACCCTTACCTTAGCGGGGCTTTTAAGTAGTACAACAGTAAGTGCGAATAGCTATAGTAATTGGAATTTGACGCCTGAACAAAGAAAACAGATGTTTAAGGAACGAAAAGATTATCGAGAAAAAGCTCGATCTTTGATCATAATATTTGAACGTCAACGAAAAGAGATGATTGAAAATTTAAAAGCTTTTTCTGATTTAACAGAAAAGGAAAAGTCGGAATTTATTACCAGGGTGGTTAGATCTTCTAGCTTGGAAGAAATTAATATAATACATACAGAAGCGGTAGATAGAGTGAATGATAAGTCCCATCTCTATAATGAATATAGACAAAAATTGAGAAGTGGCTATAGAGATAGTGTAACTATCGATAAAAGTGAACTACGATTGTACGATTATCAAAATCTTAAAGAAATTGTGGAACACTTAACTAAATAGATTTAACTGATTTTACGATATGTTTATTTATCTTTGAATTTTCATTTATAGGAGACTGAAGAAAATAATGTTTTGAATATAGTTCAAAACAAACTGTACTCTTGACATTGTTATTAAAATATTGAAACTCAAAAGATATAAAAACAACCTCCCATACCTGAGAAATTCCCCGCATATCATAGGATATGCGGGGAATTTCTTCTCTTTTACTCGGTGTTATCTTGAAATGGTGACTTTATGCTATAATAGATACTATTATGGAAAATAAAACGAATCAAACAATTGCAGAGGCTTTGTCTGTTACCCTTAACCAAATTGAACAGGTACTGGCTCTAACAGCAGAAGGCAACACCATTCCCTTTATTGCGCGTTACCGCAAGGAAGTGACAGGGAATTTAGATGAGGTAGTGATTAAAGCCATTATTGATATGGACAAATCGCTTACCGCCCTCAATGAGCGGAAAGCGACTATTCTCGCTAAAATTGAGGAACAGGGAAAACTGACAGATCAGTTACGAACGAGTATTGAAGCAACCGAAAAACTCGCTGATTTGGAAGAGTTGTACCTGCCTTATAAGGAAAAACGCCGTACAAAAGCGACGATTGCGCGTGAAGCAGGCTTGTTCCCATTAGCACGTTTGATTTTACAAAATGCGCAAAACCTTGAAACAGCAGCAGAACCCTTTGTCACAGAAGGTTTTACTAGCCCAGAGGCTGCTCTTGCAGGAGCTGTGGACATCCTTGTGGAGGCCATGTCAGAAGATGCTAAATTACGCTCTTGGACCTACAATGAGATTTGGCAGTATAGTCGCTTAGTATCAACGCTTAAAGATGAGCAGTTGGATGAGAAAAAGGTTTTCCAAATCTATTACGATTTTTCTGACCAAGTGTCCAACATGCAAGGGTATCGTACTTTAGCCTTGAATCGTGGTGAAAAATTAGGCATCTTAAAAGTATCTTTTGAACATAATTTCGAGAAAATGCAACGCTTTTTCAGTGTGCGTTTCAAAGAAACGAACCCTTATATTGAAGACGTCATCAATCAGACCATCAAAAAGAAAATTGTTCCGGCCATGGAAAGACGGGTCCGTTCAGAGCTAAGTGACGCCGCAGAAGATGGGGCTATCCACCTCTTTTCCGAAAATCTCCGTCACCTTTTGTTGGTATCCCCATTAAAAGGGAAAATGGTTCTTGGGTTTGATCCCGCCTTTCGAACAGGTGCAAAATTGGCTATCGTTGATCAGACAGGTAAACTCTTAGCGACACAAGTCATTTATCCAGTAGCACCTGCTAGCCAAACGAAGATTCAAGCAGCCAAAGAGACACTGGCTCAACTCATTGAGACTTACCAAATTGATATTATTGCTATTGGAAATGGAACGGCTAGTCGGGAGAGCGAAGCCTTTGTGGCAGACGTTTTGAAAGATTTCCCAAATACTTCCTATGTCATTGTTAATGAAAGCGGAGCTTCGGTTTATTCAGCGTCAGAGTTAGCGCGTCATGAGTTTCCAGACCTAACAGTGGAGAAGCGCTCTGCTATTTCTATTGCTCGCCGTTTACAAGACCCACTCGCAGAATTGGTTAAAATTGATCCTAAATCTATCGGAGTTGGTCAGTATCAGCATGATGTGAGTCAGAAAAAGTTGAGTGAGAACCTTAACTTTGTTGTAGATACCGTGGTCAATCAAGTCGGAGTTAACGTAAATACTGCTAGCCCATCGCTTTTAGCCCATGTGTCTGGCTTAAACAAAACAATCTCAGAAAATATTGTTAAATACCGCGAAGAAAATGGGGCACTGACATCGCGCGCTGACATCAAAAAAGTGCCTCGATTAGGTGCCAAAGCCTTTGAACAGGCTGCGGGCTTCCTACGTATTCCAGGAGCCAAAAATATTTTAGACAATACCGGTGTCCATCCAGAATCTTATCCAGCAGTCAAGGAACTTTTTAAGGTGCTTGAGATTCATGATTTGGATGAGGATGCTAAGGCAAAACTTGCTGCCGTAACAATTCCTCAAATGGCAGAAACTTTAGGCATTGGCCTAGAAACGCTTAACGACATTATTACTGACCTCCTCAAACCAGGTCGTGACTTGCGTGATGATTTTGAAGCACCAATCTTGCGTCAAGATATTCTTGACTTGAAAGATTTAGCTATTGGTCAAAAACTAGAAGGAACCGTGAGAAATGTGGTTGACTTTGGTGCTTTTGTAGACATCGGTGTTCATGAAGATGGGCTTGTTCACATTTCTGAAATGAGTAAGACCTTTGTTAATCATCCAAGTCAAGTTGTTTCAGTGGGGGACTTGGTAACTGTTTGGGTCTCTAAGATTGACTTGGACCGCCACAAGGTCAATCTCAGCCTATTGCCACCGCGTGACACTCACTAATTATGTCCAAGAAGTTTCCCTGGCTGATTTTGGCAAGCCGTTTCGACATCAGGCTTATTGGAACAAGCGTCTAAAAACAACTGGCGGTCGCTTCTTTCCAAAAGATGGTCATTTGGACTTTAATCCTAGAGTGCTTGAGGAACATGGAGGATTTGTTTTTCGACAAATTGTCCGTCACGAACTTTGTCATTACCACCTCTATTTTGAAGGGAGAGGGTATCACCATAAGGATAGGGATTTCAAAGATCTGCTAGCCCAAGTAGATGGGCTTCGTTATGTCCCAACTAGCTTTAATCCAAAGGCTAATCATCATTATAGTTGCCAAACATGTGGGCAGGTTTATCAACGAAAAAGGCGTATCAATCTGGCTAAATATGTTTGTGGAAATTGCCGTGGAAAACTTATTGAAAAAAATCAGTCGTAAGGCTGATTTTCTTTTGCGAAAAATCAAGTAAACTATTATTATAGAATGAGGAGGTAAGGAACCGTGGAAACTAAATTTTATAAACAACGAAAAAATCGATTAGTGGCTGGTGTCGTTGCCGGATTAGCAGACAAGTATGGCTGGGACCTTACTTTAGCCCGTGTCTTGGCAGCTCTTCTCATCTATGGCACTGGTTTTGGACTATTGCTTTATATTCTGTTAGCCCTCTTCCTGCCCTACAAAGAAGATTTACTTGAAGAACGCTATGGTCGCGGTCCCCGTCGTCGTAAAGATGCGGATGTCTTAAATGAAGACGAAGACGGTTGGTTTTGGTAAACAAATGAGAAGCCTTTGAGAATTAACAGGAACTTGAAGGTTTTCTCAGTTATGGAATATGTTGTAATCTCCTAACATACAACTATGCTAAAGGCCTTTATCTGTTAAGATAGGGCTTTTTTGGTAGTTCTAAGACAGGTATTTTCTCATAATAGCAAAAGAAAACCTCACCCTGGAAAGTATTTTTAACCTTATTTTCTTTAGTTTGGTAGTACAAAGTTGAGTATTTGTAAGGGCTTAGATAGTGATTTGTGTTATAATATTGAAAAAGGAGAAAATATGACAGTTACTGTAAAGATGTTAGTCAAAAAAGTCAAATTGGACGTGGTATATGCTACAGATGAGTTGTTAGAAAAAGAAATCACAACATCAGATATCTCACGTCCTGGACTTGAAATGACTGGTTATTTTGATTACTATGCTCCAGAAAGGTTGCAGCTATTTGGCATGAAAGAGTGGTCTTACCTTACTCAAATGACCTCTCATAATCGCTATTCTGTTTTAAAAGAAATGTTTAAAAAGGATACCCCGGCTGTCATTGTCTCTAGAGCCTTAGCAATTCCTGATGAAATGATCCAGGCAGCAAAAGAAGAAGGGATTTCCCTTTTGAGCAGCCGGGTTTCAACCAGTCGTCTGGCTGGGGAAATGTCCTATTTCCTCGATGCTTCTTTGGCAGAACGTACAAGTGTTCATGGTGTATTAATGGACATCTATGGTATGGGGGTACTTATTCAAGGAGATTCTGGTATTGGTAAAAGTGAGACTGGATTAGAGCTGGTCAAACGAGGCCACCGCTTGGTTGCCGATGACCGCGTGGATGTTTACGCCAAAGACGAAGAAACACTCTGGGGAGAACCAGCAGAAATCTTGCGCCACTTGCTTGAAATTCGTGGAGTTGGGATTATTGATGTTATGTCTCTGTACGGGGCTAGTGCCGTTAAAGATTCTTCCCAAGTGCAATTGGCCATTTACCTTGAAAATTTCGAGGCCGGTAAAGTCTTTGACCGCCTCGGAAATGGGAATGAGGAGATTACCTTCTCAGGTGTCAGCGTTCCTCGTATCCGTATCCCAGTTAAAACAGGTCGTAACGTTTCGGTGGTTATTGAAGCTGCTGCTATGAACCATCGTGCTAAAGAGATGGGATTTGATGCTACCCAGACTTTTGAAGATCGCCTGACCCAGTTAATCACTAAAAATGAGGCAAGCCGATGATTAATCCCATTGCCTTACAACTTGGTCCCCTGGCCATTCATTGGTATGCTTTATGTATCTTATCAGGCCTTATTTTGGCGGTTTACTTGGCATCAAAAGAAGCCCCCAGAAAAGACATGACCTCTGATGATATCTTAGATTTTATTCTCATTGCCTTTCCCCTAGCTCTCATTGGAGCAAGACTCTATTACGTCATGTTTGAGTGGTCTTATTATGCACATCATTTAGATGAAATTATTGCTATTTGGAATGGTGGTATTGCTATCTATGGTGGTCTCATTACAGGTGCTCTAGTTCTTTTGGTTTATTGTTATTATAAAGTGCTAGATCCTATTCATTTTTTAGACATCGCTGCACCAGGAGTTATGATTGCCCAAGCTATTGGGCGTTGGGGAAATTTCGTCAACCAAGAAGCTTATGGTAAAGCTGTCAGTCATTTGAACTACCTGCCGAGCTTTATTCAAAAACAGATGTTTATTGAAGGAAGTTATCGTATCCCGACCTTTCTTTATGAATCCCTTTGGAATTTTTTAGGGTTTATTATCATCATGATTTGGCGTCGCAAGCCTAAAAGCCTTCTCGATGGCGAAATTTTTGCGTTTTATCTGATTTGGTATGGGTGCGGACGTCTAGTCATTGAAGGGATGCGAACAGATAGTCTGATGTTCTTAGGCTTCCGTGTTTCCCAATATGTTTCTGTATTATTAATTATCATTGGTCTGGTCTTCGTCTTTAAAAGACGTCGTCAAAAGGGAATTCCTTATTATCAAAAATAGGGATAGAAAGAGGAGGAATTTATGGATTTGGTTGGAATTGCACTTATTATTATTGCGCTAGCATTTGTTGCTTTGGTTGTTTTTTTAATTCTTGTTTTGAAAAAAGTTTCTGAAACAGTTGACGAAGCGAAAAAAACCATCTCAATTTTAACTAGCGATGTGAACGTTACTCTCTATCAAACTAACGAAATTTTGGCGAAAGCAAATGTTCTTGTTGAGGATGTCAACGGTAAAGTTGCCACAATTGATCCTTTATTCGTGGCTATTGCGGATTTGTCAGAAAGTGTATCTGACTTAAATTTTCAAGCGAGACATTTTGGTCAAAAAGCAAGTAGTGCGACAAATAATGTCACAAAAGCTGGCAAAGTTGCTCTCGTTGGTAAGATGGCATCAAAAGTATTTGGTAAAAAAGGGGAAAAAGCATGAGTAAATTCTTTAAAACATTAGTAGTGGGTGCTGCATCTGGAGCAGCAGCAGCTTACTTCTTATCAACAGAAAAAGGTAAGGCTTTGAAAAATCGTGCTGAAAAAGCTTACCAATCCTACAAAGAAAATCCAGATGATTACCACCAACTTGCTAAAGAAAAAGGTAGTGAATACAGTCATTTAGCACGTGAGACTTTCTATGATGTGAAAGATAAGTTGGCTACTGGAGAGGTGACAAAAGAGGAGATTCTTGAGTTGCTCAAAGATAAAACAACAGCTTTCGTGCAAAAAACAAAAGAAACCCTTGCCGAAGTTGAAGCGAAAGAAAATCAAGACGATGTTATCATTGATTTAAATGAAGACGACATTATCATTGACTATACTGAACAAGATGAGCATCTTAGTAACGCTGACACTTCACAAGATAAATACTAAATAAGACAACCTAAAAAACAAAAAAAGAAAAGATTGAAGGCTTTGCTCACCAGTCCCCACAGTTAGTTTTCGGCTAACTGAAGAAGGGAGGTGGTTATTGTGGCTTCAATCTTTTTTTGTTTTTGGCAAAAGAAAAAGAGTCACACAAAATGGACTCTGAAAGTTACATTAGTAATGATTTGATACCCTTAGCTAGTAAGGAAGTGATCCCTAAGCTGATGATGCTGGCGAATAAGAAAGCCAAAACCGGTGCTAAGTTCATCACGAGTAGGACAAATGCAAATAAAACAGTAATAAGGCTAAAGCAAGCAATCCGAGCGAAGAATACTAACTCTTTTAGTTTAGCACTCTGACCATTGAACTCTTGAAAATCTTGGAATTTACCCTGGGATTCTTGATAGGAATCATCGTGTTCAAATGCGTCATGCTTCTTTAACGGTGTTGGCATAGTCCTCTCCTTTCCTTCAGATACTAAGCTATTCTACCACAAAAGTCCCATTTTGTCATCTTTTTTTAAAAAAATTGAAAAAATTCAATAACCTTGACGAAGTTAGCTGCGACAGGAAAAAATTACCGAATCGGACGTTGACAGATTTTGCAAGAAATATGCTTGATGCTTAGAATTTTTTGGTATAATAAAGGTTATATGAAAAAAATAATTATTACAGCCACAGCGGAAAGTATAGAACAAGTCAAGGCTTTATTAGCTGCTGGTGTCGATCGTATTTATGTTGGTGAAGCGAATTATGGGTTACGTCTCCCCCATAATTTTTCTTATGACGAATTGAGACAAATTGCCAAACTAGTCCACGAGGCTGGAAAAGAATTAACAGTAGCTTGCAACGCTTTGATGCATCAAGATATGATGGATCACATCAAACCCTTTTTAGACTTAATGGCAGAGATTGCTGTTGACTATCTTGTGGTTGGTGATGCAGGTGTGTTTTATGTCACTAAAAGGGATGGCTATAACTTTAAATTGATTTATGACACATCTGTTTTTGTGACGTCTAGTCGCCAGGTAAATTTCTGGGGGCAACATGGTGCTGTTGAAAGTGTTTTGGCAAGGGAAATCCCATCAGCAGAATTATTCACCTTAGCTGAAAATTTGGAATTTCCAGCAGAAGTGCTTGTCTATGGTGCTTCAGTCATTCATCATTCGAAACGTCCCTTGCTAGAAAATTATTACCATTTTACCAAGATCGATGATGAGGTTAGTCGTGAACGCGGTCTTTTCTTGGCAGAGCCAGGAGATGCTAACAGTCATTATTCCATTTATGAGGACAATCATGGCACTCATATTTTCATTAATAATGATATTGATATGATGTCTAAATTGGGTGAGCTTTATGAGCATGGTTTAACTCATTGGAAGCTAGATGGCATTTACTGTCCAGGTGATGATTTTGTCGCTATTACTAAATTGTTTATTCAGGCTAAAACCTTATTAGAAGCTGGGCAATTTATCCAAGAAGAAGCTGAAAAGCTTGATCAAGCAGTGCATGCCCATCATCCAGCTGGCCGTGGATTAGATACTGGCTTTTATGAGTTCGATCCAAAAACCGTTAAATAAGTAATCCTTGTCTTGAGTGAGTTTACTATTTCAGGGCAAGACAGGGTTATGACACCATTACACAGGTAATCTACCTATCTTGAAAATAGAAAGAATATCACATGTCACATATGAAAAAACGTCCCGAGGTCTTATCACCTGCTGGAACACTTGAAAAATTAAAAGTTGCGATTGACTATGGCGCAGATGCTGTTTTTGTCGGAGGACAGGCCTATGGCCTAAGAAGCCGCGCTGGTAACTTCTCTATGGAAGAATTGCAAGAAGGCATTGATTATGCACATGCGCGTGGAGCTAAGGTCTATGTTGCTGCCAACATGGTTACCCACGAGGGAAACGAAATTGGTGCGGGTGACTGGTTCCGCCAACTGCGTGATATGGGACTTGATGCGGTCATCGTTTCAGACCCAGCCTTGATTGTCATTTGCTCAACAGAAGCTCCAGGTTTGGAAATTCATTTATCAACTCAAGCCTCATCTACCAATTACGAAACCTTTGAATTTTGGAAAGCGATGGGGTTGACGCGTGTTGTATTAGCCCGTGAGGTCAATATGGCTGAATTAGCAGAAATCCGTAAGCGGACAGATGTGGAAATTGAAGCCTTTGTCCATGGAGCCATGTGTATCTCTTATTCAGGCCGCTGCGTCTTATCCAACCACATGAGTCACCGTGATGCTAACCGAGGTGGTTGTTCACAGTCTTGTCGCTGGAAATATGATCTCTATGATATGCCATTTGGGGTTGAACGTCGTTCTCTAAAAGGAGAAGTTCCTGAAGACTACTCCATGTCTTCTGTTGACATGTGTATGATTGAGCATATTCCTGACCTGATTGAAAATGGGGTTGATAGCCTAAAAATCGAAGGACGGATGAAATCCATTCATTACGTCTCAACCGTAACCAACTGTTACAAGGCGGCTGTAGATGCTTATATGGAAAGTCCGGAGGCCTTCTATGCGATTAAAGATGAATTGATTGACGAACTATGGAAGGTGGCTCAGCGTGAATTGGCAACAGGTTTTTATTATGGCACTCCAAGCGAGAATGAACAGTTGTTTGGCGCTCGCCGTAAAATTCCACAATACAAATTTGTCGGAGAAGTAGTTGCCTTTGACTCAGCTAGCATGACAGCGACCATTCGTCAGCGTAATGTCATCATGGAAGGCGATCGGATTGAATGTTATGGACCAGGTTTCCGTCATTTTGAAACGGTTGTTAAGGATCTACATGATGCGGATGGCCAAAAGATTGACCGTGCCCCAAATCCAATGGAACTCTTAACCATCTCTTTACCGAGAGAAGTTAAGCCAGGGGATATGATTAGGGCTTGCAAGGAAGGTCTGGTTAACCTCTATCAAAAAGACGGTACAAGTAAAACGGTCAGAGCTTAATTGAAATAAATATGAAAGGCCCTTTTTCCCTAGTGGCGTAAAAGCTGCGTTTGGGATAAAAGAGCCTGTTTTTTGAAAATTAGATACCACGATAGCTTATTTTCAAAAAACTTGATAAAATAAGGTCATCATAACTAAAAAGTTGAAAAAAAGATTACTTTTGTCAATTTATTTTCGAATAGTATAAGTAAGGAGGAAAAAATAATGGCAGAATTTACGTTTAAAATTGAAGAACACTTACTCACCTTGTCAGAAAATGATAAAGGTTGGACGAAAGAATTGAACCGCGTCAGCTTTAATGGCGCAGAAGCCAAATGGGACATCCGCACGTGGAGTCCAGACCATACGAAAATGGGGAAAGGCATTACTCTTACCAATGAAGAATTTAAAACCATCTTAGATGCTTTTCGTAAGTAAAACCTCTCTATGGTTGTAAAAAATAACCCTTCTAGTCAACTGCACCTTGACATCTTGGCCATTTTAAGGCTGGTAATCGGGTGCAGTTGACACGGAGAAGGGTTATTTTTTAGATTGAAGACGGTCAGCAAGGCCTACAAAAACTAAGATTAGACCTAAGCCTATAAAAATCCACTTCGCAGCTAGAAGACCATAAAGGACAAAAATAGCAGCACTAATATAAGAGATATATTCTTTTGTCATCACGTTTTCATTACTTTCTTTAGGATACCCTCTATTATAGCATAAAAGCCATTAACAATCACAAGTGACTTCGCAGCAGTCTAGGCGATCAAGGTGCATTTGGTTAGCTCTGTAAAATTCCAGAATATCAGGGTCAAGCTGCCAACCTTCTCGGCTAGCAATTTCAGTGATAAGTGGCGAGAAGCGTTGACGGAATTTATAAATATAGCAGAAAATGGTATTTTTTTGTCTCAAACTAGGACCAATCAAGAAACAGTTTGGGTTTAGGGTGGATTCGTCATTCTCTGTTACTAGGGGAATGCCATCTTGATTGTAGTCAAAAATGGCTTCTCCGCCAATAAGGTGGCAGGTGTTTAAAAAGCCAGTGGCTAAGATAGGTTTGTGATGACTATAAGCAGTACTGCCATCTTGAAAAATGACTTGATAACCTTTTTCGGTTTGATGGATTTCTTGGGCATGTTTTCCTTCTGTGATGTGAATGTGATAGTTGGGGTTGTCTTGAATATGTTTGAGTCTCTCTTGGGTAATCGGTGATAAGGAAATACTAGGATCGGCAGCTGTTTTTCTTTTTCCAAAACTATCGGTAAATAAATGAACCTCATTACCAAGATAGGCTAAATGAGTGAGGGCATCACAGGCACTCTCATTTCCCCCAATAATAATAAAAGGATCTTCAGATTTGACATTAAAGGAGTCAACTTGACCATAGTGCATCCCTAACTCGGCCCCCTTGATTCCTTGATTATTTGGCAGTTGAAATTCTCCAGTTGCCATAATGAGGTAACGGCAGCTAAAATCGCCTTGGCTAGTTTTTACTTGGTAGCCTTTAGGATGGCGTTGGATCGTTAGTACCTGAGTATTCGTTTGAATCGGTAAGTTGTCATTTTTAGCAACTAAGGACAAGTAATGAGCATATTCAGGTCCAGATAGGTGCTCCTTATTGAAGCTAAAAGCGGGTGATGTATTAGGAACAACAGCATTAATATCTGGAAAACCAAAACCATTTGTAGTAAAGGAAGGCGTAATAAATTGTGTAGTTCTTGGCCATTTCAAAAAGCTATCTCCAACAGTTCCCTGCTCAAGAATCAAAAAATCGTTAATGTCGTATCTTTTTAAAGCGGCACCGAATCCAATGCCGGCAGCTCCTGCCCCAATGATAATAATCTGATAATGTTTCATATGATTCTCCTTGACAAGTGAATAAGCATGCGCTAAAATACTTAACTAGTTAACTATTTTACAGTTTAACAAAACTTAGAAACTTTGTAAAGAAAGGAAAATCATGTTTCTATTAATATGCATTTTAGTGATGTGGGTGATGATCTTTGGAGTTGCCTGCTTTTATTTTGGAAGCTTAGATAAACAGCTTACTCCGCAAGTGATTTATCGTTTTACCTTAGCCATTCTGATGGCAACTCTTATTTGGATTTTAGGCGCTTATTTTTTTGCTTTTGAAAGGAAAATGCAAACCTTAATGACAGTAAAATCAGTTTCTTTAGAAAGAGCCTTGGACTTGTTATTCCAATTATGTTTTTGCTTGTATGCAGTGGTTATGCTTATTGGTGCCATCATTGATCGGGTCAAAACCAGTCATCTCCTCTTGTTAGTTGGAGTATGGATTAGTTTAGTCTATACCCCTTTAGCCTACTTGATGTGGAATACAGAGGGTCTATTAGCCAACTTAGGTGCTAGAGATTTTTCGGGAAGTATGGTGGTTCATTTATCGGCTGGACTGTCAACTTATATTTTGGCTCATTTTGCTGGGAAAACTCCTCACCAGCATGAAAAGATTCGCCAAGAATGGTTATATCTGGGTATGATTTTGGTGACCTTTGGTTGGTTTGGCTTTAATGTTGGACCTGTTGGACAATTGAATGCTCTGGCGGGTCAAGTTTTGCTTAATACCCTTTTAGCCATTGTTTGTGGTGGCTTTTCTTGGAGTCTAGTAACCTTTTTAAGGCATAAGGAAGAATCAACCGTTGCTTTGCTCAATGGCATGATTGTTGGCCTAGTGACCAGTACGGCAGGCGTAGGGTATCTTAACACAGGAGAGATTAGTCTTTTGACCTTTGTAGCAAGTGGTTTGACTTGTCTTCTGACGGATTATCTTAGTCATCAATTGCCTGTTGATGATGTTGTGGATTCATTTGCCATGAATGGTATAGGAGGTTTTTTAGGAAGCTTAGGGTTTGTGCTATTGAGACCTCAGCTTCTATTGCCGCAAATACTTGCCATCTTTGTAACGATTTTTCTTTCTACTCTAGTCTCTTTTGTTCTTGGGAAAGCTCTCTTACAACATAAGACCAAGAAAGTTGAATAAATAAGACAAGAAGCAATATAAAAAAGGTAATCCACTTGAAGTAGGACTACCTTTTTATTGTCATAAGTTTTTTATATTAAGGTTTCATGGTTGGGAAAAGAAACCTCTAATTTTATAAAAAATCATAAAGCTATAAACCTTATTAAATCAAGGTTTTTAGTTTTTTGGAATTGGAAGATGATGCTTATAACTTATTAAAAATTTGTTAAAAAATTGGTAAGTTTTTGTTAAGCTTTGCGTATTTTTTGAAGGTTATTTTCTATTTTATTTCCGAAATTTTCCATTTCAATTTCTTTTAAATCTTTGGAAGCCTCTGCGTATATATTCATTGTAGTTGATATATCAGAATGTCCTAATATGTCTTGCATAGCTTTTAAATTAGTACCTGCTTCAACCATCCTAGTGGTAAAAGTGTGACGTAAAGAATGGTTGCTAAAATTTGGTAATGTTACTTCACTATTAATTTTACCATCAAGTACTGAGAAATTGCAATCACGAATTATTCTTTTTAATGCTTTATTCAATGTTCCTTGATGGTATAGATCCCCAAATCTATTTAGAAAAATAAAATTAGTGAATCCATTTATCACCACTCTACATGATATTTCAAGTTCAGTTTGACGTTGTTTTTCCATCTTAAGTGCTTCTTTTACTTTTGGTAAAAGTGGCACTGTTCTTTCACCAGCCTTCGTTTTAGGTGTATTAACAGTAAAATCACAACCTCGTTCGGTTCTGGTTTGATAATAAACTAATGTATGATTGACACTAATAGTATTATTATTAAAATCTATATCATCCCATCTTAAGCCTGTAACTTCCCCAACACGTAGTCCTGTCCAAAGCATAGTGATGAAAATAGGATACCATCCTTTGTATTTGTTATTTGTTCTCAAGAAATCTTCAAAAAGATTTTGTTCTGCCAATGTTAGTGCTTTACGACTTTTTTTACCATTTGTTCTAGATTGTTTCAGTTCTTTCAATGCATTATCAGAAGGATTTTTCAATATATAGTCATCATCCACTGCTAAATCTAAAACCTGGTGAAGAACTGTATGAATGTTATCAATAGTATTTACTTTTACATTACGCTCTTCTGCTAAGTAATTGTAAAATGAACGGATATCACTTTTTTTAAGATTTTTAATTAGAACATTACCTAAATTATCATCCACAAAGTATTCATAGAGATACTGATAATTTTTGAATGTGTTATCTTTCAATCCTTGCTTTAGAACTTTCCATTTCTTATACAAATCCCTCACTGTAATATTTTTTGATATTTTAATACCTGATAGAGTATCCTTTAATATCAAGTTTTTCTTTTCTCTTAATTCAGCAAGGGACTTTGCATAAATCGTGTGATTCCTTCTGCATTTATCTCGCCATCGATATTCATAAGTTCCATTTGGTCGCTGGTATTCACCGTCCTTTAAGACCCTGTTTTTATTATCTTTTCTTTTTTTGTTTGCCAATTTTGTCTCCTTATATAGAATATTGCTTATCTAAATATTTTTCTAGTTTTACTCTTTTTATTAGTCGCTTGCTGCCACACCATAGAACAAAGTCACAATCTTCATCGTCACTTAATTCTCTAAGTTTGTTCATGCCAATGCTGAAGTATGAAGCAGCTTCGTCGATTGTTAGGTTAGATTTTTCCCAAAATGGTATTTCTTTTTTCATTTGGATTTCCTCCTTTTATTTATTTCCCAATCACATAAGTGAATTGTTTAGCTGTTTGTGCATCAAATACTCGATACGAGATAACCCCCAGACCTTGAGCATTTGATTCAGAGATTAATATTGAACCGTCAGGCTTGACTTGCTCCACAAAGGCGATGTGTCCATAATACGGATGAGAACCGCCTTCACCAGGTGAAAAGCAGATTGCTGAATGCTCGGTTGGTGTTCTAGTGGTCTGATAACCTGGTTTGTATTTCCAATCCCCACCGTTTCCCATGTATGGATCAAAAGTAATTCCGAGTTCTCGTCCTCGATTCCAAACAAACCAAGTGCATTGCCCCCAAGGGTATGAACTCGTGATATAGGATGAACTATCAATCGCTTTAGTAAGACTATAACCAGCAGGGATATCACCAGAAGTTACTCCACCTCCAGTTCTTGAACCAGAGGTTTTAGGTGGTTCTGGAGTTCCACCATGTTCATCTATCCATTTATCTAATTTTTCCATCACCTCAGCACGTCTTTTTCCAGAACCAGAGGTATCCGTAAAATAAACCCCTCCGTCTTTAGCGACGTTCAAAGTGCCTTTAGCATTTTTTTGTGCTTTCTCATCTTGAATTTTAAAGGTTTCATTACGATTATTAATAATGGATACTCTTGTTAATGCGACAACCGCTGTTTCGTCATTATAGTTTGAAGCATTGTCAGGGTTTGAGTCAAAGGCTCCATATCCAAACATATTTGCTCCAGGTTTAGTTGCTACACCAGCAGTCCCAAATGAACTTTCCATCTGAGCGATAGCAACTATAGCCCGAACATCTAGACCTGATTTATTCGACCACTCTAAAAGTTTTTTACCGTTGATACGGGTTTTGTCATAGGCAATTCCAGTTGAATCTAGAAATCCATCAAGTTGTTCGGCAGTAATACCATATCGATGCATTAAGATGTTGTGAGTATAGGCATCACCATTTGACCAATGGTCTACATACTGAACTCCATCCAGGGTGGTAGCTGACCCACTGTTAGAAGTTGAACCAGCACCTATAAAAAGAAAAAGCACCATTAAAATTGGTGCTAGTAATAGTGTAAGACAGCCAAAACGTTTAACAAACCACTTCATAATTAAACCTCCTGCGTTCTAAAGCTTCTAGGTTTTATCTGAGCGAGTTGTTCCTTGATGGCGGACTCTTTTTCAAGATAGGTTTTAAATTGGCTCTGAGGTCTATTCTGTCTGTTTAGACGCTGTGCTTGAAGCCTTTCTTTAGACTTCTGATTATAAGCAGATTGTCTCAATTGAGAGACTCTCTCTCGTTTAATTTGAATCGCTTGACCTAACTCATCTGAACGGTTTTTAGCTTCACTTGCTTTCACTTTATCACGATTATCGCCTGTTGAAATGGACTTGGCATAGTAGATACCATGCTCTGCATTTTTAAGGCCTTTTTTGACATTTAGGACTGCACTTGAAACTTGTTCAGATCTGTGAGCTTGTTTCGCTTTTTCTTCTTTAAAGGTAACCGCATAGCTTTCCCCTAAGGATTCAGCACGTCTAGCTTTAGAATGTGCCAGAGAGTCTGAAATGGCTTTAGAAGAGGATTGATACGCAGTACCAGCAACTTGTCTTGATTTCGTTTTGATTGCTTGTTTAGCAAGTGTGGTAGAACCAGCTAGAACGCTACCTGCAACTGCTAATTTGGCTTGTGAGTTCTTCTGGACTCTTCCTAAGGTATTCTCTTGTATCTTTCGTCCAGCTTGATCAACACGCTGAGTGAAACGATTTGAGATATGTCGAATACGATCTGCTGTTAAAATAGAGAGGAAGTAATTTCGCTTTTTCCAAAGGATAACCAAGACAATAGCTTTTAAAACATAACCAACAATCATATTGTCAAAGCCAATAGCTGTTGTGATAGCTGTAAGGACACTATTGAAATAAAGAGCAATGGTTGCAATAAATGTCATTAATCCACTTAGGACGATTGTTCCTCCAAGCTTTTTAATGATATTGAAGAGAATGTTTTCAAAGGTTGGAATCATTGAAAAGATTAAGGTAAATGGTGTAAAGACTAATAGTATCAGAATAGCGATATTCAGAATAAATTGCATAATCGCAAAGAAAACTAAGATAAGTCCCATTAATAAAGCTTCTAAAACCGCTACAAAGGCGTATGAGAACATAGCACCCCAATTGGATTTTAACATGTTATTCTTAGGTTCTTTTTCACTGCCTGCAATCTCAGAAATTTTAGTTTCTTCAGATCCATCACTGACTTTAAAATCATCATCGCCATCGTTATATGCGACTAAGCTTTTAAGTTGCTCTTCGGACAATTTAAACTTTCCGTCAGTTCCTGAAGTATCTGAATTCATGTAGGTATATGGTACCCAAATAGCAGACTTTGCGTATTCAGTTAGTGCACCATCTGTATTAGGTGCATCTATGGCTGTCCCATTTAAACTTTTAGTAACTGTAGATGATAAGTTCGTCGTGATAGAAGCTGTATTCGTGTAAAAGCGAGAAACAACATAAGATCCATCACTATATTTTGAGAAGAAGAGTATACCACAAGAGAAGACTAACAAGAGTCGAATCAACGTTTTAAAGAAAGAACCGTGTTTAACAAAATAAACATAGGCTAGATAAAGTGCCATACTTGCACCAATAAACGGTAACATCGCTCCTTGTAAACTTGAAAAAATAGAAGCCGTTGCTGTGATGATATCTGATACGAAAGATGCAAAGAGTTCAGGAGAGTCAACCAATTTTTCATAGATAGACGAAAAGATGGTGAAGAAGAATTTAGCTAGCCAAAAGACTGATTGGACCAGTTTGTTAATAAGGTATAGCATTGTCGTGTCTAAACCGAACCAAGAATCTTTGAACCAGACTTTACTGGTGATTTGTGAGAGATTCTCTTTGACATACTGGTAATCAATTTCAGATGCAAATACACTGATTCCAGTGACAAGCGTGGTTAAGATAGTCGATAGAAAAATAATAGGTTTTATTCTTTTTGGATTCATTGTACTCCTTTCTAGTGATAATAAAAAAGCACCTTAGATTAGGTGCTAGATTTGAGATTAAAGGTTTAGATTTTTAAAGAGATTTTCTAAATTATTGAGATAATCTGTTCTAGAATGAATAATTCTTAAAACATCTACCCTTTCTTCACGGATAAGATAAAAAATAAGGTATTGCTTTGAAGGAATCATTCTTAGATTACCTTGTGGATAAATTTTTCGATTGATTTTAGAATCGAAGTCGGTGTAGCCAAGTGGTGAAACATAAAGAAAGCTGATAGCATCTTGAAGGCTTTTGATAACTTTCAAAGCACTTTGTTCAGAAAATTCATCTAGATAGAACTGATAGATACTGTCTAGATCTCTCTCGGCACTTTTGGTAATTTGTACATTATAGGCCATATTTTGCAAAAACCTCATTAGCTGGTTTTGTATTTCCTTTTAGAACATCTTGATAGCCTTCATCAAGTTCTGAAATTAATTCATTTAAGAAAGATTCAGCTTGAACTTGCTCAGGTGTTTTGATAGGGAGGTCTTTAGTGACAACCACTTGCTCTACAAATAAATTAAGAGCATCAGGTAGAGACATATGTTTTTCCTCCAAAATTTCCTTAGCCTGATTTAGCATATCCGCATTGACACGGAAATTATATTGGCGATCTCTTGCTAGTGTATTCATAGCGCTCTCCTTGTTACTCTTATGTATAACATAATCATAGCATATTGATAACATAGAATCAAGTGCCATTTTATACAGCCTTCAACTTTGTTTCGACAGTATCAAAGAGTTGGGTAATTTCAGGGAACATGCCATCAACCGTAATTCGTTCTTTTCGACCAAAGGTATCTAGATAAATACATTGAGCCATGGTCATATTGCCTAGCCATTCAGATGTTGTAGTGTTTTTCGGTATCTTTAGATACTCTAACACTGCATCAATTTCGGTATCTTCCAAGAAAGCAAAGACAGATCCAAAACCAGTGCCATCTTCTTCACTGGATAAGTCATGGACGGATTGAGTAATAAACACAAGGAAGTTGTTTTCAGATCGACCAACACGTTTCATGCGTTTTAGAATTTGTTTCCCAACTGTAGTCGAATTGAAAAACCAAGCTTCATCGAAAAACTCAATCGTTTCGACTGTTCGATCTTGCTTTCCAAATTTAGTGCAGTAATAGCCCAAGGCATACATAATTGTTAGGCTTTTCTTCTCATCAGGCGTTAGATCAATATTAGATTTGTCATTGGGTAGGTTAAGTCCATTGATTTCTAAGATTGTAATTTTTGAATCCACTGAAATAGCTTCATTTTGACCATCTGAAAATCCAAGTGCTAAAATAGATTGATTGACAGCTGTTAAGAGGAAATCCCCAGCCTCTTGGACAGATTTGTCATCATGTTTCATTAAGTCCTTAAAGACATGAATCATACCAACCTTTTCGCCACGTTCCCGTTTGGCAAGGTATTTATCCAAACTCTTTAAATAAGCGTTGCGAATCCGTAAGCTATTGTCTTTGCCTAGTAGGGTATCAATCATAGAGTCTGCTAGGTCACGGGCCTCTTGGCCTTTTAGAAAGACAATTGGATCCAAGACACCGTGGTTCTTTTCATAGCGAGCATCCAAAGTAATAAAGTTAATCGATTTGATGTAATTCTGAAGTTCTTCAAAATCGCCTGATTCCTCATGTTCTTTTAGAACTTTTTCATATTGTTTCCGCATTTCTGCTTTGGGATCAATGTAGAGGATTTTTGTTTTTAGAAATGAATGGTAAGTGAACAGTAACTTGGTTAAGAAGGACTTACCTGTACCTGTTTCACCGATAATGGCAACATGTGGATTGTTTGTAGACTTATCTTTGACTCCTAATTTATTGGCTTGAAGAAGGTTCGTAAAAACAGGTATTGAAGAGGCTTCAATAGCTTTCTTGTAATCTCCTTGCCAGGAATCGATTTGGTTGTCAATACGCCCAATAGAAAATCCAATATCTGTACCTACCTTCTTTGTCATAAAGAAAAGATTTTCGCAAAAAGCTTCCAAGGACATCGCCTGGAGGAAGTTTCTATCTTCACTGGATAAGGTTTCAGTCATCCGGTTCTTATAAAACAGATAGACTTGGTCTGCATTTGCACGAACAACTTCAACAGAAAGTTGGTTTAACGTCGCATAGAGAAGGTCGTATTTGGCTCTCAACTCATCTAAAGTAGAAGCCGTGATAGTTAGAGTATGGAGATAAGTTACTAATGGTTCGTTTTTATCGAATTTTCCTTGTAGGTCTTCTAAGAGGAATTTACTCTTAATGACAGATCCTTTTTGAACGTCCTCAACTTCCTCTGCTTCTGAGATAGTGTTTTTTAGTCGTTGTCTTGCTCGTTTTGCCTTTCCTAACAATGAGAAGACACCTTTGGGTAAAGAGAATTGGATTTTAAAATCCGACTCAACAGGAAAGCGGAGTGCTTGTAATTCTTCTTGAAGGTGCAAGTAGGACATGTTCTCAGGTAGACTATTGATTGGTAAGAAAGCAACATAAGAACTGTCTCCTAAGTTGTTTAACTTGAGGATGTTGATGTGTTCAAACTCAATATTGGTCTCATCAAGATTTTCCATAGAGTTAGTAACACGCATTATTTCAGTATCTTTCTGATAAAGCTGACCTCTTAAATATTGGTGACGTTGGATGAAGATGTTTTCGTTAGTGGAGAGTGGGCGAGCATTTAGAAGGGATAGATTGTTCTCAAGGATTTCTTTTTGACCTTGATAAGATTCTTTCCAATTACTTGGTATGGTCTCGCCAATGCCGAGAGTATTTAGTACTAGGTTTCTGGAAGAACGATAACCTTCGTAAACCACTGATTTGAGATCCATTGAAACAGTCAAAGATTTTAAAGGCACCAAAAGAAAATATTGATATTCATAAAGTTGGCCAATATCTGTTTCCAGATGGTCAATCGTTTTGTTTAAGACATAATCGGCTAAATCTCCAACTTGTGATTCCCAATCAATATCAAGTGCTAGTTTTTGATAACGACTGTAAAGGTCTAAATCCATTGGAATCATCCGAATCTCAAAATCATGATAACTTCTTAAATGGCTAAGGGCTGTGTAGATTAAATCTTTATGTTTTTCTTTGGTTTTACCATCTACAGAATTAATCACTTTAGAAGGTATCTGATAAATAGCAAATACAGAACCATCCTTTCGAAGAATGAGATTGTCTTTAATATCCCAGATATTATTTTGATAATTCATTGGTCTCCTTTCGTTTTGTTATATTTTGGGGACGCTTATAAAGCAATCCTTTATTGAGGTAGACAGTATCGTATCTCATGCCATACTGGAAGTAGTATTTCAAATAGTCCCAAAGATAAACGATAAAGGTTTTTCCATCAATAATAAGATTAGCTAGTGTCTCAGATAATCCCCAGGCAATGAGAGCTGATACTGTTAGTCTCAGTCCCATCGGAAGAAAGGGTAGTACCTTTTCTGATGGGAAAAATAGGAGACTAAAAATAGTTACAGTATAGACAATGCGAGAAAATTTTATTGGTGATTGCAGTGAGAAATCATCGTTTATTTTTTGAATCCAGTAGGGTTGACTGAGAGCTTGTTTATAGGAATAGAGCTGTTTATCCTTTAATTGGTCACTCATATTACCTCCTATCCAAAGATCTGAGCCATGATGTCTGAAACGCTATTAAGGACGGTTGTTGGGTTATTGAGAAAGTATACAGTAGCTCCTCCAATACCAATTGCCATGATGGCCCGTCCAATACGTTGATCACGAACAGCCTCGATAAATTTCCAACCTGCGAAACCTGCAACAATCCAGATTCCGATGTTAGTTACGAACCATTGAAAAAGATTTTGTAATGTCATTTAGTATCTCCTTTAGTAGTGTTGATTTTTGTATAGTTTTTAGGAATAGTGTGTTTTAAAGATTGAACAAAGTAGGAATCATCTTTTGGCTGAAGCGATAAAGTGAAGTTTTCACTGTGGGTGTTCCCAGCAATTTCAAAAGTGACTTGTGCAAAGGCCATTACTTTTTTGCCATCGCTTTTGTAGTAGGAATAGTCTAGACTTTTGTACGTTGTGTTTTCTAGTGCTGAGATGTCTTTAGCTAACAAGTCTAGATTTTCTTGATTAGTTGTATAGTTAGTGAAGAAGAGGTTTAGAAAGCTATCTAAATCCTCTTTTTTCTCACTATCTGTTTCTGTATCATCAATTAATTTCAATTTTTCTTGAGTAGCAAAACCTGTGGCTTGTTGTTCGGTGAGAGGGATAAACCAGGGCAAGCCAGAAATATAGTATTGATTTTCTTTGACCCCAAAAGGAATCGCAAAACCAGTTGTAATTTTTTTAGCATCATCTCCCGTTCCTACAGAGTATGTTACTTGATAGGTAGCGGTATTATCTTTAATACTTAATAGACGAGCACTGACAAGGGATGAAGGTGATTTGGTATGTCCTTGGTTTCTTGTTTCAGGAATACTATCATAGAAGCTATTGAGCTTTTCAATTTCATCTAGCTGAGTTGCATTGTCCTCAGACACATTGAAGTACGTTTTAACATAATCGTTAAGGTAGTATTGAAGGTGGTAGTCAGTTGTTGTCGTATCTTTTGAAACTTCCTGAATGATTGTTCGGGGCTTGTTAGAGCGAGTTAGGCTTACAATAATAGAAAGTGTTGCAAGCAGTATAATGGCCATTAAGCCTCCTAGAAATAATCGATTCATCCATTTTTGATCAACCTGTTTCATTTCAATTTTTTGTTTTGGTTTTCGTCGTTTTAGGAAAGTTGGATTTATGTTTTTCATTGAACTCCTTTCTTAAATTAATATCTTAGCTGTCATTGCACCATTAACAATGACTTCTAGAGTTGATTTCTTAATCAAACCACCTTTTCGGAAGATAAAGGTCATATCATAGTATTGAGCTTCCTGTTCAATGGTGATTTCCTTTCTTTTTTGGAAGACTTCACCTTTGACCATTTTGTCTATTTGGGTGGCATTTTCTGTTAAGAACTCTTTGACAAAATAAGACAGGCGAGCTCTAAACTCACCTGTATCTTGTCTCAGCATTTCTATTTCCATTAGACCTCCTTACTGTTTAGAAAGTTCTAAGAGTTTATGTCCCTTAGCAACCAAACCTTTATGTAAGCTATTAATCTCATTATTTGTGGCATAATAACCTTTTAGTTCGGTTCGGATACTATCCAGTTGATCTGCTGGGAGTTGGATAACTTCTTCAGACTTCAATAGACCGTTAAGCCGTCCAGCAACAGTCCAAGCTTCATCAAATTTATAACTGGTTAGTAGTGTTGAAAATTCAGCTATCGCTGATAAAATATCTTTTTCTAGTTTTCCTTGTGTCATCATGACCTCCTGTTAGTTTGGTAAGATTCGCTTGTAGAACCCTTTGGGTGTATTGAGCAATTCACCAGAAGAGAGATACTTCTGTATATAATTGACCCAATTGTTGTTTTGATAGAAGAGGTGAATAACCTCGTTATTGTCATAGTCTTTTAAGAGTTCGCACAGGGCTTCTACCTCATTTTGACTTGCAAAGCGGTAATAAACCGTCACGATGTCTTTCACTTTCCAGTGACGCTTTAAGAGGTAAACAATGATGTATTCGTCATTATCGTATAACCCTTCGAGACAGAGCTTTAGTAATTCAATTTCCTGAAAAGTTAAAGTTGTAGTTACTCCCCAATCAACAATTTCAGTGATAACTAATTGACTATCATAAGAATAGCCTTTTTCTACCAAGCGTTGTCTGATAGCCTCCTCATTAAAGCGAATAAGATCTACCTGAGCTAGCTCTTTAGACTGTCCGTTTTGTAGGATTCGAATGGTTCCAATCATCCATACATCAGTCCTTCCACAAACTCGTCATAAGCGAGCCAATCATTTGAGAGATCAAAGGCTTGTTCTTTTGTGAGAATTCCTTCGTCCACAAATTTGTCTAGTTCTCGTCGTATTAGTCTAAAAACTTCGCTGAGTTGGAGATCCGTATGAATTTCTTCTTCATCGTTACGGTACCAAACCCAGGTAACGCCTTCTTGACGATAGCGAGAACGAGCAGTATATATTTCCATAAGTTTCCTTTCTATTGCCAAGCATAGTATTGATCTGAGATGACACAGTTTAGTTCAAGGCGTGCATCACGACCATAAACTTCATAATCAAAATACGGTTGGATATTATCAGGGATTTTAATGGCGCTCAATTCTTCAATAAGATAGGCTCCAAAATCTTCATCCCTACTAACTTCAGCAACCGTCCAATTATTGATATCAAACTCTTCAATAAAGTTATCGATAGAATTATAGTGAATAACCCAATCATTTATCAGAGAGCTGTAATTATCAGGGATTTCTTGTAATTTCTCAGAAAAACGATTAAGAGACCGAATAGAGGTATATTCGTTGATGATGCTGTTGAAATCATCCCAATCCACGATCAGGTACTCATCGTGATCTGATATACCTAAACTTTTCCGAATGGTTTGTTCTGATTCTGGGAATTCAAACCATTTATATAGATTAGTTTGTATATTTTGAATACAGATTTTTAAGTTACTTGCCACTCTTTACCTCCTTTCACAAATTCATCATGATTAGGAACATAACTTTCTTTTAAATACTTTAGTTCGGTCTCCATCCGATCTGTTAGTTTTCCGGTATTTTGAATCATTTCTAGGTATTGGGTGTTCATGATTTTATCTGCCTCTTCCACAAAAGATAGCGAATTTGAAACTTGGTAGAGCAACCAGCGAACCGTTCGATCAATCGAATAAGGTTCTGGTTGGACAGATAATTTTAGTGGATCAGCAGAGCCAAACATATCTTGCCATTTAGGATCAGGGACGTAGGCACCGTATTTCCCAACACCTTCAAATACCTCCATTTCTTGATTAATCAATCCACGGGCTAAGTTTCCTAAATCTTGACCTAGCACGTAGTGCTCAACTAACTTTTGAGCTTTTGCTTGGGACAGACGAATTTCATATCGATTCCAGACGCCAAATATTTCTAGAGCCTCTTCAACACTTATTCCTTCCTTTTGAGCGAATTCATATCGTTTCTCATAAAAGTTAAAAAACATATTGGATTTACGTGATCCAAAGTAAAGCGATATTCCTTGTCTATCCTCATTCTCAGAATAACTGTTTAGATTTCCACCACCGATATGACTCCAAGTTCTAAGGCGGTCAAATGTAACAAGGTGTTGGTAAACTTTGTTAATCATATCCGAGAGATGAAAGTGTGTTTCTTCTTGATCATAGCCACGGTAGAGTTCATCTAAAGCTAAGTCTATCCGAGTAACTTTCATGTCAGAACGTTCATAAAGCATTTTTTCCAAGAAATCCCTCCAAGAGATCCCTCCAAGAGATCCCTTCTCTTTCAAGAATCAGTTCCATCTGCCTGCACCCTTGACCTGAGAGTTGTAATGTGATTTGGTAATTGCTCCGTTCTTCTTTATCAAAATAGTCAAATATCCAAATATCGCCACGCTTGTAGAGGTGGTTGTATGTCATCATCGTTGTTTCTTGTGATGTAAATTCATTAAAACTTACATAAAGATAGGATTCAACAAATTCTTTTAGTTGGCGAACATTTTTAAAAGTGATTCGCAGATAGTCAATCATAAGACGCAGAGGATGAGGGCTGTCTGAGAAGGAGTATCCCATATTTGTCTTGATTTCCTTGAATTTTTCGAGAGTAAATTCTCGTCTTCCTGTTTCATAGGACTTTAGACTTGATAAGCTTAGTCCAGCAACTTCCGCAAATTCCTTTTGTTTTAGTCCAAGACTAGCTCTAAATTTTCTTAGTTGTTTGCCATCAATAATAGTCACTCCTTTCTATTTTTGAGAGTAGGTGTACAGTTTTTGGCAAAAAAGTGTACAGTTGTTTAATTATCTAATCCCTTGACCCACAAGGCTTATGGAGGTTTCACTACGTGATTTTTTCAAATCTCTACCCCCATATTATAATCTGGGGGTTGTGAACACGATTGAAGTGAGTTCTCGCCTTACCCACCCTGCTCTGTTCGCTTCGCCTTCGGCTCGCTCACAGGGGTGGGGCGTTAACTCACCTCAACCGTTGTTTCTTTTTGAGACTGATAATAGGCCTCAACTGCCTCTTTGTAGGTCATGCTGGTGTCATCAATAGAATTAAAAATAACCCCTAGTGTATAGAGGTCATCTTTATCAAATAGCATTTTTCCATCTTCTTTAGTGAAAGTAGAATAGCCTCCTTTCTCTATGAGATTAACCAGTTTTTTCACCTGATCGTAGGTTTTATCGAGTTTAGTTTTCATTTCAGAAATAGTGAACTGTTCAGGTTCAAAATCTACAAATGATTCTACGGTTTCGTTATCTGTAGAGATAATCACGGAATCTTGGTGAGATGTCAACTTGAGAAATGCATCCTTGAAAGAGAATCCTTTGTCAAAAGGGACATTGGGAGAAAAAAACTCACGGGCAATCTCACCAGCATTGGCAATATACCCCCGTCCGACAACTTTTTTTCCATCAATTTCATCAATGTATTTGAACTCTTTGTTTCTATTTGCATCTCCGTACATCATGGTATAGCCAGTATCTTCTAAGTGTCCTACTGAGAGGCGCTTCATAAACTGATCTCGCAGACTTGTTTTGATATATTCTCCATCAGGCCGTTGCATGGCCATAATGACAAAGATACCAGCTTGTCTAGCCTCTAGAATCAATTGCGTGAGGTATTGATTAACCTGTTGTTGGAGTTGGTAATTGCCATCAAGTTTTGCCATGAGAGCAGCCCACTCATCAAAGAAGACGAATTTAGGCCGTAGTCCAAACTTTGAGAAGTTCATACCTGCTACAAAATCAGGATGGCTTTTCATGATGCGGTAGCGTTCTTCCATTTCTTCTACGTTGTCTTTTAGGCAATTGACAATCTCCTCTTTCGTGATAAAGACGTGTCCTTGAAAAATCGGGACTTCAGCAAACGAGGAAAGATCGGACTGCTTAGGATCACAGATATCAATATCAGAAATAGGTGCTAGACCATAAAGTAAAATCATGAGAAGAACAGTTTTTCCACCACCAGTACCACCCCCAATAAGTAAGTGAGGCTGTTTCACAAAGTCCCAGTAAACGTCTTTCATCAATCGTAGGCCTTGTTTTGTAACTGTAACCTCTTCTAGATTTAATCGTCCTGCAAACTGATCTATGGCGATTTCATAAGTAACAAAACCTTTGGTGAATTTCTTACCAGTAAAGTCTCCATCGTGTTGGATTTCAAGTGTATTTCCGAGATTAAGAAAACGATCTTGAAATTTATTTCCTTGAAGAATGAATGAGACTTTCAGTCCGTACTTACTTTGCTTGAGGTAAACTTTAGGGAGAATGATTTTCTCTTTGACCTGTTTATCTCGTTTGATTTTCTTTGTAGTATAATAGCCGTTTTCTAAGAGAAAGTTTGCCATGATTCTCAGATTATTCCATTTTGAGAATACCAACAGATTTCGATAGCCTAGTTGATTCAGGATAAAGACCAGCCCTAAGCCGATGACTAAAACAGTTCCTGTTGTCACACTGTAATATACAGGCTCTAGGAGCAAATTATCTTTTTCCATCCAAAGAAAAAAGCCACTTCCAAGGAGAAATGGCATGTAAAGTATTAGCAAGGTAATCCCTTTAATGTGTTTATGGTATTTTCGAACTCTTCGGCCACGCTTTTTCCAAAGCATTAGTCTTTAGCCTTTGCTTGTTCAGGTTTTGGAGCAGGAGTTCCTTTCTTTGAAATGGTTTGGGCAAAGAGCTTGTAAACACCACCAGATATACTTGAGTAGGTTACGATAATACCAGAAAGTTCCACTTCATCACCAAATTTAAGACCAAGGCTTTCTACCTCACTTGGTAGCATGCCAATAATTGAGAACTCTTCTGTACCATGTTGGTTAGCTGATTTAATAGCCACCTTAGTAGCAAGAATTTCACCTGTTGGGATTTGAGGATAAGAACCGTCCATGTTTCGTGGTTGAGTGGTATCATCTTCATATTTTTGTTCCACTTCATTAATTCCTCGCCAAGTCAATTTACCAAAGACTTCTGGAATGTTAAGAGCTGATGTGATATCCAAATAACGCTTATCTGTAATTTCTACTTTATCAAATTTTAATCCAACTTTTGCCATAATATATTTTCCTCTTTTCTTTCTGTTCTTATTTTTTTTACAATGAGTTTGTCAGCATAGACGTTTAGAGCAGGTGCCATATCCCGACCATTAATGGCATCTGGATAGAAAATTGGGTTAACCAATTCCACCTCGGCATCCTCTTCAAAAACTTCAGCAGTAGCGGGAGTAATCACATAAAACTGAAGATGCTTTTCATTGACTACTTCATGACGTTGAAATTGTCCTTGTTTCCCAAAGACCGTACGGGGAGCTGTTCCTAGTTTTTCATAGATAGCTGTTCCAATAAAGTTAGGGTTCATTTTAAGTGTTTCTTTAATCATAATAGTTCCTTTCAGGGTATAAAAAAATCAAGCCATAGCTTGAGAGTAGTAATATCTTGTAATAAGGCGACGGTAATGGGTTCCGTATAGAATAATCTCGCCATAGGGATAGTTTGCTTCACGTAACTTTTGAAGCTTTTCAGCTAATAATGTCATTGTTTGTTTATAGAGTAAATCCAGTAAGTTTTGATCATAACGATAGACACCCACTGAAAACATAAAGTTTTGATAGATTTGATTTAAGATTTGTTCACAATGAGTCATAGTTTTCTTTCTAATAAAATAAAAGCTACCGATTTAAGAGGGAAAACCAGTAGCTTTTGTGCTAAGAGATGAGACTTGCTAGAAGATTTCCAGTCTTGTCCTGGCAGGTCTTCATCAATGGTTATTTGGTTGAGAACAGATACTCTCCATTCTCGCGGTGGCAACGTTTAGCAAGGTGCATTGCATCAATTACCATCGCTCTCCCGGCCAATCTTTCAGGTAGTCATTATCATACCTGTTAGATTCTCTTACGCCTTTTGGCGAAGCCAGTTCACTTTACTATTCGGAAAAGTGCGAAAGTCCGATATGCGTGTAATAGACTTTACTGGGGAAAGGGTTAAAGCCTATAAACTCCAACCATCGACGGACTTGACTTATATGACAAATATGATACAATAAAAGTGCTAAGAATATTGTGTGTTTGTCGGTCAGTCCTCTGGTTGTCAGACGCACATTTTTATTAAGTTATCAATGAGCTATATTAGACCTTAAAAATAAGGCTATTATTTTTAAAAACCATAACAACTATTAGTTGTTGACTATATTATACAACCGTAGGTTGTAAATGTCAACTGTTTTTTAAAAATAATTTAAAAAAACTTTTGAAGGACAAAAAATGAAATTTACAGAACGTCTAAAATTATTAAGAACTCAGGCAAAATTAACTCAGAGTCAAATTGCAAAAAAACTAGGTGTCTCTCAGCAAGCGTATGGTGATTGGGAGAGAGGCGTCAAAAAACCTACTCAAGACAATCTTGTAAAACTATCAAATATCTTCAATGTTTCAGTGGATAGTTTGTTAGTGGGCGAAGAAAATGATGTTGATTTATCTGAAGTCGAGATTTTGTTTAGAAATACATCTAAAGGGATGACTAAAGAAGAAAAGTTAATATTTAAAAACGAATTAATGGAATTCATGAAAGAACGGAAAAAAATTTTAAAAAGTGATTGTGATTGAGGGTTTTGTATGGAATTAATTTATTTTAGAATTGAAAAAAGTAGGATCGGAATTAATAAACAAGAAATAAACTTTTCTTCAAAATTCCAAGTATATATGCTTATCATATAGTAAAAAGATAAAAAGAACAAATAGAACACTAATTTACTATGTGTTCATTATACAAGGAGAAAAAATGTTTATATTAGAATTATGCCAAGATGGAATGAGCACAGAGCTAGGACTATTTGACACCATAGAAGAAGGAAGAAAATTTGTATCTCAACTTAAAGGATACAAATTTGAAGAGATAGACGGATTTGAATACGAAACTATAAAGCTAGATTCCATCTCAGAATACATGGAACTAGAAATAAACGGCAACATAGTACCACTAACTAAGTTTATGTTTACAGAAGATGGCGATGTAGAAGTATATTGGAAAGAAATTCCAAACTTATCTAAAAAAGGAACAGGAATCGTAGAAGGTGCAACTAGAGTGGATGCCTACACAGTAGCGAATTCAGATTTAAGAGAACATATCGAAGCGAGAGAAAATAATTATTTAGAAGTAAAGAAAAATCTAGAAAAGGAAGGCTACCAAGTAGAAAGAGCCTACTTCGGATCAGAAGACGGAGAAGCAATCCTATTTAGAAAAAAAGATTCAGAAGATTGGCACTTCTTAACCCATATGGATCCAGAATTCACAGAAGAATTTGATTTAGATGAATGTTTAGAAATGGTAGAAGAAGATATTTCTTTTATCAGCTATAGCTGATAAATAGTTTTGAGAAATATCATTGAAGTCCATCTGCTTAGGAAGTTCGTGTCGTCTTAATAAGCCGTTAGAATACTTAATGAAAGGGTGATAATCACTGATCTAATTAGTGAATAAGAATTTTGCGTATTCAGTTTGTTTCATTAATGAATTGTTGATTCCCATCTAATATTAGAACTGAATTAGCAGAATGCATAAATTTAATTACTTGTCCATATTGCAATGCTAATCCTTTAGATCTATTGAAAATGGATTTGGGTACAAATGAGAAACAGTTAACCGCAAGGTGTGAACTAGATCATGTAAATTCTCAAGCTCAATATCCATTGTATCAATCTTCTATATGGAATTTAGTACCAGTTTGTCATGATTGTAATCGTTCAAAGCTTGATCAGGTGATAAGTTTTAATAGTTGGACAATCGACATTAAAAATGAACCTTTTCAAATAGAATTATCATTTACTCCTGAAATGGAAGTAGGTACCTATTTGAAAATTCCAAAATATAAAAACATATCGGAATTAAAAATAAACATTTCATCTCAAGATGATTTAGGTAACAGTGATTTAGTTACACTAAGGCTTAATGAACTTTACAAGAGCCGATTAGAGTGTAAATTATTAGATTTCATACTAGGACATATATTTGATGGCATTAGATCTTCTACTAAATTTAAACTTGAAGAACTTAAGAAAAATACATCACGTGATACGGGAAAAGAAGTTTTCAGTTATTATTTCGCAATATCAATAGATATCTTTGAATCAAAACATTATTCTAAAATGTTATACAGTAAACTGATTTCAGAATTTATTCGACAATATATCTCGGTTGACTATTTTCTTGACAAATAAAAGTGGACAATCGTCCACTTTTTTTATATAATTTAGTCAACTATTCAGTTGACTTTTGTGTAAGTTAAGGAGGTGACTATTTGAGAGAAATATATTCAAAGGTAACACGTATTGCCAAAAAAGAACTATATCAATTCATGAAAGACTATCGAGTTTCTACATTGAATTACCATTATAGTTATTATTTTGAAGATTGTTTAAGGAAGCATAAGATTCAACTACTTGAGCATCACTTTTCAAATCGTCATATAGAAGGATTGACCTTAATAGATGTCGATGGGATCTCATTTTCTTACGAAAAAGAAAACCCATTAGTCAAGCAGAACTTTACAAAGTGTCATGAGTTGGGCCACTTTATTCTAGGTCACTAAGGTTCCATTTTTACAGAAATGAAGAATGCCAGTGATTCTCTGCAAGAGACAGAGGCTAATTTATTTTCTGCTTTTATTCTTATGCCTGATGTTGTTCTATTGTCAAAAATTTATTTTAGGAGAGATTCTTTTCAAATGCTTTTGAAAGATTTAACCGTTTCAGCTGAAGCTTTAGAGTATAGACTGAGGGATTTATTTAGGTATCATTTGTCATTATCGAATCAAGAAGTTAATAATGCGATTAATTCCTATCGTAGGAACGACAACAGTATGATTCTAAACTATTTTGAACTAATTAAAGATCAAATTGTTGAAGAATTTAAGAGTATTAAAGCAAATGAATTAATACTTGTTTTAAATTATCTAAAAAACAATTCCTTTGTTGCTAGTAATAAATATTTTAGACTGCTAGAAAATAATTTTCGAAAGGAAATCGAAGAAAAAGCTTCAAATATAAAAACATGGGTGGAATATGACTTTGGTCAAACAATAGCTTATGCGTGGCGGGAAGATCTACTAAATTCCAAACAAGCAAAATCAAGAGCCAAAACGATCCTACTCCTAGAAAAGAGGTAAATATGTATCAACCAGAAAAACTGAAGCTAAAACGAACTGAACATGGTTTTAGTCAATTAAGTATAGCTGAAAGAATCGGGGTTTCTAAACAAGCCTATTCCAAATGGGAAAAAGGAATTTCTCAGCCTACAAATGAAAATCTGATAAAATTAGAAAATCTGTTTAAAGTCCCAGCAGGATACTTCAATGAGGAAGAAATTTTAAACCTTTACCACCAGTTGAATAGTCCTAATCAGAGTAAAGCCATTACATATGTCCGTAGTCTTGTTTCATCTCAAAATAAAGTTTCACACTTAATTCAAGAAACATTATACGAGTATAAAGTATTCAAGAAGATGTCAGCTGGTATTGGTTCATCAATCTATGATGATGGTGAATATGATACAGTCTATTTCAATGAAGAACTTGCTCATGATTTTGCTTCATGGATAGATGGTGATTCAATGGAACCAACCTATCATAATCATGATGTGGCTTTGATACGAGAGTCAGGCTTTGACTACGATGGAGCAATTTATGCAGTTGTTTGGAACGGCCAAACATACATTAAGAAAGTCTATCGAGATGAGGATGGATTACGTTTGGTCTCCATCAATAAGGACTATGCTGATAAGTTTGCACCTTATGATGAAAATCCACGGATTGTGGGAAAAATTGTAGGTAGCTTTACTCCTATGGAGGCATAAGATGGGCTACTTTGATTATTCACGAGAACCTAAGTCAGATATAGCTTTTGTGGATATGAAGTCTTTTTATGCAAGTGTCGAATGTGTTGAAAGAGGGTTGCATCCACTTATGACTAGCCTTTGTGTCATGAGTAGAGCTGATAACTCTAATGGTTTAATCCTCGCTTCGTCGCCAAAGTTTAAAGAAGTTTTTGGAAAATCAAATGTTGGACGGTCTTATGATCTTCCTTTTGATATTCATACACGGAAATTTTCTTATTACAACGCAGAACGCCAAGGGTTACCAACAACACCAGAATATGTTAGATTTATCGAAGAATGGGCTAAAAATACGTTTATCGTACCGCCTAGAATGGACTTATACATTGAGAAGAACATAGAGATCCAACATATCTTTCAAGATTACGCTAGCCCTGCTGATATTCTTCCATACTCTATTGATGAAGGATTTATTGATCTCACTTCCTCATTAAATTATTTCATTAGTGATAAGAATATAAGTCGAAAAGAGAAATTAGACATTATATCTGCTAGTATACAAAAAGATATTTTCCGGAAGACAGGTATTTACTCAACAATTGGAATGTCTAATGCCAACCCACTGTTAGCCAAACTTGCATTAGATAATGAAGCAAAAAAGACCGTTACCATGCGATCAAATTGGTCTTATGAAGATGTTGAGACGAAAGTTTGGGCAATACCTAATATGACGGATTTTTGGGGAATAGGCCGACGTATAGAAAAAAGACTAAACAAGTTAGGAATCTTTTCTATTCGGGAATTAGCAAATGCCAATTCAGATATCTTGAAAAAAGAGTTCGGTGTTATTGGAGTAGATTTATTCTTTCATGCCAATGGCATTGATGAGAGCAACGTTCATAAACCCTATAAAGCAAAATCCAAGGGACTAGGAAATTCTCAGGTATTACCAAGAGATTATGATAGACAAGCAGAAATTGAATTGGTTTTAAGAGAGATGGCTGAACAAGTAGCGATTCGTTTAAGAAGAGCTCATAAGAAAACTACAAATGTTTCTATCTTTGTAGGTTATTCGAGGAAAGAAGAAAAACGCCCGATTCAAGTTCAGATGAAAGTTGAACCAACGAATAACACAAAAGTACTGATTAATCATGTTCTTACCCTGTTTCATAAAAAGTATGAAAGTGGCTCGGTGCGTAGTGTAGGCGTTAATTATTCAGGATTTGTAGATGAATCATTTGGATTAATCTCATTATTTGATGATATAGAAAAAATAGAAAAGGAAGAAAGGCTTCAGTCAGCGATTGATAGTATTCGCAATCAATTTGGTTTTACTACGCTTCAAAAGGCTAATTCATTGCAAGAAGCCTCTCGCAGTATTGCTAGGAGTAAATTGGTTGGAGGTCACTCGGCTGGAGGATTAGATGGACTAAAATGATCGATAGAACTTATTTACCCTTCCAATCGGCTAGGGAACACCAAGATAGAGGAATGTTGAAATGGATGGGATTCTTTCTATCTGAACACACTACCTCGTTAAACGACGATAAAACTAAAGAAGATGTGAGTTCAGAGCTGACACTAATTAATAAATTAAAACTCATTAGCCAATTATATGCAGGGCAGTTAGCAGGACTATTCACAATAAAAGTAAACAACAGAAGACGCTTTAAAATTGGGACGATAACAGAAATTAGCCCAAAAGAAATTACAATAAAAACAACTGACGGTTATCAGTTGCTTCAGGTTGCAGATATTCTAAATATTAATTTATGGGAAGGTGATCTGTTTGATAAAGAAAGACGTTTATGAGAATAAGCTTCAGATAGACTATTTTTCAGATTCTTATTATCAGTTTGAAGAAGATTTCTACAAGTATTCTACTCTTGATATTCCGCTTCCATTCCTAACAGACGCTATTTTGAGAGAAATGGCAATGACGCATAAACGCTACTTTAAGCTTAATAAAGAAAATGCGAAGGACTGTCGAGATCACTACTTTTATTTTAAAATAAGTACACAGCCAGAGAATAAATTAGTTCGTATCTTTCAATATCAGAAGCATTCTTCTAAATTGGTAGAGAAGAAATGATTATTAATTTCAGTTAATAATTGATAAGTTGGAGTATCTCCACCTGCTGTCCATCCCAGAATAAGTCCAGACTGTCTGTAGACTGTAACATAACCAGTTCGTTCTATGAGATTGTTGTGGATATCAGAAAAGAATTTTGAAATTAGATTATCGTAATAAATTTTATTCATAAAAAATACCTCTCATTAATCTATTCGTAAAAGAGAGGTATTTTTTCATAATTTTTTTACTTTCCGTCATAATAGAAAGATTGGGAAATTGCTGTTTTAAAGGAAAGATATTTTTCCTGAAAAGACATATTTTTTGGAAAGTTTTCTACAAGGCCATGAGTGAACACCGCCTTATATGTTATTTAAAAATTTAGAGAGCAAAAATTATGATTTTAAAAGCTTCGTTCGATATAAGAAACTTCTTCCTGTGTCAAGTTATACAATTCATAGAGTTTATCATCTGTTAATTTTTTAACATCCAAATTTGATATTTCTTTAATATCAGGGATTGATAAATTTTTAATCATATTTTTAGCAGTTGAGAAATAACCGCTAGAATAAGGTTTTGAAACTTTACTAATATAAAATGAAAATAATTTTGATTCAAGAATTTTAGAAATAGTTGAAAGTAAAAGTAAATTAGAGGAGAAAATGGCATAACCAGCCGCAAATACCTCATCATTTGATGTAGATAGAGAAGTTGTTACCCGATTAGCCATATACGGTATATATAAACGTGGCCCATATTGCTTAAGACCTTGACTACGACCGTATAAATACCAATACTTCATATTCTTGTCAGATTTTCTCATATTCAATTCATCTTTAAATGTCTTAAGGTATTCTAGACAAAATGGGTAATTGTTTAGCATCTCTTCAGGGGTAATCGGAACAATATCTGAATTATTCTCATATTGATAAGGAAAAATTATCCTTAGCGAATCATCCCTATTGCTTTTATTTGGTAGAACAAATGGTCGTGTGATATATTTTTCAACTTGAAATTTCTTCGAATCATTCTCAAAATAATAAAAATCCTCGTCTTCATGCAATACTTTGAACATAAAAATATTATTTCTTTGAGTAGCCACTCCATTTTGAAATTTTAAATTATTAAGAGTTGTTTCTGAAAGATTTTCTAGTTTTGTAATGATACTCTTTTCAATCAAATTAAGTGTATGCCAAGAGTCAATCGGATTCATTTGCATCCAATTGAAGTCTTTTACCGTAATATTATTATGGTAATTATCAAGGAAATACATACGATTTTGTTGCTGATCATTACTTTTTTTTATGAAAAAATTTATCGCAGAGTAGTGTGAGATATCGTCAAAAACCAAGTCAGAGTTGAAGTTAATAAGTTTTATAACTTCAGTCTTATCTCTTAAATATGCTCTTAATTTTTTTCCGTTCTGACTTCTAAAATAAGAGTTGGGTGTAATAAATGCACCAATACCTGAGGGCTTTAATAATTTTAATCCCAATTCAAAAAATGGAATATATAAGTCCGGATTTCCATAAACTGTGTTTGGATAATGCTTGAAATATATTTTTGTATCATCAGAGATTTGTTCTCCGCTGACATAAGGAGGATTAGAAATAACAATATCAAAATGTTCTATTGAAAATAAAGATTTTACACTTTTTTCAGTGAGCGATAGACTATCTAGTTGTACAAGGTTAAATTTTTTAGGTAAGCTTCTTTTTAATTCGTAAGACAAGGTACCTAATAAAATTTTAGAAAGAATTACATTTTCCTTTACTATATCTACACCAAATAGGTGATTTTCGATTATTTTTATTATGTCGACATTAGAAGATTTTACTAATTCCTTTGCAATAGTTAAAAGAAAAATACCGCTCCCAATAGCTGGGTCAAATATATTAGGTATATCAATTGTATTCTTTATATGTAAAGAATAACATCCCATTAGATTAGCAATTTTTTTGGGGGTAAAATATATTCCATTTTTTTTTCGATCATTGTCAGAATAAATACTATCTAATTGATAAGCCAAATCTTCAATTTCAGTGAATTGTCCTGAATCGGTAATCTGATTAAACGAGGATAATTCTGTAGTATTTGTATCTAAGAAATCTAAAAATTCCCTAGACGGTGAAATATTTTTCTTTAAGAGATACTCTATAATTATTTTTTTTAACAACTATAATTTACTTCCTTTCAGATAGTTGTTCTATACTTTGTATCTCAGCATCAGAGAAATTGTATAGAGATTTTACTTTGCTATTAGCTTTATTAATAATAGCTAACAATTTATTTTTATAAGCAGTTTGCTTTGCTCCGGATGAGTTTGAAATATAATTTCTTAACTTAGAAATTTCTTCGTAGAAGTTAACTAGAATATTTTGAGAATCAGTTGATAAAATAGGAACTGGAACTAATTTTAAGAACTGTTTATTCAGCTTCCTGTATCCGTTACTAGCCTCACCAGATAATATGATTGCAAGATCGTTAAATAACTTAGAATTAAAAACAATACACATTGCCTTTAAAAAAATAATGTCATCATATTTATCAAGTATTGAGTTCATATTGGAATTGTCCCCAAACATATTCTTTTCAATAAACGATGCTTTTACATTTTTTATTGTCATTGGAATAAAAATTTTAGGTCTTTGAAATGAGTTTAACTTTGTTTCACGAGTGTATCTATAGAATTCATCCTCGTTGTCAACTTTTTCAGTGGTACTATGTTGATTCATGTAACTTAAGTAATCATAGCCATTTGGAAATGATTTTTGGATATCCAATAAACTTATTAAAGTCCCATCTTCATTATATGGAAAAATGAGATAATCTTTAGTTTCCCGAACAACATTATATTCTTCAGGAAAATCATTCCTTAATACAGGACGAACTAGATCCTGTTCAATTATAACTTTCTCATTTCGACGATTAAAAGCTTGTATTGTACCATCACTCATTTTAACTACATCATGTAGAAAATAAAATCGACTATCTAATACTTGTGGTCCAACGCCAATATTTAATCTTTCTATATCATCTAAAACAACTAAATCCGGAGAATGTAATAATTTTTGTTCTAGAAAGTGAGTAAAAGTAAGTGATTCATACGACCAATTTCGATTGATAAATAGGCTACTCTCTATTAATGCAGACCTGGTTTCCGTCATTATAACCTCGTTTAAATTAGTACGGGTACTATTTAATTTACCTTCGTGTTTCGCATAACGAATTTGAGATAATTCAAGTTTTTTGGAGGTTTTAGAACTACCACCAAACAGGCAGGCAATATATGTTGTTTTGTCTTTGAAAAGATAGTTGCTTTCAAAGTCATGAATTGTATGAAGTACTCCCTGAGTGGTTAGGTAGTTTCTTACTTTCCTTCCGTATTCAGTATTAAAGAACCGTTTCTGAATCACTAATCCATATTTTCCATCACTCTTTAATAAGTCGTTTATGCGCAATACAAAAAACATTGAGATATCTACTTTATCGCTTAAATTATATTTATTTTTTAAATATCTATGAGTTAAAGGCCACTTTCTTTTAAAATGTTTAGGCTCTACATATGGAGGATTGGTAACTACATAGTCAAAACCACCTTCTTTAAATATAATTGGAAATAATTCTTCAAATTTAGTCGGAAATTGTTCAAATTCTTCAGAAGCTAACATGAGGGCATCTTCTTGTACAATTGTATTGCCATATTTAAAGTTATTATCAATTGCACTAAGGATTTTACTAAATGGTTCAGGTAAAATGAAATTTGACATTACAATCTTTAAAGATAAAGTCATCTTTAGGACTTCAAGGGCAGTAGGGTCAATATCAACACCATATAAGCAGTTTTTTATTATAGCTTTTACATCAGATAGTGCTATTCTTTCTGAGTTAGTGATGGTTTTATACTTTTCCACCAGTAGTTCAAGCGTAGCCAGTAAAAAACTACCACTTCCTACACAGGGGTCGAGTATTTTTAATTTTAACAAGTCATTTATATTCGAAATGTGATCTAATTGAATGGTCTGTTTACAAATGTATGAAGACATTTCGTACGGAGTTGGTACAGCGCCATCAGGAGAAAGGGGCTTGTTGGAGATTTGAAGTTTATTATCATATACAAATAATTGTCGACCTAAAAATTGATCGTAAATTTCTGCAATAAATGATGGTTTTATTACATCAAAACGATAAGGAGAATTGCCTGTAATACTGGATACAAAGTCTACAAATACATCATTAGTTAGTGCAAGATTTGGTAAATCTATATCAAAAAGAGCACCGTCATACTTTAATTTAAATTCGGATACTGTCTTTCTGACAAAACTTTCTCAAAAATTTTGTGTATTTAAATAGCTTTGAAGTGTTCCATTGGTTTCTATATTTAAATCTTCTAAAAATCGAATAAATAGAACTCTGTTTATTATCACTTGAGTGTAATAGTTTAAGCTATCTTGATTAATCTTGGGAATATTTTCCAAGATAGCTTGTCCGAGTCGTACTCTAAAATTTTCTAAGATTTCAAAAAAAGCAATATCTAGAGTTTTACTTTTTTCATTGTGCAATTTTATATCTAATCCGTCACTAATATCCCAATCATGTTTTTGAATTTTATCCTTATAAAAGAAAGTAGAGTATTTATCAAAGTCCTGAATTAAATCATCAATTGTAAAAAAGATAGCTTTAAACTGAGGATCTTGATTTTGATCAGGTATAAATGTTGTATCATATACACCAAATTCATGGAAATTTGACATCATAGCAAGTGGTAGATTCATAGACCAAGAATAAGAACGAATTTGGAAAGCATTTGACTTTGAATTTTTAAAATCTTCAGTTATGTTCTTCGCATCACACACCATTTTATACACACCATTTTCGCAAAATATATAATCAGGTTTTTTGTGACCACTACTAATTGAAATTAGATTTTTTTTTGCTTCACCTTCAAGATGTTTCTCCTCAATAACTTCAGTGATATCTGAAAGATTCCACCCAAAAAGTTCAAATAGTTTATTTAAAAAACCACTACGGATTTTTTCTTCAGAAACTGAGGAACGAGAAGTACTAAGTGTATTTTCGAAATCAGCTTTTAGTTTCCTTAAATTAGCTAAAATAATATATTTGTTATTCATTGCTTCTCCTTAAATATCATAACTATTATAACATTTATCATTAGATAAATTACAACGGGAATTTAAGTAATATAATCTAAATAACTTTTCGAATCTAAATATAAACAAAATTAATGAAATATTGTATAGATGTCGTAGGTAAATTTTTCAATAATATGATATTGTAAAGATTACATAGAAATAAAATATTACTTGCAGATTTAAGTAGTATTTATTCTAAACAGATTAAAAATTTTTAACTTTTTGGTAGATAATAGGATTAGTAATAGAGGCAAAGATAGAAACAAGAAAATTTGATTTTGATACAAAAACAAGAATTGATCTCACAGATATCTACACCGAAAATAAAAGTCGTTTTGATAATATAGCACAAAAGACAGGAAACACTTATGAAATTGTTTATGGATGTATCAAATGATTTACATCACCGCCTTCACCGGCTCAATCCAAATCTGGTAAAACTCCTCAATCCTAGAGTACAGATATTCTCTTGACCGAGGTGGAGTTTCTTCTAAGAGCTCCTGATAAGAACTCAGAGAGGTAATATCTGAAATTTTGAAATCGAAGTCTGTTTTATATATACATAGAAGTAATATCATTTCCTAAACTAAAAACGGAAAACTTCTGTTCTCCGTTAAAGATATTTCTAGTAATTTGACTTTGAAGAAGTCTAATAGCATTGTAAAGATTGTCGATATGGTTATCTAAATTAATCATGATTTTCTCCTTAATTAATGTTATAGGCATAAAAAAAGTTCACCTTATTCAAGTGAAGTTGTTTGAAATTAGTTGAATAATTGATAAAGATCAATGACTAGAATACCTGAAAATATAGGTTATTTACACCAGTTCAAAATAGAAACGGTGAAACCAGGTCTTACAAAAGTTATAGATTGCATAAAAAAAACGAACACATACTTAGAATTAAATTTCTAGGTTTAGCTTAGTTCGTTTTTTTTTGATTTAAAATCTTTTAATTTTGGTTTATCAAGTCTTTAATAATTTTTGTTAAATTTTTGTTAAGTTATGCAATTCTATCTCCAGAAACCTTATGATATCATGGTTTTTAAGCGAGATTACTTCATTGTTGGGAAAAGTAGTACATCTCGGATAGTTGTTGTGTTTGTTAATAACATGCAGAGACGGTCAATACCAATTCCGAGTCCACCGGTTGGCGGCATACCATATTCAAGAGCTTCAACGAAGTCGTAGTCAATGCCAGTTGCTTCGTCATCACCAAGTTCTTTGGCTTGTGCTTGTGCTTCAAAACGAGATAATTGGTCAATGGGATCATTTAACTCTGTGAAAGCATTGGCGTATTCTTTGGTCATGATGAAAAGTTCGAAGCGGTCGGTGAAGCGGGTATCTTCTGGATTCTTCTTAGCCAAAGGCGATACTTCAACAGGATGACCAAAGACAAAGGTTGGTTGGACCAAGGTTTCTTCAACAAATTCCTCGAAGAAAGCATTGATGATATGTCCGACACTTGTGAAGTGTTTTTCGAGTGGGACCTGTTTTTCTTTGGCAAGTGCAATAGCTTCTTCGACAGTCATTTCAGGCCAGAAATCAACACCTGTCACTTCCTTGATAGCATCTACCATGTGAACACGTTTGAAAGGTTCATTGATACGGATTTCGGTTCCTTGATAATCAATAGGGCCATCACCTTTAACAGCTTTAGCAGCATGTTGGATAATGCCTTCTGTCAGGTTCATGATATCAAGATAGTCTGCATAGGCTTGGTAAACCTCAATAGAAGTGAACTCAGGATTATGAGTAGCATCCATTCCCTCGTTACGGAAGATACGACCAATTTCATAGACACGTTCCATACCACCAACAATCAAACGTTTCAAATGAAGTTCTGTTGCGATACGAAGTACCATGTCAATGTTTTGAGCATTATGGTGAGTAACGAAAGGACGAGCAGCAGCACCACCAGCTTCGTTATGAAGCACAGGCGTTTCTACTTCTAGGAAATCAAGTCCGTCTAAATAACGACGGATTTCTGAAATCATTTTGGAACGGGTCACGAAGCGGTCAAAGCTTTCACGATTTGAAATTAAATCAAGGTGACGCTTACGGTAAATGGTTTCAATATCAGTTAATCCGTGGAATTTTTCAGGAAGAGGACGAAGTGATTTAGAAAGGTGAGTCAACTTGGTTGCCTTGATTGACAACTCGCCCATGTCTGTACGCATGACTTCGCCTTCAACGCCGATAAAGTCGCCTAAATCGGCTTTTTTGAAGATTTCATAGTTGTCTTCGCCAACAGAGTCCTTGCGAACATAAAGTTGGATTTGGCCTTCACGGTCTTGAAGATGAGCAAAACCAACCTTACCTTTGCCACGTTTTGTCATCAAGCGGCCAGCAACAATAGCTGTTTCGTTTAACTCATGTAATTCTTCTTTTGTTTTATCAGCATACTTTTCTTTTAATTCAGCAGAATTGGCTGTGCGGTCAAAGCGTTTACCGAAAGGATCAATTCCTTGTTCAGCCAGAGCCATCATCTTTTCACGACGGACAATCTGTTGGTCATTTAATTCTTCGATGTGTTGATTAGACATATTTTCCTCCAATACGATTTCCTTTCCATTGTATCATAAAAGAGGCTAGAATACACCTATATTTCGTTGGAAAATGCGACTGCAGCGGGGCACTTTTTTGAAAATAAAATTGAAAAGCCTAATGGAAAATAGTATAATGATTGGGATATTAAACTAGAAAAGAAGAGAGACTCATGATTACTGCTATTGTTTTTGATGTGGATGACACAATTTACGACCAGCAAGCGCCTTATCGAATCGCCATGGAAAAGTGCTTCCCAGATTTTGATATGTCAGTAATGAATCAAGCTTATATTCGCTTTCGTCATTATTCAGATGTTGGATTCCCAAGAGTAATGGCAGGGGAGTGGACGACCGAATATTTCCGATTCTGGCGTTGCAAGGAAACACTGCTTGAGTTTGGCTATCGAGAAATCGACGAAGCTGCGGGAGTACATTTTCAAGAAGTCTATGAGCACGAACTTGAGAACATTACCATGCTAGACGAGATGCGCATGACCCTGGATTTTTTAAAATCAAAGAATGTTCCAATGGGGATTATTACTAATGGGCCAACAGAACATCAGCTGAAAAAAGTTCGTAAATTAGGGCTTTATGATTATATTGATCCTAAGCGTGTCATTGTGAGCCAAGCAACAGGGTTTCAAAAACCAGAAAAAGAAATTTTTAACCTGGCGGCAGAACAGTTTGACATGAACCCACAAACCACACTATATGTTGGGGATTCTTATGACAATGATATCATGGGGGCTTTTAACGGTGGATGGCATTCGATGTGGTTTAACCATAGAGGACGTCAGTTAAAGCCAAGAACTAAGCCTGTTTATGATGTGGCGATTGATAACTTTGAACAACTCTTTGGTGCTGTTAAAGTACTCTTTGATTTACCTGATAATAAATTTATTTTTGATGTCAATGACAAGAAAAATCCAATTTTACAGATGGGTATCAACAATGGTTTGATGATGGCAGCAGAGCGTTTGCTTGAAAGCAACATGAGCATTGACAAAGTGGTTATCTTGCTTCGATTAACCAAGCAGCAAGAAAAGGTTTTGCGCTTAAAATATGCCAGATAAAGAGTATCAGAGCCGTTTCTTTCGCTAAAGACTAAGTAATAAGGAGGTTAGCAAGTCACGTTTTCCTTGAGAGAAGAGGCCGCCTACTTGTTGGCTTTTTTAGAAAACGACTGGAAAGATTATAACTCATTGGCACTCATAGATTTAAAAAAACGTCCTAACACTAATTTAGGACGGTTTTTGTTATTCTGTAAAGGATTTATCGTTCCATTTTAAACACTGAAAGTCTTGACCATTCTTAGTTTCAAGTATGGTTAAACTAGCATTGTCCAATCCACCTTTGGCCAGCAGTAAAGCGGGTTCGAAACCTAAGAGTGACCGAATGCTAGCAGTTAAATTGGCTCCATGTCCCACAATAAGGACATTATGGTAGTTTTTGTCACCAAATGATTCAATCAGTTGCCTCACGCGCTGGGTGGTCTGGTAGATGGATTCTGCTTCAAAGTGATGCGGTTTAAATTGGGCTAAATTATGACGAAAAGCTGACATCTGTTGAGGATAAATAGCTGCCATAGTGGCTATCTTTGCCCCTTCCAATTTGCCTAATCGCCACTCCCGAAGTTGATCAGTATGGTAAAGGCTAGGTTCTTGGTCAAAAGAGTCCAAAATAATGGCTGCCGTAGCCATCGCTCTAGGAAGGTCACTGGTATAGACAGCATCAAAGGAAATTTTTGATAGCGACTTTCCTAATAAGCGAATCTCGTCTTTGGATTCTTCAAGTAGGGGTGAATCACCGCCAGCTCCCTGAAAACGCCCTTCCAAATTCCAGAGGGTTTTACCATGTCTTACAAAATATAATTTCATGAAAAGATCCCTTTAAAGGTAAGTGATTCGAGCACCAAAAGGAAAGAGACTGATGAGAGCTAACTTGAGACACTGACCTGCAAAAGGAATTCCGATAATGGAAATACAGAGTAAAAGAGCAGAGGTAAGGTGCATCACCGCTAGGCTCCAACCACAGATTAACATCCAGAGGAGATTTAAGATGAGGCTATCAGTTCCTGTACCGGTGTCGATAGTTTTACCGAAAGGAAATAACCCAAAGTTGCCGATTTTAAAGCATTGAAGGCCAAAAGGGATACCAATAATCGTTAAGCACAGCAAAATACCGATAAAAGACCAGGCCAACCAAGCCCAAAAACCAGAAAAGATAAACCAAATCATATTTGCAATAGTTCTCATTTTTTCTCCTTTAAATCAGCAAAGCTTGCCCCAACGAAATCGGCTAAGGTGTGACTGTCGATTTGAATAGAACGTCCAATCTCACCAGCAGAGACAATCATCTGTCCCTTCTCGAGGGCCGTTTCATCAATAAAAATAGGAAAGGAATGCTTTTGACGAATCCCAACAGGATTGTTTGCCCCGTGAACGTAGCCAGTTGTCTTTTGCAAGTCTTTTTGAGGAATCATGGAGACCTTCTTATTACCAGAGACTTTTGCCAGTTGCTTTTCAGACAAGTGTTCTGTCAAAGGGATAATCCCAATTAGAGGTCCCGTTTTATCCCCGATGAGGGCGAGGGTTTTATAAATATCAGAAGCTTGAATGCCTGAGGGCAAATCACCTTCTAAAGCATTAAGACTCAGTCTCTGATGAGCGATGTGAGCCTTATCTAATATTTGTTCCACTAAGGTTTTTTTGCGTTTTGTTTTTTTAGCCATGATCAAGTCCTTATCATTGTCTTAAACATAAAAAATGGTATAACACTAACATTATACCATTTTTTAAAGTTTTCTTTCAAATTGTTAAAGCTTAGTCTCTTGGATCAAAAAATTGAGGTTGGGTTGGCAAGATAAGCAAGAGGGCCAAAAGCGTGACTAATAAAGTAAGCAATCCAGCAGTTCCATTGACAGTAAAGGAATACCAGATGGCAGACATCCCTTTTGGAGCATAGCTTCCCCAGAAAATAACACCTGCAATAAAGTGCCAGAGGTAGCGTACCCCAACGGCTACGATAGTAGCCATTAAGGCGATAAGCAAGGCAAAAGGTTTTTTTTGTTGTCTTAAGGTTTTGACAAGACTATCAGAGAAGATTCCTGCTAATCCCATTGAAATAAAGGCTAAAATATACTCAATAAAGACTTGGGACATGCTGAGATAGTAAACTTTTCCAAGTGCAAAATGTAATAGTCCCCAAATAAGTCCCGCAAGCAATCCATATTTCAACCCACGTCTCAAAGAGAAGATAACCAGAGGAATAGCACCATATGAAGGGCTAAACCATCCTGCAAAATCTGGAATGAAGGAAAGTGCCATTGCTAGGGCAGCAAAAATAGCAGCTTCGATAAGGTATTTGACATTTGTGTTTTTTGACATAAAAAACTCCTTTTCAGAGACAAAAAAGAGCATTGTTTTCCCAACTATTATCGTTTGGTCACAATCCCTACGCTTGTACTAGCAAGATCAGGTCCTCAGGATTTCGCAATTGCGATCTCAGCCAAAGCACTCCTTTGTGAATCATTATATTTTTTTCTATATTATATGATGCCGTGAAAGCCCTGTCAAGAAAATTGGCTTACCATCTAAACTTTAGAATACCAAGACGAACAGAAACAGGAGTTATCAAACGTAAAAAAGCCAGTTTCTAAACTGGTCTTTTAGTTCTTAATCTTTCCAAAGAGTTTTTCAAACGTTTTTTTAGTGTCCTTGGTTACAGCAATTTGATTCAAATCCAAGGGATGGTTAAAACCGTTGATGTAGCCTTGTGAAGTGTATTGGTGCAAGTCGTAATCTAGAGTTGTATTAGGAGCGGCCTCGTAATAGCCCGAATCGCTACCATAAGTGGGAATCCAAATGGCATCAAAACCTTTTGTTGAGATTTCTTGTTCAGCCATAAAGTAGGTCCCGATATACAAACCGATATTTTCAGCCCCTAGTTTTTTAAGTTCTTCTCTAAATGCTTTAACACCTTTGTTCATATCTTTCATCGTCACTTCTTCGACATCAATCCAATAATAAGTTGGATTAAAAGGAGCGGCATTTTTGTAGAAGGCTCTTGCTTCTTCTCGCATTTCTTTGGCACTGCGTCCAAGGGCATAGCTGTAAACAGCTACGGGGACATCACGCTTTTGGAATTCCTTGATGTGTTTTTTAAAAGATTTGTCAATTCCGGTGGTAAAAGCCGCATTATTATGGGCTGTGATTTGTGACCCTCCATAGACACGAACAATTGCCCCAGAGATGTTATGTGATAAAGTGTCATAATCAATTTCTTCTGGGAGTTGCCAACCGGAAACATCAATAATAGGATTTAAAACAAAGTCTTCAGTCTCACTTGTGCTTGTTTTAGTTGAACTACTGGTTGCAATAGGAATATTAGCCTTTGCTTGCTCAAGCTCTTTTTGTTTCACTTGATTAGCGTGTAACTTTCCAATGATTAATACCATTGCCAGTAGCGCAAAGAAGACGAGCACAACAATAGGTTTTATTCTTCTTCTCATTATTGCTATTGTACCTTAATTACTGGGAAAAATCAAAATATCCTAACTATTTCCTTATATTATCTTGCATTTTAAGGAGTTCATGCTAAAAGGGTCAAGAATCGAGTGAGAGCCTATGTAAGAAATCATTCCTCAAGTTAGTATATAGCTATGACCTATATCAGTGAACAGAATAAGCTAGTCTTTAACTATATCGTAGAAGAGTAGGGTCACTTCTTTATTAAGTTATCCTCATTTTATGTTAGTTTGATAAGAAATGAGCCCAAAACTGGCTAAGTGCTTTAAAATCTGTCATAATAAAGAAAAAACAAGAAAGAGAAATTATGTCAACTAAGGTTGTTAGTCGAATCGCTGTGATGTCAGCTCTTTGTGTAGTACTTCGCATTGCTTTTAGTAGTCTTCCTAATGTCCAGCCTGTGACGGCTATTTTTTTAGGATATCTTCTTTATTTTGGGTTAGCAGAAGCTAGTTTAGTCATGATGTTATGCTTATTGTCCTCATCTTTTTTACTTGGCTTTGGTCCCTGGGTTTTCTGGCAGATTACGTGTTTTGCTTTCATTCTCTTGCTTTGGCGGTATATCTTTTATCCCCTAACGCTGAGAGTAAAACGCCACCAAATTATCTATCAGGCTGTTTTTGCTGGCTTTGGGGGATTTCTTTATGGGGTGCTGATAGATACTTGTTTTGCGTATTTGTATAGTATGCCTTGGTGGAGCTATGTTTTAGCAGGGATGCCCTTTAATATAGCGCATGCTTTATCAACTCTCGTCTTTTTTCCAGTTATTATGATGTTATTTAGGAGGTTAATCGGTGAACAAAGGATTTAAAACAGGATTTTTAGTACTTGTTGCTATGCTACTAGTGGCTTGCTCGCAAGGAACAAAACAAACACAGACTCCAAGCGTTCCCAAATCAGACCATCACGTTCGCTTAGTTGTTAAAGAAGACACCAATACTGTTGACGAAAAAGTTTCTTTTGAGGAAGGAGACACAGTGCTTGAGGTCCTCAAAGATAATTATGAGGTCAAAGAAAAAGATGGCTTTATCACTTCTATTGATGGTATTGAACAAGATATGAAAGCTAACAAATACTGGCTTTTTAAGGTGAATGGAAAGATGGCAGATAAGGGTGCCGATCAAATTACCGTTAAAGATGGTGATAGCATTGAATTTTATCAAGAAGTTTTTAATTAGTAACTATAATATAAAATAGACTTGGCACACCAAGTCTATTTTATATTAACCAAGAAGTGCTTTAAGGTCTTCTTCAATTAGTTTAGGATCTGTCTTTGAGGAATAGCGTTTAATGACTTGACCATTTTGGTCAATGAGAAATTTAGCGAAGTTCCATTCGATGCGTTTCCCGAGGGGCCCACTTTTTTCTTCTTTTAACCAGGTGAACAAAGGATCAGCGTCTTTACCATTCACTTTGATTTTTGCAAAGCGAGGGAAAGTAGTGTGATAGGTCAGACTGCAAAAGTGATTAATCTCCTCAGCATCTCCTGGAGCTTGATTTAAAAATTGGTTGCAAGGAAAATCTAAGACCTCAAATCCCTTGTCATGGTATGTGTCATATAGTGCTTGCAAGGCCTGGTATTGTGGGGTTAGCCCACATTTGGTAGCTGTATTCACGACCAAAACCACTTTTTCTTTGTAGTTAACTAGTGAGATGTCACTGCCGTCCTGAGCCTTAACCGTAAAATCATAGAGATTAGGCATGTGACATATCCTCGGTGTAACTGATAATTTGGTCAACGGTATCACTCAAGAATTGAATGGTATCCCGAAGAGGTTTTTCAGTGGCAATGTCTGCCCCAATGAGCATTGCAGTATCAAGAGGTGTACGGCTGCCACCTGATTTTAGGAAGTCAAGCCACTCCTTGGCACCATTTGGATTATGTTTAAGGTTGAGGTAACCAGCTGTTGACATAACAAGCCCAGCAGAATAGGTATAACTATATAAGCCCATGTAGTAATGCGCTTGGCGCATCCAGGTAAGAGCTGCGTCATCGTCAATGTCAACGGCATCTCCCCAGAAGTCTGTTAAGACCTCTTTCATCATCGCATTTAATTGGTCAGCTCCAAAGGTACCGCCTTCTTCAATAAGGGTGTAAACCTTACGTTGGAAAGCCGCTTCCAATAGGTGAGTGATAAAGTTATGGAAGTAGGTGTCTGTTAAACGGTGAGCAAGGGCAAAACGTTTTTGACGAGGGTCATCAAACTGATGTTCCAAGTAATCACTAAGCATCAATTCATTAAAGGTCGATGGCGCTTCGACGTAATAAGTTGACATATGGGTGTTGAAGTAACTTTGGTGATTATCAGAGAAAATAAATTGGCCAGAGTGTCCGATTTCATGAATAAGGGTATAAACATCAGACATTCTTCCAGTCCAACTCATTAAGACATACGGATGAACCTTGTAGGGATCAGCAGCATAACCACCAGAATCCTTATTGGCGTTAGCAGCAAAGTCAACCCAGCGTTCTGTCTGATAACGTTCGATTTCTTTCGTGTATTCTTGTCCTAATGGGGCTAGAGATTTCATCACGAGGTCATAGGCACCATCAATGCTGACTTCTGGATTGAGATCATTGTCAATATCTAGCTTCCAGTCAGCAAAAGTCATTTTCTCAAGACCATTGACTTGGGCGACGTGTTTTAAGAATTTCTGAGCAACCGGTCCAAATTCAGTCATGATGAGGTCAATTTGGCGGTCGAACAAGCTACGATCCACTTCCTGTTCAGCTAGGAGGTAATCAAAGACAGAAGCGTAGCCTTTCATATCCGCTAACAGTTTTTCAGATTTAACCTTGGCTAAGTAAGCCGCTGCAGCTGTATTTTGGTGTTTACGGAGACCTTTTGAGAAGGAACGGAAAGCTTTGTCACGAATTTCAGCATTTTCGTGATTTTGATAGAAATTTTCGTAAGAAACAAAGCTATTTTTATAGGTTTTACCATCCACCTCAAAATCATCCATGTCAAAGTCACCAGCCCGCATTTTGGTGTAAATATCATAGGGCGCATTGATAACCTCGCGTAAGTTAGCCAAAGCCTTTTCCACATCAGGACTTAAGAGGTGTTCTTTTTGGATTTTTGCCATGCGAATAGCTGCGCTGAAATAAGGGTTCTTTTCTAATGTATCTAACACGTCAAGGTCGGCATTGGCTAAGGCGGTGTCAAAGAAGCTAAGGGCAACGCTAGCTTTAGTCATGAAATCATCGCCAGCCTGAGCAATTTGAGCAAAACTTTCATCTGAAAAGTCAGTGGTTTGAGGCATAAAGGCATAAGTGCCAATATGACTCATTTGAATATAAATATGCTCAATTTCTATTAAGGCCTGAGTGAAATCATCCACCGATGTTAAGCGGCCTTCATAATTGCGCTTAAATAGGTCAATATCTTGTAAGGCTTTTTCAATAGCGAGTAAAAAATCTTGGCGGTCTTTGTAGAGCGCTGTTAAATCCCAAAGTTCATTTTCAGGAAATTCTGAACGTTTTTTTAATTCCATAATGGTCTCCTTAACTTATGATTACCACTAGTATAACAGAATTTGGCTAGGATATAACAGAAAAATTGTTCCATACATTAAAGACGATAAAACGCTTACTTTCGATAAAAAGCAAACATTCCACTTTAGAGTGCTTTCATTTCTAGTAAAAAGTGGTATGATAAAAAGAGAAGCTAACAGAGAAGGAGTCAATAGTTTGTCACTTAAAAAGCTAGAGAGTAGTAACAACCAAGCTATTATTGCTGAGGAAGTTGCTATTTTAAAAGATATGTTGGAAAAAATCACCCGTCGAATGATTGGAGATGAGGCGTTCGCAACGATTGAAACCATTGTTGCTTTATCTGAAAAGCAAGATTACGTTGGGTTAGAAACGATTATCGCAAGCATTTCTAATCAAGATATGGATGTGATTTCAAGATACTTTTCAATCTTGCCTCTGTTAATTAACATTTCAGAAGATGTGGATTTGGCTTATGAAATCAATTATCAAAATAATGCCAACAAGGATTATTTAGGCAAACTTGCCTTAACTATTGATGCCGTCGCAGAAAAAGAGAATGCCAAAGACATCTTAGAGCAGGTTAATGTGGTACCTGTTTTGACAGCCCATCCGACACAAGTGCAGCGCAAGACCATTTTGGAGTTGACAACGCATATCCATGATCTCCTTCGTAAGTATCGTGATGTCAAAGCTGGTGTCGTTAACCAAGAGAAGTGGCATAATGAACTCTATCGGTACATAGAAATCATTATGCAGACAGATATTATCCGCGAGAAAAAACTCAAGGTCAAAAATGAGATTACTAACGTCATGCAGTATTACAATGGTTCTCTCATTCAAGCAGTGACCAAATTAACAACTGAGTATAAAAACTTGGCTCAGAAACGTGGCTTAGACTTGGTCAATCCTAACCCCATAACCATGGGCATGTGGATTGGAGGAGATAGGGATGGGAATCCTTTTGTCACAGCTGAAACCCTAAGGTTATCTGCTACTGTTCAGAGCGAAGTCATCCTGAATTATTATATTGAAAAATTAGCAGCTCTTTACCGAACCTTTTCTTTGTCGTCTACCTTAATTCAACCGAGTGCAGAAGTAGAGCGTCTGGCTAGCTTATCCCAAGACCAGTCTATTTACCGTGAAAATGAACCTTACCGTAGGGCTTTTCATTATGTGAAGTCCCGCCTTGTCCAAACACGCACTCAATTGACAGGGGACCAAGATACCACTGGACAGTCGCTCACAGCGGATCGCCTTACTCGTCAGTTAGCAATGCAAGATCAGTTAGAAGGACCTATTGCTGCCTACGTTTCGCCGGAAGACTTTAAAGCTGATTTGATGGCCATTGAGCAATCTCTTTTAAGCAATGGTGATGTTGCACTGGTTGATGGCGACTTACGCGAAGTGATGCAAGCTGTTGATATTTTTGGCTTCTTCCTAGCAAGTATTGACATGAGGCAAGACTCTAGTGTGCAAGAAGCATGTGTGGCAGAGTTATTAAAAGGAGCTAATATCGTTGAGGATTATAGCTCACTTTCAGAAACTGAAAAATGTGATCTTCTTGTGAAACAACTGACAGAGGATCCAAGAACACTATCTTCAGCAGCAGTTGCTAAGTCAGATTTGCTCGAAAAAGAATTAGCGATTTACGCAGCTGCACGTGAGTTGAAGGATAAGCTAGGTGATGAGGTCATTAAGCAGCACATCATTTCGCACACAGAAAGTGTTTCTGATATGTTTGAATTGGCCATCATGCTCAAAGAAGTTGGTCTGATTGACCAACACAAAGCTCGTGTGCAAATTGTGCCACTTTTTGAAACTATTGAAGACTTAGACAATGCTCGTGACATTATGACAACTTACTTGAGTTATGATATGGTTAAATCATGGATTGCAGCTAATCATAACTATCAAGAAATTATGTTAGGTTATTCTGACAGTAATAAAGATGGTGGTTATCTTGCTTCAGGTTGGACCCTCTATAAAGCTCAAAATGAATTAACAGCCATTGGAGAGGAAAATGGCGTGAAAATCACTTTCTTCCATGGTCGTGGAGGAACAGTTGGACGAGGCGGTGGCCCTTCTTACGATGCCATCACCTCACAACCTTTTGGTTCTATTAAAGATCGCATTCGCCTCACTGAACAAGGGGAGATTATTGAAAATAAATATGGTAATAAAGATGTCGCTTATTACCATTTAGAAATGCTCATTTCAGCTTCTATTAATCGTATGGTCACACAAATGCTTACCAACCCTAATGAAATTGACGGATTCAGAGAAGTCATGGATGGTATTGTTGCGGACAGTAATAAGATTTACCACCAGCTAGTATTTGATAATCCTCATTTTTACGATTATTTCTTTGAAGCAAGTCCTATCAAGGAAGTTTCTAGCCTTAACATAGGGTCAAGACCGGCAGCCCGTAAAACGATTACGGAAATCACAGGCTTGCGGGCTATTCCTTGGGTCTTTTCGTGGTCACAAAATCGTATCATGTTCCCCGGATGGTATGGGGTAGGATCGGCCTTTAAACATTATATTGACCAAGCAGAAGGCAATCTTGAGCGTCTCCAACACATGTACCAGACTTGGCCCTTCTTCCATTCCTTATTATCGAATGTGGATATGGTGCTATCGAAATCAAATATGAACATCGCTTTTCAATATGCTCAGTTGGCAGACAGCCAAGAGGTTAGGGATGTTTTTCATGTGATTTTGGACGAATGGCAGTTGACAAAAAATGTGATTCTTGCCATCGAAGGACATGAGGAGTTACTAGAAGATAACCCATCTTTGAAACAAAGTTTAGCTTTTCGTCTCCCTTATTTCAATGTGTTGAACTATATTCAAATTGAATTGATTAAGCGCCTGCGCAATCATCAGTTAAGAGAAGAGGATGAAAAATTAATTCACACAACGATTAATGGAATTGCGACTGGGTTACGTAATTCAGGCTAAATCCTTGAAAAGTCCTCTACCTACTATTAAATCAAGGCAGCAGACGCTTTAGGTTATCACTAAATCGTCTATCCCAAAAAGTCTCCTTTGTTTCGTCTGATGTCCTCGTCAGGCTTACTTGGAGGCTTCTTTTTGCAGGAGGTTGACTTTCACTTTTGTTTGTTCTTGAAAGATGGTATAATGCTAAATGATTATCTCAAGAAATATAGGGGAAACTATGAAAATTGATAAAAGGCACCTCTTAAATTACTCCATACTATTGCCTTACTTAATTTTATCGGTTATTGGTTTAATCGTGGTCTATTCCACGACAAGTGTTAGCTTGATTCAAGCACATGCTAACCCGTTTAAATCCGTGATTAATCAAGGGGCATTTTGGACGTTAAGTCTTATTGCTATTGTTTTCATTTATAAGTTAAAATTAAACTTTTTAACCAATACCAAAGTATTAACCTTAGTGATGTTAATTGAAATGACGCTCTTGGTTATTGCTCGCTTCTTTACGACGGCTATCAAAGGAGCACATGGTTGGATTGTCATTGGTCCCATCAGCTTTCAACCTGCTGAATATTTGAAAATTATAATGGTCTGGTATCTGGCTCTGACCTTTGCCAAAATTCAGGAAAAAGTCAGTCTTTATGACTATCAAGCCTTGACGCGTCGTAAATGGTGGCCGACGGAATGGGGAGACTTACGAGACTGGCGAGTCTATTCCCTTTTTATGATACTTTTGGTTGCTGCTCAACCTGATTTGGGAAATGCTTCCATTATCGTATTGACAGCTATTATCATGTTCTCTATTAGTGGGATTGGCTACCGTTGGTTTTCAGCCATCCTTGTCTTGATTACTAGCTTATCAACCCTGTTTTTGGGAACAATTGCCCTCATTGGGGTGGAAAAAGTTGCTAAAGTTCCTGTTTTTGGTTATGTCGCCAAACGTTTCAGTGCCTTTTTTAATCCCTTCCATGATTTGACAGATTCAGGGCATCAGCTGGCCAATTCTTATTACGCTATGAGTAATGGTGGCTGGTTTGGGAGAGGCCTGGGTAATTCCATTGAAAAACGGGGTTATTTGCCAGAAGCACAGACAGACTTTGTCTTTTCCGTTGTTATTGAAGAGTTAGGTTTGATAGGAGCGGGACTCATCTTGGCGCTTGTTTTCTTCCTTATCTTACGGATTATGAATGTGGGTATTAAGGCTAAAAATCCTTTTAATGCTATGATGGCCTTAGGAGTTGGTGGCATGATGCTGATGCAGGTATTTGTTAATATCGGTGGGATTTCTGGTTTGATTCCTTCAACCGGAGTAACTTTCCCTTTCTTATCTCAAGGGGGAAATAGCTTACTTGTTTTATCGGTGGCTGTCGGGTTTGTGCTTAATATTGATGCCAATGAAAAGCGTGAAGACATTTTAAAAGAAGCAGAGCTAACTTATCGGAAAGATGCTCGAAAAGAAAATAGTAACATCATTAACATCAACCAATTTCAATAAAAATCTCCTTTGAGGGGATTTTTTTGTAACCAAAATAAAGGATGATACGTTATATAAGTGTAGAAAGGGGGTGAGCCCCATCAAGTTAGAACCATATGAACAGGAACTAGTGGTTTATTCAAAAGATATTATCGCTTATTTAAAAGCATCGGGTGTGCCGGACCAGTTGGCGCGTGACATTAGTCAGGATGTTTTCCTAAAAATGTTAGAGAGTAATATCATTCTCCCACCTGAAAAGATACGTGCGTGGATGTATCGCGTTGCTGTCAGAAAATACATTGATCATTACCGAAGAGACAAGACCTATCTGGAGATTCTTCAAAGAGATTTTTTCCATCAAGAAACGGTTGTCGAATTTGAACAACCTAACTATACCCCTTTGTACGAGACCATTAGTGCCTTACCAGAAAAGTACCGCATGGTTTTATCGCTTTATTATTTTGATGGCTTGTCGGTAAAAGAAATCGCAAGTATTTTGCGCAAGTCCTTAAGCAGTGTCAAAATTAACTTGATGCGGGGACGAGCCTTATTAAAAGAAAAATTGAAGAAAGCAGGATATACATATGATGATTTCAACTGATTTTGAAAAGCTTGCCAAGCGACATAAACGCCGAAATATTTTTAGAACGGTAACCATTAGTGTAGTCTTAAGCCTGTTTCTTATGGTGTTAGGATTTATAGGACTCAATAGACTGACTAGCAAGAACGGTCAAAACATTCAACAGTATTATACGGTCATTTCTGAAATAGCCTACCCTAATATTAGTTATAGCAGTTGGGGCTACGATGCCACTTCCCAATTCACAGGTAATTTTGTCTCTCACCGTTTTAAAGATATTGATGGTATATCCGTTCCTTTTGAGAAATATGAACATTATTACTCCCTTATCTTAAACCAGAAATCATCAGCAAACAATAATTCATTGATGTCTGATGATAATGGTCGCTCGATGTACACAAGAGCATCTCATTATAAGGTTCCCATGTTTTTTAACAAGGGGAAAAAAGTGCAACTTGGGTCGATAAAACCCACTCAAGATATTCCTCTCATCCGTCAAATGTCAGGACAAGCTGTAGAAGTAGCAATCACTTTTGATAAAGGCTACACATTAAAAGAAATGGAACAGTTCATTCCTAAAAATTTAAAACTCAATTGGATTTGGAGCGGGGTTCAGCTTGAATATTTGGAAAGTCAATTTGGTTTTACCCCCTACTTTAATTTGGGTTTGACAGCTGAGCAACAGAAAAAGATGAACGCTGAGATTGCTAAGGCTTACCAAACCAAAAAGAATCCGGATTTGAACCCTATTTATCAAAAATATAGTCATAAAAGTGCTGTTTCTCCTGTTGAAGGGATGGAAAATAGTTATACTGCATTCCAAGATAGACTAGAACAATACTTCAAAATGGAGGAGAGTAGCCTCCAAACGGTAACGACTGAAGATGGGGAAGTTTATTCCTCTAAAGCTATGCTAAAAGAGTATTTAAGGCAAAACAAGAATCCAAAGACAGCTAAATTTGAAGGTGTCATCCTAACAGGACGCGCTGAGAATTTTGACCAATTACAAAATGCTGATTGGATTTATGCTTCAAATATTGGGCAATCCATTCAAATCCAACCCTACCATCACTTGGAAAAATAAAGAAAAAGCAAAAGGCATAAAATACTTGCATTTTCCTTAGAATTTGCTACAATAGTAAGGTAAAGTTAGACTGTATTGCCTACCGTCTATCTATAAAATATATTTTATTGGAGGCTTTTCCTAAAATGGCAAAAGAAAAATACGATCGTAGTAAACCCCACGTTAACATTGGTACAATTGGACACGTTGACCATGGTAAAACAACTTTAACAGCTGCAATTACAACAGTACTTGCCCGTCGTTTACCAACTTCAGTTAACCAACCAAAAGATTATGCTTCTATCGATGCTGCTCCAGAAGAGCGCGAACGCGGAATCACAATCAACACTGCACACGTTGAGTATGAAACTGAAACTCGTCACTATGCTCACATCGACGCACCAGGACACGCGGACTATGTTAAAAACATGATCACTGGTGCTGCCCAAATGGACGGAGCTATCCTTGTAGTTGCTTCAACTGATGGACCAATGCCACAAACGCGTGAGCACATCCTTCTTTCACGTCAAGTTGGTGTTAAACATCTTATCGTCTTCATGAACAAAGTTGACCTTGTTGATGACGAAGAGTTGCTCGAATTAGTTGAGATGGAAATTCGTGACCTTCTTTCAGAATACGATTTCCCAGGTGATGACCTTCCAGTTATCCAAGGTTCAGCTCTTAAAGCTCTTGAAGGTGACTCAAAATACGAAGATATCATCATGGAGTTGATGAGTACTGTTGATGAGTACATCCCAGAACCAGAACGCGACACTGACAAACCATTACTTCTTCCAGTCGAAGATGTATTCTCAATCACAGGTCGTGGTACAGTTGCTTCAGGACGTATCGACCGTGGTACTGTTCGTGTCAACGACGAAATCGAAATCGTTGGTATCAAAGAAGAAACTAAAAAAGCTGTTGTTACTGGTGTTGAAATGTTCCGTAAACAACTTGACGAAGGTCTTGCAGGAGACAACGTAGGTATCCTTCTTCGTGGTGTTCAACGTGACGAAATCGAACGTGGTCAAGTTATTGCTAAACCAGGTTCAATCAACCCACACACTAAATTCAAAGGTGAAGTATATATCCTTTCTAAAGACGAAGGTGGACGTCACACTCCATTCTTCAACAACTACCGTCCACAATTCTACTTCCGTACAACTGACGTAACAGGTTCAATCGAACTTCCAGCAGGTACAGAAATGGTTATGCCTGGTGATAACGTGACAATCAACGTTGAGTTGATCCACCCAATCGCCGTAGAACAAGGTACTACTTTCTCAATCCGTGAAGGTGGACGTACTGTTGGTTCAGGTATCGTTTCAGAAATCGAAGCTTAATTTTAATTAAGTTCCCAGAATAACAATTAAAGTCGGACAACTTAAATTGTAAAAGCTCCCTTAGGGGAGCTTTTTTTGTGTTTTTTACAGGTCCATTAAAGCTAATCTAGATGTTAAAAAGACACAGGATAATATATTTAAAGAGCTATTAATCAGATGATTTCTCATTATTAAAAATGAAAAGTACTTCTTTCCAAAAAATGTTGGTAAGATGATTCTTCCTTCTTATGATAGTCTTTTTTTGGTCTTAACATTATAAACAGTTAACTATAGCACGTTACCCCCTCGAAAAGACTCAGAACAGTTCGATTTGGTGACAATGGTTTTACGAAATACAACGATTGTCGAAGATATTGAAAAAGCTAGAGCCAAAAAGAAATACCTGCCAAGTTTTCCTACAGGAATCTTGCGCAAAGGGATAAATCAAGATGGTATCACTCAGCTTGATTCTCAGACGGACGTTGTCTTTGGGGAAAAATTGATTGAGGTAAGGATTCCTTGGCAACTGTTGAATTTTTCTAATCTAGCCGCTAAGAAAATTCATGATGACTACATGAAGCACTATGGTGTCAAAGAAGTAGATGCTGACATGATTGCTCTGGGATGGGGACCCGCGCAATCACACGAGATGATTCCTATGGAAGACTATCCTTTACCTAGTTGGGAGAGGCCTAATGTTCGTCCATTTCTAAAAGCATCCTACTCTATTATTAAAAAAGAGTGGACTAAAAAAGGAGAGTAATCAGATGATACATCATGTTTTGTACTTTTATATTATGGTTTGTTTAGCAGTGACTATTTTTAATCTCAGTTACATTGTTAAGCAACGGGTGACACAATGGCACAAGCCGCATCTATTTGACCAATGGAAAAAAGAGTCCAAATAGGAGAAGGGGCAAGGTCGTATGCAACTATTCTTTACCTTTTTACAACTCTCCCAGCTGATTTTCTTATTACTTTTGATTGCTTATGCCAGTTTTTTAGTGATTTCTTTAGTTATTGGAGGTGTCCATCTCTATGAAAAACGAGAACATCGATCTCGTTTAGCGACTCATGCTGATGATGTGGGGGTTTCTGTTATCGTCCCGGCCTATAATGAAGCTTTGACGATTGTTAATACTGACGATTGTTAATACTATTGATTCCTTACTTCATTTGGATTATGATCATTACGAAATCATTGTTGTAGATGATGGCTCTAGTGATCAGACATCAATGGTGTTGATGAACCATTTTCCTCTCATACTTCATCAGGAACCGATTAACCAACATATTGTAACTAAGCCTTATAAAGCTATTTATAAAGCTGATGTGGAAGGTGTTGTTTTGACCTTAATTGTCAAAGAAAATGGCGGAAAAGGGGATGCATTAAACATGGGAATTAATGCGTCTTGTCATGATTATTTCTTGTGTTTAGATGCAGATTCGATGTTGCAAAAAGATTCATTAAAACACATTGTGACATCGGTAAGGTTAGACAAAACGGTTATTGCTGTTGGAGGTCTTGTCCAGGTTGCCCAGGGGGTTAAGATAGAAGAAGGGGGCGTGGTTTCTTATCACCTTCCTTGGCGGATGATTCCTTGCGCTCAGGCCATTGAATATGACTCTTCTTTTTTAGGGGCGCGTATTTTCTTGGATTACTTAAAAGCTAATTTGATTATTTCAGGAGCTTTTGGTCTCTTTAAGAAAGACATCGTGAAAGCCGTTGGTGGTTACGACACAGAGACTTTGGGAGAAGATATGGAATTGGTTATGAAATTACATTTTTTTTGCCGCAATAATCAGGTTCCTTATCGAATTTGTTATGAAACTGACGCAGTCTGTTGGAGTCAAGCACCAACGAGTCTAGGAGACTTGAGAAAACAGAGACGACGATGGTTCTTAGGACTATATCAATGTTTGAAAAAGTACAGAAGTGTTTTTGCCAATTACCGCTTTGGGGCAGTTGGGTTTGTTTCTTATATATACTATATCTTTTTTGAGTTAATATCTCCCTTTCTTGAACTTTTTGGAGCAGGAGTTGTTTTTTTGGCTCTGATTTTTCATCAGTTAAATATTCCTTTCTTCTTTTCACTTATTTTTCTCTATACTCTTTATTGTATTCTAATTACCCTTACTTCTTTCTTGCATCGGATCTACTCTCAAAAATTAATGATTGGGGTAACAGATATTATCAAGGGAATATATATAGCTGTTTTTCGATACCTTGTCTTGCATCCTGTTTTAACCCTTGTCAAGACGAGTAGTATAATTGGCTACCGCGAGAAAAAGAATATCTGGGGGCAGCTTAAGCGCGAGATTCAGATGCAGGAATACGATAATCTCCTTTCTTGAGGATTATCTGATAAGAAACATACATCCTATAGAAAATAGTGAAAAGTTTTCAGAAAAGCCCTCTTCCTTTGTGAAAATATTCCTAAAATATAGCCGTTTTCTTTTAATAGCCAGTAAAATATGCTAAAATAGGAGATGTAAATAAAAAAAGAAGAGGTATGTGATATGTCACGTAAACCAATTATTGCCGGTAACTGGAAAATGAACAAAACCCCTCAAGAAGCAAAAGCATTCGTTGAGGCTGTAGCAAGCAAATTACCTTCAAACGATCTTGTAGATGTTGCAGTAGCAGCGCCAGCTGTTGATTTGGTAACAACTATAGAAGCTGCTAAAGATTCAGTTCTTAAAGTTGCTGCGCAAAACTGCTATTTTGAAAATGCAGGAGCCTTTACTGGTGAAACATCACCAAAAGTGCTTGCTGAAATGGGAGCTGACTACGTTGTTATTGGTCACTCAGAACGCCGTGATTACTTCCATGAAACAGATGAAGACATTAACAAAAAAGCAAAAGCTATTTTTGCGAATGGGTTAACTCCAATCCTATGTTGTGGGGAATCTCTTGAAACTTACGAAGCAGGTAAAGCTGTTGAGTTTGTTGGTGCTCAGGTTTCTGCGGCTCTTGCAGGTCTTTCTGAAGAGCAAGTGGCTTCACTTGTTTTAGCTTACGAGCCAATCTGGGCAATCGGTACTGGTAAATCAGCTACTCAAGATGATGCTCAAAAAATGTGTAAAGCTGTACGTGGCGTGGTTGCAGCAGACTTTGGGCAAGAAGTTGCTGATAAAGTTCGCGTTCAATACGGTGGTTCTGTAAAACCTGAAAACGTTAAAGATTACATGGCTTGTCCAGATGTTGATGGTGCCCTTGTTGGTGGTGCATCATTAGAAGCTGATAGCTTCCTCGCTTTGCTTGATTTTCTTAACTAAAACTATCAGATGAAACTATAAAAAGAAGAGGGCATTGAAGTGACCCCCAAAAGTTGGACATTATATTTTAAGTTAAGGATTGAGTTCTGTATTGCACAGGACTTAGTCCTTTTAATGTCAGTTTGATTCGTTTAGTGTTGTAGTAGTTGATATATTCTGAAATAGCTGTTTTTAATGTTTCGAGGGAAGTAAATTCCTTCTCAAACCCATAAAACATTTCTGTCTTCAATGTTCCAAAAAAAGATTCCATCATGCCGTTATCTAAGCTATTTCCTTTACGCGACATGGACGGTCTCATTCCATGCTCCTCAAGAAAATGATGGTAGTAAGTGTGTTGATATTGCCATCCTTGGTCACTATGTAAAATAGTGCCCTGATAAGTTTGTTCAGGAAAAGCCTCGGAAAGCATCGTTTTAAGTTGTTGTAAGTTTGGCGAGGTAGATAAATGATATGCAATAATCTCACTGTTAAAGCCATCAAGAACTGGTGATAGATACAATTTTTGATCACTAGCAGGAATTGAAAACTCTGTGACATCGGTATAACACTTCTTAAGTGGTTGGGCAGCTTTAAATTGACGCTTAATGAGATTATCAGCTTTCTTGCCCACCTCACCTTTATAAGAGTTATAGCGACGTTTCGCACGGATTCTAGCTTTCAACCCAAGTTCTGTCATCAGACGTTGAACTTTCTTATGGTTAACTTTATAGCCTCGATTTTTAAGTTCGAGGTGAATTCTACGGTAACCATATCTCCCTTTGTTCTCAGAATAAATATCTTGAATAGCTTCTTTTAATTCTTTGTTTTTATCTCCCTGAGTTAGACGTTTAACCTGATAATAGTAGGTTGATCGAGACAGCTTCAAAATATTAAGTAGGATTCTTAAATCAAATACATTGATTAGTCCTTGAATGATTTCTGTTGCTCTTTGAGCCTTGCTTCGTCCCTCAAGCGGAGTTCTCTCAACTTTTTTAGTACGGCATTCTCCGCTCTAAGGTACTCATTTTCATATTGAAGACGCTCTAATTCAGTCATTTCTTCAAGTTTTTTCTTTGGTTTGCGTCCCATCTTTACAGGTCTCCCTCTTGATTTCTCAAGAATAGTATACCCGTTTTTCTTGTATTGCGCTATCCAATTAGGAAGCATTCCCTTATTTGGTAATCCATAATCTAGAGAAACCTCTAGCTGAGACCTACCTTTCATCAGAACTTCGTTTATGATTTCCTGCTTTAGTTCAGGAGAATAATACCTATTTTTCCTTTTACAAACACTTTCCAATCCGTGTATATCAATAAGGCGGACCATGTATTGAAGGTTATACTTACTCATATTAAATGTTTGACTGATTTTAGGCCATGTCCAACCAGATTGCCGTAAGCGATAGATTTCAATTTTATCTTCATAACTTAATTTCATAGAAAAACACCCCAAAAGTTAGATTTGTTGTCTAACTTTTGGGGTGCAGTTCATATCTTGTATTCTTCTCATTATATCGAAGAGGTTGAACATACTGCTGATCGTGTTTTGGTCTTAAGTCAAGGTAAATTAATTCGAGACACCACTCCTTATGCCATGTCAGCAGAAGAGCAGGAGAAGATCATGACGATACCTTTTAGTTATCGGTCCTTGATATTATCGAATCCCCAATTGAATGTAGAGGAAGTTGTTGAGAAAAGGGATAGCATCACTTTTGTTACAAAGAACCCCAAAGCTATTTGGGAGTGTTTAGAAGCTGCTGCCTGTCCTATCGACAGTATAGAAATGACAAATCGTACCTTGCTGGATCGTGTGTTTGCTACAACGAAAGGATAAGTTATGAAAACCTTTAAAGCCTTATTGCGAACAGAATATTTATTAACTATTCGTTCTCTGTCATCTCTTGTGTTATCAATTGGAATGCCTGTTTTTTTCTTTCTTTTTTACTCTTCTTTTGTTTCAGATTCACAAACTATTTTAAAGCTTATGATGTTTAATATGACAGCTTTTTCAAGTATTGGCTTTGCCCTATTTACCTTACCATTTGCTTTACAAGAGGATCGCAGAAGTAACCGCTTGAAATCTATTCGATATTCATCGGTACCGCTTTGGCAATATTACGTCGCTAAAGTGATCAGGATTATCGGTTACTATCTGTTATCGTGTGGTATTGTTTTTGTTATCGGTTATTTTATGAGGAATATTAGAATGACTGTGGGGGATTGGTTAATCACAGTGGCTTTACTTGTTTTTGGAGCGGTAGCCTTTATTAGCCTTGGTTTACTGTTATCCCAAATCAAATCGTCAAAAGTCCTGTCGGCTTTAGCTAATATCTTATATATTGGTTTAGCTATTATAGGAGGACTTTGGATGCCAGTTAGTAGTTTTCCCAAGTGGTTACAGGCTATTTCATACTGGACACCGACCTATCATTTTGGAAATTTATTTGAGCATTATCTGATTCATGGTACAATAAGTTTAACATCCGTATTTTATCTTATTGGCTTCTGGATGCTGTGTTTATTTGTTACTTATTTTATGACAAAATTTCTTGAGGTTCATTAATGTTTAGACCTTTTTACGCGTCCGATATTCCTTACTATATTGGACTTGTCTTTCTTGCCTTTCCTTATATGGGGGCTTTTTATTACGACTATCCTAAGTGGACTTTAATCATCACGACACTTTTTATAGTAGCTTACCTTGTTTTAATTCATCTGAGAGATAAATATCAAAAGACTATTAATTTATTATGGCTCTATCTTTTGTTCTACGTCGCTTACATGACCTGTTTGAGTGATGGGAATATGATTTGGTTCTTTTTCTTCCACGCTAATTTATTAATTTGGCGTTTTGACAATGATATCCAATCTTTTCGAGGGCTGACTTTTTTATTGGTATTTTTTGGAACTTTTATCTATCTGTGGTCACACTCGCAATCGCTTAGTTCTCGTGTTATGTTAGTAGCTATAGCACTCTTTATAGTGGGGCTTACCTATATGAATATGTGGCTGCAAAGAGAAGATAACATGAAGGCTGCTATATCCAAACAAAACCAAGAGATTAACTTCTTAATGGCAGAAAATGAGAGAAATCGTATTGGACGTGATTTGCATGATACTCTAGGCCATACCTTTGCTTTGATGACGATAAAAACAGAATTGGCAATAAAACAATTACAACATGGTCGATTACAAGCAGTGGAAAAAGAGTTAACAGAACTTCATCAAATTAGTCGGAGATCTATGGAAGATGTGCGCCAATTGGTGAATAACGTGACTTTTCGTAGTTTATCGGAAGAAATGGTTGTTACTTCTGATTTGTTTGATTTATCAGGAATCCAATTTACCTTTGAAAAGAAAATCAGCGATGATCAATTAAGTCCGCTCCTTCAATCGACACTAGTAATGTTGGTTAGGGAATTAGCAACAAATGTTATTAAGCATGCCAAAGCTAGTCATTGCCAGTTAAGCCTTTATCGACAGGACACTCATATCATTTTACAAATGGAAGATGATGGTATTGGTTTTAAAGATGTGGAGGTACCACATTCTATCAATGAAAGGCTTTTACTAGTTAAAGGAAAAGTTGAACTTAGCTCTTTAAAAAAACCTACAATAATTACAATTTATCTAAACGAAGGAATGTGTCATGAAATTATTAATTGCTGAAGACCAAGTGATGTTGAGAGATGCTTTAAAGCAATTATTACTAATGGAAGAATCAGTTGAATCTGTCGAGGCTGTGGGAAATGGGAAAGAAGCCCAAGCTCTTTTGCAAAAGAAAGCAGTTGATGTGGTCATCTTAGATGTAGAAATGCCAGAAATGAATGGATTAGAAGTTTTGGAATGGTTTAAAAGGAGAAGTAATACTAAAGTTATCATTGTTACTACCTTTAAACGTATTGGCTACTTTCAAAGAGCGGTTAAGGCTGGGGTAGATGCCTATGTTTTAAAAGAGCGCTCTATTTCTGAATTAATGAAGACTATTCACACTGTTTTGGAGGGAGGTAAAGAGTACTCCCCAGAATTGATGGAAAATCTTTTTGTAAATCCAAATCCTCTAACTCAACAGGAAATGACCATTCTTCGATTAATTAACCAAGGAAAAACCAGTAAAGAAATAAGTCAATTACTTTTCTTATCTAGTGGAACTATTCGAAATTATAGTTCATCAATCTTTGATAAACTGGGTGTGTCTAACCGCATTGAAGCTATTCGGCTAGCTAATAAAAATGGTTGGCTATAAATAATCAAAAGTTAACCCTAGTCACCAAAGTGGCTAGGGTTTTTAGTAGATTAAGTATTTTTCAAGAAAGATAATACAAAGTAACCCAAAAGTTAAGTAAGGGATAAAGGGAATGTGTTTTGTACGTAGCAATAAGCAAGCAGCAATACCTGCTAAAGAGGCCAGTTGGACTAGCCAGATAAGAGACATTAAGTCAAACACTAACGCCAAACTCGCGAGATACAGAAAATCCCCTGCGCCAATTGAAAAAGGTCGGAGATAGGCTAACAGTCCTAACAACAGTAATAAAAGCGAGGTGTGGTTAATGGAATAAAAAGGGAGCAAACTAACAAAAGTCACTAGCCATAAAAGGAAAGGGTATTCTTGTGATTGCCAATCAAAGAGACTGAGTAATAAAGAAAATAGCAGCAAATAGCAGTGCTTCACGTCCATCCAGCCTACCAAGGTTGCCATAAAGATTGCAAATAAACTAATTTCTAAAGCAAAGTAAGCGTGATAGCTGACGAGGACATGCTTAGTCAATGATAGCTGACAGTGCTGTAATTTTTCCTTGAGAGGGATTGATTCATTGGCAGTATTAGCTATTTCTTCTTGGCTCGCGTTTGTAAAAAAATGGAGTAAGTAGCGAAACAGTAGGCTTAAAAAGAAAGCAAGACAGAAACTAAAAAAGATATTCATACTTACTTATTCGAAAATAAATCAAATACTTGCAATCTTTTCCTAATCGTTGTAAAATAAAGGTATGAAACGAGAATGATTCTAAATAAGGCGCTTCACCTATTAGTTCAGTCCGTTATTGTCGAATAGGATTAGGCGACAACGATTCCTTCTTGATGAGTAATCGTTGCTCACCCTCCATTCTTGCCCTTTAAGCCGAAAAGTAAGGAGACGTTATTATGACAAACACACTCGTTGACAATATTTATGCTTCAGTAACTCACAATATTTCTAAAAAAGAAGCATCAAAAAATGAAAAAACTAAAGCTGTTTTAAACCAAGCTGTCGCTGACTTATCTGTGGCTGCATCTATTGTGCACCAAGTACACTGGTATATGCGTGGTCCAGGTTTCTTGTACCTTCACCCAAAAATGGATGAATTACTGGATAGCTTAAATGCTACCTTAGATGAAATGAGCGAACGCTTGATTACCATCGGTGGTGCACCTTATTCTACTCTAGCTGAATTTTCACAACACTCTAAGTTGGATGAAACAAAAGGTAGCTATGATAAAACAGTTGCCCAACATTTGGCAAGATTGGTAGAAGTTTACCTTTATCTAAGTAGCCTTTTCCAAGTTGGTTTGGATATTACCGATGAAGAAGGCGATGCTGGAACAAATGATTTGTTTACAGCAGCTAAGACAGAGGCTGAAAAAACTATTTGGATGTTCCAAGCAGAGCGTGGACAAGGCCCAGCACTCTAATTGATTATGCCTTAGGATAAGAGAAGTCAATGATAAAATTGGCTTCTTTTTTATGGAATCATCGATTCATTTTCAGAAACATAGAAAGCGATTCCATAATTGTCTTGAAATCTGCCGTAGAATTTGCTAAAATCTACTTATATGAAAACACTATATGATGTGCAACAATTGCTAAAAAACTTTGGCATTTTTGTTTACCTTGGCAAACGTCTTTATGATATTGAAATGATGAAGATTGAACTTCAGCGTCTCTATGATAGCGGCTTATTGGATAAGAGGGATTACTTAAATGCGGAGTTAATTTTGCGACGTGAGCATAGATTAGAATTGGAAAAAGAAGGATAGGCAAATGAGTCAAAAGTTACTGGGGATTGATTTAGGTGGAACCACTGTTAAATTTGGTATTTTAACAGCAGCAGGAGAAGTCCAAGAAAAATGGGCGATTGAGACTAATATTTTAGAAGGGGGCAAGCACATTGTCCCTGATATCATCGCTTCCATCAAACACCGCTTGGAATTATATGGTCTAAGCAGTGCAGATTTTATTGGTATCGGTATGGGGTCACCAGGGGCTGTTGACCGTATTGCTAATACAGTGACCGGAGCATTCAACCTTAACTGGAAAGAAACTCAGGAAGTCGGTTCCATTATTGAAAAAGAATTAGGTATTCCTTTTGCCATTGATAATGATGCCAATGTGGCTGCTCTTGGTGAGCGTTGGGTTGGAGCTGGCGAAAACAATCCTGATGTTGTTTTCATGACACTAGGAACTGGTGTCGGTGGGGGGATTATCGCCGATGGTAACCTGATTCATGGTGTTGCAGGAGCAGGTGGTGAAATCGGCCACATGATTGTTGAACCGGAAAATGGCTTTGCTTGTACTTGTGGCTCACACGGCTGTTTGGAAACAGTAGCCTCAGCAACAGGTGTTGTCAAGGTAGCACGTTTATTGGCAGAAGCTTATGAAGGAGATTCTACTATTAAAGCCGCCATTGATAATGGGGACAATGTCACCAGCAAAGATATTTTCATGGCCGCTGAAGCAGGAGATTCCTTTGCAGATTCTGTTGTGGAAAAGGTTGGTTACTACCTTGGTCTTGCGTCAGCAAATATCTCAAATATCTTGAATCCAGATTCAGTGGTTATTGGTGGAGGCGTGTCGGCAGCAGGAGAATTCTTACGTTCACGCATTGAAAAATATTTTGTGACCTTCACCTTCCCACAAGTGAGGTATTCAACTAAAATTAAGATTGCAGAGCTTGGCAATGATGCTGGAATTATCGGTGCAGCTAGCCTTGCTCGACAATTTATCACAGAGTAGGAGGGGGATATGTCTCCAATCACACTTATCTTATGGTTACTCCTTTTAGGAATTATTGGCTATTACGCATGGAACTATTTCTCTTTTCGAAAAATGGCAAAGCAGGTTGATAACGAGACTTTTAAAGACGTGATGCGTCAAGGTCAATTGATTGATTTACGAGAGCCAGCGGCTTTTAGAGCTAAGCATATTTTAGGAGCTCGAAATTTTCCAGCGCAACAATTTGATGCTGCTATCAAAGGTCTTCGCAAGGACAAACCTGTTCTTATTTACGAAAATATGCGTCCCCAGTACCGTGTGCCTGCGGTCAAAAAACTTAAAAAAGCTGGCTTTGAAGACGTTTATGTCTTAAAAGACGGTATTGATTATTGGGATGGCAAAGTTAAACAAACAACCTAGTTAAGAGTAACGTGGAGTTAAGGGGAATAAAGGCAGTCACTGTCTCAAAAACCTTAATTCCTTTTTTTGCTGTATCCAGACTTGCTGAAAGTCTGAAAACATTTACAATTGATTAAAACCAGTTTTTTAAAACATTTTGTGTTATACTTGTCTAGTTAAAATATATTTACTTAGAGGAACAAATGACTAACTTAAGAAACGATATCCGTAACGTAGCGATTATTGCCCACGTTGACCACGGAAAAACAACACTTGTAGATGAATTATTAAAACAATCCCATACTCTTGATGAGCGTAAAGAGCTTCAAGAGCGTGCCATGGATTCCAATGACCTTGAAAAAGAACGTGGGATTACGATCCTTGCGAAAAATACGGCAGTAGCCTACAACGATGTTCGTATTAACATCATGGATACCCCAGGACACGCGGACTTCGGTGGTGAAGTTGAACGTATCATGAAAATGGTTGACGGGGTTGTTCTTGTTGTGGATGCCTACGAAGGAACAATGCCTCAGACTCGTTTCGTATTGAAAAAAGCACTTGAACAAAATCTTATCCCAATCGTTGTGGTGAACAAGATTGACAAACCTTCAGCTCGTCCAGCAGAAGTTGTAGATGAAGTGCTTGAATTATTCATCGAACTTGGTGCCGATGATGAGCAATTGGAATTCCCAGTTGTTTACGCATCAGCTATCAATGGCACATCATCATTATCAGATGATCCTGCTGACCAAGAGCATACTATGGCCCCGATCTTTGATACGATCATTGATCATATTCCAGCGCCAGTTGATAATTCAGATGAGCCTTTGCAATTCCAAGTGTCACTTTTGGACTACAACGATTTCGTAGGTCGTATCGGTATCGGTCGTGTTTTCCGTGGTACTGTTAAAGTGGGTGACCAAGTGACTCTTTCAAAACTTGATGGTACCACTAAAAACTTCCGTGTTACAAAACTGTTTGGTTTCTTCGGTTTGGAACGTCGTGAAATTCAAGAAGCTAAAGCAGGTGACTTGATTGCTGTTTCAGGTATGGAAGATATCTTTGTTGGAGAAACCATTACACCAACTGACTGTGTGGAAGCTCTGCCAATTCTTCGTATTGATGAGCCAACGCTTCAGATGACTTTCTTGGTCAATAACTCTCCTTTTGCAGGTCGTGAAGGTAAATGGATCACGTCACGTAAGGTTGAAGAACGTCTTTTAGCAGAATTGCAAACAGACGTGTCACTTCGTGTTGACCCAACAGATTCGCCAGATAAATGGACGGTTTCAGGGCGTGGAGAATTACATTTATCTATCCTCATTGAAACAATGCGTCGTGAGGGATATGAACTTCAAGTATCACGTCCAGAAGTTATCATCAAAGAAATTGATGGTGTCAAATGTGAACCCTTCGAACGCGTTCAAATTGACACGCCAGAAGAATACCAAGGTGCAATCATCCAGTCTCTTTCAGAACGTAAAGGGGACATGCTTGATATGCAAATGGTTGGTAATGGTCAAACGCGTTTGATTTTCTTGATTCCTGCTCGTGGTTTGATTGGTTACTCAACAGAGTTCCTTTCAATGACACGTGGTTACGGGATTATGAACCATACTTTTGACCAATACATGCCTGTTGTTGCTGGTGAAATTGGTGGCCGTCATCGTGGAGCACTTGTTTCTATCGATAATGGTAAGGCAACCACTTATTCAATCATGCGTATTGAAGAACGTGGAACTATCTTTGTTAATCCGGGAACAGAAGTCTACGAAGGAATGATTGTCGGTGAAAATTCACGTGACAATGACCTTGGGGTTAACATTACAACGGCTAAACAAATGACAAACGTTCGTTCAGCCACTAAGGACCAAACAGCTGTGATTAAAACACCTCGTATTCTGACGCTTGAAGAATCATTAGAGTTCTTGAATGATGACGAGTACATGGAAGTAACACCAGAATCTATCCGCTTGCGTAAACAAATTTTGAATAAAGCTGCGCGTGATAAAGCTAATAAAAAGAAAAAATCAGCTGAATAAGCCATAAAAAATGAATAACAAAAAGATGTTTAGGAAAGAGACTTTTCTAAAGGTCTTTTTGCGTCTAAGGGTTACCTACTTTATTAGAATCAAAGGAGATGAGGATGTTCTATCTTATTATTGCCGCCTTAATTATTTCCTATTATCTGTTTATGGCACCTAAAAGTGTGCGTAATACGCTTGGTATGATTGGACTTGTGGGTTTAGTTGCCCTCCTCATTGTTTTAGCAGGATTGAGTTTCATCAAAATCATGCAGACACCTCCTGAGATAGTTGTAGGACTCGGGATGATAGTATTGGGATACTATGCTTTGAAAGACTTACTCAAAATGCCAAAAAAATCAAAAGTGAAATAACTAGCCTTGATAAGGTTCATCATTTCTCTTCGGAATTCATAAGAAATAATGTCTTTACTGGAATGATGGCTTAGTTTATCAGTTATCAAAAGGACTGTGTTCTGAAGTGACCCCCAAAAGTTGGACATTATATTTTAAGTTAAGGATTGAGTTCTGTATTGCACAGGACTTAGTCCTTTTAATGTCAGTTTGATTCGTTTAGTGTTGTAGTAGTTGATATATTCTGAAATAGCTGTTTTTAATGTTTCGAGGGAAGTAAATTCCTTCTCAAACCCATAAAACATTTCTGTCTTCAATGTTCCAAAAAAAGATTCCATCATGCCGTTATCTAAGCTATTTCCTTTACGCGACATGGACGGTCTCATTCCATGCTCCTCAAGAAAATGATGGTAGTAAGTGTGTTGATATTGCCATCCTTGGTCACTATGTAAAATAGTGCCCTGATAAGTTTGTTCAGGAAAAGCCTCGGAAAGCATCGTTTTAAGTTGTTGTAAGTTTGGCGAGGTAGATAAATGATATGCAATAATCTCACTGTTAAAGCCATCAAGAACTGGTGATAGATACAATTTTTGATCACTAGCAGGAATTGAAAACTCTGTGACATCGGTATAACACTTCTTAAGTGGTTGGGCAGCTTTAAATTGACGCTTAATGAGATTATCAGCTTTCTTGCCCACCTCACCTTTATAAGAGTTATAGCGACGTTTCGCACGGATTCTAGCTTTCAACCCAAGTTCTGTCATCAGACGTTGAACTTTCTTATGGTTAACTTTATAGCCTCGATTTTTAAGTTCGAGGTGAATTCTACGGTAACCATATCTCCCTTTGTTCTCAGAATAAATATCTTGAATAGCTTCTTTTAATTCTTTGTTTTTATCTCCCTGAGTTAGACGTTTAACCTGATAATAGTAGGTTGATCGAGACAGCTTCAAAATATTAAGTAGGATTCTTAAATCAAATACATTGATTAGTCCTTGAATGATTTCTGTTGCTCTTTGAGCCTTGCTTCGTCCCTCAAGCGGAGTTCTCTCAACTTTTTTAGTACGGCATTCTCCGCTCTAAGGTACTCATTTTCATATTGAAGACGCTCTAATTCAGTCATTTCTTCAAGTTTTTTCTTTGGTTTGCGTCCCATCTTTACAGGTCTCCCTCTTGATTTCTCAAGAATAGTATACCCGTTTTTCTTGTATTGTGCTATCCAATTAGGAAGCATTCCCTTATTTGGTAATCCATAATCTAGAGAAACCTCTAGCTGAGACCTACCTTTCATCAGAACTTCGTTTATGATTTCCTGCTTTAGTTCAGGAGAATAATACCTATTTTTCCTTTTACAAACACTTTCCAATCCGTGTATATCAATAAGGCGGACCATGTATTGAAGGTTATACTTACTCATATTAAATGTTTGACTGATTTTAGGCCATGTCCAACCAGATTGCCGTAAGCGATAGATTTCAATTTTATCTTCATAACTTAATTTCATAGAAAAACACCCCAAAAGTTAGATTTGTTGTCTAACTTTTGGGGTGCAGTTCATTCGTTCGACACAGTCCTTTTTGCTATGCTAATCGGCACAGTTAATAATTTTAAACAATTTTAATGTTTTGTTTATTGAAAAAATAATTATTAAAAATTTTACATTTTATAAAAAAGTAATATAATCCTATTGGGGATGGATGATATAAAAAGGAGGACTAGCTATGAAAAAAATGCTAGGTCAATTAGGAGTAGTGGCCCTGTCAACTTGTTTTTTGGTAGCACCACTATATGTTAAAGCTGATACTAACCAATCAAGTATGGTATCTCGCGAATTGGATCGGAAAGATCATCTTTCGCAAACAGACCATCTTGAAAAAGTAAGTGCCGGCACGGCGCAAGTTGTTGAAGGAGTTATTCAAGAAAGGGGCGGAGACAGACTGACAGCTTTAAATGCCTATGTCCTAGGGACAGATGAGCATTTCCGAGTTTGGCCGTTCGAAATGGAACGAAACCTAACGGATCAGTTAGGTTCAGATTATGGTTCACAATACGACTTTGTCAAAATCAATCATAAGTGGGTTAATGGGGGAGATTCACTTTTATTGATAAAGAAAACAGGCTATGTTCTTAATAGCATAGAAGAGTATAATGCGTTAGTTCGCAAAACTATTCAGGATTTTGATTTGACAGATAAATTAGTGGTTGCTAGTTTTAATTTAAATGAGAGTATTCCTTTAAAATTATTATTAGCCAACGCTGGATTATCTATTGGTCAACAATCACATGATGTCACTATTGGCTCTCAAAGACTTTATTCAAGAAATATTCGCATGATGAATTATGTTGAAGGTGTTGGCAGTGGGGCTATTGGAGGCTATGAAAACTCAAATGCTAGCCTGAAACGTTACCTTGCGAACGATGAGAAAATCAAAGCCTTGATTGAAAAGTCGGGAGCAATGAAAGAGACGACTGAAAAAGAAAGGCTACGTAAATGGTGTCTTTATGTCACAAATACCTTTGATTACGATTTAGAAGGTAGTAGCATTGATAACAAGCAAGCCTATTACAGAGCTTCAGATATCTTTTCAGTGACCGAACGTCAAAAAGCGGTATGTGTCGGCTATAGCGCCATCACAGCAAGGGCCCTTAACCTAATGGGAATTAAAGCTTATGTCGTTGGTGGTGTCAATGATAGTGGCATTCCTCACCAGGTAACCAGAGTTCATTATGATGGGGCATGGTATTATCTCGACACAACGAGTGGCAATCGTCCAGGTAAAAAAGTAGAAATCACTCATTTTGGAAGAAACTATACGCCTGTGGAAATGTCAGTTCGTGAGGCCAATGGTCTTAGGGAAATGGAATACAGTAAAGCTTTTGAAGACTGGATGATGCGAAGCAACCCTAGTGAATGGTTGGTTTATGGTCGTAACCTTCAGGGAGAAAAAGCAAGTGCCACAACCTATTTAGATAACCAAGCTTTTGCGGAACTGTTTAAGAACCAATCAACGAAGATGACGTATTCACCAAAAGCAAGTAATGATAATAATCAGCCAGTTGAAGAAGCGTATGCTGAGGAAGTGACAACTTCCAGTCATAGCAGTTCAGCTACTTTTGGCACTGATGTTATAAGAAATAGTAGAGACATTAATCCTAAAAATGTGGTTAGCCAAGGAACATGGTATCATAATAAGCAAGGACAATATCGCTATGCTGTAAATGGTCAATTTGTTCAAAATCAATGGGTAAAAGATAACAATTACTATTACTACTGCGGCAGCGATTGTAATGTGGTGACAGGGAGTTATCAGATTGAAGGAAAATGGTACGTTTTTGACCAATTCGGACGTTTAACTTAAGGTATTGGGAGATTCTTGAGTGATAGCATCCTTAACGTCAGGCTGGGAGACTTGATGTAGTTAGTAGAAAAGGCAAATATCCCTGCGGATGTTTGTCTTTTTTGATGCCGAAAAAGAAAACAAAGGCAACTCTTTTTGGAAACGGATTCTAATCTAGAAAGCATCAGGTCCTTTTTTAAAATCTTGAAAAAGCTTTTAAATAAAGGTAAAATAGAAACCAAATAGAATGGATAGTGTGGGCTCAGATGAAAAAAATCAGAGAATTTCAAAATAAAAAAGTATTAATATTAGGCTTAGCTAGATCGGGCGAAGCAGCTGCAAGACTCTTAACCAAACTAGGTGCTCTTGTCACCGTTAATGATGGCAAACCTTTTGAAGAAAACCCAGCAGCACAAGCCTTGTTGGAAGAAGGTATTAAGGTTGTTTGTGGCAGTCATCCCCTAGAATTATTTGATGAAGACTTTGAATATATGGTCAAAAATCCAGGAATTCCTTACGATAACCCTATGGTTACACGTGCGCTTGAAAAACAAATTCCTGTCTTGACCGAAGTTGAGTTGGCTTATTTGGTATCTGAATCCCCTATTGTTGGGATTACAGGATCAAATGGAAAAACAACGACTACAACAATGATTGCCGATGTCTTAAATGCAGGTGGTCAATCTGCTTTATTATCAGGAAATATTGGTTATCCTGCCTCCGAAGTCGTTCAAAAAGCTAGCGCTAATGACACGCTAGTAATGGAATTATCCTCTTTCCAATTAATGGGGGTTGACGCGTTTAAGCCCCATATCGCTGTTATCACAAACCTGATGCCCACTCATCTCGATTATCATGGGAGTTTTGAGGATTATGTGGCGGCCAAATGGAGGATTCAGGCTGAAATGACAGCTGACGACTATCTCATTTTAAATGCTAATCAAGAAATCTCAGCGGCCTTAGCTAAAACAACTAAGGCAACGGTCATTCCTTTTTCAACTCAAGAAGTGGTGGACGGAACTTATCTGGAAGACGGCATGCTTTATTTTAAAGGACATCCTATAATGCCTGCGGCTAACTTGGGTGTTCCGGGTAGTCATAATATTGAGAATGCTTTAGCAGCAATTGCCGTGGCTAAATTGTCTGGCATTGCTGACGATGTTATTGTGGAAGTTCTTTCCCATTTTGGAGGAGTTAAACATCGCCTGCAACTTGTCGGGAAAATTAAAGATATAACCTTTTATAATGACAGTAAATCAACCAATATCTTAGCGACTCAGAAAGCTTTATCTGGCTTTGACAACAAGAAATTGATATTGATTGCAGGTGGTCTAGATCGGGGAAATGAATTTGACGATTTAGTACCAGACCTTAGAGGTTTGAAACAAATGATTATCTTGGGAGAATCAGCGGAGCGAATGAAGCGAGCAGCGGAAATGGCAAATGTTCCTTACCTTGAAGCAGCTGATGTTGCTGCTGCGACTGAATTAGCTTTCCAAGAAGCGCAGGCAGGAGATACAATCTTGCTTAGCCCAGCCAATGCTAGTTGGGACATGTATCCTAACTTTGAGGTCCGCGGGGATGAATTTTTGGCAACCTTTGCAAAATTAAAAGGAGATGCCTAATGTCTAAGAAGATTGTATTGACAGGTGGCGGAACTGTGGGCCATGTGACCTTAAATTTAATTCTTATTCCAAAGTTTATCAGCGACGGCTGGGAAGTACATTACATTGGAGACAAGAACGGCATTGAGTACCAGGAAATCAAAAAATCAGGACTTGATGTGACTTTTCATGCCATTGCCACTGGAAAGCTGCGCCGCTATTTTTCATGGCAAAATGTAGTGGATATCTTTAAGGTTGCGCTAGGCTTGTTGCAGTCACTGGTGGTTATCGCTAAGATTCGACCGCAAGCGCTCTTTTCTAAAGGTGGTTTTGTTTCCGTTCCACCTGTCATGGCTGCTAAATTGCTGGGGAAACCAGTGTTTATTCACGAATCTGATCGATCAATGGGGCTTGCTAATAAAATTGCCTATAAATTCGCGACCACCATGTATACCACTTTTGAGCAGGACCACCTCTTGCCTAGAACCAAGCATCTTGGTGCGGTAACAAAGGTTTCAGCAACTGCCCAAGAGGTGTCGGGGACCACTCAACTTGATGCCATTAAGTCTTATTTTAATAGTGACTTAAAAACCCTTTTATTTATTGGAGGTTCGGCAGGGGCTCAAGTCTTTAATCAGTTTGTTAGCGACCATCCGGAGTTAAGGCAGACTTATAATATTATTAATGTGACGGGAGATCCTAATCTTAATGAACTGAGTCCTAATCTCTATCGTGTAGATTATGTCACGGATTTATATCAGCCCTTAATGGGGATGGCGGATCTTGTTATCACTCGAGGAGGCTCGAATACCCTCTTTGAATTATTGGCAATGGCTAAGCTACATCTCATTGTACCTCTGGGAAGAGAAGCTAGCCGTGGTGATCAATTGGAGAATGCCGCTTATTTTGAAGCAAAGGGCTATGCCAAGCAGTTGTTGGAACCCGAATTAACTTTGGATAATCTTAAAAAGGCAATAGGAGAATTGTTCGATCACCAAGCGCATTATGAGGCAACGATGTTAGCCACAAAGGACATTCAGTCGTTGGACTTGATTTATGACCTTTTGAGAGCCGATATTAGCTCCGCGATTAAGGAGAAGTAAATGGCAAAAGATAAAGAGAAAAAAAATGACGATAAACTCATTTTGACAGAATGGCAAAAACGCAATATCGAATTTTTGAAGAAAAAGAAACAGCAAGCTGAGGAAGAAAAAAAACTCAAAGAGAAACTGTTGACTGAGAAAAAAGCACAACTTCAATCGACTTCAGAAGAAGATAAACCAGTTGAGCCCAAAGATGAGACGAAAAGCCCAAGCGCGGATGAACCACCTGTTCCTAAGAAGAAAAAAAAGATCAAGAAAGTAAAAGAGAAAAGTTTAAGTCAAATTGCCTTTCAAAAATCCTTACCTGTTATATTAGTATCGCTATTACTCATGGCAGCATCTATTTTCATGATTACCCCTTACAGTAAGGTTAAAGATTTTTCGATAAAAGGTAATCATCAAACGAATTTAGAAGAATTAGTAAAAGCAAGTAAGGTGAAAGCTTCAGATTACTGGCTCACCTTAGTGACATCCCCAGGTCCTTATGAACAAGCCATTGTTGACGCTAACCCCTGGGTTAAGTCTGTTAAGATGTCTTATCAGTTCCCTAATCATTTCCAGTTTAATGTGACCGAATTTGAGGTCATTGCCTACGCACAAGTTGAAGGAGGTTTTCAACCTATCTTGGAAAATGGTAAGCGAGTTGATAAGGTTAAGGCTTCAGAATTGCCAAAATCTTTTTTGATTATTAATTTAGAAGATGAAAAAGCTATCCAAGAATTGGTCAAACAACTAACAACCTTGCCTAAATCTTTAGTCAAAAACATAAAATCAGTTTCTTTGGCTGGTTCTAAAACCACATCAGATTTATTGGTTATTGACATGCATGATGGCAATCTGATCAGGGTTCCGCAATCACAACTTACCTTAAAACTACCTTACTATCAAAAATTGAAAAAAAATCTTGAAAGTGATAGTATAGTTGACATGGAAGTGGGAATCTATACCACAACAGCTGACATTGAAAATCAAGTAGAAGTACCAGTAGCAACAGAACAAAATACGTCTAACAAAGAAGGCGAAAGTGCTGATAGCAATCCGTCTCAAGACCAGTCAGGGAATCAACATGCTACTGATACAGGACAAGGTCAAGCGTCTGAGGAAACAGAGGTTACTAATCCAGATCAGGCAAGTCTATCGAACACCTAATTTTGGTATCAAAAATGCTTGTAAAAAGCCTTTTAAAACCAGATATAATCATGTTTGATTAAATTGACTAGAAAAAGTTAAGTTTATATAACAAAATGCGTAAAATGATAACATTTTACGTTTTTTTATGTTATAATATTCTCTGAATAATTCTGTTTTTTAGCAGTTTTTAGAATAGTAAAAGTTTGGAAAGTAAGTGAGGTCAAGTGAATGGCTAGAAATGGCTTTTTTACTGGTTTGGACATTGGAACAAGCTCAATAAAAGTTTTAGTTGCAGAATTTATTTCTGGTGAGATGAACGTCATTGGTGTGAGTAATGTTCCAAGTGCCGGCGTAAAAGATGGCATAATAATTGATATTGAGGCAGCAGCGACTGCCATCAAAACTGCAGTAGAACAAGCAGAAGAAAAAGCAGGAATGACAATTGAAAAGGTGAATGTTGGGTTACCAGCAAATCTGCTTCAAATTGAGCCAACACAGGGGATGATTCCTGTTCCAAGTGAATCAAAAGAAATCAAAGATGAAGATGTTGACAGTGTGGTAAAATCAGCCCTCACAAAAAGCATTACACCCGAACGTGAAGTGATTTCATTGGTTCCAGAAGAGTTTATTGTTGATGGTTTCCAGGGTATTCGTGATCCACGTGGTATGATGGGGATTAGGTTAGAAATGCGTGGCTTGATTTACACTGGCCCAAGTACCATCTTACACAATTTACGTAAAACAGTGGAGCGTGCAGGCATCAAGGTTGAAAATATTATTATTTCACCATTAGCAATGGCTAAGACTGTTTTAAATGAAGGTGAACGTGAGTTTGGTGCTACTGTTATTGATATGGGCGGTGGGCAAACAACAGTTGCCTCAATGAGAGCTCAAGAATTACAGTACACTAATATTTATGCAGAGGGTGGTGAGTATATCACCAAAGATATCTCTAAAGTATTGAAAACCTCTTTGTCTATTGCTGAAGCCTTGAAATATAATTTTGGTCAAGCTAACATAGATGAAGCAAGCCTGACAGAGACGGTTAAAGTAGATGTAGTTGGTAGCGAAGAACCAGTTGAAGTGACTGAACGTTACTTGTCTGAAATTATTTCAGCCCGTATCCGCCACATTTTAGATCGTGTGAAACAAGATTTGGAAAGAGGACGCTTGCTTGATTTACCAGGTGGTATTGTTCTCATTGGTGGTGGTGCTATTATGCCAGGTGTGGTTGAAGTTGCCCAAGATATTTTTGGAACAACTGTAAAACTTCACGTTCCAAACCAAGTTGGTATTCGAAACCCAATGTTTGCGAATGTGATTAGCTTGGTAGAATACGTGGGCATGATGTCAGAAGTAGATGTTCTTGCTCAAAATGCGGTTTCAGGTGAGGAATTCTTGAGACGTAAGCCAATTGACTTTACTGGTCAGGAGTCTTACTTGCCGGACTACAATGAGGCAAGAAGATCCGAAACACCTGTTCGCTATGAACAACAAGTACCACAAGCAACCTATGAGCCACAAGCACCTGCTGAACCTAAGCAAAAGATTTCAGAACGCGTTCGTGGTATCTTTGGAAGCATGTTTGACTAAAAGTAATAAAGTGAGGAAATAAAATGGCATTTTCATTCGATACGGCATCAATTCAAGGTGCAATCATTAAAGTAATCGGTGTTGGTGGAGGTGGCGGAAACGCCATCAATCGCATGATTGATGAAGGTGTTGCAGGTGTTGAGTTTATCGCTGCAAACACTGATATTCAAGCATTGAGTTCATCAAAGGCTGAAACAGTTATCCAGCTTGGACCAAAATTAACGCGTGGTCTAGGTGCTGGAGGCCAACCGGAAGTTGGTCGTAAAGCTGCTGAAGAAAGTGAAGAAGTTTTGTCAGAAGCTCTTACAGGTGCAGACATGGTCTTCATCACTGCTGGTATGGGTGGTGGATCTGGTACAGGAGCTGCACCAGTAATCGCACGTATTGCTAAAAGTCTAGGAGCCTTGACCGTAGCTGTTGTTACTCGTCCATTTGGATTTGAAGGAAATAAACGTGGTAACTTTGCAATTGAAGGTATCCAAGAATTGCGCGAGCAAGTTGACACGTTATTGATTATTTCAAATAATAACCTTCTTGAAATCGTTGATAAAAAAACACCATTGCTTGAAGCACTTAGCGAAGCTGACAACGTCCTACGCCAAGGTGTTCAAGGTATTACTGATTTGATTACAAGCCCAGGCCTTATTAACCTTGATTTTGCCGACGTGAAGACTGTTATGGCAAATAAAGGAAATGCCCTTATGGGTATCGGAATTGGTTCTGGAGAAGAACGTATCGTTGAAGCAGCTCGTAAAGCCATTTATTCACCACTTCTTGAAACAACCATTGATGGCGCAGAAGACGTTATCGTTAACGTGACAGGTGGACTTGACATGACCCTTACAGAAGCAGAGGAAGCTTCTGAAATCGTTGGTCAAGCAGCTGGTCAAGGAGTTAACATTTGGCTAGGAACATCTATTGATGATACGATGAAGGATGAAATTCGTGTCACAGTTGTTGCGACTGGTGTGCGACAAGATAAGGCTGAACAAGTATCTGGCTTCCGTCAACCACGTACATTTACTCAAGCGAATGCTCAACAAGCAGCTGGTGCTCAATATGCTTCAGAACAAGTGAAGCAACCTGTTCAACCAGGTTTTGACCGTCGTTCAAGTTTCGATTTTGATATGGGTGAAACACGCGAGATGCCGAATTCACAAACGTCTGCCCCAAGTCATAACCAGAACCAAGGGTCAGCATTTGGTAACTGGGATTTGAGACGTGATAATATTGCTCGCCCAACAGAAGGTGAACTGGATAACCAATTAAACATGTCAACTTTCTCAGCAAATGATGACATTGACGATGAATTAGAAACACCACCATTTTTTAAAAACCGTTAATAATGGATTTACAAAAAAATAAAAGGATTGTTTTTGACAATGTCCGCTTAGCTACTGAAGCAGCTCATAGACCTGAACATAGTGTTTCGGTCATAGCTGTGACAAAATATGTGGACAGTACAATTGCAGGTCAGCTTATTGATACCGGAATCGAGCATATCGCTGAAAACCGCGTGGATAAATTTCTTGATAAATATGAAGCATTAAAAGATAAATCGGTGACATGGCATCTCATTGGAACCTTACAACGTCGTAAAGTAAAGGATGTTATCAATTTTGTTGATTATTTCCATGCTTTGGATTCTGTAAAGTTAGCTTCAGAAATTGAAAAGAGAGCTGATCATCCTGTAAAGTGTTTTCTACAAGTTAATATTTCTGAAGAAGATAGCAAGCATGGCTTTAAAGTCTCTGAGATTGAAGCAGCAATTGAGGAGATTGGTAAGATGGAAAATATCCAGCTTGTCGGTCTCATGACGATGGCGCCAGCAGATGCTAGTCAAGAAAGAATTGCCTCTATCTTCCGAGAAGCTAATCAATTGAGAAAAAACTTGCAGTCAAAAAAAAGAAAGAACATGCCTTTTACAGAATTGAGTATGGGTATGAGTGGCGATTATTCAATTGCTATTCAGGAAGGCTCAACTTTCGTTCGTATTGGAACGTCTTTCTTTCACTAAATGGAGAATAAGATGGCAATTAAAGACACATTTAATAAGATGATTTCTTATTTTGATACTGATGGTGTTAATGAGGTGGAAGAAGAAGCAACAGATGCAACTGAAGAAGTTGCTTCAAGACCACAGCAGTCAGTGAGACCAAGTAGTCAGCCACAACAGGCACCGAGAGTCAGCCAATCACAACAAAGTCAACAAGTAAGACATCAAGCGCAGCCTCAGTCAAGATCTCAAACACAACCAAGACCAAGTGCATCTGAACGTCATTATCAGACGCAAGCAAGAAGTTCGCAAGAATCTATTGAGAGAAGGGGAAATCCAACCGTTCAAACTGCTGCTAGTCGTCGTGAGCAATATCAGCATGCTAGTCAACCTGATCAAACAACAATTGCCTTGAAATATCCTCGTAAATATGAGGATGCTCAAGAAATTGTTGATCTTCTGATTGTCAATGAGTGTGTCTTGATTGATTTTCAATACATGCTAGATGCTCAAGCTAGACGCTGTTTAGATTTTATTGATGGTGCAAGTAAGGTTCTTTATGGAACCTTGCAGAAGGTTGGGTCTTCTATGTATTTGTTGACCCCATCAAATGTATCTGTTAATATTGAAGATATGAATATCCCAAATAACGGCCAAGATATTGGTTTTGACTTTGATATGAAGAGACGGTAACTTATATGATATTGATATTATCTATCCTCCTTCGCTTAATCAGAGTTTACAGCTACTTGTTAATAGCTTATGCCCTATTATCATGGTTCCCAGGAGCTTATAACTCTTGGATTGGTCGTTTACTTAGCGGTATTGTTGAACCAGTCTTGAAGCCCTTTAGAGCATTGAACTTACAATTTGCGGGCCTTGATTTTACTATTTTTGTTATTATCATTGGTTTAAATTTCTTAGCTCAAATTTTGGTTAGAGTGTTTATTTAATGGTTAATCACAAACAACTTTATCAGCATTTTCATCCTGAGGAATATCCTTTTATTGAGAAAATGTCTGATATGATTAACAGGGTGGATAGTCACTATCTTTTAGAAGTCACTGATTTTTTAAATCCTAGAGAGATAACGATTCTAAAAAGTCTGGTTGCTCCAACGGATTTAAAGGTTTTTTCCTCAACAGATTATTATCCAAGTGAATATGGTCGTGTGATTGTTGCACCGGATTATTATGATTTGGATGAAGCTGATTTTCAGATAGCTTTGGTAGAAATAACCTATCAAGCAAAGTTTAATCAGTTAACGCATGGTCAAATTTTAGGCACTTTGATCAATGAACTGGGGATTAAACGAAGTCTACTTGGGGATATCTTTGTGGAAACAGGATATGCGCAACTCATGATTAATCGCCAGCTATTAGGTTATGTGTTAACAACCATTTCTAAAATAGCCAGAGCGAGTGTTTCGTTGAAGGAAATTCCTTTGAATCAACTGATCAAATCTTCTAATGATGCGCAACTTGTGGAGATCATGGTTTCGAGCCTTCGGTTAGATCGCTTGGTTGCGACGGTGTTGAAAAAATCTCGAGCACAAGCCATGACATTGATTGAAACTGACAAAGTGAAAGTTAACTACCGGCAGGTTCATAAGGTAGCTGATCATTTAGCCATAGGGGATATGGTGAGCATTAGAGGTTATGGTCGGTTTACCCTTCTAACGGATAATGGATTGACCAAAAATGGGAAATACAAATTGACGCTTAGTAAAATGATGCATAAATAAGGAGACATAATGGCACTTACAGCACTAGAAATTAAAGATAAAACGTTTAAAACCAAATTCCGTGGATATAGTGAAGAGGAAGTTAACGAATTCCTTGACATTGTTGTTGACGACTATGAGGCTTTAGTTCGTAAAAATCGTGACAACGAAGCGCGTATTAAAGACCTTGAGGAAAAATTATCTTATTTTGATGAAATGAAAGAGTCACTTAGCCAGTCTGTAATCTTAGCTCAAGAAACAGCTGAAAAAGTGAAAGCAACGGCTAATGCGGAAGCAACAAACTTGGTTAGCAAAGCGACTTATGATGCTCAGCACTTGCTGGATGCATCAAAAGCAAAAGCAAATCAAATGTTACGTGATGCAACTGACGAAGCGAAGCGTGTGGCGATTGAGACAGAAGAATTGAAACGTCAAACTCGTGTTTTCCATCAACGTTTGATTTCATCAATTGAGTCACAATTGAGTTTATCAAATTCACCTGAATGGGATGAGTTGTTACAGCCAACCGCAATTTACCTTCAAAATTCGGATGCAGCGTTCAAAGAAGTTGTAAAGACTGTTCTTAATGAAGATATTCCGGATTCTGATGACAGTGCTTCTTTTGATGCTACACGTCAGTTTACTCCGGAAGAACTAGAGGAATTGCAACGTCGTGTTGATGAAAGTAACAAAGAATTAGAAGCTCACCAACAAGAGCAGCAGAATGAGGTAGAAGCTGAACCTGTAAATCTTAGTGAGACACAAACGTTTAAATTGAATATTTAAGATATAGAAAAACAAGGTGGTTTGCTTACAATCACAGCAAGCGGGAGACGATGAGAGTCCTGCATTCCCTGAGCATTCACATTATCATTTTCTTATATTTTCGCTGAATGACAGTAGGCGAAGAGGTTGGCTCACCTTACGAGCAAAGAGGGAATAGTTATTTTGTAGCTATTCTGAACTAAGGTGGTACCACGAGCTTTCGTCCTTTTTTGAGACGAGGCTTTTTTTATATAGTTTCAAGATTGTTTAGAAGGAGTTTGATACAATGAAATTAAAAGAAACACTTAATCTTGGGAAAACAGCATTTCCAATGCGGGCTGGTCTTCCTAATAAAGAACCACAATGGCAAGCAGCTTGGGAAGAAGCAGATTTGTACACAAAGCGCCAAGAACTTAATGCTGGCAAACCAGCTTTCCATCTTCATGATGGTCCTCCATATGCCAATGGAAATATTCACGTTGGGCATGCTCTTAATAAAATTTCAAAAGATATTATTGTTCGCTCTAAGTCTATGTCAGGCTTCCATGCACCTTATGTTCCAGGTTGGGATACACATGGTCTTCCAATCGAACAAGTCTTGGCTAAACAAGGTGTGAAGCGTAAGGAAATGGATTTGGCTGACTATCTTGATATGTGCCGTCAATACGCTTTAAGCCAAGTGGATAAACAACGTGATGACTTCAAACGTCTGGGTGTGTCAGCGGACTGGGAGAACCCTTACGTGACTTTGGACCCACAATTTGAAGCTGATCAAATCCGTGTCTTTGGAGCGATGGCTGATAAAGGATACATCTATCGTGGCGCTAAACCAGTTTATTGGTCTTGGTCTTCAGAATCGGCCTTGGCAGAAGCTGAAATTGAATACCATGATATTGATTCAACCTCTTTATACTACGCCAATAAAGTTAAAGATGGTAAAGGCATCCTTGATACTAATACGTATATCGTTGTTTGGACAACAACACCATTTACCGTTACAGCATCACGCGGTTTGACTGTTGGTCCTGATATGGATTATCTTGTGGTGAAACCTGCTGGTTCAGACCGTCAATATGTTGTGGCAGAAGGTCTTTTGAATAGCCTTGCTGGAAAATTTGGCTGGGAATCTTTTGAAACTTTAGCCAGCCATAAAGGAGCTGATTTAGAGTACATTGTGACAGAACACCCATGGGATACTGACGTAGAAGAATTGGTTATCCTTGGTGACCATGTTACCCTTGAGTCAGGGACAGGGATTGTCCACACAGCACCAGGTTTTGGTGAAGATGACTACAATGTTGGTACAAAATATAAACTGGAAGTTGCTGTGACAGTTGATGAACGTGGTCTCATGATGGAAAATGCAGGTCCAGATTTCCACGGACAATTTTATAACAAGGTAACGCCGATTGTCATTGATAAACTTGGTGACCTCTTATTAGCACAAGAAGTGATCAATCACTCCTACCCATTTGACTGGCGGACGAAAAAACCAATCATCTGGCGTGCTGTACCGCAATGGTTTGCTTCTGTTTCTGACTTCCGTCAGGATATTTTAGATGAAATTGAAAAAACAACTTTCCATCCTTCTTGGGGTAAAACACGTCTTTATAATATGATTCGTGATCGTGGTGATTGGGTTATTTCTCGTCAACGTGCTTGGGGTGTTCCACTTCCAATCTTCTATGCGGAAGATGGCACAGCTATTATGACTAAGGAAGTGACAGATCATGTGGCCAATTTATTCCAAGAAAATGGCTCAATCATTTGGTGGCAAAAAGAAGCTAAAGACCTATTGCCAGAAGGCTTCACTCATCCAGGGTCACCAAATGGTGAGTTTACAAAAGAGACTGATATCATGGATGTTTGGTTTGACTCTGGTTCTTCTTGGAATGGTGTTATGAATGCTAGGGACAACCTATCTTATCCAGCTGACCTATACCTAGAAGGTTCTGACCAGTATCGTGGTTGGTTCAATTCATCCTTAATCACTTCTGTGGCTGTTAACGGTCATGCTCCTTATAAGGCTATCTTATCGCAAGGCTTTGTTCTTGATGGTAAGGGAGAAAAAATGTCTAAATCAAAAGGCAATATCATTTCTCCAAATGATGTGGCTAAACAATATGGTGCAGATATTCTCCGTCTCTGGGTAGCTTCTGTGGATACCGATAATGATGTCCGTGTTTCTATGGAGATTCTTGGTCAAGTCTCTGAAACCTACCGTAAAATCCGTAACACCCTTCGCTTCTTGATTGCTAATACATCTGATTTCAACCCTGCTACGGATACAGTAGCTTATGCAGACTTAGGAGCTGTTGATAAGTACATGACAATTGTCTTTAATCAGTTGGTAGCAACGATTAATGACGCTTATGAGCGTTATGACTTTATGACTATTTACAAAGCAGTGGTGAACTTTGTTACGGTTGATTTATCAGCCTTCTATCTTGATTTTGCTAAAGACGTTGTCTATATTGAAGCTGCCAACAGCTTAGAACGTCGTCGCATGCAGACAGTCTTCTATGATATCTTGGTTAAGATTACGAAGTTATTGACGCCAATATTGCCTCACACTACTGAAGAAATCTGGTCTTATCTAGAGCATGAGTCAGAAGCATTTGTTCAATTGGCAGAGATGCCTGTGGCAGAAACCTTCTCAGCTCAAGAGGATATTTTAGAAGCTTGGTCAGCTTTCATGACTTTGCGTACCCAAGCTCAAAAAGCTTTGGAAGAAGCGCGAAATGCCAAGGTTATTGGGAAATCATTGGAAGCTCATTTAACTATCTACGCTAGCGAAGAAGTGAAAACCTTGTTGATAGCGTTGGATAGCGATATTGCTTTACTTTTGATCGTGTCTCAATTAACCATCGCTGACTTGGCAGATGCTCCTGCTGATGCCGTAGCATTTGAAGGTGTTGCCTTTACAGTTGAACATGCAGTGGGAGAAGTTTGTGAGCGTTCACGCCGTATTGACCCAACTACTCGCATGCGTTCTTACAATGCATTTGTCTGCGACCATAGCGCTAAGATCATTGAAGAAAATTTCCCAGAAGCTGTTGCTGAAGGGTTTGAAGACAGTGGTAAATAATTCTATACTTTACTTAGGTAGTACGGATGGTAGCAACTTCCTACGGGATTTTATACCTAGATGTTGAGCCTAAGTCTCAAAATCTCCAAACGCCAGAAACATCATGTTTCTGGCGTTTTTGTTCTGGCGTAAAGTACCCAGTTTGGGTCGCCTCTGACGAACACAATGCAAACAGTGATACTACTTTTGATAATATTGTAAACAAATTCTCTTAGAGCTACATTGCCTACAACCTGATGATTTTTTAGTATGATGACATAAGCTCATTTAGCCTATGTTAACTGCTGTTACTGCATTTTAAAGTAAGGATGATATGACATATAATAAGATCTCATCATGATGACTAAAAAAACTTAGGCCCTTTAAAAAGGACCTAAGTTAGAGTAATGTCGCTAACTGCTTCTAGACAATTGTTTGGAATGAAATTTCAATCAAGTTATTCGTATGTAGGGTCTTGGATTGCCCAGGAATAACGATAGCAGGGTCAATTTTACGTTTCATGAAAAATTCACGAATCACTTCAAGTTCATCTTCCTTGATGGCACGGTATTTATTTGAAATTAGTAGTTCGTAATGCTTTGGTGCTTGGGTAAAAATGACATCTGTATTTCCTGCTGAATAAACCTCAACTAAACGAGCATCTGTATTCTGCAGCTGATTTCTGACGAGTTCTGGGTGACTACTAGTCGTGTTGATGAGTCTCATAAATGTCCTCCTGAATATCCTATACCTATTATAGCACTATTTAAAAGAGTTAGTTAGTAGAATGATGCTTTTTTTGCCATTGCTCAACACCCCATTTATGACTTCCGCGTTTTAATTTAGAGATAGCTTCTTCAGTAGAAAACCAAGCCAAAGTGTTGAAATCTTCTAAGGGTTGAGAAACTTCTTGAAACGCAGTCACTTCATAAAGATAGGCTGGATGATAGAAATGGGTATCACGATGGCGAGAGTAGAAGTATTCATCAGCTTGACCATAGTAAGCACCAATATGAGCAGTAAATCCTAGTTCTTCCAATAACTCACGTTCTAAGGCCTGAGCATGATTTTCACCAGCCTCAATTTCACCACCAGGTAAAAACCAAGCGCCATTAGGAGCTTGCACGAGAATCACTTTGGTCCGTTCTTGATTAGGAATGATGGCATAAACACCATACCGTGCCACATAGTTTTCATGTTCACTATAGTTACCGAATGTTGGAATTGTCATCGTATCCCTCCTTTTTCTTATTATACTAAATTTTGAGCCATTATTCTTATAAAAATGTTTTCTTTTGACTAGTTCACGAAAAAAAGAGAGTTTCAATGAGAAAACTCTCTTTTAGGTTTAGTTCTCGTCGGTCTTATCTTGTTTAGCTGTTACCGTTTCATCTTTTTTGGCAGCTTTAATCATGATATTACTGTTACTTGTCATTATGGCACGCAAGTCCTTTTCAGTGGGGTGTTCCAAATAGTAGTCCGTAATCGCATCTTCGATATAATCTTGGATGGTACGACGGAGTGGTCGAGCACCCATTTTAGGATCATAGCCTAAATCTACTAATTTTTCTTTGACTTTTTGTGTCACATCAAGGTGAATCTCATTATAGCTTAAGCGCTTATTAACATCTTCCAGCATTAAATCAACGATATGCAAGAGGTTATCTTTGCTCAAGGCCTTAAATTCAATAATACCATCGAAACGGTTCATGAACTCTGGGCTGAAGAAGTTACTTAATTCACCAAGGACAGAGCTTGTTCGTCCTTCTCTAGCTGCACCAAATCCAACAGAAGCTTCGCTTTTACCTGTTCCAGCATTAGAGGTCATGATAATAATAGTATCCTTGAAGCTGACTGTCCGTCCTTGACCATCTGTTAAACGGCCATCATCAAGAACTTGTAAAAACATGTGCATGACGTCAGGATGAGCCTTTTCCACCTCATCTAAGAGAATAAGTGAATATGGGTTGCGGCGAACTTGTTCCGTTAACTGGCCAGCTTCTTCATAGCCCACATAACCAGGAGGAGCCCCGACTAATTTAGCAACGGCATGTTTTTCCATGTATTCGGACATATCAAAGCGAATCATATTGTCAGCAGAGCCAAAGAGTTCAATAGCTAGTTGCTTAGACAACTCTGTTTTACCAACACCTGTTGGCCCAACGAATAGGAAAGAACCAATAGGACGATTTGGAGTTCCCAATCCCACACGGTTCCGGCGAATGGCCTTGGCAATTTTGTCAACGGCATCATCTTGGCCAATCACGTGAGCTTTCAAATCATTAGCCAAATTAACGAGTTGAGATTGTTCTTTTTCTTTCAAGTCGCCAACTGGAATATTGGTTTTTTGTTCAATGATGGCTTCAATGGTTTTTTCAGTAATGATAGGAATATCCTGTTCGTCGACTTTTTGAGCTTGCATTTCCTTGAATTTCGCAATTTGATCACGGAAATAGGCTGCTCGTTCGTAATCTTCGTCACGAGTTGCTTGAGCTTTGAGGTTTTCTGCTTCAATCAGACGTTTGTCAATCTCTTTAGGGTCAACAAAATTAAGAGTTAAATTCATTTTTGAACCAGCTTCATCCAGAAGGTCAATGGCCTTATCAGGGAGGAATCGGTCTTGGATGTAGCGATTGGATAAGTGTGCAGCAGCCTCGATAGCTGCTGGGCTATATTTGACATGATGATAGTCTTCATATTTGGGTTGGATACCTTTTAAGATGGTAATGGTTTCTTCTACAGAAGGTTCGTCAACTTTCACCGGCTGCATCCGCCGCTCCAAGGCAGCATCTTTTTCAATAATACGGTATTCATTTAAGGTAGTAGCACCAACGAGTTGCAACTCACCACGGGCCAAGGCTGGTTTTAAAATATTGCCAGCATCCATATTGCCATCTCCAGCAGAACCAGCACCTACAATTTCATGAATTTCATCAATAAAGAGAATCACATCTTTGCGTTGACGAATTTCTTCCATTAATTTTTGCATGCGTTCTTCGAATTGACCACGGATACCTGTGCCTTGAACAAGACTAACCACATCTAGACGGATCACTTGCTTACCTTGCAATTTGTGAGGTACTGTGCCATCTACAATTTTTTGGGCTAGACCTTCTACAACAGCTGTTTTACCAACTCCTGGTTCCCCAATAAGCACAGGGTTATTTTTAGTCCGACGGTTAAGGATTTCGATGACACGTGTAATCTCGTCATCTCGACCGATGACAGGGTCAATATCACCATGTCTTGCAATATCGGTCACATTAATGCCAAATTCTTCTAGTAAGCCTTTTGCTTGCTGATTTGGTGTTTGTGGCTGAGTGGGACGTTGTCCATTGAAATGACCACCATGGCGTCCCCCACCATTTCCATTTTGCCCTGCCTGAGTAGGTGGGGTATTTGGAAGGTTGCCAAAGGCTCTAAAATTATTTAAGTCCCCAAAAAAGTCATCAAAGAAGGGGTTGGATGAGCGTTCTTGGGCTCTTTGACCTCCATTTAGGCCACCTAAAATAGGATTAGTAGGGTCAGTCTTCATGATTTGATAACAGTTTTGACAAAGGTCAACTTGTTTTTGTTTTCCATTAACATTCGTGTAGAGGTGAATGGTTGATTCGTTTAAATTACAATTTTGACAAAGCATAATATACCTCCAAGGGTTTATCTAAAAGTCAAAGTCATTTAGTCAAAAATGGTCAAACTTTATACTCATATTATAGCACCACTGTTTTGGAAATCAAGTAAAAAGCTTATGATGTTAGCACTGTCAGGGATAGAGTGATAACTGATCTTGTCAGCCCTGCTATTTTCAAAAGATTAAGAAGTAGGAGGCACAAAAGGCTAAAAATGAGAAAATCTGAAGAAAAATGCTACTTTTCTTGTTTGTTTGGCGCGAATTGTGTTAAAATAATAGGGATAAAAAACGAATAGGAGAAACGAAATGGAATCACATTTGGTGAGAATCATCAATCGTTTGGAATTGATGGTAACAGATGGCGGTAATCTCAAGCGAAATTTTGAACGTGATGGTGTTGTTGTAGCAGAAGTTGCCTTTTCAAATGACCCTGAAAACGGACCAGTTTTCACATTGCGCGATATCGAAGCGCGTGAGTCATATTCCTTTGATAGTATTGACTTGATTGCAATGGAAATCTACGATTTATTATATTAAGCTGAATATCATAAAGAGACTTGCCTGAGGCAGGTCTTTTTATTGCCAAAAAAGTATTGTATTAATATTCATTGAATGGTATAATTATCTTTATTGTTGTGACCTTAGGACTTATAAGGAGATATAGATGGATTTATCATTTTTGCCCAAATACTGGGCCTACTTTAACTATGGTGTTCTTGTCACCATTATGATTTCGGCTAGTGTCGTCTTTTTTGGAACCATTATTGGGGTTTTGGTAACACTAATCAAACGTACTCAAATAAAGCCTTTGACTTGGCTAGTCAATACTTATGTGTGGATTTTTCGTGGGACACCAATGGTCGTTCAAATTATGATTGCCTTTGCTTGGATGCATTTTAATCAAATGCCAACTATCGGTTTTGGCGTTTTGAATTTAGATTTTTCAAGATTACTTCCTGGTATTATTATCATTTCGTTGAATAGCGGTGCTTACATTTCAGAAATTGTTAGAGCTGGTATCGAAGCTGTTCCAAAAGGGCAACTTGAAGCAGCCTATTCACTAGGTATCCGCCCTAGAAATGCCATGCGCTATGTGATTTTGCCTCAAGCCTTTAAGAATATTCTTCCTGCTTTAGGCAATGAATTTATCACGATCATTAAAGATAGTGCTCTCTTGCAAACTATTGGTGTTATGGAACTTTGGAATGGAGCTCAGTCAGTAGCAACAGCTACCTATTCTCCAATTGCTCCTTTACTAGTTGCTGCTTTTTACTATTTAATGGTCACGACAGTGCTATCACAATTATTGGCAGTCTTAGAGCGTCGCATGGCACAAGGAGGTAATCATTAATGACAGAACCTATTATTGCAATAAAAGCGTTACACAAATATTATGGGCAAAACGAGGTGCTTAAAGGAATTGATTTAAACATTATGTCAGGAGAAGTCGTGGTGATTATTGGCCCTTCTGGTTCTGGAAAATCAACTTTACTTCGTACCATGAACCTTCTTGAGGTTCCTACGAAAGGTCAGATAACGTTTGAAGGCATTGACATTACAGATAAAAGAAATGACATTTTTACAATGCGTGAAAAAATGGGAATGGTATTTCAACAATTTAATCTTTTCCCTAATATGACCGTTTTAGACAATATTACCTTGTCACCTATTAAAACGAAAGGCATTTCTAAAGTAGAAGCTGACAAAACAGCTTTGGCACTGTTAGATAAAGTTGGATTGTCAGAAAAAGCCAATGCTTACCCATCTAGTCTATCTGGGGGACAGCAGCAGCGAATTGCGATTGCGCGTGGCCTAGCTATGGATCCAGACGTCTTACTATTTGACGAGCCTACTTCAGCCTTGGATCCCGAAATGGTGGGTGAGGTTTTGGCTGTTATGCAGGATTTGGCTAAATCTGGGATGACGATGGTCATTGTCACCCATGAAATGGGCTTTGCTAAAGAAGTCGCAGACCGTGTGATTTTTATGGATGGCGGCGTTATTGTGGAAGAAGGAAGTCCGGACCAACTTTTTGATCTGACTAAAGAAGAACGTACAAAAGATTTTTTAAGCAAAGTGCTCTAACAATCAAATTATCTCTTGTTAAACTTGAGTCTATGCAGACTCAAGTTTTTTTTGATGACAACTCCTAAGGGGGTGCTATTGCCATTTCTTTTTTAGAATCATTATTATATGAGATTGAAAAGACAAAAAACTTAAAGCACCTTGTAGTGAGAAGAGCAGAGTATGTTATAATGGACACTGTAATTAAAAGGAGAGCTTATGATGAAATTATCTCAGGTAAGAAGTGGCATCGCCTATCAGGTACTTAGCATAGCATTACCTCAAGACCATCAGAGGCATCTAGCTCATCTTGGCATCAAGAAAGGAAGCCAAGTCAAGGTCATGTCGCAGACGAAGCAAAATGCAATTTTGATGATTAAAACAAGTCGTCTGGCCTTTGACAAGAATCTTTTAGATGCTATTGAGGTCAGTGAGGTTGATGAAGGAGGGCAAACACTTCCTTTATCAGAATTAGAAATCATGGAAGTGGCTATTGTCGAAGCTATTTATGCGAGCAAGGAAACGAAGCGGCGCTTAATGGATATGGGACTAACGAGGGGAACTCGTTTTCAGTTACGTAAGCGAGCGCCTTTAGGTGACCCTCTAGAAATTAGTTTGAGGGGGTATGAGCTAAGTTTACGTCAGTCGGAAGCTCAATTAATTGCTGTACGGCAGCTAGAAGATGAGGACATGTCATGACAAAAATGGCCTTGATTGGTAATCCTAACAGTGGAAAAACGAGTCTTTTTAACCTCTTAACAGGAACTAATCAGCGGGTAGGAAATTGGCCTGGTGTTACGGTTGATCGTAAAAGTGGTTTGTTAAAGTCAGATAAGACAATTGAGATTCAAGATCTCCCTGGTGTTTACTCAATGTCACCCTATAGTCCAGAAGAACAGGTTGCAAGAGACTACCTGCTTAGCCAAGATGCTCAAGCTATTATTAACGTGGTAGACGGTACTCATTTGGAGCGGAACCTCTACTTGACCACACAACTGATGGAAATGGGCATGCCTTTAGTTATGGCGCTCAACATGTCTGATGTGTTAGAAGCTAGTCAAAAACAGATTAATCTGGATAAGCTAAGTTACCAACTGGGTTTTCCCATTGTAGCAACCAGTGCTTTAAAAAACACAGGGCTTAACCAGCTAATTAGCAGTTGCCAAAAGGAAATAGCATATCCTAAGGAAACACCTTATTTTCCGATTTATGATAATCGATTGGAAGCGGCACTAGCTCAAATCATGGAAGTGTTGCAGGGAGTTGATTTAGGAATGGCCTGGCGATATTATAGTCTTAAATTATTTGAACGAGACCCTTTAGTTCAGCAAGTCTTAGCTTTGGAGGATGCTCTTGCCAAAGAAATTGAAATGATTATTAAGATCACTGAAGATGTTTTTGGGGAGGATGCTGAATCTATTGTTATTAATGAGCGCTATGCATATATTGAACAAGTTTGTCACATGGCTCAGATTGAAACTAATGATTTGGAATGGCGACGTTCAGACCAAATTGATCGCATTGTCACCAATCGATTTTTAGCACTCCCCATTTTTGCTTTAGCCATGTTTTTGGTCTATTTTTTAGCTATTCAAACGGTGGGAACCATGGGAACGGATTGGGTCAATGATGTTTTATTTGGCGACTATGTTCCGAATGCAGCCAGCACAGCCTTAGACTATCTAAGGGTTGAAGCCTGGTTACAATCTCTCATTATTGATGGGATTCTTGCAGGGATTGGTGCTGTTATAGGATTTGTTCCTCAAATTTTTGTTCTTTTTATCTGCCTAGGCATTTTAGAAGATATTGGCTATATGAGTCGGATTGCTTTTGTTATGGACCGTATTTTTAGACGATTTGGGCTTTCTGGCAAATCTTTTATTCCTATGCTTATTGCGACAGGTTGTGGTGTTCCGGCTATTATGGCCAGCCGCACTATTGAAAATGAGCGAGACCGGAAAATTACAATCATGACAGCTACTTTTATGCCTTGTTCTGCCAAGCTAGCGATTATTGCGCTAATTTCTGGAGCTTTTTTCCCTAATAATCCTTTCATTGCTCCGAGTGCTTACTTTGTGGGAATTGCTTCTATTATTTTATCTGGAATTGCTCTTAAAAAGACCAAGTTATTAGGCGGACAGGCTAGTCCCTTTATTATGGAATTGCCAGCCTATCATTTACCTAATATGTTAACGGTGACGCATTATGCCTTTGGGAAGGCATGGAGTTTTGTCAAACGAGCCGGCACCATTATTTTTGCATTGACGATTTTAATCTGGTTTTTGTCAACTTATAATGGCCATTTGCAGGTTGTTGAAACAGACCACAGTCTGCTAGCTGACTTTGGTCGCCTCTTTGCTTGGCTTTTTAAACCGTTAGGATTTGGCAATTGGAAAGCAACCGTGGCAGCTCTTACTGGTTTATTGGCCAAAGAAACCGTAGTGGCTACCTTCGGTATCTTATATCATCAGGCAGACGCGACGGAAACCAGCAGGGCCCTCTGGGCTAGCCTTCAAATGGATTATACTGCCTTAGCTGCTTATTCATTTTTGCTGTTTAATTTGTTGTGTGCGCCTTGTTTTGCGGCCATCGGTGCTATCAAACGTGAAATGAATAGCGTCAGGTGGTCACTATTAGCCATCGGTTTTCAGACAGGGCTAGCTTATCTTCTCAGTTTTATCCTTTATCAGGTGGGGTTGGTCTTTATGGGGCAAGAAGTCACTTTCTGGACGATTTTGGCAGGAATCGGGATAGTTGCTCTCTTATATGCTATTTTGAGAAAACCAGCATTTGCGTCTGATCAAGTTATTACCATGAGCAACCTTGAGCGTATTAGTCAGGAGGAAAAAAACTAATGTCAACTCTTATTTTAGCAGCTGTGATCGGTATTCTTGTTGTCCTAGCCCTTACCCATTATTATAAACAAAAGGGCTCTTGTGGGGACTGTCAGTGTTCTTGTCCTATCAAGGAAGATATGGAAAAAACTCAACAAATAAAAAAATAACGCTTTAGAAAAGTCATGTTTTAGTGGCTCACCTCATCATCCTTGTTAAAAGCCTTTGGTTCATACGGACTGAAGGCTTTTCGATATGCAGCTATTAAGGTTTTTGAGAGGCGCTTGCTTTCGTTTTCTGTTACAATAAGAAAAAGTGACAGTGCACGTGAGACCTAACAAAGAACGAGAAAGGAATAAGATATGGTTTCCGTAATGTGGTTTCGTAGAGACTTAAGAGTAGAGGACCAAAAAGCTTTGGCTCGTGCTATTGCCAGTCAGTCTCCAACTTTATGTGTGTTTCAATTTAATCAAGAGCAACTCAATCAGCCTCCAAGTCGAAATCAGTCAGCTGTTGTAGCAAGTGTTTTGGCATTTAAAGAGGAGTTGAAAGAAAAAGGGATTGATCTCTATGTGATGCATGGTGATTTAATCACTTGTTTTGAGCAGTTAGCCCAACAGTTAGACCAGTGGACGGACGTGTATTTCAATTATGATGAGTCAGGGTTTGGTCGCAGGCGAGACCAACAAGCAGCGCAATGGTTTAGAGCAAAAAAGATTAATATTCATGCTTACCAGGATCATTATTTGCATGGTAGTCAAGAAATAAAGAATCAGTCAGGGCAGTATTATAAGGTCTTTACACCATACTATCGCGTCTGGCAATGCCTTCCTAAAGAAACGCCAGTTGTTGTTGATTTATCTCGGGGAAATTGGTTAAGTCTAAAAATACCTCAAGCAACTTTGGAGTTGATTGAAACGTTAAAAGATACGACTTTTAATGATGTGATGACTGTTAAAGAAGCCAAGGAAAAGCTAAATTATTTTGTGGACAACCAACTAGCTGACTATGATACAACGAGAGATTTTCCATCCCGGTGTGGGACAAGCTTCTTATCGCCTTATTTAAGATTAGGAATGGTTAGTATACGGACAGTCTATCAAGCTATTAGCCAAGCACCTGCTAGTTCAGGACAAGCAGTTTTCCTTAAAGAATTAGCTTGGCGTGATTTTTACCATATGGTTTATGTGGCCAACCCCAATCAGAAAAAGCTAGCCATACAAGAAGCTTTTCGTCATTTAGAATGGGACGAAAACCCAGCAGCTTTCAAGGCATGGAAAGAAGGACAAACAGGATATCCTATTATTGATGCAGCTATGAAACAATTACTAGCGACGGGGTGGATGCATAATCGCTTACGCATGGTAGTAGCCTCCTTTTTAACCAAGGATCTGCAGATTGATTGGCGTTTGGGGGAAGCTTATTTTCAAGAACAGTTGATTGATTATGATGCTGCAAGTAATATTGGTGGTTGGCAGTGGGCTGCCTCCGTCGGAACGGATGCGGTTCCTTATTTTAGGATTTTTAACCCGGTCACTCAAGGCAAACGATTTGATCCAGATGGTGAGTTCATAAGGTCTTACCTGCCTAGCTTGGTTAGCGTTCCTCAAAAGTACCTTTATGAGCCTTGGAAAATGCCAGAGGCTCTACAAGAAAGTATTGCTTGTATTATTGGGAAAGATTATCCTCATCCTCTAGTGGATCATGCAGAGCAACGCAAACGAGCGATTGCTAGGTATGAATGGGCGAAGGAAAAAGCGCAAATGCAAGAGGAGAGGCTTCATTAAAATGGCTGCACTTGCGTTTGTTAATGTGGATTAATTAAAAAAATAAGTTGACTTAATCGTTGTTATTTGTTACTATTCAGATAGTTTCTTTAAAGGATATTCCTGACGATGGAACAACTTTTATTATGTGATCTTAGAATAGGAAATGTCATATGACTTACAAAGAGGTTTATCAAGAGTGGTTAACAAATGATGCGCTCAGTGAAGACATCAAGAAAGATTTAGTAGCAATTCAAGATAATGAGACTGAGATTCAAGATCGGTTTTACAAGACACTTGAATTTGGGACAGCAGGGCTAAGAGGCAAGCTTGGTGCAGGAACCAATCGTATGAATACTTATATGGTTGGAAAAGCTGCCCAAGCTTTAGCCAATACTATCATTGATCATGGTGCTGAGGCAGTTGCAAGAGGGATTGCTGTTAGCTATGATGTGCGTTATCAGTCTCAAGAATTTGCAGAGTTAACGTGCTCTATTATGGCGGCGAATGGTATCAAGGCTTATATTTATAAGGGCATTAGACCAACACCCATGTGTTCCTATGCTATTCGTGCCTTGGGTTGTGTCTCAGGGGTCATGATTACCGCTAGTCATAATCCACAAGCCTATAACGGTTACAAGGCTTATTGGCAAGAAGGGTCTCAAATTCTAGATGATATTGCAGACCAGATTGCAGGCCATATGGCTGAGTTGACTGATTATCAATCCATTAAGCAAATGCCTTTCAAGGAAGCCTTAGCGAGCGGTCTTGTTAGCTATATTGATGATAGCGTTGAAGAAGCATACAAGCAAGAAGTCCTTGGTTTAGCCATTAACGATATGTCTATTGATAAGTCCGTTCGTGTGGTTTATACGCCCCTTAACGGCGTTGGGAATTTACCAGTGCGTGAAATCTTGAAACGTCGTGGTTTTGGCAATGTTTATGTGGTTCCTGAACAAGAACTACCCGATCCTGACTTTACAACAGTTGGTTACCCTAACCCAGAAGTCCCTAAAGCCTTTGCCTATTCCGAAAAATTAGGCAAGGAAGTTGATGCCGATATTCTGATTGCGACTGACCCAGACTGTGATCGTGTGGCTTTAGAAGTGAAAAATTCAGCAGGAGAGTATGTCTTTTTAAATGGCAATAAAATCGGTGCGCTCTTGTCTTATTACATTTTTTCACAGCGTTCAGCCTTAGACAATTTGCCAGAGCATCCTGTTTTGGTCAAGTCTATTGTGACAGGTGATTTGTCACGGGCTATTGCGAGCCATTATGGAGTTGAAACCGTTGAAACCTTGACTGGTTTTAAGAACATTTGTGGCAAGGCAAATGAATACGAAGTGACCAAGGCTAAAAGCTATCTCTTTGGTTACGAGGAGAGTATTGGTTTTTGCTACGGAACCTTTGTTCGGGACAAAGACGCTGTTAGTGCCTCGATGATGGTTGTGGAGATGGCTGCCTATTATAAGGAAAGAGGCCAAACCTTACTGGATGTTTTAGAAAACATCTACACTACTTTTGGCTATTATAACGAACGACAGATTGCCTTGGAATTAGAGGGGGTTGAAGGTCAAGAACGTATTGCTAGAATCATGAATGATTTTCGTCAACGTCCTCTAAAAGCAGTGGCAGACATGACTTTACAAACGACGATTGACTTCAAAGAAGGTTATCAAGAATTTCCCAAACAAAACTGCCTCAAGTATTATTTTGATGAAGAGTCTTGGTATGCTCTTAGGCCATCTGGAACAGAACCAAAAATCAAACTTTATCTCTACACCATTGGGCAAACACAAGCTGATAGTCTTGCTAAATTAGATGCTATTGAAGCAGCTTGTCGCAAGAAAATAGAACAGGTTCAGTGATAATCATGTCAACAAAAGAGGCTTTCAGAAAGCTTCTTTTTTGAATTAGGAGGCCATTTCGATAGGCTTTATGCTATGATAAATAGACATGGAACCGGCCAAGATGATAAATAAGAGAACGCACCACTAATTTTCTGCTATAATAGAGAGATGAAAATGAAAGGGGAATTGGATGACTGAAATAATGGATGGGAAAGCCCTAGCCCAAAAAATGCAAAGCGAATTAACTATTAAGGTGCAGCAATTAAAACAGGAGAAGGGTATTGTACCAGGTTTAGTAGTTATCTTGGTTGGGGATAATCCTGCCAGTCAAGTGTATGTTCGCAACAAAGAACGAGCTGCACTTGCTGCTGGCTTCAAAAGCGAAACCGTTAGGCTGTCAGAATCTATTTGCCAGGAAGAATTGATTGCTATCATTGAACGCTATAATGAAGATGATACGATTCATGGCATCTTGGTCCAATTGCCCTTGCCAAATCACATTAATGATAAGAAAATTATCCTTGCTATTGATCCTAAAAAAGATGTGGATGGTTTCCACCCCATGAATACAGGTCACCTTTGGTCAGGTCGTCCCTTGATGGTTCCTTGCACACCAGCAGGCATTGTGGAAATATTACGCGAATACGAGGTGGATCTTGAAGGTAAGCATGCGGTGATTATCGGAAGATCTAACATTGTAGGCAAACCAATGGCTCAACTCTTGTTAGATAAGAATGCAACGGTAACGTTGACGCATTCTAGGACACGACATTTAGAAGACGTCTGCCGCCATGCGGATGTTTTAATTGTGGCCATTGGACAAGGTCATTTCGTGACGAAAGACTTTGTTAAAGAAGGGGCCGTTGTTATTGATGTTGGCATGAACCGTGATGATAATGGTAAACTTATTGGAGATGTGGCTTTTGATGAAGTTTCTCAAGTTGCCTCTAAAATTACCCCTGTTCCTGGGGGAGTCGGTCCGATGACGATTACCATGTTATTAGAACAAACTTACCAAGCAGCTTTACGGAGTGTGAGTCGATGATTAGTGACCATGATCTTGCGAGAAAAGTGATTTTTCCAAGGCAAAAAGAAACTCATAAAGGCAATTACGGGCGCTTGCTTCTGATAGGGGGCTTAGCACCTTATGGTGGTGCTATTATTATGGCAGCTCTGGCAGCTTTAAACAGTGGAGCAGGTTTAATCACTGTTGCGACTGATCAATCAAATATCTCAGCCTTGCATAGCCATTTACCAGAAGCAATGGCATTTTCAGTGGATGACAGGGACTTGTTGCTAAGACAACTTGAAGTGGCAGATTTAGTCCTTATTGGTCCAGGGCTTTCTGAAAATAGCAAAGCACAAAGATTATTTGAATGGGTCGTGTCTCATATCAAAGGTCATCAACTTTTGTTAGTTGATGGCTCTGCTTTAACGATTGCTGCTCAAAAAAACTATTTCTTTCAAAATTTGACGTTACCAATTATCCTTACTCCCCACCAGAAAGAGTGGGAACGCCTTTCTGGATTAGCCATTGACCAACAGACGGTGCCCAACACTCAAAAAGTCTTGCAGCAATTTCCTCAAGGTACGATTTTGGTGGCTAAAAGTTCAGCAACTAAACTCTATCAAGATGATAAGATTTATGAGCTAACTGTTGGAGGGCCATATCAAGCAACTGGTGGTATGGGGGATACTTTGGCAGGTATGATTGCGGCAATGGCTGTTCAGTTTAAGCAGGTTGATTTGTTTGATAGGGTAGCTTGTGCGGCCTATCTTCACTCAGCCATTGCTGATGCATTAGCCCAAGAAGCTTATGTGGTCTTACCAACAGCTATTAGCCAGGAAATTCCAAAATGGATGAAGACTATCAGTGAAGCTAACTAATCGGCTGCAACAAAATAAGATGAGATTAAAAGAGGAGCTAGAACAGCTCCTTTTTCTGGTTTTCTGCTCACTATTTATTCAGAAAAATGGTATAATTGCATTAGTATGCAAAGGGACTATGTCAGGTCCAACTAAGTGAAAGGTGGCTTGATGGCAGATTATTTAACCGTCACTCATTTGACGAAATATTTAAAATTAAAATTTGACCGTGACCCTTATTTGGAACGGGTTTATCTGACTGGTCAAGTGTCCAATTTTCGAAAACGACCGACTCATCAATATTTTTCCTTAAAAGATGAAAGTGCTGTGATTCAAGCCACCATGTGGGCAGGAGTCTATAAAAAACTAGGATTCGACCTAGAAGAAGGCATGAAAATTAATGTGATTGGGCGAGTCCAACTTTATGAACCGAGTGGTTCCTATTCTATCGTGATTGAAAAGGCAGAGCCAGACGGCATAGGTGCCTTGGCTTTGCAGTTTGAACAATTAAATAAAAAATTAACTGCAGAAGGTTATTTTGAGCAAAAACACAAGCAGCTCTTACCACAGTTTGTGTCAAAAATTGGGGTCATTACAAGTCCAAGTGGCGCTGTGATTCGAGATATTATCACAACTGTTTCACGGCGTTTTCCAGGGGTTGAGATTTTATTATTCCCAACTAAAGTACAAGGTGATGGAGCCGCCCAAGAAGTAGTGGCGAATATTCGAAGAGCCAACCAAAGAGAGGATTTGGACTTGCTCATTGTTGGCCGTGGAGGTGGCTCGATAGAAGACCTTTGGGCTTTCAACGAGGAAATAGTAGTTCAGGCTATCTTTGAATCGAAACTTCCAGTGATTTCGAGTGTGGGTCATGAAACTGATACAACCCTGGCAGATTTTGTGGCAGATCGCAGAGCAGCCACACCAACAGCAGCAGCAGAGTTAGCAACGCCTATTACAAAAACAGATCTTATGTCTTGGATAGTAGAGCGGCAAAATCGTTCTTATCAGGCCTGCTTGAGGCGGATTAAGCAACGGCAAGAGTGGGTGAATAAACTATCACAATCTGTTATTTTTAGGCAACCAGAACGATTATATGATGCCTACTTGCAAAAAATTGATCGCCTTAGCATGACCCTGATGAATACGATGAAAGATCGTCTGAGTTCCGCCAAAGAAAACAAGGTTCAGTTGGACCATGCCTTGGCCAATAGTCAATTACAGACAAAAATCGAGCGATACCAAGACCGTGTTGCTACCGCTAAGCGTTTACTGATGGCTAATATGACAAATCAGTACGATAGCCAGCTGGCCCGATTTGAAAAAGCCCAAGATGCTTTGCTATCACTGGACACTGGCCGAATTATCGCCCGTGGTTATGCAATGATTGAAAAAAATCAAGCACTGGTAGCCTCTGTAAGTCAGATAACAAAGGGTGATCAGTTAACCATTAAGATGCGTGATGGACAATTAGATGTAGAGGTAAAAGATGTCAAAAACGAAAACATTTGAAGAAAATTTACAAGATTTAGAGACTATTGTGAACAAACTTGAAAATGGGGATGTCCCTTTGGAAGAAGCTATTTCAGAATTTCAAAAAGGAATGCTTCTCTCAAAAGAACTTCAAAAGACCTTACAAGCGGCAGAAAAAACACTCGTCAAAGTGATGCAAGCTGATGGCACAGAAGTAGATATGGATGATTAATGGACAAATTAGCTAGAATTGACGAAGCCATTCGTCGCTACTATAAGACGACTAGTAACGGTGTATCTGAAGAGTTGATTGATGCTATCTTGTATTCTGTTGACAGTGGTGGCAAGCGCATTCGCCCACTTATCTTATTAGAGATGATTGAGGGATTTGGGGTATCGTTACAGAATGCTCATTTTGATTTGGCTGCAGCCCTTGAAATGATTCATACAGGAAGTCTGATTCACGATGATTTGCCAGCCATGGATAATGATGATTACCGACGTGGCAGACTGACCAATCACAAACAATTTGGAGAAGCCACGGCCATTTTGGCGGGAGACAGCTTATTTTTAGACCCCTTTGGGTTAATAGCTCAAGCTGAATTAAATAGTGAGGTTAAAGTAGCCTTAATCCAAGAACTTTCCCTAGCTTCAGGAACTTTTGGCATGGTTGGTGGTCAGATGTTAGATATGAAAGGGGAAAATCAAGCATTAAGTCTTCCTCAGTTGTCACTGATTCACCTCAATAAAACCGGAAAATTATTAGCTTTTCCTTTTAAAGCAGCAGCTCTTATAACAGAACAGGCTATGACTGTTCGTCAACAACTAGAGCAGGCGGGAATGCTCATCGGGCACGCCTTTCAGATTAGGGATGATATTTTAGACGTGACAGCTAGCTTTGAAGATCTTGGAAAAACGCCTAAAAAGGACTTATTCGCAGAAAAAGCTACTTATCCAAGTTTACTGGGGTTAGAAGCCTCTTACCAACTGCTGACAGAGAGTTTAGATCAGGCTTTGACGATTTTTCAGACACTAGAAAGCGATGTAGGCTTTAAGCCTCAAATAATTACAAAACTGATAGAAGGGTTACGACTTAATGCCTAAAGAAAGAGTAGATGTGTTAGCCTATAAGCAAGGATTATTTGAGACCAGAGAGCAAGCTAAACGTGGTGTCATGGCAGGCTTAGTGGTCTCTGTGATTAATGGCCAACGCTATGACAAGCCAGGTGACAAAATTGACGATGGGACTGAGTTAAAACTTAAAGGTGAAAAACTCAAATACGTCAGTCGTGGTGGATTAAAACTGGAAAAGGGGCTGCATGTTTTTGGTGTATCGGTTGCTAATCAAATTGGGATTGATATTGGCGCTTCAACAGGTGGTTTTACCGATGTTATGTTACAAGATGGGGCCAAACTAGTCTATGCCGTCGACGTTGGGACTAACCAGTTGGTATGGAAACTCAGACAAGATCCACGAGTGAGAAGTATGGAACAGTATAACTTTCGTTATGCTCAGCCAGAGGACTTTGATGAGGGACAGCCTGTATTTGCCAGTATTGATGTGTCCTTTATTTCTCTCAGCTTGATTTTGCCAGCCCTGCATAACGTTTTGTCAGATCAGGGACAGGTTATTGCTCTCATTAAACCGCAATTTGAAGCTGGGCGCGAGCAGATTGGTAAAAAAGGCATCGTCAAAGACAAACAGATTCATGAAAAAGTGATTCAAAAGGTCATGGATTTTGCCTCAGGTTACGGATTTACAGTTAAGGGACTTGATTTTTCCCCTATTCAGGGTGGTCATGGCAATATCGAATTTTTAGCTCATCTTGCTAAGTCACAGACACCTGAAACGTTAGCCCCGCATTTGATTCAGAAAGTTGTTGCCAAGGCACATAAGGAGTTTGAGAAACATGAAAAAGAGTGAACGACTTGAATTAATCAAAAAAATGGTTTTGACGCATCCAATTGAGACGCAACATGATCTCTTAAGATTATTGGCAGAGCATGGGTTAGAATTAACCCAGGCTACTATTTCAAGAGACATGAATGAAATTGGTATAGTAAAGATTCCTTCTGGCAGTGGACGTTACATCTATGGTCTTTCTCAAGATAGTCGTAAAAAGATTATTCAAGGACCACGTTCTATTAAAAGTACCATTTTGGCTATTTCGGACCCGACAGCAGGACTTGAGCAACATCTTTATTTAAAAGTAGTTCCTGGAAATAGCAAACTCATAAAACGTTACTTGTTAACTGATTTTCCAGAAGCTATTTTTAGTCTTATTGCAGATGATGACAGTTTACTTTTGATTGCTAAATCAGCAGCAGATGCCGATAAGATTCGTCAGGAAGTCTTGCTCTGGATGCAGGGGCAAACTTAGAAGAACAGGGAGAAAGTGATGCTATTAGAAATTTCCATTAAAAATTTTGCCATTATTGAGGAAATCTCTCTGAATTTTGAAAATGGCATGACAGTTTTGACAGGTGAAACAGGAGCTGGAAAGTCCATTATTATTGATGCCATGAATATGATGCTTGGTGCGCGTGCTAGTACAGAAGTGATTCGTCGTGGAGCTAATAAAGCAGAAATTGAGGGGTTCTTTTCGGTAGATGCTACCCCAGAACTGGTTGCGTGTCTGGAATCATCAGGTATTGCTATGGAAGAAGAACTGATTATTCGCCGGGATATCTTTGCCAATGGCAGAAGCGTGAGCCGCATTAATGGTCAGATGGTTAACCTAGCCACCTTAAAACAGGTCGGACAGTTTTTGGTAGATATTCATGGGCAACATGACCAAGAAGAATTAATGCGACCACAGCTCCACCAGCAAATTTTGGACGCTTTTGGTGATAAGGCTTTTGAGCAATTGAAAGAGAACTATCAGCTTATTTTTGATCGTTATAAAAGCTTGCGTCGCCAGGTTATTGATAAACAAAAAAATGAAAAAGAACACAAAGATCGTATTGATATGTTGGCCTTTCAGATAGCAGAAATTGAAGTTGCTGCCTTGAGTCGAGGTGAGGACGACCGGTTAAATCAAGAACGTGATCGCTTAATGAACCACAAACAAATTGCTGATACCCTGACCAATGCCTACGTCATGCTAGATAATGACGATTTTTCAAGTCTATCCAATATTCGCTCTAGCATGAATGACTTACTATCAATTGAGCAGTTTGATTCAGAATACAAAGGGATGTCGACTTCGATTTCTGAAGCCTATTATATTCTTGAAGAAGTGAGCAAGCAATTATCAGATACCATTGACCAACTGGATTTTGATGGTGGGCGATTACAGGAAGTTGAATTTCGCTTGGATACACTCAATAGCTTAACCCGTAAATACGGTGGTAATGTGAATGATGTGCTTGACTACTACGATAATATCGTCAAAGAATACCAGCTATTAACAGGCGATGAGTTGTCTTCAGGGGATCTAGAGGCAGAATTGAAAGCCTTAGAAAAACAATTGGTTGCTGCTGCTTCGGAGTTAAGTGTCTCTCGCCATCAATTGGCGGAGCAATTAGAAGCTGAGATTAAAGCTGAACTTAAGGAACTTTATATGGAAAAAGCAGATTTCAAAGTTCACTTTACCACATCAAAATTCAATCGTGATGGTAATGAAAGCTTGGAATTTTACATCTCTACTAATCCAGGCGAAGGATTCAAGCCCCTTGTCAAGGTGGCTTCTGGAGGAGAGTTATCACGCTTGATGTTGGCTATCAAAGCAGCTATCTCTAAAAAAGAAGATAAAACGAGTATTGTTTTTGATGAAGTAGATACAGGTGTTTCTGGTCGAGTTGCTCAAGCCATTGCCCAAAAGATTTATAAAATTGGGCGACATGGGCAAGTTCTCGCTATTTCACACTTACCTCAAGTTATTGCTATTGCTGATTATCAGTATTTTATTTCTAAAGAAAGTAAAGAAGAGTCCACCGTTTCTAAGGTAAGGTTATTAACTCCTGAAGAACGTGTGGAAGAAATTGCCAGAATGCTTGCTGGTGCAGACATGACAGAAGCTGCTCTCACTCAGGCTCGTGAATTACTGGCCAAACATTAATAAACAGAAAAAACTGTGACTATTCAATAGAATAGTCTTTTGATAAGAAAGAGAAACCGTCGGATTAGCCTGTTGTTAGATTCTGGAGCCTTAGCGCTCCGATGCCATCTAGCAGGACGTTTGGCGGTTTCTTTTTGCTCAACTGTCTTGACAAACCCCTGATAAATAGTAGAATATATAAGAGAATTTTAAGCTAGGAGACATACATGTCTAATAAAAAAATATATTTCGCAAGCATTATGGTATTGGCGGTCCTAAGTTGCAGTTTTTCAACAGTGAGAGCAACTCAACAGTCAAGTAAGGATGTGAAAGTAGACCATCAAATAACTACTGACCAAGACACATCAACCTCTGCGAAATCCGTGCCTCAAGAGCAGTCCGAAGCAAAACAGGAAATACCAGATTTTCCTTTAGCAGATGATTTTGAGGATGATCTTGAAGAGGATGAGGGTCACTATTTTGAAAGAGAGGGTGAGCCATCCGCTGAAGATGAAGGGTTAGATAAGCCTAGTTTAGCAGAAACCTCTGCTGGTGAAGCTGATACGCCTATGTTGATGAACGCTATCTCTGTTAGTCTTCCGGTTCTTGATGATCAGGAAAATAGTGATAAACCGACACCACACGTGAGAACAGCCCCAAGCCCAGCTCTGCGTTATATGGTAGCAAAGCGTCAATTGCTTGAAAAAATGGAAGCTTTGAATGCAGCGACTACAAAATTAGCGTCTTTAGTGTCTAAAAAGTCTGATTTAACAACTCAGGTGTATTCTCATGGTGAAGTGTTTGGCGAAGTTTTAGCAGCCCACTATGAAAAGAAAAAGGTCGAACAAACTATTGATAGGAAAAGAGGAACTAGTCACCAAACGAATCAACCAAGCGTTATTATTGATGAGTTAGGACGCATTATTTCTTATATTGGGGATAACAGAAAAGATGTTCCCGTGCCCTATAACCGAAAAATTAGCTTCCTAGTGCGCAAGGAGAAGAAAGATTTACCAGTAACAGGAGATCAATCGTGGACCACTCTGCCTTGGTTCGGGATGACTTGCCTAGGTTTTGCAACTCTTCTGGTGATTAAAAAAACTGAGCCCTCATCAATTGACTGATAAGGCAGGTCTGAGAAGATAAGACATGGATAACACAACACAGGAGCCAGATCATTTAGATGAGGCTCCTGTTTTATATTGGTTTAAAACTCATGGCGTCATCATACTTTAAAAACAAAACAGCTGGTTTGTTAACTTCTCAGTTAATAAATACTCAGAAGATGCGTGACTAATTTTGATTTATTTGCCAAGGAGTGATAAAATAAGGAGATGAGAAACTAGTCTAGAATGGAAAAATACATGGGAACTATTAAAATTGTTGCAGATTCATCAATGACCATTGAACCAGAATTAGTTAAGGCCTTGGACATTACCGTAGTGCCTCTATCCGTTATGATTGATAGTAAATTATATTCTGATAATGACTTGAAAGAAGAAGGTTACTTTTTGAGCCTAATGAAGGCTAGCAAGTCTCTTCCCAAAACGAGTCAACCTCCAGTTGGTCTTTTTGCTGAAACTTATGAGAAGCTTGTTAAAGAAGGAGCAACCGACATTGTTGCTATCCACCTGTCCCCAGCTTTATCAGGAACTATCGAAGCATCACGCCAAGGAGCAGAAATTGCTGAAGCGCCAGTAACGGTTTTAGATTCTGGATTCACAGACCAAGCCTTGAAATTCCAAGTTGTTGCAGCAGCAAAGTTGGCACAAGTGGGTGCAAGTCTAGAAGATATTTTGGCTGCGGTTCAAGATATTAAGTCAAAAACAGAACTCTATATTGGGGTTTCAACGTTAGAAAACCTTGTCAAAGGGGGCCGAATCGGCCGTGTAACGGGAGTTCTTAGCTCACTTCTAAATGTTAGGGTGTTGATGGAACTTAAAAATGATGAACTCAGAACTCTTGTCAAAGGGAGAGGAAATAAAACCTTTACCAAATGGTTAGATGGCTATCTGGCTGATAACAGCCACCGTCCGATTGCTGAAGTAGCCATTTCTTATGCTGGAGAAGCTGATCTTGCTTTAATGCTAAAAGAAAAAATTGCAGCTCACTACACAGGACTTATTACGGTTTTAGAAACTGGCTCTATTATCCAGACGCATACGGGTGAGGGAGCCTTTGCGGTTATGGTTCGTTATGAATAATCGTCGATTTCTTAACGGTCTCCTTTTCTTTCTGGTCAGTTTAGGCCTGGCGTTCGTAATGCTCAATTTTCTCATCCCTAAGTCAGATTCACGATTGAAAAAAAGTGATTTTCTAAAAAATGAGCAAGTGGATATCCATTACGTTGCCATAGGCGATTCCTTGACTGAAGGCGTGGGAGACTTGACCAACCAAGGTGGTTTTGTTCCCTTATTAGCAAGTGATATGGGAGATTATCTAAAAGCTAACGTGAGCCCTCAAAATTATGGCGTATCTGGGAACACCAGCCAGCAAATCCTTGATCGAATGACCCAAGAAAAAGACATTCGAAAAGCTTTAAAAAAAGCTGATGTGATGACTTTAACAGTTGGTGGTAACGATGTTATGGCCGTTATTCGAAACAATTTAGCTGACTTACAAGTGTCCAGTTTTAAGAAACCAGCTCGTCAGTATCAAGAGCGGTTGCGGAAGATTATTGATTTAGCAAGAAAAGATAATAAGGAACTACCCATTTTTGTTTTGGGGATTTATAATCCTTTCTACTTGAATTTTCCAGAATTAACCGATATGCAAAAGGTTATTGACGATTGGAACGATAAAACTAAGGACGTTCTTGGTGATTACAAGCATGTTTATTTTGTTCCTATCAATGACCTCTTATATAAGGGGGTTAATGGCCAAGAGGGGATTGTTCAATCGTCAGGAGACCAAACCACAATTGTTAACGATGCCTTGTTTACGGGAGATCATTTTCACCCCAATAATACTGGTTATCAAATCATGTCAGACGCAGTAATGGAGAAAATCAGAAAACATGGAAAAGAAATTACCCCTTAACTGGTGGAAATGGGGCTTCTTGCTTTTGTTGGCTTTCAATGTCGCCTTTTTCTTAGTTATTGGAAGTCGTCTTATTCAAGTGAGAGAGCCTGAGTCAGATTTAATTGCTCAAAAAGCCACTAAAAATGTTAAAGTCGGTACGTTCACCACAAGCAGAGAACAACTGAATGAAACGGTGGCCAGCTACCTCAAGGACTATCAGTCTGAAAAGATGCATTACAAATTCTACGCCACCTCTTCTTCCATTTTATTCGAAGGAACCTACCAACTTCTAGGATATGAAGTCCCTTTATACATCTACTTTCAACCTCATCGTTTAGATAATGGAGCTGTTCAGCTACAGGTGATTTCTTTTTCAGTAGGAACCTTGCCTCTACCTGAAAAAGATGTTCTGCAATATTTGAAGTCAAGCTACAAGTTGCCGAAGTTTGTGAAAGTGATGCCACAACAATCAGCTATTGTGGTCAATTTGCAAGAGGTTAAAAACGATGCGAGAGTCTATTTGAAGGCCAAGAAAATTGATTTGTTTAAGGATGAAATCAGCTTCGATATTTACAAGAAATAAGGCCAAATAACGTTAAATACTTGACCTAATCGCTTTTTTTAGATATGATAATATCTGTTAAAGCATTAAGCTTACTAATTATTTGGAGGATTTGTTAAATGGCTAACAAACAAGATTTAATCGCAAAAGTTGCAGAAGCAACTGAACTTACAAAAAAAGATTCAGCAGCAGCAGTTGATGCCGTATTTTCTGCAATCGAAGCTTTTCTTGCTGAAGGTGAAAAAGTACAATTAATCGGTTTTGGTAACTTCGAAGTACGCGAACGTGCAGCTCGTAAAGGTCGTAACCCACAAACTGGTGCAGAAATCGAAATCGCAGCTTCAAAAGTTCCAGCCTTCAAAGCTGGTAAAGCTCTTAAAGACGCTGTTAAATAATTGCATAGATAAAAACCCATTGTACAAGCGTTATAGCCTGTGCAGTGGGCTTTTTTGTATGTTTGGCTATGAAATTAGTAGTGTTTCATGGTGTCAGCTATCGTTACGCTTCTTTCTATGGTCATGTGAATAACAGCTTAAAAAGGTTCTGCGCATCACCTGAATTGTTATAGTAAAAAATTTTTGATAGTAGTGTTACATGAAGTGTTGACGGGCGTAGACATAGGCTAACAGGGAAGAGAGGCTTATGCCAAATCCGATTAGGGAAAAACTAAGAGGATTAACAGACATTGGCAAGGCTGTCATGAGGATGGTAGCTAAGGGCATCAGTAAAACAGCAAGGGTAAAAATAGAACTAAAGACACGTCCTAATAAGGCTTTTGGGACCTTTTTTTGAACCATGGAAAAGAAGTGAATGTTAAAAATGGTTAGAAAACATTCAAACCAAAGGTTACCAGAGGCTAAGACTAAGGTAGAAACCTTAGCAAGATGTAATGGAGTAAGCATCGCAAGTCCCAAGCCACTAATTCCTAAAGCAATTAAGAGACTTTGGTAATTATTTTTGAAGTATTTGTTAGCAAAAAGTGCTCCTAAAATGGCTCCCACAGCTCCAAGTGACAGCATGGTAGCGTAACTAGAGGAACGATTAAACAACTGATTGGAGAAGGGGAGAAGGTAATTAAAGGCAGCAATAAAAAAATTAACCAAGGTTGCGATTGTGAGGAGAAAGAAAATCTCTTTTTCTCGGTGAATAAAGTCTAAGCCTTCTTTTATGTCTGTCAGTAAATGCCTAATATCGATTTGACCAGATTTGGGCTGAAGATGAGTTTCTTTGGTGGTGATTGACCATAGGCAGACGAAGGAAAGGGCAAAACTGATACTATCTAGCAGCAAGGCGGGTCTCAATCCGAGACGATCAACGACCCAAAAAGCCAGCAAAGGAGACGAAATACTAATGATTTGGGAAATAATTTCCAAATGTGCATTAAAGTCCACTAACCTTTCTTCCTTAACAAGGGTGACAACATAGGCACGAAAAGAGGTACCAGAAAAGGCATGTGAGATGGCTAAAATGGCATTGACAGTAATAAGACCAAACAGCATGCCTTGCTTGCTAGGCATGAAAGTTAATAAGCCACAGGCTATGGCTCCGATTGCATCAGTCCATAACAGAATCTGTCGACGTTTATAACGATCAGCGATAGCACCACCAATTGGGTTTAAAAAGAGAGCAATCAGGCTATCAACTAACTGGTAATAACCGAGGTATTTTTGCCCTACTACACCTAGACCAGCAATCCAACTGCTATTGCCATAATCGTAAATCACATTGCCAATCTTGTTAACAGCACGACTTGTTAAGAGTCGGTATTCATTTTTTGTCATTAAAAAACCTCCGCAGTAAAGTGATGTTATTATAAATCACTTTTAGGAGGTTTTTGATTTTTTTGCAAATTAGGTAAGAGATTTAACAAATCGTTCAAAGTCTGAGCGGTAATTATGAGCCATATGAGGACAATCCAATGCTTCGAAAATATCAATAGCTTTTGTCATTTTTTGAATACCAGCTAGGCAGTCCCCAGTTAAATAGTCCTGTAGACCTTGTAAAAACAAGAAGATGGTTTTTTCATATAACTTGGTCTCATTTGTCAATAAAGGTTTTAGCTGGTCTTGGTAATAAGTGGCATAGGATAGAGCCTGTCGGTGCAGACACGTCTCCCAGATATTTAAGAGGGTAATGGTTACTAAATGCTTATGACTGGAAATATCTTGATAGTAATGATGATTGTTAAGAATCTCTCGTCCCATTCTGTCGAGCAGTGGTATATCGATAAAGAGATAAAGATTGCCAATCAAAATGAGTTCGTAAATCCGCCACTGCTCAGTGCTAAAGAGATAATCAGTAACGTCATCAAGATAAGCTTTGGGAAAAGGAATTGTTGGGTCACACTTACAAATAAATCCTTGTAGTAAAATAACGTTTAAATAATACCTTTTCCAATCAGGCTGCTCTTGGTATTTCCGTTTTTCTTCCTCCTGCAAAGCTTTAAATCCCTCCACATCACGGGCATATTCAAGCGGAATTAAATGTGACATAAAACGAATCTGCTCAGTTTTTTTGAAGTCAGAAGCGACATCCATAAATTCTTTTACTTCAACATGCATCCTATCTAAGGCAACTAAAAATTTATTGAGGGAAATATCTGACTGTCCCCTTTCAAAACGTGATAATTGTGACAGTGAGACAGAGTCTCCTGCAATTTGTTGTAAGGAAAGGTTTCGATTTAGCCTTAACTCACGAAATGTTTCTCCTAACGGTTTTGCCATGCGGTCAATCCTCCTCCTATCAGTATAACATTTCCTTAGTTTGGAATAGGATTTTCTCGTATTTGCAAATGGTAGCTATGAGATTTTTCAAAGAGATGATTATCTAAAAAAACTTTATTTAGAATTGTTCTAAATTACTTGACTTATCTATTTAGAATTATTATAATTAATATATCTTAAAGATTGAGAGAATTTTTAATTGTGAGGGAAACTAAAATGACAATCAAAGCATGGATCATAGACCATCTTCATCTTATGGAGACTTTAGCCTGTCTGGTATTAATCATTATTGGCTTAGCCTTTCTTGGACCATTGCCACATGTTGCCTCTGCCATTTTTATTTTGGCTTTCTTAATTGGAGGTTACGAATCTGCAAAAGCTGGCTTATTGGATTTGGTGCAACATAACCATTTGTCAGTAGATGTCCTGATGATTTTAGCTGCTATCGGTGCTGGAATCATTGGCTACTGGTTGGAAGGCGCTCTGCTGATTTTTATCTTTTCTTTATCTAATACCCTTGAAGAAATGGCCATGGAAAAAAGTAAAGATGCTATTTCTGCCTTAATGTCTTTAACGCCAGATACAGCACGTCGTTATCAAGAAGATGGTAGTATTGTAGACGTTGAGACCAAGCTTTTGACTATTGGAGATCGTTTGCAGGTTCGTAAAGGCGAAGCTGTTCCAATTGACGGGGAACTCTTGAGTACTTTTGGTCAATTTGACGAGTCTATGGTTACTGGTGAGCCGATTACTGTTGATAAGACAAAAGGTCAAGAACTTATTGGAGGAACCATTAACCAAGGGCAAACGATCGATATGTTGGTTACTGTTGAAAATGACAATACCCTTTTTGCTAAGATTGTAAGTTTGGTAGAATCTGCCCAAGGTCAAAAGAGTAAAACAGCCACCTTTATTGAGAGTTTAGAAGATAGCTATGTTAAATTTGTCCTTGTTCTTGTCCCTGCCTTTATTCTCTTTAGTCATTTTGTTCTTGCTTGGACCTGGTTGGATGCTTTTTATCGAGGGATGATTCTATTGACAGTAGCTTCACCATGTGCCCTAATTGCCAGTTCCACACCTGCTAGCTTGGCTGCTATTTCTCGTGCAGCCAGAAAGGGATTGATTATCAAAGGAGGGGATATTGTCGATAACATGGGAGATATTCAGGCTGTCGTGATGGATAAAACAGGAACCCTAACTCAAGGCAAACCATCTGTCGTAGCTGCGCATTATTTAACAGATGAATTACTTGTGAATAGACTGGTAAAAGGAGCCGAATCTGCCAGTACCCATCCTATTTCTAAAGCCCTTCTTGAACACACTGAAGCAGTAGAAGCACTGAATTTTGACCAATTAGAAGAGATTTCCGGGAAAGGATTCCAAGGGTTCTATCAAGGTCAAGAATGGCGCATTGGGAAGAAATCCTTTATTTTAGAGATGGTGCCAGATCTTTCAGCTTTTGAAGAAACGATTCAGGTAGAAGAAAGTCAAGGGAAAACTCTTATCTTTGTTTCTCGCCACAACCAACTAGTAGCCTACTATGCTTTGTTAGATGACATCAAATTAGAGTCAAAACGTGCCATTGAAGCTCTTCATGCTATGGGAATCAAGACGGTCATGTTAACAGGGGACCAAGAACGAACTGCTAATTATGTTGCCCAAAAGCTTGGTATTGACGAAGTTGTTGCTAATTGTATGCCTCAAGATAAGGTCGCAAAACTAACAGAACTCAAAGCAAAATATGGCTTTGTGGCCATGGTAGGAGATGGCATCAATGATGCTCCTGCCCTTGCTCAGGCGGATGTTTCTTATGCTATTGGATCAGGAACAGATATCGCTATGGAAAGTGCAGACAGTGTGATTATGGATGACTTGACTCGTATTCCTTTTTCGATTCAGCTGTCACGCAAAATGAAAACCATTGTCAAACAAAATATTGTGTTTGCTTTGTCTGTTATTACTCTATTGATTTTAGCTAATGTTTTTCAAGTGGTAAACTTACCTCTTGGGGTAGTTGGGCATGAAGGATCAACAATCTTAGTAATTTTGAATAGCTTGCGCTTACTTTCTTATAAGTAACAGGAAACTTGCTTGAAGACGTGAAAGTGTTTATAATAATAGTGAGATTGAGGAAAGAGAAAACCATTCTATGTTTACTATTATTACTATTGGCTTAGCTGTATTTTCAATAATCAAAATCATCTTGTTTTTCTATTCATATCAACGATTTGAGCGCAAGCAAAAAAGGAAAGTTGAATCCACTGACCAGCAAAAACAGGCCCAAGAAAATGATGCCGTCCCTTCAAAAAAATTTCCATTTTAAAAAGAAGCTTGGAAAGTGTACAAAGTACCACTCTCCAAGCTTCTTTGACTATTAAGATTAATCTCTGTAGCGTAATTTCCCACGAAAATCTGCTAAACGTTGGTAGCCTTTTTCTGCCATAATCGTTTTTAATTCCTTGGTCACCCGCTCAAAGATAGCCGGTCCTTCTTGATGAAGAGCCGTACCAATTTGAACCATACTGGCGCCACAAAGAATATGTTCAAAGGCATCGCGTCCTGTTTTAACTCCCCCTGTACCAATAATGTGGATAGAAGGTTTTAAGCGTTTGTAAAACGCATGGACATTGGCTAGAGCAGTAGGTTTAATATAATCTCCACCAATGCCACCAAAGCCATTTTTAGGCTTGATGAGGACTTGCTCATCCTCAAGTACTAGACCATTTCCGATAGAATTGACACAGTTAACAAAGGAAAGGGGATATTTATTGAAAATAGCAGCCGCTTGATCAAAATGCACAATGTCAAAATAAGGAGGTAATTTGATACCAAGAGGTTTAGTGTAATAGGTAAAGATGTTCTCTAGAAGTTGATCAGTGGTTTCAAAATCGTAAGCAATCTGTGGTTTTCCTGGAACGTTAGGGCAAGAAAGGTTTAGTTCCACTAGACCCTCATAATCTGAAGCCATGATGGCTTTTAAAATGGTTTCGGTTTCAGTAGGAGATAGCCCGACAACGGAGAGAAAATGAGGTTTATGTTGCCCGGTTTTGGCAAGATCACTGACAAAGTCTAAGTAGTAGCGAAAACCATTATTAGGGAGTCCCATTGAATTGATAGAACCAAGACGAGTATCTGCGTAGCGAGGTTCTGGATTACCTGGACGAACTTCAAGCGTCCCTGTTTTGGTGACAAAGGAAGCGGCTTGAGACTTTTCAACCTCCATAAGCTCTTCTTTTGTCATGCAATAAACACCAGCAGCATTCATCAAACAGTTATCAAAAGAGAAATGACCAATTTGTGTAGCAGTAGAAACCATTATTTCCTCCATATTTTAGACAAATTTTTTCTATTCTACCACTAGGCATGAATAATAGCAAGCTATTTTTACAAAAATGTAAATATATTACTGTTATTGACGAACATTTGAAATTTTCATGATAGTCACATTATGATTTTCAATAAAGTCAGAATAGACTAGCTTTTTTGCTATATTTTTTGTAAAATAGGAATTGTAAAAAGGTAGCAACCTTTAAATTAAAAGGAGATATTAACTCATGGTAAAATTGGTTTTCGCTCGCCACGGTGAGTCAGAATGGAACAAAGCTAACCTCTTCACTGGTTGGGCAGATGTTGATCTTTCAGAAAAAGGAACACAACAAGCAATTGATGCTGGTAAATTGATCAAAGAAGCAGGCATCGAATTTGACCTGGCATTCACTTCTGTATTAACACGTGCAATTAAAACAACTAACCTTGCTCTTGAAAATGCTGGTCAATTGTGGGTACCAACTGAAAAATCATGGCGTTTGAACGAGCGTCACTATGGTGCTTTAACTGGTAAAAACAAAGCAGAAGCTGCTGAACAATTTGGTGATGAGCAAGTTCACATTTGGCGTCGTTCATACGATGTTTTACCACCAGCTATGGATAAAAATGACGAGTATTCAGCACACAATGATCGTCGTTATGCTGATCTTGATCCAGCTCTTATCCCAGATGCTGAAAACTTAAAAGTAACTCTTGAACGCGCAATGCCTTACTGGGAAGAAAAAATTGCTCCAGCTCTTCTTGACGGTAAAAACGTCTTTGTTGGCGCACACGGTAACTCAATCCGCGCTCTTGTTAAACACATTAAAGGTCTTTCAGATGACGAAATCATGGATGTGGAAATTCCAAACTTCCCACCACTTGTTTTCGAATTGGATGAAAAACTTAACATTGTTAAAGAATACTACCTCGGTGGTGAATAATTGTGAAACCAGACTTTGGTCTGGTTTTTTCTTGTCTTACTTATGAGAGACAGGAGTTTCTTCTGAAAAATGTGGTATGATAGAACTAACTTGAAAAAAAGGATAGATTATGAAAGCAGAAGAACGTCGTCAAAAAATTATTGAGTACTTAACTGGCGAACATGAGGCCCTGTCCGCTACTTATTTGGCTAAGTTGCTGGGTGTTAGTCGCCAAGTCATTGTTGGAGATGTTGCCTTACTTCGTGCCCAACAAATTGATATCATTTCAACTCCTAAAGGCTATATCATGTCAACAGCTCTGTTTAGTCACCAATTTTGTGCCCGCATTGTCTGTCAACACGGTTTGGCAGAGACAGAAAAAGAATTGCAAATCATTTTAGCGCATCAGGGAATTATTACTACTGTTGAAGTAGAACATCCTATTTATGGCATGATTACAGCCCCCTTGAATATAAAAAGTCAGTCTGATGTGACTAACTTTATGAAAAAACTAAACTACTCTAATGCTGAATTACTATCATCTTTGACAGAAGGGTTGCACAGCCATTTGATTTCCTGTCCGAGTCAAGAAGCTTTTGAAGCAATGTCCCAAGATTTAGAAGCAGCGGGCATTCTATATACTGGTCGGTAGAGAGTCCAAAGAATAAATAGGAATCGGAACAGCGCATTGTTTTATAGGTGTCTTGACACTTGTAAAACAATGCGTTATACTATCTCTTAAAAGGAGATATAATGACTAAAAAACCAACACAATTAATTGCCTATGTTTCGATCTTAGTTGCTTTTGCTATTTTAATTCCAATGATTATGCCTCTTAAGCTGATTATCGGCCCAGCCTCTTTCACACTGGCTAGTCATGTTCCCTTATTTCTAGCTGTTTTCATATCTGTTCCTGTGGCTCTTTTTGTAGCCCTTGGAACGGGGCTAGGTTTTTTATTGGCTGGCTTTCCCCTTATTATTGTCTTGAGAGCTTTTTCGCACCTTTTGTTTGCTGTCTTGGCAGCTTGGTGGTTGAGCAAATCCCCTCAAACGATTAAATCTCCACTCAAAACCTTTTGGTTTGCCTTTTTAGTCAATGTTCTTCATGGATTGACTGAATTTGTGGTTGTCTATGCTATGACAGCAACAACTGCAACTTCTTTATCCTATTTTTGGTCAATGTTTGGCCTGATTGGTGTGGGGTCTCTGATTCATGGCATGGTAGATTTTTATCTTGCTTTAGCTCTCTGGAGATTTTTAGCTGCTGAATTAGACTTATCCATTGCAAAACTTTAGCTAGGTAGTCTTGATGGCTACTCCATCTATAAAACTGGCCCTTTCACTATGGAAGGGCTTGCATTTTTTAAAAAAATTGATATACTAAAAAGTGCATTTGTGAATACGATAACAAAAGGAGATGTCATGAAAACACCAGAACAGATTTTAGCATCAACGATTCATATTGGAGAGCATAAGATTAGTAAGCCATTTCTTGCCAAGTCTATTTTAGGCTTTATTGGAGGCGCAATGATTAGTTTAGGCTACTTGCTCTACGTTAGGATTGCTGCTAGTGGTTTAGAGACATTTGGAGCTTTCTCGAGTGTTCTGGGGGCCTGTGCATTTCCAATTGGATTGATTATTATCTTGATGGCTGGTGGAGAATTAATTACAGGAAACATGATGGCTGTTTCAGCGGCTTTTTTCGCCAAAAAGATTAAAGCCAAGGACTTAATAAACAACTGGCTCATCATTACCTTATTTAATGTTATTGGTGCGGTATTTGTAGCCTTTGTTTTTGGGCATTTTCTAGGATTGACCTCGGCAGGAATTTTTAAAGAAGAAGTGATAGAAGTGGCTCATGCTAAGATAGCCGCAACACCTTTACAAGCCGTTGTATCAGGGATTGGTTGCAACTGGTTTGTGGGTCTTGCTTTATGGTTGTGTTATGGCGCAAGTGATGCTACGGGTAAACTCCTTGGTACTTGGTTCCCTGTCATGACCTTTGTAGCACTTGGTTTTCAGCATAGTGTGGCAAACGCTTTTGTCATTCCAGCAGCAATTTTTGAAGGTGGAGCAACTTGGTTGGACTTTATCCTTAACTTTACCTTTGTCTATGCCGGTAATATTATTGGCGGAGCTATTTTTGTGAGTCTCTTTTATTTCAAAGCTTACTATCATCCTGAGAAAGCATAAGTTCAGATAAAATTTTTAGACTGGGAAGACTTTATTCCCGGTCTTCTTTTTATAATTTGTGATAAAATAAGAAGCGAAGTTTAAAAAGGAGGAGCAGAAGAACACAATGGCATCACTCATTACTAAAAATAAAGCAAGTATTCCGAGACGACTTCATCTCCTTTTTTTGATTATTGTCTTATTATTTGTCGGACTGATTTTACGGTTGGCCTACATGCAAATTTACACGACCTCTTTTTACGTGAGTAAGCTAAAATCTTCTACCGTTTATAAGGTTAAAGTGGCTCAACCTCGTGGAAAAATTTTTGATTTTAGTGGCAAACCCCTTGTCTCAAATGCCATAAAAGATGTGGTTACTTACACCAGAAGTCCAAAAGCCAGTGCTAACGAACTGAAAGTTCTAGCTAAGCATCTGGCAAGTTATGTTTCGTACCCAGAAGCTAGCGTGACAAGCCGAGCTAAAAAAGATTTTTATTTGGCTGATCCAGATGTGTATGCCAACATTGTTAAGAGACTTCCTAAAAAGGCTGTTCTAGACCGGTTTGGCAATCGCTTAACGGAAGCGACGATTTATGCCAATGCTGTTGCTTCTGTAAAAGAAAGCGACCTTCATTATTCAGATGAGGACTTGAAAACCATTGCCATTTTTAATCAAATGAATGGAGCGGCTGTTTTTACAACGGTTAATTTAAGAACCAACCCCTTAAATGAAGAAATTATTAAAAATATTCGGGCTAATCAAACAACATTACCAGGTATTGCTATTGGGACCGATTGGGAACGACAGGTTGCCAATACAAGCTTAACAGCCCTTATAGGAAAAGTATCTAGTGAGGAAGCAGGTCTTCCTAAAGAAGAAGTTAATCAGTACCTCAAAAAAGGGTATGCTATGAATGATCGTGTGGGGACTTCCTACCTTGAAAAACAATACGAATCCGTTCTTCAAGGGAACCACGTGATTAAAGAAATAAAGACTAATAAGACAGGCAAAATCCTCTCTGAACAGCAACTTGATAAGGGAGAGCCGGGTAAAAATATCAAATTAACGATTCCTTTGGACTATCAGCAAGGCGTAGATGACATCATAAGGCGATATTATGAGGCTGAAGTGGCCAGTGGTCAAGCGGATTATTCTGAAGGAATCTATGCTGTTGCGCTGAATCCAAAAACAGGAGCAGTTTTAGCTATGTCAGGCTTATCTCATAACAAGGAGACAGGTCAAGTGGATAGTGATGCTTTGGGAACTATTACCGACGTGTTTACCCCTGGTTCTGTTGTTAAAGGAGCTACTCTGGCAGCAGGTTGGCAGGCAGGAGCCATTGAGGGAAATGAGCTTCTTACGGACCAATCGATTCAATTTGGAGATTCTAAACCTATTAATTCTTGGTTTACAGCTGGACAGTTGCCAATCACTGCTAGCCAAGCTTTAGAATATTCTTCAAATACCTACATGGTAAAGTTGACCCTGAAAATGATGGGTCAAGAGTATTATCCGGGCATGTCTTTAACAAGTTCTGGAATGTCAGAAACCATGTCAGCGTTGCGAAAGGCCTACGCGGAATTTGGCATGGGTGTGCCAACAGGAATTGATTTGCCGGGAGAATCTAGAGGCTATTTAACGGACAATTACACCATTTCAAATGTTCTAAGCGAATCTTTTGGTCAGTTTGATAACTACACGACAATGCAGTTAGCGCAATATGTAGCCACTATTGCTAATGGTGGTAATCGGGTTGCCCCACATATTGTTGAGGGTATTTACCAAGATGATGGCAGCCAAGGACCAGGGCAGTTAAGTCAGGCAATTGAAACTAGCTTGCTGAACAAAGTTCATTTATCAGGAGACCAATTGGCGATTATTCAAGATGGTTTTTATCAGGTGGTGAATAGTGGCAGTGGTTATGCCACAGGTCGAGAATTATCAGGTGGACCAATTAGTATCAGCGCTAAAACAGGAACAGCTGAAACCTATGTTAAGGATAAAACAGGGCAACCTTTAGCAACTTACAATTTAAATGTTGTAGCCTATGGACCAAGTGATGACGCTGACATCGCTGTTGCAGTAATGTATCCACATGCGACCAATTCACTGGCTAAGGCACAGCAATTAATTGCTAAAGAAATGATAACACTATATATGACAATGTACAGAAAACCATAAAGGAGAATTGAGTGTTTTACCCAACCCCTATTGCAAAATTAATCGAAAGTTATTCCAAGCTCCCAGGAATTGGGGTAAAAACGGCAACTAGACTTGCCTTTTACACAATTGGAATGTCTGACGAGGATGTCAATGACTTTGCTAAAAATTTATTGGCAGCTAAAAGAGAATTAACCTATTGTTCCATTTGTGGCAACCTGACAGATGATGATCCTTGTTCTATCTGCACAGATACAAGTCGTGACCAGACAACGATTCTTGTGGTGGAAGATGCTAAAGATGTTTCTGCTATGGAAAAAATTCAAGAGTATCATGGTTATTACCATGTGCTGCATGGTTTAATTTCACCGATGAATGGTGTTGGTCCGGATGATATCAATCTAAAAAGTTTAATTACTCGTTTAATGGACGGTAAAGTGACTGAAGTTATCGTAGCGACCAATGCCACAGCTGATGGCGAAGCAACATCTATGTATATCTCACGGGTCTTGAAACCAGCAGGAATCAAAGTTACCCGCTTAGCAAGAGGGCTCGCAGTGGGGTCAGATATTGAATACGCAGATGAAGTCACCTTGTTAAGAGCTATTGAAAACCGCACAGAACTTTAAGTGCTGGCAGAAAAAGGCATTTTTGCTTCGTAAAAGCCTCAAGAGGTCAAGAGGTTTTAAAGATTACCTCAAGTAACTTCAGCAGAGATAACTATTATCAGAAGATTTTGAAAAGCCTCCTCCTTTTTGCTATAATAAGGAGACATTTAATTCAGTTAGGAAAGGTTAGCTATGTCTAAACAAACGTTAGTTCTATTATATGGAGGCCGATCAGCAGAACGTGAAGTCTCAGTGCTTTCAGCAGAGAGCGTGATGCGAGCAGTTAACTATGATAAGTTTTTGGTGAAAACTTATTTTATCAGTCAGACAGGTCAATTCATCAAAACCCAAGAATTTTCAGAAAAGCCAGCAGCCACAGAACGCTTGATGACCAATAGTACGATTCAGTATGAGCAGCAGATCAAGCCAAGCGATATCTATGAAGAAGATGCCGTTGTTTTTCCAGTTTTACATGGACCTATGGGAGAAGACGGCTCTATTCAAGGTTTTTTGGAAGTGTTACGAATGCCTTATGTAGGGACTAACATCCTTTCATCCAGTGTGGCTATGGATAAAATCACCACAAAACGTGTCTTAGAGTCGGCAGGTATTCCTCAGGTGGCTTATACTGTTTATATTGATGGGCAGGACTTAGAAGCTTGTTTGACAGAGACGCTAGCTACCTTAGCCTTTCCTATTTTTGTGAAGCCAGCTAATATGGGCTCTTCAGTAGGTATTTCTAAAGCCCAAACAAAAGAGGAATTAAAAGAGGCTATTCAATTAGCACTGACCTATGATAGCCGTGTCTTGATTGAACAAGGTGTGGTTGCAAGAGAAATCGAAGTTGGTCTTCTTGGCAATACAGAGGTCAGGTCGACCTTACCTGGCGAAGTCGTTAAGGATGTTGAGTTTTACGACTATAAGGCTAAATACATCGATAACAAAATTACCATGGCTATTCCTGCCGAAATTGATCAGGATACGATGACTAAGATGCGCACTTATGCGGAGTCTGCCTTTAAAGCTTTGGGAGGCTGTGGTTTGTCTCGTTGTGACTTTTTCTTAAGTCAAGATGGACAGATTTACCTCAACGAACTAAACACTATGCCAGGCTTTACTCAATGGTCTATGTATCCCCTTTTATGGGAAAATATGGGATTGGCTTATTCTGATTTGATAGAGGAACTGGTCACATTAGCGCAAGAAATGTTTGATCAGCGCGAAAGTCACCTTATTTAAGGTTTATACATTACTGAACTGACTTGCTTATTAGGATGGGACGTGGAACATCGCCAAGATGTTTTCCGCACCCCATCCTTTTTGAGGTTTTTAGAAAGAATGGCAGGGCGGTAAAAGGACTTGGACATTTTAGAAAATTTTCTAATATTTTATGCTATAATAGAAAGGAAATTGTAAAAACAAGTGTTCTTAGAAGGAAAACAAGATGAAACTAACCTTACATGAAGTGGCTAAAATTGTTGATGCCCAAAATAATGTATCTGATCTGGACGACGTCCCTCTGAATCAGATTGAGTTTGATAGCCGTAAGATTACAGAAGGAGATCTTTTTTTACCCCTTAAAGGCGAGAGAGATGGACATGATTTTATTGATTTAGCTTTCGAAAATGGAGCAGTTGCTACTTTCTCAGAAAAAGAATTGCCAGGTAAACCCCATCTTCTTGTTAACGATTGCCTAAAAGCTTTTCAAACGTTAGCCCAGTATTACATCGATAAGATGCGCGTGGATGTGATAGCCGTGACAGGTTCAAATGGGAAAACCTCTACCAAAGATATGATCAGCGCAGTCCTATCAACAACCTATAAAACTTATAAAACGCAGGGAAATTACAATAATGAGATCGGATTACCCTACACCGTTCTCCACATGCCTGAAGATACCGAAAAAATTGTTCTTGAGATGGGACAAGACCACATGGGAGATATTCATCTTCTCTCTGAAATTGCAAGACCCCGTATTGCTGTTTTAACTCTGGTAGGCGAAGCCCATTTAGAATATTTTGGGTCACGTGACAAGATTGCTCAAGGGAAAATGCAAATTGTTGATGGAATGGATTCAAATGGCATTTTAATTGCCCCAGGTGATTCGATTATCGATCCTTATCTTCCAGAAAACCAGATGGTCATTCGATTTGGCGACTACCAAGAATTGAATGTTACTGATATTCGAGAAGAAAAAGATAGCTTAACGTTTACAACAAATGTGTTAGCAACACCTGTGTCCCTACCTCTACCAGGAAAATACAACGCGACCAATGCTATGGTAGCAGCCTATGTTGGCAAATTGTTGGCAGTAGCAGATGAGGATATTATCGAGGCGTTAGAGTCTGTTCAACTCACTGCTAATCGTACAGAATGGAAAAAAGCTGCTAATGGTGCTGACATCTTATCAGATGTTTACAATGCCAATCCGACAGCCATGCGCCTGATTTTAGAAACCTTTGCTAACATAGCAAAGAACCCCGGTGGAAAAAAGATTGCAGTGCTAGCTGACATGAAAGAATTAGGACCAGATTCTGTTGCCCTACATTCGCAGTTAATCAAACAATTGTCACCTGATCGCATTGACCAACTTGTTTTTTATGGTGATGATATTCAAGAGTTAGCCCAATTAGCACATGAGTTTTATCCTGAAGGACATGTTCAGTTCTTCCAAAAAAATCAGCAAGAAGATCAGTTTGAAGACATGGGAAGACAGGTGCAACAATTACTTGCTCCCTCTGACCAAATTCTTTTAAAAGGGAGTAACTCAATGGGGCTGGCTAAATTGGTCAATCATTTAGTTGAAAATTAAAGTGAAGACTTACCTTAGCCTTACTTTTTAGAAAAAGCACAGAGAAGGGCTTGTTCTCTCATAAAGATTAAGGTATAATGAAAAAACGTAGAAAGGGATGGTTATGGATTTTTTTGCAATTGACCCGATTGGGTTACCTCACACCTCACTTATTTTTTATGTGTCATCACTTTTGATAGCACCATTGCTTGTCTTTTTGACACTTCAAGCTTATCAATCAAAACCTTATCGCTATTTTTTCTTGGGATTACAGTTATCACAGCTGATTGGTTTATACACTTGGTATGTCTTAAGAGGTTTTCCTTTAAATGAAGCCTTGCCTTTGTATCATTGCCGTATTGCCATGCTGGCAGTCTTTTTCCTACCGGATCGTAACAGTTTTAAACAATTGTTTATGATTTTGGGGATAGGCGGGACTTTCTTGGCACTTTTATCACCAGACCTCTATCCTTTCAAGCTATGGCACGTGGCGAATGTGGCATTCTACTTAGGTCATTATGCTCTCTTGGTTAATGGGTTGATTTATCTCTTGCGTTTTTATAATCCAAGCCAATTAAAGCCCGTTCTAGTATTACGCTATTTTGCAACTGTTAATTTCCTCCTCCTTATTGTCAGTCTCCTGACTAAGGGCAATTATGGCTTTGTAACAGATATTCCTGTTATCCATACCCGTCATTTGTTGCTAAACTTTGTGATTGTGACTGGAGGGTTGACTGGGATGGTTAAATTGATAGAATGGTCCTATGTGAAATTTGGAGAATCACAGCAACTAGAATTTGCCTATTCTAAGGAAAAGTAAGCCGTTGAAAAAGCACTTAAAATCAGCTATAATAAGAAGAGTCTGGGATTATTTCCAGGCTCGATTTTTTTAGAAAAGATACTCATTGATAGCCTAAGATAAGTTATAATACCAGTTTTGAAAAACTTTAGAGGCTAATCGTATATGGAGAAGACCAATGTAGCCTAAATCTTTTGATAAACGAGTAATACCTAACGAAAATAACTCAGAGAAAAGCTCTGCCATTTTAACACACAAGGAAAAAAGAATGTCACTTACAGAAGAAATTAAAAAGCGCCGTACCTTCGCTATTATCAGTCACCCGGATGCAGGGAAGACAACAATCACTGAACAATTGCTCTATTTTGGGGGTGAGATCCGCGAGGCGGGGACTGTAAAAGGAAAAAAATCAGGTCAGTTTGCTAAGTCAGACTGGATGGATATTGAAAAACAACGTGGAATTTCCGTAACCTCATCAGTAATGCAATTTGATTATGCTGGCAAACGGGTTAACATCCTTGACACCCCAGGACACGAAGACTTTTCTGAAGATACTTACCGTACCTTAATGGCGGTAGATGCAGCTGTCATGGTTGTTGACTCAGCAAAAGGTATTGAGGCGCAAACGAAAAAATTATTTGAGGTTGTCAAACACCGTAATATTCCTGTCTTCACCTTTATTAACAAATTAGACCGTGACGGTCGTGAGCCTTTAGAACTCTTGGAAGAATTAGAAGAGGTCTTAGGGATTGCTTCCTATCCAATGAATTGGCCTATTGGTATGGGACGTGCCTTTGAGGGCTTGTATGATTTGCACAACAAGCGTTTAGAACTCTACAAAGGAGATCAACGATTTGCTGATTTTGAAGAAGGGGCAACTCTTTTTGCGAAAAACCCTTTCTATGAACAAGTTTTAGAAGATATTGAATTGTTACAGGAAGCCGGTAATGATTTTTCGGAACAAGCTGTTTTAGATGGGAAACTTACCCCTGTTTTCTTTGGCTCAGCGCTGACAAACTTTGGTGTGCAGACCTTCTTAGATACTTTCTTGGAATTTGCTCCAGAACCTCATGGTCACAAAACGACTGAAGATGTCATGATTGACCCTCTGGATAAAGAGTTTTCAGGCTTTGTCTTTAAAATTCAAGCCAATATGGACCCTAAACACCGTGACCGTATCGCTTTTGTGCGTATTGTGTCAGGTGAATTTCAAAAGGGGATGGCTGTTAACTTAACCCGAACTGGCAAAGGTGCAAAGTTGTCTAACGTCACCCAGTTTATGGCAGAATCGCGCGAGAATGTCCAAAATGCGGTAGCAGGAGATATTATTGGGGTTTATGACACGGGAACCTACCAAGTTGGGGATACCTTGACCGTTGGTAAACGTAAGTTTGAATTTGAACCACTGCCAACCTTTACCCCAGAAATTTTTATGAAAGTTTCTCCTAAAAATGTCATGAAGCAAAAATCATTCCATAAGGGAATGGAACAGTTGGTGCAAGAAGGAGCTGTTCAACTTTATAAAAACTATCAAACAGGTGAATACATGTTAGGTGCTGTAGGGCAGTTGCAGTTTGAAGTCTTTAAACACAGGATGGAAGGTGAATACAACGCTGAAGTTGTGATGACACCGATGGGTAAAAAGACTGTTCGCTGGATTTCAGAAGATGATTTGGATCAACGCATGTCGTCAAGCCGAAACATTTTAGCTAAGGATCGTTTTGATCAGCCTGTCTTCCTATTCGAAAACGAATTTGCCCTTCGCTGGTTTGCAGATAAATACCCAGACGTCACATTGGAAGAAAAAATGTAATTCTGACGGAGACTGGCATCACGAGGTCTAGTTTTTTTCTGCCTAGATTCCGTTGTCTAGTCTCTTTTCGTTTGGTGTGACTATCATTAACAATTGTGGTATAGTTACTAAAAAAGGAGGATATCCTATGGGATTATTATCAGGATTATTAGGCAATGCGTCACAGCAAGACAATCAAAAAATTCAAGCTCAACTAGTAGATGTTTTAGTCACTGGAGAGCAAGTAGAACTAGCTTTTTCATTGGTTAGGGATTTAATTGTTTTTACTGAAAAACGCTTAATTCTAGTGGATAAACAAGGAATGACAGGCAAGAAAGTATCTTACAAGTCTATTCCTTATCGCTCTATTTCTCGTTTTACAGTCGAAACATCAGGGCATTTTGATTTGGATGCTGAATTAAAAATATGGGTCTCCTCTGCTATGGAACCTGCTGAAACCTTACAGTTTAAGAGCGATCAAAGTGTTATTGCGATTCAACAGGCTTTAGCAGCAGCTGTTTTGGGAGAATAATATCTCATTATTAAGATAAAACATGACCACTGGTCTCAGAAGAGGAAGGTCATGTTTTTTTGTTGCCTAAAAAAGTGACCAAAAAAGAATAGATTTAAAACGCGTAGGAGGATATCGAAATCCGGATGAGTGACTTTGATTTCTAGGCAAATTTTTTGAAAACGCTACATTTTTTTGATAAGATAAGTTTTCGAGGAGCATTAAATAATGATAATAGCATTAAAAGAAGTTGGTAAAATATTTCCAAAAGCTCAGTTTAAATTAGAGCACATTTCGTTTAACATTCAAGAAGGCGAGATAGTAGGGCTCATTGGTTCCAACGGGACTGGGAAGAGTACTATTTTAAAAATGATAAATGGTTTAATGTCCTATGATCAGGGTCATATTTATTATCAAGGACAAGAATTAAAGGAATTATCGGCCAGCCAATTACGGCAAATGCGTAAAGATATTGCCTATATTTTTCAGCACCATAACCTTTTACCTGGAGAAACGGTTTTCTATCATTTATCCCTAGTTTATAAGCTGAATCATCAAAAAGTTGATCATGAAGCTATTGATGATATTTTAGACTTTCTTGGCCTAACGAGGGTTAAGCAAGTCAAGTGTCACAGTTTAAGTGGTGGCCAGCAACAAAAAGTAGCAATTGCCATGGCTATCTTGCAAAAACCAAGGTTGATTTTATGTGATGAAATTAGTTCTGCCTTGGATACCAATAGTGAAAAAGAGATTTTTGATTTATTGGCTAGCCTGCGTGACCAGTATGGCATTTCCGTTTTAATGATTGCCCATCATCTCTCTGTTTTAAAACAATATTGTGACCGCGTGATGATTCTAAATCACCAGACGATTGCAGAAACAGTAGTTCCTGTAAAAACAGCATCCCATCAACTGGAGACAGATTATGTGAGCCAGGTAAAGGAGTTCTTATTACATGACTGATATTTTAGCAAAACATGGGGAAGCCATTCTAAATTCATTTTGGGAGACCAATCTAATGCTAGGGCTTACCTTGGCTTTGTGTTTTCTAATTGCTTTTCCCACAGGTATTTTACTCTTTTCGTTGAAAAAGTCATACCTAATCAGGCATCCTTTGGCCTATCAATGTTTAAACTTGTTCCTTGGAACCTTACGTAGTGTGCCCTTTTTAATCTTTATTTTTATCTTGATTCCCCTTAATCGATTAATTTTTGGAACATCATTTGGGACGATAGCAGCTATTTTGCCGCTAACGCTTGTCTCAGTGAGTTTGTATGCGCGTTACGTTGAACAGGCTTTGTTGAATGTTCCACAGGTAGTCATCGATAGAGCTTTGAGTTTGGGTGCCAGTAAAGGACAGTTGATACGCTATTTTTTGATCCCATCCATTAAGATGGATTTGATTTTGTCCTTTACAGCAACGGCGATTAGTGTTCTAGGGTATTCAACAGTGATGGGGGTTATTGGCGCGGGAGGCTTAGGTGAATATGCCTATCGCTTTGGTTATCAGGAATATGATTATTCGGTCATGTATCTGATTGTTTTCTTATTTATTATGTATGTGTTTATCTTGCAAAGCTTAGGCTATTTTTTAGCCAATCGCTATGCAAAGAAATAGAAAAACAAATGAAAAGAGGAGTTATGAAAAAAGTACTTTCCCTAATATGTCTTGTTATGGCATCTGTTTTTTTACTGGCTTGCGCTAAAAAAGAATCAAGTCAGTCTAAAGATACGACTAAGGCTAAAGAAGATCGTGTGATCACGGTGGCAACATATACTAAACCATCATCCACCTTTTTAGAATTGGTTGAAGATAATGTTAAAGAAAAAGGATACACCTTAAAAATTGAGACGGTCTCTGATTATATTCAAGCAAATATTGCCTTGGAAAATAAAGAACATGATGCTAATCTTTTACAACATGAATTTTTCATGGACATTTTTAATAAAGAAAATAAAGGACATCTCGTTTCGATAACACCTATCTACCATTCATTGGCCGGTTTTTATGGTAAAGGCTTAAAAAGCATTGATGACTTAAAAGATGGTTCACGGGTAGCTATCCCTTCAGATCCTTCAAATATGACTAGAGCTTTGCTATTGTTACAAGAAAAAAATCTGATTAAACTTAAGAAAACAGACAAACCAACAAAAGCTATTGAAGATATTACCGACAATCCGAAACAGTTAGCTATTGAACCGGTGGCACTTCTTAACCTTAACCAGGCTTACTTTGAGTATGACCTTGTCTTTAACTTTCCAGCTTACGTCGCTAAAATTAACTTGACCCCTCAAAAAGACCGCTTGCTTTATGAGAAAAAACCAGACGTTCACTTTGCAGGTGCCCTAGTAGCTCGTCAGGATAATAAAAACAGTGCTAAAATTAAAGTGCTCAAAGAGGTGTTAACTAGTGATGAAATTCGAGATTACATCACTAATGAACTTCCAAGTGAAGCAGAGGTTGCCTTTTAAAAATCAATATTGAGAAGCTTCTTTTCTTAGAAAAGGAGCTTCCTTAGCTGTTTTGGAGGAGTGTTACAAGAATCGTTTATTTATGAAAACGTGTTATTAATGAGATTAACCTTATTTCCTATCTTTTTGATTCTAATTGTGTTACACTAGTTAGGTTGTTAATCAAACGACGAAAATTAAAAGGTTTATAAGGCAGCTTCGCACTGCCTTTTTAGAAAAGAGAAACAATTGAAATTTACAGAATTTAACTTATCAGAAGACATCCAATCAGCTGTCGTTACCGCTGGTTTTGAGAAAGCATCTCCTATCCAGGAAATGACGATTCCTCTCGCACTAGAAGGGAAGGATGTTATTGGTCAGGCACAAACAGGAACTGGTAAAACAGCAGCGTTTGGTCTACCAACCTTGAATAAGATTCGTACTAACGAAAATATCATCCAAGCATTGGTCATTGCACCAACGCGTGAATTGGCTGTACAAAGTCAGGAAGAATTGTTCCGTTTTGGACGTGAAAAAGGGGTTAAGGTTCGCTCTGTTTACGGTGGATCAAGTATTGAAAAACAAATCAAAGCCCTTAAATCAGGTGCACACATTGTCGTGGGAACACCAGGCCGCTTGTTAGATTTGATTAAGCGCAAGGCTCTTATTTTAGATCATGTGGAAACCTTAATCCTTGATGAAGCAGATGAGATGCTTAACATGGGATTCTTGGAAGACATTGAAGCTATTATTAGTCGTGTCCCAGCAGACCGTCAAACCTTGCTCTTCTCCGCAACGATGCCAGCACCTATTAAACAAATTGGGGTAAAATTCATGAAAGACCCTGAGCATGTTCAAATTAAGAACAAAGAATTAACCAACGTGAATGTTGATCAATACTATGTCCGTGTGAAGGAACAAGAAAAATTTGATACCATGACACGTTTGATGGATGTTAACCAACCTGAATTATCTATTGTTTTTGGTCGGACTAAACGTCGTGTTGATGAGATTACACGTGGTCTAAAATTACGTGGTTTCCGTGCCGAAGGAATCCATGGTGATCTAGACCAAAATAAACGCTTACGCGTTATCCGTGATTTCAAAAACGATCAAATTGATATTCTTGTAGCCACTGATGTGGCAGCACGTGGTCTTGATATTTCAGGAGTTACCCACGTTTATAACTACGATATTACCCAAGATCCAGAAAGTTATGTTCACCGTATTGGCCGTACTGGTCGTGCGGGTAAATCAGGTGAGTCAATCACTTTTGTCTCACCAAATGAGATGGGCTACCTCTCAATGATTGAGAACTTAACGAAAAAACAGATGAAACCTCTCCGCCCAGCAACTGCAGAAGAGGCTTTCCAAGCCAAGAAAAAAGTAGCCCTTAAAAAAATTGAACGTGATTTTGCGGATGATGCTATTCGTTCTAACTTTGACAAATTCAAAGGAGATGCTATCCAATTAGCAGCTGAATTCACTCCAGAAGAGTTGGCATTGTATATTTTGAGCTTAACGGTTCAAGATCCGGATAGCTTACCAGAAGTGGAAATTGCGCGTGAAAAACCATTACCATTCAAGTATGTGGGTGGTGGCCATGGCAATAAAAATGGCAAAGGTGGTCGTGGACGTGACAACCGTAACCGCGGAGACCGCCGTCGTCAAAAACGTGATAAACGTGACGGTCATGATGGCAGTGGCAATCGTGATTTCAAACGTAAACCAAAACGTAATGCTAAAGATTTTTTCAATAAAGAAAAGAAATCAAGCCCTAAAAACACTGGATTTGTGATTCGTCACAAAGGTGAATAGGATTAAAGAGAGTCGATGGGAATCGACTCTCTTTAATTTTCTGAAAAAGTTGCTTTTACGTTCGAATCTGTTATAATGGTTTCAGTCATTTTATGGCACTTTTTAACTATTAGGAGGAAGATTGGGATGTCTGATGCCCATCATACTGCCTTTGATAAAGCATCAAAAGCAGGTTTTATTATTGCTCTAGGTATTGTTTATGGAGATATTGGAACAAGTCCTCTCTACACGATGCAATCTTTGGTGGAAAATCAAGGAGGTATCGCTCAGGTTTCTGAACCCTTTATTCTAGGAGCCGTGTCCTTGATTATCTGGACCTTAACGTTAATCACAACAATCAAATATGTTTTGATTGCTCTAAAAGCGGATAACCATCATGAGGGTGGGATTTTTTCTTTATTCACCTTGGTTCGCAAAATGTCACCATGGCTCATTATTCCGGCTATGATTGGAGGTGCAACGCTTTTGTCTGATGGGGCTCTTACGCCTGCGGTAACGGTGACCTCAGCCATTGAAGGATTGAAAGCTGTTTTTGGTCTCAGTCAGATTTATCAAAATCAAACCAATGTGATTATCACAACCCTGATTATTTTGATGATTCTATTTGGGATTCAACGGTTTGGGACAGGGTTTATCGGAAAAATATTTGGACCTGTGATGCTCCTTTGGTTTAGTTTTTTGGGAATTAGTGGTTTACTGAACACATTAGGGCACTTAGAAATTTTCAAGGCTATCAATCCTTACTATGCCCTGCATTTGCTTTTTAGTCCAGAAAATCATCGAGGGATTTTTATCTTGGGGTCCATTTTCCTTGCGACAACAGGAGCTGAGGCTCTCTACTCGGATTTAGGCCATGTCGGCCGAGGTAATATTTATGTGAGTTGGCCTTTTGTCAAGCTATGCATTGTCTTATCCTATTGTGGTCAAGCAGCATGGATTCTATCCCATAAAGATTCAGGCATTGAACTTAATCCTTTCTTTGCTAGTGTACCTTCCCAATTAACGGTGTATGTGGTTATTCTTGCCACCTTAGCAGCCATCATTGCCTCACAAGCCTTAATTTCAGGTTCTTTTACCTTGGTTTCAGAAGCCATGCGCTTGAAAATATTCCCTCTATTTCGAGTGACTTATCCTGGTGCTAATTTGGGGCAATTGTATATTCCGGTGATTAACTGGATTCTCTTTGCAGTCACGTCCTGTACGGTTTTGTATTTTAGAACCTCTGCTCATATGGAAGCAGCCTATGGCCTGGCCATTACCATTACCATGTTAATGACCACTATATTATTGAATTACTATTTGATTAAAGAAGGTGTAAAACCTTTCCTAGCTCATTTAGTGATGACTTTCTTTGCCCTTGTAGAATTCATTTTCTTCTGGGCCTCCGCTGTCAAATTCATGCACGGTGGCTATGTAGTGGTTATTTTAGCGCTAGCAATTGTCTTTGTCATGTTTATGTGGCATGCGGGCACACGCATTGTTTTCAAGTATGTGAAATCTCTCAATTTGAATGATTACAAGGAGCAGATTAAGCAACTTCGTGACGACGTTCGTTTTGACCTTTACCAAACCAATGTGGTTTATCTCTCCAATCGCATGCAGGATCACATGATTGACCGTTCTATTTTGTATTCCATTTTAGATAAGCGGCCCAAGCGCGCTCAAGTTTATTGGTTTGTGAATGTTCAGGTAACTGATGAGCCTTATACAGCCAAGTATAAGGTGGATATGATGGGAACAGATTATATGGTTCGAGTCGAACTTTATCTCGGTTTTAGAATGCCACAGGCTGTGCCACGCTATTTGCGTACGATTGTTCATGACTTGATGGAAAGTGGTCGTTTGCCAAAACAAGAACAAGAATATACTATCACACCTGGCCGTGATGTTGGTGATTTTCGCTTTGTTTTAATAGAAGAGCGGGTCTCCAATGCACGTCAACTCACTAATGTTGAACGCTTTATTATGCAGACTAAGGCGAGCATCAAACATGTCACTGCCAGTCCAATGCGGTGGTTTGGTCTTCAATATTCCGAAGTAACACTTGAAGTGGTTCCTTTAATTTTATCAGATGTCTTGAAGTTACCAATCAAAGAATTGGTGCCTGTGGAAGACAGTGAAGCATAAAAAAATCATTGAGATGATAAGTCTCAATGATTTTTCTTTTCTTTTTGATGAGTAGCAATATAGGCCAATTTCTGGCTTCTTGTTTTTCGTTTCTTAAAGAGTGCCTCAGCGCTCATCGCAGCCTCTTTGCTATCAAACACTTCGTAATAAAGTAAAGAAACAGGTAACCGGTAGCGAGTATATTTAGCCCCCTTTCCTGCATTATGTGTGGCTAAGCGTTTTTGCAAATCAGTTGTATAACCAGTGTAGAGGGTTTTATCTGCACACTCTAACACATACATATAAGCTTTTTTAGTGGTCATGATCAGGTTTTCCTTTGGAAGCAGTACCAAAATAAATCTCAAAAATATGATCAGTGTATTCTCCATTTTCCTTATGGACAATTAAAGGAGGTAAAATAGTCATCCCTTCAATAGAACCGTCTTTGATTGCTTCAATAAGTAACATATTAGCTGCTTTACCTAATTTAGGATAGACAAATTGTACCCGTTTGGGAGCAAGACCATTAGCTCTAAGGCTATCTATAATTTCCAAGAATCGATCTGGTCGATGAACCATTGCCAGACGGCCATTTGATTTAAGGGCATGACGGGCTACCTGACAAATCTCTTCTAAATTAGTGGTCACTTCATGACGAGCCAGTAAATAATGTTCAGAGACGTTCTTCTTAGAACTTTCGTGACTTTTAAAGTAAGGGGGATTGCAGAGCATCAAATCAACTCCTGAACGTGGCATATGGTTTAGGAGGTTTTTTAAATCATCACAAATCATGGTTACTTGGTCTTCCAGTTGATTGAGCTGGATAGAGCGTTGTCCCATATCAGCAAGCCGTTCTTGTAATTCGACTTCAACGATGGCTGCCTTGGTTCTGGTACTAGCAAATAAGCCGACTGCCCCATTTCCTGAGCACAAATCCACAATTAACCCTTTGGAAGGCATTTTAGGGAAGCGGGATAAGAGGACGCTATCAATAGAGTAACTAAAGACATCCTTGTTTTGAATAATGCGAACATCACTTGAAAAGAGTTGATCAATACGTTCGCCTTCTTTTAAGATTGCTTTTATCATACCTGTTATTTTAACATAAAATAGGCTTGAGGTGAATGTTCGAAGAGGGATTTTGACTTTCGAAAAGTCAGCTTTCATGGTACAATAAGTAAGATTATTCTATTAAAGGAGAAGCCTGTGTTTTACGCTTACTTACGTGGTTTAGTAGTCTTTTTATTATGGGTTGTCAATGGCAATGCCCACTACCATCATGAAGAAAATATGTTAGATGCTTCTGAGAATTATATTCTGGTAGCACCTCATCGAACCTTTTGGGATCCAGTTTACATGGCATTTGCAGCACGTCCTAAGCAGTTTGTTTTTATGGCTAAAAAAGAGTTGTTTACGAATCGTCTCTTTGCTTGGTGGATTAAAATGTGTGGTGCTTTTCCTATCGATCGTGATAAACCGAGTCCAGATGCTATTCGTTACCCTGTTAATATGCTCAAAAAGAGCAATCGTTCTCTTCTTATGTTTCCAAGTGGAAGTAGGCATTCGCAAGAGGTCAAAGGAGGGGTCGCTGTGATTGCTAAAATGGCTAAGGTCAAGATTATGCCAGCAGCCTATCAGGGGCCTATGTCGGTCAAGGGATTACTAGCGGGAGAACGGGTTGACATGACTTTTGGGAATCCCATTGACGTCTCAGATATTAAACGCATGAATGATGAAGGGATTGCTGAGGTGGCAAACCGTATTCAGGCAGAGTTTGATCGGATGGATGACGAGTTGGCACCTTTCCAACCAGGCAAAGCAAGGAACCCTTTAACTTATCTCTACCGTTTACCATTAGGATTGGTTTTGGTGGTGGTATTATTATTAACCATGTTATTTTCCTATATTGCTAGTTTTGTTTGGAATCCAGATAAACATCGCCATTAAAAAACAAAAATAAGAAGAACATCTTTGTTTCAAAAAAGAGCTAAGCTTTAGTATTTCTGCGTAACAGACTTACTAAAGCTTAGCTTTTTTATTTGGTGACAGAGAAATCAGAAGAAGGCGATCGACTAAATATTGGCAGGTTTATCGATTGCCTGCTTAATTTTTGGTTGACAAATAGGGCGATGTGGCAAAAACCATACGTACCTAATAGGAAAGATAGGTTTCAATAGCCTATTATCTTCTTTGATTTAATTGGTAACCACATTATATAGAAAAGTCCGTTTCGCGCTCAAGCAAGCGTTGGTTGCTAGGGGGTTCCATTTGCACTTTCTTCAAAAAATTTCATGAGAATTATTTTTTAACATTCATTTACGAATAAAAAGATGAGGTGAAAAAATGATAGATGACTTGTTAACTAAAGGAACAAATAGCTTGAAAAAGGTTTATTCTCTGCCACGCTTGATTGGTGTTGTGCTAGCCATTTTTCTGATACTAACCCTAAGTTTTGTTATCTGGGGAAAAGAGCAGAGCCAAACAAAACTTCCTATTGTATCAACTTCTTCTTCCATACAACAGCCAGCTAGTGAGGAAAAAAAGTATTCTTCAGAAGAGAGTAATATTTTAGTGGATTTAAAAGGAGCCGTACAACAGGAGGGAGTTTATAAGCTCAGGGCTAATAGCCGTGTGCGCGATGTCATTGAATTAGCTGGGGGACTTACTCAGGAAGCTGATAGACATGCTGTTAATTTTGCAGAAAAACTGGTGGATGAGCAGGTTGTGTATGTGGCTAAGCAGGGTGAAGACATTTCTGTCTTGCCAAATGCCTCCTCAGCAGGTAAAGCTAACGCAGAAATGTCTAACTCAACAAAGGTGAATATCAATAAGGCAAATTTAGAGGAGTTACAACGTATTTCGGGCATTGGTGTAAAAAGGGCTCAGGATATTCTTGAGACGAGAGACAGTCTAGGTGGCTTTAAAACGTTAGATGATCTTAGACAGGTATCTGGAATTGGTGAAAAAACACTTGAGAAATTGAAACATGAACTATCGTTGGACTAAGTGGTCTCCCTTGCCTCCCATTCAACTAGCCTTTTTGGTAATGGCTCTTTATTATCAGATCTATTGTCCTAGCTGGTTGACTTGCTTACTTAGCAGTTGTTTAGGAATGTTACTATTGAAGCAGTTTCCTCAGAAGACCCTCTGTAAGGTTGTTATGATTCTGGCCTTATTTGCTGCTGTCTTTGTTTATTGGAAACATCAGTTGAGACAGCAATTGGAAACACAACCTTTACAAGTGTCTCAGGTAGCATTGGTTCCGGATAGTATTCGAATTAATGGAGATCAATTAGCTGTTATTGGGCGTCACGGTAATCATTCTTATCAGTTGTTTTATCATTTTAAACATCAAACGGAAGCCCGATTTTTCCAAAAAGAGTACCGTTGGATAGTGATGCATGCCAAAATAGTATTGGACAAGGCTGAGACTTCCCGAAATTTTAGAGGATTTAATTACCAATCTTTTTTAGCCTATCAGGGAATTTACAGGATAGGAAAAGTGGAACAAGTAGAGCAGCTTGAAGTGGTTTCACCAAAGTCAGTAGGAGATTATTTATCTTCTTTGAGGCGACAGGCTATTGTCCATTGCCAACAATCCTTTCCAAAGCCCATGTCTCATTATTTGACGGGACTCCTTTTCGGCTATTTGGATAAGTCCTTTGGTGAGATGACAGATTATTATAGTCAGCTTGGTATCATTCATCTTTTTGCCCTATCAGGGATGCAGGTTGGCTTCTTTTTAACCTGTTTTAGAAGAGGTTTGACGCTATTAGCTATTCCTCTCGAATGGATTAAATGGATAGAGCTTCCCTTTGCCTGTCTATATGCTGCGCTGACAGGTTACAGTATTTCTGTTATTCGAAGCCTTCTGCAGGCCCAATTAGGTCATCTAGGCATAAAAGGCTTAGATAATCTGGCTTGCGCTTTCTTACTTGTTCTTTTATGGGATGCTCATGCTTTGATGACTGTTGGTGGAGTACTAACATTTAGCTATGCGTTTATGTTAACTGTTATCACTTTTGAGGAGTTATCGGGAGTTAAAAAGCATTTCGTCCAGGTCATTACTGTTTCTTTAGGGATGTTACCTTTCTTGCTCTTTTATTTTGCTAGTTTTAACCCCATGTCAATGGTATTGACAGAGCTTTTGTCTTATCTCTTCGATGTTTTGATTTTGCCTCTTCTTTGCTTGGTTTTCTGTTTGTCTCCTTTGATAACTCTCTCAGGATGTAATTATCTCTTTCTTTTCTTAGAAAAAGTCATTCAATTTCTTGGGAATACCCTCAATGCCTCCCTTGTTTTTGGAAGTCCGACCAGTTGGCAATTGCTTATCCTGGTGATTAGCTTCGCTATTCTTTATGACCATCGGAAGATACGACAAAGAGTTATCACTTGCGGCTTGGTCATAGGCCTGACACTTTTATCTGTTAAATATCCTTTGACCAATGAAGTGACCTTTATCGACATTGGCCAGGGCGATAGTATTTTAGTGAGGGATTGGACAGGAAAAAATCTCTTAATAGATGTAGGTGGGCGCCTTTCCTTTTCTTCAAAAGAGCAGTGGCGACAGGGGCACCAGACATCGAATGCTCAGAAAACCTTAATTCCTTACTTAAAAAGTAGAGGCATTCACACCATTGACCAATTACTAGTGACTCATGCGGATACTGATCATATGGGGGATATAGAGGTGGTTGCCAAAGCTATTCGGATAAAGGAGATTTTGACTAGCCAAGGTAGTTTAAGCCAGCCAAGCTTTGTTAGGCGGTTAAGGGGTTTAAAATGTCACGTTAGGGTTTTAGCAGCTGGAGACCAATTGCCTATTATGGGAAGTGTCTTACAGGTACTCTATCCTTGGCAGTTAGGGAACGGGAAAAATAATGATTCTCTGGTTCTTTATGGTAGGCTCCTCAATCAAACTTTTCTATTTACAGGTGATTTGGAAAAAGAGGGAGAAAACGAGATCATAGAACGTTATCCTCAACTAAGAGTAGATTATTTAAAAGCAGGTCACCATGGATCAAATACCTCTTCTAGTGCAGCTTTTTTAGACCATATTCAGCCTAAAGTGGCCTTTATTTCTGCTGGAAAAAATAACCGTTATCAGCATCCTCACAGAGAAACCCTAACCCGTTTAGAGGATAGGGAAATTTCTTATTATCGCACGGATATTCAAGGAGCTGTTCGGTTGACAGGATGGCTAAATTGGCATATTGAGACTGTTCGTTGAGCAGGGGAAAGTGCATTAATTTCTTAACACCTTGATGTCAGGTCGGTAGCTTTTCTTTTGAAAGATGATATAATAAAAGCATGATTGCGATAGAAAAGATAGAGAAACTGAATAAACAAAATTTAGGCCTCATTACCTTGGTAACTGGAGAAGATATTGGTCAATATAGCCAATTAAAATCGCGTTTAATGACGCAAATTGCTTTTGATAAGGATGATTTAACCTATTCTTATTTTGACATGTCCGAGACGGCTTATCAGGATGCAGAAATGGATTTGTTGAGTTTGCCTTTTTTTGCTGAGCAGAAGGTGGTCATTTTTGATCATTTGTTAGATATCACGACCAATAAAAAAAGTTTCTTAAAAGAAAAAGACCTAAAGGCCTTTGAAGCCTATTTAGAAAATCCCTTAGAAACTACTCGACTAATTATCTTTGCACCAGGGAAGTTGGATAGTAAACGACGCTTGGTCAAACTCTTAAAACGAGATGCTCTTATTTTGGAAGCAAGTCCGTTGAAAGAAGCGGAGCTGAGAACTTATTTTCAAAAATACAGTCATCAACTGGGTTTAGGTTTCGAGAGTGGTGCCTTTGACCAATTGCTTTTGAAATCAAACGATGATTTTAGTCAAATCATGAAAAACATGGCTTTTTTAAAAGCTTATAAAAAATCGGGGACTGTCAGTCTAGCAGATATTGAACAGGCCATTCCTAAAAGTTTGCAAGACAATATTTTTGACTTAACCAGACTCGTTCTACGAGGAAAAATCGATGCAGCTAGAGATTTGATTCATGATTTACGCTTATCAGGGGAAGATGATATTAAATTAATTGCTATTATGTTGGGGCAATTTCGCTTATTTTTGCAGCTGACTATTCTTGCTAAAGACGTAAAAAACGAGCAACAACTAGTGATTAGTTTATCAGATATTCTTGGGCGGCGGGTTAATCCTTACCAGGTCAAGTATGCGTTAAAGGATTCTAGGACCTTATCTCTTGCCTTTCTAACAGGAGCGGTGAAAACCTTGATTGAGACAGATTACCAGATAAAAACAGGACTTTATGAGAAGAGTTATCTAGTTGATATTGCTCTCTTAAAAATCATGACTCACTCTCAAAAATAGGCGTTGGACCGCTTTCCAAGAGATAATCAAATTAGTTGAAAGCTCTTATTTTTTGCGATAAGATAGACGTATCATAAAGGAAAAGAGGACAGGAAAATGGCTATTATTTTACCAAAACTTCCATACGCGTATGATGCTCTTGAACCGCAGTTTGATGTGGAGACAATGACTCTTCATCATGATAAACACCATGCCACTTATGTCGCTAATACCAATGCGGCTTTAGAAAAACACCCAGAGATCGGAGAAAATCTGGAGGAACTATTGGCAGATGTCACTAAGATTCCAGAAGATATTCGTCAAGCCTTAATTAATAATGGTGGTGGACACCTAAACCATGCGCTTTTCTGGGAACTATTATCACCTGAAAAACAAGACGTCACTCCTGATGTTGCACAAGCCATTGATGATGCTTTTGGGTCATTTGACGCCTTTAAAGAACAATTTACAGCAGCTGCTACTGGACGTTTTGGTTCAGGTTGGGCATGGTTAGTTGTTAATAAAGAAGGACAACTCGAAATCACATCAACCGCTAACCAAGATACTCCAATTTCAGAAGGCAAAAAACCAATTCTAGCGCTTGATGTGTGGGAGCATGCTTACTACTTGAATTATCGTAATGTACGTCCAAATTATATCAAAGCTTTCTTTGAAATCATTAATTGGAAAAAAGTATCCGAACTTTACCAGGCGGCTAAATAAAGAAACAGGTACCAATCTCGGGAGGAGATTGGTTTTTTAGATGGTTTGATGACTTAATAGGAAAACAGTCTGTGACTATGATAAGATAAAAATGGTTTGTCTTTTTAATATAATGCCTTGATTTTTAATCAGATTTAGCTAGAATAGAATGTATAGGAGATTTTAGGTGTTAAGAGAGAAAAGACGTAATATTTTGTGGGGTACTTTAACCATAGTGGCTTTAGCTATGTTAGTTGGTTGCTTAGCGATTAAAAAGAAAACAGCTTCCAAGAAAATGGGAGAGCATCAACAGCAAATAGCCTATTTAAAAAAGAAAAATAAGAAAAAAACAGTTAAACCTAAGCCATTCCCAGAAAAATCCAAAGAAGCTAAGCAAGCTACTATGGATGCAGATTTTGCACAGATGAATGCCTTAGGCCTTTATTATGACTACCATACGTTGAGTTTGGTGGACACGGTGAAAGCTTATCTGGAAGAGTTTGGTATTGATGAGTCTCAGATTGCTTTTTCCTACAAAGACCTTCGTTCAGGTAAGACAGTGACCATGAATGAACACCAGCCCATGACGGCAGGAAGTACTTATAAGTTACCGCTAAACATGTTGGTGGTTGATGAGGTGAAAAAGGGCAAGCTGACGTTAACAGAGCGTTTTGACATTACTGGAACGGATTATGAATACGAACAAGAACATAATGCCTATGTGGCTCAATTTAGTGGGGCCATGTCAATTCCAGATATGCAGGAGTATTCCCTTGTTTATTCAGAAAATACACCTGCATACGCTTTGGCAGAACGTTTGGGTGGCATGAATAAAGCTTATCAACTATTCGATCGGTATGGAAAAGCATCTGGTCCCATACCAACTATTGATCGCAAGGGAAACAAGACAACCACTGCGTACTACTTGCAGGTTCTTGATTATTTGTGGAAGCATCAGGATAAATATGAAGATATCTTATATTTTATCGGAGAGTCGTTTCCTGATTTGTATTACAAGGCTTACTTGCCAAATATCACCATCTATCAAAAACCTGGGTATGTCAGAGAAGCTTTAAATATAGGTGCGATTGTTTGTGAAGAATCTCCATACCTTATTGCTCTTTATTCAGCAGGTCTTGGTGGTGCTACAGAAGAGTCAGAAGAAGTTAACGGACTTGGCTACGTGCAGTTAATTAATTTAACCTATGTGATCAATGAATGGCATCGGGTTAATCACAATATGACTTAGCCGATTGATGAAATCTTTGGGGAGTGAGGCGTTTTAAATACTCATATGACTACCGGTAGAGGCTGTGCTTTTATAGAAATAAAAAAAGGTTTGACAATTAGCTTTGTCAAACCTTTTCCTTTAATATTGTTTGTGAGATGTTTGCGTTTTAGTTATGGTACTTTGATAATGGTGCAACAACTTTTTAAATTTTTTGATAGCTGCGCGCGTGAGTTGTTTGGAGGATTTCCCATTTCTACTATAAATAGGGTTATGTTTGTCACCTTGTTGTTCCAAATCAGGAACGAGGAAAGTGGCTTCTGGACTATGGGTTGCCTCTTCGATAAATGCAGGGTCAAAGAGCAAAATAGGATCAATATCAAGGAGACGGTGTAAGTCATCGTTTTGATTCCCGTAGTTGAAGGAGGAACCATTGACAATACTATTACGTGTCAGGTTTTCCGGATCTAATGCGACTAAAAATTGTCCAGATTCTGACAAAATAAATTCTGAATGAAAATGAATCAAAATCTTATAGTTAGACTGGGGAATATTATCAGTGTAGACAGCCTGGTGATTGCCACTGGCATCTAATATACTGGCGACTTTATTGTGATACCGAGACGATTCATATAGATTGTAGTCGTCATCTTCGAGAGTAGCCAGATACTTGGCTAAAGCATCCGCATCAGTTTCCCCCTTTTTTCCATACTGAGAACGAACCCACTCGATTTGTTGAGTAGATAAGAGGTAGCGTAGCTGATGGATTTGCCGGTTAAAACTGCTGTAAGGGATGTGCTCCAGATTGATATAGCAAGCTTGGATGAGGGCAGATAATTGATCCCAGAAGGGATCTGTGGGAGTTAAATTGGGGCTAAAATGCGCCAAAATTTGCTGAGTTTGGTGAACCTGTCCAGTCAATTCTTCTGGCATGTTTAAATAGGTCAAGAGGAGTTCTAGCCGTTTTTGAGCTTCTTGAGGTGTCTGTGTCATCTCTTCTTGTTGCCAGAGCTTTTGAAAGTCAGGTGAGCCTATCAGGCGAATGCGACTATAACGTTGTTCGAAATGATAAGAGTTTCCTCCAACGGTAAGGTGTTCAAGGTAGCCTTTTTGAATGGCCTTATAGGACCATCCGTCCCTATTGAGTTTTCGAACATAATCAAGCAAGTCGTGGCGTAATTTAATAGCTTCTGAAAGCTGGAGTTCTTGTAGTTTAGGATGGTTTTGGTAAAAAGGCGCCACTAAGTCCTGATAAGATTTGTGCTCTTTTTCAAAGGTTAGGCGACGATAGTCTTTTTGCCAAAAGCTAATGCAGAAGGTTAAAAAAATCAAGAAGCGCAGCCATTTTCCAAGTGTTTTCATGGTTTTATTTCACAAACATGGCATCGCCAAAACTGAAGAAGCGATACTTTTCATCGACAGCATGCTTATAGGCATCAAGGACAAAGTCACGCCCTGCAAAGGCGGAAACAAGCATGACAAGAGTTGATTTTGGAAGATGGAAATTAGTCGAGAAGGCATCAACAACCTTAAATTGGTAGCCTGGTTTAATAAAAATATTGGTCCAACCAGAATCAGCTTGGATGTCCCCTTGGAACTTACTTCCGATGGTTTCCAATGTACGAATAGATGTGGTTCCAACAGCGACAACGCGGCCTCCAGCTTTTTTGACGTCGCGCAGTGTTTGTGCTGCTTCTTCTGAAAGGGAATAGAATTCAGAGTGCATGTCGTGGTCATCAAGATTATCCACGGAAACAGGGCGGAAAGTCCCCAAGCCCACATGTAGAGTTAGGTAAACCAAATGGACACCCTTAGCTTCGATTTTTGAGAGTAAGTCTGTTGTGAAGTGCAAACCAGCAGTTGGGGCAGCAGCAGAGCCATTTTCCTTAGCATATACGGTTTGGTAACGTTCAGCATCATCTAATTTCTCATGGATGTAAGGAGGTAGAGGCATTTCGCCAAGACTTTCTAAAACTTCTAGAAAAATCCCCTCGTAGTTAAATTCCACAATGCGGCCACCGTGTTCTAATTCTTCAACAATGGTTGCTGTTAATCGACCATCTCCAAAACTGACTTGGCTACCAACTTTGAGGCGTTTAGCAGGTTTGGCAAGGACTTCCCACTGATCTCCGTGGGTATTTTTTAATAAGAGCAATTCCACATGACCATGGGTGTCAGGTTTTTCCCCATAGAGTCTGGCAGGTAAGACACGAGTATTGTTCATGACAAGCGCATCACCTGGATTTAGTTGATCGATGATGTGATCAAAATGGCTATCAATCATTGTCTTCTGCTCGTGGTCAATAATCAAAAGTTTTGAACTATCTCTTTTTTCAAGTGGTGTTTGGGCAATCAGTTCTTCGGGCAAATCAAAATCAAAATCGTTAGTATTCATTAGGTCTCCTTTGAGTTACTAGAGCACCTCTGGGTAGTCGCTCTCTGATAAGATAAATCTTTTCTATTATATCACTTGTTGTCTAACCCGTCATCTTTAATCTTTCATCAGAAAAGAAAGGACAGGCTTGACAAAAATTGGTATATACCATATAATGAAATTATAAAAGGTCTATACCAATAAAGGAGGAGAATGACATGAAAATTATTCGGGTCCAAGATCAGATTGAAGGTGGGAAAATCGCTTTTACCTTATTGAAAGATAGCTTAGCTAAGGGAGCTAAAACGTTAGGATTAGCAACAGGAAGTTCACCAATTAGTTTTTACCAAGAAATGGTCAAAAGTCCTTTGGATTTTTCGGACTTAACAAGTATTAACTTGGATGAATATGTCGGTCTTCCAGTAGAGAGCGATCAGAGTTATGATTATTTTATGCGTCAAAACCTTTTTAATGCGAAGTCTTTTAAAAAGAATTACTTGCCCAATGGTTTAGCAACCGATGTCGAAGCAGAAGCTAAACGATATGACCAAATCATTGCAGAGCATCCGATTGATTTTCAAGTGCTTGGGATTGGACGTAATGGGCACATTGGTTTTAACGAACCTGGGACTTCTTTTGAAGAAGAAACGCATGTGGTGGATCTTCAAGAATCAACCATTGAAGCCAATAGTCGTTTCTTTACAAGTATTGATGATGTCCCAAAACAAGCTATTTCTATGGGCATTGCTTCTATCATGAAGTCCAAAATGATTGTTCTTCTCGCTTTTGGAGAAGAAAAAGCAGATGCTATTAAAGGAATGGTATCTGGTCCTATCACAGAAGATCTTCCAGCTAGTATTCTCCAACAACATGAGAATGTGATTGTGATTGTGGATGAAGCTGCAGCATCTAAATTAAATGAAGTTGACTAATCATTAATAATTTTATAAGAAGGAAGAGGAAGAAGAGTTCTTGAGGTGAAGTCTTTTTCCTTCTTTTTCTTTTGTTGCTATCAATTTATGTTACACTACTAATATGCGTTTAGATAAATTATTAGAGGTAGTTACAGATGGGTCACGGCGGCAAGTGAAACAGTTGATCAAGGGACAAGACGTGAGAATTGATCACGAGATTGCTTGGAGTGGGCGACAAAATGTAGACCCCGGGCTACAACTGATTGAGATTTCCGGAAAACGGATAAGTCATCCCAAACATTCCTATTTTATCCTTAATAAACCAGCAGGGGTTGTCTCGGCAAGAAGCGATATTAACCATGTAACAGTGTTGGATCAACTTTCGGAGAAAGACAGACACCCAGACTTGTATCCAGTTGGCAGATTGGACAGAGATACCGAAGGTTTGGTTTTACTCACTGATAATGGGCCTTTAGGTTTTCGAATGTTACATCCTAGTCATCATGTTGCAAAGACCTATATGGTAACAGTCAATGGCTTCTTAGATGCGGATGCTCCAGATTTTTTCGCAGCAGGAATTAAGTTTCCAACAGGAGAGCAGTGCCGACCAGCTCAGTTAACAATCCTTCAGGCGAGTCAGGAGAAATCACAAGCACGTTTGGTCATTTCAGAAGGTAAATTTCATCAAGTGAAAAAAATGTTTTTGACCTATGGCTTGAAAGTGATTTCTCTTAAACGAACTAGTTTTGCCGGACTGGAACTTGGGGAACTAGCGAGTGGAGCCTACCGTTCCTTGACTGATGCTGAAACGTTAGTGATTAAAGCTTATTTAGATTGATAAAAACTTACTGATCACTAATACGCTATTCTTGCTTAAACAGCAAACTGTCTATATACTGAAACAGTATCTTAGTTAAAGGAGATTTTTCATGAAAACGAAACTGCCAACTAAATTGGCAATGTTGTCCATCTCACTCTTTTTAATGTCGCATTTAGCGATTGCACCTGCCATTCCTAAACTTTATGCCCTCTATCATGGGCAAAATCCTCATATTGGCTTGGCTTCTGTGGAGAGTCTCGTGACTATTCCAGCCATGATGATTACCATTTTTGTCATGCTAAGTCACCTTGTCGTCGCAACATTAGGAAAGAAAAAAACGATCCAACTGGGATTGGTATTGATTCTAATATCAGGTCTGGTATCTTTTTTCACCAAGCAATTTGTAGTGGCTTTAATGTGTCGTCTGTTATTGGGAGTAGGTATTGGCCTTTACAATTCCCTTTCTATCAGTATTATCAGCGATTACTATGAGGGTGACGAGCGTGCCAGCATGATTGGCTTTCGAACGGCAACGCTTAATATTGGAAAGGCCTTAACGACTTTTATCGTTGGTCTAGCTTTGTTAGTTGGTGTTAATTATACCTACCTTGTGTATTTGTTGGTTATTCCTGTTTACATTTTATTTAGCAAATACGTTCCTGAAATTGATACAAGTCATTTAACACTTAAGAAAACAACTTATATTAATCAGGCTGTTGGTTACCTGATGTTAATCACCTTCTTTGTGGGAATTTCTTACATTGGAGCAACCATTAAAATCCCCTCTCTTCTTGTCAATAAATACCATTATTCCAGTTTCTATGCGAGTAACATGCTGACTATTTTAGCTATTAGCGGTATTTTGATTGGTCTGGTCTTTGGACAGCTAACCAAGTATCTCAACGATAGCATCATGGCTGTGATGATTCTCCTCATGGGTCTGGGGAATCTTATCTTTACCTTTGCTACTCATAGTGCCCTTTTCATCTTAGGAGCCCTTTTAATCGGAGCAAGTTTTGTGGGCGCCATGTCTGCTGTTTTTGATTATATTGCTAAACATTTTAAAAGGGAACATAATCATTTTGTAACCAGTTTGGCAATTACCGCAGGGAATATTGGTGTTATTCTAACGCCAGTTTTATTAACCAAACTACCCGCACTCTGGCATTGGGAAATGTTTGTGACTCCTTTTTACATGACGAGTGGTTTTATGTTGGTCAATCTTATCTTGTATGGGCTGCTGAAAAAAAGCTCATCTCAAAGAAGCTAGGCAGATTTGCCTGCTTTTTTTGTATCTCAATTGAGTTTTTTTGACAAAAGACTAAATTGAGGTAAGAATGGTTTCTTTTTACGAATAATAAGGTAGAGGGACTAAGAGGAGGTGTTGAGAGTATTAACAGCTTTAACCAATGAGAATCAGGTGATTTCTTTGCTAGTACAGCCTAATCCTCAGAAGCAACCATTTCGTTGTCCAGCTTGCGGATCTCCTGTTCGCTTGCGTCAGGGAAAAATTATACGCCCTCATTTTGCACACATCACATTAGCTAATTGTCATTTTCAAACAGAAAATGAGTCCCAAGAACATTTGCATTTGAAAGCAAAAATATACACAAGTCTGATAAAAACAGAAAAGGTTTGTGTGGAAAAGTATCTTCCCGAGTTACAACAATTTCCAGATCTTTGGGTGAATGATAAGTTAGCCTTAGAAATTCAGTGCAGCCCTATACCAATTGAGCGTTTGGTGGCACGTACACAAGCCTATCAGAAACATGGTTACGAGGTTCGTTGGCTGTTGGGAAAGAAACTCTGGCTTAAAAATCGTTTAACGGCCTTCCAAAAACAATGTCTTTACTTTTCGTCTCGTTTAGGCTTTCATTTGTGGGAGTTGGATACAGCTGCACATCTGTTGCGTCTAAAATACTTAATTCATGAAGATTTATTTGACAAAGTGAGTTACCTAACCAAAACCATTTCTTTGGATAACAATATCATGGAAAGTTTGCGGATTCCTTATCACCAAAGCAAGCTCTGTTCTTACCAAAAACCTATGGCCAAGTCTCTTTCGATACCCATTCAAAGGGCTTTATTAGCGAAGCACCCTAAATGGTTACGTCGTCAGGAAAGAGCCTATTTAGCTGGCTATAATTTACTCATGTTGCCAGTAGAGGCCTTCTATCCTCAATGGCGTCCCGTACAGTCGGCTACTGGTTTTTGTCAAATCAAAGAGAATCTCCATGATTATAATAAGAGTTTTAAAGCTTATTACAAAAAAGAAGGGAATAAGAAGGTGCAAACGCTTTTTTCACCTCAATATTATGTTAAAATAGTTAGTAATAGAAAATGAGGAGGATATTATGACAGATAATCGTAGTCATTTAGAAGAAAAGTACACTTGGGATTTGAGCACTATTTTTGCAACAGATAAGGATTGGGAAGCTGAAGTCAGTGGCTTAGCTAGTGAAATTGACGCGGCTAAGGATTTTTCAGGTCATTTACTAGATTCTAGCGCTAATCTGTTGACAATTACAGATACTTATTTAGAGTTAGCTCGTCGTGTTGAGAAAGTCTATGTCTATGCTCATATGAAAAATGATCAAGACACGACTGTTGCTAAATATCAAGAATATCAGGCTAAGGCTTCTGGCTTGTATGCTAAATTTAGCGAAGTGTTTTCATTCTATGACCCAGAAGTTATGGCATTGAGTCAGGAAGATTACCAAGCTTTTCTTGCGGAAACTCCTGATTTAAAAAGGTATCATCATTTCTTTGACAAATTGTTCCAGACACGTGACCATGTGCTTAGCCAGGCTGAAGAGGAATTATTAGCAGGAGCCCAAGAAATTTTCAATGGCGCTGAAGAAACCTTTAGCATTCTGGATAACGCTGATATTGTCTTTCCAGTAGTTAAAAATGATAAGGGGGAAGATGTTGAATTAACCCATGGTAACTTCATCAGTTTAATGGAATCTAAAGATCGTAGCGTTCGCCAAGCTGCTTACGAGGCAATGTATAGCACTTATGAACAGTTCCAACACACTTATGCTAAAACCTTACAAACAAATGTTAAGGTTCAAAATTACAAGGCGCGTGTTCATAAATACGATTCAGCACGTCAAGCTGCCATGGCTGCTAACTTTATTCCAGAAGCTGTTTACGACACTTTATTAGAAACGGTTAACAAACATTTACCACTTTTACACCGTTACTTGAAACTTCGCCAAGATGTTCTTGGTCTAGATGAGTTGAAGATGTATGATGTTTACACACCATTATCTGAAACAGACCTAGCCATTGGTTATGATGAGGCTTTGGAAAAAGCTGAGAAGGTTTTGGCTGTTTTTGGTAAGGATTATGCAGACCGAGTGCATCGTGCCTTTACAGAACGTTGGATTGATGTTCATGTCAATAAAGGGAAGCGCTCTGGAGCTTATTCGGGTGGTTCCTACGACACCAATGCCTTTATGCTATTAAACTGGCAAGATACCTTAGACAATCTATACACTTTAGTTCATGAAACTGGGCACAGTTTGCATTCTACTTTCACTCGTGAAACACAGCCTTATGTGTATGGAGATTACAGTATTTTCCTAGCAGAAATTGCATCCACAACTAATGAAAACATCATGACAGAAGCTCTCTTAAATGAGGTGCAAGATGAGAAAGAACGCTTTGCCATTTTAAACCATTACCTTGACGGTTTCCGTGGCACCGTTTTCCGTCAAACCCAATTTGCTGAGTTTGAACACGCGATCCATCAAGCTGATCAAAAAGGAGAAGTGTTAACGAGCGAATACCTCAACCAATTGTATGCTGAATTGAATGAAAAGTATTATGGGTTGAGTAAAGACGATAATCATTTTATTCAGTATGAATGGGCACGTATTCCTCACTTCTATTACAATTATTATGTTTATCAGTATGCTACAGGCTTTGCAGCAGCAAGTTATTTAGCCGATAAGATTGTTCACGGAACGCAAGACGATATTGATCATTACTTGACCTACCTCAAGTCAGGAAATTCTGACTACCCACTTGAGGTCATCGCTAAAGCGGGTGTTGATATGGCAAAAGGTGACTATCTTGAAGCAGCCTTTAAAGTCTTCGAAGAACGTCTAACAGAACTTGAAGCCCTTGTTGCAAAAGGAGTTCATCACTAATACCATTGACAAGAGATTGCTTTGAGCATATCTCTTGTTTTTTCACTTTTTTTATTTTATTATTAATTAGTAATAAATAGTGATATATTCACAAAGTTGCAGTGGCCTGCACTCGGTAAAGTTGAGTAGCATCGCTTGAGACTAAGATTGTTAGATTAGTCGATAATGTATTAAAGGAGACATGATTATGGTTAAACGTATTGGTTTTATTCTTGGTAGCTTACGTCAAGAGTCAAATTCTCAAAAAGTAGCAGCAGCTGTTAAAGCCCTATTTCCAGAAGAAGTGGTAATCACTGAAATTCCTATTGGAGATCTTCCTCTTTATAATCCAGATCTTGATGAAGGAAATGTTCCTGAAAGCTATACTCGTTTCCGTCAAGCTGTCAAAGAACAAGATGGTATCGTATTTATCACTCCTGAATACAATCGTGGTCTGCCGGCGGCCATTAAAAATGCTATTGACGTTGGTTCTCGTCCAATCGGTCAAGGGGTATTTGATGGCAAGCCAAGTCTTATCGTTTCGCACTCTACCGAGAATGTTTCTGGCTTTGGTGCCAATCACCAATTGCGTCAAAGTTTAGTTTTCTTAAACGTTCCTGTCTGGGCACAGCCAGAAGCTTACTTGGCACAAGCTGATCAATTATTCGATGAACAGGGGCAATTGTCAAATGAAGGCACAAAAGGATTCTTGCAAACGGTGGTTGATGCTTATCTTGGTTTTGCCAAACGTTTTTGAGAATTAATCTCAGGTAACCAATCAATAATAAAGCTCATTTCATTAGTAGTGATGGTTTGGATTGACTCATAGGTCCATTCGGTCACTGCTTTTTTGTGTTATAATGGGAGCAATTAAGGAGAGGATGTCATGGAAATACGCCAAATCAGCTGGAGCGATCAAGCAGCTTTTGAAAAATTCCAAGCGCTTTTATTGGTAGAAAAAGCTGCTGGAAATTCTTTTGTTGAAACTAAAAAGGTCGTTGATTTTCCAGCTTTTGTTGCTAAATCTAAACGGTTTGAAACGCAAACAGATCATCCGGATTGGTCTACTAGTACGAATTATTATTATTTTCTAGATGATGAGTTGGTGGCTCGTATTGGTTGCCGCTGGCAGTTGGAAAAGGGAGATTTGGAAAGGTTTGGAGGACATATTGGTTACGTGACACGACCAGATTACCGTAGACAAGGAATTATGACAGAGTTACTACTCTTTGCATTAGAATGTTATCGGAAAAGAGGGATCTTGCGAGTCCTTATCACGGCAAACCGTTATAATATTGCTAGTCGGCGAACCATTGAAAAAGTAGGAGGTATCTTAGAAGATATTCTTCAGGTACCTATGGATTACAACGTATCATCAATGGTAGGTCAAGAGCTTGCCAGTTATTGGATTAATTTAGGAGAAAAGTAGTGACTGTTCATTTTATTTGGGATTTTGATGGAACTTTAGTGGAGTCTAGTCAAGCGATTAGAGAAGTGTTAGCTTTGCTTTATCAGACCTATCATTTGCCTCTTGATGAGGATTGGGTCATGACCTTCATTATCCAAGAATCAATTGGTGTGTTATTGCAACAATTAGCTAGAGAAGAAGAATTGTCTTTTGAGGAATTATTGACCTTTTTCAATCAGGAACAAGAGGCGCGTGATCACATGATAAATGCGATGCCAGGTGCAAAAGAAGTCTTGGAAAAAACGGCTCAAAAAGGTGTCAAGCATTATATTCTGACGCATAAAGGCGCTACGACGCATCCTGTTTTGGAGCGATTAGGCATGGCATCTTATTTTGAAGAAGTGGTAACAGCCGCTAATGGCTTTAAACGTAAACCAGATCCAGAAGCTCTAACCTACCTGATTAACAAATACCAAATGGACAAAAAGAGGACCTATTATATCGGTGACAGATCCTTAGATCAGCAAGCTGCAGAAAAATCAGGGATTCAATCCTTGAATTTAACTTGTCCAAGTAGTTCTAACAATCAGCACATTAACGATTTGATGGCGATTCTAGACCTCTTGCCAGAAATTCTTGATTAGCAAACCAGGCTTAATCATTTAGGAAGAATTCACATCAAATACTAGCAATAACATTAGTGTTGGCAGGTTGGTATTGTTTGCGAGTACACTTCAAAGATGGCTTTTGGAAGGAAGTGGAGTAGAATGAGGAGGTATCATCTCTAAGGCTATCAGTTTTTCATAAGGTTTGTGTTCACTGTAAAAAAGTCTTATATTAGGTTGATAAATGAAATCGTAAGGGAATGTTTCTATTGAGCAGCATTTTTGACATTGGATGTGAGATATAATAAACTAAAAACCCAACATTGTTTCGACGAACTGTTTTAATGTTCGCTAAATAGAAAGGGGTTTTTTGTGAAAAAAACAAATCGTTATGTGGTAGCAATGGCTGGGGTTCTCCTTCATCTGATGCTAGGATCGACTTATGCCTGGAGTGTTTATCGAAACCCTATCATGCAGCAAACTGGTTGGGATCCAGCAACTGTTGCCTTTGCCTTTTCATTAGCTATTTTTTGCTTGGGATTGTCAGCAGCTTTTATGGGAACTTTGGTTGAAAAATGTGGTCCTCGTGTTACTGGGAGCATATCTGCTGTCCTGTATGCGGCAGGAAATATAATGACTGGCCTAGCTATTGATCGTCAAGAGATTTGGTTATTATATCTAGGGTATGGTATTATCGGTGGACTAGGGCTTGGAGCTGGTTACATTACCCCAGTATCTACTATTATCAAATGGTTTCCAGATAAGAGAGGCTTAGCAACTGGTCTGGCTATTATGGGGTTCGGCCTTGCCTCTTTGCTGACAAGTCCTGTTGCCCAGTGGTTGATTTCTACTAAGGGATTGGTTGCTACGTTCTACTTATTAGGTCTGGTTTATTTAGTGGTGATGTTACTAGCTTCTCAGTTCATTAAAAAACCAACTAGTCATGAATTAGCAAGCTTGATGGAACGAAGTACTGGCCAACATAATGATTTGACCAAAGGCATGACAGCTAAAGAAGCCCTTAAAACCAAATCTTTTTACCTCCTTTGGATGATACTGTTTTTAAATATTGCTTGTGGGTTAGGCCTCATTTCAGTTGTTGCACCAATGGCTCAAGACCTTGCTGGTTTAACCCCAGAGGCTGCAGCGATTGTTGTTGGCTTGATGGGAATATTCAATGGATTTGGTCGTCTTTTATGGGCCGGTCTATCGGATTATATCGGTCGTCCTTTGACTGTGATGCTATTGTTTTTGGTTAATATAGCTATGACAAGTAGTCTTATTTTTGTTCATCAACCTTTCTTTTTTGTAGCTGCTATGGCTATTCTCATGACATGTTACGGCGCTGGTTTTTCTTTAATACCTCCGTATTTAAGTGACCTTTTCGGAGCTAAAGAATTAGCTATGCTTCATGGCTACATCTTAACAGCTTGGGCAATGGCTGCATTGGTTGGTCCCATGTTATTATCGTTTACCTTTGAGTGGACACAAAGTTATCTTTTCACCTTACAAGTTTTCATTTGTTTGTATAGTTTAGCTTTGGTATTAACCTGGTGCTTGAAAAAGTCAGCTACTAATCGATAATGTGAACATAAACTCTAGCAATGCCTAGAGTTTTTTTATATAATTAATGTCATGGTTAAATCATATAGTAAAAATGCAAATCACAATATGCGTCGTCCTGTGGTCAAAGAAGATATTGTTCACTACATGCGGACGAAGCAAAAGCAAAACACAGGTTTTTTGGCAGAACTAGAACAGTTCGCAAGGCAAGAAAATATCCCTATTATTCAACATGAAGTGGTTGCTTATTTTAGGTTCTTATTGCAGACCTTGCAGCCAAAGAAGATCCTCGAAATTGGTACAGCCATTGGCTTTTCTGCTCTTTTGATGGCAGAGAACGCTCCAGACGCTACGATTGTAACGATTGATCGTAATCCTGAAATGATTGGCTTTGCTAAGGATAATTTCGCCAAATATGATCGTCGCCAGCAAATTAGATTGTTAGAAGGCGATGCGGCTGATATTTTAGCGACTCTTGAAGGCTCTTTTGATTTTGTTTTTATGGATTCTGCTAAATCAAAATACATTGTTTTTCTTCCAGAAATTTTAAAGCGCTTGACTGTTGGCGGTGTGATTATCTTAGATGATATTTTTCAAGGTGGTGACATTGCTAAACCTATTGAAGAGGTTCGTCGTGGACAGCGTACCATTTATCGTGGGCTGCAAGCCTTGTTTGATGCCACCTTAAATCATCCGGGTCTAACAGCAAGCCTTGTTCCACTTAGTGATGGGTTGCTGATGATTCGTAAGAATCAGGAAGATATTACCTTACCAGATTAAGTTACGTTTAAGAAATTGTGATATAATATATTAGTTAATGATAAAAAGGAGCTCAGAAGTAAATGAAAAAATCAAACAAACTCATTGCTGGGATTGTCACACTAGCATCTGTTATGACTTTGACAGCTTGTCAATCAACTAATGACAATACCAAAGTTATCTCAATGAAGGGTGATACCATCAGTGTCAGCGACTTCTATAACGAAACCAAACACACAGAAGTTTCTCAAAAGGCTATGCTAAACCTTGTGGTTAGCCGTGTTTTTGAAGCTCAGTATGGTGATAAAGTATCTAACAAGGAAGTCGAAAAAGCTTACAATAAAACTGCTGATCAGTATGGTGCCTCATTCTCAGCAGCCTTGGCACAGTCAAGCTTGACACCAGAGACTTACAAAAAACAAATTCGCTCATCTAAATTGGTGGAGTATGCTGTCAGAGAAACTGCTAAAAAAGAGTTAACAACTGAAGCATACAAAAAGGCTTATGAAACTTATACTCCAACAATGGCAGCACAAGTGATTGCTCTTGATAGTGAGGAAACAGCTAAGTCTGTCTTGGAAGAATTAAAAGCTGAAGGCGCAGATTTTGCTGCTATTGCCAAAGAAAAAACAACAGCAGCAGATAAGAAAATTGCTTATAAATTTGATTCAGGTGCAACAAGTTTACCAGCAGATGTTGTTAAGGCAGCATCAGGCTTGAAAGAAGGAGACATGTCAGAAGTGATTTCGGTATTGGATCCAGCCACTTATCAAAATAAATTCTACATTGTCAAAGTCACTAAAAAAGCTGAAAAGAAAGCTGACTGGAAAGTTTATAAAAAACGTTTGAAAGCTATTATTCTAGCTGAAAAAACAAGAGACATGAACTTCCAAAACAAAATCATCGCTAAAGCTTTAGACAAAGCTAATGTTAAAATTAAGGACAAAGCCTTTGCTAACATCTTAGTGCAATATGCTAACCTTGATAAAAAATCAAAAGCAACAAGTTCCAATTCAGCAACTCCAAAAACATCAGAAGAAAAACCAGCTTCAGAATCAACAGAAGCTAGTCAGCCACAAGAAGAACAATCTGAGGCAACACCAGCTGAAGGAACTGCTGATACTCAAACAGGTGAGGCTGCTGCTCAATAATAAGTTTTCATTGACTAATCAGTTAAAAAAACTTATAATAATTTAGTTAAGAATTGTTTATCAAGGATTAGATACAGAAAAGTGACGGTTGCTGCGAGTCATGGATAATCAGATAGACATGCTACTTAGCTTTATAATAATTGATATAACAAAATAAGAATGACAAGTCATTGAATGAAGGTGGTACCGCGGTTCTTCGCCCTTCGTTTGATTTCTTGTTATTTTTTTGAGGTGATTATGAAACAATTTCTAGTGAAACAACGGTTTACGTTTGGCGGTGAAAAATTTAATATCCAAGATAATTTTGAACAATTGGCCTATCAAGTTAAAGGAAGTTTTTTAGAAATTCCGAAACGCTTTACTGTCACCAATGACCAAGGTATTGAAATTTGTCAGATTACGAAAAAAGTATTTTCTTTCCTCCCTCAGTTTACAATTGATATGGCTAATGGCCATTCTTTCTATTTACAAAAGAAATTAACATTTTTTAAAGACCGGTATACGGTCGAAAATTTAGGTTTGCTTTTAGAAGGCAATATTTGGGACCTTGATTTTCGTTTGAGGACTCCGGATGGTCAACTAGTTGCTGAAATTTCCAAAGAACTTTTTCATTTAACTTCCCATTATTCTGTAACGATTGTAGATGATGGTTATGCTGATTTAGTTATTTCTTTAGTAGTTGCCATTGACTATGTGGAAATGATGGAAGCTGCATCTAGTTCTTAATAGTTTATCACTGAAAGTTTTTCTAAAAATAAGCAATCTATTGGTGTTGGTTCCTGTTTCCTGGAACCATATGTGTTTTGAAAACAAATTGAAATTTTTAACAAAGGAATGGTTTGGTTAGGTTATTTTCGAATAAAAGCCAAGCTAAAAACAAATGAAAGGAAACGTTCAGTTCAGCTAGTTAGTTAAATTGAACCCGCCCGGAAGGGTTGCTTCTTTCAATTGCTGACTTCTCAAAATATCTAAATGAAAGGAAAGGGTATCGAGTTTATTCTGAAATGAACTCGGGCTACGGACTTTCACCTCAATTATTACTATATGAAAGGAAAAGTTCAATTTAGATAATTTTCTGAATTGAACCCGAGCTAAAAGCGTCGAGAAAAAAGATAGACCGCCTAGTGCGCTGGCGCACAGCGTTGGTCTCCTATTTTCTTCTCGCTTTCTTAACGCTCTTGGTATCTTAATTATGCATCAATTATCTTCTGCTCAAATCCGTCAAATGTGGTTGGATTTCTGGAAATCTAAGGGTCACGCGGTTGAGCCTTCTGCAAATCTTGTTCCGGTGAATGATCCGACTTTGCTTTGGATTAACTCTGGTGTGGCAACTCTTAAAAAGTATTTTGATGGTTCTGTGATTCCCGATAACCCACGTATCACTAACGCTCAAAAATCAATTCGTACCAACGATATCGAAAATGTTGGTAAAACTGCTCGTCACCATACCATGTTTGAAATGCTTGGGAATTTCTCTATTGGAGATTATTTCCGTGATGAAGCAATTGAATGGGGTTTTGAATTGCTAACTAGCCCGAAATGGTTTGGTTTCCCTAAAGAAAAATTGTACATGACATATTATCCAGACGATAAAGATTCATATAATCGTTGGATTTCACTTGGTGTGGAACCAAGTCACTTGATTCCACTGGAAGACAATTTCTGGGAAATTGGTGCTGGCCCTTCTGGTCCAGATACAGAAATCTTCTTTGACCGTGGTACTGAATTTGACCCTGAGAATATCGGTGTTCGTCTTTTGGAAGAAGATATTGAAAACGACCGTTACATCGAGATTTGGAATATTGTACTTTCACAATTTAACGCTGATCCAGCAGTTCCTCGTTCAGAATATAAAGAATTACCAAATAAAAACATTGATACGGGCGCTGGTTTAGAACGTCTGGTAGCGGTGATGCAAGGGGCTAAAACAAACTTTGAAACTGATTTGTTCATGCCAATCATCAAGGAAGTCGAAAAATTGTCTGGTCAAACTTACGATCAAGACGGAGACAACATGAGCTTTAAGGTCATTGCAGACCATATTCGTGCTCTATCATTTGCGATCGGTGACGGCGCTCTTCCAGGTAATGAAGGTCGCGGCTATGTGCTTCGCCGTTTGCTTCGTCGTGCGGTCATGCATGGACGTAAACTTGGTATCAAAGAAACCTTCCTTTACAAACTGGTTCAGACTGTAGGGGAAATCATGGCTTCCTACTATCCAGAAATCCTTGAAAAACGTGACTTCATCGAGAAAATTGTTAAACGCGAAGAAGAGACTTTTGCTCGGACCATTGATGCTGGTTCAGGTCATTTGGATCAATTGCTGGCGCAGTTAAAAGAAGCTGGTAAAGATACCCTAGAAGGTAAAAATATCTTCAAATTGTATGATACCTATGGTTTCCCAGTTGAATTGACTGAGGAAATGGCAGAAGAAGCTGGTTACAAAATTGATCATGATGGTTTCAAGGCTGCCATGAAAGAACAGCAGGACCGTGCCCGTGCAGCTGTTGTTAAAGGCGGATCAATGGGGATGCAAAATGAAACCCTTGCTGGTATTACCGAATCATCAACCTTCTTATATGAAACGGAAACTGTTGATGCTCGTTTAGCTGTTATTATTGTCGATAACGAACGTAGTGAAGTCGTGTCAGAAGGTCAAGCCCTACTTGTTTTTGATCAAACGCCATTCTATGCTGAAATGGGTGGACAAGTGGCTGACCGCGGGGTCATTAAAAATGCTAATGGAGACATTGTTGCCCGTGTAATAGATGTTCAAAAGGCACCAAATGGTCAAGCCTTACATACGGTAGATGTCTTAGCTAGTTTAGCCCTCGACACTGTTTACACTCTTGACATTGATCACAAGCGCCGTTATGCTGTTGAGAAAAATCATACAGCAACTCACTTGTTGCATGCAGCCCTTCACAACATTATCGGTGAGCATGCTACCCAAGCGGGATCTTTAAACGAGGAAGAATTCTTACGTTTTGACTTCACCCATTTTGAAGCTGTAACAGTAGATGAGCTTCGTCGCATTGAAGAAGAGGTTAACCAACAAATCTGGAAGGCCCTTGCTATCACAACAACTGAAACTGATGTAGAAACCGCTAAATCAATGGGAGCTATGGCACTCTTTGGTGAGAAATATGGTAAAACTGTTCGTGTGGTTCAAATCGGTGATTATTCTGTTGAGCTTTGTGGAGGAACTCATTTAAACAATACTTCGGAAATTGGCCTTTTCAAGATTCTTAAGGAAGAAGGTATTGGTTCAGGAACACGGCGTATTTTAGCTGTTACGGGTCAACAAGCTTTTGAAAGCTTCCGCAAGCAAGAAGATGCGTTGAAAGAGATCGCTCACACATTGAAAGCTCCACAAATGGATCAAGTTCCTGCTAAGGTTGTGAGTCTAAGTGAACAGCTCCGCGATTTGCAAAAAGAAAATGCAGAGCTTAAAGAAAAAGCTGCAGCAGCCCAAGCTGGTGATGTCTTTAAAGAGGTCAAGGAAGTAAATGGCTTGCGCTATATTGCTAGTCAAGTGTCTGTATCTGATGCAGGCGCCCTACGTACCTTTGCTGATAATTGGAAACAAAAAGACTACTCAGAGGTGCTAGTTCTAGTAGCAGCGATTGGTGAGAAAGTTAATGTCCTTGTAGCAAGCAAGTCTAAAGAAGTGCATGCAGGTAATATGATTAAAGTGTTGGCACCTATTGTGTCAGGCCGTGGTGGTGGAAAACCAGATATGGCGATGGCCGGTGGATCAGATGCTTCTAAGATTTCTGACTTAATGGCAGCAGTTCCAGAGCAATTTTAATCAAATAACGTCAAAACCAAGTTCCTAGGGGCTTGGTTTTTTGACTATCTTCATAGGAAATTTGACAACAATCATAATTTTTTTGACTATTATCGTTGTCAATAAGTAAAGGATGTGTTACAATATCTTCAAAGGAAACAAAATAAAAGGAGGTCTGTTATGAGACTACTGAAGGAAATCGATATTTTGCACAATAAAATGACCATCATTCTTCTCAATATTTTAGTTTTACCACTCTTCTTTTTATTTTTGATGTTCTTTGTTCATTTTGCAAGTTCTTCAAAGGGACTAGTATTAGGAGTAAGTGATTTTTTTTATTCTTTATTATTGAGTGTTTTGCTACTCGTGATTCACGAAGGAATTCATGGTATTTTCTTTAAACAATTTTGTCCCCAAAATCCTGTCAAGTTTGGCATAAATTGGAAAAGCTTGATGGCTTATGCAACCAGTCCAGGTTCTCTCTATTCCCGAAAGCAGATGGTTATTATTAGTCTATCACCATTTGTAGTTATTACCCTTATGTTGAGCATCTTTTTCATGCTAGGTTGGTTACCAGCAGGTCTATATGTTTTTGTTGTCAGTCTTCATGCTGCAGGCTGTATTGGTGATTTTTATTATGGCTATCTCTTGCTTTGGAGATTTCGCAAGGAAGCTATCTTGGTAGAGGACACAGAAATTGGTCTAAAAATTTACCTCGATGAAGGAGCCAACTAATGGACATTATGCTTAAAAATCGGCTCAAAGAATTACGAGCCAGAGATGGTATTAATCAAACGGAAATGGCAAAACTTGCAGGTGTATCGAGACAGACCATCAGTCTCATTGAGCGTAACGAATATACCCCATCAATTGTAATTGCCATGAAAATTGCTAAGGTGTTTCAGGAACCAGTTGAAGATGTGTTTCGTCTAGTGGAGGTCGAGGAATGAAAAAGAAGAAGAATAGTTTTTTACGCTTGTTAAAAATGTTATTACTATCAAGTTTGGCGGGAGGGATTATAGGTGGCATGGTTGGAGCCTTTTTAGGTTACCATGGAGGGAGATTAGATCATCTCACGTTCCTAAAAGAAGATGTGATTAACCTGATTATCTTATTAAATCGTCTGGTAGTTGTCACAGGACTCACACTCTCTTTTGTTTTTTTAACGCAACTGAAAAAAGAGACAGCTGTTTATAACACAGTTGAAGAGGATGATTATTCTGAAAAAGGTTACCGTCAGCTGAATAAAAAGCATGCTTATACCATGTTATTGATTGCCGTAGCTTCTATTTTATCCATGTGCAATGTGCTACTTGGTCTGACCTTAACCAATGATTCACAGCATGCCATGTTGGCCATTCCGCTTCTGGATATCCTTTTATTACTAATGACCATTCCTTTTCAAGCTTTAGCCATGAAACGTTACAATGCCATTCGGGGAACCAATGTTCCTTATTTTCCAAATTTGAAAGAATTAAAACATAATATTATGGCTCTAGATGAGGCAGAATTACAAGCCTATTACAAGACATCGTTTGAAAGTGTGTTGTCCCTAAATGGTTCCATTATCCCTTCCTTGTATGTGATTTTATTTTTTATCTATCTATTCACTGGTCAAGTGGAATTAACAGCTATCCTAGTTTTGGTGTTAATTCAGCTTTATTTACTCGTTAAGAGTGCAACAATGACCAGACAATTTTATCGTTAGCCTAAAAGGAGACTACTTATGAAAGTATTCATTAATTGTTTAAAAATAGCAGCGCTTATTATTCTCGCTTTGGTTTTCAATGCCCTTCCGATGATTTTATTGCAAAAGCAACATGATATTCCTATGAGGGTTAATTGGGGAATTGGAATAACCTACTTAGTTATTGTAGGGATTACTCTTGTCTGTTTATGGCGTCTTTATCAAAATAAGGAGGAGGCCTCTATTAAACAGCAAAAAATGAGACTAGTTGACTGGGGCTATCTGGCTTTATTTTGGTTAATAGGACGTGTGATTGCCATTGTAGGAACACTCCTAAATCAAGCCTGGTCTGGACAAGAAATTAGTACCAATGATGCTGCGATACATACCTTAGCTGGATTTATCAAAGGTGGTTTTCCCCTCTATACCGCTTTATTTGTTTTGGTGATTGCTTTAATAGCACCAATTATGGAAGAGTTGGCATTTAGAGGGTTTCCAATGACTGATCTCTTTAGAGGAAAATCACTTAAAGTAGCAGGTTTAGTGACCTCTCTCGTTTTTGCCTTACCGCATGCTACTAATATTGTTGAATTTGTCATGTATACCTGTATGGGAATCCTCCTTTTCGTTGCCTATCAAAGACGAGGGAATTTAAGAGATTCCATTTTACTTCATATTTTCAATAATTTATTCCCAGCTATTACGTTACTACTAATGGGATTAGGAATCCTATAAGAAAAAACGCTTCGATATCATTATCGAGGCGTTTTTAAAAATGAGGGTCGTTTACTGATTTGGTTGTCTGCGCTTGAGCAAGTCTTTTTTTGATGACGTGATAGGAATGATAAGTAATATAAGCTCCCAGACTGGCGACAGCTAAGGGAACAATGATCGTCAAGGATTGCCCGGTGATTTCAAGTAGGAAAAGTGGTGCGGTCAAGGGCATCTTATTAATGATACCTAAAAAGAGTGAGGCACCAATGATAATGGCTAAGGTAGGTGATAGAGGTAAGGAGAAAAAGTGTTGACTAAAACTCGCCAAGAGTAAACTACTAGCACTTCCAAGCATCATAGAAGGAGCAATTTTCCCCCCTTTTGCTCCAGAAGCAAAAACTAAATAGATAGCGACAGCTTTGGCAACTAGTAGACAGCTAATATAGCTCAGATGTGGTTCTTCATGGAGAAAAAAGAGTAATCCAGCTTTGCCATTTCCTAAAATCTCTGGGAAGAAAATACTGAGTCCTGCGATAAGGCTAAAAGCGATGAGGACTTTCGGAATAAACCAAAGACTTTTGGCATCAGCCTTAGGAAGGTGTTCCAAAAGATGTTTGTAAGCGTGAGCAAAGAGGGAAAGGATAAGACCAGCCATGACTGACCAAATAAGGGTTCCTAGCGTCCAATGTTGCTGAGGCATTAGGTATTGAATCTCATGTCGGCCTTGTAATAAAGCAACTGTTTCCACAGCCACATAGCTCGTTAGGCAGGCAGCGTATATATTTTTAAGGGACCAACGGTTAAGAATAGCTTCCAAGATAAATAAAATAGTGGCTAAGGGAGCATTGTAGACAGCACCAAGGGCAGCGCCAGAAGCACAGGCCAATAAAAGCTTTTGCTCGGATTTGGACAAGTTACATCTCTGGCTCCAAAAGGAGGTCACAGCCACAGCAACTTCACGTGATGCCCCTTCTCTACCAACCGGTGCCCCCATTGAAACGGTGCTTAATTGTAGCCAGCCGTGCCAAAATTGTGTCCAGGGGCTAAATTGCGTGTCATCATCAAGGGTTTTCTGAATGGATTGAATGGCTGTTCCTTTTTTGGCTAGTAGATGCCATCCAAGTCCTGCAAGAAGTCCAGCCATGAGTAAGGACAGAACGCGCCGTTCTGGGGGAACACTTGCAATCATAGTGCTAAAAGAGCCCTGACTGAATCCAAAGCTCAGAGTTTGAATCAGATGGATTGCCTCTGTCAACAAAAAAGCAACAAGACCAGCTGTCAAACCTGTTACAATAAGGTAACCACTCCAAAGTAAAAAATGTCGTTTCATAAGATTATTATAGCAAAAGATAAGAAAAGAGGCTGATTTGATATCAACCTCGTCAGAATGCTTAGAGCCCGTAATTATAGTCATCGTCAGACATAGCTTCTACAGAACCAAGAAGATAGCCATTCCCTACCTGTGAGAAAAAGTCATGGTTTGATGTTCCTGTTGAAATACCATTCATAACGATAGGGTTAACATCATTAGCAGTATCTGGAAAGAGAGGGTCTTGGCCTAGGTTCATTAAAGCCTTATTGGCATTATAGCGAAGAAAAGTCATGACTTCTTCGGTCCAGCCCACACCATCATAGAGACTCTTTGTATAATCTTCTTCGTTCTCATATAATTGGTAAAGGAGATCGTACATCCACTCGCGGAAGGTTTCTTGCTCAGCTTCTGGCAATTCATTGAAGCCAAGTTGGAATTTATAACCGATATAGGTTCCGTGAACGGATTCATCACGGATAATCAATTTAATGATTTCAGCAACGTTGGCTAATTTGTTGTTACCAAGATAGTATAGAGGAGTGAAGAAGCCTGAATAAAAAAGGAAGGTTTCAAGATAAGTGGAGGCAACTTTCTTTTGCAACGCATCACCATGCTCATAAATCTCATTGATGATTTGAGCTTTCTTTTGTAAAAATTCGTTATTGTTGGTCCATTCAAAAATCTCTTCAATTTCTTTTTTGGTGTTTAAGGTTGAAAAGATGGACGAGTATGATTTAGCGTGAACTGATTCCATAAATTGAATATTGTTCAAAACAGCCTCTTCATGAGGTGTGCGAACATCTTGACGAATAGCTTCAACTCCTGATTCAGACTGCATGGTGTCAAGCAGGGTCAGGCCACCAAAAACCTTACCAACCAAATCCTTTTCAATGTCGGAGAGCTTACGCCAATCATCTAAATCATTTGATAAGGGAATACGCGTATCGAGCCAAAATTGTTCGGTCAACTTTTCCCAAGTTGATTTGTCAATGACGTCTTCGATTTCATTCCAGTTAATTGCTTCATAATATGTTGTCATTTCTAAAGTTCTCCTAAAGAGTAGTCGATATGAAAAATCATATCATAAGCCAGTAACCCATTCTTGAGTGGCTTACTGGCGTTTTTTATTATCAAATTCTGATACTGATGATTTAGTGCCTAACCAGTGGACGTGTATCAATTAAGTATTTTTCCCGATTAAATAACACAAGACTCACATTGGTTTGCACCAACTTCTTCCCCGTCATCCGTAAAGGTGCGGATATAGTAGATAGATTTGATACCTTTATTGAAAGCGTAATTTCGTAAAATAGAAAGATCACGAGTGGTTTGCTTACTTTCTGTTTTCCACTCATAAAGCTCCATAGGCAACTCACTACGAAGGAATAAGGTTAAAGACAAACCTTGATCCACATGTTCGGTCGCAGCGGCATAGACATCGATAACCTTACGCATGTCCATATCGTACGCAGACGTGTAATAAGGGATAGTATCCGTTGACAAGCCATTTGCTGGGTAGTAAATCTTACCAATTTTCTTTTCTTGACGCTCTTCGATGCGTTGTGTGATGGGGTGAATAGAAGCAGAGCAGTCATTGATATAAGAAATAGAGCCATTTGGAGCAACTGCAAGACGGTTTTGATGATAAAGACCATCTTTTTGAACGGCGTCGCGAAGAGCCTCCCAATCTGAAGCTTGCGGAATAAAATGGTCCTTGAACAGGTCTTTCACCAGATCAGATTTTGGAACAAATTGACCTGTGACATATTTGTCAAAGTAGGTTCCATCAGCATATTTTGACTTGTCAAAACCAACAAAGGTGGTTTGGCGTTCACGAGCGATGTTATTGGATTCGACGAGAGTCCAATAGTTCATGAGCATGAAATAAATATCAGTGAATTCGACGGATTCTGGGCTACCATATTCAATATGATGTTGAGCTAAGTAAGAATGAAGTCCCATTGCCCCAAGACCGAAAGTATGAGCTTGGCTATTGCCATGTTTAATGGTTGGGACAGCTTCGATGCTTGATGAGTCGGTCACGAAGGTTAAGGCACGTGTCATGGCTTTAATAGAACGTCCAAAATCTGGAGACGTCATCATGTTAAGGATATTAGTTGAGCCGAGGTTACATGAGATATCAGTTCCCATTTGTAAGAACTCTTGCGCATCATTGATAAGGCTAGGTGTCTGAACTTGTAAAATTTCAGAACACAAGTTGCTCATGATGATTTTTCCATCGATAGGATTAGCTTTATTAGCAGTATCAATATTGATAATGTAAGGGTAGCCAGATTCTTGTTGCAGTTTTGAAATCTCTGTTTCAAGATCCCGAGCTTTGATTTTAGTCTTAGTAATTTTAGGATTAGCCACTAACTCATCGTACATGTTGGTGATGTCGAGATAGTTAAAGGGAATGCCATATTCTTTTTCAACATTATAAGGACTAAAGAGATACATGTCCTCATTTTTACGAGCTAATTCGTAGAATTTATCAGGAACGGTAATCCCCAATGACAAGGTTTTCACACGCACCTTTTCATCAGCATTTTCTTTTTTAGTAGATAAGAAAGCGATAATATCCGGATGGAAAACATTTAGGTAAACAACACCAGCTCCTTGACGTTGCCCAAGTTGATTTGAATAAGAAAAACTATCTTCAAACAGTTTCATAACAGGAACAACCCCTGAAGCTGCACCAGCATAGCCTTTAATTGGTGCCCCAGCTTCACGCAGGTTAGAAAGGGTAATACCAACTCCTCCACCGATACGAGATAATTGCAAGGCAGAGTTAATGGAACGTCCGATAGAGTTCATGTCATCTGTCACTTGAATCAAGAAACAAGACACTAATTCACCACGACGGCTTCGACCAGCATTTAAAAAAGAAGGAGTTGCCGGTTGGTAGCGCTGGTTGATCATTTCAATGGCTAAGTCTTTAGCAAGGGCTTCGTTACCATCTGCAAAATACAGAGCATTAAACATAACACGGTCTTCAAGGCTTTCTAAATAATAGTCTCCATCATTTGTTTTTAAGGCATACTGCTGATAAAATTTATAAGCTGCCATGAACGATTTGAATTGGAAATTTTCTGCCTTGATGACGTCAGCTAATTCAGTAATAAATTCAGGACGGTATTTCTGAATAAAAGCTGATTCAATGTAATCATTTGAGATTAAATATTCAATTTTTTCCGTAACGGAGGCAAAAGACATGGTGTTTGGAAGCACATTTTCAGTGAAAAAAGCTTCTAAAGCTTCTTTGTCTTTATGGAGTGGAATTTTACCGCCAACAGGACGGTTAATTTCATTATTTAGGCGGAAATAAGAAATATCGCCAAGATCTTTGAGACTCATATTATTTTTCCTTGTCTTATTAAATCAGTTCTTTTAATTTTGCAGGTTGGAAGCCAGAAAATACGAGGTTATCCGCTTCGATAACAGGAGCAGACGTGAACCCGAGACTTTTCACATACTCAACTTTTTCAGGATGTTCATCGATATTAATTTCCTGAAAGTTAGCCCCATGTTGTTCTAAAAACTTCTTGGTCATTTTGCACTGCATGCAATTATTTTTTGAATATACTGTAATCATGTCTTGCCCCTCTTATAGTGATGAGTATTCCATTTTTTTAAATAGAATTACTATAATAGCATATAAAAAAACATTCCAAAAAGCAAGATTTTGGGCTAAAAAAGCACTATATCTTGTGTCTAATGTTTAGAAAGCCTTCTAAATATTGTGGTTAAGGTCTTCTGGAAAAGAAATACTAAATCGTCAGTGTTAGTTGTATGAAAAAATTTAACACAAAAAGAAAACGAATAAAAACAACGTGAGAATATCATGAAAACAAACGCAGATTTTTCCTGTCTCAGATATTTAATCTTGAAAATAAAATAGCAATATGCTATAATGTGGTATTGTAAGGGTTATCATATGATGGCTCAAAAATACACAACTTAAAAGGAGAACCATAATATGGCTTCAAAAGACTTTCACATTGTTGCAGAAACAGGTATTCATGCACGTCCAGCTACTTTGCTTGTTCAAACAGCTAGCAAATTTGCTTCAGACATCACTCTTGACTACAAAGGTAAAGCAGTAAATCTAAAATCAATCATGGGTGTTATGAGTCTTGGTGTTGGTCAAGGTGCAGATGTTACTATCTCAGCTGAAGGTGCTGACGCTGAAGATGCAATCGCAGCAATCGAAGAAACAATGACTAAAGAAGGATTGGCATAAGACTATGACAGAAATGCTTAAAGGAATCGCAGCCTCTGATGGTGTTGCCGTTGCTAAAGCATATCTACTAGTTCAGCCGGATTTGTCATTTGAGACTGTTACAGTCGAAGATACAAATGCAGAAGAAGCTCGCCTTGATGTTGCACTCCAAGCTTCACAAGACGAGCTTTCTGTTATCCGTGAAAAGGCAGTAGAAAGCTTAGGCGAAGAAGCGGCAGCCGTTTTTGATGCACATTTGATGGTTCTTGCTGACCCAGAAATGATCAGCCAAATTAAAGAAACTATTCGCGCAAAACAAACGAATGCAGAAACAGGTCTTAAAGAAGTGACTGACATGTTCATCACTATCTTTGAAGGCATGGAAGATAACCCATACATGCAAGAACGTGCAGCGGACATCCGCGACGTTGCAAAACGTGTGTTGGCTCACCTTTTAGGTGTGAAACTTCCAAACCCAGCTACAATCAATGAAGAATCAATCGTTATTGCACACGATTTGACACCCTCAGATACTGCTCAGCTTAACAAACAATTTGTAAAAGCATTTGTTACAAATATCGGTGGTCGTACAAGTCACTCTGCTATCATGGCACGTACACTTGAGATCGCTGCGGTACTTGGAACAAATGATATTACAAAACGTGTTAAAGATGGCGACATGATTGCTGTTAACGGTATCACTGGTGAAGTCATTATTGATCCAAGTGAAGATCAAATCCTCGCTTTCAAAGAAGCTGGTGCTGCTTATGCCAAACAAAAAGCAGAGTGGGCCCTCCTTAAAGATGCGCATACTGAAACAGCTGACGGCAAACACTTTGAATTGGCTGCTAACATCGGAACTCCAAAAGACGTTGAAGGTGTTAATGACAATGGTGCTGAAGCTGTTGGTCTTTACCGTACTGAGTTCTTGTACATGGATTCTCAAGACTTCCCAACTGAAGACGAACAATACGAAGCTTACAAAGCAGTGCTTGAAGGCATGAATGGCAAACCTGTTGTGGTTCGTACAATGGATATTGGTGGAGATAAGGAACTTCCTTACTTTGACCTTCCAAAAGAAATGAACCCATTCCTCGGTTTCCGTGCTCTTCGTATCTCAATCTCTGAAACTGGAGATGCTATGTTCCGTACACAAATGCGTGCTCTTCTTCGCGCCTCTGTTCACGGACAACTTCGTATCATGTTCCCAATGGTAGCACTTCTTAAAGAATTCCGTGCTGCAAAAGCAGTCTTTGACGAAGAAAAAGCAAACTTGCTTGCAGAAGGCGTTGCAGTAGCGGATGACATCCAAGTTGGTATCATGATTGAAATTCCTGCGGCTGCTATGCTTGCAGACCAATTTGCTAAAGAAGTTGATTTCTTCTCAATTGGAACAAACGATTTAATCCAATACACTATGGCAGCAGACCGTATGAACGAACAAGTATCATACCTTTACCAACCATACAACCCATCAATCCTACGTTTGATCAACAATGTAATCAAAGCAGCGCATGCTGAAGGTAAATGGGCAGGTATGTGTGGTGAAATGGCAGGTGATCAACAAGCTGTTCCGCTTCTTGTCGGAATGGGACTTGATGAGTTCTCTATGTCAGCAACATCTGTTCTTCGTACACGTAGCTTAATGAAGAAACTTGATTCTGCTAAAATGGAAGAATATGCAAATCGTGCTCTTACAGAATGTTCAACAGCAGAAGAAGTTCTTGAACTTTCTAAAGAATACGTTTCTGAAGATTAATAGCAAAAGAGTTGGAACTTTCCAGCTCTTTTTATTATTCTTTCAGTAAAATAATTTGAAACCTCAAATAATTTGTCGAAATTTTCTGATACTTTACATATCCAACTGTTGAAATATCAGAGAAAAGTGATAGAATAGGATTACTATCGTAAAAGGAGATAAAACGTTGACAACACAATATAAAAATTTAGTGAACGGTGATTGGAAACTTTCAGAAAGTGATATTAAGATTTACGCCCCAGCAACAGGCGAAGAGTTGGGATCAGTTCCAGCGATGACGCAGGCAGAGGTAGATGCTGTTTACGCTTCAGCTAAAAAGGCTCTCCCAGCTTGGCGTGCCCTATCTTATGTAGAACGTGCAGCTTATTTGCATAAGGCTGCTGATATCTTGGTGCGTGATGCTGAGAAGATTGGTGCTGTTCTATCAAAAGAAGTCGCAAAAGGCCACAAGGCAGCAGTGAGTGAAGTTATTCGTACTGCTGAAATCATTAATTATGCAGCAGAAGAAGGCCTTCGTATGGAAGGTGAAGTTCTGGAAGGTGGTAGCTTCGAAGCCGCAAGTAAGAAGAAGATTGCTATTGTTCGTCGTGAACCAGTTGGTTTAGTTCTTGCTATTTCTCCATTTAACTACCCTGTTAATTTGGCAGGTTCTAAAATTGCTCCAGCTCTTATTGCAGGAAATGTTGTTGCTCTTAAACCACCAACACAAGGCTCTATTTCTGGTTTATTACTAGCAGAAGCTTTTGCAGAAGCTGGTATTCCAGCAGGTGTCTTTAATACTATTACAGGGCGAGGTTCTGTTATCGGTGATTACATCGTTGAGCACGAAGCGGTTAACTTTATCAACTTTACAGGTTCTACTCCAATTGGAGAAGGAATCGGTAAATTAGCGGGTATGCGACCAATTATGCTTGAGCTTGGTGGTAAGGATTCTGCTATCGTTTTGGAAGATGCAGATCTTGCTTTAGCAGCGAAAAATATTGTAGCAGGTGCTTTTGGTTACTCAGGACAACGTTGTACAGCAGTTAAACGCGTTCTTGTGATGGACAAGGTGGCTGATCAATTGGCGGCGGAGATTAAAACACTTGTTGAAAAACTGAGTGTCGGAATGCCTGAAGACGATGCTGATATCACACCATTAATTGATACAAAAGCAGCTGATTTTGTTGAGGGGTTGATTAAAGATGCTGCATATAAGGGAGCAACTGCTTTGACAACCTTTAATCGTGAGGGCAATCTTATTTCACCCGTTCTCTTTGATCATGTGACAACTGACATGCGTTTGGCATGGGAAGAACCATTCGGTCCAGTATTACCAATTATTCGTGTCACTTCTGTGGAAGAAGCTGTTAAGATTTCCAACGCTTCTGAATATGGTTTACAGGCGTCCATCTTTACGAATAACTTCCCTAAAGCTTTTGGAATTGCTGAGCAATTAGAAGTCGGAACTGTTCACCTCAACAATAAAACACAACGTGGAACAGATAATTTCCCATTCTTAGGCGCTAAAAAATCAGGTGCAGGTGTTCAAGGAGTTAAATACTCTATTGAAGCCATGACTACGGTAAAATCTGTTATTTTTGATATTCAATAAATGAGAAAGTTAGGGTGACCTAACTTTTTTTCATTTATTTTTTACTTTTATTGTGTTAAAATGGTGATACAATAGGAGGCAACACGTGAAAAAAATTAATCTTATTCTCGTTAGTTTATTAAGTATAGTACTGTTGGGTTTGATTTTCATTTCTGTTAACCAGTGGGAAATCAAAAAAGAGAGTCATCAGTTGGTTTTAGCTGAAAAGAAGAAGTCATCACAGGTAACCATTAAATCTGTTAAGAAAATCAAAGTGGATCAAAAGGATTATTATTATTTTTCACCTCTAACCAATGCAGACGACTTTTTTGTCAACAATTTACCGGTTTCCATGTATAAGGGTGAGCCAGTTGACAAAGCAGTTATTTTATTGAAACCTGAATGGCATCCATCACAATTAAAAGGCATTCATAAAATGACAATTTCAAAGAAAGTTTATCAGAAAAAATGGTTTCATTTGAAAAAAGTATCAGAAAAAGTTGTTAGTTCTTATCATGTGACAGATGATTTTCAACGGTTTGCGTTGAAAGACTTGGTGTCAGGACGTCTTGAAAGAATTAGTCAAGAGATAGAAAAAAGGTACCCTGATAAAGCTTTTCATGTAACAGCTGATGATCAGTTGAGTGAAAGTAACCATCTAGTCACTGACCACTTTGATGTGAGTGCAGGTCACTTGGTTTTAGGAGAGGGACTTAGTATTCCTTTATCACGTTTATTTGACGTGATTAATCCAGACTTTCTGGATACTGCAGATAAGGTAGCTTATGATGAGTATATAGCTCAGAAAAAAGCAGAGGAAGAAGCTAAACACCCTCAAAAATTAGTGGCTTTAACCTTTGATGACGGTCCTGATCCACGCACAACGCCTCAAGTACTAGATATTTTGGCCAAGTATCAAGCTAAGGGGACTTTCTTTATGATGGGGTCTAAGGTTGCTGGTAATGAAGCTCTAGTCAAACGGGTGAGTGAAGCAGGGCATGAGATTGGGAACCATTCTTGGGATCATCCTAACTTGACTAAATTGACAGTGGATCAGATTCAATATCAGGTGAACGCTACTAATCAAGCCATTAGCAAGGCTTGTGGAAAGAAACCCTTGTATCTAAGGCCTCCTTATGGTGCAACTAATGACACCGTGCAGCGGGCTTCAGGTTTGGCACAAATGTTGTGGACCGTTGATACAAGGGATTGGGAAAACCACAGTACGGCAGGAATTATGGACAATATTAAAAAGCAGTTACAACCTGGCGGCGTTGTTTTAATGCATGATATTCATCAGACGACAGTGAATGCTCTTCCCACTGTTATGGAATACCTTAAGGCTGAAGGGTATCAATGTGTGACTGTTTCAGACCTTTATAACCAGCATTAAGAATTAAGGGAATCGGTGTTTCTTCATTTGACGTTAATCAAAAAATCCCCTAACTTTTCACTGATAAAGTTGGGGGATTTTTGTAGATTTTGGCTTGGATTCTGGAGGATACAGCTAGTTCAATGCTTCACTTTCCCACACAGTTGGCGTTTAAGTCATTGGTATTTTGGAAATGGTTGTGTTACCTTCCCCCGAGAGAGCTAAGAAGAGTAGAATCTTATGGCTTTATCCCTCAGCGTCTATCGATGGTATTTTAATAGAGTATGTTAGGAGTAGTCATTATTTTTTGGGGAGAAGTTGTTGGTTTCTGAGTTGAATTTCAGATACTTTGGCGAATTTTTTTAACTTTTTGATGTCCTCAGGGTGGCTAACAAAGGTAATAACGATGCCAGATTTTCCCATACGGCCGGTTCGTCCAGCTCTGTGAGTATAATTTTCCTTATCCCGAGCAACATCAAAATGAATAACATACTCAAGATTATCAATATCAATGCCCCGAGCAACAAGGTCCGTAGCTAGCAATAAAGAAAGTTGGTGGGATTTGAATTTTTCGAGAATGGTTTTACGGAATTTGACATTAATGTCACTCGCTAAGGAAACCGCAGCAGCTCCATTATATTGGAGGCGTTCCTCCGTAGCACCCAAATCAGATAAACTATTGAAAAAAACCAAAGCCCTAAAGTCAGGGATATTAGCAAATTTTCGCAATAAATCTGTACGTTCGCGTTTATCCGTCATCAAGTAAAAATGCTGAATAGCATCGTTGGTTTGCTCGGAAAGATCTATTAATAAAGTATTCTCTTCTAAGGAAGTTTGATCGACCTTGTTGGTAGCGCTCATGTATACTATTTGATGGTCACGAGGAACATAGCGGCTAATTCTTTGGACAAAATCATACTGAGAGTCGCTCAATAATTCATCGTATTCGTCTAGTATAATGGTATTGACTGACATCATTTTGATTTTTTTCAATTTAATGAGTTCAAAAATACGGCCAGGTGTTCCAATCAGAATTTCTGACCCTTTTTTGAGACGTTCGATTTGGCGTTTTTGACTGGTCCCAGAAATAAAGAGTTGTGCGGTTAAGCCTAATGGCTCTGCCCATTCCTTTGCGACCTCAAAAATTTGGCCGGCTAATTCGGTGTTAGGGGCTAAGATAAGAAGTTGTTGTGATTTTTTAGGAGTCAGGGTTAAAAGAGTGGGGAAAAGATAAGCTAAGGTTTTACCTGTTCCAGTTGGACTGACGCCAAGGAGGTTTTTGCCATCAAAAATAGGCTGGAAAGCCTGTTCTTGGATTGGCGTTAAATGGGTAAATGCAACTTGGTCAAGTTTTTCTTGCCATTGAGGGGGAAATTTAGTGATCATGCGTCTTCCTTTTACTATTGTTTCTATATTCATTATAGCATTATAGTCTCAATTTTGGTAAAATAGTGAGAAAGACTTTTTAGATTTGGAGTTTAAAATGCTTAAAAAACCGATTATTATTGGTGTAACTGGTGGTTCAGGTGGCGGTAAAACAAGTGTGTCACGTGCTATTTTGGACAGTTTTCCAAATGCTCGTATTGCAATGATTCAACACGATTCTTACTATAAAGATCAGTCTCACATGAGTTTTGAAGAAAGGGTCAAGACCAATTATGACCATCCTCTAGCTTTTGATACAGATTTTATGATTCAACAATTAAAAGAATTATTAGCTGGTCGACCAGTGGATATTCCAATTTATGATTACAAAAAGCATACCCGTAGTGACAAGACCTTCCGTCAAGATCCTCAAGATGTTATTATTGTTGAAGGGATCTTGGTTTTGGAGGATGAGCGTCTTCGTGAGTTAATGGATATCAAGCTCTTTGTAGACACAGATGACGATATTCGTATTATTCGTCGTATTAAGCGTGACATGATGGAACGTGGCAGAAGCTTAGAAAGTATTATTGATCAGTACACAAGCGTGGTAAAGCCTATGTATCATCAGTTTATTGAGCCAAGTAAACGCTATGCTGATATTGTTATTCCTGAAGGGGTCAGCAATGTCGTTGCTATTGATCTCATTAACACTAAGATTGCTAGTATCCTTGGTGAAGTCTAATTCATAACTGAGCGGATTACTTCAATCTGCTTTTTTTAGTATCAGGGAAAGGAGGAAAGGATGTTACAGATCTGGTTAATAGGTGCTCTTGTATGGAATAGCATAGTTTTCATCTTATATGTCTTAGATAAGAGAAGGGCAGTTAGAGGACAGTGGCGCATTAGTGAAAAAACTTTATTACTGGTAACCCTTGCTTGTGGAGGTTTTGGGGCCTGGTTAGCGGCTAACTATTGTCATCACAAAACACGAAAATGGTATTTCGTCTTAACCTGGTATTTGGGAATGTTGCTTGGCTTGTTAGTTACCTATATGATTAGCACAGCTAATTATTAAAAACTTCTTAACCATCTCTGTCATGGTTAAGGAGTTTTGTTTGTCTATAAACGCTTATTGGAGTCCAAAGCATCGATTTTTTGAAAAAGGTTGATAAAGATTAGTAGCGTCAATGTTCCCAAGATAATCGTAAGACCACTGAAATTGGTAAGAGGAGAGTCCCAAATAAAGTGCAAGACTAGTGGGCTTAGCAGCCAGAAAAGCTTCTGACGTCTAGAAAAGGTCGTAGAGCCTTTGAGAAGCAGGTAAAGTCCCATAGTAAAGATGGCAGTATAGACCCAGTGTGAGGTGGCAGCACCACTGATGCGCTCAAGAGCAGTCGGTAAAAGGCTGTCTAGAGATTTGCTAGCTGCTTGGCTAAGGTAGCTGATGTCTTCTGTTAATTGGAAGCCCATACCTGCTAGTAAGGCGACAACAAACTTTTCTTTAAGAGAAATAGTTGGAAAGAGAGAGATGACTAAAATAGCTGCAAAGGCTTTAATAGGTTCTTCAACAATAGGAGCCGTTAAGGCATCGTTCCAATGACTTACAAAAGATGTTGAAGGGATAACATGAGACCCCAATTGCCCCACCCATTGGTTACCATATGAGGCTAGAAATCCTGAGATATAAGTTCCCCCTAGGGAGGCAACAGCGATAAGAAATCCAGACATTTGGTAGCGTTTGGCGAGATAGCAAATGCCCACGGAAAAAGGAATCAGGTAAAGGCCAAAGAGACTAGTAGCCAAAATAAGAGCAGAGGCCGCTTGATAAGTTGGGACATCGGATAAGAGTCCTAAAAGTTCAAATTCAATGCCGTTGAGAACAAGGGCAATAAAGAGACTCGGTAAGAGCCATTTGGAATGTATCAGTCGTTTCACAGAGACCTCCTAAATCTTGTATGGTGTGTTTAATACTAAAAAGTATACCACAAGTCATCTTGAAAAACTAGAGATTATAAAGTCGAATAAGCACTGAAAAAAATACTTGAAACGACCTAGGTGTGTTATAATATTTAGTATGAATAAGAGCAAAAAAATTGAACAATACCAACTATTATTAGCACAGGCACAGGGGCTGTTTGCTAATGAGACTAATGCCCTGGCGAACTTGTCAAATGCGAGTGCCCTTTTGAAAATGGCCCTTCCCAACTCTGTTTTTGCGGGCTTTTATCTTTTTGATGGGCAGGAGTTAATTTTGGGGCCTTTTCAGGGCGGTGTTTCATGTGTCCACATTAATCTCGGTAAAGGGGTTTGTGGTGAATCGGCTCAGTCTCGTCGTACCATTATTGTAGATGATGTGAAGCAGCATGCCAACTATATTTCCTGTGATGCAGCAGCTATGAGTGAGATTGTTGTCCCAATGGTAAAAGATGACTGTCTGGTGGGAGTCTTGGATTTGGATTCTAGCCTAGTGGCGGACTATGATGCTATTGATCAAAAATACCTGGAAGCCTTTGTGGCAATACTTCTCGAGAAAACCACCTTTGCTTTTGACATGTTTGGAGTTGAAAACTAATGTATCAAGCCCTTTACCGGAAATACCGGAGTCAAACGTTTGACGAAATGGTAGGACAATCTGTTATTTCCACCACCTTAAAGCAGGCTGTTGAATCGGGGAAGATCAGCCATGCTTATCTCTTTTCAGGCCCTCGAGGGACTGGTAAAACGAGTGCTGCAAAGATTTTTGCTAAAGCTATGAATTGCCCTAATCAAGTCAATGGGGAGCCATGTAATCAGTGTGACATTTGCCGAGATATCACGAATGGTAGCTTGGAAGATGTGATTGAAATTGATGCAGCTTCTAACAATGGTGTTGATGAAATTCGCGATATTCGAGATAAATCAACCTACGCACCAAGTCGTGCGACGTACAAGGTTTATATTATTGATGAGGTTCACATGCTATCAACAGGGGCCTTTAATGCCCTGTTAAAAACCTTGGAAGAGCCAACGGAAAATGTCGTTTTTATCCTAGCAACAACGGAATTGCATAAAATTCCGGCTACTATTTTATCGCGTGTGCAACGTTTTGAATTTAAAGCGATTAAGCAAAGGGCAATTCGTGAGCATCTGGCAAGTATTCTAGATAAAGAAGGTCTAACTTATGAAGTGGACGCCTTGAATCTCATTGCTAGGCGGGCAGAAGGGGGAATGCGAGATGCCTTATCTATTCTAGATCAGGCTTTGAGCTTGTCACCAGATGACCAGGTAACTATGGCGATTGCAGAAGAAATTACAGGTTCTATTTCTATGGTGGCATTAGATGACTACGTTCAGCATCTGATGGAAAATCAAGCAACTCAAGCACTCCAAGCTTTAGAGACTATTTATGATAGTGGCAAAAGCATGAGCCGTTTTGCAACGGACTTGTTAACTTATCTGCGGGATTTACTGGTAGTGAAGGCTGGTGGTGACAATCAGCGACAATCAGCTCTTTTTGATACCAATTTGTCGTTGCCAATGGAGCGTATCTTTCAAATGATAGCGGTAGTGACCAACCATTTGCCAGAAATCAAAAAAGGAACTCACCCACGTATTTATGTTGAAATGATGACTATTCAGCTAGCTAAAGAAGAAGGAGTAGCGTTACCATCAGGTTTGTCATCAGATGTGACGACTGAAATTGAGGGACTTAAACGTGAACTTGATCAGCTTAAGCAAGCCTTGGCACAATTGCAAGCCAGTCCCTCACATGCTCCTGCAAAACCAGCACAGGCTAAACCGAAACTAACCACTTACAAGATTGATCGGGTGAAAATACTGAAAATCATGGAAGAAACGGTTCAAGATAGTCAGCAATCACGCCAATACTTGGATGCCCTAAAAACAGCTTGGAATGAAATTTTAGACAGTATCTCAGCTCAAGATAGAGCCTTACTAATGGGATCAGAGCCTGTTCTGGCCAATAGTGAGAATGCTATTTTAGCTTTTGAAGCTGCTTTTAATGCTGAGCAAGCAATGAAGCGTACTGATTTGAATGCGATGTTCGGCAACATTATGAGCAAGGCAGCAGGTTTCTCACCTAATATTTTGGCAGTCCCTAAAGCTGACTTTCATCACATTCGTTCTGAGTTTGCCTTACAATTGAAAACTCAAAAGGATTCTGACCCTACAGAAGAGACGATAGAAGAAACCCTTGAGATTCCAGAAGGCTTTGATTTTCTAGTTGATAAAATTAATGCCGTTGAGGATTAAACATTATTAGCTGTTAATGAATCAGTAACGCTAAAGGTAAGCCTATTGGGCTTATCTTTAGCGTTTTTTTTATCTAATATACCAAGATCGTTTTTCTAGCCAATCCTCTAATAGTAGAAGTGAAACCAAAAAAGATTGATGCTTTCTTGGGTATCCAAGTCAGCATCAATCTGTGTGGATTCTTCATAGAATCATTTTTTTCTGTTATAATAGGGTTATGAGTATTCGACAATTTCTTTTTATGGCCTTTGTATGTGCCTTTGAAACCTATTTTTTTAATGACCTGTTGCTCTCTGGAAATTATCTCTTCGCTTTATTTTGGGGCTTGTTGCTCTTTAGGGATTTAAGACGAGTGCATGCCATTAACCAATTGACTAAAACCATTTTAAAAGCGGCTAATTCTCCCAAGAAGAAAGACTGATTTCACCGCTTCGAAGGGTTTGGAGGTCACCATTTTCAAACTGTACAATGAGGTGTCCTTGATCTGTCAGATCAATAGCAGTCGCACGTTTTTCCTGATTATTTTCCACAAAGGTCACTTGTTTATTGAGAACAAGTGATTTTTCTTTGTAGACTTTAACATGGTCTTTGACAGGGATGGATAAGAAAAGTTTCCAAATGTCGATGATTAGGTCGTTGCGTGTGATGCTTGGTTTTTGGGTAAAGAGGGAACCTGCCTTTTGAGCAATGGCTTCTGGGAAGTTGGTGACAAAAAAGTTGAGGCCAACACCAATAATCACATCAGTGATCAACCCGGTTTCAACAGATGTGATGGCTTCTGTTAAAATACCTGCGATTTTATGTTTACCCAGATAAATATCATTGACCCATTTGATTTCGGTATCGATACCCGTTAATCTCGAGATGGCCTTGACGATGCTAGAAGCGACCATCATCGTATAAGGCGGCATATCGGCATAGGGAATATTTGGTCTCAAGTGTAGCGACATGTAGATACCGCCATTTTTAGCAGCAAAGAACTGACGTTCCAAGCGTCCCTTGGCTGATTGTTGGCTAGGAGCTAAATAAAGTCTGGGAGCGCTGTTATGAGCTTCGATTCCTTGTTTGGCATCTAATTGGGTAGATTGGCTGTGAGGGGTATAGGTGACTGGCATCCCAAGTCCTTGGCTAATGGTTTTGGGTAATAAAATATCACCTTGCACCATGCGGTAGCCCTTGTGTTTTAAAGAATCAATTTGAATCCCCTGGTTTTCGAGACTTTTAATAGACTTCCAGACAGATGTGCGAGAAAGGTTGAGTTGCTCAGCTAGGTATTCGCCACTGATAAAGTCATCAGTTTGAGACAGTAGTTGGTAAATTTTTTCAGATGTTTTCATATTTCTAGTATAGTATAAAGGCGTTAGATTTCAAGTGAAAAAGAGAGAAAGCTGACTTTTTAGTTAATTTTAATAAAGTCACTTAAATCTAAAAAAAAGATTGCAAAACTATTTTTTTCTGTTATAATTAACTAGTTAACCTTATGATTAACTGGTTAACTTATGGAGGAATAACGTGAAATCTAAAAAAATAATGGCCATAGCAGGCTTATTCTTAACATGTCAATTATGCTTAGCGGCTTGTCAATCTCAGTCGAGTCATCAGTCTGATCAACCTAAAACCAAACAAACTAGCAAAAAAGTGATGTCAAAGAAGGCAAAATCAGTTAAAAAGGCTAGAGAAGGTAAAAAAGAACGTAAAGGGGTTGCCGGCGTTGATTTCCCAACAGATGATGGGTTTCTCTTAACAAAAGATTCTAAAATCTTATCAAAAACGGATCAGGGAATCATTGTGGACCATGATGGCCATTCGCATTTTGTTTTCTATGCTGATTTAAAAGGTAGTCCATTTGAATACCTCATTCCTAAAGGGGCAAACGTGACTAAACCAGCCGGTGCTCAGCAATCACATGCGCAAGTAAATGGGAAAGCCTCAGGTGCTCATCATCATTATGAATTTAACCCGGCTGATATTGTTGCTGAAGATGCCCTGGGTTACACGGTTCGTCACGGGGATCATTTTCATTATATTTTGAAGTCAAGTTTGCCAGGCCATGTGCAAACACAAGCAAAAGAGGTTGCCAATCGTTTGCCACAGACCACAGGACCTGTTTCTACCACTACCGCCAAGGGGATTCCAGGATTACATTTCCCGACATCGGATGGCTTTAAGTTTAATGGTCAAGGTATTGTTGGGGTTACTAAAGACAGTATCCTTGTTGATCATGATGGCCACTTGCACCCTATTTCTTTTGCTGACCTTCGTCAAGGTGGTTGGGCACATGTTGCAGATCAATACGATCCTGCTAAAAAAGCAGATAAACTAACAGAACCTAATCAGACACAAGAACAAGCAAATCGTGAAAAAGAATATCAAGAAAAATTAGCTTATCTGGCAGAAAAATTGGGCATTGATCCATCAACTATTAAACGTGTGGAAACACAAGACGGTAAACTTGGTTTGGAATACCCTCACCATGACCACGCACACGTATTGATGTTATCTGATATTGAAATCGGAAAAGACATTCCAGATCCACATGCTATTGAGCATGCCCGTGAATTGGAAAAACATAAGGTTGGAATGAATACCTTGCGTGCCTTAGGGTTTGATGAAGAAGTGATTTTGGATATCGTTCGCACTCACGATGCTCCAACCCCATTCCCATCAAATGAAAAAGATCCGAATAAGATGAAAGAATGGTTAGCAACGGTTATCAAACTTGACTTGGGCAGCCGTAAAGATCCTTTGCAACGTAAAGGACTTTCACTGTTACCCAACTTAGAAACTTTAGGAATTGGCTTTACACCAATCAAAGATATCTCACCTGTTTTGCAATTTAAAAAATTGAAACAGTTGTTAATGACAAAAACAGGGGTGACTGATTATAGATTTTTGGATAATATGCCACAGTTAGAAGGCATTGATATTTCACAAAACAATCTCAAAGATATTAGTTTCTTGAGCAAATATAAAAACTTAACTCTAGTAGCGGCTGCTGATAATGGTATTGAAGATATTAGGCCGCTTGGTCAATTACCAAATCTCAAATTCCTCGTATTGAGTAATAATAAGATTTCTGATTTAAGCCCACTGGCATCGTTACATCAATTGCAAGAATTGCACATTGATAATAATCAGATTACAGATTTAAGCCCTGTTTCTCATAAAGAATCATTGACGGTTGTTGATTTATCAAGAAATGCTGATGTTGACTTAGCAACACTTCAAGCACCCAAATTAGAAACGTTAATGGTCAATGATACCAAGGTTTCTCATTTGGATTTCTTGAAAAATAATCCTAATCTATCTAGCTTATCTATTAACCGTGCGCAATTGCAATCTCTTGAAGGTATTGAAGCAAGTAGCGTCATTGTGAGAGTAGAAGCAGAAGGAAATCAAATCAAGTCGCTTGTGCTCAAAGATAAACAAGGCTCATTAACTTTCTTGGATGTGACAGGAAACCAATTGACTTCACTAGAAGGTGTTAATGACTTTACAGCACTTGATATTTTAAGCGTGTCTAAAAACCAATTAACAAATGTCAACTTGTCTGAACCAAATAAAACGATTACCAATATTGACATTAGTCATAATCAGATTCCTTTGTCAGATCTTAAATTGAATGAGCAGCATATTCCAGAAGCGATTGCTAAAAATTTCCCTGCGGTTCAAGAAGGGTCTATGGTAGGTAACGGTACGGCTGACGAAAAAGCAGCTATGCCTGCTCCAGCAGAAGAAAGTGCTCAAGATTCGCATGATCATCATCACGGTCATGATCACGACGAAGATCACGCAAACGAGCATGAAGACCATCATGACCAGGAGCATGCGCATGAAGGTGAGGAAAAAACTGAGGAAGCGCACCATCACGCTCATTAAGCTTCCTTAAAATATAGTCATTATAAGGCAATGATGAAGTACTTCGTTTACTTATTTAAGAACCCCTCAAGCTATTCTTGAGGGGTTTTACAAATAAATAGAAGAATATGTGAAATGAATAGCACGTAAAATACTAAAACATGTTATAATAGATTGTTATTGAGTCCCGATAAGACAACCTATCTGGCTATTGTATTAGTGTTAGTCATTCCGAAACAACTGATATTATCGGTGTAGGAGCGTTGATCACTAGTTTGATTGCAAGAGGCATGGGAAACCATGCTGGTTGGATTCTTTGTAACTCGCTACACCTATTGATGACCAAGGTCAGGTAATAGGCATGGTAGACGCGTCAATTGGTCTACCTAAAATGACTTGTTGGTTTGATGGATGACTTCTATACTATGTCATAATATCGGTGTCATCTAAACCTTTATGGAACGAACAGTCATCATCTCTTTTTGAGACAATACATTTATAGGGGGGACATTTTTATGTCAGAACGTAAACTTTTCACGTCTGAATCCGTATCTGAGGGGCATCCAGATAAGATTGCAGACCAAATTTCAGATGCTATTTTAGATGCCATTTTAGCAGAAGATCCAGAAGCCCATGTAGCAGCAGAAACCTGTGTTTATACTGGTTCTGTTCATGTTTTTGGAGAAATCTCAACAACTGCTTATGTTGATATTAACCGTGTGGTTCGTGACACCATTGCAGAAATTGGTTACACCGAAGCAGAATACGGCTTTTCAGCAGAATCAGTTGGAGTTCATCCATCTCTTGTGGAACAATCAGGAGATATTGCTCAAGGGGTTAACGAAGCTCTTGAAAGCAGAGAAGGTGATACTGATGACCTTAGCCATATTGGTGCAGGTGACCAAGGGCTCATGTTTGGTTTTGCCATCAATGAAACACCAGAATTGATGCCGTTACCAATTTCCTTATCCCACCAATTGGTGCGTCGCTTGGCGGAGTTACGCAAGTCAGGTGAGATTAGTTATCTACGTCCAGATGCTAAATCTCAAGTGACAGTTGAGTACGATGAACACGATAAACCTGTCCGTGTAGATACTGTGGTCATCTCAACACAACACAATCCAGAGGCAACCAATGACCAGATTCGTCAGGATGTGATTGAAAAAGTAATCAAGGCTGTTATCCCAGCCAACTATTTAGATGACGACACAAAACTCTTCATTAACCCAACAGGTCGTTTTGTTATTGGAGGTCCGCAAGGAGACTCTGGGTTGACCGGTCGTAAGATTATTGTGGATACTTATGGTGGTTACTCTCGTCACGGTGGTGGAGCTTTTTCAGGTAAGGATGCGACAAAAGTAGACCGTTCGGCTTCTTACGCAGCACGCTATATTGCTAAGAACCTTGTTGCAGCAGGTCTTGCGACGAAAGCTGAAGTCCAACTAGCTTATGCGATTGGAGTTGCTCAGCCTGTTTCTGTCCGTGTGGATACGTTTGGAACATCTACAGTTTCAGAAGGAATTTTAGAAGCTGCTGTTCGTCAGATCTTTGATTTGCGCCCAGCGGGTATTATTCAGATGCTAGATTTAAAACGTCCGATTTACAAACAAACGGCTGCCTATGGTCATATGGGAAGAACTGATATTGATTTGCCATGGGAACGTTTAGATAAAGTTGAAGCGTTAACAGAGGTTGTTAAAACCTTATCTTAATTGTTGATAGAAGTTGAAAAGCAGGGGTAGCTATCATTAGTTATTCCTGTTTTTTTGTGGTTCAAAAGGGGGATTTTAAGGACTCTTTCTAAGAAAAGATTAAAAATTTAGACGTCGATATTTGTCAGGTGACATGATTTGTGATAAAATAAAAAGGTTGAATTCTAGTATAAGAAAGTTTTGGATGTATGCGTAAAATTGTTATTAATGGCGGAAAAGCCTTGTCCGGGGAAGTGGCTGTCTCAGGAGCAAAAAATAGTGTTGTTGCCCTTATCCCTGCCATTATCTTGGCAGATGATATTGTAACCTTGGACGGTGTTCCTGCTATTAGTGATGTTGATAGTTTGATTGAAATCATGGAACTAATGGGTGCTAAGGTTAACTACCATGGTGACACCTTAGAAATCGATCCTAGAGGGGTACAAGATATTCCAATGCCTTATGGCAAAATCAATAGCCTTCGAGCATCGTATTATTTTTATGGTAGTCTGTTGGGACGTTTTGGACAAGCTGTTGTTGGCTTGCCAGGTGGCTGTGATTTGGGTCCAAGACCGATTGATCTTCATTTAAAGGCTTTTGAAGCAATGGGAGCTACGGTTTCTTATGAAGGTCAAAACATGAATTTGTCTACAAATGGTCATAAGATTCATGGGGCTCATATTTATATGGATACGGTTAGTGTTGGTGCAACCATTAACACAATGATTGCAGCTGCAAAAGCGGATGGTAAAACAGTCATCGAAAATGCTGCGCGTGAACCTGAGATCATTGATGTGGCAACTCTTTTGAATAATATGGGGGCTCATATTCGTGGTGCAGGGACAGATATCATTACTATTGAAGGGGTAGACAAACTTCACGGAACGAGACATCAAGTCATTCCAGATCGTATTGAAGCAGGAACTTATATTGCCTTAGCAGCAGCTATTGGAGAAGGTGTCAAGGTAACGAATGTTCTCTATGAGCACTTGGAAAGTTTTATTGCCAAGTTAGAAGAGATGGGTGTTAGAATGACTGTGGAAGAAGATGCTATCTTTGTTGAAAAACAAGATTATCTTAAAGCGGTTACCCTTAAAACATCCCCTTATCCAGGTTTTGCTACAGATTTGCAACAACCTTTGACTCCGCTATTGTTAAAAACCCAAGGGCGCGGCAGTATTATTGATACCATTTACGAAAAACGAATCAATCATGTCCCAGAATTAGCGCGTATGGGAGCTGATATTTCTGTTCTTGGTGGCAAAATTGTCTATCAAGGGCCAGCTCAATTGACAGGAACTCAAGTCAAGGCAACTGATTTACGAGCAGGAGCTGCTCTTGTAACAGCTGGTTTGATGGCTGAAGGCAAGACAGAGATCACAAATATTGAGTTTATCTTGAGAGGTTACGCTAATATTATTGCGAAATTGACAGCATTAGGAGCGGACATCCAATTAATCGAAGACTAAGAGAAGCTAGTGGCTTCTCTTTTTTTGATGAAACAACTTATATTGAGAGGTCTGAAAGTTAAGGAATAGTCCCTTATTGAGGGTTAAATTGCCACTTATTAGTCTTTTTCACATCAGGAATCATTTTCTTGAAGGCTGCTCAATTGTCTGATGACTCTATTTGATTAGTGATTAATTATCAGATGAATTTTACTTTAAATCTTGAAATATAGCTTATTTTCAAAAAAAGGACGAAAAATAACTAAAATTGTGTTGACAAATCATCAGATGAATAGTAAGATAAACATGTAGAAAAATAAAAACGCTTTCAGTGAAGTGTTAGGATATAAGGGGGATTTCTCTGATGGAGAAAACGATTGATCAAAGGGTTGAGGAAGTTACCTATAACCGAGCTAAAGTTTGGCAACTGGTATTATTTGCCTTGAATAATACATCTACCAACATTTACCTATTTGCTTTCATGTTTATCACCTATTTTTCAACAGGTGTTCTTGGGCTAGCAGCTATCTTTGTTAGCCAAATCATGGGTTATATTCGTATCTTTGATGGTTTTATTGACCCAGCTATCGGTATCATGATTGATAAAACAGATACTAAGTTTGGGAAATACCGCCCAATTTTAATTGCTGGTAATATTATTACGGCTCTATCGCTTATTCTATTACTTGCTTTAAATAATGTTAGCGAAGGGATGCGCTTCCCACTCTTTATTTTGGTATTGATTGTTCACAAAATTGGTTATTCCATGCAACAAACCATCACAAAAGCAGGTCAAACTGCCTTGACGAATGATCCAAAACAACGTCCCATTTTCAACATTGTGGATGCTGTCATGTTAACAACCTTGATGACTGGTGGACAGTTTGTGGTTTCAGGATTTTTGGTTCCTAAATTTGGTAACTTCACGTTGGAATTCTTCAATGTGCTTATCTATGGAACAATCGTTATTTCAGCTATTTTAGGATTATTGGCTGTTATCGGTATCTGGTCTAAAGACAACAAAGAATACTTCGGTCTTGGTGAAAATACTCAAAAAACAGAATTAAAAGACTACATGAAAGTCATTAAAGGCAATAAACCTCTTCAAGTCTTGTCAATTGCAGCAGCACTCGTTAAGTTTAGCGTGCAATTCTTTGGAGACTCAGTTGTCATGGTTATGCTTTACGGTATCGTGTTTGGTAACTATGCCTTGTCAGGTCAATTCTCACTACTTTTTGTGATTCCAGGTGTTTTGATTAACATTTTGATTTCAAATATTGCTCGTAAAAAAGGTCTTCGTTTCTCATATGTGGCGTCACTTCAATTTGGTTTGATCGCCTTAGCTGCCTTTGGGGTTGTCCTTTACTTTGGTAAAGTTGGTGATTTGAGTTTAAGTAACATTAACCTTTACACTATCTGCTTTATCATTACTTACATGTTGGCTCGTTACATTACTCAAGCGCCGGCTGGTTTGGTGTTAACAATGGGGGCAGATATTTCAGACTATGAAACATCTGAATCAGGTCGTTATGTGTCAGGGATGATTGGAACAATCTTCTCATTGACAGACTCTATCGCCTCTTCATTTGCACCGATGGTTGTTGGAGCTGTTCTTGCAACAATTGGTTTTGCCAAAGCTTTCCCAACAATGGAAACACCTTTAACACCAGAACTTAAAATGGCAACCATTATTCTTTTAGTTGGTATTCCGTTTGTCGCCTTGTCAGTCGCCTTGTTCTTGATGAGATTCTACAAACTGGATAAAGAAGAAATGGTTCGTATCCAAGAGAAAATTCAAGTCATGAAAGCTGCAAGTTCAAAAGAACGCGTGAAGGATATCGCTCGCAATGTGCCATTGTCAGATATGGACTACGTTGATGTAACGAAATATCCAGTTGATAAAGATTAGTCGTTTGGAAGGAGTTGAGCAAGATGTGCTCAACTCTTTTTATTTCTTGAGGCGAGAGGTTTCTAATGACGATGAAATGACCTCTTCTAAGTTTTTAAAAAAAGACTCATATCATGTATAATGTTACTATCACGACCAGTAGAGGAGGTTTTGAGTGAAAACAGTTGTTTCTTTAGGCGAAATTTTGTTACGATTATCACCGTCGCAGTACCAGACCCTAACTCAGGCAACCAGTCTGGAATGTCGATTTGGTGGGTCAGAATTAAATGTTTTGTCAACGTTGGTGCAGTTAGGGCATAAGGTCTCTCTTATCTCAGCAATACTAGCCAATGATTTGGGACGAATGACAAAGACCTTTCTTTTTTCTCGTCAAATCAGTCAAGATTATATTATTGAAAAAGGTCAACGTTTGGGATTTATTACTATCAAAAAGGGTTTTCCTTACGGGCTAGTCGCGTGACCTATGACAGAAAATATTCTGCTTTTTGGGAATCGCAGTTAGCTGATTATGAGTTAGAAGATGTTTTTGCGGGGGCTGATTGGTTTCATGTGTCTGGTATTACCCCGGCTTTGACCGATAAGCTTTATCACTTGACCCATTATCTGATGACAAAGGCTAAAACAGAAGGATTAAAGGTTTCCTTTGATTTAAACTTTAGGGCCAGCCTTTGGGACTCTTTCCAAGAGGCTAGAGAATTATTGTCCCCTTTAGTTACTTTGGCAGATGTTTGTATTGGAATTGAACCCTTGGTTTTAGCAGGCGATGGGGAAAAAGATTTGAAAGACCAATTGGGATTGAGTCGACCGTATGAAGATCAAGCATTATTGGAAAACGTTCTTTCTAAGTTGGCAAAAACTTACGGTGTGACTAGCTTTGCTTTTACCCAAAGGGAAATGGGGCATACCAATGAATACCTCTTGAAGGGTTATTTATATCAAGATGGTAATCTTTACCAGACAGACAAGTCTGGCATTCAGGTGTTGGACCGTGTTGGTACTGGAGATGCTTTCACTGCTGGCTTGATTCATGGCATGCTACAAAATGAAGCGCCTGACAAGGCCTTAGCTATTGCAATGGCGAGTTTTAAATTCAAGCATACGATTGAGGGCGACAGCAATATTATTACCCCAGCAGATATTGATTATTTAATAACTGATGCATCGTATGAGATTAAACGTTAACAATGAGAAAAAGGAGAAAAAGATGCTATACCCAACTTTAACCAAAATAAGAAGTTTATATGACCTTAGTGGTTTGTGGCAATTCAAATTAGGAGACCATAACCCAGAAGACTGTTTGTCAACAGAAGACGTTATGGTTGTGCCGACTTCTTTTAATGATGTGGTGGTCGATAAGGATAAACGCAATTATATCGGTGATTTTTGGTATGAGCGTTTGGTTGATCTTCCAAAGTTAGCTAAAGATGATGAATTGGTCTTACGTTTTGGCTCAGTGACTCACAATGCTACCGTGTATGTTAATGGGCGTGAGCTGGCTTCTCATAAGGGAGGATTTACTCCTTTTGAAGTCGTGGTGCCAGAGGAACTTTACCAGGACCATCAGATTAGAATTGCTGTCCGTGCCAATAATATTTTAGATTACAGTACACTTCCTGTGGGTAATTATAGCGAAGAACGTCAAGAAGATGGCAGCATGAAAAAAGTGGTCAAAGAAAACTTCGATTTCTTTAACTATGCGGGCATTCATCGTCCAGTCAAATTAGTGGTGCGTCCTAAAACCCACATTTCAGATATCACCATTACCAGTGATTTATCAGATGATTTGAAAACAGCAGACCTTTCCATTGCTGTTGAAACGTCAGCGGCTGTTGATGCGATTCAGGTGACTATCCTTGATGAAGAAGGTCAAGTCGTTGGTCAAACGAACGACGGCCATGTCAAACTTGATTGCGTGCATCTCTGGGAAGTCCTGGATGCTTACCTTTACACAGCTCGTATTGAAATTAGTGTAGATGGTAAAATTGTTGATACTTATGACGAACCTTTCGGAGTGCGTAGTGTACATGTAGCGGATGGTCAGTTCTTTGTCAATCATAAACCTGTTTACTTTAAAGGTTTTGGCAAACACGAAGATACCTTTATCAATGGTCGTGGCCTCAATGAGGCGGCTAACTTGATGGATATGAACTTGTTGAAAGAGATTGGCGCTAATTCGTTCCGTACCTCACATTACCCTTACTCTGAAGAAATGATGCGCCTTGCAGACCGTATGGGGATTTTGGTGATTGACGAAATTCCAGCGGTTGGTTTATTCCAAAATTTCACGGCTTCCCTTGATTTAACACCTAAAGATATGGGAACTTGGACTGTGATGGAAACAAAAAAAGCACACGAACAGGCTATCCAAGAATTGATGAAACGCGATAAAAATCACCCATCTGTTGTCATGTGGGTCGTGGCCAATGAACCTGCAAGCCATGAAGCGGGAGCGCATGGCTATTTTGAACCTCTGGTGGCTCTCTACAAAGAATTGGACCCACAAAAACGTCCAGTGACATTGGTCAACATTTTAATGGCAACACCAGACCGAGATGAAGTTATGGATTTGGTGGATGTGATTTGTTTGAACCGTTATTACGCTTGGTATGTGGATCACGGTGATCTGGCTAAGGGAGAAGCTGGCCTACGCAAGGAATTGTTAGAATGGCAGAGCAAGTTCCCAGACAAACCCATTTTGATGACTGAGTATGGGGCAGATACCTTGCCTGGCTTGCATTCGATGTGGGATATTCCATATACGGAAGAATTCCAATGTGATTTTTATGCGATGACGCATGGAGTTTTTGATGAGATTCCTAACCTTGTTGGTGAACAAGTTTGGAATTTTGCAGACTTTGAGACCAATTTAATGATTTTCCGTGTGCAAGGTAACCATAAAGGACTCTTCTCGCGGAACCGTCAGCCTAAACAAGTGGTCAGAGAATTTAAAAAACGTTGGACAGCTATTCCTAACTATAATTACAAGAAAAAATAGTGTAAAATAGGAGACAGTAGAAACAGGAAGAGGACGATATGATGGCTAGACCATTAGTTGAAAAAACAGCAGAACGTTTATTACAGCTTATTTTAGAACGTGGATATGACGTAGGGGCTAAGCTCCCTAATGAATACGAATTAGCTCAAGACTTGGATGTAGGACGTAGCACTATCCGAGAGGCTGTCAGAAGTTTAGCAACCCGCAATGTCTTAGAAGTGAGACAGGGTTCTGGAACCTATGTGAGCTCTAAAAAAGGGGTATCAGAAGACCCGCTTGGTTTTTCATTGGTGAAAGACACAGTAAAATTAACAGCAGATTTGTTTGAATTACGGTTGTTACTAGAACCCCGGATTGCTGCCTTAGCTGCTCAGCATGCGACACCGAAAGAGATTAAAGAGCTTGAAAAGATTGTCGTAGAGATTGAAGAAGCTGTAACAGTGGGTGATCCTAAGCATTTACAGTTAGATGTGACCTTCCATTCGATGATGGCCAAATTTAGTGGTAATATTGCGATGGACAGTTTATTGCCTGTCATTAACAAGTCAATTCATCTGATAAATGCTAACTACACAAATCGTCAGATGAAAGAAGATTCCCTACAAGCCCATCGCGACATTTTGACAGCTATTAAGGAGAGAAACCCTATCGCAGCGCATGATGCTATGTTTTTACATATTATGACCGTAAAACGAACGGCTTTCTTGCCTTAATGAAATATCGGCGAAGAACAAACAGCAATTGTGAGAATTGCTGTTTTTTAGACTTTTTTCTTGACAAGTCATCAGATGATTTGTATAATAATAACAAGATAACGGTTTCATAGAGGAGGAAAAACGGATGTTAACCCAATTAAAAGAGAATTACTTTTTCGCTGTTGTGCGTGGAAAAACCGCAGAAGATGCGATTGAAATCGCTAAACATGCGGTTTTAGGTGGAATTCGTAATATTGAAATTACTTACTCCACTCCAAATGCTTCTGAGGTCATTACCAAATTATCAGATGACTTTAAAGATGACACAAGTGTTGTCATTGGAGCTGGTACGGTAATGACTACTGAACTCGCAAAAGAAGCGATTGCAGCAGGTGCCAAATTCTTAGTAAGTCCGCATTTTTCCAAAGAAATTGCTGACATTGCTAACCAAAAAGGCAATCTTTACTTCCCAGGTTGCGCTACAGCAACTGAAATTGTGTCTGCCATGAATGCTTCTTGTCCTATTATTAAGGTTTTCCCAGGAGGGGTTGTTGGCCCAGGTTTTATTAAAGATATTCACGGTCCAATCCCTGAGGTTGATTTGATGCCTTCTGGAGGGGTTTCAGTTGATAACGTGAAAGAGTGGAAAAATGCTGGAGCAGTCGCTGTAGGTGTTGGTTCCGCCCTTGCTAGCAAGGTGGCGACAGAGGGTTATGACAGTGTCACTCGGATTGCGCAATCATTTGTATCAGCCCTTGACTAAGTGTGGAAGTTATCACAGAGGAGACGAACATGACATTTAACGATGCGAACTTTATGTTAAAAAATGAAGCTGCTAAAAAACTGTATCAACAGATTCAAGATCAACCGATTTTTGACTATCACTGTCATCTAGACCCAAAAGAAATTTTTGAAGATAAGGTCTATGACAATATTGTTGACTTATGGTTAGGCGGGGATCACTACAAGTGGCGATTGATGCGTGCTAATGGCATCTCAGAAGAAGAAATCACTGGTTCAGCGTCTAAACTTGATAAATTTAAAGCTTTTGCAAGAACCTTAGAACGTTCCTACGGCAACCCTGTTTATCATTGGTCAGCTATGGAGTTGAAAAATGTTTTTGGTGTGGAAGAGCTGTTGACACAGGACAATGCGGAAGAGATTTACCATCGCTTGAATGCTTATCTGGTTGACCATAAGATTAGCCCGCGCAAATTAATTGCAGACAGCAAGGTGACTTTTATTGGAACTACTGATCACCCTCTTGATGACCTCGAATGGCATCAACAACTTGCGGACGATAGCACTTTCGAGACAGTTGTAGCACCAACCTTTAGACCAGATGAGGCTTTTGTAGAGCACCGCAATTTTGCACAGTTTGTGGAGCGTTTAGGAACTTCAACTGGCAGCCGCATTACAGACTTTACGACGTTTATGGCAGCCATGGAGAAACGCATTGCTTACTTTGCTGAAAAAGGCTGCAAGGCAAGTGATATCAGCTTTACAGAAATTGTTTTTGAAAAGGCTACACCAGAAGCTTTAAATCAGATTATGGCCAAGGTGCTAGCGGGTGATACACCAAGCCAGCTTGACATCAACCAATGGCAGACTGCTGTTTTTGCAGACCTTTGTCGATTGTACAAGCAATATGGTTTTGTAACCCAAGTTCATTTTGGTGCTCTGCGCAACAACCATTCTGGTATTTTCAAACGTTTAGGAGCAGATGTAGGGGTGGATTCTCTAGGAGACCAAACAGCTTTAACGATTAATATGAACCGCTTGTTGGATAACTTGGTGCAGTTGGATAGTCTACCAAAAATGATTTGGTATAACTTAAACCCAAGTTACAATATTGCAGTAGCTAACACTTTGGCTAATTTCCAAGCCAATGAAGCCGGTGTCGCAAGTTACCTTCAATTTGGAGCAGGCTGGTGGTTTGCAGATACCAAACTTGGAATGATTAGCCAGATGAATGCTCTTGCTGAACAAGGAATGCTTGCTAATTTTGTAGGCATGTTAACGGATTCTCGTTCCTTCTTGTCTTATCAACGTCACGATTATTTCAGACGTATTCTGTCAACTTATCTTGGAGAATGGATTGAAGAAGGGGAAGTCCCAGAAGATTATCAAGCCATTGGTCAGATGGCTAAAGACATCGCTTACGACAACGCTGTTCGCTATTTTAATTAAAACTGTATCAATATAGAAGTGAAGTCTTCTCAATAAATGAAAATCGTGTGGAAATGAAAGGAAAAAGGAGCCTATCAGCTCTAGGTAATTGTATATGAAAATGTCATTTCGCTGGTATGGTAAACAGGACCCAGTCAGCTTAGAAGAAATCAAAGCCATCCCAGGCATGCAGGGAATTGTTACGGCGATTTACGATGTGCCGGTTGGTCAAGCTTGGCCACTTGAGAATATTCTCGCCTTGAAGAAAATGGTCGAAGATGCTGGCTTAGAGATTTCAGTTATTGAATCTATCCCAGTTCATGAAGACATCAAACAAGGCAAGCCAACGCGTGATGCATTGATTGAAAACTATAAAACCTCTATTATCAACGTTGGTAAAGCAGGTATTCCGGTGGTTTGTTACAACTTTATGCCAGTTTTTGACTGGACACGTTCAGACCTTAACCATCCACTACCGGACGGATCCACATCGCTTGCTTTCTTAAAAGCTGATTTAGAGGGTGTTGATCCAGTAGCTGACGATTTGAATCTACCAGGTTGGGATTCTTCTTATTCTAAGGAAGAAATGAAAGCCATCATCGAGAATTACCGCAACAATATCTCTGAAGAAGATTTATGGGCAAACTTAGACTACTTCATCAAAGCTATTATGCCAACCGCAGAAGCAGCTGGTGTGAAAATGGCGATCCACCCTGATGACCCACCATATGGTATCTTTGGTTTGCCACGTATTATAACAGGTCAAGATGCAGTTGAGCGCTTCTTGAATCTCTATGATTCTCCAAACAATGGGATTACCATGTGTGTAGGGTCGTATGCTTCTGATCCTAAAAATGATGTGATTGCCATGACTGAGTACGCTCTTAAACGTAACCGTATCAATTTTATGCACACGCGTAACGTGACAGCCGGCGCTTGGGGCTTCCAAGAAACAGCACACCTGTCACAAGCTGGTGATATTGATATGAATGCTGTTGTCAAATTATTGGTTGACTATGATTGGAAAGGGGCTCTTCGTCCAGACCATGGTCGTCGTATCTGGGGAGATCAAACCAAAACACCTGGTTATGGCCTATATGATCGTGCTTTGGGAGCTACTTACTTTAATGGTCTTTATGAGGCCAATATGTGTGCTGCTGGTAAGACACCAGACTTTGGCATTACTGTCAAAACAGTTGGCGACAAATAAGAAAGAGGAATAACATGACTAGAGTAATTGATTTTAAAGATAAGGTTGTGATTGTAACAGGTGCTGGTGGCGTGCTTTGTGGCTACATGGCCAAAGAGTTTGCTAAAGCAGGTGCCAAGGTAGCTCTTTTAGATTTGAACCAAGAAGCAGCACAAGCTTTTGTCACTGAGATTGAAGCAGAAGGTGGTGTGGCTAAAGCTTACAAAGCAAATGTCCTCTCAAAAGAGAATTTAGAAGAGGTACGTCAGGCTGTTTTAGCTGATTTTGGTCCAGCAGACATTTTGGTCAATGGAGCTGGTGGAAACAGTCCAAAAGCGACTACTGATAATGAATTTCATGAGGTTGGTTTGCCTGAAGAGACCAAAACTTTCTTTGATTTAGATAAAGCGGGAATTAGTTTTGTCTTTAACTTGAACTACCTAGGAACATTGCTTCCTACGCAAGTTTTCGCTCAAGACATGGTTGGGCGAAAAGGGGCTAACATCATTAACATTTCATCAATGAATGCTTTCACACCATTGACAAAAATCCCAGCTTATTCAGGAGCTAAGGCAGCTATTTCCAACTTTACGCAATGGTTAGCTGTTCACTTCTCAAAAGTGGGAATCCGTTGTAATGCTATCGCCCCAGGCTTCTTGGTGACTAACCAAAATCGAGGTCTTTTGTTCACTGAAGAGGGGCAACCAACAGCACGTGCTGAAAAAATCCTTAACAATACGCCAATGGGACGTTTCGGAGAAGCAGAAGAACTGATTGGTGGTCTCTTCTTCCTAGCTGATGAACAATCAGCAAGCTTCGTTAACGGCGTTGTTCTCCCGATTGATGGAGGCTTTGCAGCTTACTCTGGCGTTTAATCCTTAGTAACTAACTCACTCAAGAAAATGTGATGCCTTGGGTGAGTTTTTGTTTAGAGGCTAGTTGCTATCATCATAAGTGATATGATGACTTGGTGAACGTTAGAATGATCGTTAAGAGAGAATAATTTGGCAACAACTTGGATATTCATCTTAAAATAAAGGATAACAAGAAAATGAACCTAATGTTAGTTTTCTAATTGACAGCGTTTTCTGGCTATGTTACAATAAAGTCATCAGATGAATTATAATTAATTGGAGGAAAACATGACGACTAAAAAGGAAGCCTTTGTCTTCTGCGTAGACTCAGATGGCTGTGCGATGGATACGATGACCTATAAGCATCAGCTATTCTTTGGTCCGATTGCTGCAGAGGTCTTTGGGGTGACAAATACAGAAGTATTTTTAAAAGAATGGGACCGTGTTAACCTGTACTCACGCACGCGTGGGGTTAATCGTTTTGTTGGGCTTGTCATGGGACTTGACTATGCAGGATTGAAAGGCATTGACCGTTTGAAAGATTGGGTTGCCAACACCAAATCTCTCTCCAATGCTTCACTGGAAGCAGAGCTTGCTAAAGAAGCTAGTGATGACCTTCAAAAAGCTTTGGAATGGTCTAATGAAGTGAACCGTCAAATCAAAGCTTATGAAGGTGAGGCGTTGGCTTTTCCAGGAGCTATATCAGGTCTTGAGAAATTGCATCAGCTAGGGAAAGTATTCGTTGTGAGTTCAGCCAATAAAGAAGCTGTCGAAGAAGAGTGGCACGATCAAGGACTAATGGCACATGTTGATGACTTGTATTGCCAAGACCGTGGTAAAAAAGAGGATGTTATCGCAGAGCTTCTTCAAAAAGGGTATCAAAAAGAACGCCTCATGATGGTTGGCGATTCTCCAGGAGATTTGGCCGCAGCAGAGCAAAATCAAGTGGCTTTCTTCCCTATATTAGTCGGCAAAGAGGCGCAATCTTGGGCTGACTTAAAAGAAGCTGTGGCAGATGCCTTTGTCGCAGGAGAACTGTCTGACCTAGATTTTAATAGCTTGAAAGAAACCTTCTGGCATAACTTAGATTAGATCAATAGCAGAGCTACTAATTAGATTGACTAGTCCAACTTGACTAGTCCAAAAGGATGAGAAAAGAAGTAAGTAGAGGGATTTGGTAAGAAGGTATTAAAAAACCGAGACCCTCTTGAAAGGAAAAGAAATGACACATTTAGTAGATTTACGCAAAAAACCTTATCATCTTGATGACCAAGCCATCGCTTGGGTAGAAGAAACCATTGCCTCCATGTCCTTGGAGGAGAAAATTGGGCAGTTATTTGTTAACATGGGAGCTAGTCGTACCGAAGAGTATTTGACCCAAGTGCTTAATGATTATAAAATTGCGGCGGTTCGCTACAATAAAGGCATGGCCGACGAAGTTTGGGAACAAAACTACATCTTACAAACCAAATCAAAAATTCCACTCTTAATTGCTGCTAACACCGAAGCAGGTGGCGATGGCGCAGTTAATGATGGCACAAAGGTTGGGGACGAGATTAAGGTTGCCGCAACAAATGATCCAAAGTACGCTTACGAAATGGGGCGCATTGCAGGGATTGAAGCAGCAGCGGTTGGCTGTAACGCTTCCTTTGCTCCTATTGTTGACCTGACACGCAACTGGCGCAACCCAATTATCGCTAGCCGTAACTGGGGTTCAAATGTGGACCAAATCATTACCTTGTCTAAAGAGTACATGAGAGGGATTATGGAGCATGGCATTATGCCATTTGCCAAACATTTCCCAGGGGACGGGATTGATGAACGTGACCATCACCTCTCTTTTGCATCAAACCCGATGACAAAAGACGAGTGGATGTCTACCTTCGGTCGTATTTATGGTGAACTAGCTGAAGCTGGTCTTCCTGGTATTATGGCAGGTCATATCCATTTGCCAAATGTTGAGAAAGAGTTGCATCCTGAACGTGAGTTGGATGACATGCTACCAGCTTCACTCAACAAAACGTTGTTGGATGAATTGCTGCGCGGGGAGCTTGGTTACAATGGGGCTATTGTGACAGATGCTTCTCACATGGTTGCCATGACAGCTTCTATGCCACGTCGTTTGATGCTGCCAACGGCTGTGGAAGCGGGATGTGACCTCTTCTTATTCTTTAATGATCCAGATGAAGACTTGCAATGGATGAAAGAAGGCTATGAGGCTGGTATTTTGACAGAAGAACGACTCCATGATGCCCTTCGCCGTACGCTTGGCTTGAAAGCACGTCTAGGACTTCATTTATATGAAGGTCGTCGTGAAGAGATTATGCTACCAAAAGAAGAAGCGATGACACTGATTAATACCAAAGAAGCGCAAGCCATTGCTGACGAGGTAGCTGACAAAGCCATTACTCTTGTTAAAGATAAGCAAAAGGATATTTTCCCAGTCACGCCTGAACGCTACAAACGCATTTTGATTGTCAATGTAGAAGGTCTCAAAGGTGGTTTTGGTGCGATGATTGCAGGGCAGAAAAAACGAGCATCCGATGTGGTCAAAGAATTGCTAGAAGCGCGTGGTCATGACGTCACGGTGTGGGAGTCAACGGAAGAACGTATCATGCAATTGCCGGAAAGCGAACGTGCAGCAGCCATTGCTAATGTTTATGCCCAAAAACAACCCATTTCCAATTTGACAGACCATTACGATTTAATCCTTAACCTTGTTGATGTCAACTCTGGTGGAACAGTTCAGCGTATTGTCTGGCCAGCAGCCAAGGGGACACCGGATCAGCCATTTTATGTGCATGAAATCCCAACAATTGTGGTATCAGTTCAACATGCCTTTGCCCTAGCAGACATGCCACAAGTAGGGACTTATATCAATGCTTACGACGGTAAGGACAATACCATGAAAGCTTTGGTGGAGAAATTGGCTGGCGAATCCAACTTCACCGGTGTTTCACCAGTAGATGCTTTCTGTGGCCTTATTGACACGCATTTGTGGCGAGAGTACTAACAGTCACAGCGACGTTAACCTTATTTTCCTTATGAGAGGTTAAGAAAAACCGTTATTAAATAGCAGAAAAGAATATTATGACTGACGTTAGGAGTTTTCTCCTAACGTTTTTTTTTAGTACAAAAAGAGAATTCTCTATTATAAATAAAATAAATAGTACTATAGATAGAAAATCTCATTTTTAAAAAGTCTTGTTTTCTTAAAGAAGAAAATAATTGTTGAAAAATTATAGAAAATCATTTTTATACTAATGAGATAGACATAAGGCTAAATTGGTGAGGTTATGATAGGAGATTTATTTGTAAGGATTCCTTAATTTTATTAATTCAACAAAAATTGATAGAAAAATTAAATGAAATCCTTGATTTAATTTTATTAAGTTGTATAATAAAAAGTGAAATTATTAAATCGTAGTTTCAAATTTGTCGGCTTTTTAATATGTGCTGGCATATTAAAATTAAAAAAGGAGAAAAAATGGAAAAAGAAAAAAAGGTAAAATACTTTTTACGTAAATCAGCTTTTGGGTTAGCATCCGTATCAGCTGCATTTTTAGTGGGATCAACGGTATTCGCTGTTGACTCACCAATCGAAGATACCCCAATTATTCGTAATGGTGGTGAATTAACTAATCTTCTGGGGAATTCAGAGACAACACTGGCTTTGCGTAATGAAGAGAGTGCTACAGCTGATTTGACAGCAGCAGCGGTAGCCGATACTGTGGCAGCAGCGGCAGCTGAAAATGCTGGGGCAGCAGCTTGGGAAGCAGCGGCAGCAGCAGATGCCCTAGCAAAAGCCAAAGCAGATGCCCTTAAAGAATTCAACAAATATGGAGTAAGTGACTATTACAAGAATCTAATCAACAATGCCAAAACTGTTGAAGGTGTAAAAGACCTTCAAGCACAAGTTGTTGAATCAGCGAAGAAAGCGCGTATTTCAGAAGCAACAGATGGCTTATCTGATTTCTTGAAATCACAAACACCTGCTGAAGATACTGTTAAATCAATTGAATTAGCTGAAGCCAAAGTCTTAGCTAACAGAGAACTTGACAAATATGGAGTAAGTGACTATTACAAGAACCTAATCAACAATGCCAAAACTGTTGAAGGTGTAAAAGCACTGATAGATGAAATTTTAGCTGCATTACCTAAGACTGACACTTACAAATTAATCCTTAATGGTAAAACATTGAAAGGCCAAACAACTACTGAAGCTGTTGATGCTGCTACTGCAGAAAAAGTCTTCAAACAATACGCTAACGACAACGGTGTTGACGGTGAATGGACTTACGACGATGCGACTAAGACCTTTACAGTTACTGAAAAACCAGAAGTGATCGATGCGCCTGAATTAACACCAGCCGTGACAACTTACAAACTTGTTATTAATGGTAAAACATTGAAAGGCGAAACAACTACTAAAGCAGTAGACGCAGAAACTGCAGAAAAAGCCTTCAAACAATACGCTAACGACAACGGTGTTGATGGTGTTTGGACTTATGATGATGCGACTAAGACCTTTACGGTAACTGAAATGGTTACAGAGGTTCCTGGTGATGCACCAACTGAACCAGAAAAACCAGAAGCAAGTATCCCTCTTGTTCCGTTAACTCCTGCAACTCCAATTGCTAAAGATGACGCTAAGAAAGACGATACTAAGAAAGAAGATGCTAAAAAACCAGAAGCTAAGAAAGAAGACGCTAAGAAAGCTGAAACTCTTCCTACAACTGGTGAAGGAAGCAACCCATTCTTCACAGCAGCTGCGCTTGCAGTAATGGCTGGTGCGGGTGCTTTGGCGGTCGCTTCAAAACGTAAAGAAGACTAATTGTCATTATTTTTGACAAAAAGCTTTTTAAGAGGAACACTAGGGTTCCTCTTTTTTTGTATTTTTAAAAACACAAGTAATACAGTTGACAGCTATTTCTCTAAGGATGGTGGAAAGGATAGGACATCTAAGTCCTGAAAATAGTAGTTTTTGCAAAAAAAGCTCACAGAAAGCTAAAAACTGTTATAGAATATTTCTACGATATTTGTTATAATAAAACTAATACAGGAAAAGTGGAAAGGGCATCAATGGATATTTGGACACAGTTGGCAGCATTTGCTTTTTTGGACACTCCAAAGGTTGCATTGAGGCCTTTTCAATATGCCGATCACGCGGCTTTTTACGCTATGGTTAATGATAATGAGCACTTATCTTATGTCTTTCCAGAAAAAAGGACTAAAGGGGAAAGCGACTACCTTTTAGTTCATGAGTTTATGGTATCTCCTTTAGGGATTTGGGCCATTGAGGACAAGCTGACACACCAACTGATAGGCTGTATCCGGCTGGAACAGTATAATGCTAAAGTAGCCAGTGCTGAAGTTGGTTATTTTTTACATCATGCTTACTGGGGGCAAGGTATCATGACAGAAGTTCTCAAGACACTGAGTTTTTTAGCCTTTCAAACATTTGGGCTCAGAACATTGGAGTTGCTCATCCATCTGGAAAATGAAGCCAGTCAACGTGTGGCTGAAAAAGCAGGATTTCGCTGTTACAAACGATTTAGAGGCAGTGATCGCCATACCCATAAGATTCGCGATTATAAAGCGTACCAATTAAGAATAGGTGATGATCATCATGAGTAAACATCAAGACATTTTGGATTATCTGGAAAAGCTCGCTATCGGGAAACGGGTGAGTGTTAGAAGTATTTCTAATCATTTAAAGGTTAGTGATGGCACGGCTTACCGCGCTATCAAAGAAGCTGAAAATCGAGGCATTGTCGAAACCAAACCAAGAAGTGGCACGGTTCGTATTGAGAAAAAAGGACGGGTTCGCATTGACCGTCTGACCTATGCCGAAATTGCTCGTATTAGTGATTCGGAAGTGTTAGCGGGGCATGCTGGTCTGGGGCATGAATTTAGCAAGTTTTCAATCGGAGCTATGACTCAGCAAAATATTCGCCGCTACCTCGTTAAAGGAGGGCTTTTGATTGTCGGTGACCGCGAAAATATCCAATTGCTGGCTTTGGAAAATCATAATGCCATCTTAGTGACTGGCGGTTTCCCAGTCTCTAAACGGGTTATTGAAACAGCGGATAGCCAAGGTATTCCTGTCATGGTAACCAATTATGACACCTTTACAGTCGCGACCATGATTAATCATGCCCTGTCTAATATTCGCATCAAAACAGACCTCAAAACCGTCGAGCAGGTCATGATTCCTGTTAAGGAGTATGGCTGTCTTTATGAGGACAATACGATTGAAGAATTTAACGCCCTCATTAAAAATACACGAGAGGTAAGATTCCCTGTTCTGGATCACAAATCCAAAGTAATCGGAGTGGTCAGTATGCGAGATGTAGTGGATCAATTACCGACCACTAAAGTGACTAAAATCATGTCTCGAAACCCCATCACAGCGAAGCCTAACACCAGTCTTGCGAACATCAGTCAAAAAATGATTTTTGAAGATTTAAACATGCTTCCTGTTGTTGATGAAGACCATGTCTTACTAGGGATGATTACCCGTAGACAAGCAATGGAGAATCTTCCGACTAACCAGCCAAGTAACCTCTACACCTATAGTGAACAGATGCTTTCCAGCCTTGAAGAGACCCTTGACTATTATCAGGTTTTGGTTGAACCGACCATGATTGATAGTGCTGGTAACATGTCAAATGGGGTCATTTCAGAATTTCTCAAGGAAATCAGTGTTCGTGTCCTAACGAAAAAGCATCAAAAAAATATCATTATTGAACAAATGATGATATACTTTTTACATGCTGTTCAAATTGATGATCAATTGAAACTATACCCTAAAATCATTACTGAAAATAGACGAAGCAGCACCATTGATATCGAAGTTTTTGTCGATGATCAAGTGATTGCTAAAGCAATAATAACAACCAAGATTAATTAGAGGAGAAAGATAAAACATGATAACATTAAAATCTGCACGCGAAATAGAAGCTATGGATAGAGCTGGAGATTTTCTAGCTGGTATCCATATTGGGCTAAGAGATATTATCAAGCCTGGTGCGGACATGTGGGAAGTTGAAGCCTACGTTCGTCGTCGTTGTAAAGAAGACAATGTGCTTCCCTTGCAAATTGGAGTGGATGGTCATGTCATGGATTACCCGTATGCTACCTGCTGCGGGTTGAATGACGAAGTGGCTCATGCCTTTCCACGCCACTACATTCTTAAAGAAGGGGATTTGCTTAAGGTTGACATGGTTTTAAGCGAGCCTTTGGACAAATCAGTTGTGGATGTCTCAGCCCTAGATTTTGATAATGTTTCTGAGATGAAAAAATGGACAGAGTCTTATTCTGGTGGCTTGGCGGATTCGTGTTGGGCTTATGCTGTAGGAACGCCATCTGACGAAGTGAAACAATTAATGGATGTCACTAAAGAAGCGATGTACCGCGGGATTGAGCAAGCTGTGATTGGTAACCGTATCGGTGATATCGGAGCAGCTGTCCAAGAGTACGCTGAAAGCTTTGGTTATGGGGTGGTACGTGACCTTGTTGGTCATGGTGTCGGACCTACCATGCATGAAGAACCAATGGTACCAAACTACGGAACAGCTGGTCGAGGCCTTCGTCTGAAAGAAGGAATGGTCTTGACAGTGGAACCGATGATCAACACAGGAACTTGGGAAATTGACACGGATATGAAAACAGGTTGGGCGCATAAGACTTTGGATGGTGGCCTGTCTTGTCAATATGAACATCAATTTGTCATTACTAAAGACGGCCCTGTTATTTTAACGAGCCAAGGAGAAGAAAGAACTTACTAAAATGGCAGAAAAAAAATTCTTTGATAGAGTCATGTCAAAGTGGCAGTATGAACCCATTCAAGTTTTTATGCGACATTTTCAAAGTGCCGAAATGGATTTGTCTTCAATTGCTGTGGCTTACTATCTTATTTTGACAGCTTTTCCATTGATTATTATTGCAGCCAATATTTTTCCTTACCTTAATATTGACATTGCTGATTTGCTACGGTTAATGAAGCAAAATCTGCCTAAGGATATTTTCAAACCAGCCTCTTCGATTGTGGTTAATATTTTTTCAAAACCTTCAGGAAGTGTGCTTGGGGTTGCGACCTTGACTGGTTTTTGGACCATGTCTCGAAGTTTAACGTCCTTGCAAAAAGCCATCAATAAAGCTTACGGAGCCTCACAACATCGTGATTTCTTTATCGGTCACTTGGTTGGACTTTTGACCAGTCTCATTATTTTATTTCTTTTGACCTTTGCCTTGATCTTTTCGACCTTTTCAAAGGCAGCTATCCAGGTGTTAGATAACCACTATAACCTAAGTGACAATATCACGACGGCATTCTTGCTCTTAATCCAGCCTATTACGGTCTTGATTATATTTGTTGGCCTGATGTTATTGTATTTCCTCTTGCCAAATGTCAAGATTAAAAAGATTCGCTATATTTTGCCAGGTACGATTTTCACGTCATTTGTCATGACTTTTTTGAGTAACTTGGTTGGTAATTATGTGGTACATAATGTTGAGAAAATGGTAGATATCAAAACCTTTGGTTCCGTGATGATTTTCATTATCATGTTATGGTTTATTTTCTTGGCTAGAATTTTGATTTTAGGGGCCATTTTTAATGCCACTTATCAAGAAATGTCTGTAGGAAAACTAGAAAGTCGCAGCGGAGATGTGGTATCCATTTTCAAAAAAACCTTAGGGAATGACACAGATCAATCGCCATCTTCCTCTGTTGATGAAGAGTAAAAAACTGACAAACGAGATGAAGTAGGAAGGGTCTTTCTTGCTTCATTTTTTATGAGGATGAATAGAAAATCATTGATCTTAGCAAGTAGAAAGGCAAATGAAACGGATGAAATTGCGAACAAATGTGGGGCGGTTACAGGGAACTATTTGTGTTCCAGGAGACAAGTCCATTAGTCACCGGGCAGTCATATTAGGGGCCATTGCTAAAGGGGAAACACGCGTCAAAGGACTTTTAAAAGGAGAAGATGTGCTTTCCACGATTCAAGCCTTTAGGAATTTAGGCGTCCGTATCGAAGAAAAGGATGATCAGCTTGTGATAGAGGGGCAAGGCTTTGAAGGATTGACTGCTCCTCATCAGACACTTGATATGGGCAATTCTGGAACTTCTATGCGTCTCATTGCTGGCCTCTTGGCTGGACAATCATTTGATGTTACCATGTCAGGAGATGATAGTTTGTCTAAGCGTCCTATGGATCGTATTGTCCTGCCTTTACGCCAAATGGGGGCTGACATCACAGGAGAAGGTTCTAGACATCTCCCCCCTCTCAAACTCAAGGGAAGTCGAGAGTTAAATCCAATAACCTATGCGCTTCCAGTCGCTTCTGCCCAAGTCAAGTCAGCGATTTTATTAGCTGCCTTACAGGCAAATGGCACGACAGAGGTCATTGAAAAGGAAATAACCCGTAATCATACGGAAGACATGATTCAACAATTTGGAGGGCAGCTACGTGTTGACGGTAAAAAGATTTGGTTAACAGGTCCTCAGACACTCATCGGTCAAGAGGTCACTGTTCCAGGGGATATTTCCAGTGCAGCATTTTGGTTGGTGGCAGGCCTTATTGTTCCTGGCTCGGCTATTCTTTTAGAAAATGTCGGTATCAATCCGACAAGAACAGGCATTTTAGAAGTAATTGAACAAATGGGCGGGCAGGTCACTTATGAGGCTGTCAATCCTCAGACACAATCAGCTAATCTTGGAGTCGCTTATTCTCAACTCAAAGGAACAACGATTTCTGGTCAATTGATTCCACGCTTAATTGATGAGTTGCCTATTATTGCTTTACTAGCAACCCAAGCACAAGGGGTCACCCACATTAAAGATGCTCAGGAACTACGGGTCAAAGAGACGGACCGTATTCAGGTGGTTACTGATATCTTAAAAAGCATGGGGGCTACTATTGAAGCAACAGCAGATGGGATGATTATTGAAGGGCCGACAGCGCTCCACGCGGCCCAAACTAGTACGTTTGGTGATCATCGGATTGGTATGATGACAGCTATTGCAGCCTTACTCGTGAAACAAGGGGAGGTCCATCTGGATAGAGAAGAAGCCATCATGACGTCTTACCCGACGTTTTTCAAGGATTTAGAGAGGCTGTGTCATGACTAAAGTTTTATTGGGATTTATGGGAGTGGGCAAAAGCACTGTCTCAAAGGAGTTAGATCAGAACTATAGAGATATGGATGCTATTATTGAGGAGCGCGTAGGCATGCCTATTGCTAGCTTTTTTGATCAGTATGGTGAAACAGCTTTTCGAAACATTGAGAGTCAAGTTTTGGCAGACTTGCTATCTGAACCAGATGATCTTGTGATTGCTACGGGCGGTGGTGTGGTGCTTTCAAAAGAAAATCGCCGCTTATTGGCAGCCAATCGACACCAGAATATTTTGTTAGTCGCCTCTTTTGAAGTCCTATACCAACGGTTACAAGAGGATACTGAAACTCAAAGACCTCTTTTTAGCAAGCATTCCAAAGAAGCTTTCTATCACCTTTATCAAAAGCGTATGGCTCTCTATGAAGGTTTATCAGACTTGGTGATTAGCGTTGATCATCGCACACCAGCAGAAATAGCAGAGATAATCAAAGCTCATTAAATGTCATCCAAAAATTAAACAACTGATGCCTACTTGTCAGTTGTTTTTTGATTCAAAAAGGTATTGGAATACCAAAAACCTCTCTTTCTTTTTATTAAAGAAACAGCAAATATGCCTTCTAAGCCTGCTTGTATTAAAATTGGGGGAGGACAATATAACCTTTATAGGTTATAATAGAAGTGTTAGTTAAAAAGAATAGATTGTATTGTAATACTAAGAGATGACTTGATATGACAAAATACCAAAACGGTGGCCTTAGTCACCACGAAGAATTACGTTATTTTTATCTCCTAAGGAACCTTAGTTACCTTAGCGAGAATGAAAAAAGAGAATTCGCATTTTTAAAATCGAAAATGGAAGCTGGGCGTGCTTACGCGACACCGTCAGCGACGCGCCCTGTCAGACAGCCAGACCCCTACCTTTCCCCAAAAAACTACTATGAGGAAGATTCTTACGCCACTTACTTAGAAGAGGATCCTTCCTTAACGCCAAATGGTCTCCCTCTTTATCCGAAAGAGGAAAAGAAACGGTCTAAACGGCAGTCCAGAGCCGCAGCTCGTAAGACCTTGGTTCCCCCGCAGCCAGTTTATGGACAAGCCTACGAAGAAGACCCTGCTTATGGTGACTACGGTTATGCAGAAGAATACCCTGTGGCGCAACCTCTTCCTAAAGCTAAAAAACGACGTCGCCATAAAAAAGGTCGCATTAAGCGTTTCTTTAAACTACTCACCTTCTTACTGCTATTGATGATTTTGGCAGTTGGTTTCATGTTTCTCAAAGGAATCTTTGATGTTTCGAGCAATAAGGCAACTTATAAGCCAGCAGTCTCGCAGGCCTTTAACGGCAAAGATACAAAGGATGGCACCAATATTCTCGTCTTGGGGTCTGACCAAAGGGTCACACAAGGCTCTACCGAAGCACGGACAGACACCATTATGGTGGTGAATGTTGGTAATAAAGACAAGAAAATCAAAATGGTGTCCTTTATGCGAGACACCTTGGTTAATATCCCAGGTTATAGCTATAATGACAGTGATTCCTATGATCTCAAACTCAATACATCCTTTAACCTAGGAGAACAAGAGGATCATCACGGAGCAGAATTTGTTCGTCAGACGCTTAAACACAATTTTGATATCGATATTAAATATTACGTCATGGTGGATTTTGAAACTTTTGCGGAAGCCATTGATACTCTGTTCCCAAATGGGGTTAAGATTGATGCCAAATTTGCTACGGTAGACGGTGTTGCTGTTGACTCCGTGGAAGTTCCAGATGATTTACGAATGAAAGATGGTGTGGTCCCTAATCAGACCATTGAAGTCGGAGAACAACGCATGGATGGCAGAACCTTGCTCAACTATGCTCGTTTCCGTAAAGATGATGAGGGAGACTTTGGTAGGACTGTGAGACAGCAGCAAGTCATGTCCGAAGTCATGTCTCAAATCAAAGACCCAACCAAACTCTTCACTGGCTCTGCAGCCATTGGTAAAATTTATGCCCTTACCTCCACCAATGTGTCCTTCCCCTTTGTTCTCAAAAATGGGGTATCGGCTCTAGGAAGTGGTAAAAACGGTATTGAACACGTGACTATCCCAGAAAATGGGGATTGGGTGGATGAATATGACATGTATGGTGGGCAAGCCCTTTACATTGATTTTGACAAATACCAGAAAACATTATCTCAATTGGGATTGCGTTAAAATGTGTTATAATGGAGAGTAACTAAAGTTGCTCTTCTTTTTTTGAGCAAGCAGCATTCCCTAGAAAAGGAAAAAATAAAACACAATGTTGAAAAAAAACGATGTCATTACAGTTGCCATTTCAGACTTAAGCCATGAGGGAGCAGGTGTCGCTAAACACGACGGTTTTGTTTTCTTTGTGGATAATGCCCTACCTGGAGAAATCATAGACATGCGTGTCTTGAAGGTGAATAAAAACAGTGGCTTTGGTAAGGTGGAAGCCTATCAGAAACTATCACCTGCGAGAAACCAAGCTATCGACGTTACTTACTTACGGACAGGTATTGCAGATTTTGGTCATTTAGCTTATGAAGACCAATTGAGATTCAAACAAAAGCAAGTGCAAGATAATCTGTATAAAATTGCTGGTATCAATGATGTAACGGTAAACCAAACCATTGGTATGGATAATCCTCTGGCTTATCGAAATAAAGCCCAAGTTCCGGTTAGACGTGTTAATGGCCAGCTTGAAACTGGCTTCTTCCGAAAACATTCTCATGACTTAGTTCCTATTTCAGATTATTATATTCAGGATAAAGAGATTGATCGTCTCATTAATTTTACCCGTGAGTTATTACGTCGCTTTGATGTCAAACCGTATGACGAAAAAGAACAAACAGGTCTTATTCGCCATATCGTTGTGCGCCGTGGTCATTATTCTGGGGAAATGATGCTGGTTTTAGTGACTACCAGACCAAAAGTTTTCCGTGTGGATCAAGTTATTTCAAAAATTGTTGAATCTTTCCCAGCAGTAGTGTCCATTATTCAAAATATTAACGATAAAAATACCAATGCAATCTTTGGTAAAGACTTCAAAACGCTTTACGGCAAGGATACTATTACTGACAGTATGCTTGGAAATGACTTTGCCATTTCTGCCCAGTCTTTCTATCAAGTAAATACAGTTATGGCAGAAAAACTTTACCAAACGGCGATAGCCTTTTCAGATCTTTCTGAAGATGATGTCGTCATTGACGCTTACTCAGGTATTGGAACCATTGGCTTGTCATTTGCTAAAACAGTTAAAGCTGTTTATGGTGTTGAAGTGATTGAAGCAGCTGTCAAAGATGCTCAACAGAATGCTGCTCGTAATGGCATCACCAATGTCCACTTTGTCGCAGATACAGCAGAAAATGCCATGGCAACATGGGCTAAAGAAGACATCAAACCAAGTGTTATTCTGGTAGACCCACCACGAAAAGGCCTAACAGAAAGTTTTATCCAGGCCAGCGTGGCAATGGGACCACAAAAAATCACCTACGTGTCTTGTAACCCAGCCACTATGGCGCGTGATATCAAACGCTACCAAGACTTGGGTTACAAATTAACCAAAGTGCAGCCAGTGGATTTGTTTCCACAGACGCATCACGTGGAGTGCGTAGTGTTGCTACAACGAAGCAAAGGGTAAAAATCCTTTATTTTAAGCACTTTTTCAAGCATTTTGTCTTTATTGAAAAGAGTGATTTTGACATAAAAAAGGTACAAAAAAAGTACATTGATGTGAACGTCTGTTTGGATGTCGACTGCGTAGATAAAAAATAGATACGTCAGCAATAAATTAATCCAGCGAGAACATTTTAATAAGTGTTCTCGCTTTTTTTATTTTCAGGAGGAAAATCATGCAAAAGAATGAACAGTCATCACGACAAATTGTGATGTGTCATCTCATGGCTATCATGCGAATCGATATTGAGAAAGCGACATGGATAGTTGGTGAGATGGAAGAATCTGGCTTAATCCAGTTTGATGACAGGGGGAATGTTGGTCTGTTAGTGTTGGAGGGACAATCATGAAACGTATCACCGCAAATCACTATCAAACGTCAGAGCGTTACTATAAGCTCCCAAAACTCTTGTTTGAGAGTGAACGCTACAAGGACATGAAACTTGAGGTTAAGGTTGCTTATGCTGTTCTCAAAGATCGCTTGGAATTGTCATTAAGTAGAGGGTGGATAGATGAAGATGGAGCTATTTATTTGGTCTATTCCAACTCCAAACTCATGGCACTACTTGGCTGTTCCAAGTCAAAATTATTGACGATTAAGAAAACCTTACGAGAGTATGGCTTGATTGATGAAGTCCAACAATCTTCCAGTGAAAAAGGACGCTTGGCGAAAAAAATTTACTTAGGAGAGTTGGAACATGAACCTACCCCATTCTCAAATTCAAACGGGGGTAGTGTTCAAAAAACACTAGGGGGGTGTCAAAATCAGCCGGGGCCGGTCTTAGATTCAGCCACTAGTGAGACTGAAGTTAGTGAGACTGATATGAGTGAAACTAAAGAGAGTGAGTCAGTCATTGAGGACGAGGAGGAGAAAGAAAGTCTAACAAGTAAGAAAAATGACAATGACAATTTTCAACGTAAAGTAGACCGAGTCACAAGATACGACAAAGATTATATTTGGGGTTTGGTTCATGACCAGTTGAGACAAGTTGGTCTTTCACAGGCTGCTAGCGATTATGCCATGATTTATTTTGATCATCGTTATCAGTACGCTTTAGAGAATATGAGGTTTGCGGACAGAACAGAAACGATAGCGGAATACGTCTTTAATGGTGTCTTATCCGAATGGACTAAGGTCCAACGCTTAAAAGAACTAAAAGGGGGTGAGTAATATGTTTTGGTGGATATTATTAGGTATTTGGGGATTAGGAATGATTTGGTTCATTTTTGAACTTATCACTGCCCCAGAAATGGAAGATCATTGTTAAGCAAGGACGTTACGCAAGAAGTAAGGTCCTTTTTAGTTTTGTCAGAAAGGAATGAGAGACATGAAGTTTTTAGATTTGTTTGCAGGAATTGGAGGCTTTAGACTGGGGTTAACCCGTCAGGGCCATGAGTGTATTGGCTTTTGTGAGATTGACAAGTTTGCGAGGAAATCTTACAAGGTCATCTATGAGACCGAAGGAGAAATAGAATTTCATGATATTAGACAAGTCACAGACCAAGACTTTAGACAACTTAGAGGGCAAGTGGACATCATCTGTGGGGGATTCCCTTGCCAGGCATTTTCACTCGCAGGCAGACGATTGGGATTTGAGGATACTAGGGGAACTTTGTGAAAAGGCAACACTTTTCTAAACAAATATTATAAAGTGCTTTTTAAGCGATAATTCGTTTGGTCATGGGAGTTTGGTAGTTAAGACTACCATGAATGCGATGATAGTTCCACCAGTGGACATAATCTTTCGTTTTGAGGGCTAATTCTTCTAGTGATTGAAAGGTTTCTTGGTTGACAAACTCCAATTTGAAGGAACATAGGTACTTTCAGCGACAGCATTGTCATAGGGAAAACCAGCCTGACTGAGAGAACGGGTGATTCCAAAAGCTTCAAGCATCTCATCAATCAGCTGATTGTCAAACTCCTTGCCACGATCAGAATGGAACATCTTGACCTTGGTTAGTGCATAAGGGATGCTTTGAATAGCTTGTTTAACGAGCTCCGCAGTCTTGTGCCAGCCAACGGACAATCCTATGATTTCACGATTAAAGAAGTCAATGATGAGACAAACATAAGCCCAGCGCCTATCCACACGGACGTAAGTCAAGTCGGTCACCAGGGCTTCCAGTGGTCTTTCTTGGTCGAATTGCCTGTCTAGGCGGTTTGGAATAGGAGCTTCGTTCTTCCCTTTAGAATGCGGTTTGAAGGCTGCTTTCTGATAAACGGATACCAAGTGGAGTCTCTCCATGATGCGACGAATCCGACGGCGAGAGAGTATGATGCCGTCCTTTTCTAAGCATTTCTTGATTTTTCTAGCCCCATATCTGGACTTGCTCTCAAAGAAAATATAGGTAATTTTATCCTCGAGATCAGCCTCTGACACAGGAACTACAGCTTGGTAGTAGTAACTTGAGCGTGGGATGTTCAGCCAGCGACACATAGCTGAAATGCTGTATTTATCCTTGTTTGCAGTGATTACTTGTCTTTTCGTGCCATAATCACTGCCGCTTGCTTTAGGATATCTAATTGCATTTCGAGTTCTTTATTGCGTTTTCTGAGTTGAATCAGTTCCCGTTGTTCATCTGTCATATTATCAACAGACTTGAAGGAACCCGTTAGTTTGGCTTGTCTGACCCACTTATCGAAGGTTGAGGGCGTTAACTCATATTCTTTGATAAGCTCACTTCGTTTCATTCCAGCATTGTGGAGGTCAACAATTTGTTGCTTAAAATCATCGGTGAAGTGGCGACGTATTTTTCTAGACATATCTGTTCTCCTGTTTTCTTTAGTGTAGAACACTTTATAAATTCTGTCTAGTTTAGTGTAACCGATTCAGCTTGGACTAATGTCAAATAAGTAGACAGAAAACCGTGTTATTTTATTGCGTTAAAATAATTTTCTTCTTTCTGATTAGGAGTTAGTCCTAGATTAGCCGTATGTGGGTTGTAATTGTTATAAAAATTCTCAATGTATTCAAAGCAGTCTAATTGAACCTGTTTGATATTTTGATACTTTTTTCGGTTGATTTGTCTATGCTTTAAATACTTGAAAAATGCTTCCGTTACGGCATTATCATAAGGATATCCAGGTTTAGAAAAAGAATTTGTTTTCTATAAATTTGATTATCCAATTCTCTTTTTGAGGGCTTATGTTTTAGAAATTTATAGTAAGTGGAGCGATTGACACGTAAAACACGACACAAGGTTGTTGTGACGTGTTCAAAGCGTAACCGATAGACAGCAAGGAGTCTTACTTTAAGTTTTGCATGAATATGGCACTTGCTTTTTTAGGATAAGGTTCTCCTCTTCAAGCTGCGCATTACGTTTTTGTAGCTCTTGTATTTGCTTGGCAGTAAGTACAGAATTATCTTCGAGTTTGACTTGAGAATACTGTTTGATCCATTTTGCAAGCGCAGAAGCGGATACCCCATAGTCTTTACAGAGTTCAGACTGAGTTTTTCCAGTTTGATAAAGGTTGACAAGAGATTGTTTAAATTCTTCATCGTAGCGTTTAACTGTTGACATAGGTTGTCCTTTCGTTTTTGTGTCTTTTAAAACAGATTGTAACACACAAAGTTTTGTCTACTTTTATAGTATACATCCAATTTAGCTGCTAGATATGCCAGTGTACTAAGACCAAATGAGAGTATCATTTTAGAAGTTGAATCAGAAGTAATGCGACAAACAATCCGTAATTTAATCGGCGAAAAAAAGCTGAACAAACTCTATTTTTTCATTGTTGATAGTACTAATCGTAGACATTTCACAGAGATTTTTGTGGAAGACATCATGGAAGACGTTTAATTTTTAAGATTTGGTTGAGTAAAAAACAGCAAATGAAACCAATCCATATGAGCGTTCAGCCTCTTTGCTAATTGTAGTGCCTGGATAAAAATCTAATGTTTTGAAGAGAGGATTATTCTCGTTTATTCTTTTTTGAAAGATAGGATTGATGATGCCTATCTCTTCTTCCATCACATGGTGGAGTTTGAAGTAACAAGATAAATGTTATTAATATAAGGCAGGACTTTGCTTTTACTAGCTAAAAAGTAAAGGATACCTCAGGAATTATGCCTTAGTTATTGTGTAGGGCTATTTGGTATACGAGGTATCGTTACTGATTAACCGAAAAATCTGGATAATTGTTTTTTTAACCACTTTAACGGATTAGGTTTTTTTAATCAACTAAGCTTCTCAGACAGCTAACGAGTAAGGCGGAACCTATTCTAACTACTTTGATGACATCAAAAGTGGTACAGTCGTATATTCTTTGATAACTGTATCAGTTAATATTTAACATTTCAAGAAAGCGCTAAACAATATGGTTTAATGCTTTTTTGTTTTTTATGAGTCACATGGTTTGATTTTCTTGAGGGTGTTCTGTTACAATGAGATTGTCTTTCTGAGAGAACTGTTATAGGCGCCTGAGGTTTCTTTGAAATGAAAAAATGATTAGCGTGATTACTAATGTTTTTCTGGTTTAGAAGTCATTGGTCAGGCTAGGAAGTTGTCGTTGTTGTCAGTTTTGTAACTGATTGATTGAGAAAAGGAGATTCTTCTAATGAAAAAACTGTTGTCACTAGTTCTGACGCTTTTAGCTGGTTTTAGTTTGGTGGCTTGTGGGTCACAAGCAAAGCAAGGTGATTCTGAAACATCATCATCTACGAAAGTAAAGGATATGACCGTTGTTAAAGTAGCTGCTCACACAAGCCCTATGACGGATATGCTTGAAGCAGTAAAAGATAATTTAGCTAAAGAAGGCTATAAGCTTGAAGTGGTCACTGTTACTGATAATATTCAGGCTAATGTCGCTTTAAAAAATAAAGAAGTTGATGCTAATTTCTTCCAGCATAAGCCATTCATGGAAATGTTCAATAAAGGAAATGACGCCAATCTTGTTCAAGTACAGCCAATCTACGATGCAATTGTGGCTTTCTATGGGAAAGACCTTAAAGACATCAAGGACCTTAAAGAAGGAGCGGATGTTGCCATTCCAAATGATCCAACCAATATGACTCGTGCCCTCCGCTTATTAGCAGAGCATAAGGTGATTAGCCTGCGTGATCCAAAGAGTATGTCAGTAACTGTTGAAGACATTACGGAAAATCCAAAAAATCTCATTTTTTCACCAGTGTCATTACTTAATCTCAATGAAGCATACAAGGAAAAAGACATGATTTTTAACTACCCAACTTATATTGCCAAGCTCAATTTAACACCAGAAAAAGATGGTGTATTAGTTGAAGAAGGTAAGGATCATTTCTTTGCCGTGTCACTTGTTGCGCGTGAAGACAACAAAGATAGCAAAGCTGTTAAAGCCGTTCAACAAGCATTGACAAGCGAGGAAATTAAAACCTTTATCGAGGATAAGTTAAACGGTCATGCCAAGGTTGCTTTCTAAATCATACCAATAAACTGTCAAAAACTCTTCCAGCCATGTGTTAGAAGAGTTTTTGTGATAGAAAGTCCTTGCTTTTTGAAGGTAAGCTGTTACAATAAAAAGAACTAGCCGTATGCCTAGAACATGATAACAGTAAGGAGAGCCGTATGCCTATTACCAAACACGAGATTCCTCTTTTAGAATTTGACAGTGATCCATCAGCCGTCATTATGCCTACCCATGAAGGACTAGATATTCAGCTTCCACCTAAGTGTGTTTATGCTTTCTTGGAAGACGAGATTGAAGCCTTTGCGTTAGATCATCAAGGGAAAAAAATCGCAGAATTCGTTTCAGCTACTAAGGTTTACCCTGTTTATCTGTTAACTTATAAAGAACAAGATATCTGTTTAGCTCAGGCTCCTGTTGGATCGGCTCCTGCCGCGCAATTCATGGACTGGCTAATTGGTTATGGGGTCAAAGAAATCATGAGTACAGGAACCTGTGGTGTTTTGGTGCCTATCGAGGAAAATCGTTTTTTAGTACCAACTAAGGCTTTACGAGAGGAAGGAACAAGTTATCATTATGTGGCACCATCGCGTTATATAGCCATCAATCCTATTATGCTCCGTCTGATTGAGCAAACTCTTTTAGCAAATGGACTAGCCTACCAAGAGGTCATCACCTGGTCAACGGACGGTTTTTACCGGGAGACAAAAGAGAAAGTGGCTTATCGCCGGGAAGAAGGTTGTTCGGTTGTTGAGATGGAATGTTCTGCCCTAGCAGCAGTAGCTCAGCTCAGGAAGGTTCTCTGGGGGCAACTCTTATTTACAGCAGATACACTAGCAGATATCGAAGCATACGATCAACGCAACTGGGGAGCAGATTCCTTTACCTTTGCCCTCAATTTATGTTTAGAGGTGCTTCATACACTAGACAAGGCCGAACAACCTACTGATTTTTAAACAGGAGCTCTGCCTTCTTTTCACATTTGTAGTATAATGAAACTTGTATTGATTTTAGACTAAGAGGAAAAGAGATAGAAAATGCCTAAATTACCAAAAGAGATTGACTTACAGGTCATTAGTATTTTTGAAAACTACAGTGTTGAGCATTTTGAAAATGGTCATGTGATTTTAAAAACAGAAGTGACAGATTCTGCTCTTAACTACTATGGGAATGCCCATGGCGGCTATTTGTTTACCCTTTGTGATCAAGTTGGTGGGTTAGTTGCTAGATCAACTGGTCAAGATGCGGTTACCCTCCAAGCTAACGCTAATTATTTAAAAGCAGGTCATAAAGGAGATCTTCTAACAATTGAAGGGAAGCTGGTTCATGGTGGGCGTTCGACACAACTAATCGAAGTAGTGGTTTACAATCAAAAAGAACAAGTGCTTACCAAAGTTGGCCTTACTATGTTTGTGGTGAAAAAATCCTAATACCATCAACAGCTGTATTAGCATCTATCTGAGAATCATTAAAGCAAAACCTTTAGCGTTGTTGATAGCTAGAGGTTTTGTTTATTTTTCGGTTAAAAAGACAGATTTTTAAAGTAAAACGTGGTAAACTAAACCTAGATATTATTAATTAGAATTATTCTTAAAAAGAATTATCCAAAAAGGCTTAGGAGGGGGAAGACCGATGGCTATTTTAGCATTTAATCAGGTCACTTTTACAGACAAGGACCATACGATTTTAAAAGAGATTAGTTTTAGCATTGAACAAGGGGGGGTTGTAACGATTGTAGGTCCTTCAGGTGGAGGAAAATCGACCTTGTTAAAATTAGCGAGTTATCTCATTAGCCCAAGTTCGGGAACGATTCATTTTCAAGGAAAACCACTAGATACGTTTAACCCAATTACGTTGCGGCAAGAGATTTCCTACTGTTTTCAAACGCCTTATCTTTTTGGAAAAACGGTTGAGGACAATCTGCTCTTCCCTTTTTCATTGCGAAAGAAAGCCCTCGATAAGTCTTTGGTAGAACAGTGGTTAGAGCGTTTTCAGATGGATGCCTCGTATATCAATAAGGACATCACCAAGCTATCAGGTGGAGAGAAGCAGCGTTTAGCGCTTATTCGGCAACTGCTATTTGAACCTAAGGTACTGTTGCTAGATGAGGTCACATCAGCCCTTGATGCCCAAAATGCCGCATTAGTTGAAGAGGTCATTCGCTCTTTAAATCAAGAGGGCATGACTATCCTTTGGGTGACTCATAATGACGAGCAAAGTAAGCGTGATGCTACTAAGAGATTAACGATTGTGGAAGGGCAACTCAAATCTTTGGAGGTGTTAAAATGAATACTGTTAACGATATCAGTGTCGTCTCTTTATTATTGGCGTCATCATTGGTCGTCATGACTCTCTTTTTTTCCTATTGGCAAAAACTTGGTTTAGGGAAAGAGATTATTGTAGGTGCGGTACGTGCGGTTATCCAGCTTCTCATTGTGGGATTTGTTTTAGATTATATTTTTGGCTATCAAAGCGCTCTCTTCACAGCTGGACTCCTCCTGTTTATGATGTTGAATGCCTCTTATAATGCTGCCAAACGAGGAAAGGGAATTAGACATAGTGCAGTGATTTCATTTGTCGCCATCTTATCTGGGACCTTAATCACCTTAGCAGTCTTGTTGTTATCTGGGATTCTTAGATTTGTTCCCAACCAAATCATTCCAGTGGGAGGGATGATTATTAGCAATTCCATGGTTGCTATTGGTCTGTGTTACAAACAACTCAATGCAGATTTTTCAACCAAACAAGCAGAAGTGGAAACCAAGTTGGCTCTCGGTGCAGATGTATTACCGGCTTCCATTGATATTATCCGAGAAGTGATCAAAACAGGTATGGTACCGACCATTGATTCTGCCAAGACTTTGGGGATTGTGACCTTACCTGGTATGATGACAGGATTGATTTTAGCTGGCACCGCGCCTATTCAGGCTGTTAAGTACCAGATGATGGTGACGTTTATGTTGCTATCGACAACCTCTATTGCCTCTTTTATAGCAACTTATTTAGCTTATAGGAGTTTCTTTAACAATAAGAAACAATTAGTATTGCCATCCTAAACAAATAGCCTACGACCATGGATCGTAGGCTATTTTTTAAAATGATAGGGAATAACGAAAATATTCCAGACTCTCCTTATTTTCGGTAGAGTTTATGATTTTGATAAATAGGGTCAAATGTAACGTTAACCCCAAGCTTTCTGAGAACATTTTTATCTTCGTCAGTTAGGATGACGGTAGAATGGGCTTCGCTGCCTTTCAAGTTACCAAGTTCTTTCATGGCAAGGTTAGCCTCGTCATTGGTCATAGCAGTGATGGCTAGCGCAATGAGGATTTCATTGGAATGTAGGCGAGGGTTTTGGCTACCTAAATGGTTTACCTTGAGGCCTTGGATGGGTTTCACATACTCTGGTTCAATCAAATGAGTGGCTTTGTCAATTTTCGCTAATGTTTTAATGGCATTGATGATTACAGCAGCAGTTGGTCCGAAAAGTTCAGATGTTTTTCCGGTGACAATCTGTCCATTTGGTAGTTGCAGAGCAAGGGCCGGCTGTCCTGTCTGTGCTGCTTTTTGGCGAGCAGCCACAGTAACTTGACGGTCTTCAGGTGTAACCCCAATATCATTCATCAAGAGTTCAATCTTTTTAACAGCAGCCTCTGAAACACGCTCTGCCTTAAAATCGACGAGGGTTTGGTAATAACGGCGAATGATTTCCTGTTTGGATGCTTCAATAGCAGCTTCTTCATTGACAATGGAGAAACCAACCATATTAACCCCCATATCTGTTGGTGATGCGTAGGGTGATTTGCTCAAAATACGTTCAAACGTACGATTTAGCACTGGAAAGACTTCGATGTCACGATTATAATTGACAGCTGTTTTACCGTAAGTTTCTAGATGGAAAGGATCAATCATGTTGACATCATCTAAGTCTGCAGTAGCAGCTTCATAAGCTAAATTAACAGGATGATGAAGAGGAAGATTCCAGACAGGGAAGGTTTCAAATTTGGCATAGCCCGACTTAATGCCATTGATTTGATCATGATACATTTGGGACATGCAAGTGGCTAGTTTTCCTGAACCAGGCCCTGGCGCTGTCACAACAATAAGGTTACGGCTGGTTTTGATGTAATCATTTTTCCCCATCCCCTCAGGTGAGATAATGTGGTTGATGTCGGTTGGATAGCCCTTGATAGGGTAGTGTAGGTAAGAAGCGATGCCATTTTTTTCGAGTTGTTTACGAAAGGCATCTGCAGCTGGTTGATTGTTATATTGAGTAATCACGACTGAACCGACATAAATGTCTAATGTGTTGAACTTGTCGATGAGACGGAAAACTTCTTGGTCATATGAAATGCCTAGATCGCCACGCGCCTTGGAGTGCTCAATATTATTAGCATTAATGGCAATCACAATTTCGACTTGCTCTTTGAGTTCTTTGAGCAATTTAATCTTATTGTCAGGTTCATAACCTGGAAGTACACGGGCAGCATGGTAGTCTTCTAACATTTTCCCACCAAATTCCATGTAAAGCTTACCATCAAACTGGCTAATACGTTCTAAAATATGATCCCTTTGTAAGTTTAAATACTTATTAGAGTCAAAAGCAATAGTCTTCATTTTTTTCACCTCTGTAAAGCATTATAACAAAGAAACGAAGAGAAGCAAAAGATTTTTTATGGAGATAGCAGAATTTATCACTATTAGAATTAGATTTGGTGAGCCTATTACAGCAGAAAGCTAAAAGGTTCTGTAGGAATCACTTGACAAGTAGAAGAGGCTTTATTATACTATTAACAATTAAATACCGCTTTAAACATGTTCCGTGAAGCATGAAAGCATTAAGATCAAAGAAAGTTTAGACTAATCTTTTGTTTTTTGGTGACCTTTAGCAGACTTGCGGACGTGTTCCCAAGTCTTTTTTGCTGCTTGGAAAGAAGGTATGTAATTAATTAAGGTAGTCAGTGAGCTACTATTAAAAAGGAGACAAGTATGTCAAAACAATCTTTGGATACCACCAACAAACGGGCCTTAGTGGCCGCTATTGTCGCTTCAGGTACGGATGACCTGAATGTGATGTTTCTGGCTTTCTCGATGTCCTCTATTATTACCGAATTAGGAATTAGTGGCACACAGGGAGGTTGGATTGCGACGATTACGAATTTAGGGATGTTAGCTGGAGGCCTTATTTTTGGCTTACTGGCAGATAGGTATCATAAGTTTAAGGTCTTTAAATGGACAATCGTCTTGTTCTCAGTCGCTACAGGATTAATTTATTTTACTCCGTCTCTGTCTTATTTATACTGGATGCGTTTTATTGCTGGAATAGGGGTTGGTGGAGAGTACGGCGTGGCTATCGCCATTATGGCGGGAATTGTTCCACCTGAAAAAATGGGGCGCATTTCTTCTTTGAACGGAATTGCCGGACAATTAGGATCGATTAGCTCAGCTCTCCTAGCAGGTTGGCTAGCACCAAGTTTAGGCTGGCGAGGACTTTTTCTCTTCGGACTCCTTCCGATAGTATTAGTTATCTGGATGATCTTAGCTATAGATGATCGTAAGGTTTGGGATTATCATGGTCAAAAAGAAGAAACTCATCATCAGCCGGTAAGTGTTGCTGAGCTCTTCAAAACAAAAGAATTGACTGCTCAAACCCTCGCTTTGATGGTCATGACAACCGTTCAGATTGCAGGGTACTTCGGGATGATGAACTGGTTACCAACCCTTATTCAAACAAGTCTGAATCTCTCCGTAAAAAGTTCTTCGTTGTGGATGGTAGCGACCATTTTGGGGATGTGTTTAGGCATGTTGACGTTTGGTCAGCTGTTAGACCGATTTGGACCGCGTCTGGTCTATGGAATCTTTCTGCTTGCCTCTTCGCTGTGTGTTTACCTCTTCCAATTTGCTCATTCCATGAGCACTATGCTTATTGGAGGTGCCATTGTCGGATTTTTTGTCAATGGGATGTTTGCAGGATATGGTGCGATGATTACCAGACTTTATCCACATCATATCCGTTCAACAGCTAATAATGTGATCTTAAATGTCGGCCGTGCTTTGGGTGGTTTTTCATCGGTTATTATCGGAAGCATCTTAGATGTTTCAGGAGTTTCAATGGTCATGATGTTCCTATCCTGTCTCTACCTCATTAGTTTTGCTGCCATGTGGACGATTGGCCAACTAAAGGCAGAGGCCTATCAGCAATTGACATAGATAAGGAAATAGCTCTATCAAAGTCGCTTGTGAAGGATATCGTTCACTTTTAGACATGATAAAAGGTAAGCAATTGTTCATTGCTTACCTTTAACGTTTTAGTTTGTTACTTTTTCCATGAAATCTCGACTATCTACCCTCACTCTGGTATGACAGGCTTTTCCAATCAGTTGGTCTCCCACAAAAGCCTCTATGCGGAAATCGTATTTTCGGGCTTCCTCTTTGAGAGCAGTGATGACAATGGTTACTGCTTGGCCAATGGCAGAAGCAGCTAAATGTTGAATAGCCATTTCACTGCCAACAGTGGTCAATCCTGTTTCTAGTGATTCTTGGGCAAATAAGTAAGAAGCATTTTCCATAAAAGCCACTAAAGCAGGAGTGGCCAATACGTCAAGTGTTCCAGAACCCATAGCTTTCGCAGAATGCTGGTTGTCAGTTTCGTAAGTATGAGAGTAAATAGTCATAAGTTAATCTCCTTGTTTCTATACTATATATTATAATACATTAAGCGCTTTCAGTCTCGGGATAACTGTTTTTTGTGTTATACTTAGTTAAAGAATTCTTCTTGAAAGGGTGACAATGCGTTTAGATAAATTTTTAGTAGAAACAGGAGTTGGGAGTAGAAGCCAAGTCAAGAGCCTTTTGAAAAAGAAAGCTATCTTGGTTAATCAAGAGGTGGAAACATCTCCCAAGGTTCAAATAAATGAACATAAAGACGTGGTGACTTACCTTGGAAAACCTTTGACTTATGAAGCCTTTGTTTACTATATCTTGAATAAGCCAGCGGGCTTTTTGTCAGCGACAAAGGACAGAGCGCAAGCAACCGTTATAGACTTATTAGATGAAACTGCCAGACAAAAAGACGTTTTTCCTGTTGGCAGATTAGATAAGGATACTCGAGGGCTGTTGCTCTTGACCAATAATGGTCAGCTAGCTCATGACCTTTTATCCCCTAAAAAACACGTTACCAAAGAGTATTTAGCGAAAGTAGCAGGCATCATGACTGATGCTGACAAAGATGATTTTGCCAAAGGTATTTCTTTAAAGGATCACCAGTGTCTTCCTGCTAAATTGGAAGTGCTTGATAAGGATTTAAGCCAAGAGACTTGTGTGGTTAGCATTACCATTCAAGAAGGTAAATTTCATCAGGTGAAACGCATGGTAGCAGCTTGTGGCAAGGAAGTACTGGAATTGCAACGGCTTAGCATGGGACCTTTGCGATTAGACCCTGGTCTCGCAGAAGGTGACTTTAGACGCTTGACATCCGACGAATTGCAGAGTCTAGAAGCCTATTGTCAGAGCCTATTATAAAAGAAAAAAGAATCCTTCTCTATTTGACTGAGAAGGATTTTACCTTATTCTTACAACCATTTTTTGTATTTGAAAAAGGCAATAGCAGACACAAAAATTAAAATAGCAAAGCCAATCACTGCAGGGTAACCTAAGGGGCTAGAGAGTTCAGGCATGTACTTAAAATTCATGCCGTACCACCCTACTAAAATGGTCAAAGGCATGCAGCAGGTGGTAACGATGGTTAAGACGCTCATGATTTTATTTTGTTTCGTTTCCAACTGTGATTGGGCCAATTCGCGAATCTGAATAAGAGTCTCACGTAAAGTCACAACTGTCGTCTGAAGTCTTGTTACTCGTGAAGAGAAGAGGTGAAAGAAGCGCAGATTTTCCTCGGCGAAGAAATTGTTCTCGTTCTCGTAAAATTCCTGTGCCAAATCAATCAATTGCCCATAGTGGAGATTTAACTTGGTGAGTTGTCGTCTGATGAGATTCAGCTGAACTTGGCTAATCATACCTTTATCTGTTAATATCGTTTCTTCTAGTTTATCTAGTTGGTTATCGAAATCTTCTAGAAGGGTTAAATCACCATGAATAATGGTTTCTAAAAAATCGTAGAGAAAACGTTCTAGGCTTGGCGTTTTCCATTTTTTACTAGACTGAATCTGTGCTAACCAATCAGCAACATGACGATGCTCATCGATAAAGACAACCCCTCTTTCATCAAGAGCGAAGGAAAAATCCATGGCTTGACCAAGCAAATCTCTTCGATCGGGAATTTTAAAAGTCCCTGTTAAAGAATCACTATTCACTTCTGCCTTGGTTGAATTGGCCACATCAATGTTAAACTCCATATCAATATCCATATCAAAAAGGTCGTGGTGACGCCGCCATTCCTCTGGCGTTAAGATAGCTACATAAGGATGCTTGTTGTTAAGACAGTCTGTCAGGGAGACAGGCGTTAATTTTTCTAAAATTAAGTAATACATACTGACATTATAGGCTTATCCAACAAAAAAAGCCAGCACAAGACTGACTTTTTCGTTAGTTTAGATTGTCCATTCGCCACCGCGGAAGATAGGAACAATTTGCCCATCTTTCGTGATGCCATCAATATCCATATGTTCTGAACCAATCATAAAGTCTACATGGGCGGTTGAGCGGTTTAAACCAGCTGCTTTTAATTCTTCATTGGTCATTTCAGTGCCACCTTTAATACTGAAAGCATAAGCAGCACCGATGGCAAGGTGGTTAGACGCATTTTCGTCAAAAAGAGTATTAAAGAAAGTTAAACCAGAAAGTGAAATTGGAGTTTTATGGGGAACTAGGGCTACTTCACCAAGGGCACGAGCACCATCATTTTCCTCGACCAATCGCTTAATGGTTTCTTCCCCTTTTTTAGCCGTTACCTCAACAATCTGGCCATCTTTGAAAGTAAAGGTCATGTCTTCAATAACAACACCGGCATAAGAAAGTGGTTTAGTAGATGAGACATACCCGTCAGCTCGACGATAGTCTGGTGCGGTGAAGACTTCTTCAGTTGGCATATTGGCGATGAATTCTTCCCCTTGAGCGTTGACGCTACCTGCCGCTTCCCAGACATGATTTTCAGGCATACCGAGGGTTAAATCAGTCCCAGGTGCCATGTAATGGAGGGCATCAAATTGATAGTCATTGAGGAGGTTAGCTTTGGAAACAAGGCGTGCTTGATGGTCATCCCAGGCTTTAATAGGATCTTCCTCATAAATGCGATTCATTTTGAAGATAGCATCCCAAAGAGCATCAACTTGTTCTTCCTCACTGGCCAAATCTGGGAAAACCCTGGCTGCCCATTCAGGACTTGCTGCTGCTACTAAATTCCAACTCACTTTATTAGCTTGAGTAGCTGCACGTTGTTTTTCAAGAGCAATTGAAGTCGCACGAGTAGAACCAGACAAGCGGTCTGAGTCAATGCCCGCAAAGACATTTGGATCAGATGAACGAACCACTAATCGACTCGCTTTTTTACCAAGTAAGTAATGAGACTTTTCAACAACATAGTCGGGTACATTTAGTAGACGGTCCTCATCAGCTTTCAAGAGTTTTTCGCGCGTGATTTGATCATCAGTATAGTCTACAATAACCTCTGCAGCACCAGCTTCGTAAGCTTTCTTTGTCAGAAGACGAGCGAAGCGATAGTGTTCAGCAGCAATAGTAATCAAAAGGGTATGCCCTTTTTGAACATTGATACCTTTTTTGATAAGCAAATTAGCGTATTTTTCAAGATTGTGTTCGAAATGAGGTAAAACCATGGGAATCTCCTAAATATTATTTTGTAAATTCTAATGTATCATATTCAACGGAAATGTACAAGACATTGTGAAAAAGAATGCCTTTATAGAGAGAAATCCTTAGCTGATATTTGCTTAAAAGCCGCTTTCATGTTAAGATATAAGAAGAAAAATCAATAATAGATGAGGTATTTAACGTGGCATTTGGAGAAAATGGACCTCGCAAAAAAACAACCTTTGAAAAAGTAACAATGTTTGTTGTTATCCTAATGGTTCTTGTAACTGTTGGCGGGCTTATTGCGAGTGCCCTATCAGTATTGATGTAAGGAAACGCTGAAAGGCGTTTTTTTAAAGTAAAAGAAAGTTAGAGAAGAAAAAGTATGAGTATGTTTTTAGATACGGCAAAAATTAGTGTCCAAGCGGGTCGCGGTGGCGATGGCATGGTGGCCTTTCGTCGTGAAAAGTACGTCCCAAATGGCGGTCCTTGGGGAGGAGATGGCGGTAAGGGTGGCTCAGTCATCTTTAGAGTTGACGAAGGTTTGCGTACCTTAATGGATTTCCGCTATAATCGTAAATTCAAGGCGAAATCTGGTGAAAAAGGCATGACTAAGGGAATGCATGGTCGTGGCTCAGAAGATTTGATTATCGCTGTCCCTCAAGGAACAACTGTACGTGATGCTGAAACTGGAAAAGTGATTACAGACTTAGTAGAACATGGCCAAGAAGTGGTGATTGCTAAGGGTGGCCGTGGTGGTCGTGGTAATATTCGTTTTGCAACTCCTCGTAATCCTGCGCCGGAAATTGCTGAAAATGGTGAACCAGGTGAGGAACGTCAGTTAGAACTAGAACTCAAAATTTTAGCTGATGTTGGTTTGGTCGGATTCCCATCTGTTGGGAAATCAACCTTGTTAAGTGTTGTGTCATCAGCTAAACCGAAAATTGGTGCCTATCATTTTACCACTATTGTACCTAATCTAGGAATGGTTCGTACCAAGTCAGGTGATAGCTTTGCTATGGCAGATCTACCAGGTTTGATTGAAGGTGCTAGCCAAGGGGTTGGTTTGGGAACTCAGTTCCTCCGTCATATCGAGCGGACACGGGTTATTCTTCATGTGATTGACATGTCTGCTAGTGAGGGCCGTGATCCTTACGAAGATTATGTTTCCATTAATAACGAGTTAGAAACCTATAATTTGCGATTGATGGAGCGCCCACAGATTATTGTGGCTAATAAAATGGACATGCCAGAGGCTCAAGAAAACTTGAAAGCCTTCAAGGAAAAATTGGCTGCCCAATATGACGAGTTTGATGACCTACCAATGATTTTCCCTATTTCAAGCCTAGCACATCAAGGCTTAGAGAACTTGTTAGAAGCAACGGCAGAATTACTTGCTAAGACGGATGAATTCTTATTATATGATGAAGCTGATCTGGTGGATGAAGAAGCTTACTATGGCTTTGCAGAAACTGAAAAAGACTTTGAGATTACCCGAGATGATGATGCTACTTGGGTCTTGTCTGGTGAGAAATTGGAACGTCTCTTTGTCATGACCAATATGGAACGTGACGAATCCATCATGAAATTTGCCCGTCAATTGCGCGGTATGGGGGTTGACGAAGCCCTTCGTGAACGTGGAGCAAAAGACGGGGATCTTGTTCGTATTGGCAAATTTGAATTTGAATTTGTGGATTAATGTGGTCTTTAGAAATGGCATTGCCATAGCAACCTTGTGTGTTATCTTTAAGATGGAGGTTTCTGATTATGGGTGATAAACCAATATCCTTTAAGGATAAGGATGGGAATTTTGTATCGGCAGCAGATGTTTGGAATGCTGAGAAATTAGAAGAATTGTTTAATCTTTTAAATCCCAATAGACGTTTGCGTTTAGAACGTGAAAAATTGAAAAAGGATGAGGCTTAGGCCTTCATCCTTTTTTGACCTTTTTTTTCTTGGTAACGTTGGAGCATTAGCCAACTATAAAAAGTGTAACTATCATTAATAAGAAAGGTGGCAAAGCAGATGACTACTGCATATTGGCTAGAATCTGTTTGAGCAGCATGCATCCATAAGAGAATGAGGACTAGATCATTGAGCCCGTATGCTAAAGCAAAATAAGGGCTACGCTTATAACTGAGATAAACGGCTGAAAAAGAAGTAGCAATGGATAAGGTGGAAACAAGTAAGTAGGCCGTTTTAAGGCTGGCTAAAACTCCATAAAACACAAGGGTAACTACTAACGTAAACATGATGAGGCGTCGACTATCAGCGCTTTCTAAACGAGAAATAGTGACTTGAGACTTGTTCCCCTCAAAAGGATGATTTAACCAAGCAAAGAGCGAAAAAATAGCCATTGGTAGGGTCATAAAAAGATAGGTCATTAACTCTCCATAGTAACTGTTTCGTAATGGCCAAGACAGAGCTTAACCAAAGTGCCCACTCGGTTTTTGTAAAGTAGTTTAAATAAGCCATACCCCTATTCAAACATAGGCTAAGGCATCTGTCAATAGGGGCTTGGTTTTGATAAGAAGTAGCAGGGCAGGTTAGATAGGCTCTTTAAGATAATAAAATATGTCAAGCTTTAAATCACTTATTTTCCGTGATGATAAGGAAAAAACAGATTTTTTAAAGCGTTTACATCACCTGTTTTTCTTCTTATAATAAAAAGAGAAGTGAGCAAAGAAAGGACAAAGGATATGAAACAAAGAAAACACCGTTATCAATTTCCAGATGGCTTTTTATGGGGAAGTTCTACATCTGGGCCTCAAAGCGAAGGAACGGTTCCTGGAGATGGCAAAGGACCTAGCAACTGGGATTACTGGTTTAGTATTGAGTCAGCTAAGTTTCATCACCAAATTGGTCCAGAAAAAACCTCAACCTTTTATGAAAACTATAAGGGTGACATTGCCCTTTTGAAAGAAACAGGCCACACGATTTTTCGGACCTCAATCCAGTGGTCTCGATTGATTCCAGAAGGAGTCGGGGAGGTTAATCCAAAGGCGGTGACATTTTACCGAGAAGTATTTCAAGACATTATTGCTCAAGGTATTAAATTGATTGTTAACCTCTATCATTTTGACCTCCCCTATGCCTTGCAAGAAAAAGGTGGCTGGGAAAACAAAGCTACTGTCTGGGCTTATGAAACCTACGCAAAAACCTGTTTTGAGCTTTTTGGTGATTTAGTAAACACTTGGATTACCTTTAATGAACCGATTGTTCCAGTCGAATGTGGCTATTTAGGTTATTATCACTACCCTTGTAAAGTAGATGCCAAGGCAGCAGTTCAAGTGGCTTACAACACACAACTGGCCAGTTCACTGGCGGTCAAAGCTTGTCATAAGCTTCATCCCGACCACAAGATTAGTATTGTGCTTAACATGACACCTGCTTATCCTCGGAGTGATGCTCCTGAAGATGTCAAGGCTGCTAGAATCGCAGAGCTTTTCCAAACCAAATCCTTTCTAGATCCATCAGTTTTGGGTGTTTACCCAGCAGAGTTAGTTTCCATTTTAGAGGAAGCTGATTTATTACCTCAATATAGTGCTGATGAATTAGAGATTATCAAAAACAATACTGTTGATTTTTTGGGAGTTAATTATTATCAGCCTTTGCGGGTTCAGGCACCTAGTAAGTCACAGCAAGAGGGGGACCCCCTTATCTTAGATATTTATTTTGAACCTTATGATATGCCTGGTAAAAAAGTCAATCCTCACCGGGGTTGGGAAATTTATGAACCAGGACTTTATGATATTGCCCTTAATTTAAAAGAACACTATGGTAACATCGAATGGCTAGTCACGGAAAATGGTATGGGTGTCGAAGGTGAAGAAGCTTTTTTAGCAGATGGCCAGATACAAGATGACTACCGCATCACCTTTATCGAGGATCATCTTATCCAGCTTCATAAGGCTTTGGGAGAAGGAGCCAACTGCAAAGGCTACCTCTTGTGGACTTTTATTGATTGCTGGTCTTGGTTAAATGCTTATAAAAACCGATATGGTTTGGTAGCTTTGGATTTAGAGAGTCAAAAGCGAACCATAAAAAAATCAGGTTACTGGTTTAAGGCGTTGAGCGAGTCAAATGGTTTTGATAAATAGGAGGCAATATGGTTGATTTAGGATTTTCTCTATACCCTGAGCGGTATGATGTTACCAAGAGTAAAGCTTATATTGACTTATGTCATAGCTATGGAGCCAAGCGCTTGTTTATGAGTCTCTTACAGCTGGCACCAGCTGATCACCAGATGTTTCATTGCTACGCAGAGCTCATTGCTTATGCAAATCAATTAGGCATTCGAGTGATTGCTGACGTTAGTCCAAGCTTTATTAGCCAAGCTGGTTGGTCAGATCAGCTTATTGAACGAGCTCATGCCTTCGGGTTAGCGGGCTTACGCTTAGACGAGGCTCTCCCTCTAGCAGAGATTGTAACTTTAACAAGAAATCCCTTTGGGCTTAAAATTGAACTTAATATGAGCACTGATAAACAATTATTGATGTCATTGCTAGCGACAGATGCAGAACGGAGCAATATTATTGGTTGCCATAATTTTTATCCACATGAATTTACTGGTTTGTCATGGCAACATTTTAAGGATATGTCACGTTTTTATCATGAGCATGATATTGAAACGGCTGCTTTTATTAGCGCTCAGTCAGCATCTGAAAGCCCTTGGCTACTGGCAGAAGGCTTGCCGACAGTGGAAGACCATAGGCACTTGCCCATTGGCCTGCAAGTAGAATTAATGAAAGCGATAGGAACCATTGATAATATCCTCATATCTAACCAATTCATTTCGGAAGAAGAATTGGCAGCATGTACTCAGGCTTTAGCAAGACCAGTCACAACGATCAAGGTTAGGCCTATCATCGATTTGACAGAAGTTGAGGAGCAAATCATTGGCTATCCGCATTGTTATCGTGGCGATGTATCTGATTATGTGATTCGATCAACCATGCCACGTCTAGTCTATGCTCAGGAATCGATTGCTCCAAGAGACCAATCTAAGGAGGTCAAACGAGGTAACATTATTATTGACAATGACCGCTATCATCGATATAAGGGAGAACTGCAAATTGCTTTGAAAAATTTTACGGTTAGTTCAAAAGCTAATGTGGTTGCTGAGGTCAGAAAGGACTATCTTAGTTTGTTAGATGATTTGCGACCTTGGCAGGAATTTTGTTTGGAGATTGACCCATCATAGATTCTTTCACAATCAATACGGAAAATGATGGTCACCTTTTTCAGGAAATATTTGGTACACTAAAAGAGGGTAGAAAGCGTTTTCTAAAGTAGTAAGGAGGACTAATGTTATCAAAAAAAGAACTGGCCATCATAACATTTCTAATCCATCACAAAGAGCAGTTTGTCTCTAGTGCAACTCTGGCTGAGGTTATTGGTATGAGTGACCGTACGGTTAGGAAATACCTCAAAGAACTGATTAGTAGCCTTCCTGAACACGGAGCTCACATCATTTCTAAACAAGGTCGAGGTTACTGCTTAGAAATTGACCATTCTATGGCATTTGACATCTTTTGGCAAGAAAGTGTGACGTCTAAAAAACGTTTGGCAGATGTGACTCAAGTGGAAGGATCGGTTGATCGAGAAGATTATGTGCTTCATAAATTCTTTTTTGAAGATGCCGTTCAGGATTTTGAAGAGCTTTGTCAAGAATTGTATATTAGTCGGACAACTTTAAAACATGTTTTAGCAGGCATTAAGGAGCGCATAATACCTTACCAGTTAGAGCTTGAAATAACTCACCAACATATTCAAATAAGAGGTAAAGAAGAGGACATTAGGCATTTTATCATGGACTATTTTTTTCTTACTAGTTTTGATAATACCTTGTCCACCATGGTAGGTAATACCTTTCTTGAAGGTATTAATTTTGCAGAAATCATGATTATTGTCTTGGATGAATGTCGGGATGCTAAGTTGAAACTTTCTGATTTTGTCATGAATAATCTAGTCTTGCATATTGCCCTAATGGTTCAGCGTATTCGATCGGGGTGTCCATTAGAACTGTTTTCCATTCCAATAGCTATTCGTCAGTCTGATGAGTATCAAGTAGCTCTGCGCATTTTGTATCGAGTGGAAGAAGTGATGGGGATACGTTTTCCTAAAGAGGAGGCTAATTATATTGCACTGCATCTAAAGGTCAAACATTCTGTTGGTAAGCATTGGCAAGATGATAATACCGATGAAAAGTTGCAGGACCATTTAAAAGCATGTATTGCCAAGATTAGTCAATTGACAGGCATGACTTTAGAAACAGATACCAATTTATTTCAAGGTTTATTAGCCCACATGATGCCCTTGACCACACGTCTTGAAAACCATATTCAGCTGACTAATCCTTTAACTGAGGAAATTAAAAGCCAGTATCCTGAAATATTTACCCTTACCAAGCAGACCTTTTCGGATTTGCTTGTATGTCAAAAGAATGATGTCTCAGATGATGAATGGGCTTATATTAGTTTGCATTTAATGGCGGCCATTGAGCGTTATTCAAACCGTCATAAATTGAGGGTTCTAGTAGTTTGTGCCACAGGTTATGGTAGTGCCATGATGTTGAAAAATCGCTTGGAAAAGGAATTTGAAGGACGTTTGCGTATTGTCGATGTTATCAGTTACTATGAAATAACCGAAGAGCGACTGAAAACCGTTGATTTGATTATTTCCTCTATCAGCCTTGCCAATCTGATGTTTTTAACACCAGTGATTACTGTCAGTGTTTTTTTGTCAAATCAGGATATTGAAACTATTCGACAATTTATTGGAGAACAAGAAGGTATCAAGAAAGAGGTCAGTTTACCGTCACAGATGAGTTTAGCAAAAGCAGAGCAGCTTCTAACAGGTGTTTTTAGCCCTAATCGTTTTCTTTATTTAGACGAGAAAATCTCAAAGGAAGACTTGCTTTTACGGATGATTGCTTGTCTTGACGAGGCGGGAACAGAAACGTTTGTAGAGGACTTCTATCATCAAATGGTACTGAGGGAAAATTACAGCCCAGTCATCTATGGAGAAGTGCTTGCCTTTCCGCATCCTGCTAATCCCATGACTTATTCTGAACAGGTAGTAGTGGCTATTTGCCGAGAGCCTCTTGAGTGGGACAAGGCGCATCAAGCTGTTCATTTTGTCTTTCTATTATCCCCGTCTAAAGGGCATAATCATAGGTTAAAATATGTATCACCAGGTTTGGCATCTTTTGTCAATCAGGTGGAGCTTCAGCAAGCGTTACTAGAAGAACCAAATTATTCCAAATTCATGACAGTGTTTACCCCACTTATTCATGATTAAAACGATTAAAAGGAGAAACCTTATGAAATCTATTATGTTAGTTTGTAATGCCGGTATGTCAACTAGTATGTTGGTGACTAAGATGCAAAAAGCAGCCCAAGCGCGTGACCTTGAAGTTTCTATTTGGGCAGTTCCTGTGAGTGAAGCTGACAACGAAGTGGCTGCTAATAGCATTGACGTTCTCTTGTTAGGTCCACAAGTCAAATTCTTACTAAAGGATTTTAAAGATAAGTTTGAACCAGATATTAAAGTAGATGCCATTAACATGGCTGATTATGGTCTTATGAACGGTGAAAAAGTCCTTGAAACAGCCCTAGCGATGATGGAGGAGTAGGCATGACGGAACCATCCAACTTAGAAGCTATTATGGGCTTAATCATGTATGGAGGCGAAGCCAAGGGCAAGGCCGTAGAGGCTATTCATGCAGCACGAGATGGGCAGTTTGAGGAGGCTCAGCACTTACTTCAAGAAGCGACAAACTCGTTAAATATTGCCCATAAATCGCAGACACATTTGCTGTCCCAAGAAGCAGCTGGTGATGCGGTTGAATTGTCTTTATTGATGGTGCATGGGCAAGATCACATGATGACTGCCTTAGCCTTTATTGATTTAGCCAAGGAATTGGTTACCGTTTACGACAAAATGTCAGCAATACAGAGGGGTGAGTCATGATCATTTCAGCAGAAGGAGATGTTTCCGTTCATCATTGTTTTGAAGCCATGCTGATATCGCTCCAAGAAGATTATCGACAAAATACCTTGAGACGGTTGTCAAGAGATGATATCAAAGCGGGTATAAACTATGTTAAACATTATGGTAAATACAAAGAGCGTACAGTGAGGGTGCTTATTACGGCCCTAGAAGCTCCGCAATTATATACTGCTTGTTTTAGTTCTAATCATGGGATAAAGGAATTGGCTTATCGATTAGAGGCTCTGGGGGAGAATCGGACTAGAATTACCTATTCTTATGACTATCATCCTCTAAATATTTTTCAAAAAGCAAATCATTTTATTGTTGGCAAACTGTTCAAAAAAAGCCTAGAACGCCAATCTCAAGCTCAGTTAGCAGCCCTTATCCAATATGCTAAACAGTTGCAGCAACCATCGTCTTTGTGAAGATTATTCACAGACCTTGGATGAGAGAGAAGGGTTCATTTGGATAAGAGTCGATTACCGGTTATCTCTAAGCATCACGTTTAACAAGGATGATTTTGAGATAATTGTGTTAGGCAGACACCGCTGCTTTTAAGGTTACCTTTGTTACATTAAAAAAATAAAAAGAGGAGAAGATTTATGTCGCATTTTTCTGATAAGTTTATGGATATTTCAGGAAAAATTGGGTCACAACGGCATTTAGTAGCTATTCGTGATTCCTTTATTTCAATGATGCCTATTACCATGGCAGGTTCAGTTGCTGTCTTATTGAACGTTTTTTTACGCGATATTCCAAACAATATGGGATGGACAGGGTTTGCAAAAGCTATGCAACCTGTTATCGACATCAATGGCTATGTTTATTTTGGGACAATTGGTATCATGGCGCTCTTTTTTGCCTTTGCTTTCGGTTACAATTTAGCTGTTATGCATAAGATTAATCCATTGGCAGGAGGATTGATTTCTTTTGGCTCATTTATTGCCACCCTACCTCAGACTTTAACCATTTCGACACCACTTGAAAATGCCTCTGCTAACCTAATTAGCAATTTGAAAGAAATGGGGCTTTCAGTCGTTACTGCGGGTGGAGGTTCAAGTATTGAAACTAGTCAATGGGGAGCAATAGCTCTAAAGTATGTCGGTGCTACAGGCTTGTTCACAGCTTTAATTATTGGCTTTTTATCAAGTTTTGTGTATGCGGCTTTGACCAAACGTAATATTACCATTACCTTACCAGATAATGTACCACCTGCGGTTAATAAAGCCTTTGCTGCCATTATTCCAGGAACAGTTGCGATTTACGCTTCGGCAATTTTCGCCTACCTCATCTTTGCATTAACAGGTTCTTCCCTAAGTGATGTCATTTCAACCTATATCCAATTACCATTACTAGGCTTATCACAGGGTATTGGTTCAGTTATCTTGTTAACCTTCTTAGTTCAACTGCTCTGGTTCTTCGGCTTGCATGGTCATAATGTCTTAGCCCCAGTGATGGATGGTATTTATATGGTAGCTTTAACAGAAAATACAGCTGCTTACAATACAGCGCATAGCGCTTCTAATTTACCATACCTTTGGACACGCGGGTCCTTTGATGCTTATGCTCAAATGGGTGGTTCAGGAGTAACCTTGGCATTGATTATTGCTATCTTCATATTCTCAAAACGAGAAGAGCATAAAACCATTGCCAAATTGTCCGCACCAATGGGTGTTTTCAATATCAACGAACCAATTACATTTGGGATGCCAATTGTTTTGAATCCAACCTTTGTGATTCCATGGCTAATTGTGCCACCAATTTGTGCTAGCATAGCTTATTTTGCTACTGCAATAGGTTTGATTCCACCGGTATTCTTATCAGTACCTTGGATTACCCCTGTTGGACTTTATGCTTACCTAGCTACTGGAGGTAATATTATGGCAGGTTTGGTTTCACTGTTTAACCTCTTTGTTGCCTTCCTTATCTGGGCACCATTTGTCATTTTGGCCAATAAAGAAAAAGCGAGTGACCTTGCATGACAGAAAAAAATGGAGCAACTTTTTTAATGGCTGTTGGCTTTTTTCTCATTGCCATTAGTCCGATGGTTGGTAACAAATACTTACACATAGTGACGGGACTAGCTCTTACGGGATTAGGTTATTACCTCACTAAACATAAACGCCCATAAAAAAGCATAGGGGACACTCTTATGAAGGAGAGAGTCATAAGAGTATCCCTATTTTGCTGGTTTGAATAATAACAGTAACCAAAAAAGGCAAGGAAACCTGTTTCCTTGCCTTATTATTTTTTGGAAGTTAGTATGGTGTCTGCTCTATTAGACGTTTAAGACCTTGTCTAAAAATTCAATGAGACGAGGGTGCTTAGGATGATCAAAAATCTCTTCAGGAGTACCATCCTCCAAGAATTGACCACCGTCTGTAAAGATAACACGGTTAGCTACTTGGCGAGCAAATCCCATTTCGTGAGTAACAATTAACATGGTCATGCCTTGTTCTGCCAAGTCTTTCATAACGTTCAAAACGTCCCCAACCATTTCGGGGTCAAGAGCAGAAGTTGGTTCATCAAAGAGCATAATATCTGGGTTCATTGCTAAACTTCTGGCGATGGCGACACGCTGTTTTTGCCCGCCGGATAAACTTCCTGGGAAGGCGTCGGCCTTATCAGAAAGTCCGACTTTTTCTAGAAGTGCCATGCCATGCTTTTTAGCAGCTTCTTTAGACTCTTTACCTAATTCAACAGGAGCAAAGATAATATTCTCAAGAACAGTCATGTGAGGGAAAAGGTTGAAGTGTTGGAATACCATCCCGATATTTTCACGTGCCTTGTCAATATTAGTCTTAGGATCTGATAATTCAAAACCGTCCACCATGACCTTCCCACTGGTAATCGTCTCTAGAAGGTTGAGGGTACGTAGAAAGGTTGATTTCCCAGAACCAGAAGGACCAATGATACAAACGACATCACCTTCGTAGAATTTGGCATCAATTCCTTTTAAGACTTCATTTTGACCATAAGATTTGTGTAAACCTTGAACATCAATTTTTAATTCTGTCATTAGTTAAGCCTCTTTTCTAAACGTTTTGCAAGTCTTGTTAAGAGTGTAATCATGATAAGGTAAATAATTGCTAAAATAGCATACATACGGAACGACTGGTAATTTCTAGCAATAATGATTTTACCTGTTTGGAAGAGTTCCACTAAACCAATTGCTGAGACGATTGTAGTATCTTTTAGGGAGATAACAAATTGGTTAATAAAGTTAGGCAACATCAACTTCACGGCCTGTGGAAGAATCACTTTACGCATCGTTGTTGCATAAGGCAACCCAAGACTACGACTAGCTTCCATTTGTCCTGCTGGAACAGCTTCAATACCACCACGAACAATTTCAGCAATATAGGCTCCGCCATTAAGTGACAGTGCAATTGTAGCAGCTAAGAAATCGTTAATTGGTGATTGGTGACCAGTCATGCTTTCAATAAGGTTCGGCACACCCCAGAAAATGAAGGCAGCCACAATCATTAACGGAATACCACGGACCACATCGACAAAAATGGTTGAGATGAGGCGGAGAGATTTGGTTGGTGAGACAGCCATCATCCCAAAAATAATCCCGATAATCATAGCGATAGCAAATGAAATAAGGGTTAGGCTGAGGGTTGTTCCAAGACCAGCCCATAATTGTTTGTAGTTATTAGAGAGGAGTCCTGCAATCGTTGACTCATCGACATTTTTTCCAGAAGGTTTAGCAGCTTTTTTAGAATCTAGATAGCTATCGATGATAGCGTCATATTTACCAGATTGTTTTAAGGCAGCTAAGCCATTGTTAAACATTTCAATTAATTCGGGATTGGTTCCTTTTTTAACGGCAAAACCAACTTCACCTGTGGAAATACCATCAAGCGGGGTTTCAAAGCGACGTCCTTGTGAAATAGCATATTTTAGGACGGCTTCATCATCCATGATGGCTTCAACAGAACCTGAATTTAAACTATCGTACATGGTTGAACCATCATCGAAAGCTTTAACGCTATAGCCATATTTAGCTGCATTTTCTTTCAACCAAGAATAAGAAGAAGTTCCGTTTTTAGCGCCAACAGTTTTACCATTTAAATCATCATAACGGTTGATCGCTTTTCCTTTTTTGACCGCTAAAATCACATTTGAGGTATAGTAAGAATCAGAGAAGTCAAAAATGGCTTTACGAGCGTCAGTAATGGTTGCACCAGCGATAACACCGTCAGCTTGACTAGATTGTACCGCATTTAAAGCCGCATCAAAACCTGGATTGGCAATTTCAATTTTAAAGCCTTGCTGTTTGGCGATAGCTTTAATTAGCTCCATGTCGATACCGACATATTTGCCTTTGTCATTTTGAAATTCAAAAGGAGCAAAAGAGGAATCTGAAACAATTTTATAGCTTGCTTTCACAGGTGTTGCTTTGGCAGTTGGATCACCGGTTGCCTGGCCTCTTGTTGCTTTGTCGTCAGTTCCTAACCATTTTGCCATAATAGCTTGGTAAGTCCCGTCAGCTTTCATATCAGCAAGAGCAGTGTTGAAATCATCAATCAAATAGTCATAGCCACTGCCTTTTTTAACCGCAAAACCAAAACTACCGATTGCCTCACCTTTCATGTTGATGGCAAGGTCTTGGTTTTGGCTAATCGCATATTGGATAACTGGCTCATCATCCATGACAGCTGCAACCGATCCGGTAGATAAACTGTTGTACATGAGGTCGCCCGTGTCAAATGTTTTAACAGTATAGCCATACTTTTTCTTGTATTTATCCAAGAAGGATTGAGCTGCCGTACCATTTTTGACACCAACGGTCTTTCCTTTTAGGTCACTATACTTTTTGACAGGGTTTGCCTTACGTGTCGCAATAACGATTTTAGTGTCGTAGTATGGGTCTGAGAAATGAAAGACCTTTTTACGAGCTTCAGTAATCGTCGTACCAGCCATCAGAGCATCAGCTTGACCAGATTGAATGGCATTAACAGCCGCATCAAATCCAGGAAAGGTCATGTTATAGTCCCAAGCTTGGCGTTTTGCTACCTCATTGATAATATCAACGTCAATTCCTTTATAAACTTGATCTGAATCTTTAAATTCAAATGGGGCGTAAGCTGTATCCGAAACAATATCAATTGTTTCAGTGCTTGCAATACCACCTGTCATGAAAATGATGGATACTATTGCAAGCAATAATGCTTTTAATTTGTAGGTCATACTAATCTCCTTATAAAAATAAAAAATATGACTCATTATAGCAAATTTTTTAAAAGAAGGCAATAAGTCTAGCTTCGCATGTCATAAAACCTAACATCGGTATGGGAGGTTTGGGAAGTTTTTATCAGACGTTTCTTTCTGGGATATGATAAAATGGAAGGAAGAGAGACAATCGAGGATAATGAAATGATTGATAAACGTGATGACAAACCTTTTCATTTGGTTTCAAAATATGAGCCATCTGGCGACCAACCCCAAGCTATTGAGACCTTAGTAGACAATATTGAAGGTGGAGAAAAAGCTCAGATTCTTTTGGGAGCTACTGGGACGGGAAAGACCTATACCATGAGTCAGGTCATTAACAAAGTTAATAAACCGACCTTAGTGATTGCTCACAATAAAACCTTAGCGGGACAGCTTTATGGAGAGTTCAAGGAATTTTTCCCTGATAATGCTGTGGAATATTTTGTTTCCTATTATGATTACTACCAACCTGAAGCCTATGTGCCATCAAGCGACACCTATATCGAAAAAGACAGCTCTGTCAATGATGAGATTGATAAACTTCGTCATTCCGCAACCTCAGCCTTATTAGAGCGTAATGATGTTATTGTAGTGGCTTCGGTCTCATGTATTTACGGACTGGGTTCTCCAAAAGAGTATGCTGATTCAGCAGTGAGCCTCAGACCTGGACAAGAAATTTCTAGGGATCAACTGCTTAACCAGCTGGTGGATATTCAGTTTGAGCGTAACGATATTGATTTTCAACGTGGTCGTTTTCGAGTTCGCGGGGATGTGGTTGAAGTTTTTCCCGCTTCAAGAGATGAACATGCCTTTCGGATAGAATTTTTTGGAGATGAGATTGATCGTATTCGAGAGATCGAAAGTTTGACTGGTAAGACCATAGGAGAAGTAGATCATTTGATTCTGTTTCCTGCTACTCACTTTGTTACTAATGATGAACACATGGAACAATCCATTGCTAAGATTCAAGCTGAACTAGAAGAACAGTTGAAGGTTTTTGAAGCTGAAGGCAAATTATTGGAAGCGCAGCGATTACGCCAAAGAACTGAGTATGACATTGAAATGTTAAGGGAGATGGGTTACACTAACGGGGTTGAAAACTATTCTCGCCATATGGATGGTCGAGCAGCAGGAGAACCCCCCTATACGTTATTAGACTTCTTCCCAGAAGATTTTTTGATTATGATTGATGAAAGTCATATGACAATGGGGCAGATTAAAGGCATGTATAATGGTGACCAAGCTAGAAAGCAAATGCTAGTTGATTATGGGTTTAGGTTGCCCTCTGCTTTGGATAATCGTCCTTTAAGACGGGAAGAGTTTGAAAGCCATGTACACCAAATCGTGTATGTTTCTGCTACTCCAGGTGACTATGAAATGGAGCAGACAGATACAATTGTGGAACAAATCATTCGTCCAACGGGCTTGCTTGATCCTGAAATCGATGTGCGACCAAGTATGGGGCAAATGGATGACCTATTGGGAGAAATCAATCAGCGTGTTGAACGTGGTGAGCGGACCTTTATCACAACACTGACGAAAAAAATGGCAGAAGACCTGACAGACTATCTAAAAGAAATGGGTGTCAAGGTCAAATATATGCATAGCGACATAAAGACCTTAGAACGGACAGAAATTATCCGTGACTTGAGGTTAGGTGTCTTTGATGTCCTTATAGGAATCAACTTACTGCGCGAGGGAATTGATGTACCAGAAGTTAGTCTTGTCGCCATTTTGGATGCGGATAAGGAGGGCTTCCTCCGTAACGAGCGTGGTTTGATTCAGACTATTGGACGAGCAGCCCGGAATGCAGATGGACATGTGATTATGTATGCTGATAAGGTCACGGAATCGATGCAACGGGCTATCGATGAAACGGCTCGTCGTCGTGAGATTCAAATGGCTTATAATGAAGCACATGGGATTATCCCGCAAACCATCAAAAAGGATATCAGAGATCTTATCAGTATCAGCAAAGCAGCGGAGTCTGATGTCGCAGAAACTGCAGTGGACTATGAAACCATGTCTCGTTCTGAGCGAAAAGAAGCTATTAAAACCTTACAGAAGCAGATGCAAGAAGCAGCTGAATTACTTGATTTTGAATTGGCTGCTCAAATTCGTGACATGATATTAGAGTTGAAACTAATGGATTAGACCTTTTTAAACGTTCCAAAACCAGCCAAATACGAGCTGGTTTTAATGTTTCCGTTTTGTTAAGAAAATTTTAAGCTAAAGGTGTAAAATGACAGTTAGGAGACTGATTGACAAGTCATTTAGATTAAGAGTTGAGAAGGTTTTTTATTAAATAAATTTTCTTTTTAATAATTTAAGTTTTAGCTTGTCAACTGAGACTTTTTCGAGTAGAATTTTTTAGTACATTATTTCACTAATACAAGAAGGTAAAGTATGAGAAAAAATAAATCAAGAATGAGGGAAGTCGCCGTTTTTATCGGTAAAATAGCCTTATTCTATCTGATTTTTATGTTGCTGGTCTATTTCTTTGGTTACCTAGGACATGGTCAAAGTAACTTTATTTATAATGAATTTTAGGAGATGGACTGATGATTAAGGATATGATTGACAGCATTGAATATTTTGCTCAAACACAAGCTGATTTTCCAGTTTATGATTGCTTGGGGGAACGTTGCACCTATGGGCAACTGAAAAAGGATTCTGACAGCATTGCTGCCTATATAGATGGTCTAGGATTACCAGAAAAGTCGCCTGTTTTAGTTTTTGGGGCACAAACCTATGACATGTTAGCTACTTTTGTTGCTTTGACCAAGTCAGGTCATGCTTATATTCCGGTAGATGTACACTCTGCACCAGAACGGATTTTGTCTATTGTTGAGATTGCTAAACCAAGTTTAGTCATTGCTATTGAAGACTTACCCATCACTGTTGAGAAGGTCGCATTGATTTCATTAGGAGATATCCAATCGGCAAAAGCAACAGAAACACCTTACCAACTAACACATCCAGTTAAAGGGGATGATAATTATTATATTATTTTTACTTCTGGGACGACTGGTCAACCAAAGGGAGTGCAAATTTCTCACGACAATCTCTTAAGTTTTACCAACTGGATGATTGAAGATGAAGCATTTGATGTTCCTAAGCAACCACAAATGCTAGCGCAGCCACCGTATTCATTCGACCTTTCAGTCATGTATTGGGCGCCAACCTTAGCTTTAGGCGGTACCTTATTTGCCCTTCCAAAAGAATTGGTATCAGATTTTAAACAACTCTTTACAACGATTGCTCAATTGCCAGTTGGTATTTGGACTTCAACGCCATCTTTTGCAGATATGGCGATGCTTAGCGATGAGTTTTGTCAAGAAAAGATGCCAAATTTGACACATTTTTACTTTGATGGTGAGGAGTTAACGGTATCGACCGCTCGAAAACTCTTTGAGCGCTTCCCAAATGCTAAGATTATTAACGCCTATGGACCAACCGAAGCGACTGTGGCTTTGTCGGCTATTGAAATTACTAAAGAAATGGTTGCAACTTCTACACGTTTGCCAATTGGTTACCCAAAACCAGATTCTCCAACTTTTATCATTGATGAAGAGGGGAACGAACTGCCTTTAGGGGAACAAGGGGAAATTATTGTAACAGGACCTGCTGTATCAAAAGGTTATCTCAATAATCCTGATAAAACAGCAGAAGCCTTCTTTACTTTTAAAGGACAGCCTGCATATCATACAGGGGATCTTGGTTCCTTAACAGAAGATAATATCTTACTCTATGGTGGACGTTTAGACTTTCAGATTAAATATGCTGGCTATCGCATCGAGCTGGAAGACGTGTCGCAACAGTTGAACCAATCCCCAATGGTTGCCTCAGCAGTAGCTGTTCCAAGATATAATAAGGAACACAAAGTTCAAAATCTCTTAGCCTATATCGTTGTCAAAGATGGGGTTAAAGAGCGTTTTGACAGAGAGTTAGAGTTAACCAAAGCTATCAAAGCCTCTGTTAAGGATCATATGATGAGTTATATGATGCCTTCTAAGTTTATTTACCGAGACAGTCTCCCATTAACCCCAAATGGTAAGATAGATATTAAAGCTTTGATTAATGAGGTCAATAACCGATGATGATCTTTGACCATATTCCCTATATGGAACCTTACGGAAATCCCATTTACTTTGTTTATCTTATTTTGGCATTCTTGCCAGTGATTATTGGGATTTTTAGACAGAAACGCCTGACGGTCTATGAAACCCTTGTTAGTTTGGTCTTTATCTTGTTTATGTTTGGGGGAGATCATTACCAACAGTTAGTTGCTTTTCTCTTCTATCTCGCTTGGCAAATCGTTAGTGTTTTTTCTTACAAAAAATACCGTGAAAATGCCAATAGTACAGCAGTCTTCTATCTGGCTATTGTAATGGCTCTGTTTCCGCTTATCTGTGTTAAGGTGGCACCTTTAACCCTATCTTCTAACCAAACCCTCTTTAGTTTTTTGGGGATTTCTTACCTGACCTTTAAGAGTGTGGGAATGATTATTGAGATGCGTGATGGAACCCTTAAAGAAGTTAGTTTGCCAGATTTTATTCGCTTTATGATTTTTTTCCCTACCTTTTCCAGTGGGCCAATTGATCGCTTCAGACGCTTTCAAGAAGATTATCATAAGCTTCCTGATCGTGATGACTACTTAAGCATGCTAAACAAGGCAGTCATGTACCTCATGCTTGGTTTTCTCTATAAACATATCATTTCGTATTGTTTAGGTGGTATTTTACTTCCAATTATTGAAAACAAAGCACTGATGGCTGGAGGCTATTTTAACAAGGAAACAATTCTTGTCATGTATGTCTATGGTTTCAATCTCTTCTTTGATTTTGCGGGTTATTCTATGTTTGCGATTGGGATGTCCTACATGCTAGGCATTAGGACACCGGAAAACTTTAACATGCCTTTCTTATCTGCAAGTTTAAAAGATTTTTGGAATAGATGGCACATGAGCTTATCCTTCTGGTTTAGAGACTATGTGTTTATGCGATTGGTTCACTTGTTAATCAAGCATAAAACCTTTAAGAATCGTAACGTCACCTCAGGTGTTGCCTATCTGGTTAATATGTTAGTGATGGGATTTTGGCACGGTCTGACTTGGTATTATATTGCCTATGGGCTTTTCCATGGTGTAGGACTTATTATTAATGATGCCTGGATTCGCAAGAAAAAAGAAATCAACCGTCACCGTAAGAAAAAAGGCTTATCACCCCTCTTTCAAAACAGGGCATTCCATGTCTTATGTATCGTGGTAACTTTCCACGTTGTCATGTTTTCACTTCTGTTATTCTCTGGTTTTTTAAATGACCTTTGGTTTAACAGACCACTACATTAATAAAAGGAAGTATAAAAATGTCTATTGAAGAAACTGTAATTGAATTGTTTGACCGTTTGTTTATGGAAGATGTTTCAGAGATGATGGACGAAGACTTGTTTGATGCAGGTGTGTTGGATAGTCTTGGGACAGTCGAATTGATTGTTGAGTTAGAGTCAACGTTCAATATTAAAGTACCTATTTCAGAATTTGGTCGTGATGATTGGAACACAGTAACTAAGATTGTTCAAGGTGTAGAGGAATTGCAACATGCTTAAGAGACTCTGGTTAATTCTAGGTCCTCTTCTTATTGCCTTTGTTTTAGTAGTGATTACTATTTTTAGTTTTCCTACACAACTTGATCATTCCATAGCTCAGGAAAAAGCAAATGCCGTTGCGATCACAGATAGTTCTTTTAAAAATGGTTTGATTAAAAGACAAGCTTTATCAGATGAGACTTGTCGTTTTGTGCCTTTTTTTGGTTCTAGCGAATGGAGTCGTATGGACGGTATGCATCCCTCGGTTCTTGCGGAACGTTACAATCGAACCTATAGGCCTTTCTTAATTGGAAAAAGAGGTTCTGCGTCCTTATCTCATTACTATGGCATGCAACAAATTTCAAAGGAAATGCAAGGACAAAAAGCGGTTTTTGTGGTTTCTCCTCAATGGTTCACACCGCAGGGAATTAATCCAGGAGCAGCTCAAATGTACTTGTCAAATACACAAGTTATTGAGTTCTTGTTAAACGCTAAATCTGATAAAGAATCACGATTTGCTGCTAAGCGTTTACTTGAGGTTAATCCTGGTGTATCCAAATCCGATTTATTGAAGAAAATCAGTAAAGGTCAATCTCTTAGTAAGTGGGATAGGGATATCCTGAGATGGCAGCACCAGGTGGCACTGAGAGAGGAATCTCTCTTTAGTTTCTTAGGTAAATCAGATAATTACGATAGGAAGATTCTCCCACGGGTTAAAGGCTTGCCAAAAGCATTTTCATATCAGCGATTAAATGAACTAGCCACTAAACGTGGGCAATTGGCAACGACCAATAACCGCTTTGGGATCAAGAATGCTTTTTATAGTAAGCGCATTGCCCCTCAATACAATCTCTATAAAAATTTCCAGGTCAATTATAGTTACCTGGCTTCGCCGGAATATAATGATTTTCAATTATTATTATCAGAATTTGCCAAACAAAAAACAGATGTTCTCTTTGTGATTACTCCTGTCAATAAAGCTTGGGCAGAATATACAGGGCTCAACCAAGATAAGTATCAAGAAGCTGTTCGTAAGATTAAGTATCAGCTAAAAGCCCAAGGGTTTCATCGCATTGCTGACTTCTCAAAAGATGGTGGTGAGTCCTACTTTATGCAAGATACTATCCATCTCGGTTGGAATGGCTGGTTAGCTTTTGATAAGGAAGTGCAACCTTTCTTGGAAAACAATCAGTCAAGTCCACATTATAAGCTTAATCTTTATTTTTATAGTAAGGAATGGGCTAATAAGCGGTTAGTCGCCCAAGACTAAGCTTAACAATAAGACCAAAACAAGATATTTCTCTTCATAATATCAAATCGCAGTTATGCTGGTGAAGAGGTTATTCTTGTTTGGTCTTTTTTTATTTTGCTAAAAACATTTTTAAATAACCTGTCCTTTAGAAAGTTGAGAAGATTCACGACAATTGTTAAGCGGTAGACAACTAGTTAAAAGAAGATCGTCACTGACAGTTTTTTTAAGAAAGGGCATTGATATTTGTAAGCGATTACGATAAAATGCAATCAACTTAAACGTTTAAATTAAGTTTGATCAAACTCAACTTGAGTCGTTTGACGTTACCTTCCTATCTTGTCGCTTAACTTAAATAGAAGTTAAGTTGATAAGCCATTTTATTTGTCATTAAAAAACCATTTTTGGAGGAACATGTTATGTCATGGAATTGGAAAAAGCATCTGTGATTGGAACCTTATCATTGGCTTCAGTGCTAACCCTAACTGCTTGCGCAAGTGGTGGTAGTAAAGACGCTAAGGAAACAGACGGGAAGACTATTGTAGTCTCTGTTGATGAGGGATATGCTGATTACATTAAGAGCATTAAGGGTGAGTTTGAAAAAGAGAATAAAGTCACCGTTAAAGTCAATAAAGAAGGTATGATGGATACTCTTGATAAGTTATCAACAGATGGTCCAACTGGCGCTTCACCAGATGTCTTTTTAGCACCTTATGATCGTGTGGGAGGTTTAGGCTCTGAAGGTCAAATCGCTGAGGTTACTTTAGGAAACAGCAAAGAGTTTGACGATACGGTTAAGAAATTAGTAACCATTGACGGTAAAACTTATGGTGCACCAGACGTTATTGAAACTTTGGTAACTTATTACAATAAAGATTTAGTAGCAGATGCTCCTAAAACCTTTACTGAATTAGAAGCATTACAAAAAGATCCTAAGTTTGCTTTTGCCTCTGAACCAGGAAAATCTGTAGGTTTCTTGGCGAAATGGACAGACTTCTATTATGGTTATGGCTTGATTGCTGGTTATGGTGGTTATGTCTTTGGTGATAGAGGAACCAAACCAAGTGATTTAGGCTTAGGTAATGACGGAACTGTTGAAGGGTTAAACTACGCGAAACAGTGGTATGGCACTTGGCCTCAAGGAATGCAAGACACTAAAAAAGCTGGTGATTTTATCACTGAACAATTTATTTCTAAAAAAGCTGGTGTCATCATTGATGGTCCATGGGCAGCGAGCTCATTTAAAGATGCTGGTGTTAACTTTGGGGTCATGGAAATTCCTACTTTGACAAATGGTAAAAAATACCAACCGTTTGCAGGTGGTAAAGCTTGGGTTATTTCAAACTATTCTAAAGGAAAAACGACTGCTCAAAAATTCCTTGATTATGTGACCAACGCTGAAAACCAAAAACGTTTCTATGATAAAACACAAGAAATTCCAGCTAACTTAACAGCACGTGATTATACTTCTAAAGAGGGTAATGAGTTAACGAAAGCTGTGATTAGTCAGTTTGAGAGCGCACAACCAATGCCAAATATTCCAGAAATGGCTGAAGTTTGGGAACCAGGTGCAAATATGTCCTTTAACGTGGCTTCTGGTAAGGAAGAAGCTTCTAAAGCTGCTAAAGAAGCAGCAAAAACTATTAAGGAAGCTTTTGAACAAAAATATGCTGAATAAGACAGAAAGGGAGGCTGGGACAAAGAAGTACGCCCAGCCTCTATTTCTTTTAGTTTGATGAAGATGAAACAGATACTAAAAATGTAGAAGTATGAGTCGTTCTGCTATTTTTTCGTTTTAAAGAAAAAGAAGTAGCCGTCAATACTTTATTAATGGAGGTAGAAATGAATATTGCCGGAATGTTACATATTCCAGATTCGAGGTATTGCTTTGCCTTATCTCAAAAGGAACTTGTCATCCGATTACGTGTGGCCAAAGAAGATAAAGATATTACTGTTAATTTGGTCCACGGGCCTAAATATGGTTATCATGAATTCCAAGAAGAATTGGAAATGTCAGTTGCCTATACAGACCATACGCATGCCTATTATGAAACCACTTTAACATTAGACGATGTGAGATTGGCTTATATTTTTAAAATTGAAGAAGAAGGTCAAACCTATTATTTTAGTGAAGATGGGTTAACCACTAGTTACGATTTTTCAAATGGGTTTTATAATTTCTTCCAAATGCCTTATATCAATGCTGTTGATGTTCATCAGGTCATCCCTTGGACAGAAGACGCGGTTTTTTATCAAATCTTTGTTGATCGCTTTAACCGTGGGGATTGGGAAAAAGATGACAGTTATGTCAACATGGGTTGGTTAGAAAAACCGACTCCTAAAAGTTTTGCTGGTGGAGATTTAAAGGGGATTACAGAAAAATTAGATTACCTCAAAGATTTAGGGATTAATGTCATCTATTTAACGCCAATTTTTCAATCCATTAGTAATCACAAATATGATATTAGTGATTACTACGCTATTGATCCACAATTTGGAACTAAATATGATTTGCAAGAATTGATTGATTTAGCTCACCAAATGGGAATCAAGATTATCTTAGATGCTGTCTTTAACCATGCCAGCAGTGATGCCGTGGAATTTCAGGATGTCTTGAGATACGGTAAAGAGTCTAAGTTTTTTGATTGGTTTATGACTCATGATGAACACCCATCTATGGAACTGGTCAATTATGAGACATTTGCTGGATGTAACTATATGCCTAAATGGAATACCTCAAATAGAGATGTTCAAGACTATCTGATTGAGATTGGGCGATACTGGATTAAAGAATTTGGTATCGATGGTTGGCGCCTAGATGTTTCTGATGAAGTATCTCATGATTTTTGGCGACGTTTCCGTCAGGCGGTTAAAGCTGAAAAAGCAAATGCTATTTTAATTGGGGAGAACTGGCATGATGCCTATCCTTATTTGGCAGGGGATCAATATGACGGTATTATGAATTATGCTTTCACCAAAGCCTGTTTGGATTACTTTGCTTTTGAAACCATGACATCAAAACAATTGGCTGAGAAATTAAGCAACATTTTGATGCGAAACACTTGGCAAGTCAATCGCATGAACTTGAATCTTTTGGATTCTCATGATACGCATCGTTTCTTCACTCAAGTTAAGGGTTCCAAAGATAAATTGTTAGCTGCTTTAGCATTGCTCTTTACCTTTATGGGCATTCCTTGCTTGTATTATGGGACAGAAGTGGCAATGAAAGGGGGCTACGACCCTGATTCTCGTCGCGGTTTTCCTTGGGATGATGCTGAGCGGGACAAGGATTTCTTTAGCAAAGTAAAAGCGATTATTGCTCTTCGCCAACAGCCAGCTCTTCAAGAAGGAGCTATTAGCATTGATCATGACGGAGATTGCTTCATTCTGAAACGCAGCTTAGGTGAGCAAAGCATTACACTTGTTCTTAACAATGGAGAGAGTGCTTATCCTATTAAGGATAAGGGACAAGTGTTAACCGGTAATGGGGTAGATAGAGAGAATGCCCAATTGCTTCAAGGTGGCTATGTCGTGATGTCTAACTAAGAGTCCCATTTTAAATGGAAAACATGATTATATTGTGACATAAGTGGTTAGGTGCTCACCTGAAAAAGCAGGCCATTGAGTAAGAGGAGTCACTTAATTGTTTATGAAAAGAGGAATAAAAAATGGTAGATAACCAAAGACAACAGAAGCCTAATAAAGCCATGTGGCTATCTGTTATCCCAGGCTTGGGACAACTATACAATAAACAAATCGTTAAAGGGGGAATCTTATTAGTTGTTTTCTTGCTAGAACTACTAGAAATTGTAGTTCTAGGAATTCCTGCTTTAACAGGTCTTTACAGTCTTGGAAGTGTTCCAATGCAAGATCACTCCTTATTTATGTTAATTAAGGGGGCCATGCAATTAATTATCCTAGCCTTATTTGTTATTTTTCATTTGGTTGCTATGAGAGATGCTAAATTAGTTGCTCGTCAAATGAATGAAGGCAAGAAGGTTCCGGTGACGGCTAAAGAGACCCTTGAAACGATTTATGAAAAAGGATTTCCTTACTTGCTCATCATTCCGGCTTATTTAGCAATGGCTTTCGCTATTATTTTTCCAGTTTTAGTGACCTTGCTGATTGCTTTTACCAATTACGATTTTAGGCACATTCCTCCGTATCGTTTATTGGATTGGGTAGGATTGAAGAACTTTCTTAATATCTTAGAATTAAGCACCTTCAAAACAGCATTTACGTCTGTTTTGTCATGGACGCTAATCTGGACATTAGCAGCGACAAGTCTTCAAATTGTTATTGGAATTGCAACGGCTGTTATTGCTAATCAATCCTTTATCAGAGGAAAACGTCTCTTTGGTGTGATATTCTTGTTACCATGGGCTGTTCCAGCCTTTATCTCTATTATGAGTTTTGGTAATTTCTTTAATGATTCCATTGGGGCCATGAATGTTCAGGTTCTTCCTTTCATCGAGAAATTCCTTCCTTTCGTTGACTTCGGAATTGTGCCTTGGAAGACAGACCCCTTCTGGACAAAAGTGGCTGTTATTATGGTTCAAGGTTGGCTAGGATTTCCCTATATCTATATTTTGGTATCAGGTATTTTACAGGCAATTCCAGCTGATTTATACGAAGCAGCAACCGTTGATGGTGTGACAGTCTTGCAGAAATTCCGTCATATCACCATGCCAATGATTTTTGCGGTTGCAGCACCGACGCTGATTGCACAGTACACTTTTAACTTCAATAATTTCTCTATTATTTATCTGTTTAATAATGGGGGGCCTGGTACTGTTGGGGGCGGAGCTGGGACAACTGATATCCTCATTTCCTGGATTTACAAGTTAACCACACAAACCTCACCTCAGTTTTCGATGGCGTCGGCAGTAACCTTAATCATCTCTGTAATAGTGATTTCGGTATCCTTGATTACCTTTAAGATATTTAAAGCTTTTGATATGGAGGAGAGATAATGAGAAAGACCTATGTTTCAACATCCATGAAACGCAAACGTTTCTTCACCCAATTATTGACCCGCGTTGTAAAATGAAGTGCAACAAAAAAGACATGTTTGTCTGATATACTAGAATTCCCCAATTCAGTATGGAAAGCAGATGAACATGTCTAATATTAATTCTACCAGAAAATCCTCCTATTCTCATCTTTCAGCCACAGAACGGGGTGAAATTGCTGCTTATCTTAAAATGAGAGAGCAACCCGTTGATATTGCTCGACTCCTGGGTTGTCACTGTTCTACAATCTGCCGAGAAATAAAACGTTGTTCAGTAGAACAGGTAAAGGATAAGAATGGAAAACAAACCTTCTTCAACGCCTATTTTGCTGATAGTGGACAACGTGTCTATGAAACCAATCGTCAAAAGAGTTCTTACCTCAAATTGAATGGCTGCTCCGCTAGGTTCATTGCACAATTAGAATCTGCCTTGACGGCTAACATTCGTCTCCATAGTGTGGATAGTTTTGTTCAGACTTACAAAGTAAACCATCCTGAAGAAGTCGTCCCTTCTACCAAAACGATTTATCGTTATATCAAAGAGGGGTTGTTAGCTATTAAACCAATCGATTTGCCTAAGATGGTTAGTATCAGAAAACGTTCTAAGAAAGTCATGAAAACGAATAAGAAGACTTTAGGTAAATCTATCGAAGAACGTCCAGAATATATTAATGATCGTTCTGAATTTGGGCATTGGGAGATTGATTTGATTCTCGGCAAGAAAACCAAAGGTGAAGCTGTTATGTTGACTTTGGTAGAGCGCCAGACACGCTATGCACTAGGAGTTAAGCTAGAAGACAAGCAGTCCCAAACCATTAACCGCGCTGTCACGCATCTCATCAGTCAGTATCCTATTGCATCCATCACAGCAGATAATGGTTCTGAGTTTAGTTTACTCTCAAACCTAGAAGCTGTTGACGTTTACTTTGCACATCCCTATTCTTCACATGAGAGAGGAACAAACGAGAACTTCAATGGCCTCCTCAGAGAATATGTCCCTAAAGGAATCTCACTTAATCCACTAACCTCTGAAGAACTTGACAATTATCTTACAGCCATCAATGAGCGCCCAAGACGACTTCTTCAATATCAATCCTCAACATTCCTGTTTGAGCTAGCCCGAACAACTTAACCTCTGGAACTCTAGTTATCTATGAACTGGTTGCACTTGACTTGACAACTTGCGACCCAATTATTGACCTATCTCTATCTAATCTCCTTAGCGATCGTGATTTTATTCCCGATACTAGTGACGGTCAGTTCAGCTTTTAGACCAGGAAATACCACAGCCTTTAGTTTTCATTTTGATGGGCCATGGACTTTGTTTAACTTTAAAACACTCTTTCAAGATACCTTATACTTAAGATGGTATTGGAATACCTTAATCGTGGCATTCTTCACCATGCTCATACAAGTAACAGTCATCACTTTGACAGGTTATGCATATAGCCGTTACAATTTCTTTGGACGCAAAAAAGTTTAATCTTTTTCCTAGTCGTACAGATGGTTCCTACCATGGCGGCTTTAACGGCTTACTTTGTTATGGCTTGGCTCTTTAATGCCTTAAACCAATACTGGTTCTTGATTTTGATTTACGTCGGTGGTGGTATTCCAATGAATGCCTAGTTGATGAAGGGTTATTTTGACACGGTACCTTATGACTTGAACGAATCTGCTAAGTTAGATGGTTCTGGACACTTTAGGACCTTCTACCAAATTGTCCTTCCACTTGTGCGACCAATGATTGCAGTACAATCCTTATGGGCTTTTATGGGTCCTTTTGGAGACTTCATGTTGACTAAATTCCTTTTACGGGAGCAAGAAAATTATACGGTAGCAGTTGGTCTTCAATCGTTTATTACGAATGATGCTAGAAATCCTAAGGTAACCTTATTTGCTGCGGGAGCTATTCTGATTGCAGTGCCTATTTCAGTTCTCTTTTTCTTCCTACAGAAAAATTTCGTTTCAGGTTTAACAAGTGGTGGTACCAAAGGGTAACCTGACAAGGAGTAATGTTTAATGCCAGATAAAAAACAATTTCCTATTTCTTACATTTCACATTGCCTTTCTCCTAGGGCAATGTTTGCCAGCCGAGCTCAGTTTACTTGGTGGCAAAACCTTCTTATTATTGTTTTTTTGAACGCCTTAATAATGATTCCAGTTACGTTACACTATGCTAACATGACAACGTATCCCTTGGAACGGATTGTAACTAAGAGTTTGTCGCCTATCACAGACAAAACCTATCACGCATTGACCCAAGGAAAGGTTGAGGAAAATACCTTTCAGGGTCAATCTCTGATTCGACGAGATGGTGAATTGTTTTTGGCTGTCTTACCGACAAAGGTCGATTTAGAGAAATTGGCATCAGAATCAACCAGGCAAATTATTGTGACAAAAAAAGAATGGCGTTTTGTTACCCCTGAAGGCAAGGAACTCCGTGCTCACGTTAGAGGCCAGCAGCAGTCGCTCGCCGACCTCACAACAGTTAAAGCAGTGAAGGACTTTGTCAATCAGCAATGGTATGACAGTAATAAAGCCAGTGTACTTGGTTTTCTTCTGTTGACGTTTGTTCTCATGGTGTATGTGGGCACCCTTATTGTGATTGGTCTAGGCGCTTTCTTTTTGACCTTGACCAAACGATCACGGCTGTTTATGATTCGAAATTTTTCAGAAGGTCTTGGTTTGATGGTCAATTGTTTGGCCTGGCCAAGTCTATTGGCAATTGCTCTTAGTTTCTTTATTCAGGATCCCGTATTGATTATGAATTGCCAAGTATTTGGTACCTTATTAATGCTGACCTGGGTGTTCTACAAAACACAGTTTAGAGATTCGTTACCATCCTAAGAGAACTCTGACACCGATGTCATATCAAAACCCCTTGCACTTCAGTTGAAGTGCAAGGGGTTTTGTGTGCTATTAGACGAGAAGATTATGATTTTTGTTGAGTTGTCGTTGTTTGGCCCACTCGATGGCCTCTAAGATAACTTGCCCTTTTTTTGGGGAAAAACGTGGGCAGTAGAGTTTTTGCGAAGAGTTCACAAAGAATTGGTCCAAGCTCTCATCAATGAGTAAAAGATTTTCCTTTTCAAAGCGAGGCAACTCCCTCATGTCGTCAACCACATGTAGGCTTGGAAAAAGGGTGGAGATAGCCTCATACCGTTCTTGATTGTTGATAGGGAGAGTCAGCAGGGTATAAGGTTCATCCTTAAAAAACTGATCTGCTTGGTCTTTTAGGTTTGCGTAATCTGTGTTAATTTGGAAGAAGAGAGGGTCATTAACAAAGCTATCAATAGCAATTAAGGGCTTGAAATTAAGTTTCCCGATTTTGTAAAAGGTATCATTTTCAATATCTAAGGTCAGAATGAGGTCAGCCCAGTCAAATTTTCCAATACTATCTTCATTAAGGCAAACGAGCTGATAGTCCTGTTCATGCAACAATCGTGATAAGCAGCTAATGGTATGTAGTTGCTCTGCTCTGGTCAGGATAGAGTCAGTGTATTTGTAATAAAGAACAACACTGTTGGACTGACGAGTCACCAGAGAACGGGCTGCTTGATTTGGGGTATAGTTCAGGAGGTTAGTGATGTGTAATACTTTATTGCGAGTTTCTTCGCTAATCTTCTGATCGTTTCGTTGATTTAACACGTAAGAAACAGTGGCTACAGAAACACCAGCTTCTCGTGCAATATCTTTAATGGTAACTTTAGATGTCATAGTCTTGTTATATCCGAATTAAGGATAAAAGTCAAGGAAAGGCTCAAGGTCTTGGTGATAAGATGGGCATTTCTATAACTTTTTGTAAAAGTGAGTAACAGGTCAGCTATCAGCTTGTTTGTTAAAAACCTTCTAAGGAACTGGCCCCTAGAAGGTTTGGTATGTTGGTAAGTTATTTAACAGAACCGCCTGTAATTCCTTCAACATAGTATTTTTGCATAAACATGAAGAGGAGAGTGATTGGGACGGCAATTAAGACAGAACCAGCAGTGAAGGCCATAAACCAGTTGTTAATGGTATCTGGCTGAAGCATTGAAAAGAGACCGATAGCAACGGTGTATTTGCTTGTAGCATCTCCTAAGATAACTTGGGCAAAGATAAAGTCAATCCAAGGTCCCATGAAAGCTAGAAGAGCAGTATAAACAATAATAGGTTTTGACAAAGGTAGGGTAATCTTGAAGAAAATATCCATCCGGGTAGCTCCATCGATCATAGCTGATTCATCGAGCGAGTAAGGAATAGTATCAAAGAATCCTTTAGCAATGTAGAAGCCTAGAGCAGCACCTGCTGAATACACCAGAACAAGAGCTGTCAAGGTTTGTGTAAGCCCCAAAGCTTTCAAGATGTAGTAGATAGCAATCATGCTCATGAAACCAGGGAACATATTTAAAATAAGGGCCAGCTTCAAGAAGCGATTGCGGAATTTAAACTTGATACGGCTGAGTGAATAGGCCATAGCAACAGTGATAAAGGTTGAAATGATACAAGTAAAGGTCGCTACTACAAAGGTGTTCAAGAACCATCTGCCAAATGGGAAAGTCTCATTGGTAAAAAGCTTGATGTAGTGATCTAATGTGAAAGTTTTTGGAATGAAATAATTCACATAGGCTGTCCCTTCACCACGGAAACTTGTCAGAAGGACCCAAGCAATTGGGAAGAGCCAAATGATTGAGAGAATGATTAAAGTGGCATAAACGAGGCCAAGTTGAAATCGACGTTTGTTTTTCATTATTTAGCTGCTCCTTCCTTGTATGATGCTGTTCGAGTATAGGCAAGTAAGCTAAAGATAGCTGAGACCGTAAAGATTAAGATACCGATAACTGACGCTAAATTATAGTCAGCAGCAGTAACAGTTAATTTATAGAGCCAGGTCACGAGGAGGTCTGTAGTTCCTGCTTGATAGTATTCTGAATTCGTTGGACCACCACCAGTAAGGAGGTAAATGACGTTAAAGTTATTGATATTTCCGATAAATTGTTGAATCAAGTTTGGTGTCATGATCAAGAGAATTTGAGGGAACGTGATAGACTTGAAGACTTGGAATTTGCTAGCGCCATCAATTTCAGCAGCCTCAATTTGTTCGCTTGGTAGGTTCATGATGATCCCAGTCGCAATCAACATGGTGAAAGGGATACCAATCCACATGTTAACGAAAATAATAGAAAATTTTGCCCAAAGAGGATCAGATAAAAATGGAAGTGGATCGTGAATCAAGCCGATTTTATTAAGAAGGGCATTGAGTGGACCTTCATCGTTGAGTAAGTTCCGCATAATCAATAATGAGATAAACTGAGGAACAGCAATGGTAATCACAAAGATTGTACGCCACATTTTTTTCCATTTTAGACCCTTGGTATTGATTAATAGGGCTAAGACAATACCAAAGAAGAAGTTGGTCACTGTCGCAAAAACAGCCCAAATCAAAGTCCATGAGAAGACAGGGAAGAAAGTTCCTGCCATACGGCCACTTAAAATATTACCAAAGTTAGCTAAACCAACCCAATCAAATAAAGATTTTGGAGGCAAGTGATTATGATCAAAATTGGTAAAGGCCAAACAGATCATGTAAATCAAAGGAAGAATGGTGAATAAAAGCACACCAATCAGTGGGATAGCCATTAAAGTCATATGGAAACGACCATTGGCAAGTGTCACAAAATCTTCCTTGAAACTTGGGATTTTCTGACCCTCTTGTTTGAGAAGGTAGAGGTTACGAGCGCTTTTGAGGTTACACCAGTAAATGTAAGCAAAAACGAGGCAGAAGATGAGTGATGCTAATCCAAAAATAAGCATTAGCATGGAGTTATCTCCATCAACGGCAACTTGGATTTTGATGCCATCAATAGTCTTAGTGGTCATGCCTTGGGTTTGGGTCCCAAGAGTGAAGAGGCCTCCAATAGCAGGAATGATTTGAGAAACAAAAGCGATTAGGAATACCAATTCGCTAAGCAAAAATAGTGTCCCTTTGACAAATTGCTTGTTGGCGAGATTAGCAAATCCCATGATAATAGCAGAGAGCTTAATATCCCAACTTCCTTTTTTTAGGGCTTCTGCCACAGATACTTGTGGTGTCAAGCTTGACTGAGTCATATAGATTCTCCTTTATTTTAGGATACCAGAGTCGGTAAATCAGGTTATATCTCTTGTTAAAAACAAATAGCTAAGTGTTACGTAAACCTTTAAGTGGTTAAAAATTTAAGTAGCACTAGGCTACTTACATAACATCAAAAACAAGTAGGAGTGGGACTAAACCCCAACAAAACGTGATGGAGCTCAGTTCCACTCCCAAAAGATGAGTAGACCAGATGGCATCTAGAAGTTACTCACCTCTGTGCTTGTTTTCATATGGTATTAGTAAAACGAGATAAGATTATTTTGTTGCAGCGATGTCTTTGTCAAATTGTTGCAATTTAGCAAGGTAATCGCCTTCTTTGATTTTACCATTGAAGGTGTCGCTAAGGATAGCTGCGCTTTCAGTCCAGAAAGTTCCCATTTGGCTAAGTTTTGGCATTACGACAGTGTATTCTGAAGAAGAACCCATTGTGATAACAGTTTTAGCAAGTTCGTTTGATTGAACAGCTTCTGAAGATTGAACTTCTTTGTTAGCTGGAACAATGTTACGAGTCTTGAATTGGTTTTCTTGGCTTTCAGCATTTGTTAAATATGAAGCAAGTTTGTAGCTAGCAGCGATACGTTTTGTATCTCCTTTAGCTGGTGCTTGGTTAACTGCGTAAAGTTTAACACCCAAGAATGCTTTTTGTTGAACAGTTTCGCCACCGATGGTTACTTTTGGATAAGCAGCGATACCTAGGTTTTCTTTACCGATAGCTTTTTGAGCAGCTTCGTAATCCCATGGTCCTGATTCAAATGATGCGACTGAGCCGTCACCAAACTTAGACATGACATTGTTAGCATCTAAGTTAACAAAACCTTTATTTGATGCTTGGTCTGCAATCCATTTAAGAACAGCAACACCTTTTTCGTTACCCCAGTTAGTGCCTTTAACATCTTCACCGTTTTCACCGAACAAAGTGTTACCAACAGACATGAACAATGGACCAGTAGCATAAGCATTTGCTTGTTTGAAGGTACCACCAAAGGTTGCTTTTGTTGTAATAGTATCATATGAAGCAACATCTTCAGCAGCTAATTTTGATTTATTGTAGAAAAGAACTTGTGATTCAATACCAAATGGGAAAGCATACGTTTTTCCTTTGTATTGAGCACCGACAATCGCTTGGTCAGTAGCAGTTGCAGCGATTTCTTTAGTGTATTCTTCTGGAACTTCTTGGATAGTACCAGATTCTACAAGTTGACCAAGTTGGTCATGAGGAAGTGAGAAGACATCGGCAGCAGTAGAAGCATCTTTTTTGATTTTTTCTTGTGCTTTTGGATCTTCTGATTCAACCACTTTAACAGTGTAACCAGAATCTTTTTCAAATTTAGCAACGATATCTGCGTATGATTTTTTCGCTCCAGTTGGAACCCAAAGTTTGATGGTTTTTGAATCAGAGCTTGACGCTGAATCCATTTTATCTTTTGAAGCAGATCCGCATCCCACTAATAAGGTACTTGCAAGTGTCAAACTTGCACCGCCGACGATAACTTTTTGCCATGATTTCATAGCTGTTTCCTCCTAAGATATATTTCTTACACTTATTATTATGCAACCGCTTGCAGAAAAAGTCAAGCCTTTTTTTAAAAAAAGTTGAAATTTTTTAAAAACCCGCGTTGTAAAATGAAGTGCAACAAAAAAGACATGTTTGTCTGATATACTAGAATTCCCCAATTCAGTATGGAAAGCAGATGAACATGTCTAATATTAATTCTACCAGAAAATCCTCCTATTCTCATCTTTCAGCCACAGAACGGGGTGAAATTGCTGCTTATCTCAAAATGGGAAAGAAACCCGTTGAGATTGCTCGACTCCTGGGTCGTCACCGTTCTACAATCTGCCGAGAAATAAAACGTGGTTCAGTAGATCAGGTAAAGGATAAGAATGGAAAACAAACCTTCTTCAACGCCTATTTTGCTGATAGTGGACAACGTGTCTATGAAACCAATCGTCAAAAGAGTTCTTACCTCAAATTGAATGGCTGCTCCGCTAGGTTCATTGCACAATTAGAATCTGCCTTGACGGCTAACATTCGTCTCCATAGTGTGGATAGTTTTGTTCAGACTTACAAAGTAAACCATCCTGAAGAAGTCGTCCCCTCTACCAAAACGATTTATCGTTATATCAAAGAGGGGTTGTTAGCTATTAAACCAATCGATTTGCCTAAGATGGTTAGTATCAGAAAACGTTCTAAGAAAGTCATGAAAACGAATAAGAAGACTTTAGGTAAATCTATCGAAGAACGTCCAGAATATATTAATGATCGTTCTGAATTTGGGCATTGGGAGATTGATTTGATTCTCGGCAAGAAAACCAAAGGTGAAGCTGTTATGTTGACTTTGGTAGAGCGCCAGACACGCTATGCACTAGGAGTTAAGCTAGAAGACAAGCAGTCCCAAACCATTAACCGCGCTGTCACGCATCTCATCAGTCAGTATCCTATTGCATCCATCACAGCAGATAATGGTTCTGAGTTTAGTTTACTCTCAAACCTAGAAGCTGTTGACGTTTACTTTGCACATCCCTATTCTTCACATGAGAGAGGAACAAACGAGAACTTCAATGGCCTCCTCAGAGAATATGTCCCTAAAGGAATCTCACTTAATCCACTAACCTCTGAAGAACTTGACAATTATCTTACAGCCATCAATGAGCGCCCAAGACGACTTCTTCAATATCAATCCTCAACATTCCTGTTTGAGCTAGCCCGAACAACTTAACCTCTGGAACTCTAGTTATCTATGAACTGGTTGCACTTGACTTGACAACTTGCGAATTTTTTAAAAAGAATTAGGAATACATCTTGGAACTTGAAAAAAGCTTCAAATGGAAGTTGATTTTTTAAAAGATAACTGTATAATGGAAACAAAACACTAGAGAAAAGGCCTGAGGTATGGATTATCTTGGGAACATACAACAACGAGGTTAATATGGTAACAATTAAAGATGTCGCCCAAAAAGCGGGTGTTAATCCCTCAACCGTGAGTAGGGTATTAAAAGATAATCGTTCTATTTCTCAAAAAACCAAGGAGAAAGTTCGAAAAGCGATGGCTGATTTGGGCTATGTTCCGAATGTTGCTGCGCAAATGCTTGCCAGTGGGTTAACGCATAATATTGGATTGGTTTTTCCACCTATTACGACCAGTGACCGATTGAGTGAGCCCTTCTTCATGGAAATTTTATCCACCATTACTAATGAAGCCAAAAAGCAACACTTTACGGTTTCTATTGCAACAGGGATGTCTTTAGAGGATTTGCTGGGGCAAGTAAAGTTGATGCATCTGCAAAAGCGGGTTGATGGGTTTATTATTCTTTATTCTGATCAAGAAGACCCGGTCAGAAACTATTTGATGACCAATAAAATTCCTTTTGTTATTGTGGGAGCTCCAGAAGGAGATGCCAATAAAATTACCTATATTGATAATGATAATCAATTAATGGCTAAAACCGCAGTAGATCACCTCTATCAAAAAGGGCATCGTCAGATTTTGTTTATCACAGATGATCTTGTCTCCGAGGTTGCATCAGAACGTTACATCGGTTATTTAAAAGGTTGCTTAAAATTGTCATTAGAGACTAAACCCATGCTGTTATTTGACCGAAAAGATCCCGTTAGTGTGCAAAATGTTATCGAGGGTATTCGTGACTTTAAGGCGACAGCTTTAGTTGTTATCGGAGATGTCTTATCAGTGCGCATGGTTCAATTACTTTCTTTTTATGGCATTAAGGTACCCGATGATGTTTCTATCATTACCTTTAATAATTCAAGCTATGCCAAGTTGATTCACCCTTATTTAACTACCTTTGATATCAATGTTGACAATCTTGGTAAAACTTCCTTTAAACAGCTGCTAGATATCATCAATTCGAAAGAGCAGAGCCTTAGCCAAAAAATCTTTGTTCCTTTTACCTTGAAAAAGCGTGAGAGTGTCCGTAATATTAATGAATAAGGTATAAACGACCAGTAGCATTTCTTAGAAATGCTACTTTTTTTGCGAAAGAGGTTGACTTACGCAAACGGTTGCGTTATAATTTCATCATAACTAGATTTCATGAGGAGAAAAATGAATGAATAAACGTGCAAGCGGTATCTTAATGCATATTAGTTCCCTTCCTGGTAAGACCGGAATTGGAACTTTCGGGAAGGCAGCTTTTGACTTTGTTGATTTCCTAAAAGAAACCAAACAAACTTATTGGCAGATTCTACCTTTAACAACGACAAGTTATGGGGATTCACCTTACCAATCATTTTCAGCTATTGCAGGTAATACTCATTTTATCGATCTTGAATTACTTGTTGCAGACGGCTACTTGCAGGAAGCTGATCTCGTTGGCGTTGATTTTGGTTCTGACCTTGAGGTGGTTGACTATGCTCAGATTTTTCAGGCAAGACGCCCCTTATTAGAAAAAGCGGTCCAAGCCTTTCTTGCAACTAAAGAAGCCGTCAAAGAATTGGCAGCTTTTGAAGCAGAAGCGAGTTGGTTGGGTGACTTTGCCGAGTTCATGTCATTGAAAGAACACTTTCAAAATAAGGCCCTACAAGAATGGGATGACAGTGCAATTGTGAAACGCGAAGAAGCAGCCTTGCATCATTACCGTGAGTTACTTGCTGAAAGTATTCACTACCATAAAGTCTGTCAATATTTCTTCTACCAACAATGGTTGGCCTTAAAAGCGTATGCCAATGATAATGGCATTGAGATTATTGGTGATATGCCAATCTATGTTTCTGCAGATAGTGTGGAAGTTTGGACAATGCCAGACTTGTTTAAAGTGGACGAGGATAAAAACCCACTCTTTATCGCTGGAGTTCCTGCAGATGGCTTTAGTGAAGATGGTCAACTTTGGGGGAATCCGATTTACAATTGGGCAGCCCATGAAGCATCCAACTTTGCTTGGTGGATTTACCGTATTCAAGAAAGTTTCAAATTATATGACTATTTGAGAATTGATCACTTTAAAGGCTTTTCAGATTTCTGGGAAATTCCTGGTGGCGACACAACTGCTCGAAATGGACATTGGGAATCAGCTCCGGGACTTGCTTTGTTTGCGGCAGTTCGTGAGGCTTTAGGAGAACTGCCTATCATCGCAGAAAACCTTGGTTATATTGATGAAAAGGCAGAGCAGCTATTAGCCTCAACAGCCTTTCCAGGAATGAAGATTTTAGAATTTGGCCTTTTTGACATTACCAGCCAAAGCAGTGATTTACCACATCATTATGATCGTAACTGTGTGGTTTATACTGGTACGCATGATAACGAAGTGGTTAATGGTTGGTATGCAAACCTTACGGAAGAACAAGTTACTTTTGTGAATGACTACCTCCACAAAGGTGCAGATGAAAGTATTACACAAGCCATGTTGCGCACGATTTTTGCAACAGTTAGTGATACGGCTATCTTGTGCATGCAAGACTTGCTTGATAAGGGGGCAGAAAGCCGCATGAACATGCCAAATACCGTGGGTGGCAATTGGCAATGGCGGATGCTTGAAGGAGATATCACCGAAGAGCACAAAGCCTACTTGACACATTTGACAGAATTATACGATCGCGTCAATCATTAATGATAAGAGAACAATAGAAAAGAGGAAGACATGACACGCTTTACAGAATATGCTGAAACTAAATTAGGAAAATCGCTTACGCAGGCCAGCAATGAAGAGATTTATCTATCATTATTAAACTTTGTCAAAGAAGAAGCTAGCCACAAGGCTAAAAATTCTGCTAAACGCAAAGTTTACTATATCTCAGCAGAGTTTTTGATTGGTAAATTACTATCAAACAACCTGATTAACCTAGGAATTTACAAAGACATCAAAGAAGAATTGGCAGCTGCTGGCAAATCTATCGCAGAAGTCGAAGATGTTGAATTAGAACCATCACTAGGTAATGGTGGTTTAGGACGCCTTGCTTCATGTTTTATTGACTCTATTTCATCTCTTGGTATTAATGGTGAAGGGGTTGGCTTGAATTATCATTGTGGGTTGTTCAAACAAGTTTTCAAACACAATGAACAAGAAGCAGAGCCAAACTTCTGGATTGAAGATGACTCATGGTTGGTTCCAACAGGCATTTCTTACGATGTGCCTTTTAAGAACTTCACCCTGAAATCTCGTCTTGATCGTATTGATGTTTTAGGTTACAAACGCGACACTAAAAACTACCTTAACTTGTTTGATATCGAGGGCGTTGATTACGGGTTAATCAAAGACGGTATTTCATTTGATAAAACTGAAATTGCTAAAAACTTGACCTTGTTCCTTTACCCAGATGACTCTGATAAAAACGGAGAATTGCTCCGTATTTACCAACAGTACTTTATGGTGTCAAATGCAGCTCAACTGTTGATTGACGAAGCTATTGAACGTGGTTCTAACCTTCATGATCTTGCAGACTACGCTTACGTGCAAATCAATGACACGCATCCATCAATGGTTATTCCTGAATTGATCCGTCTGTTGACAGAAAAACATGGCTTTGACTTTGATGAAGCGGTAGCTGTTGTGAAAAATATGGTTGGTTACACTAACCACACTATTCTTGCAGAAGCCCTTGAAAAATGGCCAACAGATTACTTAAACGAAGTAGTGCCACACTTGGTAACCATCATTGAAAAATTGGATGCTCTTGTTCGTTCAGAAGTGTCTGACCCAGCTATTCAAATTATTGATGAAACTGGTCGTGTGCACATGGCCCATATGGATATTCATTTTGCAACAAGTGTCAATGGGGTAGCTGCGTTGCATACAGAAATCTTGAAAAACAGTGAATTAAAAGCTTTCTATGACCTTTACCCAGAAAAATTCAACAATAAAACCAACGGGATTACTTTCCGTCGTTGGCTAGAATTTGCTAACCAAGACTTGGCTGATTACATTAAAGAACTTATTGGCGATGAGTACTTGACTGACGCAACAAAATTAGAAAAATTGATGGCCTTTGCAGATGATAAAGCTGTTCATGCTAAATTGGCTGAAATCAAATTCAACAACAAATTAGCTCTTAAACGTTACCTTAAAGACAATAAAGACATTGAGCTTGATGAACATTCTATTATTGATACCCAAATCAAACGTTTCCACGAGTACAAACGTCAACAGATGAATGCTCTTTACGTGATTCACAAATATTTGGAAATTAAAAAAGGCAACCTTCCAAAACGTAAAATCACTGTTATCTTTGGAGGTAAAGCAGCGCCTGCTTACATCATTGCTCAAGACATCATTCACTTGATTCTTTGTTTGTCTGAATTGATTAACAATGACCCTGAAGTAAGCCCATACCTTAATGTGCATCTAGTTGAAAATTACAACGTGACAGTAGCAGAGCACTTGATTCCTGCAACCGATATTTCTGAACAAATTTCACTAGCATCTAAAGAAGCTTCTGGAACTGGTAATATGAAATTCATGCTTAACGGTGCTTTAACGCTTGGTACAATGGACGGTGCTAACGTAGAAATCGCTGAGCTTGCAGGCATGGAAAATATCTACACCTTTGGTAAAGATTCTGACACCATCATCAACCTTTATGCAACTGCTTCTTATGTAGCAAAAGATTACTATGATAACCACCCTGCTATTAAAGCAGCAGTGAACTTTATTATCAGTCCAGAATTGCTAGCATTTGGTAATGAAGAACGTCTTGACCGTCTTTATAAAGAATTGATTTCAAAAGACTGGTTCATGACCTTGATTGACCTTGAAGAGTACATTGAAGTGAAAGAAAAAATGTTGGCAGACTACGAAGACCAAGATTTGTGGATGACAAAAGTGGTCCACAACATTGCAAAAGCTGGATTCTTCTCATCTGACCGTACCATTGAGCAGTATAACGAAGATATTTGGCATTCAAACTAAACACCAAAAAAAGCGGATTTTCCGCTTTTTTTGGTGTTTTCAAAAGGAGAAATAGATGATTAGCAAACGTGGTTAAGAGACTTTTGAAGGTGTTTAGGTAATAGTAGTTAAGATATAGTTTTAAACTATATTTGAAGTGCGATAATTTATTCGAGCAAAATATTACTAATTATTGCTAAAAAGCGGTATGATAATAAAGTATCCTTAATAACACAAAACTTGAGAAGGAGGTAATAATGAGGAAATTAGGTATAATTTTAGGAAGTATCAAAGAGAAGTCATCTTCTAAATCTTTGGCTAAGGCAATGTTGCCGCTTTTTCCTGAAAGTGTTGAGGTATCCTTCATCCGTATCGAAGATCTTCCATTGTTTAACCCAGATATTGATAAAGAAGGACGTAGACCTGATTCTTACGAACGCTTTAGACAGACTATTAGAGAACAAGATGCCCTTTTATTTATTACACCAGAATACAATCGCACCATACCAGCAGCTTTGAAAAATGCCATTGAAATTGGTTCCAGACCCTATCAACAGGTAGCTTTTAGTGGTAAACCTGCAATGATTATTTCACAATCTAATGGGAGTTTGGCAGGATTTGGTGCAAACCATCATTTGAGACAGAGTTTGGTCTTTTTGAATGTTCCTGTCATGCCACAACCAGAAATTTATTTAGCACACATTCATACCATTGTGGATGCACAGGGGAACTTCATAGATTCCACTGCCGCGCAATTTTTAACAGACTCAGTCCAAGACTTTATTGATTTTGCCAAGCGATTTGAATCTTAAGCAGCGCTTGATGTTACTCAAAAAGCCAGAAACTTTTGTTTCTAGCGTTTTGTTTTTATCAGGATTAGAGGAGGAATTTTTCAATAACGATAGGATAATCCTTATACTTCGTTTCCAAAATAGTAATCACTTCATCGTAGAGTTCCCGAATCTGAGCCCTCTTTTCTGGCATGTTAAAACCAATGTAGTGAAATTGCGACTCAATGGTTGCAAATAAGTCATGAAAAAGCTGATTCATGATGTCAAGTTTATTAAGAAGCACCTGATCATCTTGGATAAATTCTGGTGGATTTTGATCCTCTCCTAAAGCAGCATCCACAAGAGACAGTGGATAAGTTCCATATTCTAAACAAAGTTCGTAAGTCATTACTCATAACCTCCTTGCTCCTATCTTAGCACTTTCTATCGAAAGCTTCTAATCATTTGTTTAACCTTCATGACGGGATAAAAAACTTAGATAGTTAAGTTTTTTGTGACAAAAGAGACAAGCAAATGGTTTGCTTAGACCTTTTTTGACAAGTTATAATGGAGAGTAATTGAAATGATAACGAAGGAGAACACATGTCAGATAAGATTCGAGTTTTACTCTACTATAAATATGTCCCTATTGAAAATGCTAAAGCCTATGCTGCTGAGCATCTCGCTTTTTGTAAGTCGATTGGTCTTAAAGGTCGTATCTTGATTGCGGACGAAGGCATCAATGGTACGGTTTCAGGTGACTATGAAACAACTCAAAAATACATGGATTGGGTGCATAGCGATGAGCGCTTTGCAGACCTTTGGTTTAAAATGGATGAAGAAGATGAGCAAGCTTTCAAGAAAATGTTTGTCCGTTACAAAAAAGAAATTGTTCATCTTGGTTTGGAAGATAATGATTTTGATAACGACATTAACCCGCTTGAAACAACAGGTGCTTACTTATCACCCAAGGAATTTAAAGAAGCACTGCTTGATGAAGATACAGTGGTTTTAGATACGCGTAATGACTATGAATACGACCTTGGTCATTTCCGCGGAGCTATTCGCCCAGATATCCGTAATTTCCGTGAATTACCACAATGGGTACGCGATAACAAAGATAAGTTTATGGAAAAACGTGTTGTTGTTTACTGTACTGGTGGGGTTCGTTGTGAGAAATTCTCTGGTTGGATGGTGCGTGAAGGCTTTAAAGACGTTGGTCAACTTCATGGCGGTATTGCAACCTATGGTAAAGACCCTGAAGTTCAAGGAGAGCTTTGGGATGGAGCTATGTACGTCTTTGATGAACGTATTTCCGTGCCAATCAACCATGTCGATCCAACCGTAATCGGACGTGACCATTTCGATGGCACACCATGTGAACGTTACGTTAATTGTGCCAATCCATTCTGTAACAAACAAATCTTCACTTCTGAAGAAAACGAAGACAAATATGTCCGTGGGTGTTGTGCAGAATGCCGTGCCCATGATCGTAACCGTTATGTTGCAGAAAGTGGTTTGAGCCGTCAAGAATGGGCAGCTCGCCTTGAAGCAATTGGCGAAACCTTACCAGAATTTGTAGGTGCCTAATATCTCAAAGCAAATCAGGTAACTGGTTTGTTTTTTGTTATACTAATGCTATCAACAATAGAGAAGAGGTGGCATATGGAAAGAGTTATTCAAGCAATTTTGGATAGTATTGAGGAGCAAGAGAAAACAGTTATTCGTATTTGTGGGCATGGGGCCTCTGGGAAAACGACCTTAGCCAAACGATTGTATCAAGTTTTACCAAAAGACAGCACATATTTATTGGAAACAGATGCCTATATTATAAGTAACAGTTCAGGTGTTCAAGTGACCTATGATTTAAAAGGTGTAGAAGGCTGTTATCAGATGCCTGCCTGCCATCCTGCTAGGCATGAGTTAGCCAGTCTCAAAAGAGATATCCTTATGTTTCGAAAAGGAATGGATTTGTTAACGATTGATACGTCATGGTCACCTAGTCAAATTATTTCAGGGCAAGGTAAACTGTTGATTGTTGAGGGGATGTCATCTACCTTCTTGGAAAAAGAATTGTTTGATCTTTCTATTTTTTGCTATACAGATAATGAGACTGAATTGCAGAGACGTTTGCAACGAGATACTAGTGAACGTGGACGCCAAGCTCATTTTGTCATGCAGAGCCATCAACACCGAAGACGTCAATACCAACTCTACTTAGAACCTGTTCAAAAGAATGGTGAGTTTCTGTTGAACCAGTCTCAAAATAAGTGCCTCTTAGAAAGAAAAACATGAGACAAGGATACTTTATCCCTGAAAAGGTTTTCAAAAAGTGTTATACTTAACTTAATACTAATTAGGGAGGAAATTGCGATGAAACTTTATTATGCTCCTGGAACCTGTGCCTTAGCTTGCTGGATAGCTATGGAATGGGCACAATTGGATTACGAGGTAGAGAAGGTAAAACTGGGTTCTGAAGAATACCTTAACATCAATCCTTTGGGGATGGTGCCAGCTTTACAGCTTGATGATGGTCAAATTATCACACAGGCAGGTACCATCTTGACCTTTATAGCGAAACAAGCTCCGAGAGCTCAGCTCATTCCCCAAGACAATATTTTGGCAGAAAGTCGATTCAACGAAATCATGGACTTCTTAACAGGTGATTTTCACCCTGCTTTTTGGCCAATGTTTAGCCCTCATCGCTACACTATTTCTCAAGAGAATCAAGCGCTTGAAGAAGTCAAACAAGCTTCTTACAAACGGATTGATATTGCTATGACGCATTTAGATGGTCTTATTGGAGATAGTGGGCATGTTTATCACGATCAGAGAACTATTGCAGATGCTTATGCTTATGTCATGGCCTTATGGTCGCAAAAAACACCTAAATCATATGAAAATTACCCACATTTAGCTGCTTTTATGGCAAAAATGGCAGAGGATGCAGCTGTTAAGAAAGTGACTGCTGCGGCTCACTAATAAAACGATATAGGAGTAGGAATTGGATTCTTACTCCTTTTTGTGGTCTTTAACAGTGAAAACTCTCTCTGAGATAGTGGAGCATTTATAGATTCTGGATGTTAAAAGTAACTCTGATATGTTAGAATAGACAAGATGAAATTACTCACAAAGACTTATTGATAGACAAGAAAAGGACTATTATGACACCTTGGAAGAATCCTCCTTTAGTAATGTCGGGATTGGCATTAGGAACCCTTTCCTTAGGCAATCTCTTGGCCACTTATTTCCCCCTATTTGGTTATCTGGGCCTCTCAGCCTCCCTATTTATCTATGGTATCTTGCTGGCTGGTATAATCAGAAACCCTCACGAGACGAAAATGCAGTTACGACAACCTCTAATTGCTTCTGTTTTTCCAACGTTTTTTATGACAGGGATGTTGTTGGCATCTCTCTATCTAAAGGCAACGGGTGGGCAGTGTTTAGGTTATCTGGCTTGGTGGTTATTCTTTTTAGGGAATCTTGTTCTGATTGTCTATTATCAGTACCGGTTTGTTTTCCCTTTTTCGTGGGATAATGTCTTTCCTTCATGGTCAGTTCTCTTTGTAGGAATTGCTATGGCAGCACTGACGTCTCCTGCTAGCAAGCAGTTTCTGTTAGGACAAGTGGTTTTTTGGGTATGCCTGTCTTTAACAGGTGTGATTTTACCCTTTATGGCAACAAAGGCTTATAGAATTGGTCTGGCTGACGCGGCAATGCCCAATATTTCAACGTTCTGTGCTCCTTTGTCCTTGCTGTCAGCTTCTTACTTAGCAGCCTTTTCCAAGCCGCAAGAAGGAATGGTTCTCTTTCTTCTCATCAGTTCACAGGTATTATATGCTTTTGTGGTTTTGCAACTGCCTCGTTTACTCAATCGTCCCTTTAATCCCGGCTTTTCAGCTTTCACCTTTCCATTTGTGATTAGCGCTACTTCCTTGAAAATGGCTTTAACTTTTTTAGGATGGACTGATTGGATATGGCAAGGGCTCTTGTTTGCTGAAGTCGTGTTGGCAACAGCCTTAGTCAGTTATGTTTACGGAGCTTACTTGAACTTCTTATTTGGCTGCAAGAAAAATAGATGACAGAAGTGCTGTAACATATGTAAGTTATTTCTTAAAAGCTCATTAAGATAAAGAAAAAGGCTAGCGCAGTGATAGGCTAGCTTTTTTGATTATTGTCAATCTGATTAACGAGCAACACGACGACGCGCTGCTTTTTTGCGGTTTTCTTCAACGAAAGCCGCTTTTTCTTCTTCAGGATCAATAATTGTTTTTTTAACAGCAAAGACAGCACCAGCAACGGTAGCAGCAGTTGCTAAAACACCAGTCGCAAGACCCTTAACAAATTGATATTTCTTAACCATGATTATTCTCCATTTCTAGTGAAGGACCTCAGTGGTCCTTAATCTTATGTTATAATATATGGTAGCGAAAAATAAGCTATTTTTCAAGTAAAAGGCGTTTTTTGGACGCTTTTCTAATAGAAAGACAAGGAAATGACAAAAATAAAAGTAGTTGTGATTGTTGGTCCGACAGCAGTGGGGAAAACAGCACTTGGGATTGCCTTAGCTCAGGAGTTTAATGGTGAGATTATTTCAGGAGATAGCCAACAAGTTTATCGACAGTTGGATATTGGAACAGCCAAGGCAACTCGAGAAGAGCAGGAGGAAGCAGTTCATCACTTAATTGATATTCGTGAGGTGACTGAGTCTTATTCGGCTTACGATTTTGTTCAAGATGCTCAAAAAGCTATTTCAGACATTGTTAGTCGTGGGAAATTACCGATTATTGTGGGGGGAACTGGTCTCTACCTTCAAAGTTTACTAGAAGGTTACCACTTAGGAGGAACAGTAGACCAAGAGGCTGTAAAAGCCTATCGGAATGAGTTGGAGCAACTAGACGATCACGACTTGTATGAACGCTTGCAAGTCAATAATATTAGCATTGATCAGGTGAATCGCAGGCGGGTGATCCGAGCCCTTGAATTGGCTCAGTTTGCTGATGAATTAGAGAATGCCGAGACGGCTTATGAGCCGCTTATTATCGGCTTGAATGATGACCGTCAAGTGATCTATGACCGTATCAATCAGCGCGTGGATCGTATGCTTGAAAACGGCTTGTTGGAAGAAGCAAAATGGTTATATGAGCATTACCCGACTGTTCAGGCTAGTCGTGGCATAGGTTATAAGGAATTATTTCCCTATTTTGCAGGTGAAATGACTTTAGCAGAAGCTAGTGATCAGTTAAAACAAAACACCAGACGCTTTGCTAAGCGCCAATTAACCTGGTTCCGTAATCGAATGTTTGTCCATTTTGAGACGATAACTGCCTCTGATTACCCAAAAGTCGTCTATGACAAGGTCAAACATTTCCTTGAGTAAGGATAAAACCTCTAGAGTAAGATTAGCAGAAACTAGTGAAGGTGTGTTATAATAAAGTTTACGGAATTTGGAGGATTGGTAAAGGTAATGATTGAGACAAAACGTCAGCAGGAGAGAGTGATTCTTTTAGGAGTCGAACTGCAAACAACAGAACATTTTGACATGTCCATGACTGAGTTAGCTAATCTGGCCAAGACCGCCGGGGCAGAAGTTATTGGAAGTTTTACCCAAAAGCGGGAGCGTTACGATAGCAAAACTTTTATCGGTTCAGGAAAATTGGATGAGATTAAGGCGATTGTGGAAGCAGATGAGATTGATACAGTCATTGTCAACAATCGTTTGACTGCTAGACAAAATGCTAATCTAGAAACTGTTTTAGAGGTTAAAGTTATTGATCGTATGCAGTTAATCTTAGATATTTTTGCCATGCGTGCCAGAAGCCATGAGGGCAAATTACAAGTACACCTTGCCCAATTGAAGTATATGTTACCTCGCTTGGTTGGACAGGGCATCATGCTAAGCCGTCAAGCAGGTGGTATTGGGAGCCGTGGACCAGGTGAAAGCCAATTAGAATTAAATCGTCGTTCGATTCGTCATCAGATTGCTGATATTGAACGCCAATTAACTCAGGTAGCGAAAAACCGTCAAACAATTAGAGATCGTCGGGTGGGATCAGACACCTTTAAAATTGGCTTGATTGGCTACACCAATGCTGGAAAATCAACCATTATGAACTTGTTGACAGATGATAGTCATTATGAAGCCAATGAATTGTTTGCTACCTTGGATGCGACCACAAAGCAACTCTACTTAGAAAATCAATTTCAAGCAACCTTAACGGACACCGTAGGGTTTATCCAAGATTTGCCAACAGAATTGGTGGCTGCCTTTAAATCAACCTTGGAAGAAAGCAAACATGTGGATTTGCTCTTACATGTGATTGATGCGAGTGATCCCAATCATAGCGAGCAAGAAAAGGTAGTTTTAGATCTCCTCAAAGAGTTGGACATGCTAGATATTCCACGCTTAGCTGTTTACAACAAAATGGATATGGCAGAGCAGTTAAGAGCTACCGTATTTCCAAATGTTAGGGTTTCAGCGCGTTCAAAAGACAGTAAACTTCTCTTGAGACGCTTAATCATTGACCAAATTCGAGATCAGTTTATTCCTTTTACTATCAAAGTGCATCAAGACAAGGCTTATAAACTGTACGACTTGAATCGGGTAGCCCTTTTAGACCACTACACGTTTGACCAAGAAACCGAAGAGATATCTGGCTATATTTCCAAAAAACAGCAATGGAGACTTGACGATTTTTATGAATAATTATATTGATTTAGCAAAAAACTATGGTGGATTTACTAGTCTGGATACCAACTACCTAAACCATCTGTTAGCCAATTTGACAGACCAGCAAAAACTAGCTTTTATTACCCCACCACCCAGTGTTATCAATGCTTACTTTGCTGAAATATATCAAAAACAGTCGCCGCAGGCTGCGACTGATTATTATTTTACGCTTTCTAAGGCTCTGGGGCTCTTTACTGACCACCCTTCCTTTGAGGAAATCAAGCCTTTTGTACGCCTCAATTTGTCTGGAAAAGCTTATGGTTTTGCTTACCAAAATGACCAAGAAGTTGCATTGGTATTTTCTGAAAAAGCAGAGCCTAAGGATCCCAACATCCTTTTTGAATTAACACAAATTTTCCCACAATACATGGTTTATGAAGATAAAGGCCAACTTAAAATGCAGGCCAAGCAGTTTGACCAAGGACAATCTGAAGACATTACGCCTGATGACGCACTCTTGACGAAGATTTACCGTCTAAAAAATGATGTTGTCTTGCTTAAAGGCTTTAATGTAGATGAACTCTGTACCCTTAGTCAAGCTTTTACTGGTCAACGTTATTATGACTTTGCCCAACGAGAATTTATGATTTACATTACCCAATAGAAAGAATAGACTGAATGGAATTACAATTTTTAGGAACCGGAGCCGGTCAACCTGCCAAACAGCGCAATGTGTCAAGTCTAGTATTGAAACTCTTAGACGAAATCAATGAAGTTTGGATGTTTGATTGTGGTGAAGGAACCCAAAGACAAATTTTAGAAACGACCATCAAACCTCGCAAAATTAAAAAGATTTTTATCACCCACTTGCATGGCGATCATATTTTTGGCTTACCAGGATTTTTGTCCAGCCGTGCGTTTCAGGCTAGTGAAGAGCAAACGGATCTTGATATTTACGGCCCTGTGGGTATCAAAACATATGTCCTGACTAGTTTGAAAATGTCAGGGTCTCGTCTTCCCTACACCATACACTTTCATGAATTTGATGACAAATCATTAGGTAAAATAATGGAAACAGATAAGTTTGTGGTCTATGCAGAGCGTCTGGCGCATACCATTTTTTGCATGGGTTATCGAGTAGTTCAAAAAGACTTAGAAGGAACCCTAGACGCAGAAGCCTTAAAAGCAGCGGGTGTTCCCTTTGGACCACTCTTTGGCAAAATTAAAAATGGTCAAGACGTTGAGTTGGAAGACGGCCGCCTGATTTGTGCCAAAGATTATATTTCTGCCCCTAAAAAAGGCAAAATCATCACCATTATCGGCGATACGCGCAAAACGTCTGCCAGTGTTAAACTCGCTAAAGATGCAGATGTTTTGGTTCATGAATCCACCTATGGTAAGGGTGACGAGCGGATTGCGAGAAATCACGGGCATTCTACCAACATGCAGGCAGCACAAATCGCTCATGAAGCAGGCGCAAAACGTCTCTTGCTCAATCATGTATCAGCTCGCTTTTTAGGGCGTGATTGTCGCCAGATGGAAAAAGATGCCGCCACTATATTTGAAAATGTTAAAATGGTACAAGATTTAGAGGAAGTGATTATTTAATGGCACAAAGAATCATTGTTATCACGGGAGCTTCTGGAGGACTGGCTCAGGCAATTGTTAAGCAGTTACCCAAGGAAGACAGCTTGATTTTATTAGGGCGTAGCAAAGAGCGCTTAGAACATTGTTACAGGCATATTGACAACAAAGAATGCCTTGAAGTGGACATTACCGATTCAGAAGCCATTGAGGAGATGGTTGCCCAGATTTACCAGCGTTATGGCCGTGTGGATGTTTTGATTAATAACGCTGGCTATGGAGCTTTCAAAGGTTTTGAAGAGTTTTCCGCCCAAGAAATAGCTGATATGTTTCAGGTTAACACCCTAGCAAGTATTCACTTTGCTCGCTTGATTGGTCAGCAAATGGCAGAGCAGGGGCAAGGCCATCTTATTAACATTGTGTCCATGGCAGGCTTGATTGCATCCGCTAAATCGAGTATTTATTCGGCGACTAAATTTGCCCTTATCGGATTTTCTAATGCCCTTCGCTTAGAATTAGCGGATAAAGGTGTTTACGTGACCACCGTGAATCCAGGTCCCATTGCCACCAAGTTTTTTGAACAAGCGGATCCGTCAGGACACTATTTGGAAAGCGTTGGTAAATTTACCCTCCAACCAAATCAAGTGGCTAAGCGCTTGATTTCCATTATCGGGAAAAATAAACGAGAATTGAATTTGCCCTTTAGTTTAGCGGTGACCCATCAATTTTACACCCTTTTCCCTAAATTATCTGATTATCTTGCAAGAAAGGTATTTAATTATAAATGATTAAATCCAAATATAGCTGGAAAATAAAAGACAAGAAGCCAGATGATGGCTTCTTTAAGCTAGCAAAGACAAAAGGTCTAACCCAGACCGCCGCTCAGTTGATTTATGATCGAGGGATAAGGACTGAAGAAGCCTTAGATGAGTTTTTAACAGCGGACTTGTCTCAACTGCATGATCCTTACTTGCTACATGACATGGCAAAAGCTGTGCCAAGAATTCGTCAAGCTATTGAAGAGGGCGAACGAATTCTCATTTACGGCGACTATGATGCTGATGGCATGACGTCGGCTTCTATTGTCAAAGAAACCCTAGACATGATGGGAGCAGAGCCTTTGGTTTATCTTCCCAACCGCTTTACAGATGGCTATGGCCCCAACCAGAGCGTCTATAAATATTTTATTGAGCAGGAAGCTGTGTCCCTAATTATCACGGTTGATAATGGCGTAGCCGGACATGAAGCGATTAGATATGCTCAAGAACAGGAAGTTGATGTCATTGTAACTGACCATCATAGCCTGCCTGAAGAATTGCCAGAAGCCTTTGCCATCATTCACCCTGAGCATCCTGATGCTGATTATCCCTTTAAACACTTAGCTGGCTGTGGCGTTGCCTTTAAATTGGCAACAGCTTTGCTAGAAAGTTTACCAACAGACTGTCTAGACTTGGTAGCTATTGGAACCATTGCTGATATGGTAAGCTTGACAGGTGAAAACCGTGTCTTGGTCAAAAATGGCTTGACCATGCTAAAACACACTGAAAGAGTGGGGTTGCAGGAACTGATGTCCTTGTCTTCTATTGATTTGGACCAATTTACGGAAGATGCTGTTGGGTTTCAGATTGCTCCCCAGTTGAATGCCTTAGGTCGTTTAGATGATCCTAATCCAGCTATTGAGCTACTGACGGGCTTTGATGATCAAGAAGCCCAAGCGATTGCCTTGATGATTAAGGAAAAAAATGAAGAGCGTAAGGCTTTGGTCCAAGACATTTTTGATCAAGCGATGGCTATGGTTGATCCTCAAAAACCAGTTCAAGTCTTAGCTCAAGCTGGTTGGCATCCAGGTGTGCTAGGTATTGTAGCGGGTCGCATTATGGAAGCCATTGGACAGACGGTCATTGTCTTAGCTATTGATAACGGTTTTGCGAAAGGCTCGGCCAGAAGTTTAGAGGCCATTAACATATTTGAAGCCTTAAGTGGGAATCGTGTTCTTTTTACAGCTTTCGGTGGACATGCTGGTGCAGCTGGGATGACTTTGCCCGTGGATAATTTAGAAGCTTTATCGGACTTGCTTTGTCAGTTTGTGATAGAACGTGGCTTAGATCAGACTGCTAAAAATACGTTAACTATTGATGAAAGACTGTCTTTGGAGGATCTTAGTCTTGATACTTTAAAGAGTTTGGACAAACTAGCCCCCTATGGGATGGATCATCCTAAGCCAATCTTTTATGTTAAGGATATTAAAGTTAGTCAAGCGCGTACCATGGGTCAAGACCAGAGTCATCTTAAATTCAAAGTCAGCCAGGGTAAGACCTCCTTTGATGTTCTGGCTTTTGGTCAAGGAAGCCAACTACAAGACTTTCAACAAGCTACTGGTTTAGAGTTAGCGGTAACTTTATCCGTCAACCACTGGAACGGCAATACCAGCCTCCAACTAATGTTGGTTGACGCTCGTGTTGAAGGGGTGCAGTTGCTTGATTTACGGTCAAAAACAGCTAAACTACCCGAAGGTATTCCGACGATTGAGGAAGATCCCAATGCAACAGTTATTGTTATTAAAGAGCTTCCAGAGTCTTTTAAAGACTGGCGTCATCAGTTCGCTGATAGAACCTTCGATGCCATTTATTTTAAAAATCAGATTAAACACCCCTATTACCTAACAGGTTTTGGAAGTCGTGAACAGTTTGCTAAACTCTATAAAACCATTTACCAATTTCCAGAATTTGATGTGCGTCATAAATTGACTGACTTGAGTCGCTACTTAAACATTGACAAACTTTTATTGATTAAGCTCATTCAGATTTTTGAAGAGCTAGCTTTTGTGACGATTGAAGATGGCCTGATGACAGTTAACCCACAAGCGCAAAAGCGAGATATTTCTGAGAGTCGTATCTACCAAGAGCTAAAAGAACTCGTGAAGTTCCAAGAAATCATGGCCTTGGCCAGTCCTCAAGAAATGTATGATTATTTGGTCAATTCGAAACCATAATCATACCTGCCTTCAGAAAACGGTTAACGCTTAATAAAGTAATAGGTAAAAGTCTTATTTTACGAAAAAAAGTTTTCGTGATATAATGAAGAGTATTTTATTTTTGGCAGCTTGCCACTAGAAAGAATTAATTATGGATTTAACAAATTACATTGCATCAATTGAAAACTACCCTAAAGAGGGTATCACTTTCCGTGACATTTCCCCTTTGATGGCGGATGGTAAGGCATATAGCTACGCTATTCGTGAAATTGCTCAGTACGCTTGCGACAAAGACATTGACATGATTGTCGGCCCAGAAGCGCGTGGCTTTATCATCGGTTGCCCTGTAGCAGTAGAACTTGGTATCGGTTTTGCACCTGTTCGTAAGCCAGGTAAATTGCCAAGAGATGTGGTGTCCGCTGATTATGAAAAAGAATATGGTCTTGATACCTTAACCATGCACTCAGATGCTATCAAACCAGGTCAACGTGTGATGATTGTTGATGATTTATTAGCAACTGGTGGAACGGTAAAAGCCACTATCGACATGATTGAACAACTTGGTGGTGTAGTTGCAGGTTGTGCCTTCCTTATTGAGTTGGATGGTTTAAACGGCCGTGATGCGATTGGCGACTATGATTGCAAAGTCTTAATGCAATTTCCTGGATAATAAAAAAACACGACTCAAAAAGTACTAGAAGAGAGCATGTGGTAAAGGGATATGAAAAGTGACAACTTCGAAAGTTTCTTGCTGCAAGATAAGCGTATTGGCTTTGCTCTTTTCAAGTAGAGTATAATAGATTAGTCAACTGAACGAGTTTAGGTTTCTGAAATCAGTGAAGTAGCAAACGATACAGAGATTATCCTAGTCTCTTGATAGAGGAATTATGAGTTTTTTAGAACATTATAAGTCAGGTAACTTGGTCCTTCCAAGTGCCTTGCTTTTTCATTACAAAGATATTTTTAAGAGCTCAGATGATTTTTTGGTCTGGCAATTTTTCTATTTGCAAAATACGACAAAGCGTGATGATTTAGCGCCTAGTCAGATTGCTAATGCCCTTGGTAAATCGGTTGCAGACATTAACAAGGTCATTTCATCTTTGACGAGTCAAGAACTCTTGGATATGAAAACCATTGAGTTGGCTGGTGAGATTGAGATTATTTTTGACGCTAGTCCAGTCTTGGCAAAACTAGATCAACTATTGGCTAGTCAAGCTTCTACCAATTCTGAACATCAAACAGAACCTAATCATTTCAAACAGTTAGTTGATGAGTTTGAACGAGAATTAGGGCGTTTTTTGAGTCCTTTCGAGTTAGAAGATTTGGAAAAATCCCTTCGTGAGGATAAAACAGATCCAGACTTGATTCGAGAGGCCCTCAAAGAAGCTGTTTTCAATGGTAAAACCAATTGGAAATACATTCAAGCTATCTTACGTAATTGGCGAAAAGAAGGCATTGTTAACCTTAGACAAGTAGAAGAGCGTAAACGGGCAAGAGAAGATCAGAATGCTTCTCAAGTCAACGTATCTGATGATTTTCTGGCAGCCATGAACCTTTGGAGCGACTCATGAGAATAGGAAAAGAACGCTTACGTAAAGTTTTAGCCTTAATTGCTGAGATGTTCCCTGAAGCTAAAGGGGAGTTAGACTGGGAAACTCCATTTCAACTTTTAATTGCTGTGATTTTATCAGCACAGACCACTGACAAAGCAGTTAATAAAGTCACACCAGCCCTTTGGGCTAAATATCCTGAAATAGAAGATCTAGCCTCTGCAAATGTGACTGATGTTGAAAATTGTCTGCGAACCATAGGCCTCTACAAAAATAAAGCTAAAAATATCATCAAGACAGCTCAAGCTATGTTAACCGATTTTGGTGGACAAGTGCCAAAAACACACAAAGAACTAGAATCTTTGCCAGGAGTTGGCCGTAAAACTGCTAATGTTGTCTTGGCAGAAGTATATGCTGTGCCAGCAATTGCAGTAGACACTCATGTCTCAAGGGTTGCCAAACGATTGAATGTGTCAGCTCCTGATGCAGATGTGACTGAGATTGAGCAAGATTTGATGGCTAAAATCCCTAAAAAAGATTGGATTATCACGCATCATCGTTTGATTTTCTTTGGTCGCTATCATTGCTTGGCTAAAAATCCAAAATGTGCGATTTGTCCCGTCCAAACTTATTGCAAATACTATAAGGATACTTACGGGAAAAAGAAAGCCTAGAAAGCCTAATCTTAGGCTTTCTTTTGTTATGATGAGAATTTTGCTATAATAAAAGCATTACAATTTAGAAAGAAGTCAAGATGGAAAGTCATTTATCAAACCGTTTAGCCCAAGTTGCAGCATATGTTCCTAAAGGGGCCAAGCTTTTAGATGTTGGCAGCGACCATGCCTACCTTCCTATATTTTTAGTGGAGAGCAATCAGATTTCTGCAGCTATCGCGGGTGAAGTGGTCAAAGGACCATATGAGTCTGCTCTTAAAAATGTTAGTCAGTCAGGTCTTTGCGATCAGGTTGAGGTACGTTTAGCTAATGGATTAGCAGCTTTTGAAGAGGTTGACCACGTAACAGCCATTAGCATTTGTGGTATGGGAGGGCGTTTAATTGCTGATATTTTAGAAGCAGGTAAGGAAAAATTGCAGGGCATTGAACGCCTGATTTTGCAACCTAATAACAGAGAGGATGATTTACGGACCTGGTTATCAGCTAACGCTTTTAGGATAGTTGCCGAAACGATTATGACTGAAAATGACAAATATTATGAAATTATCGTAGCTGAGCCTGGCAGCCAGAAACTATCAGCCAAAGACTTACGATTCGGACCCTTCTTAAGTCGTGAACAGTCGGCTGTTTTTATTGGAAAATGGCAGCGAGAGCTGGAGAAGTTAGCTTACGCCTTGTCCTGTGTTCCAGAAACTAATCGGGATGACCGCGCAGCTATTCAACAAAAAATCAACCAAATAGAAGAGGTGATCAATCATGAAAGCTAGAACCCTAATTGATGCCTACGAAGTCTTTTGTCCCTTAAATCTCTCGATGGAAGGGGATGTGCGTGGGTTACAAATTGGTAGTCTTGATAAGGACATCCACAAAGTTATGGTTACCTTAGATATCCGTGAACAAACCGTATCTGAGGCTATTGCCAAAGGTGTCGATTTAATCATTACCAAGCATGCTCCGATTTACAAAGGGGTTAAAGACCTTGTCTCTTCCCCTCAGCGTGATATTCTTCTAGATTTGGCTAAGCATGATATTGCTGTGTATGTCAGCCATACCAACATTGATATTGTACCAGGTGGGCTAAACGATTGGTTTTGTGATCTGCTAGAAATCAAGGAGACGACTTATCTATCTGAAACAAAAGAGGGGACTGGCATCGGTCGTATCGGAACTGTTGAGCAGCAATCGTTAGAAGAATTGGCAAGTAAAGTCAAACGAATCTTTAACTTAGATGCGGTGCGGCTCGTGCGCTACGATAAAGCAAATCCTTTGGTGTCAAAGGTTGCCATTTGTGGTGGAAGTGGTGATGATTTTTATCCTGCTGCCTTACAAAAAGGTGCGGATGTTTACATTACAGGGGATATTTATTACCATACAGCACAGGAGATGCTGACAGAAGGGTTAATGGGAATTGACCCGGGGCATCACATTGAAGTGCTGTTTACGGAGAAAATAAGTGAGAAACTCCAAGGCTGGAAAGAAGAGAACGATTGGGATGTCAGCATTATTTCAAGTGAAGCTTCAACCAATCCGTTTAGCCATTTGTAGGAGATTGAGGAATTAAGATGGATTGGCTATTGTCGCAAAATCTAGTATTATTAGCATTTTTAGCAGGACTTTTTACTTGGGGTTGTACTATTTTAGGAGCAGCTATTGTCTTCTTTTTCAGGAACATTAGTCGTAAATTATTAGATATTATGATGGGCTTTGCGGCTGGTGTCATGATTGCGGCATCTTTTTGGTCGCTTTTAGAACCATCTATTGCCTATGCAAAGGCTGACGGTAGTGTTTGGTCTTGGTTTCCAGCGGCTTTTGGTTTTTTACTTGGTGGTCTTTTTATTAGATTTATAGACGCCATTGTACCGCATTTGCATCTCGACAAAGAGGTCTCAGATGTGGAAGGTTTGCAGCCTCCTAAAAAATTGTCTAAGACAGCTCTGTTGTTTTTAGCCATTACGATTCACAATATTCCAGAAGGTTTGGCAGTTGGGGTGACTTTTGGAGCTTTGGCTTATGGTAACGTCTCAACATCAGCCTTGTTAGGCGCTTTAGGACTAGCGATTGGTATTGGGTTGCAGAACATCCCAGAAGGTGCAGCTTTATCTATTCCTATTCGTGCTGATGGCAAGTCACGTTTAAAAGCTTTTTATTGGGGTGCCATGTCAGCTATTGTGGAGCCAATTGGTGCTGTTGTAGGAGCAGCCTTGGTCTTGTTGATGCTTCCGGTCTTGCCTTATGCCTTATCTTTTGCAGCAGGAGCTATGATTTTTGTGGTGGTGGAAGAATTGATTCCAGAATCGCAGACCAACGGTAACACAGACGTGGCAACCCTAGGGTTAATGCTAGGATTCGTGATTATGATGGTGATGGATGTCGCATTAGGATAGGATAAACAAGGATAGGATAAACAGATGAAAATAGCCATTATTGGGGCGGGGATTGTAGGATCAACCGCCGCTTATTATTTACAACAAAGTGGTCAAAAAGAAGTTACTCTTTTTGACCATGGTCAAGGACAAGCTACTAAGGCTGCTGCTGGTATTATTAGTCCTTGGTTTTCAAAGCGTCGCAATAAAGTTTGGTATCGCATGGCTCGTTTAGGAGCCGATTTTTATCAACAGTTAGTCAGCGATTTACAGACTGATGGCTTTGCAACGGATTTTTACCAGCAAAATGGGATTTACTTATTAAAAAAGCAAGAGGAGAAGTTAAAAGATCTTTATCAATTAGCTTTAAGTCGACAAGAAGAATCCCCTTTAATCGGTCATTTGGAAGTAAAAAAATGTGAGGAGATACAAGAGGTATTTCCAGGCTTAGTTGGTTTTGACAGTTGTCTGTACGCTTCAGGAGCTGCTAGGGTTGAAGGGGCTACTTTATGTGAGACGTTACTCAAGGCTAGTGGTTACCCTGTTATTCGGCAGAAAATCACTCTGAAACAGCAAGGAAGTGGTTATGAGATTGCTGGTCATTATTTTGATCAGGTCATTCTGGCAGCAGGAGCATGGTTACCTGACTTATTGATGCCTTTAGGTTATCAGGTTGATGTACGACCACAAAAGGGACAACTCTTGGATTATGGCGTTCATCATGTCATCAGCGACAATTATCCCGTTGTTATGCCAGAAGGTGAAATAGACCTTATTCCTTTCAATCAAGGTAAGATTTCTGTTGGTGCGAGCCATGAAAATGATAAAGGTTATGATTTGGAGCCTGATTGGCAGGTCTTAGAAAAACTTGAAATGCAAGCTCTCAATTATTTGCCGTTATTAAAAGAAGCTAATCAAAAATCATGTCGTGTAGGGATAAGAGCTTATACCAGTGATTATTCTCCTTTTTATGGTCAGGTTCCAGGATTGAAGAACCTTTATACAGCTAGTGGTTTAGGGTCATCGGGATTAACAGTTGGACCTTTGATTGGCTATGAATTAGCTCAGTTATTGCTAGGATGCGAAGGACTTTTAATGGCTAGCGACTATTCCCCTGAGCCTTACCTTTCGATGTCTACTGGTAAAGCGTGACACTGCTTTCAAAAAATGATAGAATGATAGGGTATATAGAAGAATAGGAGCACTACTATGAAAGGTATTATTCTTGCAGGAGGTTCAGGGACACGCTTGTATCCACTGACCCGTGCCGCATCTAAACAGTTGATGCCCATTTATGACAAACCAATGATTTATTACCCATTGTCAACCTTGATGTTGGCAGGGATTAAAGATATTTTAATCATTTCAACTCCCCAAGATCTTCCTCGTTTCGAAGAATTGCTAGGAGATGGGTCAGAATTTGGCATTAGCTTATCCTATAAGGAACAGCCAAGTCCAGATGGTTTAGCACAAGCTTTCATTATTGGAGAGGAATTTATTGGTGATGACCGTGTTGCTCTTATTTTAGGAGATAATATTTACCACGGTAATGGCCTCACTAAAATGCTTCAAAAGGCAGCTGCCAAAGAAAAAGGGGCCACCGTTTTTGGTTATCAAGTGAAAGACCCTGAGCGCTTTGGAGTGGTGGAATTTGATGACAACATGAATGCTATCTCTATCGAAGAAAAACCAGAAGTGCCTAAGTCCCACTTTGCAGTGACTGGACTTTATTTCTATGACAATGACGTGGTAGAGATTGCTAAAAACATTAAACCAAGCGCGCGTGGTGAGTTGGAAATTACAGACGTCAACAAGGCTTACTTGGAACGTGGTGACCTCTCCGTTGAATTGATGGGGCGTGGTTTTGCATGGCTAGACACTGGAACGCATGAAAGTCTACTTGAAGCGGCTCAATATATTGAAACAGTTCAGCGCTTGCAAAACGCTCAAGTGGCAAATCTGGAAGAAATTGCCTATCGCATGGGTTATATCAGTAAAGAAGATGTCCATAAATTGGCGCAATCTTTAAAGAAAAACGAATACGGGCAATACTTGCTTCGTTTGATTGGAGAAGCTTAATGACAGAAACTTTTTTTGACAAACCATTGGCTTGCCGAGAAATCAAAGAAATCCCAGGCTTACTAGAGTTTGATATTCCTGTTCGTGGGGATAATCGTGGCTGGTTTAAAGAAAATTTCCAAAAAGAAAAAATGTTGCCAATTGGCTTTCCAGAACGTTTTTTTGAGGAAGGAAAACTACAAAACAATGTTTCTTTTTCACGTCAGCATGTGCTGCGTGGACTTCATGCTGAACCTTGGGATAAATACATCTCAGTTGCTGATGATGGCAAGGTTTTAGGAGCTTGGGTTGATCTTCGTGAGGGAGAGACTTTTGGAAACGTCTACCAGACAGTGATTGATGCTTCAAAAGGAATGTTTGTTCCTAGAGGGGTTGCTAATGGCTTTCAAGTTCTTTCAGAGACTGTCTCTTACAGTTATCTTGTCAATGACTACTGGGCTCTTGACTTGAAACCTAAGTATGCTTTTGTAAACTATGCTGACCCAAGTCTTGGGATTACTTGGGAAAATCTAGCAGCTGCAGAAGTTTCCGAAGCAGATAAAAACCATCCTCTTCTTAGTGATGTCAAACCACTGAAACCAAAAGACCTATAGGGGAACAACATACTCAGATGATTGAGATTAATCATTTGAGGTGGATATGAGGGGAAGTTAGTCTTCTCTATTTCAGGCAACAAGCCACAACTAAAAATGATGAAAGGAAAGTTCAGTTTCTCTCTTTGAGCTGAACATGGGACTCAAATCTTAGAAAGAGATACCTTTTTAGGAGTAACATCTCCCTTAGAGTTATTTACTTTTAATAGATTTTTTCGGAAACGAAAGGTCCCTTTGTATCTTATGTATAAAAATATTATCGTAACCGGTGGGGCAGGTTTCATCGGTTCTAACTTTGTACACTATGTCTACAACAACCATCCAGAGGTGCATGTGACGGTCCTTGACAAATTAACATACGCTGGGAATAGAGCTAATATTGAAGAAATTTTAGGGGATCGCGTTGAGTTAGTAGTTGGAGATATTGCCGATGCAGAATTGGTTAATGAATTAGCCGCAAAAGCGGATGCGATTGTGCATTACGCGGCTGAAAGCCACAATGACAATTCTCTCAACGATCCAAGTCCCTTTATTCACACGAATTTTATTGGCACTTATACCTTGTTAGAGGCTGCACGTCACTATAATATTCGTTTCCACCATGTATCAACAGATGAAGTTTATGGAGATCTTCCTTTGCGCGAAGACCTCCCAGGACATGGTGAAGGACCAGGTGAAAAATTTACAGCGGATACGAACTACAATCCAAGCTCACCTTATTCTTCAACCAAGGCTGCTTCAGACCTTATTGTTAAAGCTTGGGTGCGTTCTTTCGGTGTGAAAGCAACTATTTCAAATTGTTCCAATAACTACGGACCTTACCAGCACATTGAGAAATTTATTCCTCGCCAAATCACCAATATTTTATCAGGCATCAAGCCAAAACTATACGGTGAAGGGAAAAATGTCCGTGACTGGATTCATACTAATGATCATTCTACAGGAGTATGGGCTATTTTGACTAAGGGTCGTATCGGTGAAACATACCTTATTGGTGCCGACGGCGAGAAAAACAACAAGGAAGTTCTTGAGCTTATCCTTGAGAAAATGGGTCAACCAAAAGATGCTTATGATCACGTAACTGACCGTGCTGGTCACGATCTTCGTTACGCTATTGATTCTACAAAATTGCGTGAAGAACTCGGCTGGGAACCACAATTTACAAACTTTTCAGAAGGTTTGGAAGATACTATCAAATGGTATACAGATCACCAAGATTGGTGGAAAGCTGATAAGGAAGCTGTTGAGGCCAATTATGCCAAGACTCAAACAGTTATCCAAAAATAAGGTTTAGAGAGAACATACCCCTTAGTGATGTGGGAAGCCCTATCGCTAAGGGGTTTTGCTATTTTGTTTTCCATAGCTCAAATAGTCTTTCTCAATCGTAAAAAGGGAAGAGTAGTAGTTTATTGCTATTGTAGTAGTAATATGATACAATAGAGTTCTAGAAGTGAGGAAAATGCGAAGGAGAGAGTATGTTCAAACACCTTTTAAAACAAGATTTAAGTTGGCAAGGAGGAAAAGATTCTCCAATCAAATGGTATTTTGGATTAGGATTACTTATTTTTTACCATATTGGGACGATTATTGTTGATCAGTTAGCAGTGGCTCTTATACCGATAGTCTATCAAAATGTGGAACCTGGCACGGTGCCCTACCAAGAATTCTTAAACACAACCCCGCTGCCTCTTATTATAGGGCAGGTATTGTGGGCAATCATCGTTTACGGAATTTTTTATGCCTGTGGCATGCGTTTTTTCCTGGGTGCTATTAGCAGGACTTGTCGCCAACCAAGTTATTCAAATGGTGTCAGAATGGTTACCAATTGGAGAAACTGCTAATCAAGTCCTCTTAAATCAAAGTCTTTTTCAAACTTCCTGGCCCAAACTGATTCTTGTATATGTTATCTTAAATCCATTTTTGGAAGAACTTGTCATGCGTGGGTTAGTGATGCGATATATCTTGCCTAAGTACCCATATGTAGCAATAATAGTTTCCGCTTGGCTTTTTGCAGGCATGCATTACACCACGAGTTGGATACATAGCTTTTTATATATGGCAAGTGGCCTTGTTTATGCTTATTCTTACTACAAAACCAATCGTTTAATAGTCCCTATCAGTATACATGCGGTCACCAACCTTATTAGCCTTTTATTCATTGCGAATAGTTAAATAAAGATATCAAAAAAGAGGCAAGAACAGCTTTCAAAAACTAGAGATTTTTGAGGCCGTTCTTGCCTCTTTTTTGAATAAGATTTCTTATTTGCCAAATAGACCTTTTACTTTCTTGAGAGCATCATTGACCATATCATTACCTTCCAGCATTGTTTTGGCTTTGTCAAAGTAGTCTCCTAACTCTTCTTTATGGTCCTCGAGAAAGGTTTTAGCAGCTGCAAAATCTTTTTTAGCGATTAACTCCTTGATGTGCTCAAATAATTCTTGTGGGTTCATTTCTTTTCCTCTCTTTCTTAAGTTGCTTTCATTTAATCATAAGACTCTTTTTTTAGCAAGTGTTTGCGTTGAAAGAGTGAGAGGCATCATCTCTTTGTTACCTTACTTGATTCAACGCTTGTTCCAATCATAAAATAATAGCATATTTTTCAGAGATTGGTATAATAGAAACAAAGATGGAAAGGAAAGAGACAGATGACCCAATTGGCAACTATTTGTTATATTGATAATGGCGAGTCCTTGCTATTATTACACCGCAATAAAAAAGAAAATGATGTCCACGAAGGGAAGTGGATTTCAGTTGGAGGCAAGCTTGAAGCGGGAGAGACCCCAGATGAGTGTGCCCGTCGTGAGATTCTAGAGGAAACCCATTTGACCGTTACAGAGATAGCTTTTAAAGGAATCATTACTTTTCCAGAATTCACACCAGGTCATGATTGGTATACCTATGTTTTTAAAGTAACAGGATTTGAAGGAGACCTCATTTCCGATGAGGAGTCACGTGAAGGCACCCTGGAATGGGTACCATATAATCAGGTATTGGAAAAACCGACATGGGAAGGGGATTATGACATTTTTAAATGGATTTTAGAAGACCGCCCCTTTTTTTCTGCCAAATTTACCTACAATGAAACTAACCAACTTATTGAGAAATCCGTCACCTTTTATGACTGAGTACCATTTACTTACCCTTTAGTTTTCAACAGAAAGGAACATATCTTAATGCCCTTAACACCCAATACCTCTAAAACAGACAGTTTGTTTTACAAGTGGATTTTAAATAATCAAGCAGTGATGGCTCTTGTAATCACCCTTTTAGTTTTTCTAACGATTTTTGTCTTTACGAAAATTTCGTTTTTGTTTACTCCAGTGATTTCCTTTTTTGCGGTCATCATGTTACCCTTGGTCATTTCAACCATTCTTTATTATTTAACCAAGCCCCTCGTTGACTTGATCAATCATTTGGGGCCTAGTCGGACAACCTCTATTTTTATTGTATTTGGCTTAATCATTTTACTCTTTGTCTGGGCGATTTCAGGTTTTGTGCCAATGGTACAGACCCAACTCACCAGCTTTATTGAGGACTTACCTAAATATGTTGGTAAGGTTAATGAAGAAGCCAACAAGCTACTTGAAAATGAATGGCTAGTCAGCTATAAGCCTCAGTTACAGGATATGCTTGCGAATACCAGCCAAAAAGCTCTTGATTATGCGCAAAGCTTTTCAAAAAATGCCATTGACTGGGCTGGTAATTTTGCAGGTGCCATTGCTCGGATTACCGTTGCCATCATTATTTCACCTTTTATTCTCTTTTATTTCTTACGAGATAGTGGCAAGATGAAAAATGGTTTGGTCAATGTTTTACCAATTAAATTACGTATGCCTATGGCCCGGGTATTGGGGGATATTAACAAGCAATTATCAGGCTATGTTCAAGGACAAGTAACGGTGGCTATTGTTGTCGGCTTTATGTTTTCTATCATGTTTAGTCTTGTAGGTCTTAAATATTCCATTACGTTCGGGATCATCGCAGGCTTTCTCAATATGATTCCCTACTTAGGGAGTTTTCTAGCCATGATTCCTGTCATCATTATGGCTATGGTGCAGGGGCCGTTGATGTTAGTCAAAGTTCTTGTGATTTTTATGATTGAGCAAACCATCGAAGGCCGTTTTGTGGCACCGCTTGTTCTTGGAAATAAGCTGAGCATTCATCCGATTACGATCATGTTCTTATTGTTGACTGCAGGATCAATGTTTGGCGTTTGGGGTGTCTTCTTAGTCATTCCGATTTATGCTTCTGTCAAGGTTGTGGTGAAAGAATTGTTTGACTGGTATCAAAAAGTTAGTGGCCTGTATGATGAAGAAGTCCTAGTGGTTGAGGAGGTTATTGACCATGTTGAGTAGTGAAAAAATGATTGCTTCCTTGGACCAGCAAGACTTAGCACATGCGGAGAAATATTTTCAAAAGGCTTTGAAAGAAGATGATGCGGAAACCTTGATTGCCCTCGGAGAATATTTAGAAAGTATTGGTTTCTTGCCACATGCCAAACGTCTTTACCTACAATTGGCTGATGACTACCCTGAACTTAATATTAACTTGGCACAAATCGCTGCTGAAGATGATGCTATGGAAGAAGCTTTTCTCTACTTGGACAAAATTCCAAAAGACAGTCCCGATTATTTGTCAGCTCTTTTAGTCATGGCTGACCTCTATGATATGGAAGGGTTGACAGATGTGGCGCGTGAGAAATTACTTCAAGCAGTAGCAATCAGCCCAGAGCCATTGGTTATTTTTGGTTTGGCAGAAATTGACATGTCCTTACAGTATTTTAAGGAAGCTATTGATTACTATGCACAGTTAGATAATCGTCATATTCTTGAATTGACAGGCATTTCTACTTACCAGCGCATTGGACGAGCCTATGCCAGTTTAGGTAAATTTGAGGCAGCCATCGAATTTTTAGAAAAAGCAGTAGCGATTGAGTATGAAGATGAAGCTGTTTTTGAACTGGCTACTCTTTTATTTGATCAAGAGAATTACCAAAAAGCTAACTTATATTTCAAACAGTTGGAGACCATTAACCCTGATTTTCCTGGTTATGAATATGGTTATGCCTTGAGCCTTCATGAGGAACATAAAACACAAGAGGCCTTGCGTTTGGCCCAGCAAGGACTTCGCAAAAATGCATTTGACAGTCACTTATTATTGTTAGCGTCACAATTATCTTATGAGTTACATGATAGCCAAAATGCTGAAAGTTATCTTCTTCAAGCTAAAGAAGTAGCAGATGATGATGAAGAGATTCTGATGCGACTGGCCACGCTTTATTTTGAAGCGGATCGTTTTGAGGACGTTGTTGCGCTTGACAATAATACTATTGACAATGTTTTGACTAAATGGACGATTGCTAAAGCTTATCATGCCTTGGAGCAAGAAGAAAAAACCTTGTCTCTCTATAAGGAAATTGCGGGAGATTTAGCAGAAAATCCAGAATTTTTACAAGACTATGCTTATCTATTGAGAGAATTCGGTGAGCTGACTAAGGCAGTTAAGGTGACTACCAATTATCTCAATCAAGTGCCTGATGATGTCAATATGCAAGCATTTTTAGACCATCTAAATGATCAATTATCAGAATAACAAAACAGTCCTCTATCTGGGAGTCATTTCCCATCGGAGGACTGTTTTTAGTCTGTTAAGCCTTATGGTAATTTCATGGAGAGGATTTTATCCTCGTCAGGTGTTACGCGCAAGGTTCTTTGCCCGGTATAAGTCACAAATCCTGGTTGTGCGCCACTTGGTTTGTGAAGTTTTTTGGCTTCAATCATATCGACCTGAACGAGGTTTGATAATCTGGCTTTAGAGTAATAGGCTGCTAATTCGGCAGCGTCCGTTTTAACCTCGTCACTTGGATCAAGGTTGTCCTTAATAAGGACATGACTTCCAGGGATATCCTTGGCATGGAACCAGAGTTCCCCTTTTTTAGCCATCTTAAAGGTCAGCTTCTCATTTTGAAGGTTGTTACGTCCAACGATGAGAATGGTTTTCCCGTCTGTAGCTAGGTATTGCTCAGGCTTTTTGCGTTTGTGTCGTTTATCACGGTGGCGACTCTTCAAAAAGCCAGCCTGATATAACTCTTCCCGAATATCTTCAATATCTTCGATACTTGCTTGGGATAAATTGTAGTCCACGCTCTCAAAGTAAGCAATACTTTGCTTGGTATCGGCAATCAAGCCAGATAAGTGTTTGACAGCTTCTTTTAGCTTTTGGTATTTTTTAAAATAACGTTGAGCATTTTGATTAGGTGTTAGTGCCTTGTCTAGGGCAATCTCAAGCTTTTCGCCCGTGTAATAATTGTCTAATACCACGGAGTCTTGGTTATTAGGAACCATACTCATGTAAGTGGTTAACAGCTCTCCTTTTTGACGGAACAACTCAGCGTTTTCCGTAGCCAAAAGTTCAGCTTCTTGTTTACTTAGTTTGTTGCGATTTTTGTCTAGTTCATTTTGCACACGGTGAATCAAGTCACTCGCTTGCTGATTGATACGGTCACGCTCAGCCTTATCTTGATAAAAGTGATCAAGCATCTCAGATAAAGTCTCAAACGTCACTTGGCTCTCTGAGAAAAGAACTGGTGCAAAAGAGGTATTGGTTAAACTTGCTTGAGTAGGTCTAGCAAAAAACTCACGGAACCGTTTTAATTTGTCTGTTGTCAGAAGCTCGGTCAATTCTTTTGCGGTGTCTCGCCCTAAGCCTTGAAAATGGTGTTGTAAGCTTTTAACAGATAGGTCTTGTGTTTGAAGAATTTCAAATAAAGGCACATCAGAAATTGTAAAAGGATTGACAGCACCTGTTTTAGGAGGCTCAATATAGGTAGAGCCTGGTAAAATGGTGCGGTAAGAGTTTTGTGAAAAGCCAACATGTTTAATGGATTCGATGATTTTATTTTCCGAACGGTCCACCAAGATAATATTACTGTGTTTCCCCATGATTTCAATAATTAACGTGGCTTGAATAGCATCGCCAATTTCATTTTTGTTGGACACTTTAAGCTCAATAATACGGTCATTTTCAATCTGTTCTAACTGCTCAATGACAGCACCCTGAAGGTACTTGCGCATAATCATGGTAAAGGTATTTGGGACTTGGGGGTTTTGAAAGTCTGCTTGGGTGATTTGTACCCTTCCAAAAACGGGGTGAGCAGACAATAACAATTTATAATTTTGGCGGTGGTTACGAATGGTTAAAACCAGTTCGCGTTCAAAGGGTTGATTGACCTTTTGAATACGCCCGTAAAGCAAGCTCTCTTTTAATTCTTTGGTTAAATGGTGTAAGAAAAAGCCGTCAAAAGACATGGTTTCTCCTTTCTGAATTCTAATCTCTTCATTATACCACAAATGCTTGACTAAAAATATGGACGGGTAAGTGTCTAGAGTTTCGGGAAACGTAAAATTGAATACCTTATAGCTTAAGAGAACGAAAAATTCGTTCTCTTTTTTCGTTTCCTAAAACTAGTGAAAGGACACAAACAGATGTCAAATAATTTAGAAATAGTTATGGATATTGATACTCTAGATATCTTTGATGTTATTGATTTAGATGAAACGAATCATTTTAAGACAGGTATTGATGAGGATTTACCTGAAGAAAAGGAAATAAGTTCATACGATGATTTGAATAAAACTTGGCTTGGAAATCGTTATCACTATAAACTTTCTGGTCTTCTTTGGGAGATTATTGAAAATGATATTATTCACGATTTAAGTCCTAGAAACAAACATGGTACCTATCCCTACCAACATTCACGAGATGGAACCTGGGGCCATGTCAAGCAACTCACACAAGAAGAAGCTTTATGGCTTACTTTGAACTAGAACTCAGAGTTAACGAGTTATGTATAGGAGTATAAAATGATGAGCTTTGCTGAAACAAGCCAATATGCTGGCCAATTGCTATTGTTACTAAATTTAATATGGGGCTTTATTCTTTATAGAGATCTCAATGTAGATAGGGACAGGGCATCCATTGTTTTATTCTTATCGGTGATAACTTTCATTCTGTATCAATTTGGTCTAGTGATACCTTTAATCCGTTTTTTTAAGTAATGGTAAACCCATTTGAGAAATGGAAATATTAGAAGTGATGCTATATAGATGATAAAAATCATAGCAGACCCTGCAATAATAAGAAACATTGCTTTCATTTTTTGTTCCACTGAATAAGATGTCATAACCCAAAATATAAAACATAGGTAGAACGCGAAAAATAAAAGAAATCCAACTATAGGGAATAGTTGTTTTGGATGTAACCTATAGAAAGCATGTTCTGCTGTCGTTAAATGGTATAAACGCTTTTTATAGTGATATTCATTCGTTTCTATTTTAAGATTTTTTCGGACTGCCCAAGATAGTTTGAAATAGTCATTTGAACTAATGTCAAATAAGTAGACAGAAAACCGTGTTATTTTATTGCGTTAAACTAATTTTCTTCTTTCTGATTAGGGGTTAGTTGAATTTGCTGAAAAGGCAACACTTTTCTGTACAACATTTATAAAGTGTTTTTCTAGGCAATTAATCTTTTAGTCATTGGTGTTTGGTAGTTGAGACTACCATGAATGCGGTGGTAATTCCACCAATGAACATAGTCTTTAGTCTTAAGAGCTAGTTCTTCCAGCGATTGAAAGGTTTCTTGATAAACAAATTCAATTTTGAAAGCACGATACGTACTTTCAGCTACGGCATTGTCATAAGGACAACCAGCCTGACTAAGCGAACGTGTGATTCCAAAGGCTTCCAATATTTCATCAATTAACTGATTATCAAACTCTTTGCCACGATCTGAATGGAACAACTTGACTTTGGTCAGGGCGTAAGGGATGCTTTGTATGGCTTGCTTAACGAGTTCAGCGGTCTTGTGCCAACCAAGAGACAGGCCGATGATTTCACGGTTGTATAGGTCAATGATGAGGCAAACATAAGCCCAACGATTGCCTACACGAACATAGGTTAAGTCAGTGACTAAGGCTTGTAGTGGTCTTTCTTGCTTAAATTGCCTGTCTAAGTGGTTGGGAATAGGGGCTTCATTCTTGTCTCTGGAATGTGGTTTGAAGGTGGTTTTCTGATAAACAGAAACCAAATTGAGTCGCTTCATAATGCGTCGAATCCGACGACGTGAACGTGTGATACCTTCGTTATTCAAGCATATTTTGATTTTTCTGAATCCGTATCTGGACTCGCTCTCGAGAAAAATAGCTTTGATATTTTCTTCAAGTTCCGCTTCAGATACTGGTTCTACAGCTTTGTAATAATAGCTAGAACGAGGAATGCTCAACCAACGACACATGGCTGAAATGCTATAGTTATCCTTATTAGCAGTGATTATTTCCCTTTTTGTGCCATAATCACCGCCGCTTGCTTTAGGATATCTAATTGCATTTCGAGTTCTTTATTGCGTTTCCTGAGTTCAATCAGCTCCCGCTGTTCATCTGTCAGATTATCAACAGACTTGAATGAACCTGTTGTTTTGGCTTGTCTAATCCACTTATCGAAGGTGGAAGGGGTTAGCTCATATTCCTTGATGAGACTGCTACGCTTTCTACCAGCATTGTAAAGGTCAACAATTTGTTGCTTAAAATCATCGGTGAAGTGACGACGTACTTTTCTAGACATGGTTTTTCTCCCCTTTTTCTTTAGTGTAGAACACTTTATAAATTCTGTCTAGTTTAGTGTAACCTATTCAAGAGACTAATCAAGAACTTCAAACCTTAGATGAACGCCTGGCTTACTATCATAAAGTTGAGGGGGCTCTACTAGCCATTGAACAAACACCAGAAAATAGTTTGCCTGCCATTCAGTTATTAGATGAACTAGGACTTCCAAAAGATATATCCATTGCAGATATTCGTCAAACCATTCAACAATTTGAAATAGAAAAGGATGCCTTGCAAGAATTCTTTGACGATACCTTGAAGACTTATACAACCTACCAAGAAATGAAAGATTATATTAAATCTCGTGAAGCGAACACTCCTAAGCAAGAGACAGAAGAAAAATCACTTTGAAGACTGTAGATTTAACGTAAGTAAAAAGCAACCATTTATATGATATCGCTTTCATTCTTATGTTTTTTGTGATAAACTAATTAAAGAAATAATTTTTATACTTTATTATGGAGGTTCTTATGAAGAAAGTGTTAGTGAGTAGTCTTTTGGTTTTAGGGATTACGATAACGTTACAAACAGTAGTTGAGGCTAAGGGGCCAAAAGTAGCTTATACACAAGAGGGAATGACTGCTCTTTCGGACTCAAATAAAGATAAAGTCACTACTATTTCTATTGACGAGATTCAAAAAAGCTTAGAAGGTAAGAAGCCGATTACTGTTAGTTTTGATATTGATGATACACTCCTTTTCAGTAGTCAATATTTTCAGTATGGTAAAGAATATGTAACTCCTGGATCGTTTGATTTTCTTCATAAACAAAAATTCTGGGATCTTGTTGCAAAACGAGGAGATCAAGATTCCATTCCCAAAGAATATGCTAAAAAATTAATTGCTATGCATCAAAAACGAGGAGATAAAATTGTTTTTATAACAGGTAGGACAAGAGGGTCAATGTACAAGGAAGGCGAGGTTGATAAAACAGCTAAAGCCTTAGCTAAAGATTTTAAATTAGACAAACCAATTGCTGTAAATTATACAGGCGATAAACCTAAAAAGCCATACAAATATGATAAATCATATTATATTAAGAAATATGGTTCAGACATTCATTATGGGGATAGTGATGACGATATTCATGCAGCTAGGGAGGCCGGTGCTAGACCAATTAGAATTTTAAGAGCACCTAATTCTACAAATCTACCTTTACCACAAGCTGGAGGCTACGGTGAAGAGGTTCTCGAAAATTCAGCTTACTAGTATCTTTATTAGTTAACATAGTATTATCTATCAATTTTTAGATTTGTGATAAGAAGTGCTAAAAAAGTAGCAAATCAATGATATGCTAGTAAGGAAAGTTGGGAATAATCATAGTCTATGGAGAGACTATTAAACCCCATTAACTCAAACAGATACATTTTACCTCTACTTTTTGGGTGGAGGTTTTTTAGTTGACGAGGTTGTAGGATTGAGGTAAGATAAAAATGTACCTATGAAAGTTCGCTTTCTCCATATTCCCCTGTCACTGAGATAGGGGAATATTATTGACATTGGTGATGGCATAGGTACAATAAGAGGCCTCCTCGGAGTATTCCTAAAAATCTATTTTTTCAGCCCTTTGCGGCTGTTTTTTTGTTTATTAGTGATAAAAAAATCGCCACGCTAGGAGTGGCGATGATGTTGAGAGGGAAAATTAATGGATGTTTTTGAATGCTAATGTCTAATAATAAAGAACGTTGACCTCTTAACACTAGTAGTATACCATAGATTGGCTTAAGGATTCTATTTTTTTATATGACTGTTATGATTATATCTTGCAGTAAGGTAGTTTTTAAAATCCTTTTGTTGTAACAATAGCAGAGAAGAATTACTATTAATAAACCAATGTGCTACTTGATGGGGCGACCTTAGAATAATCGATAATTTGATTATCAAAGTTCATTAATAATTTTTTAGCTGCTCCGACAGTTATAGGGTCATCATCCCTGTCAATGACTTTTCCATCTGCTAAATTTATTTTTTCAATGCCAAATTTAGTTCGCATATCATAACTATAATCTGTTCCTCCACCATGATAAATGACCCATACTGTATCTGGATGTCCAAGAAAAGCGTTAATCAAGTAAGGGTCTTTTTTAGCTTTTTTCTTTAAATTTTTAATGGATCGATTATTAGGATCAACTTTATAGATATCTTTGACTGTCATTTTTTTCGTTAAGGGGGTTTCAAAGCTTCTTATAAGTGTCCCTTCTTTTGGATGTTCTTTTTCCAGTGTTGCGCGCTGTTGTGACACTTGTTGCTCAGTTGAGGCGAAAGCCTGTTGGGAAATAAATAGCCAGAGGACATAATAGTAATCCTATCCCTAAGGCTAAAGAAATCTTATTTTTCATAATATATGTATCCTTATTTATTTGTGACCCTATACCAAGATCCATTAACTGGATTATGAGTATAGAAGAATAGCCAAGAACCTTCACCGTTAACATATTTTCCTTGACCGTTTCCAATGACTGCTCTAGAAACAGTTTTTTTAGATTCATAAGTACGGTAAGCTTCATATTCATTTCCAACTAAACCGCTGTCTCCAACGGATTCCCAAAATAACCAAGTTCCAGTTCCTTGTACAGCCTCAAATTTAAGTTCTGAAAAACGCCAACCTGACCCTGAGAAGGCTTGAGAACGATAGCTTTGTCCTAAAGGAAGAATCTTAGGATTATTGGTAGCCCTATAAGGAGAGGCAGACCTGACTAAAATTGGAGGGTTTATATAGTCAACCATGCCTTTATTAGGAATTTCTGTATCTTTGTACTGCTTATAAGACATTAGCTTCCCTTGATTATTTGAAACAATAGTAGAATCAAATGTCGAGCTTCCATTGAGATTGTAAATAAATCCGCCCTCTGGTAAAGCTTCCACAATTTGATTATCATTGATAACTGGAGATAATAAATCTGGAGTGGTTGACTGATATTCAGCTGCAGAGACAGTGGCGCAGGCTCCTAATAGGTGAAAAGTGATGTAATTGATAAGATAAGGGATTTTGGTTTCATGGAGTTTCTCCTTTTTATAATAGCTCACCTTATTAACGCTTAGCCCCCTTTCTTACTAATTAGGTGATTAGTTGCTAATTTTATTATATAATAATTTAAAATAACAGCGCATACATGGCAAATTGCTAACTTTATTATATAACGATTTGAAAAAATAGTATATATGTAATCGCTTATTTTTTATTTGAAGTGTCAAAATGTTTGATTTAAGTTAAAATAGACTTATGAGATTTGATGAGAAAATTTTTGTGATTGAAATGGCTAAATTACGTGAGAAGAAGTTTTTGAAACGGATTAGAGATTATGACGAACAAATAGCTACGACAATGCGCCAACACGGCTATAAACGAGTGGATAGTAGCGAGCGAACAGTTCTCTTTACTTTTGGAGAAGTGACGATTTCAAGAAGCCGCTGGAGAAAAGGAAGAAAGACACGCTACCCAGTAGATGAGTGGTTAGGACTAAAACCTTATATGCGCTACTCTCCTGAACTCATGCTTCATATGGCGGAACACGCTTCTAAATTATCTTATCGGGAAGTTTGTCGTACAATTGAAACAGCTTATGGCTTATCAGTGACAAAAGATGCCGTCTTAAAAGCTGTCAAACTAGCAGAAAGACTCTTTTCAGAGAAAGAGCACTATCGTTTCTTACAGCACGTAGAACACCCACAAAAAATCCAAGCAGAAAGAATCTACTTGGAAGGGGATGGAGTCATGGTCAAAACAACATCAGGAGGAGATGAACGTCATAATACAGATTTGGCTCATTTTTTAATCCATACGGGATCAAGAAAGATTGGTAAAAATCGCTATATTTTACAAAATAAGCATGAAATTATTAACGCTAACTATGATCAAGCAAGAGAGGAGCTATTAGACTATCTCTACAATCACTTTGAGATAACTGATAAGACCATCCTCATTACGAATTCAGATAATGGTAAAGGCTATACCAAACGTGTCTTTCAAGAGGTTAAGAAAGCACTTGGCATTAAGTATCATGAGCATTTTTGGGACAGCTATCATCTCAATAAGCAGTTGAAAGATTTTTTCAAGCCTTATCCGTATGTACAGGATTTAGTTTTTAAAGCTATTCAAACTCATAAAAAGTCATTATTAGAAACTGTCTTTGATACAGTAGAAACACTGATAGAAACTGAGGAAGACTATATTAACTATTATGCTTTTAGGCAAAAACTCTTTAGAAATTTTAGGGATACTAGGCCATCACAATTACGAGGGCTAACCTCTCGTGGTATAGGTGCCATGGAAAGCCAGCATCGCAAAGTGACTTACCGTATGAAACATCGTGGGATGTATTGGTCAGTAACAGGTGCTTGTACCATGGCTAAAATTATCTTATTGGAACGGATAAATAAACTAGATGACCTCTTCTTTGGCGACTGGCGAAAGCAGTACCAGAAGTATCGAGGAAGAGGCTTAGGTGCTGGCCATTTGGTTAACCATTATCCTCATGATGCAGTGGTGATCAGGCGATGACTACAAAAAATCTATCTTATAGCAACCGCTAAAACATTAAATTTTAGAGGCTTTTTTGGTGTGTTTATGCCCCGAAACCCTTTGTTTCAGTCTTTTTTGGAATAAAAGAACCTAGAGTTTTCTTAGGTTATAAGGGTTAGTTGGACTTTCCCGAAAATTCAGACACATACATGGACGAAAGTGCTTGCAATTTCCTCAATTTAGGTTATAATGTTAAAAAAACAAGAAAGGAAGTCCTGCAATGGCCCAAACACAACATCTAACTAATTGGCAAAGCTGGCATAGATAAGTTGTGTTTATGGATTGGCATAGATACGACTTTTAGAGTACTTCTCAAAAGGTATCTATGCGCTAAGATTGGATTTCACAAGAGCGCCTAGTAGTCATTACTAAGTGCTTTTTCTTTTGAAAAGTATTCTCATCAACCTGTTAACGATATGAAAATGAAATGTGAGGAACAAGATGAAAAACAAGAGTTTAATAGCGACGCTAATCTTGCTGACGGTTATGGGGATAGGCTCTCTATTATCAAAAGGCGTGGTAAAAGAAAAAGATGATTTGGCCAGTCAAAAAGACATTAAGATCGGCATCTTACAACTGGTTACCCATGAAGCTCTAGACGACATTGAGCGAGGCATTGAAGATCAACTGCGCAAGCAAACGCCTAAAGGCAAACACGTGACCATTAGACTCATGAATGCCGAAGGAGATCAAAGCAAAATTCAAACCATGAGTCGCCAATTAACGCAATCAGGAAATGATTTGGTTATTGGGATTGCCACGCCAGCTGCTCAAGGATTAGCCGCTGCAACTAAGGATATTCCAGTTGTCATGTCGGCCATTTCTGACCCTATTGGTGCAAAGTTAGTAAAGCACTTGGAGAGACCCGAAGGTAATGTGACAGGCTTGTCTAATAAAGTTCCCATCAAGCAAACTGTTGATCTGATTAATGAGCTATCACCCGAAGTGAAGCGAATTGGAGTTTTGTATGCTAGCAATGAGGACAATTCTTTGTCTCAAGTGAAAGCCTTCCGCCAGTTAGCTCAGAAAAAAGGTTACCAGGTCGTTCCTTACGCGGTGCCTTCCACCAATGAGGTACCGGCGACCATGTCTGTCATGTTGCGTAAGGTAGATGCTATATTTATTCCGCAAGATAACACGATTGCTAGTGCCTTTTCATCTGTCGTTGCTGCCAGTAAAGCCGCAAAGGTTCCAGTCTACTCTAGCGTGGACACGATGGTAGAAGAAGGAAGCGTAGCCTCTATTTCTCAAAGTCAATATCAATTAGGGGTTGAGACAGCTAATCAAGTACTTCAGCTCCTGAAAGGAAAAGCAGTGTCTGATATCCCTGTTAAAGTCGTTGATGATGGAAAACCATTGATTAATCGAAAAGTAGCAGAAGAACTAGGCATAACGATATCACCTAGACTGTTGAATACAGCCACTGTTATAGAATAAATGAAGAGAGGAATCCTATGATTATTTCATCAGTTTCACAAGGTCTCTTTTGGGGGATTTTGGGATTAGGTATTTACCTAACGTTTAGAATTTTAAATTTTCCAGACATGACTACCGAAGGTTCCTTTCCTTTAGGAGGTACTGTTACCGTTACCGCAATAAGTTTAGGGTGGAATCCTTTGGTAGCAACTGTCCTTGGAATGGCTGCGGGAGCTCTGGCGGGTTTATTGACAGGCCTCTTATACACTAAGGGGAAAATCCCAACGATTTTGGCTGGAATCTTAGTCATGACCTCTTGCAACTCTATTATGTTAATGGTGATGGGGAGGGCTAATTTGGGCTTACATGAGAGCAGACGTATCCAAGACTACCTGCCTTTTTCAGCAGACGTTAATAGCCTGCTCACAGGTCTAATTGCAGTTGTTGTGGTGATTAGCCTCTTGATTTATTTCCTATATACTAATCTTGGACAAGCCTATATTGCCACAGGAGACAATAGGGACATGGCTAAGAGTTTTGGGATTAAGACCGACCGTATGGAAGTGATGGGATTAGTGGTGTCTAATGCTTTAATTGCTTTATCAGGTGCCTTGGTCAGTCAACAAGATGGCTATGCGGACGTGTCAAAAGGGATTGGGGTTATTGTTATTGGTTTAGCCAGCATTATTGTTGGAGAAGTCCTTTATTCCACAAGTTTAACACTATTGGAACGCTTGATTGCTATTGTCGTAGGATCAATTCTTTATCAATTTTTGATTTCAGCGGTTATTGCTTTAGGTTTTAACACTAATTATCTAAAACTGTTTAGTGCTCTTGTCTTAGCTCTATGTCTGATGGTTCCAGTGTTGAAGCAACGCTTTTTTAAAGGGATGAGGTTATCACGATGACAGCAATTATTGAATTAATCCATGCGACAGTGGAAGTGAATAACGGTTTTGATGATATTAAAACCATTTTAGACGATGTCTCATTGACGATTTATGAACATGATTTTTTAACGATCTTAGGTGGGAATGGGGCAGGCAAGTCCACTCTCTTTAATGTCATTGCGGGGACTCTCATGTTAACGAGGGGGCAAATCAAGATTCTAGGGCAAGATGTGACGACCTGGCCCGCTGAAAAAAGAGCTCTTTATTTATCACGTGTTTTCCAAGACCCTAAAATGGGAACAGCTCCTCGAATGACTGTGGCTGAAAATCTCTTAATTGCTCGACAAAGAGGTGAAAAACGCTCTTTAGTTTCTCGGAAAATAACAGAGCACTTAGCTAGTTTTGAAGACTTGGTTAAACGAACAGGGAACGGCTTAGAAAAGCATTTGGAAATACCAACCGGTCTCCTATCAGGAGGTCAAAGGCAGGCTTTAAGTTTATTAATGGCAACCCTGAAAAAACCAGAATTATTGTTGCTAGATGAGCATACCGCTGCTCTAGATCCTAAAACAAGTCAGTCCTTGATGCGCTTAACCGATGAATTTGTGACAAGGGATCGTTTAACAGCTCTGATGATTACCCATCATATGGAAGATGCCTTAACTTATGGCAACCGCCTCATTGTGATGAAAAATGGGAAAATCATCAAAGATCTCAATCAAGCTGATAAGGCCCAACTAACTATTGCCGATTATTACCAGCTTTTTGATTAATCTTTTCAAACGTGACCATTGGAGAACCTTCATCCAATGGTTTTTTGGATGCTTGTCATGAAAATAATCTGAAAGTACCAAGACTATTTAGCGAAAAACTGCCTGAAATATGATATACTATAAAGGATAGTAGCTTAGCTACATAACAGTAATTCGACTTACTTCGTAAGGACCGTTTGTAATAAAAAATATTAAATATTAGAGGAGTATCATGACTGATATCAAATTGATTGCCTTAGGAGGGGTCCGTGAATACGGAAAGAACTTCTATTTGGTAGAAATTAACGATTCCATGTTTATTTTGGATGCTGGGCTTAAATACCCAGAAAATGAACAACTTGGGGTTGATTTAGTTATCCCCAATTTAGACTATGTGATTGAAAACAAAGACAAGGTCCAAGGGATTTTCTTGAGCCATGGGCATGCAGATGCCATTGGTGCCTTACCGTATTTATTGTCAGAAGTATCGGCTCCTGTCTTTGGATCTGAATTGACCATCGAGCTGGCAAAATTATTTGTCAAAGGCAATAATAACACTAAGAAATTTAACAATTTCCATGTGGTGGATAGTGAAACAGAAATCGAATTTAAAGATGGCTTGGTGTCCTTCTTTAAAACAACACACTCTATTCCAGAAAGCATGGGAGTAGTGATTGGCACAGACAAAGGAAATATTGTTTATACCGGTGACTTCAAGTTTGACCAGGCGGCCCGTGAAGGTTACCAGACGGATTTACTACGTCTAGCTGAGATTGGGAAAGAAGGAGTCTTAGCTCTTTTGTCTGATTCTGCAAATGCCACTAGCAATGATCAGATTGCTAGTGAATCTGAAGTTGGGGAAGAAATGGACAGTGTTATTGCAGACGCTGATGGCCGTGTGATTGTGGCGGCAGTGGCGTCTAACCTTGTCCGTATCCAGCAGGTCTTTGATTCAGCTGTTGCCTATGGCCGTCGTGTGGTCTTAACGGGAACAGACGTTGAAAATATTGTACGAACAGCTCTACGATTGAAAAAATTGATGATTACAGACGAACGTTTGCTGATCAAACCAAAAGACATGTCTAAGTTCGAAGACCACGAACTTATTATTCTTGAAGCTGGTCGCATGGGTGAGCCTATCAACAGTTTGCAAAAAATGGCAGCGGGACGTCATCGTTATGTTCAGATTAAAGAAGGCGACCTTGTTTACATCGTGACAACGCCAAGTACTGCAAAAGAAGCTATGGTGGCGCGTGTTGAAAACTTGATTTACAAGGCTGGTGGTTCTGTCAAACTAATTACCCAAAACTTACGTGTCTCAGGGCATGCGAATGGACGTGATTTGCAACTGTTGATCAATTTAACGAAGCCTCAGTATCTCTTCCCAGTTCAGGGAGAGTACCGTGATCTAGCTGCCCATGCTAAGTTAGCTGAAGAGGTCGGTATTTTCCCTGAAAATATTCATATTATGAAACGGGGCGATATCATGGTTCTTAATGAGGAAGGTTTCCTCCATGAAGGAGGTGTGCCTGCCAGCGATGTCATGATTGATGGGAATGCTATCGGTGATGTTGGTAATATTGTATTAAGAGACCGTAAAGTCTTGTCAGAAGATGGTATCTTTATTGTTGCTATTACAGTTTCCAAAAAAGAAAAACGCATTATTTCAAAAGCCAAGGTGAACACTCGCGGATTTGTCTATGTTAAGAAAAGTCGTGATATTTTAAGAGAGAGTGCTGAATTGGTCAATAAAACGGTTGAAGCCTATCTCCAAAAAGATACCTTTGATTGGGGAGAATTAAAAGGGAATGTCAGAGATGATTTGTCTAAATTCTTATTTGAACAAACCAAAAGGCGCCCAGCGATTCTGCCGGTTGTGATGGAAGTTCGTTAGTGAAAATAGGAAGGTTAGGCAAAAACTGCCTACCTTCTTTGATTTTAACAACTGGTAAACCAGGAAACTGTTCACCCAAAAATACAGTAGATTTACGTGATAGGATTATTTTGGTATAAAGGAGTGTAATGAATGGCAAGTATTGCAATTGAATACCATTCGGTAGTTTTAGGAATGGAGCGTAAGGTAAATGTGATTTATCCTGACCAGTCTGAAATCCCTAAAAAAGATCAAGGGGATAAGGATATTCCTGTTTTATATTTGTTACATGGTATGGGAGGCAATGAGAACTCTTGGCAAAAACGAACAGCTATTGAACGCTTGTTGCGGCATACCAATTTGATAGTCGTTATGCCTTCGACAGACCTAGGTTGGTATACAGACACGGCTTATGGGCTTAACTATTATCAGGCGTTGTCACAAGAGTTACCACAGGTCTTAGCTTCTTTCTTTCCTAATATGACCCAGAAACGTGAAAAAACGTTCGTTGCTGGTCTGTCAATGGGAGGTTATGGAGCCTTTAAGTGGGCACTCAAAAGCAATCGGTTTTCTTATGCGGCCTCGTTTTCAGGGGCTTTGGATTTTTCTCCGGAGACCTTACTTGAGGGACAACTAGGAGAACCAGCCTATTGGCAAGGTGTTTTTGGAGCCTTTGACGACCCTAATCTTGAAAGGCATTACCTTAAAACGATGGTAAGCGAGAGTGATCGCAAGACTAAGTTCTATGCTTGGTGTGGTTATGAGGATTTCCTTTTTGCCGCTAATGAAAAAGCTATTGCTGATTTTCGAGCTCAAGGTCTTGACATTGACTATCATAAAGGTCATGGTAAACATGAGTGGTACTATTGGAACCAACAATTAGAAGTTCTGTTAGAGTGGTTACCGATAAACTACCAAAAAGAAGAAAGGTTATCTTAACCATTTCCTAGTACAACATGAGGTGACGAATGAAACAATTACTGGCGATCATTTTGTGGCTTCCTAAGCTAATAGTGAAACTGTTTTGGCATCTTATCAAAGGATTTTTACAAACTGTCTTATTAGTAACGATTATTATTATAGGGCTGATTTATTATTCTAATCACAGTGATTCCGTTTTAGCCAATAAAATCTCGACAGTTACTGAGCAAGTGGTGCAAATTTTTGATACCTTAACACAAAAGCCATCTGCAAAGATGCATCATCAAAGTGATAAAAGGCATCCAACTTTCCTTGCTAGTGCTCAAGAAGATCATCGATGACTTAAAAAGAGTTAGATTTCTTTTGGAAACTAGATTGAAAATGTCCTCAAAAGGGCATTTTTTTGTTAGAATGAAAGTATGATTATTTTACAAGGAAACAAGTTAGAACGCTCTTTCTCAGGAGATGTTCTTTTTCAAAACATATCACTGCAAGTTGATGAACGTGACCGCATTGCCTTGGTTGGTCCTAATGGAGCTGGCAAGTCCACTTTACTAAAATTATTGGTCGGTGAAGAAACGCCAACGAGCGGAGAAGTTAATACTAAAAAAGACCTAACCTTGTCTTATCTGGCTCAAAATAGTCGTTTTGAATCAGACAAAACGATATATGAGGAAATGCTCAAGGTTTTCGAAGCATTACGCCAAGATGAAAAGCGTCTCCGTCAGATGGAAATGGATATGGCAACCGTTTCAGGTCAAGACTTAACACGGCTGATGATGGATTATGATCTTTTAGCAGAACGTTTTCGTCAGCAAGGTGGCTTTACATATGAAGCTGAGATTAAAGCCATTTTAAATGGCTTTAAATTTGATGAAAGCATGTGGCAGATGACTATCGCTGAGTTGTCTGGCGGACAAAATACCCGTTTAGCCTTGGCTAAGATGTTGTTAGAAAAGCCAGAACTATTGGTCCTTGATGAGCCAACAAACCACTTAGATATTGAAACCATTGCCTGGTTAGAGAACTACTTGGCCAACTATCAAGGAGCTCTAATCATTGTGAGTCACGACCGTTATTTTCTGGACAAAGTGGCGACCGTGACTTTAGATTTGACGCCTAGCGGCTTAGATCGGTATAGTGGTAACTATTCTCGTTTTATGGCCTTAAAAGCTGAAAAACTAGTAGCCGAAGAAAAACAGTTCGATAAACAACAAAAAGAAATTGCCAAGCTAGAAGATTTTGTTCAAAAAAACATTGTCAGGGCCTCTACCACAAAAAGGGCTCAGGCTAGGCGTAAGCAATTGGAAAAAATAGAGCGTTTGGACAAACCTACAAGTGGGCGTAAATCTGCTCATATGACATTTCATGCAGAAAAACCATCAGGAAATGTTGTGCTAAGAGTTGAGGAAGCAGCGATCGGTTATGGAGACCAAGCTTTGTCCGAACCTATTAATGTAGATATCAATAAGTTGGATGCTATTGCCGTTGTAGGGCCAAATGGTATTGGTAAATCAACCTTGATCAAGTCGATTATTGGACAATTGCCTTTGCTCAAAGGACAACTCAAGTATGGTGCCAATGTCGAAACAGGTTATTATGACCAAACCCAATCGCATTTGACGCCAAGCAATACGGTTTTGGAAGAATTATGGCAGGACTTTTCAACCACGCCAGAAGTCGATATCAGAAACCGATTAGGAGCCTTTCTCTTCTCTGGAGATGATGTCAAAAAATCGGTGTCCATGCTATCAGGTGGAGAAAAAGCCCGTCTTCTTCTTGCGAAGTTATCTATGGAAAACAATAATTTTCTTGTTCTGGACGAGCCGACTAACCATTTGGATATTGATAGCAAGGAAGTGCTCGAAAATGCTCTGATAGATTTTGATGGCACGTTACTTTTTGTCAGTCATGACCGCTATTTTATTAATCGTTTAGCGACCAAAGTGTTAGAAATTACTGAAAAAGGTTCAACACTTTACTTAGGTGACTATGATTATTACCTTGAGAAAAAGGCAGAGCTAGAAGAATTAGCCCGCCTAGCAGCAGGAGAGGACGTTGAGGAAATAGTAGAAGCCTCTGCCACTGATTATCAGCTACAAAAAGCTAATCAAAAAGAGCGTCGTCGCTTGGCTCGCCGATATGAGGAGATTGAAGCAAGATTGGAAACCATTGAAGAGCGTATTGTTGCTATTCAAGAAGACATGCATGCTTGCAATGATACAATTCAGTTAATGACATGGCAAGAAGAGTGGGACCAATTAGATCAAGAACAACAGCTTCTCATGGAAGAATGGGAAAGCATCGCTGAACAAATAGAATCATAAAAACAAGCTTTAGCATTTTTGCTAGGCTTATTTTTATTGCTTTGAAACTTGTTTGAAGCGGTAAAAGAGGTTTTAAAATGACACATTTTTTGAAGCAAGATTGGTGAAAACGAAAACTGTTATATATTATTTTGTAATTTATTAGTACAGATTTGTTTGTGACTTCACAAACTATTACAATTCCATAAAATCAGACAAGATAAGGAAGAAAGCGATTTAATTATTTGCAAATTGTGAAAAAAAGTTTTATCATAGGAAAGTAATATGATAATATGGAGGCCAAAATGGTAACAGTTTCTAAAGAACAATATTTGGATATGTTCCTTAAAATGGAACGTATTCGTGAATTTGATTCACGTATTAACAAACTCGTCCGTCGTGGATTTGTACAAGGGATGACTCACTTCTCTGTTGGTGAAGAAGCAGCTAACGTTGGTGCAGTGGCTCACTTGACTTACGATGATATTATTTTTTCAAATCACCGTGGACATGGTCAATCAATCGCAAAAGATATGGACCTTAACAAAATGATGGCTGAACTTGCAGGTAAAGCAACTGGTGTTTCTAAAGGACGCGGTGGCTCAATGCACTTGGCTGACTTTGAAAAAGGAAACTATGGTACCAATGGTATCGTTGGTGGTGGTTACGCTCTTGCAGTAGGTGCAGCGCTTACCCAACAATATAAAGGAACTAATAACATTGCTGTTGCTTTCTCAGGCGATGGTGCTACTAACGAAGGATCATTCCACGAGTCTGTCAATATGGCTGCAACATGGAAACTTCCTGTTATTTTCTTTATCATTAATAACCGTTATGGAATCTCCATGAGCATTAACAATGCGACAAACACACCGCATTTATACACACGTGCAGAAGCTTACGGAATTCCTGGTTTCTACTGTGAAGATGGCAATGACGTGATGGCTGTCTATGAAACAATGGGCAAAGCTGTTGAGCATGTTCGTGGCGGAAACGGCCCAGCTATTGTTGAGGTAGAATCATACCGTTGGTTTGGTCACTCAACTGCAGATGCTGGTAAATACCGTACTAAAGAAGAAGTTGATGAGTGGAAAGAAAAAGATCCAATGATCAAATATCGTACTTATCTGACAAGCGAAGGCATTGCCACTGATGACGAATTGGATGCCATTCAAGCACAAGTCAAAAAAGAAGTTGACGATGCTTATGAATTTGCACAAAATAGTCCAGATCCAGAACTTTCAGTAGCCTTCGAAGACGTTTGGGTTGACTAATATCACCTTGTCAGTAAGAAGCAATCGTATTTGAATAATAAATGGAGAAATAAAAATGATGTCAGAAACAAAATTAATGGCTTTGCGTGAAGCAGTCAACCTTGCTATGACTGAGGAAATGCGCAAGGATGAAAACATTTTCCTTATGGGTGAAGACGTAGGGGTATACGGAGGAGACTTTGGTACTTCTGTTGGAATGATTGAAGAATTTGGTCCTAAACGTGTTAAAGACACACCAATTTCAGAAGCAGCTATCTCTGGTGCAGCTATTGGTGCAGCGATTACAGGACTTCGTCCAATTGTTGACGTTACCTTTATGGATTTCCTTACCATCATGATGGACGCTATCGTGAATAACGGTGCTAAAAACAACTATATGTTTGGTGGTGGCCTTATTACCCCTGTAACATTCCGTGTAGCATCAGGTTCTGGTATTGGTTCCGCTGCGCAACACTCACAATCTCTTGAAGCATGGTTAACTCATATTCCAGGGATTAAAGTTGTCGCTCCAGGTAATGCGAATGAAGCAAAAGGATTATTGAAATCAGCTATCCGTGATAATAACATTGTTCTTTTCATGGAACCTAAAGCCCTTTATGGTAAAAAAGAAGAAGTTAATCAAGATCCTGACTTCTATATCCCACTTGGTAAAGGTGACATCAAACGCGAAGGTACTGACTTGACAATCGTTTCTTACGGTCGTATGTTGGAGCGTGTTCTTCAAGCGGCTGAAGAAGTTGCAGCAGATGGTATCAATGTTGAAGTTGTTGACCCACGCACCCTCATCCCACTTGATAAAGAATTGATCATTGAATCTGTTAAGAAAACAGGTAAATTAATGCTTGTCAATGATGCTTACAAAACAGGTGGATTCATTGGGGAAATTGCAACCATGATTACTGAAAGTGAAGCCTTTGATTACCTTGATCACCCAATCGTTCGTCTTGCAAGTGAAGATGTTCCAGTACCTTATGCACGTGTACTTGAACAAGCGATCTTACCAGATGTTGAGAAAATCAAAGCTGCTATTGTGAAAATGGCAAACAAAGGCAACTAGGCGATAAGACATATGGTCTAGGACAGACCTTATCCCTTAGTCATTTCTTAGATAGATAAGACCTATTGTAAGAAAGGCTACATCGTCTTATCCCTTGTCACAACAGCTTCGTCACTCTTACTTTAGGTAACAAGACGGAGCTGTTGATGGCGCTTATAAAATCGTGAAAGGATGTAGAAATGGCATTTGAAATTATTATGCCAAAGCTCGGCGTTGACATGCAAGAGGGCGAGATCATCGAGTGGAAAAAACAAGAAGGTGATACCGTCAATGAAGGTGATGTCCTTCTTGAAATCATGTCAGACAAAACCAATATGGAACTTGAGGCAGAAGACTCAGGTGTTCTATTGAAAATTGTTCGTCCAGCTGGTGATACTGTACCTGTAACTGAAGTTATCGGTTACATTGGTGCAGAAGGTGAATCAGTAGATACTATTGCTTCAAGTGAAAAAACAACAGAAATTCCAGTTCCTGCTTCAGCAGATGCAGGACCAACAGTAGCTCCAAAAGAAGATGTGGCCAGTCCAGCTCCTCAGGTAGCAGCGACAGCTATTCTGCAAGGAAATGGTGGAAAAGTTCGTGCTACTCCAGCTGCACGTAAGGTTGCAGCAGAAATGGGCATTGACCTTGGTCAAGTTCCAGGAACAGGACCAAAAGGGCGTGTCCATAAAGAAGATGTTGAGAACTTTAAAGGTGCTCAACCGAAAGCTTCACCACTTGCTCGTAAAATCGCTGCTGATAAAGGTATCGACTTGGCGACTGTTTCAGGTACTGGCTTTAACGGTAAGGTCATGAAAGAAGACATCATGGCTATTCTTGAAGCTGCTAAACCAGCTGAAGCAAAAGCACCAGCAGCTAAAGAAGAAAAAGTTGTTGAGCTTCCAGAGGGTGTGGAACACAAGCCAATGTCAGCTATGCGTAAGGCAATCTCTAAAGGTATGACAAACTCTTACCTTACTGCGCCTACCTTTACGCTTAACTACGATATTGATATGACAGAAATGATCGCCCTTCGTAAGAAGTTAATTGACCCAATCATGGCTAAAACAGGCCTTAAAGTCAGCTTCACAGACTTGATTGGTATGGCAGTGGTTAAAACGTTGATGAAACCTGAGCATGAGTACATGAATGCTTCCCTCATCAATAACGCTAATGATATTGAATTGCACCGCTTTGTGAACCTGGGTATTGCCGTAGGTCTTGATGATGGTCTTATTGTTCCAGTTATCCATGGTGCAGATAAGATGAGCTTGTCAGATTTCGTGCTTGCTTCAAAAGATGTGATTAAAAAAGCGCAAACTGGTAAGTTGAAAGCAGCTGAAATGTCTGGATCAACCTTCTCAATCACAAACTTGGGAATGTTTGGTACGAAGACATTTAACCCAATTATTAACCAACCAAACTCAGCAATTCTTGGTGTTGGAGCAACTATCCCAACTCCAACGGTTGTGGGTGGTGAGATTGTTGCCCGTCCAATTATGGCGATGTGCTTAACCATCGACCATCGCTTGGTAGACGGTATGAACGGTGCAAAATTCATGGTTGACCTCAAGAAATTGATGGAAAATCCATTTGAATTGTTAATCTGATCAATCAGTTTTAAACAAGAAAAGCATTGAATAATAAAAGGGATTTTACTAAGTTTAGGCTTGGTGCCCTTTTCTCAAAAATATAGAAAGGATGTAGAACGAGGAGATCTCATGCAAATGAGTGATAAGCAATTGAACCCGAGCGGAAAGCTCGGATAAAAGTGGTAAGAGTTGGCTAATCTTAGCGTCGTAGACGTCTGAACTTTCCTCAATTTTTGTTTCGGAAAGTCCTAGTTGTCCTGACGTGGGTGCGTCAACGAAATCAAAGATTTCTGACTTACCGCAAAAATTCAATCGCATTCTCCTCGCTCTTGGTATCTTAAATTATGGCTGTTGAAATTATTATGCCGAAACTCGGTGTTGACATGGCAGAAGGTGAAATCATCGAGTGGAAAAAACAAGAAGGTGATACTGTCAATGAAGGCGATATTCTTCTTGAAATCATGTCAGATAAAACCAATATGGAACTTGAAGCAGAAGACTCAGGTGTTCTTCTCAAAATTACACGTCAAGCCGGTGAAACAGTACCTGTAACAGAAGTTATCGGTTACATCGGTGCTGAAGGTGAATCTGTTGAGGTTTCTAGCCCAGCTGCTTCAGATGTGAATGTTGCTCGTACAACAGAAGATTTAGAAGCTGCTGGACTTGAAGTGCCAAAAGCACCAGCTCAAGCTGCTTCAGCTGCACCAAAAGCTGCACTTGCTGATGATGAGTATGACATCATCGTTGTCGGTGGTGGACCTGCAGGTTATTATGCAGCTATTCGTGGTGCTCAACTTGGTGGTAAAATTGCAATCGTTGAGAAATCTGAATTTGGTGGAACTTGCTTGAACGTAGGATGTATTCCAACCAAAACTTACCTTAAAAATGCTGAAATTCTTGATGGTATCAAGATTGCAGCAGGACGTGGGATTAACCTTGCTTCAACTAACTACACCATTGACATGGATAAAACAGTTGACTTCAAGAACACTGTTGTTAAAACATTAACAGGCGGCGTTCAAGGTCTTCTAAAGGCTAACAAAGTCACTATCTTTAACGGGCTTGCTCAAGTAAACCCTGATAAGACAGTTACTATTGGGTCACAAACCATTAAGGGTCGCAACGTTATCCTTGCTACAGGTTCTAAAGTATCACGTATCAATATCCCAGGTATTGACTCTAAACTTGTTTTAACGTCTGACGATATCCTTGACCTCCGTGAAATGCCAAAATCACTAGCAGTTATGGGCGGTGGTGTTGTTGGTATCGAGCTTGGACTTGTTTGGGCATCTTACGGTGTGGATGTTACCGTTATTGAAATGGCTGACCGTATTATCCCAGCTATGGATAAAGAAGTCTCTCTTGAACTTCAAAAAATCCTTTCTAAGAAAGGCATGAAGATCAAAACATCTGTTGGTGTCTCTGAAATTGTTGAAGCAAATAACCAATTGACTTTGAAACTTAACAATGGTGAAGAAGTTGTCGCTGAAAAAGCCTTGCTTTCTATCGGACGTGTACCACAAATGAACGGTCTTGAAAACCTTAACCTTGAAATGGATCGTAACCGTATCAAAGTTAATGACTACCAAGAGACATCAATTCCAGGTATCTATGCGCCAGGTGACGTTAACGGAACGAAAATGCTTGCTCACGCTGCTTACCGTATGGGTGAAGTGGCTGCAGAAAATGCGATACATGGCAACACAACTCGTAAAGCTAACCTTAAATACACTCCAGCAGCCGTTTACACACACCCTGAAGTGGCAATGGTTGGTTTAACTGAAGAACAAGCGCGTGAACAATATGGTGATGTGCTTATTGGTAAAAACAGCTTTACTGGTAATGGACGTGCGATTGCTTCAAATGAAGCCCATGGTTTTGTTAAAGTTATTGCTGATGCCAAATACCACGAAATCTTAGGTGTTCATATTATTGGTCCAGCTGCAGCTGAGATGATTAACGAAGCAGCTACTATTATGGAATCTGAATTAACCGTTGATGAATTGTTATTATCAATTCATGGACACCCAACCTTCTCTGAAGTGATGTACGAAGCCTTTGCAGATGTGCTTGGCGAAGCTATCCATAACCCACCAAAACGCAAATAATTGTCGTCAAATCTTACATCAGAATAAATAAAATAGCTGTAGACCCATGGGTCTACAGCTATTTGTTATGGAGAAGACGATGTCATCCAATACTCTCTAAAGCCTTTCCAGCACTAAGAACTCAATTAAGTTAGAGAGCTTGTTTTAGCTTGACAAAATCTCATGATAGAGTTATATTTTATATATATTTAAATTAAGCATATAAATAAAATAAATCTTTGGAGGTGACCATGTATTATCCAGTACCATCCCCTGTGATTGAGTTCTTAGTATTGGGAATGGTAGGGCAAAAAGCTTCTTATGGCTATGATATCTGTCAGCAGTTGCGGCAATTAACCCCTATCAAGGAATCTACTCTTTATCCTATTTTAAAGAAAATGGAGTTAAATGGGTGGCTATCGACATACACGGAAGCTCATCAGGGGAGACAACGGAAGTATTACCAACCAACTGAGAAAGGGTATGAACAGTTGCTATTTTTGGAGAAGGAATGGCTGCGTTATTCGGCAGCTATCCTAGCATTGGCAAAAGGAGAAACAAAATGATGAGGCAAGATTTTTTACAGGTATTAGAGCATGACCTAAGCAGTTTACCTGTTCAGGCTAGAGAAGAAGCGTTAGCCTTTTTCACAGAGTATCTGGCAGAAGTAGGAGAGTCCAGTGATGCTCTTGCTGAACTTGGTGATCCCCACCAAGTTGCTCAAGACCTGTTATCAGAGATGAAGGCACAAGGCATTCCCATGGAGATGAGAGAAGTCATGGTGCTTGAAGATAGCAAGGTTGTAGTGACCAAAAAAGTTTCCGTTTTCTTAGAGGATATTGACCTCATGATCAGAGAAGCTGACGTTACTCAGCTAACTTTAGATTATCCTTCTAACCTCTCGACCTTTCTTCAGATAGAACAAGGGGATGAGCAATTTAGTATTAAACAAGTAAAGCCTAGACCAAAACAAAACTTCAGTTTTTTGAACCTAGTAACTAACAAGGTTCCTGATTTTCTATTACATAAACTTACCTTATTAGTTCCCAAAGGACTGACTCTTACAGATCTTACTATTCATCTGGTATCGTCTGATGCCAGCCTAGAAGGTCTTGAGGTCAAAACGTGTCAGCTTACCCTAACCAATGGTGATCTTAGGGCAAGAGCTCTTTTTGCTGAGCAATTATCAGGTTTTTTAGCCAATGGGGATATTAGTTTCTTAAATTGTCATTTCCAAGACCTAAAGCTGGAATTAACTAATGGTGATATGAGCTGGCAAGAAAGCCAGAGTGCTAACACTCACCTTATCTGTTATAATGGCGACATTGGACTGACTAACGGGACTTACTCAAATCAACTCATCATTGATAATCAGAATGGGGATACGCATATCCATCAGAGTCAATTATGCCAAGTCGAAATGAGACTAGCTAATGGGGATGTGGCACTTGAAAATAGTACTTTTGAACGCATGCTTTTAGAAATGGCTTGTGGTAATGCTGATGTTAGACTTTTACCTCGAGATCAGACAGAAGTAACTATTGATGTGACAACAGATTTTGGAAATTGTCATATTTTTGGTCAACAATCTACAAGTTGCCATTACTATCATGAAGGGACCCATCCTCGTCAATTACTCATCACCAATGCTTTTGGGAACATTACCCTCAGTTAGTTGGTCTAGAAAGCTTGTCATTTAGGCTTGTTTTCATTATACTAGAGAGGTAGATTACATTTTTGAAAGGATTTTTTCTCCTATGAAATACATCGTTAACAAAAGTCACAATCCTGCCTTTAACATTGCTCTGGAAGCTTATGCTTTTAGAGAACTAGTGGAAGAAGATGAATTGTTTATCCTTTGGATCAATGAGCCAGCTATTATTATTGGCAAACATCAAAATACCATTCAAGAAATCAATAAAGAATACATTGATGAACATGGTATTCATGTTGTGCGACGTTTATCTGGTGGTGGTGCGGTTTACCATGATTTGAATAATTTGAACTACACCATTATTTCTAACAAAACAGCTGAAGGGGCTTTTGATTTCAAAACTTTCTCACAACCTGTGATTGCGACTTTAGCTGATTTAGGTGTGACAGCTAATTTTACAGGTCGTAATGATATTGAGATTGATGGCAAAAAAATCTGTGGTAATGCTCAAGCCTATTACAAGGGTCGCATGATGCACCATGGTTGCCTTTTGTTTGATGTGGATATGACCGTTCTTGGCGATGCTCTTAAAGTAAGTAAGGACAAGATTGAGTCTAAAGGAGTGAAGTCTGTTCGTGCTCGCGTGACCAATATTTTAAATGAATTACCAGAAAAAATTACCGTTGAGGAATTTTCAGATAAAATCTTGGCCAAGATGAAAGAAACGTACCCAGACATGACAGAATATGTCTTGTCGGAGGATGAGTTGGCTAAGATTGAACAATCTGCCAAAGAGCAATTTGGTAGCTGGGATTGGACCTACGGCAAAGCGCCAGAATATACGATTGAACGCAATGTTCGTTACCCTGCAGGTAAAATTTCAACCTTTGCAAATGTTGAAAATTCTATTATTATAAACCTTAAAATCTATGGTGATTTCTTTGGAATCAAAGATGTTCAAGATATTGAGAACCTATTAATTGGTTGTAAATATGAGTACCGTGATGTTTTTGAACGTTTAAAAACGATTGATACGACCCAGTACTTCTCACGCATGACCGTTGAAGAAGTTGCTAAAGCTATTGTTGCTTAATGGTTTTAAGCACTGAGAAACTTTGTAAGAAGGAAAAACAATAAAACTCCTAAGCGGAATATGTCCTGCTTAGGAGTTTTCGTTTGATGATATGAAAGAAGAACTTAAGCTTTATCAAAGGCAGCTTTACGTTTAATGTCGGCATATTCTTCAGCGACTTCTTGTTTCAGTATATCATCATAGCTAGGTAGTGTAATAGCTGATCCGTACTTTTCTTTGAGAGCTGTTGTTACGAGACGGTAAGCAAGGTTCACGTTGCGTGATAAGATAGGACCATGGAAATAACTGCCGTAGACGTTTTTATAGTGAACACCTTCAGTTTGGTCTTCCTTATTATTACCATTGCCATAAACCACTCGTCCAAGTGGCTTCTCATCATCGGATAAGAAGGTACGACCTTGATGATTTTCAAAGCCATAATAGGTTTCGTTAAATTCGTTATTATGAATTTTAATATCTCCAATAAAGCGATTTTGGTGCTGATTAAGGGTGTAGTGTCCCATAATTCCAAGTCCATCAATTTTAACCCCATTAGCTTGGACATAGTATTGCCCTAGTAATTGGAAGCCACCACAGATGGCAAGCACCACTTTATTCTTAGCGATATAATCCGCTAAAGCAGCTTTTTTGCTAGGCAAATCCTTAGCAACGATGGTTTGCTCATAGTCTTGTCCACCACCAAAAAAAACAAGGTCGTAGTAATCTTGGTCAAAGGCATCATTGAGGGAAACAATATCAACGGTAACTCTAGCTCCAAGTTTTTCAGCGACATACTTGAGCATCAAGACATTCCCATTGTCACCGTAGGTATTCATCAGGTTTCCGTAGAGATGAGCAATGTTTAGGTCATAGAGGTAGTCAGTCTTTTCTGGAGATTTTAGTGAAGTGTAAGTCATTAGTTCATCTCCTTTTCAACAACATGGCGGTCGGCTAGCAAGCTACGGAATTCTAACATTGCAGTATAGGTTGCTAAAATATAAGCATGTTTGCTTTCTTGTTTTTCAATAGCTTCCATGATTTGCTCGAGCTTTTCAGCTTGTTTTATCTTAGTGTCGTCAAATCCTGTGACTCTAAGTCTTCTGGCAATTTCAGAGTGACGGACACCACCAGCATTAATCTCAGTAATTGGCATGTGTGTAATGAGTTCGAAATTAGCATCCCAAATCCAGCTGGTATCAATGCCATCAGCGTAATTGGCATTTAATAAAACTGATAAGCTAAATGGATAATCTGCCAATTGAATCATTTCCAGTGCCTGACTGGCTCCAACAGGATTCTTGATAAGGATAAGGGTGCAGGATTTATTTCCAATCTTAAAGGTTTCTTGGCGACCGAAAACGGCCTTGCTTTTGTTAAATCCAGCCTTAATTTTCTCGGGAGAAACACCGAAAAATTCAGCAACAGAAACGGCAGCAAGCGCATTGTAAATATTATAAAGACCACCAACATTTATCTTGTAGTTTTGTCCATCAATAACAAATTCAGAACTTTGGTGAGTAATAGCGGTGAGCTCAGTTAATTGATAATCTAACGTTGGTCTTTGGAACTGACAGTTTAAGCAAATAAAGTCTCCAAGATTGGCATAGGTATTGAGGTGGTATTGTAGGATGTGTTCGCATTTAGGGCATAGGATGCCTTCAGTATTGTAATGAGCCAATTGTGGGGCATGCTTAGCAGTATCAAAACCATAATACTTAATCGGATTAACTAAGTCTTTTGAAGAGAAAATAGGGCTGTCACCGTTGGCTAAGATAGTTGCTTGAGGTGCCTTGTTTGCTCCATCGACAATCATTTGATAAGTGGTATAAATCTCCCCATAGCGGTCCATTTGATCTCTAAAAATATTGGTGTAGACAAAGAGACTTGGTTTGAGGTAATTAGTAATCTTTGGAAGACTTGCTTCATCAATTTCCAAGACAGCAATGTGTTTACCAGATTTTCCTTTTTTAGCTGATAAAAAAGCCGCGGTAATCCCCGTAATCATATTAGCACCGCTCGGGTTGGTAAGTACGTCGCCAAATGCTTCTTTCAAGATGCCTACGGTTAAAGCTGTTGTTAATGTTTTCCCATTGGTACCTGTGATGACAACAATCTCATAATCTTTTGAGAGGCTATCTAAAATATCTTTATCGAAGGCTAGTGCTAAACGGCCGGGATAAGTAGAACCGCGCCCTAGTTTCTTTAATATCAATTGAGCTGTTTTGCCGGCACTGAGACCGAGTAATGTCTTCATTTTCATGTTTATATTTTAGCATAAGTTTCTCAATTTTAGATAAAGAAAAACGTCACGAATCATGATATAATGTTAATGATATCTATTTTTACATAGAAATGAGAGTTGTATGAGTAATTTATCTAGTATTGACACCAAGTTTTTATTGAGTTTATTTTCTGATCCCTGGATGCTAGCGGTGCATCTCTTGGATATTTTGATTGTGGCCTACCTGATTTATCGTTTTATTAAGGCTTTGACAGGTACCAAAATCATGTCCTTGGTGCAAGGGGTTATTTTCTTTTTGATTATTCGGTTTATAGCGGAATGGATTGGTTTCACCACTATTACCTATTTGATGAACCAGGTTATTACGTATGGAGTTATCGCTGGGGTTGTGATTTTCGCGCCAGAAATCCGTGCAGGACTTGAAAAATTTGGCCGCTCTACACAGGTCTTTTTACAAAAGCAAACGGTTAGCAGTGAAGAAGCCTTAGTAGACGCATTAATCAAGTCTGTCGCTTATATGGGTCCTCGAAAAATCGGTGCTTTGATTGCTATTGAGCAGACTCAAACATTACAAGAATACATTGCCACAGGAATCCCTTTAAATGCAGATATTTCCAGCCAACTCTTAATCAATATTTTTATTCCTAACACTCCACTGCATGATGGTGCAGTCATTGTTGGCCATAATAAAATAGTAGCAGCTAGTGCTTACCTACCTTTGTCAGAATCCATGACAATTTCTAAAGAATTTGGGACAAGGCACCGAGCAGCAATTGGCCTATCTGAAAACTCAGATGCCTTAACTATTATTGTTTCAGAAGAAACAGGAGCCACCTCGGTTGCCCGTAAAGGACAATTTTTACACGATCTGACTGCAGACGAATTTGAGACTGTTTTGCGAACTTATTTAATCAGTGAACCAACGGTGACTTTACCATGGTACAAGAAAATTCTAGGAGGAAAAGGCAAATGAAACGATTTTTAAATAGCCGCCCTTGGTTAGGGCTAGTTTCGGTCTTTTTTGCCATTCTGTTATTTTTGACAGCTGCGTCTAGTAACCATAATAATTCTGGTTCGCAAACCTATAGTCCGATTGAAACCTATACGCATAGTCTCAAAGATGTTCCTATTGACATGAAATATGACAGTGAAAAATACTTTATCAGTGGCTACTCTTATGGCACTGAAGTTTATCTGACATCGACTAATCGTGTTAAATTGGATTCTGAAGTAAATAGTGATACTCGCAGTTTTAAAATCGTTGCGGATTTAACAAAGAGTCATCCAGGCACTGCCACAGTAGACCTGAAAGTGGAGAATTTACCTTCTGGGGTAACCGCTACGGTATCACCGGATAAGATTTCAGTGATTATTGGTAAAAAAGAATCCAAAATGTTTCCAGTTCGAGGAGCAGTTGATGCTAAACAGATTGCCAATGGTTATGAAATCAATAAAATTGAAACAGGGATTGATAAGGTTGAAGTAACCAGTGATGAATCAACCATTGCTTTGATTGATCATGTTGTGGCAAAATTACCAGATGATCAGGTCTTGGATGCTAATTACAGTAGTCGGGTAACGCTTCAAGCTGTTTCTGCTGATGGAACGATATTGGCTAGTGCTATAGATCCAGCAAAAGCTAACTTGTCTGTCGGAGTTAAGCGGATCACTAAGTCTGTACCGATTAGGGTTGAAGCGGTTGGTGTAATGGATGACCGGTTATCAGATATTCAATATAAATTGTCAAAACAGACTGCTCTTATTTCAGGAAGTCGAGAGGCCCTAGAAGCCATTGACGAAATTGTAGCAGAAGTTAACATTTCTGATGTCACTAAAAATACTAGTAAGACCGTGAGTTTGTCTTCTAGTCAGGTGTCAATTGAGCCGTCAGTAGTGACCGTTCAGTTGACAACCACCAAAAAATAATGGATAATAACTAGGAAAATTGAATGGAGGAAGCCATTAGGCTTATATAAATTATGGGAAAATATTTTGGAACAGATGGTGTTCGTGGCGAAGCAAATGTTGAGCTGACACCTGAGTTAGCTTTTAAACTGGGCCGCTTCGGTGGTTATGTTTTGAGTCAACATGAGACCGAAAGACCTAAAGTTTTTGTGGCGCGTGATACCCGTATTTCAGGAGAAATGTTGGAGTCAGCCTTGATTGCTGGTCTACTATCTGTTGGTATTGAAGTTTATAAACTTGGTGTTTTAGCGACACCTGGTGTCTCTTATTTAGTTAGAACTGAAAAAGCAAGTGCTGGTGTGATGATTTCTGCGAGTCATAACCCTGCGCTTGACAATGGCATCAAATTCTTTGGGAATGATGGGTTTAAGTTAGCTGATGACCAAGAATTGGAAATTGAAGCTCTCTTAGATGCTCCGAAGGACACGCTTCCTCGCCCGAGTGCAGAAGGACTTGGAACCTTGGTAGATTATCCAGAAGGACTTCGTAAATATGAAAAGTTCTTGGTAACAACAGGTACTGACTTAAGCGGTATGACAGTTGCCTTAGACACTGCTAATGGAGCTGCTTCAGTGTCAGCACGTGATGTCTTTTTAGATTTAAATGCAGAAATTGCTGTCATTGGCGAAAAACCAAATGGTCTTAATATTAATGACGGTATTGGTTCAACGCATCCAGAACAGCTTCAAGAGTTAGTTAAGGAAACAGGAGCAGATCTTGGTTTAGCCTTTGATGGCGATAGCGACCGTCTGATTGCCGTGGACGAAACTGGCGAGATTGTTGACGGTGATCGTATTATGTTTATCATTGGTAAATACTTGTCAGAAAAAGGACTTCTTGCTCACAATACCATTGTCACAACAGTGATGTCTAACCTCGGTTTTCATAAGGCTTTAGATAAACAAGGTATTAATAAAGCAATTACAGCAGTTGGAGACCGCTATGTGGTTGAAGAAATGCGTCACTCAGGATACAATCTCGGTGGTGAACAATCAGGCCATGTCATTATCATGGACTACAATACCACTGGAGATGGTCAGTTGACAGCTATCCAATTAACCAAGGTGATGAAGGAAACTGGAAAATCACTTTCAGAATTAGCTGCTGAAGTAACCATTTACCCTCAAAAACTGGTTAATATTCGTGTGGAAAACAGCATGAAAGAACGTGCTATGGAAGTTCCAGCTATTGCGAACATCATTGCAAAAATGGAGGATGAAATGGCTGGTAATGGTCGTATTCTCGTGAGACCAAGTGGTACAGAACCTCTTCTTCGTGTCATGGCAGAGGCGCCAACAGATGCCGAAGTTGATTATTATGTCGATACTATTGCTGATGTCGTCCGTACAGAAATCGGATGCGATAACTAACGAGTTGAGTACAAACAAGAAACCTTATTTCTAAGGCTTCTGTCAACAATTGGAAAGAGGCTTGGGGCGTTTAGCCCAAGTCTCTTTTTATAAATTGCTAAAGTAGAAGAGAAAGGATATCGGATGACAAAACAGCAAATCGAAAAACTAGCGGACTTACTGCCTCCTTTTGCAGCCAAACTTTACTTAGACATGATTCCTGAATTTCAGGAAGGCTATGCTTCATATGTTTATCAAACCCAAAAAGAAGATACTCAAAAGCGCCGCATCAAGCAGTTAACTAAAAGTTTTGCACGCTTTCTAGACACGCCTTCGTTTTATGTTATGCCCCTTTCCGTACAAGTAGGTAAACAGCTATTAAGGAATGAAGAAATAGCTTGTCACTCTTTATCCAGCGTAGAGGCTATTCAGGCTTTTGAAGCTGCAGTTGAGGATGAAAAAGAAGTTTTGCAGTTACTTCGTAATGGCTCTAGACTAGCCTTGCTTGTGTTAGAAGAAGCAAATGAAACCGTTCATATGGATTTAGGCATACTGACCAAGGTAGAGCAAAAGGTCATATCACCAGCTATGTTAACTGCTATTGAGGAGTATCTTTTGGCAACTACCGAGGGAAACGCTTTACAGCTAACCGTTACAGTTGAGCAAGGAGCAGCACGCACCTTTTACCAAGCTCATGGCTTTCACCAGAAGGCTGATGATTTGGTTTTTAAACCCACTGATGGTAAGTTGATTTGCCAAATGGTTAAAGACCTCTTTAAAGCATGAGTAAAGCGTAGAAAGTTATTCTTAGTGAGGCATTTGGTCTCTAAAGTGGTATAATAAGAACATGTCAAAAAAACCTACCTCAGCTTATGTGCATATTCCTTTTTGCACACAAATTTGTTACTATTGTGACTTTTCTAAAGTCTTTATCCAAAATCAACCTGTTGATGCCTACTTGGAAGCGCTGATTCAAGAATTCGAATCCTATGACATTCATGACTTAAAGACTCTTTATATTGGAGGGGGAACGCCAACGGCGATTACTGCAGCTCAACTGGAATATTTATTAAGTCATCTTGAACGAAACCTCAATTTAGGCTATCTTGAAGAGTTCACTATTGAGGCCAATCCTGGTGATTTAACCCCAGATAAAATTGAAGTGCTTAAACACTCAGCTGTCAATCGGATTTCGCTTGGGGTACAAACCTTTAATAATAAACAATTAAAGCAGATTGGCCGAAGCCATAACGAAGAACAAATTTATAGCACCATCGCTAATTTAAAAACTGCAGGCTTTCACAATATTTCCATTGATTTAATTTATGCCTTGCCAGGTCAAACCTTAGCTCAAGTCAAGGAAAATGTTGCTAAAGCTCTGGCACTTGATATTCCCCACCTTAGTCTTTATAGCCTTATTTTGGAACATCACACCGTTTTTATGAACAAAATGCGACGTGGTAAACTTAACTTACCAACGGAAGACTTGGAAGCGGAAATGTTTGAGTATATTATTTCAGAAATGGAAGCTAATGGTTTTGAGCATTATGAAATTTCCAATTTTACCAAACCTGGTTTTGAAAGTCGTCATAACTTGATGTATTGGGATAATGTGGAATATTTTGGATGTGGTGCAGGGGCTTCGGGTTACCTTAATGGCATTCGCTATCAAAATAGGGTACCGATTCAGCACTACCTTAAGGCAGTTGAAGCAGGGAATGCTAGACTAAATGAAGAAGTGCTGCGCAAAGAGGAAATGATGGAAGAGGAACTCTTTTTAGGATTACGTAAAAAGACAGGAGTCTCCATCCAGCGGTTCCAAGAAAAATTTGGTATTTCTTTTGAGGAGTGTTATGGAAATATTGTTAGGGAGCTTCAAAACCAAGGACTGCTTGTCAAAGATGACGCCTTTGTCAGAATGACTAAAAAGGGTCTTTTCTTAGGTGATTCTGTTGCTGAGCGGTTTATATTAGATTAGGAGAGTATTATGGGATTAAGTTATCGCGAGGACATCAAACTTCCTTTTGAGTTGTGTGATGTTAAATCAGATATTAAGTTTCCGCTTCTCTTGGACTATTGTTTAACGGTCTCTGGGAGACAATCTGCCCAATTAGGACGAAGTAATGACTACCTTTTAGAGCAGTACGGCTTAATCTGGATTGTGACGGATTATGAAGCAACTATTCATCGCTTGCCACATTTTCAAGAAACCATCACCATTGAAACAAAAGCCCTTTCCTATAATAAATTTTTTTGTTATCGCCAATTTTATATCTATGATCAAGAGGGGTGCCTTTTAGTGGATATCTTAGCCTATTTTGCTTTGTTAAACCCAGATACGCGAAAAGTGGCAACTATTCCAGAAGATTTAGTAGCGCCATTTGAGACTGATTTTGTTAAAAAGCTACACCGTGTTCCTAAAATGCCTCTTTTAGAACAATCAATTGATCGTGATTATTATGTGCGTTATTTTGATATTGATATGAATGGTCATGTCAACAACAGTAAATATTTAGATTGGATGTATGATGTGTTGGGGTATGAGTTTCTAAAGGCTCATGAGCCTTTACGTATGACTTTAAAATACGTCAAAGAAGTCTCACCAGGCGGTCAAATTACTTCCAGTTACCATTTGGACCAATTAACTTCTTACCATCAAATCACCTCAGATGGGCAGCTGAATGCCCAAGCCATGATTGAATGGCGAGCGATTAAACAAACAGAAAGCGAGATAGACTAGTGCCTTATAAGGGTTATTTAATTGATTTAGACGGAACGATTTACCAAGGGAAAAACCGTATTCCAGCAGGGGAACGGTTTATCAAACGCCTACAAGAAAAAGGTCTTCCCTATTTATTGGTGACTAATAATACAACACGCACACCTGAAATGGTCCAAGACATGTTGTCTAAACAGTTTAATGTTGAGACAGGCATTGAGACTATCTACACAGCTACTATGGCGACCGTCGATTACATGAATGACATGAACCGTGGTAAAACAGCTTACGTTATTGGAGAAACAGGTCTCAAATCAGCTATTGCAGCCGCAGGCTACGTAGAAGAACTTGAGAATCCCGCTTACGTAGTGGTTGGGTTAGACAGTCAAGTAACCTATGACATGCTAGCTACCGCTACCTTAGCCATTCAAAAGGGAGCCCTCTTTATTGGGACAAATCCTGATTTAAACATTCCAACCGAACGTGGTTTGATGCCAGGAGCAGGTGCATTGAATGCCTTACTAGAAGCTGCCACACGTGTAAAACCTGTTTTTATTGGCAAGCCCAACGCTATCATTATGAATAAATCACTAGAGGTATTGGGCATTCAGCGCTCTGAGGCTGTCATGGTTGGCGATAATTACTTGACTGATATCATGGCAGGTATTCAAAATGATATTGCAACGATCCTCGTGACAACAGGCTTTACTAGACCTGAAGAGGTACCAACCTTACCAATTCAGCCAGATCATGTCCTATCTAGTCTTGATGAGTGGAGGTTGTGATGGTAGAAAACACTAAATTACTATGTAGCTGGCTATGGTTATTAGCGTTAGCTATTCTCATGACAATCTATTCAGCTTGGCTATGGTATCCTCTTGAGGTGGACCATCTAAAATTAGAACAAGTTGTTTTTATGAGCAAGGATGCTATCTTGCATAACTATAACGGACTGCTCAATTACCTCACTAATCCCTTTGAGACAAGTTTGACGTTTGCTAGTTTTAGATCGTCGACAGATGGGCTCAAGCATTTTGCAGACGTCAAGTGGCTTTTTCACCTAACTCAAGTTGTTTTTCTTGGCCTCCTTTACCCAACGGTTAAGGATTTTAAGCAAAGATTCAAAACTAAAAGTTTCTGGTCCATTCAAAGGCCTTTAATGATAGCAGCTTTGTTTCCTCTTATGATTGGGTTGATGGCTAGTGTTATTGGATTTGAAAACTTTTTTACTCTTTTTCATAAGGTGCTTTTTGTAGGAGATAGTAATTGGCTCTTTGACCCCTTGAAAGATCCTGTGATCTGGATCCTTCCAGAAGTCTTTTTCTTGCACTGTTTCCTTTTCTTTATGACCGTTTACGAAATCATCTTGTGGAGCTTAGTAGGTTTAGCAAGATGGCAGCGACCAAAGATATAGTAACAACTAAAAGTTAAGAATTCATTTTTCAAAAAATAAAAAACAAGCGCTTTGAAAACGCTTGTTTTTAGTTTATCGACAAGGTAAAATAAAGATACAAAAAGCACCGACTCGGTGCCACTTTTTCAAGTTGATAACGGACTAGCCTTATTTTAACTTGCTACATTGTTTTGAATGGTTCCAACAAGATTATTTTATAACTTTTATAACAAATAATCAAGTAGAAATTCAAAGAAATTTACCAGCTATAAAACAATACTTAATACTATAGAATGATAACAAAATAAACTACTTTTTAAAAGAATTTTGTGTTATAATCAATTTATTATTAAGTATTGGGTGGTTTTTTTGAAGAGATATTTTGAAAAAGAAAAATTAAAGCATATTAAACTAATTTCGGAGGTCATTAAAACTATTAGTGAAATCATCAAACTCATTATGGATTTAATTTAAACTTTTTATTTTAGGAGGAAAAAATGGATAAGAAATACTCAATAGGCTTAGATATCGGCACAAATAGCGTCGGATGGGCGGTGATCACTGATGATTATAAGGTTCCGTCTAAAAAGTTCAAGGTTCTGGGAAATACAGACCGCCACAGTATCAAAAAAAATCTTATAGGGGCTCTTTTATTTGACAGTGGAGAGACAGCGGAAGCGACTCGTCTCAAACGGACAGCTCGTAGAAGATATACGCGCCGAAAGAATCGTATTCGTTATTTGCAGGAAATCTTTAGCAGTGAGATGTCCAAAGTAGATGATAGTTTCTTTCATCGACTTGAAGAGTCTTTTTTGGTGGAAGAAGACAAGAAGCATGAACGTCATCCTATTTTTGGAAATATAGTAGATGAAGTTGCTTATCATGAGAAATATCCAACTATCTATCATCTGCGAAAAGAATTGGCAGATTCTACTGATAAAGCGGATTTGCGCTTAATCTATTTGGCCTTAGCGCATATGATTAAGTTTCGTGGTCATTTTTTGATTGAGGGAGATTTAAATCCTGATAATAGTGATGTGGACAAACTATTTATCCAGTTGGTACAAACCTACAATCAATTATTTGAAGAAAACCCTATTAACGCAAGTAGAGTAGATGCTAAAGCGATTCTTTCTGCACGATTGAGTAAATCAAGACGATTAGAAAATCTCATTGCTCAGCTCCCCGGTGAGAAGAGAAATGGCTTGTTTGGGAATCTCATTGCTTTGTCATTGGGATTGACCCCTAATTTTAAATCAAATTTTGATTTGGCAGAAGATGCTAAATTACAGCTTTCAAAAGATACTTACGATGATGATTTAGATAATTTATTGGCGCAAATTGGAGATCAATATGCTGATTTGTTTTTGGCAGCTAAGAATTTATCAGATGCTATTTTACTTTCAGATATCCTAAGAGTAAATAGTGAAATAACTAAGGCTCCCCTATCAGCTTCAATGATTAAACGCTACGATGAACATCATCAAGACTTGACTCTTTTAAAAGCTTTAGTTCGACAACAACTTCCAGAAAAGTATAAAGAAATCTTTTTTGATCAATCAAAAAACGGATATGCAGGTTATATTGATGGGGGAGCTAGCCAAGAAGAATTTTATAAATTTATCAAACCAATTTTAGAAAAAATGGATGGTACTGAGGAATTATTGGCGAAACTAAATCGTGAAGACTTGCTGCGCAAGCAACGGACCTTTGACAACGGCTCTATTCCCCATCAAATTCACTTGGGTGAGCTGCATGCTATTCTGAGAAGACAAGAAGACTTTTATCCATTTTTAAAAGACAATCGTGAGAAGATTGAAAAAATCTTGACCTTTCGAATTCCATATTATGTTGGCCCATTGGCGCGTGGAAATAGTCGCTTTGCATGGATGACTCGGAAGTCTGAAGAAACGATTACTCCATGGAATTTTGAAGAAGTTGTCGATAAAGGTGCTTCAGCTCAATCATTTATTGAACGCATGACAAACTTTGATAAAAATCTTCCAAATGAAAAAGTACTACCAAAACATAGTTTGCTTTATGAGTATTTTACGGTTTATAACGAATTGACAAAGGTCAAATATGTTACTGAGGGAATGCGAAAACCAGCATTTCTTTCAGGTGAACAGAAGAAAGCCATTGTTGATTTACTCTTCAAAACAAATCGAAAAGTAACCGTTAAGCAATTAAAAGAAGATTATTTCAAAAAAATAGAATGTTTTGATAGTGTTGAAATTTCAGGCATTGAAGATCGGTTTAATGCGTCATTAGGTACCTACCATGATTTGCTAAAAATTATTAAAGATAAAGATTTTTTGGATAATGAAGAAAATGAAGATATCTTAGAGGATATTGTTTTAACATTGACTTTATTTGAAGATAAGGAAATGATTGAGGAACGACTTAAAACATATGCTCACCTCTTTGATGATAAGGTGATGAAACAACTTAAACGTCGCCATTATACTGGCTGGGGGCGTTTGTCTCGAAAATTGATTAATGGTATTAGGGATAAGCAATCTGGTAAAACAATATTAGATTTTTTGAAATCAGATGGTTTTGCCAATCGCAATTTTATACAGCTGATTCATGATGATAGTTTAACATTCAAGGAAGCTATTCAAAAAGCACAGGTGTCTGGACAAGGCCATAGTTTACATGAACAGATTGCTAACTTAGCTGGCAGTCCTGCTATTAAAAAAGGTATTTTACAGTCTGTAAAAGTTGTTGATGAACTGGTCAAAGTAATGGGGCATAAGCCAGAAAATATCGTTATTGAAATGGCACGTGAAAATCAGACAACTCAAAAGGGCCAGAAAAATTCGCGAGAGCGTATGAAACGAATCGAAGAAGGTATCAAAGAATTAGGAAGTCAGATTCTTAAAGAGCATCCTGTTGAAAATACTCAATTGCAAAATGAAAAGCTCTATCTCTATTATCTACAAAATGGAAGAGACATGTATGTGGACCAAGAATTAGATATTAATCGTTTAAGTGATTATGATGTCGATCACATTGTTCCACAAAGTTTCATTAAAGACGATTCAATAGACAATAAGGTCTTAACGCGTTCTGATAAAAATCGTGGTAAATCTGATGACGTTCCAAGTGAAGAAGTAGTCAAAAAGATGAAAAACTATTGGAGACAACTTCTAAACGCTAAGTTAATCACTCAACGTAAGTTTGATAATTTAACGAAAGCTGAACGTGGAGGTTTGAGTGAACTTGATAAAGCTGGTTTTATCAAACGCCAATTGGTTGAAACTCGCCAAATCACTAAGCATGTGGCACAAATTTTGGATAGTCGCATGAATACTAAATACGATGAAAATGATAAACTTATTCGAGAGGTTAAAGTGATTACCTTAAAATCTAAATTAGTTTCTGACTTCCGAAAAGATTTCCAATTCTATAAAGTACGTGAGATTAACAATTACCATCATGCCCATGATGCGTATCTGAATGCCGTCGTTGGAACTGCTTTGATTAAGAAATATCCAAAACTAGAATCGGAGTTTGTCTATGGTGATTATAAAGTTTATGATGTTCGTAAAATGATTGCTAAGTCTGAGCAGGAAATAGGCAAAGCAACCGCAAAACGTTTCTTTTATTCTAATATCATGAACTTTTTCAAAACAGAAATTACACTTGCAAATGGAGAGATTCGCAAACGCCCTCTAATCGAAACTAATGAGGAAACCGGAGAAATTGTCTGGGATAAAGGGCGAGATTTTGCCACAGTGCGCAAAGTATTGTCCATGCCACAAGTCAATATTGTCAAGAAAACAGAAGTACAGACAGGTGCACTGACTAATGAATCAATTTATGCTAGAGGAAGTTTTGATAAATTAATCAGTCGTAAACATCGTTTTGAGTCCTCTAAATATGGAGGATTTGGCAGCCCGACTGTTACTTATAGTGTGTTAGTAGTTGCGAAATCCAAAGTTCAAGATGGAAAAGTAAAAAAAATAAAAACTGGAAAAGAATTAATTGGGATTACATTATTAGATAAACTAGTTTTTGAAAAAAATCCATTAAAATTTATTGAAGATAAGGGATACGGAAATGTTCAAATTGATAAGTGCATTAAGTTACCTAAATATAGCCTCTTTGAATTTGAAAATGGCACTCGAAGAATGCTTGCTAGTGTTATGACGAATAATAATAGCAGGGGAGATTTGCAAAAAGCAAATGAAATGTTTTTACCGGCGAAGTTGGTAACACTGCTATACCATGCACACAAAATTGAGAGTTCTAAAGAATTGGAGCATGAAGCATACATTTTGGACCACTATAATGATTTATATCAATTGCTGAGCTATATAGAACGATTTGCTTCATTATACGTGGATGTTGAAAAGAACATTTCTAAAGTAAAAGAACTTTTCAGCAACATTGAAAGCTATTCTATTTCTGAAATTTGTTCCTCCGTTATTAATTTATTAACACTTACAGCATCCGGTGCTCCTGCAGATTTTAAATTCTTAGGCACAACAATTCCACGAAAACGTTATGGTTCTCCCCAGTCTATTCTCAGTTCTACCCTTATCCATCAATCCATCACTGGTCTCTATGAGACCCGTATTGATTTGAGTCAATTAGGAGGCGACTGATGGCTGGTTGGCGTACTGTTGTGGTAAATACCCACTCGAAATTATCTTATAAGAATAATCACCTCATTTTTAAGGATGCCTATAAAACAGAGTTGATCCATTTATCAGAAATTGATATTTTGTTATTAGAAACGACCGATATTGTCTTGTCCACTATGTTGGTAAAACGACTGGTGGATGAGAATGTCCTTGTCATATTCTGTGATGATAAACGCTTGCCGACTGCTATGTTGATGCCTTTTTATGGCCGTCATGATTCGAGTTTACAGCTAGGAAAACAAATGTCCTGGTCAGAAGAGGTCAAATCGGAGGTTTGGACAACCATTATTGCTCAAAAGATTTTGAATCAATCCTGCTATCTAGGAGCATGCTCCTATTTTGAAAAATCCCAATCCATTATGGACTTATATCATGGATTGGAACTATTTGATCCAAGCAATCGCGAAGGGCACGCAGCAAGGATTTATTTCAATACTTTATTTGGAAATGATTTTTCACGTGAACAGGATAATGCAATCAATGTGGGGCTTGATTATGGCTATACCTTATTATTGAGTATGTTCGCACGTGAAGTGGTTGTGTCTGGATGTATGACTCAGTTTGGGCTCAAGCATGCCAATCAATTTAATCAGTTTAACTTTGCTAGTGATATTATGGAGCCTTTTAGACCCTTAGTAGATAAGATTATTTTTGAAAATCGAAATCAACCATTTCCAAAAATAAAGAGAGAGTTATTCACTTTATTTTCTGATACTTTTTTATACAACGGTAAAGAGATGTATCTTACCAATATTGTTAGTGATTATACCAAAAAAGTAGTGAAAGCTCTCAATAATGAAGGGAAAGGAGTTCCTGAATTTAGGATATGAGCTACCGATATATGAGAATGATACTTATGTTTGATATGCCGACGGACACTGCTGAGGAAAGAAAAGTCTATCGAAAATTTCGGAAATTTTTACTTAGTGAAGGGTTTATCATGCATCAATTTTCTATTTATAGTAAGTTGCTGTTGAATAATACAGCTAACAACGCCATGATTGGTCGGCTGAGGGAGAATAATCCTCATAAAGGAAATATTACATTACTAACAGTCACAGAAAAACAGTTTGCGCGTTACATGGTGAAAGAAATAATTGTATTGCAAACTCCGATGAGAGACTTGTATTTCTTGGGGAGGCTTTTGATGAATCTTAATTTTCCCTTACTAGATGAACCGATTCCATTAAGAGGCGGTACAATTCTTGTGCTCGAAGATGTCTGTGTATTTTCAAAAATAGTGCAATATTGTTACCAATATGAGGAAGATTCTGAACTTAAATTTTTTGATCACAAGATGAAAACCATCAAAGAATCAGAAATCATGCTTGTAACAGATATTTTAGGATTTGATGTTAACTCCTCAACCATTTTAAAATTGATTCATGCAGATTTAGAATCTCAATTTAATGAGAAACCCGAAGTGAAATCGATGATTGACAAATTGGTTGCTACGATTACAGAACTGATTGTCTTTGAATGCTTAGAAAATGAATTAGATTTAGAGTATGATGAAATCACAATCCTGGAATTGATTAAGTCCTTAGGAGTGAAAGTAGAAACGCAAAGTGATACTATTTTTGAAAAATGTCTAGAGATACTTCAAATTTTCAAATATCTCACTAAGAAAAAGTTGCTTATTTTTGTCAATAGCGGAGCTTTTCTAACAAAGGATGAAGTGGCTAGTTTACAAGAGTATATATCATTGACAAATTTAACAGTTCTCTTTTTAGAACCACGTAAACTATATGATTTTCCGCAGTATATTTTAGATAAAGACTATTTCTTAATAACTAAAAATATGGTATAATATTCTTAGTAAATGCAGTAATACAGGGGCTTTTCAAGACTGAAGTCTAGCTGAGACAAATGGCGCGATTACGAAATTTTTTAGACAAAAATAGTCTACGAGGTTTTAGAGCTATGTTGTTTTGAATGGTCCCAAAACTTGCTCTTATCTTTTATCCGTTTTTAGATAGTTTTAGAGCTATGTTGTTTTGAATGGTCCCAATTCAATATCGTCAATATGACTTGAGAGAGGGATAAATACAATATCCTTATGCCTTCCCATTCTTTCTATTAAAACGTTTTCATGTTATAATAGTCAAAAGGAGAAGGAGGGTGGAGCGATGGAACAAACATTTTTTATGATTAAGCCGGATGGGGTTGAGCGAGGGTTAGTTGGAGAGGTTTTGCGGCGGATTGAGCGTCGAGGGTTTACATTTGAACGCTTGGAGTTGCGGCAAGCTAGTCCGGAACTCTTGGCTAAGCACTACGAAGCCTTGGTAACTAAACCATTTTATCCTGAGCTTGAAGCTTACATGACAAGTGGTCCTGTTTTAATTGGGGTGCTGTCGGGAAATCGGGTGATTTCCTCTTGGCGAACCATGATGGGGGTAACTAATCCTAAGGATGCTCTTCCCGGGACCATTCGTGGTGATTTTGCCCAAGCTCCTGGTGATGATGGAGGTATTTTTAACGTGGTGCATGGGTCTGATTCAAGAGACTCTGCTAGGCGTGAGATTGCCCTTTGGTTTAATCAAGCTGAACTTGATAGCTCTGCTATTTTTCCGAAAGATAATCAGTAAGAAAAGATAGGCAAAGGCCTGTCTTTTTTGTTATAATAGAGGGAAAGACTAAATGTATAGGAAAATAGAATGAACAGTCAAGATTTAAAGAAACGTCAGGAGAAGATTCGTAATTTCTCCATTATTGCACATATTGACCATGGCAAATCTACTCTCGCTGATCGCATTTTGGAAAAGACAGAGACCGTTTCCTCTCGCGAAATGCAGGCCCAGTTACTGGACTCCATGGATTTGGAGCGTGAGCGTGGGATTACCATCAAGTTAAACGCTATTGAGCTTAATTATACGGCTAAGGATGGGGAAACGTACATTTTCCACCTTATTGATACCCCAGGGCATGTGGACTTTACTTATGAAGTATCTCGTTCGTTGGCAGCCTGCGAGGGGGCCATTCTAGTTGTTGATGCAGCGCAGGGAATTGAAGCGCAGACATTGGCTAATGTTTACCTAGCCCTCGACAATGATTTGGAAATTTTACCTGTTATCAATAAAATTGACTTGCCGGCTGCTGATCCTGAACGGGTTCGTCATGAAGTGGAAGATGTAATTGGGCTTGATGCTTCTGAGGCTGTTCTGGCGTCAGCCAAGGCTGGTATCGGGATTGAAGAGATTCTTGAACAAATTGTTGAGAAGGTTCCTGCTCCTACGGGTGATGTGGATGCGCCTTTACAAGCCTTGATTTTTGACTCTGTTTACGATGCTTATCGAGGCGTTATTCTGCAGGTTCGGATTGTGAATGGTATTGTCAAACCTGGCGATAAAATTCAAATGATGTCGAATGGAAAAACCTTTGATGTCACAGAAGTTGGGATTTTCACTCCTAAGGCAGTTGGACGAGATTTCCTTGCGACGGGAGATGTTGGTTATGTTGCGGCTTCTATCAAAACGGTAGCAGATACCCGTGTGGGGGATACGGTGACTTTAGCTAATAACCCTGCTAAGGAAGCCTTGCATGGCTACAAGCAGATGAACCCGATGGTCTTTGCAGGGATTTATCCGATTGAATCAAATAAATACAATGACTTGCGTGAAGCGCTTGAAAAATTACAACTGAATGATGCCAGTTTACAGTTTGAACCAGAAACGTCACAAGCTCTTGGCTTTGGTTTCCGTTGTGGATTTTTAGGTTTGCTTCATATGGACGTGATTCAAGAACGTTTAGAGCGTGAGTTTAACATTGATTTGATCATGACAGCACCGTCCGTGGTGTATCACGTTCACACAACTGATGGGGATATGATTGAAGTGTCTAACCCCTCAGAATTTCCTGATCCAACGCGGGTGGCTTCTATTGAAGAGCCTTATGTTAAAGCGCAAATCATGGTGCCACAAGAGTTCGTTGGGGCTGTTATGGAATTGTCGCAGCGCAAGCGTGGTGATTTTGTAACCATGGATTACATTGATGATAATCGTGTCAATGTGATTTACCAAATCCCGCTGGCTGAAATTGTCTTTGATTTCTTTGATAAATTGAAATCCTCAACGCGAGGCTATGCGAGTTTTGATTATGAAATTTCTGAATACCGCAAGTCACAACTGGTGAAAATGGATATTCTGCTGAATGGGGATAAGGTTGATGCGCTCAGCTTTATTGTCCATAAAGAATTTGCTTATGAACGTGGGAAAATTATTGTTGAGAAATTGAAAAAAATCATTCCACGTCAACAATTTGAAGTGCCTATTCAAGCGGCTATCGGTCAAAAAATTGTTTCTCGTTCAGACATCAAGGCCCTTCGTAAAAACGTTTTGGCTAAGTGTTATGGTGGTGACGTGTCTCGTAAACGTAAATTGCTCGAAAAACAAAAAGCCGGTAAAAAACGAATGAAATCGATTGGTTCGGTAGAAGTCCCTCAAGAAGCTTTCTTGAGTGTTCTCTCAATGGATGAGGATGCCAAAAAATAATGATTTTTGAAAAAGTCAGATTACTTATCTGGCTTTTTTGGTCAATTGGAATCTCTTAGAGACGTAAGAATTGGCTAATCAAGAGCAGTTTAGAACAGATTCTAAACAAATGGTTCAAAAGATTGTCGTTTTTTTGGTAGAATGAAAGCATTAACACACCTGAAAGGAGTTTCTCATGGAGACAAAAGATGACTTGAAAAAACGGATTGGCGACCTTTCTTACGAGGTTACCCAACATGCGGCGACAGAACGTCCTTTTACAGGGAAATATGATGATTTTTTTGAGAAGGGGATCTATGTCGATATTGTTAGTGGAGAGGTCTTGTTTTCATCACTGGATAAATTTAATTCTGGCTGTGGTTGGCCTGCCTTCTCAAAACCTATTGAAAATCGCATGGTCACGAACCACGATGACTCTTCTTATGGAATGAGACGGGTTGAAGTCAAAAGTCGGGAAGCGGGATCGCATTTGGGGCATGTCTTTAGTGACGGCCCTCAAGAAGCTGGAGGCTTGCGTTACTGTATCAATTCAGCAGCTCTTAAATTCATTCCTTATGACCAGATGGAAAAAGAAGGCTATGCCCAATGGCTCACATTGTTTGATGAGAAATAATAGGGTTTCAAAATGACTGAAAAAGAAGCGCAGCTATTAGCCCAAGCAGAAGCCTGGGTCAAGGAAAAACTGGCAGCGGATGCTAGTGGTCATGATTTTTGGCATGTGATTCGTGTTTGTCGCTTGGCTAAGATTATCGCCCAAGAGGAAGAGGGAGATGTTTTCATCTGTCAGTTGGCAGCTCTCTTGCATGATATGGCTGATGACAAACTCAATGCTGATCCAAAGAAAGCTCGCCAAGATATTCTGGCTTGGTTAGCTGGTCATGACGATTATTGATACGATCTCTTTTAAAGGCGGTCACGGGAAACCATTGACGAATTTGGAGGCTAAGATTGTTCAAGATGCTGATCGACTCGATGCTATTGGTGCCATTGGCATTGCCCGTTGTATGGTTTACTCAGGTCACACCGGTCGACTGATTCATGATCCTGATAGACTACCGCGAGAGACCATGACTGTTGAGGAATATCGTAAGGATGGTACAGCCATCATGCATTTTTATGAGAAATTACTGACCTTGAAAGAGCGCATGAATACCGCTTACGGTCGTCAGCTTGCGGAGCATCGGCATCAGGTTTTGGTATCTTATTTAGATGAATTTTATACTGAATGGGATGGCTTGCGTTAAGAAATCAACTGGTATATTTTAAAAGACACGTATGGGTTATATCGAGTTATTCTGAGGTGTGTCATAGAATTAGTTTGAATAATCAAAACAGTTCATGACCATAAAAAGACCGTTGATGATTTGGACATCAAAATGAGTTAAAAAAAAGGTAGTATAGGATTGTCGAGTTGCAACAGACAAAACAAACAGATACAGGAGATATTCAACATGAATACAAAGATTTTTGAAAAATTTGATTTTATGGATAATGAAAAGCTTGCATATATTGATGGTGGTGCAGGCAGTGGTAAGACGGTTTATCAAGGTAATGGATTATATTGTAATAAAGTGAAGTGCTGGGTGAATTGGGCTGAAACGTGGACTACTATTGCAAATAATTCAGTAATGAATGTCCTCACTGGCGGAAATGCTGGTTGGCATTCTGGAGGAGCGCTTTAATGTCTGGACTAAACTGGTTCTCAGGAGGAAATGAGCGCCAACAGCAAGCTTCGCTACTCATCAAAGATTTAGTGGCAGATTTGAAGCAAAGTGGTGGAAAAGAACCACTACAAAAAGTACTGCTCTCTTTTGATGAGGAGTTAAAGAGAGGAGAGTCCTCTATCCCTTTTATTTTAAGTCGTATGACAGTGGCAGTTTCAACAGTTTTAAAGGAACATCAGATCACCTTATCAGCGAAAGAATCAGATCAATTGGATGATTTATATGCCTTACTGCAAATTCGATATGGTTATTAAGGGACCATTTAGTGACAGATGATTCTTTGATAAAATCAATTTGTTTATCGAAAGCCTAAAACAGGTTATGGTTTTAGGTTTTTTGACTGTCTTCGCAGTAGATAGTAGATGCTTGTCATGGGGAGTTTGAAGTTACTTGACGCTTGATGAAAAGATAGGTAAACTAAAGCTAAGAAAGCTGGTGAGAAAATGGCAACCCTCTTGGATTATATAAAGACTAATGGACACCGTGACTATCATAGTTTAGCCTTAAATGAATTAGATGTTGCGGTGATTAATGAAATTGGTTACCTGACTTTTGATGAGTTAGTGGCTGATGATAATCACCTAGAGGCGACAATTAAACTAAGTCAGTTGCCTTTACTGCAGACTAGAGAAATCAAGGGGACTCCCTATGATTTTTTAAACACCAAAGAACGGTTGGATCTCTTTCAAATGATGTGTCAGTCAAAGCGGTTTTCAGAACTGACCTTATCGCACTATATCAATGACATCAATACTGAGTTCGAAAAGCAGTTTGCAGCTATGGTGTTTCGTCTTCCTTCGATTGATTATACTCAACTGGTTTTTCGAGGGACCGATGACAGTTTGATTGGATGGAAAGAGGATTTCAAGCTTACTTATATGCGGGAAATTCCAGCTCATCGCTCTGCTATAGACTACCTTAAAACCTATCACACCTATTACCCTAATCAAAAATTAGTCTTGAGTGGGCATTCTAAAGGAGGAAACCTAGCCTTGTATGCCGCTAGTTTTGTGCCAAAGAATGTGCAAGCCTCTCTCAAGGACATTTATCTTTTTGACTCGCCTGGTCTCATCAAAGAATTTCTTACTCATCCAGGTTACCAAGCCATTCGCCGTCGACTGGTTGTGATAAAGCCACAAGATGCTATTATAGGTGTTATGCTTTATTGTGATGTACCTGAAAAAATTGTTCAGAGCCAGTCTTATGGGCTGTTACAACATCAAATGGTCAATTGGCAAATCACGCCGAATGCTCAATTTAAAAGGGCACCTAAGCGCAGCGCACTTAGTTATGATTTAGAAGAAACGTTTAAAGACTGGACCAATCAGTTATCAAAACAAGACCTGAAACTATTGTGTGATACTTTTTTTGATTGTTTGGCTTCTAGTGGGATCACTAGTCTAAATGCCTTTAGTCTTGACGATAAGGCGTTTTTAACCTTGATGCGTGTAATCAGTTCATTACAGTCTATTGATCATGAGAAAAAGAAGGTGATGGTAAAATCCCTTCACCAATTGATGGTAACCTATGGTAGTTATCGTCGTCGAGATATTTCTGAAAATATCCATAATCGTCTGCAACAGTTGTTAACGCTCACAAAGGGAATCAAATAACACAATGGTTGACTCACTAAGGCTAAATGACAGAAGTGTTGAGGAATGAGGGTCAATTTTACAAGCCTTTGTAAAAGGTCTATAATAGGGAATGAAAAAAGGAGGTTAGTATGTCAACTTATTTAAGAAAACTTCCAGGCTTGTTACTTTGTCTGCTTTTAGCTCTTCCAGCCTGGTATTTAGGGCGCTTATTTCCCATTATTGGAGCACCTGTTTTTGCTATTCTTTTAGGAATGTTGTTAGCCTTGTTTTATCACCATCGTGACAAGACTAAAGAGGGAATTAGTTTTACATCCAAGTATATTTTGCAAACAGCAGTTGTTTTGCTTGGTTTTGGATTAAACTTAACCCAAATTATGGCAGTGGGCATGCAATCTTTACCGATTATCGTTTCAACCGTTGCCACCGCGCTGTTAGTTGCCTATGGCCTGCAAAAGTGGTTAGGCTTGGATGTGAATACGGCTACTTTGGTGGGTGTAGGTTCTTCCATTTGTGGGGGATCAGCGATTGCAGCGACAGCTCCTGTCATTAAGGCAAAGGATGATGAGATTGCCAAAGCTATTTCAGTCATTTTTCTCTTTAATATTTTAGCAGCTTTACTATTTCCAAGTTTAGGACAATTATTAGGCTTATCTAATGAAGGTTTTGCTATTTTTGCTGGGACAGCTGTTAACGACACCTCTTCCGTGACTGCAACGGCCACGGCCTGGGATGCCATTCACCATTCCAATACACTAGATGGCGCAACCATTGTCAAGTTGACTCGCACCTTGGCTATTCTTCCAATTACTTTAGGTTTATCCCTTTACCGAGCGAAAAAAGAGCACGACATCGTTACAGAAGAAGGCTTCAGCCTTAGGAAGTCATTCCCTCGTTTCATCCTCTTCTTTTTATTAGCTTCTCTCATCACAACATTGATGACCAACTTTGGTGTTTCTGCCGATGTTTTCCATTCCCTCAAAGAATTATCCAAATTCTTTATTGTGATGGCTATGGCAGCGATTGGTTTAAATACAAACCTGGTTAAATTAATCAAGACGGGCGGTCAAGCTATCCTTTTAGGGGCTATTTGCTGGGTAGCCATTACTCTTGTCAGTCTAGGCATGCAATTCGCTTTGGGCATTTGGTAATCAGACACGAGAAATCAGTTTGACTGATTTCTTTTTTTGTACCTTATTTGTGTAGAATTGTCTACATTTTAAAGAGAATAATGCATTTTTAAAACGTTTTCATTTGATAAAATAAACCTATCGTTAAACCAGTTCAGTAAAGACAACTGGTTGAGATAAGCAATTATCGTTTACTCAGCGGTTTTTGTTAACAGAGGAGGATAGGAATGAAACGAAAATTTCTCATTGGGAGTCACGGTAGACTAGCCAGTGGTTTGCAAAGTTCCATTGACATTTTAGCAGGGATGGGTCAGTCACTTGAAATCATTGATGCTTATGTTGATGATAGTGATTATACTAGCCAGATTGATGACTTTATCGCTGGAGTAGCAGCAGATGAACAGGGCCTCATTTTTACTGATTTATTAGGTGGTAGTGTGAATCAGAAAATGGTAACGGCTGTGATGGCCAGTGGTAAAGATAATATTTTTTTAATCACAAATAGTAATCTAGCGACCTTGCTATCAGTGATGTTTTTGAACCCTGATGAGGCGCTTACTAAAGATAAAATTGTAACCGTTATCAATGAGTCGCAGGTCCAGTTGGTTGACTTGAGCCCTGCTACGGATTCAGAAGATGACTTTTTTGATTAATATCTAGGAGGAAGACAAAATGATTACCCAAATTCGTGTTGATGATCGCTTGATTCATGGTCAAGTTGCAGTTGTCTGGACCAAAGAGTTGAATGCTCCACTCTTAGTTGTGGCCAACGATGAAGCTGCTAAAAACGAGATCACTCAAATGACCCTAAAAATGGCTGTACCAAATGGCATGAAATTGCTTATCCGTTCTGTTGAAGAATCTATTAAGCTCTTTAATGACCCACGCGCCAAAGACAAGCGTATCTTTGTTATTGTGAATTCTGTCAAAGATGCCTGCGCCATCGCTAAAGAAGTTCCAGACTTAGAAGCTGTTAATGTGGCTAATGTGGGGCGCTTTGACAAATCAGACCCAGCAAGCAAAGTCAAAGTGACACCAAGTCTTTTACTTAACCCAGAAGAAATGGCAGCCGCAAAGGAATTAGTCAGTTTGCCAGAACTTGATGTTTTTAACCAAGTCTTACCATCAAATACCAAGGTCCATTTGAGCCAATTAGTCAACTAAAGAGAGGTAAAAAAGTATGTTAGTACCAGCAACAATGGCAGCTTTAGCTGTATTGATTTGTTTTGGGGGAAATTATTTAACCGGTCAAAGCATGATGGAAAGACCCCTAGTAGTTGGACTGGTCACAGGTCTTCTTTTAGGAGATATGAAGGTCGGTATTTTAATGGGAGCTTCTCTAGAAGCCCTCTTCCTAGGAAATGTGAATATTGGGGGTGTTATTGCAGCTGAGCCTGTAACAGCGACTGCCATGGCAACAACCTTTACCATTATTTCACATATTGACCAAAAAGCAGCTATGACTCTAGCTGTTCCAATTGGAATGTTGGCAGCTTTTGTCGTCATGTTCTTAAAAAATGTCTTCATGAATATCTTTGCTCCAATGGTTGATAAAGCAGCTGAAGCTAACCATCAAGGTAAACTAGTGATGCTCCACTATGGCACTTGGATTATCTATTACTTAATCATTGCTTCTATTTCTTTTATTGGTATTTTAGTAGGAAGTGGTCCGGTGAATGCCTTCGTGGAACACATTCCTCAAAACCTCATGAATGGGCTAAGTGCCGCAGGTGGCCTCTTGCCAGCCGTCGGTTTTGCCATGCTGATGAAATTATTGTGGACCAACAAATTAGCTGTTTTTTACCTATTGGGCTTTGTCTTAACAGCTTATTTGAAATTACCAGCGGTTGCAGTTGCTGCCCTAGGAGCAGTTATTTGCGTCATTAGTTCCCAACGTGATTTGGAATTGGATGCTATCACTAAGGGAGCCTTTAGCAATCAGACAAACTTTGACTCAAAAGAATCAGAAGAGGAGGATTTCTTCGCATGACATCACAAGATAATTTGACCAGAGAAGAACGCAAAATGTTGCGCTCAGTCTTCTGGCGCTCATGGACGATGAATGCCAGCCGTACAGGTGCAACCCAGTATCATGCTGTTGGTGTGATTTACACCCTTTTACCTGTTATTAATCATTTTTACAAAACAGATAAAGATAAGGCAGATGCGCTGGTTAGACATACAACATGGTTCAATGCCACCATGCACATCAATAACTTTATCATGGGTCTTGTGGCATCGATGGAAAAGAAAAACAGTGAAGATCCTGATTTTGATGCTAGTGCTATCACCGCTGTTAAGGCTTCGTTGATGGGACCTATATCTGGAGTTGGAGATTCCTTCTTCTGGGGAATTTTAAGGGTTATTGCGGCAGGTATCGGGATTTCCTTGGCAAGTGCAGGCTCAGCCATGGGAGCTGTTGTCTTCTTACTCTTGTACAATATTCCTGCTTTTATTATTCACTACTATAGCCTTTATGGTGGTTATTCTGTAGGTGCAGGATTTATCAAAAAACTTTACGAATCTGGTGGTATAAAAATCGTCACTAAAACTTCAAGTATGCTTGGGTTAATGATGGTAGGCTCAATGACGGCTTCAAATGTAAAATTTAAAACGATTCTTACAGTTGCTGCGAAAGGTGCCAAAGAAGCAGCTTCTATTCAAGATTACCTTGACCAATTGTTTATTGGTATTGTACCATTAATGGTAACACTAGCAGCTTTTTGGCTTCTACGAAAGAAAGTGAATATCAACTTGATTATGTTTGGTATCATGTTCCTTGGCATTATCCTTGGACTTTTAGGTATTTGCTAATAATCTCCTAGCAATAAAGGTAAGTAAGACAAGTTTTCTTGTCTTACTTATCTTTTTTCATTAATGGCAAAACGTGATGCGATGCAGTATTTCTGGAAAAAACCTGTTAGCGGTTAAGAATCTGCTATAATGTAAGGAGACAAAAATGCGAGGTAACCAGGTGGAAGAAAAGTTTAAACAACGACTGCAAAAGGACATTTCACGGCATTTTTCTTACCAATCACTCATGTTATCAGTGCTTTTGATTGGTCTTTTTGTCATTTTCTCTTTAGCCCCACAGCAAATTGGCTTGTACCGCGATGTCAATACGATTGCGGACCGTTACCACCGTTTCGTGACTAAGCAAGAGAACTTGTTAGAAGACTTAGGAAAAACGAGTGTTGAGCCTTTTCTAAATGGAGGCATTAGCGCTGAAGAGTTGAGCAAACACTATTTTCATCTCCGGCAAACAAGTCAACTGTCAACTGATCTTTTTATCTTTTCCCCAAACCAAACCCTTTTGTTTGCTAGCAATCCCCATCTGGGTTCTTTTCTGAGCAAATCGGTTTATATCCAGGAAGTTTTGGCAGGAGCAAAGTCCAAAAAGCCTTTCTTTAGAATAACCATGGATAATGAAGAAGGTCATTATCTGATGGTGATTAAGCCAATAATCAGCCAAGAAAAAGTTAAAGGGCATGTCTTTTTAGTCATGAATGGTAAAGATTTTCTCCATCCAAGTAAGACCTTGACCTCTGATTTGGTCATTGCAGATCGACTAGATAATACTTTTACCTTTACCAACCGTGATTTTATCGCTTCCAGTTTGGATAAGGTTAATAGTTCCTTGTTGCAAGATTACTTTGTTTTCCAAAATCATCGTGCCTTTGTCGTGAGAAAAGTAGCACTGCAAGGAAATCTCTGGTTATACATGTACCGTCCGCTGATTCCAATTACGTCAGTTGTCTTGTTCTCACTCATTTCTTCTCTTATTATTTTTGTGATTTTACAGCGCAAATCGAGTGGCTTGGCCGATCGTATTGCTGCTAAAAATTCGATAGCCATCAATCAAATGGTTCAAGAGATGGGAGCTATTTCTCGCCAGGAAAAAAGCCGGATTGACTTGGACAGCCAAGACGAGTTTCAATATTTATCTGGTCAGATTAATCACATGGTGGAACAATTACAGGAACTACATGACAAGACCTTGGCCTTGGAAATGCAAAAATTAGTGTTTGAAAAACGGATGTTGGAAGCTCAGTTTAACCCTCATTTTCTCTACAATACTTTAGAAACCATTTTAATCACTAGCCATTACGATCCAGTTTTAACTGAAAAAATTGTTATTCAGCTCACCACATTACTGCGGTATAGTCTGACAGATTCCACCAAACCTGTCCTACTCAAAGATGATTTAAGTGTGATTGATTCTTACTTGGTCATCAATCAGGTGCGTTTTGAAGAATTACAATACTGTTTTCACCTCTCGCTAGACCTTGAAAACCTCGCTGTGCCAAAGTTGTTTTTACTCCCTTTGATTGAAAATGCTATAAAATATGGATTAAAAGAACGTCACGATGTCCGGATTGAGATAGCTTGTTATCGCAAAGACAATCACATTGTCTTTGCGGTGAGTGACAACGGCTCAGGAATATCACCTCAAAAGCAATTAACCATTCGAGAACAACTGGAAGCGGCAGAATCTCATCATGGACTGGTTAATTCTTACCGTCGTCTCAAACATCATTTTTCAGAAGTGTCATTGGAGTTTACCCAAGAAGACGACCGGTTCACCGTCAGCTATTATGTGAAGGAGTAGTCAATGTACAAATTAGTGATTATTGAAGATGAACATATTATCCGAAAATGGCTGCGCTACGCCGTTGACTATGAGTCTTTAGGAATTGTCGTTGTAGGCGAGGCCAAAGATGGTAAAGCAGGCGCTGCTTTAATCCGAGAGTGTCAGCCACATATTGTCCTGACAGACATCAACATGCCCATCATGACCGCATTCGAGATGTTTGAAGAGACCAGGGAACAGACCTATGCCAAAATTATCTTATCAGGCTATGCCGATTTTCCTAATGCACAATCAGCCATTCATTATGGTGTTCTGGAATTTTTAACCAAACCGATCGAAAAAGCTGCTCTTTGGGATTGTCTTCAAAGCATCGTTGATCAGATAGAAAGTCAAAAGAAAGCAGGCAGACAGGAAAGTTCCTCTCTCTACCTTCCTTTACCGCAGGTGAATGATCAGTTTCCTGACATTGTCAAAGCTATTCTGGATTGGGTACATGAGCATTTTCAAGATAAAATTACCACAGGTCAATTGGCTCATGAGTTGGGATATAGTGAAAGTTACCTTTATCAAATCGTAAAAAAACACCTTCAAATGACTTTGAATGAGTACATCAACCAATACCGTATTAACCAGGCCATTCAACTAATGGAAAAAGAGCCGGACTTAATGGTATACCAAATAGCAGAAGCAGTTGGGATTTATGATTATCGTTATTTTGACAGAGTATTTAAAAAATACCTTGGCCAGACAGTCAAAGCTTTTAAAGAACATCATTTTCTGAAAACACACGAAGGAGCATGTCATGAAAAAACCTAATTGGAATTGGAGGATTAGCCTGGTTCTTTTGGTTCTTTTTCTTCTTCTTGGCATTTGCACCCTTGCCAATTCATCACCTTCTAGAACATTACCATCAAAAGAACTCGTGATTTTGAGTCCGAATAGCCAAACGATTTTGACTGGAACCATTCCTGCTTTTGAGGAAAAATATGGGATTAAGGTTAAGATTATCCAAGGAGGGACTGGCCAGCTCATTGATCGCTTGCGTCAGAAGAGAAGTTCTTTGAAAGCTGACATCTTCTTTGGAGGCAATTACACGCAATTTGAAAGTCATAAACACTTATTTGAATCTTACCTGTCTCCTGAGGTAGCGACAGTCCTTCCAGATTACCAATTGCCTAGTGACAGAGCCACTCCCTACACCATTAATGGCAGTGTCTTAATTGTGAATAATGAATTGGCACAAGGACTTAGCATCACAAGTTATGAAGATCTCCTTCAACCAGCTTTAAAAGGAAAGATAGCTTTTGCTGATCCGAATAAGTCTTCCAGTGCTTTTTCGCAGTTAACAAATATATTACTTGCTAAGGGTGGCTATACTCATTCAGAAGCTTGGGATTATGTGAAGCAATTGCTCATCAATACCAATTCAAGGAGGGCTGCTAGTTCGTCGGATGTCTACCAATCTGTCGCTGAAGGAAAGATGATTGTTGGGTTAACCTATGAAGACCCTTGCATTAATCTTCAAAAGAGTGGCGCCAACGTTTCGATTGTCTATCCTAGAGAAGGGACAGTGTTTGTCCCTTCATCTGTGGCCATTGTCAGAAATGCTCCAGCGATGGAAGAAGCCAAGTTGTTCATTAATTTTATGCTTTCTCGAGATGTGCAACATGCGTTTGGTCAGTCAACCAGTAACAGACCCGTTCGTCAAGACGCTCAGACAAGTCATGACATGAAACCACTTGAGGAGATTACTACTCTAAAAGAAGATTATGCCTATGTGACCAAGCATAAGAAAAAGATATTAAACACCTACAACCAATTGGAGAAAGATCTGGAGGATATTAAAGAATGACTGGACGGAGAACTGTTTCAGTCTTGGAAAAGAGGCTTTAAAGCCTTTTTTCTATGGTATAATAAAAAGGAAGTTCCCTTAAGAAAGTCAGGATTATGTCACCAAAAACCATTGATATTGAAAAATACCATCAACTTGCTTTGCAACGGCAGGCTGAACACCAAAAGTTTTTAGCAGCCTTAAAGAAAAAACCACCTAAACATCTCGATAAGATCGTCCAAGACATTCATCAAGAGGTTTTTCAAGAGATTGATTGCACGTCCTGTGCTAACTGTTGTAAAGATTTAGGGCCTGACTTGACAGAGGCTGATATTGTCAAAATTGCCAAGCTCTTTCGGATGAAGTTGGCAACCTTTGAAAAAACTTATTTGCGCGTGGATGAGGATGGTGATAAGGTTTTCCAGTCCATGCCTTGCCCGTTTTTAGGCGGGGACAATCTTTGTAGCATTTATGATGTGAGACCCAAAGCCTGCCGAGAATTTCCTCACACAGACCGCAAAAAAATCTACCAGATTAATCATCTCACGCTCAAGAATACCTTGATTTGTCCAGCAGCTTACGAGTTTGTGGAACGGCTACGCAAATGTTTGGCAAATACTTAGCCTTAGCCCGACAAAAGTGTAGCTTAGGCTTCAACCTTGGTGTTGATTGCCCTAGTCTTGTTCAGCTGGATGACAATGGGTCTAATCCAACTCGGAAAATGTTTTACAGGTGATCTATTAGAACAAGACATCATTTCGCAGGGAATAGCACTAAAAAGAGGAGCTAGGCAGCTCTTAACGTTTCTCAAATCTAAAGGCTATTTGTTAGCCTTAGCGACCTCGAGTGCTCCAGATAGAGCTGTTAAGATCTTATCCCAACATGATTTACTTAACTTCTTCGATGAGATGGTTTTTGGAACAGAGGTTGAGAGAGGGAAACCTCATCCAGACATATTCTTAACTGCCTGTCATCGTTTGGGAGTAGTACCAAAAGAAGTCTTGATTTTTGAAGATAGTGAAGCTGGTCTTCAAAGCGCTTATGCGGCAGGAGCTGCCGCCATTTGTATCCCAGACATGAAAGTACCTGCTCCAGAAATCTTGGAACTTGCAAGTGCTGTTTATTCAGATTTGGAGGAAGCCCTAGACTATTTTCAATCAGAAATAAATATTAAACCAAGTCACCTGCAATAGAAAGGAAGTTTTTTTATGACAACCGAATTTGAGAAAATGAATCGTGGCGAATGGTATGATGCTAATCTTGATGCTGAGCTCATTCAAAAACGCATGGAAGCACAAGATCTATGTTTTGATTTAAACCAATTAAAACCTAGTCGAGAAGAGGAACGTTCTGCTATTCTAAAACAACTCATGGGGCAGGCCTTTGATGGTTTAGTCCTGCTTAGTCCTTTTATGTGTGATTATGGCACAAATATCACTTTTGGGAAGAATTGCTTTGTGAATAGTAATTGTTACTTCATGGATGGTGCAAAGATTACCTTGGGAGACAATGTCTTTGTTGGTCCTTCGACAGGCTTTTATACGGCCAATCATCCTTTAGACTATAAACGCCGCAATGAGGGTCTGGAAAAGGCCTTACTAATTACCATAGGTGATAATGTCTGGTTTGGTGCGAATGTCAATGTCATGCCTGGTGTCACCATCGGCAGTGGCTGTGTGATTGCATCAGGATCAGTCGTCACCCATGATATTCCAGCTAATTCCCTCGCAGCAGGTGTCCCTTGCCAAGTTGTCAGAGAAATCGAACAGGAGTAGAAATTGAGGGTATTAGAGGAACTTGCTAAATGTAATCAGGCTTTTGACTAGATTTAAGTAATTATTGGGGTAGTACCAAATAATTCAATAGTATGGTTAAAGAAAGAATGAATGTAGGGAGAGAAATTTATCAACGAAAAGTGGTGGATGGCTTATTAGGATTAGCCTACCATTAACAATAGATTGATTTATAATACTGTGATATACTGAACCTGTTATGGATATTACAGTAGAAAAATTTAAAACTAGATTTATTGCAGTTTTTGGAGAGAAAGTTTGGGAAAAATTTAATAAAAAATTTCGAAATAAGCACCAGATAGAAAATGACTTTCAAACAATAGATGAGATTGAAATGCATTTAAAGAAATACATAGAACATATTGATAAGGTGAAAAACTTTTTTAATACCGATAATAAGCACTTTTTACGTTTTATATTAATATGCATCGAAAAAGTAAATCGGATTGAAAGTAGAAAATATCATTTTTCGTTACCTTTAAATCAAGATGGAGGAAATGAAAAATGTGGGAGATTGAGCATATTATTCCTTGCAAAAGCTTTGAAAAACAGATTAGTGATGCTAAATTTGCCTCTGAACATAAGCACCATCTCTCCAATCTAACCCTTATTTCAAGAAGTCTAAACGGAAAGGAAAATTACAAGACGGCTTCATTTAACAAGAAAAAAGAGTTAATTCAGAGTTATGATGAAGGAAATCTATATATAAATTTAATTTTTCGTGAGGAAGTGGAGTCTGAGGAGGACCTTAGGGCTCTTTTTGAGAAACGTGGAGAAAGCTTAAAAGAAGACTTTCACAATATATTTTTTAATAATAATAAATGGAACCTTACAATATTTTATGAAATTATTTTAGCAGATTCTGAATAAATTCGTTTTTTATATTTCTACACCCCCTAGAAAGGAATCCCCTAAAAGTGCGTTACAAATTTCTTTTTTTCGATCTGGACCATACCTTACTTGATTTTGATGCGGCAGAAGAGGTTGCCTTGACCAAGTTGTTAGAAGAATATCAAGTTACTGATATTAAGGCCTATAAGGACTACTATAAACCGATGAACCAAAACCTGTGGAAACGATTGGAACATGGGGAGATTAGCAAAGTAGATTTGATTAATTCTCGTTTTGCTCTGCTATTTGCTCATTTTGGAGTGACGGTTGATGGGAGGCAGTTAGCAGAAGCTTATCAAAAGCATTTAAAGCATCAAGGGCAAGTTTATGTTGGTACTAAGGAACTGTTAGAAAAACTAGTCGCCAAAGGCTACAACCTATATGCGGCAACCAATGGCATCGCAACAATCCAACAAGGTCGATTGGAAGCGTCTGGTTTGGTGCCTTACTTCAAAGCCATTTTTATTTCGGAACAGTCGGGTAGTCAAAAACCTAACAAAGCTTTCTACGATTGGATGACCCAGCAGGTGCCTCATTACCAACCTGACCAGGCTTTGATGATTGGGGACAGTTTATCGGCTGATATTCAAGGGGGAATTAATGCTGGCATGGATACCTTATGGTACAACCCGAAGCACCTCCTGAATAACAGCCCTGTTCATCCGACTTATGAGGTGTCAGATTATCAAGCCCTGCTGACCTCTATTGTGGGAACAACTGACAACAGCCTTTAAAAATAGCGTAGCCATTTTTTGAAATCGATTTCAATTTCTGATAGACTAAAGGTATTAAGAAAAGGAGGCTATATGTGATGGCTTATCAAACAATTTACCCTTATACAAATGAAGTCCTTCATACATTCGATAACATGACCAACCAAGGTGTGGCAGATGTTCTTGAAAGAGCTCACCTTCTCTATAAAAAATGGCGTCAGGAAGATCATCTAGAAGAACGTAAAGCCCAGCTTCATCAAGTGGCTAATATTCTTCGCCGTGACCGCGATAAATACGCTGAAATCATGACCAAAGATATGGGAAAACTGTTCACAGAAGCCCAAGATGAAGTAGATCTTTGTGCCGATATTGCTGATTACTATGCTGATAAGGCAGATGAATTTTTGATGTCTACGCCACTAGAAACAGATTCTGGTCAGGCTTACTATTTGAAACAATCAACAGGTGTTATCCTAGCTGTTGAGCCTTGGAATTTTCCTTACTATCAAATCATGCGGGTCTTTGCGCCAAACTTTATTGTTGGGAACCCAATGGTTTTAAAACATGCGTCCACTTGCCCACGCTCTGCCCAATCTTTCGAAGAATTAGTTCTTGAAGCTGGTGCTGAAGCAGGTAGTTTTACCAATTTGTTTATTTCTTATGACCAAGTATCACAAGTGATTGCTGATAAACGTGTGGTTGGTGTCTGCTTGACAGGTTCCGAACGTGGAGGAGCTAGCATTGCAGAAGAAGCTGGTAAAAACTTGAAAAAAACAACCCTTGAATTGGGTGGTGATGATGCCTTTATTATCCTTGATGACGCGGATTGGGATCAATTAGAGAAGGTTCTTTACTTCTCTCGTCTCTACAATGCAGGACAAGTATGTACCTCATCGAAACGTTTTATCGTGCTTGACAAAGACTATGACCGTTTCAAAGACTTGTTAACGAAGGTCTTCAAAACAGCTAAATGGGGTGACCCAATGGATCCCGAAACGACGTTGGCACCATTATCATCAGCTCAAGCTAAAGAAGATGTTCTTACTCAAATTAAATTAGCTTTGGACAACGGTGCTGAATTAGTGTACGGTGGTGAAGCGATTGATCATCCAGGTAATTTCGTCATGCCAACCATTATTGCTGGCCTCACAAAAGACAACCCTGTTTACTACCAAGAAATCTTTGGACCAGTTGGTGAAATCTACAAAGTATCTTCTGAAGAAGAAGCGATTGAAGTGGCTAATGACTCTAACTATGGTCTTGGAGGTACTATCTTTAGTAGCAATCAAGAGCATGCCGAAGCAGTGGCTGCTAAGATTGAAACTGGTATGTCCTTTATCAACTCAGGATGGACTAGTCTTCCAGAACTCCCATTTGGTGGGATTAAAAATTCAGGCTATGGCCGTGAATTGAGTGAGCTTGGCTTTACCTCCTTTGTAAATGAACACCTTATCTACACCCCAAATCAACAGTAATTTTACAACCCCTAAGGACATAGTACTTGTTTTTAGGGGTTCTTTTGGAGATATTATGGACATCAATGTTTTTGCAACAGATATGGATGGCACTTTTTTAACAGATGCTAATGATTATGACCGTCAGCGCTTTGTCCATGTTTTTGAGGCTTTACAGGCACAGGGGAAACGCTTTGTTGCCATCAGTGGCAATCAATTCTACTAAATCAAAGGATTTTTCAAAGACTACGCTCACCAGATAACGATAGTCAGTAAAAATGGTGTCTACATCAATCAAGGAGCCCTAGGGCTCTTTTTTGAGGTCAAAAACCCAAATTTTTGATAAACTAGTAGCATGAATGAACTGATTAAACACAAGCTAGAACTCTTGCCAGATAGTCCTGGTTGCTACTTGCATAAGGACAAAGAGGGAACTATTATCTATGTAGGTAAAGCTAAGAATTTGAAGAACCGAGTGCGGTCTTATTTTCGTGGTAGCCATGATACCAAAACAGAATTATTGGTCTCTGAGATTGCTGATTTTGAATTTATTGTGACCGAATCAAATACTGAGGCACTCTTGCTTGAAATCAACTTGATTCAAGAAAACATGCCCAAATATAATATCAAGCTCAAAGATGATAAGTCTTATCCTTTTATCAAAATCACCAATGAGACCTTTCCTCGCTTGCTTATTACGAGACAGATTAAGAAAAATGACGGTCTATATTTCGGGCCCTATCCAGATTCGTACACCGCTAACGAAGTGAAAAAATTGCTGGATCGCATTTTTCCCTTTAAGAAATGTAAAAACCCTGTCAATAAGGTCTGTTTTTATTACCATTTAGGACAGTGTTGTGCTCATACTATCTGCCATACAGATAAGGCTTATTGGGATGGTCTGGTAGAGGATGTCAAACACTTTTTGAATGGTAAGGATGACAAGATTATTGAGGGGCTGCGGGCAAAAATGTTAGCAGCTTCTGAAGAAATGGCATTTGAACGTGCTGCTGAATATCGAGATTTGATTTCAGGTATTGCCATCATGCGCACCAAGCAGCGGGTGATGAGTAAGGACTTGCAAGACAGAGATATTTTTGGCTACTTTGTTGACAAGGGCTGGATGTGCGTACAGGTTTTCTTTGTCCGTCAAGGGAAATTAATTCAGCGGGATGTTAACCTTTTTCCTTACTATAACGAGGCAGAAGAAGATTTTTTAACCTATATGGGGCAGTTTTATCAAGATAAACAGCATTTTATCCCCAAAGAAGTCTTTATTCCAGAAGCTATTGACGAAGAACTAGTAGCCGCTATTGTGCCAACAAAAATCATCAAACCAAAACGGGGTGAGAAAAAACAATTGGTGGCTTTGGCGACCAAGAATGCACGTGTCAGCCTTCAGCAGAAATTTGATTTGTTGGAAAAAGATATTAAGAAAATTAGCGGTGCCATTGACAATCTAGGCTACTTGTTAGGAATTGACAAGCCAGTCCGGATTGAGGCTTTTGATAATTCCAATATTCAAGGGACAAGCCCCGTAGCGGCTATGGTTGTTTTTGTTGACGGGAAACCTAGTAAGAAAGATTATCGTAAATTTAAGATTAAAACAGTGATGGGCCCAGATGATTATGCCAGCATGAGGGAAGTGATTTTTCGAAGGTATAGCCGCGTTAAACATGAAGGACTGGTAGCTCCTGATTTAATCATCATTGATGGTGGGCTAGGGCAGGTCAATGCGGCCAGAGAAGTGATTGAAGACCGACTAGGTTTAACGATTCCTATTGCGGGTTTGCAAAAAAATGATAAGCACCAGACCCATGAATTGCTCTTTGGAAAGCCACTCGAGGTAGTCCCCTTACCCCGTAATTCAGAAGAATTTTTCCTCTTGCATCGCATCCAAGATGAGGTGCACCGCTTTGCGATTACTTTCCACCGACAGGTTCGCAGTAAAAATTCATTCTCTTCGAAATTGGATAAGATTCCAGGACTAGGTCCGAAGCGCAAGCAGATACTGCTTAAACATTTTAAAACCATGACAGCCATTGCGGCAGCTAGTCCAGATGAGATTCATTCGTTAGGGATTCCTAGGGCAGTGGCATCAGCTGTCCATCAGCATCTGACAGACAGTCAGCAAAGTTAATCACAATTAAAAACGCCTGAAACATTTCCGTTCAGACGTTTTTCTTTTTATCTTAGTGACTTTGAACGTTTTTCAATAGCTGACTAAATGATAACAATCCTTGGGTTTCGTAAGTTTCTGTGAACTGACGCACGAGATCAGCATCGTATGTTTCTGAATCCAAACGTAACTGTTCCACAGGAAGAGAACGATCGTTAGCGATTTTAACATCAATTACCACAGGACCAGTAGCCCCTTGAGCTTCTTGGAAAGCCGCTTTGAGTTCTGCTAAATTATGAACCGTAAAGCCCTTAGCGTCCATGGAACTAGCAGCTTTACCAAAATCAATATCCATGAGGTCAATGCCAGAATGGGGTTGTGGCATATCGTCTTGCTCTGCTTCAATAAAACCTAGGCTCTCATTGGTCAAAATCACGTTGATGATTGGCATGCGGTATTTGACAGCCGTTGCAATATCTTGCATGTTCATGGTCCAACCACCATCTCCTGAAATGGACTAAACCTGACGGTTGGGGTAGGCTGCTTGAGATCCAATAGCTGCTGGAAGGGCATAATCCATGGTAGCATACCAACCGCTAGTCGTAAAGGCTTGTTGATCATTCATTTTGAGGAAGCGAACGGCGTCAATGGTAACATTACCTACATCAATTTGGAAGATAGCATCTTTAGTGGCCATGTTATTAATAGCTTCTTCTTATTGGCCAAAGCAACACGGTACCAATCTGTTTCAGGTAATTCTCTGCCTTTTTCAAGCAAGGCCTTGATGGTTTGTTTGGCATCGGCAAGAATAGCTAAGTCAACGTGATGTCTGCGACCAAATTTGGTACCGTCAATATCCACTTGAATATATGTCGTGTCATCTTGAATAAAGTGTCCTTGGAAAGGCATTTCTGTTCCAAATGTAATAATGGTGTCAGCTTGCTGTAGCATCTCAACACCTTTAGCAGGCGCTGAGCTTAAAATTGGCGCTTTTAGTTGTTTTGCCAAGGCCATAATATCTTCTCTCGCCCCACGAGTACCAAGCCCAATATAAATAAGAGGGCGATTGGCAGCTTGTAAGAGAGCTAGCGCTTGATCAATGTGTTCAGGATTTGGAACTGGCAACAAAGGTTTTTGATAATGCACTGCGGTTGAGACATAAGTGTCTTCGATATCTTGCCATCCTAAATCTTTTGGAATGGTTACCACAGCAACCCCTTTGTGGGCATAGGCTTGTCGGATCGCCTCATCCACGACATAAGGCAATTGCTCGGCTGTCATAACAGTACGGTTGTAAATGGCAACATCCTCAAACATGGGGGTTTCATTTAATTCTTGGAAATAAGATGAAGGTTGGTACTTGACCAATGAGGGCAAGTAGAGGCACGCCATCGTGTTTAGCATCATATAATCCATTGAGCAAATGAACAGCCCCAGGTCCAGTAGAGCCAAAGGTGACACCAATACGACCAGTGACCTTAGCTTCTCCGACTGCAGCAAGAGCCCCAGCTTCTTCGTGGCGCACTTGAATGTACTGAATACTGTTTTGGCGATTGTATAGAGCATTCATGGTGGAATCAAAGGATCCGCCAGGAAGTCCATAAATGGTTTTAACGCCCCAAGCCTCAATAACTTTTATCATCGCATCAGATGCTTTTATCTTACTCATACGAATGTCCTCCTTTAGCTAATGACAAAACACGACCTTGAAGGAAAGTCGTGTTGCAATTCAGATAGCTGGATACCCTGTAGAGATATTTCCCTAACTGAGGTGAATTGTAGCAGACTTTCCTGTTGGTCAGTCTTAATATTATTCTGATATAGCTATCTTACTGCTCAAAAAGAAATAAATCAAGATACTTGCACTAATTAGTAATAAAAACAGAAATGTCGTGAAATTGTGATTTTCAGAAGGCTTTAAACACTTTTTATGGTAAAATGAAAGGGTATTAAAAATCAGAATTAGATAGGAAGTTTTGAGATGAAATTTCTAGAATTGAACAAAAAACGTCATGCCATTAAGACCTTTAATGACAAGTCAGTTGACTATAATGACTTGCGAACGGCGATTGAAATTGCGACTCTAGCACCTAGTGCTAACAATATTCAACCATGGAAATTTGTAGTGGTTCAAGAGAAAAAAGATGAGCTTGCTAAAGGCTTACCGCTAGCAAATAAACTTCAGGTAGAACAGGCTCAATATGTAATTGCCTTATTTTCAGACACTGATTTGGCCTTGCGTTCTCGTAAAATTGCTCGTATTGGTGTCAAATCATTGCCAGACGACTTAATTGGTTATTACATGGAAACATTGCCACCACGATTTGCTTCGTTTAACGAGGTTCAAACAGGTGAGTATTTAGCTATTAATGCTGGTATTGTGGCTATGAATTTGGTGTTAGCTTTGACGGATCAAAAAATAGCATCTAATATTATTCTTGGTTTTGATAAGTCAACGACCAATGAGATTTTAGACATTGATCCGCGTTTCCGTCCAGAATTGCTGATTACAGTTGGCTACAGTGATGAAAAACCAGAACCTAGTTATCGTCTACCCGTTGACGAAGTGATTGAAAGAAGGTAATTATTATCTACATCGTCTCACGCTGTTAGTGTCAGCTGATAAATACCTCTTGATGGTTTTGCCTTATCTGACAGCTAAAGCAAGATGCTCTTTTATTCCTCGTTGTATAGACTAGGAAATCTAGGACTTTTAATAATGATGCCCTTTTTAAGGAAAGAAGTATAAGAAGGAGAAAAAATGACAAGTATCGATTTTAAAGCAGAAGTTGACAAACGTAAAGAAGCCATGTTAGCAGATTTAGTTGACCTGTTACGCATCAATTCAGAACGCGATGACACATTAGCTGATGACAAACATCCCTTTGGACCAGGACCAGTTAAGGCCTTAGAGCATTTCCTCGCAATGGCTGAGCGTGATGGCTACAAAACACGTAATATTGATAACTATGCAGGTGACTTTGAATTTGGTCAAGGTGATGAAGTACTAGGAATCTTTGGTCACCTTGATGTTGTGCCAGCTGGTAGCGGTTGGGATACAGACCCTTATGAGCCAGTGATTAAAGACGATCGCATCTATGCGCGTGGGTCTTCGGATGATAAGGGACCAACCATGGCGTGCTACTACGCTCTGAAAATCATTAAAGAATTGGGTCTTCCTGTGTCTAAAAAAGTTCGTTTCATTGTTGGTACCGATGAAGAATCTGGCTGGGGGGATATGGATTATTACTTTGCCCATAACGGTTTGAAAAATCCAGACTTTGGTTTCTCACCAGATGCTGAATTTCCAATTATCAATGGTGAAAAAGGAAATATCACCGAATACCTCCATTTCGCTGGTGACAACAATGGTGCTTTTGTGCTTCATCGCTTCCAAGGTGGGTTGCGTGAAAACATGGTACCAGAATCTGCAACAGCTGTCATCACGTCACCGCATGACCTTGATGTGCTAGAAGCAGCTTTGGAGCAATTTTTATCAGAACATGGTGTTAAAGGTTCTATGAAGGCTACTGATGGTAAAATTGAAGTAACTATTATTGGTAAGTCTGCTCACGGGTCGACTCCAGAAGCGGGTGTTAATGGTGCCACCTTGTTGGCTAAATTCCTGAATCAATTTACCTTTGAAGGGGCTGCTAAGGATTATTTATATGTGGCAGGTGAGGTGCTTCATGAAGACTTTGCGGCAGAAAAACTAGGCCTTGCTTATACCGATGACCGTATGGGAGCCCTGAGCATGAACGCAGGTGTTTTCACCTTTGATAGTCAATCAGCTGACAATACCATCGCCTTGAATTTCCGCTATCCAAAAGGAACTGATGCGGCAACCCTAAAAGCAGGCTTGGAAAAGTTATCAGGAGTAATTAAGGTAAGCCTTTCTGAGCATGAACATACACCTCATTATGTGCCAATGGATGATGAATTAGTAGCTACCTTACTTGCTGTTTACGAAAAACAAACAGGTCTTAAAAGCTACGAACAAGTTATCGGCGGAGGAACCTTTGGGCGCTTGCTAGAACGTGGTGTGGCCTTTGGAGCAATGTTCCCAGGTGATGAAAACACTATGCACCAAGCTAATGAATATATGCCTTTAGAAAATATTTATCGCTCAGCAGCTATTTATGCTGAAGCAATCTACGAATTAATTAAATAAGATGCTTATGACAGCAAAAAGAGCTGGAACACTGTTCCAGCTCTCAGACTGAAGACAAAGTCCTTAGAATCACTTTTCTAGGGGCTTTTCATGATATTTAGGAGTATAATATAAGAAAAAGGACTTGTGAGGTTCTCCTATGTTACACAAAGAAAAACCTGATTATAACCGCAATCAGTACGGTTTCTATACCCTTGACCAGTTAGTGCCTGATGAACATTTCCTGCGCCAAGTGGAAGCTGTGATTGACTTCGACTTCATCTATGACCTAGTAGAAGACACCTATTCGTCTGATAATGGTCGCCCTAGCCTTGATCCTGTCATATTGGTTAAAATCCCTCTGATTCAGTGCTTTTATGGCATTCGTTCCATGCGTCAGACCATCAAGGATATTGAAGTGAATACTGCCTATCGCTGGTTTTTAGGTTTGACTTTGGATGACAAGGTGCCACATGTCACAACCTATGGCAAAAATTATTCCCGTCGCTTTCAAGAAAAAGGCTTGATTGAGTCCATTTTTACGCATATTCTTGGGCTATGTATCAATACAGGCCTGATTGACCCGACGGAGATTTTCATAGATGGGACTCATATGAAGGCTGCGGCTAATACTCGCAAGTTCATCAACCGAGAGGTGGAAAAACAAGCCAAGTTCATGAGTGAACAGCTAGAAATCGAAATCAATCGGGATAGGGAGAAGCATGGAAAAAAGCCGCTAGGGCCCGCCAAAGAGCTAGAGCCCGTCGCTAAGAAAATCTCCACAACCGATCCAGAAAGTGGCTGGTTTCACAAAGGCGATCATAAGGAAGTCTTCGCTTATTCTGCTCAGGTGGCTTGTGACAAGTATGGATGGGCGCTTGCTTATAGTGTTGAGGCTGGCAATATCCATGATAGTCAGGCTTTTCCTGCACTTTTTGCCAAGCTTGAACCCTTGAAACCACAGTTTATTATTGCGGATTCCGGCTATAACATTCCTAGCATTGCCAAGTTTCTGATTGATAAGGAGATCACTCCTGTCCTTCCTTACACACGACCAAGAGGAAAGAAAGACCTTCTACGTCCGAAAGAATTGATTTATGATGAGCACTTTGATTGTGTCATCTGCCCTGAACATCAAGCCTTGACCTACCGCACTACGACCAGAGAAGGCTACCGAGAATACAAAAGTGACCCTGCAATTTGTGCCAATTGTCCCCTGTTATCTGTATGTACGACCAATAAGAACCACCAAAAAGTTGTCACACGGCATATTTGGAAAGACTATTTGGAACAGTGCGAGGACATTCGTCATCAAAGGGGGATGAAGGAGCTCTACCAGCATCGGAAAGAGACGATTGAACGACTGTTTGGCACAGCCAAGGAATACCACAATCTCCGCTATACGAGAGAGAAAGGCAAGTCCAAAATGGAAGATAAGGTTGGACTGACTTTGGCATGCTTAAATCTCAAAAAACTGGTCAAAAGGATGGCGGGAGAGCCTTTTTATTTTGTTCAGATGAGGTGGTTTAAGCACGGAAACAGCCATTTTGATCTAAAAACACTAAAAAAGACAAACACCAAATCGATGTTTGTCTTCAATCTGAGAGCCGGAACACTGTTCCAGCTCTTTTGTGATGATTAGAGACTGTTGTTATTTACCAAGACAAAATTGGCTAAAGAGTTGGGTAATGAGTTCATCAGGAGCAGCATCCCCAGTGATTTCTCCGAGAATTTCCCAAGTTCTGGTTAAATCAACCTGTAGTAAATCAACTGGCATGCCAAGCGCCAAGCCGTCATTGACAGCTTCTAAACTCTGGACTGCCTTTTCAATCAAAGAAATGTGGCGGGCATTTGACAGGTAAGTGGCATCTTGTTCTACTAGTCCAGCATTATCAAAGAAGAGCTGGTTGATACGATCTTCGATCAGATTAATGTTCTGGTTGGTTAAAACGGAAATGGGAATGTAGTCATCTGGTAATTGCTCTAATTCAATCTTTTGTTCCAAATCCGTTTTATTCAACAATATAATACGGTTACTGTCCTGACTGAGATTTAACAAAGCCCGGTCTTGGTCGGTCAGTTTTTCAGAAGCATTCAGCACAAGAAGAACAAGGTCAGCTTCTTGAAGAGCTTTTTTAGACCGTTCAACTCCGATTTGTTCGACCAGATCATCTGTCTCACGGATACCAGCCGTATCGACAAGCTTGAGAGGAACTCCTTTGATGTTAACGTATTCTTCAATGACATCTCGGGTGGTTCCTGCAATATCAGTCACAATAGCCTTGTCTTCTCGCAACAAATTATTAAGTAAGCTTGACTTACCGACGTTTGGACGACCAATAATAGCTGTTGATAAGCCCTCACGCAGAATTTTACCGCGTTTAGCTGTTCGAAGGAGATTTTCCAAAAGGCTTTGGAATTCTTGTGTTTTCTCACGTAGCAGAGCAGTGGTCATTTCTTCCACATCGTCGTATTCAGGGTAGTCAATATTGACTTCAACCTGGGCTAAGGTATTGAGAATTTCTTGCCGCGTGTCATTGATTAACTGAGAAAGGGAGCCATCTAGTTGCTTGACCGCAATCGTCATAGCCTTGTCTGTTTTAGCACGAATAATATCCATGACGGCCTCAGCTTGAGTCAAATCAACACGACCATTTAAGAAGGCGCGTTTGGTGAATTCACCGGGCTCTGCCATTCTAGCGCCTTGGCGAATCAATAGTTGCAAGATTTCATTTGTCACAGCAATACCACCGTGCGTATTGATTTCAACCACATTTTCACGGGTAAAGGTTTTGGGGGCTAGCATGACTGACACCATAACTTCATCGATAATAGTTCCTGTCTTAGGATCAATGATATGGCCATAGTTAATGGTGTGTGAGGCGACTTGCTCTAAGTTCTTTCCCTTAAAAACAGATTGTGCAATGGCAAGCGCATCTGTCCCTGATAAACGAACAATGCCAATAGCTCCTTCACCAAGAGGGGTTGAAATGGCGGTAATTGTATCAAATTCTTTAGTTATACTCATGCCATCTATTTTAAATCAAGTCCTGTCAGAAAGCAAGGTCTTGCTATGACAAGAGGAGAAAATCAGATATTTTCATTAACAAGCGGGCGCTTTCATGGTATAATAAAGTGCTAGGACGCAATTCTAATATAAGGGGGAATCATGGAAGCACTCAAAAAAATTGCTGGGGTTACTGCTGCCCAATATGTCACAGATGGTATGACCATTGGATTGGGAACAGGATCAACCGCTTATTATTTTGTTGAAGAAATTGGCCGTCGTGTAAAGGAAGAAGGACTGCAAGTGGTCGGGGTTACGACATCAAGTGTAACCAGTAAACAAGCAGAAAGTCTAGGTATTCCTTTAAAATCAGTAGATGACATTGATAGCATCGACCTCACCGTCGATGGTGCTGATGAAGTTGATAAAGACTTCAACGGTATCAAGGGAGGTGGTGCAGCGTTATTGATGGAGAAGATTGTTGCCACACCAACAAAAGAATATATCTGGGTTGTTGATGATTCTAAAATGGTAGAGCATTTGGGTGCCTTTAAATTACCAGTCGAAGTGGTTCAATATGGTGCTGACCGATTGCTCCGTGTCTTTGAAAAAGCTGGTTACAAACCTTCTTTCCGGATGAAGGGTGACAGTCGTTTGGTGACCGATATGCAAAACTATATTATTGACCTTGATATGGGTTGCATTGAGGATCCCCTTGCCTTTGGTCACTTGTTAGATGGGACAGTTGGTGTTGTGGAACACGGTCTCTTTAATGGTATGGTCGATAAGGTGATTGTCGCGAGCAAATCGGGCGTTACTGTTTTAGAAGCGCCTAAAGTAGGTTAGTCTTAGCATAGTAACTGTGTTAAAAATATTTTATAGGTTTTAGGGAGCCAACCGTAACCTCCCTTAGATTGGAGACTTATGTCAAAATTTAATCGTATTCACTTAGTTGTTTTAGACTCTGTTGGTATTGGTGCAGCGCCTGATTCTGACAAATTCTTTAATGCAGGTGTAGCTGATACAGATTCTGACACCCTCGGCCATATCTCAGAGACAGCAGGCTTAACTGTTCCAAATATGGCAAAAATTGGACTTGGTAATATTCCTCGCCCAGTGGCACTAAAAACCGTTCCAGCAGAAGACAATCCTACTGGTTACGTGACCAAATTGGAAGAAGTATCTCTTGGAAAAGATACCATGACAGGCCACTGGGAAATTATGGGCTTGAACATTACGGAACCTTTTGACACTTTCTGGAATGGTTTCCCAGAAGAGATTTTAACTAAGATTGAGGAGTTTTCTGGTCGCAAAATCATTCGCGAGGCCAACAAACCTTATTCAGGAACTGCGGTTATTGATGATTTTGGCCCACGTCAAATGGAAACAGGTGAGTTGATTGTTTACACGTCAGCCGACCCAGTACTTCAAATTGCAGCTCATGAAGACATTATTCCTGTGGAAGAGCTTTACAAGATTTGTGAGTACGCTCGCTCCATCACGCTTGAACGCCCTGCCCTTTTAGGCCGTATTATTGCGCGTCCTTATGTAGGCGAACCAGGAAACTTTACACGTACGGCTAACCGTCATGACTATGCAGTGTCTCCTTTCCAAAATACCGTTTTGAACAAACTGGCTGACGCAGGTGTCCCAACTTATGCCGTTGGTAAGATTAATGACATCTTTAATGGTTCAGGTATTACAAACGACATGGGACACAATAAGTCGAACAGCCATGGTATTGACACGCTTATTAAGACTCTTCAATTACCTGAGTTTACTAAGGGATTCTCCTTTACTAACCTCGTTGATTTTGATGCCAACTTTGGTCATCGTCGTGACCCAGAGGGTTATCGTGACTGCTTGCATGAATTTGACAATCGCCTACCTGAAATCATCGCAAATATGAAAGAAGACGATTTGCTTCTCATCACTGCTGACCATGGTAATGACCCAACCTATGCAGGCACCGACCACACTCGTGAATATATTCCATTGCTTGCCTACTCTGCATCTTTTACTGGAAATGGTCTTATTCCACAAGGGCATTTTGCGGATATTTCAGCAACTGTTGCAGAAAATTTTGGAGTTGATACAGCCATGATTGGTGAATCATTCCTCGGTCACTTAAAATAAGAAAGTTAGTAATTGATAATGGAAGAAATCACGATTTATCATAATCCAAACTGTGGCACTTCACGTAATGTTCTTGCCATGATTCGCCATGCAGGTATTGAGCCTACTATTATTGAGTATTTGCAGACGCCACCTAATCGGGAGACTTTAATTGAGCTCTTACAATCGATGAGAATCTCTGCGCGAGAACTCTTGCGAACCAATGTTCCTGAATTTGAAGCTCATGGATTAGCAAATCAAGCAGTAGCTGAGAAAGACATTATTAATGCCATGTTGGCGGATCCAATTTTGATCAATCGTCCTATTGTTGTGACTCGCAAAGGAGTAAAACTTTGCCGTCCTTCTGAGACTTTACTGGATATTCTTCCTGTTCCCCTGCCTAGTCCTTATATTAAAGAGGATGGCGAGATTGTGAACCCTATTGAGGTAAAAGGAGAAAAAGATGTCATTGATGACTAAAATTAACGAAACAAAAGACTTTTTAGTTGCTAAAGGAATTGAAGCTCCAGAATTTGGATTAATTCTGGGTTCAGGACTTGGTGAACTTGCTGAAGAAGTAGAGAATCCTGTTGTTATTGATTATGCAGATATTCCAAACTGGGGCAAATCAACAGTTGTTGGCCATGCTGGAAAATTAGTCTACGGTGATTTAGCTGGTCGTAAAGTACTTGCCCTACAAGGTCGTTTCCATTTTTACGAAGGAAACCCGCTTGAAGTGGTGACTTTCCCTGTTCGTGTCATGAAAGCTCTGGGATGTGAAGGCGTTCTTGTCACAAATGCAGCTGGAGGTATTGGCTACGGCCCAGGTACCTTGATGGCAATCACAGATCATATTAACATGACTGGAAATAACCCACTAATTGGTGAAAACTTGGACGAGTTTGGTCCACGCTTCCCTGATATGTCTGATGCCTATACTAAGGTTTATCGCAATAAGGCACATGAAGTGGCTGAAAAAATGAACATCAAGCTAGAAGATGGTGTTTATATGGGCTTAACTGGTCCAACTTATGAGACACCAGCAGAAATCCGTGCTTTCAAAGTATTAGGAGCAGATGCTGTCGGCATGTCAACTGTGCCAGAAGTTATTGTGGCTGCTCATTCTGGACTTAAAGTACTTGGCATTTCAGCCATCACTAATTTTGCAGCTGGTTTCCAATCAGAATTGAACCACGAAGAAGTTGTTGAAGTGACTGAACATATCAAAGAAGATTTCAAAGGTCTTGTTAAAGCTATTTTAGCTGAGTTGTAGGAAAAAAAGAGAGTACTCACTGGATCTATCTTTTTAGTGGACTCGCTATAGAATATACAATTTAGCATCTGACAATGAAATATTAGCTATCATATTTTTAGGTACGGGGTTACCCTTCATGCCACTTGCTTTTTCAGAAGAAGAAAAATAGGAAAATATGATAAGTAGGTATCATATTAAACTAAGAAAATATTATTTGTTTCATGTGTTTTTCTCAGTTTAATTGGTATTGTGTTTGCCATTAAAGGTCTCGTAAAATGTGCTCTTTCCTTTATTATTATAGGATTAGCATGCAATTTTCTGGGATTATTAATTAACAAAAAATAATAAATGAATAAATGTGCGATGGATTCCATATTCTATATAACGGAATGTGGGCATCTTTCCCATCCACTTAATTTAAAAATAAGAAAGGAAAGAGAGTTAGTTCTTTCTGATTTGAACTCAAGCGAAAAACTCGGAAAAAAAGGAGACACTGCCTAAGAAAATGGTGTTTCTTGTCAGTCTTCTATTTTTCAGTCATTTTCTGGTCGCTCTCTGTATCATAACTGATGTCTATTCATATTTCTGCCAAACAAGGCGATATTGCTGATAAAATTCTTCTACCTGGAGACCCTCTACGTGCGAAATTTATCGCGGAAAACTTCCTTGAAGATGCTGTTTGCTTCAATGAGGTCCGTAACATGTTTGGCTACACAGGAACTTACAAAGGCCACCGTGTCTCTGTTATGGGAACGGGGATGGGAATGCCTTCCATTTCCATCTATGCTCGTGAGTTAATTGTTGACTACGGCGTGAAAACATTGATTCGTGTTGGTACTGCTGGTGCCATCGACCCTGATGTTCATGTGCGTGAACTGGTACTTGCTCAAGCAGCCGCGACCAACTCAAACATTATTCGTAACGATTTCCCAGAATTTGATTTCCCGCAAATTGCTGATTTTGGCTTGCTTGATAAGGCTTACCATATTGCCAAAGAAATGGGTGTGACAACTCACGTTGGGAATGTACTCTCTTCTGATGTTTTTTACTCTAACATGCCTGAACGCAACATGGCTCTTGGTAAATTGGGTGTTAAAGCCATTGAAATGGAAGCAGCAGCTCTTTATTACTTAGCGGCTCAACACCAGGTTAAAGCCCTTGGAATCATGACGATCTCAGATAACTTGAATGATCCAACCGAAGATACTACAGCTGAAGAGCGTCAAACCACTTTCACTGATATGATGAAAGTTGGTTTGGAAACTTTAATTGCCAATGATTAATACTCAAACAATAGACATCCTTTTGGATGTCTATGCTTATAATCACGCCTTTAAGATTGCACAAACATTATCGGATTTTCCAAAACCCGCTCTCTATTTATTAGAAATGCTCAAAGAACGGCGAGAATTAAACCTCAATTTCTTGTCAGAGCATCAAGCAGAGAATCAGACTATTGAAAAAAACTATGGTCTGTCAGTATGGCTAAACCAAACACTTGAAGAAGAACAAATTGCCAACTATATTTTAGATTTGGAAGTTAAGGTGAAGAATGGTGCTATCATTGACTTTGTCAGGTCTGTATCACCTATTCTTTATCGGCTTTTTCTCAGATTAATAGAGGCAGAAATTCCAAATATTAAACGTTATATTTTTGACACAAAGAATGACCAATATGATACTTGGCATTTTCAGGCCATGTTGGAATCTGAACACGAGGTTTTCAAAACTTATTTATCTCAAAGACAATCCCGTAACGTCACTACCAAAAGTTTGGCCGATTTATTAGCTTTGACCCATTTACCTCAAGAAATCAAGGATCTTGTTCTTTCTTTGAGAACCTTTGAAAAATCGGTTCGTAATCCCTTAGCACATTTGATTAAGCCCTTTGATGAAGAAGAATTACATCGGACAACTCATTTTTCTTCTCAGGCTTTTCTGGAAAATATTATCGCCTTAGCGACTTTTTCAGGTGTGAATTATCAAAGTGAACCATTTTACTTTGATCAAATGAATGCCATTATTAAAACGGAACTGGGTCTTTAAAGGTAGCTTAGACTTCATGGCTAACAAAAGCACGGTAACTCAACCCTAAAAGGTTTTGCTACCGTGTTTTTTTGTGATCTATTAGAAAGGCGGCTGACTAAAAGAGACTTCCTCAATTAGGTATTTAATAAACCGTTCCCCCATTTTAGAAAGATTAGCTTTTTCGTGTTTGATAAAGATAATATCAATAACATCAGGGACATCTAGTGGAATAGCCACAATCTGATCTCCATTGAGGTTACTATTTAAGATACCACTAGCAACTGTGTAACCATCTAAACCAATCATGAGATTAAAGAGAGTAGCACGGTCGCTGACCACGATGGATTTACGATGAGGCATTTGAGCCATCATCTCCTCTGAAAAGTAAAAGGAATTGTGAATGCCTTGATCATAACTCAGATAAGGAAAATCGCTCAAATCATCCAAGCTTAAAAGACTTTTCTTAGCTAAAGGGTTTGACTTGCTGACAAAAATATGAGGATGAGCCTTGAAGAGAGAGGTTACCGTCAAGTGATTATCATCAAAGAGTTTCGTCAAAACATCCCTGTTATAATCATTGATAAAGAGAACCCCGATTTCAGAACGAAAGTTTTTAACGTCATCAATAATCTCCCAGGTCCTCGTCTCACGCAAAAATAGCTCGTATTGGGTCATGTCTGTTCGCTTGAGGAGCGACACAAAAGCATTAACAACAAAGGCATAGTGTTGAGAAGAGACACTGAATAATTCTCGGCTGGTGTTCTGATTTTTATAGCGGTCTTCTAAAAGCGAGGTTTGCTCAATGATTTGACGCGCATAAGATAAAAATTCCACCCCGTCTTTTGTTAAGGTAATCCCTTTCGGATTTCTGATAAAAATAGTAATCCCCATTTCAGTTTCCAAGTCCTTGACCGCGTTGGAAAGGCTTGGCTGTGTAATAAATAATTGTTTGGCCGCCTCGTTCATAGAGCCGCATTCGACAATTTTGATAATGTAATGTAATTGTTGGATTCTCATAGATACAGTCTATCTCAAAAAAAATAAAGACGCAAGCACAAATGTTTCGAAAGTATGCCTTAACTGGTGTTGGCTATTTAGTGAGTTTCCCAGCAAATTAGGACTTTAATGTCCCAAGATTTTAAAAATCACTTTCAGCAATTTCGTTGCCCTTTTATTTTTCTTGTGTTATATTAATAGTATTAACAAATCAGTTTTTTTTCTAATCAAAGGGTGGTGATCGTGTGAATATGACTCAACAAACTAGTCATCAAAACTTAATCCAAAAATTATTAGTCAGTATCCACTATTTGACCCTTTTTCGTGATGAATTGAAGCTTGTTGAGCGAACACCGTCCATACTTGGAGGTGAATTTCCAACTCATTTGGTTCAATCTGAATTGGGGGACATTGTTGCTGCCATCGATACTTTAGACAAGCAACAACGCTTAATTGAATCGACCTTTTGGTATGAGGAATCAGCGTTTAAATTAATGAATAAAACGCTGGATATTGTTGACAATTGGATCAAGGGGGTAGACCACCTCATTGATTTGTGTCAATCAAAGGAAGTTTTTCAAGCTATTATTGGTGATAAGCGTATTCGAGTTTTTGGTGTATTGATTGATGTCTTCTCATCCTTAAAAATTATTGCCATGTCCCTCAAAGAAGAGCCTATTCCAGAGGTGCTTTATGACCACATTAAATTGGTCAACTTAGAAGAAGAAGCCTTTATCAAACATTATCAAAGCCCTAAAGTGGCTGTTGCAGAACATCATCAAGCAATGGATTAAAGCTGATAGCGACAGTTGACTTCTGTGACTAAAAAAGATACAATAACTAAAATAATATAAAAACCTTTAAATGACGTCCAGAGAGGCGAACAAGGAATACAGGAGAAAAAGAGGGTGAACTTTCCCTCTTACTTTGGTGTAACCTCGCTTCTTTGGAAGCGAGGTTTTTTGCTAGTCTAACCCTGTTAAGTGCACTTAGAAAGGATGAGTTATGCGAGAAGAACGACCGATTATTGCCCTAGATTTTGCAACAGTTGAGGAGGTGACAGCATTTCTTTCACTTTTTCCAAAAGAAGAAAAACTCTATGTGAAGATTGGTATGGAGTTATATTACGCTCAAGGACCAGAGATTGTTCGATATGTCAAAAGTTTAGGACATAGTGTGTTCTTGGACTTGAAATTACATGATATTCCCAATACCGTGTATTCTGCAATGAAAGTCTTGAAACAATTGGAAATTGATATGGCAACTGTTCAAGCAGCAGGGGGTGTTGAGATGCTAAAAGCAGCTAGAGAAGGTTTAGGAGAAGGTCCAATCTTGCTAGCAGTAACTCAGTTAACCTCTACCACTGAGCAACAAATGCGAGACGACCAAAACATTCAGTCTAGTCTTTTGGAATCCGTTTTACATTATGCCAAGGGAGCAGCTAAAGCTCAACTTGATGGCGTGGTTTGTTCAGCTCATGAAGTAGAAGGCATCAAAGCTGAAACCCCTAACGGATTTGTGTGTTTAACCCCTGGAATTCGACCAAAAGGTAGTGCTGTTGGGGATCAAAAACGCGTCATGACTCCCGCTCAAGCAAGAATTATTGGAAGTGACTATATTGTGGTTGGGCGTCCTATTACTCAGGCAGAAGACCCCGTGGCTGCTTACCAAGCCATAAAAGCTGAATGGACAAGTTAAGCCAACACATAATGATGAGTTGACATGGAAAAAACGAACGCATAACAAGGAGATGAAAAGATGACATTAGCAAGCCAAATTGCAGCCGATTTACTTGATATTCAAGCTGTTTATTTAAAACCCGAGAATCCTTTTACTTGGGCCTCTGGGATCAAATCCCCTATTTACACTGATAATCGCATCACCTTATCTTATCCTGAGACACGCAACCTTATTGAAAATAGTTTTGTGGACACTATTAAGGACCATTTTCCAGAAGTTGAGGTCATCGCTGGTACAGCCACAGCAGGGATTCCCCACGGAGCTATTATTGCTGATAAGATGTCACTTCCTTTTGCTTACATCCGCAGCAAACCTAAAGATCATGGTGCTGGGAACCAGATTGAAGGGCGAGTCTTGAAAGGTCAAAAAATGGTTATTATTGAAGATTTGATTTCAACAGGTGGGTCGGTACTAGATGCAGCCGCAGCTGCTAAACGTGAGGGAGCAGACGTTTTGGGAGTGGTTGCAATTTTCACTTATGAGTTACCAAAAGCTAGTCAAAATTTTGAAGAAGCAGGGGTGCAACTGATTACCTTGTCAACTTACAGTGACTTAATCCAAGTAGCAAAAGAAAAAGGCTACATTACAGCTGATGGCCTGCAGTTACTTCAAAAATTCAAAGAAGACCAGGAAAATTGGCAAGGGTAAACTATCGTTAATCTCCCTGCTTTACAGAAAGGAATGCACTATGTCCTATAAAGCTCTACTGGAAGCGGGAGAACCTGTTTATCAGAAAACAGAACGCTTCCACCATTATAAAAATCCCACTACCTCAGAACGTTATTTTTCGAATTACCTTAGTTACTATCGTATGCCCACTGTTGTAGAATTAAAAAAGGATTTAGCTTATTTAGCCAAGGAACAGGAAGATTATGACAGTGACTATGCTTTTGTCTTTTTTGCAGAAAATCAGGAACTGCCTGCTGACCTAAAAGCATTTTTAGAAGAAAAAGGCTTTGACTTTGAGAAACACCTCATCTTTACTAATAGACGTGATCATTTAAATCTAACTTGGCATGATAGTGATTCTATTAGCATTGAGCCACTCTCAGAGGCCACTTTCTCAGATTATCTGGCTTATAAATATGAGGGATACCTTGACTATGGCGAAACCTATGCTAATCAAATGCAAGTTTACAATGAAAGTTACCTAAGGGCTGAGGGCTCTGCTATTTACCTTGCTCTTGATAGAGGTAGTATTGTAGGGGACATCACAGCTTGGGAATGTGGCGATTATATTGAAATGGATGACTTTTATGTGAAAGAAACCTATCGAGGACGCGGTATTGGAACAAATCTGCAGTACCGAGCTAGTCAGGATTATCAGAAAGTGATTTTGATTTCCGAAGAAGAAAATCGTGCCATGTATGAACATCAAGGTTACCAAGAGGTGGCCTACTATTGGACCGTTTTAAAATCGCCTCGAGAAAGATAGTCAAAAAGGAGGGCATTGAACTGCACCTCAAAAGTTAGACAACAAATCTAACTTTTGGGGTGTTTTTCTATGAAATTAAGTTATGAAGATAAAATTGAAATCTATCGCTTACGGCAATCTGGTTGGACATGGCCTAAAATCAGTCAAACATTTAATATGAGTAAGTATAACCTTCAATACATGGTCCGCCTTATTGATATACACGGATTGGAAAGTGTTTGTAAAAGGAAAAATAGGTATTATTCTCCTGAACTAAAGCAGGAAATCATAAACGAAGTTCTGATGAAAGGTAGGTCTCAGCTAGAGGTTTCTCTAGATTATGGATTACCAAATAAGGGAATGCTTCCTAATTGGATAGCGCAATACAAGAAAAACGGGTATACTATTCTTGAGAAATCAAGAGGGAGACCTGTAAAGATGGGACGCAAACCAAAGAAAAAACTTGAAGAAATGACTGAATTAGAGCGTCTTCAATATGAAAATGAGTACCTTAGAGCGGAGAATGCCGTACTAAAAAAGTTGAGAGAACTCCGCTTGAGGGACGAAGCAAGGCTCAAAGAGCAACAGAAATCATTCAAGGACTAATCAATGTATTTGATTTAAGAATCCTACTTAATATTTTGAAGCTGTCTCGATCAACCTACTATTATCAGGTTAAACGTCTAACTCAGGGAGATAAAAACAAAGAATTAAAAGAAGCTATTCAAGATATTTATTCTGAGAACAAAGGGAGATATGGTTACCGTAGAATTCACCTCGAACTTAAAAATCGAGGCTATAAAGTTAACCATAAGAAAGTTCAACGTCTGATGACAGAACTTGGGTTGAAAGCTAGAATCCGTGCGAAACGTCGCTATAACTCTTATAAAGGTGAGGTGGGCAAGAAAGCTGATAATCTCATTAAGCGTCAATTTAAAGCTGCCCAACCACTTAAGAAGTGTTATACCGATGTCACAGAGTTTTCAATTCCTGCTAGTGATCAAAAATTGTATCTATCACCAGTTCTTGATGGCTTTAACAGTGAGATTATTGCATATCATTTATCTACCTCGCCAAACTTACAACAACTTAAAACGATGCTTTCCGAGGCTTTTCCTGAACAAACTTATCAGGGCACTATTTTACATAGTGACCAAGGATGGCAATATCAACACACTTACTACCATCATTTTCTTGAGGAGCATGGAATGAGACCGTCCATGTCGCGTAAAGGAAATAGCTTAGATAACGGCATGATGGAATCTTTTTTTGGAACATTGAAGACAGAAATGTTTTATGGGTTTGAGAAGGAATTTACTTCCCTCGAAACATTAAAAACAGCTATTTCAGAATATATCAACTACTACAACACTAAACGAATCAAACTGACATTAAAAGGACTAAGTCCTGTGCAATACAGAACTCAATCCTTAACTTAAAATATAATGTCCAACTTTTGGGGGTCACTTCATATGGCAGTCCTTTTTGAGTTGTAATGATTTAGCTGATATCAGGTAAGAAAGACTGCTCCTAGCCTTTTAATGGTGGTTTGATGAGATTTGTGTTTTAATAAAAAAGGATGTTTTTATAAGACAATGTTAGAAAGGAAGAGTTACCATGACTTATCATGATGCAACGGCTATGGCTATGGCAGTTCAAACTGGGGAAATCACCCCTCTAGAGCTGGTCAGTCAAGCCATTCACAAAGCAAAAGAATTAAATCCTACCTTAAATGCTATTACCTCAGAACGCTTTGAAGCAGCTCTAGAAGAGGCCAAACAAAGGGATTTTTCAGGTAAGCCTTTTGCAGGAGTTCCCATTTTTTTGAAAGATTTGGGCCAAGAATTGAAGGGAGACTTATCAACATCAGGTTCTAAGCTATTCAAGAATCATCATGCAACTAAAACGGATTTATTCGTGAAAAGGTTAGAAGACTTGGGATTTATTATTTTAGGGCGTTCTAACACACCTGAATTTGGCTTTAAAAATATTAGTGATAGTCAGCTCCATGGCCCGGTTTCATTACCTCATGATAAAACACGCAATGCTGGTGGCTCGTCAGGTGGTGCGGCAGCTTTGGTGTCATCTGGAATTAGTGCACTAGCACCAGCTAGTGATGGGGGTGGCTCTATTCGGATTCCAGCTTCGTTTAATGGCTTAATTGGGCTCAAACCTAGTCGTGGACGCATACCTGTTGGACCTGGCTCTTATAGAGGCTGGCAAGGAGCCTCAGTTCATTTTGCCTTGACCAAATCAGTTAGAGATACACGACGCTTGCTTTACCATTTACAGATGGAACAAATGGAAAGTCCATTTCCTCTTGCAAAGTTAGCCAAAGAAACGATTGAGGAGCCGCTAAAGCGTCCTTTAAAAATTGCGTTTTACCAACGGCTAATTGACGGTAGGCCCGTATCAGCAGATACTTCCGAGGCTTTAAGACAAGCTGTAGCTTGGCTAACTGAACAAGGACATCAGCTAGTTGAATTGGAAGAGTTTCCTGTAAACATGACAGAAGTGATTCGTCATTATTACATTATGAATAGTGTGGAAACGGCTGCTATGTTTGCTGGTATAGAAACTACTTTTGGACGCCCGATGACCAAAGACGATATGGAAACCATGACCTGGGCTATTTATCAATCAGGTAAAGACATCCCTGCTTGGCGTTACTCACAGGTCCTTCAAAAATGGGACGCTTATAGTGCAACCATGGCAACCTTTCATGAGACCTACGACCTATTGCTGACCTTCACCACCAATACACCAGCCCCTAAACACGGGGAACTTGTGCCAGATTCGCAACTCATGGCTAGATTGGCTCAAGCTGAAACCTTCAGTAGTGAAGAGCAATTCAATTTTGTAGAAACCATGTTTGAGAAGAGTTTGGCCATTAACCCCTACACAGCTCTCCCTAATTTAACGGGTCAGCCAGCTATTAGTTTACCTACTTACGAAACAAAAGAAGGGCTCCCAATGGGTATTCAAATGGTTGCTGCTAAAGGTAGAGAAGACCTATTATTAGGAATTGCAGAGCAGTTTGAGGTGGCGGGTATATTGAAGACTCCTCAATAATAATCTTATAAAACAGTTGACCTATTATAGAGTACTTTTTGTAACCTTGTGAGCGTTACCAATAACTATCAAATAGTTTGAGTGTTATACTATAGTTTATCTTACTAAAGGAGTTATTATGAAGAAATCAGTTACCTTATTGTCTATCGGACTTGCCAGCCTTTTATTGACTGCCTGTGCGTCACATCAATCTCAAGAATCAAGTTGGGACGCTATCAAAGAAAAAGGTGTGCTCAAAGTAGCCACTCCCGGAACCTATCAACCTACTTCTTTTTATAATGACGACAATGAATTAGTGGGTTATGAAGTAGATATGGTCAAAGAAATAGGTAAACGACTTGATATTAAAGTTAAGTTTGTTGAAACTGGTTTTGATCAAGCCTTTACCTCAGTTGATAGTGGCCGCGTGGATATTTCCCTTAATAACTTTGACATTACCCCAAAACGCCAGAAAAAATATAATATTTCGACGCCGTATAAATATGGAGTAGGAGGCATGATTGTGCGTGCTGATGGCAGCTCAAATATGTCTAAAAAAGATCTTAGCGACTGGAAAGGTAAAAAAGCAGCTGGTGCTTCTGGAACAGAATACATGAAAGTAGCGCAAAAGCAGGGAGCCAAACTCGTAACCTATGATAATGTTACAGGAGATGTTTACCTCAACGATGTGGCCAATGGTCGAACAGATTTCATTCCAAATGACTACCCAGCTCAAAAACTATTTGTAGATTATATGCTCTCTCAAAATCCAAACTTAAACGTCAAAATGAGCGATGTTCAGTACAACCCAACCGAACAAGGAATTGTTATGAACAAAAAAGACGATAGCCTCAAGAAAAAAATAGATGCTGTTATTAAAGACATGATAAAAGATGGTAGCTTGAAGAAAATCTCTGAAACCTACTATGCTGGTCAAGATTTGACAAAACCTTTTGGCAAAGACAAAAAAATTCCCGTCATTGATACGAAAGACGTTAACTAATACTTGATGTTAAAGGAGTCCTAACCACATGATTAATATCCCATTAATGAAAGATAGTTTAGGATTTGTGTTATCGGGATTACCTTATACCCTTGGTATTTCGTTGCTCAGTTTTTTTACGGGTCTGTTTTTAGGTTTAGGCCTAGCCCTTCTGGGAAGGTCACGTCAGCCGTTGATTCATTATCTTGTTAGAGCGTACGTCTCTATTATGCGAGGTGTGCCGATGATCGTGGTGCTCTTTGTTCTTTATTTCGGGTTGCCTTATTATGGTTTAGAATTGCCAGCTTTACTTTGCGCTTATCTTGGTTTTTCTATGGTTAGCGCTGCCTATATTTCTGAAGTTTTTCGCTCTTCTATAGAAGCTATTGATAAGGGACAATGGGAAGCAGCTAAGGCTTTAGGGTTGCCATATGCTCTTATGGTTAAGAAAATTATTCTTCCTCAAGCCTTTCGAATTGCAGTTCCTCCTCTAGGCAATGTCATTATTGATATGGTTAAAAGTTCGTCGCTAGCTGCCATGATTACCGTACCAGATATTTTTCAAAATGCCAAAATTATCGGTGGTAGGGAGTGGGACTACATGTCCATGTACATTTTAGTAGCCTTTATCTATTGGATTATTGCTTTTTTGTTAGAACGTTACCAAGAATTCTTAGAAAATAAGCTAGCACTTGTTTAATATCCTGTAAAAAACGAATATTAACCCTGGAAATATCATATTTTCAGGGTCTTTCTATTTAAAATGTGGTAAACTAGATAGAAAAGGACATCGTATTTAACTTAGAAACTGACGTGATTAGAAAGGAATCTTATGGCTCATTCAATTTGGCATGAGAAAATCAAATCATTTTTGCCGGAGCATTACTACGGTCGCATCAATCACTTTTTAGATGAAGCCTATGCTTCCGGTCTTGTCTACCCCCAACGAGAAAATGTCTTTAAAGCCTTACAAGTCACTCCTTTGGAAGAAACCAAAGTGTTGATTTTAGGACAAGACCCTTATCATGGCCCCAAACAGGCCCAGGGCTTATCATTTTCAGTTCCAGAAGAGATTTCTGCTCCGCCATCCCTTATTAATATTTTAAAAGAATTAGCAGATGACATTGGTCCTCGTGACCATCATGATTTAAGCACTTGGGCTAGTCAAGGGGTTCTGCTTTTGAATGCTTGCTTAACAGTGCCAGCAGGCCAGGCTAATGGGCATGCAGGCTTAATATGGGAGCCATTTACAGACGCTGTTATTAAAGTGCTGAATGAGAAAGACAGCCCTGTAGTTTTCATTTTGTGGGGAGCCTATGCAAGGAAGAAAAAAGCCTTCATTACTAATCCAAAGCACCACATCATCGAGAGCCCTCATCCAAGCCCTTTGTCATCTTATCGTGGCTTTTTTGGCAGCAAACCCTTTTCAAGAACCAACGCTATTTTAGAAAAAGAGGGCATGACTGGCGTAGATTGGCTAAAATAAGCCAGCCATTTCAACTAAATAGCTTAAGCTAGACATTTTGATACCTTTAATAAGTGAAATGAGTGCAGTAGATTTTTCCTATTAAAGAACGTAAGGTCTTATGGCTAAAACAGATAAATAAAGGAGAAAACATGATACTCATCAAAAATGGACGCGTTATGGACCCGAAATCGCAGAGAGATCAAGTGGCAGATGTCTTAATTGATGGTAAACAGATTGTAAAGATAGCTTCAGCTATTGAATGCCAAGAAGCTCAAGTGATTGATGCTAGTGGTCTTATTGTTGCTCCGGGTTTGGTCGATATTCATGTGCATTTTAGAGAACCCGGTCAAACGCACAAAGAAGATATTCACACGGGAGCCTTGGCAGCAGCAGCAGGTGGTGTGACTACGGTTGTCATGATGGCTAATACCAATCCTGTCATTTCAGATGTCGAAACTTTACAGGAAGTGCTAGCTAGCGCAGCTAAAGAAAAGATTCATATTTACACCAATGCCAGTGTCACCCAAGCCTTTAATGGAAAAGACGTGACTGATTTTAAAGCTTTGTTGGAAGCAGGAGCAGTAAGCTTTTCAGATGATGGTATTCCCTTAGAAAGTTCTAAAGTTTTAAAAGAAGCCTTTGATTTGGCTAATGCCAACCAAACTTTCATTTCTTTGCATGAGGAAGATCCTCAGTTAAATGGGGTTCTTGGTTTTAATGAAGGTATTGCTGAGGAGCATTTTCATTTTTGTGGGGCAACTGGTGTAGCAGAATATAGTATGATTGCAAGAGATGTCATGATTGCTTATGACAGGCAAGCTCATGTTCATATTCAACATTTATCTAAAGCAGAATCGGTTCAAGTAGTGGCTTTTGCTCAGCAGTTGGGGGTTAAGGTAACTGCTGAAGTGTCCCCACAACATTTTTCAACAACTGAAGATCTCTTATTGATCGCAGGTACCAGCGCCAAGATGAATCCTCCCCTACGTACAGAAAGAGATCGTTTAGCCGTCATAGAAGGTTTGAAATCCGGTGTTATCACCGTCATTGCTACTGATCATGCTCCTCATCACAAGGATGAAAAAGCCGTTGAGGACATGACTAAAGCGCCATCTGGTATGACAGGACTTGAAACCTCTTTGTCATTAGGTTTGACACATTTGGTTGAACCAGGTCACCTGTCCCTCATGTCTCTATTGGAAAAAATGACTATAAATCCTGCTTCTCTCTATGAGTTTGAAGCAGGCTATTTAGCTGAAAATGGCCCAGCTGATGTGATAATTTTCTCAGACAAGGAAGAACGTGTCATTACAGACCAATTTGCTTCTAAAGCCAGTAACTCTCCTTTTATTGGCAATCAGCTCAAAGGAGTTGTGAAGTACACCATTGCAAGTGGAGAGATTGTTTATCAAAACAATTAGTAGACAAAGACAGAAAAAAAGCCTGACTTTTTCAAGTTAGGCTTTTTAGTTGCTCTTAATCATTTTCTAGGCACTTGTCTGCTTAAATTCAATCCCCAAGGGACTAGGTTTTCAGTACGACGTTTAATACGGCGCATATTATCCTGATGTCGGATAATGATAATAGCTGCTAATAGTATTACAATAAATGTCAAAAACCAATCGTATTGGGGCAGAAGGAAATGAAGGGCTGGAAAAATCAAAACAGTTAGGACAGCTACAACCGCAGAAGTGATGCTAGCCAAAGAAATCATACTAAATAAATAAAGCACTAGTAAGAAAACAAAAGCTAAAAAGACCAGATACCAAGGTGCAAAACCTAGCAGTACACCAGCACTTGTCGCGACAGCCTTCCCGCCTTTGAATTTGGCAAAAATAGGAAAAGTATGCCCTAAAACTGCAAAAAAACCGATGACAATAGGTGATACCGTGGTCAAGCCAAAGAGAACTGGTAGGATGGTTGCCACCGTTCCTTTCAAAATATCAATCGCCAATGTCGTTAAACCAGCCTTGATACCTAAGATACGAAAAGTATTGGTAGTACCAGTATTTCCAGACCCATGTTTCCGAAGATTAATATGATAGAACCGTTGACCAATCCACAAACCCGTTGGAATCGAACCAAGTAAATAAGCTATTAAAATAAAAATTATCAATTTCATACTCCATATTATACCATATTCAGTGATTGAAGAACTAGCGTCTCAAAAGAATTCAGAAAAAATTAGCAAATTACTTTGCAAAATTGGTAAAAAACTTGTAAGATAAAAAAGATGAAAATGTCTGGAGGTCAGTGTTGACTAAGAAAGAAATAACAATTAATAACTATAATGACGATGCTATCCAAGTCTTAGAAGGGTTAGATGCCGTTCGTAAACGTCCAGGGATGTATATCGGCTCAACAGATGCTACGGGATTGCACCATTTAATTTGGGAAATCGTTGATAATGCTGTCGATGAGGCCTTGTCTGGTTTTGGAGATGACATTCGAGTTGTCATTAATAAAGATGGGTCAGTTAGCGTGGCAGACAGTGGACGCGGGATGCCAACTGGTCAACATGCTATGGGGATTCCGACGGTTCAAGTTATTTTTACAATTCTCCACGCAGGTGGTAAATTTGGTCAGGGTGGCTACAAAACGTCAGGTGGTTTGCACGGTGTTGGCTCCTCTGTTGTCAATGCTTTGTCTGCCTGGTTAGAAGTTGAAATCACAAGAGACGGGGCAGTGTACCGTCAACGCTTTGAAAATGGTGGGAAACCTGTCACTACCCTTAAAAAGGTTGGTACAGCTCCTAAGTCTAAATCAGGAACTGTCGTCACCTTTATGCCTGATGATAAGATTTTTTCAACCATTGACTTTAAGTTCAATACCATTGCAGAAAGGCTTAAAGAATCTGCTTTTCTTTTGAAAAACGTTAAGATGAGCTTGACAGATCTTCGTGGAGACGAACCGATTGTTGAAGAGTTTCATTATGAAAATGGGGTTCAAGATTTCGTCGAATACCTCAATGAAGATAAGGAAACCTTGACACCTGTTATTTACATGGAAGGTCAAGACCACGACTTTCAAGTGGAAGTTGCTTTGCAGTATAACGATGGTTTCTCCGACAATATCTTATCCTTTGTAAACAATGTGCGCACCAAAGATGGTGGAAGCCATGAAACGGGACTGAAGTCAGCTATTACCAAAGCGATGAATGACTATGCTCGTAAAACCAATCTCTTAAAAGAAAAGGATAAAAATCTAGAGGGCTCAGATTATCGAGAAGGGCTCTCAGCAGTATTATCTATCTTAGTTCCTGAGCAGCACTTGCAATTTGAAGGACAGACCAAAGACAAATTGGGAAGTCCCTTAGCGAGACCGATTGTCGATAGTATCGTTTCTGAAAAATTAACCTTCTTTTTACTCGAAAATGGAGAGTTGGCCTCTAACTTAGTGCGTAAGGCCATTAAGGCAAGGGATGCGCGTGAGGCTGCTCGAAAAGCTCGCGATGACTCACGTAATGGTAAGAAAAATAAAAAAGACAAGGGCCTACTATCCGGGAAATTGACTCCTGCCCAGTCCAAAAATGCCAAGAAAAATGAATTGTATCTGGTCGAAGGAGATTCGGCGGGAGGATCAGCAAAACAAGGCAGAGATCGTAAATTCCAAGCTATTTTGCCATTGCGAGGCAAGGTGTTAAATACTGAAAAAGCTAAGATGGCTGACATCTTGAAAAATGAAGAAATTAACACTATGGTTTATACCATTGGAGCTGGAGTGGGATCTGACTTTAACCTCGAGGATATCAACTATGATAAGATTATTATCATGACCGATGCTGATACCGACGGGGCTCATATTCAGACTCTTTTGCTGACTTTCTTTTACCGTTATATGCGACCGTTGGTGGAAGCAGGTCACGTTTATATTGCGCTTCCCCCGCTTTATAAAATGTCAAAAGGTAAAGGTAAAACAGAGAAAGTATCCTACGCTTGGACAGATGGTGAATTAGAAGATTTACGTAAGAAATTTGGTAAAGGAGCCATTCTTCAACGCTATAAAGGGCTAGGTGAAATGAACGCCAACCAATTGTGGGAAACCACCATGGATCCTGAAACCAGAACCCTTATTCGTGTTACTATTGATGATTTAGCAAGAGCAGAACGACGCGTTTCTGTTTTAATGGGTGACAAAGCCGCTCCACGCCGTCAGTGGATCGAGGACAACGTCAAGTTTACCTTAGAAGAAAATACGGTGTTTTAGTCGTTTTGTCTCTGAGAATCTCGATGTGAAACTAGTAATCATGTCCTTGTGAAAAGGGGGCCTTTTATGAAATTGGTGATTTGGCAAAACACATACAGTCTTCAGTGGGATGGGACCTATCATTTTGCTTTGGAATCTTACCCGATGATCCAGGATTGGGAATTAGAAAAAATAGCTGCTTTTTGTCATTATGAGAGGATGAATCACCGGCAACCTCAGATCATTTGTAAAGATCAAGTGATAGTAACAAAAATTAATCAGTATTTAAAACATAATAATAGAAAGCCGCCATTTACTCCAAGCCATAAGAAGGTTGCCTCAACCTATGATGTTTCTGGAAAAGCTGTCTATGGTGACTGGCTTAGTCATACGTGTACGGTGGAAACGGCAATAGCAGTCTTTAAGTCAGGAAAACTCCTATCAGCAGTTAAGGCTTTTAACCGTCCGGCTGAGGAATTAGTGAAAGATAGTAGAAATGCTGCAGGAGATCCCGCGGACTACTTTAACTATGTGATGTTGGGGTGGTCAAATACTACCTCAGGTTATCGTTTGGCTATGGAAAGGCTCATTGGCCATTTACCAAATGATAGGGAATTAAATGAGTTATTTATCCCTGGTGTTAGTTTCCATTTTTCTTATGAGGAGGTCTTGGCACAAGATCATTATTTATTTGATGGTTATCACCCTGCCAAAGTTAAAAATCACCTATCACTGGATGCTCTAAAGGCGTGTATTATTCCTCTAGATCAAGCTTCTTTGTTTGAAGCTATTATTCCAGAGGTACTTAAAGCACGATGTTTTTATTTACCTTACCATCAGGAAGGATTGATAGAGTGGACTGATTCTGTTTATCGCTTTTTAGTAAACCTTGAGATGGCCGACTAGTTTTCCCGATGGCTTACGTTATCGAAGACATCTCTTTTTCCTAAAATCTTGGTTTTCGAGTGATTTTCACGTTCCTCTTGCTTCAACTTTTAAGAAAGGATTTGAACTCAGGTTAACATAATAAAAGACATCAGCGGTTAAGTTGTTTTTGAACGATCGTAGTTGTCCTTCTTGATAGCCTGTGCATCATGAACTTATGTCAAACATTCAGAATATGTCCCTTGAGGACATTATGGGGGAGCGTTTTGGACGTTACTCCAAGTACATTATTCAAGAACGGGCGCTTCCAGATATTAGAGATGGATTAAAACCTGTTCAGCGCCGCATTCTTTATTCAATGAATAAGGATGGTAATACTTTTGAAAAAGGTTACCGTAAATCAGCCAAATCAGTTGGTAATATTATGGGGAATTTCCACCCACATGGGGATTCCTCTATTTATGATGCCATGGTACGGATGAGTCAAAATTGGAAAAACCGTGAAATTCTTGTGGAAATGCACGGAAATAATGGTTCAATGGATGGTGATCCGCCTGCGGCTATGCGTTATACAGAAGCTCGCTTGTCTGAAATTGCGGGTTATCTTCTTCAAGACATTGAAAAAAATACGGTTCCCTTTGCTTGGAACTTTGATGACACAGAAAAAGAACCGACGGTTTTACCAGCAGCTTTTCCTAACTTACTTGTCAATGGGTCTTCTGGTATTTCCGCAGGTTATGCGACAGATATTCCACCACACAATTTGTCTGAAGTGATTGATGCCGTTGTTTACATGATTGACCATCCCAAGGCTAGCTTAGAGAAATTAATGGAGTTTTTGCCAGGACCAGATTTCCCAACAGGAGGTATTATCCAAGGAGCTGACGAAATCAAAAAAGCTTACGAAACAGGTAAAGGACGTGTCGTCGTTCGCTCTCGGACGGAAATTGAGGAACTTAAAGGTGGTAAACAACAAATTATTGTCACTGAGATTCCTTATGAAGTTAACAAAGCAGTCTTGGTCAAAAAGATTGACGATGTTCGTGTTAACAATAAAGTCCCAGGCATCGTAGAAGTACGTGATGAATCTGATCGCACAGGTCTTCGCATAGCTATTGAGTTGAAAAAAGATGCAGATAGCCAAACCATTCTAAATTATTTGTTGAAATACACAGACCTTCAAGTTAATTATAATTTTAATATGGTTGCCATTGATCACTTCACACCACGTCAAGTAGGGCTTCAAAAAATACTATCAAGCTATATCAGTCACCGTAAAGATATTATTATCGAACGCTCCAAATTTGATAAAGCCAAAGCTGAAAAACGCCTCCACATTGTTGAAGGATTGATTCGTGTCTTGTCCATCTTAGATGAGATTATCGCTCTAATTAGAGCGTCTGACAATAAGGCTGATGCTAAAGAAAATCTGAAAGTCAGCTATGATTTCTCTGAGGAACAAGCAGAAGCGATTGTAACCTTGCAGCTTTATCGTTTAACTAATACCGATATTGTTACTCTCCAAAATGAAGAAAATGATTTAAGAGACTTAATCACGACCCTTTCCGCTATTATCGGTGACGAAGCAACCATGTATAACGTCATGAAACGTGAATTAAGAGAAGTGAAAAAGAAATTCGCCAATCCTCGTTTATCAGAGTTACAAGCAGAAAGTCAAATCATTGAGATTGATACTGCCAGCTTGATTGCAGAGGAAGAAACTTTTGTTAGTGTGACACGGGGCGGATACCTCAAAAGAACCAGCCCACGATCCTTCAATGCGTCTAGTTTGGAAGAAGTTGGCAAGAGAGATGATGACGAACTCATCTTCGTTAAACAGGCCAAAACAACAGAACACCTTTTGTTGTTTACAACTTTAGGCAATGTCATTTACCGGCCAATCCATGAATTGACCGATTTACGTTGGAAGGATATCGGTGAACATTTATCACAAACCATTTCAAACTTCGCGACAGAAGAAGAGATTCTCTACGCAGATATTGTGACTTCCTTTGACCAAGGTCTATACCTTGCTGTCACACAAAATGGTTTTACCAAGCGTTTTGAACGTCAAGAATTGACGCCTTGGCGGACCTATAAATCTAAATCAACCAAGTATGTGAAATTAAAAGATGCTAAAGATCGTGTAGTGACCTTGACACCGATTGTTATGGAAGACCTTTTATTAGTCACCTATCATGGTTATGCTTTGCGATTCTCTAGTCAAGACGTTCCAATTCAAGGATTGAAATCATCTGGTGTTAAAGGGATTAACTTGAAAAATGAGGATAAACTTGTTTCCGCTTTTTCGGTGACAAGTAACTCTTTCTTTGTCTTAACTCAGAGGGGGTCCCTCAAACGTATGGCTGTAGATGATATTCCTCAGACAAGTCGTGCTAATCGTGGGCTATTAGTTCTACGAGAGCTAAAAGCAAAACCTCATAGAGTTTTTCTGGCCGGAGGCGTTCAATCAGATACTTCAGCTGAGCAGTTTGATTTGTTCACTGATATACCTGAAGAAGAAACTAATCAACAAATGCTTGAAGTCATTAGTAAGACTGGTCAAACCTACGAGATTGCTTTAGAAACGCTTTCGTTATCGGAAAGAACCAGCAATGGCTCCTTTATTTCAGATACTATTTCGGATCAAGAAGTACTGGTAGCTAGAACACGTTAAAAAGAGTGAAAACTCTTTTCAGATTGAAGACAAACATCGATTGGTGTTTGTCTTTTTTAGTGTTTTTAGATAAAAATGGCTGTTTCCGTGCTTAAACCACCTCATCTGAACAAAATAAAAAGGCTCTCCCGCCATCCTTTTGACCAGTTTTTTGAGATTTAAGCATGCCAAAGTCAGTCCAACCTTATCTTCCATTTTGGACTTGCCTTTCTCTCTCGTATAGCGGAGATTGTGGTATTCCTTGGCTGTGCCAAACAGTCGTTCAATCGTCTCTTTCCGATGCTGGTAGAGCTCCTTCATCCCCCTTTGATGACGAATGTCCTCGCACTGTTCCAAATAGTCTTTCCAAATATGCCGTGTGACAACTTTTTGGTGGTTCTTACTGGTCGTACATACAGATAACAGGGGACAATTGGCACAAATTGCAGGGTCACTTTTGTATTCTCGGTAGCCTTCTCTGGTCGTAGTGCGGTAGGTCAAGGCTTGATGTTCAGGGCAGATGACACAATCAAAGTGCTCATCATAAATCAATTCTTTCGGACGTAGAAGGTCTTTCTTTCCTCTTGGTCGTGTGTAAGGAAGGACAGGAGTGATCTCCTTATCAATCAGAAACTTGGCAATGCTAGGAATTTTATAGCCGGAATCCGCAATAATAAACTGTGGTTTCAAGGGTTCAAGCTTGGCAAAAAGTGCAGGAAAAGCCTGACTATCATGGATATTGCCAGCCTCAACACTATAAGCAAGCGCCCATCCATACTTGTCACAAGCCACCTGAGCAGAATAAGCGAAGACTTCCTTATGATCCCCTTTGTGAAACCAGCCACTTTCTGGATCGGTTGTGGAGATTTTCTTAGCGACGGGCTCTAGCTCTTTGGCGGGCCCTAGCGGCTTTTTTTTCCATGCTTCTCCCTATCCCGATTGATTTCGATTTCTAGCTGTTCACTCATGAACTTGGCTTGTTTTTCCACCTCTCGGTTGATGAACTTGCGAGTATTAGCCGCAGCCTTAATATGAGTCCCATCTATGAAAATCTCCGTCGGGTCAATCAGGTCTGTATTGATACATAGCCCAAGAATATGCGTAAAAATGGACTCAATCAAGCCTTTTTCTTGAAAGCGACGGGAATAATTTTTGCCATAGGTTGTGACATGTGGCACCTTGTCATCCAAAGTCAAACCTAAAAACCAGCGATAGGCAGTATTCACTTCAATATCCTTGATGGTCTGACGCATGGAACGAATGCCATAAAAGCACTGAATCAGAGGGATTTTAACCAACATGACAGGATCAAGGCTAGGGCGACCATTATCAGACGAATAGGTGTCTTCTACTAGGTCATAGATGAAGTCGAAGTCAATCACAGCTTCCACTTGGCGCAGGAAATGTTCATCAGGCACTAACTGGTCAAGGGTATAGAAACCGTACTGATTGCGGTTATAATCAGGTTTTTCTTTGTGTAACATAGGAGAACCTCACAAGTCCTTTTTCTTATATTATACTCCTAAATATCATGAAAAGCCCCTAGAAAAGTGATTCTAAGGACTTTGTCTTCAGTCTGAAAAGAGTGAAAACTCTTTTTAATTTTATGGTAAATTAAGAACATTAAAGCAAAAGAATAAAATAGACTTGAAAATTATTGAAAAAAAGTTACAATAGAAAAAAGTAGAAAAGAGGTACGATGATGACAATAGCAATTGATTGGGACAACCTAGGATTTGAATATCATAAGTTGCCGTTCCGTTACATTTCTTATTACAAAAATGGTCAATGGGACAAAGGTCAATTAACAGAAGATGCCACCTTACATATCTCAGAAAGCGCTCCAGCACTTCACTATGGACAACAAGCATTTGAAGGTTTAAAAGCTTATCGAACTAAAGACGGTTCAATCCAATTGTTCCGTCCAGACCGTAATGCAGCCCGTTTGCAAGCGACAGCAGATCGTCTCTTGATGCCCCAAGTATCAACCGAGCAATTTATCGATGCTGCTAAGCAAGTAGTTAAAGCCAATGAAGACTTTGTACCACCTTATGGAACTGGTGCAACCCTTTATCTCAGACCGCTATTGATTGGGGTTGGAGATATTATTGGGGTTAAACCTGCGGAAGAATATATTTTCACTATTTTTGCCATGCCAGTAGGAAACTATTTCAAGGGAGGACTTGCTCCTACAAACTTTATTGTTTCTGAAGAATTTGACCGTGCTGCTCCTTACGGAACAGGTGCTGCTAAGGTGGGAGGAAACTATGCAGGAAGTTTGTTACCAGGTAAAGCTGCTAAAACAGCTGGCTTCTCTGATGTGATTTACCTAGATCCAGCGACTCATACCAAAATTGAAGAAGTAGGGGCAGCAAACTTTTTTGGTATTACCGCAAATAATGAGTTTATTACGCCACTTAGCCCATCCATCTTGCCATCTATTACGAAGTACTCACTCTTACAATTAGCTGAAGAAAGACTTGGTATGACAGCAATTGAGGGAGATGTTCCAATCGCAGAATTGGATAAATTTGTGGAAGCCGGTGCCTGTGGGACAGCAGCGGTCATTTCTCCAATTGGTGGTATCCAGTACAAGGATCAATTGCATGTCTTTTACAGTGAAACAGAAGTTGGACCAGTAACGCGCCGTTTGTATGACGAGTTAGTTGGTATCCAATTTGGTGACATTGAAGCCCCAGAAGGTTGGATTGTAAAAGTTGATTAAAATAAAGCTTGCTCTTGCAAGCTTTTTTGATTTTGTGTAAAATAGACAAAGTGAGGTAAAGTGATGAGTAAAAAAGATAAAAAGATTGAAATTCAATTAATTGATCATAAAGTAATGGTCAATCAAACTAAAATTGACGGTTATCAGTTGCAGATTGGAAAACGTGTTGTTGGAGAAATTGCAGAGCTTGATGAGAAATTTGCGGTAATAAAAAATGACACTGTGGATAGCTTCTTTAAAACCCTTGAGCAAGCGGTTGAAAATATCATTGAAAACTACAATTTGAATCATTAAAAGTAGGTAAAAACACTTGCCAGCTTACAAAAACTATGATAGAATAGTTTTTGTTGTTACGGAAAGATAGCGAAGAGGCTAAACGCGGCGGACTGTAAATCCGCTCCTTCGGGTTCGGGGGTTCGAATCCCTCTCTTTCCATCTCAGAAAGATGATTTATTAAAAGATTAGATTTCTGTGAAAGACATTTTGGGGTATAGCCAAGCGGTAAGGCAAGGGACTTTGACTCCCTCATGCGTTGGTTCGAATCCAGCTACCCCAGTCAGAGGTATCAGATGTTGTCTGAGACCGTCAAAGATAAGAGTTGTTGTCGTTGCGGGTTACCTTGAGAAAATATATTGTTATCAAAAGCTAGCATTGGCTAGCTTTTGTTGGAGGATTTTTTAGAATGAATGAATTTGAAGATTTGCTAAACAGTGTTAGCGAAGTGAACCCTGGTGATGTTGTCACTGCGGAAGTTTTAACTGTTGATAACGGTCAAGCAAACGTTGTTATCGAAGGAACAGGTGTTGAAGGTGTCTTGACACTTCGTGAATTGACTAACGACCGCGATGCTGATATTAACGACTTTGTTAAAGCTGGCGACACAGTTGAAGTACTTGTTCTTCGTCAAGTAGTAGGTAAAGATACTGATACAGTTACTTTCCTAGTATCTAAAAAACGTTTGGAAGCTCGTAAAGCCTGGGACAAACTTGTTGGTCGTGAAGGCGAAGTTGTCACTGTTAAAGGTACTCGTGCTGTTAAAGGTGGCCTTTCAGTTGAATTTGAAGGACTTCGTGGATTTATCCCTGCTTCAATGATTGACACTCGTTTTGTTCGCAACACAGAAAAATTTGTTGGTCAAGAATTTGATGCTAAAATCAAAGAAGTTGATGCAGCAGAAAACCGTTTCATCCTATCACGTCGTGAAGTGATTGAAGAAGCAGCTAAAGAAGCTCGTACTGAAGTATTTTCTAAACTTTCAGAAGGTGCAGTTGTTACTGGTACAGTTGCGCGTTTGACAAGCTTTGGTGCTTTCATTGACCTTGGTGGTGTTGACGGACTTGTTCACGTGACTGAATTGTCTCACGAACGTAACGTGTTACCTAAATCAGTTGTTTCTGTTGGTGAAGAAGTTGAAGTTAAAGTTCTTTCAATCGATGAAGAAGCTGGTCGTGTATCACTTTCACTTAAAGCAACAACACCTGGACCATGGGATGGTGTTGAACAAAAACTTGCTCAAGGTGATGTTGTTGAAGGTAAAGTTAAACGCTTGACTGACTTCGGTGCTTTTGTTGAAGTATTACCAGGTATCGATGGACTTGTTCACATTTCACAAATTTCACACAAACGTGTTGAAAATCCAAAAGATGTTCTTTCAGTAGGACAAGAAGTGACTGTTAAAGTCCTTGAAGTGAATGCTGCTGATGAGCGTGTATCACTTTCAATCAAAGCTCTTGAAGAACGTCCAGCTCAAGCTGAAGGCGAAAATAAAGAAGAAAAACGTCAATCACGTCCACGTCGTCCAAAACGTGAAGCAAAACGTGACTACGAACTTCCAGAAACTCAAACTGGATTCTCAATGGCTGATCTTTTCGGTGATATTGAATTATAATAAATCTAAAATGTTGAGGGAAACCTCAACTTTTTTACATATTCTCGTCAGAAAAGTCATTCCCCATTTCATAAATTTATGATATACTATAAAGGTATTGACCACCTTTAGTGTAATGGATATCACGTAAGATTCCGGTTCTTGAGATGGGGGTTCGATTCCCTCAAGGTGGAGTAAAACATATAAAAAAGCCTATTACAATAGGCTTTTCAGACTGAAGACAAAGTCCTTAGAATCACTTTTCTAGGGGCTTTTCATGATATTTAGGAGTATAATATAAGAAAAAGGACTTGTGAGGTTCTCCTATGTTACACAAAGAAAAACCTGATTATAACCGCAATCAGTACGGTTTCTATACCCTTGACCAGTTAGTGCCTGATGAACATTTCCTGCGCCAAGTGGAAGCTGTGATTGACTTCGACTTCATCTATGACCTAGTAGAAGACACCTATTCGTCTGATAATGGTCGCCCTAGCCTTGATCCTGTCATATTGGTTAAAATCCCTCTGATTCAGTGCTTTTATGGCATTCGTTCCATGCGTCAGACCATCAAGGATATTGAAGTGAATACTGCCTATCGCTGGTTTTTAGGTTTGACTTTGGATGACAAGGTGCCACATGTCACAACCTATGGCAAAAATTATTCCCGTCGCTTTCAAGAAAAAGGCTTGATTGAGTCCATTTTTACGCATATTCTTGGGCTATGTATCAATACAGACCTGATTGACCCGACGGAGATTTTCATAGATGGGACTCATATTAAGGCTGCGGCTAATACTCGCAAGTTCATCAACCGAGAGGTGGAAAAACAAGCCAAGTTCATGAGTGAACAGCTAGAAATCGAAATCAATCGGGATAGGGAGAAGCATGGAAAAAAGCCGCTAGGGCCCGCCAAAGAGCTAGAGCCCGTCGCTAAGAAAATCTCCACAACCGATCCAGAAAGTGGCTGGTTTCACAAAGGTGATCATAAGGAAGTCTTCGCTTATTCTGCTCAGGTGGCTTGTGACAAGTATGGATGGGCGCTTGCTTATAGTGTTGAGGCTGGCAATATCCATGATAGTCAGGCTTTTCCTGAACTTTTTGCCAAGCTTGAACCCTTGAAACCACAGTTTATTATTGCGGATTCCGGCTATAACATTCCTAGCATTGCCAAGTTTCTGATTGATAAGGAGATCACTCCTGTCCTTCCTTACACACGGCCAAGAGGAAAGAAAGACCTTCTACGTCCGAAAGAATTGATTTATGATGAGCACTTTGATTGTGTCATCTGCCCTGAACATCAAGCCTTGACCTACCGCACTACGACCAGAGAAGGCTACCGAGAATACAAAAGTGACCCTGCAATTTGTGCCAATTGTCCCCTGTTATCTGTATGTACGACCAGTAAGAACCACCAAAAAGTTGTCACACGGCATATTTGGAAAGACTATTTGGAACAGTGCGAGGACATTCGTCATCAAAGGGGGATGAAGGAGCTCTACCAGCATCGGAAAGAGACGATTGAACGACTGTTTGGCACAGCCAAGGAATACCACAATCTCCGCTATACGAGAGAGAAAGGCAAGTCCAAAATGGAAGATAAGGTTGGACTGACTTTGGCATGCTTAAATCTCAAAAAACTGGTCAAAAGGATGGCGGGAGAGCCTTTTTATTTTGTTCAGATGAGGTGGTTTAAGCACGGAAACAGCCATTTTTATCTAAAAACACTAAAAAAGACAAACACCAAATCGATGTTTGTCTTCAATCTGAAGCCTATTACAATAGGCTTTTTTGTTAGATGTCCAAAATGATTGAGAAGGGTTGACGAACTTTTCAGAATTTCTCTTTCTCTAACTTTGGTAAAGTCGAGTCTGTTTGTTTAAGGTTCAAGACCTGTCTGAGACATTTCTGTCAGTTGGTTGTTTTCAAAGACAAGAGAAATATTGGCACCATTTGTTTCGGTTTTTAAGCCGCTAATCCAAATGGCCTGTAAACTTTGATTGTCACTCGAAGAAGCTTGGCTGTAATTATCTGGTTCAGTCAGGATTTGTTTGACTGCTTCATAGGACATACCTTTTTTTAATTTTTGATAATCTTTTTGTGAAAGGTTTAAGTCCCTCACAAAAGCAAAGTTTGATATCGTTTTAACGATACTACTATTATCATAGAGATTAACATTCAGCGTCACTTGGTCAAATTTCCAAGTATAGGAATCAAGTGTCACACTTCCTGCGGGCCGTTTTTCATTTTGAGTAGGTTGTCCAAAAAGTGCTATGAGCTCTTCAAGACTGGTACCACCCTTAAATTCAGCAGCAGCAGTAGCTAGTTTTATTTTTTCAACATTAGCGCGAACATCTTGATGATCTGCCTTTTGGACCTCTGCTGTAGTGGTTGTTTTACTGCTTGGAGGAGTGGTTTTGTCTTTACTGGTGGAACAAGCTGATAAAGATGCCACAAGTAAAGGAAGCATCAAGAAACTAAGCACGGTGTGTTTTTTCATAATCATTTCCTAACTCTTTTCTTTTAACCCATTATAACATATTTTAAACCGAAAAAGAGGAGTTTGGGGAGAAATGGAAACCTCTTTCAAAAAGACTTTGCTTAAAGTATAACCTGATAGGAGGCCTCGAAAATGATATCTCAGTTAGATGATAACAGTAACAAAAAGTCTTTAAAGGATGTCAGGTATTCCTTTTTGTTCTCCCTTTTATAGAAAGTTACGGTAACTTATGAACAAGACAAAAAGAAAAAACCTTGATATAACAAGGTTTTAATAAGTTATGGTTACTTACGGTAAGTATTGATGGAGCTGGTGGGAGTCGAACCCACGTCCAAACACCTGTCAACATATTTATCTACGTCCATAGGTTATGTCTTCATTTAACAAACTAAGGACACATAACTCAAGCCATTAGTTTGCGAGTCTATTAATCTCTTGTTACGAAACTAGACAATTTCGTAACCGTAGCTTGCTATTTTGAGACTTCTAACAGGACACAAGCAATCTTGTAGAAGTCACGCTAGCTGGTTTTTAGGCAGCTAAAGCGTAAGAGTTTGTATTTTTTGCAGTTATATTTAACTGGCAATTTACATCTGCCGATGGGACGCAAAACATGCCTCATAATGCCTGTCGAATCCGTAACAACCCCTAATATAAGGTTTAGTAATAACTTACTTTATTTATTATATCAAAACTCTTTAGAAATAGCAAAAAATCATAGCTTATGGTATGATGAAGTTATGAAGAATCGACAAAGAAAAGCCTATGAGACTTGGCAAAAAATCATTAAACTTTTAGGAATCCTCGCTTTAATTGGATCCTTTGTCCTTGCCTTTTGGCTTTACAAGTTAGGTATTTTAAATGATAGTAATGCACTAAAAGATTTAGTCCAACAGTATAAGGTATGGGGACCACTTATTTTTATTGTGGTTCAGATTATTCAAATCGTTTTTCCTGTCATCCCCGGGGGACTTACAACTGTAGCAGGCTTTTTGATTTTTGGCCCAATAGCAGGTTTTATTTACAATTATGTTGGTATTATAATTGGCAGTGTGATTCTCTTTTTGTTAGTAAAAACGTACGGCCGCAAGTTTATTTTGCTTTTTATGGATGAAAAGACTTTTTATAAGTACGAGCGTCGTTTAGAAACGCCTGGTTATGAAAAGTTATTTATTGCTTGTATGGCTTCGCCAATTTCTCCAGCGGATATTATGGTGATGATTACAGGCCTAACAGATATGTCTTTAAAGCGGTTCACAACCATTATCTTGGTCACTAAACCTATTTCCATTATTGGTTATAGCTATCTCTTTATCTTTGGTAAAGATTTGGTGTCATGGCTACTACATCGTTAATAAATGTTGTCTCAGTGCTAAACTACCTCGCTTCATGATGGGGTAGTTTTTTAATAGCTTCGACTGAAGTTAGGCATTAATAGCAAATACAAAACCTTCCCTTTAAGTAGCTATTTAAAGGGAAGGTTTGAGTGATTATTGAATATTGAGTTTGTTCTTAATAATAAAATGAGTGCCTAGGTAGCAAATCAGCATCTCAACAAATTCTTCTACAATGATAACATAAAGGTATACATGTTCTTTGTAGGGGAGGACTTCTGAAGTTGATTCAAAGCCAAAAACTTTTAAGTTGAGATAAGTGGTTGCTACGCTAAAGAGGATCATCAAGGTAAAGTAAGCGATAAAAGCCATTAATCCACGACGATTAGAGAAAAGTTGTCCAATTGAAATAGCGAAGTAAAGAAGTAGGATACTTGCTAGAGATGAGACAAGTAGATAACTTAAAATGAAAGCATTATCGAGAATATATTCGGCCTTGATAACTTTTGATAGAGTTTCCACAACATCCTTAAAATCAACCATTGGCACGATCAAGATGGCAATTCCAAAAATCAAAATGATCAGATTAAAAAGGCTACAGATGAAAGAAGCCACCAATTTTGAAAGAATAATCTGGTGAGAAGTCACAGGTAGTGTTAAGGTTAAATACCCTTCACGACCAAAAATATTTTTACTAAAGCGATTAATGATAATCAGTAAGGTCGACAAGAGGGAACCTGTAATTAAAGCACCAAAAGTTAATGATAAGGTCAATGGGAGCATTTTATCAATGACTGTTCCAAATACACCAGCATTATCAGCCTGTTGTGTAAATTGTTTAATGGTAAATGATAAAATGGCAGCAATAGCAATAACAGCTGCGTTGAGAGCAAAGTACCATTTACCGATAGATTTGAATTCGTATTTTAATAATTTTCCAAACATGCTAACCTCCTAGACCTTGTAAGTTTCCCTAAAGAGAGAGTCAATAGACTGCTGATGTTCTTGTCTTAAATTATCAGCGTTTCCACATAGGCAAAGTTTTCCTTTTTTCAAGAAAATCACTTCGTCAAGGATAGGTTCAATGTCTGAAATCAAATGGGTTGAAATAATAACCGATGCGTCTTCAGAGTAGTTATTAATAATGGTTTTAAGGATATAGTCTCTAGCAGCAGGATCAACACCACCGATAGGCTCATCTAGAATATAAAGTTTTGCTTTACGGCTCATGACAAGAATCAATTGAGCTTTTTCTTTATTTCCTTTTGAAAGATTTTTAAATCGGTCTTCAGGGTCCAATTCCAAATCCCTTAAAAGGCTAGTGGCTTTGGCTTTATCAAAATCCTTGTAAAAATCACTAAAGAAATCTAACATGTCCTTGATTTTCATGTTTTCATTCAGGTAAGTGGTATCAGGTAAGTAAGAGATAATTTCTTTGGTATTGACAGATGGGCGATAACCATCAATGACGATATCACCTTTGTTTGGTTGTAAAAGACCATTTATTAGTTTGATAAGGGTTGTTTTGCCGCTTCCATTTGGTCCCAATAAGCCAATGATTTTACCGCTTGGAATCGTAACAGTCAAATCGTCAATCGCTTTTTTTCCTCGGTAAGATTTTGAGACATGGTGCAGTTGCAATAGTTGTGCCATTATTCTGAAGCCTCCTCTAAAAAGGTTGTTAAAACTGGAATAATTTCGGTGCGATCAAATCCCATTTTAGTCATGTTATTGACAAATGATTCTAACTCACTAATTGCTAATTCGCGTCTTTTATGGGCAATTAGCTCTTGGTCGTCAGTTACAAAACGGCCAGCAGTACGTTGCGAATAAACCATTCCTTCACGTTCAAGCTCAGTAAATGCCCTTTGCATGGTATTAGGATTGACACCAGCAATTTCAGCATATTCACGAACAGTTGGGAGTTGGTCTCCACTCTTGATTTCTTGGCTGATAATTTGCATCATCACGTGCTGAGCTATCTGCGCATAAATAGGAGATTTTTCATCAAATTTCCAAGACATGTGGTCTCCTCTCTAAATATTATAGATAATTGTACTAAATAAATGGTACAGAAAAAACGCTAAAATGTCAAGTTTTATGCTGTTTTCTTCATATATAATAGTAAGTTAATAGACATAAAGGAAAATAGAAGCAGTAAAAGCTTTTTCATAGTATAATAGGTAATATGACAAGTAAAGGAGAAGTTCATGTTTGCTCAATTAGATACCAAAACCGTTTATTCATTTATGGATAGTTTGATTGATTTAAGTCACTATTTTGAACAAGCAAAACAACTTGGCTACCAAACTATAGGAATTATGGATAGGGATAATCTTTACGGAGCTTATCATTTTATTAGAGGTTGCCAAAAACATGGACTTCGACCTGTTTTAGGTTTGGAAGTAGAGGTTGTCTATCAAGAGCAGCAGGTGCTCCTTAATTTAATTGCCAAGAATACACAAGGCTATCATCAGCTTTTGAAGATTTCCACGGCAAAAATGTCGGGCAAGCTTCAGATGGACTATCTCTGCCAACATTTGGAAGGATTAGCGGTTATTATTCCTAATAGGGTCTGGACCGATACATTAGCGGTTCCCTTTGACTATTATATCGGTGTTGACCAGTATACTGATTTTTCTCATATGGATTCTAAGAAGCAGTTTATTCCCCTAAGGACAGTTCGTTATTTTGCACAAGATGATATGGAAACCCTGCACATGCTGCATGCCATTCGAGATAACCTCAGTCTGGCGGAAACCCCTGTGGTAGAAAGTGATCAAGAGTTAGGAGATTGTCAACAATTAACTGCCTGCTATCAAGCACACTGCCCCCAAGCTTTACAGAATTTAGAAGACTTAGTGTCAGGAATCCACTATGACTTTGATACAGACTTAAAATTGCCTCGTTTTAATCGTGATAAGTCTGCTAAACAAGAACTGCAAGAACTGACTCAAGCAGGTTTAGTGGCTAAAGGCTTATGGCAAGAGCCTTATCAGACACGGTTAGCTCATGAATTAACTGTTATTTCTGACATGGGCTTTGATGATTATTTCCTTATTGTGTGGGATTTACTTCGTTTTGGACGCAGTAAGGGCTATTATATGGGAATGGGGCGTGGCTCAGCCGCAGGAAGTTTAGTTGCCTATGCTCTGGACATTACAGGGATTGATCCGATACGACATGATTTGCTTTTTGAACGCTTTTTAAATAAAGAACGTTATAGCATGCCTGATATTGATATTGACCTCCCTGATATCTACCGTTCAGAATTTCTTCGCTATGTGCGTAATCGGTATGGCAGTGATCATTCTGCCCAGATTGTCACCTTTTCGACCTTCGGTCCTAAACAAGCGATTCGTGATGTTTTTAAGCGGTTTGGCGTTCCAGAATATGAATTAACTAATCTCACTAAAAAGATTGGTTTTAAAGATAGTTTAGCCACAGTGTATGAAAAGAATATTTCCTTTAGACAAACCATTAATAGTCGAGTTGAATTTCAAAAGGCTTTTACTATAGCTCAACGGATTGAGGGGAATCCAAGACAGACCTCTATTCATGCGGCTGGTATTGTGATGAGTGATGATAACCTAACAAATCATATCCCGCTAAAAGCAGGTGATGAGATGATGGTTACCCAGTATGATGCTAATGCTGTTGAAGCAAATGGTCTTTTAAAAATGGATTTCTTGGGGCTTAGAAATTTAACGTTTGTTCAAAAAATGCAAGAGAAGGTTGCTAAAGAGTATGGTCAACACATTGACATTGCAGCAATTGACTTAGAAGATCCCAAAACATTAGCCCTGTTTGCTAAAGGAGATACCAGAGGTATTTTCCAATTCGAACAAAATGGGGCTATCAATCTTTTAAAACGCATTAAACCTCAACGTTTTGAAGAAATTGTGGCGACAACCAGTTTAAATAGACCGGGCGCCAGTGATTACACTGTGAATTTTATTAAGCGACGCCAGGGACAAGAAAAGATAGATTTAATTGATCCTGTTATTGCGCCTATTTTAGAGTCTACTTATGGGATTATGCTCTATCAAGAACAGGTCATGCAGATTGCTCAGGCCTATGCAGGTTTTACGCTTGGAAAAGCCGACTTGTTACGCCGTGCTATGTCTAAGAAAAATCTCCTTGAAATGCAGAAAATGGAAGAGGCTTTTGTTGCAGGTGCTAAGCAATTAGGGAGGTCCGAAGAAACAGCTAAGTTACTTTTTAAACGGATGGAAAAATTTGCGGGTTATGGCTTTAACCGTAGTCATGCCTTTGCTTACTCAGCCTTAGCTTTTCAATTAGCATATTTTAAGGCTCACTACCCTGCGGTTTTTTACGATATCATGATGAATTACTCTAGCAGCGATTACATTACAGACGCTCTAGAATCGAACTTTCAAGTGGCACAAGTTACTATTAATAGTATCCCATACACTGATAAAATTGAGTCTAATAGTATCTACATGGGACTAAAAAACATCAAGGGATTACCAAGAGATTTTGCTTATTGGATTATTGAACAGAGACCCTTTAGCAGTGTAGAAGATTTCTTGACCCGAGTACCTGAAAAGTACCAAAAGATAGCCTTTTTGGAACCCTTAATTAAAATAGGATTATTTGACTGCTTTGACCCTAATCGAAAAAAGATTTTAGAAAATTTAGAGGGGTTATTAGTGTTTGTCAATGAACTGGGGTCTTTATTTGCGGACTCTTCCTTTAACTGGGGTGACACAGAAGATTACTCAACAACTGAAAAATATTCTTTTGAACAGGAACTCATTGGGGTTGGTATGAGTAAGCATCCCTTAATTGACATTGCGGAGAAAAGTACTCAAGCTTTTACTCCCATTTCACAGTTAGTCAAGGATAAGGAAGCAACCATACTGGTTCAAGTAGATAGCATCAGAACGATTAGGACAAAAACAAGCGGGCAGCAAATGGCGTTCCTATCAGTTAATGACACTAAGAAAAAGCTTGATGTCACCCTTTTTCCAGAAGAGTATGCTATTTATAAAGACCAGCTGAAAGAAGGAGAACTCTATTACCTAAAAGGTAGAATTAAAGAAAGAAATCACCGGCTGCAGATGGTGTGTCAGCAAGTGCAAATGGCTATTAGCCAAAAATATTGGTTATTAGTTGAAAACCATCAGTTTGATTCACAGATTTCACAAGTTTTGGCAGCTTTCCCCGGAAAAACTCCGGTTGTCATTCACTATCAAGAAAATAAGGAAACAATTGAATTAACTAATCTCCAAGTTCAACTGAACCCTACCTTGGAAGAAAAACTTCATAGCTACGTTTTGAAAACGGTTTTTCGATAAAAATAGTCGAATAGTGAAGTAATTTGCAAACGAATGTGCTATAATAAAAACGTTAAATTAATTAAAGGAGTACCAAAAAATGAAACGTATTGCTGTTTTAACCAGTGGCGGTGACGCTCCTGGTATGAATGCTGCTATTCGTGCAGTCGTTCGTAAAGCAATCTCAGAAGGAATGGAAGTTTATGGTATTAACCGTGGCTACGCAGGCATGGTTGACGGTGATATTTTCCCATTAGGTTCAAAAGAAGTGGGAGATAAAATTTCACGTGGTGGGACTTTCTTATACTCAGCTCGTTATCCAGAGTTTGCTCAACTTGAAGGTCAATTGGCTGGTATTGAGCAACTTAAAAAACATGGTATTGAAGGTGTTGTTGTTATCGGTGGAGATGGTTCTTATCATGGCGCTATGCGCTTGACAGAGCACGGCTTCCCAGCGGTAGGTATCCCAGGAACAATCGATAACGATATTGCGGGAACTGACTACACTATCGGATTTGATACAGCAGTTAACACAGCAGTTGAAGCTATTGATAAACTTCGTGACACCTCATCAAGCCACGGACGTACTTTTGTGGTTGAAGTGATGGGTCGCAATGCGGGTGATATTGCTCTTTGGGCAGGTATTGCTAGTGGTGCTGATCAAATCATTGTTCCAGAAGAAGAGTTTGATATTGAAAAAGTGGTATCAACAATCCAATATGATTTTGAACACAAAGGTAAAAATCACCACATCATCGTCTTAGCTGAAGGTGTTATGAGTGGTGAAGCTTTTGCTCAAAAACTTAAAGAAGCTGGCGATAAGAGTGACCTTCGTGTGACAAATCTTGGCCACATTCTTCGTGGGGGTTCACCAACTGCTCGTGACCGTGTCATTGCTTCTTGGATGGGTTCACATGCTGTTGAGCTACTTAAAGAAGGCAAAGGTGGCTTGGCTGTTGGTATTCATAATGAAGAACTTGTTGAAAGCCCAATCCTTGGTACTGCAGAAGAAGGTGCTTTGTTCAGCTTGACTGAAGAAGGCAAGATTATTGTTAATAATCCACACAAAGCTCGTTTAGACTTTGCAGCTTTGAACCGTTCATTGTCACAATAAGTTTAGTTAAAATTGTTAAATTGTCAATTATTGACAAAAAAATAAGGGAGTTTCAGAGTAAAATGAATAAACGCGTAAAAATCGTTGCAACACTTGGTCCTGCGGTTGAAATCCGTGGTGGTAAAAAATACGGAGAAGATGGCTACTGGGCTGGTCAACTTGATGTTGAAGAATCAGCAAAAAAAATCGCTGAATTAATTGAAGCTGGTGCGAATGTTTTCCGTTTCAATTTCTCACACGGTGACCACAAAGAACAAGGTGACCGTATGGCAACTGTCCGCCTTGCAGAAGAAATTGCTCGTCAAAAAGTTGGTTTCCTTTTGGATACTAAAGGTCCTGAAATGCGTACTGAATTATTTGCAGACGATGCTAAAGAGTTCAGCTATGTTACTGGAGAAAAAATCCGTGTAGCGACTACACAAGGTATTCAATCAACTCGCGATGTTATTGCTTTGAACGTTGCTGGTAGCCTTGACATCTACGATGAAGTAGAAGTAGGTCATACTATTCTTATCGATGATGGTAAGCTTGGTTTGAAAGTGATCGACAAAGATATCGCAACACGTCAATTTATTGTTGAAGTAGAAAACGACGGTATTATTGCTAAACAAAAAGGTGTTAATATCCCTAACACTAAAATTCCTTTCCCAGCACTTGCGGAACGCGACAATGCTGATATCCGTTTTGGTCTTGAACAAGGACTTAACTTTATTGCAATCTCATTTGTTCGTACAGCCAAAGACGTTGAGGAAGTTCGTGAAATCTGTCGCGAAACTGGTAACGACCATGTTCAATTATTTGCTAAGATTGAAAACCAACAAGGTATCGATAATCTTGATGAAATCATCGAAGCTGCTGATGGTATCATGATTGCACGTGGCGACATGGGTATCGAAGTACCATTTGAAATGGTTCCAGTTTTCCAAAAAATGATTATCACTAAAGTGAATGCAGCTGGTAAAGCAGTTATCACAGCAACAAACATGCTTGAAACAATGACTGAAAAACCACGTGCGACACGCTCTGAAGTATCTGACGTCTTCAATGCTGTTATCGATGGTACTGATGCAACAATGCTTTCAGGAGAGTCAGCTAATGGTAAATACCCAGTTGAATCTGTTCGTACAATGGCGACTATTGATCGTAATGCACAAACTCTTCTTAACGAATATGGTCGTTTAGATTCATCTGCATTCCCACGTACAAACAAAACTGATGTAATTGCTTCAGCGGTTAAAGATGCAACTCATTCAATGGACATCAAACTTGTGGTTACAATTACCGAAACTGGTAATACTGCACGTGCGATTTCTAAATTCCGTCCAGATGCGGACATCTTAGCTGTAACATTTGATGAAAAAGTACAACGTGCATTGATGATTAACTGGGGTGTTATTCCAGTTCTTGCTGAAAAACCTGCATCTACTGATGACATGTTTGAAGTAGCAGAACGTGTGGCTCTTGAAACTGGTTTGGTTCAATCTGGTGATAACATTGTTATCGTTGCAGGTGTTCCAGTTGGTACTGGTGGAACAAACACAATGCGTGTTCGTACTGTAAAATAAGTTTATTAAAGTAACTGATCGAGGATTAGAAGAGTTTTCTTCTAACCTCTTTTTTATTGGAAGAGAAATGTTACCCTAACAATGCATACTCTTTTATCTTAGAAACACGCCAAACGCATGAAGAAACTTTTGTTTTCAGAAAACTAGATTCATAATGACAAAATCAATCAAAGTAGTACACTATAGATGAGGTGACTACGATGATTGATTTTATTATTTCTATTGATGATTGCGCAGTTGAATTGGATAGTCGTCAATCTTGGAAAATTCGCTACCCCTTATCAACCATTCTATTTCTTGTCTTCGTTTGTCAGTTAGCTGGCATTGAAACCTGGAAGGAGATGGAAGATTTTATTGAAATGAATGAACCATTGTTTGCGACCTACGTTGATTTGAGTGAAGGTTGTCCGTCTCATGATACCTTAGAGCGTGTGATTAGTCTTGTTAATTCAGACCGTTTAAAAGAGCTTAAAGTTCAATTTGAGCAATCATTGACAAGCTTAGATGCCGTTCATCAACTGATTTCAGTGGACGGTAAAACGATTCGAGGCAATCGAGGTAACAATCAGAAGCCTGTTCATATTGTAACGGCTTATGATGGGGGTCATCATCTTAGTTTGGGACAGGTAGCGGTTGAGGAGAAAAGTAATGAAATTGTTGCCATTCCTCAGTTATTGCGGACGATTGATATCCGTAAAAGCATTGTAACGATAGATGCAATGGGCACGCAGACGGCTATCGTTGATACGATTATTAAAGGTAAAGCAGACTATTGCTTAGCCGTCAAAGGAAATCAAGAAACACTTTATGATGATATTGCTCTTTATTTTAGTGATGTCAACTTATTGGAAGAACTCCAAGAAAATGGACAGTATTATCAGACTGTTGAAAAATCTAGGGGACAGATTGAAGTTAGAGAATACTGGGTGTCTTCCGAGATCAAATGGTTGTGTCAAAATCATCCCAAATGGCATAAGTTACGTGGTATTGGGATGACTCGTAACACGATTGATAAGGATGGTCAGCTGAGTCAAGAGAATCGTTATTTTATCTTTAGCTTTAAGCCGGATGTCCTCACATTTGCCAATTGTGTACGAGGTCATTGGCAGATAGAGAGTATGCACTGGTTATTGGACGTTGTTTATCATGAAGATCATCATCAGACATTGGATAAAAGAGCCGCATTTAACCTAAATCTTATCCGAAAAATGTGCTTATATTTTCTCAAAGTGATGGTATTTCCTAAAAAAGACCTCAGTTATCGTCGCAAACAACGGTATATTTCTGTCCATTTGGAAGATTATTTAGTCCAATTATTTGGAGAAAGAGGCTAAGCAGATCATTGATTTAAAAAGGAATCTTTTCAAAATTGATGTCCGGGCACAAAAGGATGAAGAGAAAGTTTTCATGCGTACGGCGTGATCTTAGAAATTGTCTGCTTTTTTTCTGGTCTATAACATGGTATAATAAGGGAATAGACTAGGAGTTAATATGGTAAAGCGAGATTTTATAAGAAATATATTATTGTTATTAATTGTGATTATTGGCGTCATTTTGTTGAGAATTTTTGTTTTCTCAACCTTTAAAGTGACCCCAGCAACGGCCAATGCTTATTTGAAGAATGGTGATTTAATCACTATTAAGAAAAACATTCAACCTAAATACAAAGATTTTGTGGTTTACAGGGTTGATAAAAAGGATTATGTGAGCCGTGTTGTTGCTGTCGAGGGAGATAGTGTCACCTATATGGATGATATTTTTTACCTCAATAATATGGTGGAATCACAAGCCTATCTTGAAAAGATGAAGACACGTTACTTGAATAACGCTCCTCTTGGAACTTTATACACTGAAGATTTTACAATTTCAACTATTACTGGTGATAAGTATCAAAAGGTTCCTAAAGGAAAATATCTTCTTCTAAATGATAACCGGAAAAATACGAATGACAGTCGTCGCTTTGGGTTAATAGATGCCTCGCAGATTAAAGGCTTAGTGACCTTTAGAGTTTTGCCTCTCAGCGATTTTGGATTTGTAGAAGTAGAGTAGTTAACTAACTGCTCTCTTTTTTTAGTCCATAATCTGTCGATTAGACTATACCAATTTTGTGTTTGACAAGTAGTTGGTGATGTTATATACTGTAAACATAATATTTTTATTGGTATCTAAGGACTATACCAATTAATTGAATTTTGAAAGAAAGTAGTAAGGGAACTTACTAAGGTAACTAGAATGTGTGGAATTGTTGGAGTTGTTGGGAACCGTAACGCAACAGATATTTTAATGCAAGGTCTTGAGAAGCTTGAATACCGTGGCTACGATTCAGCAGGTATTTTTGTGGCTAATGACAATCAAACAAACTTAATTAAATCAGTTGGGCGCATCGCGGATTTGCGTGCTAAGATTGGCATAGATGTTGCTGGTTCAACAGGGATTGGTCACACACGTTGGGCAACTCATGGTCAATCAACAGAAGACAATGCCCATCCTCACACGTCACAAACAGGACGTTTTGTCCTTGTTCACAATGGTGTGATCGAAAATTATCTCCACATCAAAACAACGTACTTGGCTGGCCATGATTTCAAGGGTCAAACAGATACTGAGATTGCGGTACATCTAATCGGAAAGTTTGTAGAAGAAGAGCAATTATCAGTGTTAGAAGCCTTTAAAAAAGCTCTAGGAATTATCGAAGGTTCCTATGCCTTTGCCTTAATGGATAGCCAGAATACAGATACTATCTACGTGGCTAAAAACAAGTCTCCATTGTTGATTGGTCTTGGTGAAGGTTACAATATGGTTTGTTCAGATGCTATGGCCATGATTCGTGAAACCAGTGAATTTATGGAAATTCATGATAAGGAGCTGGTTATTTTAACCAAAGATAAGGTAACTGTTACAGACTACGATGGTAAAGAGCTGGCACGAGATTCGTACACTGCTGAATTAGACTTATCTGATATTGGTAAAGGGACTTATCCCTTCTATATGCTAAAAGAAATTGATGAGCAACCAACTGTAATGCGTAAATTAATTTCAACTTATGCAGATGAAATGGGTAACGTGCAAGTTGATCCAGCTATCATTGCCTCTATCCAAGAGGCTGACCGCCTTTATATTTTAGCTGCAGGGACTTCATACCATGCCGGTTTTGCAACTAAAATGATGCTTGAGCAATTGACAGATACGCCAGTTGAGTTAGGAGTGGCTTCTGAATGGGGTTATCACATGCCTCTACTGAGCGAGAAACCAATGTTTATCCTACTAAGCCAATCAGGAGAAACCGCAGATAGTCGTCAAGTTTTAGTAAAGGCAAATGCTATGGGTATTCCGAGTTTGACAGTAACTAACGTTCCAGGATCAACCTTATCACGTGAATCAACATACACCATGTTGATTCATGCTGGACCTGAAATTGCTGTTGCGTCTACAAAAGCTTACACTGCACAAATTGCTGCCCTTGCCTTTTTGGCTAAGGCAGTTGGTGAGGCAAATGGTAAGCAAGAAGCTCTTGACTTTAACTTGGTACATGAGTTGTCATTGGTTGCCCAATCTATCGAGGCGACTTTGTCTGAAAAAGATCTCGTGGCAGAAAAGGTTCAAGCTTTGCTAACTACTACTCGTAATGCTTTTTACATCGGGCGTGGCAATGATTATTACGTTGCGATGGAAGCTGCTTTGAAATTAAAAGAGATTTCTTATATTCAATGCGAAGGCTTTGCGGCTGGTGAATTGAAACATGGAACCATTTCATTAATTGAGGAGGACACGCCAGTAATCGCTTTAATATCGTCTAGTCAGTTGGTTGCCTCTCATACGCGTGGTAATATTCAAGAAGTTGCTGCCCGTGGGGCTCATGTTTTAACAGTTGTGGAAGAAGGGCTTGACCGTGAGGGAGATGACATTATTGTCAATAAGGTTCATCCTTTCCTAGCCCCGATTGCTATGGTCATTCCAACTCAACTGATTGCTTACTACGCTTCATTACAACGTGGACTTGATGTTGATAAGCCACGTAATTTGGCTAAAGCTGTAACAGTAGAATAAATGATTATAATGGATAAGGCAACCATCTGTTAGGTGGTTGCTTTTTGTTTTTAGGAGAATAGCAGAGCTTAGAAAATGGCCTTGAGAAAAGCTATACAAGAAGAATAGTCATCTTCTGATGAGAACGTATTCATCTTGTCAAATCATTGATTCTAAAGTAAAATGGTAACATTAAGAAATGTTTAGGAGTGTAAGATGTCATTACCAAATTGTTTGCAATGCCAGTCTGAATATGTTTACGAAGATGGTCTTTTATTAATCTGTCCAATGTGTGCTTTTGAATGGACACCAGGCGAAGAAGCGACTGAAGAAGAAGGACTTGTTGTTTTAGATAGCAATGGTGTCCGACTGTCTGATGGTGATACCATTACTGTGGTTAAAGATTTGAAAGTAAAAGGCGCTCCAAAAGACCTGAAACAAGGGACTCGTGTTAAAAATATTCGCCTGGTGGAAGGTGATCATAACATTGATTGTAAGATTGATGGGTTTGGCGCGATGAAATTGAAATCAGAATTTGTCAAGAAAATCTAATAATAATACGCAACCAGCTGATCTGGTTGTATTTTTATAAAAAAACCTCTCCCCAAATACGTTCAAATTTGGTATAATAGTAAAATATTCAGTTTTAGGAGGCAACATGACCTATATTCAGCAAGTTTTACCCAGCTTATTAGATGGTGCCTTGGTGACCTTACAAGTATTCTTTATTGTTATCATTCTTTCTATACCCTTAGGGGCTATTTTAGCTTTCTTGATGAAGATTCCCTTTAAACCGCTACAGTGGTTTTTGACCCTATACGTGTGGATGATGCGAGGGACACCATTACTACTTCAATTGATTTTTTTCTATTATGTTTTGCCAAGTGTGGGGATTAGTTTTGATCGAATGCCAGCTGCTATTTTGGCGTTTACTTTGAATTATGCTGCCTACTTTGCTGAAATTTTTAGAGGTGGGATTGAGGCTATTCCAAAAGGTCAATATGAAGCAGCTAAAGTATTAAAGTTAAAACCTCTTCAAACCATTCGTTATATTATTTTGCCTCAAGTGTTTAAAATTGTGTTACCAAGTGTTTTCAATGAAGTCATTAATTTGGTCAAAGATTCTTCCCTTGTCTATGTACTCGGTGTAGGAGATCTTTTATTAGCAAGTAAGACGGCAGCCAATAGGGATGCGACCTTAGCCCCTATGTTTATCGCTGGTCTTATCTATTTGCTTTTAATTGGACTGGTCACGATTATTTCAAAACAAGTTGAAAAACGGTTTAATTATTATCAGTAAGGAGGCTTCATGTTAGAACTCAAAAATATTTCCAAACAGTTTGGTCAAAAAACCATTTTTGATGGCTTTAATCTAACCGTTCAAGACGGAGAAGTGCTCTCTTTGGTAGGCCCATCAGGTGGCGGTAAGACAACACTCTTACGGATGTTGGCTGGTCTTGAATCTATTGATTCAGGTCAAGTCTTTTACAATGGCGAAGATGTTGGTATTGATCATTTGGAAAATCGTAACTTGCTTGGATTTGTTTTCCAAGATTTTCAATTGTTTCCTCATTTTACCGTTTTAGACAACCTAACGCTGTCTCCAACAATTACAATGGGCAAGCAAAAGGCTGACGCTAAAGAAAAGGCTTTGGATTTACTGGCACGTTTAGGATTAAAAGAACATGCCCAAGTTTATCCCTATTCGTTATCTGGAGGTCAAAAACAACGGGTTGCTTTGGCAAGAGCCATGATGATTGCCCCTCAAATTATCGGTTACGATGAACCGACCAGTGCTCTAGATCCTGAATTACGTCAGACGGTAGAAGCCTTGATTGTTCAAAACCGTGAAATGGGAATAACTCAAATTGTAGTCACTCACGATCTTGTTTTTGCCGAAGCCATCTCAGATCGTATTATTAGGGTTAATCCTAAATAGAAGAGGAGCGATATGATGACCATGAGAAGAAGTATAAGAATCGTTTTCTTAGCAGCTATTAGTTTACTGTTAGTAGCTTGCGGAACAGCTAATAAAACCGCAAAATCAGGAGATGCTTGGAAAACATACCAAAAAGAAAAAACCATTACTTTAGGTTTCGACAATACCTTTGTTCCGATGGGGTATAAAGATGAGAGTGGAGACAATAAGGGGTTTGATATCGATTTAGCTAAGGCAGTTTTTAAGCAATATGGCATTACCGTTAATTTTCAAGCTATTAATTGGGATTTGAAAGAAGCCGAGTTAAAAAATGGTAAAATCGATATGATTTGGAATGGCTATTCTATGACGAAGGAACGTCAGGCTAAAGTAGCTTTTACTATTCCTTATATGAAAAATGAGCAAGTGATTGTAGTTAAAAAATCATCTGGAATTACTGACACTTCTGATATGAAAAATAAGGTTCTAGGAGCCCAATCCGGATCGTCTGGTTATGATGCCTTGACAAGACATCATAAAGTCTTAAAAGACTTGGTTAAAGACCAAGATGCGACTCAGTATGAAACGTTTACGCAAGCTTTTATTGATCTGAAAACGAATCGTATTGATGGTTTACTTATTGATAAAGTTTACGCTAACTACTACCTAAAGCAAGAAAATCAGTTAGATGATTACCAACTGGTCTCGACCGGATTTGACAATGAACAGTTTGCTGTAGGGCTTAGAAAAGAAGACAAGACCTTGCAGAAGAAAATTAATGAAGCCTTGAAAAAAATGTATCAAGATGGTGAGTTCCAAGCCATTTCTCAAAAATGGTTTGGAGAAGATGTTGCTACAACTCAAATCCAAAACTAAAAGAGATGATAGTCTCTTTTTGTGTTCCTACAAATGGTCGATTAGAAACTATATGATTGCTTTCTTTGTCAGTCGTATTAGCAAGAAGCCATAAAAGGCAACTGACAAAAACCACTAATCTGGTGATTAGTGGTTTCAGACTGAAGACAAAGTCCTTAGAATCACTTTTCTAGGGGCTTTTCATGATATTTAGGAGTATAATATAAGAAAAAGGACTTGTGAGGTTCTCCTATGTTACACAAAGAAAAACCTGATTATAACCGCAATCAGTACGGTTTCTATACCCTTGACCAGTTAGTGCCTGATGAACATTTCCTGCGCCAAGTGGAAGCTGTGATTGACTTCGACTTCATCTATGACCTAGTAGAAGACACCTATTCGTCTGATAATGGTCGCCCTAGCCTTGATCCTGTCATATTGGTTAAAATCCCTCTGATTCAGTGCTTTTATGGCATTCGTTCCATGCGTCAGACCATCAAGGATATTGAAGTGAATACTGCCTATCGCTGGTTTTTAGGTTTGACTTTGGATGACAAGGTGCCACATGTCACAACCTATGGCAAAAATTATTCCCGTCGCTTTCAAGAAAAAGGCTTGATTGAGTCCATTTTTACGCATATTCTTGGGCTATGTATCAATACAGACCTGATTGACCCGACGGAGATTTTCATAGATGGGACTCATATTAAGGCTGCGGCTAATACTCGCAAGTTCATCAACCGAGAGGTGGAAAAACAAGCCAAGTTCATGAGTGAACAGCTAGAAATCGAAATCAATCGGGATAGGGAGAAGCATGGAAAAAAGCCGCTAGGGCCCGCCAAAGAGCTAGAGCCCGTCGCTAAGAAAATCTCCACAACCGATCCAGAAAGTGGCTGGTTTCACAAAGGTGATCATAAGGAAGTCTTCGCTTATTCTGCTCAGGTGGCTTGTGACAAGTATGGATGGGCGCTTGCTTATAGTGTTGAGGCTGGCAATATCCATGATAGTCAGGCTTTTCCTGAACTTTTTGCCAAGCTTGAACCCTTGAAACCACAGTTTATTATTGCGGATTCCGGCTATAACATTCCTAGCATTGCCAAGTTTCTGATTGATAAGGAGATCACTCCTGTCCTTCCTTACACACGGCCAAGAGGAAAGAAAGACCTTCTACGTCCGAAAGAATTGATTTATGATGAGCACTTTGATTGTGTCATCTGCCCTGAACATCAAGCCTTGACCTACCGCACTACGACCAGAGAAGGCTACCGAGAATACAAAAGTGACCCTGCAATTTGTGCCAATTGTCCCCTGTTATCTGTATGTACGACCAGTAAGAACCACCAAAAAGTTGTCACACGGCATATTTGGAAAGACTATTTGGAACAGTGCGAGGACATTCGTCATCAAAGGGGGATGAAGGAGCTCTACCAGCATCGGAAAGAGACGATTGAACGACTGTTTGGCACAGCCAAGGAATACCACAATCTCCGCTATACGAGAGAGAAAGGCAAGTCCAAAATGGAAGATAAGGTTGGACTGACTTTGGCATGCTTAAATCTCAAAAAACTGGTCAAAAGGATGGCGGGAGAGCCTTTTTATTTTGTTCAGATGAGGTGGTTTAAGCACGGAAACAGCCATTTTTATCTAAAAACACTAAAAAAGACAAACACCAAATCGATGTTTGTCTTCAATCTGAACCACTAATCTGGTGATTAGTGGTTTTTTATCTGTTTATCCTTTTACAATTCGATAATGACGTTTTAGGCGCTGCTCTTGTTGAATAGGAGTGATTTGATGGAAGAGTAGACACCAAACTTCATGACGTCTCCAGATGCTAGTATGGCAATTGCCATTTAACTGGTAGGTCACCAACATCGTTTTTTGACTAATGGATTCAATCTGAAAATGCTTGAAGTTACTTGGATAATAAATTTCTTGGTTCAAAAATTGTTCATAGTTAACTGTTTGGCCATTCGCATCAATCAGTTGGAAAGACTTAGCAATGTAGTGGTCATAGTCAGGAACCTTACTCAAAATTAATTTTTCGTAGCGGTAGAGCTTTTTGGCGACATTATCAAAAATCTCGTCTTCGGGAATCATGGCTGGTTCCACATGGATATCAATATCATAGATAGCGAATTGATCACTGAGTAATTGCTCAACCTGTTCGGTGATGGCGTGACTTTCGTAAACAGAAAGGTCAGGATTCATTTCAAGAACAATGTCAAGGTAAACATTGCTCCCATAGGTTCTACCGCGTTGTGATTTTACAGCAACAATTTTAGGAATTTCTAGAATAGCTTTTTCGTATTTCTTTAAATGACGGCTGTCAAAGCCATCAGATAGGCTAAAAGCATTTTCCATGAAAATATCAAAAGCGGTTTTAAGAATGAAAAAAGTAATAATCAAAGCAGCCAGGCGATCAATAATAGGAAGTTTTAATGAAGCTGCTACAATGGCAACAGAAGTTCCAAGAGAAGTCACTGCATCAGACAGATTGTCTTTGGAGGCAGCAACAAGGGCGCTTGATTTAACACGCTTGGAAAGCCGTTTATTGAAAGTATATACCCCAAGCATAATGAGAGCAGAGAGGATACCAACAATAGCACCGATAGGATCAATCGGTGTCTGCTCACCACTGAAAATACTTTGTATGGTTTGGATAAGGACTTGAAAACCAACAATAAACATAATGAAAGAGGTGATAAGGCTTGAGAGATCCTCAATTTTCCAGTGGCCAAATTTGTGATTGGCATCAGCAGGCTGACTAGCTAGGTGAAGCCCGATGAGAAGAGCTATATTTCCTACAATATCTGATAAATTATTAAAGCCATCAGCAATCAGCGAGCTAGCGTTGAGCAGATAGCCCGCTAATAACTTAGCAATGCTTAGCAACAGATAGGCCATAATGCTGACAATTGGACCTCTTTTGGCCAATTTTAAGTTTTCAATGGGATCTTGTGTCATGGTTACTCCTTTGATATCAATACCGTATTATACCATAAAAACTAGCTGAACTAAAAAGCCTAGCCTCTTTGAAATAGATGAAAGAAGGCTAGGCAGGTTTGGGTGTTACTGATTGAATTGATGCTTGAGAAAGTAATGTTTTGTTTCATGGATGACTACAGGAGATAAGGCTAAAAGGGCGATAAGATTAGGGAGCGCCATTAAACCATTCACGATATCAGCTAAAATCCAAATAAGCTCTAATTTGAGGAATCCACCAAGACCTACCATTAACACAAAAGCAATACGGAAGTAAGTTAGGTGAGTAATACCAAAGAGAAATTCAAAGCAGCGTTCACCATAGTAGCTCCAACCTAAGATTGTTGTAAAAGCAAAAAGAACAAGGGAAAAGGTCAGTCCAAAAGTTCCTAAATTTCCAAAAACTGAAGCAAAGGCAGATTGCGTTAAAGGTGCTCCCTCTAAAGGACCGGTCCATTGCCCAGTGACTAGGATTGACAATCCTGTTAAAGTGCAAATAATAATGGTATCGATAAAGGTTCCTGTCATCGAAATTAATCCTTGTTCAACTGGTTCGTTGGTTTTAGCTGCCGCTGCTGCAATAGGAGCAGAGCCTAGTCCAGATTCATTTGAAAAAACCCCGCGTGCAATCCCTTTTTGGATAGCATCTTTAACCATACTACCTGCAAATCCTCCAATAGCAGCAGTTGGTGTAAAGGCGGATTGGAGCACTAAACGAATAACGGGAACAATGTGCTGATAATGTATGAAAATAACAGCCAAACTTGAAAGAATATAGAAAATAGCCATGAAAGGAACGACTTTTTCAGCCACTTTGGAGATAGAATGGATACCTCCGAAAATAATGGTAGCAACAAATATAGCCAAGATAATACTAACAACCTGTGGTGATAAGCCAAAGCTGTGCCCTAGAGAGGAAGTAATGGAATTGACTTGAGCAAAGGTACCAATGCCAAAGAGGGCTACCAGAATACCTGACCCAGCAAAAAGAATAGCTAACGGTTTCCATTTTTGTCCCATACCGTTAACGATATAGTACATAGGTCCACCAGAAATATGGCCATTGGCATCTCTTGTACGATATTTGATAGCTAATACTCCTTCGGCATATTTAGTCGCCATTCCAAAAAAAGCAGCTACCCACATCCAAAAGAGCGCTCCAGGGCCGCCTGATTTGATAGCAGTGGCGACTCCGACAATATTTCCTGTACCAACGGTAGCGGCAAGTGCGGTTGCAAGGGCAGCAAAGGATGAAATATCTCCGTGACCATCATCATCTGAAAAAATAAGATTAAAAGCTCTTGGTAGTTTTAAGATTTGGATGAGGCCTAAACGACTCGTAAGGTAAATACCAGTACCAACCAGTAAGATTAACAAGGGCGGTCCCCAGACAAAATCATCCATTAGTTTAGCGATTGTAATCATTTGTTTCTCCTAAATTATCGAAGTTGGCAAAAGAAAAAAGCTATCTCTGAGAGACAACTTCTGAAGCAATGATAATATAGCAAACGCAAAAAGACTAAGTGGTGACTTAATGGTTTTTCTATCTTATCTTCTGTCCTTTTGCCTGAGAGATTGAGCAGTTTGCCTTGCCCCTTCGGCGCCTAATAAGGTCTCTCCAGAAGTCCGTCCATCAAACAGTCCCGTCCAATAGGTGGACACCTGAGAGTATAACTCCTTCGGCGAAATAACTTTCTTCTCCTGCATGACATCATTCGGTTTATTAAATTATGTCTATCATACCGGAAAATACGAATGAAGTCAATCAAAATAGAGGAATAATAAGGAATTTTTTGAGAAACCGTTATCATTATGAGCTGCTTATCGCTAAAAAGGGACAAATCTTCTCAGAGGTGTTTGAGATCTCCTTTGCTATTTTACAAAGAAACATGATATAATTTTAGGGTTACTAAAAGAGATGTTAAGGAAAAATTGAGGAGAAAACATGAATCCTTTATTAAATGGAATGAATGATCGACAGGCTCAGGCGGTTCAAACGACCGAAGGTCCTTTACTCATTATGGCAGGAGCGGGATCCGGTAAGACACGGGTTTTAACCCACAGAATGGCTTACCTCATTGATGAAAAATTCGTGAACCCATGGAATATATTAGCCATAACCTTTACCAATAAAGCTGCGCGCGAAATGAAAGAAAGGGCCTTGGCTTTAAATCCAGCTACTAAGGATACGTTGATTGCAACTTTCCACTCCATGTGTGTGAGAATTCTGCGTCGTGAGGCTGATCATATTGGTTACAATCGAAACTTCACAATCGTGGATCCAGGTGAGCAACGAACCTTGATGAAACGCATTTTGAAGCAACTTAATCTGGACCCTAAAAAGTGGAATGAACGTTCTATTTTAGGAACTATTTCAAATGCTAAAAATGATTTACTTGATGAGAAGGGATACGAGGCGCAGGCTGCTGATATGTATAGTCAAATAGTAGCGAGATGTTACAAAGCTTATCAGGAAGAATTACGTCGTAGTGAAGCATTGGACTTTGATGATTTAATCATGATGACTCTACGCCTTTTTGATAGTAATCCTGACGTATTAGCTTATTACCAGCAGCGCTACCAATACATTCACGTGGACGAGTATCAAGATACCAACCATGCCCAATATCAATTAGTCAAGTTGCTAGCCTCTCGCTTTAAAAACATTTGCGTTGTTGGAGATGCTGATCAGTCTATCTATGGTTGGCGGGGAGCTGACATGCAAAATATTCTTGATTTTGAAAAAGATTACCCAGATGCTAAGGTAGTGCTTTTAGAAGAAAACTATCGCTCTACCAAGAAAATTCTGCAAGCAGCTAACGACGTGATTAACAATAACCGTAATCGCCGTCCTAAGAAACTTTGGACACAAAATGCAGACGGGGAACAACTGGTTTATTATAGGGCAAATGATGAGCGAGATGAGGCAGTATTTGTCGCTTCTACCATTAGCAACATGGCTCATGAAATCGGGAAAAATTTCAAAGATTTCGCTGTTTTATATCGTACCAATGCCCAATCCCGTACGATTGAAGAAGCGCTCTTAAAATCCAACATTCCTTACACCATGGTTGGCGGAACTAAGTTCTATAGCCGTAAAGAAATTCGCGACTTAATTGCCTACTTAACGATTGTCGCTAACCCAGCTGATAATATTTCCTTTGAGCGGATTGTGAATGAGCCTAAACGAGGTGTTGGTCCAGGAACGCTTGATAAACTGCGTCAGTTTGCCTATGAGAGTGACCAGTCTTTATTAGAAGCAGCTTCAAATCTATTGATGTCCCCCTTGAAAGGTAAAGCAGCACAAGCTATCATGGACTTGGCCAATATTCTCGGTCAGCTACGTCAAGACCTAGATCAGATGAGTATCACCGACTTAGCAGAAGCTTTGTTAGAAAAAACAGGCTATTTAGATAGCTTACGCCTGCAAAATACATTGGAAAGCCAAGCCCGTATCGAAAATATCGAAGAATTCTTATCTGTTACCAAAAATTTTGACGAGTCAAGTGCCTCTCAAGAAGAAGACGAAACCGGTGTTGATTGCTTGGGACGTTTTTTAAATGATTTAGCACTGATTGCTGATACAGATGATTCCCAAACAGAAGCTGCTGAAGTAACCTTAATGACCCTACATGCTGCCAAAGGTTTGGAGTTCCCTGTTGTTTTCTTAATTGGTATGGAAGAAGGTGTCTTCCCCTTATCACGGGCTTCGGAAGATCCTGATGAATTAGAGGAAGAAAGACGCTTGGCCTATGTGGGGATAACAAGGGCAGAAGAAGTTCTCATTATGACTAATGCAAATACCAGAACTCTCTTTGGTAAAAGTAGTTATAACCGTCCAACACGGTTCTTAAACGAAATTTCAGAAGAATTACTCTCTTATCAAGGATTGGCAAGACCAGCACAATCTTCATTTGGCGTGCGTTTCTCTACTGACAAACACACACAGTTTGGACAGGGGATGAGTCTATCAGAAGCCCTGCAAGCTCGAAAGGCTCAGGCTCAAGTAAGACAATCACCACAGCCAACGCAGGCGCGTACGATATCATCAGCTTCAACTACCTCAGGTTTACCGTTTGGTTCTAATCGCTCTTTAGAAGAGGTCACTTGGCAGATAGGCGATATCGCTCACCATAAAAAATGGGGAGATGGGACTGTGCTGGAGGTTTCAGGATCTGGAAAAACGATGGAATTGAAAATCAAATTCCCAGAAGTTGGGTTAAAGAAATTACTAGCAAGTGTTGCTCCTATTGAGAAAAAATAAGAAAATGAGTTTCCTACTATATAAGTGCGTAGGGAGCTTGTTTTTTTATTTTCTTTATAAGAGACGTTCTCAAATAAAAGTTAAAAAAAATTTAAGTTTCAGGAGCATATCAGTTGCATTTCACATCTAAAGGTGTATAATAACAATATAAATTAAATAACGAGTGGTCACTTTACAAAAACTATGTTATAAAGGATTTGTATTTGTTTTATAAGTATCTTTATTCTGACGAATAAAAGAACTAACACTTCATAATTTGGTTTATATAGTCACTTGAAAAGTGATTATTGTTGACAATCACTCGAAGCATGATTACGGTCATGTTTCATTGGACAATAGATACGGGAGTATCTGAAAAGGAGAATTATTATGGGACTTATTTGGACATTACTCGTTGGTGCACTTATTGGTGTTATTGCTGGAGCTCTTACTAAAAGAGGTGGATCAATGGGCTGGATTGCTAACATTGCAGCTGGTTTAATTGGTTCTTACGTTGGTCAAGCCCTACTTGGTACATGGGGACCTTCATTAGCTGGTATGGCTTTGATTCCATCTATCATTGGTGCAGTTATCGTCGTGATTATCACTTCTTTTGTACTAAGTAAAACTAACAACTAGTTCCTCTACTTTACTTGTAAATAATGACAATAAAGTCGATTAAGTAGGAAAGAGGTTCGTATGTCAAAATTTTTAAAAATAACATATAGTCTCATCGGCCTCGTCCTATTATCCATCCTCGGATGGGTAATAGGGACGACCGGAGATTATGTTAGCTTACCTTATAGCTATCGCTGGTTAAGTTGGGACATTGATAGACTTCCCAATTTCCTAGATCCAGCTTTATACTATTATTATTTCTGGGCGGCGATTGTGATGTTTGTGCTCGTCTTAATCATCCTTTTAGCCGTTATTTTTTACCCTCGTACTTATACTGAAATTCAATTGCGTAACAAGAATGGAAAACTCTTGTTGAAAAAATCTGCTATTGAAAATTATGTTGCAACTGCTATTAAAGTAGCGGGGCTCATGCCTAATCCTAACGTTAATGCTAAACTCTATAAGCGTAAATTTAAAATTGATGTTAGCGGGCAATTAGCGTCACGAGTAGGCGTAACTGACCAAGTTAACGGGATTAAAGAAGGTATTGAGACAGGTTTGAAAGAATTCTTTGGACTTGATCGCTCGGTCAATTTCAAGGTTTATGTGAAAGAAATTGCTGATTCTGACCGCAAGCGTGTTGCAAGGAAACGTGTAGAATAGGAGATGTCTGATGGAATTTTATGAAAGATTCAAGTATCCCATTATTGGGGGGCTGGTAGGGTTAATCATTGCCATATTGCTCATGTCTTTTGGCCTATTTAAAACACTGCTAGCAATCATTTTTATTCTCTTAGGAGTATATGGCGGCCTGTATGCCAAGAAAACGGGAATCATCGATCAATTTCTTGGTCGTAAGTAAATAATCAACAAAGGAGATATATCATGACTGAAACATATATTAAGAATACAACTAAAGATTTAGCACCGTCTATTCGTGGTGAATTGACTTATGAAGACAAAGTAATTGAAAAAATTGTCGGTTTGGCTCTTGAAAACGTTGATGGTTTACTAGGTGTTAACGGTGGCTTCTTAGCTAATTTAAAAGATAAATTGGTTAATACAGAATCTGTTCGTGACGGCGTGAATGTTGAAGTTGGTAAAAAACAAGTTGCCGTTGATTTGGATATTGTGGCAGAGTACCAAAAACATGTTCCAACTATTTATGACGCTATTAAATCTATCGTTGAAAAAGAAGTTAAGAAAATGACAGATTTGGACGTTATTGAAGTTAACGTCAAGGTAGTTGATATTAAAACAAAAGCACAATTTGATGCTGAAAAAGTAAGTTTACAGGATAAAGTGACTGATATGGCACGTTCAACCTCTGAATTTACAAGTCACCAAGTTGAAAATGTGAAAACATCAGTTGGGGCAGGAGTTGAAAAACTTCAAGATCAACAAGCTGAACCACGTGTTCAGTAATAGTAATACTTGAACGAAATACTTTGAAGGAGGATTTGCTATGTCAGATGAAAAATGGAATGCAAAATTGGACCAAGCTGGTGGTAAACTAAAAGAAGGTCTTGGTAAAGTTTCTGGAGATAAATCTTTGGAGACCGAGGGCAAGGTTGACCAGGTAGCTGGAAAAGTGAAAGAAGTCGCGGCAGATGCCAAAGATTCCTTGAAAGGGCTCAAGAAGGGCTTAGACGATAACAAATAGACAACAAATAACAATAAAGGAGACACGATGGAAACAAATCAGATTAAAAGTACACTTACCTATGACGACAAAGTGATTGAAAAAATTGTCGGCCATGCCTTAGAAAATGTCGGCGGTTTGCTGGCTGTGACAGGTGGATTTTTCTCAAATATCAAAAATAATTTGGTGAATTCTGATTCTGTTACAGACGGTGTTTCGGTTGAGGTTGGAACTAAGGAAGTTGCCGTAGATCTCGCCATTGTCGTAGAATATGGCAAAGACATCCCAGCTATTGTTGAATCTATCAAAGCTATTGTTGCCCAAAACGTAGCTAGCATGACACATCTTAAGGTTATTGAAGTAAATGTGAATGTTGTTGATATTCGTACCAAAGCTGAGCATGAGGAAGCTAGTGTTACCGTTCAAGATCGTGTGACTAGTGCCGCTTCGTCGACCTCACAATTTGTATCAGAACAAGCTGGGAAACTAAAAGATACTGTTTCTAATACTGTTAATAGTGATGAAGCAGCTAAATAAGTAAAAACTTGCATAGTAAAATTGCTAAGTGTTGACGTTATGGGGCTGGTTATCGACCAGCTCTTTTTGTCACGATAGTAAAATGATGATTGTTTTATAAGGAGAAATGTGTTTTAATTAATAGGAACATGAAAGAATGTTAAGTTAAGGAGTATAACGATGCCAAACCGTAAAAAGGAGATAAAAAGCTCAAAGTATCAAAAAATTGCTATTTCAGTAGCTGAACGTATCGCAAATGGAGAATATGAAGTAGGAGAAAAATTAAAGTCAAGAACGACAATAGCATCGACTTTTAATGTATCTCCGGAAACGGCTCGCAAAGGGCTAAATATCTTAGCAGACTTAAAGATTCTTACCTTAAAGCATGGGAGTGGAGCTATTGTCTTATCAAAAGAAAAAGCTATTGATTTTATTAATCAGTATGAGTCAACACATTCCATCGCTATGATCAAAGAGAAGATTCGAGACACTATTCGTGAGCAAGAGAGAGCTATGGAACAAATGGCTATCTTGGTTAATGATTTCTTAATGCAAAGTCAATCCATTAGTAAGCAGTATCCGCTAGCGCCTTATGAGATTATTTGTAACAATGACTCAGAACACTTTGGAAAATCCATTGGTGCCCTCAATATTTGGCATCAGACAGGTGCAACTATTGTTGCTATTGAACACAATGGTACTTTTGTTATTTCACCTGGCCCTTATTCAGTTATCGAAAAAGGGGATCATATTTATTTTGTAGGAGATGAGTCAGTGATTTCACGAATGAAGACCTTCTTCAATTTACGAAAAGGCTTATGAGTTTGAGGATATCCTCAAACTTTTTTGGTTTTTAGACATGAAAAAAGCATCATCTATCTTACTCAAACTTGTGATGTCACACATACATGAGGAAAGAAAAGATTCGGATGCTTTTTTTAGGATGGTAGTGAATCAAGAGCAACTGTTTTGAGAATAATATCAGTAACATCTTGAGGAGATTCCTGATAGCCGTTATTAATCCAGTAGGTAATAATGCTTTCAATACTTGCTAAATAAACTTCTAAGGCATAAGGGTAAGGAATATGATATTGATTCACAACAATGGTCTGGAACTCCTCGATAGTGGTCAAAAATTGATAACAGAAATCTTTAATCAATTGAGGAAAATTTAAATAAGACGTTGTTGCTAGTGCAGTTACAAACTCTCGATGCAAGAGAAGGTAAGATAAAGTCTGTATCAGAACGGCTCTTGTATCGGTATAAATGGCTGTTTGGTTTAACAGACAATACAAGTCATCTAAGGTCTCGTTTTTCAACTGATTCATCATGTCAAATTTATCTTTGTAATGAAGGTAAAAAGTGCCACGGTTAATACCAGCCTTTTGAGTAAGGTCAGAAACCGTGATGTCTTCGAAATGTTTTTCAGCTAGTAAAGCCGTGAGTGCAGCTTTTAAATAAGTTTTGGTTTCAGTTTTTCTTTGTGTCATATAGAAGAGCTCCTTAAATCAACAGTTGCTTAGGATTTGTCCTTGTTAAATAGTTGAGGCCATTATATAATAAGTTTGTACTTAAATCAACACTATGTTCATATAAAGGAGAGAACCTCATGGCATTCATTGAAATGAAAAAAGTGTCAAAATCCTATAGGGTTGGAGAATCCCTTGTACATGCTAATCGTGACGTTTCTTTTGATATTAACCAAGGGGAATTAGTGGTCATCCTAGGAGCATCTGGTGCAGGTAAGTCCACAGTGTTAAACATCTTAGGAGGAATGGATACTGCAGATGCTGGTCATGTTTTCATCGATGGTAAGGACATTGTAAGTTATAACTCTCGTGCCTTGACAGATTATCGCCGTAATGATATTGGTTTTGTTTTTCAATTTTACAATTTGGTCCCTAATTTAACAGCCAAAGAAAATGTAGAGTTGGCTGTTGATATTGTATCGGATGCTTTAGATCCTGTAACGATGTTAAAGGAAGTTGGACTTGGTCATCGCCTAAATCATTTTCCAGCACAGTTATCAGGAGGAGAGCAGCAGCGCGTTTCTATTGCGCGAGCTCTAGCCAAAAATCCTAAGTTGTTACTTTGTGATGAACCAACAGGTGCCTTGGATTATCAGACTGGAAAACAAATTCTAAACCTTTTGCAACAGATGGCACATAATAAGGGAACTACTGTTCTTATTGTCACTCATAATGCTGCGATTTCTCCCATTGCTAATCGTGTAATCCATCTTCATGATGCACAGGTTACTAAGATCACTGTCAATGAAGTACCTGCTAGCATTGACACGATTGATTATTAAGAGGCTTTTATGATGATAACGAAAACTTTATGGAAAGATATGATAAGAGCTATTAAAAAGAGTAAGGGACGTTTCTTTTCCTTAATGTGTTTAATGGCTTTAGGGTCTTTTGCTCTGGTTGGGCTGAAAGTTACAGGTCCAGATATGGAACGTACAGCTAGTCATTATCTTGAAAAGCAACAGGTTATGGATATGGCAGTCCTAGCTTCTCATCAATTTTCTCAAGAAGATCGCAAAGAACTGAATAGCCTAAAGGATGTGGTTTTAGAATACGGTCACCTCATAGATCTTAATATAACAAAAAACCAGCAAGCTCTTAGGTTATACAGTCTTCCAAATAAGCTGTCAAAACCACTTTTGGTTGAGGGGCATTGGCCAAAGCAAGACACAGAAATTGTCTTATCTACCACGCTTGAAAAAAGCTATCAGCTAGGAGACACGATAAGGGTAACACCGCCTAGTAAAGGGCTACTGACTTCAGAGCGGTTTCGAGTTGTCGGCTTTGCCCATTCTTCTGAACTTTGGTCCAAAAGCAATTTAGGGGGGGCTTCGGCAGGTGATGGTAGCCTCTATGCTTATGCTTTTAGTCGACCCAACGTTTTTAAAGGGGATGCCAATATTCTACGTCTCCGATTTAATAATCTTCGTTTTGCGAACGCCTTTTCTAAACAATACCGTCAAACTGTAACTCAAAACCAGACGACCTTGGATCAGCTACTCCAAGACAATAGCCAATGCCGTTACGAGGAACTACAAGGTCAATATAAACTTGCTTTAACGAATGGCAAAGCAAAACTACAGTCTGAGCAAGCAACCTTAGCGGCTAGAGAACAGGAATTAGCTTTTCTTGAGGGTAGTGCTTTGCAAGAAGCTAAGAACCAACTAGAACAAGCTCATAAGGTATTGGAACAGGAAAAAAGTCGTTTAAGACAGGTTGAACTGTCTCAAAGTAAGCTAGAAAGACCACATTATACTACCTACAATCGATCAACACTACCAGGAGCAGAAGGTTATCGCACTTATGCGACTTCCATAAGTTCTATTTCAAATGTGGGAAATATTTTTCCCTTAGTTCTCTATTTAGTAGCTGCGCTCGTGTCCTTTACGACCATGACGCGTTATGTGGATGAAGAAAGAACAACCTCAGGTCTTTTAAAGGCTCTCGGTTATTCTAATAGGGGGATTAGTTTAAAATTTTTAGGTTATGGTCTAATAGCTAGTTTTTTAGGAACCAGCTTAGGGATTCTTGGAGGGACCTATGTTTTACCAGCCTTGATTTCAGACATTTTGACGGCACCTCTGACTATCGGAAAAACCCACCTTTATTTTTATGATGCTTATAGCGCCTTAGCCTATTCACTGGCCCTCTTGTCGACTGTCTTACCAGCTTACCTTGTTGTGAAGAAAGAGTTATTCCTCAATGCGGCTCAGTTGTTACTTCCTAAGCCTCCAAGCAAAGGCGCTAACATATGGTTAGAACATATCACTATTATTTGGAAACGTCTCTCGTTTAGTCATAAAGTTACTATTCGCCATATATTTCGCTATAAACAAAGGATGCTAATGACTATTATTGGTGTTGCAGGCTCGGTTGCTCTCCTGTTTGCAGGATTAGGCATTCAATCGTCTTTAGCAAAGGTTATTGACCACCAATTTGGAGAATTAACGACCTATGATATTTTAGCAGTAGGTGCAAGCAAGTTAACACTAGCAGAAGAGGCTTCTTTACAAAAGGTTCTCACCGGAAAGGAAATAGCAAGACAAAAAAAGATTTCTTATGCTCAGCTAACTCTTCCTATAAAAGGTATTACTGATAAGCAAACGATTTCTATTCTCTCAACCCCAGCTAAAACACTCACTCCCTATGTTAATTTGTTAGATAGTCAAAAGCAAAAGGCCGTTGCTATTCCAAAGTCTGGGGTCTTGATTTCTGAGAAATTAGCCTCTTATTACCATGTAAAAGCAGGGGATGAGCTGTGGCTGCAGGATAATGGTCTCGAAAACGATAAGATAAAGCTTAAGGTTAAGCAGGTTATTGATATGACTGTTGGGCATTATCTGATCATGTCGGATACTTATTATGCTAAACAGTTTAATAATTTAGAGACTAGCCCTGCTTATTTTATTAATCTAAAAGACTCATCCCACAAGAAGGTCAAACAGCTTGCTAGTAAAATGCTGAGCTTAAAAGCCATTACAGTGGTGTCACAAAATGCTAACCAGATCCAAGCAGTTCAGCTGATGGTTGCTTCTTTGGACCAGGTTATGTCTCTCCTGGTTATCGTGTCTGTTTTATTAGCTATTGTTATTCTTTACAATTTAACCAGTATTAATATTGCTGAGCGTATTAGAGAATTATCAACCGTTAAGGTGCTTGGTTTTTATGATAAAGAGGTGACCTTCTACATTTACCGGGAAACCATTTCCTTATCGCTGATAGGTATTTTGATAGGAATTCTTCTAGGGAAAGCACTACATACCTATATCATGAGAATGATTTCTACAGGGGATATTCAGTTCGGTGATAAGGTTGATAGCTATGTCTACTTGGTTCCTATTGTCATTATTTTGAGTTTATTGCTAGTATTAGGGATTTGGGTCCATCAGCATCTTAAGAAGGTGGACATGTTAGAAGCTTTAAAATCAATTGACTAGGTGGTTAAAAAATAGCTCTTGAAATGTAGGATAGAATATGATAGTATCTAAATACTATATTGTAATAGAAAGATACTAAGCATGAACAATAACATTGAGGCCTACTTAACAAATGGCAAAGAAAAGGTAGCATTAGGCGAGGCTGTAGACTGCTTTAAAGGAAAAGCAGTGTCGAGTAAGGCAGAGCCCGGTGATGTGGGATTGATTAATTTATCGGATATGGGAACCTTAGGGATTCAATATCACCAATTAAGAACTTTCCAGATGGATCGTAGGCAGCTCTTGCGTTACCTTTTGGAAGACGGAGATGTCTTAATCGCCTCTAAGGGAACCCTAAAAAAAGTCTGTGTTTTTCATAAGCAAAATCGAGATGTGGTGGCGTCATCAAATATCACTGTCTTACGTCCTCAAAAACTATTAAGGGGCTACTATATCAAGTTCTTTTTGGACTCACCTATTGGTCAAGCACTCTTGGACGCAGCGGACCATGGCAAAGATGTGATCAATCTTTCAACGAAAGAATTGTTGGATATTCCAATTCCCGTTATTCCCTTAGTGAAACAGGATTACTTGATTAATCACTACTTGAGAGGATTAACAGATTATCATCGTAAACTCAAGCGAGCAGAACAGGAATGGGAATATATTCAGAATGAAATCCAAAAAGGATTAGGTTAGGAGTCTTGTCATGGGTTCAGTTGAACGTACATTAAAAATGACCTTGGCTACCGTTGTTGCTATTTTAATTGCCTACCAACTTCATTTGGATTATGCGATTTCAGCGGGGATCATTGCCTTGTTAAGTGTTTTAGATACCCGTAAGTCCAGTTTGGTAGTCGCTAGGAATCGCTTGCTTTCTTTTTTCCTGGCTTTCGGGATTGCGATGATTTGCTTTAGCCTTTTTGGCTACACAACGCTAGCCTTAGCTCTCTATCTAGTGGTTACTATCCCCTTACTCTATCGTTTTGGAATTGAAGCAGGACTGGTTCCTATTACTGTTCTAGTCACTCACTTAATTGCTGAGAAAAGTATTCAGTTGCCAGTCTTATGGAATGAATGTTTACTTTTCTTTATAGGAACTGGAGTTGCCCTACTTTTCAATACTTACATGAGTTCTCAGGATAAAGAGATTCGACGTTACCATCAAATAGTTGAGGATGATTTAAAGGCCATCTTGTATCGTTTTGAAGAGTTTTTATTGGAAGGACAAGGGCAAAATGATGGGGTGATGGTTAAGGGACTAGATAAGACTTTAGAGGAAGCACTTCAGTTAGTTTATCGTGAGCGTCACAACAGACTGTTCCATCAAACAAACTATCAAGTGCATTATTTTGAAATGCGACGACAACAAAATAGACTATTGGGACAAATGGCTATCAACGTAAGCACGTTAATGAGACAAAGTAAGGAAAGTATTCTTTTGTCACATCTTTTTCACGAAACTGCTTGTCAGCTAAGCGAACAAAATCCGGCTTTAACCTTGATTGATGACATCGAACAATTGCTTGAAACCTTTCGTCATGGTGATCTTCCTCAAACTCGGGAGGAATTTGAGCGACGTGCGGTTTTATTTCAGCTCTTACAAGACTTAGAGCGTTTTATATTATTAAAGGTAGAGTTTTATCAGGATTATCAAAATGAGTAAATCTCTCTATATATAGATTGGACACCTCTATCTATGACGGCTTGGGACTTAACTTCCTGAGCTTTTTTGCTATAATAAAAAGAAGAATCTCAGAATGGAGACAAGATGAACGAAATTAAATGCCCTCATTGTCATACCCTATTTACTATCAATGAGTCAGAGTATAGTCAATTATTGGAACAAGTCAGAGGACAAGCCTTTGATGAAGAATTGCAAAAACGGTTAATCAATGAGATAGCCTTGCTGGAAGAAAAAGCGAAACATCAATTGCATGAAGTTGTCGCAAAAAAAGAAACAGCTATTACCAGCTTGACAAACCAATTAGAGCAAATTGAAAAAGAACAAGCCTACCTCAGACAAGAAGAACTGGCTAAAAAAGACCAGCTTATTGCTTCTTTAGAAGCGAAACTTGATAAATTAGCCTCACAAAATGCTTTGGAACTGGCCAATCAATTAGCTGAGAAGGACAAAGAAGTGGTTAGTTTGACCAATCAGCTGGACAAATTAGCACTTGAAAAAGATGCCACGTTCCAGTCAAAGCTTGCTACAATCGAAAAAGAACGCGATGGAATCAAAAACCAATTGGCGCTTCAAGCTAAAGAAAGTGAATTGTCGTTGGCTTCGGTGCGCAGCGACTACGAAGCACAGTTAAAAGCGGCTAACGAGCAAGTTGAATTTTATAAAAATTTCAAAGCGCAGCAATCTACCAAAGCAATCGGAGAGAGTCTAGAACTCTATGCTGAAACAGAGTTTAACAAAGTAAGAAGCTATGCTTTTCCCAATGCTAGCTTTGTCAAAGATAACCAATTGTCTAGTCGTGGGTCAAAAGGGGACTATATTTACCGAGAGGTTGATACCAATGGTGTAGAAATCCTCTCTATCATGTTTGAGATGAAGAACGAGGCAGACACCACCAAAACAAAACATAAAAATAGTGATTTTTTCAAGGAGTTAGATAAAGACCGTCGCGAAAAAGATTGTGAGTACGCTGTTTTGGTAAGCATGTTAGAAGCTGATAATGATTACTACAATACAGGGATTGTTGATGTCAGTCATGAGTATCAAAAGATGTATGTGGTTCGTCCTCAACTCTTTATTCAGTTGATAGGGATTCTGCGAAATGCAGCCCTGAATAGTTTACATTATAAGCAAGAGTTGGCCTTGATTAAGGAACAAAATATTGACATCACTCACTTCGAAGAGGATTTAGATCAATTTAAGAATGCCTTTGCTAAGAACTATCAGTCTGCCAGCAACAACTTTAAAAAGGCTATTGACGAGATTGATAAATCGATTAAACGCATGGAGGAAGTGAAACGCTTTTTAACCACTAGTGAAAATCAGTTACGCTTAGCTAATAATAAATTAGAGGATGTTTCAGTTAAAAAACTGACCCGCCAAAACTCAACCATGCGAGAGAAATTTGAAGCCCTCAAGGACCAGTAAGCCTGAAAGTGAGTCTTTCCTTGCTAAAATTGGTTAAGCGTTTATTTTGGCAAAACTGATGATAAAGCGGTAGAATAGAATCAGTAACAATTACTAATTAGAGAGAAAAATAGACATGATAAATGGAATCATTAATTTAAAAAAAGAAGCCGGTATGACCTCTCATGACGCAGTTTTTAAATTACGGAAGTTATTACAAGAAAAAAAGATTGGACATGGGGGGACCTTAGATCCTGATGTGGTCGGTGTTCTACCAATTGCAGTTGGTAAGGCTACTCGTGTGATCGAATACATGACAGAAGCTGGCAAAGTTTATGAAGGGCAAGTGACTCTCGGTTACTCAACAACGACTGAGGATGCTAGTGGAGAGGTAGTTGCGAGATCCTCTTTGCCAGCTGTGCTAACAGAAGAACTCGTTGATCAAACGATGACGACTTTCCTTGGGAAAATCACACAGACCCCACCTATGTATTCAGCCGTAAAGGTTAATGGCCGTAAATTATACGAGTATGCGCGTGCTGGTGAAAGTGTGGAACGTCCTAGAAGAGAAGTGACCATTTCCCAATTTGAACGCACCAGCCCTTTGAATTTTACTGAAGACGATCTCTGCCGATTCTCTTTTAAAGTTGCTTGTAGCAAGGGAACTTATGTGCGGACCTTAGCAGTTGATTTAGGTCGAGCTCTAGGGGTAGAGAGTCATATGTCCTTCTTGCAGCGATCAGCTTCAGCAGGATTAACCCTGGAGACTGCCTATACTTTGGGAGAAATTGCTGATATGGTTTCTAAACAAGAGATGTCTTTTTTGTTACCGATCGAGTATGGCGTTGCTGATCTTCCTAAAATGGTTATTGATGATACTGAATTGACTGAAATTTCATTTGGTCGCCGTCTTAGTCTCCCTAGTCAAGAGCCACTATTAGCTGCTTTTCATGGCGAAAAATTAATTGCCATTTTAGAAAAACGCGATTCAGATTATAAACCACGAAAAGTTCTCATTTAAAACTATCACCCGTGGTGCTAGTTGATGTCAAAGTATACTAAAAAGCCCAAAAGAGCTATACTGTAAGTGACGAAACAGACAGGAGGTAGTTCTTTTGAGCCACTTACAGTATACTGCAAAATCCCATCATTTACAATGGAGTATAGCACAATTAACTCAAATATGTTCTCAATGTTATCGTGATTATTGTCCCAAATCAATAAAACATCGTAAAAATGTTGGCTTATCTAAGGTTTCTGATGTGTCACTTCTTGTTTTATTGTTACTTCAAGCTGAGTTAGGAATAACCTCTCAACGCCGTTTCTATAGAATCTGTCACCTTTTCTTTTGTGGAAACTTACTGGAGAGAAGTCGCTTTAATAGACGGACACGACAGCTTATTGGGGTGGTTCAACTCATTCGTCAAGCGTTGAATAAGCCAATCTCATCAGATACCATTGTGATCATGGACAGTTTTCCTATGCCTTTGTGCCAACCTATTCGCAATCACAAAGCGAAGGTTTTTAAAGGTTTAGCTGATATTGGCTACAATGCCTCTAAACACTTATGGTTCTATGGGTTTAAAGTTCATATGCTGGTCACATTATCGGGTGTTATGTTGAACTATATTGTGACACCAGCTTCTGTCCATGATATTAAAGTCGTTGATGAACTGCTAGAAGGCTGTAAACAAACTGTTGTCCTTGCGGACTTAGGATATCTCAGTCAAGAGCTAAAAGATAAGTTGGGACATAAAGGTTATCATTTGTGGACGCCCTTGCGTCAAAACATGGTCGGCGCAAAGCAACATAACAACAGGCAGTTACTAGCATGGAGACGAACAATTGAAACTCGCTTTTCGGAACTTTGTTCTCTATTTGATATTGAGCAGACATTGGCTAGGGGACTATCTGGATTACAATTGAGACTTGAACAATTCATACTAGCTTATAATTTGAAGTATTTTGAAATCAACTAGCACCACGGGTAACTATCAATATGTAGAATGGAAAATTATGGACATTGAATATATTAAAGGCTATCAGGATATTCATCAAGAAGAAGACACCGTATTAGTGTTGGGGTACTTTGATGGCTTACATCGAGGGCATAAGGCCTTATTTGATAAAGCTCAAGAAATTGCAAGAGCGGAAAACTTAGCAGTCGTGACCTTAACGTTTAACGAATCTCCTAGACTAACGTTTTCTCGATTTTTACCTGATTTGCTACTTCATATTACTTATCCAGAAAAACGGCATGAAAAATTTGCAGAGTACGGTGTTGATCGGTTGTATCTGATTGATTTCACGTCTGCCTTTTCAATGTTATCTTCGGATGATTTTATCGCCCATTATATCAAACGTCTCAAAGCTAAACATATAGTTGTTGGGTTTGATTATAAATTTGGTCATAATCGTACGGATAGTGATTATTTAGCGCGAAACTTTGATGGTAATGTTTACACGATTCCAGAAGTCACCGAGGATCAGGAAAAGATTTCCTCAACACGTATTAGGAAATTAATCTTAGAAGGTGAAGTGGCAAAAGCGAATCAATTGTTAGGTTATGAGCTATCTACTCGGGGAATGGTTGTACACGGTGACGCGCGCGGTCGAACCATTGGTTTTCCAACAGCTAATTTGGCTCCTATTGATAGGACCTACTTACCAGCTGATGGTGTTTATGTAACAGACGTACTTGTTAATGGGAAAAAACACCGTTCCATGACGAGTATTGGGAAAAATGTTACTTTTGGCGGAAAGGAGTTGCGTTTAGAAGCTAATATTTTCGGTTTTGAAGGAGATATTTACGGCGAATCCATCGAGATTATTTGGTTAGACAAGATCAGGGACATGGCTAAATTTGATGGCATTAAAGATTTAGTAGAGCGGTTAGAACTTGATAAAGAAACTGCACTAAATTGGAAAAAAGATAGCCAACTGATTTAATTTTTTGTATAATAAGGTAAGTAAATTTGACAGAGGAAAAATATGGTTACCTTATTTTTATCACCCAGTTGCACGAGTTGCCGCAAAGCAAGAGCGTGGCTAGTAAAACACGAAGTTGACTTTCAAGAACATAATATTATCACAAGCCCATTGAGCCGTGACGAACTCATGTCCATTCTTTCTTTTACAGAAAACGGGACGGAAGATATTATTTCCACGCGTTCAAAAGTCTTTCAAAAACTTGATATTGATGTGGAAGAACTGTCGATTTCAGATTTAATCGACTTAATTGCTAAAAACCCAAGCCTTCTTCGCCGTCCTATCATTATGGATAAAAAACGCATGCAAATCGGATTTAACGAAGACGAAATTAGAGCCTTTTTACCAAGAGATTACCGTAAACAGGAATTACGTCAAGCGACTATAAAAGCAGAGATTGAGGGATAATATGTCAGGTAATTATCATTATCCACTTGACTTGAGTTGGAGCACTGAAGAAATTTCCTCAGTGCTTCATTTTTTGACCAGAGTGGAATTAGCTTACGAGGACAAGGTCAAGGCAGAAGACCTTTTAGAGAGTTACAAAGCCTATAAAGAGATTGTCAGAAGCAAAGCGCAAGAAAAACAAATCGACCGTGATTTCCAAAAAGCAAGTGGTTATTTTACTTATCAAGCGGTTAAAAAAGCAAGGGCTATAGAGAAAGGATTCTTTTCACTTGGAAACTAAATACGCATTTGCCAAGCAAATCATTAGAGAAGCTGGGCAATTTATCAAAAGTAAGATGACGCAACAGTTAGACATACAAGTGAAAACGCAATCTGATGATTTGGTGACAAATGTGGATCAAGACACTCAACAATTCTTGATTGACCGTATCAAGTCGTCTTATCCTGATGATGCTATTTTAGCTGAAGAAAATGATGTCCGTCATCCAATTAATCAAGGAAATGTTTGGGTGATTGATCCCATTGATGGCACCGTTAATTTTATCGTACAAGGGTCACAGTTTGCTATCATGATTGCCTATTATGAAGAAGGTCAAGGCCAATTTGGTCTCATTTATGATGTCATGGCAGGTCAATTGCTAGCTGGTGGAGGTCACTTTGATGTCACTTTAAACGGTGATAAGTTGCCTGTCTACCAAGAAAAGCCTTTAGAGCGTAGTTTAATTGGCTGCAATGCAGGGATGTTTGCTAGGAATGATAACAACCTTGCCAATCTGATTTCCCACACTCTAGGAGTAAGGGTCTATGGCGGAGCAGGTATTTGCATGGTCAAGGTGATGAAGCAGGAATTATTAGCCTATTTTTCAACCATTCAACCATGGGACTACGCAGCCGCAAAAGTGTTGGGTGAAAAGTTGGGGTATGTTCTTTTAACTTTGAACGGTCAGGAACCTGACTTTAAATCACGCCAAAAAATAATGTTTGTTCCAAAATGTCAGCTCACTAAGATTGAGTCTTTTTTAAAAACTGACTCATCTATCACAGAATAATAAATAGTAGTAAAAATGATGCCATTACCAAAAGAATTTATTGATACTTATCACTCTATCTTAGGCCATGAAACTCAAGCCTTTTTGGCTAGTTTTCAACAAGAAGCGGTAAATGCTTTTCGGGTTAATCCTTTAAAAAAACAGTCCAAATTCTTTGAAGATCCCATCCCCAATACACTATGGGGATATTATGGAAAAGTCTCTGGCAAGTCACCGGAACATGTTTCTGGTTTAGTTTATTCGCAAGAACCGGCTGCTCAAATGGTAGCCCAAGTAGCGGCTCCCAAAAAGGGTAGCCGTGTTTTAGACTTGGCAGCTGCACCAGGAGGAAAATCAACTCACTTACTTTCTTATTTAGATAACACCGGACTTCTTGTCAGCAATGAAATTTCTAAGAAGCGCAGTAAGATTTTGGTTGAGAATATTGAACGCTTTGGGGCACGAAATGTCATTGTAATGAACGAATCCGCAAATCGTCTTGCAAAGGTCTTTACGCAATACTTTGATATGATTGTTTTTGATGGTCCATGTTCTGGTGAGGGAATGTTTCGTAAAGATCCAGATGCTATTCAATATTGGCATCAAGATTACCCTGCAGAGTGTGCTGCCCTTCAAAAGTCCATCTTAGAAGACACCTTATCAATGTTGAAACCTGGCGGAGAGTTAATCTATGCCACCTGTACCTGGTCTCTTGAAGAAAACGAAGGGGTAGTCAAATGGTTATTAGAGACTTATGACTTTTTAGAATTGGTCGACATTCCCAAAGTAAATGGTATGGTAGAAGGAATTGGTTTTTCAGAACTTGCGAGAATGTATCCGCATCGCTATAAAGGAGAAGGGCAATTTGTTGCCAAGTTCAAGGATAAACGTCCATCTGAGCCTGTACCAAAGCGTAAAGCGCCGAAAAGCAACTTGAACAAGGAACAATTGCAACTTTGGAAAACTTTCGAAAAAGACCATTTAAATCTAGTGTTGTCAGGAACTCTACAAACCTTTGGTGATTACTTATATCTCCTACCAGATGGGCTTCCGGCTTTAGAGGGCCTAAAAATTGCTCGAAATGGTTTAGAATTGGGAGTCTTCAAAAAGAAACGGTTTGAACCTTCCTATGCTTTAGGATTGGCCCTGCATTCTAACGACGTGAAATCCTCCATTACGTTAACAGAGGATGATTTTAAGCGCTATGTCTCTGGTCATACCATCAGCTTACCTCAATCTTATCCAACAGGATGGTACCAGTTACTTATCGATGGCAATGGGTTAGGTTTTGCTAAAGTTGTCGATAAGACCGTTAAAAATCATTTCCCGAAAGGGCTTCGTTTTTAGCGCAAAAAATGAGATTAAAATGTTACAAATTTAAATAAAAAATTCTTTTAAAGCATAGGTAGATATGTTACTATAAAGAATATGTGGAATTTAGTTTCTACATATATACCCTTTATTTTTACGAATAGGAAATACAATAATGAAAATGAAAAAGAAATTCTTTTTGTTAAGTCTTTTGGCCCTATCAACTCTCTTTTTATCTGCATGTTCTAGCTGGATTGATAAAGGTGAGTCGATAACTGCCGTAGGATCAACAGCGCTACAACCCTTAGTGGAAGCAGCAGCTGATGAATTTGGAAGCAGTAACCTAGGGAAATCAGTTAATGTGCAAGGAGGTGGCTCAGGTACAGGATTATCTCAAGTCCAATCAGGAGCTGTCCAAATTGGCAATAGTGATGTCTTTGCGGAAGAAAAAGATGGGATTGATGCTGAGAAACTAGTCGATCATCAAGTTGCTGTTGCTGGTCTTGCTGTTATTACCAACTCTAAAGTTAAGGTTTCCAACCTTAGTAGCCAGCAGTTACAAAAGATTTTTTCAGGGGAATATACTAACTGGAAACAAGTTGGGGGCCAAGATCTTGAGATTTCAGTTATTAATCGTGCGGCGAGTTCTGGATCACGAGCAACCTTTGATAGTGTTATTATGAAAGGTGTCACTGCTAAACAAAGCCAAGAACAAGATTCCAACGGAATGGTTAAATCCATTGTTTCTCAGACACCAGGCGCTATTTCGTACCTCTCATTCGCCTATGTTGATTCCTCAGTGAAGTCATTACGATTAAATGGTTTTAAGGCGGATGCAAAAAATGTTGTGACAAATGATTGGCCAATCTGGTCTTACGAACACATGTATACTAAAGGTAAACCAACAGGATTGACCAAAGAATTTCTCGACTACATGTTATCAGATGAAGTCCAAAACAAAATCGTTACCCATATGGGCTATATTTCGACAACTGACATGAAAGTCATCAAAACCCATGATGGCAAAGTCATGGATAAATAATGGGGGAATTATGAAAAATCAGGAATTGGCTAAAAAATTAGTCTCACCATCAAAGAATTCAAGGCTAGAAACCTTTGGCCGTACCATCACGTTTTTGTGCTTGGCTTTGATTGTTTTTATCGTTGCGATGATTCTAATCTTTGTTGCTCAGAAAGGTCTGTCAACTTTCTTTGTGGACAAGATCAATCTTTTTGATTTCTTATTTGGTAAAGAATGGCAACCTAGTGTCAAAAATGCAGCTGGTGTTCCTTATCTTGGAGCGCTCCCAATGATTACAGGGTCTTTTTTGGTCACTATTTTATCTGCCATTATTGCAACACCATTTGCCATTGGAGCAGCTGTCTTTATGACAGAAATTTCACCCAAATATGGCGCTAAGCTATTACAACCTGCAGTGGAACTTTTGGTAGGTATCCCTTCCGTGGTATATGGGTTTATTGGCTTACAAGTGATTGTTCCTTTTATACGCTCTATCTTTGGTGGTACAGGTTTCGGGATTTTATCTGGGGTTTGTGTCTTATTTGTTATGATTTTACCAACCGTAACCTTTATGACAACAGATAGTTTGCGCGCTGTGCCTCGTCATTACCGTGAAGCATCGATGGCTATGGGAGCAACACGTTGGCAAACCATTTGGCGTGTTGTTCTTAATGCAGCTCGTCCAGGTATTTTTACTGCCATTATTTTCGGGATGGCGAGAGCTTTTGGTGAAGCCTTAGCCATTCAAATGGTTGTCGGTAACTCTGCTGTAATGCCAAGTTCACTAACGACACCAGCAGCAACCTTAACGTCTGTCTTGACAATGGGTATTGGTAACACGGTTATGGGAACTGTTCAAAATAATGTCCTTTGGTCACTTGCTTTAGTCTTGTTATTAATGAGCCTAGCTTTCAATTCCCTTGTCAAATTAATCACGAAAGAGAGAAAGAGAAATTATGAACGCTAAAAAAGTCGATAAATTAGCGACTGGTACCCTCTATACCATTGCTGGAATTATTGTAGCTATTTTGGCTTCCTTAATTCTGTATATTCTTGTCCGTGGCTTGCCACACATCAGCTGGTCCTTTTTAACAGGAAAATCGTCTTCGTACGAAGCTGGTGGGGGAATTGGTATCCAGTTGTATAATTCCTTCTTCCTATTGATTGTTACCTTGATTATTTCCATTCCTCTTTCAACTGGAGCGGGGATTTACTTGGCTGAATATGCCAAGAAAGGACCTGTTACCAACTTTATTAGAACCTGTATTGAGATTTTGTCTTCTCTACCATCTGTGGTTGTGGGGCTCTTTGGTTACTTGATTTTCGTTGTGCAGTTTGAATATGGCTTTTCTATTATTTCAGGAGCTCTTGCTTTGACGGTCTTTAACCTTCCTCAAATGACCCGTAACGTTGAAGATAGTTTACTTCATGTACACCACACACAACGTGAAGCAGGATTAGCTTTAGGCCTATCACGCTGGGAAACAGTCTTCCATGTGGTTATTCCAGAGGCATTGCCAGGAATTGTCACTGGTATTGTTTTGGCTTCTGGCCGTATTTTTGGGGAAGCAGCAGCGCTCATTTATACTGCAGGTCAATCAGCACCTGCCCTTGATTGGTCTAATTGGAACCCGCTTAGTGTCACCAGCCCAATCTCTATCTTCCGTCAATCGGAAACCCTAGCTGTTCATATTTGGAAAGTTAACAGCGAAGGAACAATCCCTGACGCCACACTTGTTTCCGCAGGAAGTGCAGCAGTACTGTTAGTCTTTATTCTTTTGTTTAACCTTTCAGCTCGCTTTATTGGGAAGAAACTTCATTCTAAAATGACAGCAGCGAAATAAGATATTGGAGAAATCATGACAGAATATAATTGGAATGAACGTCATATCATCACATTCCCTGAAGAAACGATTGCTCTAGCTACCAAGGATTTACATGTCTACTATGGTGCGAAGGAAGCTATCAAAGGGATTGATATGCAGTTTGAAAAAAATAAAATTACCGCCTTGATTGGTCCGTCTGGATGTGGCAAATCAACTTATCTTCGCAGTCTTAACCGTATGAATGATACCATTGATATTGCCAAGGTTACAGGTGAAATCCTTTATCAAGGGATTGATGTTAACCGTCAAGACATGAATGTCTACGAAATTCGGAAGCATTTGGGAATGGTTTTCCAAAGACCTAATCCTTTTGCAAAATCCATTTATAAAAACATTACCTTTGCCCATGAAAGAGCTGGTGTTAAAGACAAGAAAGTTTTGGATGAAATTGTTGAGACTTCACTGAAACAAGCCGCACTTTGGGACCAAGTGAAAGATGATCTTCATAAATCAGCCTTTACCTTGTCAGGTGGGCAACAACAACGCTTGTGTATTGCGAGAGCTATCTCTGTGAAACCTGATATTCTTTTAATGGATGAACCAGCCTCAGCCTTGGATCCAATTGCAACGATGCAACTGGAAGAAACCATGTTTGAATTGAAGAAAAATTACACCATTATTATTGTGACACATAACATGCAGCAAGCTGCTCGCGCTAGTGACTACACTGCCTTCTTCTATTTGGGCGACCTCATTGAATACGATAAGACACGTAATATTTTCCAAAATGCGAAATGTCAGTCAACAAACGACTATGTTTCCGGGCACTTTGGTTAGAAAGGGGACATGATGACAGAACCTATTTTACAAATCAGAGACCTTTCTGTTTACTATAACCAAAAGAAAACATTAAAAGATGTCTCTTTGGATTTTTATCCAAATGAAATAACAGCTTTAATTGGACCTTCTGGATCTGGGAAATCTACTCTCTTGAGGTCTATCAATCGTATGAATGATTTGAACCCCGAAGTGACGATTACTGGGTCAATCGTTTATAATGGTCACAATATTTATAGTCCAAGAACAGATACTGTCGATTTAAGAAAAGAAATTGGAATGGTTTTTCAACAACCGAATCCATTTCCAATGTCTATTTATGAAAATGTTGTTTATGGATTGCGCTTAAAAGGTGTTAAGGACAAGGCAATTTTAGATCATGCCGTTGAAAGTTCTCTCAAAGGGGCTTCGATTTGGGATGAAGTAAAAGACCGTCTACACGATTCTGCGGTCGGCCTCTCAGGAGGTCAGCAGCAGCGTGTCTGTGTTGCGAGGGTGCTTGCAACAAGTCCTAAAATCATTCTTTTAGATGAACCTACCTCAGCTCTCGATCCAATTTCAGCTGGTAAAATCGAAGAAACTCTTTTCTCTTTGAAAAAAGATTATACCATGGTTATCGTTACCCGCTCCATGCAACAGGCATCACGTTTATCAGACCGGACAGGTTTCTTCTTAGAAGGAGATTTACTAGAATTTGGCCCTACAAAAGCTATGTTCATGAACCCTAAACGTAAAGAAACTGAAGATTACATCTCTGGTAAATTTGGCTAATCATCACTAGTAGATGGTTGTGTCCAACACCAGTTAGCCCTATAGCAATGATCAAGAAATCATAGAAAGTTAAACCGATGTTAAGAACGAAATTTGAAGAAGAATTAGATAAGTTACACAATCAATTTTACTCGATGGGGACAGAAGTATTGGCCCAAATCAATAAAACGGTACGTGCTTTTGTAAGCCATGATCGTGAATTGGCCAAGGAAGTTATCGAAGAGGATGATACCATCAATGAATTTGAAACCAAGTTGGAAAAGAAGTCGCTTGAAATCATCGCTTTACAACAACCCGTTTCAAATGACCTTAGAACCGTCATCACTGTTTTGAAAGCCTCAAGTGATATTGAACGTATGGGAGATCATGCTTCATCGATTGCTAAGGCCACCATTCGTATGAAAGGTGAAGAGCGTATCCCAGTGGTTGAAGAACAAATCAATCTGATGGGTAAAGCCGTTAAACACATGGTTGAAGAAGCCTTGAACGCCTATATCAATGCGGACGATGCTAAGGCTTATGAAATTGCAGCTTCTGATGAAGTAATTGATAACTATTTCCGTGAAATCCAGGCTTTGGCAGTAGAGGAAATCCGTAAATCTCCAGATGCTGTTTTTGCAGGTAAAGAGTACTTCCAAGTTTTAATGTATTTGGAACGTATCGGGGATTATGCTCGTAATATTTGTGAGTGGATTGTTTACCTCAAAACTGGAAAAATTATTGAATTATAAGAAAATATGCTATAATGGGACTGGGAAAAAACTTGCCAGTCCCTAATTTTATACGAAATAGGCAAGTTAAATAGAACCAACAAGATAAACTGGCTTTTGCCAATCGTGATTTTGCTGGGCTAACAAGGAAAAAAGGTAAAGGTGATATTTGATATCATCTCTTAGCTTACTATTCCTTGTTATTAGAATTAAGGAGTTATATGAAGACAGTAGAACATCTCATCGAGACATTTGTCCCTGAAAACTATAATATCTTTTTAGATATCAACCGTCAGACAAAAACATTTACAGGGAATGTTGCGATTAATGGTGAAGCATTAGATAATCATGTGGCTTTCCACCAAAAAGATTTAGATATTAAGTCTATTTTACTCGATAACGAAGCTGTTGTTTATCAAGTAGATAACGACAATGAAGTTGTTCGTGTTGAATTGCCAGAGACGGGAATGATGACACTTGTTATTGAGTTTTCAGGTCATATCACAGATAATATGACAGGGATTTACCCGTCATATTACACTAAAGATGGTGTGAAAAAAGAAGTGATTTCAACTCAGTTTGAAAGTCACTTTGCACGTGAAGCCTTCCCATGTATTGATGAACCACATGCAAAAGCGACCTTTGACTTAAGTTTGACCTTTGATCAAGAAGCTGATGACATCGCCTTATCTAACATGCCAGAAATCAATGTCGATCGCCGTGAGGAAACTGGCCTTTGGACATTTGATACCACTCCGAGAATGTCATCTTACTTGCTAGCCTTTGCTCTAGGGAATCTTCATGGAAAGACTGTAAAGAGTAAAAGAGGAACTATTGTAGGTGCCTATGCCACTACAGCTCACCCCCTTAGTTCTCTTGATTTTTCATTAGACATTGCTGTACGTGCTATTGATTTTTATGAAGATTATTTTGGTGTTCATTACCCTATTCCGCAATCGCTCAATATTGCGCTTCCAGATTTCTCATCGGGTGCCATGGAAAACTGGGGCTTGATCACTTACCGCGAGATTTATTTGCTCGTTGATGATAACGCTACAGCTCAGAGTAGACAACAGGTGGCCCTTGTTGTCGCACATGAGATTGCTCACCAATGGTTTGGTAATTTAGTTACCATGAAGTGGTGGGATGACCTTTGGCTGAATGAAAGTTTTGCCAATATGATGGAATATGTGGCTATTGACGCTATTGAGCCATCTTGGAATATATTTGAAGATTTTCAAACAGGAGGCGTTCCATTAGCTTTGAAACGCGATGCCACTGATGGTGTGCAATCTGTCCATGTAGGTGTCAATCATCCAGACGAGATTAATACCTTGTTTGATCCTGCTATTGTTTACGCCAAAGGTAGCCGTCTCATGCACATGTTACGTCGCTGGATTGGGGATCGTGATTTTGCCGCGGGCTTACAACACTATTTTGACAAGCATCAGTACCGTAATACCGTTGGACGTGACCTGTGGGATGCCTTGTCGGACGCTTCAGGAAAAGATGTGGCTGCCTTTATGGACGCTTGGCTAGAACAACCAGGCTATCCTGTGTTAACTGCTCGCCTTGCTAATGACCAACTGATTCTTAGCCAAAAACAATTCTTTATTGGTGAGGGTAAAGATCAAGGTCGCCTCTGGCCGATTCCACTCAACAGCAATTGGAAAGGCCTCCCTGAAACTCTAACAGAAGCTGAAGTTATCATTCCAAACTTTAGTCAATTAGCAGCTGAAAACCAAGGAGCACTAAGGTTCAATACAGAAAATATTGCTCATTATATCACGGACTACCAAGGGTCATTATTAGATGCCTTAGTAACTGATTTGTCCCACCTAGACAATACCTCTGCTCTTCAAGTTATTCAAGAGCGCCGATTATTGGCTGATAGTGGCTTGATTTCTTACGCAGAATTGGTAGACTTGGTTGCCCAATTAGATGCTCCTAAGTCTTACATGGTAGCTGAAGCTGTGCAACAAGTTGTCACTGGATTGAAACGCTTTGTGGATGAAGGAAGTTTGGCTGAGAAATCCTTTAACCGTCTTGTAACGTCTATTTATCAGGAAGATTTTTACCAGCATGGTTTTGAGAAAAAAGTAGACGAATCAGACCAAGATGAAATGGCGCGTCAAGTTGCGTTAGGCCAGTTATGGTCAGCAGATAATCAAGCTGTTATTGATGGTGCTAAAGCTATTTTTGAAGCACATCCTGATAATCTTTCAAGCATCCCAGCTGCTGCTCGCCGCTTGGTTCTAGCTAATCAGATGAAACATTTCGAGACTGAACAGTTAGTGGATACTTACTTCGACACTTACGTAGTGACAACTGATAACAACTTACGTAATGACTTGACGGTTGCTTTAAGTAAAACCAGTCAGTCATCAACCTTAAAACGTATCTTGGTGAGCTTGAAAGACAAAGATATTATCAAACCTCAAGACTTATCATTCTGGTACAATGCACTGCTGGTACAATCTTTCACTCAAGAAACCATCTGGGAATGGGCGAGAGAGAACTGGAACTGGATCAAAGCCGCCCTTGGTGGAGACATGAGTTTTGATAAATTTGTCATTTACCCTGCAGGTAATTTTAAAACTCAAGAGCGTTTAGATGAATTTAAAGCCTTTTTTGAGCCTCAACTAGAGGATATGGCTATTAGTCGTAATATTGCGATGGGAATTAACGAGATTGAAGCACGCGTTGCTCTTATTGCTAAAGAAAAAGCAGCTGTTATAGAAGCTCTCAGTCATTATTAAAACCATAAAAAGAGTTGGAGAGCCTTATCCAGCTCTTTTCCCTTAATCTAATCGTCATATCTTTAATTAGAATAGAAAAATGGTGTCAACATTTAGTAAAGGTTAAGCTTTCTATGATACAGTCTCAATAGAAATGAAATAAAGTAAGAACGTCATAAACGATTGTCTTAGCTGCTTTAGTGACGTTGATAAGAGGTAGAAACATGATCAAACTATTATTAGTAGAAGATGACTTAAGTTTATCCAATTCCATTTTCGATTTTTTGGATGATTTTGCTGATGTCACACAAGTTTTTGATGGCGATGAAGGCTTATATGAAGCCGAAAGTGGCATTTACGATTTGATTTTACTTGACCTTATGTTGCCAGAAAAAAATGGCTTCCAAGTCTTGAAAGAATTGCGAGAAAAAGATATTAAAATTCCTGTGCTGATTATGACAGCCAAAGAAAGCCTAGATGATAAGGGACATGGCTTTGAATTAGGAGCAGATGATTACCTCACTAAGCCTTTTTACCTGGAGGAACTCAAGATGCGAATTCAAGCCCTGTTAAAACGTACGGGGAAATTCACGGATAAAAATCTAGCCTTTGGGAATGTCGTAGTGGATTTAGGACAAAAAGAAGTTCAAGTGGATGGCCGGCCGATAGAACTATTAGGTAAAGAGTTTGATTTGTTGGTCTACCTTTTACAAAATCAGAATGTTATTTTACCTAAAACACAAATTTTTGATCGCTTATGGGGTTTTGATAGCGATACGACCATTTCAGTAGTTGAAGTTTACGTTTCTAAAATTAGAAAAAAACTGAAAGGTACAGATTTTGTGGACAAACTGCAGACATTGAGAAGCGTGGGGTATATTCTAAAAAGCCATGAATAAATTAAAAAAAGAAGTCTTCTCTGACCAATACAACCATTTTTTTCATTTTTTTGCGGTTTTTACAGGTATTTTTGTTGTGATGACCATCATTATTTTGCAGATTATGCGATTTGGTGTGTATTCTTCTGTCGATAGTAGTCTGATTTCTGTTAGTAATAATGCAAGCAGTTATGCCAATCGTACTATGGCTAGAATATCCTCTTTTTACTTTGATGCAGAAAATAATGTCATTAAACCTTTGCCTGATTCAGATAATTCAAAGCTAGTAGGAACACCGGCGGCAAACACAGATATTATCCTATTTAGTGCCAATGGCACAATTTTGAATTCCTTTGATGCTTTCTCCAATTATCAAAATTTTCATTTAGACAAGCGACAATTAGGGACGATTGTTACTACTAGCCTGATTAATTTTTACGGTCAAGAGGAGAAGTATCATACCATAACAGTAAGGGTTCATATTAGAAATTACCCAGCTGTGGCATATATGATGGCAGTTGTCAACGTCGAGCAGTTGGACAGTGCCAACGAACGCTACGAACAAATTATTATCATTGTGATGATCATCTTCTGGTTAATTTCTATTTTGGCAAGTATTTATTTGTCCAAGTGGAGCCGAAAGCCGATTTTGGAAAGTTATGAAAAACAAAAAATGTTTGTGGAAAATGCTAGTCATGAATTAAGAACCCCATTGGCTGTTTTGCAAAATCGCTTAGAGTCTCTTTTCCGGAAGCCTAATGAAACCATATTGGAAAATAGTGAACATTTGGCTTCAAGTCTAGATGAAGTTCGAAATATGCGTATTTTAACAACTAATCTCTTAAATTTAGCAAGACGTGATGATGGGATCAACCCTCAGTGGACTGACTTAGACGCTACCTTTTTTGATGCTATTTTTGAGAATTATCAGCTAGTTGCTGAAGAAAATGGCAAGGTATTTCTTTTCGAAAATCAAGTTAACCGCATCTTGAGAATGGACAAGGCTCTTTTGAAACAATTGATGACGATTTTATTTGATAATGCGATCAAATACACGGATAAAGAAGGCGTTGTTGACATTAAGGTCAAGACAACAGAGAAAAATCTCTTGATTTCAGTCATTGATAACGGTCCAGGAATTAAAGATGAGGAAAAGAAAAAGATTTTTGACCGTTTTTATCGCGTTGATAAAGCTAGAACCCGTCAGACTGGAGGCTTTGGCTTAGGCTTGGCCTTAGCTCAACAGATTGTGATATCACTCAAAGGAAGTATCAGCGTTAAGGATAACCTTCCTAAGGGTAGTATCTTTGAAGTCAAACTATAAACATAGTAAAAGGGCAGCCTATCTGGTTGCCCTTTTACTATGTTTTATTAAATCTTTACTTATTTAACGATTGAAGAAATTGGAGAAGACGTCGAATAGCCTTCTTTTCATAAAACAAAAAGAAAAAACTCCTGTTGGAGTTTTCATTGGATATTTATTAGCCAAGTTTTGCAGCAAGACGAGCTTTATCGCGGCTAGCTTTGTTTTTGTGAATCAAACCTTTTGATTCGGCTTTGTCGATGCTTGAAGAAGCAGCGCGGAAAAGCTCTTCAGATGGGTTAGCTTCAAATGCTTTGATAGCAGTACGCATAGCTGATTTTTGTGCTGAGTTTTTTTCGTTTGCTTTAACGTTAAGTTCAGCGCGTTTAATAGCTGATTTAATATTTGCCAATGTTTTCACCTCCAAATTAATCTAACTACATTATTATATAGAAAATATATGCGTTTGGCAACCCTTTATCACTTTTTGAGGTAAATTTCATCAATTTTGTGATCAGCGGCTTTATGTAAAATCAATTCTGCTCGATTTCGCGTCGGTTCAATGAATTTTTCAAGATTTTCTAAATTAACTGTTTTCCAAACATTGCGGGCAAAGGCTACAGCCTCATCCTGAGGAAGAGTGGTGTATTGGGCATAGTAACTGTTAGAATCTTGTTTTGCCATGTTCAAAATACTTAGAAAGCGTTCAATATACCAGTGTTCTATATGGGCGCTATCAGCATCAATATAAATGGAAAAATCAAAATAATCACTCATATATAAGCGGTTATTTTGCTGGTTTTGGAAAACGTTTATACCCTCGACGATTAGAAAATCAGGACTGTCAACCGTTTGTTCCTGATCAGGGACAATATCATAAATATCATGAGAGTAAAGTGGTATGGTAGCTGATTGCCCACTTTTAATAGTATCCAAAAAATTCAACAGCAGTTCCATATTGTAGGATTCTGGAAATCCTTTACGATTGAAGATCCCTCGTTCAATCAAAACCTGATTAGGGTATAAAAAACCATCAGTAGTAACTAGTTCGACACGACTATTTGGGTGAGTACGTGAGAGAAGTAATTGTAAGAGTCGGCTGGTTGTTGATTTACCAACAGCGACAGAGCCAGAAATTCCAATAATAAAGGGCCTCAATTGAATGTCTTTCTTTAGAAAGAGACTTTTAGAAAAGGAAAGGTTCTCTTGAGCAATTTTGTAAATCTGAATTAAATTAATCAAAGGGAGATAAACATCAACCACATCTGTGATGTTAATATTATCATTTAAACTCGTAATACTTTTTAGTTCTTCTTGTGTCAATAAAGGTTTGGTTTTTTGGTGCAACATTTTCCAAGACTCCCTTGAAATCTTTTCAAAGTTGATAAATTCGTTTGACATACTAACTCCTAATCATTTGACAGTGCTTACATTATAACATTTCAAGGAAAAAAATGAAAAATTTTTCGTTTGAATTCGTGTGAAAATGTGTAGTATTTCGAAAAAAATATCGAACATTCCCTAGACATTTTTCTGAAAATTAAAAAGCGTGCAGTTAATGTTCGGTTTTACCGATTAATCCCCTTGGAAACCTTTAAAAACAGGCGTCTTGTAAACCGTTTCAAAGTGTGATAGAATGAAAAAGCATCTTAAAAAGATAGGAAAAACGATGACAAACATGTATTACGACGAGAACCCAGATAGCCTTCATGATATTCATGAATTGAATGTAACATTACTCGGTTTTCCGTTTACTTTCTTAACAGATTCTGGTGTTTTTTCAAAGAAAATGATTGATTTTGGCAGCCAAGTCTTACTAAACACACTTCATTTTAATAAAGGTGAGCGGGTTTTAGACTTAGGTTGTGGTTATGGCCCTTTGGGAATAAGCCTAGCTAAAGTTCAAGAAGTAGAAGCTACTTTGGTTGATATTAATAATCGAGCAATTGATTTGGCACAAAAAAATGCACGTCAAAATCAAGTTGACGTTACTATTTTTCAATCTAACATTTATGAAAACGTTAGGGGATCATTCAACCATATCATTAGTAACCCTCCTATTCGAGCGGGTAAGAAGGTTGTCCATGAGATCATTGAAAAAAGTATTGATTTTTTAGATGATCAGGGTGATTTAACCATTGTGATTCAAAAGAAACAAGGGGCGCCTAGCGCCAAAGAAAAGATGGCAAATGTTTTTGGCAATGTTGACATTATCAAAAAAGATAAAGGCTACTATATTCTAAGGAGTACAAAACATGAGAACAGTTGATTTAATTCAAAAAAAACGTGATGGAGAGGAACTGACTACAGAGGAAATCAATTGGTTAATTAAGGGATATGCTAATGGTACTGTCCCAGATTACCAAATGGCTGCTTTTGCTATGGCAGTTTATTTCAAAGGAATGACAACCCGTGAGACACGAGATTTAACCATGAGTATGGTTGAGACTGGAGAACAGATTGACCTGTCAGCAATTGCTGGTATTAAAACAGATAAGCATTCCACAGGTGGGGTGGGCGATAAGGTAACCTTGATTTTAGCTCCGCTTGTAGCAAGTTTTGATGTTCCAGTTGCTAAAATGAGCGGTCGTGGCCTAGGTCATACTGGAGGAACCTTAGATAAACTTGAAGCCATTAAAGGTTTTCAAATTGACCGTAGCCAAGATGACTTTATTAAACAAGTGCAAGACATTGGCATCTCTGTTATCGGTCAATCCGATAAACTGGTTAAGGCGGATAAACTGTTATACGCTCTAAGGGATGTTACGGCAACCGTTGATATTATTCCTCTAATAGCAAGCTCAGTCATGAGTAAAAAAATCGCCGCCGGTGCGGATAGTATTCTCTTAGATGTTACTGTTGGGGATGGGGCTTTCATGAAGACCATCGAAGACGCAGAAAAGCTTTCCCGTCTAATGGTAGATTTAGGAAAAGAAGTTGGTCGTAAAACAGTTGCTGTCATTACTAATATGAGTCAGCCCCTAGGGCGAGCTATCGGGAACCGTCTTGAAGTTTTAGAAGCTTTAGAAATCATGCAAGGTAAGGGACGTGAGGACATCACCCATTTCATTTGTGAACTGGCTCAGATTATGTTACGTCTAGCAGGTGTTGATAAGTCACTAGAAGACATCAGAAAAAATCTGGTTGATGGAACAGCTTTAGCGAAATTTGAAGAAATGGTTACCTATCAAGGTGGTGATCTCAAAGACCTTTATAGAGAGTCAGCGTCACCTGTTCAAACAGAAGTGTTTGCTGATGAAGATGGCTATATCACAGAATTGCCAGCACTAGAATTCGGACTCTTTGCGATGAGATTAGGAGCTGGTCGAGCAGTAAAAACTGACCCATTGGATTATGAATCAGGGATTGTTTTTGATAAGAAAATTGGTGACCCTGTAAGCAAGGGAGACCTCATTGCTGTCATCTTTTCACAAGAAGTTTTACCGAAAAAAGTGCTTACAGAATTCGAAAAAAATGTTAAAATAGGTGTAGAACAATTTGAGCCTAAAGAGATCATTAAAATCATTTCCTAAGGAGGAATTACCACAATGAAAATTAATAAATACATCGACCATACGTTGCTAAAAGCAGATAGCGTTCAATCACAATTTGATCAATTGATTGATGAAGCAAAGACTTATGATTTTGCTAGTGTCTGTGTGAATTCATGTTGGGTTGCTTATGCTGCAGAAGCACTAAAAGATTCTGATGTTAAAGTTTGTACCGTTGTCGGTTTTCCTCTAGGAGCAACAACATCAGCAACTAAAGCTTTTGAAACAAAAGATGCCATTGCAAATGGCGCTGACGAAATTGACATGGTCATTAATATTGGTCTTTTGAAACAAGGCGATGATCAAGCTGTTGAAGATGATATGCGAGCTGTTGTTGAAGCAAGTGGGGACAAACTTGTGAAAGTCATTATTGAAGCTTGCCTTCTAACAGATGAAGAGAAAGTTAGAGCATGCCAATTGGCTGTTAAAGCAGGTGTTGATTTTGTTAAAACATCCACAGGATTTTCAACCGGTGGAGCAACAATCTCAGATGTTAAATTGATGCGTCAAACAGTCGGTCCTGATATCGGCGTTAAGGCTGCTGGTGGTGCGCGTTCATTAGAAGACGCTATGGCATTTATCGAAGCAGGTGCTACTCGTATTGGAACGTCTGCTGGCGTAACCATTATGAAAGGTGAAGTTGCAAATGGTGGCTACTGATTTAGTTTCTTTAGCTATTGGTGCCAGTAAACACGCTTATGTTCCTTATTCCCACTTCCCTATTGGTGCAGCCTTAAAAACAAAAGATGGCACAATCTATACTGGTTGTAACATTGAAAATGCTAGTTTTGGATTAACCAATTGTGGTGAGCGAACAGCTATTTTTAAAGCTGTTTCTGACGGGCATAAAGAACTGGCTGAAATTGCGATTTATGGTGAAACGCAGGAACCTGTATCTCCTTGCGGTGCTTGCCGACAAGTAATGGCGGAGTTCTTTGAACCAAGCTCTCTTGTTACCTTAATTGCCAAAAATGGTCAAACCCTTGAAACGACTGTTGGTGATTTACTTCCCTATTCATTTACAGATTTATCATAATCTGGCTTAATTCTTGTTATCTAGCCGTCTTGGCTTTATATTTACTTTCAGCAACCTGGTTGCTAGAAATATTTTTTAGGAGGGTTCATATTCATGAACAAGAAATTTATTGGTCTTGGTTTAGCTTCAGTAGCTTTACTAAGTTTAGCTGCTTGTGGTAACCGTGGTGCTTCTAAAGGTGGAGAAGCAGGGAAAACTGATTTAAAAGTTGCAATGGTTACTGATACTGGTGGTGTTGATGATAAATCATTCAACCAATCAGCTTGGGAAGGTTTACAAGCTTGGGGTAAAGAAATGGGCCTTAAAAAAGGTGCTGGTTTTGATTACTTCCAATCTACAAGTGAATCTGAGTATGCAACTAACCTTGATACAGCAGTTTCAAGCGGCTACCAAGTTGTTTATGGTATCGGTTTTGCTTTGAAAGATGCTATTGCCAAAGCAGCTGGCGACAATGACGGTGTTCAATTCGTTATCATCGATGACGTGATTGAAGGTAAAGACAATGTTGCAAGCGTTACTTTCGCCGATCACGAAGCAGCTTACCTTGCAGGTATTGCAGCAGCAAAAACCACTAAAACTAAAACTGTTGGTTTTGTAGGTGGTATGGAAGGTACTGTTATTACTCGTTTTGAAAAAGGATTTGAAGCAGGTGTTAAATCTGTTGATGATTCCATCCAAATCAAAGTAGATTATGCTGGATCATTCGGTGATGCTGCTAAAGGTAAAACAATTGCAGCAGCTCAATACGCAGCAGGTGCAGATGTTATCTATCAAGCAGCAGGTGGAACTGGAGCAGGTGTCTTCAACGAAGCGAAAGCTGTTAACGAAAAACGTGACGAAGCTGATAAAGTTTGGGTAATCGGTGTTGACCGTGACCAAAAAGATGAAGGAAAATACACTTCTAAAGATGGCAAAGAATCAAACTTTGTACTTGCATCATCAATCAAAGAAGTTGGTAAAGCTGTTCAGTTGATCAACAAACAAGTAGCAGATAAAAAATTCCCAGGTGGAAAAACAACTGTTTACGGTTTGAAAGATGGCGGTGTTGAAATCGCAACTACAAATGTTTCAAAAGAAGCTCTTAAAGCTATCGAAGAAGCGAAATCAAAAATTAAATCTGGTGACATTAAAGTTCCTGAAAAATAATGTTTAAAAACAAGAAGCGCGACCTTTGTCGGTCGCCCTTTTTGGACTGAGATAACTTTTATCTCAGTAAAGCTTGTGACAAATGACAAGCTTTACTGAAATAAAAGATTGAATTGAAAGGAAATTATCCTATGACACAGCATGTCATTGAAATGAGAGAAATCACGAAAAAATTTGGTGATTTTGTTGCAAATGACCACATTAATTTGAATGTCAGAAAAGGTGAGATTCATGCCTTGTTGGGTGAAAATGGGGCAGGTAAATCAACCTTGATGAATATGCTAGCTGGTCTCTTGGAGCCAACTAGTGGAGAAATTGTCATTAATGACAAGCCAGTTCTGATTGATTCGCCATCTAAATCCGCTAAACTTGGTATCGGAATGGTCCATCAGCACTTTATGTTGGTAGAAGCCTTTACAGTTGCAGAAAATATTATTTTAGGTAACGAAAAGGTGAAAAACGGTCGCTTGGATCTTAAACAAGCATCGAAAGAAATCAAAGAACTGTCTGAAAAATATGGCCTTGCAATCAATCCGTCAGCTAAAGTTGCTGATATTTCAGTTGGAGCTCAACAACGTGTTGAGATTTTAAAAACCTTGTATCGCGGTGCAGATATCTTGATTTTTGATGAGCCTACAGCTGTTTTAACGCCAGCTGAGATTCAAGAATTAATGGGCATCATGCGCAATTTGGTTAAAGAAGGCAAATCAATTGTCTTAATCACACACAAGTTAGATGAAATTAGAGCTGTTGCGGATCGAGTTACGGTTATTCGCCGTGGTAAGAGTATTCAAACAGTTGATGTAGCTGGTGCGACTTCACAAGATTTAGCGGAAATGATGGTTGGGCGTTCTGTTTCATTTACAACGACTAAAAAACCATCTGAACCTAAAGATATTGTTTTGTCTATTAAAAATCTAGAAGTAGATGAAAACCGTGGGGTTCCAGCAGTTAAAGGCTTGTCTTTGGATGTAAGGGCAGGTGAAATCGTTGGTATTGCAGGTATTGATGGTAATGGTCAATCAGAATTAATTCAGGCTATCACTGGTCTTCGTAAGGTAAAGTCAGGAAGCATCATGATTAAAAATCAAGAAGTAACACATTTGACTTCTCGAAAAATCACTGAATTATCAGTAGGACATGTCCCAGAAGACCGTCATAGAGATGGTTTGGTATTGGATTTATCACTAGCTGAAAATACAGCCTTGCAAACCTACTACAAAGAACCGCTAAGTAAAAATGGTATTTTAAACTATAATAAAATCAATGAGTACGCCCGAAACTTGATGAGTGAATTTGATGTTCGTGGTGCTAATGAACTGGTTCCTGCTCGAGGGTTTTCAGGTGGTAACCAACAAAAAGCCATCATTGCTCGTGAGGTAGACCGCGATCCTGATTTATTGATTGTTAGCCAACCAACACGTGGGCTAGATGTTGGAGCTATTGAATATATCCATAAGCGTCTGATCGAAGAACGTGATAAAGGCAAAGCTGTTCTCGTCGTTAGTTTTGAACTTGATGAAATATTGAATTTATCAGACCGTATTGCAGTTATTCATGACGGTAAAATTCAAGGTATCGTATTACCACAAGATACTAACAAGCAAGAACTTGGTATCTTGATGGCTGGTGGTTCAATTCATGAGGAGGAAAGTCATGTCTAAAAATGCACAAAAAATTGCTGTGCCAATGATTTCCGTCTTATTAGGATTTTTACTTGGCGCCATTATCATGTTTATCTTTGGCTACGACCCAATTTGGGGTTACGAAGGCCTGTTCCAAATCGCTTTTGGTAGTATCAAAAATATAGGGGAAATCTTCCGAGCAATGGGCCCACTGATTCTAATTGCACTCGGATTTACTGTTGCTAGTCGCGCTGGTTTCTTCAACGTCGGATTATCAGGTCAAGCCTTAGCAGGTTGGATTGCTGCCGGATGGTTTGCATTAGTCAATCCAGATATGCCGCGCCCTCTTATGATTATCATGACTATTTTGATTGGGATGATTGCTGGAGGAATTGCGGGTGCTATTCCAGGTATTTTGAGAGCTTACCTTGGTACCAGTGAAGTTATTGTTACCATTATGATGAACTATATTATTCTTTATGTTGGTAATGCTATCATTCAAAAAGGGTATCCGGAAAGTGTCAAACAAAGTATTGACTCAACGATTCAGGTGAGCGATAATGCAAGTTACCAAACTCACTGGTTATCTGCTTTAACAAATAACTCGCGGATTAATATTGGTATTTTCTTTGCCATAGTAGCTATTGCAGTGATTTGGTTCTTGTTGAACAAAACAACACTTGGATTTGAAATTCGTTCAGTAGGGCTTAACCCACATGCCTCAGAATACGCAGGGATGTCATCAAAACGTACTATCATTTTATCAATGATTATCTCTGGAGCTCTTGCAGGTCTTGGAGGAGTAGTTGAAGGACTAGGAACCTTTGAAAATGTCTTTGTTCAAGGATCTTCTTTAGCCGTTGGTTTTGATGGTATGGCGGTAAGCTTGCTTGCAGCAAATTCTCCAATTGGTATTTTCTTCTCCTCATTCTTATTTGGTGTCTTAAATATCGGTGCTCCAGGAATGAATATTGCAGGTATTCCACCAGAACTTGTTAAGGTAGTGACCGCTTCCATCATCTTCTTTGTTGGTGCTCATTACCTCATTGAACGTTACATTATTCGCCCTAAAAAATTAGTGAAAGGTGGTAAATAAGATGAGTTTAGTAACGATTTTTGCCTTATTGGTGTCATCTATGCTTATTTATGCAACACCACTCATTTTCACAAGTATTGGGGGAACTTTCTCAGAACGTTCTGGTGTTGTTAACGTCGGTTTAGAAGGTATCATGGTTATGGGAGCCTTCTCGGGAATTGTCTTTAACCTTGAATTTGCTGAAACGTTTGGAAAAGCAACGCCTTGGATAGCCGTTTTAGTCGGTGGTATTGTTGGTTTGATTTTCTCTTTGATTCATGCTTTAGCAACCATCAATTTTAGAGCTGATCACATTGTCAGTGGTACAGTATTGAACTTGTTAGCGCCTTCCTTTGCGGTCTTCTTGGTTAAAGTGATGTACGGTAAGGGACAAACAGATAACATCCAACAATCTTTTGGGAAATTCGATTTTCCAGGTCTATCACAAATTCCTGTGATTGGTGATATTTTCTTTAAAAATACTAGTCTAGTTGGTTATCTTGCAGTTGCCTTCTCATTCCTTGCTTGGTTTGTTCTTTACAAAACAAGATTTGGTTTACGCTTACGTTCAGTTGGTGAGCACCCACAGGCAGCAGATACACTTGGTATTAATGTTTATTTGATGAAATACTATGGTGTGATGATCTCAGGTTTCCTAGGGGGAATCGGTGGAGCTGTTTATGCTCAGTCAATCTCAGTTAACTTTGCCGTAACAACTATCTTAGGTCCTGGATTTATCGCTTTGGCAGCTATGATCTTTGGTAAATGGAATCCAGTTGGCGCCATGCTATCTAGTCTTTTCTTTGGGTTATCGCAAAGTTTAGCAGTTATTGGAGCACAATTGCCAGTATTGGAAAAAATTCCAACCGTTTACTTGCAAATTGCACCATATGTTGTCACTATCGTTATCCTTGCAGCCTTCTTTGGACAAGCTGTTGCTCCAAAAGCGGATGGTGTTAATTACATCAAATCAAAATAAAAGAATTAGATTTAAATCCTTTATGAGTTTTAATAGTAGCATCCCTAATGTTAGCACTTTGATGTCTAACATTAGGGGTGTTTTTTGATGGCCATATTGTTAACGAGGCAATAAAACTTAAAGAACACATCAAAAAGCCATCAGTTGTTACTGATAGCTTTTATCTTATTATTGACCAACAAAAGCGTTGATTTCCGCTTCAATATTAGCAATTTTTTCTTCAGCACTATTAAGGGTATCACCTACTGTAGCGATATAGAATTTAATTTTTGGTTCAGTGCCAGATGGTCTAACTGCGAACCAACTATCATCTGCTAATGTATATTTCAAAACATTGCTTGGAGGAGTTGTTAACGTTGTCTGGCCATCTTTAGAACTTGCAGTTTGTGCAAGGAAATCCTCTGTTAACACAATATCAGTTTGGTTAAATTGACTTGGGGCATTGTCACGGAATTTATCCATAATCTTCTTAATTTCAGCAGCACCATCGACACCTGATAGGGTAACTGAAATGGTTTTTTCGGCAAAGTAACCATACTCTTTAAAGATTTCATCGATACCGTCAGCTAAAGTTAGGCCGCGGGAACGATAATAAGCTGCAATTTCAGCAACGAGGAGAACAGCTTGAATAGCATCTTTGTCACGAACAAACGGTTTAATAAGGTAACCAAAGCTTTCTTCAAAACCAAACATGTAGGTATGGTTATGTTTTTCCTCAAATTCTTGGATTTTCTCAGCGATGAATTTGAAACCTGTTAACACGTTAAACATGGTTGCACCATAGCTTTCCGCAATTTTGGTGACTAATTCAGTTGATACTATTGATTTTGCTAATGCAGCATTCTCTGGGAGAGTCCCAGCTTCTTTGTGAGCTTCTAAAATGTATTTGGCGATAAGAGCACCGATTTGGTTACCAGAAAGGTTCCAATAACTGCCATCAGCTTGACGAATTTCAACACCGAGACGGTCAGCATCAGGGTCAGTCGCCACTAATACATCAGCATCGACTTGACGCCCTAGTTCTTCAGCTAAGGCAAAGGCAGCTTGACTTTCAGGGTTTGGTGATGCAACTGTTGAGAAGTCTGGGTCTGGTTTTGCTTGAGCTTCGACAACTTGAACAGATTCGAAACCAGCTTGTGCTAAAGCGCGACGTGCTAGCATTTCTCCAGTACCATGAAGGGGTGTGTAGACAATTTTCATGTCACGACCGTATTGGTCAATCAAATCTTGATTAATATTAACGCTTTTAACCTCTTCAAGGTAGGCAGCATCGAGGGTTTCACCAATTACTTCAATAAGACCAGTTGATTTAGCTTCTTCTAAGTCAGCAAGGGCTATAGTAAATGGGTTATCAATCGCACGAATATAGTCAGTTAAAGCATCAGCATCAACTGGAGGCATTTGCCCACCATCAGAACCATAAACTTTATAACCATTAAAAGGAGCAGGGTTATGACTGGCAGTTACCATAATACCAGCAAATGCTCCGAGATGACGAACAGCAAAAGACAGCTCGGGAGTAGGGCGTAGGCTTTCAAAAACATAAGATTTAATGCCATGGGCCGCTAATACTTGGGCAGATTCGAAAGCGAATTCTGGTGAAAAATGTCGTGAGTCATAGGCAATAGCAACCCCAGCTTTTTTGGCCGTTTCGCCTTTTGATTCAACTAATTTGGCAAGGCCTTCTGTTGCTTGACGAACCACATAGATATTAATACGGTTTGTCCCAGCACCAATATAACCACGCATACCAGCTGTTCCAAATTCAAGGTTTGTGTAAAAAGCATCTTCTTTGGTTTTTTCATCCATATGGAGTAATTCATCTTTTAGATAAGTTGGCAGATCAGGAACATCAAGCCATTTTTGATAATTTTCTGTATAAGTCATAGGTGTCTCCTTATATATTTTTAACCGCTTTCATTATATCACGTTGAAAGGAAAAAATCACTAATTTTTTGCAGGGATTTGCAAGCTTCTTTTCAATTTTTCAGATAATCAATAGGATTTAAAAAAACATGCCCTCTTGTGCAGGAGGACATGTGACTAGTTTATGACAATTTACGATTTAACTTCGATAAGGTTGGGATAAGAGTGAAGGTAACGAGTGCTGAAATAATCATTTCAACAATAGCATTTGTTGAGACAATCGTTGCCAGTAAAGCTTTAATATTACCACCAAAAACAGTTGAGAAGAAGACGAAAATACCCGATAAGACAAAAACAGTATTGGTCAATGAACCCACAAGCCCAGAAAGGACTAAACCAAATTTATTATGGATAAACTTGTAGCAGTAATAAGGGGTGATACCAATCAACAAACGAGGTACCATAGCAATCATGAGAGAAGCTAAATTCCCTTGATCCACAAAAGGTGAAAAGAGATAACTGGTAGGTAGAAGGACCACAGTATTGGTTACAACACTGATTACTCCCATCAAGCCCCCTAAAATGGTACCGATACGCGGACCATACATAATAGAGGCGACAATGACTGGAATGTGAACTAATGTTGGCTTGATTGGTACTGGCCAAAGGTTGAATACCAGACTACTGATAAAATGGATGACTAACATGATGGCAAAAAAGATAGCCACTCGGGAAATATCTGATGATTTATGGCGATTCATTTCATTCTCCAATAAGTTTTTATATTATAATACCTAATTTTGAACTAGGTGACAAGGGCAAACAGATTAGGATTTTAACGTCGTTTCGATAGCTTCTAAAATGACATCAAGATCAGCTAAAGCACCAGGACCAGTATCCCCACAAGCTAGTAAGCTTGTCTTAGGAGGGATTTCAGTAAAGCCTAATTGAGACAAACGTTTTATATTGTCTTGGGTAATCGGATTTTGGTACATTTTAGTGTTCATGGCTGGAGCTATTAACTTAGGGGTTGTCACTGGTAACGCAAGGGCGACGCTGGTGACAATATTATCTGCAAATCCATAAGAAAGATGGGCTAAGGTATTGGCACTAGCTGGTGCAAGGATAAATAGGTCGGTTTGTTTGGCCAATTCAATATGGTTGACAATCTTAACGTCATTTTCTGCCATCACATCTAGATGAACAGGATTTTTGGATAATACTTGCAGTGTTAAAGGCGTGATAAAAGCAGTGGCGGCTTCTGTCATTAAAACGGTAACCTCATGCCCTTTTTTCACCAATTGACTCGTTAAGTCTGCGGCCTTATAGGCAGAAATACTACCAGAGACTGCTAAAGTAATGTGTTTAGTCATTTCCAACAACCCTTTCATATAATAAACTTGCAATGGCTTCTTTGGTATTAGCAGCAACCACTTCCTTCTCTGAAACAAGGAGCGCCTTATGTTGGCCAGGTTGAATGTTGGCTAAATCGTTAGCTAGGATATAATCGGCTTTATTTTTACGGAGGCTTTCACGAGCCACCTTAACCAATTCCTTCTCAGACACATTGACCAATAATTTAAAACCAATCAATTTTATCTGAGGATTCCATTTTTTGACATAAGCAATCACTTTAGGTGTTTTTTTCAAAAAGAGAACCTGATGTTCAGAGTGTGATGAGATTTTTTGTTCTCCATTTTGATGCGTTAAAAAACGATCAAGATTCTCTGCTTGAGCCATCTCTTCGAGATCTGTCATATAGACAGGGGTGTAGTCGGAAACAGCCATGCTATGGATAAGGAGATCATGATGGGGAACTTGCTCTTCTAAAACAGTCATCAAGTCTTTAACTGTCTTGATTTCAATAATGGTTAGTTTATCAGAAGTTGCTGGCTTGACAGCTGCCTTAGTTGTCACCAACGTCACCTCATGCTGATGTTTTAAAAATGTTTCAGCTACTAATTTGCCAAGCTGCCCAGTTGAATGATTGGTGATACCTCTGACGGCATCAATTGGCTCGGTTGTACCGCCTGATGTGATTAATAATTTCATAGCCATATTTTATCAGAAAAGCCTTTAATAGTAAACGAAAGTTACTGTTGCTTTAGGAAAGTATATCGTCATCCAAATACTCAACTAAACGGTTACATTGGTTGGGATTTGAAAAACCATGAAAATAAGAGAAAAATAAGGAAAAGGAAGATTCAATAGTGGTAAAATAATGTATTTTGCGTTAAAATAGGGGAAGCGGTTTCAGCTAAGAAAGGAAAAATTGTGATAGACATTAGAGATTTAAAGCACTTGCCTGTCTCTATATACGATGAGGGAATGATTGAAGCAAAGGATGCTTTACGACCTTTTGCGTGGACAGAAGTGTTTTTAAGGGAGATTAATCGACATCCCCAGCAACTTATTTTGCATATTTGGCCCATGGCAAAAACAGTTATTTTAGGCATGTTAGATCGACAGCTGCCTTATATAGAACTGGCGAAGCTAGCACTTCAAGAAAAAGGTTATCTTCCGGTTGTACGCAATATTGGCGGTCTAGCTGTTGTGGCAGATGAAGGGATTTTAAATTTTTCACTCATTATTCCAGATCAATTTTCAGAACGGATTAGCATTGCAACTGCCTATTTGATGATGGTTGATCTTATTAGGGCAACCTTTTCAGATTATTATCAGGCGATTGACTATGTGGAGATTGAAAGGTCTTATTGCCCCGGTAATTATGATTTGAGTATTGTAGGCCGTAAATTTGCAGGTATTGCTCAGCGTCGGATTAAAGACGGTATAGTCGTTTCCATTTACCTAAGTGTCTGTGGCGACCAATCAGCTCGTGGAGAATTAATCAAAACATTTTATGACACTGGTAAACAAGGAAAACCAACAAAGGTTCATTACCCAGATATTGATCCAGAATGTATGGCTAATCTCTCAGAACTCCTAGGGACGCCTTTTACAGTAGGTGACGTTACTGAACGTTTACAACTGACCTTGAGGCAACTCGGATTTTCTCTGTCACAACAGTCTCCAAGCCAAGCTCTGATGGGTGAATATGATGCCATTTATGAGCGTATGCAAGCAGAAGTGTCTAGAAAGGAAGCCTGATGAAAGAAAGTTTTGGTCCCTTATATCAGCCTTTAACATTGCCAAATGGGGTTCATTTGGTTAATCGTTTTGTTCTGTCACCTATGGTGACGAATTCCTCAACTGCAGACGGATTTGTGACCAAAGACGATTTGTTATATGCTTCACGACGAGCAGGATCAGCCCCTTTACAAATTTCAGGGGCAGCCTATATTGACCCTTATGGACAGTTATTTGAATATGGTTTTAGTGTCGCCAAAGATGCTGACATTCCTGGCTTGAAAAAATTAGCTCAGGCAATGAAAGAACAAGCGGGAAAAGCTGTCTTACAACTGACTCATGCGGGTCGATTTGCTAGCCATGCCTTAACCAAATATGGTTTTGTCTATGGTCCTAGTGGGATGAAGCTGAATTCTCCAAAACCTCACGAAGTCAAGGCCCTCTCGCTTCAACAGATAGAAGGACTTATTGAATCATATGCACAGGCGACTCGGCGGGCGATTCAAGCGGGATTTGATGGTGTGGAAATTTCATCAGCCCAGCGCTTACTGATTCAAACCTTTTTCTCCACTTTTTCTAACCAGCGGACCGATCATTATGGTTGTCAATCACTTGCCAGCAGGGCTAAATTAACTCTGGAGGTCTTGCAAGCTGTTCAACAGGTGATTGATCAGGAAGCTCCAGATGACTTTATCTTTGGCTTCAGGGCAACGCCAGAAGAGACGAGAGGACATAGTATCGGCTATTCGATTGAAGACTTTTTACAATTGATGGATTGGGCACTAGAAGTGGCAAAACTTGATTACTTGGCCATAGCAAGCTGGGGGCATCACGTGTTTCGTAACACAGTTCGCTCATCTGGTCCTTATCACGGACAACTCGTGAATCAAGTAGTCTGGAATCATCTTAACAAACGGTTACCGGTTATGGCTACTGGGGGAATTAATACGCCTGAGAAAGCCATTGAAGCTTTAGCCCATTCAGACTTTGTGGGTGCCTCGACTCCTTTTGTGGTTGACCCAGAATTTGCGACTAAAATCAAAGAAGGACGAGAGGATTCTATTCATCTGAAGATTAGGATGGAAGATTTGGAAAGCTTAGCGATTCCAAAAGCTTCCTTCAAAGACATTGTTCCTTTGATGGATTACGGTGAATCCTTGCCTAAAGAATCCCGAACACTCTTTCGCAGTCTTGCTCAATATTACGAGGAGGATAAATAAAATTCAAAGTACTTGATTATGGGGAATTGACTAAGAAGAAGCCCTCAAAAAACATGTTACCTAACCTAGACAGCAGAAAACCTTGGTTTTTCTTGGTTCTGTGGAGAACCCGAACATCAACATATTATTGAGGAAGCTCACAACGATTCTCTAAAGCAAAACCAGCGTGAAATCAGCGCTGCCAATCGTCGTCACTTTATTAATATAACTCTCTAAAGAGAAAGGAAAGAAAATGAAAAAATTTGCGAACTACTTATTAATTGAGAAAAAAGAAGACCGTTATACCATCAGTATGACACCCGAATTGCAAGATGATATTGGAACTATTGGATATGCCGAATTTACTGAAAATGACACCTTAGCGGTTGATGACATTATCTTGAATTTAGAAGCGTCTAAAACAGTTATGTCTGTTTTGTCACCATTAGCAGGGACTGTTGTGGAACGTAATGAGGCAGCAACGCTAACGCCAACCCTCTTGAATTCTGAAAAAGCTGATGAAAACTGGATTGTAGTCTTGGCAGATGTTGACCAAGCAGCTTTTGATGCCTTAGAAGATGCCTAAGTCATTTGAGTTATTAGGCAAGATGATTGAGCAGCTACAAGCAGAAGAATGGGTTGGAGATTCTCAGGTTTCTGCCTTGCCTGCCACCTTAGAAGGACGGGAAATTTTATGGCGGTCGCTTATCAACCAGCGGCCTGCTCTTCCCTTGTCTCAAAACTACCTTGTCTTGGAAGATGCTTATTTGGATGCTTGGCAGAACTCTATTCGTCCGATAAGCCTTGAAGGTTGTCAGAAAACTGCTCATGATCAGATTTTTCTTTACCACGGAGATATTAGGCACCTTGCTGTGGATGCTATTGTCAATGCAGCAAACAGTGAATTATTAGGATGTTTTATTTCTAATCATGGCTGTATTGATAATGCCATTCACACCTTTGCTGGGAGCCGCTTACGTTTAGCGTGTCAGTCTCTCATGGTTGAACAAGGGCACAAAGAAGCTATTGGTCAGGCTAAGATGACCAGTGCCTACCATTTACCAGCTTCATCGATTATTCATACCGTCGGGCCAAGAATTGCTAAAGGACAACCGATTTCGCCTATTCGAGCAGATTTACTAGCTCGCTGTTACCAATCTTGCCTTAATTTGGCAGCTCAATCAGGACTTGTGAGCTTAGCTTTCTGTTCCATTTCAACAGGTGAATTTGGTTTTCCTAAAAAAGAAGCCTCACAGATTGCTATTAAGACGGTCTTAAAATGGCAAGAACAACACCCAAATCAGCGATTAGCTGTTATTTTTAATACTTTTACCTTAGAAGATAAGGCTTTGTATGATATGTATTTACAAAAGGAGAATGATTGTGAGTAATTGGAAAACTTATCCCAATGAAGACCTCCCCCAGGCAGAACAACTAGCTCAATTGATTAAAGAAGCCGATGCTCTTGTTGTTGGGATTGGTGCTGGTATGTCAGCAGCTGATGGCTTTACTTATATAGGGCCACGTTTTGAAACTGCTTTTCCAGATTTTATTGCCAAGTACCAATTTTTGGATATGTTGCAAGCTAGTCTCTTTGATTTTGAAGACTGGCAAGAATACTGGGCTTTTCAAAGTCGTTTTGTGGCTTTGAATTACCTTGACCAGCCTGTAGGCCAATCTTATCTTGATTTACGTGACATTTTGGAAACCAAAGCTTATCATATTATTACTACCAATGCTGATAATGCTTTTTGGGTAGCTAATTATGACCCAGAAAAGATCTTTCATATTCAAGGGGAATACGGTTTGTGGCAATGCAGTCAACACTGTCATCAGCAAACTTACAAGGATGATTGTTTAATACGTCAAATGATTGCTGAGCAAGCAAATATGAAAGTTCCAGATCAATTAATTCCGCATTGTCCTAAATGCGGAGCTCCTTTTGAAATTAATAAACGTAACGAAGAAAAAGGAATGGTTGAAGATGCGGATTTCCAGGCACAAAAAGAACGCTATGACACTTTTTTATCAGAACACGAACATGGCAAAGTGCTTTATTTAGAGATTGGTGTGGGGCATACCACACCTCAATTCATTAAACACCCTTTTTGGAAGCGCGTGTCAGAAAATCCTGATGCTTTATTTGTGACCTTGAACCACAAACACTATCGCACCCCTCAACAGTTAAGATCACAGAGTTTAGAACTAACAGACCATATTGCCCAATTGATTAAGGATGCAAAAACTATATACCAAACACTACAAACCATACGAGCTAACTCACAATAGAGAGGACAACTAACATGTATCTTATTGAACCGATTCGTAACGGTAAACGAATTACTGACGGAGCTGTCGCTCTAGCTATGCAAGTGTACGTCCAAGAAAATTTATTTTTGGATGACGATATCTTATTGCCATACTATTGTGATCCCAAAGTTGAGATTGGAAAATTTCAAAATGCAGTCGTCGAAACCAATCAAGATTACTTAAAAGAACATCATATTCCTGTTGTTCGCCGAGATACTGGTGGTGGAGCTGTGTATGTTGATTCTGGAGCTGTTAACATTTGTTATCTTATTAATGATAATGGGATTTTTGGGGATTTCAAACGAACCTATCAACCTGCTATTGAAGCACTTCACCATTTGGGAGCGACAGGTGTGGAAATGACCGGACGAAATGATTTGGTCATCGATGGTAAAAAAGTATCTGGAGCTGCAATGACCATTGCCAATGGCCGTGTCTATGGGGGTTATTCGCTACTTTTAGATGTGGATTTTGAAGCTATGGAAAAGGTACTGAACCCTAACCGAAAAAAAATTGAATCAAAGGGTATCAAGTCAGTGCGAAGCCGAGTAGGTAATATCAGAGAACATTTAGCACCGCAGTATCAAGGTATCACTGTTGAGGAATTTAAAGATTTGATGGTTTGTCAGTTATTAAAGATTGAAACCATTAGTCAGGCAAAACGCTATGACTTGACTGAAGAGGATTGGCAACAGATTGATGCCTTAACAGAGCGTAAGTATAAAAATTGGGAGTGGAACTATGGCAATTCTCCACAATACCGTTACCATAGAGATGGCCGCTTTGCTGGAGGAACGGTTGATGTACATCTCGATATCGTAAAAGGTTCGATTGCTGACTGTCGCATTTACGGAGACTTTTTTGGAAAAGCAGATATTACAGAATTGGAACACCTCTTGATTGGCACCAGAATGGAAAAAGAAGATGTGCTTGCTGTTCTGGAATCCACTCATTTAACGCCTTATTTAGGGGCTATTACAGCAAGAGAATTGGTGGATTTGATGTTTTCCTAGTAAATTTAACTTGGAGTAGGTGAAAACAAACTAAAAAACGAACATTATGTGTTATGATTCAAATAAATGTACGACTAACTTAAAATGTGATATAATGACGACATTACATAAAATTGAGGAGTTATCATGAAATCAGATATCGAAATCGCCCAAAGTGTCACCTTACAACCAATTACTGATATTGTTAACAAAATTGGAATAGAAGCTGATGATATTGAGCTTTATGGTAAATATAAAGCTAAATTATCTTTTGAGAAAATCAAATCCGTCTCAACAAATGAGCCTGGAAAATTAATCTTGGTAACTGCTATTAACCCTACTCCAGCAGGCGAAGGGAAATCAACCATGTCCATTGGATTGGCAGACGCTTTAAATCAAATTGGTAAAAAAACCATGATTGCTTTACGCGAGCCTTCCCTTGGCCCTGTTATGGGTATTAAAGGGGGTGCAGCAGGCGGGGGCTACGCCCAAGTCTTGCCAATGGAAGATATCAATCTTCACTTCACAGGTGATATGCATGCCATTACCACAGCCAACAATGCCTTGTCAGCTTTGATTGATAATCATTTACAGCAAGGAAATGATTTAGGAATTGATCAACGTCGTATTATATGGAAGCGCGTGGTAGATCTTAATGATCGTGCTCTTCGCCAAGTAATTGTCGGCTTAGGCGGTCCTGTGAATGGTGTGCCACGCGAAGATGGATTTGACATCACAGTAGCTTCTGAAATCATGGCTATTCTATGTTTAGCGACTGATTTAAAAGACCTGAAAGAACGATTGGCAAATATTGTGATCGCTTATACCTATGATCGTAAGCCTGTCTATGTTCGTGACTTGAAGGTTGAAGGAGCATTAACATTAATTCTAAAAGATGCTATCAAGCCAAATTTAGTACAGACTATTTATGGAACACCAGCCCTTGTTCATGGGGGACCATTTGCTAATATTGCCCATGGATGTAACTCTGTCCTTGCTACCTCAACAGCGTTGCGATTGGCAGATTACACCGTTACGGAAGCTGGATTCGGTGCTGATTTGGGTGCTGAGAAGTTCCTCGATATTAAAGTTCCTAACCTTCCTAAAGCACCAGATGCTATTGTGGTGGTTGCCACCTTACGTGCTCTTAAGATGCACGGAGGGGTTGATAAGGCCGATTTGTCGACTGAAAATTGCGAAGCTGTTCGGTTAGGTTTTGCCAATTTAAAACGTCATGTCGAAAATATGCGTCACTTCGATGTACCAGTTGTCGTGGCAATCAATGAATTTGTCGCAGACACTGAAGCTGAAATTGCGACTTTAAAGGCTCTCTGTGCTGATATAAATGTTCCTGTAGAATTAGCCAGTGTTTGGGCTAATGGAGCTGAAGGAGGCGTAGAACTAGCCAAAACAGTGGTTCGTGTGATTGATCAAGAGTCCTCTGATTACAAGCGTCTTTATGCAGATGAAGATTCATTGGAAGAAAAAGTGACCAAGATCGTTACCCAAATTTATGGGGGTAAAGCTGTTCAATTTGGCCCAAAAGCCAAAACACAATTGAAGCAGTTCGCAGCATTCGGTTGGGATAAATTGCCTGTTTGTATGGCTAAGACACAATACAGTTTCTCCGATACCCCTTCCTTGTTAGGAGCACCGACAGATTTTGACATCACTATCCGTGAATTTGTTCCTAAAACAGGAGCAGGATTTATTGTTGCTTTAACAGGAGATGTGATGACTATGCCTGGCCTACCAAAAGTTCCAGCAGCAATGGCAATGGACGTTACTGAAGACGGGACAGCAATTGGTCTGTTTTAATCAAAACTAATCTAAATCTTAATAAAGTGAAGAAACCTGATGGATTAATCATCAGGTTTTTTAGGTGTGCTTTCCTTTGTTAACGCTTATTTTAAGTTATGGTAACATTCCAGTAGCTAATTAACTGCTTTCAGTGATAACAAAAAAGTTAATGATAAGAAAAAATAAATTAATTTTTAATAAATCTATTGTTAATTTTTTAATAATGTTGTATCGTTATATCCACACGTTATTGGAGGTATTGTAGTGACCATGAAAAATCATTCTAAAAAAAATAGTATGTCAATTGACGCTTGCAACAACAAGCCTTTTATTATTAAATCAGCACTCTGTGTTAGCCGATGAACAGCCTGTTGAGGAAACTGTTGTTCAGACTAGCTCTGTTGATTCCTCAGTTGTTGATGAAAAAACTGAAGCTTCAACAACAGCTACTAACTCAGAAACTAGTTCTGAAACAGAAGAAAGCGAAGCAGCTGCTGACGAAACAAAAGAAGAGGCTTCTAAGGCAGACGAAACTAGCTCAAAAGAGCAAGAGCCAATCTCAGCTTTTGCTGGATGTATACTATAAAAGTAGACAAAACTTTGTGTGTTACAATCTGTTTTAAAAGACACAAAAACGAAAGGACAACCTATGTCAACAGTTAAACGCTACGATGAAGAATTCAAACAATCCCTTGTCAACCTTTATCAAACTGGAAAAACTCAGTCTGAACTCTGTAAAGACTATGGGGTATCCGCTTCTGCGCTTGCAAAATGGATCAAACAGTATTCTCAAGTCAAACTCGAAGATAATTCTGTACTTACTACCAAGCAAATACAAGAGCTACAAAAACGTAATGCGCAGCTTGAAGAGGAGAACCTTATCCTAAAAAAAGCAAGTGCCATATTCATGCAAAACTTAAAGTAAGACTCCTTGCTGTCTATCGGTTACGCTTTGAACACGCCACAACAACCTTGTGTCGTGTTTTACGTGTCAATCGCTCCACTTACTATAAATTTCTAAAACATAAGCCCTCAAAAAGAGAATTGGATAATCAAATTTATAGAAAACAAATACTTGAAATTTATACCAAAGCAAACAAAAGACTTGGTGTGAAGTCTATCAAGGTCATTCTTCAAAGAGACTACGACACAAAAATCTCTGAAGGAAGAATTTACCGTCTAATGAAGAATATGGCGCTCCCTAAAATGGCTACCATTAAGCCAAAAACAGCTCTTAAAAAGACTCAAAAAACGTATCCTCAAAACTTACTCAACCAGAAATTTTATCCTGACAAACCTAATCAAGTATGGTCTACTGACTTCACCTATATTTCTATTGGATATAAGAAATATGTCTATCTCTGCGCAATACTTGATCTCTATTCTAGAAAATGTATTGCTTGGAAATTGAGTCACCGTATGGATGCAAAGTTAGCATGTGACACTCTAGAATTAGCTCTTAATAAAAGAAAGATTGAAGGAACACTTCTCTTTCATTCCGACCAAGGGTCACAATTTAAGGCCAGGGAATTTAGAAAAATAATTGATGACAACAATATCATGCATTCTTTTTCTAAACCTGGATATCCTTATGATAATGCCGTAACGGAAGCTTTTTTCAAGTATTTAAAGCATAGACAAATCAACCGAAAAAAGTATCAAAATATCAAACAGGTTCAATTAGACTGCTTTGAATACATTGAGAATTTTTATAACAATTACAACCCACATACGGCTAATCTAGGACTAACCCCTAATCAGAAAGAAGAAAATTAGTTTAACGCAATAAAATAACACGGTTTTCTGTCTACTTATTTGACATTAGTCCAATGTGAATCGGTTACACTAAACTAGACAGAATTTATAAAGTGTTCTACACTAAAGAAAACAGGAGAACAGATATGTCTAGAAAAATACGTCGCCACTTCACCGATGATTTTAAGCAACAAATTGTTGACCTCCACAATGCTGGAATGAAACGAAGTGAGCTTATCAAAGAATATGAGTTAACGCCCTCAACCTTCGATAAGTGGGTCAGACAAGCCAAACTAACGGGTTCCTTCAAGTCTGTTGATAATATGACAGATGAACAACGGGAACTGATTCAACTCAGAAAACGCAATAAAGAACTCGAAATGCAATTAGATATCCTAAAGCAAGCGGCAGTGATTATGGCACAAAAAGACAAGTAATCACTGCTAATAAGGATAAATACAGCATTTCAGCTATGTGTCGTTGGCTGGCACAAGACTGCGGAGCTCGTTAAACAAGCCATTCAAAGCATCCCTTATGCACTAACCAAGGTCAAGATGTTCCATTCTGATCGTGGCAAGGAGTTTGACAATCAGCTGATTGATGAGATGCTTGAAGCTTTTGGAATCACCCGTTCTCTCAGTCAGGCTGGTTGTCCCTATGACAATGTCGTCGCTGAGAGTACCTATCGTTCCTTCAAACTGGAGTTTATCAACCAAGAAACCTTTCAATCACTAGAAGAATTAGCCCTCAAAACGAAAGATTATGTCCACTGGTGGAACTATCATCGCATTCATGGTAGTCTTAACTACCAAACTCCCATGACCAAACGAATTATCGCTTAAAAAGCACTTTATAAAAATTGTTCAGAAAAGTGTTGCCTTTTCATTAAGGCACAAGTACTTGATAAAGATGGTAATCTCGTGTGGGAAAGTTCAACCGCTGCTACACGTAAATACTTCCAAGACTTAGACGAAAGTGCTAAAGTCATGCATCGTTTTGAAAACACTGAATGGAGTGGTCAATCAAGTGATAACGAAACTGTTGCAGATGGGCTATACACTTACCGAGTACTCTATACACCAGTAGCAGAAGGTGCAAAAGCTCAAATTCAAGATTTCAAAGTAGAGGTGAAAACAAGTCTACCTGAACTTCCAACGGAAGCGTCCTATGATGCAGAAACAGGTAAATTCAGGATTGATGTGAGTCAATTACCAGAAGGTGTTCGTTTCCAAATTGGTTATAATACTGAAATTCCAGCTGAAGTTGAAGAGGGTGAAGAACCTTATAATGATCAGGTTGTTCACTATATTCCAATGCAGGCAGATGGAAGCTTTGATATTCCAAAAACAATTGAAACAGAATTATCAGAAGAACCACTGACAGTTGACTTTAGCAAACTTGTTTTAATTGCAGAAGATCGTTTCGGCAATTACCATGCTGTTTCTCTTGAAAAACTGTTACCTAAAGGTCAATCAGATCAGCCTACAGAAAACGAGAATGTTGAAAAAGAAACACCAGAAGAGGTTGAAAAAGAGTCTTCTCAACCAATGACAAATGGAGAAGAACAGTCTTCAGAAGCATCTACAGATCCTGAAATGACTGATGAGCAACTCAAAGAATTCATTGATAGTATGATAGATGACGCTAATCTCTTGATGCTTACGGAAACAAAATCGGACCAACCTAAGGTATTAGCTCCAAAAGGCTTAGATGAAAAGGAAAATGCTGACACATTCCACTACAATATGGAATCTCAGCCATCTTCAGCAAAAGTACTGCCTAAGACAGCAGAACGTTCAAACCCTTCTCTTTTAGCTGGACTAGGACTTCTATGCTCGACTGTTTTTGTAGCTCTTTTCAAAAAGAAAGAAAAACACTAAGTCCTTTTTCATAAAACAAATCACTAATAATTTAGCTTAGTATTAGTCATTGACTAATTTAGTTTAATCCTTTAGTGAATTCTGCTGATTTGTTAGTTAAGAGGCTAGATTTCAGAAAAGAAGTAAGACAATCTCTCTGTCTTTTTAGCGAGGAGAGATTGATCTGCTTCTTTTTTATCATCATGCCAGAATCATTTATTTAGAGAGAGTTACAGTTGAAACATAGACTTTTAGAGGAGAAATAGTTAAATACTAGAAAAAAGCTATTGTCACCAATACTATTAGTGAGCTATTTAAGAGAGTAAGGCTATTAATCAAATTAATCAGATTATAGGTGACTCGCTTCCTCCATTACTATGATATAATATGTAAAATGAGATTTGTTAAGATGGAGGATTGGTTATCAAAAAGAAAGCAAAAGTAAAATATTTGCTCCATAAAGGGAGACGAGGAGTTTTACGAGGCATTTTTAGTCGAACAACTGTTATTGTTTTATTAATTATCCTTCAGCTAGGTTTCTTATTTCTAACCTATGCTTGGATGGAGCAATACCGTGTTTGGATTACTATTTTAGAAGGTATTTTTGCTATTGCTATCGTCTTGTATCTGGTTAATAGTGAAATGGATGCTATTTCAAGAATGACTTGGTTAATTTTAATTATGATTGCCCCCTTGTTGGGTTCGCTTTTTCTCATCTACACCAAATTAGACTGGGGTTATCGCGGACTCAAACAAAGAATTAGCTATTTAGTGGATCTTTCTGCTCCTTACCTCAGAGATGATGAAGCTATTTTAGAAGTCCTTAAAGATAATACCTCAACCACTTACCACCTGGTGCAATATTTGGAAAGGAGCCGCGGCAATTTTCCAATCTATAACAACACAAGAACAACTTATTTTCCAACAGGGGAAACGTTTTTCAAACGGTTAAAAGAAGAGTTGCTTTTGGCCCAAAAATACATTTTCTTAGAATTTTTCATTATTGCTGAAGGGCAAATGTGGGGAGAAATTTTAAGCATTTTAGAGAAAAAAGTAAAAGAGGGTGTGGAAGTAAGAGTCTTGTTTGATGGAATGAATGAATTGTCAACCCTATCACCAGACTATGCGGTAAGATTGCAACAACTAGGAATCAAGGCAAAGTCATTTTTACCGATTTCACCATTTATTTCCACCTATTATAATTACCGAGATCACCGAAAAATAGTGGTCATTGATGGAGACGTTTCGTTTACGGGCGGTGTGAATTTAGCTGATGAATACATTAACGAGATTGACCGTTTTGGCCACTGGAAAGATGCTGGATTGATGTTAGAAGGTGAAGCAACCGATAGCTTTTTAATTCTCTTTTTACAGATGTGGTCTATCACTGAAAAAGAGTTGATTATCGACCCCTATCTTTCGAAACATATTCCCTCCCTTCCATCGGATGGCTACGTGATTCCTTATGGAGACTCGCCTTTAGATACCGATAAAATCGGAGAGAATGTTTATATTGATATTTTGAACCATGCCAAAAATTATGTCTACATCATGACCCCTTACTTGATTTTAGACAGTGAGATGGAACATGCTCTGCGATTTGCTGCAGAACGTGGTGTAGATATTCGTATTATTATGCCTGGTGTTCCTGACAAAGGCATTCCCTATGCCTTAGCTAAAACATACTACAAAGCTCTAATGACGTCGGGGGTTAAGATTTATGAATACCAGCCAGGATTTGTCCACTCCAAGATTTTTGTATCAGATAATACCAAAGCAGTCGTTGGGACAATTAACCTAGATTATCGCAGTTTATATCATCATTTTGAATGTGCGACCTATTTGTATCGTGTGTCTGCCATCGCGGAAATTGTCAAGGATTTTAAGGAAACACAAGAAAAATCAGTTTTAGTAACACAAGAACAACTCAAGACCCGCCCATGGTATCAAAAATTAGTTGGACTGTTAGTCAGAACCATTGCTCCTCTCTTGTAATTTAGGACATGTTCTGTTAGAATAGTAGTATGCGATGAGTCGATTGTGGTTGCAAAACCACTTTTGCGCAGGGGAGGTCATTAAGGCGGGAAGCCGACTTTGATAATTTGTGTGAACCTTTTTATCACGCTCTTACTAAGTAAGAACGCCCCTAGGATTGAGATATTCTCAATCCTTTTTTTGTGCTTTTCTTTTAAAATAAAATAAGCTATAATAGGTCTATTATAAATTTTTAGAAAATTACAAAAAGAATGTCTGATAAAGACTTCAACGTAAGAGGTGATTGTATGGGCTATACTGTAGCTATTGTGGGAGCAACAGGAGCTGTTGGCCACCAAATGATTAAGATGTTAGAAGAATCCGATCTCCCTATTTCAAAACTCAAACTTCTGGCATCGGCACGTTCTGTAGGTAAGACGTTGCCATTCAAGGGGCTAGAGATTCCAATTGAAGAAACAAATGAAGCAGCCTTTGATGGGATTAATCTTGCTCTATTTTCAGCGGGTGGTAGCGTCTCAGAGCGATTCGCACCTTATGCGGTTCAGGCAGGTGCAGTAGTTGTTGATAATACCTCCCATTTTCGCCAACATCCAGAAGTCCCTTTGGTCGTTCCAGAAGTCAATGCAGAAGCTCTCGATCATCATAAAGGTATTGTGGCCTGTCCTAATTGTTCAACCATCCAAATGATGATTGCACTTGAACCCATTCGCCAACGGTGGGGGATAGAACGCATCATCGTTTCAACTTATCAAGCTGTTTCAGGAGCTGGTCAGTCCGCTATCGCAGAGACACTTTCTCAATATGAACAAATCCTTCTTCAAGGCAAAACTCCAAAGGAAGTAGCAGCAGCTATTTTACCTTCAGCTGGAGATAAAAAACATTACCCTATTGCTTTTAACGCTCTGCCTCAAATTGATCTCTTCACAGAAAATGATTACACTTATGAAGAAATGAAGATGACCATGGAAACCAAGAAAATTATGGCAGATCCTACACTCAAAGTCTCTGCCACTTGTGTTCGTATCCCAGTCTTATCCGCTCACTCTGAATCTGTTTATCTCGAAACAAAAGTGCCAGCCCAAATTGATCACGTCAAAGAGGCTATCCGTCAGTTCCCTGGAGCGGTTCTGCAAGATGATGTGAGCCAGCAACTCTATCCTCAGGCTGTTAATGCCGTAGGGAGCCGTGATACCTTTGTGGGTCGTATTCGTAAAGACCTCGACATTGCTAATGGGCTTCATCTATGGGTGGTTTCGGATAATTTATTAAAAGGTGCTGCTTGGAATGCCGTTCAAATTGCAGAAAGTCTGCATGAGAAAGGGTTAATTGTCCCAAGTGATTTAGGTGTTTTCCCTATACATTAAGGTTTTTTCATTTGATGAATGAAACAAAGAAAGGCAAGAAACCTTGCTATATCGCTAGTTTGAGTGCTATGACTTGACAAATCGTGAAAACATTTGCATAATGTAAGTAGAGATGAAAACTAATGAAAAGAGGCGCTCTTATGCAAATTATTAAGCGTGATGGTCAAGTCGCTGAATTTGACCCCGATAAAATTTATCAAGCGATTATCAAAGCAGCAAGAACGGTATATGTTATCGATGATACCTGGCGACAAAATCTCGCTCAAGTTACTAAAAAAGTCGTCATTGATTTAGAAGAAGTGCATGCTGAACGCCCTACCATCAACATGATTCAATCCCTCGTTGAAAATCGTTTGATGGATGCAGGTTATATCACCATTGCAGAACATTACATTTCTTATCGCCTACAGCGCGATCTTGAACGGAATGGTTATGGTGATAACATTATTGTTCACTTGCGTTTTGAGCAAACAAAATAAACCCAAATCCCCCAAAGGATAGCCTTTGGGGGATTTTTAGTGTCTTGTTAAAAATAGCTCTTACAAGGAGTTATTGAGAGTGTCAAAAAATAACCTTAACTGATGTAGGCTGTTTTGATGAATAGTTATTATCAGATAACGACTGTTACCACTTATGAGAAAAGAACTCTTTTCAGGGAGCAACGCCTGAGGGAGAGTGGGAGAGTTATCAGTATTGATAATGAGATGGGTAGGAGTCAAACGGTACTGCTTCTTCAATAAGTGAGTCGTTAGAACTGTGTCTAAACCATCTTCCCTCTCCTTTAACAAACGTTTGATGTGCTTGAGATTTTTATAAAACATGCCATTTTCCAAATAGAGTGCCAAGGCTTTTTGCATCAACAAGTTGGTATCCAAATCAATCATTGATTTTTGAGTCAGAAACTGTGACTTTAAAGCTTGGGGTAAAACAAGTGTAGCGATTCTAAGTGCCGGAAAAACACTCATGGAAAATGACTTGAGGTAAATCACACGCTGATGAGTATCATAATAGTGAAGAGGAGGTTCCTTTGCTTTAACAAAGTCACCTAGGTAATCATCTTCTAAAATATAGACATGGTATTGTTCTGCCAAGCGAACAATAGCTTCTTTCTCTTTGGTCGTGTAAGAAAGCCCTAAAGGATTTGAAAAGCGTGAGATAGTATAAAAAAACTTAATCTCTTCAGACTGAAAAAGGGATTCTAGGACCCCTAAATCCAGCCCATTAAACCCTCGATTAATGGTTTGATAGGGTACTCCTAAATGATTAAGCAGAGATTCCATACGATGATAGGTTGGCTTTTCAATAAGAATGGTCTGCCCAGCGGTTGGGAAAGGCATTTGCGATAGTATATAGAGAGCCTGCTGTGTCCCAGAAGTAATAAGAAGTTGCTCCTTGCAGCTATAAATACTATTGTCTGCCAGATAAGGCACCAAAGCATCTCGTAAATCATCTAGCCCTTCGGCTTTGTGGTAGTAGTGAAAGAGATAAGAATCTCTAGCTTCCAGAGCTTCATTGAGGCAAAGCCGAAAGTCTTCGTAAGCAATGTTGTTATAGTCCTCGAGACTTAAATCGACAGCAGTATCTTCTTCAGACACTTTTCCTAGAACATAATAACCACTTTTTGGCACCGCATAAATGAGGTGTCTATATTTTAGTTCTAATAGAGCACGTTGCACAGTGTCTTTGCTGCACCGATAATGGTCACTTAATTGCCGAATGGAAGGGAGTTTATCTCCTTTTTTTAATGCTTGCGTTTGGATAGCTTGGTCCAAATCTGAAATAATGGTTTGGTATTTGCTTGTCATAGTTGTCCCCATACAGTTAATCGTTAACTCTATTGTACCTAATAACACTTTTTCTTACAATAGTTACTAAGGAAAAGAGGTATGTGAGTATGAAACGTATTATGGTGGCCAACGACTTAGTTGGCATAGGAAAAGTAGGACTATCAGCCAGCATTCCTGTAATGGCAGCCTGTTGCATGGAGCAAGCCTTATTACCGACCTGTCTCTTATCGGGGCATACAGGTGGGGGAAACAAGCCTGTGAAATGGGGAACTTCAGATTTAATGAAGGCTTTTTTAACAGAGTGGAGAGAAAGAGGTGCTGATTGTCATGCCATAGTTGTAGGCTATCTTAGCCAAACAGAAGATGCAGAGAAGATTTTGGATTTTCTGTCGCAACAACAAGTGCCTCTGATCCTTGATCCTATTATGGCGGATCAAGGAAAACTTTACACTGGCTTCACAAGCCAACATGTAGCTGTGATGACTCAACTGGCAGGCCAAGCGGACTTGTTAATACCTAATGTGAGCGAAGCTTGCCTGTTAACGCAAACTCCCTATTTAGGCACACATTACAGTGAAGAGGATGTGAAACAATTAGTCATAAAATTAGCATCTCTTGGACCTCGGCATATTGTCATTAGCGGAATCTCTTTCCAAGAAGGAGAAATTGGTTTTGCTTACTATCAATCGTCTAAAAATCACTTAAGCTATTATTTTGGAACTCAGTTTCCTCAACAATTTTATGGGACAGGAGATATCGTTTCAGCTATTATAGCATCTGGTTTTTGCTATGAATTGCCTATGAAAGATGTTCTTAACCTTGCTATTTCCTTTATCGAAAAAGCTTTGCAAACGACTCTTATGCTAAAAGAAGATATCTCTTTTGGAATTGCCTACGAACCGCATCTAGCCTATCTGAACACATCATTTCAACAATTAATGGAGGAAAACAAATGACATCATCTAAACTAGCTCATCGCATTGAACTGAGTCTCTATGCTAGCCTAATTTTTATAGCTGTCCAATTGCTACGTATTCCAGTGGGCGCTCAATTTGTTCATCTTGGAAATGCCTTGGTGGTGGTTGCTGTTCTTCTATACGGTAGTAAAGAAGCAGCTCTGGTGGCCAGTCTGGGATTGGGCATTTTCGATATTTTAAACGGTTATGCCCCTGTTGCCTGGATAACCATTTTGGAATCTATGATAATCTGTCTTGTCCTACACCTTATTTATGAAAAAGGAATGCAGTCAAGTCAGCGTCCAATAGCTATTATAGCAGTGGGAGTCATAGCAGGCTTGGTTAAATTGCTCCTCAATATCATCAAATACAGCTTGCTTCATTATGCTGTAGGTCAACTTTCTTTTCCAGCAGCTTTCTTCGTAGCACTCGGAAAGGTTGGAGGTAGTTTTGGGACGACACTCGTCACCATAGTAGCAGTCCCTATTCTCTACCCTATACTACAAGGATTAAGAGCTAAATGGCGTCAGAAAAAACCAGATAATGATATTATCTAAAAATAAAAAATAAATTATTTTTTAGATAAAAATACTTTAAACTTTCTCACATCTTAAATTTAGAAAGAACTTATAGCGGTATCATAAAAATCAATTATATTTTCAGATAATTGATTTTTAATTGTATTTTATCAAAATCCCGAAATGAGAATGTTTTATTTTCTAATAATGATAATGTATAATGATGAGGAAAGGGAGGTTTTTTTATGAAAAAACATTTAGGATTATTAGGCGTTACACTATTGAGCGCCGCAGTATTTGCACACGCTAAACCGGTACAGGCTGTTGCTGGGCCTACTTGGATGGAGCCTGACGATATGTTCTTAAAAAAAGTTATCTAATTATCTCTGTGACTGGACGAGTTCAAGAAACAGGTCAAGAAGTTTATATTAAATTCATTGATTATGATATTAATACAGCAGTATACAGTAAAGCGGACTTATTAAAAGCTGTTCAACACCAATTATCAAGTAGCCGTTTTACTCGTCAATTTCAAGTCGTTGACTTTGATAAAGATGCTCGTGTGACAAATCGTTATGGTGACCTTTATATTGCAGGAACTGATGGATCAGTCAATTTTGGGAAAGATGAGGTCCAACAATATCTTTTATCAGGTCATGTTATCTTAAAAAAAGCTGAAAAAGAAATTGACCCTGAAGTGGTTAAGCCTGCTACAGATGTCGCAGTTCACTATAATGTCAACTTTGAATCTTATGAAGACGGAAGAAAATACAATTATTCTCTTGATTTAGATAGGAAAAAAATAAATTCAGCAATTGATTCAGAAAAATTAAAAACTAGAGCTCAGGAAATTTTAAACGAGAAACATCCTGGGTTCGTAATTGCTGAAAGAGTTTCGACAAGAATTACACATGATGGTCAACGTGATACATTTTTTGACGAAGATAACTTTACCTATTATGTTAAAAATCGCGAATTTATTCCTAAAGAAGGGGATAAAACAGGCTATGGAACAGAGAATGGTAATACTGATGCTATCACCGAAACGTATACTATTGTTCATAAAGATCAGTTAGCTAATTATGGTAAGGAAAAAACAGAGCCTATTAATATCAATTATATTGACGATACCAATGGACAGCTGTTATTAGAACGTAATTTACTAATTCATGGATTACATGATATTGATTTTACAGACGGTTACGATAGTAATTTCAAAAATCGGGTCTTAGTTAATAATTTAGATTACTATAATATTGAAAATTATACTATTACAGGTCGTGTTGATCATTTTGTTTTAGATGGAAAAAGAAGAGTAAATGTTTACATGACTAAACGAACAGCTAATATGCGTCCGACTGATCATTATGGTTATGATAATGGTTACTCAGAAGAGGAAAAACAAAAATATGCTTATTTAAGAGAGGATGAAAAACAACAACTAGAAACAATTCAAGAGAATGGTGCGTCCGCTGATAAGTTCCTTCCCTCAATTCCAGAAAAATAACTAACTATTCCTTCATTGACAAAAAGTTACAATTTTGCCATAATTGAATAAATGCAGAAAGCCGTTTTAACGGCTTTTTTGATGATTATTAAGGAAGAAGTCATGAGTATTTTAGAAGTGAAACAACTTAGTCACGGTTTTGGTGATCGTGCTATTTTTGAAAATGTATCTTTCCGTCTTCTCAAGGGAGAACATATTGGTTTGGTTGGGGCAAACGGTGAAGGCAAGTCAACCTTCATGAGTATTGTTACTGGTCACCTCCAGCCAGATGAAGGAAAAATTGAATGGTCCAAATATGTCACTGCAGGGTACTTGGATCAACACACAGTGCTTGAAGCTGGGCAAACCGTTCGAGATGTCCTTCGAACAGCGTTTGATGAGTTATTTAAGACCGAAGAGCGTATCAATGACATTTACCTGTCAATGGCAGATGAAGGAGCAGATGTTGATGCCTTGATGGAAGAAGTCGGCGAGCTGCAAGATCGTCTGGAAAGCCGCGACTTCTATACCTTGGATGCTAAAATTGATGAAGTGGCACGTGCCTTAGGGGTGATGGATTTTGGGATGGAATCTGATGTCACCGCTCTATCAGGTGGCCAACGAACTAAAATCTTATTGGCTAAGCTATTGTTGGAAAAACCAGATATTCTTTTATTGGATGAGCCAACAAACTACCTCGATGCAGAACATATTGAGTGGCTCAAGCGCTACTTGCAAAACTATGAGAATGCCTTTGTTTTAATTTCGCATGATATTCCTTTCTTGAACGATGTGATTAATATTGTTTATCATGTTGAAAATCAAGATTTGGTTCGCTACACTGGTGATTATAATCAGTTCCAAGCGGTCTATGACATGAAAAAATCCCAGTTAGAAGCAGCCTATGAACGCCAACAAAAGGAAATTGCGGACTTGCAAGACTTTGTTAATCGTAATAAAGCTAGAGTAGCAACGCGTAATATGGCCATGTCTCGTCAGAAGAAGCTGGATAAAATGGATTTGATTGAGCTTCAAGCAGAAAAACCAAAACCAAGTTTTGACTTTAAGGAAGCAAGAACTCCGAGCCGTTTTATTTTCCAAGCTAAAGATCTTGTGATTGGTTATGACCGTCCTTTAACCAAAGAGCCTTTGACCCTTAACTTTGAGCGCAATCAAAAAATTGCTATTATTGGGGCCAACGGTATCGGAAAATCTACCCTCCTCAAGAGCCTATTAGGAATTATTCAACCGTTAGAAGGGGAAGTTGAAACAGGAGACTTCTTGGAAGTTGGATACTTTGAACAAGAAGTAGCAGGTGATAATCGTCAAACACCTTTAGAGGCTGTTTGGGATGCCTTTCCAGCTTTGAATCAGGCTGAGGTACGAGCAGCTCTTGCCCGTTGTGGCCTGACATCAAAACATATCGAAAGCCAAATCCAAGTGCTTTCTGGTGGCGAACAAGCTAAGGTACGCTTCTGTTTACTCATGAATCGTGAGAATAATGTACTTATTTTGGACGAGCCAACCAACCATTTAGACGTGGATGCTAAAGAAGAACTCAAACGTGCTCTGAAAGCTTATAAAGGATCCATTTTAATGGTCTGCCACGAACCTGACTTTTACGACGGTTGGGTCACCGATGTTTGGGATTTCAATCAGTTAACATAAGTAGATTTCCAAGATCTCAAAAGGTCTTGGATTTTTTAATAGTAGCCAAAATCTGGTAACGATTATGAAAAGATAGTTAACGCCAATCAATCAAAATCTTTGACGAGATACCTTACTCATGGTATAATGACAATATAAATTAATAAATGTGTTGTCACTTTTCAAATTAAGACGATATAAGGCTTTAATATCTATTTTACAAAGCATTTGATTGAGTCTTATTTTATTGAAAATACAAAAATAATTGGTGTAGTCACTTTGGCAACCATTCATTAATCCTTTTAGATAAGACAATGTGGTGACTCATCAATTGAAAGGACGTGTAACGATGTCAGAAGAAAAATTTGATGCTAAACGAGACCAAATCTCAGGAAAAATTAAAGAAACTGTAGGTCATCTAACAGATGATAAATCTTTGGAGGCAGAAGGCAAAGCTGAACATACTAAAGGGAAGCTTGCAGAAGTGCTTGATGATGCTAAAGATAGTCTCAAAGGATTTGTTGATCATTTATCAGGAAAAGATAAAAAGGAGTAATTTGCTTCATGAAAAAACGAAATATTAAATTCACCGAAGTCTTACAACTTGTTTTACTGGTCGTTCCAGCTGTCAAACTGGCAAAAAAAATTATTAACGACAGTAAAACTCCGACTAACAGAAAGTAGGTCAGCCAATGGCTAAGAAAAATCATGGCATCTTTTTAGGATTATTGTTAGGTTCAGCCGCAGCAACGATTGCTTACTTGAGCCTTTCATCTTCTAAAAAAGACCAATTGTTGAAAGAGAGTGCTAAGAAGATTGAAGATCTTAACACTTACTTGCATGATAAAAGTAAAAAAGTACTAGACACGGTTTCCGAAAAAGTCCAAGAATCCAAAGATGCTGTTGAAGTATATGGTGGGATTGCGGCAGAAACGGTTGAAGAAAAATGGCAAGATACTAAAGATGCTGTCGAAGTGTATGGCGGTATTGCCGCAGAAACGGTTGAGGACTCATTAGAACAGGCTAAAGAAAAGGTAGAAGGATTTAGTGAAACAACTAGTCAGACTATCCAATCTAAAGTGAACCAACTCAAAAGCGATAAGACCGATACTGAAGACGATTCAGAAAAAACCAAAAGTTAACCTTTTAGATAAGACAAAAAAGTGCCGTATGGCACTTTTTTAATTGTCTTTAGGAACGATAATGGAAACTGCTTTTGGAATCAGGTCTAACTGAATAGGAAGGTAGTCACTTTTATCTCCATCAATTCGGGAACGAGGAGAAATAGCTTGTTTGTGATGCTGAGGTTGAAGGGTTAGACTATTGGCTTGGAAATGACTAATTTCTTCTGCCTTGGAGAAATCGCCTTGTCTGAAATCATTAATGTGCCATAAAAATTTAAAGAAGGAAACTTTTTTCATGGTGTAGACTTGGAAGTAGCCGTCGTCAGCTTGTGCTCCTGGGGAGAAGGAAGGAAAACCAGCTATGGTATTAGTCATGGTAATTAATAAAAATTTTGTTTTTAAATGAATATGATGATTGTGGCTAATCAATGAGATATGATAGCTGCGATTTCGTCTCAGTATTCGAATACTATCTTTCAAAAAGGGTAAAGGACCAAACCGTCTTTTCTCATCAGCCGTTACATCTGCAGCAATATCAGCTAGTAACCCAAGCGTCAAACTAGAAATCATGTAATGGTGATTGGCTTTGCAAATGTCAACTTTCTTCACTTGACCAGATAAAATAGTATCTAAGGCCTCAGAAGTTTGTAAGGGAGCATGGAGAGCCTTCGCAAAATTATTAACCGTTCCTGACGGGACTAAGCCAATTAAACAGTGAGCTCCTCCCTCATATACACCACCGATAATTTTATTAAGCGTACCATCTCCTCCCAAAGGAATGACGAGGTCGATATGATCTTTGGCAGCTTGTTTCGCTAGGAGGAAAGCTTGGTCTGCATCTTTAGGGGTAATCACTTCAACATCTTTTTCGGAAAAACCATGATGAAGAAAATAGTCTCTAACGTCACTGGCAAGCTGATCTTCTTTTTTTCCAGAATTGGGATTATAAAAAATACGAACAGTTTTCATGAGGTCTCTACTTTCTAATCACTTATTAATTGTTAACCATTATACCATTTCTCTTAATGAATGTCCCTATAAAAAAGGCATAGGAAACTCTGTTTGACTCTTATCAGACCACCTATTTTAAAGCATAAAGAAGGTGATGGCAATAAATTGAAGGGTTGAGGCCAATAAGATGAAAAGATGCCAAATCATGTGGAAGTAGGGTCTTTTTTTGGCATAAAATACCGCTCCAATGGTATAAGACAAGCCACCAAATAACATGAGAAGACCAAAAGCAAGACTAGTTTTTTGAATGATGACTGGCAAGATAAACACAACGAGCCAGCCCATAACGATATAAAGCATCAAACTGAATTTTTCATTGATACGTTTGGCAAAAATTTTGTATAAAATCCCAAAAAGCGTAATGCCCCACTGCAAAACAATAATGATATAGCCTAGCCAACCAGAAACAAGGGATAAGGCAACAGGTGTATAACTTCCTGCGATAGCAATGTAAATCATACTGTGATCAATAATGCGTAGAATGTATTTGTGAACCGAACCATAAGCCATGGAGTGGTAAATCGTAGAGGATAAAAACATCAAAAAGAGACTGATGACAAAGATGGAGATACCAATAGCGGCTTTAAGGTCATAAGTTTGATAAGCATAGCTGGCTGAAATAGGAAGTAGAATGAGCATAGCAAATGCTCCGATAGCGTGTGTCACGCTGTTTGCTACTTCCTCACTAAAAGATAAGGGTAAACTTTGTTTAAAGGTTTGGTTCATTGGGTCACCTCCTGTAATAAATAAATAGTTTTGTGGTAATCTTTGACCGTTTGACAGGCAACCTGCACAATCGGTGGAATGTCCTCCTCAATGGGAGCCTTCTGATTCCAACAGGTTACAAAAGTATTGTAAAGACTTTCAGAATCAGCCTGTGCCTGAAGTTCCTCCAATACGCGACTAATATCTTGAATAGGAAATACCGTTTTAAACAAACTGATGGCAATTAAGCGCGCTAGTTGTTGCTTTTGGTATTTTTTCTTGATAGGTTTAGTCACATACCCATGCTTGACGTAATTATTAATCATAGATGCCGTTAACGATTTATTATCTGACACCATAGAAAAATCCGTGCATTGATTGACGTACAATAGAACTTGATCTAAATAAAGGTCTAAATCAGGAAGGTCTTGCCAATAAGGTAATGATGGGAAAATCATTTGTCACCCTTCTATCTAGTTTTGATAACTAGATTATATGATTAATAAAAACTAATTGCAAGTGAAAACTGTAAATCATAGCCAATGATTATCCTCAATTTCCCTATTTTCAAAGCAATTAGCTGTTCCAAAAAATAAAAAATCTAATCATTCAATGTGAACAACTAGATCTTTGACTTATCTTATACCAATAACAATAATACTTTCTAATATAATCGGAAAAAGTGTTAACAAACCGTGTTTTTCATGTGATAATCCTCACTTTTATTTTTTCATATTGTATGCTATTATGAAGTTAATTTAAATTTATTCCCATATATGCGTGATAGAGGTTTAAAATGAAAAATTAATGATTTTAGGAAATATCTGTACTGCTTTTTTGACTAAAAAATTATCTATACGAACGGCTATTTTAGTTTCAAATATGGCAAATTTGACTATTTCTTTTGGGATATTATTCTCTGACTATAGTTTAATTCTTTTTGGAGCTTTTGGAAGTGCTTTCTTTATGGGGATAATCAACCCTAAACTCCAAGAGTTGTTTTTTAAACAAGTTCCAGAAGATAAAATGGGAGCGATTGAGTCCGGTTTGGGATTTCTAATAACTTGTATAGGAAGTTTGCTTTCTATGTTTATGGTTTTTATAGCCACACAACATACAGAATTATCAGCTTATTTATCAATGGGAATTTTAGTTTTTTCTAGTTTTTTATTAGTGAGAATTAAATCTGATGTATAGCCGAAATAGTCCATATATCACTGCTCCTAACTTAAAAATTAATAAATGAAGTAAACGTTAGGCTTTGATTGATTCAGTTGCCCTAGCTGTAACAAGTTTTATCATGATGATTGACTAGAGTGTCTAATTCCGATTATACGATGAAGTAAATTCAGCTACAGAATCTTATTTATAAGAAATAGCAGAGCAATTTAAATGAACAAGTTGAACAGGAAAAAGATTTAAATTAGTTTAGCAGTTTGACATATCGACACCCTAAAAATCTTAGAGCAGGTACTGAAAGAATGCTCTAAGATTTTTCTATATTAATCTGAGTCTTAGAACAACAGTCTACAATAATCTTTCTTGAAGGGAAATATGAGATTATAAAACATGTATAACGAGATGATTAACTCAATTCATAAATCAGTTTTTATTTTTTCAAAGGCTTTTGAAAACGGTTAAGGTAGAACAGAAGTCGGAAAAATCACACAAATCATGATATAATATAAAGCGGTCAAATTTTCTTTGTCTGATTTTAGAGAAAAAAGAGTAGTCTAAAATCAATTTAGTCACTAAGCTATATAAATGGCTGTTTTTTCTTTCTCTTAAGAAAGAAACTAAAAAAATATTAATAATCAGCTGGCTTTGTGACTGCAAAATGTTGACTCTTATTTGGTCCCCAATAGAAAATAGCAAATGTTATGTATAAAAAACCTTGCTACGAAAGGAATGATAAACTCATGGCAATGATTCAATGGTTTCCTGGGCACATGTCCAAAGCCAGAAGACAGGTTCAGGAAAATTTAAAGCATGTTGACTTTGTAACTATTTTAGTGGATGCACGCTTGCCACTTTCTAGTCAAAATCCCATGCTCACCAAAATTGTTGGTGATAAACCTAAATTAATGATTTTAAATAAAGCTGACTTGGCAGATGCAACTCGAACTAAAGAGTGGAAAGCCTACTATGAAAGTCAAGGCATTAAAACACTAGCCATCAATTCTAAAGAACAATCAACAGTTAAAAAAGTAACAGAAGCAGCCAAGGAACTCATGGCTGATAAAATTAAGCGCCTGCGTGATCGTGGTATTCAAAAAGAAACCTTACGAACCATGATTATTGGCATTCCGAATGCTGGTAAATCTACCTTGATGAATCGCTTGGCTGGTAAGAAAATTGCTGTGGTTGGTAATAAACCTGGTGTGACCAAAGGGCAACAATGGTTGAAGTCCAATAAGGAATTGGAAATTCTAGATACCCCTGGTATTTTATGGCCAAAATTTGAGGACGAATTGGTTGGCTTAAAATTAGCTTTAACAGGTGCTATCAAGGACCAATTACTACCAATGGATGAGGTCACTATTTTTGGTTTGAATTACTTTAAAACACATTATCCTAGTCGCCTTACTAAGCGTTTTAAGAATATTCCTCTTGAGGAAGAAGCTCCTGAAATCATTATGACCTTGACACGCCAACTGGGATTTAAAGATGATTACGACCGTTTCTACACTTTATTCGTCAAGGAAGTTCGAGATGGTAAATTAGGTCAATACACCTTAGATCAGGTGGGAGATATGGATGTCGACTAGTATTAAAGCCATCAAAGAAAGCCTGGAAGCTGTTACTAGCCTCTCAGACCCCCTCTTTCAAGAATTGGCAACTGACGCTAGGTTAGGTGTCCAAAAAGCGCTAAAAAGTCGACAAAAGGCTATTCAGGCCGATTTAGCAGAGGAAGAACGATTAGAAGCCATGCTTTCTTATGAAAAAGCGCTTTATAAAGAAGGCTACCAAGCCATTGCAGGTATTGATGAGGTGGGACGTGGCCCCCTAGCAGGTCCCGTTGTCGCAGCATGTGTCATCTTACCTCAACATTGCAAAATTAAAGGTCTGAATGATTCTAAAAAAATCCCTAAATCTAAGCATGAGACCATTTATCAGGCAGTGAAAGAAAAGGCTTTGGCTATCGGTATCGGTATTATTGACAATCAGCTTATTGATGAGGTCAATATTTATGAAGCAACCAAACTAGCTATGCTAGAAGCCATTAAACAGTTAGAGGGCCAACTCACACAGCCAGATTATCTCTTGATTGATGCCATGACATTGGATATTGCCATTCCACAACAGTCTATTATTAAAGGCGATGCCAATTCCTTGTCTATTGCAGCAGCATCAATTGTAGCTAAGGTCACCAGAGATCAGATGATGGCTAACTATGATCGCATTTTTCCTGGTTATGGCTTTGCTAAAAATTCAGGATATGGTACCAAAGAACATTTAGACGGTTTGCGGACACACGGGATAACACCAATTCATCGCAAGAGTTTTGAACCAATCAAGTCCATGTAATCCTTATTAAGGCTTACTAACTGATTCTAATAACCTTTAAAAAGTTCTGCAGATTGCAGACTTTTTTTCTTTATTTTACGAATAAAAGAAGTAGGGAGGTAACTTAGTGAATCATTTTGAACTTTATAAGCTAAAGAAGGCTGGACTGACTAATAAAAATATTCTCAATATTCTTGACTACCAAAAGCAACAGGAAAAATCGTTGTCGCTTCGAGACATGGCCGTTGTTTCCGGTTGTAAGCACCCGTCTCACTTTATAGAAACCTATAAGCAGTTAGATATCCAAAAGTTAAAAATGGAATTTAAACAATTCCCTAGTATTTCTATCCTAGATAAACATTACCCAATGGCTTTGAAAGAAATATATAATCCGCCCGTCCTCTTGTTTTTTCAAGGCAATTTAGACCTTCTTGATAAACCTAAATTAGCCATTGTGGGCTCAAGGCGCTCAAGCGATACCGGAGTAAAGTCTGTCCGTAAAATTCTTAAAGAACTCGGGAACCGTTTTGTGATTGTCAGCGGACTTGCTCGAGGTATTGACACTAGTGCACATTTAGCCTGTCTTAAAAACGGAGGACAAACCATTGCGGTGATAGGAACAGGATTAGACCGTTTTTATCCCAAAGAAAATCAAGAATTACAAACATTCTTAGGAAGGAAACACCTTATCTTGACGGAATACGGTCCAGGAGAAGAACCACTATCGTATCACTTTCCGGAACGCAATCGTATTATTGCAGGGCTTAGTCGAGGTATTCTCGTCGTTGAAGCAAAAAATCGCTCAGGTTCCTTGATTACTTGTCAAATTGGGATAGAAGAGGGTCGAGATATTTTTGCTGTTCCAGGAAACATTTTGGACGGCGAATCTGAAGGTTGTTTACAGCTTATAAAAGAGGGAGCAACCTGCGTCACATCAGGGATGGACATCCTTTCTGAATATCAAAAATAACAAAGTTTCTTCCTATGTAGCATTTTTTTATTGACAGTTCCTTAAAAATGGGATATTATGCTATAAGCTTTAAGCAAACTGTTATAGGAAGTGTGTCGAATTGGGAACAAAAACTACAACTAAGCCGAAAACGGGGACTAAAAAGTCTACCACTAAAAAGAAATCAGCAGCAAAGAAAAATCTTGTTATTGTTGAATCACCTGCCAAAGCTAAGACTATTGAAAAATATCTTGGACGCAGTTATAAAGTTGTCGCTTCAGTAGGGCATATTCGTGACTTAAAAAAATCCTCTATGTCTATTGATTTTGATAATAATTATGAGCCACAATACATTAATATCCGTGGTAAGGGCCCCCTTATCAATTCTTTGAAAAAAGAAGCCAAAGCTGCTAAAAACGTTTACTTGGCAAGTGACCCGGACCGTGAGGGAGAGGCTATTTCTTGGCATTTGTCACATATTCTAGGACTCGATCCTGAAGATAAAAACCGAGTGGTTTTCAATGAAATTACCAAAGATGCGGTGAAAAATGCTTTTGTGGAACCTCGTCAAATTGACATGAACTTAGTGGATTCTCAACAAGCCCGTCGCGTCTTGGACCGTATTGTAGGTTACTCCATCTCACCTATTCTTTGGAAAAAGGTCAAAAAAGGTCTTTCAGCAGGACGTGTCCAGTCGGTTGCTTTAAAACTCATCATTGACCGTGAAAATGAAATCAAAGCCTTTGTTCCAGAAGAATACTGGTCTATTGATGGCCTCTTCAAAAAAGGAACCAAGAAGTTTCAAGCAAGTTTTTACGGTCTTGATGGCAAGAAGATGAAACTTTCCAACAATGATGACGTTAAAGCAGTTCTTGCTAAATTAAAAGGTGATGATTTCTTGGTTAGTAAGGTTGAGAAAAAAGAGCGCCGTCGAAATGCCCCATTACCTTATACGACCTCTTCTCTACAACAAGATGCTGCTAATAAAATCAATTTCAGAACGCGTAAAACCATGATGGTAGCCCAACAACTGTATGAGGGGATTCATTTAGGAGAAAACGGAACTCAAGGTTTAATTACCTATATGCGTACTGATTCTACACGGATTAGTCCTGTAGCGCAAAATGATGCTGCCCAATTTATCAGTAATCGTTTTGGAGCTAATTATTCTAAACATGGGAATCGTGTCAAAAATACCAGTGGTGCCCAAGATGCTCACGAGGCTATTCGTCCATCTAGCGTCAATCATACACCAGAAGCTATTGCCAAATACCTTAACAAGGATCAGTTAAAACTTTATACTCTGATTTGGAATCGTTTTGTGGCTAGCCAAATGACAGCAGCTGTTTTTGATACCGTAAAGGTGAATTTGGAGCAAAATGGCGTGCTTTTTGTTGCCAATGGAAGCCAAATGAAATTTGACGGTTATATGGCTGTTTACAATGACTCAGATAAAAACAAAATGTTACCTGAAATGGAAGAAGGAGAAACCGTTAAAAAGGTATCAACTTCTCCAGAACAGCACTTCACGCAACCTCCGGCTCGCTACTCCGAAGCAACTCTGATTAAAACTTTAGAAGAAAATGGGGTCGGTCGACCATCAACTTATGCCCCAACCTTAGAAGTGATTCAACGCAGGTACTATGTTAAATTATCTGCTAAGCGCTTTGAGCCAACTGAGCTTGGGGAAATTGTCAACAAGCTTATTGTCGAATTTTTCCCAGATATTGTTGATGTTGCCTTTACTGCCGAGATGGAAGGTAAGCTAGATCAAGTTGAAATCGGTGAAGAAGAATGGCAACATGTCATCGATCAATTCTATCAACCCTTTGTCAAAGAATTGAATAAGGCTGAGTCTGAAATTGAAAAGATTCAAATCAAAGATGAGCCAGCTGGTTTTGACTGTGATGTTTGTGGCCACCCAATGGTCATTAAGTTAGGACGTTTTGGGAAATTTTACGCGTGCAGCAACTTCCCTGAGTGTCGTAATACAAAAGCCATCACTAAAGAAATCGGTGTTACCTGTCCCATTTGTCATAAGGGACAAGTCATTGAACGAAAAACTAAGCGCAATCGGATCTTTTATGGTTGTGATCGCTACCCAGAATGTGACTTCACTTCTTGGGATTTACCAGTTGGACGTGACTGTCCTAAGTCTGGTGACTATTTGGTTGAAAAGAAAGTACGTGGTGGCGGCAAACAAGTGGTTTGTAGCAATGAAACGTGTGATTACAAAGAAGAAAAAATCAAATAAAAGAAAGAATTGGAACTCCTTGTCTTGTTCCAATTCTTTCTTTGTTTATAAAGGAATTTTTAACTACACAAATCGCTAGTTCGTTTTTAAAAGGCTTAAAAATTCCTCAATAACTGGACTGAAACTCGCATCATCTCGGTAAGCAATCCCAATAGGGTAAAAATCATTTTTGTCTTGCAAAGGGATCCAAACTAAGTTATCTACCTGATTAAGGCTCTCAAAATCACTCGGGAGGATAGTCAAGGCATTCAAATCGTGCAAACTATGAATAAGAACTTTCCAATCATTGTGTTTAAAGACAATATCTGGTTCAAAACCAAGAGCTCGGCATTTTCTAGGAAGCATTTCGCCTAGCATGTAGTGATCGTTTAAAGAAGCAATCTTATAGCCTTTTAAATCTTTAAGTTTTAACTGAGGGTGTTGCGCCAAAGGGTGCTGTTTGGGGAGAACGATACTGATCTTACAGCCTTTTGTGGATGTTTGTAATGGCTCAATGGTAATATCCTTTCGAATACTTGGAAAGGAGAGAAGACCAATATCAATTTTCCCTTGGGACAATAATTCTTGTAATTTGCGAGAACCATCCTGTATAAGTGATACTTCAACATTTGAGTGAGTAGCCATAAAGGTTGAAATTTGTTTCATGAATTGTATAGCAAACAGTGACGTTAATCCAACACGAATCATCTCTTTTTTTCTTGGTTTAATTGTTGAATATCCGCAACAATTTGATTAAAGTCATCCACAAGGTCTTTGCCTTTGTGATAAAGAATATCTCCAGCTTCGGTTAGTAATAGCTACCGACCACTTTGTGTAAAAAGCGTCGTGTTCAACTCGGACTCTAGCCTTTTAATTGATTGAGAAAGAGTAGGTTGCGTCACAAACAAACTTTTAGCAGCGTGGGAATAATTTTTTGTTTCAGCAACTGCAATAAAATAGGTTAATTGTCTAATATCCATAGTAGATCCTTTTCTTTAAGCTCTAGTATATCATATTTGCCCCTAACCCTATGATTTTTTGACATTGATAAGAACTATTAGTCAGAGTTATAGTTATAGTTATACTCGTGGTGCTAGTTAAACTCAACGTATTTCAGATTATAAGCAAGGATAATTTGTTCGATTCTCAATTGTAATCCTGTAACTCCTCTAGTCAGTGTGTGTTCTATATCAAAAAGGGAACAAAGTTCTGAAAATCGAGTTTCAATAGTTCGTCTCATAGCCATCACTCTCCAATGATTATGCTGTTTAGCCCCTGTCATATTTTGACGCAAGGGTGTCCATAGCTGATAGCCTTTTTGTTCCAGATTATTTTTCAGCTCACGGCTAAGGTAGCCCAAGTCTGCTAAAATGATGGACTGGTCACATTCTTCTAATAACTCGTGAACCGCTTTAATATCATGAACAGAAGCTGGTGTGACAACATAGTTCAGAATATAGCCTGATAAAGTCACTAACGTGTGGACTTTGAACCCATAGAACCACAGGTGCTTAGAGGTGTTATAACCAATATCAGCCACTCCTTTAAAAATATGGGCTCTATGATTACGGACAGGTTGACAAAGTGGTAGAGAAAAACTGTCAATGATGACTATTGTATCAGGAGAAATTCGAGCATTCATAGCTTGTCTAATGACTTGGACTAACCAAATTAATTGTCTTGCTCGTCGATTAAAACGACTTCTTTCAAGGAGATGACCGCAAGGAAAGAGTTGACAGATACGATAAAAATGCCGTTGTGACTTAATACCTAATTCAGCTTGCAAGACAAGCAAGACTAGTAGAGACTCATCTGAGACCTTGGACAAGCTAATGTTACGACGGTGTTTTAAGCCTTCTGGACAATAATCACGATATAGCTGATGGCAAATCGTAGATAATTGTGTGACATTCCATTGTAAGTGATGGGATTTAGCGGTATACTGTAAGTGGCTCATTGGGGCTAACCTCCTGTTTGTTTGAACACTTACAGTATAGTCCTTTTGGGCTTTTTGTTGTATTCTGACATTAACTAGCACCACGAGTATAGTTCTATAATTTTTTGCAATTTTTCTTTTTAGTTTCAATGTGCTATATTTAGTTAGTGAAATCACAAACAATATTTAATATTTTTAGGAGGCCATTTTGATGTCCAAAGAGGTTATAAAACAAACACCAAAATCATTTACCATGAATGTGCTAAATGGTTTAGCCATGGGAACAGTAGTTGTTCTCATTCCAGGAGCAATCCTAGGAGAATTGATGAAGGCACTTTTGCCAATGTGGAGTGGTTTTGGCACTTTGATTGCTGCAACAGCTATTGCAACCACCTTAATGGGGCTCGTTATCGGGATGTTTGTCGGCATGAACTTCAAATTTAACCCCATTCAATCTGCTTCGTTAGGTCTTGCTGTTATATTTGCAGGTGGATCACCTAATTTTGCTAACGGTGTTATCACCATGCAAGGAACTGGTGATATCATCAACATGGGAATTACAGCAGCTTTAGGGGTTTTGTTGATTCAATTTCTCTCTGATAAGACTAAATCATTCACACTAATTATTGTCCCAACAGTAACTCTTTTACTTGTTGGACGTGTCTTGTTGCCATACGTGAAGATGATTACAACCATGATTGGTCAGGGAATTGCGTCTCTACTTGGTTTACAACCTATTTTGATATCTCTCCTTATTGCTATGATTTTCTGCTTCCTTATTGTTTCTCCAATTACAACGGTAGGAATTGCTCTTGCGATTAACTTATCTGGTATTGGTTCAGGTGCTGCAAACTTAGGTATTTGTGCCGCAAGCTTTGGACTTTGCTTAGCAGGTTGGGCTGTTAATTCAAAAGGAACTTCACTTGCTCACGTCTTGGGATCACCGAAAATTTCAATGGCCAACGTTTTATCAAAACCAAAAATCATGTTGCCAATGTTATGTTCTGCAGCTGTACTTGGTGTTATTGGTGCTATCTTTAATATTCAAGGAACACCTGCTAGTGCAGGCTTTGGAATTAGTGGTTTGATCGGACCTATCAATGCCCTTAATTTAGCTAAAGGCGGATGATCTCCAGTAAATATTCTACTTATCATTATCATTTTTGTAGGGGCACCCATTGTGCTTAATATGATCTTTAACTACCTCTTTATTAAGGTGCTTAAAGTGATTGATCCAATGGATTACAAACTTGATATCTAAGAAAGGAACTTTTGATGAAATTAAAATTATATAATGTTAGAGGCGAAGAAGCAGTCTTAGCAAAAAAATGGGCTGATGACAATGGGATTGAGATTTCCTTGATGGAGTCTCCCTTAACTCCTGAAACGGTTAAAGAAGCTGAAGGCTTTGACGGGATTGCCAATGCCCAAATTGGTCCTTTAGATGATGCGATTTATCCTCTCTTAAAGGAAATGGGGATTAAACAAATCGCTCAGCGCAGTGCTGGTGTCGATATGTATAACCTTGATTTGGCCACCGAAAATGACATTATTATCACAAATGTTCCTAGCTATTCTCCAGAATCCATTGCAGAATTTACGGTTACTATTGCCCTTAATTTAATTCGTCATGTGGAGTTGATTCGTGAAAATGTTAAAAAACAAAATTTCACTTGAGGACTCCCTATCCGCAGCCGTGTTTTAGGTGATATGACAGTTGCGATTATCGGAACTGGACGTATTGGTCTAGCTACTGCTAAAATCTTTAAAGGTTTTGGCTGCAAGGTCGTTGGATATGATATTTACCAAAGCGATGCTGCCAAAGCTGTCTTGGACTATAAGGAATCTGTAGAAGAAGCGATTAAAGATGCTGATCTTGTTTCCTTACACATGCCACCAACTGCAGAGAACACACACCTTTTCAATGCTGATTTATTTAAATCATTCAAAAAAGGGGCTATTTTGATGAATATGGCGCGTGGTGCCCTCATTGAGACGCAAGATTTACTGGATGCTTTGGATGCAGGCTTACTGAGCGGAGCTGGTATTGACACTTACGAATTTGAAGGACCTTATATACCTAAGAATTTTGAAGGTCAAGAAATTACAGATTCACTATTTAAAGCTTTGATTAACCATCCTAAGGTTATTTATACACCTCATTATACTGATGAAGCCGTTAAAAACCTAGTTGAAGGTGCCCTTAATGCTACAGTAGAGATTATCAAAACTGGGACAACGACAACTCGTGTTAACTAATAACTGATTTGACGTCCATTATAAAGGAATAATTCTAAAAATTCCTTTATAATGGACTTTTTTGTATTAGTCCGTTATAATAGACTGTAAGAAAGGGGACCCTTATGACATATATAGCGCTTATTGGAGATATTATCCAGTCCAAACAATTGACGGATCGTTCCAAAGTTCAAAAAACTTTAGCAGCTTATTTAGACGACCTCAACAAAACCTTTGCTCCTTATATTATTTCTAAATTATCCCTAACGTTGGGAGATGAATTTCAAGGACTTTTTCAGGTGGATACTCCTATTTTCCATCTGATTGATTTGATTAATCATCACATGGATATCCCTATTCGATTTGGAGTAGGAGTAGGTTCTATTTTAACAGACATCAATCCTGATATTAGTATTGGGGCTGATGGACCTGCTTATTGGCATGCTCGTGAGGCTATTCGTTATATTCATCAAAAAAATGATTATGGTAATACTACATTAGCTCTTCGGACTGGTCATCACAACCAAGATGATGTATTAAACAGTTTACTAGCAGCTGGAGATGCTATTAAAGCCAACTGGCGAGCTAGTCAATGGGAAATTTTTGACACGCTTTTAGATTTGGGTATTTATGAAGAATACTTTGATCAACAACGATTAGGAAAGCAATTATCTCTTAGCTCTAGCGCTTTGTCAAAACGTCTAAAAAGTAGTCATGTTAAAATTTATCTGAGAACACGGCAGAGTGCACTAAACTGTCTCAAACAAATCAAGGAGGAAGCTGATGATTAATGGTGTCTCTCACTACCTAGCTCAAACCCCTACCCTTACCCTGTTTCTCATTTGTCATGTGTTATCAGACTACCAGTTACAAAGTCAGCAAGTAGCTGATTTAAAAGAAAAACATGTGACTTATTTAGGTTACCACTTGATTGGAGTTAGCATTCCCCTAATTTGTTTAACTCTCATTATCCCACAAGCATGGTTGATGAGCCTTTTGGTTATGATAAGTCACGCGCTTATTGACTGGCTAAAGCCACAGGTGGCTAACTCTCTAAAATGGAAAAGAGAGTGGATTTTTCTGCTGGATCAATGCTTACATATCGCTATTAGTTCATTTGCTGGGCTAAGATTAGCACGGGTGACCTTGCCTAATTGGCTTCCGATACCTATTTTGATGACCGTTTTATTTATCCTACTCATTACCAAACCAACTAATATTGTCTTTAAACTCTTTTTCAGCAAATACCAGCCTGACCAAGGAGAAAAAATGGACACGATCATAGGAGCGGGGGCTACCATAGGAATTCTAGAGAGAATTGTTATTGGTGTGTGTATGATCATGGGGCAATTTGCTTCAATAGGTCTGGTCTTTACCGCTAAATCTATTGCTCGCTACAATAAAATTTCGGAAAGTCCAGCTTTTGCAGAATACTACCTGATTGGGTCTTTATTTAGTATTCTCAGTGTTTTTATCGCAGCATGGATTTGTTTCTTCTAGTCGAAAAGGGTTCCCATAGAAAGAGGCTAACGCTTAGTCTCTTTCTTTTTCTTTCTTCTTATTTCTGTTATAATAAGTCAGGTAACTACATTAGAAAGATTTGTGGGTCTGTCATCTAAGAGATGTCATTCCCGAAGAGGTATTAGTGACTTGTCTCAATCAACTGCAACTTATATTAATGTTATTGGAGCTGGGCTAGCTGGTTCTGAAGCTGCCTATCAGATTGCTAAGCGCGGTATCCCCGTTAAATTGTATGAAATGCGTGGTGTCAAAGCAACACCGCAACATAAAACCACTAATTTTGCCGAATTGGTCTGTTCCAACTCATTTCGTGGTGATAGCTTAACCAATGCAGTCGGTCTTCTCAAAGAAGAAATGCGTCGCTTGGATTCCATTATTATGCGTAATGGTGAAGCTAATCGTGTACCTGCTGGAGGAGCAATGGCTGTTGACCGTGAGGGGTATGCAGAGAGTGTCACTGCAGAGTTGGAAAATCATCCTCTCATTGAGGTCATTCGTGATGAAATCACAGAAATTCCTAATGATGCCATTACGGTTATCGCGACGGGTCCATTGACTTCAGATGCCTTGGCAGAAAAAATTCACACGCTAAATGGTGGCGACGGATTCTATTTTTACGATGCAGCAGCGCCTATCATTGATAAATCTACCATTGATATGAGCAAGGTTTACCTTAAATCTCGCTACGATAAAGGCGAAGCTGCTTACCTCAACTGCCCTATGACCAAGGAAGAATTCATGGCTTTCCATGATGCACTAACAAACGCAGAAGAAGCACCGCTGAATTCTTTTGAAAAAGAAAAGTATTTTGAGGGCTGTATGCCGATTGAAGTTATGGCTAAACGTGGCATTAAAACCATGCTTTATGGACCTATGAAACCCGTTGGATTGGAATATCCAGATGACTATACAGGTCCTCGCGATGGAGAATTTAAAACGCCATATGCTGTTGTGCAATTGCGTCAAGATAATGCAGCTGGAAGCCTTTATAATATCGTTGGTTTCCAAACGCACCTCAAATGGGGTGAGCAAAAGCGTGTTTTCCAAATGATTCCAGGGCTTGAAAATGCTGAGTTTGTCCGCTACGGCGTCATGCACCGCAATTCCTATATGGATTCACCAAATCTTTTAGCCGAAACCTTCCAATCTCGTAACAATCCAAATCTTTTCTTCGCAGGTCAAATGACTGGAGTTGAAGGTTATGTCGAATCAGCAGCTTCAGGTTTGGTAGCAGGTATTAATGCAGCCCGTTTGTTCAGAGGAGAAGAAGCGCTTGTTTTTCCTCAGACAACAGCTATTGGTAGCTTGCCTCATTATGTGACTCATGCCGAGAGTAAGCATTTCCAACCAATGAACGTCAACTTTGGCATTATCAAAGAGTTAGAAGGCCCACGCATTCGTGACAAAAAAGAACGTTATGAAGCTATTGCTAGTCGTGCTTTGGCAGACTTAGACACCTGCTTAGCGTCGCTTTAACACTAAAAAAGAGTTCCTTTTCAGTTGAGTTGCTGAAGAGGACTTTTTTACTTGCTGATTTGAGCGCTAACTATGCAAAAGAATGCACAAAAAATACATGAATGGGCTATGGTCGCTAAGGGCAATATTATATAATGAATAGTACTCATTAGTTGATTTAGTTTGGAGGTTTTAGCATGCAGCAGCAAGTCGCAATAACGGAGACAGTTTTACGAGACGGTCATCAAAGTTTGATGGCAACGCGTCTACCTATCGAGGACATGCTCCCAGTTCTTCCTATATTAGACAAGATTGGTTACTATTCCCTAGAATGTTGGGGAGGGGCCACGTTTGATGCTTGTATTCGTTTTTTAAATGAAGACCCTTGGGAAAGGCTGCGCACGTTAAAAAAAGGCTTACCTAATACACGCTTACAGATGTTATTGAGAGGCCAAAATCTTTTAGGCTATCGTCATTACGCAGATGACATCGTTGACAAATTTATTAGCTTATCGGCTCAAAATGGGATTGATGTTTTCCGTATTTTTGATGCCTTAAATGACCCACGAAATATTCGTCAAGCGTTATCGGCTGTCAAAAAAACGGGTAAAGAAGCTCAACTGTGTATTGCCTACACGACCAGCCCTGTACACACTCTGGACTATTACCTTTCTTTGGTAAAAGAATTGGTTGAGATGGGCGCTGATTCTATCTGTATCAAAGATATGGCTGGTATTCTAACCCCCAAAGCGGCTAAAGAATTGGTAGCTGGTATCAAAGCCATTACTAACTTACCTCTTATTGTGCATACCCATGCAACCAGCGGTATTTCAGAAATGACTTACTTAAAAGTGGCAGAAGCAGGAGCTGATATTATTGATACAGCGATTTCCTCTTTTTCAGGGGGAACCAGTCAGCCTGCCACAGAATCAATGGCGATTGCCTTGACGGATTTAGGCTTTGACACAGGCTTGGATATGCAAGAGGTAGCCAAAGTTGCAGAATATTTCAATACCATTCGTGACCATTACCGAGAGACAGGGATTTTAAATCCCAAAGTCAAAGACACTGAGCCAAAAACATTGATTTACCAAGTTCCAGGTGGCATGCTATCAAACCTATTGAGCCAATTAACCGAGCAAGGCCTAGCTGATAAATACGAAGAAGTCTTAGCAGAAGTACCTAAAGTAAGGGCTGATCTTGGGTATCCGCCACTCGTAACGCCATTATCACAAATGGTTGGAACACAGGCCTTGATGAATATCATCTCAGGGGAACGCTACAAGGTAGTTCCAAATGAAATCAAAGACTATGTTCGAGGGCTATACGGTCAATCACCAGCGCCATTAGCAGAAGGTATCAAAGAGAAAATCATTGGTGACGAAGCAGTCATTACTTGCAGACCAGCCGACCTAATCGAGCCTCAAATGATTTATCTGCGTGACGAGATTGCTCAATACGCTCGTTCAGAAGAAGACGTGCTAAGCTATGCAAGCTTCCCACAGCAAGCCAGAGATTTCTTGGGACGCCGTGAAGATTCTTTCTATGATGTTCCGGTTCAAGAAGTTACTGTACAACTGGACATTCAAGACTAACAGAGAAAATAGCTAATCCTCTTAACCATTAATCTCCTTGGTTGGGGAACTAAGCGTTTTTTCTTAGTGAAAAGTATTTGCTGTAAGAATAATACCAAAAACCTACCTGATTTTGAAAATCAGGTAGGTTTTTTATCTCAATAATGTTTGACAGACGAAGTGGACTGTATCTTTTCAATAATGGGACGGGCTTCTGGTGAACGAAAATAATCCAAAGACGTTTTGGGAAGAAGTTTTGCCAATAGTTCCCAATCATTATCTTTCAATGCCTGCCTAGCCGTTGAGGCACTGATAGGATCTTGCTGCTGATTGATAGCTTTCCTTGGCAGAATATCTAGGAGGATACCAGCTTGCTGCAACTGCTGAGCCATGATTTCATTGTAAATAGCAGTTACTCGGCTGGTTGGCTCTTCTCCAACGTATCTTTTATGAATATGAAGGGTCTGAGCAATTTCAACAAAGATTGCCGTATCTAGTAAGGCTTGGCTCTTAATCACGTCATTGTCTTCTTTTTGGAAATAGGCTGGGAAAGTCGCTTGGCTAATCAAATAAGGACCTGTTTCATGATATATGACATTATCAAGATGAGCTAGACCTTCTTGAATCAACCTCTTTCTCACCGAAAAAGGAATTAGACTGCGGTCTTCACTGACCATAAACAGATGAACCCAATCATTTTCTCTTGCAGCTTTCTCCACTAAAAATTGGTGCCCTAAGGTAAAGGGGTTAGCGTTGATAACAATAGCAGCAACCTTATCCCCTATGTGCTCAGGAGTCTCAAGATCATTTAGGTAGTTTTGGAAGCCATTTTTTTTATTTTCCAAAAAGCTAATATGATGATCAATATGAGCAATTTCAGTAAAACCAAGATCCTTGAAAAAAGCAGTAGAGGAAGTTTTAGTATAGACAAAAAGATGGAAGTTACCAATAGCATATTCTTCATCTATCAGATGACTAACAATTCTATTAAGAAGACCTTCTCCTTGATAAGCTCGGGAAACGCAAAGACAGCGCAAACTATTTCCAAAATAAGAACCTGTGGCAATGACATCACCAGAATCATTAAAAATAACACAAGTATAATCTAAATGAGCATCTAAGCGTATTCCTTCTTGATGAAGCAGGTTCTTTACTTTGGCCATTGTCGTTTTATCTGAAGGAAAGACTTTTGAAATGGTATAGTGAGACATTTCTTCTCCTTATCTATGGTTTTATTAAATCATATCATAACAACTCATTTACGAACCATCCATTACTAACTCAATCAATTAATTAGTCCCGTAAAATTTGTCAAGCTTATTATAACATGATTTCACAGCTATTTTATCAGCCCATTGGGCTTAAGAACAGCAAAAATACTATCCTTAAGACTTCAAAACTATAAGTATAGCAGAAGCGCTCTACTATCACTTATAGCCAAAATAGACTAACCCTTAGATGGATTAGTCTATTTTTATCAGCGATGTTTTTTAAAAGGAAAACGAATATGTTTCACAGACTCAAACGTATCCGCAAGTTTTTGATTGCGTTCCACAGTCCGTAAGGTTTCTTGGTCTAATAAGTCTTGGCTTTTTTCTAAGACATCAACGGTAATGTAGTAGAGTTTAACCAGGCTTCCTATCTTATGTTTACCAGATTTTGGAGACATGGCAACCACTTCATTGAGGCTACTGTGAAGCCATTTTTTATGGGGCTTAGCAGGTATAGTTGCGACTACAAAGCCAAGTTTTTCTAAATGAGCTTGTGCCTGATCAACAGGAAGATTGACCACATCATCTATCGTGCGTAGCTGCATCTCCCTTTCATGTTTTTGTTCCATCCGTTTTTCGATAATTGGGCGACTGTTATCAATCGTTTTTCCAATAATTTCAGTGGTGTCAGGAATAATTGACATCAATTTCCCAACTGCTCCCAGAGCTTTGCTTATTTTCTTTGGCATCTCTTTTCTCCTCGAGTCGTTTCTTTCTTTTATTATAACAAAATGTCTGAAAATAGCATGCGATAAACCTTACAGAACTGTAAGTTAGCTCATTAGCATTGTAAGGTTATTACTTGCCTTTCTGGAGTAAACTAGAGTTACAAAACAAGAAAAGGAGACCGACCGATGAAACGGTATTCCAAAGGATTAATCATTTTAGGTATTCCCTTATTAATCATAACAGGCATAGCTTTTTATGGGATTCAGCGTTATGGACCTAACTTTAACCTTTATCTATTTCCACCCAGCGTTCAAAAATATGGGGATATCGCCTTAGAACGCTTAGACACACTCGGCTTATATGCTCAAGGAGAGCAGTGGAACAAGACACGTCAAGAAACTCACAAAGCGTTAAAAAAAGCTAAGTCTTACAAAGAAGCGCAACAAATACTTCAGAAGGCAGTGGTCGTAGCAGGAGGAAAACACTCTCGTTTAATCAATAAGGCCAGTTTTAAAAAAAGCTCAATGAAGCATCCTCAACCGCAAATCCGAGCGGAAGATGATGGGTTATTCTATCTCAAGGTACCTGCTATCGAAGCACTAGACAAAAAATCAATGACAATTTACGCCAATCAATTAAACAAGCCTCTCACTAAAAAATACAAGGGTATCATTGTCGACTTACGTGGCAATACTGGTGGCAATATGGCACCGATGCTTATTGGTCTATCAGGACTTTTACCAGATGGGGACTTATTCCGTTTTGAAGATAGATACCATAATCAACAGGTCATACAGTTAAACGGACATGAATTGAGTCATCAGGAGAATCTCCAGTTGGAGCAATCCGTTATCAAGCAAAAAGTTCCTGTTGCAGTCCTTATTGATCGCTACACAGCCTCATCAGGAGAGATGACCGCCTTTGCTTTTCAAGGACTTGAACATACCCTATTTTTTGGAGAAGCAACAGCTGGCTACACCACTGGAAACCATGTTATCCCTTTATATGATGGTGCCTTGTTGGTCATTACTAGCAGTCGTGTCATTAACCGTCAAGGACAAGCCTACGAAAACAATCCAATCCTCCCTGATAGAGAAAGCAAAGACCCACTCACTGAAGCCAAAGTATGGCTATCAGACGTTACAAAATAAGATATAATAGACATAAGGTTGTCAAAGGAGTTTATCATGTTATTAGAAATTAATCACCTCGAAAAAGTCTTTCGCACGCGCTTTTCTAAAGAAGAAACGAGAGCCCTACAAGATGTTGACTTTAAAGTGGACAAAGGGGAATTTATCGCCATCATGGGTGAGTCTGGCTCAGGAAAAACAACCCTCTTAAATATTTTAGCAACTTTAGAGAAGCCAACGAATGGTTCCATCTTTTTAAACGGTACCGATGTTACCAAAATCAAAGAAAGTCAACTTGCTGATTTTCGTCTCCAAAATCTCGGATTTGTTTTTCAAGATTTCAATTTGCTGGATACCTTGTCTGTACGAGACAATATTTTCTTGCCTTTAGTGCTAAATCGTAGACCTGTCAAAGAAATGGAATCTCGACTAAATCAAATTGCCCCTAAATTACACATTGATTCCCTTTTAGACAAACGACCATTTGAACTATCAGGCGGACAAAAACAACGCGTCGCCATTGCTCGAAGTCTTATTACACATCCACAATTGTTGCTTGCTGATGAACCCACAGCCGCATTAGACTATCGTAATTCAGATGAACTGCTCAACCTGTTTGAAGACATTAATAACGACGGTCAGACTATTTTAATGGTTACCCATTCAGCAAACGCTGCGAGCCATGCTAAGCGGGTATTATTCATTAAAGACGGCCGTATTTTCCATCAAATCTATCGAGGCAATAAAACCAACTTAGACTTCAACAAAGACATCTCCATTGCCATGACAGGCCTTTTAGGAGGTGAGTAGGATGTTTTACCTCAAATTAGCATGGAATAACCTGAAAAATTCTCTAAGCGTGTCAGCTCCTTTTTTACTGGCCAGTACTGTCCTCTATATGCTTAATTGCATTGTCCTCATTATTCTCATGAGTCCCATATCAGAAAATATGAGATATGGCAAAATGCTTCTAGGATTGGCCATTGTGATCTTAGTCTTATTTGCTCTCATCATGGAAGTTTACAGTTACCGTTTTTTACTCAATCAAAGAAGTCGAGAATACGGTCTCTATAACATGCTGGGCATGACCAAAAAGCAAATCAGTTGGATCTCTAACCTCGAGCTTATTTTAATGTATCTAGTGACAGTAGGAGTAGGAAGTCTCTTATCAGCTGTTTTCTCACACCTCTTTTACTTGATTTTTGTCAATTTGATTCATTCTCCTAATCTTACCCTACAATTTCAGATTAGTGCATTTATCCTAACAGCCCTTGTTTTTGCGTTCATTTTTGGTTTCTTAGCCTTAGTGGGCTTGGTTAAGGTCAAAAAAACCTCTCCCTTAATGCTGTTTCGAGACAAGGAAAAAGGAGAAAAAGAACCACGAGGAAACCTCTTGTTGGCAGCTTTATCTCTTATTGCTCTAAGTATTGGTTACTATATTTCCTTAACTTCATCAACATTAACAGCTTTTGAAACCATCATTCGTTTCTTTATAGCCGTTATCATTGTCATTATTGGAACTTATCTGTTCTATATTTCCTTTATGACTTGGTATTTAAAACGCCGTCGTCAAAACAAGACTTACTTTTATCAGCCAGAACATTTTGTTAGCACATCACAAATGATTTTTAGAATGAAACAACATGCTGTAGGACTTGCTAATATCACTATTTTAGCAGTAATGGCGTTTGTTTCTATTGCAACAACAACTGCCTTATATACCAACACAGAATCATTGGCAGAACAGCTTTTTCCAAGAAATAGTAGAATTACGTTTGATAATCCTTCTCTAACTCATCAAGACGAGATTTTTCAAAAGCTTATCCTAGACAAGATTGATAAAAAAGCATCTGACTTTCTGATTTATAAAGACACCATGATATCATTTGAAATCTCTCGAGCATCTAAAATTGTGGTTACCAAGAAGGAAGTGATGCATCCTAACATCGCCAAAACTGGTTTCGTTTACCTCGTTACTCAAGATGACTTCCGTTCTCTGGGAAATCAACTCCCTCAATTAAAAACAGGTCAAACCGCCTTCTTTAAACAAAAAGGGGATAGCCAGCTAAAAGAACTCGATTTACTTGGCTACCATTTCGAGAATGTCCTTAACCTCAAAACCGTTCACTTCCCTGAAGCTGCCAATACCTATAATCCTGGAGTCTTGGTGGTTAGTGATGAAGCTACCTTAAATAACATTCAAAAAACATTTGAAACAGTGACTCATTATGGCTTTGAACCATCAATAACTGCCTACGCTAATCTTACTAAAGAAGAAATAGCGAACCTCCTAGATGACAAGGGAACCATCAGTGATAACGGTCAATTTATTGGTAATGTAGAAACAAAAGAAGACTATCTTATGGGAACCTACGCCCTTTCAGGAGGTTTCCTCTTTACAGGATTCCTACTTGGCTTTAGTTTCATTCTTGGCGCAGCCCTCATTATTTATTACAAGCAATATTCCGAAGGTCATGAAGATCAAAAATCATACAAGATTTTACAAGAAGTAGGGATGAGCAAAGAACAGGTGAAAAAGACCATCAATTCACAAATTCTTTTAGTCTTCTTTATGCCGATTACCTTAGCTGTCGTCCATTTCTGTGCAGCACTTGTTATGCTCAGACAGATGTTATTATTATTTGGCGTGTTAGACTCAGTGCTCATCTACCTCGTCAGCGCAGCCACCATCGCTATTATTATTTGCCTCTACTTTATCATTTATAAAGTGACCAGTCGAACCTATTATCGGATTATTGAAAGATAGGAGAAGTGGCGATTTTTCGCCACTTTTTTGGTAGAATAACAGTATGACAAAACATGATAAAATCTATATTATTGAAGATGATGAGACCATTTTAACCCTTCTTCACAATCACCTTAGCCAATCTTATGATGTTAAGACGGTCACTAACTTTAGGGATATTAAACAGGAGGTACTTGCCTACCAGCCAGACCTTATCTTAATGGATATTACCCTACCTTTTTTCAATGGTTTTTACTGGACCACTGAAATCCGAAAACACTTAACGATTCCTATCATTTTTATTTCCAGTAGTAATGATGAGATGGATACCGTTATGGCTCTTAATATGGGGGGAGATGACTTTGTCTCGAAACCTTTTTCGCTAACCATTTTAGATGCTAAAATAGCAGCCTTTTTACGGCGTGCACAACAATTTACTAGTGACGACATTAGTCTCGATCAGTTTAAACTCCATTTTGACGGTACCTTTTCAAATGGGAACGAAGCCGTTACCTTATCACCAACCGAACATAAAATCCTAACCATTTTAATGACTAGACATCAAGAAATTGTTTCTAAGGAAGAAATCTTGGAAAGACTTTGGGAAAATGATAATTTTATTGATCACAATACCCTGAATGTCAATATGACACGTCTACGCAAAAAAATTGCAACTATTGGTTTTGACCGTATTCATACTATAAGAGGAGTGGGGTATCTCGTTAAATGATAAGAGCTTTTTTAAAAGAATATCGTTTCTTTTACAGTCAATACATCATACTTCTAGGCCTTTACTGGTTGGTTTTTTACCTCTATCATCTTCAAATGAAGTATTTTCTCACAGCTAACTTAATCGCCCTTACCATATTAGGTCTAAATAGTCTGTGGAAATATTATCAATTCAGAGAAAAGATCAAGATTTTACAGGAATTTATTTATGTAAATGAATTGGATACTCTGTCTTTACCTAGCGATAAGGCTTACCGTTCCTTGATTCTTAAGCTGAAAGAAGCAGAAGCTGCTCAACTATTACAACAAATCAAGCAGCAAAAAAACATCGAGTCCCTCATCAAAATGTGGTCTCATCAAATGAAACTCCCTTTATCTGCTCTGTCTTTAATGGTTCAAACCAAAAGTACGGATGTAAAAGAATACCAACAGCAAGTTTTCCGCTTAGAAAAATACCTCAATAACCTCTTAAGTTATTTAAAATTTAAACAACATCACGACGATTTTCGTTTTCAGATAGTATCTGTAAGAGAAATCATTTCTTCTATTGTGAAAGAATCTCGTTACTTATGTATTGCTAAAGAGCTTAGTGTGACCATTCAAGGAACCTGTCAACTGAAGACAGATAAAAAATGGTTGAGGTTTGCCTTGATGCAATTGATTGACAATGCTATAAAGTATTCAACCAAAGGTGGAAACATAACCATAACATTAAACGATAAAAGTATTATTATATCAGATAACGGTATCGGAATACTAAACGAAGACCTGCCACGTCTTTTTGACGAAGGGTTTACTGGATTTAATGGACATGAACATCAAAAGGCAACGGGATTAGGGCTTTATATGACCAAAGAGATATTAGATCAGCTCAACTTAGACATAAAGGTTAGTAGCCTAATTGGGGAAGGAACTCAAGTCATCATCTCTCCTCTAACAAGATAAAAAAACTGGAGGTCATTAGAGTGCCTCTGGTTTTTACGTAATTTTATTTATGTAAATGCTAAATAATCCAATCGCCCAGTAACTCTTGATGAAACTGTTTCAGAGGGGTTACCTTTAGCAGCAAATAGTTGCCTGCTAGTCCAACAAAGAAACCTGATAAAATACCGCTGAAAGAGAGTATAGGGAGATAATTAAGCACTAACCAAGATCTTGCAATAAAAGCAAAAACCAGTAATTGACCTACATTATGCATGATGCCGCCGAGAGTCGAAATTCCAATCACACTCACCCGTTTAGGACCTAATGCTTTTAAGCTTAACATCACTAGAAAACTCAAAAGTGTCCCTGAAAAACCATAAAGAAAGGTTGAAAAAGTTCCACTTAAAAGAGTTGAAATAGACAGTTTTAACAAAATAACCTTGGCACTATCTATGGGTTTTAAGGTAAATAAAGCTAATACGGTAATGAGATTGGCTAAGCCCAACTTAGTCCCTGGTGCAAAAGCAAATGGCGTAGGAATAAAGTGTTCATAGAAGGAAATGACCACCGCCTGCGCTGCTAGCATCGTAATAAATAATAATTTTTGAGATTGTTTGTTCATAGCCGTTCTTTCTATCTCTTAATACACCCCATTTTAACACAAGAGCCGGCCAAAAAGTCAATATAAACGATTATTCTGTGACTGTTCTATTAATATCATCTTGAATGTCACTAGATAGTATGATATAATTGCCCATGAAAACGTTAACGGAGGACACCTATGACACACAATATCGTCATTGTCGGTGCTGGTTATGCGGGAATTGCTTCCGCTAGATACTTGGCAAAAACATTTAAAAAACAAGATGATGTCACCATCACCCTGATTGATAAAAACTCATTTCAAACTTACATGACCGAGCTGCATGAAGTAGCAGCTGGACGTGTTGAACCTGAAGCTATTAAATATGACTTGCAACGTATTTTTAAAAAATACCCAAAAGTTCAATTAGTGACTGATAAGGTCGTAGCTATTGATTACGAGCGTAAACAAGTCCAAGCAGAACATCAAAGCCTTGACTTTGATTACTTGATCTTAGCCATGGGAGGAGAAGCCAATGATTTTGGTACACCAGGCGTCAAAGAACATGGTTTTAGCTTATGGTCAATTGAAGCAGCAGAAGCTCTACACTATCATATTCTAGATGCTTGTTACCGCGCTATGAAAGAGCACGATGTGGCTAAACGCAGAGCTCTCTTAACCTTTACTGTTATTGGTGCTGGTTTCACTGGTATTGAGATGATTGGAGAACTCATTGATTGGGTACCAATTCTTGCCAAACAATTCAAGCTGGATGTTAAAGACTTCTCCTTAAAAGTAGTAGAAGCTATGCCATCTATTTTGAATATGGTGACCGAAAAAGAACAAACTAAAGCCCAAAAATACCTTATCAAAAAAGGAGTTGAACTTGTCCTGGCTGATGGTGTTGCTAGCGTCGAAGAAGATGCTCTTTACCTTAGCTCCGGTCGCAAAATTGATACCTATACTTCTATTTGGACAGCAGGAGTCAAAGCAAATACTGACACAAGTGAGTTTGACATTGAAAAAGCTCGCGGAGGACGCCTCGTTGCGAACCAGTACATGGAAACTTTGGAACATCCAAATGTCTATGTTGCTGGTGACTTGGTTTATTATGAAGATCAAAATCAAGATGGCAAACCAACCCCACAAATTGTTCAAGCTGCTGAGCAGACCGGTAAAACAGCTGCCCAAAACATTGCTGCAAGTATAAAGAAAACTGAAAAAGTTAGTTACAAAGGTAAGTATGACGGCTTTATAGTTTCCATCGGCTCCAAATATGGAGTTGCCTATTTGATGGATAAATTCCATATGTCTGGCTTCTTGGCTATGGCTGTCAAACACTTTACAAACTTACTTTACTTCTTTACGATTAGTAGTTTCTTTAATATCGGAGCTTACCTTAAACATGAATTCTTCGATATTAAGGATGGCCGTAATATTTTTGGAAGTAATTTATCCAGTAAAGGGAACCGTTTATGGTTAGTTCCTTTACGAGTTTTCTATGGATCATTATGGCTGTACGAAGGTCTTAAAAAAGCCTTTGGTTTGTTTGGAACCGAGTCTTGGTTCGGTGATAAAGTTGTCTTCCCATTCCCATGGCTACAAAAAGCCGCTGAGGTAACTTCTGGTGCTTCAGAAGCAGGTGGTGAAGCTTCTGCCAAGGGCGCAGGTGAAATGGCTAAGCAAATTTTTGGATTGAGCTATACCTATGGTGAAGAACCCATGCAAGTGCTTAAATCAATGCCTCACTGGTTTGAATCACTGATGAAAATCATGATGCCAAACCAAGAAGTGGCCCTATTTATGCAAAAAATGATGACCTGCTTAGAGATTGCAATTGGTCTTGCCTTAATCGTAGGAGCCTTTGTCTGGTTAGTCAGCGCTGCTACAGCAGCTTTAGTGGTTATGTTCAGCTTATCCGGCATGTTCTACTGGGTAAACATTTGGTTCATTCCTGTTGCCATTGCTTTAATGGCAGGAGCAGGAAGAAGCTTTGGACTTGACTATTGGATCATGCCTTGGTTAGGAAATCGTCTAGATAGATGGATATATGGTAAGCCCAAACACCTTTATCTAAGGAAAAATCATTAAGTCGGCCTATAGCGAGAATAAACTCTCACTAGCCCTATCTTGGACTAAGGCAGACAACAAGTAAAGGAGAAATTAGTTGTGATTCATCCCATTTGGAAACATCATGGTGACATCGAAGAGGCATTAGTCAGCGTTAAGCACATCATGATTTCTGAAATGTCATCGCTGCCTCCTGATATTAAAACGACTATTTTAGACTACATCAATGCTTCAGGAAAGTACCTTCGAGCTGGTCTTTGTCTCTATCTTGAAAAAGAAATCCAAGGGGAAATCTCTCAAGGAAAACTGTATCTCGCAGCAGCTATCGAAACCTTTCATTTAGCTACCCTTATCCACGATGATGTTATTGATGAGGCAGAGTTAAGAAGAAATATCAAGTCTCTACATCAGGTCTATTCTAATAAAATAGCTATCTATGCTGGCGATTACCTCTTGTCCTACGCGGGACGATTGGCTACTAGGGGAGCACAACTTCTAAATATCAAAGATAACTGGGAAGACAACGGGCCTCTTCCTTATCACGTCGTGGAACGTATTTTAGCTGGAGAATTAGCACAACTTATGAACCAGCACAATAGTCAAATGACTATGAAAGCCTATTTAAAACAAATAAAAGGTAAAACAGCCTTTCTATTCGGCTTGGCCTGTCAGCTGGGAACTTGGTATCCTAAGATTCCTCAGAAAACCTCTAAGGCAGCCTACCAGTTAGGTATCTTTCTGGGAATGGCCTTTCAACTGTCAGATGATTTAATTGATTATCGTCTGAGAGCTGATCAATCCGGTAAACCTAGATTACAGGATGTTCAAAATGGTATCTATACTGCACCGCTGATTCTAGGAATGGCGCAGTCACAAACCATCCAACAATTGGTTGACAAGCACCAAGCTGTGGAATGGAAAGAAGAAGAACTAACACTACTTTATAATCATTTGCTAAATACACAGGCTTTTGAAGCAACTGAAGCGTTAATTGAGAAATATCTTATGAAGATTAGTCAGACCAGTGGCCTATTGCCACTCAATCATCAAGAAGGTTTTTTAACCTTTACAAAACACGTTTTAGCCAGACGGTATTAACAAAAATTAGTAAGGGCTTACAAAAACGGTCGACTTTTCTTCACTTTTATGGTAAACTAATTAAAGGAAATTAAATTGGAGGTCTTTTTAATGAAAAAGAAATTATTAACAGGTTCCCTGTTAATTGCATCACTTGTCATGCTTGCTGCATGTGGTAGCAAGTCAGACGATAAATCAGCAACCTCATCAGAAGCTAAAACTGAAAAAGTTGCAAAATCTACTGATGATAAAGCTATGCTTAAAGATGGCACTTATAAAGCTGAGTCAGTATTTGACGAACGTGGCTGGAAAGTCGTTCACACTATTACCGTTGCAGACGGTAAAATCACAGCATCAAACTTTGGATACGAAAATAAAGACGGTAAACTCAAAGCTGATGATGAAGAATACAACAAAAACATGAAGGCAAAATCAGGCGTTTCTTCAAAAGAAGCCACTGAAAAGTTAAACAGCCAACTTGTTGAAAAACAAAACCTTGATGATGTTGAAGTTGTTTCAGGAGCTACACATACTTCAGAAAACTTCAAAAAATCAACTGAGGCACTTCTTGAAGCAGCTAAAGAAGGTAAAACAGATACTATTGACTTAGGCAAATAAGTTACTATCAGAACCGAGGAGTTGAGGGAACCCTTAACTCTTTGGTTTTTTTATGATAAAAGGAGGAGTTATGAAATCTCTCAAATGCCTTATTGCAATTCTTATCTGCTTATGCTTAGGAGCTTGCCAAAAAGAAAATGCCAGCCAATTAGCTGTTAGTGATTCTCCACTTGTTCGGACAGAACCCTTGTTGCACACTGTTGTTCAGCTCAGCATTTACCATGATCATCAAGAAAAAACAATGACTGAAGCGATTCAATACATCAAAGACATGGAAAAACTCTTATCTACCAATCTGGAAGGATCGGATGTTTATCGCATTAATCACCAAGCTGGTCAAAAACCAGTGACAGTTGACCCTAAAACCTACAGTATCATTAAAGCGGCGAAGCAAATGGCCGAAGCCAGTCATGGAAAATTCGATATTTCTATTGGCGCTATTACGAATTTATGGCGCATTGGAGACGATGTTGCTAGATTACCAAGCGAAGAAGAAATAGAAGCGGCACTTCCTTATATTAATTATCAGAACATTCATCTTAATGACAAGGATAAATCAGTTTTTATTGAAAAGGGCATGACCTTAGAGTTAGGAGCTATTTCAAAAGGTTATATCGCTGACGGCGTTAAAGCCATTTTTAAAAAACACAAGGTCAATACTGCCATTATTAATCTGGGAGGAAATGTGTTAGTCCTTGGCACCTCTCCTAAAAATCCTAAAGAAGGATGGAACGTTGGCGTTCAAAATCCAGATCAAGTGCGAGGAGATACTGTTGGTACTGTTCATCTCAAAGACCAGTCCATTGTTACCTCAGGTATTTACGAACGCTTTTTCGAAGTTGACGGTAAAAAGTACCATCATATTATGGACCCCAAAACAGGTTACCCTGTTGAGAATAATATTTCCGGCGTCACCGTTTATACTAAAACCTCCTTGCAGGGAGATGAACTCTCGACCACTCTCTTTTTATTAGGAATCGAAGACGGCCTTAAGTTTATTAATAAGATGGATCACGTAGAAGCTGTTTTTATTGATAAACAAAATGGTGTCCATCTCAGTAAGGGACTGAAAAACAAATTTAGCTTAACCAATAAGGAGTATCATATCATCAATGGAAACTAAACCACTGACCTTGCCCGTTTTCTTGGAATTTGTTGAATTAAAAACAAAGGTAGCTAGTGTCTTTCCCATGTGTATTGGATTTGCTTGGAGTCAATGGCAATATTATCAGCTAAATGTGACCAATAGTTTATTGTTTGCTTTAGCTGTGATTGCCTTTGATATGTGTACAACAGCTATTAACAACACTATGGACTATCACAAAGCTTATGATGTTACCTATCAGCGTGACGAAAATGTTATCGGAAAGCACCAACTCAATTTCAAAAGCATGACCTTTATCATTTATGGCTTGCTAATCTTTGCATCGCTTATTTCCCTGCTATTAGTGGTCAGAACAGATCTTTTGTTGTTACCTGTCGGGGCTCTTTGCTTTTTAATCGGTATTTTTTATACCTTTGGTCCCTATCCACTGTCTAGACTTCCTTTAGGAGAATTATTCTCGGGAGTTACCATGGGATTTGGTATTTTTTTCCTTGCAATTTATGTTCAAGACCCTCACCAGCTTTTTTACAGCCATTGGAATAGTGAGAGCATTTCCATAACGCTAAAGTGGATGCAAGCCTTAAAAATTGGACTCATGTCTCTTCCTTTAGTGGCTCTTATTGCTAATATTATGCTCGCTAATAACATTTGTGACTATCAGCAAGACCTAAAAAACAGACGGTACACCTTGGTTCACTATTTAGGTGAACAGCATAGCCTTTATCTGTATACTGCCTTGCATAGCTTGGCCTGGCTAATGTTCACCCTATTTATCATTTGGAAGTGGTTGCCTTTAATCGCATTACTAGTCTTTTTAGCTTACCCCATTAGTTTCAAAACACTCTTAACCTTTTTAAAAAAACAAGTGAAACAAAAAACATTTATTGAATCCATTAAGAATTTTGTCTTAGTCAGCAGCATCTATTTACTGTTACTCATCATTCTTTGTTTCATCTAAAAAACAACCTCAGTTTATTGGGATGATCTAACATCACCAAAGTGCTGAGGTTGTTTTAATATGCTAGTAATTAAAGTGGGAGAATAAGCTCATCTTCTTCGTTTTGAGGTGAATCATCACTTGACCCTTGAATTTCAATAATCAGTTTATGAGGAAGGCAAACAGACACCTGGCCTGGCTGACTAATCCAGCCAGTTTTTACGGCAATCTGATCAGGGCTATTGTCTTCTTTAACGCGGATACGTTCACCATCAATTTCAATGATATTATAATGCCCTTTTTGTGGGTAGTAGGTCTTTTCTTGATGCTTTCCTCCTTTTTTCAAAGGAAATTCATCAGCTACCTGACCATTAATTTTGACTACAGCTACTAAATTCTGGGGCGAAGCAGTAGTTGAGCGATAGTAGGTTGTTACGACTAATGGAATAAAGGAAATCACAATAGCTAGGGTAACCAATAGATAGTCGTAAGGTTTGAAATAAGATAGAATTGGTATTAGTTTTTTCTTCACAGTATTATTTTAATGAAATTTTTGCAAAATGTAAATAATTCAGTATTTATTTTACATAATTATTTTTATGTATTTTTTTATAATTTGTCTAAGGCGTTTTTTTGTTCATCGTTAACAATATGGGTATACAAATCGGTAACTTGAGTCGATGCATGCCCCAATTGATGACTGACCAAAACCTGGGACTTGGTCGCATCATAAAGACGTGTGGCTAATGTGTGTCGTAACTTATGGGGAGTCACACGAATTTTAAAATCTTGAGAGTATTTACCAACCATTTTTTCAATACTGGAGGCATCCATGCGATTAGGGACTCCTCGATATTCCGTTAAAAAGAAGGCAAGGTCTTGTTTTTCAGCCTTATAACGATTCTTGCGAATAGCCAGATAAGCTTCTAAATAAGGTTTAGCAAAACCTGCAACATTCACTGAATCTCGTTTTCCCCCTTTGCGGATAACCTCAATAACCATCATATTAAGGTTAACATCTTTTAAATCAAGATTAACGGCTTCTGATAGACGAACGCCTGAGGCCAGTAGTAGGGCAATAATAGCTAGATCTCTCTCTTTATTTTTACGGAAAGAAGATTTGGCACGATTGGATAATTTGAGTTCATAGTCCTTATCTACATACTCTAGAAAACCCATGGTTTCATCCCCTAAAAAAAGCTTTTGTTTAATGTTTTCAGCTCTAGAAGCTAGGGTTTCTTTTTTCTTCTTCGTGGACACCTTCTTCATGACATTCCGATAGAAATAAGGCTCTCCCTGATCATTTTCAACCTCTTCAGTCAAATATTTATAAAGGCTTGATAAAGCAGACAAAGTGCGATTAATCGTTGTTTGAGAAAGACCCTCTCTGGTGGAATAAGTATTAAGAGAAGGGCGTTCTCTTAGGTACAGAACAAAGGCCTCTAAATCTTTCTTAGTCAAGTGTTCAAGAGTCGCTAAATCGATATCAGCAATGACAGTCGCATCCGTTAAGTCAGCATCCATTAACCAGTCAAAAAAACGTTTGTATTCTTTTAAATACTCATATAGCGTTGTAAAACTGTATGGGACAGCCAATTTTGACTGATAGTATTCTAACACATACCAAGGCATGATAGCTTTATAAGTTTCTATTTTTTCGAGTAATAAATCACGTCTCATATTATGTTTCCTTTTTAAATACCTTACCTTATGATTAGAGAAATCGTTCTAACAGAAGTATATCACAACCTTATCTATTTTTCAAGAAAATTAAAGTTTTTCGGAAAGATGTTATAAGGAAAATAACTGTCTCTCTCCTGTCCTTGTTTTACTAATTTCCCTGCATCTCGGCAGATACAACTAGTTTTAGTTTACATACGCATGACATTAACAACCACCTTCTAAAACTGTTTCTTAAATCCTCTGAAATCGTCCATGTTGTTTTTGATCATTTTCATTTTAATCTATTTTTTCGTCGTGTCGTGTCTTTCTGTTAAGGCTCACCTTATTAGCTTTTCAGGTTTCATTTCCTTTGTTTATAGCTATTCAATTCATGTTAGCCTAATTTAATCCTGTGAAATCACTTTTAGTAACTCTTTGAGGTTTTTGACTAATTTTCTAGCTCAGGAAATCCTTGTTTTAATTCTCTAGTTTATATTCTATAGACTAATGTTTACTTGTTAAAAAATATTTTTTACGAATGTGAAAAACACCTTGACATAATTGTTTCTTAATTTTAATATATATGTAACAATAAGACATCAAAAAGAAATGTTTTTGTGGTATTGAATCTGAATTTCTGGAGAAATGTTAGGATCCTACTATGAAAATCATTAGTGCTACTGCATCGGAATTTTTAGCTGCCCAAGAAGCTTTTTTAACCTCTAATATACTACAATCTCATCAGATAGCTGAACTACAAGAAGAACGCAATCATTATAATAAAGTTGAACGCTTATTGTTCCTTGAAGATGAACAAGTGATTGGCTTGGCAGTTGTCGATTACCGGAAAAAATGGAAATATTTCCAAGAAGCTTTGGTCATTCAAGGTCCTGTCTTAGATTATTCAAATCCCTCACTAGTTGTTCAGGCAATCCAATCGTTGGAACACCATGTCCGTCAACAGCAGGCTATCAGTCTAATGTGCCACCCCTATCTTATCGATCAGCGTAAGGATGAAAACTTGGCCATTATTAGTCAGAATGAGAGTCAAGAGATTGCTGATGTATTTAGGCGTTTAAGTTACAACCGTTATTTCGATTCTGATTACTTATTCAATGGGATGATGCAAGTCTTTCTGAAAGACCTCCGACCGTATCGTAATTATCAAGAGATTGAGGCAAGTTTCTCCAATTCCCTCAGACGGAACATCAAGAAATATAGAAATTCTCACGTCAAAGTAAAAGAGTTGACAGCTACAGAAATTCCCTTATTTTATGATATTTTACAGCAAACTTCTCATCGGAAATCATTTAGTATCCAAGACCTTTCTTTTTTTGAAACTCTAAAAGATAAGTTGGGAGATCAGGCAAAGTTTATGTATGCTTATCTTGACTGCGCATCCTATCAAACCTATCTAAAGGATCACATCAATCGGTATCAGGGAGAAATTAAAGATTTAGAGAGTAAAGCAGATTCTAAAAAACGTAACACAGCTATCAAAAATGCGACGCAACAGTTAACCAGTTACCAAAAACGTTGGCAGGAATTCCAAAAACTTCAGGTAAAAACTGACCATTTACCTCTTTCGTCCTACCTTTTTATCGACTACGGCGATGAATTGCTTAGTTACTTTGGAGGTAATATTCAAGAATACTTTATCTTTGGGGGAGCAACTTTAATTAATTGTGACATGATTCGATATGCTAAAGAATCTGAGATTTCTTATTTTAACTTTGGAAGTACCATCGAAGTTGATCAATCTCAAGAAGGAATTGGTAATTTTAACTACAAGAAGCAATTTGGCGGACAGCTTGTTCAATATTTAAGGTCTTTCACTAAACCATTAACATTAGTAGGTAAATGCCTTCTTTTCATGAGCACCACATTCAAAAAGCAACACCGCTGATAAAAACAGTGGGGTTGCTTTTTGAATCATTTAATCTTCGTTAGGATCATTTTTAGCATCTTCATGCGTGTGATGAATGGTACCAAAAACGTGGTCTGGACCAGCATAAATTGAGTAGATTTTTAATGGAGTATCGCCAATGTTTTGAACATTGTGCCAAGTATCTGCAGGAACTAAAATAGCATCGTCTCCTTCAACCACTTGCTCAAAATCAAGATGGTCTTCTGCATCTCCCATCTGACATAACCCTTTTCCAGATTCAATCCGTAAAAATTGGTCTATGCCGTGATGAATTTCCAACCCGATATCATCGCCGGGCTCAATACTCATTAAGGTGACTTAGAGTTTCTCCCCAGTCCAAATGGTTGTACGGTAATTCTCATTTTGTTTGGTATAATCTTCAATATCAACAACAAAACGTTCTTTACCATGGTCTTTATAATCGAATGTCATAATATTGTCCTCCTTTATTAGGCACTAGACTCATCCGAAATAAATCTGTACTCCAACGCTATCATGAAAGCGTTTTCAAGTCAAAGAAAAGCATTGCTACTGACTAATGAACAATGAGCATCTACTAGCTTTCACTCATGCTTTTAGGAAAACAAACTACTACCTCTGTTCCTTCACCTAATATCGAATCAACAGCTAACTTGGCACCTAAGCGCTGACTAATTTTCTTCACGATTGTTAACCCTAAGCCATAGCCTTGCTGAGAATGGGAACTCTCTGCTTGGTAAAATTCTTCAAACATACGATGCTTAACCGCGTCTGACATGCCTATTCCCTTATCTCTGATGATGACCTCCACCATGTTATCATGTTCCTCGCAAAAAATACTCAAGTCTACAGGAAGTGACGGTTTACTATATTTGATAGCATTGTCAATCAGATTAGTCCAGATTTGCATGCACAAGTCTGGGATTGTTTCAAGGGTAACCGCATCTGATTGAAAGTCAATCTGCAGTTCCTTGTCCTGCCATTTTTCAGCTAACAAAATAAGAGCATGTCGTAGTTGTTCATCAATGCGAACACTTTGGACTTGATAGTCCCCTTTTTCGAGACGGGATAGATTTAATAAATCATCACACAAGCGTGATAAACGCTTGGTTTCAGACTGCATGAGTTCCAGTAACTCTTGTTGCTCTTTTTCAGGGACGGTCTTATCCAATAATAACTCACTGATACCTGATAGGGAAGCAACCGGGGTTTTCAATTCGTGCGAAATATTTGAAATAAACTCTTGACGCATGATTTCTATTTGCTGAAGATCTTTTGTCATTGTGTTGAAGTTATGCGCTAACTCATCAATTTCATTATGAAAAGCTGCTTTTTGATGTGGGTATTTCCGGCGATCGATTTGAACGGATAAATCCCCTTTAGATACTCTTGTAACCGCATCGTTCAATTGACTAATTGGCCGAGTCAGGTAGATGGAGCCATACCACATGCACAAGGAACCTATAACAATACTGATGAAACAGGCAATAGCTGCTATCAGATGGATATCATGGCTGCTCAGGATATAATAATTCAGTAAGGCTGCTAATAAAATTCCTATCAAACAAGAAAAAATAAGAATGCTACAAAAAACCCAAACAAAATAATATCTAAGTGAGAAGGCTAGTTCTTTAGGAGGTTTGTCCATGATTAATTTGTCCTTTATACCCTAAACCACGTATGGTGATAATATCAAAATCTTGATAATCTTTGCATTTTTGGCGGATGCGTTTGATGCAGGCGTCAACCACGCGCTCATCGTAATCCTCTTCCATCCCCCAAATATCATCAAGCAAATCCAAACGGGTAAATATTTTCTGAGGAGTGCTCAAAAGCTTATACAAGACATAAAATTCCTTGGGAGGCAGTTGCTCAATACGACTTGTTTTGAGATTTGTTAAGGCCAAAGATTGGTATTGCAGTTTACAATTAGCCAGTTGCAATTCTTGTTCATGTTCCAGCTTAACCCGTCTAAGCAGGGCTTTAATGCGCAACACCAATTCAGATAAGATAATGGGCTTAACAAGATAATCATCAACACCTAACTGAAAAGTTTCTTCTAAGGATTCAAATTGAGATTTTGCTGTCATCATTAAGATTGGTAACTGTTGACCACTTTCTCGGAACAGTTTTACGAGGCTATAACCATCCATAACAGGCATCATAATATCAGCCACCATGAGATCGATGTGCGTGTTCTCTAAATAATTTAAGGCTTCTTGGCCATTAGAAGCTACATGAACATGATAACCTTCTTGACCTAGTTTAGTGTAACCTATTCAGATAGCTAATAGCTTATTGTGGTAAAAGTTATTGAGATCAGTGGTTTTGTTCTTTCATTTGACGAATACCTTCTTCGAGAATCTCTATCTGAGCAATCGTTTCGTCATCTTTTACAAGTTTAGGTTTCCCCAAGCAAATACTATCATAAATAGCTTGGTACATTTGAGCATAGGAACCTTTTTCTGAAATGACTTTTTCGTCATGGTAACCCCCTTGATCGTCAATATAGGTTAGGGTGCCATAATCCTCTGGTCTATCCATACCGAAATCAGTGTTGGTCGGCATGTAAAAGCGTTTCAAATCTTCTTCTTGACGATCCTTAACAGCTTTCACAAACATCCCCTTTTTACCATAAACGACAAAGCTTGGTCTTTCTTTAATTCGAAAATAACTCGATTTAATAGAGACTTTGAGGCTATTCGGATAATAAAAATCCAAATCAAAATAATCGTTCATGCGTCCCTCACCTAACAGTTGACGCACATCATAATGAACCTTATCAGGTTTTCCAAAGTAAGAAATAACTTGATCAACGGTATGACACGCATGCCCATACAAATAGGACGTGTTCAAAGAATACTGATCAACACTTTCTGGAATTTCTGGACGAAAATAGTCGAAGTGCATTTCGACTTCTAAGATATCTCCTAAAACACCTGAGTTGATTACCTTTTGAACCGTTAGAAAATCAGTATCAAATCGACGATTTTGATAGGCCTGTAAAAACACGCCTTTTTGCTTAGCCAAATCAAATAATTCTTTGGCTTCTGCTACTGTCTCGGTAAATGGTTTTTCAACCAAAGTATTTTTACCTGCTTCCAAACACTGCTTAGCCACTGCATAATGAGCAGAGGGAGGGATGGATAAAATAACAAGTTGGATATCTGGATCGTTTAGGACCTCATCAATGTTATCGGTATAAGTAACCCCTTCTAGTGGCTCCCAAGGACTAGGAAAAGGATCATAAATTGTTTTAATATGAATGTCTTTTAGTTGTTTAGCAAATGGAATGTGGTAGCGATTGGTGCTCTTTCCGTTACCAATATAGGCAATTGTTAGCATGGTAGCCTCCTTAATATTAATAGATGTTCACAAAGATAAACTATTGTTATCATACGCTTTCTTAAGAAAATTGTCAAAAATTCTAATAATGATATCGTGTGAAGTGCTTGCTTTTCCAGCGTCATTTTGTTATACTTTTAGTAAAGTTATAACTTTACTAAAAGGAGTACTTTCATGTTTTCTGGAGATCAATTAAAAACAGCACGTTTGGCAAAACAACTAAGCCAAGAAGAGTTAGGTCAGCTATTAAATGTTAATAAAATGACTATTTCTAACTGGGAAAAAGGGAAAAACACCCCTAATCAAAAGCACTTTGAGCAGCTCTTAAGTCTATTTGGAGTAACAGCGGACTATTTCAACAAAGACCATCGTTTGCTGATTCCTTTTAATCAACTGCTTCCTGTTAATAAAGAAAAAGTTATTAGCTACTCAGAACAACTTCTTAATCAACAAATACCTATCACTAAGCTTCCTAATAAGTCCAAAAAACTTTATTCTTACCGTGTTTATGAAAGCTTATCAGCTGGTACTGGCTACTCTTACTTTGGTGATGGCAATTTCGATGTGGTTTTTCATGATGAACAATTAGACTATGACTTTGCCTCTTGGGTTTTCGGAGATTCTATGGAACCCACTTATCTAAATGGGGAGGTCGTTCTCATTAAGCAAGACAGTTTTGATTACGACGGTGCCATCTATGCCGTAGAATGGGATGGGCAGACCTATATCAAAAAAGTTTATCGTGAGGAAGATGGCTTACGCCTTGTCTCCTTAAATAAAAAATATTCCGATAAATTTGCTCCTTACGATGAAGACCCAAGGATTATAGGAAAAATCATCGCTAATTTTATGCCACTAGAAGTGTGATGCTATCGAAGTTAAATCATTAAAGGCATTCAAGTTTATATGACAATCATAAAAAAGAAGCTAATGAATAACACTTTCCCTAGAAATAGTTGGACCTATCTCCACTTTCAGGGATATCAAGTTATCCGTTAACTTCTTTTTTGTTATTACCACAAAAATTCTTCATAATAAATCCGTTGATGAGCTACTCCCTGCTGTATTAATCGTTTTCGCCACGTTCTTCCCATACCAGTAGGTCCTCCTAGTAAAACAACGCTATTGGCACTTTTAGTCAAAAATTCTCTTAAAATAATATCTTCACTATGGCGCCCAACTTGGCTAAAAACATGAAGATTCCCTTTTAAGGACATCTTTTTTAAAGTTTCCATATGAACAAAGTCTTCTTGTCTTTTAACAGAATAAAAGAGTGTTGTTTTGATATGACTATTAACTTCCATAATGGCCATCAGTGGGACAATTCCAATGCCACCAGCTATTATGAATAATTCACTAGGTTGGTGCCTTTTTATGATACTTTGATATTGTCCAAAACCTTGAGAAATGGACACTCTGCTCCCTAATTCTAAGCTAGCTAATTGCTAAGTAAAATCTCCAACTTCCCGTATCACAAATTCTATATCCTGCTTCATATTAGGAACATTAAAGACAGAAAATGGATGAGGTTCCTTCATCTTAGGATATTCGGGAAATGATATAAAGACAAAATCACCTGGCTGAATGTTTAATTGAGACTGTTCGGGTACGGAAATCGTTAACTTAACAATATGATCCCCTATTTTTTGACAGTCCTTGAGATGACCTTGTAAACCTTTCGCCTGAGGAGCAAATGCTGCCCATAAATATAAACTCATGACAATCAAACTGACAAAACTAAATAAACTCACAAAAAACTTGTTTTGCGTCACTTCAGGAATTAATAAAACATGTATGAAAATTAGCGCAGTTGCTAAAAGCATCAAGCGATGAATCCAGATCGATTGCTCATGTTTCAAGTAAGATTCCAACTTTTTCTTGATAAAATCCAAAATTTTGATTCGGCTGGTTAACCAACCTGATAAAAATAACATTGAAAAGGCTGCTACTGCAAGAAATATAATGAGTGCTGCTTCGCCAGTGGACTTGATCAATCCCTGTGAAGGATCTAGTTCTTTATGAAATAAGGCTAATAAAATAGCCGATAAACTAAGGATACCATGTATAACATATAGGTGTGACAGCCCAACCAATCGATCAACCCAGTGCGGTTTAGTACTAAGATAAATGGTTGATAACATCCATGCATAAGAAACAACCCCTAAACGAACTCCCAGTTCTAAAGAACTTCCTATTAAACTAATTAAAAAGAGGGAGGGAAGTAAAAAAAGAAAAAGACTCCAAATGACAACTAATCTAGCGTTTAAATGGTTGATAATCATAACCTTCTCCTAGCTTTATTCCTCTAAAAGTGAATTTTTCAACTTATCTCTTCTTAAACAGAAGTTTCTACAAGGAATTAAGAACTCCATAGCTATTGTGATAGCTAAATCTTAGTCATTTAAACTTAACTTTTTCTTAAAATGAAAGATATTTTTAATGATGATTCATCATTAGCTTTATGATGACCTGTCTACTAGGTCATTAGACTGAAATAAAAAGGTCTAGTCCTGTAGTATACAACACTAAACCTTTGGTCAATGAACCTTTATTTTATAGAGATGAATTGGAAAACTGTTACTTACGCTTTTTCTTAGCTTTTTTGATTTTATTAGCTTGACGTTTCATGGCCTGTTTCATCGCAAATTGTCCAATTTTCCCCTTGAACCCACCACCAAACAGTTGACTCATATCCATATCACCACCAAGGCCAGATAAATCAGGCATACCACCTTGTCCCATCATCCCTTCTAATGAAGACATATCTGGCATACCAGCAGGCATGTTTTTAGGAAGATTATTGGGGTTAATACCCATATCTTTCATCATTTTAGACATATCGCCCGACATAACCCCTTGCATCATGCTTTTGGCTTGGTTAAAGTCTTTGATAAATTTATTAACTTCTACAAAACTGTTCCCGGAACCAGCTGCAATACGACGGCGACGACTCGGGTTTAGTAAGTCAGGATTTTCACGTTCAGCGGGTGTCATTGAAGAGACAATAGCACGTTTGCGAGCAATTTGGTTTTCGTCAACTTTGATATTGGCCAAAGCTGGATTACCAGCCATTCCTGGAATCATTTTCAAGAGGTCTTCCATAGGCCCCATATTTTGCACTTGATCTAACTGTTCAATAAAATCATTGAAATCAAAGGTGTTCTCTCGCATTTTTTCAGCTAACTCTAAGGATTTTTTCTCATCATATTCCTGGCTAGCTTTTTCAATGAGGGTAAGCAAATCCCCCATTCCCAAAATCCGACTGGACATGCGGTCTGGGTGAAATGTTTCAATATCTGTGATTTTTTCACCAGTACCTGTAAATTTAATTGGTTTCCCAGTGATTTCACGGACAGATAGCGCCGCACCTCCACGGGTGTCACCATCAATCTTTGTTAACACAACCCCTGTGATGCTCAATTGATGATTAAACTCGTAGGCTACATTGGCAGCTTCTTGACCAATCATGCTATCTACAACCAAAAGAATTTCATTTGGTTGTGCTAAAGCCTTGACATCGCGCAGCTCTTCCATCAGTTTTTCATCAATTTGCAAGCGACCCGCAGTATCAATCAAGACATAGTCATTGCGGTTTTCACGAGCTTGTTCCAAACCTTTTCTGACAATATCGACTGCTAAGTGGTCTGTCCCCATATCAAAAACAGGTACATTGATTTGTTGCCCGAGTGTTTTTAACTGATCAATGGCCGCTGGACGGTAAATATCGGCAGCAATCATCAGTGGTCGCGCGTTTTCTTCTTTAATTAATTTATTAGCGAGTTTTCCTGCAAAAGTTGTTTTACCAGCCCCTTGCAAACCGACCATCATGATAATAGTTGGAATTTTTGGAGATTTATCAATCTCCGCAGTTTCTGAGCCTAAAATACTCGTTAATTCTTCATTAACAATCTTAAGAATTTGTTGTGTTGGATCAAGAGTATCAATAATCTCATGGCCAATAGCGCGCTCACGTACGCGCTTAATAAAGGTTTTAACAACTGGTAAAGCGACATCGGCTTCTAAAAGAGCTAGACGAATCTCTTTTGTCACTTCTTGGACATCTGATTCTGATAATTTCTTTTTACCGCGAATGTGTTTAAACACATCTTGCAAACGTTGGGTTAAGCTTTCAAAAGCCATAGTCAAAACTCCTCTTACTCTCTATTGTCAATACTGGTTAAAATGGAAATTCTTTCCTGTAAATACTCGTCATCGGGATAATGATCCATCATCTCATCAAAGATTTCACTTCGGACAATATAATCCGAATACATGTGAAGTTTCATTTCATAAGTCTCTAAAATCTTTTCCGTCCGTTTAATATTATCATAGACTGCCTGACGACTAACACCAAATTCCTCAGCAATTTCAGCTAAACTGTAATCATCTGCATAATACAACTCAATATAATTCATCTGTTTATCTGTTAACAGAGCTGCATAGAATTCAAAAAGGGCATTCATTCGATTTGTTTTTTCAATTTCCATAATCTTCATTTTATCATATTGTGATGGTTTTTAACAGTAACAAATCAGTGTAAGGGCATTGATTCTCTTTAAGGCAATCAAAGATGGAAGCTTCTCAGAAACTTCCATCTTAATTATTTTCTAAATAAAATTCAAAACGATCACCGACATATTGGCTTCGTACATATTCGAAGGGTTTACCATCTGTAAAATAAGAAATCTGAGTCAAGGCTAAAATAGCATGACCTTTGGCAACTTCCAAATAAGCAGCGACGCGATCGCTTGCTGTTTTAGCATAAATCGTCTGCTGGCTCTTACCGATTTCATAACCGTTAGCTATTAATGTTTGGAAAAAATGCTCTGTAATATCCGTCCGTTTCACACGTTTAATAAATTTCTCGGGAATTGAAGCAACTTCATAGACCAGAGGAATGTTATCAGCATAACGGATACGTTCCATTCGAATCACATGGTCTGTTTTTTCCAGAGCCAATTCTTTCACTTCTGTATCACTGGCTAACTGTCTCTGATAGGACAATAATTTCGAGGACGGCGTGCGTCCTTGGGAACGCACAATTTCTGTAAAACTTGTGGTTCCACGCATTTTTTCTTGAACACGGTGACTGGCCACATAGGTGCCGCTCCCTATCCTTCTTTCAAGGATCCCCTCTTCCACAAGCAAGGTAATAGCCTGTCGTAAAGTCATGCGGCTAACAGAAAAATGTTCTGCCAAGTCTCTCTCACTAGGCAGACGACTACCAATTGGCCAAACACCGTGATCGATGTCTTTTTTGATAGCGTCATGAATTTTAATATAAGCTGGTAGCATGCCTTACTCCTCAAGTCAATTCTTCTCTTATTTTATCATATTTCACCTTAAAATGGCAGGGCAAATAGCCAGGCTATTATTAATTAATGGTATTACCTACAATCGTTACAGGCGAATTGGGAGGAAAATGAATTGGCTCCATAAACCAACTTGGAGAAGGTTCTTTGTTAGCTCTAGAAACAATGGAAGAAGCGAACACATTATTTATTACCATGATGGCTCCTACTTCTGAAGAATGCTGACCAATAGAACCACTGTAAGCTTTTAACTTCCCTTTGGAATCGATATAAGGTAAAAATTGATTTTGGCTTATCGTAATATTATGACATAAATGTCGTATTTGATTGAAAGTATCATAGTTTGGAGCAATTTTCTTTAATAGGTCACCATCCCATGCAAATCGATGTGTAGCAGCATCAAACTGAATGGCTTCTGAGAAAAAGTCATGTCCTCCAGCTTTTGAGAGCAGCCCGCTTTCTTCTGTTAGCTCAGGAGCATAGCCGATGAAGTCATTTTTTTCAAATAATGAATTTTGCAAAGAACCTAAATCAAAAAGATGACTATTACGTTGATGAACCATAGTAAATCTATTATTGTAAACATGCCAATCGCTGCCATGGTTAGCCATAATCATAAAGTGATTGCCTTTGTTTAAGTCACTTGCTTTAAAGTGAATACCTGCTAAAGTGAGATGATGCACCCCCTGATGAGCTTCGGGTCCCGTCGGAAAGCCAAACCAATACATGGTTCCTTGAATGATTAACTCTGTTTGGTTGCCTACGATAGCAGTTTCTGATGGCAGTACAGCATAATCTACGTCAGGAGTTATGGAACCAATCCGAAATTGTCCTTTTGGAAAAGCCAAAATACTGTTAGGATGAGTTTGAGCATACGTAAAAGCTTTTCGGAGAAGTTGATTATTTTCCTGGGCAGTATTCTCCTCCTTTAGAGCTATGCGGTAGGGTACTACAATAGCCTTTTCTGGAATGCCATCTAAGTGTTGACCATCATTCAAGGTCATATCATATTGGTAGCCACCACTCGAAGGTGCATGGTGAGTTTTAACCTTTTCTACGGTTGCTAATTGTCCCTGATAGGTATTTCCATCTTCTTTTACCTTCGGAGAAGATAACTTAACAATATCCCCTTTTGCAAACTTAGCCTTATCAGCTTTTGTCAAATCTGATTCTCCTACATGGATGCTCACTTGTTCCGTAGGGAAAGTTATCTCATAATGATAGTTGAGTCGGTACTTGTCATCCAGATTTGCAAGTCGCTTGCTTACTTTTCCAATCCAGTCACGGTATTTCCCCGGAAGTTTAACCTGAACTTCTTGCCCAACCTGATAATGTGGCTTTTGATTAGCACTTCTTTGGATTAGTCCTGCAGTTGCTAACATATTGTGAAGAGTCGAAAAACTATTGGTGAGTGCAAAGAGGGCAAATAAAAGACTGATCAAAAGCCCAACTAAGAGTAATTCACTCACTCGAAATAAGCCAAAAATTCTTTTCTTCCTAATCACAGGACCTCCTTGCCACTCATGTTTTCTACCTTAGTCTTCTATTGTAACATAACTCCTAGACATTTTTATATTCCCCTAGATAAATTCTAATGCCTTTTTGATAAAAATATGCTACAATAATTTGAAAACTATCAACCTGAGGTTGGTATAGAATGAAAGGATTATAATGACTGAAATTTCAATTTTGAATGATGTTCAAAAAATTATCGTTCTTGATTATGGTAGCCAGTACAACCAGCTGATTGCTAGACGTATTCGAGAGTTCGGTGTTTTTTCCGAACTTAAAAGCCATAAAATCACCGCTCAAGAACTTCGTGAGATCAATCCCATTGGTATCGTTTTATCAGGCGGACCTAACTCTGTCTACGCTGATAACGCCTTTGGTATTGACCCTGAAATCTTTGAACTAGGGATTCCGATTCTTGGTATCTGCTATGGAATGCAACTAATCACTCATATGTTAGGTGGTAAAGTTGTTCCTGCTGGCCAAGCTGGAAATCGTGAGTACGGTCAGTCAACTCTTCACCTCCGTGCCGATTCAAAATTGTTTGCAGGTACTCCTGAAGAGCAACTTGTTTTGATGAGTCATGGTGATGCTGTCACAGAAATTCCAGAAGGCTTCCATCTTGTTGGTGACTCAAACGACTGCCCTTATGCGGCTATGGAAAATACTGAGAAAAACCTTTACGGTATTCAGTTCCATCCAGAAGTGAGACACTCTGTGTATGGGAATGATATTCTAAAAAACTTTGCAGTCTCTATCTGTGGGGCGCGTGGTGACTGGTCAATGGATAATTTCATTGAAATGGAAATCGCGAAAATTCGTGAAACTGTAGGTAATCGTAAAGTTCTCCTCGGACTTTCTGGAGGAGTAGATTCTTCAGTTGTTGGCGTCCTTCTTCAAAAAGCTATTGGTGATCAATTAACTTGTATCTTTGTAGATCATGGACTTCTTCGTAAGGATGAAGGAGACCAAGTTATGGGAATGCTTGGGGGCAAATTCGGCCTAAATATTATCCGTGTGGATGCTTCAAAACGTTTCCTTGATCTTCTTGCAGACGTTGAAGATCCTGAGAAAAAACGTAAAATCATCGGTAATGAATTTGTTTATGTTTTTGATGACGAGGCCAGTAAATTAAAAGGTGTTGATTTCCTTGCTCAAGGAACGCTCTACACTGATATTATCGAATCAGGAACAGAAACTGCCCAAACCATTAAATCTCACCATAATGTGGGAGGCCTTCCTGAAGACATGCAATTTGAATTGATTGAACCTTTAAACACTCTCTTTAAAGATGAAGTTCGTGCTCTTGGAATTGCTCTTGGAATGCCTGAAGAAATTGTTTGGCGTCAACCCTTCCCTGGACCTGGTTTAGCTATTCGTGTTATGGGAGCTATTACTGAAGAGAAACTTGAAACTGTCCGCGAGTCAGATGCTATCCTTCGTGAAGAAATCGCTAAGGCCGGTTTAGATCGTGACGTGTGGCAATACTTTACAGTTAACACAGGTGTCCGTTCTGTAGGTGTCATGGGAGATGGTCGTACTTATGATTATACCATTGCCATTCGTGCCATTACTTCAATTGACGGTATGACAGCTGACTTTGCTCAACTCCCTTGGGAGGTCTTGAAAAAAATCTCAACGCGTATCGTCAACGAGGTTGATCATGTCAACCGTATCGTCTACGACATCACCAGCAAACCACCTGCAACTGTTGAGTGGGAATAATTCACTAGCGTGAGAACCATCTGTCTTATACAGATGGTTTTTTTGTTTGCTAATCTTTCTTTTCAAGGATAACGACCATACTCATGTTTTGAAATAATCTGCCAATTATCATTATTGTTTTTATGTCTATTATAAAACAACTTAAAAGGTATTTTTAGTCAAAACTTAACCTTTTTAGCTGAAAAATGTTATAATATAATGATGATTTCAGAAATATTATTGGAGTTCATATGCAAAACTTATTAGAAATAACGATTATTCTTATTGCTAGTCTCATGGCTACTCTGTTAGCAAATCGCCTAGCTATTCCTGCTGTTGTTGGCCAGTTATGTGTCGGTATTTTAATCGGTCCATCTTTACTCAATTTAGTCCATGAGGGGCACGTTATGCACTTCCTGGCTGAAATAGGGGTTATTTTACTGATGTTTCTAGCTGGACTAGAAGCTAATTTAGAACTATTAAGAAAATACTTCAAACCTAGTCTAGTAGTTGCTATATCGGGTGTTGTTATCCCTATGGTAACTTTCTACTATGTTGGAATTACCCTTGGCTTTCCTATTAATACAGCTGTTTTTTATTGGCTCGTTTTTGCAGCAACAAGTGTATCGATTACTGTGGAAGTACTGCAAGAGTACCAAAAGGTACGAACGAAAATTGGGGCAGTTATTCTAGGAGCTGCGGTAGCTGATGATGTGCTTGCTGTGCTACTGCTAAGTTTCTTTATGTCATCTGCAGGAGCATCAAGTCATTTAGTGATGCAAGTTGGTTTACAAATCCTCTTTTTAGTTTTCTTGGTTTTTTCTGTCAAACTATTGGTTCCCAAATTATATGATTGGAGCCAACATATCCCCTATTTTGAGAGAGAAACCTTCCTTGCATTACTGATTTGTTTAACCTGGTCTCTCCTTGCTTGGTCAGTCGGCATGAGTTCTGTTATTGGGGCATTTTTTGCCGGTCTAGCTGTTGGGCAAACATCCAAAGCGGATATTGTAGAACACAACATATTAGTAATTGCTTACAGCATCTTTATTCCCATCTTTTTTGCCTCTATTGCGCTACCCCTCCAATTAAATGGTGTCTTCTCTTATTTAGGATTAGTTCTAGCATTAACCTTATTAGCTATTGTTACCAAATTACTGCCTTCCTATCTCGTTGGAAGAGGTTTTGCTTTTTCTCGTCAGGAATCACTTTCTATTGGAGCTGGGATGGTTAGTCGCGGGGAAATGGCGCTGATTATTATCCAAATAGGTCTCGCAGAGAAATTGATTACTCATCAAACTTATTCTACTTTAGTTGTGGTTGTTATCTTAACAACAATGATTGCTCCTTTTATTCTAAAATTTTCTTTTAAAGAGCATTTAGAACAGTACCCTAATGTTAATAAATCTCTGTAACCATAGAGATGAAAAGAACTCGCTTACTTGTACGGACCCCCAATTGTTAGATTTATTGTCCAACTTTTTGGGGTCCGTACATACTTTGACGAGCTCTTTTTTAATGCTTATGTTTTAACCGTTTCCGGAAGATGTAAAACATATTAGCAAGGCCATACAGTGAACTCACAGGAAGTGTAAACTCTCCTATAAATTCTTCGATAACAGGAGAGAAATGAGACTTGAACCTTGTTAATCCATCGTCAAGAGTTCCTTCTACACCTCCCATATTCGCCCCAATAATCCCATCTTGATAAGCATCTTGAAAGACTTTAGGATAGAGAAGGTATTGCGGATAGCATTTTTTAAACGCCTCATTCATTCCGGCATAAAGCATCTCCATGACATTTCCATGAGAAATGGAAAGAATCCCTGCTATAACAACATCTTCAGGGGAGCTTGTCTCAAAAGTTTCAAAGTCAACAATGTAACGTTCCAAAGAACTTTTCTGTTCTTCTAATTTCTTGAGTCGTTTCTTTTGATGTGGTTGAGTAAGTTCAATCTCCTCGTTAACAACTGCTAATTGTTGCTGATAGTATGTCAATTGCTGTGAAATGTTGACTTTGGCCAAATGCAAGTAAGCTCTATCGCCATAGATTGCCATTAACTTTTTAAAATAAGCTTTATTACGCAGGGAAATATTTTTTCGTTTTTCTGTTAATGAAACAACTGCTGAAAACTGTTCAATCTCTGATGGCGTGGCACGATAAGTTCTTACCCCACGCTGCATAGCATCTTTCATCAGACGTCTAGTGTGTTTTGGAAAGGTGAGGTGATGGTCCTTCTCAGGATAAACATTAGCTTGAAACCGGGGTTGGATGCTATCTGCAATAGCTGTCGTCAACCCTGTCCAATGAGCACCTGCCTTCTTTAGATTCTCAATAGCTGTCAAAGCAGTTGATTTTTCCTCTCCTTCTTGACCTAGCGAATATTGTTTTAAAAGTATCGCAGGATCACATTTAATAAATAAAGCTTTTTTCAATTTACCGTAATCTTTGAGTGTGTTCATCGTAAAGGTTACCAAATCATAATCCTCATAGTCCATGACTGGTCCTCTAGGGATATAAATAATAGTCATCCCAAGAGGTAATGGTTTAATTAACAGAGATAAAGAAGCAACCTGCTGATTTCCTTTGTAGATACCAATCCGTTCATTTTCCCATTGGTCTTTAACCTTAGCCCAATTACTACTCTGTAGCAAATTGACTTGCTCATGTTGTGTTACAAAAGCATCGTGTTCTTCTGCCGAAATTCCTACTTTTGAATAAAATGTTACCTTTGTCATTTGCCTCTCTCATCTTCTAAATGTATTAACCAAATAAACGTCACTAAATCGTGTAGCAAGCAATCACTAAATCGAAACTAGCCTATCAAGAAAGGCTCAAAGATTATTTAGTCCTCAACAATATATTCGTAAATCATCCGATAAAATTGAGAGTTTATCAAAAAAAGCCAAATTTCAAGTTGAAGTTAGCCAGTTTTAACATTTCTACTGGCGACTTGTAGTTGAAGAGTCGTTTAGGATAATGATTGATCCAATGTTCAATAGCAGCGACTTCTTTAGGGGTCGTTGTTTTGGTACCTTTAGGGAGCCATCTGCGAATCAGGCGATTATGGTTTTCGTTAGTGCCTCTCTCCCATGACGCATAGGGATGGGCATAGTAGATGTCACTTGCTGGAAAGACATCTGATAAGCGAGAAAATTCTGTCCCGTTGTCTGCTGTGATAGAGTTGACGGTGTAGTCTTTTAGAATCCCCGTAAGAGCTTCATTGACGGCTTGAGCAGACTTATCCGGTATTAATCGAATCAGCTGATGACGTGTTTTCCTGTCCGTTAGGGTGAGTAAGCATTGATTTTTAGCCCTCGTCATAATGACTGTATCAATCTCATAATGCCCAGCTTCAAGACGTTGGTTAATGCTATCTGGGCGTTGTTCAATACTCTTTCCTGCGGGTTTAAAATAAGGACTGGCATGTTTTCTAGCCTGCTTAGCCTTTCTCGGATAAAGCATAGCCTCCTTACCAAGACTTAATTTCCCATGATGAATCCAGTAATAGATGGTAGATACAGGGACTTGAACTCCCTTAGCTTTAACTATCATCTCAGGGGAATAGTTCTGACGCATGTAGTGTTCAATAGCCTCCCTATCTTGCTTACGCTGTCTAATGGGTCTAACAGAACGCTTGCGATTTTCTTGATAGACCAACTGAGCATGTTGAGCAGAATAAACGGCTTCAAACTTTCCTTTACGAACCTGTTGCCTAACCAATCCTCGCTTGATTTCATTATGAATGGTCTGGGGGGTCTTACCTAGTAAGCGAGCAATTTCACGATTAGAGCGACCTTCCAGCTTCCAGCGTTGAATTTGCTGAAAAGGCAACACTTTTCTGTACAACATTTATAAAGTGTTTTTCTAGGCAATTAATCTTTTAGTCATTGGTGTTTGGTAGTTGAGACTACCATGAATGCGGTGGTAATTCCACCAATGAACATAGTCTTTAGTCTTAAGAGCTAGTTCTTCCAGCGATTGAAAGGTTTCTTGATAAACAAATTCAATTTTGAAAGCACGATACGTACTTTCAGCTACGGCATTGTCATAAGGACAACCAGCCTGACTAAGCGAACGTGTGATTCCAAAGGCTTCCAATATTTCATCAATTAACTGATTATCAAACTCTTTGCCACGATCTGAATGGAACATCTTGACTTTGGTCAGGGCGTAAGGGATGCTTTGTATGGCTTGCTTAACGAGTTCAGCGGTCTTGTGCCAACCAAGAGACAGGCCGATGATTTCACGGTTGTATAGGTCAATGATGAGGCAAACATAAGCCCAACGATTGCCTACACGAACATAGGTTAAGTCAGTGACTAAGGCATGTAGTGGTCTTTCTTGCTTAAATTGCCTGTCTAAGTGGTTGGGAATAGGGGCTTCATTCTTGCCTCTGGAATGTGGTTTGAAGGTGGCTTTCTGATAAACAGAAACCAAATTGAGTCGCTTCATAATGCGTCGAATCCGACGACGTGAACGTGTGATACCTTCGTTATTCAAGCATATTTTGATTTTTCTGAATCCGTATCTGGACTCGCTCTCGAGAAAAATAGCTTTGATATTTTCTTCAAGTTCCGCTTCAGATACTGGTTCTACAGCTTTGTAATAATAGCTAGAACGAGGAATGCTCAACCAACGACACATGGCTGAAATGCTATAGTTATCCTTATTAGCAGTGATTATTTCCCTTTTTGTGCCATAATCACCGCTGCTTGCTTTAGGATATCTAATTGCATTTCGAGTTCTTTATTGTGTTTCCTGAGTTCAATCAGCTCCCGCTGTTCATCTGTCAAATTATCAACAGACTTGAATGAACCTGTTGTTTTGGCTTGTCTAACCCACTTATCGAAGGTGGAAGGGGTTAGCTCATATTCCTTGATGAGACTGCTACGCTTTCTACCAGCATTGTAAAGGTCAACAATTTGTTGCTTAAAATCATCGGTGAAGTGGCGACGTACTTTTCTAGACATGGTTTTTCTCCCGTTTTTCTTAAGTGTAGAACACTTTATAAGACTGTCTAGTTTAGTGTAACCTATTCATGCCGACGCTCATGGATTGTCAATTGTTTGCCTTTTGGTGTATAATAATCTTGCATCTTTTTGAGTTTCCTTGTGTTTGTGGTGAACTACAAGTATACCTCTTAGAGGTGCTTTTTTCATACCTAAAAAGTGGCTAAGTTCATTTTAGAAGTTTTCTTATACTATTTGTTAATATTTTTATAGGTTTATTTTATGATTTATAGACTCTTTTTAGCTGAAATTAAGACTATCCATAATTTTAACAATCCAAATCAAACATAAACCTTTGCAGATTTAGATTCTGCTACTTACCAATCAGGACAAACGGATAGTTTAGGTCATATGGTTAAGCAAGATTCTTGCTATTTAATAATATTGCCTAATACAGATTGCTATTTACTCCCCGTATTTTAAAGCCTATTTAAGACTGAAAATCAATCAAGGAAAACTCTAATTAACCAGTTAAATAATTGCCTTCTCTTTCCTTTCTTGTTATAATGAAATAACTTTTTACAAAAAATTATTTATCAATTAGAAATGAGGAGATTTGATTGTGTCAAAATACCTAAAATACTTCTCTATTATCACGTTATTTTTGACTGGGCTTATTTTAGTTGCATGTCAACAGCAAAAACCTCAAACAAAAGAACGTCAGCGCAAACAACGTCCAAAAGACGAAATTGTCGTTTCTATGGGGGCAAAGCTCCCTCATGAATTCGATCCAAAGGACCGTTATGGAGTCCACAATGAAGGGAATATCACTCATAGCACTCTATTGAAACGTTCTCCTGAACTAGATATAAAAGGAGAGCTTGCTAAAACATACCATCTCTCTGAAGATGGGCTGACTTGGTCGTTTGACTTGCATGATGATTTTAAATTCTCAAATGGTGAGCCTGTTACTGCTGATGATGTTAAGTTTACTTATGATATGTTGAAAGCAGATGGAAAGGCTTGGGATCTAACCTTCATCAAGAACGTTGAAGTAGTTGGGAAAAATCAGGTCAATATCCATTTGACTGAGGCGCATTCGACATTTACAGCACAGTTGACTGAAATCCCAATCGTCCCTAAAAAACATTACAATGATAAGTATAAGAGCAATCCTATCGGTTCAGGACCTTACATGGTAAAAGAATATAAGGCTGGAGAACAAGCTATTTTTGTTCGTAACCCTTATTGGCATGGGAAAAAACCATACTTTAAAAAATGGACTTGGGTCTTACTTGATGAAAACACAGCACTAGCTGCTTTAGAATCTGGTGATGTTGATATGATCTACGCGACACCAGAACTTGCTAGTAAGAAAGTCAAAGGCACTCGCCTCCTTGACATTCCATCAAATGATGTGCGCGGCTTATCATTACCTTATGTGAAAAAAGGCGTCATCACTGATTCTCCTGATGGTTATCCTGTAGGAAATGATGTCACTAGCGATCCAGCAATCCGCAAAGCCTTGACTATTGGTTTAAATAGACAAAAAGTTCTCGATACGGTTTTAAATGGTTATGGTAAACCAGCTTATTCAATTATTGATAAAACACCATTTTGGAATCCAAAAACAGCCATTAAAGATAATAAAGTAGCTAAAGCTAAGCAATTGTTGACAAAAGCGGGATGGAAAGAACAAGCAGACGGTAGCCGTAAAAAAGGTGACCTTGATGCAGCGTTTGATCTGTACTACCCTACTAATGATCAATTGCGAGCGAACTTAGCCGTTGAAGTAGCAGAGCAAGCCAAAGCCCTAGGGATTACTATTAAACTCAAAGCTAGTAACTGGGATGAAATGGCAACGAAGTCACATGACTCAGCCTTACTTTATGCCGGAGGACGTCATCACGCGCAGCAATTTTATGAATCACATCATCCAAGCCTAGCAGGTAAAGGTTGGACCAATATTACGTTTTATAACAATCCTACCGTGACTAAGTACCTTGACAAAGCAATGACATCTTCTGACCTTGACAAAGCTAACGAATATTGGAAGTTAGCGCAGTGGGATGGCAAAACAGGTGCTTCTACTCTTGGAGATTTGCCAAATGTATGGTTGGTGAGCCTTAACCATACTTATATTGGTGATAAACGTATCAATGTAGGTAAACAAGGCATCCACAGTCATGGTCATGATTGGTCATTATTGACTAACATTGCCGAGTGGACTTGGGATGAATCAACTAAGTAACGCGTTTAGTTAATACAGCGACTTTAAGTTTGGAGTCTGAGAAAACAAGATACACAAAACTGTGCTGATCGTTTCCTCGGCTCCTTTTCTTATCGATTAAGGAGATTTCATTGTGAAACGTACTACCATTATTATCATCTGGAAAATCATCAGATGTATCACACTTATTTTTGGGGTATCTGTTTTGACCTTCGTTTTGTTAAAACAATCTCCAGTAGATCCCGTCATGGCAAGTGTCAATTATGACACATCACTAACCCCTGCTCAGTACAAAGCGATTGCTCACCACTATGGCTTGGATAAGCCAGCTCTAGTCCAATATTTTATTTGGTTGAAAAATGTGATACAGGGACATTTAGGGACCTCGCTCGTTTATCGGCAACCTGTTAGTGATATTATTAGATCACGGGCAGGTGCTTCTTTCATACTTATGGGACTCTCTTGGATCTTATCGGGTCTTATTGGATTTATCTTAGGAACGTTATCCGCTTTCCATCAAGGGAAATTACTTGACCGAGTTGTCAGGTGGTTTTCTTACCTTCAGATATCAGTACCAACGTTTTGGATTGGCCTCATTTTTTTATTAATCTTTTCTGTCCAGCTGGGGTGGTTCCCGATTGGTATTTCTTCCCCGATTGGGACTTTGAGTCAAGATATTACGTTAGCTGATCGGATTAAGCACCTTATGTTACCTGTTTTCACGCTAAGTATTCTAGGCATTGCCAATGTCACTCTTCATACGAGAACTAAAATGATGTCGGTGCTTTCTAGTGAATATGTCTTATTTGCCAGAGCGCGTGGGGAAACACAGTGGCAAATTTTTAAAAATCATTGTCTTAGAAATGCTATCGTACCAGCTATTACACTGCATTTTTCCTATTTTGGAGAATTGTTTGGAGGATCTGTTCTTGCTGAGCAAGTTTTCTCATATCCTGGCTTAGGGTCTACCCTCACTGAAGCAGGACTTAAAAGTGATACACCGCTACTTCTAGCTATCGTGATGATAGGAACATTATTTGTTTTTGCGGGCAATCTTATTGCGGACATTTTAAATAGCATCATCAATCCACAGTTAAGGAGAAAAGTATGATATTGAAACGTCGAACGATGGTTTTATGGCAACTAGGTATCGCCATTTCTCTCATTCTTAGTATTCTAGCCTTAAACCTTTATTTCTATAGGACGCCTTTGGAAACCAATGCAGCTTTACGCAACCTCGCTCCTTCATTAAACCATCTTTTTGGAACAGATGGTTTAGGTAGGGATATGTTTGTCAGAACGATTAAAGGGCTTTATTTCTCTTTACAAGTCGGCTTATTAGGTGCCCTTATGGGAGTCTTTCTTGCGACCGTTTTTGGAGTGCTTGCAGGTTTAGGAAATAGCCTTATTGATAAAATAATAGCATGGTTAGTTGATTTGTTTATTGGTATGCCTCATTTGATTTTTATGATTCTCATTTCTTTTGTTGTTGGGAAAGGGGCTCAAGGGGTTATCATTGCAACGGCTGTTACCCATTGGCCCTCTCTAGCAAGGCTTATCCGCAATGAAGTCTATGATCTAAAGAATAAAGCCTTTGTCCAGCTCTCTAAAAGCATGGGAAAAACGCCTTATTATATTGTGAGGCATCATATCCTGCCTTTGATTGCTTCTCAAATTTTCATTGGGTTTATCCTCTTATTTCCGCACGTCATCTTGCATGAAGCATCCATGACTTTCTTAGGATTTGGCCTTTCTGCCGAACAACCTTCGGTTGGTATCATTTTGTCAGAGGCAGCTAAGCATATCTCTCTTGGAAATTGGTGGTTGGTTATCTTTCCAGGACTTTATCTTATTTTGGTTGTCAATGCATTTGATACTATCGGAGAATCTTTAAAGAAACTCTTTTACCCTCAAACTGATCATTTTTAGGAGGTAGAGATATGACAGAAACATTATTAAGCATTAAAGACCTCTCCATCACCTTCACTCAATACGGAAGATTTTTAAAACCATTTCAATCAACACCGATACAAGCGCTGAATTTAGAAATTAAAAAAGGTGAGTTATTAGCTATTATAGGTGCTAGTGGTTCGGGGAAGAGTTTATTAGCACATGCTATTATGGATATTCTTCCTAAAAATGCATCTGTAACAGGAGATATGATTTATCGTGGTCAATCACTAAATTCTAAACGCATTAAACAGTTGCGAGGAAAAGATATTACGTTGATTCCACAATCAGTTAATTATTTAGATCCATCTATGAAAGTCAAACATCAGGTGCGCTTAGGTATCTCAGAAAATTCAAAGGCTACTCAAGAAGGATTGTTTCAACAGTTTGGTTTAAAAGAAAGTGATGGTGACTTGTATCCTTTCCAACTTTCTGGCGGAATGCTCCGACGTGTTTTGTTTACAACGTGTATTAGTGATAAGGTTTCTTTGATTATTGCGGATGAGCCCACCCCTGGATTACATCCAGATGCTCTGCAAATGGTTTTAGACCAACTACGCTCCTTTGCAGATAAAGGAATAAGCGTTATATTTATCACTCATGATATTGTAGCAGCTAGTCAAATTGCTGATCGTATTACTATTTTTAAAGAGGGAAAAGCTATTGAAACAGCTCCAGCTAGTTTCTTTAGCGGAAATGGAGAGCAGTTACAAACAGAATTTGCTAGAAGTTTATGGCGCTCTCTCCCACAGCAAGAATTTTTGAAAGGAGTTACTCATGACCTTAGAGGCTAAAAAGCTTGGCTTTTATCATAAAAAAGATCAATGGCTTTTTAAGGAGATTAATTTAGAGGTAGCACCTGGTCAAGTTTTAGGTATATTTGGACAAAGTGGTTGTGGAAAAACTAGTTTATCCAAAGTGCTTGCAGGTTTTTTACATCCTAGATCTGGTGAAGTATTAGTTGATGGCAGTAATTTGCCTAACAAAGCATTTAGACCTGTACAACTTATTCAACAACATCCTGAAAAAACGATGAATCCTTTATGGCCTATGAAAAAAAGTTTAGAAGAAGCTTATTACCCAAGTCGAGATTTACTAGATGCTTTTGGAATTCAAGAAAAATGGCTAAATCGTCGCCCTAGTGAACTCTCGGGAGGGGAATTACAACGCTTTTCGATTGTGCGTTCATTACATCCAGAGACTAAATACCTTATTGCAGATGAAATGACTACTATGTTGGATAGTATTACACAAGCTAGTGTATGGAAAAGCCTGTTGGAGATTGTAAAGGATAGAAATTTAGGTCTCATCATTATTAGTCATGATTTTGATATGTTAGAAAAACTCTGTGACGCGTGCTATATGATTGAAGAGAATCGTATTCAACTGTTCAAGCATACCTAACACCTATGGTTATTACCTATTGAGTCTTTTTCTAACAAAATCACACCATTAAAAAAACCAGCTTTAAGCTGGTTTTTTTAATTATTTTAATTTTTCCTTAACGGCATCTACAGCACCTTCAACCGCTTCTTTTGCATCGTCTGCAAGTTCTTTGCCTTTAGCAATTGTTTTTTCAACAAATCCTTTTGCTTCTAGCTCTTTATCACCTGTCAACTTACCGGCACCTTCTTTTAGGCCACCAGAGGCTTGCTCAATTTTTGATTTTAATTTTTCTTCTGACATGATTAGAATCCTCCTCTTTTTTTATTATTCTAACATGGATACCATTTCTTTGCAAAAGAAAACCGCTATTATCCAACTTTTATCACTACTCGTTACATAAAATGACTTCAAAATCACCGTAACTTGCTTTGACAAAGCAGTGCTTTAACAATGAGATCTTCTTTTGGTTAAGGGTTTATTTGTTGAAGTGTCTTGATATCATAAGTTACCAATTCACCATTTTTATTATAAAATTGGACACCTTCTGGTTGGAAAATGAGATACTTAGGATCGATATTAGCTTTTTGTGCTAATTGATTGATATGATCTTCTAGGGTTGCTCTATCTAGACCATAGTCTGGTAAACTGTCTATAAAGTCATCTGATTCTTTTTCTTCTTCTTTACTGGCTTCACTTGGCTGTTGGTTTTCATTGCTCTTATCTGCCTGTTGCTTTTCTTTGGGTTTATCCGTATCAGTAGCATCACCAGCGTTTTTCTTTGCCAATAACTCTTGAGCTTGTTGCCACTCAGCTTGGGATAGATCAGATTTATTAATGGTTCTCAATGAACTGCCATCTGCTCTTGGGATGCTAAAGGAGCCATCTTTCCATACAAAAGTTTCTTTTGCCAAAACATCTCGTGGATCGAAAATATAGCCGTCTGGTGTTGCAAAACGACCTTCTGCTAGGGCTTTTTGAACTTCTTCAGCAGAATGGATAATTTGCCAGTTTGGCATACCAGCACGTTTATCAAGAGGCGTAACATTTGGAATGACCGAACCTGACTCTTCATGCCCTGGCTTAGACCATACATCCGGACGAACTTCGGGGTGTTGCATCACATACTTGATTGTTGCAATCTGATCGCGCGTCAACCATGAATACGGAACGACATGGATATGATCAATATGAGGGATAACAAACGAACTTCCAGTATCGTAAGTAGCATTACCAGCATGCATCGGCAGACTTGACACATCTACAGCAAGTCGTGGCTCAATACCTGTGTCAACAATGTCATAACGGTAATGCTTCTTATCTTTAAGCATTAGTTCTTGTTCGGCAAAGGCAATCTGAGTCAAATCAAGTTGATCACGAGCATAGAAATAGTCCTTGCCATCTTTTGGCATCATATAGCCCACTTTACCATCTTTTGTTACTTTGCGACTCACTTTTTTAGTGTCAAAGAGTGGTTTTTCTTTGCCTTGTTCCTGATCCAAAGCAGCAGCTAGCTCATCAGCTTGACCTTTTGCTTTCACCCAGTTAGCGACCTCATCCAACTCATATTGTTCAAGTTCTCCAAATCCTATATAGTGGAAATGATCTCCGTGTTTAGCTGTAACTCCTGATTTATCCACTGAATGAATGGATTCTTTACTAAAAACATAAGCATCACTCGTATCATATGGTTTACCATCTAAGCCTTTTCCGTAAGCTTTGATGCGATGACCAAGAAAGGTATGTGTCACTTCTTTATCTGATGGTTTTGAGTGCTCTGAACCTGAGTCATTGTCCTCAGTTTGGCCGGCTAAGTATCGATCTGCTAATTCCATTTCAAGAGGTGATAACTGACTTCTTGGGATAATATGATAATGATCTCCATGAGGCACCACATACCCAAAAGCGTTTGATTTGATCACTTGAGTCGGTTCAAAAATCAACCCATCTTCTTCCACATGACGGTATTTCAAATCAAGGCGGTGTAGTTGATCTAAAAGTTCCTTAAAGGTTTTTCCTTTAAACTCATCTCTTTGGTGTTTGTTTTGTGACGCATCATTTGGCCTAGGAGGCGCTGGATGATAGCCACCGTTATCTGGCTGATGACCTTGTCCAGGGTTAGGCGTCACATCAGGAATTGGGGCTTTCCTACGACCTGGGGCTGGTGTCGGGCGGTAATCAGACGGTCTAGCACCTCGACCTTGTTTTTGACTCCAGTAGGCTTGTGCAGCAGCTAGCTCACTTGGAGACAAATCTTTTTTAGGAATATAATGGTAGTGATTACCATGAGGTACTAAATAAGCATCTCCTAAATCATCAATGATATCTGTCGGACTAAAAATATAGCCATCGTCTGTAGTATAGCGTCCTTGTCTTTTTGCTTCATTGACTGCCGCAACTTCTTCTTTACTGAGATGGGCCACTTGAGCTAAACCTTTTTCTTTAGCTTCTTTAGTTCCTTTGGCTACTTGCTCAGCAATTTGTTGTTTGGTTCGAATGTTTTTGCGCTTGCTACCTGGCTTGAGGTAAACATAATAGTTGCCATTGACTTTAATAACGTAACCGTCTAAGATTTCATTGATAACGTCTGATTGTTTAAAACGATAATTAGGATCCGTCATCAACAATTCTTCACTAATAATCGCATCATAAGGAACTTTCCCATTGTAAAAATGATAATGGTCACCGTGTGAGGTCACATAGCCTTGGTCAGTAATTTTGACTACGATCTGTTCAGCAGAGATGCCTTCTTCAGCACTGATTTGATCCATCGTTTTGTTTGTTTTAGGGGCTTTTGCCTTACCTTTGCTATCATCAATATAGGCAATCTGATTGTCCTTTGTTGCTGGACCCATATGATGCTTACCAAGTTGGTAGCTTCCAATATGAGTAGCTAGTAAAATAGCAGCAACTGAGCCGATATAACCATATGTTTTCTTCACTAATAATCTCCTTTACTTCAACTGTTGATAGAGCACTTCCAAATTTGCTCTAAGATTTTCTAGATATGTCTTGTTTCCGCTTGGAGCAGCTTCAAGTGGACTTAATGTCTTTACTTTAGCTCCTGTTGATTTCGCAATAGCATGAGCAATTTTGGGATTGACATTGTCTTCTGCAAAAATAGTCTTGACGTTGTATTCTTTGACAAAGTCTTGAATTTCTTTCAATTGGCGAGGAGAGGGCTCTTGCTCTGGAGAAATACCCGAGATACCAAGTTGTTTCAAGCCGAATCGTTTAGCCAGATAAGAAAATGCCGTGTGTTGCGTCACGAATGTTTTTGAGCGCACCTTTTTAAATTTTTGAGTGTATTCTTCGGTTAGTTGCTCTGATTCTTTTTTGAAAGCCTTAGCATTTTTAGTGTAACTGTCTTTGTGTTTAGGATCCAAACGTCCTAGCTCTTTAGCGATATTAACAGCTTCCTCACCAGCTAAAACGGGATCCGTCCAGGTATGTGGGTCATAAAGTGTCGCAGGGTCAATGCCTTGTGTGACTTCCATATCTTCTAGCCCTTTGACTCTATCTAGTGTCAGAGGTTTTGACGCTTCAAACACATCAACCTTTGATTTTTTTAAATTAGGGTCTAGATCCCTTGCCCAAGCTTCTAAGGTATGTGAATGGTAAACAAACAAATCCGCGTCATAAATAGCTGCCACATCATTTACAGACGGTTCAAAGGAATGAATGCCTGCACCTGATTGGATCATCCTCACATCATTGAGGTCTCCAGATACTTCTTTTGTCATCGCATACATTGGGTAGAAGCTGGTTACAACTGACATGCCTTGCGTAGGCTGTTTGGGGTTTGCTGACTTATCACACCCTGCTATCATTACTAAACTCACAACCATAGCCATGAGAAAAAAACCTTTTTTCATAGTACCTCCTCAATTATAATTTAACCAGTTATTAACCAGTTAATTTTACTCCTTTATCAATGCTTTGTCAATGGCAACTACCATCTTTTATCACAGCAACTGAAGAGATAAGCAAAAGACAATTGTTGACAGCTATTTGTCCTAACTTCTTTTTGATGAGGCAGCACATCTAAAAAAATAAAGAGAACCAAATTGGTTCTCTCTATTAAATAAGCTCTTATCAGTTTAAGTAATACTATTTTTTAGTTTCTTTTTGGCGTTTTGTTTTAAAGATATGAGCTACTAATCCCAAGAAGAAAGTGGTCATAACTAACTTAAGGAGATGTAAACGATTTGTATCCTTGTCATTAGTCATTGGTAACTGATCTCTTGTTGATGCTTTTGTAGCTAAAGCACGCTTAGAAGATCGTTTCTCTAGAGTACGAGAAGGTTGACCTTTTTGAGGAGTTTTACCTGGTGTTTGACCTGAACCGTCTTGTTCTGGTTTAGTTTCTGGTTTTTTGTCTGGTGCTTGATCTGAACCGTCTTGTTCTGGCTTATTAGAGTGGCCCTCCAATAGCTTAGTCACTGGTGTATAAGTGATGTTACCAGCCATATCTTCAACAACATAAGTAAAGTCTGACATTTTCAATGGAACAGTAGCGCCTTCCATTGTTTCAGCCTCTTCAGGAAGAGTAAAGGTACCATCTTCATTTGGAGAAATATACTCTGTTGTTGGCAGATCCTCATCCATATAAGTGTAAGCAATACGCTCACGGTAAACCGGTTGGCTGGTTTTTGGTTTAGATGCAAGTGTCAAACGACGATCTTCTGTTGAGAATGTTGCCGATGTTGCGACTTCAGGTGTCGTATTGTCTACAATCACATCAAAATCAGTGTGTTGTTCTTTTGCACCTGAGCTAATCGGAGTGTAGCGGACACGATAGGTGTAGGTTCCGTTAGCAACAACTTTGCCGTCTTTATCTTTACCGTCCCAACGCGTTTTTTCAAAACGGGTTGAACCAAGTGTGCTTGCCAAGTCATTGTTGTAGTTTTTAACAACTTGCTCGGTTACCTCACTTGTCCAAACAACATTTCCTTCTTTGTCCAAGACTTCAGCCACAAGGTTTTTAGCATTACGCAAGAACGTACCTTGGAATTGGACATAATCTCTGTTACCGTCCCCATTTGGAGAGATCGCAGCATATGGCTTGCCATTAGCGTGACGGTGGATATAGTAGTGGCTATCATCGTCTTGTTTTGCAAAAGTACCTGCAAAAATGGTTTCTGTGATCTCTGAAGATTCGATATCCTCTATGTTTTCAACCCCTTCTTTGACAGCTTTAATAATCGTCCACGGGTTAGACTCTGTGGTAAGTGCTGTAAAGTTATTTTTTAGAGCGTAAAACTGTAATCCGTCACCATCTAATTGGTCTTTGGCATCACTATTTGCTTCATGATAGTAGCTGCTACCGTCTTTGCTATCATAAATTGGTTTTTCTAAGGCTGACAGATTGCTAAAATCACCTCGGAAACCAATATATGGAATGCTCATAAGCTCTTCTTTTTTAGGATCTTGTTTGAAACGAACAAAACCTTCTAAGAAATAGCCATTTTTCATTTGGGAAAGCAAGTCCTTGCTAAATCGACTAGCATCGATTGGAACGGTGACTTGTTTGCTGCTATTGGCTGGAATTGTGATTTTTTGCCATGATGTCTCATACAATGCTTTAGGAGCCAAGGCAAAGTGTTTTCCATCTACTTTATCTGTTTGAACAGTTGCTTGGTAATACAACTCTTGAGGTTTATCAGATTTGTTGTGAACTGTTACTGTTACTTCAAATTTATCAGAAACATTGTTCAGGTGAACCTTGCTTGAGGTATTGTCCTTATCTGTCACATACATCGTTGCTGCTGAAGCTTTTTTAGCATCGACTGCTCCTGCTCCTTGTTGGCGAGGAGAAAAATAAGCTTTTTCATCTTCATCATATAAGGCAGTTGCTGAGCTCATCAATACTTTTTTAGCTAAATCAAGACGCTCTGATGGTGTCATATCAGGATACTGTGTCTCATACTGCTTTTGCAACAGTCCCATGATACCCGCTACTAATGGCGCAGACATACTAGTTCCAGAAAGTTTGGCATACTTGTTGTTAGCCACTGATGACAAAATATCTTGGCCGGGTGCTGCAATATCTGGCTTAATATTGCCGTCAGCTGTCAGACCCCAGCTTGAGAAGCGGCTTAGTTTGGTGCCACTTGCTGTTGGCAATACCTTAGGTGTCGCATTGAAGGTGATGGTTTTTTGGGGATTGTCTTTTAATAAGAGACCAGCTTTTCGACTGATAAAGGCCGCAGGCATCTGATCAACATTTGGCAATTCAATCGGGAAGCCCTTGTCCTGATTGTCATAGATCAAGACTCCTACAGCACCAGCTTTTTTAGCTTTTGCAATCTTATCTTTGAAATCAATATCGCCACGTTCAATAAGGGCAATCTTACCTTTGACATCCTTAAAATCATCCTCTTTCGTCCCTCGATTAGCATAAGCATAGTCGTAAGCCTTGTTTGGCTCAAAGCGGTTTGTTGAAAGAACAGGCATTTCTTTATCTTGCTGATCGGCTGTTTTGACCGTAGCAGTTTCAGTGAGCTGTTTATCTGGGCTGTAAGAAGCAACTGTCAATGTTGAGTCTGCCGCTGCAGGTGTCCCAACCACCCCATAATCAGGATGGTCTGCTAGAGGTAGACGGGTCTTGCCCCCAAAGCTACTATCATTACCAGCTGAGGTCACAATGCTAACACCTTTTGATTTGGCATAGTCAAAGGCTTTTTTGGTTTCGTCTGGAAGGTTGGCGTAAGCTAGTGCAGCATTACCAAAGCTCATATTAATCACCTTAGCTCCCAAGTTGACAGCATCTCTGATAGCTTGAGCGTAGTTACGAGCATAGTCTGCTAGTCCATTTACAATTTCGACACGCATCAAAAGCAATTGAGCCTCAGGCATCGCACCTTCTAGGCGGTAAGGTTCTTTCGTTTCAGATGGAGCATTTCCTGATAAGATTCCTGACACGTGTGTGCCGTGCTCTTGATCGACAGCGGTTTTACCATCTTTACTATAGTCATGGTAGTAAGCAACCTTATCATTGACCCACTCGCCATAGGTAATACCGTGCTCTTTTTTAGCTTTTTCAAGATCTTCTTTTGATTGGTAACGTGCTTTGGCTTTGTCTGTTAAGCGCCACGCTTCATGATTTTTATCAAAACCAGCATCAATCACTGCAACAACAGTCCCAGCTCCCTTGCCTGCTTTTTCCTGCAGGGTTTTGACCTGAGAAGGGTCGTTCAAATCCCTAATAGTCGCTTTTGAGGTTGCTGGTGTATCAGCAGTTTTAGCAGGAGCTTGAGGGGCTAGATCATTAGCGTCATCTGCTACTGTTTCTCCTGCATCACTAGGAGTTTGTGGGGTTTTAGTTTCCTTTGATGATGGTGCTTCCTCAGAAACCGCTGTTGGTTGTGGAGTTTCTACTGTTTGTTCGGTAGCAGGAGTGTCTTCTGTCACAGTATTTGCTTTGATGTCTGATTGTGCATTGAGCAAGATGCTCGTAGACATAAGCGCAATGGCAAGTTTATCAAATGGTAGTTTCTGTTTTTTACGCAATGTGTCGTCCTTTCATGATGAGAGACTTTGTCTTTATGACCATTAAGAAAAGAGAGAATCAAACGATTCTCTCCTAGTTATCCATCTGTGCGTGGAGAAATAAGGATAACGTCTTTTTTAAAGAGCAAACAGGAGGTTATTTGCATATGATACAGCTATTTTTCTTGCTTTTGTCATAATTAATAAATGTATCTCATTTATTAATTATATTAATAACATATTCATTATAAAACAAAGATGATTATTAGTAAAGCTCAGCTTTTTAAGAGTTGCTTAGTTTGTGACCTCCTTATCCTCATTCTTTTAGACATAAAAGAGAGAACCGACTGGTTCTCTCTTGATGTTCACTCAGTATTACAAAGTGATAGCTTAGTTTTCTTTGGTTGCTTCGCCTGTTGACGGTAGCTATCTCTCGATTTCTGTCATTGGTACCTTAACATCTGTTCTGTTACTCATTTAGTTTACTGTAAAGGCTTCAGTATTTGCTACATCTGTTTTTTCAGACAACACATAACCACCTTCTGGACTATCTTTCTTTTCTATCTTTTCTATTTTAGTCTTATCCAGTTCTTGTACAAAATCCTTCATAGCCTCTTTATTAGAACTTAAATAATAGACGTACTTACCATCCGAAGACTCCCCGATAATCTTATGATGATTGCATTTTGTCATTTTTGTTATCTCTTCTTCTGACAAGCCTTTCTTAAACATGCCAATTGTCCCCACTCTTTTAAGTTGTTCTTTCCATTTATCATATCCATCTCCAATTAGGTTTAAACTGGCATTTTTTTGTTCTTCTGTCATTTCATCAAAGGTTAGGACCCCATATTTTAACTCTTCATCCAGTGGACTTTGATCGTCTAACATAGCTATTTTCTTTTCTTTTAGATATTTCTGGAATTTTTCCGATAGTTTAAATTTCAGTCCTAAATATTCATAAATGTACTCTTCCTTTGGGGGTAAAGTATAGTCTGACGGCTTAAAGGTGCTTTGTGCATCATTGTCATCTTGTGACGCACTTGCAATCTCAGTCGTCGTATTTTTCGGTCCTGTTACCTTATCTTCATCTTTTTTTTGACATCCAAAGACAGTTAAACATAAGAGTAAGATAACCACTGTATACAGTCCTTTTGATCTATTTTTCATGAAAATTTCTCCTAATGTTTATATTGGTAGGGAGTTTCCACTAATATAAACCCTTTCTTTAAGTATTTTTAGTTTTGTTTTAGGCCGAGTATATTGCTGCGAATCAGTACCCACTTCCAGTCGTTTTGATCACAGATCTTTTACTTATTAAGTAAAATTAGAATGATGGGCTTTTAAGATGAAATCTATGTACAATATTTTCGCCTACATTTCTTTCATTAGTAAAGAATTTGCCAAATCACAATCCCTTAGGAAAACTATCCTCAGGCACACTTTTTTTAAGTAACTTAGCTTGTACTCTAAATTATTGGAAGATTATTTAATCTATTACCCTAATCTCGCAGATTGTCCTCTAGTGCGTCAAAGATACGGTTTAGAGCAAAGATAATAAAGAAACAGACACTTCCTAACATGGCAACACTCGCTATTCCCATAAACGTATTTTCCATGCTAGGCTGGCCCAAAAGACCAATGCCATAACTTAGTATACTTAAGAGTAAACAGGCTGTACCTAGTTTTAGGAGATAGCCATTACGAACACGTTTTTTTATTTTTTGACTCGGGGTGGTCACTTTCTTTATCATCTGATGAACCTCATTCTAAGTTGACGCTGTCTCTTTTTGAGATTGGTCAACAGGCAGGTAGCTTCTTGGTTGTGGGGTTATGGTCTTGGGAGTTTGTCCCCTACGACATAGGTCAACAAACGAGCCTGCTCAGCTGTGAACGTCCGATAGGAAATGGTGCCTAGTCCCATAACATTTGACTCTGAAATTAAGATAGAACCATCTTCTTTGATTTGCTCTACAACAGCGACGTGACCATAGGTTGCATCTGCTCCTGCTTGGCCTGGTGCAAATGAGACGACATAGCCCACTTTAGGTTTATGGGTGGTCACAAAACCTGGTTTGCGCTGCCAGTCGCCACCGTTACCCATGTACCTATCGACTTGATAACCTAACTCTTTGACACGATTATAGGCGTACCAGGTGCATTGGCCAAAGCTGTAGGTCTCTGACTTGTAGGTCAAAACGTTTTGTGGCTGACTTCTTTTATAACCTACGGGCACTTCGCTAAATTGTGTCCCGGAAGTTATCTTGAGATGTTCTGGAATCTCAGGTGTGCTTCCATGATCATCTATCCATTGGTCTAGTTTGGTCATGATATCTGCTCGTCTTTGCCCACTGCCACTTGTATCTGTAAAGTAAACCCCACCATCAATCAAGGTATCCAACTGGCCTAGTGACCATTTTTTTGCTTTGAGGTCTTGTCTTTCAAAGGTTTGGTTTTTGTTGGCAATGATGGTGTCTTCTACCATGTGACGAATAGCAACCTCATCGCTGTATTTTTTGGCATTGTTTGGGTTGAAGTCAAAGGCACCATAACCAAACATATTGGCTCCTTTGTCTTTAGCAACTCCCTGAGTACCTAGTGAGCTTTCTGCCATTGCAATAGCTACGATAGCTCGAACGTCTAGTCCTGTTAGTTTTTCCCATTCTAATAAACGCTTTCCGTTTAAGCGTTCTTTATCATAGTGAATACCTAGACTGTTCAAAAAACCATCTAGCTGTTCAGCAGTAATCCCATAACGGCGTGACAACAGGTTGTGAGTGTAGGCAGACTCACCTGTCCAGTGTCTCACGTAAGCGGCTGATGAGCGACTGCTTGGTTTTAGCTTGCTCAGGTCTTTGTCACTTTCTCTCCACGGTGCAAAGACAGGAGCTGCTGCTGCTAAAGGAGGTTGGATGGGTTTTGGAGTGTCACGATTTGGCTCTGGGGTTTTTTCAGCTGATTTTTCTGGTCCTTTTTCAGGGGTTTTTTCAGCTGATTTTTCTGGTGTTTTATCAGGTGTCTGATCTTTTTGCTGATCAGGTGATGGGGTAGGTCGGCCATCTTTGTTTTGTGACTCTTTTTGAGACGACTGGTCTTTGGGAGATGGGGTGGATTGATCACTGCTGTCTGGTTGATTGGTGTTGTTTTTGTCTTTATTTGGTTTGTCAGTAGCTTCAGATGATGCCTGATCGGTCTGCTCAGTATCATTTGAAGAGGGGGGTAGGTGATCGTGTGATGGCTTATGGTCTTTTTGGGTGTCGTACTGTGACGCTGTTTCCTTGCTTTTTTTGTCTTTTTTTGCTGTTTCACTCTTGTCATCCGTATCAGTATCTGCTGTAGTAGGCTGATCAGTGGATGATGTGTTATTACGCAAGGAGGTGTCAGCAACAACTAATGGCACTGCACTGTTTAAGAGTATGGTACTTAATAGTGTTACTGCTAACAATTTCCTTTTCTTCATATATGATTTCTCTCCTCTTTTTTATACTTGCCTAAACAATGATGGGTAAAGGTCAAGGCATGGTTAGTGATTGATTACTTTTGTCGTCCTACTAGTGTGGATCAATCGTCATGATGGGATGGAAAATCAATCGTAAATACCATCCATCTTTGATCAAAAACAACAAAACGATAAGCCAGATGATGCTGATCAAGAATCTGGTGGGTAATAAACAGCCCCAATCCTGTACCACCGTCTTTCCTGTTACGACTATAATCTGGTCGATAAAACGGTTGGAATAACTGTTTCATCTGCTGTTGTGTCAATAATGTCTCTGCTTCATTTTTAATCACTAGTTGGTTATCTTTTAGTTGAATCATCACTTGGCCGCCTGATTTGGTATAGTGAAAGGCATTGTCAATAATATTTTTAATCGCCTTTAGTAGGTATACTTTATTGGCTTTGACGAATTGTTCTTCGAGATTGATAGTCACTTTGAGGTGTTTTAGTTCTGATAAAACGAGAAAGACTTCCATTTCTTCTTCTAGGCTGCTTTTTAGTGAAAACAGTTCTTGATTTTGAGAAGCTAGGGTTTCAATCTTAGATAAAGATAAAATGGATTGAACCAGTTGGGCTTGCCCTTCAAGGACGTCTCGGCATTTTCGCAAATATTTGTCACGATCTGCAAAGTCACCAACATTATAGAGCATTCCATCAATCATTCCGATAACACTGGTGATTGGTGTCTTTAGCTCGTGCGATGTCATGCGTAAAAACTCAGATTTCTCTCTTTCTGAATCAGAAGCTTTTTCATACTCTTTTTGCAAGGATTTGATGCTCGTTGAAAGACTCGCATACAAACGGTTAATATCACTAGCCAACATTGCTATTTCATCTTTGCCGTGAATGGTACACGTTAAGTTTGGTTCTAGGTTGACCATTTTTTGGGCGGTTTGTGACATGCTAAGGATACGCCGGCTAGAAGTCCTACTATATAAGTAGGCGACAATACTCCCTAGGGTCACTGAAAAAATCAATAGTGACGGGTAGAGGTCAAGGAGAACTTTGCTAGCATCTGTTACGGGTTGAAGTGAAGATTGCCCAAGCAATGTCATTTTTTTTCCATCGCGCAGGGTTACTTTTTGACTCATCACCTTAACATTAGAATAAGAGTTGTCAAAGGTGGTGACGATATTAACATTTTGACTGTCTTTGCTTTCACTGACACCGTCTAGGAGCTGCAAGGAAGGATAGAGCAGTTGGTTATCACTGTCTACTAAGCTGTACCAAATATTATCTTTGTTGATTTTTTTTGTTAGGATATCTCTAATCTCGGTTACCGTTTTGCCTTTAATTTGCTTGCTTGTTTGGTCAAATTCACGCTTAACTTCCTTGTCTTTGACTTTGGTGTAATAAATTGGCATTGCAAAATAAAGCACTAACAAAATAGAGGTAACCACTACAATAATTAAGCCATTGATGACCAAAAAGGTTTTTTTAATTAGTCTCACTCACGCTCTCCCAATAAATAGCCCATGCCTGTAATTGTCTTGAGGGGAATGCCCGTCATTTTTTTACGAAGGTTCTTGATGTGGTTGTCAAGTACACGCGTGTCCAGTTCAGAATAGCCCCATATGTCATCCATCAATTGGTCTCTGGTGACAATCTTTTGGTGACGTTTTGCTAAATAATCAATAATGTCATACTCTTTTTTAGTTAGTTTGACCAATGTTCCTTGCCAATAGACGCTATGTTCGATCTCATCAACAAGTAAGTCTCCGATTTGGTGCTTTTCATCTGGAGTAGAGACGCGTAATACATTTTCGATACGTTTGATTAAAATGAGTGGTGAAAATGGTTTGGTCACATAATCACTAATCAAATGGTTGAAGCTTACAAGCTGTGTGTACTCGTCATCTAATGCCGTTAGCATAATAATAGGGATATCTGATGTCTTTCGAATTGTTTTTAGCACTTCTAAGCCACTTAAGGAAGGGAGCATGATGTCTAAAATAATCAGATCATAAGACGTTGTCTGCCACTTGTCTAAGGCAGCTTGGCCATCAAACACACAATCTGGATCATAGTTATTCGCTTTTAAAAACTCACAAATCACTTGACTGATAGTATCATCATCTTCAACTACTAATATTTTAAACATAACTTTCCTTTCTAGATTGGCGTTTAGTGTATCAAGCAGCTAAGGATGACATCAAAGGGTCATCCTTTTTGACTTTTATGCTTGTTTGGTTGATTATTCAAATCGCAATGCTTCAATTGGGTCTAGCTTAGACGCTTTAATGGCTGGTAATAGTCCAAAGACAATCCCTATAATACAACAAAACGCTAAACTCAAGACAACTGAGAACAAGGATAGGATATAGGGATACTCGAGTGATCTTGTGATGATTAATCCTGATACCATCCCTGAAATAACCCCTATCACACCACCTAGCAAGGTTAGAATGACCGCTTCAATTAAAAATTGTTTTAAAATAAGCTTACGTCTAGCGCCAAGCGCTTTTTTGATCCCAATTTCTCTCGTTCTTTCGGTAACTGATACTAGCATAATGTTCATCACACCAATACCACCTACGATAAGAGAGATGCTAGCAATACCAGCTAATAACACAAAATTAGATTTGTTTAGGTTGTCTAGTTGGCGTTCAAATTCTTTAAGGTTCATGACACCAAACATATAATCTGATTTAGGGATCGTTTGATTGAGCATATCACTGACACGCTTTGCTACAGGTTTGAGATCATCTGCGCGATAGGTTTGGATCGTGATCTCAGGTGTCGCATCCACTACACTATTAATATTATACCACTGATGTAGCGGAATATAAGCAATTTTCTCAGTCCCACTTGTGAGGCCACTTTGTTCTTTTGATTCAAACACCCCAATGACCCTGAAGGGATTTCCCATCACTTCGACAAATTTTCCAAGGCCATCGTCTTTTGGAAATAGTGACTCATACAAGCTTTTTTCAAGGTAAATCACCTGTTTTTGGTCAATAAAGTCTTTGTCTGAAAAGTCACTACCTTTAATGAATGTCATGCGTCTCACTTCAGCTACGTTTTTTGTGATGGCAGAAATCTTTGCAGATGATTTTTGGCCTAGATGATAGACTTTGTCATCAATACCATATGAGATCAGGGCGTTTTTGACGCCTTTGACTTGCTGTATTTTGCTAAGCTCTTCTTCAGCCATAAAAGGAAGATAGTCTGGTTTTTTAGCATTTGACTTGTCTGGAAATTTAGGGTCAATACTACTTTTTTTGTTAAACACAATGTTAATAGTGTTATTGCTGCCACCAATCAACTGTCTTTTGGTATTTTCGGTATTACCTTCGATGATTGAAAAGATTGCGATAATGGCACCAATACCGATAATAATCCCTAGCATTGTCAAAATTGACCGCATCTTGTGTGATAATATAGAGCCTAAAGCTGCAATAATATCTTCCATTATTTTCCCCCTTTACTCTATATCGGAATGTTCTATATTACCATCTCTTAGGATCACTGTCTTTTTGCATAAGGCAGCTACTTCAGGCTCGTGTGTGATGATAATAATCGTTTTGCCGTTATCATTGAATTGTTTAAATAGGTCCATGATTTGGACGCTGGTTTTTGTGTCTAGTGCACCTGTTGGCTCATCGCCAAGGATAAAGCTTGGGTTAGTGACTAAAGCTCTTGCAATCGCTACACGCTGTTTTTGCCCACCAGATAGCTCCATCGGTTTAAATTCACTACGTTCTTCTAGTCCTACTAGCTTTAACATCTCTAGGGCTCGTTTGCGACGCTCTTTTTTAGGAACATTCATGTAGGTCAAGGGCAATTCGACGTTTTGACAAGCTGTTAGCTTGGGCATCAGGTTAAAGTTTTGAAAAACAAAGCCGATTTTTTGATTGCGCAAATCAGCAAGTTCATTATCAGATAAGGACGACACGTCTCTGCCTTCAATGGCATATGAGCCAGAGCCAGGCTTATCTAAGCACCCAATGATATTCATCAATGTTGACTTTCCTGAACCTGATGGTCCCATGATGGCTAAAAAGTCACCCTCGTTAACTTCTAAATCGATTCCTTTTAAAATCGCAAATTCTTCAGTCCCAAGATGATAGCTTTTTCGAATATCTTTAAGGTTTAACAATACTTCCTACCTCCATACCGTCTTTCATGCCAGGAAGCGGCTGAGCAATCTTATCTTGCATGGTCAAGCCACTTGTCACCTCAACATAACCTTTTGAGAAGGGCTTAGTCTTGATTTCTTGTTTTTTGACCTTGTTTTTATCAACTTTCCACACATAGGTTTTTCCATTTTCTGCCATTGTAAAGGTTTCTTTCAATACAATCTTGCCAGCTTCTGGAGCATTGTTGAGCACATTGATATAGGTGTGTGAACCAATGAGTGGCTGCTTGTCTGATTGGTCAAGTTCGATAACATAAGGGAATTTTGCTTGGTTTGGATTGTCTTGTTGGTCATTGCCACCTTGACCTTGATCTGTCGCCTCGGCTTTGAGGTTGCCAACTTGGGTCACTTTTCCAGTCCATTTTTTAGAGTTGTCTTTGCGGTCAATCACTTCGACTTTTTGACCGATTTTTAACTTGTCACGATCAAATTCACTGATGTTACCTTTGACTAACATTTTTGATTTGTCAATAATTTCCATAAAAGTTTCACTTTCTTTTTTAGATTTTGATTGATTTGGCAAATCAGCATTTAGGCTGACAATTGTCCCCGCAGTGTCTGACTTAATGGTGTCATACTCTAGTCTATCTTTTTCGGTTGCGGCAGTGACATTAGCTTTATCTAGTTCGATTTGAGCGGTTTTAATCTCACTATCTGCTGTTTTGGCATCACTTAGTGCTTGAGAGACACTATCTTCTGCGCTGCGAATTTGTTCTAGTAAGCTCTCATCTGGTGCGGTGTTGTAGCGTGATTTTAGGGTGTTGATTTCATTGACCTTGCGATTATAGGTTTCCCACTTCAATGCTGCATTAGTTTTAGCAACTTGGAGTTGATTAGCTTTGGTTTGAACATCAAATTCTGAACTTTGAGCCGTTAACCGTTGTGACGTTTCATAGCTAAACAAGGGTTGTCCTACTTTGACAACATCGCCTTTTTTGACAAAGACATCTTTGACTTCTCCTTTACTTGAGTCGATTTTGACTTTGCTGCTGTTGTTAGCTGTTACTTCGCCAGCTAAGGTCAAGCTGATATCTTTTCCTTGTTCCATAGCTTCTTTTATGGTTAAGGCTTTTACTTTGTTGACACTAGAGACAATTTCTTGTTGTTGATGGTTCATTATCAAGTAACTACCACCAACCACACAGGTCAATACTCCAGCACTCAACAAGGCTAATTGTTTGCGCGTCATTTTTCTTCTTAACTGAAACATACTTTCTCCTCAATAACTATTTTTTCTTTTTATACTATTTTATAGTTATACCATACCAACTTTATCCATTTTGAACGGTCACTAGCAAGACCTACTAGTCACGATGATGTTTAACACCAACGATTAATCCGATTACAAATAGTATGATGACAGGTACAATTAATCTTTTTTTCATTCTAACACTTCCTTCTTAACACCTTGAACACAACAAACTAGCTACTTCAGCGTTCTTTTTTTAAAAACAAAAATCATATAACCGTTCGCTCACATAAGCACGGATATATGATTTTGTACATTTGCGAGTTAGTGTGTTTGGCTATTTAAGCATTATGATAAGTTAGTTACCACCCTAGGCAAACTACCCGAGGTTATGGTTAACGTTTGCGAGTCACCTTATGCTATTCATCGTAACCCTTAGTTTTTGGCAGAAGTATCTGCTCCACCACTATCTTTTGACTCTATGTCTTCTTCATTTCCTGTAGGAATTTGAATCACATTTCCATCTTTTGTTGTGTACTCCGTAACTTCCTCTCCATCAACCACTTTTGTTTTTTTGCTAACCGCATCGTCTTTAATATCAGACATTTTTATTTCTTTGACTTCTTCTTTTTTAGAATCTTTTTTTGTACCACAAGCTGTTAAAAAACATGTTGCTGCTAATGCTAAGACGGGAAGAACTAAAACTTTTTTTAATTTCATAGTGAAATGCTCCTTTTTTTTGATATCTTTATTCTAGCAAATGCATCTACTCTTTTTCTAACGATAATCTATTTTTTATCTGTTTTTTTGTCAGTATCAAAAATCCATTTCAATTTTTTAATGGATGTATACTATAAAAGTAGACAAAACTTTGTGTGTTACAATCTGTTTTAAAAGACACAAAAACGAAAGGACAACCTATTGAATAGGTTACACTAAACTAGACAAAAATTATAAAGTGTTCTACACTTAAGAAAAACGGGAGAAAAACCATGTCTAGAAAAGTACGTCGTCACTTCACCGATGATTTTAAGCAACAAATTGTTGACCTTTACAATGTTGGTAGAAAGCGTAGCAGTCTCATCAAGGAATATGAGCTAACCCCTTCCACCTTCGATAAGTGGGTTAGACAAGCCAAAACAACAGGTTCATTCAAGTCTGTTGATAATTTGACAGATGAACAGCGGGAGCTGATTGAACTCAGGAAACACAATAAAGAACTCGAAATGCAATTAGATATCCTAAAGCAAGCAGCGGTGATTATGGCACAAAAAGGGAAATAATCACTGCTAATAAGGATAACTATAGCATTTCAGCCATGTGTCGTTGGTTGAGCATTCCTCGTTCTAGCTATTATTACAAAGCTGTAGAACCAGTATCTGAAGCGGAACTTGAAGAAAATATCAAAGCTATTTTTCTCGAGAGCGAGTCCAGATACGGATTCAGAAAAATCAAAATATGCTTGAATAACGAAGGTATCACACGTTCACGTCGTCGGATTCGACGCATTATGAAGCGACTCAATTTGGTTTCTGTTTATCAGAAAGCCACCTTCAAACCACATTCCAGAGGCAAGAATGAAGCCCCTATTCCCAACCACTTAGACAGGCAATTTAAGCAAGAAAGACCACTACATGCCTTAGTCACTGACTTAACCTATGTTCGTGTAGGCAATCGTTGGGCTTATGTTTGCCTCATCATTGACCTATACAACCGTGAAATCATCGGCCTGTCTCTTGGTTGGCACAAGACCGCTGAACTCGTTAAGCAAGCCATACAAAGCATCCCTTACGCCCTGACCAAAGTCAAGATGTTCCATTCAGATCGTGGCAAAGAGTTTGATAATCAGTTAATTGATGAAATATTGGAAGCCTTTGGAATCACACGTTCGCTTAGTCAGGCTGGTTGTCCTTATGACAATGCCGTAGCTGAAAGTACGTATCGTGCTTTCAAAATTGAATTTGTTTATCAAGAAACTTTTCAATCGCTGGAAGAACTAGCTCTTAAGACTAAAGACTATGTTCATTGGTGGAATTACCACCGCATTCATGGTAGTCTCAACTACCAAACACCAATGACTAAAAGATTAATTGCCTAGAAAAACACTTTATAAATGTTGTACAGAAAAGTGTTGCCTTTTCAGACAAATCAACCGAAAAAAGTATCAAAATATCAAACAGGTTCAATTAGACTGCTTTGAATATATTGAAAATTTTTATAACAATTACAACCCACATACGGCTAATCTAGGACTAACCCCTAATCAGAAAGAAGAAAATTAGTTTAACGTAATAAAATAACACGGTTTTCTGTCTACTTATTTGACATTAGTCCACTTCTACCTTATCCATAACTAACCCTTTTGAAGCTTCAACAATTTTAACCGTTGATTGGTGCTTACTAGCATCTGGTTTACCTGCCCAAGCCTCCAAGGTATGAGAGTGATAAACAAATAAATCAATATCTGAAAGATTTTTAAGTTAGGTTAAAAAATTTTTAGATAAGAAAAAACTGGATGCGACCATCCAGTTTTTATGAACAAATAGAACTACTGCCACAAGGCTTGAAAGGAAAATATCCTTACCCTTTTTTAGACGTGGCATGATCAGCCATTAATAAACTGCTTGAAAAAATCCACAATCTGTTGCCAAATGCCCTTGCCCTTATCAAGGGCTTGATTGGCATCAAAATGAAGATCAATGTGGTCAAAAGTTCCATTAGCCTTGCTAACAATACTTGCTTTTAAATCATTTAGAGTTTCCACAAATTGACCATTTGTAATGACACCACTATTAGATAGATGAATAGCAAAATTAACAATGACGTTGATTTGATCGGCTGTTACAGATTGATTTAAGCCGTAATTTTTCAAGGTATCTTCAACAATCTGACGGACACGATCCTCTGAGAGGTTCTTTCCACCTTCTGCCACAGCTGCTTTGATATCAGTTAAGGCAACATTTAACTTATCAGCATCATAACCTGCCTTACCCGCATTATTAGCATTGATACTAGACAGCGTGGCTAATTCTTCTTGTGCAAGCTGCTTGTTCTCCTCTGGAACTTTGGCGCCATTTTTTTCTAAGGAGTAATAAATACCGGCCAGTGCTGATTCTCCAGTGACAGGGATAGGAGAGGCAACTTGAATACTTGCATGCTCAATGCCAAGAGTAACTGCTGCATTTCGATACATGTCCTGAGTCACTTTTTGAATCGTCTGGGGTGTCTCGATTGTCACCGTTAAGGTCTCTTTTGCTCCTAACTTTTGAATTTTAACAGAAGAATAAAGCTGAAGGTTCGGATCATCTGCTACATTCATAATAGAAGCATAGGCTGTAGTGTTCAATGTTTTAATTTGTTTATCCTTAGCACTATTGTAGTGAAGCAAACTCAACGTTTGGTTCTGTTGATCAGGCGATAAGGAGTAGCCTAATACATAATCCGGCTGCACATAGTGTTCATCAATAACAGTTTGGACGTTAGTCGTTGCTGCGAAAGCTGTTTGGATGGTAAAGACCGATGCTAACACAAGAGCACCTGCCACAAACGGTTTTTTATAAATCATTTTCATTACCTCAATGAAGCTAAATTTCCTATGGGATGAGGGCTGTTCCAAATGGTGGATAGGCACAACTACTGTTGCAAACCTCTCATTATAATCTGTCACAAACCTCTATTCCATCTTCTTTTTCAAAATCCAGTGGGACTATTGTAGCATTTTTTCTATCATAAGACGATTAAAAACTGTCAGCATCAGCGTCACTCCTGAAACAAAAAATGCCCTTTGGAAATTCTTCCAAAGAACAGTCATTAGTTGTTACTATGTTACCATCAAACTTATTCTTCTGGAACCGTTCTAAGATTGTCTCGATGGTTTTGATTTTTCAAATAAACGTAGTAGGTCTCACCTACTTTAAGGATATAACCATTTTGAATGTCACTGATAACATGGCTATTGTCAAACTGGTAATCTTCAGGAGCCAATAATTCCGTTGACAATAAACTGTCAAATGGAACTTCTCCATTGTAAAAATGGTAATGATCTCCATGTGAGGTAACAAACCCGTCATCTGAAATCGAAACAACAATTTGCTCAGCAGCAATACTTTCTTTTTGATCAATTTCTGCTGGGGTTTTATCACTGTCATCTTTTAGCACTTTTTCGTGGCTTTTGTGACTTGTTTTATGACTTTGATCACTCTTGGGCTTAGCATCCTCCATCGATTGAGGTTTACAAGCTGTTAGACCACATAAGATGACAGCTAGTACTATCGTTACATTAATGCGTTTGTTCATTTTTCTTTCTCCAAGACATCATAAAGTACGGCTAAATTCATCTCCAAATTGTCAAGATAAGATTTTTGATTATCTGGAGCGATTTCAAGGGGGCTTAATTGTCTCACACTAATCCCACTACTTTTTGCTAGCGTTTTGGCGAGTTTGGCAGAAACATTTTCTTCCATAAGAATTGTTTTGACACCATATCGTTCAATAAAACGCTTCATATCAGCCAACTGTTGGGGACTCGGTTCTTGTTCTGGGGAGACACCTGAAATGCCTAGTTGCGTTAGGCTAAAACGTTTTGCTAAATAGGAAAATGCTATGTGCTGTGTCACAAAGGTATGACGGGGAAGATTAGCGAATTTCGCTTGATACCGTTCTACTAGCTTCTGAGCCTTTAACTTAAAACGCTTGGCATTTTTGAGGTAATACTCCTTATGGTCAGGATCTTTTTTGCTAATAATGTGGCAATAGCATCTGCTACTTGGCTGACTAATAGAAGATCTGTCCACGTATGAGGGTCATTGAGCGCATTTGCGGACATGCCTTTCTTTAAGGGAACTTTTTCCAGACTCTGCACCCTTTCTAATGGCAAATGAGCAGCTCCCTCTAAAACAAGTACTACCTTTTTTCTAAGCTGGGGAGCTAAATCAGCCAGCCCTGATTCTAGGATATTGGAATGATAAATGAAAATATCCGCATCATAGGTCCTAGCAACCACATTAGGACTAGGTTCATAAGAATGTATACTAACCGTTTTCACCATCAGGTCAATCTGGTTGTAAATCTCCCGAAATCTCCTTTGTCAAAGCATAAACGGGATAAAAGCTGGTCTTGATATGTAAGCCTTTTGCTAATGGTTTATCAACAGACCGGCAACCAGACAAGCCCACAAAAAGGAAACTTAAGCATAGCCATTTGACAATAGTAACAATATTTTTCTCATATAAACTCTCTTAACTAGTTAATCATCTGATAGCATATCATCTTTTAATTCTCTTGTCAATCTCTTATCATTTGATGAGAAGCCAATATTCTTTTAAAGCAATCAAAAACCCTACTGATTGTCAAAGACACCAATAGGGAATTCACTAACTTATTCATGTAACTCTAAAGGCAAGCCATCCGGATCAAAAAAGAAAGTCATTTTCTCACCTGTATAATCATCATACCTGATAGGGTCTACTGGAATTCCTAAGCTCTTTAGGTCATCTACATAACCCTCAATGTTGGTAACACGAAAGGCAAGATGTCTCAAACCACAGGCTTCTCTGTCAAATTCTGGTCTACCGACACGTTTTGGTGGGGCTTTATAAAAAGGATCGCTGGTAACATTTCCAAATATCTCCAATTCAATCTGACCACAGGCTAAATCCAACTTATAATCATGTCTCTCCGGTCTGTGATTCTCTCGAATAATACGAAATCCTAACTTATTAACATAAAAATCTTTTGATGCCTCATAATCTGAGACAATAACAGCCACGTGGTGGATAGCATCTAAGCGCATAATCCCTCTCCTTTCAAAAGAAAAAGTAGGGAAGGACTCGTTATGGCCTCCTCCTACTTATTAAATGATGTCGTCGCCTCTATTAAGTAGATACTTGGTTATAAGAATGATTAAAAGCTTTCAATACATCGGCAGGCGCTTTATCAAAATCGTATTCTGTTTTTAGTTCTCCTTTGACAATAATACGTTCTGTTGCTTCGATATCTGTACAAGTCACTAAAGTCACTTCTTTGAGACCAGCTGTATCATTGATAACATCAACACGTTCAGGAGCTACCGTGAAAACATCTTTTATGGTATATTCGTAAATTTTTTCTTTATCTGTTAAATAGATGGACATCCCTTTTTGTGCTCTTTCAAGCGGCGAAAAGAGCATTTGAGATGAACCTGTAATTCCAAAAATATGATGACTGGCAAGAGAATAATTATTCTCTCCTCCCATAACTTGGTCCTCTTTCATGGTTCCAGCACCATAAATTAATTCGACATTGCCTAACCCTTTAAAAATTGGTAGGTTAATACCAACTTCTGGTATAGCAATACCTCCTATAACAGGAAGTTCTTGAGCAGCCATTTGTGCTTGTAAAACAGCTTCTGTGCTGACTGGCTCAACAGCCTGAAAATCAAAAGTCGATTTGACTTCCTTATTTTTTTTGATCTCCTTTTTGGATACCTTGGTTACTTGATACTTGTTAGAATTCCATGCAATTAATGTGTTGCGAATGGGCTTATTAAAGAGTAAGGCCAACCCAAGAATTAAAAGGACAGCAATCAGAATTTTCCTTGCCCATGACATCGTTTTTCTACTCTGACGACGTTGTTTTTTTACCATTCGTTTCGTTACTCCTTGTCATTATTTGGTGTCGTATCTGTAGCAGCTGGGATTTGGCTTTGCTCTACCTCACCAATAGTTTCTTCCTCATCATCTGCTTGAACCAAAGCAAATGTCACGATTTTAGCATCTGCATCTAATTTCATCACTTTAACACCTAAGGTAGCACGACCCGTTTGGGAGATATTAGCCACGTTTGTTCGAATAATAACCCCTTTATTAGTAATGACCATAATATCTTCTGTGCCATCAACAGTTACAAGTCCAGCCAGTTGCCCGTTTTTAGGAGTGATGTTAGCTGTCTTAATCCCTTTACCCCCTCTGCCTTTGGTTGGGTATTCTGTGGCCTCAGTTCGTTTCCCATAACCATTTTCAGTAATCACGAGGACTTCCTGATGATCATTGATACGTGAAGCACCGACAACTCTATCGTCCTCACGAAGACTGACACCACGAACTCCTGTCGCAGAGCGGCCCATGTTACGGATACTTGCCTCATTAAAGCGGACAGAATAACCGGACTGAGTTCCAATAATGATATCGTCTTGACCATTGGTCAGTAGCACGTTAATCAGTTGGTCTCCCTCTTTCAGATTGAGGGCACGAAGACCGTTTTGTCGGATATTATTAAACTCAGATACTTCTGTACGTTTGACAACCCCTTGTTTTGTGGTAAAGAAGAAAGATTTTCCAGCGGTTTCTTCCTTGCGTGCATTGATAATGGTTTGAATAGTTTCACCATCTTCCAATTTTAACAAATTAACTATTGGAAGGCCTTTGGCTGTGCGACCGTATTCAGGAATTTCGTAAGCTTTCAAACGATAAACCCGTCCAAAATTCGTAAAGAAGAGCAAGGTGTCATGGGTACTTGTTGATACCAGCTCACGAACAAAATCGTCATCATTGACCCCTGTTCCTTGAACACCACGGCCCCCACGTTTTTGGGCACGGAATTCATCTTGAGCAAGACGTTTGATGTAACCTTTATTGGATAAGGTGATTAAAACGTCTTCTTCTTCGATTAAATCTTCATCCTCTAGAGAGAGGACTTCACCAATCATTAATTCTGTGCGACGAGAGTTAGCGTATTTACGCTTAATCTCATCCATCTCTTCTTTAATAATAGTCACAACGCGTTCCGGCTTAGCTAGAATATCAGCTAAATCAGCAATCAAAGCTAACAATTCATCATATTCTGATTGGATTTTATCTCGCTCCAAACCAGTCAAACGACGCAAACGCATATCCAAAATGGCTTGGCTTTGACGTTCAGATAAGTTAAAACGAGACATTAATTCTGCTTGGGCAATGACATCCGTCTCACTGTTTCGGATAATAGCAATGACTTCATCCAAGTGATCTAGAGCAATCAACAATCCTTCTAAAATATGAGCTCTAGCTTCTGCCTTATTCTTATCAAATTGAGTACGGCGAGTAATCACTTCTTTTTGATGGCTAATGTAATTATCAATAATTTGTCTTAATGATAAGATTTTAGGAACACCATTTTCAATAGCTAGCATGTTAAAGCTAAAGTTTGTTTGAAGACTCGTCAATTTGAAAAGGTTGTTCAAAATCACATTAGCTGAGGCATCACGACGGATTTCAATAACGAAGCGCACCCCTTCGCGACTAGATTCATCACGCACAGCAGTAATGCCTTCGATGCGTTTTTCTTGAGCCAAACGAACAATATGTTCATGTACTTTTGTTTTGTTGACACCATAAGGAAATTCCGTCACCACAATACGTTCACGACCAGTTTTAGTGGTTTCAATCTCTGTACGCGACCGCAAGACAATAGAGCCTTTTCCTGTATCGTAAGCTCTATGAATTCCTGAACGTCCCATGACAAGAGCTCCTGTCGGAAAATCTGGCCCTGGAATGACTTCCATGAGATCTCTCGTTGTGCAATCTGGATTCTCCATGACCATTTTGACAGCATCAATTGATTCTGCCAAGTTGTGTGGAGGGATATTAGTCGCCATCCCAACCGCAATACCGGTCGCACCATTGACCAAGAGATTAGGGAAGCGGGCTGGTAATACTAGCGGCTCTCTTTCGCTACCATCATAGTTATCTTGAAAATCAACCGTATTTTTATTAATATCTCTTAATAATTCTAGCGCAATTTTACTCATACGCGCTTCAGTGTAACGTTGCGCCGCAGCACCATCGCCATCCATAGAACCAAAGTTTCCATGACCATCAACAAGCATGTGACGATAACTCCACCACTGTGCCATACGAACCATGGCTTCATAAATAGAAGAATCTCCATGTGGATGATATTTACCCATGACATCACCGGTAATACGGGCTGATTTTTTATGTGGTTTATCAGGCATGACACCGAGTTCGTTCATCCCATAGAGAATACGACGATGAACGGGTTTTAAACCGTCACGCACATCTGGAAGCGCCCGCGCTACAATAACACTCATAGCGTAGTCGATGAAACTCGTCTTCATTTCGCTTGTCAGATTGACGTCAATTAAATTTCTATCTTGCATTTAAGGAATGCTCCTTTTCTAGTCAATACTATGTTCCATTATACCATAAAATCCTTATTTTTTCTTACTGGAAGCGTTATCAGAAAACTATTTTCATTATTTTTCTGAATTCCATGACAAACAATTCTCAATATGTTAAAATAAAATCGTACGAGCGATTGCTCTAATAAAATTAAGGAGATGTTTAGAAATGACTGCAACTAAACAACACAAAAAAGTAATCTTGGTCGGCGATGGTGCCGTTGGTTCATCATACGCTTTTGCATTGGTAACACAAAATATTGCTCAAGAACTTGGTATTATTGATATTTTTAAAGAAAAAACTCAAGGAGATGCTGAAGATTTAAGCCACGCTCTTGCTTTTACATCACCTAAAAAAATCTACGCAGCTGAATACTCAGACTGTCATGATGCTGATCTCGTTGTCTTGACAGCAGGCGCTCCTCAAAAACCAGGTGAAACACGCCTTGACCTTGTCGAAAAAAATCTTCGTATCAATAAAGAGGTTGTTACACAAATCGTTGCATCTGGTTTCAATGGTATTTTCCTTGTTGCTGCTAACCCAGTTGACGTTTTAACTTACTCAACTTGGAAATTCTCAGGCTTCCCTAAAGAGCGTGTCATTGGATCAGGTACATCACTAGATTCAGCCCGCTTCCGTCAAGCACTAGCTGCTAAAATTGGGGTTGATGCGCGTTCAGTCCACGCTTATATCATGGGTGAGCACGGGGATTCAGAATTTGCTGTTTGGTCACACGCTAACGTTGCGGGGGTTGGACTTTACGATTGGCTACAAGCAAACCGTGACATCGATGAGCAAGGTTTAGTTGATCTTTTCATCTCTGTCCGTGATGCAGCCTACTCAATCATCAACAAAAAAGGTGCTACTTTCTACGGTATTGCAGTTGCCCTAGCTCGTATTACAAAAGCTATCCTTGATGATGAAAATGCTGTTCTTCCACTTTCTGTTTTCCAAGAAGGACAATATGAAGGCGTTGAAGATTGCTATATTGGTCAACCAGCTATCGTTGGCGCATATGGTATCGTTCGACCAGTTAATATCCCTCTTAACGATGCTGAACTCCAAAAAATGCAAGCTTCTGCAAACCAATTGAAAGCTATCATCGATGAAGCTTTCGCTAAGGAAGAATTTGCTTCTGCTGCTAAAAACTAATCCCCATATCTAAAACATCCTAAACATGTAAAAGAGACCCTCTGGGCCTCTTTTTTTATCCTCTTTTATCATATCGTAGCATGGCGATACCATCTGTGACAGTCGATTCTATCAGTCTTAAATGACGTTCTTGACGATTGCCTGTAAACAAAGGCCGACCACAACCCAAAATAGTCGGGATGATACCTATAATGTAATGGTCGATGAGGTCAGCTTCTATCAGGCTATGAACAAGGTCTGCTCCGCCAAATATCCAAATCGGTCCTCCCTCTCCTGCTTTCAATTGCTTAAGAGTACTAACTATATCTTTAGAAAAATAGACATTTGAATAGGGACTAGTCATTACTTGACTACTAGCCACATAAAAGGTTTTTTCTCGGTAGCCTTCTATTAGCTCAATCGGACAATCTTCAAATGATTTTCGCCCCATAATAACGGTGTCACAGGAAGCAAAGAAGGATGGATTATCAAATTGGTTAGCACTATCATATGCATCCGTTCCGTGCCCCTCAATCCAATCATAGGTCCCGTCTTCCCTTGCGATAAACCCATCTAAACTCATAGCAATGTTCAAGACTACTTTTCTCATTTTTCCTCCTAAAAAGTGCCTCCATAGGGAGACACTTAATATTATACACGAATCAAAGAAATCTTATCTTATTCTGCTCCTAAGGCTGCCATTGTAATATAGTTATATGGCTTGTTAAAGTGAGGCAAGAAGAAAATATCTGTCAAAGCTAATTTTTCAATGGTTACGCCTTCTTGGATAGCAAGTGAGAACATGTGAATTCCCATTGACATATCTTCACGCGCTGCCATTTGAGCGCCCAAGATACGACGTGAGTCTTTATCGTAAACGATTTTGATTGTTACTGGGAAGTTACCATGTTCGATAAATTCAGGTTTTTGATTATCAGTATATTCCGTCACTGCAGCATCAAAACCAAGACGTTTTGCTTTTTCAAGTGTCAAACCAGTTGAAACCATGTGCAAGCCGTAAATGGAAATACCGTTTGAGCCTTGAACGCCAATACCTTCAAGGTCTGTACCACAAGCGTTATGAGCTGCTACAATACCTGTACGAACAGCATTCGATGCTAACGCAATGTAGCTTGTGTCACGAGTTGCATTGTCATAAATCGTTGCACAGTCACCAATAGCATAAACACCTGGAATAGAAGTTTCTTGACGTTTGTTAACAAGGAAAGCACCATTACGGAAAAGCTCAATCTTACCATTTCCAAGAGCTGTATTTGGACGGAAACCAACAGCAAGGATAACCATGTCCACATCGTATTCATTTTTGTCAGTAATGATTTTTTCAACTTTGCCATCACCAGCAACTTCTTTAACTGTTTCACCAAAGGCTAATTGAATACCATGTTCTTCCATGTTTTTAGCCATTAAGTCAGTCATATCGCGATCATAGTAACCTGCCAAGCAAGTATCTACAACATCAATAAGAACAACTTCTTTACCTTTACGTTGGAAAGCTTCTGCCAACTCAACACCAATATAACCTGCACCGACAACAGCTACTCGCTTGATATCTTTATTTTCAAGCTTAGCAATAACGTCTGCCGAGTTTTGGTACAACTTCACAAATTGAAGGTTTTCAAGAGTTGCTTCAAATTCAAGTGACCCTTCTTTGATTTCGGCACCTTTAATCGGTGGCAAGATAGGTTGTGATCCAGTTGCAAAAATCAACTTGTCATAGCTTTCCACATGTTCTGTACCATTCACAAGAGCAGTGACTGTTTTGGCATCGTAGTCGATTGATTGAACAGGTGATTCCATGTAAACTTTAGCCCCTAAAGACTCTAATTCTTCTTTATCTGAATAGAAAAGTCCTTCTGGTCCAGCAATTTGCTCACCAATCCAAAGTGCCATACCACAGCCTAAAAATGAAATATTTGAGTTTTGGTCAAATACAACAATCTCATTAGCATCACCGTAGTTTGTTAACATAGTCTTGATACAGGCCGTACCAGCATGGTTTGCACCAACAACAACGATTTTACTCATATATTTTGTTCCTCATTTCACAATATTATATAGGGCTCTATTATACCACAGTCAAAAAACGCTTCCAAATATATTGCTCACTTTTTTTGAGTTATTTCTTCTTTAGTCAACTGTTTTTTCTCACTTATAAAAAAGATCGTCCACTTTTTCGCTGTTATTTTTTTATATAACAGTTTAAAGTTTGTTAATTAACTAACTTTAGGAAGAATAAAAAAAGTTCATCTTTATTAAAAGACGAACTTTATTCTGTCTTTTGTAATCTAGCATAATATCCATTTTTTGCTATTAAGCTGGCATGTGTTCCCCACTCAACCAATCGCCCTTGATTCATGACTAAAATCAAATCAGCTGATTGAATCGTTGATAAGCGATGAGCAATGATAAAGCTCGTTCTACTTTTCATTAACTGTTGGAGAGCATCCTGAATAATCGTTTCTGTTCTGATATCAATAGATGATGTGGCTTCATCTAAAATCAAAACTTTAGGTTTTCTCAAAAATAGACGTGCAATGGCCAATAATTGGATTTGTCCTTGTGATAACGCTTCAGAAGACGAAGATAAATAGGTATCATAAGTTTCAGGAAGTTGCATAATAAAGAAATGAGCATTGGCTGCTTTAGCAGCTGCCACCACTTCTTCTCGGCTAGCTTTGTCACTGCCATAAGCAATGATATCATGAATAGTGGCATCCTTTAACCATGTTTCTTGTAAGACCATGCCAATTATAGACCTGAATTCTTCTTTGTCATAGTCCTTAATAGGCACTTGATCCAACATTATACTGCCATCATCTACCTCGTAAAAACGCATCAATAAATTGATTAAGGTCGTTTTTCCTGCTCCTGTTGGACCGACGATTGCTACTTTAGAACCAGCAGGAACAGAAAAGCTAATCTCTTGAAGCAGTGGTTTTTCTTTTTGATAAGAAAAACTAACGTTCTCAAAATCAATTTGCCCCTTAACTTCTGAAGCCTTAAATGGTAAAGTATCGTCAGGCTTCGCTACCTCATGATTTAAAAGATGATAGAGACGTTGTGCACACGCCAGAGAACTTTGGATTTCTGCCATCACTGAAGAAATGTCATTAAAAGGCTTAGTGTATTGAACAACAAAATTTAAAAAAGTCGCTAATTGACCCACGGAGAAAAGACCAGCCATAATACGCATAGCGCCTAAACCTGCCAATAAAGCATAAATGACACTATTAATAAATCGCGTTGCTGGGTTAACTGTTGAGGCATAAAAAATAGCTTTTTGTGAGGCTTCGCTATAGATTTCATTAAAATACTTGTAATTCTCAATAGCCTGATTTTGAGCATTGAAGACTTGAACCAAGCTTTCTTGTCGTATCATCTCTTCTGTAAATTGAGCTAGATTTCCTCTACTTTGTGTTTGCTCTCGAGCATAGTGAAAGCTCTTTTGGGCGATATAGCGGGCAAGAAAAAGAGAAATGGGTGTTAGGATTAGCACTACGGCTAACATCATCCAATCAATTTGTGCCATAGCAAAAATAGTAAATAGAATCGTCAGCAAGCCCGTTACAAATTGACTAAATACCATCTGTAGTCCATTAGAAAGTTGTTCTGTGTCAGTTGTCACTCGACTGACCAAATCTCCAATGGTTTGCTGATCGAGATAGGCAAAGGGCAGTTGATGAATTTTTCCTAAAAGAGCATTTTTCAATTGCTGACTATAGTGATAAAGCAGACGATAATAGAAAAGGGGTATTATCCACTGAATAAGAGCGTTGATTGAAACCACTATTGCCATTTGCACTAGGAGCCACTTCAGAGTTTGCCAATGATTGGCTAGTAAGATGACGTCAACAGCTTTACCGATAAGAATTGGCAGGTAGACACTCAATCCTACTTGAACAAAGCTAGCTGCTACAAGTATAAAAACATAAAGAGGTTTCTTCAACAAGTCTTTGAATAAGCGCTCCAGGAGGTGGTGATTGGTTTTTGTCATTTTGCCTCCCCCTTCCGTTGAAGTGCTAGCATGTCTTGATAGACTGAATGAGTTGCCTTTAGTTCCTCATGACTGGCAAAACCAAGTTGGTGTCCTTGATCCAAAAGTAAAATCTTATCAACAAAAGCTAAATTCTTAATAGATTGTGTCACCAAAATCACTAAGACATCTGATAATTCTTCTTTCAATGCTTTAAAAAGTTGGACACGAGTCACATTGTCCAAGGCAGAACTGGCATCATCTAAAATCAACAGCGGTTTTGGATTAACAAGAGCCCTAGCAATGGCTAAGCGTTGACGTTGACCTCCTGAGAAATTACGCCCAAAAGCTTCAACCGGAGATTCTAATTGATCTGGTAAAGCAGCGACGAAGTCTTTTGCTTGGGCTATTTCCAGTGCCTGCCAAAGCTTCTGATCCTCAACAGGAGTGGATTGCCCTAACATCAGATTACTTCTGATTGTTCCTTTAAATAGTTGGACTTTTTGAGGAACAAAGGCAATGAAGCGGCGCCAGTCCTCTACTGTTTTTGGTGTCTGCCCTTGCCACTTAAGGCTAATTTCCCCATTATTATGTGAGTAAGTGCGGCAAATCAACTCAACTAATGTTGTTTTCCCCGCTCCTGTTCCTCCGATAATACCAATCCATTCTCCCTGATTAGCACTAAATTGAATGTTATAAAGACTAGGTTCTGATGCTCTTGGGTAGGTAAAAGTCAGATGATTAATGGTTAAAAGCATTGAAGTCTTCAATTGAGATTCGCCAAGTGGTATTGGTTTTTTCTCAGCTAGAGTTAAAACCTCACTAATGCGGTTTGCAGCTGTTACACTCTGACTGATTGTCCCCATTAGCATGGTCATTTTTAACAGTTCTGATAAAATCTGTAAGAGGTAATTGATTAAAGCCACTAGCATGCCTTGACTGAGTGTGCCAGAAGACACTTGCCAACTTCCCTGCCAAATCAGAATCAGCAAGGTAACGTTAACCACTAGAAACGTCATTGGATTTAAGAGATTAGCTAGGGTGGCAGCTTGATATTGGTTATGACTTAAGCTATCGTTTTGTTCTTTAAACGTTTGAAGTTCATTCTGAGTTTGATTAAATGCCTTAATTACCCGAATCCCTTGCAATTGCTGACTGGTTAGACGAACTAAGTGGTCCGTTTCCTGACGAATCACACGATAGAGTGGGTTTAAAAAACGAGAAATGCCAAAAACAAGCCCCAATAAGATGACCACCATTATCACAAACCACAACGTAAGACTGGGACTAATCCAATACGCCATGATGATCGCACCAAAGACAATAATAGGAGCTCTTAAAAAAAGACGTAACGATTGGTTAATACCTGTTTGAACCTGAAAACTATCACTGGTCAAACGAGATAAAAGGCTAGCATAACCTAAGCGGTCCTGTTCTTCTTTAGGGAGTCCCATGATTGTCTCAAAAAGGTCATCGGTCATCTGCTTTGTAAAGCCTACTGCAGCCTTGGACGAATAGTATTGAGCTGTCATAGAGAATGCCAAACCAACAACTGCTAAGGCAAATAAGGTTAAGACAACCCCCAAAATCCCTTGACTGTTTCGCTGACCAATCTGTACATCAATCAGGTTAGCAATCAGCAAAGGCACTAATAATTCAAATAAAGCTTCTAATAATTTGAAAAGGGGACCTAAGATAGTTTCTTTTAGGTACCCTTTCACATATGGACGTAATCGTTTCATAATGACTTTCTAGAAAAGGCTCATTAATTCAATTAAATAGAGATTGAAATGAACTTCTCGTGAATAATAGATATTACCACCATTTTTATAAAGCTTGCCTCCAGAAATCAAAGCTAGAGGGTGGTAGTAAAAATAAGTTTGGCCGCTAGTGTTTCCTAGACTCGGAGCAACTACTGTCTTAGAGTAAGTTGTGGCTAAAGGAATAGTATTTTGCCCACCATGATCAGCAACATAGTCAATATAAGCTGTTCCAAAGTTATAGGCTTGAACTGCTGTCCAAGAATCAACACCTGCTTCTTCAGCTAGAGCCAAATTATGAGAAAGCAAACTCACCCCATGCTCAATGCTAGATTGACTGTCTGTAATGGAGTCTTTCTTTCCAGAGCTACTTTCGCTGGACTGCATGACATCTGCTTCGCCACCTTTTGTCTCTGTGTATATCATGGCTAAGACTAAGTCTACATTTGCCTTCGTATCATTTTCTGCTAAGGTCTTTTCAACCATCGGCTTGTAAGCCAAGACACGATGGACATTGTGTCGAATAACAAGCACTTGATAGAAAATAAGCAAAAAAATGAGTAGAGCGCAGACACGCTTAATAAATTTAAACATTTATTTTGTTTTAATATCCTCTATGTTCTTAATTAAGATGGAATAAGTCCCATCATCATTTAGCAGGAATTCGACTGATTCGGCATCCTGATAAATAGCATTTGGCACGGTCAACTCTATGCCATTTGACAACGATAATTTTTGACTTTCTAGTTTTTTGATTTGTCTGGAATGATCAATATCACTGATCTTTATGGGTTCTGGAATCGCTTCTTTGACTTGGTCCACAAAGGTTAAACGGGCCGTTAAATTATCATCAAAGAGCTGATCCGCTAATTTTTCTGGTGATAAGGTATCATCAGCTTCTAATTGGTTAAAAAGCGTTGACTTCATCTTGGATTGGAAAGTAAAATCATCTTGATTAAAGTTCTCTGCAATTTTCTGAGCCGTTTGTTCAATCATTTTGATTGATTTTTTAACTGACTGTTCAGGTTTAACCTTTAAAAGAGTCTCCGAAAAATAATGTTCAAAACTACCATTATGTTTCACACGTTTCTCAATCAAATAATACTGACCAGATTTAAGATTAATGACCAGTGCTTCGTCCGGTGTTTGGGTAGGACTCGGCAAATTATTCTGTGTTACCGTAAAAGGGTGTTCATAATTATCAGAAAAGTGAGCAAACTGCTCTTTTAAGGCAATTCGTAGGAAGGCAAAGAAAGGTTCTCCATCTTTATCGAACTGAATAAACACCAAATCATTGGTTTTTTGATCCTCTGCAATGACAAATGCTTCTTTCCATAACTGAGCAAGGGTGACAGAGCTTTCTAAAAGATCATCACTGATAGTTGCAAAAAAGGCATTATCAGGCTCAAATTGACCTCTCTTAGCCTCATCTGAAAACACTTTAGCTAATTTTTTCCGAAAATACTCATCAATGCGTGGTGTAATGCTCACCAAGCGATCAGATAGTAATAATTCTGTGTCATTAGGGGAAAACTGATGAATAACGATACGTTTGATATAACTGTCTAACATGGTTCCTTACTTTTTATAGAGTGGAAAAGCATCTGTTAATTGACGCACTTCCTGACGAACCTCTTCAAGAATAGTTTCTTGATCATGATTAACCAAGGCTTTGATGATGAGGTGAGCGATAGTTTGGCTTTCTTTAACTCCCATGCCACGACTGGTTATAGCTGCACAACCAATACGAATGCCTGATGTTTTAAAAGGAGATAAGGTTTCAAAAGGAATGGCATTTTTATTTAGAGTAATATTAACCTCATCGAGAAGATTTTGAGCTAACTTACCATTTGCAATCACTTTGGTAACATCTACCAAGAAAACATGATTATCTGTCCCACCAGAAATAAGGCGGAAACGCTCATCTTGCTCAAACACTGCCGCCATAGCCGCAGTGTTATCAATAATAGCCTGTGCGTAGTCTTTAAAAGATGGATCCAAGGCTTCTTTAAAAGCAACCGCTTTGGCAGCAATCACATGCTCAAGAGGTCCTCCTTGTAGACCTGGGAAAATGGCTGAGTTAATCTTTTTAGCAAGAACTTCATCATTGGTTAATATCAATCCACCACGAGGACCACGTAAGGTTTTGTGGGTTGTTGAAGTAACAATGTGCGCGTAAGGAACAGGATTAGGATGTAAACCTGCTGCCACAAGACCAGCGATGTGAGCCATATCCACCATTAAATAAGCACCAACTTGATCAGCAATATCACGAAACTTTGCAAAATCAATGCTTCTAGAATAAGCCGAAGCCCCTGCAACAATCAATTTAGGTTGAATAGCTTTAGCCTGCTCCAAAATGGCATCATAATCTAACATTTCCGTATCAGCATTTACTGAATAACCTACAAAATGGTAGGTTTTCCCTGAAAAATTGACCGGTGATCCATGAGTAAGGTGTCCGCCTGCTGCCAAATCCATCCCTAAGACAGTATCGCCAGCTTCAATCAAAGCCATATAGGCTGCTGCATTAGCTTGACTGCCAGAATGAGCTTGAACATTAGCAAATGAAGCACCGAAAAGCTGTTTAGCGCGTTCAATAGCAAGCGTTTCGACAATATCCACACATTCTGTTCCGCCATAATAGCGATTACCAGGATATCCTTCTGCATACTTATTCGTCAAAACAGATCCTTGAGCTGCCATGACAGCTTTTGAGACCATATTTTCAGAGGCAATTAATTCAATATTATGTTCTTGTCTTTCTTCTTCAGCATGAATAGCATCCCAAAGGTCTTTATCAAAAGCTTCAAAATTATCTTGATCAAAAATCATCGTCATCTCCTTATAATTTCTTAATAAAACGCAATTGTGTTTTATCGTCCACATAATTTAGTTTTCGATAAAAACCATGCGCTTCTGTGCGGTGACTAGCAGAATTCAGGCGAATAAAAGCAAATTCTTCTTCTTTGGCAAGAGCTTCTAACCCTGCTACCAAAGAACTTCCAATGCCTTTTCCTTGGTAATCTGGTAAAACGGCTAAAGCTAAGACATTAAGGCCCTTATCTGTATAAAGTGTCTCGTAGCATTCTGCATGAACATACCCTACTAATTGATGAGTATCCTCATCATCATAGGCTAGAAAATAATGATGGCCATCATCTATCAATCGTTCGAATTGACTTTCCACCAAATCGAGTGAGACGCAATACCCTAAGGCTTTATCATTAATCTCCTTTAGTGATGGACAATCTGCTTTACTTAATGGTCTCAACATCCGCATAACCCCTTTCCTAAAAATGAAGCTCAGGTATCTTGGCTACTAACTCTTCCTTCGTAATAGCACCTTGGCGTAAAATCACAGGGCTTTCGCCTGACAAATCTAAAATCGTTGAATCCTTACCTGTTAGAAAAGGATCATCCGCATAACCAATCACTTGAAAATCAAAATCTTGTATAATCTGATCAAAAACCTTACCACTGGGTTTACCAGATAAATTGGCAGAAGGACCGATTAAAGGGCCAGTTTTTTGAATTAGCGCTGCAGTAATCGGATGACTCGGCAGTCGAAAACCAACGGTTGCTAGTCCAGAATTTATCCAGTGAGGCACATGATCATTCGCCTTTAAAATAACTGTCAAAGGTCCAGGTAAAAATGCTTGATAAAGTTTTTCAAGGTAGGTTGGCTGCTCTTTTGAAAAAGCTAAAATACTATCAAAATCAGCAACGTTCAGATTCATTGCTTTATCGCGAGGTCTCTGTTTCAAGTCATAAACCGCATTCACCGCTTTTTCATCCAAAGCCTTGGCAAAAAGACCATAAACCGTCTCTGTCGGTAACACAAGAGCGCCACCTGATTCAATGATACTAGCTAATCGTTCCATGATCGACGACGACCATCCTTTCTTTACCAAATACATCCCTTAAGACCCGAACCCGTTTTTGAGGAAAATGAGTGTTAACAAGTGCTTTAATGCCCTCTCCCTGCTTATAACCAATTTCAAAGTAAAGCTTCCCCTTTTCACTTAGGTAATTCGAAGCCTCTTCAATAATCCTTCGGTAGATGGCATAACCGTCTTCTGCTGCAAAAAGAGCTAAATGAGGTTCTGACTGGTAGACATTTAAACCTACCTCATCCTTATCCTCGTAGGCAATGTAGGGGGGATTTGACACAATCATATCAAAGGTTCCTGAAAGTTGACTAAAAACATCCGAAACGATAAAAGTTATATCAAGCTGATAATGGCTAGCATTATCTTGGGCTAAGCTCAGGGCATCACTTGAAATGTCAGATGCTGTTAACTGCCAAGCAGGTCTTTCTTTCTTGAGAGAAATAGCAATCGCTCCACTACCTGTTCCAATATCTAAAACACTCAGCGGTGTATCGGGATTTTCAGCTAAAATCAAGTCTACTAGTTCTTCCGTTTCGGACCTTGGAATTAAAACTCTTTGGTCCACGGAAAGCTGAAGATCTCTAAAATAAGCCCGTCCTGTTAGATATTGAGGAGATAAATGCTGGCTTAGATCCATGAAAATCTTTTCCAAAAGCAGGCAGTCATCTGAACTTACTTCTTGATTTTGGTGAAGTAAGAAATCAAGGCTAGACCACTCTTTTAGTTCCCTAAAAACATAGGCGAGGTTTTCGCGATCCTCACCTATTTGTTCCAGTTTATCTTCATAAGTCCTGATTAATGTAGCATAGTTCATTAGTTATTGAGAGATTCTAATTTCTGTGTTTGGTCATACATGACAAGGGCATCAATGATTTCATCCATCTTTCCAGACAAAATAGTATCCAACTTTTGTAAGGTCAAGCCAATACGGTGATCCGTCACACGATTCTGCGGAAAATTGTAGGTACGAATACGTTCTGAACGGTCACCTGTACCAATGGTTGATTTACGTTCAGCATCTTGTTCGTCTTGAGCAATCTGGGCAAAATGGTCAGCCACACGGGCACGAATAATTTTCATCGCTTTGTCACGGTTTTTTTGTTGTGTCCGTTCTTCTTGCATTTCTACTTTAATATTGGTTGGCAAGTGAACGATACGAACGGCTGTTGCAACCTTGTTGACGTTCTGTCCACCTGCACCTGAAGCATGGTAAATATCAACACGCAAATCTTTAGGATCAATGTCGTATTCTACTTCTTCTACTTCTGGCATAATAAGGACTGTTGCTGTTGACGTATGAACACGGCCTTGGCTTTCTGTTACAGGAACACGCTGCACACGGTGAGCACCAGATTCGTATTTCAATTTAGAATAAACAGATTGACCAGAAACCATGACAACAACTTCTTTGATACCACCAACTCCATTATAAGAGGCTTCCATGACCTCAAAACGCCAGCCTTGGCTTTCGGCAAATTTTTGGTACATGGTCAAAAGGTCACCAGCAAAAAGGGCAGCCTCATCACCACCGGCAGCTCCACGGATTTCCAAAATGATATTTTTATCATCATTCGGATCTTTCGGCAAGAGGAGGATTTTAAGTTTTTCTTCGTAGTCTTCCTTAGCAGCTTTAGACTCTTTTAGTTCTTCCTTAGCCATTTCTTCTAATTCAGAATCACCACTGGCATCCTTGATCATTTCTTCCGCATCAGCAATGGCTTGGATTACTTGTTTATACTCACGGTAGGTTGTTACAGTATCACGTGTACTAGCTTCTTCTTTTGACAAGGCCATAAAACGCTTGGTGTCTGAAACGACTTCTGGGTCACTCAATAATTCGCCTAACTCTTCGTAACGGTCTTCAACCGCCTGTAATTGATCATAAATATTCATTCGTTTTGATCATCTCCTCTTTTTACTTTTTCTCAGTCATTACTGACTGTTCGGTGCTAACGGGTGGGTGAAAGTAATGCTTACGGCAAACTGGAATATAGGTTTCATTCCCTCCGATTTGTATCTGAGCACCCTCATACACCGGTTTTCCATTTTCAGTCCGTAAAACCATCGTGGCTTTCTTGCTGCAATATTGACAGATTGTTTTGATTTCGTCAATCTTATCGGCCAGAAGCAAAAGGTATTTTGATCCCTCAAACAGTTCATTTTGAAAATCATTTTTCAACCCAAAAGCCATGACAGGAACATTTAACTTATCCACCACACGCGCCAAATCATAAACATTTTGCTTGCTTAAAAATTGGCTTTCGTCAATCAAGACACAATAAGGTTTTTCCTCCAATTGGTCAATAAAGGTAAAAACATCCATATCACTAGAAATAGGAACTGCTTCTCGTCGCATGCCGATACGACTTGAAACGACGCCAAAACCATCACGCGTATCAAGAGCACTTGTCATAATGACAACAGGTTTGCCTTGTTCTTCATAATTATGTGCTACTTTCAAGATTTCAATAGTCTTGCCTGAATTCATTGTCCCATATTTATAGTATAATTGAGCCAAAATGGAGTATCCTACCTTCTATTTTTATCCTTTCTATTCTATCATAATTGTATTCATTTGGCGATTGACTTCTTCGAAAACTCGACACTGGTCATGAGAAAAAAGTCCTTTGGTAAGCCTTTTCAAGAGGCTGTTAAGCATAGGCAATTTCATCACAACATGATAAAATAGACATAACTAGAAAAGGAGGTTTCCTATGCCATTTGTAACCATTGACCTTTTTGAAGGTCGTAGCCAAGATCAAAAAAATCAATTAGCACGTGAAGTGACTGAAGTCGTCTCACGCATCGCTGAAGCACCTAAAGAAAGCATTCATGTTTTTATTAACGACATGCAAGAAGGGTCTTATTTCCCACAAGGTGAAATGAAACGAAAATCATAACAACTTTCCCTCACTCCTTAGTGGGGGTCTTCTGCTAAAAGGGGACTAATTATGTTTGTTACGCAACAATTAAAACTAATGGGAACTGTTATTGATATCCATATTGCATCCAACAAAGCTCCTCAACAGCTTCAGACAGTGATTAGCCTATTACATGCTTACAATCATCGTTTTTCTGCCAATGATTCTACTTCTGAATTCATGGCTATTAATAGGGCAGCTGGTGTCAAACCCGTCCGTGCCCACTCTGATTTGCTGACTCTTATCCAAATTGGTAAATCACATAGCCTAGCTGCGCCAAGTAATCTGAATATCGCTATCGGGCCACTTGTCCAAACCTGGCGAATCGGCTTTCCTGATGCTAATCTACCCAGTCCTGAGCTTATCTCACAACAATTAGCCCTCACCAATCCCCAAAACATTAGAATCAATCAAAGCAATCAAACCGTTTTCTTAACACGATCTGGAATGTCACTTGATTTGGGTGCCTTAGCTAAGGGTTACATTGCAGATAATATCATGGCTTATCTCATCGAAGACGGGGTCGAATTTGCCCTAATCAATTTAGGAGGAAACGTCTTAGTTCATGGACCTAATCCGAAAAGCCCTGACAAGACTTTTCGAATTGGAATTCAAGAACCAGGTGCCAGACGAGGCAAGCACCTGGGACTCATCAAGGTCAACAATCACTCTGTAGTGACCTCTGGTATTTATGAAAGGCAGTTTACAGCCAAAGGGAAACAGTATCATCATATCTTAGATCGTCAGACAGGCTATCCTATAGAAACAGATATGCTCAGCTTAACGGTCATGGCTCCTTCTTCTTTGGATTGTGAAATATGGACTGCCCGACTCTTTGGACTCGATAAAGCCATTGTTATTAGCTGTTTAAATAGTCTAAAACACATTGAAGGACTTGTGGTCACAAAAGATCAAAAAATCTGGATGTCAAAGGGACTAAGACCATACTTCCAAGCCTTGTATTAGTAAAAACAACTAGGAGTCTTTCTAGCTAACTGATTAAACCTATCAAAAAAACGACTCTCTCTGAGTCGTTTCAACTTGAGGACAAACTTCATTTTTGAGGTTTGTCTTTTAGTATGATCACTGATATCTTAATAATCTTTACTATTTAAGAGCAGGTTTAAGACAACAGATGTCAAAGTGGCAATCACAATACCATTCGTTAAGAACATTTGAGCTGTCTCTGGTAAACTAGCAAAAAGATTGGTGCCATTAAACCCTAAGCCAGCCGAAATAGAAACAGCAGCAATAATAAAATTATACTCGTTCTTTTGGAAATCAACACGATTAAGCATTTGCATTCCTTGAAGAGCAACCATACCAAAGAGAACAAGCATAGCTCCACCAAGAACTGGGCTTGGAATCATTTGCGCCATTGCTCCAAATTTAGGGAGTAAACCAATAACCACAAGGATACCTGCTGCATAGTAAATCGGACGACGGGTTTTAATACCTGAGATTTGGACAAGTCCAACATTTTGAGAAAAACCAGTGTAAGGGAAGGTGTTAAATAACCCGCCGAGAAAGACTGCGATCCCTTCTGAGCGATAACCATTGCGCAAACGTTTTTCATCTAATTGATCATTAGTCAAATCTGAAAGTGCTAAGTAGACGCCTGTTGATTCAACCATAGAAACCGTTGCGATGATACACATCATCACAATAGAAGTGATTTCAAAAGTTGGCATACCAAAATAAAATGGGGTTGGCACATGAATCCAAGAAGCCTCTACAACAGGAGTTGTATCTACTAATCCCATCATGGCTGAAACCAAAGTTCCCGCTACGAGCCCAATCAAAATGGAAATGGATTTCACAAAACCTTTGGTAAATTTTTGGACTAAAAGAATAATGACAATCGTCAACAATGATAACATCATGCTTTGTGCCGTAGGCTCTTTGACGTTATCTCCCATATTCCCCATAGCAACACCTACGAGACTTAAGCCAATGACGGTAATGACCGATCCTGTAACAATTGGTGGGAAGAAACGAGCAATCTTAGAAAAAATACCTGCCACTAAAATGACATAAATTCCTGACGCAATGAGGGCTCCAAACATGGCACCTGAACCTTGCTGCGCTCCAATAATGGATAGAGGTGCCACTGATTGAAAAGCACATCCTAAAACAACTGGTAATCCCACTCCCGTATGCTTGGTTAACTTTAACTGTAAGAAAGTAGCCACACCACACATGAAAATATCTGTCGAAATCAGGTAAGTCAACTCTCTAGCGGAATAACCTAAAGCACATGCAATCATAATTGGTACTAAAATAGATCCGGCATACATCGAAAGCACATGCTGTAAGCCAAGGACAGCTGATTGCGAGTGAGAATGTTCCTGCTTTGTTGAATGTGTCATTATGCGTCAGCCTCCAAGAAGTTTAGATTACCATTTTCAAAGTTTTTAATACGGGCTAATGAGGTCACTTCAATGCCCATATCTTCAATCAATCGACGACCATCTTGGAAAGATTTCTCAATCACAATACCAACGCCGACGACTTGTGCCCCTGCTTGACCAATAATCTCAATCAAACCCTTTGCTGCCTGACCATTGGCTAAAAAGTCATCAATAATCAAAACCTTATCTTCTTTAGATAGGAATTTACCAGCGATAGACACCGTGCTCGTCACTTGTTTCGTGAAAGAATAAACTTCTGCTGTCAAAATGCCTTCTGTCATGGTAATGTTTTTATGTTTTTTCGCAAAAATCATAGGAACATCCATTGCTTCTGCAGCGTATACGGCTGGTGCAATACCTGAAGCTTCGATTGTAGCCACTTTTGTAATGCCAGCCTCAGCATATTTTTGAGCAAACATTTTACCAATTGCTTTCATCAACCGGTAATCAACTTGATGAGTTAAAAAATTATCTACCTTTAGAATATTCTCTCCTAGAATATTGCCATCTGTTAAGATGCGTTCTTCAAGTAACTGCATAAATCTCCTTTTGATTCAAATAGAAAAAGCCTGCCGCAAAGCCAGAAACTATAAGAGTTTCTCACTTTGCAAGGTTAAAAACCAAGCAAGCCTAAAAGCTTACTTATTGTTAGACATTAAGGTGTCTTGTAGAGACGCTGCGCCAATTCACAGCATAAATAAGTATGTCATTATTGAATTCATTATGATAATTTACTATTTTACCATGTTTCTTATTTTTTTCAATACCTACAGAGATATGATAAAAGCATCTCCAGCATTAAGCTAAAAAATTCTTTACTGGTCCTAGCTAACTCCATATCATTTAAATGGAATCACCATTCCAAATAGAATTTTTGACGATAACATAATCAACATGACGCAAACTGTCTAAATCTTTACCACCCGCGTAAGAAATGGACGATTGCAAATCCTGTTGCATTTCGGTCAGGGTATCTGATAAGTGACCTTTTGTAGGCAATAAGATTTTTTTGCCTTCTACATTTTTATGCTCGCCTTTTTGATATGCTGACGCCGAGCCATAATATTCTTTAAACGTTTCACCATCCACTTCTACCGTTTTTCCAGGACTTTCAATATGTCCTGCAAAAAGCGATCCAATCATGACCATACTAGCTCCAAAGCGGATGGATTTAGCGATATCACCATGTGTGCGAATCCCACCATCAGCAATGATAGGCTTACGAGCTGCCTTTGCGCACCAGCGCAGTGCTGCTAACTGCCAACCACCTGTACCGAAACCTGTTTTTACTTTAGTGATACATACTTTGCCTGGACCGATGCCTACTTTAGTGGCATCAGCACCTGCGTTTTCGAGTTCTCGTACAGCTTCTGGCGTACCAACATTTCCAGCAATGACAAATGTTTCTGGTAATTCAGTTTTGATATGCTTAATCATATCAATAACACTGTTAGCATGACCATGAGCAATATCAATGGTAATAAACTCAGGAGCATCCTCTTTCAAAGAAGTCACAAATTCATATTCGTAAGCTTTAACCCCAACAGAGATTGATGCAATCAAGCCTTGTTCATGCATGCGCTTGATAAAAGGTTTGCGGCTATCTTCATCAAAACGATGCATAATATAAAAATAACCCTCTTTTGCCAACTGCCCAGCAATTGTTTCATCAATAATTGTTTGCATATTTGCTGGGATAACTGGTAGCTTGAACTGGTATTTTCCGAGTGTCACACTTGTATCTGCTTGTGAACGACTAGTAATAATGCACTTGTTAGGAATCAGTTGAATATCTTCATAATCAAATACAGGGATGTCATTAAACATAAGTTTCTCCTCTTTAGACACAGATGAAAGAAAATAAGTCAGTTCTCATCTTCTTCTCCACGTCCTTTATACAAAATGACCTTCCTATGACCTCTGATGATTAGAGGCATCGCTAGGTAAAAACTTACCTTTCCTTTTATAGTTTATTTCATTGTTTATTTTTTGTCAAATTTAAATACTATTTTTAATTTAAATGTTCGTCTTTTGTATTTATGAATTGTTACTTCTTGAACGTAAGAGACGAAAAAATGCCAGTCCTACGGACCAACATTTCTGTTTATTTCTGGATTAATCCCGCTTTCAACAGATAATCTCGAGCGACCTTATTAGCATCTGCTCCTTTAACAGATACCTTGTAATTCATGTCCTGCATCTCTTTTTCAGTAATTTTTCCCGCTAATTGATTAAGAATGCCTTTTAATTCTGGATGTTTTGTTAATAAGGAGGCTTTCATCAAAGGAGCTCCCTGATAAGGTGGAAACAACTGTTTATCATCTTTTAAAACTTTCAAATGGTATTTCGTAATTTCAGCATCCGTAGAGTAAGCATCTGTTACTTGGATATCTCCTGATTGAATTGCTTGATAACGAAGAGCTGGCTCCATCGTCGCCACAGATAACTGTAACCCATATTGAGATTGCATTCCCTTATAGCCATCTGCTCTGTCCTTAAATTCCAGAGTAAAACCAGCCTTTAAAGTATCAGCATGCGCTTTTAAATCAGAAATGGTTTCAATCTGATATTCCTCTGCCAATTTTTCTGGCATAGCAACAGCATACGTATTTTGGTAAGCAAACGGCTTAAGAAGGGTCAGTTTATCTTGCTTAGCAATGCCTTTTTTAGCATCCTCATAGACCTGCTTAGGGTCATTAGACAAAGGTGGTTTGTCACGTAAAAGACTTGATGTTATGGTTCCTGTAAATTCAGGATAGATATCAATATCTCCAGATTTAAGAGCTTCATATAAGAAGCTAGTTTTCCCAAAATTAGATTTCAACTCAACGCTTATATCTGATTGGTCTTCAATTAATTCCTTATAGAGATTAATCAGAATATCGGGCTCTGCTCCCAATTTACCGGCAATAACCACTGTATCTTTTCCTTTTGAAAACTGACTAAGCGCCATAGGAGTATACGATGCTAGCAATGCAAGTAAGGTGATTCCAAAACTAATCATAATCCGTCGCAAGGAAGCTTTCTCAAGGTACTGTAACAAACTATTGAAAATAATAGCTAGCAGAGCTGAAGAAATAGCCCCTATCAGAATCAGGTTAGCGTTATTACGATCAATCCCCAATAAGATGAAAGAACCAAGTCCACCGGCTCCTATCAAGGAAGCTAAAGTAGCTGTGCCGATAATCATGACTGCTGACGTCCGCACACCTGACATAATAACAGGCATTGCAATTGGAATCTCAAACGTTTTTAATCGCTCCCATTTGGTCATCCCAAACGCTGTCCCTGCTTCCACGAGACTTGGGTCAATACCATTTAACCCTGTGATGGTGTTCTGTAAAATCGGAAAAATCGCATAGATAACTAAAGCTGTCACTGCAGGCAACGTTCCAATTCCCATTAAAGGGATGAAAAGACCAAGCAAAGCCAGTGAGGGAATGGTTTGAAAAACACCTGTTACCTGTAACATAATGTCTGACCAACGTTTGCTGCGACTGAGAAGAGCTGCTAAAGGCACGCCTATTAGCAAGGCGATCATAAGAGATAAAAGGGAAATTTGCAGGTGTTCCCCCAGAGCCGCCAGCCATTCATTAAAACGGTTTTGGAAAGTTACAAACAAACTAGGCATGCTCATCACCTCCAAATAAATTGGCTACAAAAGCATTAGCAGGGTGGGTCTTAATCATTTCTGGGCGATCCAGTTGCACAATTTCTCCCTCATTTAAAATAGCTACGCGGTCTCCTAATTTAATGGCCTCATCAATATCATGTGTCACAAATACAATCGTCATGTCAAATTCCTTGTGAAGACTCAACATTAACTCTTGCAATTGTTTACGTGAAATAGGATCTAAGGCTGAAAATGGTTCATCCATCAATAGAATTTTAGGATGAGAAATGATAGCACGTACAATACCAATACGTTGCTGTTCACCTCCCGATAAATCACTTGGGTAACGATCAAGATAATCTTTAGCAGGTAGGCCCACCTTATCCAATAATTCTTCAGTTTTTTGTCTAATTTCTTCAGCTGACCATTGCTTCATCTCAGGGATAATCGCAATATTTTCAGCTACTGTGAGATTGGGGAAAAGAGCAATTTGCTGCAACACGTATCCAATAGATAGCCTCATCTCACGTAAATCTAACTCTTTCTGTGAGACGTTATTTAGTAAAATATCTCCAGAGCTTGGTTCAATAAGGCAATTAATCATTTTTAAAAGTGTGGTCTTGCCCGATCCGCTGGGACCAACCAGCACAAAAAATTCACGGTCATTAATTTGAAAGGTCTGCTCTTGCAAAACCTTTGTCTGACCAAAAGTTTTAGAAACATTATTAAAACGTATCATTATTTCTCCAATTCATTGGTTAAAGTAACAGCATAAAAGCTGATGAGTTCATTCAACCTGTCTCTCTGTCATTTTTTCTCAAAACGTTCTGAGTAACTACAAGGAATCACTGCATGCCCTACCATTTTTAGACAAACGCATCTACTAATTAAAGGGACTCTTAGGTATCCTCAGTAAGGTAGAAACTACCAATTCTCAAAAACATTTTCTCTCATTATTTTCTTGTCGTTTGTTGTTGACCATTATAAAAAGTTTCCCACTATAAGTCAAATAATGAGACTATTACCCCCTTATAGAAAAACAGGTCACTGGGTCAGCCTATCTCTCCAAAATTACCTTATCAAAAATCCTAGACTTGCCTATGATGATAGATAAGCAGATTAATTGTCTTTTCTAGAAAATACAGCTATCATACAATTATGAAAAATGCCATTTCCATTTTAGCGCTCTTAACACCTGAAAACCAACTTGAAGAGACGTTTATTAGAGAGCTTTCCCACCACTTCTCACACCTTTTTGAGGTGACTATTCTCACTAGCAAAGCCAACATTCAGTCAAATCAATTGTCGACTTTCCAAGGAATTTTCAGTTTCCATGAGTATGACATTGACTTGCCTACACTCTATTTCAAAACTTCTCAACATGGTCAGGGCTTTTTAGTGACAGAAAGTGTCTTTGATCAAGCAACAGCAGTCTTATCGTTAAGCCAATACCTCACTGGATTTTACCAAAAATTTGATGGACATTTTTTACAGTACCTTCCTTTGCAAGCAAGGTTATCTGATGCAAATGGAAACATCATAGTCGATAATCATGCTTTTAATGGAAGTTTTTTGCCGACTACTGATAACGAAATAGAAGATTGGATTCTTGCTGAATTGCGTTTATCAGATACCCCTTGTAAAACCTTCCTACTTCCTTCGGGTTCATTGGATCATATTTACGTGCAGCATTATCAAGCTCTTAAAAATCCTCAAGGTCAACTGGTGGGAGTTTTGGATACCGTTCAAGACATTAAACCGTTATTAAACCAGTATTTAGAAGAAACTGGACAAGCCATTGTTGGCTGGTCCGATGTCACATCAGGCCCTTCCATTTTAGATCACTAAACTTGATTTTAAATAGGGAGTTCAGCCTAAATCATCAATGCACAAGAAGCAATCAAGAACACTTGGAAACATCAAAACCTTTCTTCTTGACTGCTTTTTTTGATGACTAAATCGGTAAGTCTCACTTATAAAGAATAAGCCATCCCAGTAAACCATTTTTCTAAAGATTATTATTCTTATGGACTCATCCCTTGCTAGTCACGAGTAACTGGTTGCGGTCCATAACTTTGCGACACTGGCATCAGCTCAATACGATTAACATTAACATGAGGGGGCTGATGAATCACCCATGATACGGTCGACGCAATATCTTGAGGTTGAATGGCATGTGCTCCTTGATAAATGGCCTTCACCCGTTCCTCATCACCATTAAAGCGGACCTTTGAAAATTCTGTTCCTTCACATAGACCGGGTTCAATATTGGTCACACGTATATGGCTACCTGCTAAATCAGCTCGTAAATTGAGTGAGAACTGCTTAACAAAAGCCTTGCTAGCCCCATAAATATTAGCTCCCGGATAGGGAATTGTCCCTGCGGTTGACCCTAAATTAATAATAATACCATCATCTTTGGAGACCATATGTGGTAATAATTGACGTGTGAGATAAATCAACCCAACAATATTGGTATTAATCATCGTCATCCAATTCTCAAAATCGGCTTTATAAGCCTTATCAAGTCCCAATGCCAAGCCTGCATTATTCACTAAAATAGTAATATCTTGCCACTGATTTGGTAGACTTGTCAAAGCATCATCAATCGCTTTGGTATCTGTGACATCCATCTGCAAAGGGTAAAAGTTGTCCGACCCAAAGCTCGTTTCTAAGGCCTTGAGTTTCTCAAGACGACGAGAAGCACCAATAACCTTTATCCCATCTGCAATTAAGTGTTCGACAATGGCTCTGCCAAAACCGGCTGAAGCCCCTGTTACTAAGGCAATATTTCCCATACATTTCCTCACCTTCAAAAAAAACGAGATGGTCTGGCCAACTCGTTTTTAATAATGTCAATTAGTCTTAGGATAACTTCTAACACATCACTTAGCGGTTAGAATCCTATATCAAGGGGTCTTAAGTTACCCTTGGCTTTCGATAGCTTGTGCTGCTGTAATAATAGCTAATTTGTAAATATCTTCAGCGCTTGAGCCACGAGATAAATCATTAACAGGTTTGTTCAATCCTTGTAAGATTGGTCCAATAGCATCAAACATTCCTAAACGTTGTGCAATTTTGTAACCAATATTTCCAGATTGTAAGTCAGGGAAAACGAAAGTATTAGCTTGACCAGCAACCGCTGAATCTGGTGCTTTGATAGCTGCTGTTTCAGGAACAAAGGCTGCATCAAATTGCAACTCGCCATCAAGTGCCAAATCAGGGTTCAACCCTTTAGCAATTTCTGTTGCTTCTCTTACCTTATCAACTTGAGGCGCTTTACCAGAACCTTTTGTTGAGAAGCTTAACATAGCAATTTTAGGATCAATATCAAAGATTTTAGCTGTTTCAGCTGTGTTAACAGCGATTTCTGCCAATTCTTGTGCTGTTGGGTCAATATTGATAGCACAATCAGCAAACACGTAACGCTCGCTCGTATTTTCGCGGTTCATCAAGAAGACACCTGAAGTTCTTGAGATACCTGGTTTAGTTTTGATGATTTGAAGAGCTGGACGAACAGTGTCAGCTGTTGAATGAATAGCCCCTGATACCATTCCATCTGCTAATCCCATTTTAACCAACATAACACCAAAGTAATTGACATCACGAAGCATTTTATCTGCATCTTCAAGCGTTGCTTTTCCTTTACGGACCTCAACAAAAGCTTCTTTCATTTTTTCAAAGTCAGCATAGTCATTTGGATTAATGATAGTATAGTCTTGATCAGCAAAACCTAATTTTGTTAAAAGGCTGCGAACCTCTTCTGACTGTCCAAGGATAATCGGTTCTAAAAGTCCTTCAAATTTCAAACGAGCAGCTGCACGAACCACACGCTCATCGTTTCCCTCTGGAAAAACAATTTTCATATTTTTCCCAAGAATCTTTTCTCTTAAACCACCGAATAAACTACGAATACTCATTATTTATTAACCTCTATCTTTTTTTCTGTAAATCTATGATAACGCTCTCAAAGTCATCTGTCAAGTTTATTGCATGTCTACACTCATTTTCTGTAAACGGATCTTTAAAAATCAAGTAATGGCAATGTAAAGCCTGCCTTGTTATTCCTAGGTCCAAGCGACCTCCATAGAGATCATCCCCTAACAGGGGAAAACCAAGATGGGCAAAATGAACCCTAATTTGGTGGGTACGTCCCGTATGCAATTTAATATCTACCAAGTGCACATTTTCTGGATAGCGCGCGACCACCTTGTAGCTGGTCTTAGCATATTTCCCCATGGGATCCACCGCCCGTGTAATGATACTATCTTTAGATCGCCCAATTGGTGCCACAATATCCCCTTCGTCGGGTAGAGCACCTTGACCAGAAACGAGGGCAAAATAACGTTTCTCAATGGCACGAGTTTGGAGCTGCTTATCTAATCTTGCATGAGCATAGCCATGCTTAGCAAATAACATCAATCCACTCGTATCTCTATCTAAACGAGTCACGATATGCACTTGTTGGTCGGGATAATTCTTTTTCACATAATATGCCTTGATAAAGTTGGCAATAGTATTGGAATGAATGGCACTCGGAATACTGGCAAAGCCAACGGGTTTATTAATGACTAGAAAATGATCATCTTCATAGACAATGTCCAAGTCAAAAGGAATCGCTTCAAGCTTTTCAAAAGGCTCTTCTTTTGGAATGTCAATAGTTACCACATCCCCAATATCCAATAAATAAATGGCATTCTGTTCGATACCATTTACCAATATATTACCACCCTTATATTTGATTTTCGCCAATAGTCCTTTGGAGACATCATGACTTTTTAACAGAGTTTTTACTTTTGTTCGTTTGTCTGCTACAAATTCAAATCTCATGAGTCAATCTCTCCAATAAAGGCATCCTTGACCCTTTCCCAAAAGCTCGTATGACTTGGAGATGAAACAAAATGAATTTTCTCATCGTCGATAAAATACTCCACTTTAGTGACATTTTTGAGCTGATAGGTTTTATTATCAATGGAAATGGTATAAATACCTAAGCGTTTCGGCACTAACTCAATCTTATCTTTTTTTGGAATAATGACTGATGAGCCCAAGGTTCTAAAGACACGATTATTAAGGCTAGAAATTTCCGTTAATTGGAGAGCTTCAATCGTCGGATGTAAGACAGCCCCTCCTAAGGATTTATTATATGCTGTACTTCCAGTAGGCGTTGATACAGAAATGCCATCACCTCTGAAGCTTTCAAATTTCACATGATTGATGATAACATCTGCTACCATTGTCTTTTCGATGCGCTTGACTGTAGCCTCATTTAAGGCGCGCGCTTTAATAACACGGCCATCATCCAAACTAATAACCACTGTCAGGATGGGATAGGAGATTTGCTCTCCTTTGTCTTTTCTTAAATTGTCAATTAATTTATCAACTTCAAAATCACGATAATCGGTATAAAATCCCAGGTGACCTGTATGGATTCCTACAAAACGTACCTTATCTAATTCTTTTTCATACATGTGAAAGGCAGATAAGAGCATCCCATCCCCGCCAATAGAAATCACGATGTCTGGATTTTTCTTTGATAAGTAAAAATCAGGATCATCTTTAAATACGGCGAAAAGTTTAGAGGCAACGCGTTTGCTTTGATATTTGCCATTCGCAATAATGGCAACTCGCTTCACCTTATCTGTATAATTCATCTGTGTCATCACTATTTCCTACACCATCACTTAAATTTCGTGTCACGGGGTCAAACAATAATTGAGCCTCCCGAATATCTTCTCGAATTTTACGCATTTCTTCGTCTAATTCTAAGGCAATTTTTGCAGTCACTTCAAGTCGTTTTTTGATTTCTTCTGGGAAATCTCCGCCATATTTATAGTTCAACGAATGTTCAATCGTTGCCCAAAAATTCATCGCCAAAGTACGGATTTGAATTTCAGCTAGAACCTTTTTTTGACCTTCAATGGTATCAACAGGGTACTCAACGACCACATGATAAGACCTGTAACCACTGGATTTCATATTGCGAATGTAATCTCGTTCATAGACAATTGTCATGTCTTGCCGCTGACGTAGCAAAGCTAAAACCTCTTCAACATCATCTACAAATTGCACCATAATACGGAGACCGGCAATATCTTGGATGTCTTGCGCTATATTTTCTTCAAGAACCCCACGCAGGACCATTTTTTCTTTGATGCTTTCAACTGATTTCACCCGTCCTGTTACAAACTCAATAGGGGAATAACGATTTTGCTTACGAAATTGCTTACGAATACCACGCAATTTAATTTTTAATTCACCAACAGTTTGAATGTAAGGGTCTAAGAATTCTTCCCAATCTAAAGCCACCTGTTTTCTCCTTTCTTGTCAAAGCTAGGATATTAATATAAAATTGAAATAACAATTTATTATAGCACAAATTAAGTTTAAAAGGAATTTCCCATGACCAACCTAGAAATTGAATACAAAACCTTATTAACCAAAGATGAATACAATCGTCTCCTTTCTCAAATGAGTCATGTAGCTCCAGTGACACAGACTAATTATTACATCGACACCGAGGGGTTTGATTTAAAAGCTAATAAGATGTCACTGCGCATTCGTACCTTTACAAATAGTGCCGAACTAACCTTGAAAGTTCCTGAAAAAGTTGGTAATCGTGAATACAATCTCCCTCTCACTCTTGAACAAGCAAAAGACATGATTAAGCATGGGCACTTGCCAGAGTCGCCAGCTCTTGGCTTAATCACTTCTATTGGAATTGATTTAGAGGCTCTTAAAACGTTTGGACATTTGACGACGATTCGGAGAGAAAGCGATACTCCAATTGGGAAAATGGCTTTGGATTACAATCAGTATGCCAATACTAAAGACTATGAATTGGAGTTAGAAGTTACTGATCCAATCAAAGGAAAAATCGATTTTGATCTTTTTTTAATCCAACATCAGATTGCCTTTAAGTATGCTAAAAGCAAAGTTGCTCGTTTTAGCAAAACCTTGAAGAATCCTAGAAATAGCAGATAAAATCAACAGAAAGACTGAAATTTTTCTGTTTTTTTGTTAAAATAGTAATGTTAATGAATCACTTTGAATAAAACTTGGAATTTCTTCCTGTTTATTCTACTTGTTGAAATGAAGGAGCTAAATTTATCATGACTGAACGATATGCTGACAAGCAAATCAAACTGTTCTCACTCACATCAAATCTCCCGATTGCTGAGAAAATTTCGAAAGCATCTGGAATTCCTCTTGGGAAAATTTCTTCCCGCCAATTCTCTGATGGGGAAATTATGATTAACATTGAAGAAACAGTTCGTGGTGATGATCTTTACATCATTCAATCCACTAGTTTTCCTGTCAATGATAACCTTTGGGAATTACTCATCATGATTGATGCTTGTAAACGTGCTAGCGCCAATACTGTCAATATTGTTTTACCTTATTTTGGATACTCACGCCAAGATCGCGTAGCTAAATCTCGTGAACCTATCACAGCTAAATTAGTTGCTAACATGCTAACCAAAGCTGGTATTGACCGCGTTGTTACACTTGACTTACATGCCGTTCAAGTACAGGGCTTCTTTGATATTCCAGTGGATAATCTTTTCACAGTGCCATTGTTTGCAGAGCATTACAGCCAACTTGGCTTGGCAGGTGCCGATACTGTTGTAGTGAGCCCAAAAAATTCTGGCATTAAACGTGCTAGAAGCTTAGCAGAGTATCTGGATTCACCAATTGCTATTATTGACTACGCACAGGATGACTCAGAGCGTGAAGAGGGCTATGTTATCGGTGATGTTTCTGGTAAAAAAGCTATTTTGATTGATGATATTCTTAACACTGGAAAAACTTTTGCAGAAGCTGCTAAGATCCTTGAACGAGCAGGTGCAACTGACATTTACGCCGTTGCTAGTCACGGCTTGTTTGCTGGTGGTGCTGCGGATGTTTTGGAAACTGCTCCGATTAAAGACATTATCGTTACAGATTCTGTTAAGACCAAAAACCGTGTCCCAGAAAATGTCACTTACCTTAGTGCTAGCGACTTGATTGCAGAAGCTATCATCCGAATTCACGAAAGAAAACCATTGAGTCCTCTTTTCTCCTATAAACCCAAAGGTAAACATGACGCATGATTTATTTTGACAACGCTGCTACTACCCCACTTAGTCCCTCTGTCATCACAGTAATGACAGAGACGATGACAGATGTTTTTGGCAATCCTTCTAGTATTCACTCTTACGGACGCCAAGCAAGCAAAACTCTCAGAGAATCTCGCCAAACAATCGCCAATCTCTTAGACGTTAATGCTCGCCACATTATTTTCACTTCTGGGGGGACAGAAAGCAACAATACAGCTATTAAAGGCTATGCCTTGGCTAATCAAAATAAGGGTAAGCACATCATCACAACTGCTATTGAGCACCATTCTGTTCTTCACCCTATGGCCTATCTTGAAGAGCGATTTGGATTCGAGGTGACTTATTTGCCTTGCCAAAATGGAACAATTGATTTGGCTGACGTTAAAAAGGCGCTCCGAGATGATACGATTTTAGTAAGCATGATGTATGCTAATAATGAAACAGGTGATGTCTTACCTATTCAAGAGATTGGAAACCTCCTTAGAGACCATCAAGCGGTTTTTCACGTAGATGCTGTACAAGCTATCGGAAAATTTGAGATTTTTCCTGAGCAATTAGGCGTTGATTTTTTATCAGCGTCTGCTCATAAATTTCACGGTCCTAAGGGGGTTGGATTCCTTTATAGTCGAGGAATGATTATGGACTCCCTGCTTCATGGGGGAGAACAAGAACATAAACGCAGAGCTAGCACTGAAAACTTACCAGGCATTGTGGGGATGGCACAAGCTCTAAAAGATGCTTTAACTAACTGTCTGTCAGCAACCAATCATATCACTTCTTTACGGGATCACTTGTTGGAACAACTAGAGGGACTCTCTTATTACCTTAATCAAGGCCCAAACTCTCTTCCACAGGTGATTAACATTGGCTTTCCTGGCTATCAAAATGGAGTCCTACTAACCCAACTTGACTTAGCTGGTTTTGCAGTGTCGACAGGCTCTGCTTGTACAGCTGGAACCGTTGAGCCAAGTCATGTACTTGCAGCTTACTATGGCAAAGAGTCTCATCGCCTATCAGAATCCATTCGCATCAGCCTGTCAGATCAAAATACTTTCGAAGAAGCCACTCAATTGGCTCAAACCTTACGAAAAATTCTAGGAGAATCAGATGGCATTTGAAAAAGAAATTACTTTAAAAGACTGTAACTATCGTTACCAAATCAGTCCAACTGTCAAAAAATACACTTTGAGAGACACTACTTTTACACAAACCAAAGTAGGGCATTATCAGTTAACCCGCTTGTTAGAAAAAGTTCCTAATTCAGGAGAAGGTTTTCCTTTAAAAATTACGATAAATAAAGAACTCGATGGCTTTAAACTCGCTATTACGGATCAATCTGGTCTTAGATTAGTTAATATTTTCAAATCTGAAGACAATAAAATTCTTCAAGACAAGTTTTATTTCCTTATGGATAGCCTTGTCGAACGTGATATTTTTAGTAAAACAAAAGTCTAAGCTAATCAATTGTATTTCTCTTCCCAACGCACTATAATGGTGCTATCAAAAAGGGAGGTAACAGACAATGATTGACATTAGCTATTTAAACAACAACAAACAGGAAAAGCAGATTTCCTACGCTAGTTATGATGACTATAAACAGGCGCAATTAGCTTGTCAAATTGCTATTGCAGATTATTTCCCTGTTACCAAGGTAATGGTAGATGGCCAGCAACTAGATTATACGGGACAGTTTGGTAACCTATACTTTTTCCTTGAGCAACAAGGCCTTCACTAAAATAGCAAAGTTAAGAAGTTTCTTCTTAGCTTTTTTCTTATCCTCTTATAAACCAGTTACGATTTCTATGAAAGGACATCTTTCACAAAATAATGAACAAAACGTTGCATTTTTCACAAACTTTCTGTTACAATAAAGAAAGATAAATGTAATGACAATTCTATAAGGAGTTAAACAGTGGTTATTGATAAATCTATTCCAAAAGCGACCGCAAAACGCTTATCACTCTATTACCGCATTTTCAAACGTTTTCATGCTGATCAGGTTGAAAAAGCTAGCTCTAAACAAATTGCAGATGCTATGGGCATTGATTCGGCAACTGTTCGCCGAGATTTTTCGTATTTTGGAGAATTAGGACGCCGTGGCTTTGGTTATGATGTCACCAAATTAATGAATTTCTTTGCTGATTTACTTAACGATCACTCTACTACTAACGTGATTTTAGTTGGATGTGGTAACATTGGTCGCGCACTCTTACACTACCGTTTCCATGACCGTAATAAAATGCAGATTGCAATGGGATTTGATACTGATGATAACCCTCTTGTAGGGACCAAGACCACTGATGGTATTCCAATTTATGGGATTTCAACCATCAAAGACCGACTTGACAATACTGATATTGAAACGGCTATCTTAACTGTCCCAAGTATCTATGCTCAAGAAGTATCCGAACAACTCATTGAAGCTGGTATTAAAGGGATTCTAAGTTTCGCTCCTGTCCATTTACAGGTTCCAAAAGGTGTGATTGTCCAATCCGTGGATTTAACTAGCGAATTGCAAACCCTTCTCTATTTTATGAATCAAAACCATCTTGACTAAGGAGTACAATGTCCAAACCCATTATTGGAATAAGTGCAAACCAAAGATTAAATATCGCTCTAGATAATCTGCCCTGGTCATATGCGCCTACTGGTTTTGTCCAGGCAGTTACTGATGCAGGTGGCTTACCGCTTCTACTACCAATTGGTGATGAATCAGCTGCTAAGGTGTATGTGTCCATGGTCGATAAAATAATCTTGATTGGGGGACAAAATGTAGACCCTAAATATTATCAAGAAGAAAAAGCTGCCTTTGATGATGATTTCTCACCCGAACGAGATCACTTTGAACTAGCCATCATTAAAGAAGCTATAGCCCAGAAAAAACCTATTTTAGGCGTCTGTCGTGGGACTCAGTTAATGAACGTTGCCTTAGGTGGCAGTTTAAACCAGAATATCCCTTCCCATTGGCAAGATGCTCCTTCTGATTTTCTATCGCATGAAATGATTGTGGATGAAGATTCCATTTTATATCCTATCTATGGTAAGAAAACTGTCATTAATTCTTTTCATCATCAAAGTCTGAAAAAGGTAGCTGATGATTTAAAAGTTATTGCAAGAGACCCTCGTGATGGAACGATTGAAGCTGTTGTTTCTACTAACGAGGCTATTCCTTTTTTGGGTGTTCAATGGCATCCTGAGTTGCTTCAAGGTGTTCGCAAGGAAGATTTACAACTCTTTGATTTATTTGTCAATGACTTTTAAGCTAGAAAAGAGATGATTTTTCTCGGAAACTATAATAAGATTGATAACTAACGATGATGTGATCCAGGCAAATGATGCCTAGGTCTTCACATGATCGTTTTATTTTTTCAGTAAAAGCGTAATCATTAGGACTCGGGTCAATACTTCCTGATGGGTGATTGTGAACCACAATAAGACTTGTTGCCATATTTTTACAAGCGTAATATAAAATTTCTCTAGGTTCTGCGATCGAACGTCTGACTGTTCCTATAAAAATTGTTTTCTCTTCAATCACGCGATTTTGACTATCTAAATACAGAACCACTAAATGCTCCTGCTTTTTATCGCCTAAAACTGCCATCATCTTCTCTGCAATCTGAACACTCGAAAGAATCCTCTCAGACAGTGTTTGCTCAGTTGCTTGAATCCTAGCAGCCAATTCAATCATTGCTTTGATTTCAATTGCTTTGACTTTACCGATTCCCGCTAAGGTTTGTAATTCTTGCAGAGACAGCTTTTTAAAATCTGCTAAGCTTTCTAGATGTGACAACAGGTAAGAAGATAATTCCAAAACGTGTTTTTCTTTATTTCCTGTCCTTAATAAAATGGCTAATAATTCTTGGTTGCTTAAGGCTTCGGCCCCCATGCGCATTAACCGTTCTCTTGGCATCAGCTTTATATCATCGCATTTGATCGAATACATCTCACTACCTCCCTATCTATTTATTCGATAAAAAAACAAGTTTCTTATTAAGAAACCTGTTTTTTTTGAATGGCTTGTTTTTTCTGGATGTTATCCTTAATGACTTGATAGAGAGTTGCTGCTAAAGGGACGGCGATAATCATCCCAACAATTCCTCTTAAGGAAGCTCCAATGGTAATGGCCATTAACACCCACATTGCTGGCAGACCAATGGAAGCTCCGACAACTGGAATTAATGCAGTGAAGGCCACTAATACCCCAATAGTTCCAGCAAATGGTAATTGTAGTAAAAACATTCCCGTCGTTGTGAGCGTCCCTAAAATCATCGCTTCTAAGGTCTGGCTGACAAAGAAACCATGAAAACGATGGTGTAATAAATCAACTAGATAATGAATACGCTGAGCATATTTACCAGTATAAGTATCCACCAAGGTATTTCCTTGACGACAAAGACTCTCTTTGTTGGCCAGGACATAGAGTGAAAAGACAAAACTGATGAAAAGGTTGATAATCGCAGATGCGATAACAGTAACTGAGGTCAAGATATTCGTTAGGACACCGATAAATTGTTTTAATAATTGTTGACTATAACTCGTAATGGTTTGTGTTAGTTTGGCATCACCACCAATATATTTGATGACACGTGCTAATAATTTATTATGTTCTAACTGATTAACCACTTCTTTAATGGATGGTGTATCAAATTTTGTTAAGGTGCTGATGCTAGCAATTAAATCTGGGATGACAATTGAGATAATCCAAGTGATTAAAATAAAAAAGGTCAGATAAGCTAGCAACATACAGATGCCTCGCTTAACTTTTAAAACGAGGGGACTTCCTTTAAAAGCGTAGACATATGCTTTTTCATAAGCACTCATGACAATATTAACAATATAAGCTCCTGCTGCTCCATAGAGAAAGGGGAGGCTTGTTTTATAAATAGTTCTTACAATATCAGTTCCATTTTCCCAGTTGGCTAAAATAGCATAACAAAGAATAAATGTCACAACAAGATAGAGGATATATTTTTTTTCAAATTTCATGGTAACTCCTTCTTTTACATTATACACTAAATTGCAAAACAGGGATACCCGAATCTCCTCATAGACATTAAGGGCAGTGAGAACTACTTGGACAAAGCATAATTGGCTATATTGACCTTCCTAGCATCATCTAAAAAGGTCATCATAGGCCAGTAGTTGCGGGTCTCTTAATGCTTTTATAAATAGTCCTTAATGACTTGTGCCATTATAGCATAGGCCTGAAAATTGAGGTGTAGACCATCTAAGGTATAGCTATCTGCTAGTCCACCTTGTGCATCTTTAAGACAAGTATTGACGTCAATAAATTCTACAGAAGGAATCATGGATATTTCTTGATTAATGCTATCAATAACAGCATTGGTTCTAACTTTAACTGTCATCTGGTATGCTGGATTCTGCGACACCGGTAATAATGACAGAAGGTTAATCTGACTATAGATGGAATGGCTTCGAATCTGGTTAATCAATTCTACAATAGTTGAAACAATATGATTCTTGTCAAATCCTAGACCAATGTCATTACAACCAATTAATAAAAAGACTTTTTCTGGTTCTAAATCAGTAATATGATCATCATAATGTGTCACTAACCACTGGCTATCAATTCCTGCAATACCTCGATTAATAAAAGGAAAGTCTGTTCCTAAGGCTTTTTTTAAGGGGAAAAACTCAATCAGTGAATCTCCGGCAAAAACAATGCCCCCTTTTTCAGTACTCTTATTTTTATCATGGTAATCTGCTAGCTTCTTTTCTTGATAGCGTCGTAATTCTTCTGAAACAATTTCTAACATGTCAAACTCCTTATTATTACCTCTAGTATAACAAAAAGATTGACTCTATTCAGTATACAACGCTCTACATTAAACGACTAACATGTTAGTCATTGACCGTCTGGAGATCATCACTTACTATTGTAGAAAAAATTTGCCTTTTTAAGCATATCCTCAGAAATAAGCCATTTTTTTTGTTACAATGCTATTAACTGACTATTGTTTCAGGAGAGAGAAAACATGTTTAATAAGTTACAACCACGTTTAGGTATACAGGCTAAGAGAAAGCCGCTACCTTATCGTTATTTTCAGACTGTCATCAATGATGGGCGACCTGATATTTTATTCCATTGGCATCCAGAATTAGAACTCACCTATGTTCAAGAAGGAACTGCTCGCTATCATATTGATAACGACTTTTTTAATGGTGAGACAGGTGATATTATTCTGGTTAGACCTAACGGCATGCACTCCATTCATCCTATTAACGGGGAAACTCATGTGATTGAAACTTTTCAGTTCCATTTGGATATGATTGGATCTTCCGTTGGTGATCAAGTGACTAATCGGTATTTACAGCCCCTACAAGACAGCACTTACAAATTTTTGCCTTGCATTAAACCTGATATGCCGGGTTATGATGCTTTAAAAGACTGCTTGTTTTTGATTTTCAGCTTATCCAAAGAAGAGGATCGTCATTTTGAATTACTCTTAAAGGCTAAACTACACGAATTCTTATACTTATTATATTATCACCGCTATGTCATCCGAAAATACACTGATGATATCCATCGAAAAAATGAAAAAATTCGAGAACTGGTTGCTTACATCAATAATAACTACCATCAGTCATTGACTGTCGATTTTTTAGCCGACTTTATTGGTTACAGTAAGACTCATTTTATGGCTATTTTTAAGCAACATACCGGTAGCTCCTGTACTGAATTTATTATTCAAGTAAGACTTAACAAGGCTTGCGAATTGTTGGTCAATTCAAGCAAGCCTATTGTTGAAATTGCTAATGGGATTGGCTTTAACAATCTTTCTAACTTTAATCGCCAATTTAAACAATATTATGACATGACACCAAGTCACTACCGCAAGCAATACACTAAGACCAAAGAAAGTTGCTCTCTTATCAGTTCAAACATAAGCAATAACTAAACTACTATATTAAAAAACCGAGTACTTTCTAAAAGAATACTCGGTTTTTTTAATGTATCTACATCAATACTTCTCTCACAAATCCTGTGTCAGCTTCATTAACAACTAAGAAAATGGTGGCACCGGATAAGAGGCGCGTGCTACCTGAAACCACTTGTGATTTTTTATTGTGAATTTGTGTTGTGATTAAGACATTGTCAGGTAGTTTCAAGTCTCTGACATACTTTCCTGCAATCTTGTCTCCGACCGTTAATTCAATCAAAGTTGGCTCTACTAAGTCAGTAGGATGTTTAATGGCCATTTTATCAAGCATTGCTTCATAAATAGGTTGACCATTTAATAAGTCCATTACCAAATAGGACACAAAAGTCACTACCGCTATAGCCATCAATGGCTTCAAATCTCCAACCATTTCAGTCACCAAAATCATCCCCGTTAGGGGGGCCTTGGAGATAGCCGCAAAATAGCCTGCCATGCCTAAAACCAAGAAAAGAGGTAGAAAGCGCTGATTGAGTAATCCTAATTGCAGAGCTGTCTGCCCAAATAACAACCCTGCCAGAGCACCGAGCGTTAGAATAGGTAAGAAAATACCACCAGGTAGACCGCTGCCATAGCTAAACATGCTAACAATAAAGCGAATAAGGAAATAAAGGAGAATGGTGATTAAGGGGAGTTGCTGATGGGATAAGGCAAGAATTAAACCATGCCCCCCACCTAATAATTGTGGCAAGTAATAACCAATCGGTAATATCATAACCACCAGAATAATCCCATAAAAATGAGCTGGCAAATGCAGCCATCTCCCTAAAACACCGTAGAGTTTGTGAAAATCAAGAATGACTACTTCGTAGAGGTAGCCTAAGCCACCAAGAAAGAGCCCTAACAATAGCAATAACCAATATTGGTTAAGCCCTAAAAAAGGCATGGCTTTCGGCATACCAAGAACTGGTTTGAGACCAAAAATATTTAAGGAAATAAAGTTAGCGACCAAGCTTGCAACTAATGCTGTAATCCAGATTAGGCGAGAAAAATGATGGTAGATCTCCTCAACAACAAATAAAAGTCCTGCAATCGGGGCATTGAAAGCCGCTGATAGACCTGCTGCTGCTCCGCTGGCAATCAGAACTCGTTTTTCCAAACGGCTGGATTTGATGAGTTTAGCAAATCCCTTTGCTGACATGGCACCAAGTTGAATAGAGGGACCTTCACGACCAAGCATAAAGCCCATAGAAATGGCTAATGTTCCTCCTAGAAATTTTTTCCAGAGGATACTCCACCAATTTGGTAACAAAAGGCCTTTAAGCTCTCCTTCGACATGAGGAATTCCAGACCCTTTGATATCAGGATCAGACTTAACCAAAAAGCCGACAAAAATAACAGCTAATAAGCTGATACCAACGATAGGAACAAATAAAAGGGGATTCTCATGAGCGGCATGATAGGATTCAATAACCGCTTCAGCCATCTTTTCAATAACCAATCGAAATAGACTAACCATAACTCCAGCTACAACGCCAACAATAATGCCGCGCCAAACATAGGCAATAATGGACTTGTTTGAAAAGGTAAATTCATTTTTGTGATTTTCCATCTTTTCCTCTCTTTCTTTTGAATGCACTAGTACCATTGTATCAAAGACAGGCTTAAGTTGCCAGTGCTTTTTAAGAGACGGTTCTCAGACTGAATGGAGAATAGCAAAAAACACACTAGCCTACTAGCCAGCATGTTTTTTCTTAAAAGATTTAGGGGAAATTACCGTCAGGCCTCGGTCACTGCAGAACTGACACTTTTAGCAACAATATCAGCGACTCCCTCTTGGAAGGCGTCTGGAATAATATTAGTGGTGCTCAAAGCGTCATCTGAGACAAGACTGGCAATACCTTTTGCGGCAGCAATTTGCATCTCAACAGTAATGGTTTTTGCACGCGCATCTAGTGCCCCCCTAAAAATCCCTGGGAAGGCAAGGACATTATTAATTTGGTTAGGAAAATCACTGCGGCCAGCACCTACAATGTAAGCCCCCGCTTCAAGGGCTTCATCAGGGTAAATCTCTGGAACAGGGTTGGCCATGGCAAAAATTACTGGGCGCTCTGCCATTTTACTGATCCACTCTGCTTTTAAGACTCCTGGTGCTGATACGCCAATGAAGATATCTGCTCCTTCAAGAGCATCTTCTAAGGTACCTGATTTAAACTCACGATTAGTGACTTTCGCTATATCCAAATGATGTGGCGCTAACTGATCTGCTTCTTGTTCATTGATAATACCAAATTTATCCACTACTGTCACTTTCGTAGCACCTGCTGCTAATAATTTATGGGTAATGGATAATCCAGCAGATCCACCACCGTTCACCACGATGGATACTTCATCAAGGGATTTTTGAAGGAGTTTCAAACTATTGAAGACAGCTGCCAACACCACAATAGCTGTTCCGTGCTGATCATCGTGAAAGACAGGAATATGACATTCCTTAATTAAGCGTTGCTCAATTTCAAAACAGCGGGGCGCACTAATATCTTCCAAGTTAATGCCACCAAAGGTTGGTGCAAGCGCCTTGACAATACTAATAATTTCTTCGGTATCTTTGGTATCTAATGCAATTGGAATAGCGTCCACACCTGCAAATGCTTTAAAGAGGGCTGCTTTTCCTTCCATAACTGGCATGGCTGCTTCAGGACCAATATCCCCCAGACCAAGAACCGCAGTACCATCACTGATAACGACTACTGTATTTTTCTTGGTGGTTAAGTCATATGCTAATGTTTTATCTTTTGCGATGGCAGATGACACACTAGCTACACCTGGTCTATAGGCAATACTTAAATCATGTTTATTTTTGATGTCGACTTTTGGTTGAACTTCCAATTTACCTCCGAACGTTTTGGCTTGTTCAAGGGCAAGTTGACCTAATTGATTTTTCATAGGAAATACCTCTCTTTTTATTGGTTTGGATTAACTAAAAATAATTCTTAAAATAGCTGTCATAGTGATAACGGTAATAGCCCCACCTAGACGGGTAGCGACTTGGGCAAACGGCATTAGATTCATGCGGTCAGCCGTACTCAAAATAGCCACATCACCGGTTCCACCCATACCACTTTGACAAGCTGAAATAATAGCTGCTTCAACAGGGTTCATGTTAAGGAAGCGAGAGACAAAGAAACCGACACTGACATCCGTTAACACCACACTAATCACCACAATAAAATATTGCCAGCTAAGGGTTGCCACAACCTCTTTTAAGGGGATATAAAGCAGACCAAGCCCTGCCATTAGTGGAAAAGTAAAGTTGCTGGAAATGAATTTATAAAGTTGTTTGGCACCATTTTGTGTTTCTTGGGGGATAACATTCAGGTATTTCAAGAAGGCCGCCAAAATAATCATCAGCACCGGTCCTGGAAAACCTGTTAAATGCTGTAACAAGCCCCCGGCAATAAAAAGGGAACAAGCTGTTAAAACGCCTGCCCCCATTAATTTAACATCTAAGGCTCCAGAATTGTTTTTTAGGGCATCAGACATATCTTCGCTATGACCAATTTTAACTAATTGCCCTTGACCAGAATAACTTGGGTGCTTCTCTCCAAAACGATTGAGCAAAGCCGTGCACAAGATAGCAAAGAAATTCCCAATAATGGTGGCTGGAATCAGTTGAGCCACTAATTGCTCACTTCCGACTCCTGTAATGGCACTGTAACCAAGAGATAAGGGTAAAATACCTTCACCAATTCCTCCAGCAAGGACTGGCGTCACAACATAAAAGAGGGTATGTTGCCAGTCTGATCCTAAAATGACGCCAACCAAAGTCCCTACACCCATTGCACAAACCATTCCAAGTAACATGGGAATAATCATCCGAAAAAGACCTTGAATCAAGATTTTTCGATTCATTCCTAAAATACTACCGCAGACCAGGCAGGCAATATAAAAATAAAGAAAATTCGCTTGCTTCATCAAGACATTAGTCGCTTCTAAGACATTGGGATTGAAGAGATTAAAAAAACCAAAATCGAAGGGACTAAGAGCGATAAAATAACTGGGCCACCAAAATGTTTGAGGCCTGGAATGGTCGCTCCAATGGTTCCTAGTAGCCAACCAAGGGTTAAAATAACAGCAAAGCCACCCAGCATATTAACAGGCAACTGTTGGAACCAGCCTGTGACTAAAATTAAGGTAGCTAAAACCAGATAAACAGGCAAGGGAACGGAGCCTATTCGCCTATTTTGCCATGCTTTTGAATGCTCAGACAAGTCTTTTTCAGGCATTTTCTTGCTTATTGTTTCCATGAAACAACCTCCTTTAGTGATAAGGTTAGTATAAAAGAGAACATGTCAAAAGCATAGTTTATTTAAGTTGTTTAACTACTTTAATTTTTTCCCCGCGTTGTAAAATGAAGTGCAACAAAAAAGACATGTTTGTCTGATATACTAGAATTCCCCAATTCAGTATGGAAAGCAGATGAACATGTCTAATATTAATTCTACCAGAAAATCCTCCTATTCTCATCTTTCAGCCACAGAACGGGGTGAAATTGCTACTTATCTTAAAATGAGAGAGCAACCCGTTGATATTGCTCGACTCCTGGGTTGTCACTGTTCTACAATCTGCCGAGAAATAAAACGTTGTTCAGTAGAACAGGTAAAGGATAAGAATGGAAAACAAACCTTCTTCAACGCCTATTTCGCTGATAGTGGACAACGTGTCTATGAAACCAATCGTCAAAAGAGTTCTTACCTCAAATTGAATGGCTGCTCCGCTAGGTTCATTGCACAATTAGAATTTGCCTTGACGGCTAACATTCGTCTCCATAGTGTGGATAGTTTTGTTCAGACTTACAAAGTAAACCATCCTGAAGAAGTCGTCCCCTATACCAAAACGATTTATCGTTATATCAAAGAGGGGTTGTTAGCTATTAAACCAATCGATTTGCCTAAGATGGTTAGTATCAGAAAACGTTCTAAGAAAGTCATGAAAACGAATAAGAAGACTTTAGGTAAATCTATCGAAGAACGTCCAGAATATATTAATGATCGTTCTGAATTTGGGCATTGGGAGATTGATTTGATTCTCGGCAAGAAAACCAAAGGTGAAGCTGTTATGTTGACTTTGGTAGAGCGCCAGACACGCTATGCACTAGGAGTTAAGCTAGAAGACAAGCAGTCCCAAACCATTAACCGCGCTGTCACGCATCTCATCAGTCAGTATCCTATTGCATCCATCACAGCAGATAATGGTTCTGAGTTTAGTTTACTCTCAAACCTAGAAGCTGTTGACGTTTACTTTGCACATCCCTATTCTTCACATGAGAGAGGAACAAACGAGAACTTCAATGGCCTCCTCAGAGAATATGTCCCTAAAGGAATCTCACTTAATCCACTAACCTCTGAAGAACTTGACAATTATCTTACAGCCATCAATGAGCGCCCAAGACGACTTCTTCAATATCAATCCTCAACATTCCTGTTTGAGCTAGCCCGAACAACTTAACCTCTGGAACTCTAGTTATCTATGAACTGGTTGCACTTGACTTGACAACTTGCGCTTTAATTTTTTCAAGTTATTTAATTAATTTAAGCTAGCAGGTCATTTCTTATCGTGTTATACTCAATAAAGAGGAGACCTTATGAAAAAACCACTATGTTTATGGGCCAGTTTATCGTTGATTTTGGTATCTATGATTGTTGTCACAACCTCCCTATTTTACGGGATTATGCTACATGATACGCACCAATCCATCAAAAATCAGGAAACCCATTTGCTAACGTCAACTGGAAAAATGTTAGCAAGTCATCAAGCAATTAAAGAATTACTCCTAAACAACCAACCAAATGCTAAAACAACAGCCTATACCAACTCCATTGCCTCCATCTATAACCTTGATTATGTGGTCGTGATGAACATGAAAGGGATTCGACTCACCCATCCTAACCCGAAAAATATCGGAAAACCTTTTCAAGGAGGTGATGAGGAGGCTGTTCTAGCAGGACAAAAGGTTATCTCTACCGCCAAAGGCACTTTAGGAAAGTCACTTCGCTATCTAGTACCTGTGTTTGACGGTGACAAACAGATTGGTGCTATTGCGGTTGGCATTAAACTAACTACCCTAAATGATGTGGCTTTAACGTCAAAACGCAATTATACCCTGTCTTTACTCCTTTGTCTTCTTATTAGTTTACTGGTCACCAGTTTTATTTCTTTTCGACTCAAGCGTCAACTGCACCAGTTAGAACCAAGTGAAATTTACCAGCTCTTTGAAGAGCGTAATGCCATGTTGGATCAAATCGAAGCCGCCGTATTTGTGGTAGATAAAGCTGGTATCTTACAGCTCTGCAATCAGGCTGGACAAAAATTAATTGCTCGGAAATGCCAGTTGGGAAAACCTACTGGCAACAGTTTCAATCACCTCTTTCCTGATTTTCCAAAACTTAGTTTGCAAGAGGGGCATGAACAACTCTTTCGGTATGGTGAGGAAGACTACTTGTTAGCCATTTCACCCATCTGTGTCAAAAACGATCACCGAGGCCACATTATTTTCATGCGAGAAGCAGTTAAGGCTATTGATACCTTGGATCAGCTAGCCTATACCACTGCCTATGCTTCTGCTCTACAAGCCCAAACTCATAAATTCATGAATCAATTGTATGTTATTTATGGCTTAGTGGATATTGCTTATTATGACCAATTGAAAATTTATTTAGACAGTATTTTGGAACCCGAAAATGAAATTCTCACTAGCTTATCTGTCCTTGTTAAGGAGCCTCTTCTAGCTAGTTTTCTCATTGGAGAGCAAGAGAAATACCAAGAATTAAATGTCCATCTCAAGATTGATGTTTTAAGCGAGATTCCTCATTCTGCCACCAAGAATCAACTTAATAATGGTTTGATGATTTACCGCTTTATCCATACTAATCTTCTAACCACACTGAGACCCAAATCACTCGTTTTGAGTATTCAACATGACCAGAATCATTTAATCAGCCATTACACCTTGACAGACAATTGGATTGATTTGGAGCGGGTACAGCCTATTTTTGACTTACCTTATTTTCAACAGCTCTTGACCGATACAAATTCCCAATTCCATCAACATCAAACCGTAACCGAGTTACAGTTCTCAGTGACAACACCTTATGTAGGAGGGCAACATGAACGTTTTAATCATTGAAGATGATCCTATGGTGGATTTTATCCATCGCAATTACCTCGAAAAACTAAATCTTTTTGATCGCATTATATCCAGCGACTCTATGAAAGCTGTTCAAAGCATACTTACTGATTACGCAATTGACCTCATTTTACTGGATATTCATATTACAGATGGCAATGGGATTCAATTTTTGGAGAAATGGCGTGCTCAGCATATTCCTTGCGAAGTCATTATTATTTCAGCCGCAAATGATGGGAATATTATCCGAGATGGTTTTCATTTAGGAATTATCGACTACCTCATCAAGCCCTTTACCTTTGAACGCTTTCAAGAAAGCATCCAACAGTTTGTTACGCATCGAGAACATTTGGCCAATCAGCAACTAGAGCAGGCCCAAATTGACCAACTGAAATGTTTGACTAGCAAAAAAGACACTAAAAACAAACAATTGTTAGAAAAAGGCTTGTCTGAATCCACTTTCCAGTGGATTATGGAAAATATTAAAGCCTTTGATCAACCTTTTACTATCCAAGAATTAGCTTCCGCTTGTCACTTATCCCATGTCTCTGTCCGTAAATACATTGCTTATTTAGAAGAAAATAAGCAACTGAACAGCCAACAAATTTTTACCAAGGTTGGCCGTCCCTATCGCGTATACTGGTGACGTCATCTGTCGATACATTAAAAAGGCTGGAGAAATACCAGCCTTTTTGAGTGCTTATTTGCGATACATTTTAAATTGGAGGTATAAATCATTATAAATCCCCAACCATCTTGACCCTAAATTGTCATAAACTTCCAATTTTTTGATAATGTCATCTGTTGGATAAAAAGCAGGATCATTTTTTATCTCATCTGGAAGTAAGGCCTTGGCTTTTTTATTTGGTGTCGCATAACCAATATATTCAGCATTTTGCGCTGCATTTTCAGGACGATTGATAAAATTCAAGAAAGCATAAGCTTCTTTTTCATGTTTCATGGTTTTTGGAAGCACCAAATTATCGAACCAGAGATTGGACCCTTCCGAAGGAACAATATAGTGAAGGTGTTCATTACTGTCTAACATTTCACTAGCCTCTCCGGAAAAGGTTATGCCAATCGCAGCATCTCCTTGAATCATGTATCCTTTCATTTCGTCAGCCACAATAGCTTTGACATTTGGCGTTAGCTGTTGAAGTTTACGTTCTGCAGCTTCTAAGTGCTCTCGATTTTTTGAGTTAACACTGTAACCAAAGGTGGTCAATCCAACGCCCAATATTTCGCGCGCTCCATCAATAAGCATGATGCTATTTTTATATTCGGGACGCCACAGATCTTCCCAGTGCATAGGCGCTTTATCCACTAGCTGATCATTATAGACAATCCCTACTGTTCCCCAGAAATAAGGTAAGGAATAATCATTATGAGGATCAAAGCTTTTTCCTAAAAATTCTTTACCAATGTGCTCCATACCAACCAATTTTGATTTATCCAGTTTGATTAGAAGATCTTCCTTGATCATCTTGTCAATGGTGTAGTCACTAGGAACAGCAATGTCATAAGTGGTTCCACCTTGTTTAATTTTGGTGTACATGGCTTCATTGGAATCGAAAGTTTCATACTGCACTTCAATGCCCGTTTCTTTGGTGAATTTTTTGAGCAAAGCTGGATCAATGTAATCTCCCCAGTTATAAATAACTAATTTATCCGATTGACTACCAGAACCAGAGTTTTTCTGCAAGATAAAGGAAAGACTTGTTAAAATAACAATAACGCCCAAAACTCCTGCCAAAAAAGAATAAAGTTTACGCATGCTTTTCCTCCTTGTCTTGTGACATATAATAATAACCGATCACTAAGAGGATGGAGAAAAAGAAAACGATGGTTGACAAAGCATTGATATCCAAGGAAATTCCCTGACGAGCCCGTGAATAAATCTCAACCGATAGAGTGGTAAAACCATTTCCAGTTAAAAAGAAGGTCACTGCAAAATCATCCAAAGAATAGGTAAAGGCCATAAAATAACCTGCAATAATACCAGGTGTCAAATAGGGGAGCATAACTTCTCTGAGCATTTGGAAATAATTGGCTCCCAAATCATAGGCTGCGTTGACCATGTCTTGATTCATCTCTTTCAAACGCGGTAACACCATTAAAACCACAATAGGAATAGAGAAAGCGATATGACTCAATAGAACAGACGACATTCCCAATTGAAATTTCAAGGAGGTGAAAAGAATCAAAAAGGAAGCACCAATCATAACATCCGGTGATACCATCAAGACATTATTGGCTGATAGCATGGCATTTTGGTACTTACCTCTAACATGGTGGATAAAGATAGCTCCAAAGGTCCCAATAATCGTTGCTAGTAGAGCGCTACTAAAAGCAAGAACAAAGGTTTGCAGTAAGATTGTCATGAGGCGACTATCTTCAAACATGGTTTGGTAATGCTCAAATGTCACTCCTGTAAAGCCATTCATATCACCACCCTTGTTGAAAGAATAGAAAATCAAATAAAAAATGGGAACATAGAGCAAAATAAAGACACTTGCTAAATAAAGATTGGCAAATTTTTTCATTTACTTTTCTCCTTTGTTAACCACATAATAGCAACCATGGTTAAGATTAACACCACACCTATGGTTGATCCCATTCCCCAGTTTTGGGTTGTCAAAAAATGTTGTTCGATTGCTGTTCCAAGCGTAATCACACGGTTCCCACCAATCAAACGGGTTAACATAAAGAGACTCAAACTTGGGATAAAAACTGACTGGACACCTGCTCTAACCCCATTCAAGGAAAGAGGAAAGACAACCTTTGAAAAAGCTTGAAACTCATTGGCTCCTAGGTCACGACTGGCATTGATGACATTATGGTCAATATCATCCAAAGCATTAAAAATCGGTAAAATCATAAAAGGGAGTTCAATGTAAGAGGCTACAAAAATAAAGGAGAAATCCGTGAACAGGATTTGCTGTGGCCCAATTCCCATAAAGGTTAAAAAGCTATTAATTCCCCCTTGTTGACCAAAAATCCCCATAAAAGCGTAGGCCTTTAGCAATAAATTTACCCACGTTGGCAAGATAATGAGCATAAGCCACAACTGCTTGTGCTTTAGGCGCGTTAAAAAGAGTGCCGTAGGATATGAAATTAAGAGCGTGACAAGTGTGATAATACCAGCGTATAAAATAGAATTCACACTCATTCTCAAATAGGTCCAAGAGCTAAAAAAGGTTTCATAATTGGCTAAGGTCACGCGCCCTTCTATGTCAAAAAAGGACTTGTAAAACAAGAGAGTGACTGGTGCCACAACAAAGAAGAGAATCCATAAGAAGTAAGGAATCGAAAAAAGACTAGAGGTTTTCTTCATTACGCTCCTCCTCAATGGCATTAATCAATCCATCTTCAGGCTCATCCATTTCCACATATTCTTCAATACGGGCATCAAATTCCTCTTCAGTCTCATTAAGACGCATGATATGAAGATCTTCAGGGGTAAAATCTAATCCGATAACTTCTCCTTCGATAGCTTTGCGGGTAGAATGAATCATCCATTCATTACCCAAGTCATCATAGGCAATAATTTCGTAGTGAACTCCCCGGAATAATTGGGTATCAACCTTAACTTGTAATTTCCCTTCTTCTGGCAAAGTAATTTGAAGATCTTCAGGACGAATAACCACTTCAACAGGCTCATTAGGGCGCATCCCACCGTCCACAGATTCAAATTCTTTCCCGTTAAAGGAGACAAGATAGTCTTCAATCATAGTACCGTTAATAATATTAGATTCCCCAATAAAATTAGCAACAAAATGATTAATTGGCTCATCGTAAATATCCACTGGTGTTCCCGACTGAACAATTTCACCTTCATTCATGACAAAAATCCAATCACTCATGGCCAAGGCTTCTTCTTGATCGTGAGTAACAAAAACAAAGGTAATGCCTAGACGCTGTTGCAATTCACGCAATTCATACTGCATTTCCGTTCTGAGTTTTAAATCAAGAGCTGAAAGTGGCTCGTCAAGCAAGACCACACGAGGTTGATTGATAATCGCACGCGCAATAGCCACACGTTGACGTTGACCACCGGATAATTTTTGAATGGAACGGTTCTCATAACCTTCCAACTGAACCATTTTCAAGGTTTCTTTCACGCGCTTAGCAATCTCTTTCTTGTCCACTTTTTTCAGCTTCAAAGCAAAGGCAACGTTCTCAAAAACAGTCATATGAGGGAAAAGGGCATAATTTTGGAAAACGGTATGAATGTCACGTTTATTAATCGGTAAATCATTAATACGTTCGCCATCCAAGTAAATATCCCCACTGGTAGCATCCAAAAGACCAGCCATAATATTCAAAATGGTTGATTTTCCAGAGCCTGAGGCACCTAATAAGGTGTAAAACTTTCCTTCTTCAAGGTCAAAATTAATATTCTTTAGGACCTGTGTTCCACTGTCCTCAAATGTTTTTGAAACATTGTTAAATGTGATAATTGGCTTAGTCAATTGTCATAAATCCTCCACGGTACTTTCTTTAATGATGATTAACGAGTGTTACAGGCTTTCTCCAATAATACGCACTTCTGGCTCAAGCCTAACGCCAGAATGGTTTTCAACTGCCTCAATAACATGGGCAATCAAATCTTCATAATCTTTAGCTGTGCCATCTGCCACATTGATCATAAAACCGGCATGTTTTTCAGAAACTTCCACACCTCCAACACGATGACCTTTAAGATTTGCTTCCATGATTAGTTGACCTGCAAAGTGTCCTGGAGGACGCTTAAAGACCGAGCCACAAGATGGAAATTCCAACGGTTGTTTGAGCTGGCGCAGATGATTCAAACGATTCATCTCTTGACTAATGTAATCGTAATTCCCTGGATTAAGGGCGAATTTAGCAGAAATAACAATATCACCAGTTTCTTGAATGACTGAGTGACGGTAGCCAAAGGCCATTTCTCGAGCTGAGAGGGTTTTTACTTCTCCACTTGGAGTAAGCACTTTAGCTGACAAGAAGATATGCGCTATCTCCCCACCATAGGCACCCGCATTCATAAAAACAGCACCCCCAATACTTCCAGGAATGCCACATGCAAATTCGAATCCTGTTAAACTATGGAATTTGGCAATTTTAGTTGTTTCAATCAGGTTCGCTCCTGCTTCTGCTTCCAACGTGTATCCATTGATGCGGACTGCGTTTAATTTGTCAAACATGATGACAAAACCACGAATACCTCCATCGCGGACAATCAGATTGCTAGCATTTCCCAAAACCATCCAAGGGATGTTCGCTTTATTGGCATAGGTCACAATGCGTGAAAGCTCGTAGTGATTTCTAGGAAAGGCTAAGAAATCAGCTGGGCCACCTACCTTAGTATAGGTATAGTTCTTTAGGGCTTCGTTCTCACGAATATCAATCCCATGAAGTTCAGTTATCATAGTTATCTTCTTTCTTCTATCACTTCTTATACGAGTAAAAAAATCGGCATAAAGCCGATACTATTATATCAAATTTTAGAAAAAATAACGATGAATTTGGCAAAACTTTATGGATTGGCTTATAGCAGGCATTACTCCGAAAACAGAGTCTAGAACTCTGTCTGTTGAGCTGAAAAGAGCGTGATATCTGATTGATCTAAAGCTGCAAGATAATCCCTTAAAAACTTATGATTAGGAGGCAATTTTAAATCTGGCTGCAATTCCAATAAGGGGATTAAAACAAAAGCACGCTCAGTCATATATGGGTGTGGCACTTTCAATTCCTTTGTGTCATAAACCTCTTCTCCAAATAGCAAAATATCAATGTCAATGGTTCTTGGTCCCCATTTTTCATGCCTCACACGACCAAGAGATTGCTCAATAGCTTGTGTTTCTTTTAAGAAATCAGCCGCGGTTAATTGTGTATCTAATTGACAGGCCATGTTAAGGAAGTCAGCTTGCTCTGTCTTACCCCAAGCAGCCGTTTCATAAATAGACGATTGGGCTAGTAAATGGGTGTTAGGAATCTTAGCAAGGGACTGAACAGCTTGACTCAAGTACTCTTCTCGGTCTCCCATATTGGTCCCTAAACTTAAATAAACAATGGTCATCGCTGCCTCTCCAATTCAATACCAACTGCCTTGTAATGTCCTGCGATCGGTGGGTTTTCTTTTTTGATAGCTACTTTAATGGCTTCAATCCGTGAAAATTCGTTGAAAAGTTTTTCACAAATCGCACCTGCTAAACGCTCAATCAAGGTAAATGTTTCCCCTTCCACCAACTGGCGAACACTCTCAAAAACCATACCATAATGAACAGTATCAGCCAATTCATCTGACAAAGAGGCTGCTTGTAAATCTACTGCTAGCTCTAAATCAACCAAGAAAATCTGTCCAAGGGTTTGTTCTTCTTGAAAGGCTCCATGATAGCCGTAAAATCGACAACCTTCTAATGTTATTTTATCCATACATCCCTCACATCAACTGACTCAAAACAGCCACAATTTCTTGATTAGCCTTGACATCGTGTACGCGTACCAGCTGACAGCCTTTTCCAAGAGCATAAGCAGATAAGGCTGCTGTCGCTCCGTCTCGCTCTTTAGCTTTGGTGTTGCCGCCTAACAAGGCATCTACAACACGCTTTCTCGAAATACCAAACAAGACAGGATAACCCAACTGACAAACACGATCCAATCCTTTTAATAACTCCATATTGTGTTGAACAGATTTGGCAAATCCAAATCCTGGATCAATCCAAATATTGTCTTTTGGTACTCCAGCATCTATGGCTGCCTGAGCTCTAGCACTCAAAAAATCACAAACATCTTGTGTTACATCTTGATAGACTTCTTCTTTTTGGTTATGCATCAAGATAATAGGCACATCATACTCTGCTGCTAGAGCAAGCATTTCCCCATCGTATAAACCTGCCCAGACATCATTTAAAATGTCAGCACCAGCTTCTAAAGCTGCTCTTGCGGTTTCTGTTTTGTAGGTATCAATACTGATTAACACATCATATTTTGCTTTAATGGCTTTAATCATGGGAACGACACGCTCAATTTCATCAGCAGCGCTCACAAATTGGTAACCTGGTCGAGTGGATTCACCGCCAACATCAATAATTTTGGCCCCACCAGCAATTAGCTGATCTACCTGTTGTAAGGCTTTTTGTACTGTCGTGTATGAACCACCATCGGAAAAGGAATCGGGAGTCACATTTAAAATTCCCATAATAGCAGCGTTGCCATCAATCACAAATTTCCCAATCTTCATAGTCCTCTCCTAAACTTTTGTCATTAATGCCATAACTTCTTGTCTTTCAGAACGATCTTCCTTGTACAGACCTCTTGCCGTAGTCGTGATGGTCTTACTTCCTGGCTTTTTGATACCTCGCATCGTCATGCACATGTGCTCTGCTTCAACGAGGACCAAAACGCCTGTTGGATGAAGTGCCTCAACCAAAGCGTCTGCAATTTGAGCGGTTAAGCGCTCTTGTAACTGAGGACGTTTACTTGCGACCTCAACCGCTCTCGCTAATTTACTTAGGCCAGTGACACGACCATCACTTGGTAAGTAGGAAATATGAGCTTTGCCATAAAAAGGCACCAGATGATGTTCACACATGGAATAAAAACTAATGTCTTTGACGATAACCACATCCTCATGGTGTTCTGTAAAAACGGCTGTAAATTCCTCTTTAGGGTCTTTGTTAAGACCTGCAAACATTTCAGCATACATCTTTGCAACTCGTTTAGGTGTATCAAGAAGCCCTTCTCGATTTGGATTTTCCCCAATTGCTTCAAGAAATTGGTAGATGGCTGCTTCTGCTTTTTCTTTATTAATAGACAATAGTCTTCCCCTTTTTACATGATCTCTAATTGTTGATTCTCAAATGGAGTTGTCATCGGACTGACTTTTCCAATACTGCCTTACTTCGGAAATAAAGTAAAGGGAGCCGGTAATGAGGAAAAAGTCGTCTGTTGTTGCTTGGTGACGCAAATCCAAAAAGTCTCTAAAATCGGCTATTCTCCTGAATCGATCAGGGTATTTATCTAACGGATAGGCATTCGAATGATGGAAACTAGTCACCCACAAATCGCCCATTTTTTCCAACCTAGCTAACATATCCGCAATGGGTTTGGTATCAATCGCACCAAATAGAATATGAATCTTTTTACCTTTGTACTTACTTTTCAAGAGAGCTACTAAAGCAGCTACACTTTCATTATTATGTGCCCCATCAATCATCAGATTTGGCGCTAATAATTCGGTACGGCCCAACCAATAACTGGATTCCAGACCTTCCTTTATGTGATCTGGAGTTAGCTTAGGATAGCGGTCTTGCAAGATTAAACTCGTCATAATCGCCAAAGCAGCATTAGATACTTGATGTTCTCCTGGCATAGCAATGTGAATCGTTGAAATCGTCTTCAACGGGCTTGTAAAAACATAGCCTGTCGGTGTTGCGTGCAATTGAAATTGTTTCTGCCACTCCCAAATAGAAGCTCCAACCTGCTCTGCTTTTTCCAAGAAAACTGATCGTGCTGCGTGATCTTCAACGGCAAAAACAAGGGCTTCGCCTCCATCTAAGACCCCTGCTTTTTGCGCAGCGATCTCAGCATAGCTCGTTCCCAAGATAGCCTGATGATCTAAACCAATAGATGGGCAAACGACTACCATCGCTTGAAAAACATTGGTTGAATCATACAACCCTCCCAATCCTGCTTCAATAACAGCAAGGTCAACAGGATGCATGTCTCCAAAATAGAGGAACATGATTAAAGTAATCACTTCAAATTCAGTGACCTCTCCAAAATCAGTCTCTTGAACTAAACGCTCTGTTAAAGGACGCACACGATTAGCAGCAGCAACTAAATCAGCCTCTGAAATCATATTACCATTGATACTGATTCGCTCTTTAAAGTCCATAATATAGGGTGAGGTAAAAGTACCGACCTCATAGCCTGCAGCCGTAAAGATATGCTGTAAGTTATTGACCGTAGAGCCTTTTCCGTTTGTTCCTACCACATGGATCCCTTTAATCCGCTCTTGCGGGTTTCCTAGCTGATTAAGTACCCAGAGCATGCGTTCTAAACCTGGTTTAATTCCAAAGGTCAGCCGTCTATGAATCCAGTCTAGTGTTTCTTGATAAGTCATCTTGTACCTCACAACATCTATTTCTAGTATACCACATGACAAGTAAAGTAACAGCGGATAATGACAATTGCAACTAATGTTGCCACCTCTCCACTATAGGGATTAGCCTTGATTTAGAGAAGGCATAAACCTTGCTGATCAACCGTCAACATCTCAAGGTTCCCTGACAACCCAAGTTGTGCAATTGCTTCATACACGTTTGCTCGCTTATCAAGAGAACATAGAACCATCACCGTTGGACCAGCTCCAGATAAGTAAGTGGCATAAGCCCCGCTAGCTGCGGCTGCTTGTTTAATAGGCTGAAATTCTTTCACTAACTTTTGACGGTAAATTTCATGAAATTGGTCATTTTCAATAGCCTTACCAGCTTTTTGCATATTCCCAGTTAATAAGGCAGCGATGGCCAGATTTGCTACAGATGAGGCTGCTACCGCTTGCTTATATGACATTTGTTTTGGCAAAACGTCTCTCGACTCAGCTGTCTTTAGTTCATAGTCAGGAACAAAACAAACCAAAGCCAAGTCTGGAAAAGGAGTGACAATATAATTCACTTCTTTTCCAAGCTGTGACGCAATAACCATTTGACCAAAAATAGCTGGTGCGACATTATCTGGGTGCCCTTCAATCTCTGTAGCAATCGCTAGCTTACGTTCATCAGATAAGGTCAATTGTCCTAGTTGATTCGCCAATTCAATCCCAGCAACAATGACTGACGATGACGAACCTAGCCCACGCGCCAAAGGAATATCTGACGTCATTTTAATACGGTGAGGTGGCATATTAGGAGCCAGTTTCAAGGCTGTTTGCAGCAATAGATTTTGGTCATCGCAAGGCACACCTTCCAAATCATGCTCAATCACCCATTTATCTGTAGCTTCTAAAATCTCAATTTCTAGATATTTGGATACGGCGATCCCAACAGAGTCAAACCCTGGTCCCAAATTGGCTGAAGTAGCTGGAACTCTTATTTTCATACTAGTCTTCTCCTAATACGTTAAAACTATTTAAAATAGTGACACCTGGTTTAGTGGCTAGGCGATGTTTAAAAGCCTCAAAGGTAGCTTGACTGATGTTATTGGTCACAATCACTAGGCGTTTTTGTTGATCGTTAATGGGAACATCAAGCATTTTTTGAATCAACGGCATTTTTTCATCTCTAGTCTGCTCTTCTTTCATCAGATTCATCTCCTTCGGACACGCTACAGAAAGGTAATAGTAAGCCAAGCAATCTTCTGCTGGTGCAAGCTGACCAACTCTCTCAAAACGACTAAAAGGGGTTATTGATAACTGATGGGTTAAGCATCTTCCGATTTCAACAAGGTCTGCAAGAACAGATGTTGCTGTTGGTTTTTGCCCAGCTCCTGGACCATAAAACAGGGATTGTCCGATTCCAACAGATTCCACATAAACAGCATTCATAGCATTTATAACGCCTGCCAACTGATGGGACTTAGGCACAAGGGTCGGAGCCACTTGTGCCTGAAGACCTTCGGAACAATCACGGATAGAACCAATTAACTTAATGACATAGCCCAATTGATCTGCTGCTGCTACATCTTCTGGGGTAATATGAGTAATGCCTTGATGCTCAATCTTCTCAAATGGCATGGACATTCCAAAAGCAAATTGACACAAAATGGCAAGTTTATAGGCCGCGTCAATGCCTTCTACATCGTTTGTCGGATCACTCTCTGCATAACCTAATGTTTGTGCTTCTGCCAGAGCAGCCTCATAGGTCCATCCCTCACTAACCATCTTGGTTAACATAAAATTCGTGGTGCCATTTAAAATACCATAAAGAGCGGTTATCTTATCTGCGGCAAAGGCGTTGGCTAACGTTCTTAGTATTGGGATACCTCCAGCTACAGCAGCCTCGTAGTAGAAACCCAACCCCTGTTGTTTGGCCAAAGTAGAAAGTTCTGTCCCATGTAAGGCTAGTAAATCCTTATTGGCAGTAACCACATGTTTCCCTGCTAATAGGGCACGTGTAATATAGGTTTTAGCAGGTTCGACACGTCCCATCAATTCAACCGCAATAGCAATGGCATCATCTGTCATAATATCCTCAAAAGAGGTCACAAAGTTATACGAATAACCTTGCTGACGCAACCGTTTTGTTGTGGCCTCATCTCTGACCAACACCTTTTCAATGACGAATTCATCTCCTACCAGTGCTTGTAACTTTACTCTATTTTCTTCCAATAAAAAAGGAAGTCCTGTCGCAACAGTACCAAATCCTAATAAAGCTATTCTTATCGCCATTTCACTTACCTCAGTCTTGTCCTAATAATGGTCTAACTGGCCATCAATCTCCTCAATTATACCAAATTTAGCCTTAGTTTTACAAAATATATTAATAGCAAGCACAAGAAAATTTCTTTCTAAAAGACTTGCTACTGCTAAAAAATGTTACAATAGGATTAACCAAATCAAAAGGAGCATCAGATGAAGAATAGACATAAACGGCGCCAACGACGCAAAGCCTTTACGATGATTAATACCCTATTATTATTAGCTTGTATGCTTGGATTAGCCTTAATTTTCTATTTGTACCAGGATCACTCCAAATTAAACCTATCACAGATATCTCAAGCTCTTCCAAAAGTCAGTTTCTTCCAACACAAAGAAGCAACTACCAACACCAGTCAAAAAGCTAAAAAAACCAAGACTACAATCTCAACGTCACCAAAAACTAATCAGCCACAGAACACTTGGACGAAGCAAACCTCACCTGTTAAAGTACCTATTTTAATGTATCACGCCATCCATGTCATGGCACCTGAGGAGGCCGCAAATGCCAACCTAATTGTTGCTCCTGATCTTTTTGAACAGCAGATCAAAACAATGACAGAAGCTGGCTACTACTTTTTAAGCCCGGAAGAAGCCTACCGTGCGCTTTCAAGTAATGAATTACCTGCTGAAAAAGTCGTTTGGTTAACGTTTGATGATAGTATGATTGATTTTTATAGAGTTGCCTATCCAATCCTTAAAAAATATGGTGTTAAAGCAACAAACAATGTCATTACGGGATTAACTGAAATTGGGAGTGTTGCCAATTTAACCCTTGATCAAATGAAAGAAATGAAACAATCCGGTATATCCTTCCAGGACCACACCGTTAACCATCCAGATTTAGAGCAATCCAGTCCAGACATTCAGACAAGTGAAATGAAGGACTCTAAGGATTACCTTGATAAAGAATTAGGTCAAGAAACCATTGCCATCGCTTATCCAGCAGGCCGATACAGCGATACTACCTTACAAATTGCAGCTAGTCTCAACTACAAACTGGGGGTAACAACTAATGAAGGTGTTGCTAGCGCAGCCGATGGACTGCTTTCCCTCAATCGCATTCGCATTTTACCAACGACAAGTCCTGAAACACTTTTAGCAGCTATGGAACAATAAGAGTGAATTAAGTCATAATAAAGTAAAAAAAGACAGTGAGAAGAAAATTTTCTCACTGTCTTTTTGTGTTGATCATAAAAGAATGCTATCTCTAACCTTGCTTCAGTTTCTCCAGAAGACCTCGCCACCACAGTTGTAAGTCAGAAGCCTTTTTAAGAGATTGGCTGGCTTTCAGAGGAATACGCTCAGGTTTTTTCAAATACCTCTCGCCTGCAATTCTGGGAGAAGTCAAATAAGCAACTACCTCACCTTTAGCAATAGGCACTAACAAAGAGTCGGTTGACACCACAAACTGTTCTGGTCTAGGAGCCAGCTCATCAGTTCCTAAAACCAAGGTGACATCTTTGGCTGCATAAGTAGATAAGGTTTGTGCTGTGCCATTTACCACTGAAAAAGGACGTTCTGTCATCAGACTTCCCTTTTTCAAAATCTTGCGACGATGATACCGTTTAGCCACATAGTCTAACAAATGATTCGCCTGCTCAAACCGTGTGTTTTGGTTTTTATCAGATCCATCAGCATTTAGAATAACGGTAATCAGCCTCATACCATTTTCAATAGAAGTTACCACAAGGCAATGACCTGCCAAATCTGTCGTTCCTGTCTTTAGCCCATCCACTCCTGCTCTACCCTTAGCCATACCTGGTAAGAGTTGATTAAAACTTTTAATAGAATTACCAGCAAAATCAACTTCTGTTTGTTTAGTGATCTCTAAAATCTCAGGAAAATCTTCCAGTAAATGCATCGTCACAATGGCAACATCCTGAGCACTCAACATATTCTCTTCTTCCAACGCAGAACCAGGATAACGATGGTCCTTTAACACCTCATTCGGCAGTCCTGAAGCGTTAAGAATTTTACCAGAAGTAATGCCCCAACGAGATAGTTGTGCCCTCATTTGCGCTACAAAGTTAGGCTCTGACCCTGCCACCTTTTCTGCTAACGCAATGGCTGCGCTATTTGAACTTGCCACCAAAGTTGCCTCTAATAAATCCTGCACCGAATAAGTCTTTTGGTCAAAGGGTACATTACTTAAAGAACTATCTGTGGTTAATTCAAACGCATAATCTGATAGGTTAACTTGATCTGATAATTGTAGTTGACCTGAGTTAACCTTATCCAAAACCAGATAGGCCGTCACCAATTTGGTCAAAGAGGCAATGGCATCTGGCGTCTTAGCGTCTTTCTCATACAGCACTCTCCCAGAGTCTACTTCTACGACAATCGCATGTTCTGCCCCCACTTGAAAATCAGCCGCGAGAACTGTTTTACCAAGCCCTGAGCAAGCTAATACCACAAAAAAAAGGATAGCCAACCTTTTTATCATTTTATCTTTCATAGTTATTATTATAGCAAAAATTCTCAGAAAAATTGACTATAAGTGAAATATCACTTATCAAAACAATCTCAATTACACTTAAAGCTTAATATTATTGACTAGCCTTATCATAATAATCGATAATAACGGCTTATTAAAACCTATCAAAAATGATATTCAAAAAACCTGCTATTTTAAAAAAATAGCAGGTTAATCAGCTTATTTAAGCTACTAAAGCAAGGACGCTCTTATTTAAGAGTGATTGTTGCTCCAGCTTCTTCAAGTTTAGCTTTGATTTCTTCAGCTTCTGCAGCAGCAACGCCTTCTTTAACGTTAGCAGGTGCTCCATCAACAAGACCTTTAGCTTCTTTAAGACCAAGACCTGTGATTTCACGAACAGCTTTGATAACGCCAACTTTTTTGTCGCCAGCAGATGTCAATTCAACGTCGAATGAATCTTTAGCAGCTTCTTCAGCACCACCAGCAGCTGCAGCAGCTACAGGAGCAGCTGCAGTTACACCAAATTCTTCTTCGATAGCTTTTACAAGATCGTTAAGCTCAAGGATTGAAGCTTCTTTAATTTCAGCAATAATGTTTTCAATGTTCAATGCCATTGTGATTTCCTCCAAATAATTAATTTAAAATGTTAAGTGTAGCCTTAAGCTACTATGAGACGTCTTAAGCAGCGCCTTCTTTGTTTTCTGCAACAGCTTTGACAGCGTATGCAACGTTGCGGACTGGAGCTTGAAGTACAGAAAGAAGCATAGAAAGCATTCCTTCGCGGTTTGGCAATGTTGCAAGTGCTTGGATTTCTTCTTTTGAAGAAACAGCGCCTTCGATTGCACCACCTTTGATTTCAAGTGCGTCAGCAGTTTTAGTAAAGTCGTTGATAACTTTAGCTGGTGCGATAACATCTTCGTTAGAAAATGCTACTGCAGATGGTCCTACGAATACATCTTTCAACTCATCAAGACCTGCTTTTTCAGCTGCACGAGTCAAAATTGAGTTTTTGATAACTTTGAACTCAACGCCACTTTCACGAAGTGAACGACGAAGAACAGTATCTTGATCAACTGTAAGACCACGTGAATCAACAACAACGATACTTGCTGCTGCTTTCATTTTCTCAGCGATAAGTTCGACTTGTTCAGCTTTTTTAGCAATAATTGCTTCACTCATTAGTTTTACCTCCGTTTTTATTTTTGGGCTAGGTACAAAAAAATCGCACCTAAACCTAGACACGAAAGTACAAATACGTTATTTTCTTTAATCACGTTTTGTGCCTCGGCAGGAATATTATGAGCACGCTCCCCTGCTGTCTTAGGTCAGTTTTTATCAAACCTTAATTAGTATACCGTTTTGATGTTTCATTGTCAATAGAAAAATCTAAATTTTTTTTCGTTAATAGCTCTCGCAAGTTGTCAAGTCAAGTGCAACCAGTTCACAGATAACTAGAGTTCCAGAGGTTAAGCTGTTCGGGATAGCTCAAACAGGAATGTTGAGGATTGATATTGAAGAAGTCGTCTTGGGCGCTCATTGATGGCTGTAAGATAATTGTCAAGTTCTTCAGAGGTTAGTGGATTAAGTGAGATTCCTTTAGGGACATATTCTCTGAGGAGGCCATTGAAGTTCTCGTTTGTTCCTCTCTCATGTGAAGAATAGGGATGTGCAAAGTAAACGTCAACAGCTGATTTGATTAATACCGGATAAGTCTGCTCAAGCCGTCAATGAAGCTCTTACGGGGATTCTAAAAGACTACACCGTCAACTCTATCACAGCAGACAACGGGACAGAATTTTCTCGCTTATCAGATGTCTTTCCAGCAAGTGACATCTACTATGCCCATCCCTATGCGTCATGGGAGAGAGGCACTAACGAAAACCATAATCGCCTGATTCGCAGATGGCTCCCTAAAGGTACCAAAACAACGACCCCTAAAGAAGTCGCTGCTATTGAACATTGGATCAATCATTATCCTAAACGACTCTTCAACTACAAGTCGCCAGTAGAAATGTTAAAACTGGCTAACTTCAACTTGAAATTTGGCTCTCATAAAAAATTCTTTCAACATAAGGTAACTAAGTAGCTTCAGATAGTCAATAGTATACTAAAAGAGAACCGTTCATCGGTGCCTATTCTGTTGCAACCTAAAAAAGCGAACACCCTTTTTAGGTTTGGGACCATTCAAAACAACATAGCTCGTAAACTGAATAAGTGCTATCACAAGGTTTCGTCGTCGCGCTATTTGTTTTAGCAGGACTTCAACTTTAAACAATCCCTAACCAATTTTATTCTATGTTAAAAACTCTATAGAATCAATGTTTTTCTATATTATTTTACCTACTATCATCCCTGTTTTTATTATTCTTTTGAAGAATTAGGAGAAGTCTCAGTTTTAAATCTTTTTGTTTGACCTTAACTGACCAAAGGAGTAAAATAATATCATAAGGTGGTTAGCAAACCGTAAACTCCACTTCTTAGCTGTGACCTCTCTAATCTACTAAAGTGTGTATAGATCTAAGAATGGTAACCTTCCTACTCTATCTTATGATAGTACATTATTTTTATTTCGAGGTAACTAATATGACAAATTATTATGACAAAGATACTTTTGGAAACATGGATGATATCTTTAATCAACTAATGGGCAATATGGGTGGCTATCGCAGTGAAAATCGACGCTATTTAGTGAACGGACGCGAAATGACACCTGAAGAATTCCAGGCATATCGTCAAACTGGACGTCTGAGCGATAAAGGTAGTGAACAACCTACATCCCAAGGTCATCAGACCAAAAAGGATGGGATTTTAGCTAAACTTGGCACCAACTTAACGGAAGAAGCAAGACAAGGAAAACTTGATCCTGTTATTGGTCGCAATCACGAAATTCAAGACACTGCGGAAATTTTAGCTCGCCGAACAAAGAATAATCCTGTTCTAGTCGGAGATGCTGGTGTTGGTAAAACAGCTGTGGTTGAAGGGCTAGCTCAAGCTATTGTGAATGGTGACGTCCCTGCTGCTATCAAAAATAAAGAAATCATTTCCATTGATATTTCTGGCCTTGAAGCAGGCACTCAGTACCGTGGCTCCTTTGAAGAAAATATCCAAAACATGATTCAAGAGGTTAAAGAAGCTGGGAATATTATTCTTTTCTTTGATGAAATTCATCAAATCCTTGGTGCAGGTTCTACTGGTGGTGACTCTGGGTCTAAAGGATTAGCTGATATGCTAAAACCTGCTCTTTCCCGTGGTGAATTGACACTGATTGGCGCCACAACTCAAGATGAATACCGCAATACCATTTTAAAAAATGCTGCGCTTGCTCGTCGTTTTAATGAGGTTAAGGTAAATGCACCGTCTGCTGAGGACACCTTCCATATTTTAATGGGAATCCGAAATCTTTACGAACAACACCATAATGTTATCCTTCCGGATGCTGTTCTTAAAGCTGCGATTGACTATTCTATTCAGTACATTCCTCAACGTAGTTTACCAGATAAAGCGATTGACTTAGTAGATATGACTGCTGCGCATTTAGCCGCTCAGCATCCTGTGACTGACCTCAAGTCTCTAGAAGCTGAAATGACCACTCAAAAGAATATCCAAGAAGAGGCTGTGGCTAAGGAAGATTTTGAGAGAGCTTTAACCGCTAAAACACGAATTGAAGAATTGCAAAAACAAATGGACAACCATAGCGAAGACCAAAAGGTTACTGCTACTGTCAATGATATTGCAGAATCCGTAGAGCGCCTGACTGGTGTCCCAGTGTCCAATATGGGAGCTAGTGATTTGGAAAGACTCAAAGAAATTAGCAACCGCTTAAAAGGACACGTGATTGGCCAAGATGGAGCTGTTGAAGCTGTGGCTCGTGCTATTCGCCGTAATCGAGCTGGTTTTGATGATGGCAATCGTCCTATCGGTTCCTTCCTCTTTGTTGGACCAACAGGTGTCGGTAAGACAGAGTTAGCCAAACAGCTAGCACTGGACCTCTTTGGTTCCAAAGAGGCTATTATTCGACTTGACATGTCCGAATACAGTGATCGTACTGCTGTGTCCAAGTTAATCGGGACAACTGCCGGTTATGTCGGTTATGATGATAATAACAATACGTTAACGGAACGAGTTCGTCGCAACCCGTATGCGATTGTTCTATTGGATGAGATTGAAAAAGCCGATCCGCAAGTCATTACCCTTCTTCTCCAAGTACTGGATGATGGCCGATTAACAGATGGTCAGGGAAATACCATCAACTTTAAAAACACTGTTATCATTGCTACTTCTAATGCTGGATTTGGGCATCAAGAAGATGAAAATACTGATCAACCTACTATTATGGACCGTATTGCACCTTACTTTAGACCAGAGTTTCTCAATCGTTTCAATGGGGTTATCGAATTCAATCATCTGCAAAAAGAAGACTTAGAAGAAATTGTTGATTTAATGTTAGCGGAAGTTAATCAAACCATAGCTAAAAAAGGAATCAGCTTAGCTATCTCTGATGATGCTAAAGCTCACTTGATTGAATTAGGTTATGACCACGCAATGGGAGTTCGACCATTACGCCGTGTCATCGAGCAAGAAATCCGAGACCGCATTACAGACTTTTACCTCGATCACCCAGAGGTCAAAAACTTACAAGCTAGTCTGGAACAAGGACAGTTAGTCATTCACGACAAAAACTAATCATTAGCCATTAATTTGGGAAAATCACGTAAAGTAAAAAAGCGCATCTTGCAACTTTAAGAAGTGCCAGATGCGCTTTTTTCTGTTATCTTTTTAAAAATAATTTTTTCATCACCTAATAATTCAAGTTTTCTACCAAATTTGATGTAATCAAAGTAACCATTAGGTGTTGTGATACCTTTTGAAAGGGAAATATGTCCTGTGGTCAATTCACTAATATCAATCGTATGCAAAATGCGATTAACATTGCCTTTAAGAATAATAGCAGACAAGCTCCCTGTTTTCCGATCATAATGACCACCAATATTAGAAGCTAGCTTTTCAAAAGCCTGATCTAAAATCATTTCCAACTCATGGTGAGCTGGCATGCTACTGTCAATGATTTGTTGTTCTTCCTGACTCAAATCACCAATCACAAGGTGATTATCTTTCAGTATCTTTAATAGCTCATTTTCGTGATAAGATGCTAAACGTTCGGCAAAGGCAGCTTTTTCGACTTGGACTCTAAAGTTTAGGTGAGCCTTATTATTTTTAACCTGTAAAATCATTTCGGATGACGTTAACAAACTGTCATCAATAAGGGGACTTTGATGTAAGCCTGTGAGCCGTTTCGCAAAATCATCTCCTAATTTTTGATCAATACTTGCTGTCTTCCAAATACCTTCGATAGAACTATTACGGTACCTAATCACAAAAAGCATCGTCAACAAAGCTAGGAAAATGATAAACACACAAAGAGCACTACATCGATCCCATAGCAAACATTTTCTTGCGGGGTGCCCTATGGCTACTCGTGTCATTACTTATCTCCTCAATATAAAATACTAGCATGACATGATTAAAGCGTCAAGTCAAAATTAAAAACTTCTAACCAACCCTTTTTTTAGAACACAAAAAGAACATTCCCTATTGGAAATATTCTATCTGTTAGGATTTCTCTCTTTTATAGGTGTTCTAAAATAGTATCCCATGCTTCGTCGATACCCACGCGGTCCACTGATGAAAAAATGATAAAACGATCTGTCTTGTCAAACCCCAATGTTTTCTTAACCATTGATTCATGTTTATTCCACTTACCACGAGGAATCTTGTCTGCTTTGGTTGCCACAATAATGACAGGAATGTCATAATACTTTAAAAACTCATACATTTGAACATCTTCTTTGGAAGGTTCATGACGTAAATCCACCAAACTCACGACAGCTCTTAGATTGTCCCTGCTAGTCAAATATTCTTCAATCATTTTGCCCCATTTGGCACGTTCAGATTTTGATACTTTGGCATAACCATATCCTGGCACATCTACAAAGCGAAGCTTGTCATCAATGTTGAAAAAATTTAAAAGCTGGGTTTTTCCTGGCTTACTTGACGTACGCGCTAAGTTTTTTCGCCCAAGCATGGTGTTAATAAAACTAGATTTCCCAACATTGGAACGTCCTGCCAAAGCAATTTCTGGCAGGTCATCTTGAGGGTAGTGAGATTTGTTCGCAGCGCTCAACAAAATTGAGGCGTTATGGGTATTTAAGACTTGTTCTTCAGCCATTATTTCTCCTTAAGCTGTCTCTAAAACGGGTTTTGACTTGCCTTCGACAGCAGCCTTGGTGATACGCACTTTTGTGACATCTTCTTGGCTTGGAATTTCAAACATAATGTCTAACATCGTTTCTTCGATAATAGAACGAAGACCACGCGCGCCTGTCTTACGCTCAATGGCTTTATTTGCAATGGCTTCTAAGGCTTCCTTATCAAATGCCAATTCGACACCATCGTAAGAAAGAAGAGCCTGATATTGCTTGACTAGGGCATTTCTTGGTTCCGTCAAAATTTGAATCAAATCTGATGTGTTTAGTTGTTCAAGAGCAGCTACGACTGGCAAGCGTCCAATAAACTCTGGGATAAGACCAAATTTTTGGATATCTTCTGAAATAATCTCTTGCATATAAGAAGCATTGTCATCGATTTTTCGGCTGTTTTGACCAAAACCAATGACTTTTTCTCCTAAACGTTGTTTGACAATGTCTTCAATGCCATCAAAGGCTCCCCCAACAATAAACAAGATATTCTTGGTATCAATTTGAATCATTTCCTGATTTGGATGCTTACGACCGCCTTGAGGAGGAACACTAGCAACCGTTCCTTCAATGATTTTTAGCAAGGCCTGTTGAACTCCCTCACCAGAAACATCACGTGTGATGGACACATTTTCACCTTTTTTAGCAATCTTATCAATTTCATCGACATAGATGATACCACGCTCTGCTCGTTCCACATTATAATCAGCTGCTTGGATAAGCTTGAGAAGAATATTTTCCACATCTTCTCCAACATACCCTGCTTCAGTCAGTGAGGTTGCATCAGCAATCGCAAAAGGAACATTTAAGCTCTTAGCTAAGGTTTGAGCGAGAAAAGTCTTTCCTGAACCTGTTGGACCAATCATTAAAATGTTTGATTTTTGCAATTCAACATCTTCATCATCACGACTTTCCGTGAATGACACGCGTTTGTAATGATTGTAAACAGCTACTGATAAAGCACGTTTGGCACGATCTTGACCAACAACATACTGGTTTAAAACCTCAAGGAGTTCTTTTGGTTTTGGAACTTCTGTTAGGTCAGCTAACACTTCTTCTGCCAACTCTTCTTTAATAATTTCTTGTGACAAAGCCACACATTCATTACAGATAAAAACATTATTCCCTGCAATAATTTTTTTGACTTCGTCTTGGCTCTTACCACAAAATGAGCAATATACTTTAATATCGTTTGTACGATTTCCTGCCATTTCCTATAACTCTCTTACTTTCTCTTATCATTTCATACGTTTTATGAGTCACTTGTGTACTCAATATTCTCTAAATGCTTCAAGTATCCTTTGATTACCCGCTTTAGAATCCTTTAAAACAAGGTGCCATAAAAGGCATGGATACTATTGACCAAATTGGTAAAAGCATTTAACAAGAAAAGTGTCCCTAGGCCGTAACGATTTTTCCGAAAGGCCGGAATAGCACATAAGACACAAATCGCACACAAAAAGGCCGTAAATACGCCAAAAATACTACGTTGCATTCCCTATCATCTCCCTATACTATTGGTGTTTTAAAACCGTCACTGTAAAATCGTAAGGATTGTTTGCATCCTTTGGATAGAAGGTTTGGCTTTCTTCCCTAAAACGACTTAAGTCAAGTTTTGGTCGGTAGGTATCCCCTTCAAATTGGTGATGAACCACTGTTTTAATCACACGATTAAAATAACCGTCAAAGGCTTCTAAAACCTTGCTTCCACCAATAACGTAAAGTGTTTTTTCCTGTGCATGATACCAATCCAGCACTTCCTCAACACTAGTCATGGTCAATACCCCATCTACTTGATAGTTTACATCTCTTGTCATCACAAGGGTTTGACGATTAGGAAGCAGCCTACGATTCATGCCATCAAAGGTTACTCTCCCCATTAAAATAGCTTGATTCAAAGTTGTTTCTTTAAAATGTTGCAGCTCTCTTGGCAGATACCATGGTAGCTTGCCATCAACCCCGATAAGACCTGCTTCATCTTCTGCCCAGATAGCAATCATTTCCTTTGTCATTCGTCTATTCCTTCACCTTGAACTTTCCTTATTTTATCAAATTTCTTAGTAAAATGCTCACAAAAAAATCGAGGCAATCCTTAGATTGCCAAGTCAAACCGCAATTGTGGTGTGACCGGTTCGTAGTCTTGCAATTCAAAATCTTCTGGTTTAATATCAAAGAAATTAGTACCATCTGGAACATTTAACACAAGCTTAGGCTGACAATCAGTTGGTTGTCGTTTCAATAATTCCTTAGCCTGAGGAAATTGATTATCGTAAATGTGTAAATTATTGACAAAGTAAAAGAATTTGCCAACTTTCCAGCCAAAATGTTTAGCAATCATCATTTGCAAGGCAACATATTGCATGGCGTTGATATGATGGGCAACCAACATATCATTAGAACGTTGTGTCAAGGTAGCATCTAAATAAAGATCTTCCCCTACACGTCTAACATCAAACATGGTTTGAAAGGCACATGGTAACAAGCCTTCTGTCTCTTCAAAAGCCTCATAGTCCCAGAGGGAAATGACATTGCGACGATTCCAAGGATTTTCTGCTAATTGCTTTAATAATTTTGAAATGATGTCATGTTTTTTGACGACCGCTCCGTAACGTTGACCAATGGTTCTTGTCTGACCAACTTCCCATTCATTCCAATAATGAACATTGTATTTGTTTTCCAAAACATCTAAACTGTTCGTTTGATCTTGATAAATCCACAATAATTCTTTAATAGCTGATTTAATGGGAATAGGTCGTAAAGTGGTAATTGGAAATTCTCCTTTAGCTAAATCGTATTCTGCAAAGGCACCTGTGATGTATTTGGAATTAGCCGTACGACCATCTTTATACTTGGGACGTGCTTGTTCACTAAAGACACCCTCATCCATAATTTTTTCAATATTGGCTTTAAAAATATCGTCTGCTTTTGTCATCTCCAAGTCCTTTCTTTCAGAGCACTTCTTACTATTTTAACTAATTTTATAGGAAAATACCAGAATAAAAAACGAAATGTCTTTTGGAAATGCTATCTGATAAGTTCTCTTTTTTTAATCTGAAAAAGGAAAGCCATAGTTTTATCAGTCTAACTTTTGGATAAAATGTGTTAAAATGGATAAGACTACAAAAAATCGATATTAAAGAAGGACACTTATGAAAATCGGAATTGATAAGATTGGTTTTGCGACCAGTCAATATGTCTTGAAATTGGATGACTTGGCTCTTGCTCGCCAAACAGATCCAGCAAAATTTAGTCAGGGACTGCTCATCGAGGCCCTTAGTGTTACTCCGGTTACAGAAGATATTGTGACATTAGCTGCTTCTGCAGCTGATCAGATATTAACAGATGAAGACAAAGCTACAATTGACATGGTTATTCTTGCAACGGAGTCAAGCGTTGACCAATCCAAAGCCGCGGCAATTTACGTCCACCATTTGATGGGGATTCAACCTTTTGCCCGTTCTTTTGAAGTCAAAGAAGCTTGTTACAGTGCCACGGCCGCGTTAGATTACGCTAAACTACATGTGGCAGCAAAGCCAGAATCACGTGTTCTTGTTATTGCCAGTGACATTGCTAAATATGGTATTGATTCTGCTGGTGAATCCACTCAAGGTGCTGGAAGCATTGCTATGCTGATAACGGCTAATCCACGTATTCTCGAATTGCATCAAGATAATGTGGCGCAGACGCGAGATATCATGGACTTCTGGCGTCCAAATTATAGCACAACGCCTTTTGTTAACGGCGTTTACTCTACCAAACAGTACCTTGACTCTTTAGAAACTACCTGGCAAGCTTACCAAGACAAAACAGGGGCTCAACTAACAGATTTTGCTGCTTTTTGTTTCCATCTTCCTTTTCCAAAGTTAGCCTTGAAAGGACTGAACAAAATGATGGATGAGTCCTTGCCTGTTGAACACAAGGAACACTTACTGGAAAATTTCCAAGCTTCTATCACTTACAGCAAACAAATCGGCAACATCTATACAGGTTCTCTTTATTTAGGTCTCTTGTCTCTGCTTGAAAATAGCAAAACGTTACAAGCAGGGGACCGAATCGGACTTTTCAGTTACGGTTCTGGAGCAGTGAGTGAAATTTTCTCAGGACAGTTAGTAGCAGGCTATGAGCAGATGCTAATGACGAATCGTCAAACCATTTTAGATCAAAGACATCGCCTTTCTGTAGCTGAGTACGAAGAGCTTTTCTACGAAGAAGCCAAATTGAACGAGCAAGGCAATGCCAGCTTCAACACCTACTTAACTAGCAAATTTGCCTTAACAGAAATCAAGGACAATCAACGACTATACCAAATCAATGACAAATATGAATCTTAATTGGGCAGGCTTTTCAAAGAAGACCTTTGAAGAGCGACTGCAACTTATTAAACAATTTGAACTCTTAACCCCTGAGCATCTTCAAACATTAGAGGAAGATTGCTTACTACCTATCGAAACGGCTAATCAACTGACCGAGAATGTTTTGGGACGCTTTGCTTTGCCTTTTAGTATCGCTCCTGATTTCCTCATTAACGGCGTGTCTTATCAAGTCCCTTTTGTGACTGAAGAACCTTCCGTTGTCGCTGCTGCTTCCTTTGCTGCTAAACTAATCAAGCGCTCTGGGGGCTTTGCCTCTAAAGTTCTCAAACGCCAAATGATTGGTCAAGTTGCTCTCTATGATATCGACCAAGTGGAAGAAGCTAAACAAACTATTCTTGCCAACTCAGACAAACTGATTGCAGCTGCCAATGATGCTTACCCATCAATTGTCAAAAGAGGTGGCGGAGCCAGAGAGATCCGTTTGGAAGAAAAGGGAGATTTCCTTATTTTTTACCTCACAGTAGACACACAAGAGGCCATGGGAGCTAATATGGTCAATACCATGATGGAAGCACTTATTCCCGACTTAGAATCATTATCCAAGGGACAAAGCTTAATGGCTATTCTATCAAATTATGCCACAGAGTCTCTTGTAACGGCTAGTTGTCAAGTTGATATTCGCTTTTTGAGTCGAGACAAGACAGAAGCCCAGCAATTAGCCAAAAAAATGGTCTTGGCAAGTCAATTAGCTCAAGCGGACTCCTACCGAGCTGCCACCCATAATAAGGGCATATTTAACGGCATTGACGCGGTAGTTATGGCGACAGGGAACGACTGGCGTGCCATCGAAGCAGGGGGACATGCTTACGCTTCAAGAAATGGGGCTTACCAAGGCCTCAGCCATTGGGAGTTTGACCAGGAACAAGAAGTATTACTTGGTCAATTAACGCTCCCTATGCCCATTGCCAGTAAAGGTGGATCCATTGGGCTTAATCCAACTGTCTCCATTGCCCATGATTTGCTTAATCAACCAGATGCTAAAACCTTAGCTCAGGTCATTGTTTCGGTGGGATTGGCTCAAAACTTTGCTGCGCTCAAGGCTTTGACCTCCTCAGGTATTCAAGCAGGCCATATGAAGCTTCATGCGAAGTCACTAGCCCTTTTAGCAGGTGCTAAAGAAGAGGAAGTTGCCCCTTTGGTGACCTCCTTATTAGCAGACAAGCCAATGAACCTTGAGAAAGCTAGTCAGCATCTAGCAATACTACGAAATGCTTAAACCAAGGCTACCTCTTTTTAGACAGAGATTGTTACCCAACAACCAGTTAGTCCTCCCAACTCATTCTCTTGGGAAGGGCTTTTTAGTCGCTTGGTTTCATTATCTCTATCTTCTTGACAAGCCTTGGTAATACCCACCCATCTTATTTCTATTGCTTTAATTGACGTTTTGCTCCCGAGAGGTTTCCATGATTCAAGACTACATCGAAGGTAAGCTTACCGAACAAGTAACCCTTTTAAATGCCCTGTTGGATTTTCAAGATATTCACCTATCTCAATTAGCAACCCTTGTGAATGCAGGGGAAAAAAAGGTAGCTGATACCTTGAAAGACTTAGTTCTCCTTTACGAAGACCAACTCAGTTGGACCATAAAAGGAGGCCAAGTACAGCTAGAAACCAGTATTCTAGACAATAAATTACATTATTTTTATGCTATATATCAGAATTCCTTATTTCTTCAAACTCTTCATTTCTTTTTGGACCCCAAACAGAAAGACTTTTCCGATTTTAGCCAGAGTCAGTTCGTTTCTACTGCCACTGCCTATCGGCTGAAAAAGAAATGTCTTAACTTTCTAAAAGAGGTCGGCCTAACCATCCGTCATAACCAGATTGCTGGACCTGAGCATCGGATGAGATTTCTCATCGCGCTTCTTCACTACCGCTACGGCTTTCCAATCTACGAGTTTGCTAAAAAAGATTTAGACTTGGTCAAAGATATTATCGTCACTTCTAACAAGACCTTAAACCTTACTATTTTAGAAAACACACCTGAAGAGTATCAATTTTTCAGCTATTTGGTTATCCTCTCCTGGTACCGACACGACTACCCTCTGTCTGATTTTTGCGATCATAATTTAGAACATCTCAAATCTATTTTTATTTTTGATCGAGTGTCAACCATTTGCAGTCGTGTTCTAGAACCCAAGTTAGGCATTCAGTTCTCGGAGAGAGAACGTGAATACCTGTTTCTAGCCTACTGCACTACTAACAACGCCTTGTATAAAGACCAATGGTTAGTGTCCGACAAAAAAGAGATGTTACAAATTGTTCGCCTAGATACTGATATTAAATACCTCCTTCCTCATTGTGAAGCGCTCTTTGGTAGTCAAATCAGCACTAGCAATTCTTTTACTGTCGCTTGCATGTTCTTGATGCAAAACTATCTTTGTGGCATGCAAGGACTTCTTCCAGAGGGATTTTTTGGACATTATCATTTGGATGAGGAAGATCACATCTTGCTTAGCATCGTGACCCATCTCTTAGACAACTGGCTAAAAGTGTTAGGGATTGAAGAACACAATAATACGGTTGCTTGTTATTTGCTGACGGTTCATTTACGTGAACTGATTAAACTCCACTTAGAGCCTGTCCCTGTCTATGTCTTTGCTAATAACATTGCAGACTTATCCCTTTTGCAAACCTATTTAAAACTGAATTTCCCAACCTCCGTTGCCGATATTTATGGCATTAATATTTTAACCAGTCCTTGCCTTGAGAGTCTTAACCAGAAAAAAGGTATCATTCTCTCTGACTTGAGAAACAGAGACTACCTCAAAAATCTCTATCAACAGCAGGACCATCACTTTATTAATTTCTCCATGAGTTTTCATGCTTTATCACAAACAGTGATTGCAGAAACAATCGCTAAGTTAAGGCAAGAAAATTACCAAACGTTTCTGAATCAACTCTATAGTACCCTTCAATAGCGCTGCTATAATCTGTTGCTCAGCTATACTACCTCAAAAAGGACACGGTTTCTCTCAACCATGTCTTTTTTTAATGTTATTTGAACATTTCATCGAAACTTAGCATGACTGCCAATTCTTTCCTTCATTAGGTGATTAATCAGCCTTTTTACGTTTCATAAAACCAACTCCTAATCCTGCTAAAAGTAAACCAAGGACACTCATTCTTAGCCCTTTTGTTTCACCCGTTGTTGGAAGTTTCTTTTCTGAGACATGAGAAGATGGAGATGATGATCCTTCTGACGTTTCCACCACTTTTACAGAAGATAGTACTTTGGTCTCATCTGTTACAGATGGCAACTTTTCTTCCTCTGTGCGAACAGCTTCTTCTTTAGTGGTTGGTTCATCTCCTTCAAAGGTCAACTGTCCTTCGGAAATTGTGTCAGGAGTATCCTCTTGAGCAGGTTCCTCGTCTGCTGCCAGTACTTCGTCAACTTCAGTCGTTGGTTGGCCTTCAGGTGTTGGATTTAAGGCGTCCTATTGAGCAGGCTCCTCGTCTACTACCGGCACTCCTCTTTGACAGATTAAAGTATTTTCAATTCTTATTCAAAATAGTAAGTCTATTTGACAATAACATGATATAGTACTAGTTTTATTGGCTTTCTTTGATGATTTTTTCAGAAAACACATCAAAATAGCATTATTATATTGTTTAATTTTCTGTTTATTTAATATTTATCATTGGATAATATCTTTTTTTAGCAACATACCCTCTAAATACAAAAAAGACCTATAATCTCTCAGAGGTCTCCCTCGAAAAAGATTATAGCGTCTTTTAAAACCTTAGGCTTTTTTAGTTTTGTTTTCTTTTTCGGATAAAGGTTAATCCTAAAGCTGATAAGGCTAATCCTAAAACAGTTACTGCTGTTTCTGAACGTTCTCCAGTTGCAGGAAGTTCTTCCTTAGATGGTTGTGATGAGACAGGCTTAACAACCGGTTTTTCTTCGATTGTTACTGTCGGAGTATCTTCTTCAATTGTTTGTTGACCAGTATTTTCTCCTGACATGCCTTCCTGACTTGGATAATCCAATTCAACAATTGGAGCATTCTCCTCAACTTCCACAGTACCAGCATTTTCCCCTGACATACCTTCTTGGCTTGGGTAATCAAGTTCCACGATTGGAGAGCTTTCTTCAATCTCTACCGTTCCTGCATTTTCTCCTGACATCCCCTCTTGACTTGGATAATCCAATTCAACAATTGGAGCATTCTCCTCAACTTCCACAGTACCAGCATTTTCCCCTGACATGCCTTCTTGGCTTGGGTAATCAAGTTCCACGATTGGAGAGCTTTCTTCAATCTCTACCGTTCCTGCATTTTCTCCTGACATCCCCTCTTGACTTGGATAATCCAATTCAACGATTGGAGCATTTTCTTCAATTTCTACAGTTCCAGCATTTTCTCCTGACATGCCTTCTTGGCTTGGATACTCTAATTCAACAAGTGGTCCATGTTCTGAAATCTCATCTGGTTGCTCATTTTGTCCAGATTCATCCCCATTACTTTCCAATTCAAAATCAATGATTTCTCCTTGGCCAGTAATGATTTGTTTCTTATACACATAAGTCAGACGCGTGATGCCTTCAAACACATTGCCGTAGTTATCTTCTGGCACTTCGACCAGATCGTAACCATCGATTTGAGCGGGTTTGGTTTCATAACCAGTTCCCGCAACAGTCGAGCCTGCTGGAATGCCTGCCGGAACGTCATCGTATGTCGCGTATTCTGATGGCGCCAACTCTTTACCTGTACCAAACTCAACATGACGCACAATAACAGTACCTAGCGGTTGACGCGCTTTATAAAGGTATTCTAAACGTGTAATCCCCTCTTTAACTTCGCCACTTTCTGTGAGTGGTCGCTCAACCAGTTCATAACCTAACGGTGTCTTTGGAGTGGTCGTGTAAGTTGTTCCAACTGGAACGTTACCATTCTCAGATTTAACCGAACCATAGTCCGCATAGGTAGAGTCAACAAGTTCTTTTCCTGTTCCAAACTCAACATGACGCACAATAACAGTACCTAGCGGCTCTTTGTCTTTTTGATAAAGATAGTGAACGTAAGTGACACCATCACTAACTTTTCCTTTAGCATTTTCAGGTTGTTCGACCAGATGGTAACCCGGAATATCTTTTGCAACGGTTACATAGTCATCATTTAGTTGACCCGCGCCATTTGGTAACTCTTTATCAGTTTTACCGTAAGTAGCAAACACTGCATCACTTAATGGTTGACCTGTTCCAAACTCACCATATGTCGCAATAACAGTTCCACTTAGCAGGACATCCTTATAATAATTATAGGTGATGTGTTGCATTTCCCCTGGAGTGTAAGAACCTCGAGTGATTTTAGTCTCTTTATCAAAGTTTCCAAGATTTGTTAAATTATCATCAGAGGTTGTTTTAAAAACAAATCCGTCTTTTTCTAGTGGATAAGCAACGTATTCATCCCACTCTGGCATTCCCTCTTGGTACTGATTAGTAAGGGAATTTACTTCTTCTGTACGAATAACCTGACCATTAGCATCCACATAGTTAATAAAGTACTTATGAGTATCTTCAAAGCGTCCCGGTTGGTTTACTTTCTCGTATTCATAAGTCACTTCTTTTTTTACATTGGCAACAAAATTACCTTCAACACGATTTCCACTTTTATCAAATATTGGATCATTTTTAGGTTCTGTGACTGTCAAGAATTGATAATCGTCTTGTTCATGTTTCTGTGTTGTATAGTGTTCAGTTTCCTTCCCAGACTGAATCTGACCTGAATAAGACAAATTAGTATTCTTTGTCCGTTTTAAAATCGTTCCATCAAACGCACGCTCCATATCATAGTAGTCGTGGTGCTCTTGGAAGGAGCCTTTGGTTACTATTTGTCGTTGATACAAATAAGTGACTTCCTGAACTTTGTTTTTGATATAACTGTTATTAGTTTGAACTCCATTAACATTGAATTTTGTATCAGTTCCTGAAGTAACGTTTACTAAGTGATATTCAGGGTAATCATATTTTCTTTGAGTTATAAATTGACTGTCTACAGCACCGGAGGTAGAATTTTCAATAGTATAATCTGCTTCACCAATTTTATTTCCATCTTCATCTACAGTTTCATATATATGCCTTTCAACAAAGAAACCTACTGCTTCTAACGATTGCGCCCCTGCTTGGCCTTCTTCAAATTCATGAGTAGCAATACTACCATGACCAGTATATTCATAAGGATAAAATATTTTCTTAGCATCTAGTTCTGCTGTAACGCTAATTCTTCCACTATTGACATTATATGGACTTTTTATCTTCAGTACGTAGCTTTCTCCATTAATAAGATAATTATTTAACTTTAAATCTATAGTTCCATCATTGTTTTTAATTACTGAATTCTTTACTTCACTTACTTTAGTAAGTATTTTATAGTTTAATCCAAAACTTTCTGGCAATTGATAATTCTGTGGGACTTTAAATAATTCTACATCGTCTAAATTCAGATTTAGAAAGTTAGCAGAAGATTTACTATTTAAATGTTGTTTATCTAAAGGTGATAACTTCACAGTTGCATCTACTAATTTTTTTCCTAACGGATTTATATAAATTGTCCATTCAAATTCAGCATTTTTTTCTTCAACGCTAGTAATTATTGAAAAAATATTAGCAGATAATGTTTCCTTCTGATCTTTAAGAGTAGCGTACTTAATATTTACTGGTATACTGACCTTATTTTTTCCAATTTTAACTTCTGGATAAATTAAAGAACTTTCTAAAACTTGTTCCCTATTGATAAAAAGAGGGAGGCGAATAAAACCATTCACATCTGTACGATGAGTAATTTCGTCAGTAAATGTGTATTTAATTTTATTTTGTGTTTCAATATATTCTGCTTTTGCAAGAACAACATCTCCATCATGTAAAGATTCAAATTGCCCTTCATGAGATTTATCATCACCATATGGAGTGAGATCTTTAGACAATTCTAAATAGAAATAATCACCTTCTTTAACTTGATCATCTATTTTGAAGATAGTTTCAAAATATAAATTTCCGCCATTGTTAGGATCTATTTCTTTATCATCTCTGAACTTCGCTTCTATGGCGTCTATATTATCACTCACATCTTGTCCTGCAACCACTTCTCCTTCTATCGCTCGTGGCGTTGCTCCTTGAGCTTCCAGAGATGCTGGTGCCATTTCAGTATTAGTCTCTAGCCCTTCTTCATCAGATTCAAGGCTATAGCCAGCGGAAGTCTCTGTTGGAAGGTGTTGGGCTGTTCCTTCTGGTGCTACTAATGTTGAAACAGCTGGTTCTCCTTCTACTGATACTGCACTATCCGCCTTGACGTTTCCTCCTGCCATGGCTAAGGTTAGGATGGTTAATCCTAAAAATACGGAGCAGGCTCCGTAACATTTATTTTTTCTAATCGAATATCGACTTCTCTCTCTCTTAAACACGATGGTCTCTCCCTCAATTTTAAGTTTTCTGTTTTTAGTTCCCATTGATTGTTGCAATGTTTAGATACTTCAAACGATTACATTATCACATAAATTATAGGCGTTTCCTAGTTAGGGGAGTTGTCGTTTTTCGGAACATCTGATTTGTTACTCCTGCGAATAACCTTAGATAGTATTATTCTACTTATCAATATCAGATTTTTTAGATTAGATTGACTTTATTTTTCCCTTTTCTCATATTTAAAAAAATAGTTTTTTTAATGTTAATAGTAACATATCATGTAATGTTAGCTCTGAGCACTCATTGACGGCTCTCTTAAAATATGTGACTATTTAAAACTAGGAGAGAGGAGATTTATGTTAGATTACCATTTGGAGAGAAAAATAACGGACCGTGTGACTGTCGTCCGCTTATTATCTCAATACCAGCAACTGACCATTCATCAGATTTGTCAGCAAACATCGTTTTCTTATAAAAAAGTCATGACGATTATCGGAGAGTTGCAGGAGATTTATGCGGATTTCACTGTCTTCCACTATGATAAAAGTGTCATCACCCTAAGGCAAGACGCTAAGCAACAAAAGGAATTCCTATTTCATCGTCTTTATCAGGAATCCCTTGTTCTAAAAGTCTTAACTTTTTTTCTGTCTGATTCTCAAGATTATTTCGATAGTTTTGCACAGTCAGAATTTATTTCTCTGGCTACTGCATACCGCATCAAGCAAAAATGTCAGCATTTTTTAGCTAGTGTTGGCCTATCTATTCATAAAAATCACATCAGTGGATCCGAATACCGAGTTCGTTACCTTATTGCCTTGCTTCAGTATCGCTATGGTTGTAACATTTATCCTCTTACTAATGAGGACATGAGCTTAGTTGAGTCCTTTGTCCTAGCAAGCAATGCCCAGATTTCACAGGATTCGTTATCCTTTAGACCAGAGAGTTTTCATTTCTTTGCGATTTTGATTGCCTTGGCCTGGAAACGTCAAACCAATCATCCCAACTTACCTGATACAGAAACCTTTCGTGATTTTAAACAGTTGTTCTCTTATGATCGTTTACACACCATTAGTCAAGAAGTCCTAACATCTGACGCCTGGTCTTTGTCCGAGACTGATATTGATTATTTATTCCTTGTTTACTTAACCCTTAACACACCTCTGTTTAAAGACCAATGGACATCAAAAGATATCGAGCAAACCCTGACCATGGTCACTCAAAAAACACCTATCCGACATTTAATTCTTAAGTTCGAACAACTGCTAGGTCCTCAGATGACGTCTTCACAACCATTTCTGATTTTGATGGTTTTTCTGATGAAACAATGCTTTTTGAATTTGCAATGCCTGACTCCCTACCAATAAGTCTCTTCTTTTTCGGCAAGAAAAGAAGATCCTTTTTTCGCTTTAGTTGATGATCTTATTTCAGAGTGGGCCCAGGAAGTTAACCTCACACTGACCTTAACTCCTCATCGGTTTACCATTCAGCTAATAGAGATGATAAAATCTCAACTCCCTCCAATTGCTGTCTATGTTTTTGCAAATACCATCACTAATCTTCATACCTTAACAATGATTTTAAGTCAGCAATTTTCCTCTAAAACAGCTTCTATTGAAGGCGTCAACTTTTTATCAGAACCTTTAAAACAACATCGTCATCGACGAAAAAGCCTCATCCTTGCTGAGCATAATTGCTTGCCATACCTCAAAACCGTTTACTCAGAAGATGACTATGTCTTTGTCGAGGTGGCCTCCGATGCCTATGAGCTCTATCAAGAGGACGTTTTCAATGCTTTTCATCAGTTAAGACAGGAACAATACCAAACCTTTATTGCTTCTATTTGTGACAGGCACAAGCGCCTCAAAAATCATGACACTTACTAAAGTCATCATGACAATGTCAGTTGTTACTAGGCGTTTCATTACTGAACGTGCATTAGCTTTTTTAACTAAACGATAACTTGTAACGATCTCATAACAAAAAACCATCTCTATTTGCCAAACCTTTGGTTAACAAATAGAGATGGTTTTAATGATTAGCTTGATAGAGACGTCCGTAAAGAAGGTAATCAACCTGGCGAAGGTCTTGGATAGTACGACAATCAAGGGCGCACATGATTAGCTTGAGGTCTTCTTTCCACCCGTTCACGATATCAATCACGCGCTCAACAGGGTATTTTTCGACCAGTTCGAGAACAGTTCGCGATAGTCCCACAGCACGTGCCCCAAGCACCAGACATTTAATCATGTCTAAAGGATGTCTCACACCCCCTGAGGCCAAAATTTCCACGTGATCCAGGAGCCCTTGTGCATTTAGCAAGCATTGAACAGTAGTTTGACCCCAGTCGTTGAGATACGAACGATCAAGGCCACGTTGGTTTTCAATGTAGGCAAAGGAGGTACCTCCCCTACCTGAGATATCAAAGGTTTGAATGCCTAGTTCATGAGCGATTTTAATAGTGCTGACATCCATACCAAAGCCAACCTCTTTGAGGATAATCGGCACTCTAATCTGACTCGCATAATCTGCTAAGTGTTGCTTCCAAGTTCGGAAGACTCGTTCACCTTCTGGCATCAACAATTCTTGCATCACATTGACATGAACCTGCAAAAATAAGGGATTCATCTCTTTAACAGTCTGTTGACCTCGTTCTACAGGCTTGTCCAATCCAATATTAGTGGCTAGTTTTAACCCCTCTGCTACCTCATGCAATCGGTAAGAGGCATCGTTCGGATTTTTCAAAGCAGCGCTATAAGATCCAGTCACCATGACAATGCCAGTAGCAGCTGCCACTTTAGCTAATTTTTCATTAACTGCTTTTCCTTTTTGACTACCCCCTGTCATGGCATTAATGTAAAAAGGAAACTCAAAGTCCTGTCCTGCAAAATGAGTGCTCAGATCAATATCAGCAACATCATAGCTAGGTAAGGAATGGTGTATCAACTCCATGTCATCAAAAGCATTGTAAGGCGATTGATACTTGAGAGCATATTTGATATGGTCATCTTTACGATTCGTCATGGTTTCCCCACCTTTCTTGATACAATAAGTCAATATCAGCTGCTTGCCATCTATTAATAAGAGTCTCTTTGGCTTGGCGGTCAAAGGCAAGGGCAATACCACAATCTCCACCACCAGAGCCCGATGACTTAGCAACGGCATCTAGCCCCTGACAAGCCTCAACTAGAGTTACTAACTTCGGATGGTAAATGACTGGATCGAGAGCCCTTAACAGCTGACTCGCTCTTGTTAAACTTGTTTTGAGAGCTTCTTTGTCTCCAGATTGCAGAGCTGCAATAGTCTCTTGACTCAACTCATAGCTAGTCGTCAAAAAACTGGGACTAATCTTTGCCTTTACCTGTTGAATCATCTGACTAGAAATAGAGGGAATCTTAGTCCAGCCAACCAAAAAGTCACACGACAAAGCTGGTTCAATAACCTGAATCTGATACCCCCAATCTTTGGCTAGAAGATCTCGTAAAGGCATGTCAGAAAGCCACTGACTAACTTGCTGTCGGTCAAAGGAGGTGTAAGCAACTAAGGTTTGATAAGCAATACAAGCAATATCTCCCATAGAGCCATTATCCCCTTGAACTAGTAACGTATAAGCAGCTAGTTTAAAAAGAAGCTCCGGGCTTAAGGGCTGTTGATAATAAGCTGACAGAGCTTTCAAAGTTAAGAGCGTGACACTCCCACTTGAGCCAATTCCAAATTTTTTGCCATCCCGCTCTAGTTTGCCTGTAATAGACAATGAAAAGGGGTCTAATCGTTCCACCGACTGCCCCATATAGTTTGCAAAAGTCTTAATCGTCGCTTGAATCAAACCATACGAAGCATCTGGCGTCATATCAGCCTTGTGGTCAAACATATCTGAAGCTAGCTGAAGATGAGATGACGGGCCTATTTCTGCTGTTATCATCAGGGGAATAAACTGAATCAGTGCTAGCTGACCTGGCTCTAAAATAGCATATTCTCCTGTCAGGTATAATTTGCCACCTGTTTGTACACGGTAATTAAGCATCTGGTAAGTCCTTTGTCGTTGAGACGATGATTCGGTAATCTTTTTCAAATCGTGCTGCTAATGTCTCAAGATCTTTTTCTAGACAGAGGACCTTCACATTTGGTCCGGCATCCATGGTAAAGTAGCAAGAAAAGCCTTCCTGACGGAGTTGTTTAACAGCTTCCATTGCTTGATAGGATTCATCTGTGAGATAAGAAAAAGAGGGATTAGCGGTTTTGGTCGTGGCATGCATAGCCAGAGCATTGGACTCTGCTAACTGACCGACCTTCTCAAAATCATTGGCTTTAAGATAAGTCAACATGTTTTGATAATCCACTGCTGATTTTTCTATCCACTCATCAAAGGTAGTAGACGTCTCACGACATAATTTCATACCATCTCGACTGGAAATTGGTTTTTTAGCATCATTCAAAACTAGCATAATCATAGCCATTTTCAGGTCTGTGTCCACCTTATAAATGTCACCGCTGTCTTTATACCAAGCAGCAACCGGACCAAAAAAGGAACGCGAGGCTGAGCCTGATGCAAATTTAGCTTTCTGAGCTAGAGCTTTTTGATCTAACTGAGTGTTAAATAACTGGTCACAAGCTTTGACCAAAGCTGACAAACCACTGGAACTTGAGGAAAGGCCTGCAGCTGTTGGCATATTATTTTGAGTTTCGACCTTAACAAAGGGCTGATTAGGTTTTCGAAACTGGTCTATGATAGCCGAAATCTTGGCATGCTCCTTATCATCTTGTAAGCAACCATTGATGTAAAATTGGTCACTTGATGCTGTGTCTGGTAGGAAAGAAACACTGGTTGTAGTGAACATGTTTTCCAAAGTTAACGAAATACTAGAGGTTGAGGGAATCATTTTAGACTGGTCTTCTTTCCCCCAATATTTGATAATAGCAATATTTGCATAGGATGTTACAGTTATAACATTTGGATCCACGTGTTTACGGCTCCTTCTTCTTGTAATTTATGGCTAATGGTTTCTGCCATTTCCTTAGTGTCAGCCAGAGCAATCATACAACCTCCCAAACCGCCTCCAGTCATTTTAGCGCCAAGAGCACCTGCCTTGAGAGCAACATCAACTAATTGATCAGCTTTAGTGATGCTCACTCCGATAGCTTTTAAGGCGGAATGAGCCTGGGTCATGAGCTGACCAATAGTCTGATTGTCTTTTTGAGTAATGGCTTGTTCAACAGCTTCAGTCAACCTACCTAACTTAGCTAGATAAGGTAGATTGGTTTCTTCAAACTGGGCCACCTTACCAACCGCTTCGCGGGTATGCCCATGGACACCAGTATCCGCAATGATTAAAAAAGCACCTAAGTCAATTTTAATGGTCTCAAAACCAATATTTCGAATAAACTTGATGGCATGGTCACTAAGACAGGTTTTGGCATCTAAGCCACTGGGATTGGTATGAGCAATAATTTCTGCTTTATTGACTAAAATTTCCAACAACTCATCTGGTAGTGATTTTTGAAAATAAGAGAATACCGCTCTAATAGCTGCAATAGAAACAGCCGCCGAAGACCCCATCCCTCGTTTTTGCGGCACTTGGGACACAATTTCATAAGCAATTGGTTCTTCTAGGTGCTGCAAATGATCTAAAGCAGCATAGATTGCTGTTGATAACGTGTCATAAAAATCAAAGGTTAGAGGCTTGTCTGCTGGAAAAATATGGCAGACGACTTCAATATCTGTGAGTGGCAAAGCAATCGCTGGGTAACCGTAGACAACGGCATGCTCCCCCATTAAAATAATTTTACTATGCGCTTTACCGTATCCAATCTTTTCGTTCATTTTCTTATCTTTTCGTTGTTCATTCTTTTAAACTGTTACCTTACTATTTTACACTAAATCCTTAGAAAATGCGATGATATACCTTTTTAGTCTTTGTCAGCAAACCACTTAAACCACATAAAAAAGCTATCTAAGACATATTAGATAGCTTTTAAATAGAGTGTCGAAGTTATCATGAGAATAATGACGGCGCTTGCCACGATTTTATACCTTTTCTTGTAATTTAGAAAGCTGCGCATAAATACCACCTTTTGCTAACAATTCTTGATGGTTTCCACGCTCGACAATCCGTCCCTTATCTAAGACAAGAAAAGCTATCTAAGACATATTAGATAGCTTTTAAATAGAGTGTCGAAGTTATCATGAGAATAATGACGGCGCTTGCCACGATTTTATACCTTTTCTTGTAATTTAGAAAGCTGCGCATAAATACCACCTTTTGCTAACAATTCTTGATGGTTTCCACGCTCGACAATCCGTCCCTTATCTAAGACAAGAATAGTATTAGCAGATTGAATCGTCGATAGGCGATGAGCAATGATAAAGGTTGTTCGACCTTGTTTCAATACTTCCATAGCTCTCTGGATAATTTCTTCTGTTTCCGTATCGATATGGGAAGTCGCTTCGTCCAGGATAAGAATTTTAGGATTCGTAATTAATGTTCTGGCAAAGGCAATGAGTTGCCGCTCGCCGCTAGAATAAGACGCCCCTTTTTCATAAACAGGCTCATGAATCCCTTTATCTAATCTACCAATCATAGGCCCTGCTCCAACCTTTTCCAGAGCTTCTATTACTTCTTGATCACTGTAGCTTTGATTCCCCATGGTCACATTAGAAGCAATGGTCCCTGAGAAAAGATAGGGATCTTGTAAAACGATTCCCATTTGGGAGCGCAAGCTTTCTCTAGAATAGGCTTGAATATCCTGCCCATCAACGGTAATCATTCCTGACTGAGGCGTGTAAAAACGATAGAGGAGATTCATAATAGAAGATTTACCTGATCCGGTATGCCCAACCAACGCAATCGTTTCTCCTTGTTTGGCTTCTATTGTGATATCTGTTAAAACATTTTTGCCCTCTTCATAGGCAAACGACACGTGATTAAAGCTGACATTTCCTTTGTCAATATGTATCTCCTTAGGATTATCCTCTTCCAGCTCTTGGTCTAATAGAGCCATTAAACGGCTACCTGTTGCTTGTGACCGCTGAATATTAGGCAGCTGCCTAACCATTGTTCCTAATATATCAAATAAACGGGTGAGGTAATTTAAATAAATAAAGAGTTTCCCCACTGTAATTCCTGGCTTTCCTTGTAAAAATTGATAGCCAATAAAAGCTAAAATAGCAGAAATCATGGTGTACTTCACCAATTCTGTTAAGGTCCACGAAGCCACAGAATCAGCAAAGATGATTTTATCATCTGCCTTTTTCATCTGATTAATTTGCTGGTTAAAGTCTTCCAGCATCCGATTTTCTTGGTGGAAAAGCTGGATAATGGAAACCCCGTTCATGGTTTCATTGACTTGAGTGTTGACAGCACTTCTAGCGTCATAAAAAGCTTTCATAGGCTGGTCTGTTAAGCGTTTATAAAGAACTTGAATGCCATAAAAGATAGGGATAACTAATAGTAACAACAGTCCTGATCTAAGATCCAGGTAAATCATTACCCCATAAATAAAGATAATTTGAGCCATGCTGATGATAATCTGCGACAACAGATTGTCATAAAATTGGTTTCGCAACGTTTCAGTATCGTTGACAATGCGAGTCGCAATTTTACCAGCAGGTTGGTGATCGAAATAAGAAATCGGTAGGCGTTGCATGACATCGAAAGCTTGTTTTCTTAACTGTGTAACCACCTTATTCGAGGAATAAACCAGGCTCCGATAAGAGACATAACGTAATAGGGCTGATCCTATAATCAGGGCTAAATAAAGCCAGCTCAACTGCTCAAAATGAGCTAAAACGATAGATTTTCCTTTTGCTAACGGCGTCAAGTAATGATCAATCAGTTGTTTTAATAATAGTGGGGCTATTTGTCCAGCTGCCGTTGCCAGTAACAATAGCCCGATTCCCGTGGCAAAAGCTGCTTTAGCCACTTTGATTTCGCTTAATAAGCGTTTAAATAAGGCCATCTTAGTCCTCCTGTGCTTGTTGACGTTGGTATTGTTCATAATACCAACCTTTTTGTGCAAGAAGCTGGTCTGGTTTTCCTTCTTCAACAATCCTGCCTTGATCCATCACAATTACCCAATCGGCATGTTGAATAGCTGATAGACGGTGACTGACAATAATCGTTGTTTTACCTTGCCTTTCTTCCTGAATATGAGTAATAATCTCTGTTTCTGTTTTAGCATCTACGGCCGATAAAGAATCATCTAAAATTAACAAATCAGGCTCTGACAAAAAGGCTCTGGCAATGGAAATCCGTTGCTTTTGACCACCTGAAATAGATAAGCCACGCTCACCAATTTTAGTGTCTAGCCCTTTTGACAACCCTTTTAGATCGTCAGTAAAAGAAGCCGTCGCAATGGCAGCAAGAATGTCTTCTAAAGTAGCATCCTCTTTCCCCATGGCGATATTTTCAGAAACTGTTTTTGAAAAGAGCACATGTTCTTGTGGCACGTAACCGATGTGTTCTTCTAAAGCGTGACGTTGGTACTCCAGAACATGGTGCCCATTAATGTAAAATTGACCTTGACCAACTGGGTATTGCCTCAACAATTGACGCACGAGAGTCGTCTTTCCAGACCCAGTTTTTCCGACAATCCCTAATGTCTCACCTTTATTCAACACCAGATTAATAGCGGACAAACTAGGCTTACTGCTCTTAGTGTAAGAAAAAGAATAATCCGCTAGACGAATCTGATCGTAGCTCTCCAGCTTCAGATGCCCGTCTTCTTCGAGGTCATCACCGGTCTCGATGAGTTCATTGATTTTACGAAATGAGGTCCGCCCAGTCTGATAAACAAGAATAAAATCAGATAACATGGCAAACGGTTCCACTAGAGAAACCAAGTACAACTGCAAGGCAATCACTTGACCTAAACTCACCTCTCCTTTACTGATAAAGTGTAGGCCAACCGTCAAAATAATAAGAGTACTGATAGCAATCATCACACTATAAACAGGGAAGTAGAGACCTCTGTAACCAGCAATGCGATTCCAACGATCAGCTAGCGCCTCAGCTTTTTGCGCAAAATGATTTTCCATGTAAGCTTTTTTACTATAGGCACGCATCACACGGATGCCTTCGACAGTCTCGAGGACCTCATCACTTAAGTTGGAAATAGCCTCACGAGCATCCTCAACCAATACTTCTTGTTTTTTAGTAATAAAATAAGTTATGACCATCATGATGCTAATGGGAATCATACCGATAAGTGACATTTGCCATGATATCAAAAACATGGTTGGAATAATAAAGGCAATCATCCCACCAGCATAAAGAATAATCATCAGGCCATAACCAATAAAATCCATTAAGGCTTCAACGTCTGTCGAAAACCGGGTCATCATATCACCGGATCTAAATTTTTCATAAAAAGGCGTCCGCATAAAAACCAATTTACGAAAGGCACGTTGTTGCAAGTCAAATTTAAAATGCACTGCTTCTTGGAAAAGCTTGAGATGCCAGACATAAGCCGTGGCATATGACAATATCGTTGCTCCTAAGAGAACCAAAACATGGCTCATCAAACTCACTTGAGTCAATTGATACCGAGACATAGCATCAATTAAGCTTTGAATCACTTTTGTCGGAATAATCAGGGATGCGTCATAGACAAATAGTGTCAAGGCAATAATGATGTAAGTCCATTTGTTTTGTTTAATGTAACGACTCATTAAGGATAGCATGTTATCCTCCTTCTTCTTTTCAGTTAACCAGTTTGACAAGTTTTTGTCATCAAACAGGAATTTGGGTACACAAAAAGCCCGCAATAAGATATCCTTCCTACCGCGGGCTTTACTGTTTTCTATTAGTCACACTAAAAGAAACTAACTTTTTCGGCTAGAAAGGAGGGTATTCTCAAGACAGTTCATACGTTTAGTTGAATTGTTCATGATATTGTTCTCCTTTCTTTTAATCTGTCTATCATCTTAGCACACCTCACAAGCTTTGTAAATAGGTTTTTAAAACTTTTTCTATTTTTCTGCCAATTTTATGGAATTTTAAACGTTTGTTTTTTAAACGTTTTCGCTTTTACAATCTTTCCTATTTTTTAAAAATATTTCTCTTTTTAGCAACATTTTATTGAATTCTAGTGTAAATAATAGTAAACTTGACTTGTAACAATTACTTTAGCTTATTAGGAGATTTTATGAAAAAGCATCTTGTTTTAAAAAGTAGTGTGTTGAGTGTCTTTGCTGGTTTTTCAATGCTAGTAACAGGGGTTCAAGCTGATCAGGTCGATGTGCAATTGCTTGGTGTCAATGACTTCCACGGTGCCCTTGATACAACAGGTTCAGCCTACATGCCAGAAGGTAAAGTAGCCAATGCTGGTACTGCCGCTCAATTGGATGCCTACATGGACGATGCCGAAACTGAGTTTAAACAAGCAAGCCCAGAAGGCACAAGTATCCGTGTCCAAGCAGGAGACATGGTCGGGGCTAGTCCTGCCAACTCTGGACTATTACAAGACGAACCTACTGTAAAAGTTTTCAATAAAATGGGCTTTGAATATGGAACCCTTGGGAACCATGAGTTTGATGAAGGTCTAGCTGAGTTTAATCGTATCATGACAGGTCAAGCACCTGCTGCTGATTCAACGATTAATGACATTACCAAAAACTATGAGCATGAAGCTTCTAAGCAAACCATTGTCATCGCTAATGTGGTTGACAAAGAATCCAACAAGATTCCTTATGACTGGAAACCTTATGCTGTCAAAGATGTACCTGTGAATGACAAATCCGTTAAAGTTGGATTTATCGGTATTGTCACAACAGAAATTCCAAATCTTGTTTTAAAACAAAACTATGAACAATATAAATTCTTAGACGCTGCTGAAACCATCGTTAAGTATGCCAAAGAATTACAAGGACAAAATGTGAATGCGATTGTTGTTTTAGCTCACATTCCTGCAACAAGTAAAGATGGTGTCGTTGATAACGAAGTGGCGACTATTATGGAAAAAGTTAACCAACTTTACCCAAATCACAGTGTGGATATTGTCTTTGCAGGACACAATCACCAATACACTAACGGAACTGTTGGTAAAACACGTGTTGTCCAAGCAGTCTCTCAAGGTAAGGCTTACGCTGATGTCCGTGGAACTTTAGACACTGATACTAATGATTTTGTGGCGACGCCAGAAGCTAAAGTCATCGCCGTAGCACCTGGTGTCAAAACTGGAAGTGCTGATATCAAAGCTATTGTTGATCAGGCTAATGAAATTGTTAAAACGGTTACTGAACGTAAAATCGGTACTGCTTCAACGTCTTCTACCATTCCTAAAATGGAAAACAATGACAAGGAATCTCCTGTTGGTAACTTGGTAACAACTGCTCAACTGGCTATCGCTAAGAAAACTTTCCCTAACGTTGATTTTGCTATGACAAACAATGGTGGTATCCGTGCGGATCTTGTTGTTAAAGATGATCAGACCATTACTTGGGGAGCTGCACAAGCTGTTCAACCATTTGGCAATATCCTTCAAGTTGTTCAAATGACCGGTCAACAAATCTATGATGTGTTGAACCAACAGTATGATGAAGGTCAAAAATACTTCCTTCAAATGTCTGGTCTTAAGTACACTTACACCGACAACGAAGCTAAAAATCCTGAGGTTCCATTTAAAGTCGTTAAAGTCTATAAAGATAATGGTGAAGAGCTTGATTTAGCTGCTAATTATACTCTTGTTGTCAATGACTTCCTTTATGGTGGTGGTGATGGCTTCTCAGTCTTCAAATCAGCTAAGTTAATTGGCGCTATCAATCCTGATACAGAAGTCTTTATCGAGTACATCAAAGATTTAGAAGCTGCTGGTAAACCTGTTTCTGCGACTGTCAAAGGGGTGAAAACTTATGTAACCTCAACACTTGAAGGCTCTACTAAGACAGATGACACTGGTAAACATGATATCATCAGCAGAATCTTTAGAGACCGCGCTGGTAATATCCTTTCTACTGAAATTGTCTCTGACCTTGTCACACCTGCTGTGAAAGCTGACGAGAAGAAATTAACTACTCCTAAACAAGCAGAAGAACTTGCTGCTAAAAGTAAGACTGCCAATGCTAGTCTTCCAATGGCAGGTAGCAATCAAAGTTCGTCTACCCTCATGATGATTCTTGGCTTCCTAACTTTAGGTGGTGCTGGGCTTCTTAAGAAAAAAGACAGAAACTAAAATCCCGTTTCTATCCACATAGCTAATGATACCCCATTCTCTTATCGAGGATGGGGTATTTTTAGTGTCCTACTGTTAGCTAAAAGCATAAAAAAGCCAAGCAAACAGCCACAACTCCCCTCGACACACTAATAGCTATCTCTAACGATTGAGGAACTTGTTATAACTGCCTTGCTGGCTTTTGGGTTTATATTAAAATACCTTCTAAATGATCTAACTCATGTTGGCAAATTTGAGCTGGTAAACCTGATAATCTTAAGCGTTTAGGCCTCCAATTAAGGTCAACGTATTCAACTGTGATACTAGTATAGCGTTTGGTCTGACGGCTACCAGTTAAGGACAAGCATGACTCTTCTGTCTCATAAGCTTCTTTCTTAGAGACCATAACAGGGTTAAACATCACCAAATCCACAAATCCCATGCTGATGATAATCACGCGCTTCTGCTCGCCAATCATATTAGCAGCTAAGCCAAGACAATGATCTCTATGGAAAGACAGGGTATCTTGTAGGGCTTGACCAATCCATAAATCTTCTTTAGTAGCAGCTTTGGACTTTTGCTGCAAGAAAAAAGTATCTGTCACAATCTCTCTAATCATCTTTTCTCCCCCTAATGTAAATACTGTTTTCAAAGCAGTATGATGCCAATGACTCATCTCTATTATACCAGATGAGATAGGGAAAATCTCTCGAGAATTGCTTAAGGATAAATCAAAGAACAGTTTAAACAACTCCTTGTTCTGACATGGCTTGGGCAACCTTTAGAAAACCAGCAATGTTAGCACCAAAGACAAAATTACCTTCTTGACCAAAAGACTGAGCGGCATCAGCTGATATCTCATAAATAGTTGCCATGATGTCATAGAGTTTACGGTCTACTTCTTCAAATGTCCAGGCTAAACGACTACTGTTTTGTGCCATTTCTAGAGCAGATACAGCTACCCCTCCAGCATTTGCTGCCTTGGCCGGACCAAACAAGATTCCTGCCTCTTGGAATGCTGTAATAGCTAATAAGGTTGAAGGCATGTTAGCCCCTTCTGTAACGGCTAGAACACCATTGGCAATCAGATTTTTGGCAGCTTCTTCGTTTAATTCATTTTGAGTCGCACATGGGAAAGCCAAATCTGCTTTGAGGGACCAAATGCTTCCTTTATCTGCTGGTGTAAAGACAGCATCTGGATATTTTTCGAGGTAAGCATGAATACGGCCACGATCAACTTCTTTAATTTGCTTCAAAAGGTCAAGGTCAATTCCCTTGTCATCGTAAATATAACCTGAGGAATCGGACATTGCCAAAACTTTAACGTCCAATTCTTGTAATTTTTCAACAGCATAGATGGCCACGTTACCAGAACCTGACACAAGAGCTGTCTTACCAGTCAGGCTATCACCTTTTGCAGCTAGCATCTGTTGGGCAAAATAGACCACGCCATAGCCTGTTGCTTCCTTACGGGCTAATGAACCACCATAAGTGAGTCCCTTACCTGTTAGCACACCATTTTCAAATCCACGCAGACGTTTGTACTGACCAAATAGGTAGCCTATTTCTCGACCTCCAACTCCAATATCTCCTGCCGGAACGTCTAGGTCTGGTCCAATATGTTTTTGCAATTCGGTCATAAAACTTTGGGTAAATCGCATCACTTCGGCATTAGATTTACCTTTAGGATCAAAATTGGATCCTCCCTTACCACCACCAATTGGTTGACCAGTTAGAGAATTTTTAAAAATCTGTTCAAAACCTAAAAATTTAACAATGGATTGGTTCACTGAAGGGTGAAATCGTAAGCCCCCTTTATAAGGCCCAAGCGCTGATGAAAATTGAACACGGTAACCGCGATTCACTTGAACCTTGCCCTTATCATCCACCCAAGGAACCCGAAAACTCACCACTCGCTCAGGTTCTACCAACCGCTCTAAAAGGTTCTCTTCCATGTACTGAGGGTAAGCTTCAAAAACTGGTACCAAGGAATCAAAGACCTCTTCAACTGCTTGTAAAAATTCTGTTTCATGCTCATTCTCTTGTTTAACTTTCTTAAAAACACCTGCTACGTATGCTTTTGCTGTTACCATATCTTGTCCTTCCTTATCTATCGTGTCAAGTATAGTCAATATTATAAATTTTCTGAATTTTACTGTCAAGTTTTTCAGTTACACAAACCGTTATTTCCTGATATTCAATGAGTATTGACCCCAAAATAGAGAACTGGGCTCAAAAAAACATCCTCTTGTTTAAGAGAATGTTCTTCATACCCTATTAGCTTAGGGTTGACTGGATTTAAATTGACTATGATAGAGATCAAAATAGAAACCTTGAGCAGCCAATAAACTATCATGGTTCCCTTGTTCAATGATCTGACCATCTTTTAATACTAGAATCTTATCAGCTTCTTGAATTGTAGACAGACGGTGAGCGATCACAAAGCTTGTTCGTCCTTTCATTAACCGCTTCATCGCCTTTTGAATCAATAATTCTAGCCTAGTATCTACTGAAGAGGTCGCTTCATCTAAAATCAGAATTTTAGGATCAGCCAACAAGGCCCTTGCAATGGTTAAGAGTTGTTTTTGACCTAAGGAAATATTACTAGATTCTTGGTTCATCACCATGTGGTACCCACCTGGCAAGGTTCTGATAAAATGATCCACATTGGCAGCTTTGGCTGCTTCTACAATAGCCTCATCGCTGGCTTCAAGGTTCCCAAAGCGAAGGTTATCTTGGATTGTCCCTTCGTAAAGCCAAGCATCTTGTAGGACCATACCAAATTGGCGACGATAGGATTGACGTGACAGGTCACGAATATCATGCCCATCAACAGTAATAGATCCTTTATTAACATCATAAAAACGCATCAAGAGATTAATGAGAGTCGTTTTCCCAGCTCCAGTTGGTCCTACAATCGCAATCATCTCACCGGGGTTAACATCAAGTGTAAACTCTTTGATCAAAGGTTTATCAGACTGATAGGAAAAATCCACATGGTTAAATGAGACTTGACCTGTTAAATCCTCATCCAGTTGATTTGTCACAAGCATGGCATCATCTGCCTCATCCAGAACCGCAAAAATACGTTCTAAGGATGATTTAGCACTCTGTAATAAACCTGCTAACTGGGTAATGGTTTGAATTGGCTGACTGATTTGCCAAATATATTGAACAAAAGCTTGCATATTCCCAATGGTCAATTGTCCTGCCATAACTTGCAGACCTGCGACCAAAGCAACAATCATATAGACAGAATCAGAAATAAAATGCAAAACAGGCATCATAATACCGGATAAAAAGCTTGCCTTAAACCCAACCTCTTGCAAGTGTTCAGTAATCTGATGGAAGGCTTGCTCTGAGGCTTCTTCGCGGCCGTAAAGTTTTAAGACGTTAAAACCCGATAGATTTTCCTGAACAAAACCATTCATCTCTCCTAACACCTTAGCTTGCTCTTTAAAATAAGGTTGTGATTTTTTTAAAATGAATTGAGATGAAGCATAGATAATAGGAATAGCAACAATCACAATCAAAGCTAGTGTCAGATTGAGGTACAAGACCATTCCCATCACGAGAAAAATGGTGAGAAAGGCATTGACAATCTGCAAGAAAGACTGTTGCAAAGCATTTGACACTGTCTCAACATCTGAGGTAAAGCGTCCCAGCATATCCCCAAACTGGTGTTGGTCAAAATAAGAGACAGGAATACGATTAATTTTTTGACTCAAGGCCTGTCTCAAATCACGAATAGTAGATTGAACAGCCTTGGTCATGACATAATTTGACCCATAGGCTCCGATTTCATAACATAATGCACGAATAAAATAGACAAGCAGTAAAAAAGCAATATAAGAGGTATTAATCCCTGCTCCTTCAATTCCCTTAGCCATATCAAGAAGATTAGATGACAATTCTGTAATAACTAAACCAAGCACAAAGGGTTCCAAGACACTCATAACAGCACTGATAATTTTAAGGAAAACTGCTAAAAAGATTAAGCCACGGTAGGCCCTTAAATAGGTCCACACCCGCTTAAAAACATGTTGCTCTGCCATTAGTCCACCTCCTCTTCCATGAGATTTCCTTTGTTTAATTGCGAATCAGCAATTTCACGGTAAATAGCATTGGTTGCCATCAATTCCTCATGCTTGCCTCGACCGACAATTTCACCTTGATCTAGAACGATGATTTGATCGGCATCCATGATAGTCCCAACCCGTTGAGCTACAATCAAAACAGTCGCTTCCTCTGTTACTTCTTTCAGGCGCTTCCTTAAAGCAGCATCGGTTTGGTAATCCAGTGCCGAAAAAGAATCATCAAAGATATAAATATCGGGTTTTTTAACAACCGCACGGGCAATCGATAGCCGTTGTTTCTGACCACCTGATAAATTGCTTCCTGCTTCTGCTAGATGGGTCTGATAGCCTTTTTCGCGGCTAGCAATAAATGCTCTAGCTTGAGACACATCCGTAGCTTCATCTAATTCCCAATAGCTAGCATCTGCCTTACCATATTTTAAATTGTCTTCGATAGTTCCTGTAAATAGCAGAGCTTTTTGTGGGATGAAACCAATTTTAGCACGAAGAGATTTTAACTGATAATCTCTGACATCTACCCCATCGACCAAGATTCTCCCAAACGTCACGTCGTAAAATCGAGGAATTAAATTCACCAAGGATGATTTTCCTGACCCTGTTGAGCCAATAAAAGCGATGGTTTCCCCAGGCTTGGTTTTAAAAGAAATGTTATGTAGAACAGGACTTTCTGTTTCTCCAGGATAGGCAAAGGTGACATTGTCAAATTCGAGGTAACCTCTTGTCAAGGTCTCTGTTACCCCATCTTCATTTTTAGAAATAGAGATTGGCATGTCCATGACTTCTTTGATCCGTTTGCTGGAAACTGCCATTTTAGGATACATGGTAAAGAGATTAGCAAACATCAAAAACGAAAAAAGGGCATGAAAACTATACTCGATAAAGGCTACCAAATCCCCAATTTGAATTTGTCCCTTAGCCAAAGGATCTAGGGCAAACCAAACAATGGCTACAATCATGGCAATAATGATTTGTACAAATAGCGGTTCTGTCAATCCTGTTAAGGTGAAGAGACGTTTAGAAATGCCGGCGTATTCTTGATTACGCTCATCAAAACGTTCCTGTTGAAAGGCTTCTCTCGAAAAGGCTCTAATCACGCGCAAGCCAGTCAAATTTTCTCTGACTAACTGATTAATGTGGTCTAGACTTTCTTGTTGTTTTTCAGAGAGAGGCCTTGTTTTGACGGCGACATAAACAACAACCAGCACCAAAAAAGGCATGGATACCGCCACAATCCATGCTAACGATGGACTTGTCAAGAAAATCATCAGCACTGAAAAAATCATCATTAAGGGCGTCACTACTCCTAAACGTAAAGACATTTCAGCAAACTGCATGAGCACAAAGGCATCACTTGTCATTCGGGTAACCAAAGAAGCAACCCCAATTTTTTCATATTCTGTATGAGAGTAATCCTGCAACTGACGATACATGTCATTGCGCAGCTCCTTGATCATGGTTGTCGTTAACTTACCAGATGCATAGGATAAGATAATTCGACCAAGAACACCTAACACAATAATGACAAACATGACCAATGTCCAGCCATATAAGGCTTTGGTATCCTGCTGCAAGATTCCTTGGTCTATCATCCGAGCTAAAATAGTGGGCAATCCTAAATTAACCAGAACAAATAATAGGCCACCTAAAATGTCCAAAGCCAACCACTTAGGCTTTGATGATAAATACGACCAAATCAGCCCCATTTTTCTCCTCCTTCAGGTAATAAATGATGAATGAAAAGAAGCGCAATCGAGCACTTCTTTTGTTGTTATCACTAGTGTACCATAAAAATGACATTGACATACAATTCTTACATTTCTAAGCCACTAAGGTAGTCAAACCGTTCGTAAGCTTCCAGTAAATCCTTATTTTTTTGCTCTAAATCCCTTTGAAGCTGAGCTAGCTGACCATAGTCACTTGCTACTTCTAACATCTGGCTTTCAATGTCTTCAATCTGGGCCTCAAGCGTGGCAATCGTGTCTTCAATTTGAGCCCATTCTTGTTTTTCAAGGTAGGACATGCGCTTTCTTTCCTCTTTTTGAGGAAGTGGCACTTCTTCAGTGACTGTTGTTTTAACCAAGTCAGCCTCAACTGTTTCTTTTTCAAAAACTTTTTCATCAAGGTAATCACTGTAATTGCCATAAAAAACACGAATATCGTCTTCTTCAAAGGCTAAAATCTTAGTAGCTACTTTGTCTAGGAAATAACGATCGTGACTAACCGTAATGACTGGTCCTGCAAAGTTAGCTAAAAAGTTTTCTAAGACCGTCAAGGTGGCAATGTCTAAATCATTTGTTGGCTCATCAAGGAGAAGAACATTTGGCTTTTCAATGAGCAGTTTTAGCAAGTAGAGCCGTTTTTTCTCCCCACCAGATAATTTAGCAATCAGCGTGCCATGACTTGATCTCGGAAAAAGAAATTGTTCTAAAAGCTCACTGATACTCGTTGTTCCCACACTTGTTTTAACCTCATCAGCCACTTCTTGAAGGTAATTAATGACCCGTTTGGTCTCATCCATATCTTTGAGCTGCTGAGAGAAATAACCTACACGAATAGTATCTCCAATATCAAGCTTCCCAGAAGTTGGTTCAAGATCTCCATTAATTAAATTCAACAGGGTAGATTTTCCGACGCCGTTATCTCCAACAATTCCAATACGATCTTTATTTTGAATAATCAAGTTAAAATCCTTAATCAACTGTCGGTCGCCATAAGCAAAAGAAAGGTCTTCAAAGTGAATCACCTTCTTCCCAATTCGGCTCGTTTCGAAAGTCATCTCCAATTTATCCGCAGAACTGTCTTGGTGAACTTCTTTTTTCAAGTCAGTGAAACGATTGATTCTAGCCTGCTGTTTGGTTGCACGCGCCTGTGGTTGCGTCCTCATCCAGGCTAATTCTTGTTTATAGAGTTGCTTCTTCTTGTGTAAATTAGCAGCATCTCGTTCATCTTGTTCTGCTTTTAAGCGCACATAGTCTTGGTAATTGCCTTGATATTCTGTCAGTCCCGCTTTATCCAATTCAAAAATACGGGTGGCCACATTATCCAGGAAATAACGGTCATGGGTAATAAAAAGGACGGTTTTTTTAGCTGTTTTGAGATAGGTTGTTAACCAAGCGATGGTGTCAATATCAAGATGGTTGGTCGGCTCATCCAACAAGAGTAAGTCAGCAGCTCCTAGCAACACTTGAGCTAACTGGACACGTCTTCTCATACCACCTGATAGGTCTCCCACTTTTTGTTCCAAATCCGTGATGCCTAATTTTGATAGGACTGTTTTGACATCACTTTCAATAGACCAAGCATCTAAGCGATCCATTTCAGACATGAGGGACTCTAAGGTCTCTTGTTTATCCTCAGTATAATTCGCCATCAATAGTTCATATTGACGAATCAGCTGAATCGCCTTAACATCAGATGACAATACCGTATCTAAAACAGAGGCTGCATCGTTAAATTCAGGATCTTGTGTTAAGTAAGCGATTTTGTAATCATTGGCTTTAGAAAATGGAGAATTGTCTCCGTCAAAACCAAGCCTTCCCGACAAGACATCTAAAAGAGTTGTTTTTCCTGTCCCATTAACCCCAATAATCCCAATACGGTCAAAGTCATGAATAATAAAGGAAATATCTTGAAAGACGGTCTTATCTCCCACTGTTTTTGTCAGTTTCTCCACCAAAAAATGGCTCATGTTGCTAATTCCTCTCTAACAAATGCTTCAATGGCATCTAACTCATTAGCAAGATGACCTTCCACAATAGCTAACTCAATGCGTTCAAGTATCACTCCCAACTCTGGTCCTGGTTTCAAACCAAAGTTCTTTATTAAGTGAGAGCCATTCACCACGATGTCATGTTTATCATGAATAGCTAATGCTTGGTCTAATTGCTCAATATAAGCCATGTCAACGTCTTGTCCCATAGCTTGGCGAAGGGATTCTATCAACCTTGCTAGTTTTTTACCATATTGATAAATATCCAATTTTTCAAAAGGTCTTTCTTGTCGAATATGGTAAAGGGTCACTAATTGTGCCACACAGCGTTGAAAATCATTTGAGGTTTTCCAAGCCTTTAAAAACGGCTTAGGATTTTGAATCGATAAGCTTATGATCAAATAAGCCCAAGCTTGATGGTGGTCACTAAAGGTAAAGTCATCAGCTAGGGACACTGTTAACTGCTTTAAAGCTATTTCTTGTTGTCCCAGACCTGGTAAATAGTCGTAAGCTTGACAAGCAATCATAGCCAAGATACCTTTTCGCCAATGAGGTGCCATCAACAATTTATCAAATTCAATAAAGGAACGCTCTACCGAAATTTTTGCTAACAGTAGGGAATGACTTTTCATAGCTTCGAAGGTGGCAGACTCGATATCGAAATCCAAACTTGCGGCAAAGCGAAAGCCTCTCATAATACGGAGGGCATCTTCTTCAAAACGGTCTGCTGCCTCTCCTACTGCGCGTAATCGCTTTTGCTCTAAATCTTGTAAACCTGTAAATTTATCAATCACTTGACCATTTTCATCAAGAGCCAAAGCATTCACAGTGAAATCTCTACGTTTGAGGTCTTCTTCTAAAGATCGCACAAAAGACACTTGACTAGGACGGCGATAATCCACATAGACATCTTCTGTCCTAAAGGTTGTGATTTCATACTCACCACCATTTTCAAGCACGAGCACTGTACCATGTTCAATGCCAACATCGACAGTTCTGTTAAAAATCGCTTTGGTCTCTTCAGGATAGGAGCTAGTCGCAATATCTACATCATGAATAGGACGACCCAACAGCACATCTCTGACACTGCCACCCACAAAGTAGGCTTCATAACCAGCTTCTTTAATTTTATTCAATATTGGTAAAGCCTTCTGAAATTCAGAAGGCATTGTCATTAATTTCATACGTTATTTTCTAACCTATTATCTAAAGGACTAGTCACCCTATCCTAGGTCACTAGCTATTTCGTAAGGGGCTTTTTGCTATCTGACTAAGACTTGGCGCCAGCTTTCCCAAAAGATAACTAGGCGCGGGGTGTAATCCCAAAGGCGACTGCTCCTTCTCCTAGGTGAGTAGCAATAACAGCCCCAAAGTGAACTTCTGCGATATCGCACTGGTAGCCACTGTCTTGCAAGAGTGCCTTCAAGTGATCTGCCTTATCTTGGGCTTTCGAATGAATAATGGAAACATCGTATTGTCCATTTGCTGTCAAGTCATTAAGAATCTCTACCAAACGTTTCATGGCTTTCTTCTCTGTTCTGACTTTTTCGTAGACCACGATTTTTCCTTCATCGTCAAAATACAAGATAGGCTTAATGGTCAAAAGATTGCCAAGCAGTGCTGAACCGTTTGATAATCTTCCTCCTTTAACCAAGTGATTCAAATCATCCACCATGATAAAGGCTGTCGTACCATCAATCTGTTTTTGCAACTGATCTAGAATTTCTTGGAAGGTTTTCCCTTGACGAGACCAATCTAATACATTTTTAACCATGCTGCCCAATGGAGCTGATGTGATTTTACTATCTGGAAAGGCAATGACCAAATCAGGATGTTCTTCAACTAAAAACTGGATATTTTGCCAGAAACCCGAAATACCACCAGCCAAGAAAAGCCCGATGACATGTGTGTAACCCTTAGCAGACAAAAGGCCTAAAAGCTCATCTAATTCCGATAAGCTGGGCTGACTTGTCTTAGGGAGCTCTTGTGAGGTTGCCATCTTTTGATAAAAGTCATCGATGGTCAGATTACGCCCTTCAAAATAGGTCTCGCCATCAATAATAACTGGAATATCAAGACTAAAAATAGCCTCATCCTGCTTTAAGTCAGTTGGTAATGCTGCTGTGCTATCAGTAATTACTGCTAATTTCATTAATTCTTAAACTCCAAATTAATGCCTGGGCTGTCCAAGGCAATTTCTGTGACATCATAAGTCAAGCGTTTAACCATATCTAATAAAGGTGCTGCTAAGGATTCAACTTCTTCTTGGGTAAATTCACTTGGTTTATCTACTAAACGATCTAAAATACGAACCATCTGTGAAATTACTCCACTAATCACAAATTCTTCTTTGACAATAACAAATTGTAACACAGAGACGATAGCTGTTTCCTTTCGAGCTTCATCTTTATTAATCAATTGGAACGTCACTTCAAAATTGGTTTCAGGTGTTCCGTTTTCTTTTTCCCATTCGAGATTTCTAGCATCATAGTGGTACTGATTGACAAATTCTTTTTCACGAACTAATTGCATGTATTCATTCTCCTTGATGTCGATATGACTCATTATAGCATAGATTTGAAGATTATTAAAGTAGACTTAAACTAGTATTTTTTCTGAGGATGACGGTCAACAATATTGGCATTAGCCCCTAAGACCTCTTCTCCCTTAGGGAGTAGCCGGTAACCTCTGAGGTCAACTAAAGTGCTCAATTCTTCTTCGCTAAAATGACTTAAAACGGCTTGATCTAATTCATCTCGCTTCATTTTTGACAGTCCTTTAACTGCTTTTTGTCCCAAAAAGTCTTTTAAACGGCTAGCTGGTAAATGGCGGAGCGATTCTCTTGCAGAGTCTTTTTGCACATAACCTTGAGAGATTAGCCAGTCCAATTCTTTTTGCGCATCGATGCCATAGGTTGTGTAAAAATATTTATGATGACTATTAGCAGTTGTATAGGTCCCGAACTGAATGCGCCATAACATCACAATGTGACCAGGAAGTAACCCTTCCTTGATACGCTCCATGTTACGTTTAGGAATAGGCTTGCGCAACAACTCTTCTTGATAAGCTGGAGCAATGTAAGGCATCTCAGCATGATTTTGGTATACTTCTTTAATTGTTTTCATTATTTCATTATACCAAAAAATCACCCGTTAGGATGATTTTTAGACTTATCTTAATAGTTAAAGCGTTGTGCCCATGCTTCATCAATTGCTAGGGTTTCCGCATCTGTATAATTGTGACGGTACTCATTCCAAACGTAGCCTGCACCTGCTAAGGAGACTCCTTGGTCTGAAGCATTTGTCACATCATAGGCTGTTAACCCATACGTTTCAATAATATTGTTTAACTTCAAGTTATAACTCGTATCTGTAGCGTATAGGCCTGTTAAGGCTGCTGTCGCATCTTGATACGACAGTGTATTTGATTTTCTAGCACCAGCATACAGATTAGAGCTTAGTAAGTTAGCGTAGTCATAAAGTGAATCAGCGATACTTGGGTATGCTCTAAAGGGTTGATCGATAGTGTAGGTATTTCCTGCTCCATCATCTTCCCAAGTTGACATGGTAACTGACGAACCATTATAGGCCCCTTTGATGCCAAAGAAGTTATAATAAGGTGCTTGGCTAAGGCCAGATTGACCGTTACTTGATTCTAAAATAGCTTGAGCAATCATCACAGAAGCGTAAAGGTCACGCTCTTGAGCGATAGCGCTGGCTGTAGGTCCAATATTATTGATAAATGCCTGTGTCGAGGTACCAGTAACTGTTTCTGCTGATACTTTAGAGGTACGGTTAGGTTGTCTCATTGCACTGTAAGCTCCTAAACAAGCCGCAAGAACAAAAAGACTGATAAGTAGAAGCTTACCTTTCTTTTTTACCATTAGTGATTAAATCCCTTTTCTATTCATTTTCTATGTTTCTATTATAACATAGGAAATCTAACAAGGACTTATCCACAGCTGATTTAACCAGATTGATAACTTTTGTCTTAAAATCGAAATATTTCTTCCAATTTAAGAGGATTTTGTGGATAAAGCTTATTATTTCATGGGACTATCAAAATAGGTCAGTTGATAAACAGCAATGAGTTCATTTAATTTGGTGTTGTAACTAGTATCAGTGGCATAGGTTCCTGTTAGTGCAGCTGTGGCATCGTGATAATGAGAACCTAGGTTTTTATGGGTTTTGGTATACAGAGGATCATTTAGAACTCTAGCATAATCTTCAAAACATGCTGTCATACTACCATAAGAGCGAAAGGCGTCGTCAATTTGGTATAAATTTCCTTGCCCATCATCTTCTAAGGTAGGAAAAATAGCCGACCGCCCCTTATAATCCCCTTTAATACCAAAAAAATTGTAATAAGGTTTTTGACTTAGTTGTGACTTACCATTATTGGATTCTAAAATGGCCTGAGCCATCATCACCGAACTGTATAACTGTTTCTTTTGAGCGACTGATTGAGCAGCATGACTAATCTTCCTGACAAATGTCAGAGTTTCGTGATCCGCATACGGAGCTAATCGCTGGTTTCCCAATTTTAGTGTCCACATACTAACAATCAGATTAAGTAATACTAACCCTAAGACAAGTCGATTTATTGATGATTTAGCCCTTCTTCTCCTTTTTTTCACCTTCAAAGGTCCTCGTTTCTTATCCTTTAACCCTAGTATAGCAAAAAACTAGAACCTTGACAGATTCTAGTTTTAGTAAGAAAAAAGTTCTTTACCTTTTAGGCTTTTTTGCGAAGAGCGCCAAATAAGATACCTGATACAAGGGCGCCAATCACAACAAAGACAAGATATAAGATTGGATTACTTGTTAAGGCGATGACGAAGATACCACCATGTGGCGCCATTAATTTAATACCAGCCAAACCAACAAGAGCTCCTGTCAAGGCAGAACCTGCGATAAAGCTAGGAATCGCACGTGCTGGGTCAGCTGCACCAAACGGAATTGCTCCTTCGGTGATGAATGAAAGTCCCATAACAATATTTGTCAAGCCTGATTCACGTTCTTCTTTGGTAAATTTATCTTTAAACAAGAGAGTGGCTACAAAAACAGCAAGAGGAGGTACCATACCACCTGCCATAACAGCGCCATAACGACCGAACCACCATTTGCCACAGTAGCTGCTAAAGTTCCTGTACCAAAAACATAAGCTGCCTTATTAACAGGGCCACCCATGTCAACAGCCATCATTCCACCAACAAGAAGTCCCATAAGGACAGCAGAGCTTCCTGAAAGACCTTGTAAGAAATCATTAAGGGCTGTGTTAATAGCTGCCATTGGAATATTGACAAAAAGCATCAAGAAACCAGTGACAAGGACGCCAAGTAATGGGTAAAGGAGGATAGATTTAACCCCTTCTAGAGAACGTGGTAGGCCTGCCAACAATTTACGAAGGGCAAGAATAACACCACCGGCAAGGAAACCACCCACAAGCGCCCCAAGGAAACCTGATGGCACGCCCGTTAAGCCCAAGCTCACTTCTCCTCCTGCTGCAAATGGTACCTTACCAAAAGCAAGACCATTTGAGGCAATGGCACCTGCCACAAAACCAGCTACTAAGCCCGGTTTTTCAGCAATAGAATAAGCGATATAACCTGCTAGTACTGGTAACATGAAGGAGAAGGCTGCACCACCAATTTTCATGAAAATAGCAGCTACTTCATGATAAGATCCAAGATTGCCTAGTTGGTCTTTTGGCACACCAAGCATGTTATCCAACAAGAAAGCTAGAGCAATCATAATCCCGCCACCAATAACGAATGGCAACATTTGAGAGACACCACCCATCAAGTGTTTATAGAAAGCACCGCCTAAGCTTGTTTTCTCAGATGATACTGCTGTTTCAGACTTTCCGTTCTTAGCGTGGTAAGTGTGTCCTTCATTATTCAAAATCAAAGAAATCAATTCTTGACTCTTCTTGATACCATCTGCAACAGGGCGAGCAATTAATTGTTTACCGTCAAAACGATCCATTTCAACTGCTTTATCTGCTGCAACGATAACACCCTTAGCTTTCTGAATATCTTCAGCGGTTAAACGATTAGCCACACCAGAAGCGCCGTTTGTTTCAACTTTAATAGCTACTCCCATTTCTGCAGCTTGTTTTTTCAAAGCCTCTTCTGCCATATAAGTGTGAGCAATCCCTGTTGGGCAAGCTGTAACTGCAACGATAAAATCTTGACCACTAGTTGGCGCTACCACTTCTTCTTTAGCTGTTGAAGCCTCATCAAAGACAGCAAGAACGTCATCTGGTGTCGCTGCAGCACGAAGTTTATCTGCAAAACCGTCTTTCAAAAGGTATTTTGATAATTCTGCTAGCGCAGCCAAGTGAGTGTCATTTGCCCCTTGAGGTGCAGCAATCATAAAGAAGAGATCCGTTGGTTGACCATCTAAAGCCTTATAATCCAACCCTTTATTTGATTTCGCAAATAAAACCGCTGGTTCATCAACCACAATATTTTTAGAATGAGGCATGGCAATACCGTCGCCAAGTCCAGTTGATGTTTGTTCTTCACGTGTCATGATACTCTTTTTAAAGACATCAAAATCGTGAACAATATCTTTTTCAACTAATTTAGTAATCATCTCGTCAATGGCAACTTCTTTAGAAATAGCCTGTAAATCGAGAATCATAATATCTTTTCTCAATAAATCTTGAATTTTCATCGTTTTTCTACCTCAACTTTATGATATGTTTCCTTAATAAATGCAATTGTCGCCAAGTCATCAGAGAAAGCCGTCGCTGTACCACAAGCCACACCCCATTTTAAGGCTTCTACTGGGTCTTTACTCTTAACAAATTCGCCTGTAAATCCAGCAACCATAGAATCACCAGCCCCGACAGAATTTTTGACCTGCCCTTTAATTGGCTTAGCAAAATAGGTGGCTTCCTCAGTAACCAACAAGGCACCATCACCAGCCATCGAAATGAGGACATGCTGGGCTCCCATCTCTAAAATTCGACGAGCGTAGGTTTCTACATCGTTAAGACTGTTTAACGGAACACCAAAAATAGCTTCTAGCTCATGGTTATTAGGTTTAACTAACAAAGGATTATTCGCAAGGGCATCTAAGAGGGGTTGTCCTTCAAAATCGCAGACCACCTGGGCACCACTTTTCCTAACTAAAGGAATCAATTCCTTATAAACAGCATTCCCAAGATTAGCTGGAGCTGATCCCGCAAAAACAACGGTATCGTCTGAGGTCAATTGGGATAACTTAGCTTTCAAGGCTTCCAATTGTTCCTGACTAATCATTGGCCCTTGACCATTTATTTCAGTCTCTTCTTGCGACTTAATTTTAACATTGATACGGGTATCCTGGTCTACCTTCACAAAAGCCGTTTCAATGCCTTCATTCTTTAAACTATCTTCGATAAAATGTCCAGTAAAGCCGCCAAGAAAGCCTGTCGCCGTATTCCCAACTCCTAATCGTTGCAAGACACGACTGACATTGATACCTTTTCCCCCTGCAAACTTATCATCACTGACCATGCGATTCACTGATCCCAGATTTAGCTGGTCAATTCTGACGATAAAGTCAATCGAAGGGTTTAAGGTCACGGTATAAATCATAGTTCAATCACCTTTGCCTTTTCCTTTATTTTTTTGAGAATCCCTGTCGAGGCTGCCTCAGTAATAATGGTCACCTGATCAATAGCAGCTACTTTAACAAAGGATACCTGACCGATTTTCGTGCCATCAACCAGAATGTAAGACACCTTTGCATTCGCAATGACTGCTTTTTTTATCACGGCTTCTTCCATATCTGGGGTTGTTAGATAGGCCTCATCAACACCATTCATGCCAAGAAATGCTTTATCAAAGTTCATCTGTCTGATTTGTTCCAAAGCCACGCTCCCAATGCTCGCATCAGTGGTTTGTTTGACATACCCACCAATGATAATCGTTTTGATGGATAAATCAACTAAGCGAGTCGCATGATGGATGGAGTTAGTAACGACCGTAACATTTTTTCCTTGTAAAAAAGGGAGTAAAAATTCCGTCGTTGTCCCAGCATCAATAAAAATCACGTCATTATCATAGACGAATCGGGAAGCTTTTTGAGCGAGCGCCTGTTTGATTTGACTGTTTTTGACAGACTTCTCCTGATTAGACAATTCCTCTTGCAAGGAATGAAACAATTCAGCTCCACCATGAACACGGTGCAAACGTCCTTCTTGCTCCAGTTCCCCCAAATCTCTACGGACAGTTGACTCAGACGAATCCAGCAGCTGCATCAAATCTTCTAAAGCAACATAGTTATCTTCTACGATTTTTGCCATAATCAACTGTTTTCGTTTTGATTTTAAGATAGAATCACCTCTTTCTGAAATCGGTTACAGTTATTATTATACCTTTTTGTTCTCTAAAGTCAAGCATAATCTTCCAAAAACATCCAATCTCTGTCACTTTTTCTTACCCATAACTTCGATAAGCTGAAAGAAAGTATCAAACCTAAAAAAGCCCTTCACAAAGGATTTAACCCTAATGTGATGAGCTTTTCAAATCTTTTTAAATTAGTTAATTTTTAAAATAGCTTCCTTGGCATGTACCAACTGTGTAATCAAGCGGCAATATGGGGTATCAATGCCCAGTTTCTCACCTTTGGTATTGACTGCACCATTGATAAAATCAATTTCAGTCAATCGGTGATTTTGCACAAGGTCTTGGTGCATTGATGGGTAATGGTGAGCAGCTTTAACAGATGTATCCATTACATAAGTTGTAATTTCGTCTTCGTTCAAGGCAACACCTTCTGCTTGACCAACGATAACAAACTCATGGATGATTTCTTTTACCATTTTGAGACCATCTTCACTGGCAAATAATTCACCAATTGTACAATCTAGAAGGGCACAAGTTGAGTTCATGGTACCATTCACGCAAGCTTTTCGCCAGATGTTTGGCACAACATTCTCATCATAAGTCGCATTTAAGTTAGCTTTATTTAGCAAGTCAGCCACTTGGTGCCCAGCTTCTTGATTGCTTGGATCCATGCTTTGTAAGTTAAGTGCTCCCACACCTTGAAGATGAGCACGACCAGGACCTGCCAATCCAGCTGTCCAGACAGTAACTCCCATTAGAATGTTGTGTTCTGGAATGTACTGACGAATAACGTCTTCGTGTCCAAGACCATTTAAAAGGCAAAGCACTTTGGTTTCTTTTCCAATAATTCCTTTAATGTCTTGAAGCATTTGTGGCAACTGCATTGCTTTTGTAAACAAGATAATCAAATCGGCTTCTTGAGTGGCTTCAGTCGGTTTCATAATAGGAAGCTTAACTGTTTCTTCCACATCCCCTGTCACCACTAAACCGTTTTCTTTAATGGCATTGATATGATCTTCCCAGTTATCTAACAAAATCACATCGTTATTTGTTTTTGAAATTTGGTAACCAAAACGGCATCCCATGGCTCCTGAGCCAGCAATATAAACTAACATATTTTCCTCCTATTAGCCTTCAAAGACGAAAATGTCTTCTTTATAAAGTTTTAGAATATCTTTAGAAACCTTATGCGCTGCAAATGCAACTGCAAATGGTACAACAATCCAAGCAAGGATAATAATAAATACTGAGCTACCACCTGCTAAAGAAGCAATTGGTCCTACTGCACCAACCAAACCAAAACCAGATGAAGCTGGTGTCCCAACAAGATTAAACAATGGTACTGTTAATGAGCTAATTGCTGCAGTGATCACCATCGGAATAGCCATGATAGGATGTTTTAAGAAGTTTGGCATCATCATTTTCATAGCCCCAAGTGCAATAGCAATTGGTACACCTGACTTATTAACTTTGAGTGTTGCCCAAACAAGAACTGCAGCTGTTGATGCAATTCCCATAGACGCAGCACCGGCAGCCATTCCATTTAATCCAATAGCTAAACCAATAGCCACTGTTGAAATCGGACTAACAATGATAAGCGAGAAAGCAACTGCAATTAAAATAGACATTAAAATAGGTTGTAAGGTTGTAAAGGAATTAATCCCTTGCCCAATTAGCGTTGTCACATAAGACACATAAGGCAATAACTTCCAACCAATGTAACCAACACCTGTTCCGATAATAATTGGTAACAAGATAATGGTTAAAGAGCCAAATTTATTCCCAAAATACTTAACCGCTAAAACCGCAAGGCTAGCTGTAATCATCATATTGATGAGATCCCCAATACCTCTAAGTTGGAAAGTACCTGTTGCTATACCTTTTTGAACAACCTCAGTATAAGCCCACGCTCCAGAACCAATATAGGCTGCTCCACCAACCGCCAACTGTTGCATTGGGTTAAACTTAAACTGTTGACCAATCAAAAACCCTGCCATAATAGGTGTGAAGAATTGGAAGACTTGCACAATGTGTAAAAATTCTGCTGCTGCTGCATTTGGCAGAAGCGGCTTTAAAAAAGTTGCTAAAATAGCATTTGGAATGAGCGCCACAACGATAGCAATCGCTGTACCCGCTAAGACCTTATTCATAAAAGAACTAAATGTCTCTTTATCTGTTGTTGTCATGATAGACCCCTTTTCATTGTAATGTATTATCCTGTGAAAACCATCACACTTTTTTCACAATGTCTATTTTATCACAATACCCTAGACTTGTCACGAACACTTGACAAAAGTGGCTCCACCCCTTAGAACAAGTATCAACCTAATAAGTGAACGTTCCTCTCTAATGACGAGATGGTAACCCTAACTCTTTAGTCAATTAAAGATGTTGAATGCACCACACGGTTATCTCGATCTGGATAAATATAGTTAATGGCTTGATTAACGGCTGTTGGTGCCTCACCAAATCCAGTAGCGATTAAATCAACTTTCCCATCATAAGCTGCCGCATCCCCAATAGCAAAAATACCTTCTTGACTGGTTTGGAAAAGCGGAGTGACATTGATACTGGAGCGTTTGTAGTCGAGGTTCCAATTTTTCAAATTTTTATTAGAGGTCGAAAAACCAAAGCTCACAATGATACTATCCACATCAAGCTCCATTGTCTCTTCTTCTTTAACCTTTTGAATGACTAGCTTTTCAGCTAGATTTCCAATGCCTTTCAATGCTTTTGGCACATAAGGTGTTAAGAGGTTGACCGTTGATGCTTTCAACAATTCCACACTGTGTTCGTGTGCTCTAAATGCATCGCGGCGGTGGACAACTGTAACACTTTCAGCAATGTTTTCTATGGCCAAAGCCCAATCTACAGCCGAATCCCCCCCACCACAAATCACAACTTTTTGGCCTGCAAATTGTTCCAACTGATGGACATTATAAAACAGGTTATGGTCAGCAAAATCTTCTTCCCCTTCTAACCCTAATGTCCGTGGTGCAAAAGCGCCATTTCCACAAGCAATGATAATCGCTTTTGAAAAGTGCTCTGCCTTATTAGTGGTAATCGAAAAACCACCTTCAACCTTCTCAAAAGACAAGACTTCTTCTTTTAAACAAATTGTTGTACGATCTTTAAAGCGACTCAATTGCTTGAGCAAATTCTCTGTTAATTCTGCTCCCGTCAAAGCGGGGTAGGCTGGAATGTCATAAATCATTTTTTCTGGGTAAAGAATGGCGGGTTGACCACCTAGTTCTGATAAACTTTCAATGATTTTCACCCTCATACCTCGGAGCCCTGCATAAAAGGCTGCAAATAAACCTATTGGACCACCACCAATGATGGTTATATCATATTCTCTTTCTTCCATTAGTCTTCTCCTTGAATCAATTCTGCTTTTATCTTAGCTAATAAGTTGCTCTCTTCCTCAGAAAACTCGTACCGCTCTAGCAAATCTGGCCTTCTCAAATAGGTTTTTCTGAGACTTTCTTCTAAACGCCACAATCGAATACGTTCATGGTGCCCACTCATCAAAACATCTGGCACCGTCATCCCTCGGTAGTCATAAGGCCTAGTGTATTGAGGGTATTCTAAAAGTCCTGATGAGAAGGAATCGTCCTGATGACTGCTTTCCTTACCAATCACATTTGGAATTAGCCGAACAGTTGCATCCACCATCGTCATGGCTGCCAATTCCCCACCAGTTAGGACAAAATCTCCCAACGATATTTCATCTGTGACTAAGGTTTTAATACGCTCATCGTAGCCCTCATAATGACCACAAATAAAAATTAACTCTTCCTCAAGAGCTAATTCTTCAGCATAAGCCTGAGTAAAGGGTTTTCCAGCAGGATCCAAGAGGATAATCCGCGGTTTTTGAGCTTGGATGTGTTCAATGGTGTCAAAAATTGGTTGTGCTCTCAAGAGCATGCCTTGCCCACCACCATAGGGTTCGTCATCAACATGTCGAGCTTTTTCAGCGTAATCCCGAAAGTTATGGTAGTGAATGTCAAGTAATCCTTTTTCTTTTGCCTTGCCTACAATGGAATGCTCTAGAGGGGCAAACATTTCAGGAAAAAGAGTCAAAATATCAATCTTCATCGTCTAAGCCTTCCATCAATTCAACATCCACGCGCTTGTTAAGAACATCTACGTTAAGAACTACTGGGGGAATATATGGTAATAACAAGTCTCGTTTTCCTTGACGCTTCACTACCCAAACATCATTAGCACCTGGCTGCAAGATTTCCTTAATATGTCCAATAAGGACATCCTTTTCATAAACAGCCATGCCAATAATCTGATGGTAATAAAATTCTCCTTCTTGTAAATCCCCTTGATTGTCTTTTGAGACCTTTAAAGTGTATCCCTTGTACTTTTCAATAGCATTAATATGATACATGTCTTTAAATTTGATGATATCAAAGTTTTTTTGCTTTCTATGGCTAACAATCGTGACCTCTTGAACAAGCTGATCTTTGTCATCAAACAAAGCCAATTGCGATCCCTTCTTAAAGCGCTCCTCAGCAAAATCGCTGACCGATAATACACGCATTTCTCCTTGTAGTCCTTGGGTATTGACAATCTTCCCAACGTTAAAATATTCCATACTAACTCCTCAATCGTTCGCTCGTTATCTCATCCCACCTGGATGGTTTATCATGGTTTCATAGGATCCCATAAAAGGAACTACGGTTAAAACCAAATCATTTACTATTTTAACACGTTATAACCTATTTTGCACTTCTGGTTCACAACTTTCTCCCTTCTCTTTCAAAGGAAAGAAAGAGCATCAACTAGGTCATAGGTCATTTCTCATTTCTCATTTCTAAACGTGGCTAGTGGTAGAAAATTTTTACATCTCCCAGGTAGCTTGATTCATTTGTCGTATAAAATAGAGGCGTTAACATACATAAAACCCCTTTTGAATACTATCGTTCAAAAGAGGTTTTGATTAAGAAATAGTTTTAGGAGAGATAGAGGGTTATGGTTTCATTTTTGCCTTTGTCAAGGTAAGCATGCCTGCAATTCCTAAGATAACAAGACCAATCAAGCTGACTAAAGTAACTCCTTTATCACCTGCTTTAGGAAAGGTTTTACCTTCTTGTTTTACAGGTGCTGCTGCTTTTTTGGTATCCATACCTTTAGCCTTATCCTTTTGTTTTGAAGCGTCTGTTTTGTCTGACTGCTCAGGCATTGGCTTCTCATCAGCTTTCTTAATTTGACTAGTTTTCAAGTAGGCACTGATGTCATTTCCTGGTGTCACAGTATTCATTTTAATACCATTAACCAGGTAATTGTAGAACATACCATCCATCAACTGATTAACAAAAGTTGCTTTCCCTTTTGCATCAGTTGTCATTTCAGCAACTGTTTGACCAAGATCATTAACTAAAGTCACCGTTTGACCAGCAAGGCCATTTCCACCTGAATCACGAACAGTAATCGTCAATGGTTTTTTCGTATATTCTGGTGCCACACTTCCTTTTCCTTCAGCATAAAAGGCTGCTTCTTTTAGCTGTCCATTTTGGTCTGTTCTAACAGTATATCCTTGTGATTTACCATCAACTGTCACACTAATATTACGTGATAATGGTAATTGTTCAAATAGAATTTGGCCTTTTGCATTTGTCTTTGCAACTTTAAGAGGAAGTGGTTTTCCATCTGTAATATCAGACAAAGCAACTTCTTTTCCTTCAAGAACTTTACCTTCTTTGTCTAAAATAGTTACAAGGAAGTTAAAACCTGTTGCTTTTGGTTGTTCTGTTGCCTGTTCTTTGCTTGTATCAAGAGCCCCATTAACTGGCATACCTGGAACGGTTTCGCTCATTTTTTTGCCATCCACAAAGATAGCATAAAACGTACCATCCATTAGGCCTTTAGTAAAACGAGCTAGCCCATCTTTACCTGTTGTTACTGTTTCAACAAGATTACCTGAGCTATCTTTTAAGGTCACTGCTTTGTCAGCAATTGCTTCAGCGTCTTGATTACGCACGTAAACATCTAAAGGTGTTTTAGTATAGTCAGGAGTGCCTTGTCCTACACCTTGAGCAATAAAACTAGCTGCTAATTGACTATTGGCTTGGCTAGTACGAACAGTATAACCTTTAACCACACCATCAACTGAAACGCTAAGGCTTCTATTAATCGGTAATTGACTAAATAAAGCTTGACCTTTGGCATCTGTAACAACAGTTTGAACAACCTTGTTCGAAGCATCCGTTGTATCAGTCAACACAACAGACTTGCCTGATAAGGTTTGACCTTTACTATCAACAACTGTTGCTAAAAATTGGAATGTTCCTGCGGGAGCTTCCAGTGCAGTAGAATGAACAGGCGTCTCAGCTTGAACAGTTGATGTCATAGCAGCATTCGCCAAAGCCAAGCTTGATAGCGCTGTTACCGTCATTAGGCTTATAACGCGTTTATGAGTTTTAATCATTAGATTTCATTTTATGTCTTGTTCAGTAAATGATTACCTCACAAGTTTTGATTAGTGTCCCCATAGGGCTAAACTAATCATAGCACCATTTACTTAACCAGTCAAGTTTTTTATAAAATCAAATTTTTTAATGTTTGATAAACTACATGTGGCTAAAAACAAGCTAATAACAAAGTCTTTTCATCAAATAATCAATTTGAGAGCAACAAAAAGTCTGCTAACCAGAGTTAACAGACATCTGTTCTATTTTATTCTTAATGAGATACTACTTCTCATCAATAACTAAACGAACTTTTTTCCCTGCAGTTGGAACCGAGTAGACAATCGATCTTATCGCAGTAATAGTTCGACCTTTTTTGCCGATAACACGACCGATGTCTTGAGCATCCAAGTCAAGATGATACTCTAAAAAGTCAGGAGTATCTTCAATTTTAATGGTAAGATTATCTGGTTGTGAAATCAAAGGTTTCACAATAGCGATAATAAGATTTTCAATGGTATCCATAGGCTGTTATTATTTAGAGAATTTTTGGTCGTGGAATTTAGCCATAACACCAGCTTTTGACAAGATGTTACGAACTGTATCAGAAGGTTGTGCACCTTTAGCCAACCACTCAAGAACGCGGTCTTCTTTTACAGTGATTTGGTTTTCAGCTACAAGTGGGTTATATGTTCCAACTGTTTCGATGAAACGACCATCACGTGGTGCACGTGAATCTGCAACGTTAATACGGTAGAAAGGTTTTTTCTTAGAACCCATACGAGTTAAACGAATTTTAACTGCCATTATTATCATATCTCTTTTCTTTTTAATAGTTCTGTCAAGAAATACAGCCTTGCTCATTTCTTACATGGACTAGTATATCGTAGTTTTTTTATGCTGTCAAGTTTTTTTCTTGACAGTTTTTAAAATCTAGTAGAGGCTGCTAATAATTCTGATTAACCGATCAAAATAGGACGTATCTTTCCTCAAATCCTTAGCTAAATATCTGGTTAAACCTGGCTTATCTGTGATAATTCCTTGAATAGGTTTGAGCAAATAATGTTCTATCCGACTAGAATCATTGATGGTCCAAACATAGACTTCTTTGTTCTTCCAAAAAGCTTGTGTCGACAAATAAGAACGGTATGAAAAATCTTCAATCACATAAAAATCAACCGTTTCATCTCCAAAAAGGCCAAATTGAATAGGGATAACATACCCAGCTGTAATAGAAGGATCTTTCTTTTTGATAGCTTCCATAACTTTCAAGTTAAGTGACATGACCTTATTTTCTTTACTAATGCCGAGACGATGGTATTCTTCTAGGAAAAGGTCAACATAATTGTTAGGCTCAGATCCTGTTGGTTTTAATTCAATCAAGAGAGGCATCTTTAAGTTCTTAGCTCTTTTGTAAAACGTTTCAAAAGAAACAAAATGACTCGAAAATTTGCCCTGCTGAATACGTAACTGTTCCACTTCTGCTAAGGTTAGATGACGAATATCTTCATCAAGACCTGCTAATCGTTTCAAGTGATTATCATGCGACACAACAAAGCGATTGTCTTTAGTTAAGATCAAATCTAGCTCAACATAGTCACTTTTTGCTTTTTTAGCACCTTCTAGAGCCTCTAAAGAATTTTCCACACCTGCTGAAACAAGACCACGATGAGCGATAACAGCTTTTGGCGTTGGAGTTTGAAAGAAAGCCAATCTTTCCAATGACTGATAAGCAAATCCTAAGGTCAACAGCACAAATAAGAAGGCGTAGCCTCTGGTTCGTTTGGTTACTTTTTTAGGATGATACCATTCTTTTTGAGGTGCAATATCTTCTTTTAAAATAATAGCAGAGCAAAGCTTCAAGAAAATCGTCGCAAAAAAGATTAATTCCCAGATAATCGTTAAGGAAATGGTTTGTATGATCACCTGATTACCACTAGGATTAAAGAAATACACTAGGGCTAAAACAATCGAAATAACAGTTGATGAAAACAAAAAGGTGACCGCACTGACAGCTAGTAGACGAATCACTAAAGAAAACTGATACCCCTTAGTTCTTTGCCAACTTTCTATCATAGCCTCTTTTACTGTTCGATGCTTAATGGCTAACAAGGGTAAAAAATAAATCAAGCGTAAATTAAGATAAAACAAAAAGGCAAAGGCGACATACAACAAATATTTAGTTGTTGCTGTTTTCGACAATTCTCCTACGATAAATTCTGGAATATAAAGTTTTTCAGTGATGACTGAAGATAACCCTAGGTGCAAGACTGGGATAGTCAGCAAGACATAACCTACAAAAAGAATTAATTGATAACCGGAGAATGTCTTCCAAATGCGCTTCAAATAATAAGAAAATCGCTTTTTAATACCTCTAACGCTAATCTCTTGATCTGCTATAATCCGATAAAGCGCAAAAAATTCAAGATGGATAAAGGCAGCAAATAACAATAGATACAAAAATAACAAAGCCAGTGCAAGAGGATTTTTCAAAAAAGTAAAAAAATTGTCTTTATCTAAATGGTATTGTCCAGTTACTCCCAGTATAATATAGAAAAACTCGGATAATGCAAAGTTAGCCATGGTTACAAATAATAACTGAAAGACACTAGCCTTTAATAACCAAGAGAATCTGATTTTTGACATGGTCAATAGTAAATCAGACAAGAGTTTCATGGATTAATCTCCTTTTGTTTAAACAATAAGCATATCACTCAAAAACTCCTAGTTGAACGAAGTTCAGCTAGGAATTAAGAAGTCATTAAAAGACGCCTTATGACCTCTCCACCATAAATCCAAAAATAACTAAATGTAATAATGGAAATTGGTCTGCAGATAAGGATGATTATCAGGAATTGACGGTAACTCATGCGACTTAATCCCGTGATCATAATTAATGCATCTGCTGGTGCAAGAGGGGAAAGCATATTTAGGACAAAAAAGACTTCAAACGTTTTTGACGATAATTTTTTCTCGTAAAAGTCTAATTGTTCTTCCGTTAGAAAAAGTAAAATAAAGGGTTTTCCATACTTTCTAACCAGTTTAAATAATAGTGATGAACCAATACAAATCCCTGTGACATTGAGTAAAAATCCTAATACAGGTCCAAAAGCGAGAAAACCGACGACTGTGGTAACCCCACCAGGAATGATAGGAATTACCACTTGGATAATTTGTAGGGCGAAAAAACCAATCGAACCAATCACTACATGATCTTTGATGGTATGCGCTAAGGCATTGGGGTTGTTAAGAATATCGAGTTGTCTCACAAGATAGACAACCAAGGCTATAGAAAACAGAATTGATAAGACACCTAACCCCTTTAAATATTTTTTTAAAAGGGCATGCGAGATACCAAATCTATTCATAACGCAGAGCCTCAATTGGGTCCAATTTACTTGCCTTGTTAGCAGGTAACATTCCAAAGACGATACCAATAGATGCTGAGAAGAGGATCGCAATTAAAGCAATATTAAATGATACTGATGCTCCTTTGAGGTTCAACGCACTTCCCAAGGCCCCTACACCAATTTGGGCTAGAAGTAAACCAAGTAGACCTCCGATAACGGTCAGTACGATCGATTCAATCAGAAATTGAGCAAGGATTTTTAAACGGGTTGCTCCCAAAGCTTTTCGTAGGCCAATTTCTCGGGTACGCTCCGTTACAGAAACCAGCATAATATTCATAACGCCAATACCACCAACCAATAAGGAGATTCCTGCAATAGAACCTATAACAGTTGTCATTACCCCAAATTGAGTATTAATTTCATTGACGAGCTTGCTATTATCTGGGACAGCATACTCCCCATCTTTCACATGTGATAGTTGTGTTAACATTTGTGCTGCTTCTTGCCCCAAAGTTAAGCTACGGCGAATATCACGCACATGGACATAAATAGATCCAATTTCTTTGACATTGAATTCAGATGCCACTTGAGTATTAGCCATGACAGCACCACCAACTAAGCCTCCCATAGAAACCGAACTTTGAGGGGTCTTATAAACTCCAATAACTAGGTAATCTTTATTACCAAGACTGACAACTTTGTTTAGGGCATCTTTATAATTACCTTTTCCAAACAACTCATCTGATAAGACCGTATCTAATAAAATGATACGTGAAAAATTTCGATAATCAGCTGCCTTAAGGGTGCGACCAGCGACAATATCATAATCCTTGACCTTAAAGTAATCTTGACTAACACCTGTAATGGCGGCATTTTCCATTTTCTTTTTTTCATAAGAAATGGTTGATGAGGTGTTATTGGTAAAGTAATAAGCGTCAACACCATCAATGTCTCTCACAATTTGCTCCAACCATTCAGCCTTAACTTCTTGATCATTTTCATGAGAATAGAAAGCAGCGTAAGGATCTTCGTCTTCACCCTTTTCTTTATAATAAAGCTGAATTTCTTTTTGATTGTTTGAGAAGGTATCTGTCACACTTTTTTTCATGGCATTCCCAAGCCCCATAATAATGACGACAGCTGATACCCCGATAATAATCCCTAACATAGTTAGGATTGAGCGCATTTTATGCCCCCAGATTGAACTAAGAGCGAATTTCCAATTTTCCATTAATCCTCCTCCTAGTCAATTCTGACACTTTCAGTGGTGTCAGTGGTAATCTCACCATCTCGGATAATGATTTTACGGGTTGCAAAATCAGCAATTTCAGGTTCATGGGTAACCATAATAATGGTTTTTCCTTCTTGATTTAATTCTGTTAACAGTTCCATGATTTGTTGACCTGTTTTGGTATCAAGCGCACCTGTTGGCTCATCTGCCAAAATAATAGATGGATTATTCACTAATGCACGAGCGATAGCTACCCTTTGTTTTTGTCCACCTGATAATTCTGAAGGTAGATGTTTCATACGCATGCCAAGTTCTACTTTTTCTAAAAATTTTTTGGCACGTTCGCGACGTTTTGACACACTAACTCCCGCATAAATCAGAGGAAGTTCAACGTTTTGGAGAGCATTCAGTTTTGCTAAGAGAAAGAATTGTTGGAAAACAAAGCCAATTTCTTCGTTTCGAACTTGAGCTAGTTTTCTATCGCTAAGAACCTCAACTTCTGTTCCATTTAGGACATAGTCTCCCGAGGTTGCCCGGTCCAATAGACCAATAATATTCATCAAGGTAGATTTTCCTGAACCAGATGGTCCCATTATGGCTAGGAACTCTCCTTCATAAACTGTTAAGTTGATGTCTTTTAAAACCTTAAGGTCTTGTTCACCATTTCGATAACTCTTAACAATATTTGTTAATCGCATTAATTCTTTTTTGTCATCTGGCACTACTTATTCACCCCGGATTCTTTGGTTTTTTCTTTAGAATCTTTTGATGTCTTGGTGTCTGCTGAAATAACGTCTTCTAGCTTTTTCCCTTCTTTGATTTGCTTATCTGGGTTAGCAATAACGATATCTCCAACTTTCAAGCCCTGATTAATCTCTTGTTTTTCAGCGTCTGCGTTGCCAAGAGTTACCTCAACTTTTTTGGCTTTGCCTGTGCTATCATCATAAACCCAAACATAATGTTTTTTATCTTTAGTGATAACTGCTGTCAGAGGAACTAGGGAATGTTTTGCTTCGTTAACAACCTCAACAGAGACTGTAAAACCTTGTTTCAACTGATTCAATGGACTTGTAATATCAATTTTGTAGTCGTAAGCGGCACTCGTTGATCCCCCTGTGGAACCTGATCCAGCACCTCCGCTGTTAGCGTTAGCATCTGCAGGGTAATTCGAGATGTAAGAAATTTTTCCAGTCCATTCTTGGTCTGAATAGACTTTAGATTTAATTTTTACTGGTTGACCAACTTTGATATTAGCTAAATCATATTCCGTCAAGGTCCCTTTAACTTGAAGTTGCCCTTCAGTCGCTACGTGGACCAAAGTTTGACTATTTTTAGAAGAAGGATCGATGTCATTGTTAACTTCTACAACAGTACCTGAGACACCACTAACAATCACAGTGTCATTTAAGGCTACTTGAGCTTTATTAACTTCGGATTGGGCGTCTGCATAGGCATCATTTAAATCTTGCAACTGTTGAGTGTAGCTAGCATTTTGTTGAGCTGATGGCTGTACAGTTGTTGTGGTTTCTTCACCTGTTTCTTCATCCTTGCTTGTTTCTGTTGTAGCAGCGGGAACGCCATAAGTTTTCAAATGGTTAATTTGGCGACCGATTTTATTAAGACTTCTAACAGCTGCATCATAAGCTGCTTGTTGAGTTGTGGTGCTGTATTGGACTAGCTGTTGACCCTGAGTTACTTGATCCCCAACTTTCACCGTTACCGTCGCATCCGCACCTTTACTGGCATCAAAATAAATGTATTCTTCTGAAAGAGCTTTAACAGTACCTGATAGCAAGGTCGAGGAAGCAATACTACCTTCAGTCACATTAACCGCTGAATAAGGTTCTTTCATCGCATCAGTAGACACGGCATCCTGCTGCTGTTTCCATAAAATTCCCCCAATGAGCACTACAACCAGCGCTGTTGCACCTGCGATAATCCCCTTAGTTTTCTTTGACATCTTAGTCTTTCCTTTTTTAGACATTTCTGTCCTCCCCTTTTGTACTATTTTTATAAGACAAGTATATGACCTTTTTCAATTATTGTCAAGAAATTCTTTATCTTCCTAACAAAAATCATGCTCAAATCAGTTGCCTTTTCTTCTATTATACTTGCTTTCAAGCATTTCTACCTTACACTTTTGTCACTTAGTTCTTAAAACAATAGAGAAAGCCCCTCTAAGAATACTTAAAAGGGGCTTGAGCCTTAAATGGCTTGTGTTCTAAAGGAACGGCTTTCTAAAACTGTTAACATCGCCTTAGCTGTGTCTAAAGCTGTAAACAGTGGAATTCCTTGTTCAATAGCTGAACGTCTAATGTATTGACCATCTTTATCCGCTGTGCGCTTAGTGCCCACTGTATTAATAATAGCCTGAACCTGTCCACTTCGAACCAAGGATGGAATGTCATTTGCGGTATCGCCAATCTTAGCAACCACCTGTGATTCTAACCCTCGCTCCGCAAAATAAGCTGCTGTACCTTGAGTGGCAACAATGTGATAGCCAATCGCAAGGAAACGTTTCGCCAACTCCAATGCCTCTGCCTTGCTATCATCTGCTATGGTAAACACAATGTGACCATATTCTGGTAAATGAGAATAACTTGCTTCGAATGCTTTATACAAAGCTTTTTCGAGACTTATATCTGATCCCATAACCTCTCCTGTTGATTTCATTTCAGGTCCCAAGAGACTATCTACCTGAGCTAGTTTAGTAAAAGAGAAAACCGGTGCTTTGATATGAACCAGCTGGCTCTCTGGATAAAGACCATCCCCATAGTCTAAATCCCTTAATTTTTGCCCTAAAATTAATTTTGTAGCTACTTGGGCCATTGGAATATTTGTGACTTTGGATAGGAAAGGTACGGTACGACTTGCGCGTGGATTGACTTCAATCACATACACCTGCTCGTCTTTAATAACAAATTGAATATTCATCATGCCAATACAGTTTAGTCCTATAGCTAAACGTCTGGTATAGTCTGTGATAGTTTCTTGTATCTGTTTGGATAATCCTTGCGGTGGGTAAACCGCCATTGAATCTCCCGAATGGACACCAGCTCTCTCAATGTGTTCCATAATTCCAGGAATTAATACCGACTCTCCATCTGAAATGGCATCTACTTCGCACTCTTTACCAACAATATAGGAGTCAATCAGAACTGGGTGTTCTGGACTGGCTTTGACTGCCGTTTTCATATAACGTTGAAGATCTTCTGCATTTTCCACAATCTCCATAGCTCGACCACCAAGAACATATGACGGTCTGACTAAAACAGGGAAACCAATGTGACTAGCGGCAGCTAAGGCCTCTGCTTCATTGGTTGCTGTTTGGCCTGGCGGTTGTGGGATGCCTAATGCTTTCAGCGCTTTTTCAAACTGATCTCGATTTTCTGCCCGATCCAAATCATCCACTTGAGTTCCTAAAATCGTCACACCCGCTTCGGAAAGAGCCTGTGCTAAATTAATAGCTGTTTGTCCACCAAACTGAACGACGACACCTTTGGGTTGCTCTAAATCAATCACATTCATGACATCTTCAAAGGTCAGTGGTTCAAAATACAACTTATCTGACACTGAAAAATCTGTAGAGACTGTTTCAGGATTCGAATTCATAATAATAGCTTCATAGCCTGCTTCTTGGATGGCTTTAACCGAATGCACTGTTGCATAGTCAAACTCAACCCCTTGACCAATACGAATGGGGCCAGAACCTAAGACAAGTACTGATTCTTTATCAGATAGTGTCGATTCATTTTGCCACTCGTAGGTTGAGTAAAAATAAGGTGTTTTAGCGTCAAACTCTGCTGCACAGGTGTCCACCATCTTATAGACAGGAACAATGCCATTGACCAATCTCAACTCCCTAACGTGAGTTTCGTCTACCTGCCACAGCTCTGCAATTTTAAGGTCTGAAAAGCCATAACGCTTAGCTTTTTTTAACTTATCGAGATCATCAGGAACTGCTTTCAATTCATGCTCTAGTTCAATGATATGAAGTAACTTATCCAAGAAAAAGAGATCTATTTTTGTCAAAGAGGCGAGTTCTTCAATGGTGTAACCACGACGCAGAGCTTCTGATAAATAAAACAAACGATCATCTTGAGCTTTCACAATTTTAGCTATTAACTGATCATCACTAACAGCAGTTAATGTTGACATTTCATTATGATGGACCCCAATTTCCAACGAACGACAAGCCTTTAACAATGACTCTTCAATGTTTCGCCCGATGGCCATGACTTCTCCAGTTGCTTTCATTTGTGTTCCCAGACGACGTTCACCCTGTTCAAATTTATCAAAGGGAAAGCGTGGAATTTTAGCCACCACATAATCCAAAGCTGGCTCAAACATGGCATAGGTAGTCCCTGTCACTGGATTAATCATTTCGTCAAGCGTAAGTCCAACAGCAATCTTAGCCGCTAACTTGGCAATAGGGTAACCCGTCGCCTTTGAAGCTAAGGCGGAGCTACGTGACACGCGCGGATTAACCTCTATCACATAATAGTTGAAACTATGTGGATCTAGCGCCAATTGCACATTACATCCCCCTTCAATTTTAAGGGCTCGGATAATGTTTAGACTAGCATCGCGTAGCATTTGATGCTCACTATCAGAAAGGGTTTGAGTTGGTGCAAAAACAATAGAATCTCCTGTATGAATACCAACAGGATCAAAATTTTCCATATTACAAACCACCAAAGCATTGTCAGCACTATCTCGCATCACTTCGTATTCAATTTCTTTGAAACCAGCAATTGACCGCTCGATTAGACATTGGGTGACAGGAGATAATTTTAGTCCGCTTTCAGCAATTTCTCGCAACTCATTCTCATTGGCACACATACCACCACCTGTACCACCTAAAGTAAAAGCCGGACGTACAATAACGGGGTAACCAATCGTTTGAGCAAAAGCAACTGCTTCTTCAACACTGGTGACAATCTCTGATTCCGGGATTGGCTGTCCCAATTCTTCCATCAGTTGTTTGAACTGGTCACGGTCTTCTGCTTGATCAATCGCAGATAATTTGGTTCCTAATAATTCAATCCCCAATTCCTCAAGGATACCAGCCTTAGATAATTGCATTGCCATGTTAAGCCCCGTCTGCCCTCCAAGAGTTGGCAATAGAGCATCGGGTCTTTCTTTTCTAAGAATACGACTCACAAATTCAATGGTTAAAGGTTCAATATAAACCTTATCTGCAATTTCTTTGTCTGTCATAATGGTAGCTGGATTTGAATTCACAAGAACGACCTGATAACCTTCTTCTTTTAGGGCCAAACAGGCTTGTGTTCCCGCATAATCAAATTCAGCAGCCTGACCAATAACAATGGGGCCAGAACCAATCACCATAATTTTATGAATATCTTTTCTTTTTGGCATACTTATTATTATGAAAGAGACTAGCGTAGAAGGACTTACAAAATCTTATTAGCTAAAGCCAATACTTGATTTTTTCACCCTCCCCCACACTAGTGCTCCTTTTTCCTCTCCTCTTTTTCGATTTGTCGCCTCACAGGACGACATTAAATAATCCAAGACAGCTTGGTCAGAAAGATTGAAATTGTCTTCCTTTCAAACAGCTAACTGATTTCTTTCCTTCAAAGAATCTTTTCTTTTGACCTTTGATGCTATTATTTTTTTGCTTGCTGTTTCAATTGCCAAGCATCAATCATATCTAAAAATTCATCGAATAAATAGCTAGCATCATGAGGACCAGGGGCAGCGTCAGGATGAAATTGGACGGAAAAGGCTGGATAGGCGCGATGTCTGACTCCTTCGACCGTTTTATCATTGATTTCCTCATGTGTCACCATAAGTGTTTCTGGTAAACTTTCGCGTTCTACAGCGTAACCATGATTCTGACTAGTGAAATCCACTCTTCCCGTTGCAATTTCTCTAACCGCATGGTTAAAACCTCGATGACCAAAAGTCATTTTAAAAGTCTTTGCGCCATTTGCCAAGCTAAAGAGTTGATGACCCATACAAATACCAAAAATCGGAATCTTCCCTTGAACCCCTCGAATCATGTCTAAAGCTTCTGGTAACTGTTCAGGATTTCCAGGACCGTTAGACAACATTAAGCCATCGGGATTCAATTGAAGCACTTCTTCTGCCGTAATAGTAAATGGAACCACGGTGACGTTGCATTGTCTTTTTGATAACTCTCTTAAAATCGAATGTTTTAAGCCGAAATCAACCAAGACTATACTTTTCCCAACACCTGGTGCTGGATAGGCTGCTTTTGTTGAGACTTGCTCGATAGTGTTAGTTGGTAACACGGTTGCACGCAGTTGATCTTTTAAATGCTGGATAGTATCTCCATCATCTGCCATCGTAGCTTTCATGGTTCCATGTTGTCGAATAATTTTAGTCAATGCCCTCGTATCAATTCCTGAAATACCTGGGATACCTTTTATTTTTAAAAAGTCATCTAGTGTCATTTGCTGGCGCCAATTACTTGCCAGCCGGCTAACTTCAGAAACAATAACCCCTTTACACGTTGGCGTAATCGATTCGTAGTCATCACGGTTAATGCCATAATTTCCAATCAGAGGGTAGGTAAAGGTTAACAGTTGACCATTATAGGACTGGTCAGTAATGGACTCTTGATAACCTGTCATCCCTGTGTTAAAAACAATTTCGCCAGTCACATCTTTATCTGCTCCAAAGGGTTCTCCCTCAAAAATAGTACCATCTTCCAAAATAAGTAATCGTTTTGCCATTCTTTACCTTCTCATACCCCTTCACTTTGACTAATCAGCAATGGCTTCTGCCATTAAGAATAGCCTCAATAATAGCCATACGTACAAAGACACCGTTCGTCATTTGAGAAACAATTCTTGCCTTCGGTGCTTCTACCAAACTATCTGCAATCTCCACATCACGGTTAACAGGAGCTGGATGCATAATAATAGCGGAGTCCTTTAAGGCATTGTAACGTTCTTGTGTCAGTCCAAACTGCTGATGGTAACTATCTTTTGAAAAACTTTGCTGACCATCGTGACGCTCATGTTGCACCCGAAGCAACATCAGGACATCTAACTCTTCAATAATGTGATCAATAGCAGTGTAAGTCCCGTAACTATCAAATTCTTCTGAATACCATTCTTTGGGACCATAGAAATAAAGCTCTGCTCCTAGTCGTTTTAAAATCTGCATGTTTGATTTTGCGACACGCGAATGGGTCAAGTCCCCTGCAATCGCAATTTTTAACCCCTCAAATCGCCCAAACTCTTCGTAAATAGTTAGCAAGTCAAGAAGACACTGGCTTGGATGCTGTCCAGAACCATCTCCGCCATTAACAATTGAAGCTGTGATTGTTGGACTCTCCACTAAGGCCTTGTAATAATCATCTTCAGGATGACGAATCACACAAATATCTGTCCCTAGGGCACTCATGGTTAACACAGTATCATACAAGCTTTCTCCCTTATTAACAGCACTCGTGTCTGCATTAAAATCAAGAACGGTTAACCCAAGTTTTTTCTCGGCCACTTCAAATGACTTATGAGTTCTAGTAGAATTTTCAAAAAAGAGGTTAGCCACAAACTGATCTTGCAGTTTAGGTAGGGCAACCTTTCCTGCTTTGTATTCTGAACCTCGGTTGATAAGTCCTAAAACTTCTTCATTGGTTAATGTTTCCATTGAAACTAAATTGGTAAGTGCAACACGGTTATTAACGACTGACATGTTTCTCCCCTTTATCACTAATGAATGACAACTAAATTAAGTAGTAGACAACTGGTTCTTTTATTTTTCAGGAAGTACCTGATATAGGATGATTCCAAGAAGTGTTGAGAAAGCGACACCTGAAATTTGAAGACCATTTACTTGAAGCATCAATCCTCCGATCCCAGAGACCAAAATAACACTAGCAATCAATAGATTTTTCTTATTATCCATATCAACTTTTGATTCAATCAAGATTTTCAAACCACTTGAAGCAATCACCCCAAACAAAGCAACAGAGATACCTCCGATTACTGGGGTTGGAATAGACTGAATTAAAGCAGATACTTTACCCACAAAGCTAAGGAGAGCTGCAATCACTGCGGCGCCCGCAATGACGTAGACTGAGAATATTTTATTTAAAGCCATAACACCAATATTTTCACCATAGGAAGTCACTGGCGGTGCGCCTAGAAAACCGGCAATCATTTGCGCAAAACCATCACCTGTAAGTGTCTTTTCGAGTCCTGGATCCTTGAAATAATCTCTTTTTGTCAAACTATTTAAGACCATAATGTGTCCAAAATGTTCTGTCATTGTCACAAAGGCAATCGGAGCCATGGTTAAAATGGCACTTGGATAGAATTTAACCCCGTAGGTAAGGAAAGGAATTTCCACTGATGGGATACTAAACCATTTAGCCTGAGCCACATTGGTAAAATCAACAATTTCTTGACCAGTGAGAATACCCACTAAAAGGGCTACAACATAACCAACTAATAGCCCCAATAAAATTGGTACAATAGCAACAATTCCTTTACCATAAATATTGAAAAAAATAACTGCTAATAAGGTGACTAACCCAATAACAAGATAAGTCAGATTATAGTTCCCATTTTTTAGCATGACATCATTAACAGCTGTAGAAGCTAGGCTTAGACCAATGACCATAACAATAGGACCAACCACAATCGGTGGTAAGATGTTATCAATCCAATCATTGCCAATAGCTTTCACAATCAAAGCTACAATCAGGTAAACTAGACCTCCTGTCATAGCCCCTTGAGCCACAGCTCCAATACCATCTGTCTTCATCAACAGTTGCATTGCTGCAATATAGGCAAAACTTGATCCCATATATGCTGGAATTTTAAATTTGGTCACTGATAAGTGGGCAAGGGTTCCTAAACCACTAGATAACAAAGCAACTGATGGGTCAATTCCAACTAGAATGGGAACCAGAACAGTCGCACCAAACATAGCAAATAAGTGCTGGAAAGACAGACCAATTAACATACCTGCCTTTGGAACTTCTTCTACATCATAAATGACATCTTTCACAGTAATACCTCTTTCTTATGTTGGGTCAACAATGCTAACGCGATCACGGCCATCAACTTCGACAACCTCAACAATAATTTCTTCCACGCTGCTAGTCGGAATATTCTTTCCGACATAATCCGCACGAATCGGCAATTCCCGATGACCACGATCGACTAAAACAGCTAAACTAACACGGGCTGGTCTACCTAGACTCACTAAATTATCAATAGCCGCTCGAATGGTACGTCCTGTATAAAGCACATCGTCGACTAAAATCACATCCTTACCTGTAATATCAACAGGCATCAATGTCGTGTCTTCATCAACTTTCACATCATCTCGGAAAGGTTTGATATCTAATTCGCCAATAGGTAGTTCTAGTCCTTCGAGTTGACGTAATCTTTCTTGAATACGACGGGCTAAAAAAACACCTCGCGTTTTGATTCCTGCCAAAACCACATTGTCCAATTGTTTGTTGCGTTCGATAATCTCATAAGTAATACGGGTAATGGCGCGCTTCATGGTCACGTCATCGACAATTTCCTTAGATTTCATGTTGAAACCTCCTCTAAAAATTCAAATAAAAAAATCTCCTTGATAACAAGGAGATTCAACAAAATATGGCACAATTGAGTACAATGGTGCACTTTTTCAGATTGGTCTCCTTGACAGCCTCACGGGACTGTTTTAAAGGAATATTTTATTTTCATTAGTATAGCAAAAACCCAAGCTAAAGACAAGACTTTTTTCAAAAAAATAAGCCTTAAGACCTATTGTATTTGTATGAAAACAATAGTACAATAATGTCAAAGAAACGAAAGAGAGTCTTCCTTATGCCTTCTAAAACTCGGACCCTAACTCATAAGCAAACCATCCAAATCCTTTCTGCCTTTGGAATTGCTTTATCCTTACTCTTTTTGGCTTATTTCCAGCAACATCCTAACTTCTTTGCTGTAGGAGGAACTTTTCAAGCTTACCTCGTTAAACTTGGGATTTTAGCTCCTTGTTTATTTATCCTTATTCAAATCGTTCAGGTTGTCTATCCTGTTATCCCTGGCGGTTTAACCTGTGTCTTAGGGCATGTGGTTTTCGGACCTTTCTTAGGCTTTATTTATAATACGGTTGGTATTTTTATCGGCTCTCTCATTAGCTTCATGCTTGCCAGAAAATATGGTGCACAATTTGCCAAAATCTTTGTTTCCGATGATACTTACAACAAGTACATTCCCTGCCTAGACAAGGGTAAATACTTTGAACGCTTTCTGGCTGCTGCTTTTATTTTACCAGGATTTCCAGACGACTTCCTCTGCATGGTAGCTGGTTTAGGCAAGATGTCTCTTCGCAAATTCACCGCTATCTTCTTACTAGCGAAGCCTGTTACCCTTTATATCTACACTGTCCTCACCTATCAAGGATTCCAACTTGTTGGTCAGGTCTTACAGTCTTAGTTGATATCAGTTTTATTTCCTTAGAAATGTTTTCGACAGTTCTACCTTTTCACCCTGTTTTTATCATGACTAAAAGCAAGGTTTTTGAATGAAAAAATGAGGTTAGAACATGATGTTCTTCCTCATTTACTGTTTTTGTCTTAATTGCTGTAATGTTTTTTGGAAAATAGCAGGAGGCGCAACGGTAAATAACATGTCTTCCCCTGTTAAAGGATGGGTCAGCCCCAATGTTTCGGCATGAAGAAATTGGCCGTGTCCTGACAAGGTTTTACGAGGGCCATATAAAGGGTCACCAGCAACAGGATGCCCAATATAAGCCATATGAACACGAATCTGATGGGTGCGACCAGTTTCAAGTTGTAATTCCACCAGACTATAATCTCCAAAGCGCTCTAGCACTGTAAAACGTGTCACTGCTTCCTTACCTTTTGCTGTAACTGCTTGTTTTTTACGGTCTTTTTCGCTACGACCTATAGGAGCTTCAATCATCCCACGATCATTCGGTAGGTTTCCATGAACAATGGCTAGGTATTTTCTGAGAGATTTTTTGGCTTTTAATTCTGCGGCCAAAGCTTGATGAGCTTCATCTGTTTTAGCTACCATTAACAGTCCCGAGGTATCCTTATCAATCCGATGGACAATTCCTGGACGAACCACGCCATTGATTGAGGACAAATCCTTGATATGATACATCAAGGCATTAACCATTGTTCCTGAAGGGTGCCCCGCCGAGGGATGAACAACCATTCCTTGCGGTTTATTAATAATAGCTAAGGCTTCATCCTCATAGATAATGTTCAAGGGGATATCCTGAGCTTGGTACTCTAAGACTTCTTCTTTTGGCAATTCAAACTGAATCACATCGCCTGCCTGAACTGTATATTTTGCTTTTTTTTGCTGGCCATTCACTAAAACAAGGCCTTGCTTAATTTGGTCATTGGCTTGGCCCCGTGACAAGGGGCTTAAGTCAGCCAAGGCCTTATCCAGACGCTGCCCCGACGTCAACACATTAATTTCCATAATCCTCTTCTTTCCATAAACACACTACTAATAAAATGACTCCCAAAGTGAGGTAAGCATCTGCCACATTAAAAATGGCAAAATCCACAAAGTCTAAATGAACCATATCAATCACGTAAGCTAAACGCAAACGATCAATAAAATTCCCGATTCCACCAGAAATAATAAGCAAGAGAGCTAATTGTTTCCAGATATTTAAATGGGGATGAGTAGCAAGGTAATAAATAGCATAACCGATAACTAAAACCGTTATGACAACAAAGAACCATTGCTGGTCCTGCAATATGGAAAAGGCAGCCCCATTGTTTTGCAAGTAAGTCAAGCTGACGATACCTGGGATAAAGGGTTTCACTTCTCCAAGCGCTATATGAGAAACAATCCAAAATTTACTAAGTTGATCCAAAGCTACAAGGAGGATCAAGCTAAGCACAAACAATCGTTTTTTCATGTTAAGGCTTTCCTTCTTTCATCAAAATAATCTTTTAAAATAGTCACAAATGTGGCACCAGCAACTGAAAGGTTTTTATCTTTTCGTTTGACATAAATCATATGGTTGTCAATATGGTCAATCAAAGGAATCACTTTAATGCCATTCACACTACGATGATCAAGAAAACCTGATCCCGTCGCAAAGGCATCGGTTCTTTCTAAAATACCATTCAACGTTGCTCTGTCTGACACATTATAGATACGAGGACATTCGCTAGTGTCTACAAAATTTTCAGAATAGTACAAGTACTCATCTTTTTCCTGAGTAAACCTTACCGCAGGTAATCCTTGAATATCTTTCAAATAAAGCGCCTCACGATTGGCTAATGGATGAGTCTTCGAAAGATAAATATGGGTTGTAAAAGGAATTAAAGAAACATATTCCAAACCCAACTTATCCATGCGTTGAAAAAGGCCTTTTTGATTGTCAGCGTTTAAATAAATAATACCTAACTCACTGTTTCCTTGTGCCACTTCATCCAAAATTTGAATTGTAGTGGATTCAAAAATTCGAAAAACACGATGCCCATCATACTGCTGAGAAAAAGCTGTAATCAGAGGAGGCAGAAAATCATAGTGTTGACTAGCGATCGAAAATTCATTTTGATCCAAATCAGCCTGCGAAAAGGTTTTTTCAAAAGCATCAAAGCTTTTCACTACTTCCAAAGCTTTTTCATAAAAAACCAACCCTTGACTTGTCAGCACAGTGCCAGAGGTAGTCCGATTAAAAATTTGAAACCCTAGTTCTGCTTCTAAGTCTTTAATAGACACTGATAGGCTAGGCTGACTGACAAATAATTTAGAGGCAGCTTCCCGAAAGGTGCCATTATTAGCAATAGCAACCACATAACGTAACTGTTGGATATTCATGACTTCCCTTTCTAAATCTAATACCCTTAATTATACCATAAAGCTTCTTATTCCAACATCTTCTCCTTAGGTTTTATCTCCTAATAGGGTCTTCCTTAAATTGAACTAACTGGGGCATAAAAAGCTCCCTCTTTCTAGCTAAAGGCAGGGCACCTAAATAATCAGCTACTATTTTTTATTTAGGTAGCAAAATAAAAAAACAGACTCTCCGAAAGCTCGGAAAGCCTGATATGATGCGATTAATCAACTTATTTAGCTACTGGATAAACAGAAACTTGTTTTTTATCGCGTCCTTTACGTTCGAAACGTACAACACCTTCAACTTTAGCGAAAAGTGTGTCATCTCCACCACGGCCTACGTTTACACCTGGGTAGATATGAGTTCCACGTTGACGGTAAAGAATTGATCCACCTGAAACAGTTTGACCATCAGCAGCTTTAGCACCTAGGCGTTTAGCTTGTGAGTCACGTCCGTTTGATGTAGAACCTCCACCTTTTTTGTGGGCGAAAAGTTGCAAGTTAGCAAGATTCATTTTTAACATAATGTTGTTTCCTCTCTTAAATTAAATTTAGATGACCTGAGTGTTGACAAATTTTGAAGAATCATTCGCCAAACTAGTCATTCCTAGAAGAAAAGATTCAAATAATAATTGAACTTCCTCCTTGTTGTCATGTGGTGGTATTGTAATAGCCATATACCCACCTTCAACATCATTAAGATCTACTAATGCTTGGCAATCTGCTAACACCTCAAGAGAATTAACAAAGTTAATGGCTAGAGTACTAACAGAGGCACAAACAATATCAAAGCCATGTTTACCACTACCTGCATGACCTGTCAGTGTAACACTGCTCAGTTGACCATTTTTTTGGCGAGTAAAAATTGCTTTAATCATAAGCTAGTAAATTAAGCGTTGATTGCGTTGATGACAACTTTAGTGTAAGGTTGACGATGACCTTGTTTACGGTGGCTACCTTTTTTAGGTTTGTATTTGAAAGTTACAACTTTCTTTTGTTTTCCTTGTTTTTCAACAGTTCCAACGACAGTAGCTCCTTCAACAACTGGAGTACCAACTACAGTTTTGTCACCACCTACAAGAACAACTTCGTTAAAAGTGACTTCTGCGCCAGCTTCAGCGTCAATTTTCTCAACGTAGATTGCTTGACCTACTTCAACTTTAACTTGTTTTCCACCAGTTTTGATGATTGCGTATGTGCTCATGATGCACCTCCTATAAAATTTTTAGTTGAGGTTTCCCTCTGTGAAGACTCGCCTGGAATCGTGAGACTTGGTCTACTTGACAACGATTTTCGTGCGGTTGCACAGGATGTGCATTTAGTCAACGTTACTATTTTAGCACCATAACTGCTTTTTATCAAGGAAAAAATAACTTTAATCTCTATTTTTTTACATTCGCAAGTTGTCAAGTCAAGTGCAACCAGTTCATAGATAACTAGAGTTCCAGAGGTTAAGCTGTTCGGGCTAGCTCAAACAGGAATGTTGAGGATTGATATTGAAGAAGTCGTCTTGGGCGCTCATTGATGGCTGTAAGATAATTGTCAAGTTCTTCAGAGGTTAGTGGATTAAGTGAGATTCCTTTAGGGACATATTCTCTGAGGAGGCCATTGAAGTTCTCGTTTGTTCCTCTCTCATGTGAAGAATAGGGATGTGCAAAGTAAACGTCAACAGCTTCTAAGGTTGAGAGTAAACTAAACTCAGAACCATTATCTGCTGTGATGGATGCAATAGGATACTGACTGATGAGATGCGTGACAGCGCGGTTAATGGTTTGGGACTGCTTGTCTTCTAGCTTAACTCCTAGTGCATAGCGTGTCTGGCGCTCTACCAAAGTCAACATAACAGCTTCACCTTTGGTTTTCTTGCCGAGAACCAAATCAATCTCCCAATGCCCAAATTCAGAACGATCATTAATATATTCTGGACGTTCTTCGATAGATTTACCTAAAGTCTTCTTATTCGTCTTCATGACTTTCTTAGAACGTTTTCTGATACTAACCATCTTAGGCAAATCGATTGGTTTAATAGCTAACAACCCCTCTTTGATATAACGATAAATCGTTTTGGTAGAGGGGACGACTTCTTCAGGATGGTTTACTTTGTAAGTCTGAACAAAACTATCCACACTATGGAGACGAATGTTAGCCGTCAAGGCAGATTCTAATTGTGCAATGAACCTAGCGGAGCAGCCATTCAATTTGAGGTAAGAACTCTTTTGACGATTGGTTTCATAGACACGTTGTCCACTATCAGCAAAATAGGCGTTGAAGAAGGTTTGTTTTCCATTCTTATCCTTTACCTGTTCTACTGAACCACGTTTTATTTCTCGGCAGATTGTAGAACGGTGACGACCCAGGAGTCGAGCAATCTCAACGGGTTTCTTTCCCATTTTGAGATAAGCAGCAATTTCACCCCGTTCTGTGGCTGAAAGATGAGAATAGGAGGATTTTCTGGTAGAATTAATATTAGACATGTTCATCTGCTTTCCATACTGAATTGGGGAATTCTAGTATATCAGACAAACATGTCTTTTTTGTTGCACTTCATTTTACAACGCGGTTTTTTTATCATTAAATGCTAGACCACCAAGTATTACCATTTCAGGTTGACTAAATCATTAATTTCCTGATAGGCAAGTGCTACTTTTGCTTTGGTTTCCTCATCAATCTTGTCATGGTATTTTCCACCCTTGATAAAGTCTTCTAAAATCATTGTTCGATAATTGTATAGTTCAAAACCTTCTTTGCCCACAATCCCTTTGCCTTTGGCTAAAACCATCGTTGGATGGGCTTTAACTGTTTTGATGGTTGTCTTTTTCCCTTTTTTCTCAAAAGTAAGGTCCATCAATAGGCCGCGTTCTGTCCAAATGTCATCTACTGTTTCTAAGCGCTGGTTGGAAATAAAATTCCCCATAGAATAAATAATAAATTTTTTGTCCTTTCCTTTGAGGATGGTTTCTGACGGTTCAATTACATGGGGATGACCACCAAGGACAACATCTGCTCCCCAATCAATCATGTTATGATAGAGTTCTTTTTGCTCTGCTGTCGGTTCTAAGGCATATTCTGTTCCCATTTGTGGCATGACAATGGTCACGTCAGCCTTTTTTTCAGCTAGCTGAAGTTCTTTTTTTATCTTAGCTTCATCTAAATCAGACAAGTGTTTCTCATACTCTTCCTGACTAAGACCACCTTCCATACCATTGTAACCATAGGAATAGCCTAGTATAGCTATTTTAATCCCATTAACATTTTTAATCAGAAAAGGTTCTTTTGATCGATCTTTGTTGTAGATACCAATACTATCTATCCCTAATTGTGAAAAGACCTTTTTCGTATGGAGAGCCCCTGCCAACTGAGAATCTAAAATATGGTTATGGGCTAAATCAACCACATCATAGCCTGTCTGTTTGAGGGCACTTGCAATTTCTTCTGGAGCATTAAATAAAGGATAACCGGCTAAGGGATAATCTGGACTAATGGTCCCTTCGTAGTCTCCAATAGCCAAATCAGCCTCGCTAATCCACTCTTTAACGTATTCAAAATAGGGATTAAAATCATAGGAATCATCAGCTTTTCTAGCACTCATATAGAGAATATCATGAATCAAGATATCACCGTTAGCAACGACACGCACAGTTTTTACAGCTTGATGGCTACTTTGCTGTGCTGTTTTACTATTTTTTTGAAAGGCAAGCAAGTCGTTCATCAGCCCAACTAGTAACAGTACAGCAATCGCAGAAATCACAACTAATAGTGTTTTTTTATAGGGAATTTCTTTTATCAAAACGCAACCTCCTTTTCCTCTATTATAACATCTTGCTGCAACAATTTCCTGTGTTTTTCCAGCAAAAAAAGCTCTTGACAACCAAGAGCTTTTTCATTCCTATAGAGTTACTACTGCTTGATTAACATCTAAAAATGTCATTAGAGCAAGTCCTCAATAAGACTGTCAACCTCATCATTGACGATTTCAGGTGTGATTTCTGTGACAACAATTCCTGACACAGCACGCTGGACAAGACCATCAATATCAAAGCGTTCTTCATATTTTTCAGCATTACCTAGTTTAGGGTTGGTTTTAGGACGGTCTGGTGCAAAAATAGTACAGCAATCTTCGAACGGTTGAATAGAAATATCAAAGGTATCAATTGCCTGAGCCATCTCAATAATCTCAAGCTTATCCATCGTCACTACTGGTCGAATAATTGGTGTTGATGTTACCGCATTAATGGCCTGCATGCTTTCTAGAGTTTGACTAGCAACTTGACCTAGGCTCTCACCGTTAACAATAACAAGTGCATGGCGTTGTTCACGAATAGCATCTGTAATGCGCATCATAAAGCGACGAGTTAATGTCATAAGGTAAGCTTCTGGTGCCTTATTTTTAATTTCTTCTTGAATTTCTGTAAAGGGAACTTCGATAAATTGAATATTCCCACCGAAACGAGTTAATCGACGAGTAAGGTTTTGCGCTTTAGCCAAGGCACCTGGACTGGTGTAAGGAGGACTAGCAAAGTGAACGGCTTCAATATCAAGGCCTCGTTTAAGGGCTAAATAACCAGCTACCGGTGAATCAATACCACCTGATAACATCAGCATCCCTTTACCCGATGTTCCTACTGGTAATCCGCCTGCTCCTTTAATTTCTTCATAGTAAATATAGGCTGCTTCATCACGAATTTCAACTTTGAGGGTCACATCTGGATGTTTCATCTGAGCTTGGATATTTGGTAAAACCTCAAAAACAGCTCCTCCAAGAAGGTTATTAAGTTCACGACTGTCCAATTCAAATTGGTGATCGCTCCGTTTACTGGCAATTTTAAAGGTTAATCCTTCATGATAAAGAGAGGTCATGATGTTTTGAACAGTCTCTACCAAGACAGGAACACTTTTGTCAACCTTATAAACTGGAGATAAAGCTTGAATCCCAAAAACCAGTTTCAAAGCTTCTATAATTGGCTGGTAATCTGTGCCATTCAAATAGACATGAGTTCTGTCACGGTCTGAACGAACAGTGATAGCTGGAAAAGGAGCTAAAACATCCTGAATGTTCTTTTTAAGTTTATTGATGAATCGCATACGATTCTTTCCTTTAGTTGATAGTTCACCGTGGCGAACCATAATTTCTGAGTAGTTCATCTTACCTAACTTTCTGTGTTTTATCATAAATCTGTTTGAATATTGTGAGGAATTGCTCTACTTGTCCCATGTCATTATCATCATCTAAGCTAATACGAACAGCAGTTTGAGCAGCTTTGACGGGTACTCCCATTGCTACCAAACTTCCTGCCGGCTTTCCAGCTTTAGACGAACAAGCGCTGGTTGTCGAAATATAAATGTCGTGCGTTTCAAAAGCATGGACAATGACTTCACCTCGAACACCCTTAATACCAAAGGTAATAATATTGGGCGCAAATCCTTCTTGGCCTGAGAATAGAGTAACATCCTGATAGCCTGATAGTGCCTGATAAATCACTTCTCGCATTGCCTTCAGTCTAGGTAAAGCTAAGGTTTCCTTTTCCGTTACCATTCTAAGTGCCTTAGCCATACTAGCAATTCCAGCTATATTTTCAGTTGTTGAGCGCATCTCCTGTTCTTGACCTCCTCCAGTCAATAAAGGGTTAAGCCGCTTGCCAGATTTTTTATAGAGGAAGCCTACACCACGCACTGCATGAAACTTGTGGCCAGAAAACGAGGCCAAATCAACGCGTTCGGTCAGATAGGTTGCGGTGGGAATTTTGCCGATTGCCTGAACCGCGTCAACATGGAAAGTAACCGTCGAGTGATCTGCCAACATTTTTGAGATAGCTTGAATGGGCTGGATAGCCCCCATCTCATTATTAACCGCCATAATAGACACTAAGATGGTATCTGGTCGAAGAAGCTCAGCTAGGGCTTTCACATCTACTATTCCTCGTGCTGTTACAGGAGCATATGATACCTCAAATCCTTGTGAGCTAAGCCACTTGGCACTCTCAGTTACCGCAGGATGTTCAATCGCTGAAACAATAATATGTTTTCCAAAAGCAGCCTTTTCAAAAGCAATCCCTTTAATAGCCCAATTATCACTTTCTGTCCCACCAGACGTAAAAAAGATTTCTTCTGTTTTAACACCCAACAAACCAGCAATCTGTTTACGGGAAGCCTCTAAAATACGACTTGCATTTGTCCCTAATTGATGCAGGCTTGAGGGGTTGCCATATATTTTTGTTGCTACCTCTTGGTAGGTTCTAAGAGCCTCGCCATAAGGAATGGTTGTGGCTGCATTATCAAAATAAATCATGTGTCACCTTCATTTTTACTCAATACTTTATTGTATCACAAAATAGCTAAAATGAAATCAGGAAAATATTGCCCTAAATGTTGAACATAAGTCACCTGTGTCCCAGACATAAGGTAAACCGTTGACTTCACTTTTTTTCTAGATTATACTGATAAGTGAAGCGTTATGGAGAAAACTAACCGTTCAAGATATCCTCTCTAGCGCTTAGTGTTACGACGATTAAAAGGAGAAAGACATGTCATCACATTATTCCCGTCAACAGAAACCTCGTAAATCAGGAGGTGTTCCTACACAACATATTAAAACCGGCTTTACTGCCTTTCAAAAATCTATTGCCCTCATCGGTAGTATCTTGAGTATTATTGTGGCGACTATTACCATTACTCGAGCTTTACAACCAGCTCCAGATACAAAAACTGACAATACATCAAAAGAATCTAGCAATACCATTGTCAAGATTATCGAGAAAGACTCCTCCCAAGGAAATCAGACCCATACGGACTCATCAGAAAATAGCGATGAGACTAAAACAAATTTACCACCATCTTCTACCGTTCCTTCTCACAACGATACAACTCCTACAACACCTGATACTCCTTCAACAACTGAAGGAACACAACTTCCCAATGCAGCAGGAACTGAAGATGCCAATACTGGCCTTCCTACCAATCCTTAAAAACTTTAACATTGCTTACTAGCATCAGTAGATGAAAAAGATAGGACATTATGATGTGCACGCACAATAGTATTGCTTGGATTCACACTTTTAAGGCTAATGGACGAAAAACTGATTTAGACCGGATAGCTTGGCTACTTGAAGCCCTAGGCCGACCACAAAATCAATTTCCTGCTATTCACGTTGTTGGAACTAATGGCAAAGGATCTGTGACCGCTTATTTGCAACATATTTTTACAGTTTCTGGTTATCGGGTCGGAACCTTTACGTCACCTTTTATAGTGTCCTTTCATGACCGTATTTGCCTCAATGGACAACCTATTTCTGAGCAGGATCTAGACTGCTGTGTGAAGGCCATCAAACCTATACTGACTAAAATGGCTCAAGATACCCAATGGGATCGACCAACTGAGTTTGAGTTGGTGACGCTCCTTATGTTTTACTACTTTGCTAACCTTAGGCCTATCGACATTGCCATTATTGAGGCTGGAATCGGTGGAAAAACCGATGCAACAAATGTCTTCCACGCTTTAGCAGTTGTTTGCCCTTCTATTAGTTTTGATCACCAAGAACGTCTCGGTCATAGTTTAGCTGATATCGCTCAGCAAAAAGCTGCTGTTATCAAAGCCAAGGAGCCTGTTGTCATTGGCCAACTTGATCCGGAGGCCAGCCAGGTTTTTAAACACCGTGCTCAAATAACCAAGTCAACAGTGTATCAACTTGGAGAAACCTTCCATCTACTGCCTTCAGAAACTAGCTTCAGCTTTCAATGTGAGGATGTCATCCTAACCGACCTACACTTAAAATTACTAGGTCAACATCAAAAAGCAAACGCCTGCCTGGCCATGATGACAGCTCAGTTACTTAGAAAATCCTTTCCTCAACTAACTCCAGAAACAATGCAAAAAGGAATTGAAGCAGCAACTTGGCCCGGACGTTCTGAATTTATACGTCCTAATCTGCTGTTAGACGGTGCCCACAACCCAGATTCTATTGCCAAATTAAAGGCCTTACTACAAGAAGAATTTCCTAAACGTCCTATTCACATTCTCTTTGCAGGTCTCAAACGTAAGCCTTTAGCCGACTTGCTGGCACAACTAGATACTTTTGAGGTATCTGTCACTACTTTTGATTTCCCTGAAGCAAATCTTTTAGAGGACTATCCTGATAAATATCCACGGGTAAAAGATTACAGAGACTGGTTACAAGATTCCTTAACATCTGATGAACTCTTTGTTGTTACAGGATCACTTTATTTTATCTCCGAGGTAAGGCAATATTGTCTGAGCAACGCAAATATCTTTAAAAACACATTCCCCTAATCACCTAACAAAAAACGATGCTAGCAGTTTAGAAGACTTTCCTCAAAAACTGTTAACATCATTTTTTATTGCCTTAAGCTACATTTTTAGCGCATAGTGACAAATTCTTCTGCGCCCGTTGGGTGAATAGCGACAGTATTATCAAAGTCTGCTTTGGTTGCCCCCATCTTAATAGCCACTGCAAATCCTTGAATCATTTCATCAACCCCATAGCCGATTCCGTGAAGACCAACTATTTTTTCGGTATCCCCAACCGTTACCAACTTCATCAAGCAGGGTTGGCGATGATTTGTTACAGCAGTAAACATGGAAGTGAAGCGAGATTGATAGACCTTAACCGCTTCTTGACCATACTCTTTAATAGCTTCATCCTCAGATAAGCCAATGGACCCAATAACAGGATGGCTAAAAATCACGGTTGCCACATTTTGGTAGTCTAATTTCTCATCACTTTTACCATTAAAAAGGCGTTCTGACAAACGACGGCCTGCAGCAACAGCAACCGGGGTCAAAGCAAGTTTACCATTGACATCACCTACTGCATAAATCCCTTTAACCGATGTGTTTTCATAAGCATCTGTCTTAATATAGCCTTTCTCATTTAAAGCCACCCCTGTTTTGTCAAGACCAAAACCTTCTAGATTAGGCTTGCGACCGATAGCCCAAATAAGCTGATCAACCTCAATTTCCTTGCCATCTTTGAGGTAAAGGGTCAAGGACTCATCAGTATTTTTGACAACCTTTGCCACTTCTGTATGAGTGTGTAAGCGCGGCCCATTAACTGCCATTTCATCAACTAAGACATCAACAATGGTTTTGTCAAAACTTCTTAAAGGTCGATCGTGACGAATAAATAAATCCGTCTCTGACCCCAAAGCCTGTAAAACACCAGCAAGCTCCACAGCAATATAGCCTGCTCCAACCACAGCCGTACGTTTAGGTAATTCATCCAAGGCAAAAAATCCATCTGAACTAATCCCAAATTCGGCCCCTTCAATATCTGGGAACACAGGGTGTCCTCCTGTAGCAATCAAAATATGCGGTGCAGTATAAGTTTGTCCTGCTATTTCCACAGTATGAGCATCTTTAAAAACAGCATAGTCGTAGATACGGTCAACACCATTCTGGTCAAAACCACGTTCATAGGATGCGTGAATCCGATCAATATAAGCTTGGCGGTTTGCTTTTAATTGTTTAAAATCAAATGTTTTCTTTGAAAAGTCGAATCCATAATCCTTAGCGTAAGTCCCTAAAATATCTGCTACTTGAGCTCCATACCACATGACTTTTTTGGGAACGCAGCCTAGGTTAACACAGGTTCCCCCAATCTCTTTACCTTCAGCTAACAATACTTTGGCCCCATGCATGGCTGCTCTGTTAGCAGAAGCAATTCCTGCGCTTCCTCCACCAATAACAATGTAATCGTAATGATTGACCATTTCTATCACCTATTGCTTTCTAATACAATATTTTAAATGACGGATGATAAGGCAACTTCTATTTCACCAACACAACAATCAGCCTACTACTCCCATCACTTTATTTGACTATAACACAAATGTCAAGGAGTCTCAACTCTCTGATACATCAAGGATAAATCCACAAAAAAACAGACTGTGACAAATTCGTCAACAATCTGATTTTTCCTTGAAGCTTCCCTTACTTGACTAAATCTTTCAACGGAGCAAAGACGATACGTTCAATGTCGCTCATATAAACGGACAAAGCCTGTTGGGCTTCAAAATATGATTTCAGATGATCATTAGCTTCAATCTTTTGGCTAAGTTCTTGAATGCTTGTTTGTTCTTCAGCCGTTGGCATTTGGCCTGATTGCATCATCCCTTGGATTTTTTCTTGCATAGCGACAAACTCATCAAACAGTTGGCTAGCACTAGCGTCTGCTTGAATGGTTTCTTTCACTTCCAACACTTTTTGGTATTCTGGAAGAGCACGAATCGCCCTTTCAAGTCGATTGGCATCATCATAAATTTCTTGTGACATGACGAGTCTCCTTTATCATTTACTACTTGTAATCATATCATAAAAGCTTCAGTCTTGCTATCTAAAACTGTTTGACATAAGACCGATAGTCTGAAAATGCTTTTTCCAAATCAAGCATCGTATCCGAAGAAAAGGTTGCTAAGATTTCTTGGGCAAGAACGGTTGCCACGACATTTTCCATGATAACCCCCGCAGCTGGTAAAGCCGTTGGATCAGAACGTTCCACCGTTGCTTTATAAGGTTCATGACTATCAATATCTACCGACATGAGTGGTTTATACAAAGTAGGAATGGGCTTCATAACCCCTTTAACAACAAGAGGTTGTCCTGTGGTCATGCCACCTTCAAAGCCCCCTAAATGATTGGTTTGACGCCCATATCCCTCATCAGCATCCCAGATAATCGGGTCCATCACTTGAGAGCCTTTCAGAGAGGCCATGTCAAATCCAAGGCCAAATTCAACCCCCTTAAAAGCATTAATGGAAAGAACTGCTTGAGCCAGTTTGGCATCTAATTTTCTGTCCCACTGGACATAAGAGCCTAGACCTGCTGGCACACCTTGGACAATTGTCTCAATGGTGCCACCAATGGTATTACCTTCTTTTTTAACAGTATCAATATAAGATTTGATTTCTACCTCTTGATCCGGATTGATAATAGACAATTCTGATTGGCGAGCTGCCTCCTTCATAGCTGATAGAGACATCTTTTTAGGGATCTCAATAGGAATCCCTCCAAAAACCAAAACATGGTTGAATATCGTAATTCCCAATTCAGTGAGAATACGTTTGGCGATAGCTCCAACTGCCACCCGCATGGTCGTCTCTCTAGCCGAAGAACGCTCCAAAGCATTTCGTAAATCGTCAAAACGATACTTTATCCCACCCACCAAGTCAGCATGACCAGGCCGAGGGTGTTTAACGCGTCTCTTGCTTTTAAAGCTCGCCTCAATATCTTCAACGGCCATAATATCTGTCCATTTTTGATGGTCTTTATTGATCACCGTTAAGGTAATTGGAGAACCTGTCGTTTTACCATGTCGAACGCCTGATGATATTACCACACGATCAGATTCAATGCTCATTCTAGCTCCACGGCCATAGCCGCCCTGTCGCCGTTTTAATTCCTGATCAATATCCGCTGGGCTAAGACTTAGACCAGCTGGCACACCTTCAACAATTGCTGTCAAGGAAGGACCGTGAGATTCTCCTGCTGTCAAATAACGCATCTTATCTCTTTTCTCCTTTTAAATTTAGTTTTCCCTAGATAAAGGAAAAACATTATTCCTGAGCTTTCAAGGGAATAATGTCTTCTTGATGATTCATTTAATGAGAAGTGTCTGCTTCTAACACTTCAATAATACGTTTCATATCGCTAAGACTAACTTGCCCTGAAGCACTAGCCTGATCGAGAGAAACAAAGGTCCAAGAGGATCCAACCACATCCCCAGCTAAACGCGATAACCTACCGAGTTTTCCCATAGATATAGTCGCAAATTCTTGCTCAGGATTGAGCGTTTTAAAGCCTCTAGTGTAATTCATTAAATCAAGGACATCTTGCTCACTCTCTGGCATCACTGCAATTTTTACCACTCTAGGTGCCAGTTTAGTCATCTCGGAGAAAGCTTCCATCAAGTTTTCAGGAGTTTCTTCAAAATTATGGTAAGACAAGACTAGATTTGGAAAATCAAGCATTTCATGAAAAACAGCTTTATGACTAAAATATTCAAAGTCAATATAGTCAGGATTATAGATTGCGTTAATCTCTTTAATCACCGCAACGTATTCCTGATCCGAAAGGTCAATATTGCCCCCTTCTTTGTCTGTACGAAGAGTAAAGATAATTTCTTTTCCAGCAAATTTTTCAAAAATAGCAGGCGCTACTGAGACAATTTCCTCTTTAGGAAGGTAGTCTGCTCGCCATTCGACTAAATGGACATCCTCATACTTGGAGATATCAATAGCTTGAGCCTCTTCAACATTTCTTGGCATGACTGGTGCTACAATTTTCATTCTCGTACCTTTATAGTAAATACCTTTAAATAATTACTTCTTTCATCTGCTTTATTGATAGTAAAGTCACTTGGAAGTTGCTGGAGACACATGGACTCCGGTCGACGATTTCCAAATCCTTTGATAATTTGCTTTTTAAACTGATTAACAGTCATATTGGCAGCATTTGTTGAAGCGATAATGGTTCCCTCAGGACTCAATATGTCCAATGCCTCAGTGATTAATTTATGGTAATCTTTGCTAACAGAGAAGGTTTGCTTTTTATTTCTTGCAAAACTAGGTGGATCAATCACAATCACATCAAAGGTTAAGTTTTTGCGTTTAGCATATTTAAAATAGTCAAAAACATCCATCACCACAAAATGATGGGTACTCAAGTCCAAGTGATTCTGTTCAAAGTGAGCAACTGATAGCTCTCTAGACCGTTTCGCTAAATCCACCGATGTTGTCTCAATAGCTCCTCCCATTGCTGCAGCTACTGAAAAAGCTGCTGTGTAGGAGAACATATTAAGCAGAGATTTCCCCAATGCCAATCCATCTACCAAGGCTTTTCGGACATCGTGTTGGTCCAGAAAAATTCCTGTCATCAAGCCGTCATTTAAGAAAACCTGATAGGCAACACCATTTTCTAAAATAGAAAAACTATCCTCTGCTTGCTCACCATATAAGTGAGCCGACTCAGGTAGTGAACCCTTAAAACGATTCTTTTCATAGGCTCCTCTAACCTCAGGGAAAATCTCTTGAAATGCCTCAATAATCATCTCTTTTTCTTGGTAAACAAAAGCATTATACCATGAAAAGACAGCGAAATCCTTGTAGAGGTCAATCGTTAGTCCTCCAAAGTTATCACCTTCTTGGTTGAACAGACGGTAGGCGTTGGTCAAGTCCGATTGGGCAAACTGTTGCCTCTTACTCTTAGCAACTGTAAATAAGTCAATAAAGTAAGCCTTAGACAACTGCGTTACGGTTGAGCCAAGATACCAGCCAATCCCTTTATTTTGCTTAGAGATATAAGCCATCCCAAGCGGGCGATTAGCTTTGGTCACCAGTTGTACTAACTGGTCCTCCTGCTCTAGATTTGGAAAGTCCTTTTCATCTAATAATTGTACCCCTGCTGTTAACTTCTTTTCCACAAAAGAATCAATATAGAGTTTATTCATAGTTTTTATTATAACAAAATCTGATAAAAAATCCTACTAAATTTGAACTTATGACAAGCATTAGCCCCATATTTTTGATATAATTTAATCTGAGATTTTATTTGGAGATTATATTTTTAGGAAAAAATGATAAGGAAGTTCCTACTGTGAAGAAATTTAAAACACTTATCACAGGCTTTATCAATACAAGATTAGGATTTATTATCACCCTCCTCTTCTGTTATTGGCTAAAGACGCTGTGGGCATATCATACAGATTTTTCGCTAGATTTGGGAAATGCATACCAAGTCTTTCTAACTATTATTAACCCAATCCCATTAGCATTATTACTATTGGGATTTGCCCTTTATATTAAGAATACACGAGCTTTTTACATCAGCTCTTGGGTTGCTTACATCATTCTCAACCTTCTCTTAATATCCAATTCTATTTATTACCGAGAATTTTCAGACTTTATCACAGTTAGCGCTATGTTAGCTAGTAGTAAAGTTTCAGCTGGTTTAGGAGATTCTGCTCTAAACCTTTTGCGGATTTGGGACATCGTTTATATTCTTGATTTTATCATTTTGATTAGTCTCACTATCACTAAAAAAATCAAAAAAGACCACAGGCCTTTTAATAAGCGCGCTGCCTTTGCCGTTACTGCTCTTTCGAGTTTACTTCTTTCGGTTAACCTCTTTTTAGCCGAAATTGACCGACCAGAATTACTGACACGCGGTTTTTCAAATACTTATATTGTTAGAGCACTAGGGCTGCCAGCCTTTACCTTATACAGCGGTAACCAAACTTATCAAGCTCAAAAAGAGCGAAATGGTGCTACCGCCGAAGAGTTGGTTGATGTTAAATCTTATGTCAAAGATCACTATGCTGCCCCTGATCCTCAATATTTTGGTATTGGAAAAGGTAAAAACGTCATTGTTATCCATTTGGAGAGTTTCCAACAATTCCTCATCGACTACAAATTAAAAGATGGGGATAAGGAGTATGAAGTTACACCTTTCATTAATTCTCTCTACCATTCTAATGGCACCTTGTCCTTCTCAAACTTCTTCCACCAAGTGAAAGCTGGAAAAACATCCGATGCCGAAACCATGATGGAAAATTCCCTATTTGGACTCAACAGTGGGTCGTTCATGGTTAACTATGGTGGAGAAAACACTCAGTTTGCAACGCCTGGTATCCTTGCACAAAATGGGGGCTACACAAGTGCGGTTTTCCACGGAAATGTCGGGACTTTCTGGAATCGTAACAATGCTTACAAGCAATGGGGTTATAATTACTTCTTTGATTCTAGTTACTTCTCAAAACAAACTGACAAAAACTCATTCCAGTATGGATTGAATGACAAGTATATGTTTAAGGACTCCATTAAATACCTTGAACAACTGCAGCAACCCTTTTACACTAAATTTATTACTGTAAGTAACCACTATCCCTATACCAGCCTAAAAGGTGAAAGCAATGAAGAAGGTTTTCCACTGGCTAAAACAGATGATGAAACCATCAATGGTTATTTTGCCACAGCCAATTATTTAGATGCTGCCTTGAAATCATTTTTTGATTATTTAAAAGCAACTGGCTTGTATGAGAATTCTATCTTTGTTTTATATGGTGACCATTATGGTATTTCAAATTCTCGTAATTCTAGCCTTGCTCCTCTCCTAGGCAAAGACTCTGAGACCTGGTCAGAATATGATAACGCCATGCTTCAGCGAGTTCCTTATATGGTTCATATTCCAGGATACACCAATGGTGGTGTTAAAGACACCTTCGGTGGTGAAATTGATGCTCTTCCAACCTTGCTCCATATCTTGGGGATTGATACCAGCAATCTTGTTCAACTTGGTCAAGACCTCCTATCGCCTCAAAATAGCCAAATTGTCGCTCAGCGTACCTCTGGTACCTATATGACACCAGAATACACCAATTACAGTGGTCGACTTTACAATACTCAGACAGGTTTAGAAATTACCAATCCTGATGAGGTGACCATGGCTAAGACTAAAGAAATTCGTGCAGCTGTGGCTCAACAATTAGCAGCCAGTGACGCTGTCCAAACCGGAGATCTCTTACGATTTGACACGAATAATGGCTTAAAAGTGATTGATTCTAGCAAGTTTGTTTATACCAAACAATTAAAACAGATGAAAGATATTTCAGCTAAGCTTGGCTCTCATTCAACTAGCTTATATAGTAAAAATGGTAACAAATCAACTCAGAAGCTTTTTAAAGCCCCATCTTACTTGGAATTAAATCCTAAAGAAGCTGAAAAGACTGAAGCAACAACTGGCCCTGCGCCTAAAGAAGAGACTGATAAACCTAAAGAATAAAACCACAAATCTTAACACTATTAATAAGAGGCAGAAACATGCGTTTCTGCCTCTTATCTTTTCTCTGATTCTATTCAATAACGCTTATTACCAAAACAAACAATGTCGATTATTATGACCTCCATTCTCTTCTTTAGTTCACGTTAATTTATTCAACTCCAGTGGTACCACTCAGTATCTTAAGCTACTTCGATGATCAGTTACTATTAATGAGTTACACGATAACTAATATCAGCAAAAAAAGGAGGTAAGCTCATCGCCTGACTCCTTTTTCTTAATCTTTATTATTTGCCAAGTTTTGCTTTAGCTGCATCAGCAAGAGCTGTGAAAGCTGCTGCATCAGATACTGCCAAGTCAGCAAGCATTTTACGGTTTACTTCGATTTCAGCAAGTTTCAAACCGTGCATCAATTGTGAGTATGATAAACCGTTCATACGTGCAGCCGCGTTGATACGAGTGATCCAAAGTTTACGGAAATCACGTTTTTTCTGACGACGGTCACGGTATGCATAGTAGTAAGAGTTCATCACTTGCTCTTTTGCAGTACGGAACAAGATGTGTTTTGCTCCATAGTAACCTTTAGCTAATTTTAAAATACGTTTACGACGTTTGCGTGATACAACGCCACCTTTAACACGTGCCATTAATAATTCTCCTTCAAATAATTCTTATAATACTAGTAAATGTCTACGAAACCTAATCTTAAAGGCCTGTAACCATTGCTTTGATACGTTTGAAATCTCCTGAGCTTACCAAACCAGCTTTACGAAGATGACGACGTTGTTTTTTAGTTTTTCCGTGGAAACGGTGTGATGTGAAGGCACGGAAGCGTTTCAAACCGCCTGAACCTGTACGTTTAAAACGTTTAGCTGATGCGCGGTGTGTTTTTTGTTTTGGCATTTTAGTATTCTCCTCTTAAGATATAATTAAACTGTGACAATTACTTCTTGTCTGAAATTGGTGCAAGCTGCATAAACATTTGGCGTCCATCCATTTTTGCTCGTTGCTCAATGATAGCAATATCTTGAGTCGCTTCAGCAAAGTCAGCTAGTACCTTGGCACCAATCTCTTTATGAGTAATCATACGTCCTTTGAAACGAATAGAAACCTTAACTTTATTCCCTTTTTCAAGGAATTTACGACCGTTACGAAGTTTTGTTTCAAAGTCACCTTTATCGATAACTGGACTGAGACGAACTTCTTTGACCGTTACAACGCTTTGTTTTTTGCGTTGTTCTTTCTGTTTCTTTTGATACTCAAATTTGAACTTTCCATAGTCCATGAGTTTGGCAACAGGAGGAACAGCTTGTGGCTGGATTAAAACCAAATCAACATTTGAAGCATCTGCTAAAGCTTGTGCTTCAGATAGTGGTTTAATACCTAATTGTTCACCTTCAAGACCAACTAGACGAACTTCGCGAACGCGAATTTCATCATTAATGAATAGATCCTTTTTAGCTATGATCTTCACCTCTTTATTTTTTTAGAGAAAAACGAAAGCGGACTTGATAAATCAAGCCCGCACACATAATATTCCGTAGGAATTTGACATGTTAGGGCCAGACAACCTAAGTCGCAAGGCGAGAAGCTCTCGCTTCTGCTTTTCTCATTATTACTATTCTAACATAGGCTCTAGGCCATGTCAACCATTCTTTCTGCTTTTTCTTGAATAAATTGCACCACACCCTCAATGGAAATACCTGTGGTATCAAACACAAGAGCATCATCGGCAGCTTTTAGGGGAGAGACTTTACGATGACTATCTTTATAATCCCTCGCTGCAATCTCTTCTTTTAGCGTCTCAAAGTCTGATTCAATACCTTTTTCCAGATTTTCTTTATAGCGGCGCTCTGCTCGTTCTTCTACTGAAGCAATCAAAAAAATCTTTAGTTCCGCATCTGGTAAAACAACTGTTCCAATATCACGACCGTCCATGATGATGCCACCAGCTTGTGCAATGCGTCTTTGCTGCTGAACCAACTCTTCTCTAATTTCTGGTAAAGCTGAAACCCAAGAAACATTGTTAGTCACATCATTTTGCCTAATGGCCAAGGTCACGTCCTCATCCCCAAGAAAAACTAATTGGGAACCATCATCCGCTTTTTTAAAGGAAATAGGTTTTTTAGCTAATTCCTCTAAAATAAGGGCTACTTCTTTACCCGTATAGCCATGTGTCAGTGCGATATAAGTTGCTGAGCGATACATAGCACCAGTGTCCAAATAAGTATAGCCAAGATTTTTTGCAATAATCTTGGCTACTGTACTTTTTCCACTTGAAGCTGGTCCATCAATCGCAATTTTAATTGCTTTCATTTCTTCCTCTTCAATTATTTAATAATCACTTGATCCCCTGGATTGGCATACCAATATCCTTGAGTCATGTGTTCTGGATTAAGTGCCTGTAACTGCTCTACAGAAATACCTGCACGTGCTGCAATAGAGGCTGCTCCCTCTCCTGCCAATACAGTAATGGTTTCTCCCGTTACTTCAGTTGAGGCTGGTGTTTCCTCGCTAGAAGCTGGTGTTTGTTCTGTTGTTGCCTGAGTTGTTGTTTTCTTTTTGGTACTAGATGCTTTTTTAACTTTTTTATGTGTTGAAGCCCCATAAAAACCAGTTGTTTCAGCCTGTTTATCACTACCACTATTTGATGTATAGAAGAAAATAAAGAGAATAGCAACAATAATGACAAAGAAAATACTTAACAAAGCCGTTAACCAAGGTGTGCTAATCAGCGCACTTCTTGATTGACGTGTTCTTGTTTCCTTATTGTCGTCAACAATCTTTTCTTCCCATGGTTCTTTAGCCATGATCTTCCCCCTTGTTAATTTAACAAAATCATATTAGAATAATACGTATGAAAGTATCTATTATCCCTGAAAAATGTATCGCCTGTGGTCTATGCCAGACCTACTCCTCTCTCTTTGATTACCATGATGACGGTATCGTCAAGTTAGCTAATTCCCTTGAAACAAGTCAAGTGATTGACCCTTCTGACAAAGACACTATTTTAGCTGTCAAAACATGCCCAACCAAGGCTCTTACCCTCGAGTAAGGGCTTTTTTGTCGTATTGATAAGCCTCAAAATAATCTAACTTAATCAAATTATCCATCAAGATAACTTCTCCTTTAAAGTAAGGATTGACTGCTAGAGCATCAAGAAAGTATTTTTTAGGCCATTTACGCATGTAAAAGAGATAACTTTTTTCTCCAACATACAAAGAAACCGTAGACTTGGTAACCTCTACCTTACTAATAGACGAAATCATCAGCTTGCGAGGTCCAAAGAGCTTAAGGGATACAATCCGAAGAACACCATTATTCTCAATGATAAAATAGCGGTGTAAGCCAATACCTACTAAAACAGCAAAAATGGCAAATAAGATAAAGACTCGACTCGGTATTTCTGTTCTTTCATAAAGTAAGGATAGCCCTATAAATATAGGAACAAAGGCAATGGACCAGTAAATGATGGACCATGATAATTCGGGCTGCCAGTGATACCTTATTTTACCAAATAATTTAATCATTTTTTATCAGTCACCTCCATAACATTTGAACTGTTCTTAGTGACTAAGGCTTGCGCACAATGCCAAGAATCACGTCAACAGCCTGTTCCATTGTTTGAAGACTGACAAACTCAAAACGTCCATGCATGTTTTCACCACCAGCAAAAATATTAGGTGTTGGAATTCCCATGAAGGAAATTTTTGAGCCGTCAGTACCTCCGCGAATAGGTTCAATGATTGGTGTAATATAAAGATCTTCCATCACTTCTTTCGCTAAATTAACAGGCGTCATATCTTTCTCAATGACTGTCTTCATATTATAATATTGATCAGTCAATTTAATAAGGACACGATCAGCACCCAATTGGCTATTCATAGTTTGAGCCAGCTGTTCAATAACTGCTTTTCTCCCTTCAAATGACGCTGTCTCAAAATCACGAATAATATAGGACGCTTGCGCCTCTTCAACTGTTCCAGTCAATCCCATCAAATGATAGAAACCTTGATAACCTTCTGTCTTTTCAGGACGATCAGCCTCAGGTAACTGATTGTGAAAATCTACTGCTAACTGGAGGGCATTAATCATTTGATCCTTAGCCGTTCCAGGATGAACATTTCTCCCCAAGAAAGTAGCTTCCAAACCTGCCGCACTAAAGGTTTCGTATTGCAGTTCACCAAGAGGCCCACCATCAATCGTATAGGCAAAATCCACATCAAAGTCCTTAACGTCAAACTTGTCAGCCCCTACTCCAATTTCTTCGTCAGGACCAAAGGCTACCTTAATCTCACAATGCTCCAATTGAGGATGAGTCGTTAAAAATTCGACTGCGGTCATGATTTCAGCAATACCTGACTTGTCGTCTGCACCCAGTAAAGTAGTCCCATCTGTGGTAATCAGCGTCTGTCCAATATAGTTGTTAAGATTTGGAAATTCGTCAGGAACTAATGTATAGCCTGAATCTCCTAACTTAATATCACCACCCTGATAGTCCTCAATAATCTGCGGATTAACATGTTCGGCATTAAAATCAGCTGTATCCATGTGAGCAATAAAACCAATTTTACGGGTTAAAACTGGGCTATTGGCTGGCAAGGTTCCAATAAGATAACCATTTGCAGGATTATAGTGAACCTCCTGTAATCCAATAGCTTCCATCTCAGGTTTTAAAACCGTTAAAGCAAAGTCGGTTTGACTTGCTGTGCTAGGAGTTGACTCGCTATCTGGGTTACTTCTTGTATTAATCTTGACATATTTGATAAATCGATCTAATAAACTTTCATATTTCATAGGTCACCTCAATAGTTTCTCAATTTAATTATAGCATAAAAGGCTTTAAATAACTTGTTCAAGAGAAGTTTTTTAAAGCCTTTAGGATAGTTATGATGAAAGCCAAATTTCAAGTTGAAGTTAGCCAGTTTTAACATTTCTACTGGCGACTTGTAGTTGAAGAGTCGTTTAGGATAATGATTGATCCAATGTTCAATAGCAGCGACTTCTTTAGGGGTCGTTGTTTTGGTACCTTTAGGGAGCCATCTGCGAATCAGGCGATTATGGTTTTCGTTAGTGCCTCTCTCCCATGACGCATAGGGATGGGCATAGTAGATGTCACTTGCTGGAAAGACATCTGATAAGCGAGAAAATTCTGTCCCGTTGTCTGCTGTGATAGAGTTGACGGTGTAGTCTTTTAGAATCCCCGTAAGAGCTTCATTGACGGCTTGAGCAGACTTATCCGGTATTAATCGAATCAGCTGATGACGTGTTTTCCTGTCCGTTAGGGTGAGTAAGCATTGATTTTTAGCCCTCGTCAGAATGACTGTATCAATCTCATAATGCCCAGCTTCAAGACGCTGGTTAATGCTATCTGGGCGTTGTTCAATACTCTTTCCTGCGGGTTTAAAATAAGGACTGGCATGTTTTCTAGCCTGCTTAGCCTTTCTCGGATAAAGCATAGCCTCCTTACCAAGACTTAATTTCCCATGATGAATCCAGTAATAGATGGTAGATACAGGGACTTGAACTCTCTTAGCTTTGACTATCATCTCAGGGGAATAGTTCTGACGCATGTAGTGTTCAATAGCCGCCCTATCTTGCTTACGCTGTCTAATGGGTCTAACAGAACGCTTGCGATTTTCTTGATAGACCAACTGAGCATGTTGAGCAGAATAAACGGCTTCAAACTTTCCTTTACGAACCTGTTGCCTAACCAATCCTCGCTTGATTTCATTATGAATGGTCTGGGGAGCCTTACCTAGTAAGCGAGCAATTTCACGATTAGAGCGACCTTCCAGCTTCCAGCGTTGAATTTGCCGACGCTCATGGATTGTCAATTGTTTGCCTTTTGGTGTATAATAATCTTGCATCTTTTTGAGTTTCCTTGTGTTTGTGGTGAACTACAAGTATACCTCTTAGAGGTGCTTTTTTCATACCTAAAAAGTGGCTAAGTTCATTTTAGAAGTTTTCTAGTTATGATGAAATATGATGAGAAGAATAAGAGGCCCTGATATCAAATACTTACTTCAATTAGTTGTCTTCAGTACAACTATTATTTTCTCCTAAACATTATCTTTTCTAAATTGTTTCATAATAAGAAAATAGAGAATGATAGATAGGATAAGCCAAACAAACATACTTAACAAGAAGCTCAAGGAAGCACCAAAAATATGTAATGTCTCCACTAAATGAGTCGTCACAAACAGAGAAGTCACAAAACTTCCTATATAAGGAATCACTAAATAATGCTGCTTACGCATTGCAGTTAAAATATTATCAATAGCTGTAGCAAAACTTCCAATAGCACCCCCGACCATAATTGTCATAAATGCTACCCAAAATGATTTTAAAGGGGTGGCATAAAGAAGAGATAGAAAAGGAATTCCTAACAAGGCACTTCCGATGAGAATAATGAACATCGATCCAGCCAAATAAGTAAATAATCGGATTTGGATAACTTTAAACTGTGCCATATGTCCCTTCAGTAAAGCAATAGCCATCTGTGTGATTTGTGGTCTAAAAAATAGCATCATAAGATTCATCACAAAAGCTGGCATAAATAAAATATTAAAAATCGTTTGAGAGCCAAGAGGAAGCTTGTTCAAATGGCTCATAGTTTCAATTGCGTATTTAGGCTGAGTATAGATGTAAATAATCAGAAATCCATTTAAAAATAAAGGAAAACTTTCTTTTAGAAGTTGAAGACTCTTCCTCTGATTGACGCGATCCTTAAAACCAGTAAAGTCAATTCGTTCAAAATGATATCCTTTTCTAACATCATAAAAAAGAATAAAGAGGACAGAAACAAGGCAAGTCACTTGTAAGGCCACAACCAAATGTTTAGTATAAACAATCACTAGAGTGTAGAGGATAAAAATTAAACTATTTCTATAGGTTAAAGACTTACCTGCAATATCTAGGCGTTCATGTTGCTGGAACATTCCTTGGTATAAATCTGAAAAAGCATCTGTCAATCGATACAAACAAACCAATAAAATAACATTGGTTTTGTAAGGATCATTTGGTGTCATTATTAAATAGATCCCTGAAACAAGCAACATCAGAAAGGAAGTAATAAGTCTCGCCATAAAGTATTGAGTAAAAGAATATTTCTCACCAATATCTGTGGCCTGGTAATTCCTAACCTGAAATAGGGCAATTACAATCATCATATTAGCAAAAGAATAAGCAAAAGCATAACTATCTGAGTCAATTGGACTTAAAAACCTTGTCACAACCATGAGCAGGACCACAGAGAGGACCGCAGCAGATAAACTACCTAGCATATTCCAAATAAAAATTTTTTTTGTTGTCATTCTCTCCTCACCATCTCCTTCTCCAATTATTATTTTGGAAGGAAATAAATTAGCAGTTACTCCTATTTAATCCATAAATAAGGTAACCGCTAATCCTAAATACCCTTCGTCAGATAACCTCTAATCCTTAAAACCGTTTGGATGTTTGCTTTGCCAGCGCCAATGATCTTCACACATCCGTTTAATATCATAGTTTGCCTGCCAGTCCAGTTCTTCTTTGGCTTTAGTTCCATCGGAGTAGCAAACAGCAATATCCCCAGCACGTCTTGGAAGAATTTGATAAGGAATATCCTTACCAACAGCCTCAGACATGGTTTTAACCACCTCTAAAACAGAATAGCCTTGTCCGGTTCCCAAATTATAAATAGATAGACCAGACTCTGGCGCCAATTTTTTCAGCGCAGCCACATGCCCTTTGGCAAGATCAACCACATGAATATAATCCCTAATGCCTGTCCCGTCAGGAGTGTTGTAATCATCTCCGAAAACACCAATACGTTCTAAACGACCAACTGCCACTTGAGTAACATACGGAACAAGATTATTAGGAATACCTGTTGGATCTTCACCAAGTTCTCCAGACTGATGTGCCCCGATAGGGTTGAAATAACGTAAAATCACAATATTCCAACTCTTGTCTGACTGATACAAGTCTTTTAAGATTTCTTCAACCATCAATTTGGTACGACCATAAGGATTCGTTACGGATAGAGGAAAATCTTCTGTAATAGGCACTTTATGAGGGTCACCATAGACTGTAGCTGACGAGCTAAAGATAATGTTTTTGCACTGATATTTAGCCATAACACGTAGCAAGGTCAAAGTACCAGAAATATTTGTTGTAAAGTATTTTAAAGGGATTTGTGTTGATTCACCTACCGCTTTTAAACCCGCAAAATGAATAACGGCTGAGATGTCATGCTGACTAAAAATAGCATCTAAACCAGCCTCATCCAAAATATCGGTTTGGTAAAATGTTATTTTTTTTCCTGTCAGTTTTTCAACAACTTGTAAACTTTTAGAGCTAGCATTCTCTAAATTATCAACAACAATTAGTTCGTGCCCTTTTTCCAATAATTCAACACAGGTATGAGAACCGATATAGCCTGCACCACCTGTTACTAAAATTTTACTCATTTTATACCTCCTTGCCAGCCTCTATAGCCAAGCAAACTATTTAATACCCATACTATCACCAGTTAATTTTGTGAAGGATATAATCCTTGTCAATGCTACTATCTCTAAATACTCGGATTAGAAACAGAGCCAGACTAACAACTGAAGTATGTTTCACTTTCTCTATTATAACTTATTTTAGACTATCGTGGGTTTAAAAAGAAGTCTTCATGCCTCGTAATATAGCCCTCTCCTTCAATCAAGTCATATTCTAACAACTTTAAATCATTAGCAATAACTTTTTGATCTTTTGTAAGATTTCTATGGCTGACACTTGCTTTATTCATCACGGCTGTTAAAAGTGCATAATAAGGTGATACTTTTGAATCTGTATGAGCAAGTAGGGCTGGAGTGAAGTCACTCGAATTTAATAGTGGATAATCCAACTTAACTTTGGAATCATTACTCCAAATAAAATAATCTGTTAAATATTTCAACTCAGGATTATCTTCAAAAGTTGTTTCTGGATAAAGACCTGGTAAATGATCGCCATAAAAGACAACTGAAATTGGCTTATCGACCTTTGATAGTTGCTCTAAAAAGACCTTTGTATCCTTATCCGTTAATTCCAAAAGTTTAGAATAGTTGACCAGGTTGTAATTTTCGTTAATTGAAAATCCCTCTTTGGACACCTCTAAGTCACCTGGATCAGCATACCATGGACTGTGATTTTGCATCGTCATCACTGAGAAAAATTGGCTTTCGTTAGGATTTAAATAATCTAACACATTATCATAAGTTGATTGATCACTGTAACTAGAACTGGTAGGTTTCAAAAACTTTGGCTTATCCGGTGTTCCCTCTAAAGCAATAAACTTATTAAAGTTCAATTTAGAGTAGACTGTTTTACGTGAATAATTATTAGCACTTGCTAAGTGTACTGCATAACGATTTTTTTCCTTATAGTAATTACTAATAGAAGGAATATAATTAAGCTTTGGAAAAACATCTGAATAAAGGACTGAAACCGTTGTGTTCAGGTTATACATCGGTAAGCCTATCAAGGTTTGAAATTCCATATTAGCTGTACCGCCACCGTAGCCGTCTGATTTCATCAGCCCACTTGTGTGTCGCTGTTTGAGCTGATTTATTGTAGGTAGCACATCTCTGGACATTTTCACCCCAGGGATACGGCTAGGATCAGATAAACTTTCACTTAGCACATAAATGACTGTGCGATCAGCAATATTTTTCTTTCGACTCTTATTAAGATTAGTCGCCAGCTGACTGTACTTGTGATAAATCGTCTCAATAGCAGCCTTATTATAACCAGTTGGCTCATTGATACTCTTACTAGTCAACTGTTTGAACCAAACAAAACTCAAAGACTGCAAACGAGCATTTTCAGTAAGCCCTCGCCAATCCAAGTCGTAAACATTATAAAGATTAGTTAGTAATGGTGTTCCCTCAGCAATACGACCATTCTCATTGGAACTAAACGTTGTGTATATTTTGTGAATAGGAAGGAAAAGCAACATTATCAGTAATAGACGTCCTCCTATAGATGGAACAATTTGTCCTACAAAAAAACGTTTTCTGAGGTACCACAAGGTAGCAATTAACAACAGTAAAAAGATAATGGTTGCCACTAATGTCGACAAGGGAATATAGTCTAAGAAAAATTGAATTTCCCGAAACCATGCTAAATCAGATAGTAAGAATGGTTCACTTCTCACTTTAAACTTTTCAATATTAATGACGGATATGGCAACTCCTAGAAAAAGATTCACTACTGTTGCAATAAGGTAACGGTTCAAAAGTAAATAAATAAATGTAAAAAGACAGAAGAGTACAGCTACTTGGAAAAGAGTGGCTCCAGGGACTAGATAGATATCCCTTAAAGGTCCTCTAACAGGTATACCGGCTTGAATAGCTACATTGAAGACAAAAGCAAACAATAAACTATTTCCAATAGCAAGACTAAGACTGGCTGTACGATGGATTAAATTCACAAATCCTTTGGTAACTATAAAACTCACCATAGAAATCAACAAGTAAGCCAGTAAACAATAAATCCATAAATGGATCAAATGAGGTTGACCAGATGACTCTTTGACCGGAAAAAAAGGATTTCCTAACAACAAACGTTTAAAAGCTGAACTTGTCAATAGGCTAATGACGACAAGTTGACTAGCTATAAAAATATCCTTTTTCTCAGAAAAGATATTGAGTATGGACAACCGTTGACTCGAACTCAATATCCTTCTTAATACTAATGAAAGGATTAGTAAGAGTCCTAACTGTTGATAAAATCCAGTATTCATTTCAATGGTTTTAGAAATATCAAATAAATCAAAGGTTTCGACATTTCTAAGCTGACTGGCCCTTACTAAATAAGTAGTCGTTATAGCGTATAATAAAGATAAACTTCCGTATAACCAAAACCGTTTTGTCATGGTATTTGCCAGTATCCACCCTAAACTGATGAATAAAAACACATCATATAAGACATGAATAGAGGTACTCATCACCTGCGGGAAATCTTCTAAAATCAGATAAGTAATCGTCGCATGGAAGAAAATAGCACTAATGACAAGAAATTCTATTATGGAATAATAGTTCTTGTCTAGCCAGCTCTTTATTTTCTGCCAAGTCGGTACTTTGAATGTCATCATTAGTCTGCTAAAACGCTCCTTACTAAACCATCTAGACTTTTTATGACCTTGTCTATCATGGATTACGATTTGGTAACTTTTTTGTCTTCTTGTTCCTTTTCAACAAGCGCAATGTATTGGATCATTTTCTTTAATTTAATTTCAACCAAGGATAGCTTTTTGGTTAAATGGTACTGATTGACAATCAGTAAAAAAATAATGAATAAAATAACGAAGTTGGACGGCGATGTAAAGCCCAAGACATCGGAAATGTAAATAAACAAGTAGGGGAAAATAGACATAAATAGCAATACAATCGCAAAAACCAACCAAAAGAAACTATCTTCAATTTGAATACGAGATTTTCTGATGTTCAAAATAATCATCACAGCTGTTAAAATGGCAATTGTTGCTAGTAAAATTTGTAAACCGATTGTCATTTAAATTGTCTTCTTTCTAAAGTTTTGAATGAGCAAAATGGAAACAATCATGTGAAACATGTACTTAACAGATCGAGATAAGGTCAAATAGGACTGACCTGCCTGACGATCCATCATTTCAACCTGCACTTCTTCAACACGGTAACCTTGTCGAATTAAATGAGAAATAGTATCTGGCTCTGGGGTATAATTAATGTTTTGAGCAAATAATTTGATCAATTCTTCATTAAAAACCCGCATTCCTGATGTTGGGTCAGTGATGCGTTTACCCGTTGTCAATTTAATCACAAAACTGATTAGACTATTCCCTAGCATACGCAACGATTTTTGTTTTGGCATATTAACAAATCGTGACCCAATGACACAATCGTTCCCTTGATTGATTTTGGATTCTAAAGCATGGATATATTCTGGCAAATGTTGCCCATCTGCATCAAACTGAATAACCATCTTATACCCTTTTTTAAAAGCATACCTAAAGCCTGTTTGGATAGCACCTGATAATCCTAAATTTTCTGGCAAATCAATCACTTGAAATTGATTTTGATGACAAATCAAGGATGTTTTATCTTTAGAACCATCATTAATCACGACATAATCGTACTGAGGATAATGGTCAATAAGGTGATTCACAACCTTTTCAATAGATTCCTCTTCATTATAAGCAGGAATCATAATTAATAGATCGCTTGTCATTTCTTCTCCTTTTCAACAGTATTTGAATGTTGACTTTTAACGTAAAAATATCCTAAAACGGGCACAAACCAATTTGGCCAAAAAAGTTTAAACATGGCTAAATCTTCTTTTGTACGCACATTATCCCTGATAGTATTGGAGGTTTCAGAATCTTCGTGAATACGATGATACATTAGTGGTTTTTCAATATAATTGAAATCTCCTTGATACTGGCTACTAATAACATACCAAGCATACCAATCTAAATTGGTACGCCATTCCTCAGAAAAACGGAAACCTGATAATTTTGTTAAGTTGTAACTAACTGCAGGACATGAAATAGGATTTCCAAGCGACAGGATGCGCTGACGCCAAAACCTCGACTTTGGAAACAGATTCATTGCTTTTAATAAAGTGTTCTTTATTTTGAGATTAAGATTTGTTTCAACCACAGAACCATTTCGGTATTCTGCATAATTTGAGAATACAATTGTGGCATCAGGGTATTTGGCAAATCGCGCCATAATCTCCTTAGAATAAGTTGGCAGATAAATATCATCTTGATGAGCAATCGTTGCATAAGGCGTTGTCACAAAACTAAGAGCATTGTTCCAATCTTTGCCAATACCTCCACCTGCTTTGGTTACTACTGGGATATGGTATTTAGCCGCTAAGTTATCAATTAAGACATTGGGCGTTGACGTATAAAGTAACAATTGTGATGCATACTCCTGATTTTTGAGTGAGACGAGACAATCTTCTAAATAGGGACTTTCACCATAAGCACATATCACAAAAGTATGTAGTGTTGTTATTTTATTTTCCATTGTGTTCCTTCTACAATTACTGCATCTCTGCAGGTAATATGTTGTTAAATTTGAGTGTACAAGCCAACTGCAATTGTAAAGATGTTCAGATACACCACAATATATTGCAGAACTGTTTGAAACTGTCCTTCTTCTCTTTCTGTAAAGGGAAGAATATCAAACTTACTAGTGATCCAATAACCTAAAAAGACAGGTACCATTGTAATCATAAAATAATAATATCTTCCTTGAACACCGCCTATCAAAATATCCCCTTCATGATAAACTCTAGGATCACCAGTAATGGCAAAAATCATGAGTGATGCAATGCCTAAGAACAAAGCTCCTGTATATATTTGGAACCAAAGAGGGAGCTTATAACGCCATTGGGTTGAACAAATAAATAAAACAACGATAAAAATAATCATGTTTAAAGCAATGAGTAATGATGACTGGTGAGAAACATATTGGAGTGGATGACCAATAAAATTATCTATAATCACATGGGGAATGTTAATCAAAGTTCTAATAATTGGTAGTGGATGCTTTATAAAGTAAAGGAGCCCTGGAGACGTTCCTGTTAAACTGCCGGCCATTGGCATCACCTTAATAATACCAGTATAGATGAGTGAAATGACCATCATAATGACAAACATAACTGACGCTCCCCATCTCGTCTTAGTAGTCTCATAATAGCGTTTTGGTAAAACGAGTATTAAACTACCAATTAAAATAAAGGGGAATTTTGCAAATGCAAACAATAAACAGAGTCCTTGAAAAGCTAAGGCATTGAATTGAGTTATCTTTTTCTTCTCTGCTAAGATATTCGTCAATAGTGCTATTAGTATAAGGCTAGCACCATAGTAAAGGTAGTCATAATGGAATCCCGAAATGATGTAGACAGCAGAAGGTAGTGTTCCCATAAAATAAAGAGTTGACTTATATACCAAACTCAACTTAATGGCAATAAACACAAGAAGAGCATAAGCAAGGACATTTACTATACGGCCCAAGTAATAAGAAACAAAGACTTTTTTAGAAACAAGACGTCCCAAATTCCAACCAATAGCTCCTGGTAAGAACGCAGGATTGTCAAATCCGATAGTCTTTCCTTTAACCTTTGTTGGCTTATGTTTAACAGTTAACCAGTAGTCAGTTCCCTTAAAATGCGCCTGATTACGAATACCATCATGACGATAAACGAGTTTATAATCAGCTAAATCTTCTTTAGAGTACTTAAATACTAAGCTATCTGACAATCCTATGGTATGAATTAAGTGTGAATCTTCGTCCAAACTATATTGAACGGGCTTTATCAACGAAATAGCTGTCCCCAAAATCGCTATCATTAGGAAAGCATTTCGTGCCAAAGCATTTTTTTGCTTGACATTCATAACGAGTAGGCAGAGACAGACCGCTATCAGTACACAAAGAAATCGACCACCAAACTGAAATTCAAATAATTTAGGAAGTGTTAATTGGCTAAACACGACAATAAAGATGCCCATTAAACAAAGCATTATTTTTGATAAACTGGTTTTCATCATTATTCCTTACTAACCTTTACTTTTACTATTTTCAAGTGAATGCTTACTATTGTCTTTAGTCATGTCAACGCTATTTGCCAAACGCATGCCTCGCCATTTTTCAAAATGAAAGAGTGGATTTACAGCTAACCAATAGAGCTTACGCTTCCAAGAATAATCCTGATCAGAAACAATCTTCATAGCATCTTTTACAGATGATTTCAAAAACTGGATAAGGACTGTTGACACAGAAATAGGTGTCGTAACACCACTATTTCGACGAACGTTATAGGTTTCATCAAAAATCCGTTGCTTGTACTCTGACAATAAAACATCATTAGAATGCTCCACAATAGCATCGCTATTGTAAGCTTTCATATATCCAGCATCCAAGATATCTTTACCATATTCATAGTCCTCTGAATAGGGAACTGAGCGGTAACCAATCTCATTGACCAAAAAGTCTCTTGGAGCGGCTGAACAAACATCACTATAAAAAGATTCTTTGGTATATTTTCCCTTTAAAGATTCTTCTTGTCGTGTCCAAAGGGTAATAGCTCCTGCTACTCCCTGTTCATTAAAAACAGCATTAATATCATACTTCATGGCTGGAAAACACCCTATACGAGGTTTCTGCTTTCCTAGAACTGCAACAATATCGTGATGAATGGTAAAGGGTTTTAGCATTTCTGCTAACCAATGCTCATTAGCAGGTACAGCATCTTGACTAAGGTACACCATATACTCTGCAGATGATAATTCGGCCGCCATTTGTCTGGTCGCTCCATGTGAGTAATCACTTTTTTTTAGTTTGATAAGCTGCAAGTTACCGTATCGCTCTGCAAATGTTTCAATAATTGCTACCGAACGATCTTTAGACTCTGAGTCTGTTATCATCACGTTCCACGAGAAATCTGTTTTTTGTGTATATAAAGCGGTCAAGGTTTCTTCCAAATGGTCGTTTTCTCCATTATATACTGGAATAAAAACCGTTGCTTTTATCTTATCAGTCATTGATTACCTCACGACGAATGATTTCTTCTACTTTACGATAACTGTTCTCCCATGAGACACCATCGTATTTTTGACTCATCTCATTAGCATAGGCATCAATATCAGAGCGTTCAACAGCTTTACACAATTCTTCAGCCAAAGCAACAGGATAGGCTTCTGCATAGGCAATGTCATCATTTTCACCTAAAACCATCGTGTTATTATCCCCAGAATTCATTACTGGAATACAACCTGCTACCAACAGTTCTAGAGGTAATAAGGACACATTGGTCAAAGAAAGAACCAAACAAGCAACACTCTCATGATAAATGGCTGCAAGTTCTTCTTTATTTAAAATGCCTCTGTCAATAAAATCAAATGGAATATCGTAGTGAGACATATCTTGCCCGAAAAATTCGATATCGTATTCAGGATGCTTATCTTTAAAGATTTTTAGCGCCATTACTCCCAACTCAAACCCACGACGTTCTGTATGGGCACGCGCGTAGAAAGCAATTTTCTTTTTCTTTTGTAGGGGTGCCTTAGGTTTGTAAATATCAGTGTCTGCTCCAAAATTAAAGTAGTCAGCATCCATATGATAGTCTTTGAGTTTATGCGTTAGCCATTTGCCTGCTGTAATTCCATAAAAACCAAACTTATAGGTCGCTTCTGCTAATTTATATCGAGAGCCAACCCCATAAAAGATAGGTTCAAAGTCTTGAACAAAGTAAAATTTATGAAGGTTTTCACTCTTCAAGTTAAAGACGGCATAGGCTGTCTCCCAACTGGTAGCAAAAACCAAATCCTGATTGCTAAAGTTTTTTAAATCGTCAACCGCAACCTCAATACCATATGCCTTAGAAAAAATTTCTTGAGCTTCTTTAGCAGATTGTTCAATGGTATTGTTATGGTAGATATAAAATGTAATGTGATGTCCTTGAGATTGGAGGTATTTCACGAAACGCGAAATAGTGGTGTGACCCCCTCCACCTTTTCCTACTGGGGGGGATACCCAAGCAATATTTAACTGTTTTTTATCTAGTTTAGCTGGTCTTTGATAAGGATGGTTAATGTAATCAGCTTGGGCAATATCTTCCAATTGTGGCATGATAGGAATACGATTCAAATCAATTTTACCTGCTGATTGAGGATGCCCTCCCCCCTGTAAGCGCTGACGAATTTTACGCAAGGTGGCACGTCCACCTTCGTCTTGATAACTTCTAATAATTTTACCTATCATTTTTTCCTCCTAGGTTACTTGGCTCTTTTAAGGTGCTCTTTTCGGAAAAAGAAACCTTTTATTCTCCATAGCAACTGATAAAGTTTAAACATTCGAGATGTTTTAATCAAATTTAATTCGGTTGTTTTAGCTGTTAATAGCTGTTCTAGAGCTTCTCTTTTAGCAGTCGCTTTTTGATCTAATTGCTCATATCGATGAACTGCCTCCCATAAATTAGCAACATCATTCTCTAACCGGACAAGTCTCGTTCTGATAAACAATGTAATAGCTTTGATATACTCTACATCTACTTGTTCCAAGGGAGCAATCGCTTTAGGGATAATGTTAATACTTTTATAAATGTGGTCAACAATTGTTGAAATGGTGTAGCGACTTCTATAGTCGTATAAGTGGTTATGCTGAAAAGCCTGAGCTGATTGGTAATGCTCTAGTAAATCATCTACCAACTCTTCGGCTGTCTTCTCCTGTTCCTCGAATCCCCGTCCAGAAAAATTATTAAGTGCCGCCGCTTCAAAGTTTGTCTCTGTGAGATAACCTGGGCCTTTAAAATGGTCATAAATATAGATGGGTTTTCCCATAACCAGACAGTATTGAGCATTTTTGCCAATACCAACGACACAATCATAGCTAGCTAGTAACTCTGGAGTAACTAACTCATAATGATCCGACCATACCCCAAAATAGTCGACATGAATTCCTTTTTTAGCTAAAAGAGGTTCCATATCAATCACTTCTTGAGGAGGATGGTTTGAAATCACTAAAATTCTTTCAGGAGATTGTTTCTTGAGATGCTCCATGGCTGCATAGCTCTCTGGAGCTGGGTTGGGATAATAGTGCAAGTTAGGGATATCTTTGAAGAAACGCTTAAGATTCTTATTGACAATCTCTTCTGATATAGCCAAAGTAGCTGAAGAGATTTTTTTTTCTAACTGGTAAATATAAGGCTGTTCCAAAACATGTTCTGGCAAAGCAGCCATGTGAAAAAAAATAAATTTAGGAAGTTTCTCTTGCGATTTCCCTAAAGCCTCTATCATAGCTGGCGGAATGATATTTTGTGCTGAACAAACAACGTCATACTGACTTACATCAAAAGGATAGTCACTATCATCTATAACTGGAATACCGTTCTTTTGAAATTCGTCTAACATGGGAGATTTTGCTAGGAAAGTGAAGACCTCCACTTGAGCTCCTGCCTCTTTTAAATAAGTTGCAAGTTCTAAAATATTAATTTCAGCACCGCTAAAACCTCGTAGCCAAATATGAGTTAATAAAAATCGTTTCCCTTGATACATCCTCATATCTCCCTTGCTCTAACTCAGCTTAACTGTTGTTTCAGGTTTCCAATAAATATTGTTTCCTGATTTGCCTCTATTGATTAATTCGAAATTACAGATACCACTAAACATCGCATATTCTTTTGAGCGATCACGTGATTTAACCCCGAACTCTGTTGTAAATTTACCATTTGGGAAAATATTTTGGATAGCAAAATCAATAGAAACCTTATGATTTTTAATCATGATAGACCCTTCAACTTCTTCATCAGATACCCAACGGTAAAGCAATTCACCCGTGTCTTTATGGATGGTAAAGGTCAAAACAGGATCTTCAATCGTTTGTTCAAAGTGAACATCAAATGTGAAAGTTAATGTATCATCTTTATGATTGATAAACTGAGATGACAAGGAAATGCCGTTATTTTCAGTTTCTTTAGCGGATTCCTTGGCAACATTCAAACCATTTAGTTGTTTATAGATTTGAGAAATCTCAAGTGGTGTTCCGACTTCCATATGGTGGCCTTTGTCGATTAACATAGCCTTGTTACAAAACCGTTGAACTTGCTCCATTGAGTGAGTCACTAAAATAACAGTTTTATGTTCACGTTTGAGCTGTGCAAAATAATCAAAACATTTTCGTTGGAAAGCTTCATCACCGACTGCCAATACCTCGTCTAGAATCAAAATATCTCCCTTAGCTTTGATTGCAATTGAAAAAGCTAACCGCACCTGCATGCCTGAGGAATAGTTTTTTAATTTTTGATCCATAAAATCATGCAATTCTGCAAAAGATACAATATCATCATACATGGCTGCTACTTCATCTCTAGAAAAACCAAGTAAGGCACCATTCATAAAGACATTTTCACGTCCAGTTAATTCTGGATTGAATCCAACCCCAAGTTCAATAAAAGGAACCAATTTCCCATCAACAGTAACTGTCCCCTTTTCAGGTTCGTAAATTTTAGAAATAATTTTCAAGAGGGTTGATTTCCCTGAGCCATTTCGCCCAACAATTCCAAAGAAATCACCTTCTTCAACTTGAAACGAGATATCATCTAAAACATGCTGCTCTGTGTAGCCTTTAATTCCTTTAAAATAATTAACTAAACTAGTTCGTAAACTATTACTAGCTTCGGTTGGTAATTTAAATGACTTACTAACCGAATCAACTGATAAGACAACTTTTTTTTCTGACATTAAAGAATCTCCGCGAATTTCTTAGCATTCCGTTTAAAAATAACATAACCAATGACAAATGCACTTAAAGAGAGGATTATTGGGATGAGTGTGAAAAATTTATTTTCAAAAATATCCCAGTTAATGGTTGCGCCAGAGTAAACAATAAAGTGACGTAACTCTTGGATAATTTGTGCTAATGGATTCATCATCATCACTTTAGCAATTCCGAGATGTCCTCGCTGAATAATATAAGTGATGGAATAAATAATTGGTGTTCCATACATACCTGCTTGAAGCATGACTTCCCAAATAGGCCCCATATCACGGTATTTCACGAATAAAGTAGCCAAAATAAAAGCAACTCCTGTCGCAAACAAGAAGAGTTCCAAAAATAACGGAATCAAAATAAAAACACCAAAGCTAGGTTGCACACCGTTGATTAGAGCAAAAGCAAAAACCACTAAAATATTGATAAAGTAATTAATAGTTGCTCCCACCACTGAGGAAATCACAATGATTTCTTTTGGAAAATTAATTTTCCGCAGCAAATCCCCTCTTGAAACGATGGAAAGCATTCCCATATTCGTTGCTTCCGTAAAGAAGTTCCACGTTACCATTCCTAAAAGTAAGCTCACTGCGTAGTGCGGAGTACCATCATCGAATTTCAAAAAGCGAACAAAAACTAAATACATAATCGTAAACAGAAGCATCGGTTTTAAAATAGACCATAAGTGTCCAATAAAGCTTCCCTGATAGCGTAATTTAAAATCCGTTTTTACCATTTCTCTCAGTAAAATGCGGTTTTTCTTTGTTAAAAAATTCATTCTTATTTTCTCCTGTAACCAAATAGGGTGATGACTAAGCTCCAAAAAACTAAGGTATGAAAGGCACGGTTTTTACGAAAGCCGTACGTTTTTAAGATAGCCAATCGTTTAGTCAATGACATGGTCAATAACGAAACATATGCTTCTACCATATCACGATCTTTTGGTTGTAGTGGTAAATCTAATAATAATTGGGCTTGCTGTTGACTAGAAGTAATCAGCCACCAATACTTTCGGATAAGTTGATGAGGTCTTAGCCAATGCTTCATTCGCTTAGACCAAGTTCTAGCCCCCAGTACATTGGCATCGTGTTGGCGATAGAGTTCCGTTGGAATGTCTAGATAGACCAACTTTCCTCTAGCTGCAGCTACTAAAGCCAAGTACCAATCATGCATTAAGAGCCCTTCACACGTATTCCACTCCTTTGCCAAAGCCTGGTTAATCATCATGGTCCCGCCTGTTACCGTATTTTCAGTTAACTCTTGAAGCAAGGTAGTATTGGCGTGAGCAGATTGGGTTTTAATCATGCTGGCGTGGGTTATTTCTAACTGTTGATTGACAACTTTTAGGTCCGTGTAGACCAATAACGGCTTCGATAAATCATGTTTTTGTGCTTCCAACAAGGTCACTTCTAATTTATCTTCTAGCCAAATGTCATCTTGATCACTAAAGAAATAAACATCAGCTGCTTGATATTTTAGGAGGGTATAAAAATTCTTAATAACCCCCAAATTTTCAATCTGATTTTCATTAATCCACTGAATCCGTTGATCTTGTTTGACAAATTCGCGAATAATGTCGGGTGTTCTATCTGTGGACCCATCATCTCTAATCAACAAGGTCCAATCCTTGATGGTTTGTTTCTGGATGCTCTGAATCTGTTCGGCTAAGAAGCGTTCCCCATTGTAAGTGGACAATAAAATGTTAATGTTCATCTAAAAATAAAGCCTCATACTCCCCAACAATTTTTTCCCAAGTGTAGTGTTCCTGAATAATAGCCTTGGCTTTTCTGCCTAAGGCAATATCATCAAGACCTGTATCCACTTGATTAATCAACTCAGCTAATTGACCTTTTTCTTTAGTCCAATAAAAAGCAGCTGAACGTGCCACTGACTGATTGAAATCCACTCCCAACACCAAATTAAGGTTGGTATGGGCTAGCGCTTCTAAAAGACCAGGGTTAGTTCCCCCAACTTCATGTCCATGAATGTAAGCAAAGGCTTCTTCACGAATATAGGTCAACAATTCCTTATCATAAAGTGTCCCAACGAACTTAACACGAGGATCTTTATCACACCCTGTTTCAGCAAGCAGCTGCTTGAAATAAGGATTCCCTTCATGATTGCAAATAATCACTAAATCGCGTTTGGTTGACGATGCCATAAATTCTTTGATGGCTGTCTGGTAATTATTTTCGGGAACAAATCGTCCTAGAATTAAATAATATTCTTTTTCTTTAATGCCAAAGGTCTGGAAATAAGCCTCAACCTTGCTGTCTGTTGCTGTTAAACTTGAAGGCGTGGTCTCCGTTCCATAAGCAATAAAACGCGTTTTTGACCAAGGGTAAACTTGTTTAAGGTAACGATCAATACCGCTATTATCTGAAATAACCAAATCAGCATACTTGGTCATCTGTTTTTCAGCAAACTTTAAATAAGCTTGAACTGGTCTTGACCATTTGGAACGTTTCCATTCCAAACCATCTGGATTAATCAAAAAGCGACCACCTCTGTCATGAATTTGTTTAACAAAGGGAGCAATAAAGGCACCTATGGTATTTCCTAAAACATAAAAAATAGGTTTCTTAATCTGATGCTGATCACAATAAGATAAGGCATAAGCAATAGCCATCATATCATAGGCAATAACTCTAGCAGGTCCAAGTTTTGGGGGATTAAGGTAAAAACAATCTGCCCCCTTATAATCAAAATGAAGTTTATGCTTCGTATCGCTTAAACAAGCAACGTGATAACGAATGTTTTTAGCCGATTGGTGGCTAATTAATTCTTCGACAAAAGTCTCAAAGCCACCATATTTTGCTGGTAACCCTCTGCTACCAATGATGAAAACATCCTGCATTGCATACTACCCCATTTTAAAATATAATCAGTGATATTATACCACAATTAGCGGCCCAATGCGACCTTAAACCAATGAAAAAGAGCCAGTCTCCTTAGACTAACTCTCTTTAACTGCCTTATTGGTGACGGTCTTGTTGGTAGAACTCCTTCAAAGCTTCTTGCCATGTTGGAATCACAAAACCAGTTGCTTTTGCTTTATCAAGATTCATTGTTGAATTTAGAGGTCGCTTAGCCTTGGCTGGAAAGGCAGACGAATCAACTGGCACAACCTCAACTGCTTTGTCTTTTAAGATTTCTTTAGCAAAATCATACCAAGTGGTGTCTTCCTTTGCATCGTTTGATAAATGGTAATAACCAAAGGCTTTTTGATTTTCTGCTAAATAGCACATGAATTCTGCCAAAGTTCTTGTCCAGGTTGGGCGACCATGCTGGTCATTGACAACTGTTAAACGTGGGTGCTTTTCAGCGAGCTGCTGCATAGTAAAGACAAAGTTTTTTCCATAATTTCCAAATACCCAGGCCGTACGAATGATATAGAAGTGCTCTGCATATTGTTCTACCGCTAATTCCCCCAACCGTTTTGTGCGGCCATATTCTGTCTGAGGATCTGGAACGTCCGTTTCTAGCCACTCTTGACCTACAGGTTTATTGCCATCAAATACATAATCCGTCGAAATATAGACAAGTGTGGCACCATATTTACCACAAGCTTTAGCAATATTTTCTGAACCTGTCACGTTAATGGCTTCGTTTAATGCCTTCCCTTCATCTTCGGCTGCATCAACTGCTGTGTAAGCAGCACAATGATAGACCAGAGTTGGTTTCACTTGTGCAAAGACCGCTTCTACTTTATCAGCATCTGTAATATCCATCTCTGCAACGTCTACAGCTACATAATCCACATGTCGTTCATCTAATAAATAACGAAGTTCTGTTCCTAGTTGCCCATTGCTTCCCGTAATTAAAATCATCGTTTCTCCTTTTTCATAAGCAAACCACCTTACTTTATTCAGTAAGTGTCCTTATCATTATTGAATGATTACTGCTTTTAACGTCTTTATTTTACATCAAAAAAGGGAATATTTCATCCCTTGATGATGATATTAGCGAATACCTAATGCAATTCTGGCATAACGACTCATTTTATCTACTGTCCAAGCAGGATACCAGACCAACTTTACTTCGGTCTTGGTTACTTCTGGAACATCTCGCATGGCATCGTGAATATGATCTGTCAGTAAATCAGCTAGTGGACATCCCATCGTCGTAAGAGTCATGTCAATCTCTGTATGCCCATTATCATCAAAACGAATTTCGTAAATCAAGCCTAAGTTAACAATATCAATGCCTAATTCTGGATCAATAACCGTTTCCAGAGCCTCAAGAATTCTATCTTTAATAGCTGCCACTTGCTCTTCGGTATATTTTGGTGTCTCAGTCATGATTTCCCTTTCATTTGTTGAATGTTTTCCACATAGACAGAAAACTCCTTTAAAGGCTTTAGCTACATTTGCCCAAAGGATTTCTTCCTAATGCCATAGATAAAGATACCCACTGGGTTCGGAGTCCTCTCTTCTTGTAAAGGTAGACCGATAAAATCATCCAGTGAGTTTCAGGCGCGGTTGTAATGTCAAACTTATGTTTAAAATGCCCACCAAGTTCGGTCCACCTTCTAATGTTTAGGTGTCCCAGTGATAAGCAAAACATTGATTTTTCGTTCTCTTCCTATTTCAAGGCAACGACCTAAAATCCTCTACTGGACGATTTTAGTCCTCTATAAAGTCTCTTAATTGCTTGCTACGGCTTGGATGGCGGAGTTTGCGAAGCGCTTTAGCTTCAATTTGACGGATACGCTCACGGGTAACGTTAAAGACTTTACCCACATCTTCAAGGGTGCGCATTTTACCATCGTCAAGTCCAAAGCGTAGGCGAAGAACATTTTCTTCACGATCTGTCAAGGTATCCAAAACCTCATCTAACTGTTCACGTAGAACCACGCGAGTAGTATAATCAACAGGATTTTCAATGACTTCGTCTTCGATAAAATCACCTAAGTGACTATCATCTTCTTCCCCAATTGGTGTTTCTAAAGAAACAGGTTCTTGAGCAATTTTTAGAATTTCACGAACCTTGTCTGGAGTCATTTCCATGCGCTCTGCAATTTGTTCTGGTGTCGGGTCTTGCCCTAACTCTTGCAACAGATTACGTTGTTCACGAACCAATTTGTTAATGGTTTCCACCATGTGAACTGGAATACGAATCGTACGAGCTTGGTCTGCAATAGCACGAGTAATAGCCTGACGAATCCACCAAGTCGCATAGGTTGAGAATTTAAAGCCTTTTGAATAGTCAAACTTATCAACAGCTTTCATTAACCCCATATTTCCTTCTTGAATCAAGTCCAAGAATTGCATCCCACGCCCAACATAACGCTTGGCAATAGAAACTACCAAACGTAGGTTAGCTTCTGCTAGACGTTGTTTAGCTTCTAGGTCACCTTCTGCAACTGCTACTGCCAACACTTTTTCTTCTTCACTTGTTAAAAGTGGTACCACACCAATTTCTTTGAGGTACATGCGGACAGGATCATTCACTTTAGCAGAGTTGCTACCAATTAATTCTTCATCGGTTAACTCTTCTGGTTTTGGTTCTTCCACAATGTATTTAGACGATGGGTTGCCTTCTTTATCGGTAATAGAAATCCCACCATCCGTCAAACGCTCAAGGAGGTCATCAATTTGATCAGCATCCAGGGCAAATGGAATGACAAGCTTTTCGGTTACATCATCATCAATAGCTGTTCCTTCTTTTTTATGATGACGAATAAACTCCGCAACTTGAACATTAAAAGTTGAAATTTCTTTTTCTTTTGTCATATTTTCCTCTATTCCATTTTTCGTTTTTGAGCAATTAGATTTTCTAATACTTCTAAGGCTAATTCATGATCGCCTTTATTGCTTGACTCTCTCACTTGTTTACCTTGTTTATGAAGGTCTCGTTCTGCTAAAAGCTTGGTGCGCTTGGCTAAAATATCATCAATTTCTCCTGGAGCCACTTCTTCAGGAAGGTTGGATTCCAAAATACTGTAGTAAGCCTGGTTGACCTCTTCGGGCATTTCGGACAGGTCGTAAGAAGTGATCTGCCCCTGCTTTTTCAGCTGCTCATAGAGCACCTGAAAGGTAGGTGTATCAAAATAAAAATCCTTCCGATGACGAAACTCTGTCAGCAGGTAATCATGATGTAAAAGCCTATGCAAAAGATGTCCTTCTGCTTTGGCAACAGCTGTAAGACTTTTGGTTACCGGTAGGGTAACAAGCCGGCTAACAGGTTGAACAGGTGCTTCCTGTCGTCTTCTCCTATCCTGTACTCTCAAGGCGTTGACTGATTGTTCCACCTGGAAGTAATCAAAGTCTGGTAAGAGATCGGCTACCTTATTGATATAAGAATTTTGGGCTGTAATTGAAGGTGATTGTGCAATTAAGAGAGCAATTCTCTCCACATAAGCAATTTGAGACTGCAAATTGTCCATATTATCAGGCTTGAGGTAATCAATGAAGAACTCCACGCTACTGATACGAGACTGCTTCAGCAAATCTGCAAACGCTTCAGGGGAATGCCGTTGCACAAACTCATCAGGATCCATTTTGTTGGGAATCCTGACAATTTCCACTACGAAATCCTTGAGTAAGTCGAGTGATTTAGCAATGGCATTTTGGCCAGCATCGTCACCATCATAAGTCAAAACCACTTTTTTAGTGATCTGTTTAAGATGAGTAACATGTTCAGGAGTTAGAGCAGTTCCCATAGAAGCAATTGCATTTTCATGACCAGAACGGTAAGCAGCAATCACATCCATGAAACCTTCCATTAAAAAAACTTCATGAGTTTTGGCGATAACAGGCTTGGCTTTGTCAAGGTGATAAAATTCATAAGACTTATTAAATAAAACGGTTCCTCTTGAATTTTTATACTTAGCCTGTTTCTTTTCTAAGTCATTCTTTGTCCAAATTCGACCTGAAAAGGCGATAATATTGCCTCTGTCATCTGACAAAGGGAACATGATACGATTACGAAAGGCATCATAAATAGTATTTGATTGTTCAGACAGGTTAAATAATCCTGAGGCTGCTAGCTGGCTCTCGTCGTATTTTTTAGAAAGAGCTTGGTAAAGGTAGTCCGACTCATCAGGCGCCAACCCGATATTAAAATGTTCAATCAAGTTGTCATCTAAACCACGTTGGTAAAGATATTGTCTTGCTTCTTGGCCGATGGTGGTTGTCATCAACACAGCATGGTAAAATTTTGCAGCGTCTTCGTGCAGAGACATCAAAACCTGATGGGGATTCGCGTTAGGACTAGAGACCCCAGATTGTCTGGGAGTTATCTCTAACGCTATCCCTGCTCTCTCAGCAATAATCTGAACACTTTCTAAAAAAGGAACTTGACGATAGTCCTCGATAAATTTAAAAACATCCCCTGATTTTCCACAACCAAAACAATGGAAAAATTGTCTGTCTTCAATGACATTAAAAGAGGGCGTTTTTTCTTTATGAAAGGGACATAGGCCGAGGTAGTGTCGACCAGCACGAGAAAGCTTAACGACTTCCCCAATAACATCGACAATATTCACACTGTTTTTTATTTGGGAAATCATTTCTTTGTCAATTGCCAAGTCATCACCTCCCCATAAAAATCCCATTATAGTTTTATATTTCATTATACCATTGAAGACCTCATTTGTAAATTTAAAAACACAGGTGGTTCCATTGGATTTTGCAGGTCAATTGTGATATCATTAGGTTACATTAGAAAAAAGGGGAATTCTCATGATTAAAGAATTAAAAGCATTTTTGTTTAGAGGAAACGTCATCGATCTTGCCGTAGCTGTTATCATTGGTAGTGCTTTTGGCGCAATCGTGACATCATTTGTCAACGATATCATCACACCACTTATCTTAAACCCAGCCTTGAAAGCTGCCAATGTGGAAAACATTACTCAATTAACTTGGAACGGTGTTAAATATGGTAGCTTCTTAGGCGCTGTTATTAACTTCCTTATCATTGGTACTAGCCTTTTCTTTGTTGTCAAAGCTGCTGAAAAAGCAATGCCTAAAAAACAAGAGGAAGAGGATGTTGAAGTGGCAGCTCCTACTCAAGAAGAATTGCTTACTGAAATCCGTGATTTGTTAGCAAATAAATAAACCACTACACCTTAAAACAGTTGGATATCTATTCCAACTGTTTTTTTGACGACAAATTGGCTACAACACCAGTTGCTGTCAAGATAATAAAAGCAACCCTAGGTCTCTAGGGTTGCTTTTATTATCTCATGTTAGAATTTTTTACGTTTGCGAGCTGCTTCTGATTTACGTTTACGTTTTACAGAAGGTTTTTCGTAGAATTCACGTTTACGTGATTCTTGAAGAGTACCAGCTTTAGTAACAGAACGTTTGAAGCGACGAAGAGCATCGTCAAGAGATTCATTTTTACGTACTACTGTTTTTGACATGTGTTTCACCTCCTCAAGATATTGTAACATTTTCACGTTCTAAGCTATATTACATTATTTTTCGGAAAAAGTCAATCCAATTTTACATTTTATTCGACAGCTTTTCCTGTTAATGATGCTGCTTCTCGAATAAAGGCCTTGTACTGATCATCCTCAGCTAATTTTGCAATAACTTTATTAACAGTTTTGGTTAAGGTTCCGCTATTTTTCGGAAGGGCTACTGCTTTAGCATCACCATCAGTGGTTTTTAAACTAAAGGAAGCCCAAGCTAAATCTTTATGTTGCGCCAAGTAACCAGCTGCTACTGGTCCTTCTAAATCCACAGCGTAAACTTGACCAGCTTTCAACTCATTGATAGCCTCTCCCATAGCTGTTAAAGCAACAAGATTAGATTTAGGTAACTGACTTTTAACTAAACCTTCCTCGATACTACCTTTTTGAGCTGCTACTTTTTGTCCCTCTAAACTTGTCACGTCTTTAGCTGCTTTCGCATCTGCAGCTCTCATTAAAATGGCATTTTCAGTTTCATAATAAGGGGTTGAAAAATCATAAACTTTAGCTCTCTCTTTTGTGTAAGATAAGCCAGAGATAGCCAAATCTGCTTTACCAGTTTGCAAGCTAGACAAGACATTGTCAAAACTCATCGGAGACAACTCTAGCTTAACGCCTAGTTCATCAGCAATAGCTTGCGCTAATTGAATATCAGCTCCAACAATTGTATCTTTGCCATTAACCAAGGCTTTAAATTCAAAAGGAGCGTAATCAGGACTAACAGCAACCACAAGTTTACCGGCTTGTTTGATACTATCTTGGCGATTGACTTTTTCAGCCTTTCCGCAAGCTGCCAAACTAAAAATGAGGAGCGGAGCGAGAAGACTAAATAGTATTTTTTTTAGGTTCATAGTATATTTATTCCTTTTTATTATTAATATAGTCTATTATAGTGCATTATTATTCAAAGGTCAATACTTTACGGTGTGATTTTTAAACATTCTGATAGTGCTGCTAATCCCGCTTTAAGAATGTCAGATTGACAACAATAGCCAATCCGTATATGCTTTTCGCGACCAAAGCGATTACCAGGAACGACGAGAGTACTATAGTCTTTGAGAAAACGAAGAGCAAAAGCTTCTATGGGCTCTTGAATATCTAGTTTCACAAAAGCTGTCGAAACGTGTTTCGGTTTAATATAAGAAGCCTTATCTTCTTGTTGTATCCAGTTATCAAGAAGTCTTAAATTTTGATTGACAAGTCTTCGATTCCGTTCCAATAATTTAGAAGCATGGGTTATGGCCAAGGTTGCTACCATATCATCAAAGACACCAGCACAAATCATCGTATAATCCCTATATAACCTAATCCGTTCTACTATTTCCTCAGATGCTGCTAGCCAACCTACACGAAGCCCCGGAAGCGAAAAAGTTTTGGACATGCTATTGACAGAAATCCCTTTATGGTAAAGGTCTGCAATAGCTAATAGTTCATCGGAAGCAAAAGAATGGTAGACTTCATCACTTAAAATGTAAAGATCATGAGTTTCAGCAATAGCGATCAAGCGATCCAAGTATTCCTTATCCATATAAGCCCCAGTAGGATTGTTAGCATTATTGATGGTAATCAGCTTCGTATTGGGACGAATAAGTTGTTCTAATTGATCTAAATCAGGAAGCCAATTCAGCTCTTCTTTAGTCTGCCAATAGTCAACTGTTGCTCCTAGTGACTCAGGGATATCGTAAAGCTGCTGGTAGCTAGGGTAGTGGGCAATCAAATGGTCGCCAGCTTCAACAAGGGCATAAAGAAGGGTAAAATTAGCTCCCGTGGCTCCATTGGTCTGTAAAATATTATCGGGACTTAAGGTCTGATAAAGATTAGCAACAGCTTGTTTAAAATCAGGTGAACCTTCAATCCAGCCATAATCCATGGGCTTTTGAGCAAGGGTCTGGAAAAATCTTTGAGAGTCTGTGCCTGTTACGCTGAATAAGTCATCTAAAGTTAAGGAGGCAATAGAGGAGCCTGCAATATCGTAGGTCGCCTCTTTTTCATACTGGTTGAGCCATTCCTCCACACCAAAAGCTGGTAGATACATCATTGTCCTCCTGTCTTATTTTTATTACATTATAGCATAAAAATACACTTCTGTTACTATTACTTATGCATAGCTATTCATTGGTCACTGGAATAAATCACAAAAAAGAGAGGATACCTCTCTTTTTTCTCTAAACTTATCTACACGAAAGAGGTAGCCTCAAAGCGTCACAATAGCCAACTCTGATCCGCCCATCAGCACCAAGTACTTTTTGGTTACAGGAAGTCCATAGGTCTGGCTAAGCGCTTCTGCATATAATTCCAGTTGTTGTTGATAGCGTGTTTTTAAGTCACTCGGATGACGATACCTATCTGTTTTGTAGTCTATCAATTCGATATGATCTTCAAACAAGAGAAAGGCATCTATAATCCCACGAATGACATAATCTTCTTGGCTGAGAGGGTCTTTCTTGAGGATGGCAAATGGAGCTTCTCGGTAAAGGTTAGTCGAGTAGGTTTGAAACCTTTTTCCTAAAGCCGTTTCAGTAAAGAACTGTTCTACCTTTTGTAAATCAAGGGCTGCTTTGACCACTGCTTCAGCTTCTATTTCTTCCAACGCTTGGGCAATTGTTGCCAAACTGATTGGCTTCGTTAAAGGGATGGCTTGCATGAGTCGATGAAGAGCTGACCCTACCTGACTAGCTTCAACTTTAACTTGCTTTGAAAATTCAGGTAAGGTAAATGCATTGAGTGTCCGATAACTTTTTTCCATGACCTCGACGCCATCTGAATCCAACAGGGGCTCATAAGCAGCTTTTAGTTGGCTTGGCGTTCGGACTGTTGGTAGGTGAATGGCAGCTTCATAGCGTTCATTAAGTTGAGATACCTTATTAAGCATGTCAATGGCTCTCGTAATATCTGCTGACTGACGATTGTCTTTGAGGTCATCTGGTTGTAAGAGCTGTTGACTCTGTAGATGACCAATAGCTTCTGGACTCAATTCACTTTCTTCAATAAACTGAACATCAAAATGGAGATCTTCTGCGGTGAAGGTATCTGCTATCGCTAAAAGCCAATCTTGGAAGGACATTAGTCGCTCACGCAGAGCTAAAGGCAAATGATTTCCCGAGCGTTTGCCATCGGTGAATTCTTGACTTTTCTCCTTGCTTGCCTTGCCTATCAGATAGATTTGCTTTTCAGCCCGTGTCATAGCAACATAGAGTAAGCGCATTTGCTCAGACAGAGTCGCCAAACGCAGCTCTTGTTTATTGAGTTGATAGGGGAGAGTTTCCATACTCACTTTCACTGAAGGTAACGTTTTTTCTTCCAGAACGTCTTTGACATCTGCTAGATACTTAATACCGATGCCCTGTTGACGGCTTAAAATAAATGGCGCATGGACATCTGTCATGGCAAAACGCTTATCACAGTTGAGGAGAAAGACATACTTGAATTCCAATCCCTTGGACTTGTGAATAGTCATCAGATTAACCGCTTGTTTAGAGCTAGCTACCTCAACATCGGCTAAATCATTTTGTGTTTCCAACACCTTGTCAATCATGCCAATAAAACGCGAGAGACCTTTGTAACCTGATTGTTCAAACTGATTAGCTCGAAGTGCTAAGGCATATAAATTAGCTTGTGCCTGTTCTGCTTTAGCTTGACTACCCACAAAGTCAAAATAGAAACGGTCGTTGAAAATTTTCCAAATGAGATCATAGAGCGACCTGATTTTAGCGTAACGGCGCCAGCTTTTTAAGGTCTCTATAAACCTGCTTAGTTTTAGTTTTAGGTCTTGATGGACCAACTCAGGGTGTGTTCCTGTGCCAAGGCATGCTCTCTCCAGTTTATCGTAGAGGCAATCTGCTTCTTTGTCGTCTCCTTGTTGGAGGGCTAGCCTAGTCAGTTCATCTTCATCAAAAGCAAACATCGGTGAACGCAATAGGGCGACCAAGGCATAATCATTTCTTGGATTATTAATAGTACGTAAAGTATCCAACATCACCATTACTTCAACTGACTTAAGGTAATTTTGCTGACCACCATCTGCCACAAGCGGAATACCGTATTGGTTAAAGGTATGAAAAATGGCATCATTTCTTGTTCTAGATGATACTAAGAGGGTTATATCCTCAAAAGGTACGTGTTGCTCATTGTGTAACCTAATGATTTCTTTAGCAACGATGGTCACTTCACTAGGCGAAATGCCATCCGCATCTTCTATGTCAAGTTGATCTTCGTGATCGGTGTTATAAAGCAGGAGCTTAGCACGATGCTCTGGGGAAGCAATTTTTTGACCAACGCTACCTGCCACCAACTGATGCTGCTCATCATACAAAATATCTCCTAGGGATTCATCCATTAAATGAGTAAAGACAGCATTGCTAGCTTCTAAAACTTCTGTTTGACTCCGGAAATTCTCTTTCAATAAAATGAGTTTTCCTTGCTCAGGATAGGTTTGATAGTCCTTGAATTTTTGATTGAAAATCTGAGGATCTGCCTGTCGAAAACGGTAAATGGATTGTTTAATATCACCAACCATAAAACGGTTATGTCCATTTGATAATAAAGTCAACAGCCGTTCTTGCATATGATTATTATCCTGATACTCATCAACCATGACTTCATGATACTGGTCTTGATATGTCTGCCTAATATCAGGGTTTTCTTCTAAAATCTGTATGGCAAAATGGGCAATATCTGAAAATTCAAAAGCACCTTCTTGTTTTTTGGCATCCAGATAAGCCTTCGAAAAAGCAAGCACAACAATCTTCAAAAGTTCTAATAAGGGAAGGCTTTCTGGCTGATAGCTTAAAATGGTTTCTAAGTGCCTAAATCGGATGAGCTTTTGGTGTAAACTCTTGAAAACAGGGTATTTTATCCCAGCCACTGTCACATCATTTCCAGTCGGCAAAAGAGCTGTCAGGTCCTTTGCCAAGCGGCTTATCCCCTGTCTCCCATAGAGGTAAGGAAAGTCACGCGCCCATTCGTAAAGCTTCTCGATCATGGCCAAATGTTTGACGTATTTGGCTGTTGGTTTCCCAGCTTTTGTCAGCTGACCATAATCTTCCATGTCAGTCACATCTCTTAACTGATCTGCGGTATCTTGCATGGTTGACAGCAAGAGTTGAATCTCTTGTTCAGGGACATCTTCAAGCCCTTGATAGGTTTGAGCAGCTTTTAGAAAGGTTTCTTCTAACCACTGTTTCGGATTTTCAGTAGATTGACTAAAGGCGTAGCAACTATAGACGACTTCTCTAAACGAAGAAGCATCTTTACGATTACCGGAAAAATTTTTGACCAATGCCTTGAATAAGGATGAATCATCTTGAGTCATAAATTCTTCAAATAATTTGCTAAAAACATCTCGCTTTAGAATGTCTTGCTCCGCCTTATCTTGCATAATACGAAATTGAGGGGAAATACCAATGCTGTACCCGTAACGGATGAGGACTTTTTGAGCAAAAGCATCCATCGTCCCAATATCAGCTTGTGACAAAGCTTGTAATTGGTCTGTTAGATAAGCTTTTAGCAACGAATCACTGGTTTTCGCAATTTCCGCATACAGTTTCTTTTCAATACGTTCACGTAACTCCGTAGCGGCTTTGACCGTAAAGGTTGAAATAAAAAGTCTATCTACTGAAACACCCCTTAGGATTTTATCAAGAATCCGTTCCACCATAACAAAGGTTTTTCCAGATCCAGCTGAGGCTGACACCAAGATATTTTGCCCACTGGTATAAATAGCTTCGATTTGTTCTGGGGTTCTTTTTTGCGCTTGACTACTTTGAGTTTCTTTTTCTTGTAATTGCGCAATGGCACTTGGACTTAAAAAAGGGTCAAATGATATCACAGGTTATCCTCCTTTTTCATTAACGTTAAAAACTGCTGGCGCTTATCTTTGGCAGGGAGCGTTACAAGATGCCTTGCTTGGCCCAAATCAAGATCAGCCTCAAAACGTGTAATAGCCTTGAGTTGTTCTCCTTGAACAGACTTCCCATCACTTGTATAAGGGTTAATGACAAAATGCCCTTTCTTAATCTGCTCTGCTGCTTTCTTGTAAAGAAGAGCATTATAAGTCAAGAGGGTTTGTAACTCTTCAGTGGAATAAAGTGCATTTCGCGTCTGGTAAGCACCATTTGCTAAATATTCTTTTTCAGACTCTAAAAAGATTCCTTTATAGGTCAATTCTTTATAAATACTTTCAACTAGTTTATCATCAAGTGCTTTGAAAGATGCTAAGTCCAACTTAGGCTCTTGCAAATGCAAGTACATGGCACCAAATAAGTGCCCTAAATCATCTGGTCCAAGTTGTTGCTGCAAAGCAGCCAGATAAGTAACAAGTTGTGGGCTTAACCCATTGTAAAATTTCCCGATATCAAACTGATTCGCACTGGATTTATAATCAACAATCCCTAGACTCCCATCACTTAACTGGTCAATCCGGTCAATTATCCCATGGACTACTACCTGATCTGTCACGTGAAGGGCAAAAGGTTCTTCTTGTCGACTGACAGTCATATTCTGATTAAGACGCAAAATAGAAGCGGTTGACTTAGCAATATCTTCAAGCAAGTCTAAACTGAAACGATCTTCAGCACTGTCTTGATAGATGTATTGAAACTCTTTTTCTTGGTTAGTTTGATGAATGGCTTGCGCCAATTTGCTGTCAAAGGAAGCTGCTGTGTGATCCGTCATCACCAATTCAAATACCCGATGTAAATATTGCCCATGAATGCGGGCATCAGGATGAATGGATTCGGCTTCTTGTAGCCCTAGGACATACTGCAAAAAATACTTGTACTGGTTATTATAAAAAACAGTCAGAGCAGTCGATGATAGTCTAAGCGGTCTATCGCTTGGAAAACGTGCCTCAATAACTTCGGAGGCTAGAGGTTTCGTCACCAAATGGTCATCTAGCATAGGAAGTGTGACTTGATGATGTCTTAATTGTCGTCGGAGATAGCGAAGGGCAACCGTCCAAAAAGTCTTGTCCTGTTCGGTCATGTCAGCTACTATAGCTTCTCGATTAAGGTCAACTAAACGTGACAAAAGGGCCTTATAGTTGCCAATATCACTAGCAGCATAAGAAAAGCGATTGCTTCCTTTATCAATCAGTGGAAGACCAAAGGACATCAATTCCTTGAGGTAAGGAGACAAGTCATCTGAAAATTCGTTCACTACTGCTGGGACACTCAGGACCAATTCTTGAGTGGCTGCATTCAAAAGCGAAAGAGCTGTCTGATGATTTTTCTTGCTATTTTCGATACTGCCAATGTCAAAATGCTGGAAGCTATCAGTGATTTCGTTAATTCTTGCCCGTTCTTGATCAGAAAGTAGCCCTGTCTCTTTGACTTGCTTTGGAAAATGGGATTGCGTAAGACCAATAGCATAAACAAAAGGTTTTGAGTGAGGTTGCACCAAATCATAGGATTTGATAGAAACAACATCTAAAGTAGCTGGAACAATACGATAGTGGGCTGACTGCATTCCCATTTTGATTAAGGAAAGACAGTCCGCCAGTTTCAATTTTTCCTGACCAAAAATCTGGTAAAAAGAGGTTAACACACCGGTAAATGTTTTCCAAACTTCCTCATTTTTCTCGATTTCTAGTTCATTTTGGCCCAGGCTTTTCATATTTTCTGCTAACTGAACGTCTTTAAAAAAGGTCATCAATTTATCTAGCAATGACGTTCCCAATTGTTTTTGACTCTTAAATAAGGCTTGCAACGGAGAAAAAACAGCTTCTCTTACCTCGTTTAACAACTCTAATGGGTAATGACGAGAGGAATTAATCGTAAAAGGCCTTGAAAATTTAGTAAATCCTTTAATGTCTGCAAATTGGAGGTATTCTTCAAAGCGGTCAACGTCACTATCGGCAAACCTTCCAAAAAGTCCTGATTTGAGCAGGTTTAAAATATCTTCACGACGCCAATTATAGCGCTGGCTCCGCTCTAAAGATTCTATAAATTGCACTAAGGGATGAGCGGTCATGGGTTCTGCCTTCCCTAAATAGTAAGGAATCTCAAATTTGTCAAAAATGGGACCAATTTGCAACTGGTAGGCGTCCACATCTCCTAGCAAGACCAACATGTCCTTATAGCGATAACCTTCATACAATTTTTCTCGAATAGCCTTAGCAACATGCTCTATCTCTTCTTTTTGCTGATGACTTTGCCAGAGGTAAATGTCTTCTTTATCTTTTTCTTCCAATTGCCAATCTACTTGAGAAAAATCATGGCTAGCTTCAAATAACTGAGTCACTCTTGAAAAAGACGGCGCGAAAACCTTTTCCGATTGAGAATAAATCGGTTTTGTCTTGTACTGTTCAGCAAGCCCTTGCAAAAATTGGATACTGGCCTCATAAATATTTCCTTTAATAAACGGTTTTTGGTAGGCTTTCTGACTAATATAACTTCCTATCACAATCTCTTGACACTTGTTGTTAAGAAGAGATAATAGGTAATCTTCTTCAGCAGAAAAACGAGAAAACCCATCAATAACTAGCACTGTTTTTGATAGTTGTTCGTCCAATTGACCTGTTTCAATGGTTTTAGCAAAGGACATCAACGCACTGTCTTGATGGTAATCTTGCTGAGTCATGAGTTCTTCGGCAAGGGAGATAATCCTTATTAGGTCTTCTTGTTTACCGGGAGTATCTAACTCGGTTAACTCATAGACACTAAGGTTAGCCGTTTTTAATTCTTGATAGAGATCAATTAGCTGCTTAATAAAAGCCGGATCGTCTTTCAAGCGACCATAAACAGGAAGATCTTCAGGGGTTAACTGCATTAAGACGCGGTAAAAAATCATGGCTAAGGCTGTCTCGTCTAAGGCTTGTTTTGACTCAGAGTTAGAGAATGTAAAATACCTTGCCATCTGAGCAAAACGCGTCACGGTAATGGAGAAAGACCCTCGTTCTGGTAGCAAGTTCAATACTTCTCTTTCCTTTTCAAACGAGAGAGAGTTTGGAGCAAGGTAAAAGACACGGTAACCTCGAGAGGCAGCCTGCCTTGCTTCAGCCACCAAAATGTCTGTCATTGAATAGGTCATTTCTGTATAAATTAGTTTCATAGAGCTCCTTTATGGTGACCAAATCTGTTTTGTTATATTATAGCAAATCCCTATAGCTTTTCCTATTTTGGACTAACTAAAAATCATCTCAAAATAGCGTTTTCAAGCACTAAAACAAGCATTTCTGACCGAATTATTTTATAATAGTAACAAGAAAGAAACGAGGGAAATCTTATGAAAACGGATGATTTGAGAGAAAGTCAACAGGTTGAAGATAGGCGTGGTCAATCGTCTGGTTCTTTTGGAGGCGGCGGCCTAGGTGGCGGCGGGGGCGGTCTTCTACTTCAATTACTCTTTTCACGAGGAGGTTGGAAAACCAAACTGGTTATTCTACTCCTTCTCCTAGTCATGGGAGGGGGTGGCCTATCTGGTGTTTTAGGAGGCAATCCTTCTTCCTCCAATAACAATGCCTACCAATCAAGCCAAGTAACACGTACAAATGGTGATAAGGCTAGTCAAGAGCAGGTTTCTTTTGTCAGTAAGGTCTTCGCCTCTACCGAAGACTATTGGACCAAACAGTTTAAAGATAAGGGGTTAACTTACAACAAACCAACCTTAGTCTTATATTCTGGTGCCACACAGACAGCTTGTGGGACAGGTCAAGCCTCTGCTGGTCCTTTCTATTGTCCAGGCGACCAAAAAGTTTATTTAGACATTTCGTTTTACGATGAGTTGTCTACTAAATACGGCGCCAAAGGTGACTTTGCCATGGCCTATGTGATTGCTCATGAAGTTGGCCATCATATCCAAAATGAAATTGGCACCATGGAAGACTACGCTAGTGCTAGACAAGGACGCTCAAAGGCAGAAGCCAATCAACTCAATGTTAAGTTAGAGCTTCAGGCTGACTACTATGCTGGTGCTTGGGCTAATTATGTTCAAGGGCAAGGCCTTTTAGAAAAAGGAGATATTGAGGAGGCAATGGCAGCAGCTCACGCAGTTGGGGATGATACTCTGCAAGAAGAAGCTTATGGCAGAGCCGTTCCAGATAGTTTTACCCACGGAACTTCGCAACAACGACAGCGTTGGTTTGACCGAGGTTACCAATATGGTGACTTTGAGCATGGCGACACCTTCAGCGTCCCTTACAATAAACTTTAACTAAGAAAAATCAACATTACGCAAATAAAAACCAAACAAGTGTAGCACTTGTTTGGTTTTTATTTTTCTTTCAAACAGCAATAACAACTCGGCCTATTTTTCTCGACGCAATACACCATCTTCCATGTGATAAACCTTGTCACAAGATGCCAGCATCCGATCATCATGAGTGACCATAATAATGGCCTTGTTTTTTTCTTTACTTTCCTTAGCCAACAGTTTGACCACTTCATAGGCTTTTTCAGTATCCAAACTTGCAGTAGGTTCGTCTGCCAATATCAGTGCTGGATCATGGTAAAGAGCACGGGCAATCGCCGCTCTTTGCCTTTCTCCGCCGGACAATTCTTGAGGTAACTGATGTTTTAGCCCTGCAATGCCTAAATCGTCAAATAACTGATTGGCTTTGGCTTTTTCTTTGCTTCCTGTCAAATGATCGACCAATTCCAACTGCTGCTGGACTGTTAAAAAAGGTATCAGATTGGAAGCTTGTAAGATAAAACCAACGGATTTGAAGCGCAAGCGTGAGCGCTCTTTTTCTGATAAATGCGTATAATCAGTGCCATCAATGATTAGCTGACCAGAACTTGGGGTCTGTAAGCCACCAGCAATGGTCAAAAAGGTTGATTTTCCAGAACCTGATAGTCCAATAATAGCCACAAATTCTCCAGCTTCAATGGAAAAGTCAGTTGCCTTTAATGCGTTGATTTCGTGATGACCATCTTGAAATGTTTTGGTCACTTGTTTAAATGTTAAAACCGACATCACTACCTCCTATCCAATTGCTTTCAAAGGATCAATTCGTACAATGCTAAAAACAGAAAATAAGGTTCCTAACAAAGCAAAACAAACCATACTGACTAATATCGCTAAGTAAACTAGCCAATTACTTTGGAAGGGAACTGCCTCAGGGAGCACTAAAGACGTCAACCAAGTTCCCAATAATCCTAAACCGCTTCCTAAAGCACTTAACAAGAAGGTTTGCAACAGAACTGCTTGTGCAATCGTTATATTCCCGATACCTTGAGCCTTCATGATACCGAAAATAGGAGCCTTTTGAATAGTTAACACATACATAAAAATACCAATGATGATGGCTGAAATCACAATGAGAAACCCAATCATAAAACCAAAGGTCAAAAGCTGTGCCTTGTAACCAGGCAATTTAGTAATAAAAGTTTTGATAGGCAACTTTGTCAACTCTTGATTAGGGTAGTCTTCTAGGTTTCCCCTCACAATAAACGCATTAACCAGTTGCTTATTCTTAGTCTCCCCCTTACCATTTTTTAAGGTTTGAAAGGCATCGAGCGACAGGTAAGCAACAGGGGCCACACTAAATTTAGCATTTTGAGTATAGCCAACGATAGTTAATGCTTGACTAGAACTCGATGTGTAAAAGTCCTTGCCAATCGCAAAAGCTTCCTCTTTTGCAAGGCTTTGATCCAAAACAACCTCTTTGTTAGTCTTAAATAATCGACCTTTTACAATGTTAGGACGAATAAAGCTAGTAGAATCAATCCCGAAAAGGCTAACCTTAACTTTGTCGGCATCCTTAGGATTTTTAACTGACCACGCCACGGTATTGAGTTGAGCAAGAGGAGCTACCTTGTCTGCTGTTATTTGATTTTCTTGAGCTCTGGACACCTGTGATAAGGTCAAGGTAGCGTCAGCATCCTTGGCTAGTAAAACACTGTCAGCTTTCCAAAGATCAACCGCCGAGCGGTTCTCCTGCATCAAACCAAAGGCCAATCCTGACAAAAAGAACATCAAATAGGCAACCAAACATAGCAAACCAGCAATCAAACCATACCGCAATTTGGATTGTTTCATTTCATTAAGCGCTAAAAACATCTCTCATTCCCCCTTATATATATCACTAGCTTAGCATAACTTCCCAGAAGTCCCTACTTATCTGTTTAGCATTTAAGGACCTTTGGTAATCAAACGGCAAGATAGCAGATAAGAGGGCTGATAATGAGCCGTCATCTCTTGTAAAAAGCATAGCATCTCCTCAGATTTAGTTTCCAACTGAGCATCCAAATCTTTGAAGTGGTTTTTTTCTTCCTGACTAGCTACCTTTTTAAAATACCCCCAAACATGCTGATATGCCGTTCGTAAGGTTTTTACTGTAGGAGGAATGGCTTGCGCTTCTTCAATCAAACAATGAAAAGTCAACACCTTTTCTTCTGACCACTGATTTCCTTTAAACAAACCTCTTAAAGCATTATAATGCTGCTGTGAGTGTGCCATGACCCAATACTTTTGATAAGCCCATTGTTTTTGGTAAGTTTTCAAACTAGCATCAGACATGAGACAGTCCTTCCAACGTAATGGTCACCGTAGCTTCAGGTTTGAGGAGTTGTTTCACACGACAATAAGTTCCAATGTAAGCCAATAAATCAGCTTTCTTTTTGTCATCTAAAACATCATCAATCCTAACAAGTAGTTCAAAAACTTCTTCCTCATAACTAGCCTCAACAGAAACAGCAAGTGTGTCTTGCTGAAATTGACGATGGTAAAAACCCTGCACACACATAGTCACACAAGAAGACAAGGCAATAACCAGTAAACTCATAGGGGTTTCCCCTTGATCAGTTTTTCCAAATAAGGTTACACTATCTCCGTAGCCTTTCGAAACCGTGTGGTAAAGGCGGTTGCCTGTTATTTTTGTTTGATACATTCTGATTTTCCTCCACCTTCTGATGTTTTTCTCCAATCATTTGAACTGGAGTTCTTTTTTCCTCTATTATAACAGAAAAAAACGGAGCCTTAGAGGCCCAGTTTTTTTCTTAGCGTACTTCAGCACCGACTTGTTCTGTCAATGCTTTGGTGATTTTCTCCATGTATTTAGCAACTTCTTCATCCGTTAAATTGTCATTTGGATTTTGGAAAGTAAGGCTATAAGCCATTGATTTTTTGCCAGCCTGAATGGTTGCTCCTTCATAGACGTCAAAGAGTTTAATGCTAGTCAAGCGTTTTACACCTGCTGATTCAATAGCTGTTACAATGGCCTGATGACTCACCTCACGGTCAAGTAACAAGGCAACATCACGTGTCATAGCAGGGAATTTTGTGATTTCCGCAAAAGTTTGATCACTTGGCAACGCTGCTTCTAAAGCAGCCATATCCAATTCTGCCACATAGGTTTCTGGAATACTATAAGCCTTTGCTGTTCCTGGATGAACTTGACCAACAAATCCAATCACTTGCTCATCTAATAGGATAAGCGCTGTCCGTCCTGGGTGCATGTTTGCTAGGTCTTTGGTTGGCACATATTGAACCTTGAGGTTAAGGTTTGCAAATAAAGTATCCAAGATACCTTTAGCATGGTAAAAATCCACTGCCTGAGCTTGGGTTTGGAAATCTTTTTGTGCCACTAAGCCAAAAATAGCAAAAGCAAAATGGTTCACTTCATTAGGAAGATCTTCTTTTGGATTAGCTTCTTGTTCAAAGATTTTTCCAATTTCATAAAGAGCCAAGTTACTTTGTTTACGAGCCACATTATAAGCTACCGTATCTAACATCCCTGAAACCATATTTTGACGAAGCGCTGAACGTTCCACAGACATTGGCCACATGAGTTCTGTTAGGTGACTTGGTGCCACTGCAAACTCAACAGCTTTCTCTGGTGTTGTCAAGGCATACGAAATGATTTCAGTCAAGCCCAATCCTTCCGCTAAGCCACGGACTTTACGACGAAGAGCCTGTGTTGGCGTTAATTCTGCAGCCGTTCCCCCTGCCTCTGGTAAGGTTGTCGGCAACTTATCATAACCATAGATACGCGCAATTTCTTCCACCAAGTCAGCTGGGATGCTAACATCCCAACGACGCCGAGGAACAGCTACCGTGAAGCTTGTTTCATCTCCTGTTAGACCAAATTCAAGTTGGTCAAAAATCCTTTGAATATCAGCAAAAGTTAATTCTGTTCCTAAACGAACATTCACATAGTCAAGGCTAGTTGAGACTTCAACAGGTTCTGTTGGCAATTGTCCAGCTTGAACATGGCCTGATAAGACTTGACCTTCTGCTAATTCTTGTAACATAGCCGCTGCAAAGTCAAGCGCTTCTAAAACAGTTGCATAGTTAACCCCTTTTTCAAAGCGTGAAGATGATTCCGAACGAAGGTTTAAACGACCACTCGTTTTACGAATTGATTTGCCATCGAAAACAGCGGCTTCAAGAACAACCGTCTGAGAGTTGGCATCAATTTCAGTGGCTTGACCACCCATAACACCTGCTAAAGCAACTGGTTTGTCAGCCACGGTAATAACAAGATCCTCAGTGGTCAATTCCCGTTTTTCACCATCAAGTGTGACTAAACTTTCCCCTTGACGAGCCGCACGCGCCACAATCTTATGGTCTTCAAATTTATCATAATCAAAAGCATGCATAGGTTGACCAAAATACAAGAGCACATAGTTGGTCACATCAACCACATTATTAATAGGACGAATACCAGCATTCATTAAAAGGTTTTGCAACCATTGTGGACTTGGCTTAACTTTGACATTTTCAACGACACGGCTAGCGTAAGTTAGAACTTTATCAGAGGTAATGGCCACTTCAATGGCTTCTGAAGTTGCCTTATCAGATTCTTGTAGATTTTTTTGGGGGAATGATACTGACTTGCCATAAATAGCTGCGACTTCATGTGCCACACCTCGCATAGAAAGCGCATCAGCACGGTTAGGTGTAATGGACAATTCAATGATATGATCGTCCAAGTCCAGGTATTTAAAAATAGCATCACCTGGCACAGCCTCTTCTGGCAAGATTTGAATACCGTCTGAAAATTCTTTTGGAATGATACTATCTGACAAACCGAGTTCTTGCAAGGAACAAATCATGCCAAGAGATTCCATGCCTCGGATTTTGCCTTTTTTGATTTTATAGTTATCCGCAATACGAGCGCCTGGCACAGCCACGATAACCTTAATCCCTGCTTTCACGTTTGGTGCGCCACACACAATTTGACGTGGCGTTTCATCACCTGTATCTACCTGACACAAATGCAAATGTGTCTCTGGCACATCTTCGCAAGAAAGCACATGCCCCACAACCAGTTTTGATAAACCTTCTGCAGGGACTTCAATTCCTTCTACCTCGATACCCGTTGTCGACATTTTCTCAGCAAGTGCTGCTGGCGTCACATCGATATCTACTAATTCTTTTAACCATTTATAAGATACTAACATAATTTTAGTGCCCAAATCACTCGGCTAGAGAAAGCTCTCAAGCCTTGATTTGAGTCATTTCCTTTCGTATTTTAAGTTCCAAGTCAAAACCCTTATGACATTGAAACGAGAGGGACTTTCCCCTTAAACAATTAACCTATTATCATTACCAATCAACTTTCACTCAATCTTAGATAAAATAGCTGACAAAGGTCTTCAAACGACTCGTTTTAGTTAAATTGTTCAGAGAAACGTTGGTCACCTTGATAGAAACCACGAATGTCATTAATGCCATAACGTAACATGGCAATTCGCTCTTGACCTAAACCAAAGGCAAAGCCTGAATATTCTTGTGCATCAACACCTGACATTTCCAAGACACTTGGGTGAACCATACCAGCACCAAGGATTTCAATCCAACCTGTTTTCTTGCAGACATTGCAACCTTTCCCACCACATTTGAAACAAGACACATCCACTTCAACAGATGGTTCTGTAAATGGGAAGTATGAAGGGCGCAAACGAATGCTACGTTCGTCACCAAACATTTTCTTGATAATCATTTCGAGAGTTCCTTTGAGGTCTCCCATGGAAATATTTTTGCCTACAACCAAACCTTCAATTTGATGGAATTGATGTGAGTGGGTAGCGTCATCAGTATCACGACGGAAAACACGACCTGGAGAAACCATTTTTAAAGGCCCTTTTGAAAAATCATGTTGATCAAGAGTACGGGCCTGCACAGGACTGGTGTGAGTTCGTAACAAGATTTCTTCTGTGATATAAAACGTATCTTGCATGTCACGGGCAGGGTGATCCTTTGGCAAATTCATGCGCTCAAAGTTGTAATAATCTTTTTCTACCTCAAAGCCATCAACAATCTGAAAACCCATTCCTAAGAAAATATCTTCGATTTCTTCACTGGTTTGTGTCAACACATGACGATGCCCCAGAGTCATTTGACGACCCGGTAAAGTCACATCAATGCTTTCAGCATCAAGCTGGGCTTGAATTTTAGCAGCTTCTACAATTTTAGCCTGTTCTTCAAAGGCTTTTGTCAATAAGTCACGAACTTCGTTCACCTGTTTACCAACCACAGGACGCAAGTCATTAGACAAGTCTTTTAGCCCCTTTAGTAATTCTGTCAAAGATCCCTTTTTCCCAAGAACAGCCACGCGCAAATCTTGCAGTTCTTTGGTATGATTCCCCGTCAAAGATTGGAGAGTCTCCAATGTTTTTGTTTTTAATTCCTCTAATTGTGCTTGTAAATCCATAGTTTTCCCTTCTTTTAGCGATGAAAAAAGCGTGCCACTACTCCACTTCATAAGCGGAGCGTTGACACGCGGTACCATCCGTTTTTATCTGATGTTATCAGACCTTAATTAATTGTCTCTAGCTGAGTGAATTCCTAATAGTTCCCTTCAGAAGGCTTCCAGTCACGACCCTCACTCCCTGTCAATTTCCCTATTAGTACTAGTCTCATAGACACTTATTCAATTAGTTCTATTCTATCAAAAAAAGTGCTTAGTGACAATCCTAAATCATGGATTTTTAGCCTAGGGATTGATGGCAATCTGTCCTGTTCGATAATCAACCGTCAACCCTGCTTGAACATTTGGAACAAACACGTTAAATGCTAAACTCCCATCGGCAGATTTGGCCTCTAACTGGCTGCCACTGGCTAACAGATTATCACCATCATAAAGCAAGGTAACACGATAACGGACCCTTTTGCCCTTATCCAATGCACGACGTACTAATCCTTCATAGTAATTTTGACCTGTCGAATAGGGTTTATCTGCTTGATTGGCCCAACTTAGTTGAGTAGCAATGTTATCAGGATTACTGGTAGATGCATCAAAACCTTTCAGTCCACCGACTAAAGCATAACCTAGCAAATGTCCTCTATCAACTGCGTGGTCATAATTTCCTTTTAAGTGATGTAATTGGTGCCAACCAGCAGGCTTGAAGGTACGATAAGCATTGTCCGTTTGATAGCGATTTCGATACTGTCGTGTCGACTTAGTAAGTAAGGCATTAGCTCTAGTAGGAACCTTTTGTCCTTGGACCCATTTGGTTTCATTATTGGCATAGGGCAGACTGGCTACACTTGCGTTTAAATCTGTTTTGTTCCTGTTGATAATATAGGCGCCTGCTCCATTCCATTCAATATTGGAACCTAATTGTTCCTTAATGGATTTGGTCAAGACAGAAGCGGATAGGGCTTCTGTGGGAACCTCACTATAGACTTCTTTTGATTCTGATGATGATTCACCCTTATCTCCCAAAACGGTACGATAAATTTGCTTAATAGGATGATTGCTAGCTATGAAATCACTCTTAGCAAGGTAACTAGACCCCAACACTAACAAAATCAATAAGAAGGAATTAAGCACCCTTTTTCGTTTTTTCCTTGTTAACATACTTCCTCTCAAATGCTATAAAAAGTAGGCAAGGCCTACTTTCCAGTAAATTTATTCACTAACTCTGCCCACTTATCTAAAGATAAGATAGACCAAGGATTTCCCCCATCGCCCATAAAGCTGTAACCTACCATTAGACCAAAAGCTAAAAATAAGCAAGCTAACAAAGCAATTCCTAAGATGAGCAATAATTGTCTTATAACATATCTCCAACCACTTGTCATAAACTAATCCTCGCTTATACGGCGGATTGAAGCCCCCAGTTTAGCCAATTTCTCATGAAATTGATAATAACCACGGTCCAAGTGGGTCAGCTTGGTAACAGTTGTTGTGCCTTGGGCAACCATTCCTGTCAAAATAAGAGCAGCACTAGCTCGTAAATCTGTTGACATGACCGGTGCTCCTTGTAATTCATGACCCCCATGAATCATGGCAGTATCCCTTAGAATTTCAGATTGTAAGCCCATGCGTCGCATTTCTTCTAAGTGCTGAAAACGATTCTCAAAGACTGCCTCAACCATAGTGGATTCACCTTTGACCACAGCCATAAGAGCCGTAAATTGTGCTTGCATATCTGTTGGAAAGCCTGGATGAGGTAAGGTTTTAACTGATACAGGTTTAAGTTTGCTCGTATCAGCTTGCACACGAATACCTTTTTCTTCTTCTGTAACCGAAACCCCCATCTCTATTAACTTCGAAATGAGAGGACGATTATGTTCCCAAACGGCATCTTTGACCAAGACATTTCCTGATGTCATAGCTGCTGCAACCATAAAAGTACCTGCTTCAATACGGTCTTGAACCACATCGTGCTCCACCCCATGAAGACTTGTGACGCCCGTGATTGTCAGTGTCTCTGTACCAGCACCACGAACCTTAGCTCCCATTTTATTTAAAAACTGAGCCAAATCCACAATTTCTGGCTCGCGAGCTGCGTTTTCAATCACCGTCACGCCTTCAGCCAAACTAGCAGCCATCATTAAGTTTTGAGTAGCACCAACAGATGGGAAATCCATGTAGATAGTTGCCCCTTTTAGGCGTTTTGCTTGAGCGGTAATATCTCCACCTTTTTGAGTAATCTTTGCCCCCATGGCTTCTAGGCCTTTTAAGTGCAAATCGATTGGCCTACTACCAATTGTACAACCACCTGGCATAGACACTTTGGCATGGCCATTACGCGCCAAAATAGGTCCTAAAACAACAATAGAGGCACGCATTTGACTCACGTACTCGTAAGGGGCTTCATCTAAAATGTTTCCTGAAGCATCAACTGTGATTTCGTTAGCTGCCTCATTAAAATCAACGGCAATATCTAAACCACGCACCACATGATTCATAGTAAAAACATCAGAAAGAATAGGAACATTTCTGAGAATTGTTTTCCCTTCTGAAGGTAAGATAGTTGCTGCTAACAGAGGAAGAACTGCATTTTTAGCTCCCTCAATAACTACTTCTCCTTCTAACCGTGTCTGGCCACCTTCAATGATTATTTTATCCACAATCTTCTCCCATATCTATCTCATAGTTGTTGTCATATTATACCATATATCTTTTGCTGACATCCTAGCGGAACTCAAAAAAGAGAGTTTGGCTAATCTGAATTAATTCTAACATAAAATGGCTCACCAAATACCCTAGGGCAATAGCCACTAGAAATACAAAAAGACGCAGTTTGCCAAGATTTTCTGGGTGGTGATGACTAAACTTTGTCCAGTCAATCACGCTAATCAGTAGTTGATAACTGAGGCCAATAAAAAATAAATGGCATAAAAAGGTAATAATTTTCATTAGTGATTCCATAAACCTATTATAACATACCATTTTGATCCGTCCAACTAAGCAAGAACGTCCATACATAAAAGCTCAAAGCATAATAGAGTCTCTTGTTAATTATGGCTCTTTTTCTGGATGTCACCTCTAAACAGTGATCTAATAAGCAGTACCCCTATGATGAGATGGTTTCTAACCCCTTACAATCCCAATAAAAAAAGAGTTCTCTTACACATTTCTTTGGCCATAATGATTTGCCGCGAGAAAAGAATAAGGTTAAACTCTCGAAAAAGGATGTCATAAAGATTGAGGAAGGATAAGCCATAGCTTGGATCCCTTCCCTCTTTATTAACAGCTTTTATTTTTTACTAACGTTGATACGATTCAAAGCGCGGCGCAAGGCAACCTTGGCACGACGAACCTCATCAATATTATGGGTTGTTTCAGCCTGTGCAATTTCACGTTCTGCTCTTAGTTTTGCTCGCTCTGCTCGGCTGACATCGATATCACGGTCACGTTCTGCAGAATCAGCGACAATGGTAACCACATTATCCTTGATTTCAATAATACCACCATTGATTGCAATCCAGTCCACTTTTTCATCTTCACCACCTCGGCGAATTTTCATTTCATGAACTTGCAAAGGTGCAATTAAATTGATGTGATTAGGTAAAATCCCCATCTCACCATCTGGTGTTGTTACCGAAATAAATTTAGCATGGTGATCATATTTGATTCCATCTGGCGTTACCACTTGAACAGTCATTTGTGTCATGGCATCACCTCATTAAAAGCCCATTTTTTCGGCTTTTTTAATCACATCCTCGATTGGACCAACTGAACGGAAGGCGTCTTCTGGAAGATCATCGTATTTTCCTTCAAGAATTTCTTTAAAGCCGCGAACTGTATCAGCAACTGGCACGTAAGAACCAGGAAGACCTGTAAATTGTTCAGCAACATTAAAGTTTTGTGATAAGAAGAACTGGATACGACGCGCACGTCCAACCAATGTTTTTTCTTCATCTGATAATTCATCCATCCCCAAAATAGCGATGATGTCTTGTAATTCACGGTAGCGTTGAAGCACACGTTGAACTTCTGTTGCCACAGCATAGTGCTCTTCACCAACAATTTCAGGTGATAAGGCCCGTGAACTTGAAGCCAATGGGTCAACCGCAGGGTAAATACCCATTTGAGTCAATTTACGCTCAAGGTTAGTTGTTGAATCCAAGTGAGCAAATGCAGTTGCTGGCGCTGGGTCAGTATAGTCATCGGCTGGCACATAAATCGCTTGGATAGAAGTAACAGATCCTTTTTGAGTTGACGTAATACGTTCTTGCAATTGTCCCATTTCAGTAGCAAGTGTCGGTTGGTAACCAACAGCAGAAGGCATGCGGCCTAAGAGGGCTGATACTTCTGAACCTGCCTGAGTGAAACGGAAGATATTATCAATAAAGAGCAAAACATCTTGGCCTTCTACATCACGGAAATACTCAGCAATGGTTAAACCAGTAAGGGCTACACGCATACGTGCCCCAGGCGGCTCATTCATCTGACCAAAAACCATGGCAGTTTTCTCAATAACGCCTGATTCTTTCATTTCCCAGTAAAGGTCATTTCCTTCACGTGTTCGCTCACCAACACCGGTAAATACTGAAATACCTCCGTGTTCTTGGGCGATATTGTGGATTAATTCTTGGATAAGAACAGTCTTACCAACTCCGGCACCACCGAAAAGTCCAACTTTACCACCTTTAAGGTAAGGGGCAAGAAGGTCAATTACCTTGATACCAGTTTCAAGAATTTCTGATGATGTTGATAACTCATCAAACGATGGTGCTTTTTTATGGATTGGCTGACGGTCAACGTCTTCTGCAAATGGTTCTTCCAAGTCAATGGTTTCTCCAAGTACATTAAAGACACGTCCCAAAGTTTCTTTACCTACTGGTACGCTAATCGCACGACCAGTGTCAAGAACTTCTAACCCACGTGTAAGCCCATCAGTTGATTCCATAGCGATTGTTCGCACCATACCGTCACCAAGTTCCAGAGCAACTTCAAGGACGATTTTTTGCTTTTTATCACTATCTTTATAAACAATCAATGCATTATTAATCTCTGGAAGTTTGTCCCCACTAGCAAACATAACGTCTACTACTGGACCAACAACCTGAGCAATTTTGCCTGAGCTCATTCATTTCTCCTTATATTCGATAGTAAGGGATTGCTTAGTTTTACTAACCTATCTCATTCTAAAAACCGCAAGTGATTTTAAAAAGGAATCCCATAAGTCATTTTATCTCGATTGATAAAATTGAATGCTGACAATAACCTAATCGCTAGTCAGCGTCATTTTTTATTCTAGTGCATTTGCTCCTGCAACAATTTCAGTAATTTCTTGTGTAATTGCTGCTTGACGAGCTCGGTTATATTGGATGGTCAAATCGTTAATGACATTCTTAGCGTTATCTGTCGCTGTCTGCATAGCAGTCATACCTGCTGCATGTTCAGCCGTTTTAGCATCAATGATAGCCCCATAAATTAAACTTTCTGTGAATTGAGGTAACAATTGATCTAAAATATCATGACGATTAGGTTCCAATTCAAACCCAGTAACACCTTCTTCTGCTGCTTCATCAGCAACCAAGTCAGAAATTGGCAACATCTGTTGAACACGGACTTGGCTGGTTAAGCTATTCACATGGTGATTGTAACAGACATATAACTCATCAAAAATCTCATTGACAAACATGTCAACGGATTGTGAAATGATTTGTCTCACTTGTTCAAAACTTGGTTGATCCGCAAGTCCACGAAGTTCAAAAGCCACATTCATCCCTCTTGCTTTGAAGAAGTCTGAACCAACACTACCAATAGAAATGATTTCATAGTCACCATCAGCGTGGTACTCTGTGATCATATCCATAACAGATTTCAAGATTTTTGAATTGTAACCCCCAACAAGTCCTTTATCAGACGTGATGACAATATAGCCTGTTTTTTTGACAGGACGAGACACCAACATCGGATTATCAGATCCTATGGTTAATTCTGATTTCAATAAATCTGTGGTAATCTGGCGAATTTTTGAGGCATAAATTTGAAAATCACGAGCTGCCTGCTCAGATTTAACAAGTTTTGCAGAAGAAACCATACGCATGGCACTAGTGATTTTACTTGTTTTCTCAGTTGAAATAATTTTAGCTTTAATTTCACTTAGAGAGCCTGCCATACTAGTATCCTCCTTCTATTACTTAAAGTTTGATTGATCTTTAAACGCTTTAATAGCCGCATCAAGGTCAGCTTCTTCAGGAAGGTCTTTTGTGGTACGGATAGTTTCAAATAAGTTATCGTAATGAACATCGAAGTAGTCGTAAAGAGCTTCTTCAAAGGCCAAAATATCATCTACTGGAACATCATCCAAGAAGCCATGGGTAAGGGCATAAAGAATAACGACTTGCTTTTCAACAGGCAATGGTTTATGCAATGGTTGCTTCAAGATCTCAACCGTACGGCGACCACGATTAAGTTTTGCTTGTGTTGCAGCATCAAGGTCCGAACCAAATTGGGTAAAGGCTTCTAATTCACGATAGGAAGCCAAATCCAAACGAAGAGTACCAGCAACCTTTTTCATCGCTTTAATTTGAGCTGAACCACCTACACGTGAGACAGATGATCCTGCATCAATCGCTGGACGAATCCCTGAATTAAAGAGATTCTCTTGCAAGAAGATTTGTCCGTCTGTAATCGAAATAACGTTAGTCGCAATATATGCAGAGATATCTCCGGCCTGTGTTTCGATAAATGGCAGAGCTGTGATAGAACCTCCACCTAAATCATCAGAAACTTTTGCAGAGCGTTCCAAAAGACGGCTATGCAAGTAAAAAACATCCCCTGGGTAAGCTTCACGACCTGGTGGACGACGAAGCAAGAGAGACAATTCACGATAAGCCACCGCTTGTTTTGATAAATCATCATAGACAATCAAGACATGCTTGCCTTGGTACATAAATTCTTCAGCCATGGCAACACCCGCATAAGGAGCGATAAAGAGCAACGGTGATGGTTGTGAGGCTGACGCTGTCACAACAATCGTATAATCCAAGGCACCGTAACGGCGAAGGGTTTCAACTTGTGTACGAACAGTTGATTCTTTTTGACCAATAGCCACATAGATACAAATCATGTTTTGACCTTTTTGGTTCAAAATCGCATCAATAGCTACGGATGTTTTTCCTGTTTGACGGTCTCCGATAATCAACTCACGTTGCCCACGACCAATTGGAACCAAAGCATCAATTGCTTTTAATCCAGTTTGTAATGGTTCAGAAACGGATTTACGCTGCATAACACCAGGAGCTGGCGTTTCTACTGGTCTAAAGCCAGTTGTTTCAATATCTCCCAAGCCATCAACTGGTTGTCCAAGTGGGTTTACCACACGTCCAATGAGAGCTTCACCAACTGGTACTTCCATGATTTTACCGGTACGTTTAACCACATCTCCTTCACGGATTGTTGAAAAATCACCAAGAATAATGATACCCACATCATTTGACTCAAGGTTTTGAGCCATCCCGTAGGCACCATTTTCAAATTCAAGAAGTTCACCACTCATGGCATTATCTAATCCACGGGCACGTGCAATACCGTCACCAATATAGGTAACGATCCCAGTTTCTGTGACATCGAAATTTGGCTGGAAGTTCTCAATTTGCTTTTTAATTAAAGCGCTAATTTCTTGTGCATTAATTGCCAAAAGTCACACCACTTTCTATTTTAAATTCATTTTAAATGCTTGCAATTGACGACGAATACTGGTATCAATTACTTTATTATTGACGCTGATAATAAATCCTCCAATAAGCGAAGGATCCACTTTTTCAATTAAACGACCTGCTGTTACAGCAAATTTCTTTGCTACAACTGCACGAACACGGCTTTTTTGCTCCTCAGTCAAAGGTAGTGATGAGGTAACGGTCACATCATACTGATTTGAGACCGCCGCTATCTCCTTCAAAACTGCTTGAAGGATAGGATACAAGTAAGTCTCACGTTCATTTTGTAAAACGAGGTCTAAGAAATTATTCATGTAAATAGAATTATTTCCCTTTAATAAGGTTACCAGTTTCATTTTTTCAGCATGTGGAACAGCCAGGCTTGATAAACTATGTTCAAGATTCGTTGCTTCAAACGTCTCTAAAATGGCAAGCACATCAGCCTTTAAGGCATCAAGAGAATGATGTTCACTTGCTACCTCGACAAGACTTTTTGCATATTGCTCAATAAGAGCCTGTTCTTTTTTGGTCATTAAGCTTCTCCTAAGTCATCAAGATAACTATCAATAAGCTGGCTTTGCGCCGCCTTATCAAGATTAGCTCCCATAATTTTTTCCGCTAAAAGAACCGTTAAATCAGACATTTCTGTTTTGACTGCTGAGATAGCGTCTGATTTGCTTTGTTCAATATCTGTCAACGCTTTTTCTTTCAAGCGTTTTGCTTCATCAGTAGCTTCTGCTACCAATTTATCACCTTGTAATTGACCAATTTCTTTGGCATCACTGATGATTTTACTTGCTTGTGAACGACTAGCGTCCAAGTTAGCTTGACTTTCTGCCTCTAACTGTTGAGCGCTTAAGCGTGATTGCTCAGCCTGATCAATATCTCGAGAGATTTGTTGTGAGCGTGTCTGTAAAATCGATTCAATTGCACCCCAAGCGAATTTTTTGATCAAGAGTAACAAGACGATTACAGAACCTGTTACTAGAATAAAATTCCCAACGAGTTCACCAAATGTGATTGACATTCGTTTGTTCTCCTTCCTTATTCTTCTGATTCATTGACTTTCTTTCCTAGATAGGTCGCTGTCAGTTTTGTGAAAACGAAAGCCTGTATGCAGGAAATAAAGACTGAAAAGGCTGTCCACGCCATATTGACTAGGAAAGCAATTGGCCACCAATAAACTCGATAATTTGCCAGTTGAACAATCAAACCTGTAACAACTTCCCCGGCAAAGATATTACCGAATAACCTAATGGCAAGTGATAAGAAATTTGTGAACTCTTCTAATAAATTCATCGGAGTCATTGGCCACGGCGTAGCCAAACGTTTCAAATGGGCAACCAAGCCACGACGTCTAACCCCTTCAATGTGTACCATTAAGGTAATAAAAAGAGATAGAGCAAGGTCAAAAGCCAGATTGGCTGTTGGCGAGGTCCATAGGTTATAGCCATTAACTGTCTCTAGTTTAGTAAATAACCCTAAATTATTAGCGACAGCCACAAAGAGAAAAATGGTGAACAGTAAGAGCGAATAAGATTTTTGTAGATTATGATCTAAGTGCTCTTCTCCAATACCATCCACAAAACTGATTAAATATTCTAAAGCAGTTTGCTTCCCTTCTGGTTTCAATTTCATTTGGCGACTTGCCCAAAAAACAAAGGCAAAGACAATCGCAATTGTGACAATACAAACAGCAAGTAGGGTCAAATTAAAGGTTATTGGACCAAGCTTCAGCATGGGTATTTTAGCTTCTTCCATCTAACACCCTCCTTTTCTATTATAAAATAGGCTGTTATTTAAGAATGAAGGCCATAACAAGGGTAACGAAGAAAGTACCTTCGATAAAGGCAACACCCAAGATCATTAACGAACGTAATTGACCAATGATTTCTGGTTGGCGAGAAGCTGCTTTGAAAAGATTTGCCATCAAGAAACCTTCAGCAAGAGAAACACCAAAACAGGCCAAAGCCAATGCGAAAATAGGATTCATAGTAGAATACTCCTTAAAAATTTTTTTACTTTGCTATTCTATTCCTTAAAATTAAGAATGTCAACAGATTTCTTTAGTCTGGGTACGCTTTCTTAGACTAATACTAACCTTTTTACAAAAACAGAAAAAAAGGTTGGGATTTTCTTTCAAAAAATAGAATCACACTTCTATTATAACAAAAAAGTTGGGATATTCCAAAACCCCCAACCAGCAGAAAAACGGCTTTCGCCGTCTCTCTGGTCTTATCATATTTTTGATAACAAATTAAATAACTGTTCCCAAACTGTGATACAACTTCACGTAAGCCAAGCTAGCTGTCTCCCATGAGAAATCACGTGTCATGGCATTTTGTTGTAGCATTTTCCAATCCTCTAGATGATGGCGATAAGCATCCAAAGCAAACAAGAGGGTCTTCATCATCCAAAAACCGGAGAAGTGATTAAAACCAAATCCAGTTCCTGTTTTATCAAAGGAGTTGTAAGGAATAACCGTATCCTTTAATCCTCCGATTTCATGAACAATTGGAATCGTCCCGTAGCGCATAGCCATCATTTGTGATAACCCACAAGGTTCAAAGGCACTTGGCATTAAGAAAAGATCACAGGCAGCGTAAATCTGTTGCGCTAACCCTAAATCAAAGGTAATGTTAGCTGAAAGCTTCTCTGGGTAAACCTGTGCAAACCACCTAAAAGCGTCCTCGTAATCCTTATAACCTGTCCCAAGAACAACCAGTTGAACATCTTGCTGGAGTAGATTATCCAACTCCTGCACCACCAAGTCAAAGCCTTTTTGGTCAGTCAATCGTGAGACAATCCCAATGAGTGGAACATCATCGCGTACAGGAAGATTCAATCTTTCTTGTAAACTCTTTTTATTGGCTGATTTTCCAGATAAATCGGCTGCTGAAAAGGGAGCAACTAAGTGTGGGTCTGTCTCAGGATTGAGCACTTCTGTGTCGATGCCATTAACAATTCCTGTTAATTTCCCCGATTCCATCCGCATCAGCTGATCCAAACCTTTTCCAAACTCAGGAGTTTGAATTTCACCGGCATACGATGGGGATACAGTCGTTACGCGATCTGCATATAATACCCCAGCTTTCATCCAATTGAGGCAATTGTTCCACCGCAGAGTCCCATCCTCATATCGCTCTGCTCCAACACCAAATAGGTCTCCTAACATTCCTGGGTCAAATTGACCTTGAAATTCAATATTATGAATAGTGAAAACTGTTTTAATCTTTCGATAAGCCTCAATCCAATGATATTTTTCTTTTAATAGGAAAGGAATCATTGCTGTATGGTAATCATGCACATGCAAAACTTCTGGAATCGCATCAAGCCTCTCCAGCGCCTCAATTGCGGCTAGCTGAAAATAAGCAAATCGTTCACCATCGTCCCAGTCACCATAGACTTTTCCTCTAAAGAAATAATACTGGTTATCTATAAAATAAAAGGTCACTTGGTCTTTCACAATCTTCTTGAGACCAACGTATTGACGGCGCCAACCTACTTGTATGTAAAAATACAACACGTCTTCCACTTGATCGCCAAATTTTTGGTCAATAGTATCATAGTAAGGCAAAATAACGGAGACCTCATGACCATTTTTGACCAGGGATTTAGGCAAGGCACCAATCACATCACCTAGACCACCCGTTTTGGCAAAAGGAGCTCCCTCTGCCGCCACAAACATTATTTTCATCTTATCATATCCTCAATAACCTTAGTTCCTTTAGCGACCACCATTGGTTCTTCTTGCGTTCCTTTAATGGTAACACCAGGTGTCACTTCCACTAATTTGTCGATAATAGCATTCTCAACGATGGCTCCTTCACCGATAATGGCTTTAGGTGATAAAATACTATTTTTTACCCGCGCTCCAACCTCGATGTGGCAGTTACGCGACACAATAGAATGCTCCACATATCCCTTAATAATGCTTCCTGATGCAAACTGTGAATTTTTCACCTCTGACGTTTGATCAAAATAAGTCGATTCCTCATTCTTCACACGAGTGTAGACTTTTTGATTGGCATAAAGAAGCGAATAGAATTTTTGGGGGTCAAGCATGTCCATATTAGCATCGAAGTAAGATTTGACCGAGTGAATATTGGCTAAGTAGCCAGTGTATTCAAATCCCAAAGCTCCTTCTGAAACGGTTAACTCACGAAGTAAAAAACGTAACTTTTGAGGTTTTTCTTTTTGAGCTTCTTTCTCCATCTGTTCAATCAACCAAGGGGTATCAATAATGTAAATACCCGCTGACATTTTTTCGATATCTTGATCACTCGGAATCTGACGTCTATTGATAACGGTGTCTGTCTCATCAATATCTAAAATATCGTTGGCTTTTGAGATGGCATCCGTTGGCATTTTTTTGTAGACCACTGTAAGAGGTCGTTGATTAACCGTGTGCAGATGGATAACTTGATTTAGTTCGATATTACATAATATATCACAACTCATATAAATGGTTTGGTCTGATCCAGAACGTTTGAGGTAGGTCAATATATTATCATAATACTCTTTATCTGCTTCTTGAGAATCTTCTGCAGTGTTATAAAAACCTAAAAAATAGTGGCTCAATAAGGAGTTTAATCCCCACTCTCTACCAGATCTAATATGGTCAAAGACAGAACGGATATTTTCCCCACGGAAAATACCATAAATACTTCTCACCCCTGCATTAGCAAGGTTGGATAATTGAAAGTCTATGAGACGGTATTTCCCATCAAACGGTAAGTTTGCCAAGGGTCTTGAATCTGTCAATCCCTTCATTTCGGCAAAGCCAATTGAACTTCCCAAAATGGCTGTGTATTTGTCAATCTTCATTTGAAACCCCCACTACTTCATTGTAACCAACAACTTGCACATCCTCAGTTCCATCTATCACAACACCGTCACCAATGACGGCACCTTCTCCAATAATAGCACGTGTGATTTTGGCACCCTCTCCAATAATAACGTCACTCATGATAAAGGAATCTTTGACTTGAGCACCCTTTTTCACCTGAACATTGGTTGATAAAATAGAATGCTCAACCTTCCCTGATACAAAACTACCATCAACCACAAGCGAATTCGAAACATCTGCTTCTTCAGTGATAAAGTTTGGTGGTGCAATATGGTTCTTAGAGTAAATCTTCCATGAGCGGTCACGACTATCCAGAGCATTTTCTTCTCCGATATATTCCATATTGGCTTCCCACAAGGATTCGATGGTTCCTACATCTTTCCAGTAACCTTTAAAGTTATAACTATAAACCCTCTCACCTGTCTCTAGATAGGAGGGAATCACATTTTGACCAAAGTCAGACATGTCAATATTATTTTTTTCAGCATCAACCAACATGGTTCTTAGACGTTTCCAGTTAAAAATGTAAATCCCCATAGAGGCCTTGGTTGATTTGGGGTGAGCTGGTTTCTCTTCAAATTCCACAATACGATCACTGGTATCCGTGTTCATAATACCAAAACGGCTAGCTTCTTTTAGAGGCACATCAATGACAGCGACTGATAAGCTGGCCATGTTGTCTTTGTGTTTTTGAAGCATGTCATCATAGTCCATTTTGTAAATATGATCCCCAGATAAGATAAGGACATAGTCAGGATCAATACTATCAATGTAATCAATGTTTTGATAGATGGCATGACTGGTTCCTTGGAACCAACGATTACCTTCTGTTGCTGAGTAAGGTTGTAAAATGGTAGCACCAGCATTAATGCCATCAAGACCCCAAGATGACCCATTCCCAATATGGTTATTAAGAGCTAACGGTTGATACTGGGTAATGACACCAACATGGTGAATCCCTGAATTGGCACAATTTGACAAGGCAAAATCGATGATACGATAGCGACCCCCAAATTGCACTGCTGGTTTAGCAATACTTTGTGTTAATTTTCCTAAACGAGTTCCTTGACCACCGGCCAAGATAAGAGCTAACATTTCATTCTTCATTTAGATATCCTTTCATGACTAACATCACCTAATATGTCAAAGAGACTTTTGGATAAGCTCTCTTTCTTCCCTTCATCTCTTAATCCGACATTAATGATAAAAAGAGGAGAGTTATTCTTACATTTCCTAGTCTTTTTGACGACGCTTAACCTTCCAGATACTTGCTCCCAATGCTGGTAAAGTGAAAGAGAGGGTTTGATCATATTCTTTCCATTGTGCTTGTACTGTTTTAGTGATAGGATTGTGTTCTTTCCAAACACCTCCATACGCTTCCATTTCAGTATTGAAAACTTCCTCATAGATTCCTGCGACTGGAACACCTACAGTAAAACCTGGTCGTTCAACAGGCGTCATGTTAAAGACGCACAACAACAGTTCCCCTTTATTGTTGAGGCGGCAGAAAGATAAAACCGATTCTTGTTTGTTATCAGCATCAATGATATCAATACCGTCATACGTCTCATCATTTTGCCAAAGCATGTTATGATCTTTATAAAACTGATTTAACTCAGCTGTAAACCGTTGTAGTTTGGCATTAAAGTGATCTTCCAAATCATGCCATTCTAGTTGATCATTGTACTTCCACTCTAAAAATTGACCAAATTCAGAGCCCATAAATAGTAATTTTTTACCTGGATGACACATTTGATAAGTGTAGAGATTTCGCAAGCCTGCAAATTGATTATAGCGATCTCCCCACATCTTATGCATCATGCTCTTCTTACCATGCACTACTTCGTCATGAGAAAATGGCAGAATATAGCGTTCATTGAAACAATACACAAAACTAAAAGTCAAGAGGTTGAAATCAAATTGCCGGTAATAAGGGTCTTCTTCATAGAACCTCAAAATATCATTCATCCAACCCATGTTCCATTTGTAATCAAACCCTAGTCCACCCTCTTCAATAGGGCTGGTAATCGGTGTTGCTGAAGAGGATTCCTCTGCGATCATCATGACATCTGGGTGTTTTTCTTTTATCACCCGATTCAATTTTTGAAGAAAGGCAACCCCTTCAAGATTTTGGTTTCCACCATAAATATTAGGTGTCCACGGCCCTTGATCATAATCTAAATACAACATGTTGCTAACCGCATCTACTCGGATACCATCAATATGATAAGTTTCTAACCAAAATAAGGCACTGGAGATTAAGAAAGACTGTACCTGATTTTTACCTAAATCAAAGTTCAAAGCCCCCCAGCCATAATTCCGCGCTCGATGATGGTCTTGATACTCAAAGGTTGGCGTTCCATCAAAGTAAGCTAAAGCATCATCATTTTGTGTAAAATGCCCTGGTACCCAGTCGACAATAACGCCAATATTATTAAGGTGACAAGCCTCGACAAAGTCCTGGAAATCCTCTGGGCTACCAAAGGTCGAATCAAAAGCAAAATACCCCATCAGTTGGTATCCCCAGCTCATGTCCAAAGGATGCGTCATGACAGGAAGAAATTCTACATGAGTATAATGCATCTTTTTGAGATAAGGAATCAGCTCTTCTTTCAAGCGAGACATGTCATATGGCTTTCCAGTTTCATCCTTCTTCCAAGAATTAGCGTGGACCTCATAGATGTTAACAGGTCTTTCTCTAAACCCAAAGCGTTTCCTTCGCCCCATCCACAAACTATCTCGCCATTTTTTATCTGGTAATGTTTTAACAACAGCTCCTGTCCCTGGCCTAGCTTCAAACAAGACAGCAAGAGGATCAATTTTCTCGACAACGTGACCACCTTGCCGTTTAACCAGGTATTTGTAAATATCCCCTTCTTTAGCTAATGGTGTGGTCACCTCCCAAATACCTGCCTCATGCCTAAACATGCTTAAAGGGTTAGCTTTCCAGTCAGTAAAATCGCCTATTAGACTCACTTCTTCTGCATTCGGAGCCCACACCCTGAAGACGTAAGCAGTTTTATGATCTATGTCAACCCGGTGAACACCCAAGTAATCTTGCAACTGGTTATTCTCCCCGGTGCCAAATGTGTAAAGCGCTAACTCATTGTCCATTCCATCACCCTCTTTTAATCCTCACTCTTTTTAAACCTCTATTTTCAGGTTCATCCCAGACAAGATTATGCCTCAAGAAAACAAAAATAACCTGAGAAACCTCAGGTTATTCTGTAATATCAAGGATCATCGCTGTCAAATGATTGAGTAACAACTCCCCTTTTTGAAAGCGCTTGTCATTTGTTTCAATTATATCATGCTCGACACATGATTGCAAGCGTTTGCCAGAAGTTGTGAAAATAACCTTGTATTTTCTTTTATCATCCACTGTGAAACTGATAAAACCAGTACCTTTATCCGCTTTTTCAATGTAGACATGACGACGAATTTCTTCGAAACTTGGATATGAAAACAGATGGGTTTTTGTTTTCAAAAAAATTAATTTTTTCATAAAAGCAACGGTTTCTTTTTCTAGAGTGACTTGTCTCCAGTCAATTTGATTCACCTGATCTGGAGCGTTATAAGAATTCATTGCTCTTTCTTTGTCTGCGTGGGTGAGTTCTCCTTGTTCTCCTGTCGGATATAATTTAGTTCTTAGAAACTCCTGACCAATCTGCATAAAACACATGCCTTGCATCAAGATATTCATGGCAGAAGCTAGCTGAATACGACGAGTATGTTCTTCTTGATTATCAGTTGGATTGAGCGCCCAAAAGAGGTCATTCAAGTTGTAGTTGTCATGAGCTTCTACATAATTAACTACCTGACTAGGACTTAGATAATGGACCAACTCATCACTTCCCAAAATAGACTTGGCAACACAATCTTCAGTCGCTGCACCAGAGGCAAAACCTTCCTCAAAGGTCCCATAGATTTCAGCGCCTTTAACCGCGTTACGCTGATCATCATTAAAGAAACCAATTCCTGGCATCTTGTAAGCATTATCTTTTTTAGCTTTTTGTTCAGGAGCTAACCCCACTCCCATATCCCATCCTTCTCCAAAAACAAGAATTCTTGGGTCAATTTTATCTAATTCCCGTCTGATAAGATTCATGGTTTCAATATCATGCAAGCCCATTAAATCAAAACGGAAACCATCAATATTAAATTCTTTGGTCCAATATAAAATAGAATCAAGCATGAACTTACGGTACATTTCCTTTTCACTAGCCATCTCATTACCACAGCCCGACCCATTTTGAAAGGTTCCGTTGGGATTCATCCGGTAATAATAATCAGGAACAGCTAGTTGGAATGCTGAGTCCCTAGATGAAAAGGTATGGTTATAAACCACATCCATGATGACATTAATACCAGCATCGTGATAAGCTTGAATCACTTCTTTTAATTCTAAAATACGTGTCGCAGGTTCATGAGGATTGCTGGTAAAACTCGCATCAGGAACATTATAATTTTCAGGATCATATCCCCAGTTATAGGCATATTCCCCATTGTCTTCAATGATTTGATGATGGTCAAAAAGAGGTTGCAACTGAATATGAGTTATCCCTAATGACGTGACATAATCAAAACAAGTCTTGTCCCCAAATTCGTTACGCGTTCCTTTTTCGATTAAACCTTTAAATTTACCACGATGTAGCTGACTAACTCCTGAAGTCTCAGATTTTGAGAAGTCTCGCACATGCATTTCATAGATAACAGCTTGATTAGGATTGTCTAGTCTCCACGTTGCTTCTTTGCCCTGTTTGACTTCAAAACCTTCTGGCTTTAGCTGGTTAGGGGCAATCACAATGGAGCGGCGACCATTAGCCGTTGTTGCAATGGCATAAGGGTCTCGTGTATCTCTAAAGGTCCGTTTACGGTAATATACTCGATAACGATAGGCCTGATAGTTATAGTCTCCTTCTAAACATAACTCCCACACTCCGTGAGTATTTTTAGAATGATCTTCAGGATTACTGACATGGCCACGAACCATAGGAACAACTCTCTCTACGCTTGCTCGTTCAGCTGTTGAATCATATAAAATCAGATCAACTCGTTCAGCAGTCGGAGCCCATAAGCGAAAGGTCGTCTGATTCTCCTGGTAACGAAAACCAAGCCATCCATTAAATCCCCAACGCTTATCGAAAGCTTTGCTGTTAACTGCCATATCAAACGAATGAGCCATTCTACGCCCATACGAACGACTAGCAACTGCAGCTTGCCTTGAATAATAAACAGTGTCATCACCGTCCACTAGCCAAACTTCTGTTTTTGGAACACCATAGTCACGGTCAATACGATAATCAATCGTTTTGTGCTGCCACAATTGATCTTTTACAATCACATAAGCATGGCTTAAAAAGTAAGGAGCCGGATAACTTAACTGAGCTACTGCACCAAAACTATCAAATCGAGAGAAGTAGGCATCTTTTCCCCATTTCCCATCTTGCCACTGCCACAAACTTAAATTAAAGTAGTTTCCTTGACGACTATGATAATGAACGGTAATGGCATTATCTATCACTTCTTTTATTCCTCCAGTTCTTGTTCTAAATCTTCTACTTCATGCGCAAACTTCTTCACTATCTCCTCAATTTCCAATTCTTCTTGGTCCAATACCAAGGCATCATCAGAAATCAAATCAGTATCTGCAAAGAATGTAATATGGTTTTTCAAATTTTCAAGTGTGATTGGGGCATCACCGCCATATTCTCCATCTAAATTGATCATCATGCGCTTATCTGATTGAGGTTCAATTACTATTTTACTGGTTTTGATGTATTCCACACGACGGTCTGTAATGTGTTTACCCCCATCTAAGACCAAACGTAAAAGATGGACAATTTCAAAAAGATTAGCCGTTTTTATTAAAATCAAGGTAAACATGCCATCATCCAGTTTAGCGTCCGGAGCAATCATTTCAAAGCCACCTACAGAATTGGTAATGGCTGCAAAAATCATGGACACTTGACCTTCAAAAACGCCCTGATCATGAGTAATTTTAACAGGAACATTGCTAACACGTGGCAATAACTCAACTCCCTTGGCAAGATAAGCTAAGTAGCCAAACATGGTTTTTAACTGACTAGGAACGCTATAAGTCAATTCAGTCAAACTCCCTGCTGCCGCAATATTGATAAAATAGGTGTCTTTCTTAGCCCTACCAATGTCCATTTGAATGGTTTGGTTTTTTCCAATGAGTTTGGCTGCCTGACTAGGGTTCCCTCTTGGAACTTTCAAAGCTCTCGCAAAATCATTGGTTGTTCCTGTTGGGATAATAGCCATCTTGGGACGCTTTTTCAGTGGCGCAATCCCATTGACCACCTCATTGATGGTACCGTCTCCTCCAGCAGCAATCAGTAAATCAAATCCAGCTTTCGCAGCTCTTCTGGCTTCATTTAAAGCAGAATGTTTTTCTGCTGTCGTCTGAAAGGCAGAGGTTTCATACCCAAACCCTTCCAAAATATCTAAGACCTCAGGAACACTCTTCTTCATCATTTCTTGTCCTGATGTCGGGTTATAAATGAGACGTGCTCTCATTTGTTTTTTCATACAATACCTCTCTTAAAGCTGCTCTAGCCACTCTTCACCCTCGATTCGAATGCCTAAAGCCTGCGCTTTCTCCAACTTAGACCCTGCATCACTTCCAGCAATCACCAAGTCTGTTTTCTTAGACACACTGCCAGTCACTTTAGCACCTAAGGTTTCTAATTTTGCTTTTGCATCGTTGCGAGTCATTTTCTCCAACTTGCCCGTTAAAACAACCGTTAAGCCAAATAATTCTGCATTACTATCAATCTTCTGTCCTAAATAAGCTAAGTTAACCCCAGCATTCTTTAGTTCTTCTACTAAAAGAATGGCAGAATCTTGTTGAAAATATTGAACCAATGATTTAGCAATTACCATGCCCAGACCATCAATAGTCGCAATGTCTTCTTCTCTAACCGTTAAGAGATGCTCAATGTCTCCACAAGTTTCCAAAATTAAACGACTAGCCTTAGCACCAATGTGACGAATGCCTAAACCAAATAACAATTTCTCGGCTGAATTTGATTTGGACGTTTCAATAGCTGCTAGCAATTTTTCGGCCGACTTTTCTTTGATACCATCTAGATGTAGAAGATCTTCCTTAGTAAGCTTGTAAATATCTGCCACATCGTGAACAAGCCCTGCTAAAAAGAGTTTTTCCACAACAGCAGGCCCAAGCCCAGCAATATTCATGGCATTTCGACTGGCAAAATGTTCCAACCCTCGCTGAATCAAACTCGGACACAAAGGATTGATACAGCGTAGAGCTACTTCATCCTCAAAATGCACCAAATCACTCTGACAAGATGGGCATTGACTTGGAATCCACATAGGCACCTGTTCCTGTCGCTTGTCAGAAACCACGCGCAAGACAGCAGGAATAATATCCCCCGCTTTATAGACAATTACAGTATCTCCAATTCGAATATCTTTTTCCGCAATATAATCGACGTTATGCAAGGTAGCCCTGCTGACCGTTGTTCCAGCTAATTGAACTGGTTTCAAGTTTGCTGTTGGGGTAACCACACCTGTTCTACCAACTGTCCAGTCAACCGAAAGGATTTCTGCCTCTTTTTCTTCTGCTGGAAACTTGTAGGCAATCGCCCAACGTGGCGCTTTAACCGTAAATCCCAACTCTTCTTGCATGGCTAAGTTATTCACTTTGATGACAATACCGTCAATATCATAAGCCAATTGATCGCGTTCTGCCTCCACAGTTTGAATAAAATCCCAAATCTCATCCATAGAGGATGACAGATGGTGACGCTGATTAACTGAGAAGCCCAAATCGGCTAATGCTTTCAAGACATGATCTTGCTGACTTCTGGTTGTGGGACTAGCTTCTTGATAGAGAAAAGTAGCCAATTGACGCTTGGCCACTACCGCCGTATCTAATTGCCTCAAGGTACCCGCAGCAGCATTTCTAGGATTGGCAAATTCTGTTTCACCGTTTTCCTGTCTCTCTTCATTAATTGCTTTAAAGGATTGCCGAGACATGTAGGCCTCTCCTCGAACAGTTATGGTCAGGGGTTGAGGCAATACTTGAGGAATATCTTTAATCTGTTTAAGATTCTCTGTAATGTTTTCACCAACACTACCATCTCCGCGGGTAGCTCCCACCTGTAATTGGCCATTTTCATAACTTAAAGAGATGGATAAGCCGTCGATTTTTAGCTCTGCTAGATAAGTGGCATCAGGAAATTCCGATTTAACCCGCTTGTCAAAGACATCTAATTCCTCACGCGAAAAAGCATCCTGCAAACTAAATAGCGGATACTGGTGCTGGTATTTGTCAAAACCGGTGAGAAGGGTTCCTCCGACATTCTGAGTTGGGCTATCTTGTAAGACATGCTCAGGGTATTGATTTTCAAGATCCACTAGCTCACGATAAAGCTTATCGTACTCACTATCAGAAACAGAAGGGGAATCATTGGTATAGTATTCTTGACGATAACGGTTAAGCAATTCCGTCAATTCTCTTATGCGTTTTTTCATACTCTTATTTTATCATAAAAGAGTGAAAATAAGCTATTTCCTAATCAGAAGAAAATAAAAAGGACAGCTGTAAAATCCAGCAACTGTCCAAGTACCTATTTTCTAAAAAGTGTAGGGGCTTCTCTCACTCCGGTTATGAATATTCGTTAATGAAAAGACATACGCTTAGCTAGCTTATCAATAATCAGAGAACCGATGAGCAGCGATGCCAATTCCCCCATAGCCGTTGTAAACCAGGTCAATAGGAAGGGTGCACCAAAGAAAGAAAGCTCAATAGCAACGGTCACCATGGAAGCGGCAAAAAAGAAAGAAAAGTAAAAGAATGCCTTGTTAACAAGACCATTAAATAGATAGTCTTTGTGGTACTTCCTAAAGAGAACGACACCCAACGTCACAAAAATAAGGGTTGAGCCACCGCCAACAAAGACATCAATAAGTCCGAAACTGTAAAAGTTTGCAATCATACACCCAAGAGTCACTGCAATGATATACTTGCGATGGTAAAAAGCAAGGAAATTCAACATTTCAGATACCCTAAACTGATACATTCCATAAGAAATGGCATTCAGAGGAGGCGTAATGGTCAATACCACATAGAGAGCAGCCACTAAAGCAATGTGAACGTAGTCACGCACTGTTAATTTTGTCATTTTTTCTCCTTTAACGTCAAAGCAGTTAGTCAAACCTAACTCTTTACGTGTCTAATATGCTTGGTGAAAGGGAACTAAGCACCAAGGGTTGCTAAGCAACGGTTACATTGTACCACAAAAAGGCCAACTTGACAAAAATACTAAATAAGTCTGCGACCTATAACAAAGGGACATGGTTACCTTCTCAATTCCTTTCATACAGACTAACTGAATACTTTTAGTGTCATAATTTTCTCTTTTGTGAGATAAATTATGTGGCTGAAAAGTAAAAGGACCTGATCATTTATTCAGGTCCTTTACCCCACTAGGGATTTTAAAACTGTTTTGTGCTTATTGTCCTTCTCGGCCTTTTCTAAATAACTTAACAGAAGCAAACAGGCTAGTCATTCCTAAGATAGTCATCACAATCCCAGCTTTTTCACCTGCTTTTGGCAAAGCCTTCTCTGAGGAAGCTTTTTGAGCTGCCGCAAGTGGTTTAGCTGTCACTACCTTTTTCTGCTCAGTAGCAGTCAGAGCTGGTTTACCTTCCTCTATACCTGCATCTGCGGCTTTTTTAAAGGATAATTGAAGCAACAATGGATCATGGTCAGAAGCACGGCCATGAACTTCCATAAACGGTGAATTCACATGCACCATGTCAAATTCATACTGACCAAGCAGGTTATGAGATACTAGCATGTTATCGAGGGTTTGATTGTTTCCTTGGTAGAAATAAGAATAACGATCTGCTAAATCATGTCTGCTAACCAAGTTAGCCATATCCCCTTCTTCAATCAATTGAATCGTCTTTGTGAATTCGTAATCGTTAAAGTCACCTAACATCACAATATTTGCCTGATGAGTTGCTCCTTCTTTGGCAAATTTAGCCAACATATTAGCTAAAACATGGCGTCTTTCTTCAGATTTGAAGGTAACAGGTTGCACACGTCCATAAAGAGCATTGTCCCCACGCTTAGAGTTCAAATGGTTTGCTACCACAATGACTTTATTTCCTTGGAAAACAAATTCTGCTGCTAGTGATTTACGGACATCTTTCCAAGCAGGATTAGTTGGATCAATTCGACCAACACTGAGGTTTAACTCCCCGTTTACCCATGACAGAGCATCCTTAGCGCCACCTTTTGGCTTATCCGATAAACTAACACGATCTGGCTGATAGAGGAAGCCTGTCCGAATATTCCCACCAGGTTGACCACCGTCAACATTATTTTCTGGAGCAATATCAACATAACGATAAGTTGGGCCTCCAAGTTTTTGAATAGCATCAATCAGGCGTTGAGCACTTTGGGTAGCATCTGTAGTACCATCATCGATTGGGCCGTTATTATCTTGTACCTCAATCAGTCCAATGATATCAGGTGCATTCAAATCGTGAATAAAGGATTCAGCAATACGTTTGACTTTCTCATCCTTGGTTGAAGATGGGTTTGCTGAGAAGTTCTCAATATTATAAGATGCAATACTTAATTTGCTTAGGTCTTTTTGCAAATGTGTTTTTTCAGGTGCAAGATGGCCATCTATTAAGACAGGCATCTTTTGGCTATCATCAACAAAAACCTTGTAATTACCATAACTGTATGAGACTGGTCCAGCTAATCTTCCTTTGTAAGAATCACCAGATTTGATGGTTTGCTTACCTTTTTTGAAAAGTACAGGAATCACATCGGTATTGTAACTGGTTGCAGGTAACAATACACCACCTGAATTGTTCAACACTCTCGTGCTAGAACCAGGTAAAACATAGATTTCTTTATTTTTCATTGGACCAAGGATTTTCGCATCGTCGACAGCAACCAACATGCCTTCCATGGATTCCCAATAGTCAATAGCATCTTCTTGTGGGTCAAAGACACGTAAGCCATCATTATCAATGACATCAGCAGGTGCCACACGATCTTTACCTAACACAAGAGGGGCTGGTACTGGAGCCGTTCCTGTTTTGGTAACAGTTTTAGCCACAATTTGGGTAATTGTAAGGTCCGTTTGTTTACGTTCCTCATATCCACGACCAAAAAATTCTTCAACCTCTCCGGAAATCGTCAATACATCTCCGACAGCTACTTTCGCGCTTTTAGCAAAGACACGGATACCGTCTGAAGTGGCTACATTACCATCGCCGTTAAGATCTTGAACGTAAAAATGAGTGGAATCCTCTAAGTAAGTGACAACAACTTGTTCAACTGTTACAGCTTTTTTCAAAAGAGGCGAAGTATGATGAGTCCCTTGGATATCTCCAATTTTCACAACCTTGCCAACTGGCGTAGTGTCTTCTTTTCTGACAGCCTGTTTCACCACTTCAAATTGTTCCAAGGTAAATGGTTTTAATTGCAATTTTCCATCAAAAGTTGACAAAATAGCTGTCAAATTGATGACATCCCCCTGGCCAATTTTAGCGACTAAGTCACTTGTTTTAATCCCCGTGCGATTGTCTAAACGAACTGCCACACTTTTACCATCGTTATCTGTGACATTAAAAGAAGAGGTTTCGTATTTATCCGATGCTATTTCTCCTACAGTTACATTCGATAACTTAACTAGTGTTGATTGAGTTGCTTTTTCTAATTCGGGAATGGTTGTTTCTTTAACAGGGGTAGGAAGCTGACCTTCTAATTTTTTATGGGCAGTAATTTTTTTCAACTGCAATTCACCCTTGAAATTAGTAAGTGTACCTGTCAGTTGAATAATGTCTCCACTGGCATAACCCAAATTTTTCTCAGGGTAAATGTAAAGTCCTGTGCCATTGCTATCTTGAATGTAAAAACCATTACCACCCCAGCCATTCACGACGCTGATAATTTTACCTGTAACCGTGTAAGGTTTGCCTTCAGGACTTACTCGAACGTCTGAAACAGGCTGGCTGCCATTAGCATCTGCCATTACTTCAGGACTCGCTGGGGTCTCTTCTTTAGCTGCTACAGTCGTATTGCCTGAGTCAGCTGGTGTTGTAGGAGCTGGTTGAGTAGTTTCGACAGGGGCGAGGGGAGTTGTTGCAGAACTATTCTCTTCCACACCAGTGGCAACAGGTTCTTCTGATTTAGGGACGACCACCTCTTCAGCATAGACGGGATGCTGTTGCAGAGTAACCTCTTCAACAACAGTAGGAACAGCAACCAATGCTAATAATGACGCATAAGTGAAAAATTTCCTGTTTAACATAAAAACTCCTTTTATTTAGTACGTTTAATACACGCCTATTGTAACAAAATTGACAAGCAAAAGAAATACATTTTTGTATATTTTGTTACAAAAAGTTAGCATTAATAAAAATGTAATCGTTATCAATGACTTATTTTTCGTTGGTTTCCATTAAAAAACAAACGTTTTTCGGGTGTACTTTCACTTTTGGATACAGCATCTTACCATTCACTCATTTGTTCAGAAAGTTAATCTTTTTCACCTAAAAAGCACCAATCTAACCAGATTAGTTACCACTAATCAGTCAGATGGATGCTTTTATCTCGCCAATTGCTCATCAAAGGAACAATAGACTACTATTTCTAAACCTGAATCTTATGAATGAGCAGGTTTTAATAAGACACTTGACAAAGTTATGAAAGTCACTGCTGTCACTAGCATTGCCAAAAGATAAGGCCAGGCCTGTGCTAGGCTTCCTCCACTTTGGAAAACAGCGATCGCTGAAAGAACCCAATTCTGAGGTAAGAGTTTCCCAATAGCTTGCATATAAGAAGGGGTAATGGACAAGGGCCATAAACACCCTGCCAGCATAGACGTTGGCATTATAATTAAGTTGGCTAATTGACTACTTTGCTGGGCATTTTGAGTCACCGCACCAATTAACAAACCAAAACCTATCGCTAACAAACTAAAGAGGAAGAAAATCAGTAAGAGCATTGGGGTCGGAATGTAAAAACTAACGTTAAAAATCTTTAACAGGCTAAACATAATCGCAATTTGAATTGTAAAAGCGACAAGACCAACACAGACATAACTGAGCATGTATTGAAAACGAGACAAACGAGATAGTACTAAACGATTATAAATTTGACTAGACTTGTCTGTTAAAATCCCACCATAAATCACACTCGTGCTACCTAGCATCAAGATTAATAAGAAACCTGTTGTGGTAGATGACACTGATTTGCTACGTGAACGATCAGCTAAGGTCTCTTGTTGCACGTGATAATTCAAACTCTTATTCTTCTGCAACAACTGGTCAAATCGTTTGTGATCCCCAGCAGCCACATCGCCCATGATATTATAATTCTCCAAAAGGTAATTAGCTTGTGCTTTGACCCATTCTGTAATTTCACTATTAGCAATAGAGCGCAGCTTCAGTTTCTGTGCTTCACCTGTTAACACTTTTTCGGAAAAGCCTTTATCAATGGTCAAAACAGCTTCTAAAGATTTGTTTTGAAGGTAATTATCAATATGCTTTTCTTCTATTTTGGTGAACACATCGTACTTTTTCGTTTGTTTTAGCTGAGCAACAAATTGTTTCGAAATTCGACTGTGATCTTTGTCTAAAATTCCAATTTTAGCCTGATTATTTCCTGAAAAGCTCAAAGATAAAGCCAACAGTGTTGTTAAAATAGGCAACAAAAGAAAGGTCACGTAACTGGTTTTTTTCCGCCGTATTTTAACAAATAATGTTTTGATAAAACGAATCATACGCTCACCTGCTTTCTCATTCCTATTAAAGCGAGTAGAATAAAGGCTGTTCCAAGACCAATATTAACCATCAATGTCACTGGGATTGGATTGTTTTGCCCACCAAAAATAAGGTAGAACAAACTATCATTAACCCACTTGATTGGAGAAATGTTGGATAATTGATTAAGTAAAGGACTATTCAAAGTAGACAAAGGAACGTAGCTTCCTCCCAAAAAGGCAAAGATGGGAATAACCGCATTTGAAGCCACTGTCAAGAAAGATTCATTTTTAATACTGGTTGCCATTCCGATACCGATAGCCACAGATAAATAAATCAAGGAAGCCGTCACTCCGATAATCTGCCAATCATTGGTTCCCCAATTGACTCGCAAGACAAACCTAGTAAAGATATAAAGAATACCCAACTGAACAGTCGTTGCTAGCATAGCCCCAATCACTTTACCGAGCACAAGCAAGCTAGGAGAAACCCCAGTCAGGTGAATCCGATTCGTTGTGTGTTGTTGCCGATCAGATAAGACAAGGTTCATTGCTGACATAATACTATAAAAAGTAATCATAGTGAACATGGAAATGGCATAATAATCAGCCGAGGTCATTCCCTTACTTGTTTGAACAGAACTAACCTTAACAAAGTCTACTTTGCGCTTCTTAACTTCCCCTAAACGTTGTGGGTACAATTCAGCGATGGAATCGTAGGTTTTGGCATTATCCACATAGTTTGTCACCAACATATTGATCAAATCAGCATTCTGTTGATTAATCTTATTAGTCGTCACCTTAATGGTTTGGTTACTTTTGACTTCTAGAGTAGCCGTCAAAGCACCCTCGCTAACCTTCTTCTTATCCGCTTCAAGAGACTTGCTGGGTTCAGCTTCTAGCTTTAGTTCTTTGTTTAATACCTTCAAAAAATCTAGAAAATTCTTTTGATAGTCTGTTTTTTTCCCTTCCAGCTGGTAACGGACTGTTAATTTAGGGACTGTTGTTGCTGCATTGAAGCTTGATTTAAAGGCAAAACTTAAAATCACAATCATTACAATGGGAAAAATAACCATCATTAATAAAGCTGTTCGATTTCGAAAAATCTGCAAACTTTCTTTTTTGATTAAATGTAATAAAACCATAATAACCTCTAATCTCTTAACTTCTTACCCGTTAAGTGCAAGAAGATTTCTTCTAAATTCAAGTGGTTATGCTTAATCTCACTGAATCCAACATTTGCCTCGGTCAATTGACGGGCCACGCTAGCAATGTCTTCGTTCTCAATGATTAAAATAGATTCATCACCATCATTTTTCAAGCTCCAACCAGGTTTGTCAGATACTTCTAAACCTTGCGGATTGGTCAAAGTTACTATGATTTGATTGGTCAAATCAGCAGCATAACGTTTTTCAAGATCATGTTTATCGCCTTGTTCAATAACCTGACCGTGGTCCATGATGAAGATATAATCACAAAGGGCTTCAACTTCCTCCATATAGTGGGTCGTATAAATGACTGTGGCCCCTTCTGCATTTAAAAGACGAATAGACTCTAGAATATGATTTCGAGACTGTGGGTCAATCCCAACAGTAGGTTCATCAAAGATAATTAACTTAGGAGAATGAACCAACGCACAGGCAATGTTTAAGCGTCTTTTCATTCCTCCAGAGAATTGACTAGGAAATTGTTTAGCCTGCTCACGCAAACCAACAAAATCTAAGCTTTTTAAAACCTTCTCCTTTAATTGATTACCTTTTAGACCATACAAAGAACCAAACAACTCCACATTTTCATAAGCGGTTAAATCAGGGTAGACAGCAATATCTTGAGGAACATAGCCAATCTGAGAACTAATTTTACGAATCGATTTCTGAGATTCTTGTAAAACGGTCACATCACCAGAACTCAAAGGAATTAAGCCCAAAATCAGATTGATTAGAGTGGATTTACCTGCACCATTTGGTCCCAATAGGCCATAGATTCTACCTTCTTCAATGGTCAATGACACGTTATCAACCGCCTTTTTACCACCTTTATAGACTTTGACAACATCTGTTAATTCTACAAAACTCATATATTACTCCTCTTCCAACATTACTGTTGCTCTTTAAAACTAATCATCGTGTAAGTCACTATTAATACTAACACTCCAGCTAACCAGCCATATAAAAGCGTAGCTGTTACCGCCCAAACTCCAATAAGAGCAAAGAGACAAAACGCCAGCACCCAATGTAAACCGCTTGAATAGCGACACGCCTTAGCCAATGCATAGCCTAAAACGAGTCCTAATACACTCACTAGCGACTGCTTTCCTAAAGCCACCAATAGACCTAAATAGAAAATACTATCAGCAAGGAGAACTAAGCTAAGTAAAAATAAACTAGCGATTGGTTTATCAGGTTTAAAAGCTAACCAGGTGAGTTTCTTAAACAGTAAGCGACTATCTTTTTGGAGAACAAGATCAAAAAGGAGAACCAGAACAACAAGGGTTATTTCGATTAACGCCAATAGGTACAAAACCATATAGACTAGGAACTGCCAACTCCAAGTCAGCCGTCCTAGAAAAGGCAAAAAGTCTCCAAGATTAAGTCTCGCCGAATACCCAAACAATACCAGAACAACAATACTCATTTGGATAACACTCAACATCGCATCTAACCAATCTTGATAAGATAAGACACTTACCCGTTGAAAATGCCATCTCACTAATCGACGTCTACGAGGACTGGTTAACCAAAGTGTGATTAGGCATAAAACGATTAGTAACATTCCTATTATCATTTAGCCACCACCTTTGTCTGTCTTGTTTGAAGATGGCTAAGACACTCAACTAATAGATTACTTCCAACGTGAGCGATGATGACCAACCATAAACTACCGGTCACGTAATAAAGACTTCCATAAATGAACCCTGTCACTAATTTGGCATAGAAAATAGATTTCCCCATCAATACGTGGTTCAACGCGTAACAAAAACTTGTGATAGCCAGTACAGCAGCTAGGGGAAGTTGCCATTGAACCAATAAAATATTAAACCACAACAACCTATAAGTGACTTCTTCACAGATAGCTAGAAGCAAAGGATAGATTAGCTTCTTCCATTCCCTTGTTGTTCCAACAAATGATATGGTCAACTTAAACCATTGCCGCTTTTTCCAGCAACGCATAAGGTGAAGGAAAAGCACTTCAACCACTAAAATCAAAACACTCAATCCTAATCCCATGACAATCAGTTTCCAATCAATGGGGCCAAAAGATAAGTTCAACTGGGGCATCATTAGATAGGTGCCTGCTAATGCGATGACATAATAAACCAAAACTGCTTTTAGAAAAGCAACTAAATTAAAGCCGTAACCACTACTTCCTTTCCCAAAAATAGCTTGCATAGGAATTGATGGACAAATGGTCACTGACAGTAAGCAAAAATTAAGGCATTGGGTGAACAAAGGCATTGGTCACACCTCCAAACTGTCTCATTCGCGGATGATTAGCAAATGGAAAGGCCGGAATACACATTTCAAGAAGTTCAGGAGTTAACACACGGGTCACATACCAACCTTTTTCTGCAGCTTCAGGAGGGGTTATATCAAGAAAAACAGCATTTGGACTAACCTGTTTGGTATAAGCTAATAAGATTTTTAAATCTTCTTTTTTGTCTTTACCAGAATGATCCTCCAACTCACTAAGCAAGATTTCACCTGAAATCAAAGGTTCAAAAGCCTCCCATTTATAAGCTTGGTCTTTTGGATGAGCGTAATAAAACACATTACTATCCAAATCTAAAAAGAGCGGATGGTTACTCTCAATATTATCAAGAGCATCCTTTTTATACAAAAGATTATAGTAATAACTATAACTAATAGCTGCCGCTTCCATGATGCCTCTGAGTAAGGTATGTTTAGGATCTAAACCAGCCTGAACACCAAAGAGAAGATAAGGACCTTCGTTGTATTTATTTTTAAGAATAATGCCAAAGGTATATAGCGGATTATCTTCCCCCACTGTCATATCAATAGGAATAATCTCATACAAACTGTCTTTGCCTAACCTAGCTTCTTCCAAAATTGCCTGAATATCAGGGTCATCGATTATAATTCTAGGACAAGGTTTTTTGGTGTGCCAGCTCAGCATCATCGAATCAATTTGAATATATTCAATCAGGCTGTTGCACATAGCTGCTTCTAAACTAGTATGAGATGCTGTCCCTGTTGAAAATCCTGGAATAATATGTTTTTCTCCCACTGCTTCATTAGTTTTATACCCAATACAAAGCATTTGGGCCGGAACATACATGTCTTGGTCCTCAAAGAACATTGGGCATTTCACCCAACCCAAAACATCCTCTTCAGTCACCATTTTATCACACATCACCATGTGCAAATCTAGGCAACGATCAATCTGGTCCTGAGTGAAGACTTGTAAATATTCCAGAGGCATAACGTGATCAGTTTGGCTCAATTCCTTATGAGAAGCATAAACAATTCGGTCAGATAACAAGTCCCCCGAAATGATACTCGCATAACGTTCAATGCTTTCTCCTAAGTATCTAATCAGAGCCTCTTCATAGTGACTGCCATATCCAATAATATGATAACTGACCTGGCTCAACTCACCAATAAATTGTTTATGGTAATCAGGCATCTGCCCCGTCACGCTTTTTAAGTAGACATCATGGGGATGGTTACAGACAGGAGCTTGTGATTGATTTAAAATACCCGTCCGGTTACCACTCAAGCCTTTGAGATCATCAAAAATATGATTAAAGGAAGGGTAATACTGTAACATCTTTCTACCTCCTTATTCTTCTTCGTTAAGGAGTTTTCTAACAATCTCACGTGTTGACATTTGTTGATCCTCATATTTTAATCTTGCTAATGCCCCCTGTGCCTGAGAATTTGACATTTTTAGAATATCTTGCACTTGAATTTCAAGTGTTGGTAAATAAATACTTAATAGACGGCCTTCAAATTTTGAGCTTCCTGTTTGAGCAATGATAAAGGCTTCGCTAATAACTAAATTCATCAAAATGTTAAGCAGAGGAAGATATGCTTTGCTGACCATTTGAGTTGGTGGTAAAGCTTGATTAGCAAAATGTTGATATAGCGTATGGTCTTGCAACCGGGCCAAGACACGTCTTTCTAAACTATCAAAATCAGCACTGTGAGGAGGATTTAAGGTACAAGCATGCAAGAATGGACCATCAACAAAGCCTAGTACCAATTGTTTATGATGAGAGACGCTTACTTCGTTCAAATGACGCAACATCATAATATTCAAGCGTTCTTGACAAACGACAATACTTTGGTAGCTTTCTAAAGCTTCAGTCAACTTCTTCATATGTCGATGATGCGTCAATGCATCTAAGCGAGAGGTCACATCCGTTTGTTGAATCAGTAGTTTCAACTCATCACTGGCTACTTCCAAAGGCAAGTGTAATTGGTGAGCCAGTAATTCTGCTGACTCATTGACGTTAGTCGAATCACTGATAAAAAGAACTGGAGCAGTATTTTTAGTATGTCCAGCTTCTGCCATAAAACGGAAATTACCCATTAAGACTTTCATGATATTCTCTTCAAGGGCATAATCGTCTTCTAGCATTAACAGATCATTATAATACAAAGCTGTTATAACTTCCATAAAGGTTGCAAACAGATCCGTATCTAAGTGATTCTCATAATTATCTGTATCAAGAACTTCACCTGTAATCAAGGTTGTCACAACGTCTCGATAAACTTCTTTTAAAGTCTGGGGTTCTTGCGAAACATCTAAAACAGCTTCATTAAAATCCCAAATACCTTTTCTAAAACAAAAAGTATCTTGAAATTGAACAATACGAACATTACTATTTAATTGGTATTTCATTGAGACTCCTTATTTCCTACAAGCGTCATGTGAATCACATGTTGACTAATTCCATCTAAACTTAACTTCTCTTGAAGGTATTCTTTATTATACCCGCCAATATCAATGCTACCGTAGACAAGAGCTGTCGCTGTTAATTGAATATTCTGAGCTATCTCACCTGATTCAATAAAGGCATAAGCAGTCGCCTGATTACCATATTTACGTGTATTTTTAAGGTAGTGGTACACATAAATGAAAACAAGATTGCAATTTTCAGCATTAATGGCACCATATTCTGCGAAAGCCCTGATATTTTCCTCCGGGCTAAGCTGACGACACCTTAGGGCATGCTGGTAAGGCAAGTACTCATAAAAGCCATTTTGCAGTTTATTAATATTTCTGGCATAAAAGAGGAGAGTAATCGGGTATAAACCGCCCCCAGAAGCACAATTTCTTAACGTTACTTTATCCGGCCGACCATCTTTGATAGGTGCTTCCGCACTTACTCCACAAGCGTAATACAGGAGATTAGCTAAATCTTGGAGGGGCATTTCCCTATCTACAAATTGTCGGTGACTCCTTCTCTGTGTAATACAGGTAGACAGTGCTGTTGTTATCTTCGACGGTTTAGGTAGAGGAATAATGCCTTCTCTACTTTCAAAATAAGCGCTACTTGAAAAAGTTGCTACAGCAGAATCGGTGAAAAAGTCAACGACACTTGCTTGGAAGCCTAGATAATTATTATTAGACTTGTAATTCATTAAAAATCGCTGACTAAGATTATCGGCCTCATTAGGCATTAAATGTTGAGCAACCAGCTGTTTTGATGTCTTTAGAACCGTCTGATGATGATACCCCGATAAGGATAAGTGATTGGTATTAAATTCAAATAATTGTCTTGCCTTTTCCGACGTTAGGGGGGGACGATTGTCTAAAACGTGTTTATCTTTCGTAAAAAATGGCATAGTGATCTTCCTATCTTATTCTACCAAACATATAGTAATTAGCAGGTACCACTTAGTACCTGCTAATTACCTCGAGACACTAGAACCAAGACGATTACCACTGCCTCATGTCCTAACACCTCCATTTAATACTAGTCTCACCAACTGTTACGATAGGTAACCTAGTCGCTAGCAAACTAATCACGTTGATATGCCATTAAATTGAGGTATTAAATAGATTATTTACCTGGTGTATAGCTTCCGCTACCACCTTGAGCACTACCGCCCCCAACGTTAATTGAGAAGCAACATGTAGTACAGCAGCAGCAGCAGCCTCCAGGAGCAACTTGAGTTGTTTCAGCTACACTAGTAGCTAAAATATTTGAAGTAAATTGTAACATAACGATTACCTCCTTATCCAACAAATAAACAACTGATAAGAGTTCGTATAATTGTTTTTTTAGATAGCCCTAAATGTGACCTCATGACAAGGCTAGCTTTTGTATGATTGTCACCAAACAACTATTCAATTCTTATCACCTATATTATAGTAAAAAATGATTTAAATGTAAACCCTTTCTTTCTCATTTTGGGAAATTTTTTGTCTAAAAATAACAATTAATTAATACAAAAATGATAATTAAGAAAGACTCAAAAAACTTTAATGGAGGAAATCGCGAGACAACGAGAACCTAACTCTCAAAATTACTTCTTTCATCTTTGTACTCCTCTACTAACTCCTTTTTATCGTGGCCATTCTAGTCAGCCTAACTGGGGATGCGACGACAAAATCGTATTCTACGAATGACCGATCTCTGTCTTACCGCAAAAAGAAAAGACTTGGATAACATATCCAAGCCTTCCTCAATAACTTTACCTCGCTAATACATTAGCTCAGGATAAATTAGTCCACAATTAGTTTTCACTCTTTACAAAGAAAAAAGCTTGGGATTTCCCAAGCTTTCTATTCTATCACTTTTGCGTCGTAGCTGTCTGAACGCTCACTCCTTTTGTCGTGACCAACCTAGTCAGCCTGACGGGTGGGGGCGACAACGAAATCGCATTCTACGAATGACCGATTTCTGTCTTACCGTCTATTTTTTTAAGTTATCCCAATATCAAACAGTTCAATAAAATATGCTAAATTACTAACCTACTTTTTACCCGTTTAACTCTAAAATGTAAAGTACAAACATATACAATATACTAAAGGGGTAGTAAAAAAGGTATTAAATTATGAGTTCAGCAGGCAAGAAAATAGCACCCTATGAGGTGCTATTTTTTACATATTTTACTTTTTATTTGCGCTTATCTAATTTTAAAATTTCATTATATACATCTTTAATCGTTAAGTCAATATCTTTTTGACTCAATTTTAGAATAGGAGAATTCTGTAATTTTAGACTTTCAGTTTGACTATGTTTAGTTTCTTGAGATTTAAAATAAGTTTGAAAAATTAGTGACATGAAAATCTACCTCCTTTTCCTATTAGAATACTCCAAATTTTTAGAGATGTCAAAATATTCTTTCCTATTAATCCAAATTGGCCCATCTCCTTTGGATATCACCAAGACATCAACTGGTCCCCCTACCGTTTCAAGTGAATCTGTTATATGACGTTTAAAAGATGTTAAGTTTACTAACGTTTCAGCCATATTCGCTAACTCTGGTAACGCTAACGTTCTTACGACACCTAAAATCGGATTTATAAATTGTTGTTTCTGCTGTTCACTAATTTGATTAATTATATTATATTTCTCATCTTCTGATAAATTGTCTAGACCGATAATTGACTGACTTACTACTTCATTCATAAAAGGATCCATGCCTGTCAAGATAGTTGAAATCATGTCTGACTGGGCAAATGGGACTATCGAGGCATCACTGTTTAGAAGATCTACATTATTACTATTAGTCTTCTCTATTTTTATTTCATCTCTAAATGCATAACTTATTTCATATGATACCAAGGAAGGGAATAATTCTTCACTACCATATCCACCTATAACTATCCCAGAAATCGAATCAAAACTATTTTTAGAAACGACAATCTGGTATGACAATTCTATAAAGATATCCGTTATTTTTTGTAAATACTCGTCTGCCAAGTAAACATTCTCTCGTAATATCCCTTTACAATATTCTGAGAAGTCTGAGTGAAAAGTTTCTTTATCAAGATTTTCTAATAATATAATATCATTATCTGTATTAAGGTTTTCAATAATAATTTCCGAAATAATTTCAATTATTTTTTCTGAAGAAATTGGGACTTCTGGATTATCTGCCTGTATATCATTGAGTTTTTTACTTGAAATATCCAGTAATTTCTGTAGTAATAATAAAATTACAGATTGGATCATTCGCTGTGAAATAGCATCATTTTTGAATTTTTCCTTCTTAAGAAATTCAAGGAAAGCTATAGAGCAATCTTCCAATCTAACAAATATTTTATTACAATACTCTTTTCTAAATTCCTTGATAATAATTTCCCAAGGTATATCCATAAACTCAGCATTTCCATAAATCATAATCCCTATATCATGATGTCCACCAAGTGAAAATAGTTTATTTACTGCGTTATATGTCTTTGCTTGCCCCTGTCCAAAACTAACAGTTACTGCACTATCAGCCGCTAGGACGATGCCATGTTTGTTTAATATACTAATTTCAGCCGTCATATTCTACCTCCTGTAATAAATCTAGCTTACCTGTTCGCCCTCTATGGGTACAACAGCTAAAGTCTTACCCAAACTAGCCAATACTTTTAGCACTGTATCAAGCTGTGGGCTTGTCTTTCCTGTTTCCATCCTAGCGATAACAGGTTGACTAACACCACTCATCTCCTCTAGTTTCTTCTGGCTAATGCCCTTTTCATTTCTAGCCTCGATAAGCTCGCTCATGATAGCCACGCGCATATCACTTTCCAAAATTTCTTCTTTGCTGAATAATTCAGCTCTTACATCTTTCCAGTTACTACCAATAGCATTATTTTTCATTATCTAAACCTCTTTCTTTCAAATCTGCTAGCTCACGTTTAGCTTGATCAATCTCTCTTTTAGGTGTTTTCTGTGTCTTTTTCATAAAGTGATGTAGTAAAACAAAACTACCATCAATCCAAGCCACAAATAAAATTCTATCTCTAAGTGGTCTTAGTTCCCAAATTTCAGCATCTAAATGCTTAATATAGGGTTCTCCTGCGCGTGTTCCATGCTGGCTTAGTAACTCAATATAATCATTGATTTTATTGAGTTTAATTCTACTATCTTTCCCTTTTTTACTAGCAAGCTCTCGCATATAATCTAAAACAGGCTCATTCCCATTCTTATCCTTATAAAAATAGATATTATGCACTATTAGCACCTCTTTCTAAGAGATATTATAACCTAAAAGTTATTATTTGTAAATACTTTTAAGTTATTAAAACAAAAAAAGCACCTAGTTTCCTAGATGCTAGCACAATGACACGGATTCGCACCGTGGCTACCTCTATCACAACATCCAAGGTTGTTCCTCGTATTTTTTCTTTCATATTTCTTTACTCCTTTATAAAAATTAGATGCTTAGCATCTCATGATATATCCCCCATGTTTGGCAAAGGTACAACGCTAAAATACAAATCAGAATAGGTATCAAACCACTTATTCAACTTGTCATAAGCTGGCGATTGGCTAATAAATAATATCCGCTGACAAGCTCCGATAACATTCATATGATTATACACATAAACCTCTTTTACAGCCTCTAAAATGTCAGCCTCGCTTGTTTTTACCCTAATATCTGTTATCTGCTTGATAGTTGCGTATTTTTGATAAGCTAGCATATCTTGATTTTTAGCAGCATCAAACATTTTTCGCTCAAGAATACTATACTTAGGCTGTTCTTTATCTCGCATGAAATACCACTTGAGCCATAAAATCTTTTCTCGGTGTATTACAGAAATACGCTCAATTTTTTTCTTAGTCATTGATACCTCCTAAATTATCAATCTAACAGCTCTAGCCATTCACTTTTAGAAATTGTCACATAGGGCTTGTTTATCGTATGATACAAAGGTTCTAGACCTTTGTTAACCCTAATATAGTCCATATTATCCTCATGAGTTGGAAAATAAATTATCTCTGAAAAATCATCACTTATGCTACGATTAGTATCGTCATCTATGATAATTGACACATCCCACTCATCCCACTTTTTGAGATTTCCCAAAAGTTCAACATCACTAAATAGCTCACCATCAACTTGAAAAAACTCACCTAAGTCATTGTTTCCCTCAACAATGATAAACTCTGGCAAATTTCTACTACTCAATAACTCCTTGAGTTCTTGTAACTCTTTGATTTCCTTTAGATACTTCTTCAATTTCCAACCTCAATTCTTCAATCTGCCTTACAACTCCAAAAATTTCATGGGTCTTATAAGATTGTTCAAGTATAGCCTTTGCTGCTTGTGTTCTTATAAACGGGTTGACCTTACTGTCCATCATAATATCATTGAGTACAGAAACAGCGTTAGACGAGGCTAGGTATAGCATTTGAGTTGTTTTATCCATCATCTCATCTTGCTTTATCCTTAACGTCTTTCTAACAGCTGCAATATTCAGATACTTATGCCCTGTTGCCCTAGCTATCCCTGCTTTTTCGCATGCTTTTTCTATCGTTGGTTCAGTAAGCATGGCATCTATAAACTTCACTTGTTTAGTTGTAAGGCTATCATTTTCATTTCCTGCCACTTACTACCTCCTAACATGTAAAGGGGGATAATACCCCCCTACGGACTAAAATAACCAACCATTTTAGCTATACCCTTTTTAATGACTTGCCTAACTTTCTGCCAACTCGTAAAGGGTGATGGCTGTGAAATTTGCCCCTTTTCAAAGGCTCTGATAATTCTTTTTGAGTATAGAATAGCTGATTTAATCTGATGTTTTGGTACTTTCTCTTGTTCCAAAATATCAGCATATAAATTAAACGCTTTTTCCTCTAACTTAGTATCTTTTAGCAGATGTTGCAAAACCAGCGTAAATACCAGCGCTGTATGATACTTCTTATAAATCATCCAAGATTAACCCCTAGGCTACGCCCTGCGGCATATAACTTTTGATATGTCTCATAGTCTAGCGGTAGCGCCGTAGCTAAAGAGTGATTATCAGCACCGATAAAAGTTGTTTGCCCACTGAATGCCTTTCTAAAATCTTCATTGACAATCTGTGACAGCACTTGTTTATTAAACTCTGATGGTTTCTTGGTATATTGACTAAGCAAGGAAACTGTTTCTTTAAAGCTATTTAATGTTTGTTCTGTCAGCTCCTTAACTTCTTCGTTTTGCCCCCATTGTTCAACTACATACGTATGATACAACTCTTCAACTTCACGTAACTTATTAGGTAACTCCGTATCAAGTTCGCGTTCTAAGGCACTGTATCGACTTTCAACACGCATGATATAATGGATGTATACTATAAAAGTAGACAAAACTTTGTGTGTTATAATCTGTTTTAAAAGACACAAAAACGAAAGGACAACCTATGTCAACAGTTAAACGCTACGATGAAGAATTCAAACAATCTCTTGTCAACCTTTATCAAACTGGAAAAACTCAGTCTGAACTCTGTAAAGGCTATGGGGTATCCGCTTCTGCGCTTGCAAAATGGATCAAACAGTATTCTCAAGTCAAACTCGAAGATAATTCTGTACTTACTACCAAGCAAATACAAGAGCTACAAAAACGTAATGCGCAGCTTGAAGAGGAGAACCTTATCCTAAAAAAAGCAAGTGCCATATTCATGCAAAACTTAAAGTAAGACTCCTCGCTGTCTATCGGTTACGCTTTGAACACGCCACAACAACCTTGTGTCGTGGTTTACGTGTCAATCGCTCCACTTACTATAAATTTCTAAAACATAAGCCCTCAAAAAGAGAATTGGATAATCAAATTTATAGAAAACAAATACTTGAAATTTATACCAAAGCAAACAAAAGACTTGGTGTGAAGTCTATCAAGGTCATTCTTCAAAGAGACTACGACACAAAAATCTCTGAAGGAAGAATTTACCGTCTAATGAAGAATATGGCGCTCCCTAAAATGGCTACCATTAAGCCAAAAACAGCTCTTAAAAAGACTCAAAAAACGTATCCTCAAAACTTACTCAACCAGAAATTTTATCCTGACAAACCTAATCAAGTATGGTCTACTGACTTCACCTATATTTCTATTGGATATAAGAAATATGTCTATCTCTGCGCAATACTTGATCTCTATTCTAGAAAATGTATTGCTTGGAAATTGAGTCACCGTATGGATGCAAAGTTAGCATGTGACACTCTAGAATTAGCTCTTAATAAAAGAAAGATTGAAGGAACACTTCTCTTTCATTCCGACCAAGGGTCACAATTTAAGGCCAGGGAATTGAGAAAAATAATTGATGACAACAATATCATGCATTCTTTTTCTAAACCTGGATATCCTTATGATAATGCCGTAACGGAAGCATTTTTCAAGTATTTAAAGCATAGACAAATCAACCGAAAACATTATCAAAATATCAAACAGGTTCAATTAGACTGCTTTGAATACATTGAGAATTTTTATAACAATTACAACCCACATACGGCTAATCTAGGACTAACCCCTAATCAGAAAGAAGAAAATTATTTTATCGCAATAAAATAACACGGTTTTCTGTCTACTTATTTGACATTAGTCCATAACTTTCTAACTCTGACACCTTATTGTCAGTTTCAAACGAGAAATTCTTTTCCCTGTTAGTTTTGGCTTGTTCTAATTCCGCCTTAACTGCATCAAGTTTTTGTTTGTGCTCATCCACCACATCACGTTTAGTATTTACTTGAGATACGATAGATTGAATTTTAGGTAATACATTTGACGTTGTCATTTTAAAATCCTCCTTATGACAAAATAAAAGAACCCAACACAATAACAAAGCTATACGCCTTGAAATTTGCATTGGGTTCTTCCTCTAGCATTATTTATTAAATTAAACTGTCAACATGTTCAGTCTTTTTGTATGGCACACCATCTCTAAAATGGATTTCTACACTACCATGACTTACGTTATTGACTTTCTTAATTATACCATCTTTTTCTAAAATTATCCAGCCTTGGTTTAATAACTCGGCTACTGATTCCATTGGTTTAATATCTTTAAAATACATGTTTTCGCTCCTTTATTTGATTTTATTATAATCTGAATATCCCTAGTCTATTGATTTCACTAGGTTTTTAGGGTTCGTATGCTAAAATACTACCCTTTTTGTATACCTTATGGCTGTTTTTCAAATTGGTTAGTTTGTCACGCTTGATTTATATGGTCAAGGAAAGCATGGCTATTACTTCTCAAAAGGGCGATTTCTCACCCCATGAAAAGTGTCTATTTTTGTTTAGGTTTGTAAGTTATTTCATTATCACATATTACTCTTTAACTGATTGATTGAGTATCGCTTATCTTTAATACCGAACGCCTTAAAAGTGTTACCCTCAAGCCCTTTTAGAATACGGCTATAATTCCGCTCGTTGTACACTGTCTTGAGTTCATCGCTATCAAGATTTGTATTAAATATAGTATTTTCTCGATTATTTAGTACATCAAAAAGTAAATCCTGCTCCCAATCGCTCTTAGGTTTAATGACAGCATTTTTTGCACCTAAATCATCAATAATTAAGTAATCAACAGATTTCATGAGTTCAATCGCTTCAAACTCTGTAAGCGTTGCACCTTTACCATAATTCCATCCCTCTTTTATCTGTTTGATGATTTCAGTCAAGCTAACAAATAATACACTCTTAGGCTCTCCTTTCGTCTTATAGCCCTCATTGATACTTTTAGCAATAGCAACCGATAGAAGTGTTTTGCCGATCCCTGTACCTCCTGTGATAAGCGTATTTCCTCTCATGCCATCAAGATATTTTTGTACCTGACCTTTTGCAAATTCTAAAAATCGCTTTTCTTCTGATGTTATAGCATTAAAATCATCAAATGTTTTAGTTTTCAACTCATTTGGTACATAGCTTTTATTGCTCATCAATACATTATAAGTTTTCAAGTATAGATTAGCATTCAAATTATCAGTAATTGCATTTTCTTCATCCTGCTTTTTCTGTTCTATTTGGCATTGTGGGCAGAAAGGGGGAACTAAACGCATTTCCTTTATTGGTTGTCCATTTTCATCCTGCCCAATAGTAACACTCATCTTCTTTGAAATTTGATAAAGTTTTATACCATGTTTTACACAAATTTCATCAACTTCAACTGTCTCAATATTTCCTAAACTAGATTGTAATGATTTCATTTTCTGACCTCCTAAAATAGATTTTCTTGTGTTGGTATCCAATCTTCATAGCTAGTAGGCTCTGGTTGATTGGTTTGCTGTTTCTTAGCGTCATGCGTTGCTCTGCTCTGCTTAACTTGTTCAACGGTATTAAGACCCTGCCCTTTCCATCGCTCAAGTATGGAACGTGTATATCTAATTGACCTACCATTATTCAAAATAGTTTCATCTAGGGCATGCATCACTAGGACTTTCCCATGGCTTTCTAGCAAATCCTCCACTTCTCGAACGATTGTGCCAGATATTGCCATCTCTCCAAAAGCCTCTTTTAGTTTTTCAAAGATTGGATTTTTACCAACTCCAGCAGCATTTTTTTCTTTTTGCTCTAGCTGTTGCTCTTTCTCTATATCTAACTCTTTCTCTAACTCTATCTCTGTTGGACATGAGTTGGAATTTGTCAAATTTGATTGGACATTATCTAACTTCTCCTTTTCCCTCTGATTTCTTTTGTATCCAGCCCAGTTTGTTTCACTCATAACAATAGCTTTAGCTTGGGGCATCTCGGCATTTTTATCTTCATCAATCTGAATTAGCCCACATTTTATAAAATATGCCATAGTCATGTCTATATCATCTTCTGACACATCCAACTTCAAAGCTAACTCCTCTTTCAGAGTTTCAAAATAACCCTCATAGTATAAAACGCAATCACGATCGAGACTTTCTAGCATTAGCCTAATGTAAATAACAATCATAGTATAGCCCCCCGGAACAGTCTTTAACCTTTTGATAAAAATGTTCTCAAAAAATTTTTTATCAATCTTGAGCCAAAAATATACTTTAGTTTTTGCCACGTTGTCGCATTTCCTCCATTCTACGCTCGTTCACTTTTTTAAATAGTTGATATAACGAGTTATCGTCTGGTATTATTGGCTTTGCTCTAGCAAATTCTTCTGATGTAAATTCAGTGTCTTTATCCAAAATAGTACCATCTCCAAGCATATAGCCCTTTGGTAGCACGTTTATTACTTCATAATGTTCATTAGGCATTCCCTCACCTCCAAATTGTTCTACTAATTGATTTCGTCACACGTTCAATCAGTTCATTGTGCGCGTGCTTATCTACTTTATTACTGATAAACACAACATCTAAACTGGGGCTATAATGCGCCATGCCTCTCCACGCATCACCATCAATAATAAATACTTTCAAAATAGACCTCCTAGCGTATTGTCAGAAAGTTAATCACATCAGAAACTTTAAAATAAAGTTTTTTGCTGCTTTCAAAGGGGGATTGGTACGAAACGAGACCAATATCCATCCAGTTTTTTAATGTTGTTCCGGAAATATCCAGCTCATCTTTAAGTTCCTTGGCTGTGATTAGACCTGTTTTCTTTTGCAACTTCTTCTCTAGCTCTAGTTTTTGTTGTGCCAGCTTATCAACCCTATCTAATAAACCCTGTTCAAATTCAACTGAAAATGTCGCCATGCTCCCCTCCTAATTGAAATGTTTGTTAGAAAGCCAAATATAAGCCCCGTAGCGCTCTTGTACGTAGTCAGTGGTATTTTCCTCTACCTTCTCAGTTTTTGGGATAATATCAAGCTCTACATAGCTCTCATAGCACAATAACAAGGCTAATATAACCAAACATATGATAATCAAGATAACACTTTGTGTTGGTGTTAGATTTAATTCATTCATTTTTAGACTTCCTCATATAGCTTGTCATGTAATTCTTGTAAATCATTTGATAAACATTGGTTAAGGTCATAAACTGCATTCAGTGCTTTTACAGCTGCCAAATTTCTAATAGCGTTATCCTCGATGCTGATAATTGCATCAAATGCAATAGATTGTAAATCTAACGCTCTCTTTACAGCCTCTGCCATATCTGCTAAATCAGCAAACTTCTTTTTCTTATTTTCTAGCTCTTGTTGTGATTTCATTTCTTCCATTTTGATTTTCTCCTTTGTTTTTGGTAAAATAAAAGTAAATATATTTGATAAGGGCGGCTTTTCCCTTACTAAATACCTAACAAAACCACGCGCCTTGCCTTTGCTTGAGTTTTGTTAATCCCTTAGCCGTGTACATTGGTTTGGTCCTCTGTACATGGCTTTTTTTGTACCTTAATAATCTTTTGCCAGCCATTCCATGACTGCTGCATAAATTCGCTTTGGTGCTTTATAGTTACCAGCTACTATTTTAGGAACTGTGCGACTAGCTACGCCAATTTCTTTAGCAAATTCATGCTGCTTTAGCTGCTTATCAGCAATCTTGCGGCGAATAGCTTTAGCTTGAGTTTCTGTAATAAGCATATTTCCCTCCTAGCTTTTTATTTATATTCTCTTTTTGAGAACAAATTTATTTTATATTCTCTTTTTAAGAATATCAATCTTTTTTGTTCTTTTTTTGAGAATTTTTTATTGTGTCATTCTAGATTTATGCTATACTTATCTTGAAAATACTTTATTCCCTTCAAGGAGGAACTATGGTTAATACGATAAATAGACTGAATGAATTACGTAAAAGAGACGGAATTTCACTAAAAAAACTCAGTGATGAGTTAAAAAATCGGTACGAAATAATAGTATCAAGTAGCCAACTTATGTATTATGAGAAAGGAGAGCGCCAGCCAAGAAACGGAGAAATTTGGGAAAAACTCGCTGAATATTTTAACGTTCCACTATCATACCTATTGGCTTACGATAAAGTTGTCGATACTATGAAGGAAGAACTTCCAAACATACAAAAAGCGGTTAATACACAGTATGATAGCTACTACAATATGTATAAACAAGCTGATAAACAAGTTGATGAATTAGTAAATAAGTTGATAAAACAACTAGACCCCGATAAATATTCAACCGAAGAAATACTTTCGCTTATTCAGCCTCTAATTACACAAGTAACCATCTTACAAGAAACAATAAAAATCCTACTGAAACTAAAAGATAGACAAGCTGAAGGGGAAATCATTAAGAATAAAATAGAAAACTTCAAAACAAAGAACTAAACTAACAAATCCTCATGTATAAATACCTAACAAAACCACGCGCCTTGCCTGCTGATGGAAAGAAAGGTACAAATACATGAATATCAAAGATAAAATCAAACAGAACGGTCAAAAAGTTTACTATGCTAGTGTTTATCTAGGTGTTGACCAACTAACGGGCAAGAAAGCCCGTACAACTGTTACAGCATCCACTAAAAAAGGCTGTAAAACCAAAGCGCGTGAGGCTATCAATGCTTTTATAGCTAACGGATGTACAGTTAAAGACAAGCCAACCATAACTACTTATAAAGAGCTTGCAAGTAGTTGGTGGGATAGTTATAAGAACTCTGTTAAACCAAACACGCGCCAATCTATGGAGGGGCTTGTTAGAGTTCATTTATTGCCTGTATTTGGCGATTATAAGCTATCTAAACTCACTACGCCTATTATCCAACAACAAGTAAACAAGTGGGCGGACAAAGCTAATACTGGGCAAAAGGGAGCGTTTGCTAACTACTCCTTACTCCATAACATGAATAAGCGTATTTTAAAGTATGGTGTTTCTATGCAAGTGATTACATATAACCCAGCTAATGATGTTATAGTGCCACGAAAGCAGCAAAAAGAAAAAACTGCTGTAAAATACCTAGACAACAAAGAGTTAAAACAGTTTCTTGATTATCTCGATACACTCGACCAATCAAACTATGAAAACTTGTTTGATGTTGTTCTATACAAGACTTTATTAGCTACTGGTTGCCGTATCGGTGAGGCTCTAGTCCTTGAATGGTCTGATATTAACCTAGACAATGGTATTATCAGCATCAATAAGACACTCAACCGATACCAAGAAATAAACTCGCCTAAATCAAGTGCTGGTTATCGTGATATACCAATAGACAATGCCACGTTACTTATGCTCAAGCACTACAAAAACCGCCAACAAGTGCAATCATGGCAATTAGGGCGGTCTGAAACAGTCGTATTCTCTGTATTTACAGAAAAGTATGCCTATGCTTGTAATTTAAGACAACGCCTAAATAAGCATTTTAAGGCTGCTGGCGTGACTAATGTATCATTCCATGGTTTCCGTCATACACATACTACTATGATGCTCTACGCTCAAGCTAGCCCCAAAGATGTGCAATACAGACTAGGACACTCTAATTTGATGATGACCGAGAATGTTTATTGGCACACTAACCAAGAAAACGCAAAAAAAGCTGTCTCAAATTATGAAACAGCAATCAATAGTTTATAAGGGTTTCCCCATCTTGGGTTACCCTCTTACTATACCCAATTTTACTAGGGGTAGTACATAGGGTAGTAAATTCTAAAAAAAGCACCTTGGGATGCTGCCCCAAAGTGCTTAATATCAAGGCTTTTAAGCCCTTAACCCCATAAAGAGATTATTTTTTTAAGTTATAGAATGATTTGATTCCTTTGTATTGAGCAACTTCACCAAGTTGATCTTCGATACGAAGCAATTGGTTGTATTTAGCAATACGGTCTGTACGTGACAATGAACCTGTTTTGATTTGGCCAGCGTTTGTTGCAACTGCGATGTCAGCGATTGTTGAATCTTCAGTTTCACCTGAACGGTGTGATACAACGGCAGTGTAACCAGCTTCTTTAGCCATTTCGATAGCTTCAAAAGTTTCAGTCAAAGTACCGATTTGGTTAACTTTGATAAGGATTGAGTTAGCTGCATTTTCTTTGATACCACGAGCAAGGTATTCAGTATTTGTAACGAAGAAGTCGTCACCAACCAATTGAACACGTCCGCCTAGGCGTTCAGTAAGAGCTTTCCAACCATCCCAGTCGTTTTCGTCCATACCATCTTCGATAGTAATAATTGGGTATTTGTTAACCAACTCTTCAAGGTAGTCGATTTGTTCTGCAGATGTACGAACAGCAGCGCCTTCACCTTCAAATTTAGTGTAGTCGTAAACGCCACGCTCTTTGTCGTAGAATTCTGATGATGCACAGTCGAAACCGATCATAATGCCGTTTTCACCAGCTTCGTAACCAGCTGCTTCAATAGCTTTAAGGATAGTTTCTACACCGTCTTCAGTTCCTTCAAATTTAGGAGCAAATCCACCTTCGTCACCTACAGCTGTAACAAGTCCGCGTTCTTTAAGGATTTTCTTAAGAGCGTGGAAAACTTCAGCACCCCAACGAAGACCTTCTTTGAAAGTAGGTGCACCAACTGGCATGATCATGAACTCTTGGAATGCAATTGGAGCATCTGAGTGTGATCCACCGTTGATGATGTTCATCATAGGAGTTGGAAGAACTTTAGTGTTGAATCCACCAAGGTAAGTGTAAAGTGGCACTTCAAGGTAGTCAGCAGCAGCACGAGCAACAGCGATAGAAACACCAAGAATAGCGTTAGCACCAAGTTTACCTTTGTTAGGAGTACCGTCAAGTGCGATCATTGCACGGTCGATAGCTTGTTGATCGCGAACATCGTAACCGATGATTGCTTCAGCGATAATGTTGTTAACGTTATCAACAGCTTTTTGAGTACCAAGACCAAGGTAACGAGATTTGTCACCATCACGAAGTTCAACGGCTTCATGTTCACCAGTTGAAGCTCCTGAAGGAACCATACCACGTCCGAATGCACCTGATTCTGTGTAAACTTCTACTTCAAGTGTTGGGTTACCGCGTGAGTCAAGGACTTCGCGAGCGTAAACATCAGTAATAATTGACATTATAATACTCTCCTTATGAGTTTAAATATTTTACATGTTAATAATACCACAAACTAGGCCTTTAATCAACTTAAAAAGCAATTTCGTGAAAACCTTACCTTGTTTTCAATTTATCATTCATAAACTTTCGTTGATTTACAGAAAACTTCCACAGTTGATTGAATTGGTATTTTTGGAGATAAATCGGTATAATAAAGAGACTAGAGAGAAAAGCGAGGAAAGTTATGGAGCGGTTAGACGATAAACTATTACAAGGCGCCCTAGGAGAAAAACGACTCAACCCTGACGAACAACGTCATTACTTAGGAACTTATGCTGAGCGAGTCGTTTTAAGCTTACCTTTGGAAAATGCCCAAGATAATCGGGTAAAAGATTACTTAGAAAGCGAATTACCAAATCTTGCTCTAATATACCAGCCCCTTACCTTAAAGATTTCTTCACTGTTAGCACCTAACTACCAGATGCTTTACATGAAACTAGCCAAACAATATGAGCTAGCAGCAACTATCGTAACCGAAAAACACATGACCTCGCCTTTTGCTTTTGTTCTTCACACAGATCACGTGGTAAACCTAGCTGAAACACGCCTAGAAGTTATTTTGACACAAACTGAAGACAGTAATACCATCAATCAACCGGCTGACAAACCTAAAACCTTTTGGCAAAAATTATTTCACTAAACTGACAAGACAAGCATATCTGTTTATTATGCTTGTCTTTTTCGTGGAGAGACAGGATAGGAGTCAAGACAGTCTAATACTAACCCTAAATCTGGCTGATCAATATGATCATCAGCAACTTCTTTAAGAACTGGTTTAGCACAGTAGGCTATCCCAAGACCAGCCTGCTGCACCATTAAAAGATCGTTAGCCCCATCCCCAACAGCTATGGTTTGTGACAACCTTAAACCATTCTCATCAGCCCATCTTTTGAGGCAATCGACCTTTGTCTGTTGAGTTACCACTTTTCCTATGACACTTCCTGTTAAACGCCCACAATTTATTTCTAAGTGGTTAGCTTTAACATAATCAATCTCAAGAGTAGCCGCCAAGTCATCAATAATCTCATGAAAACCTCCCGACACTAGACCAATTTTATAACCTCTTTTCTTCATCTCCGTAATAAGCTTTTTAGCCCCTTTATGCAAATGAAGAGATTGCGAAACCTTTTCAAAGACACTTGTAGGTAAACCAGCTAAAAGAGAGACTCGCTGAACTAAAGCTGTTTTAAAATCTAATTGACATGCCATGGCTGCTGCTGTTATGGCTACAATTTCCTCTTCTTGCCCTGCTTCTTTTCCAAGAAGATTAATCACTTCTTCTTGAATGAGTGTCCCATCGACATCCAATAACAATAACCCTGTCACAGTTTTCATATTGTTCCCCTTCTATTATCACAACCAATAAGCACTTTAATAACGATTTTTTCGCCTAAATCGCTTCTTTTCATTAGCAACTAAAACCAATAGCTAGCAAAAAAGCCGTGATAAATCACAGGCTTTTAGGTATTAAAAACGGATACGCTCACGCGTCTTTTCATAGGAGTTAACAAAACGGTCTGTCACTCCAGGCTCTACTGTTTCAAGTGCATAAGATATTTCATCAAATGATGCTTGATAATCATTGTCTACTTCAAACAATCTCAAGGCGTGCTCAAAACTATTTTGAACACCAGCTTCAAAGGAACGGTAACGGTTAGAGTATTGTAATAATTGTTCTGTCAAAGTCGCATTTTGAACGACTTGGTAAGTTAATTCTTCTAAGTTTGCAATAGCCACCGTAGCAACCTCAGATAAGCGTGAAACTGCTTCAATATTGATGCGGCCCCTGCTAAGTTCATCCATTAAAGCTTCTAATTGAGAACTAGTAGTGAAGAAAGCACTAAGGAAATCTTGAGGGATTCCAGGTAAGTTACGCTTCTCCATGTAACGTTTGATCATGTGAAGTTGAGTCACATAAATTTCAAGATTTTGACGGGCATGCGATTCAATTTTTTCAATATCTTTGACAGCTTCAAAAACATCCATTTGACCAGATTCAACCGACGCTAATGTTTTGATGCTGCGTTCAAAAATAAGTTGTAGTTCTGAGAATGGTTTTTCTTGTGTACCAAACTGCTCTGCAATTTCAAGAGTGTTTTCCTCAACGTCATTAATATCCTTCTCAAAAGCTTTAACATTGAACCCTTCATTTTCACTCAAAATGTATTTTCGAGATAGACGAGAAATTTCAGTTTTAAGTTGTTCGTTATTGCGTTTAGCATGAGCCAAGTATCGTGGTAATATTTTGCTATTTTTAGCGGCTACCTTATAAGCCGCGATTTCACGTTCAAATAACTCATATAAAGAATCGATTCGCTCTTGAATATGAGTGTTTTCTTCTCTAGCACGATCTAAATCCAAAGTCACCAATTCTGAAGAGTTGGCACGAATAGACTCGCGAATTTCTTGAAAACGAGCTTCAATATTTTTCTCTGGGAAATGGTAATTTTCTTCAAGTAAGCGACGATAACCAGATTCCAAATCATCTAGTTGATCTGGGAAATCATCTTCTAATTTAGCCACAATGGCTGGAATTTGCTCAGTGATTTGTCCCAATGCAATCGTATGCTCTTCAGCTCGATCGAGTACTTCAGCCGCTTCAACAGGATCTCCAGAAGAATTGAGAGCAACGAATTGTGAAAATTCAGTTTCAATATTCTTCATCTGTTTGTCGATTTCAGCCATAGTAGAACCGAAGTTGTCTTCATTTTCAGAGATAGATGCTTGTAATTTTTCATACAAATCAAGGGCATGTGTGACCCGTGCACTATTTTTCTCTTCTTGCTCTTTTAAGATACCAAGCGCTTCACGAATAGAGGTAATATCTTCTTCAACAAGGTTAAGCTGACTTTCAACACTACTAATTTCATGTTTGGCACGAATAAAGTTAAACGTGTCATTCAAATTCTCAGCTTCAAAGATATGATTTTCAATATCTGCAAAAGAGTTGAGGGTTAAATCCGTCCACTTTTGGTTCCATTCACGAAAAGACGTTTGACTTTGTCCAATCAAATGCAATGATTTCACTTCTTCAATCTCATCATTAACAGGCAGGGCAAACAAGGCCTGTTTTCGTTCTTCTAGACTGGTAATTAGTGAATCATTACGTTTTCGTATAATGACACCTACTAGATAGGCGATAATCACTAGTAGGACTATAGCCACAATCAGCAAGATAATTCCGCTTGACATCTGAATCTCCTTATTATTAGATGCGATTTGTCAACGTGTGTCTCAGCAAAAATCGAGACTCCTTAATCGCCTTTTATTAAAATTTTATCAAAAATACACTATAACGTTACGATTATAACATACTTTCAAGTGCATTTCAAAACATATTTGACTAATTCAACAATCTCCTACAAGCGACTCACATGGCTTTCTTAGTAGAGACTAGCATAGGTGTCGAAGCCTGGCCTCAACACCTATTCATTAACACTATTCCTAGAGATAGCGACATGCTAAATCAGCACCCTATCGGCACAGGTTTTAGTCAGTTCGTCCTCTTTGGTAACAAATCCTTATACGGCTAACAAGGTCATTAAATATCCAAAGTACTGTAAACCGCATTTTCCTCGATAAATTCACGTCTTGGCTCAACACGGTCTCCCATGAGCATGTCAAATACTTTGTCTGCTTCTGCTGCATCATCAACAGTAACACGTGCCATCAAACGATTCTCAGGATCCATTGTCGTTTCCCAGAGTTGGTGATCGTCCATTTCTCCCAGACCTTTATAACGCTGGACAGTTGGTTTTGAACGGCCGACACTGTATTTTTCAAGAGCTGTTTTTAATTGTTCTTCCTGTTCAATACCAGGTTGAATGTATTCTTTGATCTCACTACCAACTTTCACCCCATAAATAGGTGGTTGAGCAATGTAAACATAACCTGCTTCTAAAACCGGTCTCATAAAGCGATAAATGAGTGTTAGTAATAAAGTTCTAATATGGGCACCATCGACATCCGCATCAGTCATAATCACCAACTTTTGGTAACGAGCTTTTGACACATCAAAATCTGCACCAAAACCCGTTCCCATAGCAGTAAAGAGACTTCGAATTTCTTCGTTGGCCAAAATTTTATCCATAGTTGCCTTTTCCACGTTTAAGATTTTACCTCGAATAGGCAAAATGGCCTGAAACTCTCTGTTACGACCTGATTTAGCTGATCCCCCTGCTGAATCTCCTTCGACGATGAAAAGTTCGTTTTGGCTGGCATCATTTGAAGAGCAATCGGCCAATTTACCAGGCAAGTTGGAAATTTCCAAACCGGATTTTTTTCGAGTCACTTCACGAGCTCGCTTAGCTGCAATTCTAGCCTTAGAGGCTAAAATGCCTTTTTCCACAATTTTACGAGCAACTTGTGGATTTTCTAAAAGAAAACGTTGAAAGGCTTCACTAAAGAGACGGTTAGTGATTTTAACAACCTCTGAATTGCCAAGTTTTGTCTTGGTCTGTCCCTCAAATTGTGGATTTGGATGTTTGACAGAAATGACTGCTGTTAAGCCTTCGCGGACATCTTCACCTGTCAAATTATCATCATTTTCTTTAAGGATTTTATTTTTCTTAGCGTAATCGTTAATGACCCGAGTAAGAGCTGTTCGAAATCCTTGTTCGTGAGTTCCACCCTCGTGGGTATGGATATTGTTGGCAAAACTCATGACCACCTCATGGTAACTAGTGGTGTATTGCATCGCAACTTCTACGGCAATCCCTTCTAACTCACCATCAGTATAAATAGGAGTGTCAAAAATAACCTCTTTTTTATCATTTAAAAACTCAACATAAGAGCCTATACCACCTTCGTAGTGAAAATGCTCTTCTTGTTCCATACCTGAGCGTTTATCTGTAATAGAAATTTTTAAACCACGGTTCAAAAAGGCTAATTCTTGAATACGTTTTGCTAAAACCTTGTAATCAAATTCAGTCGTTTCGGTAAAAATTTCTGGATCTGGTGTAAAGTGTACCGTTGTCCCAGTCACATCAGTGGTTCCAATGACCTCAAGATCTGCTACGACAGCTCCGCGTTTAAATTCTTGGTAATGTATCTGACCATTTTTATAAACACGAACATCTAATTGTGTCGATAAGGCATTCACAACAGAGGAACCAACACCATGTAGTCCTCCAGAAACCTTATAGCCTCCACCGCCGAATTTCCCTCCGGCATGTAAAACGGTAAAGACAGTTTCAACGGCTGGACGACCTGTTTTAGCTTGGATATCGACGGGGATACCACGCCCATTATCAACGACTGTGATTGAATTATCTGCCTCGATAAACACCTGGATGTGAGTAGCAAATCCGGCTAATGCCTCGTCAATAGAATTGTCGACGATTTCCCATACTAAGTGGTGCAAGCCCTCTTTAGCTGTAGATCCGATATACATTCCGGGACGCATCCTTACCGCTTCAAGGCCTTCTAAGACCTGAATCTGACTGGCATCATATTCTTGTGCTTTCTCTTCAACTTGTTTGTTTTCTTCAATCATCTAAGTTACTATCTCCAATAGGTTTTTTCTACCATCAACAAGCAAGGTATCAAAACCTGCTGCCTGTCCCGCTTGCCTATCAAGGTCACGATCCCCGATAACCAAGCCACTCTCAATGTTATATTTTGCTTTTAAATAAAGTAAACTCTCAGGATTAGGCTTACGAGCGAAACCATTCGAAGCTGTTACCACTTCGGTAAAATATTCCGAGAGTCCAGCTTGTTTTAACAGCTGGTTAACTTGCTGATCACGATGAGACACTAAAAAATTACGTGATCCCGACGCCACAATTTGAGCCAAAATTTCCCTAGCTCCCAGACACCAAATCGGTTGAGTCAGCTTTGCCGCTTCATTTTGCTTGTACTCTTGCAAAAATTGAGGTTGGTATGGAGCAAAGGTCGCAACCGCAATGGCTGTAGATTCCTTCAATTTTTGGTAAACTGCATCATGTTCACCTGGAAGGTTAAAAAAGGCTAGCGTCTGAACAAAGGCCTGGGTCGAAATTTCGTAATTATCGAGTAAGGTACCACCCAAATCCCATATATAATCGTGATAATCCATGCCTTTCATTATATCACAAATTCACTTAATTTTACAGTGATTTCCGTAAATAAAAAGGGACTAGTAACAACTTGCCTCACAAGCACTAGGTCCCTTATTTTCTAATGATAGCGTAGGCGTCTCTTTAAGTTTTTTTCGCTTTCTTTGTCACGCGCTAGCACCTGTTGATAATTCATCGATAAAATCAGACCGACCCCAATCAAGTTGGAAATTAAGGCTGAGCCCCCTTGTGAAATAAAGGGCAGAGGAATTCCCGTAAGGGGTAGAATACCAATCGCTGCTCCAATATTTTCAAAAATATGAAACAAAATCATCATGATAAAGCCTGTTGAAATATAAGTGTAAAAGAGGTTATTAAACTCAAAAGTGACTTTTAACATTCTATAAATCAAGAGCAGGTAAAGCATTAATAACAGAGCTGAACCCATAAAACCAAAATTTTCAGCAATAACAGTGAAGATCATATCACTTTCTCTAACAGGAACGGGCAATTCTAAAACATTAAACCCTTTTCCAAACAGTCCCCCACTGCCGATTGCAATCATACTTTGTGTTTGCTGATAAGCGATAGTTTCTGAAAAAGCAAAAGGATCTAACCACGCTGAAATACGATTCAATTGGTAAGTATCCATTCCCAGTTTTAAAAGCAACTCTTTGCCTTCAGGGAATAAAAAGATAAGGAAAAAGGCCACAAGAAATCCCACTACGACAAAAATTAAAGGAATGATTAACCACCAGGAAATCCCAGACATGAGGACCATTCCCGCCAAAATGGCAAGAAAAACCATAGCAGTCCCTAAATCTTTTTGCAAAGCAAGTAAGAGTAGCACAGGAAACGTTATAATGACATAAAACCCCAATAGAATCCAATCGTCTTTGAAGTGGATACGCTCTTTTTTTCCTTTAAACCAGACTGTTGCTCTTGCCATCAATAAGATATAAGCGATTTTCATAAACTCAGAGGGCTGAAACAAGGTCACCGATCCAATCGTAATCCAGTTTTTAGCTCCTGTTGCCGCTACCAACTGAGGGCTAAAGAAAATTAAGGGCAAAATCATTAAACCGAGTCCCAGAAGGTACAACCAGGGCGTCAATTTCCATAGAGTGGCTGTAGTGAAAAACATCAGGATAAAGGCTAAGGCTGCTCCAATAGCAATCCATAGCACCTGCTGTCCCATAACGGCTATCACATGCTGTGGAAAATCATAACTTGTCGCCACATAAATAGAAACCAATCCTAACACTAGTAAACAACAAACAGGAAAAACAATGGCATAGTCAATACGACGTTCAATAGATTTCCTTTGAGACAAGAGGCAACCTCCTTTTTAAGTGACCATAGTGGTAAAATACGGTTGTTGAAGTTCATTTAGCCAAAAATGAAAAAGAGCCCCAATCTAAGGGCAAACCAGCCTATCATCAACACCTTTTCTCTAGGAAAAGCTATCCTAGACTGTTCAACAACAGATTGCTCATGTTCATGATGACTAACAAAATGGTTCAGGCGGCCAGTTCAAAGCTCTGAACCCGATATGACCCCTGCCGGAATCGAACCAGCAACTACTCCTTAGGAGGGAGTTGTTATATCCATTGAACTAAGGGGTCTACTGGATATCTGTAGTATCTATTGTAACCTAGAAAAAGAGGGAATGCAAGTTCAAATCTCAGTCAAGAGGTCTCATTTTCATGATGACTAACAAGATGGTTCAGGGAGTCAGTTCAAAGTTCTGAACCCGATATGACCCCTGCCGGAATCGAACCAGCAACTACTGTTTTCGGTGTTTCTATTGTCTTCTTTCTAGACATAATGGATCATCTACTTAACCTGTTTTGCCAAACTCACATGACTTCTACCTCTCCAATAAACGCTATAAAACAAGAAAAAAAGACTAGAACACTCTAGCCTTTTGTCATTCCATCGCCTCTTATTCGGATTAACGACGAATTTCTTTGATACGAGCAGCTTTACCTTGTAATGCACGCAAGTAGTAAAGTTTCGCACGACGGACTTTACCGTGGCGGATAACTTCGATTTTGTCAACACGTGGTGTGTGGATTGGGAATGTACGCTCTACCCCGATACCACCTGAGATTTTACGAACAGTGTACATTTCTGAGATCCCTTGACCTTTACGTGAAATAACAACACCTTCAAAAATCTGGATACGTTCGCGAGTTCCTTCGACAACTTTTGCGTGAACGCGAACAGTGTCACCAGGACGGAAGTTAGGGATATCAGAGCGAAGTTGACCTTCTGTCAAACTTTGGATTAATGGATTCATTTTTATTCTCCTATCTTACTAATCTTAAGTACTTGTCTTAGCGGATTAGCCGTAATTTTCGTGTGTCCATTACACACAAATTTTATTCTAACAAAAAGCTTCTTTATTGTAAAGCTATTTTTTTAAATCCACCTGATTTACTGTCATGTCTTCCAAATTAGTCATTGCCACTTTTTGATAACTGTAAATGGAATGTCTGTGACTGACCATATAGGCTGCTGCTGCTGTCACAAAATAAGCCAAGGCATTATCCGGTCCAAAGACCTCTATCCCAATAAAAATAGGGGCCCAAAACGTATTAGTGGCACTTCCAAATACCGTGGCGTAACCAAGTGCAGCAACTAACAGTACAGGAAGACCTAAGTAAGGGGCCAAAACGAGGCCTAAAGAAGCTCCAATAGCAAATAGAGGTGTCACTTCACCACCTTGAAAACCTGCGGACAAGCTGATAACCGTCACAATCATTTTTAAAAGCCAGTCGTAAGTTAGGATAGTTTGACCAGAAAAAGCTGCCGCAATCAAATTGGTTCCTAGACCACTATATCTTCCGACGTGACCAATCATCAGACAGATAGATAACAAAGCACCGATAAAAGCAATCCGGAAATAAGGATTTGGTAGCTTTTGACTGAGGTAAGGTTTAAACCAGCCAAGTAAATAGGCAAAACTATTTCCCACCAGACCAAAAATAAGGCCTAACCCAATTAATTTAACCAATGTTAAGGGAGTTATGGTCAATGTTTCTTCAAGAACAATCGTAAATTTCTCTAATCCCAAGGCATGGGAAGTCCAAGAAGCCACGTAAGCAGCAACTAAGGAAGGCAATAAAGCGGAATAACGAAGCGTTCCTACTAATAAAACCTCGAGGGCAAATACGACAGCAGCAATTGGCGTTTGAAAAAGCCCTGCAAAACCGGCTGCCATCCCCATAATCAAAAGATGTCGTGCGGCTTCTTGACTAGTCACAAATCTCCGACAATAATGAGAGATGGTAGCTCCTATTTGAACGGCTACCCCTTCTCTACCCGCACTCGCTCCAAATAAGTGGGTTACCCAAGTTGAGAACAAAATAAGAGGAATGAGAATAGGAGGAATCTGATTTTTTTGACCATGCCCTACCTGAAAAACCAATCCCATCCCTTGACGAACCTCTTTGCCTAACTTATCGTAAAGAAAAACGATAACAAGGCCTGCTAGGGAAAGAAAAGGAAGAAGCAAGAAAAGGTGTTGGTCGCGATATTCGGAAAGAAACAAAAGCCCTTTGCCAAAAATAACATCAACCACTCCAACCACGACCCCTATGGGAAGCGCCAAGCCTACTAGTCCTAACACTTCTTTCAAGGAAGGTTTAGGCAGTGTTGCAATTGATTTAATCATTAGTCTCACCACCTGTTAAGTGTTGCGTTTGATACTGTCGTGAAAGAGACATAATGGTTTTGAATGTCTCATGGATAACTGGTTTAAATGCTTGGTCTTTAACAAGACGAGAAACCCTATCTAGGATTTGATTTTCCCTCGCCTGATCTAAGACAGGCAATTGATTAGCTAGTTTATAAGCTGTTACTTGCTCCACAAGTGCCATCCGCTTTTCTAATAAGGCAACCAAGTGTTGATCAATACCATTGATTTCTTGTCGTATCTCTTCTAAACGCATAACTTTCCTTTTCTAGATGTATTAGATTATCTTTTTATTATAGTTAATAAGAGGATCAGAAGCAAGGTGAAGCTGATTGTTTTTTTCAATTCCTACCCTGAAGTGACATTCCCTTTATTTTAGGTTAAAAAGCTAAAAATGCCAAGGAAGCCCCTGACATTTTTACTAAATAGTTTTATAGATTATTAACAGCCTGTGAGAGTTGCTCTGCAAAGGCCTCTAAACGGTCGATGTCTTCATCTTCTGCTGCCAAGTCTACTTTGACAGGCTCTGCACCTTTGGTTGCGCCAGTAAGGGCAAATTGCTCTGAAAAGTCATCGACAGACTTGCAGAAATAATCATAGAATGTATCACCAGAGCCGACCACGCCATAGATTTTACCTTCTAAATCTAAATCTTGTAGGTCTTCGTAAAAATCAACAATTTCATCTGGTAAATCACCATCACCATAAGTATAAGTCGCAACGATTGCTATATCAGCATCCTCAAATTCTGAAGCGTCAACTGTTGTGCACTCGTCAATGTCAACATCATGGCCCAACTCTTGCAATTTATTTGCAACGATATCAGCGATTTCTTCAGTATTTCCTGTCATGCTGGCATAAACGATTTTTGCTAATGCCATAAATTCCTCCCAAAATTACTAAACTATTTTTATTTTAGCACACTTTTTAGGGAAAAGCACTAATTCTTTAAAGATAAGGCTGATATGATTGTTCAAGACGATTCAGAAGCTCTGCTTTTTCGATTGGACTGGCAAAACTAGCCTTGATAGCATCTTGATTGTGCAACAGAAAATCTGCTGCGCCTGTTTGGAAATGTTGGGCAAAGAGTTGGTATTCTTTGATTAAATTGGTATCAGAAACCGTGCGATTGTCTGTATTAATCGTTACCTTAGCTCCTGCTGCTTTCATTTCTAAATAAGGAAAATCCGCTATCGACCTCGCAGCTTTCGTCTGGAGGTTGCTAGTCAGGCAGAGTTCTGCAGTCACCTCATTTTCAATAAACTTAGACAGTAACTCTTTTTGATGATGAATAGCTGAGACATGACCTAAGCGCTTGATTCCTAAATCAATAGCATCTGAAATATAGTTAGGACAGCCACATTCTCCAGCATGCAAGGTAAAAGGAAGACCCCGTTCTTTGGTTTGCTTAATTATTCTTTCTAATACAGTTGGCGGGAAGTCAAGTTCATTACCTGCAAAATCAAAACCGACTAGGCCTTTTGGCGCCAAAGAAACCACCTGGTCAAAAATAGTTTGACTCACTGCTTGAGACGATTGACGAAGCCCACACACAATAGCCTTGCCCACAATACCAAAGTCTTCTTGACCTTTTTGAATACCTGCTAACACAGCTTCTACAACATCCACAGCTGTTAGTCCTTGATCCATCGACAATTCTGGTGCAAAACGAATCTCAATATAAATCACTTGGTCAGCTGCCGCTTGCTTCATTACGTCATAAGCAGCTAATTCCAAGGCCTCTTGCGTCTGTAAAAGAGGTCTTATAACATCAAATGTTTTAAGGTAATCCATCAATGATTCGCAGGTTTCTGGAGCTGTAACCAAGGTCTTTAAGCTAGCGTCGTCTTCGGGTAAGGTTACATTCGCTAAGGCTGCTAATTGACGAATGACCTCTAAGGAGAGGGAACCATCAAGGTGGCAATGCAATTCTGTTTTAGCTATTGTGTTAAAGTCTATCGTTTCCAAAGCAGGTCTCCTTGTAAAGATTTTTTTAATATCATACCAAAACTAAAGGAAAAAGCAAGCAATTTTTGTCACATTTTCGGGTGTAATGTCTGTATTTTATAAACTTTAGAAAGGCTGAAAAATTTATTTTCATAAAAATCAAACAAAACCCGAACTTTATCTTCAAAAAGATAACTTGTAGCAAATTTTTGTGCTTTATTTGGGCTTCTGCTATGATGACAATAAGAAAAAGCGAACAGGAGGTTTTTAAATGACAAGCTATCATATTCCCGAGATTTGGGAAAATAAAGGGCGCATGTCAGGACTCAATGCTGACACTGCAGGAAGTCGGTTTGAGGAAATTTTACCTAAAGGGAAGAAGCCTTACCAACTCTACTCCCTTGGAACACCAAATGGCATTAAAGCTACTATTATGTTTGAAGAGTTAAAAGGATTAGGTGTTTCAGGAGTTGACTACGACTTGTTTCGTATCGATATCTCTAAAGGAGAACAATTTGGCAGTGACTTTGTAAGTATCAACCCAAATGCTAAAATCCCTGCTCTGCTCGACTTATCAGGAGAAGAGCCCATTCGTGTCTTTGAATCGGCACATATTTTACTTTATCTTGCTGATAAACACCATCAACTGATCCCTCAAGCACCCAAAGAGCGTGCTGAAGTCCTCAATTGGTTATTTTGGCAGACTGGTGCTGCCCCCTTTTTGGGCGGTGGCTTTGGTCATTTTTTCCATTACGCCAAGGAAAAATTAGAATACCCTATTGACCGCTTTGCTATGGAAGCTAAACGCCAACTTGATTTATTAGATAGAGAATTATCCCAAAAACCTTACATTGCTGGTGATCACTATACCATTGCCGATATTGCCATCTGGTCATGGTATGGGCAATTAGTCCAAGACAAGCTTTGGAACAGGGCTGGGCAATTTCTTCAAGTGAATCATTACAAGCATATACAGGCTTGGAGCCACACTATCGCCAAACGTCCTGCTGTCAATCGAGGACTAGCTGCAGACTACCAAGCTATATCTTAACTGTTTTCTTGACTGCTTTTGGCAATTTTAAAAGAAGATTGTGCTATAATATGAGACAAAGAAGACAACAATGGAGGAAGTAAGATGATGTGGACCCTAAAACCTTTTGACCAATTATCTACAGAAGAGCTTTTTGCGATTTATAAGGAGCGTGTTGCTGTCTTTATTGTAGAACAGGCCTGTCCTTACCCTGAAGTGGATGAGCTCGATAAAGAAGCCCTACACCTCTTTACTAAAGATGAGCTTGGTATCACGGCTTACTGTCGCTTAATCCCCACAAAAGACCAGCTGAAACTAGGAAGAGTTTTAGTGGCTAGTCGCGTTCGAAAAATTGGTCTTGGTCGTGACTTGGTCGCCAAAGCCTTAGAGGTAGCTGAGAATCAGTTTCCAGATTTACCTGTTTATGCTCAGGCACAGGCTTACTTAGAACAATTTTATGCCTCATTTGGTTTTAAACCAATCTCTGAAATTTATTTAGAAGATGACATTCCCCACCTTGATATGCTGAAAGATTAAAAAACATGACAACAACTTTTGAAACTATTCTAGAAACCATTAAAGCTTACCAGACGATTATTATCCATCGTCATCAAAATCCCGATCCTGATGCTCTAGGGAGCCAGGCAGGCTTAAAAGAAATCATTAAACAAAATTACCCAGATAAAAAGGTCTTGATGACCGGTTTTGACGAACCCAGTCTCACTTGGATAAGTCAAATGGATCAGGTGGATGATGAGGATTACAAGGAAGCCTTGGTCATCGTCACTGATACTGCTAATCGACCAAGAATTGATGATGACCGTTACCTCAATGGCAACTGTTTGATGAAAATTGATCATCACCCAAATGAAGATATCTATGGTGATGTCTATTATGTGGACACAACTGCTTCCAGTGCTAGTGAAATCATTGCAGACTTTGCCTTTAGTCAAAACCTGATGATTTCTGACAAGGCGGCTAGTCTCTTATACACTGGTATTGTTGGGGATACTGGTCGTTTCCTCTATGCATCAACTACCAGTAAAACCCTCACCATTGCTAGCCAGCTTAGACATTTCCATTTTGATTTTGCAGCTATATCTACGCAAATGGATTCTTTCCCTTTTAAAATTGCAAAGCTACAAGGTTATGTTTTTGATCATCTCACAATTGATGAGAGCGGCGCTGCTTATGTCCTTCTCAGTCAAGACACCCTTAAAACCTTTGACGTGTCCTTAGCTGAAAGCTCTGCCATTGTCTCAGCTCCAGGTAAAATTGATATCGTTAAGGCCTGGGCTATTTTCGTTGAACAAGCTGATGGTAGCTACCGCGTTCGCATGCGCAGTAAAGAAAAAGTTATCAACGGTATCGCAAAGCGCCATGACGGTGGGGGCCATCCTCTTGCAAGTGGAGCCAATTCAGCTAGTTTAGAAGAAAATCAAACGATTTATCAAGAGTTGATTGCTGTTTGTCAGGGAAATTAGTTTTTCTGTGAAATAATCAGAGAAAAGGCTTGTCAAGTCTTTCAACTTCTGTTAAACTAGAATGGTTAATAACTATGATGCAGAACGTGTCATGGCAGAAAGGAATTTTTTTAAGATGAGAAAAGACATTCATCCAGATTATCGTCCAGTTGTTTTCCTTGATACAACTACAGGTTACCAGTTCCTTAGCGGCTCAACAAAAGCTTCTAAAGAAACTGTTGAGTTTGAAGGTGAAACTTACCCACTTATCCGTGTGGAAATTTCATCAGATTCACACCCATTCTACACAGGACGTCAAAAGTTCACTCAAGCAGATGGACGCGTGGACCGCTTCAACAAAAAATACGGTCTCAAAGACGCAAACGCAGCAAAATAAGCAAGACAATACGAAAACCCTTCCTGTTTCAGGAGGGGTTTTCTTTTATGTCAATAGCATCATCGAGGCTATTGCTTCTAGTCAAAGCACCTAAACTTTGCTTCCTTTTCTGCAGCTTCTTTTATAAAAGAGTAGGGAGTTTTGTCGCATAGATAAGATTTGGCTCAACTCAATAAGCTGTCTGATGACTCAAAATACTTTGAAAGAGGGTTACTCGTCGTCATCATCTGGAAATTGCTTAAGTAGAGCCTTAACATCATGAATATTCTCACTTGCAAATGCTTTAAGGTCAACCGTTTCTCCGAGGAGATTAGCATTGATGAAACCGATAACCATAGGCATATTCATACCAGCATACAATTCGAATTGATAGCCCTCCATCAAGAGACGACTAAGAACATTACAGGGTGTTCCTCCCATTAAGTCTGCAAAGACAACAACTTCTTCTATTCCTTCGATGCTTGTTAAGAATTTTTGACGAAAGTCCTCAATTCCTTCTGAAGCCAGTAAAGGAACTGTTATAATACCTTCCTGAGCTCCCATAATCATTTCTGTACTGGCTTTTAAGGCCTCGCAAAAAGGACCGTGACTGACTAATACTAACTGTTTTCCCATTAGCTCATCCCCATGATAAAATGACCAAAGGCTGAGCAAGCAATAGCAATCACAATGATAACTAAGATAGCTTTCGTTGATGTCATGCCCTTACGCCCAAGCAACCAATAAACAAAACCAGTAAAAGCTGCTGGGACCAGACGAGGGAAAATCATGTTAAGCAAATTTTGCACATCCAGCCCTGCCCCCATAGGGATGTTGAGACTAACTTCAAAATTAATCATGCTAGCAATGAGTGCTCCGACCATAAAGACGCCCATGACAGAAGCAGCATCAACAATAGCTGTTAAATGGTTGCGCATAGTAGTAACCAACTTGGTTCCTTGTAGGTAAGCAATTTCTAATTGTTTCCAACGGAAAATATTAATGAGCCAGGCCACAGCTATCCAAAGAAAGAGGCCTAAGGGATTATTTTCTTTAGCCAAACCAGCTGCTAGCGATCCCATAATCGTTGGCACAAGGGAAGCGAAAAGAGAATCTCCAATCGGAGCAAATGGTCCCATAAGACCTGTCTTGACCCCATTGACCGCATCTTTTGAAGCTAAACCTTCATTTTCTTCAAGCGCCAAATCAATCCCTGTAATAATAGTGTGGAAGAAATTTGATGTATTGAAGAATTGGGTATGGGTCTTCATCATCTCTTTTAATTCAGGTGTACCATCTCCATACATTTTGCGCAGTTGTGGCAAGATAATATAAAGGTAACTAGAACCTTGCATCCGTTCGTAATTCCAGCCCCATTGGAAAGTAAAGAGGCTACGCTTATTGATCTGCTTAAAATCTTCTTTGGTTAAGGTATACTTAGATTTCATCATCTTCAATTTCCCCACTTTCTGACACTTCTGCCTTTGGCTCAACAAGAGTTACCTGTTGACTATTTTTATAATGAAGGGTTGCTAGAGCTCCACCAATAATCGCAATCCCAATCATTGGTAAACTTTTAAAAGGTGCCCCATTAAAGACTGTTGTCTTCAAACCTGCTTCTTTAATTACATCGGTCAATGTTCCTGACACGGTTTGTAAGTTTGTATAAATCACAGTTAACATAGCAGTGAGACCAAAGCCAAGGGCGAGGTAGTGAAGATTACGTTTAACTGGTAAGTAATGAAGTAAGATAGCAAAACCAAGCCCTGGTAGCATCATACCAGCTAATTTAAGCCCATCAGCCAACCATTTGACACTGTCAACCCAATCCACCAAGGTTTGAACAGCACCAGCTCCAAAGGCAAGAGCAATAAAGACAGGAAGGGCACGAGATAAAGCCCAAGGCAAGGCTCCCATTAAGTAATTTCGTTCAATCCCCTTATAGTTAAAGTTTTCCACGTGACGGTCAATGCGGTGAGCAAAGAAGGTTGTTGAAAAACGTCCAAGAATATCAGTGTAAACCATCAGAGCTGCTACGGGAACAGCAATTGTTGAAACGGCTAACTCCGCATTAATGCCCTGTGCCACTGAGAAAGCAGTTGCTAAGACCGCACCTGACGTTGCATCAATCCGGGAAGCACCTCCAAAAGTACCTACACCAAGGACCATTAATTGTAAGCTACCACCAATAAGAAGACCTGTTTTCAAATCTCCCATGATAAGACCTGCTATAAAGCCCGCAAATACAGGAGAACCCGCTGAGGTATTAATGGTCAGTTCGTCCAAAATTTGGTAAGCCGAATACAAGGTTAGAAGTAAAATTTGCCACCATTGAATCATAATGATTTCCTCCAAAAAAGTAATGTCTTAAGGTGTACAGAATTATCTCACTTTATCCAATAAAGGTATAAAGTCTGCGGGAGTATCTCCTGGAACCATTTGAGCAATAAGGTGTGTTCCTTTAGCCTGAATAGCATCAAAGTCTTGGATATCTTCATCCACCACATTGATGGAACGGGTTACCGAACGGGTTTCAGGCGTTTGAGACATGTTGCCCACATTCAGTTCTGTAAGAGTCACCCCTTTGTTCATAAGGCCTAGAAAAGTTTTAGGGCGTTTAGCCACAATCAATAAACGTTGGGAATCATAACGGCCTGCCAAGATATTGGTGGCTGCTTTGTCAATCGTTAGAACAGATAATTTTATGCCTGCTGGAGTCGCTAACTTCAGAGCTGTTTTTTCTAAATCACTATTAACAATATCCTCATCTACAACCATGATACGACTAATGTTTAACTTAGTTGTCCATAGATTTGCGACTTGGCCATGAATTAACCGACCATCAATACGTGTTGCTACAATTGTCATCCTTCTTCTCCTTTTATAGTTTGATAAATGGGGGTCTTGGTTAAATGAAGGGTCTCACTATATTGCCCTTCGGTTTCAAAAATCACCAAACGATTCTTTCCTTTCTGTAACAATCCTTTTGGTAAATAGAGGGACAAGATAGGGCCTTTTTGCCAAAATCTACCCAAATTAAAGCCGTTGATTAGAGCAATCCCTTTACCAAATTGACTTAAGTCAATATAAGTATCAGTTGGCACTTGGCAGTCAAAATCATAGGCATAAAAACTCGGGAGCCCCTCAATCCAACCCTGTGAAAAATCCAGCCAGGACAGTTCTTGAAAATCTAAAGGAATCTGTTCCCACTGCCCTATAAAATGTAAATCACTCATTACGCCACGCCCCAGCCCCTTGTGTTGACTAGGAGCAGTCAACTTATGACCATAGCTGACTCGTCCCATGTTTTCAACTAAAATGGTTAGTTGAGACCTCTGCTTTGAAAGAGTCATCAAAATATCCTTTCCAATGTCCTCTTGATACTGGGTTTGGATTCGCCTATCATCTAAGAATACCTGAACACGATCTCTAGCATCAATGATTCGCAACCTTTCTTGATCACCGTACTTGGAAAGCCTACTACGATACAACATATATCCCAAAGAATGGTTTAAGGCTTCCATAGATTGCGGGTAAAAACTAAAAGTGATACCGCTTACATTTTTGAGCGTCGTCATCAAACTTACTTTTTGTGTAAGAGGGATAGGACCGATAGCCATGCTCGGGCTGACTAGCGGTTCTGCAAATGCTAAATCTGGGTAAGTAGCTTTTAAGGCTTTCTGCAAAAGACTGTATTTGAGGGTAGGATTTCCTGCTTCATCCAGCAGGGCATCGTAATCGTAAGAGGTCACTTGCGGGAGGTCCTTTTGCAGTCTGGCTGATGAGCCATTCATGAACCCAAAATTGGTACCGCCACAGAACATATAAAGGTTGATACTTCCTTGTTCAATCATATCCATGATAGTAGCTACGGTTTCTTGAGGATCCCGTCGAATAATCGCCTCTCCCCACCGATTAAACCAACCCAGCCAAAATTCCATGCACATCATGGGCCATTCTTTGCCATGTTTAGACATAAATGCCCTAAGGCTGGCCACATTTTGAGAAACCTTAGAACCGAAGTTTCCTGTTACTAAAAGATTATCTTCAATTAAGCTTCCTGCCTCCAAGGCACTTTCCCAAGCCCCATCAGAGGTAAAAAGCGGTGCTTCAATGCCTCGCGCTAGCATCATGTCTTTCAAAGCACGAAGATACTCCTTGTCCTCTCCATAAGAGCCATATTCATTTTCTACTTGGAACATGAGGATATTACCCCCGCGGTCCAGTTGACGTTTGGCTAATTTGGGGAGAAGCACATCATAGTAAGCTGCGACATGGTCTAAATAGACCTTATCTCGTGAACGAACTCTACATGGCTCTTCTAGTAACCAAGCAGGTAAACCACCAAATTCCCATTCAGCACAAATATAAGGAGAGGGTCTCACAATGGCATACAAGCCAAGATTCTGAGCCAAATCGAGAAAGGCTTCTAAGTCTGCAAGACCTTCAAAGCAGAAATGTCCTTTTTGTGGCTCATGCAAGTTCCAAGGCACATAAGTCTCAACCGTATTAAACCCCAGAGCTTTTAGGTTATACAAGACACGGTACCAACTGTCTGGGATAATTCTAAAATAATGAACCGCTCCAGATAAGATTTTAAAGGGTTTCCCATCAAGGTAAAACACCTCTTTGATTTGAAATCGTTCCACTTTTCCTCCTTTTAAGTTAAGCGTAGGCTAGAGGGGATCTCATGCAAGGGAAGCATGCTATCTTCTGGCTTTTTTGTTATAATAGCTAATAATAACTTGTAAAGATGAGATGCTATATCAATGAAACGCCCTAAATATCAATTAATTAAAGAAGAATTACAAGACCAGATTTTATCAGACCATTACCATGTTGGTGACAAATTTTTCACCGAGGCAGAGCTAATTAATCGCTTCAACGTTAGCTCCATTACCATTATTCGAGCTTTAAAAGAGTTAGAAAAAGAAGGGTTTATTAACCGTAAACAAGGGATTGGCAGTTTTATTGCCAGAACACGCAAAGAAAAGCTGGTGCAGTTCGCCTACCTTGACACCCTAAAAAATCAATCTGAATTAGTTCGCGTCATCAGTCTCACCAAAGGAAATGACCCTGCCTATTTAAAACGTCTGGAACTACATAAGACTGAATATTATTATGTCCTTACAAGAGAACGAACTCTCAATGGCAGGCCCTACCTTTACCAGTTGTCTTACATTCCTCATGATTATTTATTATCAGAGGATCGTGACTTGAGTACCTATCAATCGCTTTATAAACGCTTCTTTCTTGATTTCACCATTCAAATGGCTAATCAGACATTTAGACAAGAAACCTGCTTGACCACCCAAATGCCACAAGCTGTTAAAGACTTTCTGCAGCTAACAGACAGTGCTCCTTGCGTGCTTCAAACCAAAATCACTCGATCTAAAAGTAATCAACGCGTTCTAGAATACGCCCAAGTTTACAAACACTGGGAATTCTTCTCGTATGAACTGTCTTCCAGTGATTATCAATAAGCTTCTTGCAATACCTACTGCCATATCGCCTTGGGTATTGTTTTTTTATGCCTCATTTTCCACTAAAGATATGGGCTGGTGATTTTTTCTGTCCAAGGAGTAGCTGTTGCTTCCAACACCTTGTTCAACTCGTCAATATTTTGGAAACCTTCAGTACGGAGCCAGTTCCTAGCTGCCTCCTCGCCCTCTCTAATATAAACCGGAACAGCTCCTGCCCAGGTAGCACGTCCACAAAGCACCCCACTAAATTTAGCACCTGCTGCTGCCGCAAAACGCAAAGTTTCTTGGAAGAGTTGGGCAGATACACCAGCACTCAAATAAATATAAGGTAAATGGCTAGCGGCTTCTTGATCTCGAAAGGCCTGAGCAGCCTCTTCTTGACTGTAAAGCACTTCACCTTTAGCAAAACCGTCCACATAGGCCATGTTAACCGGCACTTCAACTTTAAGAACGTCAATGCCAAACCGGTCATCAGAGAAAACAGTCATTGCTCCGTTGACCTTATGAGGCTTCACCTTTGCAAAAGCTGCGCTGCTATTGTCTGCAATGGTTTCGTCATAGCTCAGTATTTCAAGGAAGAAAGGAATATCTTCAGCGGTGCACTCAGAACCGATACGTTCAATGTAGGCCTGCTTTTGCAAGTTGATTTGCTCATCACCATCCACATCATAGTAGAGTAGAAATTTGATGGCATCAGCCCCAGCTTCTTTCAGTCGCTTAACAGACCATTCTACCAGACAATCAGGTAGACGACTAGTTGTAGTCGCATCGTAGCCTGTTTTTTCATAGGCTAGGAGCAAGCCAGCATTGTCATCACGAACCTTGATTGCTGGTAAGCCATATTCAGGGTCTAACAAAATGGATGAGGCATAAGGGGTCAACTCCTCTGATACCAAAACTTTCAGGGTTTCCATTTGCTCAACCCTTGGCTCTGCTTCCTGATGAGCTGCCATCATGCGTTTTAAGGCGCCACGTTGGTCAAAAGCCAGAGCTGAAATGATTCCTCGGTGGCTCACTTTTTCTAAATAACTGTATTTTGCCTCTGATAATTGATGCATATCAACCTCCTACTTGCTAGGATAAGGGTGAATCGTTACCCCTTTGACCACACGATTAACTGTACCTGTTGCAGATGGGGTGTCAGGACGATTTCCTACTGTAATAGCTGTCAAGAGAGCTAGCATTTGTGCCACTAAAATCATTGGAAAGGCAAGATAGGCATCCGGCAATAACTGACTAGCTTCCAATAAAAATTGATCTCCTGAAAAATTGGTTGGACCTTTTTGCAAGAGAGCTAGTGTTTTAAGTGCAATGCCATCTGCTCTAACTTCTTCTAATATCTCTAAATCATATTGTCTAACATAAGGGTCACTATTGACAAATCCTATTACCAAGGTGTCCATGTTGATAAAGGACTTTGGCCCATGCCTAAATCCCATCGAAGACTCATAAACTGTTGCAACCTGACCAGCAGTCAATTCTAGCATTTTTAGTTGAGCCTCCTGGGTTAAGTTAGCTAGACTTGCTGAACCCAGATAAACTAGACGTTCAAATCCTAAATCAGCTAGCTCTTGTAGCCGTTCTTCTTGATCAAGAATAGCTTGTCCAGCAAAAACCATATCAGCCACATAAGACTGCTTCTGAGATAAGTCGGTCGCATCATCAAAAATCAAAAGAGCTGCTAGCATCATGCAAGTGAAGCTACCTGTCATTGCAAAACCAGCATCATTGGCAGCTTCTGGCATTAAATAGAGAAGAGAATGATCATCTTGCTGTGCTTTTTTCGCCAGCTCCCCATCTTTGGCACACGTAATGATTAAATGATAACTATTCGGTACCAGTTGATTGATCAGATTAACAGCTGCCACACTTTCTGGACTATTACCACTCCTAGCAAAGGAGACTAATAGTACCGTCTCTTCCTCAGCAAGATAATATTCTGGCGCCGCAACCAGATCCGTTGAAGCAATACTATCAAAGAAATAGCGCTGCCGATTCCCTACCTTATTCAAGTAGGGACAAATAGTATTGCCAACATATTCTGATGTTCCTGCACCTGTAAAAATAACACGAACTCTATTTCCGTTAGCGCTTTCATATACTGCCTTTAAAAAAGAAACTAGGGCTTCTTTTGTTATGTCAAAAGAAGTCATGGTTTCTTGCCACAAAGCTGGTTGTTGCTTGATTTCTTTGGTAGTGATAGCTGCACCAAAAGCTTCCAAAGCTTCCTGCGATTTTGTAAACATGTATTAACCTCCCATTTCTTTAACCGTTGGGGTGATGTTGTACCCTATACCTAAACTGGTCTGCTCTTGCAATACTGAAAGTAAATTCGATCAAAATATTTTTATCGTTATAAGTTTTACGAATAATATGTAAGACAGGATCTCCTTTTTTGATTCCCAAAAGGTCTGCTTCATAGTCCAAGGCAATGCTAGCATAAAACTCTTCTTCTGCTAGGCGAATAGTTTCTTGGTAATCCTCTGCAAATAAATCGTACATTGGCTTACACTTCAAGTCCGCAATGCTTAACCCTTGAAAAAGCTGAGCAGGAATATAGGATCGTTCAAACATCAAGGGCATATCATCTGCAATCCTTAGACGCTCTAATTCAAAAACGTCAGTATCAACATCTATCTCCAAGAGACCAGATAAGTAGGGTGTCACTTGATACTGTTCAAAGGAAAGAATTTCTGTTTTAGGCATTTTTCCCATTTTTTTCATCTGCTCTGTAAAGCTATATGTACTTGATAAATCAGTGGCGGGTTCCTTGATACCAGAAACATAGGTTCCCTTGCCCTGCTTTTTATAAATTAAGCCCCGTAGTTCTAATTCTTTAAGAGCAAGTCTAATCGTGATGCGGCTAACACCGTAAAGGTCGCTTAGTTCTCGTTCTGACAGTAACTTATCGTTCGCTGTCATGCTCTTTCTGATTTTAACTTCTAGGGCATCAACAATCTGTAAATAGAGTGGTTGTTCTTTTGGCATCCTATTCACCTCTAACTTGTTATAACCACCTAAAGTATATTATAATAATAAGACTTAGTCAAGCAAATATTTAGAAATATTAAAAATTTTTGATTAAAAATAAAAGAAAGAAAACAAAAAGCAAACCTAATCTTTCTTAGGTTTGCTTTTTTTAGCATTAATGAGCGTTAATTTCCTGGGCAATTTCACGACCAGATAAGTCTGAACCGTAGTAAGTTGGCCAATGTTCTAACTCTTTATGTAATTTTTCTTGGCTATCACCACCCCAATACAAGTGGAAATGCTCTGCTTTTTCCGGAGCAATGGCATGGTCACTGAATTGAACGTATTTGAATTCGCCAGCATCTGCTTCTTTAGCTTCAAACATGAAACGAACCCCACGATTTCCTTTTGGATAAGTCAATATTTCTTTACCAGTATATTTGTAAGTAAAGGTTTTCTTTTCACCATTTCGCACAAATGTCATGGTGTTTTTCTTACCATTAATGTTGATTTGCTCCACATCAGTTTTGTAACCAGTAGTGTAGTAATCTTTGTATTCAGCTGCTGTCATTTTACCTTTAGATTTTTTAGCCTTGTAATCCCAAACTTGGTCTAAAGTGCCATCTTGAAGGTATGGGTAAACAGACTGCCAGTTACCAGACCAGTCAGATAATTTACGGTCTTTGACATCTTTATCTTTGAAGTAACCATTATACACTGTCTTAGTGGTATCTTCTTCTGGAAGGATTTCTTTACCGGCAACATCAGTCGTCAAGCGTAATGTTTCAAGGTTTTTGCGCATGACTGTAAAGTAATCTTCGCCTGCTTTCATTTCTTTTTCTGTTAAGCCTTCAAGAGGACTAAGAACAGCTGTTTTAACTCCTGCTTCCTTAGCTAACGTTTTAGCTACCTTATTTGAAGCATTTTCCTCAAAATAAATGTATTTGATGCCATATTTTTTAACGTATTTTGACAAAGTAGCAATACGTTTTGCTGATGGTTCTGTATCTGGTGTGACACCATTAATAGAAATTTGGTTCAAGCCATAGTCAAGTGCCATGTAGCCAAAAGCAGCATGTTGAGTGACAAAGCTCTTTTGCTTAGCATCTGAAAGTGCTGCCGTATAGTCTTTGTCAAGCTCTTTTAATTTTTCAATATAAGTAGCGGCATTGGCTTTGAAGTTCTCTGCTTTTTCTGGGTAAGCTTTTGAAAGACTGTCGCGAATATTTTCAACGACCGTAATGCTACGGTATGGTGACAACCACACGTGTGGGTCAAAAGCATGGTTGTGTCCTTCTTCGCTATGTTTATTATGCTCATGCTTTTTGTCAGCATCCTCATGGTGATGGTCATGTCCAGCTCCTGCTACAAGTAGCATGTTACCAGTTCCTTTAACAATGGTTACTTTTTTAGATTTCAATGATTTTTTAACATCAGAAATCCATGTTTCCATGTTGTCGTCCATATAAACGAACGCATCTGCATCTTGAATTTTTTTAATGTCTTTGGTTGACGGTTCAAAATCATGAGGCTCTGTTCCTGCCTTCATCAATAGTGAGACATCGCCATCATTACCAATAACACCTTTTGTAAATTCGTAGACAGGGTAGAAAGTTGTGACAACCTTAACTTTACCCTCTGCTAACACTTGTTTTGCTTGGCTAAGTTGCCAAGCAAAAAACACACCGATTAAACTAATCATTAAAAGAATTTTCTTCTTCATGATTCCTCCTTTGTACTTAACTGGTTAAAAATTGACCAGTTAAGTATAACACACTCTCATCGTTTTTCCAAGTTTTTGATGTTTTTAATCTTATCATTCATGAAGAGAAGTAGAAAAAGGCTGAGCTCTTCTGCTCAACCTTGGATTTGTTTAGTCACTAAGACTGAAACGATTGGTCATTAGATTGCTAGCGTCAAAGAGAATCTTGTTCAACAGCGTCTGCGTTTCTCCTTGCACATAGTCACTCATTTTTTGATTTTCCTCTTCCAAATCGACTGTTTCACCAGCCAATAACTGTGCTTCCACAGCATGTAACATGGCATGACCTTTTGCCATGGTTTCTTCCAAGTAATTGTCCAAATCAGTTTCATGATGATCGTAGTGAGGATCTGCTAGAGCCGCAATCAGACGGTTGGTCCAATAAAAATTATCGGTAGACACATTTTCGTGAGTGTTAGCAAAATAATCTGGAATAGTCTTCACCTGTGTGAAAAAAGGTACCATGGTATTAAATGGCATTGACCCATAAGCCATCCACTGGATAGCCGCAATTTCTTTAGGTTTATGAGGACGAATTTGCAAAATAGCCGTTTGGCTTGTACGATTAATGCCAATAGGACGAAAGACTTTCTTACTAACAGGAGTTCCTTCTGAACCATAAGGATCATAAACCGTATCCTGATAGTGACTGCTCAAAACGTATTTAACATCTTCTACAGTGATTTTACGGTAAGGTTTTTGACACCAAGGAAGTTCAAAACTACGTGGGTCTTGCACAATTTCTGGGTTTAAGAATTTTTGCATGATCCAAGCACGTGGCGTATTATAGTGACGGTCTTTATCACGTTGGCTACCAAAAGCATAGCGCGGATTAAAATGCTCATGGCTATAGGTTAAATCTAAGTGATACATGTCAATAAAGTCCTTTAAATCAACTGAGCAAAGGTAATCTTCAGGATTGTTAAATTCAAAATGATCAATGCCAAATTGATTGGGATTGGTGACATAAGCATCATCTGGCACCCGTCTTGCAATCCAGTGATGACCACCAATCGTTTCCAGCCACCAAATGTCATGTTCATCTGAAAAAGCCACACCATTTGACTCGTAAGTGCCATAGTCTTCTAAAATGGCACCAAGGCGCAAAACCCCTTCACGCGCAGAACGGATATAAGGGAGCACTAAGGTCACCATGTCCTCCTCACCAATACCAGAAGCTACTAGAGGATCTGCCCCTAAAACACGAGAATTGGTAGTGATGGTTTCAGTTGCTGACATGGCCACATTAGCCTCGTTCACGCCTGCTTCTGCCCAGATACCATCTTTACCAAGCGCATCGGGAACAGACGTGTAAGTCATGGGATTGTCCGGTAAGTCCATTTCAAAGGAAGATTGCACCGAACGGTAATGTCTCGGTTGATCTTCTGGTTTCACCACAATCATTTTTTTAGGCGTGAAATCTCCATTTTGAGAATCTTCTGTTCGAGCAACCATGGTTGAGCCATCATAAGATGCCTTTTTACCGACGAGTATAGTTGTACATGCCATTATCAGTCTCCTTTACAAACGTTATTATCCCTTTTATCATATCACAGAACATCAGACACTTCAAAAAAACAATGGAAAACGACTTTTAGACAAAAAAATCGTATGAACAAAGGCTCATACGATAAAAATGTTCTATAAGTCATCTGCAATTTTATTGATTTTACGCAAGCGATGGTTGACCCCGCTCTTGGTGATTGGGAACTCAAGGGCATCAGCAACTTGTTGAATGGAATAGTCTGGATGCTTAACCCGAAGTTGTGCTACCTGTTGTAATTCAATTGGTAAACTTTCTAAACCAATTGTATCCATAATCTTAATAATGTTATTAATGGTTTTCATGCTAGCACTGATGGTCTTTGCTATATTAGCTGTCTCTACATTATTGGCTCGATTAATGTCATTGCGGGCTTCGCGCAACACCTTAATCCCTTCAAACTCTTCTTTACAAGTCATCGCACCGACAATTATCAAGAAATCCATGATATCTTCTGCCTTTTGTAGGTAGGTCACGGCACCACTCTTATGCTCGATGGTTTTAGCATCCAGCATGAATTTTTGCATCAACTGGGCTAAATCCTGCGCGTGATCAAGGTAGACAGAATACATTTCTAGCTGGTACTTGCCTGACTCGGGATCTCTGATACTTCCTGACGCTAAAAAAGCACCTTTGAGATAGGAACGACCAGCATCATCATTCAATAAGATTTGAGGTTCAATGCCTGTTTCCAAACCAAAAAATGAATCAGCCAGCTTTAAGTCAGCTAAAATAGTGTCAACGCCTTGCTCCACATAGACGGTATACACACGATTTTTGCGAAGATTTGTCTTCTGATGATACCTGATTTCTGGCACAATGGCATAATCATCTTCAATTAGCGAGTAAATGTAGCGAGCGATTTTAGCATTTTCAGTTGTAATAGACAAATGAAGCCCTTGATTGACCAAACCCAAACTACCTGATAATTTGATGATAGCTGCCAGCTCATTTTTATCTGCAGTGGATAAATGAATTAATTCTTCTTTAACTTTAGTTGTGAAACTCATGGTTTAGCAATCCTCACTAAGTTCATCAATTCTTCAACCACCAGGTTACCATCATGAAAGGCTCCGCCATTCTCCAATCGTAAAAAATGAGAAGAAATCACCCGTTTAGCAGACTGACATAGCCCAGCAAAATCGTGATCAACCTGAACAAGGTACTCATCAAATTTGTTAGAATTCATATAAGCTTGAGGGACTTTAGCCACATTTACCAATACTGTATCAATAAGATCTGTTCCCAAATGCTGATTTAGAACAGCCACGTGATCAGCATCCGAAAATTGTTCAGTCTCTCCATATTGGGTCATGATGTTGCAAATATAAACGATTTCAGCTTTGGTTTGACGCAGGGCTTCTTTAATTTCTGGAATCACCAAATTAGGTAGAATGGATGTAAAAAGAGAACCTGGCCCCAAAACAATCATATCGCTTTCTAAGATGGTATCAACCACCTTACGACTGGCTTGAGGTTTTTGATCATTATAGGTATTGGTCACATAAACGTGATCAATCATCCCTTGGTATTTGGCAATGGAGCTTTCGCCTGCTACTTCGTGTCCATCTTTAAAAACCGCATGAAGGGTCAAAGCTTGCTCGCTAGAGGGGTAAATTTTACCTGTGATGTGAAAAAATTTGGTTAAAATCTGAACAGCATTGTAGGTTGACCCCTGCATTTCAGAAATACCAGCAATAATCAAATTCCCCAGAGGATGACCAGCTAGAGCACCATCACGCTCGTTAAAACGGTATTGGAAAACCCGCTCATAAAATTTAGGCATGTCACTCATGGCTAACAAGACATTACGCAAATCACCTGGAGGGGTTAATTGCATAGCATTACGAAGTTCTCCTGAGGAGCCTCCGTCGTCAGCAACGGTCACAACAGCAGTAATATCAACAGCTTCTTTCCGAAGACTTTTTAAGATAACGGGAATCCCAGTCCCCCCACCTATCACAGTAATTTTAGGATTTTTCATGAACGATTTACCGTTTCCTTACGACGATTTTGATCACGATGGCTTTCATTAACTGACCAGTCTTTAGCTAAACTTTCAGCTAAGCGATGCGCAAAAGCAACACTTCGATGCTGGCCACCAGTACAGCCAATAGCCACCGTCAAGACCGATTTCCCTTCCTTTTGATAAGCCGGCAAAATGGGTGCAATAAGGTTTAACAAATGCTTGTAAAACTCTTCTGATTCGGGGTGAGCCATGACATAGTCATAAACCTCTTGATCTAGACCTGTTTTTTCTCGCAAACTCACTTGGTAATAGGGATTGGGTAAAAAGCGAACATCAAAGACCAAGTCTGCATCTAAAGGTAAACCATATTTAAACCCAAAGCTCATGACTTCAATCCGGAAAGCAGCTTGATTAGAATCTCCTGCGAACTGATCTGAAATAACTTTACGCAGCTGTCTAGGCGTTAATTCTGTAGTGTTGACCACATTTTGGCTCATACTTTTCAAAGGAGATAAAAGTTCTCTTTCCAAACGGATGCCATCAAGCACACGGCCATCGGACGCGAGCGGGTGGCTTCGTCTGGTTTCTTTATAGCGAGAAACCAATTCCCCATCTGTCGCATCTAAAAACAGAATACGACAGTCAATATGCTCATTCGTTTCTATACTATCTAAGACAGAGGTGATTTCTTTAAAAAAGAGACGACTTCTCATATCCACAACCAGTGCTACCCTGCGATCTTCATTGGTTTGTTCGATTAACTCTAAAAATTTCGGAACTAGGGCTGGTGGCATGTTGTCAATGGTAAAATAACCAAGGTCTTCAAATGACTGAATGGCAACGGTTTTCCCTGCACCGCTCATTCCTGTCACAATGACCAAATTAATGTGTGTATCTGGCATCTGCATCTTCCCTTTCTTTATTGGCACGATTATCTTTTATTATACCACATAAGGTGACCTCCCAAAACGTTTAAAACGATAAGGAGTATTCTACCTTGTTTGATAGAAAAAATTTTGTTGGTAGACACATGGCTAAGGATTCTCTTCTGAAGAGGTAACGTCTTCACGAGATTGCCGAGCTAATTGTTTAGTAATTGAAATAAGAATATCTGTTTGTAGCTTTTGAATCTGCATCAAATCAGACTGATCTTGTAATACCAAGTGATCAAGCTTGGTGTGCAACAAGCGAATGCCTTCTTCAGATGCTTTGTTGACGTCATAGTCATTTTTAGCTTGTAAACGGTCATATTCAGAAGCCCGATTCTGACTCATCATAATAAGCGGAGCTTGAATGGCCGCAAGGGTGGATAAAGCAAGATTCAGTAAAATAAAAGGGTAATGATCAAACGCCCAACCAAAGGGACTAATCTCATTAAAGAGCATCCACACAGCCATAAAAATAACAAAGGAGATAATAAATGTCCACGTTCCTCCAAAATGAGCCACCTGATCAGCTAGCCGTTGTCCAAACGTAATTTGGCTGTCTAAGGCCTCTTGGACATTTAAAATATGATCTTTTTGTTTTTTAGAAACATCATAAACCATGTCTCGAATGCTATCGTTTTTTAATTTAGCGCTTGTCATCATGCCATTAAGGTAACGCAAGCGGTAATCAGCTAAATGCTCTTGGCTAATAAAATCAGAAGGTCCCAGTTTGGGGTAGTCAGCTATGATGAGTTCTTGCAAAGGCTGGTCTAATTCAAAGAGAAAGACACCTTCTGAAATAAGATAGTTTTTGGCATCAATAGCATCTTTTACCCATTTTTTATTTGTCATATGCTTCCTCTTTTCTCCTTTCTAAAAGAAATCAGCACCTCTTTTAGAAAGCAGGGCAACCTAGTAATCACAAGCTTTATTTATCTCTGAAATCAATTCTAATGATTGCTCTTGTAACTTTGCCCTTGGAGATTATGTTCCTTCTAACTTAAAGATTTCTTAACGCCACTTTAGAATAGGAAATACTTTCATGATCACTACTTGTAGGTGTATCAATTGTGACGTGTTTTATTTTTTCAAGCCTTTTTAGCAACCAAAAAGCCCATGGGGTCATGGGCTTTTACGACAATTAAGGTTTAATGCGGTGTAACATACGTGGGAATGGAATAGCTTCACGGATATGCTTGGTACCAGCTACAAAGGTAACCATACGTTCCAAGCCAAGTCCAAAACCACAGTGAGGAACCGAACCATATTTACGAAGGTCAAGATAGAAAGCATAGTCATCTGGGTTCAGACCTTCTTCTTCGATTTTAGCTAATAGTTTGTTGTAATCTGTCTCACGTTCTGAGCCGCCGATGATTTCACCGTAGCCTTCTGGAGCCAATAAGTCAGCACAAAGCACGCGCTCCTCATTGCCAGGAACAGGCTTCATGTAGAAAGCTTTAAAGCTAGCTGGATAGTTAACGACAAAGGTCGGTACACCAAAGTAGTTTGAAATCCAAGTTTCATGGGGTGAACCAAAGTCATCACCATGTTGGATAGCTTCGTAATCAGCGTCCTCATCAGAAGCATGCTCTTGTAACAGGCTGATGGCATCATCATAGGCTACACGTTTGAAAGGCTCAGCAATGTATTTTTTCAAGAGATCTGTGTCACGCTCTAAGGTTTCCAAGGCTTGTGGTGCACGATCAAGAACTCCTTGAATCATCGCTTTGACATAAGCTTCTTGTAGATCCAGTGATTCCTCATGTGACAAGAATGGGTACTCAGCATCCATCATCCAAAATTCAGTCAAGTGGCGGCGTGTTTTGGATTTTTCAGCACGGAAAACAGGACCAAAGTCAAAGACACGACCAAGTGCCATCATTCCCGCTTCAAGGTATAATTGACCAGATTGGCTAAGGAAAGCTGGATTTCCAAAATAATCCGTTTCAAAGAGTTCTGTGGTATTTTCTGCAGCATTTCCTGATAGAATTGGGCTATCAAATTTAATAAAGCCATTTTGGTCAAAGAATTCGTATGACGCGTAGATAATAGCATTACGAATTTGCATAATAGCAGCCTGACGACGGGAACGTAACCACAAGTGACGATTGTCCATCAAAAAGTCTGTTCCGTGTTCTTTTGGTGTGATTGGATAGTCTTGTGACTCACCGATGACCTCAATATCTGTCACATCAAGCTCGTAACCAAATTTTGAACGCTCATCTTCTTTGACAATCCCTTTAACAAAAACAGAGGTTTCTTGACTTAAACGTTTGATAGTATCAAATTTATCAGCTCCTTCTTCCTCGCCAAAACGCTCAATAAAGTTTGGTTTAAAGGCAACAGCCTGGAAAAAAGCAGAGCCATCGCGTAATTGAAGAAAGGCAATTTTTCCTTTACCTGATTTATTGGCAACCCAAGCGCCAATGGTTACTTCTTGTCCTACATAATCTTTTACATCACTAATGGAAGCGTATTTTTTAGTCATTCTATCATCTCTCTTTTCTATAAATTGCTTGTACCATTTAATTCATTACTGTGCGGCGTTCCATAAAGACCGTCAACCGTCTCACAGCTTCTTTTAAAGTCTCTAAATCAGTAGCATAGCTCAACCGAATATTCTCAGGTGCTCCAAATCCTTCACCACTGACGACAGCCAGACCAACCTCTTCTAAGATAGCATCTGTAAAGGCTGTTACATTTGTAAAACCTGTCATTGTCATAGCTTTCTTGACATTTGGGAAGAAGTAAAAGGCTCCTTGAGGTTTCATCACCTCAAATCCTGGCACCTGATTTAAAAGTGGGTAAATAGTATTTAGACGTTCTTCAAAGGCCAACCGCATGCCTTCCAACGACGACTGATCACCTGCGAAGGCTTCAATAGCCGCATATTGTGAAACCGTTGTTAAATTGGATGTTGTCTGTCCAATAATCTTGCTCATAGCGGCAATAATCTCAGGATCCCCAACAGCAAAACCAACTCGCCATCCTGTCATGGCATAACTTTTAGCCACCCCATTAACTGTAATGGTTTGACGACGAATTGCCTCTGAAAGCGTTGAAATAGGAACAAACTGATTGCCATTATAAACTAAGGAACCATAAATATCATCAGCTAAAATGATAATATCATGTGCCACTGCCCACTCACCAATAGCTCTTAATTCATCAGCTCCATAAATCATCCCAGTCGGATTTGACGGCGAATTAATCAAAACCACTTTGGTTCGATTAGTTCTGGCTGCTTCTAGCTGATCAACCGTAACCTTGAACTGATTTTCTTCTAATCCTTGGATAAATATTGGCTGTCCTTCTGCCATTTTCACTTGATCTGAATAGGACACCCAGTAAGGCGTTGGAATTAAAACTTGGTCTCCAGGATTTAAAACAGCCATAAAGAAAGCGTAAAGGATAAACTTAGCACCTGTCCCTGCCACAATTTCATTGGCAGCTAAAGGATAGCCATATTGATTCTCCATGTAAGTAGCGATGGCAGCCTTTAATTCTGGGAGTCCTGAAGCAACGGTGTAAAAGCTAGCTTTTCCATTTCGAATGGATTCAATAGCCTTATCTTGGATATTTTTTGGTGTGATAAAGTCAGGCTCGCCTAAAGTTAAACTTAAAATATCGCGTCCCTGAGCTTTTAAAGCCTTGGCTCTAGCACCAGCTGCCAGAGTCACACTTTCTTCCATGTCCAACACACGCCTCGATAGTTTGGTCATCACATCTCCTTTTTCATCAGTCTTCCTGTCTTAACGCCAATCACCACTTTACTCGTCTGTGTTTGGTAGCTATTGCTACTGTAACTCTAAGCCAGCTTTTTCTCTTACCTCATTAGAAGGGCTTTTCGACATTAACTAACCATTTGAAAAAAAGCCATTGAGAAAGGCTCAACACAGGTCATTAAAAGAGACTAACAAAGGTCGCAAACCAAGGTTTCTAGACCGTTGGTGCGTCACCCTTATCCACGTTAAGGGTCTCTTTCACTATATGATCCTTTCTATTATAGCAGAAAACGAGCCATTTCTACTAGACTATCTGGGAAATTTTGTTGAGAAATCACGAATTTTTGACCTAAACTATCCCAAATGGCATGACCATAGGACTTGGTAAGTAGGCGGCGATCTAATATTAACACAACTGACTTTTGATCTTGTCGACGCATCGTGCGACCAATAGCTTGTTTTAAGCGTAAAATAGCCATCGGAAGAAAATAGTCTTTGAAAGGATTCTTTCCTTTTCCTAATAGATAATGACCCATTTTTTTCACAAAAAGATCTTCCGGATGATCAAATGGTAAACGAGTGATTACAGTTATCATCCGATCAGCCATGACAAAATCCACTCCCTCCCAAAAAGAGCCTAACCCCAGTAAAATCGACTGTTCTCCTCTATCAAAACGCTTTTTAATATTATAAGCTGTTCCATTCTTCTCCTGCGCTAAGTGAGGCACCTGCCATTGGTCTAAACAATCCGAAACCATCAGCAAGTGTTTTTTAGCGTTAAAAAGCACCAAAATAGGATAACCCTCTTGCTTCAAGGTTTCAATTCGTTTCGCAATGGCTTCCACATAGGTTTGGTCACTGACCTCTGTCACAATAGGCATGTCTTGATCAACAAGCACCAATTGGTCTTCCTTTTTATCCGTTGCAATAACATGATAGAGATACTCTTCAAAACCTAATAAGTCAGCTAAGGTAACTTCTGGGCTAATGGTTAAGGTGGCAGAGACAAAATAGGTTTTCACCGTTTCTGGTAAGAATTGTCGGAAATGGATAAATTCTTTACTAGCACTGTTCAGATAAGTCACGCGCTTATCCTCTTGCTTGTCACTGCTTAACCAGTAGTCATCAGTAGCAACGGCAAAAAAAGCCTGCAAATCCTGATAATCAGCTCTGGGCAATTCTTTTGCATAGCCAGCAATACGGGACCAATCAGGCGTTTTTTGTTCCCCTTGATTCTGATAAAAATCACTTGATAGCTGTCCTAACTCAAACACAAGGCTTTCTAACAGGCGTTTTTCTAAAAGAGGTAAGGGAGTGCCTAACTTGACCTGTAATGATTGTAACAGATGACTAAGGTTCAACTGGTGACGAGATAGTTGATCCAACTGCAACATTAATTTTTGAGCCTCATCAAATACCAAAACCTTGTTTTTAGCAAAGTCTTTATCATCTTGAACCCGATGTAAAAAGTAAGCATGATTGGTAATAACTACTCGAGCTGTTTGGGCTTTAACATAACTGTTTTGCCAAAAATCATAGTCGTAAAAATCAGAAGATTGACTTAGGGTTCCATCATGTTTAAGCTGGTCAAAATAGGCAGCAAAGCGTTGCTTTTGCTTAATCTCATCAAGGTCCCCTGTTTTTGTTTCCAATAGCCAAATCAGTAACTGCATTTTATACCGATTCACCAAGCGGTTTTGGTCCTCTTGTTCCAAACTCTCTGCAAAGGCCTCTAATTTAAGGTAATTCGCAGGGCCTTTTAAACTATGGCAAGTGATGTGAAACCGTTCTTGAATAGCTGCTATTTCATTAGCCATTAATTGATCCTGTAATATCTTGGTCGGGACACTAACAATAATTTGGCTCTGGTCTTCTTGGGCTAAAAGAGGCAACAAATAGCCATAGGTTTTTCCAATACCGGTCTGGGCTTCGATAAAACTCGCCTGCCTTTGATGATAATCGGCTTCAATCAGTTGAGCAAAGCTAGCTTGTTTAGAGCGCTCTTCTAATCCCAAAAGAGCCATATTGATAGCAAACTGCTTCGATAATTGATATGGAGATGATTGCCTTTTTAGGTGCTTAGGCAATAGCATCTTACCAAGATGAACATACGTTCTCGGATCATAGGGCTTGGCTTGATTAAACCCCTGTTCAATGACCATCGCCGTTTCAAACAAAAGACTATCAGCATAAGGCAGCAGACTCTCCAAGCATTCTTTTGGGAGGCTTTCAATTTTCTGCAAAAGCTTAATAAATAAGGTTGCCGTGGCTCTAGCATCTGCAATAGCTGTATGCGCTTCTTCCAGTTCCAGACCCAATTCAGCTGACAAATGGCCAAGGGTATACTTTTCAAGACTAGGGTAAAAAATCTGAGCCAATTCGACAGTGTCTACCCGAGGTGTCAATAGCTCATAGCCTTCAAAAAAAAGAGCTTCCGCTAATAAATTAGCATCGAACTTAACATTATGGGCCACAAAAACACAATCACTAATTAACTCATAAATGGTTTTAGCAACCTGTGAAAACTCGGGAGCTTGAGCTAACTGGGCATCTGTAATTCCTGTCAAAGCCTTAATATGATCGGATAAGGGCTCATGGGGATTAATATCTGTCTGGTAAGTTTCGACAACTTCTTTTCCCTCAATAATGACAATCCCCACCTGGATAATAGCTGCGGTTGCTCCTACGTTAGTTGCTTCCAAATCAACAACCGCATATTTTCTCGTCATTTCATTACTCATAGTACTCCTATTATACCATGTTTTCAAAAGAGCGTTCGGCTGAACGAGGCATTTCGCCGTCCATTAATTCCTTTTAACAGCGAATCACATCTAGGCGTGGTATAATATCACAAAGGGTATCTTTTAAATGGTACGCCTTTGCTCATTTTTCTGATAGAATATGGCAAATGAAACTGTTTGACTTAACCTAATAACCAAAGACACATTAGAAAGGACATCACGTTTAAAATGACTCAGCATATGACACCTATTACAATAACGAATCCCGTTGCAGAGGAAAATACTTACCTACTGGTAACTGACCAAGGCATTTTGGTGGTCGATCCTGGTAGCAATGGTAAGGCTATTATTGACCGTATCAAAGAATTAAATAAACCACTTGCGGCTATTTTGCTGACGCATACCCATTATGATCATATCATGAGTTTGGAGGCGGTTAGGGAAGCATTTGGCCAGCCACCTGTCTATGTAGCTAACGAAGAAGCCACTTGGCTTTACACTCCTGAGATGAACCTTTCTGGGCTGATTCGTCACGCAGATCTTCCTGATATTATCTGCCAACCTGCTGAAGAGATTTTTCAATACCACACCGCTTATGACATCGCAGGTTGTCAATTCATTGTGGTTCCAACACCTGGACACTCAGCTGGAGGTGTTTCTTTTATCTTTCCTGAGGAAGCATTCGTCATTAGTGGTGATGCCTTATTCCGAGAAAGCATTGGTAGAACAGACCTGCCAACGGGGAACTTTGAGCAGTTGATTGATAGCATTAACACTCAATTGTTCAGCCTTCCTAATCATTATCAGGTCTACCCTGGACATGGCCCTTCAACCACTATTAGCCATGAAAAAAATGCCAACCCCTTCTTCCACTAATGCGAAAGAGAAGTAGCTTTCGTTAGACATCTATTTTAGCAATCAGCCGTCGTTTTACGACGCTGATTTTTTCGTTAGCCATATCAAAAAAGAACTTCTGATCACTTCAGAAGTTCTGATGGTTTAGAATTTCAAATAACGTCTCATGGAAAGAACTGAACCAAGCGAACCGATGATAACACCGATGACAAACAAAGCCCCAATCAAACCATAAACATAAGGATTGATAGGATACAGTGATAGATTGTTCACTTGTAATTCTGGCATGAAGTGCTTATAGGCAAAGTCATAACCATAATAAATAAGTAAGGCTGGCAAAATAGCTCCTAATAAGCCGACCCAAGCCCCTTCAAAGAAGAATGGACCACGGATATAAGAATTCTTAGCCCCTACTAAACGCATGATTTCAATGTCACGTTGACGAGACATGATGGTCATCCGAACAGTGTTAGAAATAAGGAAGATGGCTACAAATAAGAGCAAGGCAGTCCCAATCAGTCCCCAAGTTTGAATCATTTTGGAGAACTTAAAGAGTTTGTCAGAGTTGATGCCTCCGTAATCAGCATCCTCTACCCCTTCAATAGCCTTGATTCGTTTGGTCACCCCTTTTACCTGCTTGGCTGTCTTGGTTTCAACAATGTAGATATCTTGCAGAGGATTAGTGTCCTCATCATACATGTCCCAAACATCACCTAACGTATCTTGTAATTTTTTCAATTGCTCATCTTTACTTGAAAAGGTGATTTTTTGAACCCCTTTCAGTTGAGCAATTTGGTCATAGACCTTATGGTAATTCTCATTATCAACCTGTTCACCGGCGGTATTTTGTACCACTTTAGCAGCATCGGTTGAATCAACTTGAAGGTAAGTATTAATTTGGATATTGTTTTCAACACCCGAAGCAACCCGCTGAATATTTAGTAGGGTGGCTGCGAAAACTCCAACCAATGTCAAGGTGACAGTGACCATACTGACAGAAGCAAAGGTCATCCAAAAGTTACGTTTAAGGTTTTTAATGGATTCCCAAATATGACGGAAAAAGTATCTAATCATCGTAACCGTAATCTCCTTCCATTTCATCACGGACCACACGACCATCTTCAATGGCAATCACACGGTGGCGTAAGGTGTTTACAATGTGACTATTGTGAGTGGCCATCAAGATTGTTGTCCCTTGAAGGTTAATACGTTCAAGCAACTGCATGATTTCCCAAGAAATTTCAGGGTCTAAGTTACCAGTCGGCTCATCAGCAATCAACAGCTTGGGATTATTAACAATGGCGCGTGCAATTGCGACACGCTGCTGCTCCCCACCAGATAACTGATTAGGGAAAGATCTCATCTTGTGTTTCAAACCAACTAAATCGAGAACTTCTGGGACGCGTTTTTTAATATGGCGGCGCTTTTCTCCAATAACTTCCATGGCATAAGCAACGTTTTCAAACACCGTTTTCTTTGGAAGTAACTTGTAGTCTTGGAAAACTACCCCTATATGACGGCGTAGGATAGGAACGTCTCGAGATTTAAGCTTGGTCAAATCAAACTCACCGACGTACAGCTTACCTGAACTTAATTTTTCTTCCCGGTAAAGGAGCTTGATAAAGGTTGATTTCCCTGCTCCTGACGGACCAACCAGGTAAACAAATTCACCTTGGTTAACAGAAACATTAATGTCTCTAAGGGCGGTCGTTGAGCGGCGGTATTTCTTTGAAACACCTTTCATTTCAATTAATGCCATCTTATTCTTCTTTCTTTACAATAATCGTTAGCACATGATTAGTTTAATCATCACTCATGCGCCACTTAAGGTAAGCGTCGATAAAGCCCTCGATATCACCGTCCATGACCTTATCCACTTGAGCCACCTCATAGTTTGTTCGGTGATCCTTAACCATGGTGTAAGGGGTGAAAACGTAGGAACGAATCTGGCTCCCCCAAGTGATTTCTTTTTTATCCCCTTTAAGGGCGTTGACCTCAGCAGCTTTTTTCTCCTGCTCTAATTGATAGAGTTTGGCCTGCAACATTTTTATGGCACGGTCTCTATTTCCGTATTGAGTACGGTCAACCGTTGAGGCCACAACAATGCCTGTGGGAATATGGGTCAAACGCACCCCAGTTGATACCTTATTGACGTTCTGACCACCAGCACCGCCTGAACGGAAGGTATCCATTTTAATGTCATCATCACGGATGTCCACTTCAATGGTGTCATCTAATTCTGGCATAACCTCCACAGATACAAAAGATGTGTGGCGGCGTTTGGCCGAATCAAATGGTGAAATCCGAACTAGACGGTGGACACCCATTTCGGATTTTAAAAAGCCATAAGCATTTGGTCCCTCAAAAGAAAGGGTGACCGACTTAATACCAGCCTCATCGCCTGCCTGATAATCCAAGGTTTCTACCTTAAAACCTTTGGCATTCCCAAAGCGCGTGTACATGCGAAAGAGCATGTCTGCCCAGTCCTGAGCCTCCGTACCACCTGATCCTGGATGAATCTCTAAAATGGCATTGTTATGGTCATAAGGCTCTGATAAGAGCAAGGTCATCTCATAACTCGCCAAAATCTGACCTAATGTCTCTAAGCTAGCCTCCAAGTCGTCCTTGACACTGTCATCTTCTTCAAGCATTTCTAAGTACAATTCTGTCTCATCAGAGAGTTCTTGCATATTGTGGAAGGTCTCGTAGGTAGACTTCAACTCATTCAGTTTTTGTGAGATTTTTTGAGCTGCGATATTGTCATTCCAAAAATCAGGCTCTGTCATTTGATGCTCCAAAAGAGCAATCTCTTCTTCTAGACCCTCTAAGTCAAAGAGACCTCCTGAAGCTAGTCAACTTCTCTTTGTTTTCTACTATTTTTTGGCGCATTTCTGCTATTTCCATATAGATTCCTCTTTCGTTTCATTTCTTTTAAAAGCAGATTCGAACTTATCAATACGTTCTCTCTATTTGCTTGCTAAACGTTGTTTATTTTATCATAAAATCAAGCCTTCTGCCACTTTGTGAGTAGCCTTTCAAGCTCTTCTTTGGACTCTTCATGCTCTAGAGCAAGGTCTTTCATAAAGGCCAGCATGTCTGGATTAGGCTTTTTGATTAATTCTCCTAGAGCCCAGATAGCTGTCGCTGTATGAATCGGATTATTGTTCTGATCAATGATTTCCAAAAGTTTTGGAATGGCACTTCGATCATGCGCATTGGCTAGTGCAATAATAGCATTACGCTGAAGAATGTTTTTCCCCCGCCAAGAACCTGCAATCATACCAAAGGTTTTTTTAAACGACTGATTGCTCAATTCCAAAAAAGGTACTAATTCTGGCATAGCTAGTTCTGGATCAATAGGTGATGCCAAGGGATTGTCAATCCCTTTATTATAAGGGCAACAAATTTGGCAAATATCACAGCCATAGATAACCGTTTTGATTTTTTTACGGAACTCGAGTGCCATCATACCCTTATCCTGGGTCTGGAAAGACAAACAACGCCTAGCATTCATAGTGCCATCCCCAATCAAACATGAGGTCGGACAGGCATCTAAACAACGTCTGCAATCTCCACAGTCGTAATCCACAGGCTGATCAGGCTCAATGTCAAGGTTTGTAATCAATTCCCCCAAGTACATATAAGAGCCAAATTCTTTAGAAATGACCAAGCCATTTTTGCCAATGAAGCCAATTCCTGCCCGTCTTGCCACAGCAGTATCGACCAAAGCACCTGTATCTACCATGCCCTTGTATTCAAAATCAGCCGTTAAGGCTTCGATACCTTCTGCTAATCGCTGCAATTTATCTTGCAACACATGGTGATAGTCTAGCCCCCAAGAATTAGGGGTGATTTTTCCCCGTTTATAACTTGTTTTTGGAGGTTGTACAGGTAATTTATGGGGATAAGCAACGGCAATGGAAATAATGGTTTTGGCAGAAGCCAGCGATAATTTTGGCTTAATTCTCTCCTCAATCACCTTGTGTTCAAAGCCAGTCGTGCGCCCCTCTTCGACACCAAGGCGCAAGGATTTCTCTAAATAAGAAAAATCATCTGCGGTGGTAAAGCCGATTTTTGAAATGCCAATTTCCTTAGCCAATGCCTGAATGTCTGCCTTAATGTTCATACTACTATCATAATCGAAATAAGTTAAGACTTCAAGACGAAAGGATGACAATTCAACAAAAGCTTGACCATCAGAAAAGTCACCTTAAAAGTCCGCTACTGTAACAACAAAAAAGGGAAGACAAAAGTCCACCTTTTTTGCTTTTAGTTTAGCAAGGTCATCACTCAACACAAAAGAGACTTATGTTCTCCACATTTTCCTTACTTGATAGGAAAGTCCTGTTAAGACTTGGCTATTGTCTCAAAAGAACCTTAAACAAGGCTTAATACTCATCAAAATGGTGGTAGAGGTAATGCAGGTCTTCAATTTCTTTGAGGAGCTCCTTGCCATTATCTGTCTGTTTGACCAAGGTACGTTCGGCCACTTCTTCGACCAATCGCTTGATAAAAATAATGTCACATTCTCCATTTAAAACATCTTCCACTGATGAAAAGGGGTTATGAGCCACCAACTCTAAGCCGTAACTGTTGGAAATTAAGGTATAGCCTGCGATACCTGTTTTTTTCTGATAACCTTTCGCCAATCCACCATCAATAATAATCATTTTCCCACCAGCTTTAATCGGAATCTCACCACTCTTTTCCTGGACAGGCGTGTGCCCATTGACAATATGCCCTGTCTCATCCAAGGTAAATTCAGCCAAAAGACGTTGGCAGATGTCTTCTTTTTCCCTTAAGTGATAATAAGGATTTTTCTTTTCTTTATGGGTTTCCTTATCCTCGATATAATAACGTTCGAAAGTGGTCATGCGCTGCTTGCCAAATAGAGAAGACCCTTCTCCACACCACAAATACCAAAACAAATCGGTCGCAAAATCGTCCTGAATATCAGGGTGTTGGTAGGCCTGCCTCACTTTTTCTTCGTAAAAATCCATCAGGGTTTTGCCAGATAAAAAGTGTCCCTGTAAGCAAATGGATTTAAAATCACCGTTGGAATGCATGGGGATACAACCGTGATAAAGCAAGTGATTATTGGAAATATGATAGATAGCACCTTTCGAAAAGAGGAATTCTATGTGATGACGCAGGCGGTCTGATTGTTGGAAACGCTCAAGCAAATCATCCAATAAGTCCTCTTCTTCTGTGGTTAGGCTTCCAGGAGCTTGCCAGTCCACCATGTCAAAAGGAAAATCAGTTAGTGGGTAGGTTTTCTCACCCACCAGCATTTCCTCACTTTCTGGTCGAATGCGGTCTAAGGCGCTCGATGCCATCATCTCAAATTCAGGCCGACGGTGAATCAATTGATGTTCCAACTTGAATTGTAGTAAAGCTGTAGCCTGCTGCAAACAATTCAACACCCGCTCATCTTGTTCTGAAATCACATCCCCATCCAAAATAGGCTGAAAAACGACCTTAGGGGTAAAGTAGGTTTGGCTATAATCAATCAAGCGACGAAGGTTAATTCCGTAGCGGTCTTCAATGAGCTCAATGCTGTTGTACCTCGCTGCAATCCGAATCACATTGACCATGCAAATCATCGACCCAGAAACTGCCCCCATCCAGGTGATGTCGTGGTTGCCCCACTGAATATCAATATGCTGAAAAGTCATGAGCCGATCCAAAATCAAGTCTGGGTATTTCCCGCGGTCAAAAATATCTCCCACCACATGCAAATGATCAATGGCTAATTGCTGAATCAAGGTCGCAAAAGCAATAAAGAGATTTTCCAACTGCTTGAGTTCAATCACTTTACCAATAATTGCTGAATAATAATTTTCTTTATTTTTATCAGGTTGGCCTTCCGTCAACAATTCTTCCATGATATAGGCATAATCTTTGGGTAACAATTTTCTCACTTTAGAGCGAGTATACTTACCTCCGATGTACTTAACCAACTGTAATAAGTCGGGTAGAAAGCTGGTTAATTCTTCTTGCAATGCTTGTTCCGACAACAAGGTATTAGCATTGATTTTTTCAGCAGGGTAGTAAATGTACTGACAAAGCAGGTCAATGGTCCCAGGGTCTTTGTCGGGAAAACATTCCTGTAATTTCTTTTTGATGGATCCAGAACCATTTCGCAAGAGGTAATCAAAGGCCTCATATTCTCCATGAAGATCACTCAGAAAATGCTCGGTTCCTTTGGGCAAATGGCAAATGGCTTCTAGGTTAATCATTTCGGTAGCCAGAGAAGACTTTGTTGGGAATTTTTCTTTCAAGAGACGATAGTACTTTGACATGTTCGGTAACCACTCCTTATCGCTTGTCATCATATCAAGAAGCTAGACATCACTTACAGTGGTCCAGCTAACTACTTTTTCATTGTAAAGGTTATTCATCAAAAATGCCAGTAAAAAGTTGAAAGCGCATTCTTTTACATAGATCAAAAAGGCCTTGGGAAATAGCATCCAAGACCTTCCTATCTTAATGTACTTGAGAGTTTCAGAGCAATAACCTTTGCCTCACATGACTAAAACTGCTCAATTGTTGCACAAAGTTGCATAAGGTGATCGATATTAGCATCAGCCTCTTGTTGATCAATCCCGTAACGGTAATCAGTAACAGCAACAACCGTCAGATTAGCAGCTTTCGCGGCCGCAATCCCTTTTTGACTATCTTCGACGACTACTAAGGTTTCTTTTGGTAAACCGAGTGACTGCGCAGCTTTTTCATAAATATCAGGATAAGGCTTGCCACGAGAAACATCCTCACGCGCCAAAATAACCTCAAAATAGTCCTTAATATGACTCGTCTCTAAGGCTAATAAAATATCATCACGATTTGAATTAGAAGCTAAGGCTAACTTGATATTCTTATCTCTCAAAGCTTGGAGACAAGGCCTAACCTCAGTAAACAAGACCTCTGCGTATGGGGGCTTATGCTGTAATTTGTAAGATTCATAAGCTTCAGCGACTGCTTTTGCTTCCTCAGGGGTAAAATGCTCATCTAGCAAGTCCTTCCAGAGTTCTTGAAGATTACCTCCAATAAAATCTTTGGCGCTCAAATGATCAATTGTAATCCCCTTAGCCTGTAAAAAGGCTTCGCGTCGCTGAAAATAGAAGGGCTCTGTATCAAACAATACACCGTCCATATCAAAAATAATTCCTTGAATCATAGCATCCTCCTTTAGATTAGTTTATCACAAGTTTCCAAAACAATCAGCAAAAGCACTAAAAAGAGAATCGCCAAAGGCAAATCCTCTTTTGAAATTCGCAAAATTCCCAACACTTCACGGATTTCTGGAAACTATAGCTTAGTTAAACCAGGATTTTCTTCCTAAATGCAAGACCGCTCCATCAAATGCAAAACAGTGTTTATTTCCCCAAGCATAACCCCGACTGGATGTATACTATAAAAGTAGACAAAACTTTGTGTGTTACAATCTGTTTTAAAAGACACAAAAACGAAAGGACAACCTATGTCAACAGTTAAACGCTACGATGAAGAATTCAAACAATCTCTTGTCAACCTTTATCAAACTGGAAAAACTCAGTCTGAACTCTGTAAAGGCTATGGGGTATCCGCTTCTGCGCTTGCAAAATGGATCAAACAGTATTCTCAAGTCAAACTCGAAGATAATTCTGTACTTACTACCAAGCAAATACAAGAGCTACAAAAACGTAATGCGCAGCTTGAAGAGGAGAACCTTATCCTAAAAAAAGCAAGTGCCATATTCATGCAAAACTTAAAGTAAGACTCCTTGCTGTCTATCGGTTACGCTTTGAACACGCCACAACAACCTTGTGTCGTGTTTTACGTGTCAATCGCTCCACTTACTATAAATTTCTAAAACATAAGCCCTCAAAAAGAGAATTGGATAATCAAATTTATAGAAAACAAATACTTGAAATTTATACCAAAGCAAACAAAAGACTTGGTGTGAAGTCTATCAAGGTCATTCTTCAAAGAGACTACGACACAAAAATCTCTGAAGGAAGAATTTACCGTCTAATGAAGAATATGGCGCTCCCTAAAATGGCTACCATTAAGCCAAAAACAGCTCTTAAAAAGACTCAAAAAACGTATCCTCAAAACTTACTCAACCAGAAATTTTATCCTGACAAACCTAATCAAGTATGGTCTACTGACTTCACCTATATTTCTATTGGATATAAGAAATATGTCTATCTCTGCGCAATACTTGATCTCTATTCTAGAAAATGTATTGCTTGGAAATTGAGTCACCGTATGGATGCAAAGTTAGCATGTGACACTCTAGAATTAGCTCTTAATAAAAGAAAGATTGAAGAAACACTTCTCTTTCATTCCGACCAAGGGTCACAATTTAAGGCCAGGGAATTGAGAAAAATAATTGATGACAATAATATCATGCATTCTTTTTCTAAACCTGGATATCCTTATGATAATGCCGTAACGGAAGCTTTTTTCAAGTATTTAAAGCATAGACAAATCAACCGAAAAAAGTATCAAAATATCAAACAGGTTCAATTAGACTGCTTTGAATACATTGAAAATTTTTATAACAATTACAACCCACATACGGCTAATCTAGGACTAACCCCTAATCAGAAAGAAGAAAATTAGTTTAACGCAATAAAATAACACGGTTTTCTGTCTACTTATTTGACATTAGTCCAAAAATCATTCCTTTCTTCTTCCTAAATTTCCATTATTTTCCATTATCTTTCTGCTTTATTAGTGTTATTAATTTCTTCTAGTCGCTTTTCAACTAGGCTTTTGTTAGAATACCAGTATGACACGACTTGCGATAATGAGCGACCTTCACCTGGACCTCAATCACTTTGGACCTTTTGAGCGTGAGACACTTATCGAAGTGCTCAAGCACGAAAAGATTGATCATCTGCATTTAGCAGGGGATATGACCAACCATTTTTACAAGGACACTGAGCCCTTTCTTATTGCCTTGGCTCAAGACGTCACCGTTACCTTTAACCTGGGCAACCACGATATGCTAGATTTGACTGAAGCTGACATTGAAGCGCACGATTTCAAGACTTACCCTATTGCTCCTAAACTCAGTCTTCTTGCTTTTCACGGTTGGTATGACTATGGTCTTTCTGCTGAAAAAGCTGACGCTGATCATCTTGCCTTCAAGAACCGTTTCTGGTTTGACCGGCGACTAAAACGGCCCTTGACAGATCCTGAACTCACAAACCAGATTTGTCAAGCATTAGAAAAGGCATTGGCTGCGCTTTCTGATCAAACGGTGATTGTAGCAATGCACTTTGTCCCCCACAGCATTTTCACCCTCAAACACCCAAAGGTTAAAGCCTTCAATGCTTTCTTAGGGAGTCCTGCCTTCCATGACATTTTTCGACGTTATGGCGTGAAAGAGGTTGTCTTCGGCCATCAACACAAGCGTTTTTCTCCTCAGACCATCGATGGGGTCACCTATCACTCAAGACCACTAGGGTATGCAAAAGAATGGCAGCTCACTCGTGCGTTTATCAGACAAACAACTCTTTTGACTATTAGAGGAAGATCGACCCCTAGCAAAGCCTACTGTGCTATTAAAGAATTGAAGGCTTTTAAAGACTACTTCGCGCAGCAGTTAGCAGCCGAATTGAGAGATGCCATGACTATTTTTGACAGTAACGAGATGAAAGGATGGACATATGAATATTAAACGACAAACCCGTTTGGTCAGAATGGGCGCCCCAGTAACCATCTTCATTGGAGACAAGCACAAAGCCGCTCTCTATAATGGTGACAGCCTGGATATTGACCTTCCAGATGGTCAAACTCAACTGAGTGTTAAACATAGCAGGCAAACTGCCATAACAGTCAGTGACGAAGATAAGCTACTTCTCAAGGATAATCCTTTAAACCTTCTCTTATTCTGGCCTGGTGTCTTTCTTATTTTAGGAAGTCACGTCTTACTCAGTTTTGATAATCCTTTACTTTTTTACCTGACTCTGGCGGGATTTATTAGCCTGGCTAGTAGTTATTTCGTTCCCCGATTTCACTGGGAACACAACTAAACCCAAGTCGATATGACTTGGGTTTTTCTTTTTTAATCGCTAGGTAATAAGTCCTTAGAAAGCAATTTAAAGACGTTTCCAACTTTCTGATAAAGGTACAAACCAGCTTTTTCAAGTGTCAATTGATCATTAATTCTTTGAGGACCATCATGGTAGTTGACGACTGTCCAGAGGTCTTGTTTGTGATCATGAAGAATTTGAAGGTCACTATCGTTACGCACAACCTCGATAGATGATTCTGTTCGAGCTTTATCAAAGTCTTCTTGACTGACATTTGGCAATAAGGTATAAGCATAGGTATCATTAGCTTGCTGATGCCTTTGGCTAATGGTTATAAAGGTTTGTGTGACTAACTCTTTATTTGTTGACCCTTTGTTAATATCAGACCAGCGTCCTGACTGTTCTTGGCGTGAGAACACTAAGGTTGTCGGTTTATCAAAGAGATAGCCAATATTATTCTTGCCATCTTGAGACAACAACAAGACACTTGTGACATGATCTTTTTCAAGGGTGTCATTTGTCAGGCTGACTTCTTGACCATTAACCAATAGACGATAAGGATTTTCTGGATTATCCTTTCGCTGATCAATGGTTGTGCTAACCGCCTGATCTTTGGTGCTCTGGATGCCAGCTCCTAAGAAGACGATACGGTCATCGAAAATCCCCCAAGCTTTCTTGGCACTGACCGTCCGATCCCAATTCTGGAAATCCATAGCAGCTAAGGCTATTTTGTCATCTCCTTTGATAGCCCCCACAAATGAAGATGGGAGGGTGGACATGCCAGCTTCTTCCTTTGCTTTTTCCTTATAATCAATGGTTAGTTTTTTCAAATAGTCATCTGTAACATCTTCTCGCTTGCCTTCAGCCTCTGTTGTGCCTGGCATTTTTAGAGGATTAACAGTTGGCCAATACTTGTCCGAATAATGGGTCAAATCATGATTATAAAGGTAGAACATGCCATCACCTGTGTACCAACCACGTGTATTTTCATTATTCATGGCTTCAAAATTAAGGGTCCTATTAGAATGCATGGATAAGGCAAAGCCAAAATCTTTGTCAGTATGGTAATAAGCTAATTTATCCATATTCTGAAACACAGAGAGGTTGGTTGACATCGGCATGAGCTTAATAACCTCATTAGCAAGAACCTGTTCAAACAAATTGATGTCATAGTAGCTAGATAAGCTACTCAACATCCTTTCTTTATCATGGAAGGCCAAAATCGACTTTAATTGACCTTGAATCCTATTCTTGTTTGCCTCAGGCAAGACTTGCGATAACCTTAGAATACCACGTAAAGCTTCTAACGCCGCCATCCTTGACGAAGCATTTTCACGACTGATAGAGCGACCACGACTCATGTCCATTAATTCGCCATGAATCAGCAATGGGAAGAAGGATTTTTCAATCCAGTGCTCTATAACCTCTAATTTTTGTGCATTTAAGGCCATCGGTGATGCCTGAATCAACGGGATTAATTGTGACAAGCCATCTATAAGGACATTTCCATAAGCTCCGGTATAAGCCACATTGGTATGGTCAATGTAAGAGCCGTCTTTATAGAAACCTTCTCCTTTTGAACCATCCCTTTGAAACTCAAAAAGTGTATCTAGAGCTTCAATACTTTCTTTCAATTTTACATCATCTTGCGTCAGCAAGGCCTCAATGATTTTCACACGTCCCATGTCCACAAGATTTCCGCCAATGGCCTTAAAAGGATTGACCAAGGTTGAACGAAACTGTTTTGGATCCGGAACAAAATGAGAAATGCTCTTGGTCTGCGCTTTAATTTCGTCTTGAGTAAAATAAGGATAAAGTAACGTCAGCGTATTAACAATGGCTCTTGGAGTCCCAATTTCGTAGTCCCACCAGTTAGCATTGCCTTCGATATCCTTCTGAGGATTATAGTAGTTAAGGTGTAGCCAGGCCAATTTGTCTTTGATTAACCTGATTAACGCTGTATCTTGATAGTACTTCGAAGCTGGGCTATTGACCTGTTTTGCCATTTCTTCCAAACGTCTGTAAGTCGCAGTCATATGAGATGACTTCCCAAAATCCTTTAAGTCTTCCCACAAGTAGGCTTCCTTTTGATTATTGACAAGACTGTTGAGGTTTTTGGTCACACTGTCATCTAGTTTTTGGTTTAATGCCTGCATAGCAGGGTTCGATACGCTATAGGAATCTGCCCCCAGAATCATTTGACGCCATTGAGAAATCAAAGCGGTCATTTCACTGTCATCTTTACCTGTTACTTCAAGAGGCAGATCAGCTATTTTTTGACCTTCTTTGGTAAAGACTTCTAGCAGCGTGTGCCCTTCTTGCAAAGGCTCTACCGTACCATTATCGATACGCACAATTTGGTTTGCCCCAGCAGCTACCTGATAGATATAGTCAGGTATGGCAAGGAGATGCTTTTTAGACAAAGACAAAGCAATTCGCTCTTCCAATGAATGAGTAACCTCCTTGATAGCACCACTAGGTTTGTCACCCGCTTCTCTTAAGGAAATGTTATCAAAAATCACTTGACCTTGACCAGTTTCGTAAAAGAGCTCTAGTTTAATCTGGTTAACCTTTAATTTAGGGACATAAAGCTTTTCTTGGTGTTTCTTCATGGTTCCTGTCGCCATTGGAGAGAGCCACAGACGTTGCTCTTTTAAGGTGTTGTTTTCTTTAATTTCTTCGATAACACGCACAAAGGCTTGCCCTGTCTTGTCCTTTGTTTCAATATCAAAAGAAACCAAGTATTGTTTTTCAGGATTAATGGCAACCGTCTGATGGACACATCCCCTTAACTTCTTGCCTGCTTCATTGGTCATGGTTAATTGCTGTTCAGAGGCATCAATTTGAGGACTACCAACTGTTTGCTTACTATCTTTATAAACTTGCCAACCCTCAGCTGCTTCTTTAGACCATCCCTTGTCTTTGTCTGTTGAAGTCGTTGAAGCTGGACTAGTTTGGTCAAATTGAGGGTTCTTCAAGAGATTTTCACCGGTTAAAGTGACTTGACTCTCGAGATCTGAGTCTCCTTCTTTTTCTGTTGTTGTCACTGCTACATCATTTTGAGATGTCACTTGGTGAGAAAGATCTGTAATTTGTTGCGGTGGCTCTATTTCCTGTGACGTTGGTAAGGCAGTTGTCCCAGATGAGTCTTCGTCTGCTAAAACCGTTGGCGACCATAGCAAGCAGGCTAATAGAATGCTAGAACAAATGTAGGGATAGTATTTTTTGTGTTTCATTTGACACCTTCTTCATTTTTGAAGTTAATAATCCTTTGTTAACTTAACGTATGCTGCTGCTCTTTGGGTGATGGTCTCAAATCGCCCTTGACTGGCCAAGCGGTTAAAATCACCACCAATTCCTAGCACTTGTGCCCCAGCAGCCAACCAATCTGTGAGGTTACCTTCGTTGACACCACCTGTCACCATGACCTCTACCTGAGGCAAAGGAGATTTGATTGCCTGGATAAAGGACATGCCAACTGTAGAACCAGGGAAAAGTTTCACCATATCAACACCTGATTCCAGAGCAGTTACCACTTCATTAACCGTCATACAACCTGGTAAATAAGGTATGCTATAACGATGACAAATCAAAGCCACTGCTCGATTGAAATTAGGACCAACAATAAACTGTGCTCCTGCTAAAATAGCTTGGCGGGCAGTGACATCATCCAAAACTGTCCCAGCACCTATCAATACCTCAGGATCTTCTTTGAAGCGTTCAGCTAATTGACCGATAACCTCACTAGCAAAGGGGTTAGTATAGGTGACTTCAATTGTCTTAATGCCACCTTCAATACTGGCCAGGCTGCAAGCTAAAGCTTCCTCACTAGACTCTCCTCGTACAACTAGGACAAGCCGATTAGCCTTAAGTTTGGTTAAGATTTCTATTTTTCCCATATCATCACCTCTGGATATCTCGTTGATTAGCTAAGACTGCTTCTACTTGTTGGACCCTGTGATAGAGCTGATCTTCAGCTACTGTACATTTTAGGCTCGCTGTTGCCACAGCAAAATCAAGGTTGCGCTGCTTTTCGTTACCTTCTAACAACTGATAAAGCAAACCCGCCACAAAAGCATCTCCACTTCCAACCCGTTGCAAGACTGGGGTCGTCACTTCACAGGATTCATAAAACTGCCCATCATAGGCATAAGCCTTGAAATGATTACTGCCTTGGGCATCATTTGAACGCTCCGTATGGTAAATAGCTTGTAACTGATAGCGCTGATAAAGTCCTGCCAGACGTTCTCTAATCATCGTAGTATCTGCCTTATTCCTATCAAACATGGCAAAATCGTCACTGTCTAACAGCAAAGGTTCCATGCCAAAAATAATATCCGCGTATTGAGCAAAGTGAGAAAAGAGTCGTTTAGCATCAGCTACCGCAATCATACTAGATCTAAAGTTAAGATCAAAAGAAATACAAATATCCCTTTTCTTAGCTTCTCTCGCAAGTATTTCAATCAGGTCCTGAGTTTTTTTGCCCAGCGCCAAACTGATCCCACTAAAATGAAAGTGACGAATGCCTTCAAAAATGGCAGCTAAATCAAGACTATCCTTATCTAAGGCCGAAAAGCTAGAGCCACAGCGGTCATAATAAACCTGACTAGCCCGACAGCCAAAGCCATTTTCAAGGTAATATAGCCCAACGCGATGACCTTGCCAAGCCGTCAAGGACATATCCACGCCGCTTTGCTTCAAAAACTGATGAAAAGCGTGACCAACAGGATTATCTGGTAGGGCCGTAAATAGCCTTGCTTCTAAGCCAAAACCGCCTAGAGTTCTTGCAATATTAACTTCTGAACCGCCGAAAAAAAGCTGAGCGTCGCAGGCATTGGTCAAAGGCTGAAACTGATTGGGGCTAACGCGAATCAGCGGTTCACCAACCAATAATAACTTAGACATGTGACCTCCTTTCCTCGTCAAAATGGAATTACTGTTCAAGTACTGATTTCAAATAAGTAACTAATTCTGACGGCTCCGCATTGGCAAAGAAGTACTCTTGGAAATGAGCGCCAGAAATCGTTTCTTTGAGGAAATCTTGGTCGATGTCTTTGACAATTGCCAACAAATCTCTGTAAGTAATTTTTTTCAAATCACTTAAAATACGTGCATTCCGCTGTTCAGGAATAGCTCGCTCTTTAGGGTAACCGCCACCCATTGGTTCTGCAAAGAGGCGTTCAAATATTAAGGTCAAATTCAACTCTGCTCCCCAACCAAAACCTTTGGCAAAAGGAATGGACAAGGCATTACCACCATTGATTTGAGAAAAGAGATAAGCTTCTGTTGGCTCACTCGCAAAACCACAGGTAACCCCTGGGAAGCTGTTCAAGGCCAACATAGCTCCAACACCTGTTCCACAACCAGTCACCACAAAATCGGCCGCCTTAGTGGTCAATAAAATAGAAGCTAAGAGTCCATTTTGAACATAGGTCAACTGGCTTTCACCTTCTGTGCCATACATGCCATAGTTAAAGACTTGGTAGCCGTGTTTATCTGTCACTGAGGTAAGGGCATCGTAAATAATACCATTTTTAGCCGCTTGGCTATTTTCATTAATTAATGCAATTTTCATATAAAATCTCTTTCTAGTGTGTGATTAAGGTTGTTTTCCAATATAAGCTAAGATGCCACCGTCGACATAAAGGATATGGCCGTTCACAAAATTACTGGCATCGCTAGCTAGAAAAACAGCTGGACCAGCTAAGTCTTCTGTTGCCCCCCAACGTGCTGCTGGTGTTTTAGAAATGATAAATTGATCAAAAGGATGACGGCTACCATCTGCTTGTCGCTCTCTCAACGGAGCTGTTTGTGGTGTCGCAATGTAGCCAGGACCAATCCCATTACATTGAATGTTGGCTTCTCCAAACTCAGAGGCTATATTTTTGGTTAACATTTTCAAGCCACCTTTAGCCGCCGCGTAGGCACTAACTGTTTCACGACCCAATTCACTCATCATAGAACAGATATTTATAATTTTACCATGTCCTTTTGCAATCATCGATGGCAAAACTGCTTTTGACACAATAAAAGGTGCATTTAAATCAATATCAATGACTTGACGAAAATCTTCTGCGGCCATTTCAAGCATCGGCGTACGTCTAATAATACCTGCATTGTTGACCAGAATATCAATAACACCTACTTCATCTTCAATTTGACTAACCATCTGTTGGATACCAGCTTCATCAGTCACGTCACAAACATACCCATGCGCTTCTATCCCTAACTCTCGATAGGCAGCCAACCCCTTATCAACTAACTCTTGTTTGATGTCATTAAACACAATAGTTGCACCCGCTTGAGCATAGGCTTTGGCAATTTCAAAACCAATACCGTAGGATGCTCCGGTAATCAAGGCAATCTTACCTTGTAACGAAAACATATTTTCCATAGGATTCTCCTTTTTGTTATTAGATTAAGTAAACCTGTTTACCAAGACTATAACAAAGTAAACTAGTTTTGTCAATCATTTTAATGAAAACGGTTCAAAAATTTAAAAGAGTACTCTTATCCAAACTGTCATTCTTGTTTAGTCTTGTCCTATACTTAATAGCTATTAAGACTTTTCTACATTAAATAGTGACAAAAAAGACCATTTTTGATTCTTTTTTAGCACAACTGCTCACTTTTTCTTTTTCAAAAATCTTTTAAAAAAAGTATTGACAAAGAATTTTGAAAGCGCTACAATGTTTTTAAGTAAACCGGTAAACTAAAGGAGATCTATTTATGATTGCTATTATTGTTATGGGACATGGACACTTTGCAAGTGGGATTGTCTCATCCCTAGAGTTAATTGCAGGACAACAAGAGAAGGTAACTGCAATTGATTTTACTGCTGAGATGACCGCCGCTGATGTGCAGGACCAATTATCTCGTGCTTTAATCCCAGAAGAGGAAACCTTAGTTCTTTGTGACCTTCTAGGAGGTACCCCTTTTAAAGTCGCTGCAACCTTAATGGAATCTCTTTCAAACACGACGTGTAATGTTCTTTCTGGCCTTAACTTAGCCATGCTGATTGAAGCTAGTTTTGCAAGACAAACAGCAGCTTCTTTTGACGACTTAGTGTCAGGACTTATAACATGTTCTAAAGAAGGCATTGTTGACTGGAAGACTCTTTCTCAGCAAGAAGACGGTACGACAGACGATGAGTTAGGAGGCATTTAATGACACGATCTTTAAAAACCATTGCTCTTGAACCTATCAAGCAGCCTGAACGATTTACCAAAGAAGATTTCCTAAGCCAAGAAGACATTACTCAGGCCCTTGACTTAGCCCTCAAACAAGTTCGGCTTAACATGGACTACTTCAAAGAAGATTTTCCAACGCCAGCTACCAAAGATAACCAATACACCATTATGGACAACACGGAATGGACCAATGCCTTTTGGACTGGCTGCCTCTGGTTAGCTTACGAATACAGTGGAGATGATGCCATTAAAGCTCTGGCTCAAGCAAATGACCTTTCTTTCCTAGATCGAGTAACAAGAGACATTGAGCTAGATCACCATGATTTGGGCTTTCTTTACACCCCTTCTTGCATGGCTGAGTGGAAACTTTTAAAAACTTCTGAGGCTAGAGAAGCTGCTTTGAAAGCGGCCGACAAATTAGTCCAACGCTATCAAGACAAAGGCGGCTTTATTCAGGCCTGGGGGGAGCTGGGTAAAAAACAAGATTATCGTTTAATCATTGATTGTCTCCTAAACATCCAATTACTCTTTTTTGCTAGCCAAGAAACTGGAGACAACCGTTACCGTGACATGGCGATCAATCATTTCTACGCCTCAGCCAATCATGTCATCCGAGATGACGCCTCTGCTTACCACACCTTCTACTTTGATCCAGAAACAGGCGATCCTATTAAAGGGGTCACCCGACAAGGTTATAGCGATGATTCGGCTTGGGCCAGAGGGCAAGCTTGGGGCATTTATGGCATTCCTTTGACCTATCGTTTCCTAAAAGAACCTGAACTCATTCAACTCTTCAAGGGCATGACCCATTATTTCTTGAACCGTCTTCCTAAAGACCAGGTGTCCTACTGGGATTTAATTTTTGGAGATGGAAGTGGACAGTCTCGTGATAGTTCAGCAACCGCCATTGCCGTATGTGGTATCCACGAAATGTTAAAAACCTTACCAGACAGTGATCCTGATAAAAAAACATATGAAGCTGCCATGCACAGCATGCTAAGAGCCTTGATTAAGGATTATGCTAACAAAGATCTCAAGCCTGGTGCTCCTCTACTGCTTCACGGAGTCTATTCTTGGCACTCTGGAAAAGGGGTTGACGAGGGAAATATCTGGGGAGACTATTACTATCTTGAAGCTCTGCTTCGTTTCTACAAAGACTGGAACCCTTACTGGTAACAAACACCGATACCTACATTTAAAAAGGAGATTTTATGACACAACCAAACATTATCATGACGCGAGTTGATGAGCGCTTGATTCACGGACAGGGGCAATTATGGGTCAAATTCCTCAACTGCAACACTGTTATCGTCGCTAACGATGCCGTTTCTGAAGATAAGATTCAACAATCCCTCATGAAAACAGTTATCCCATCCAGTATTGCCATTCGTTTTTTCTCCATTCAAAAAGTGATTGACATCATTCATAAAGCAAGTCCTGCTCAAAGTATCTTCATCGTGGTCAAAGATTTGCAAGATGCCAAACGCCTAGTTGAAGGGGGTGTTCCCATCACAGAAATCAATATCGGTAATATTCATAAAACTGATGATAAGGTTGCGATTACCCAGTTTATTTCGCTGGGAGAAACAGACAAGTCTGCTATTCGTTGCCTAGCCCATGACCACCAAGTGGTTTTTAACACCAAAACAACTCCAGCTGGCAATAGCGCCTCTGACGTTGACATCTTAGATTATATTTAATGAATAAAGGAGATTGATATGGATATCAATTTGTTACAGGCACTTTTAATTGGTCTTTGGACAGCCTTTTGTTTCAGCGGAATGTTACTTGGCATCTACACCAACCGTTGTATTATTCTGTCTTTTGGTGTAGGGATTATCTTAGGTGACTTGCCAACTGCACTTAGCATGGGAGCTATCTCTGAATTAGCTTATATGGGATTTGGAGTGGGTGCTGGTGGTACCGTTCCTCCTAATCCTATCGGCCCTGGTATCTTTGGTACCTTGATGGCTATTACCAGTGCTGGTAAAGTCACCCCAGAAGCGGCACTAGCCTTATCAACACCAATCGCAGTTGCCATCCAATTCCTTCAAACATTCGCCTATACAGCTTTTGCTGGCGCTCCCGAAACCGCTAAAAAACAATTGCAAAAAGGCAATATTAGAGGCTTCAAATTCGCTGCCAACGGCACTATCTGGGCTTTCGCTTTTATGGGATTAGGCCTTGGTTTATTAGGTGCCTTGTCAATGGATACTCTCCTTCACTTGGTTGATTATATCCCACCTGTCTTGCTCAATGGATTGACTGTCGCTGGTAAAATGTTACCTGCTATCGGATTTGCCATGATCTTATCTGTTATGGCCAAGAAAGAATTGATTCCTTTTGTACTAATTGGTTATGTTTGTGCAGCCTACCTCCAAATTCCAACCATTGGTATCGCTATTATTGGTATCATTTTCGCCTTGAATGAATTTTACAACAAACCTAAACAAGTCGATGCAACAACTGTCCAAGGAGGCCAACAAGATGACTGGATCTAATAAATTAACCAAGAAAGATTACCTCAAAACAGCTCTGAGAGCTTTCTTCCTACAAAATGGGTTTAATTACAGTAATTACCAAGGTATCGGATATGCCAATGTCATCTATCCTGCCTTGAAAAAACATTTTGGCAGTGATAAAAAGGGCTTATATCAAGCTTTAGAAGATAACTGTGAGTTTTACAATACTAACCCTCACTTCCTTCCTTTCATCACCAGTCTGCACTTGGTCATGTTAGAAAATAATCGCCCTGAAGAAGAAACCCGAAACATCAAAATGGCACTTATGGGACCTTTAGCTGGTATCGGTGACTCCTTATCACAATTTTGCTTGGCGCCACTCTTTTCAACGATTGCAGCTTCCTTAGCTAGTGATGGTCTGGTTTTGGGACCAATCCTCTTCTTCCTAGCCATGAATATTATCCTAACCGCTATTAAAATCGGTTCTGGACTCTATGGCTACAAGGTCGGCACAAGCTTTATTGATAAATTAAGTGAACAAATGGCGGTTGTGTCGCGCATGGCAAATATTGTCGGCGTTACCGTTATCGCTGGACTAGCAGCTACTTCTGTTAAAATTACTGTTCCCATTACTTTTGCCGCTGGCAAGGTGGATGCAGCCAATGCAGCACAAAAATTTGTGACAATCCAAGGGATGCTTGATAAAATTGCTCCTGCCCTTCTCCCAGCTCTCTTTACCCTTCTAATGTACTACCTCATTAAAAACAAAAAATGGACAACCTACAAATTGGTTCTCCTCACTGTTCTTATCGGTATTATCGGTAGCTGGTTAGGTATTTTAGCTTAATGGTTCACAGAGACCTGTTATGAGCATAGGGAAATAGTTCCTAAGCACATGATGAGGTCTCTTTTCTTTTGGAAAGGAAACGTCCTATGTCTCTTGCTTTCGCACGCTTTAAAGAAACAGTCAATCCAGACTTTTGCAGGAATTACCTGCTAGACTATCAGGCTAACAGCTATGCTGATCAAAAAAGGATAGCTGACCTACTCTTAACCAATACCTTTTTATTTGAAGATAATTGGGATATGGAGCCCTGCCACATTCCTTACCACTTAGATCCCATTACTTGGCAAGAGGCTGTCACAGATGATCCTGAGTGGAATTTTATGTTAAATCGACAGACCTATCTCCAAAAATTAATCCTCGTCTACCTTGTTGAAAGAGATGAACGGTATCTCTTAACAGCTAAAGGTTTCATTCTCAATTGGATTGAATCAGCTATTCCTTTAGACCCTAAGGGGTTAGCTACTAGAACCTTAGATACTGGCATCCGTTGTTTTGCTTGGGTCAAATGTTTGATTTACCTTAATCTTTTTAACGCCTTAACCAAGCAAGAGGAAAGCCTCATCCTAGCTTCCCTGGAAAAACAACTTCACTTCCTCCATGCCAACTACCTTGATAAATACAGCCTCAGCAATTGGGGAATCTTGCAAACCACTGCGATTTTATTAGCTGATGCCTACTTTGGTTCCAACCTTGATATTGCTGCAGCAACAGCTTTCGCTAGAAAAGAATTGAGGCAACAAATCGCACTACAAATTCTCGAAGACGGCAGTCAATTTGAACAATCAACCATGTACCATGTGGAGGTGTTAAAATCCCTTTTGGAATTAACTGCTCTAGTCCCTGATTATCTTCCACAGCTTAGACCTACTTTGCTTGCCATGAGTGATTATCTCCTCAAAATGACTGGTCCTGACCACAAACAGATCCCCTTGGGAGATAGTGATTTTACCGATACCAGAGACATTCTAACACTAGCAGCCACTATCCTTGAAGAACCACACTTAAAAGCTGCTGCTTTCCCCACACTTGATATCGATAGTCTTCTCCTTCTAGGAGAAAAAGGTGTCCACACTTTTGAACAGTTACCCATCCAAACCTTACCAACTTTTGCGCATCACTTTGAACACTCCGGGCACATTACCATCAATCAAGAAAATTATTATCTTTTTTTCAAAAATGGGCCCATCGGTAGTTCCCATACCCATAGCGACCAAAATAGTCTCTGTCTCTATTATAAAGGACAACCACTTTTCTGTGATGCTGGGCGATACACTTACAAAGAAGAACCATTACGCTATGCCTTAAAAAGCGCTAGCCATCATTCTACCGCCTTCTTAGAAGAACAATTACCTGAGCAGATTGATAGCTCCTGGGCTTACCTTTCTTACCCCAAATCCAATTATTGTCACCTTCGACAAAATGGACACATTTACTTTATTGATGGTAGCTACCAGACGCAATTCTCTGATAGGAACAACTACCAACATGACCGACAAATTCTCATCTTACCACCAGGAATTTTTCTTATCATTGATACGATACAGGCTCAAGGCAACCACTGTCTTGTCAGTCAATTTATTCTTGATAATCACTTAGAAGTAAAGACAGATCACCTTAGTGACCTCAGACTAATCAGTGACTGCCCTTTCACTATCGAAGAAACGATTTTGTCAAAAAAATACAACCAATACCTGACTAGTCACAAACTCATCAAACGAAAACTCTTTAAAGATAAGGGTTACACCAGTACCCTGTTAGTCCCTGACGATACCAAAGTTACTCCCTTAACACCACTTCAAACAGGCAAACGCAACCCAATTGAGACCGCTCTTGCTTGGCATTTAAAAGGAAAGCAGTTTGACTACAGTATCTGTGTTCTCCAAGAGGATTTAATTAAAGGAGAAAAACTAGTTCTCCTAAATGGTCACAAAATCAGAGGAAAGGTGGTTGTTATCAACCATATCACGAATGAGATTATTCGATTGAAACACTAAATCTTTTACGAGTCCTTATGTTATAATATGACTAACCATTACTAAATTAAAGGAGTGTATGCAATGCAGCGCAAAGTAACCATCAAAGATATTGCTGAATTGGCTAAAACTTCCAAAACGACAGTTTCCTTTTACTTGAACGGTAAATTTGACAAGATGTCAGAAGAAACTAAAAATCGCATTAAAAGCACGATTGAAGCTACCAACTATAAACCAAGCATTGCTGCCAGAAGTCTAAACGCCAAATCTACCAAACTCATTGGCGTGGTTATTGGTGATATTACCAATAGTTTTTCCAATCAAATTGTTAAGGGAATTGAAAGCAAAGCCCAGGAATTTGGTTACCAAATTATCATCGGAAACAGCAACTACGACCCTTCTCGCGAAGATGAACTCATTGAAAAGATGCTGAACCTCGGAGTGGATGGCTTTATCATTCAACCTACTTCTAATTTCAGGAAATATTCTCGCATTATCGATATTAAGAAGAAAAAAGTGGTCTTTTTTGATAGCCAGCTTTACGAACATCGCACAAACTGGGTCAAAACAAATAATTATGATGCGGTTTACGATACTATTCAACAATGTATCAACAAGGGTTACCAACATTTCATCATGATTACTGGTAATCCTAATCTCTTGAGCACACGTATTGAGCGAGCTTCAGGCTTTATTGATGTCTTAGAAGCTAACCATCTAACGTATCAACAAATGATTATCGATGAAAATCAAACCTCTTCTGAAGCAATCGCTCAATTTTTACAGACTTCTTTAAAGAATCAAAGTTTGATTTTTGTCCCTAACTGCTGGGCTCTGCCCAAGGTTTTTACAGCTATGAAAGCCCTAAATATCAATCTACCAGAAACTGGTTTAGTAGGGTTTGATAACACCGAGTGGACCAAATTCTCCTCTCCAAGCTTAACCACTATCATTCAACCAGCTTATGAAGAAGGAGAGCAAGCAACCAAGATCTTAATTGATGATATTGAGGGTCATAGTAAAGAAGCGAAACAGCAGATTTTCGACTGTCAAGTTAACTGGCAAGAATCAACCTTCTAATACCCCTTTGCCACTCATTAAGCAAACTTACTGAAAAGCAACAAATAAATTGAGATTATCTGTTGTCGCTCTTCTTAAACATGATAAAAAAAGTAACTGCCATTAAAGTATCCAGTAGAAATGACATTCAGAAGAGGTTTATCATGACAATCACCATTATTTCTAACTTATTCTTTCTCAACTCACTAGAAGATAAAGTGATTTTTATCAATAAAGATTATCTGACTACTGTTCCTAATCATAGTTCCATAACCCTCTCACTTCCCAAGAAAACTAATGGCTCAGAAACTTATTCTTTATCCTGCAATCGGCTAGGTCTCCCCGCTATTAAAGTGGAAGACGGAGACACCATTCTTATTGTCAATAATCCTTACTTTAGGATTGCCATTATCGTGGTTTTACTCTGCTTTCTAAGTGTCATTTATTTGAGCTTTTCATCTATCCAAATCCCCTCCTTTTATCAGCAATATCCTCTATTACTTAATTTCCTCTTGATATTAATCACAAATGTCATTCCCCGTTACCGTCTGATCAAAGATGCCCCCAACCTACACACTTAGATATTAAAAAAGGTTTGAGACCTATCGTCTCAAACCTTTTTAGCACCTATTAGATAGCTTTTTCATCTTGACCAAGTGATCGTTGAACAGCTTTGACAAGCTCAACAAGAACCACCATCAAGAGACTTCCGATAATAACCACTAACCATTGTGTGATCGTCAAGTGTGTCACATGGAAGAATTGATTAAATCCAGGAACAACAACTGTTGCCATCAATGCTACAAAGGCCACTGGAATAGAATAGTTGAACAATTTGTTTTTGAACAACCCAACAGTAAAGATGGATTGGTAAACAGATTTCACGTTGTAGGCATGTACCAACTGAATCAAACCGAGGGTCACATAGGCCATGGTCAAAGCATCTGCATGGACATCATGGTAGCTTGTGTGTTCTGGGAACATCAAGGCAAAACCATAAACCCCAAGAACCAGCATGGTTTGGAAGGCACCTTGGTAAAGAATGGCTTCCTTCACCCCACCATCAAAGAAGCTTGACTTACGTCCACGAGGTTTATGCTTCATCACACCAGGCTCAGCAGGTTCAACACCAAGAGCAATAGCTGGTAGCGTATCTGTTACCAAGTTAATCCAAAGCAAATGAACTGGTTGAAGGACATCCCAACCAAACAAGGTTGCAAGGAAGATGGTAGAGACTTCAGCCATGTTTGCAGAAAGCAAGTATTGAATTGTTTTTTGAATGTTTGAGAAGACCTTACGTCCTTCTTCAACAGCTACAATAATGGTTGCAAAGTTATCATCGGCAAGAACCATGTCAGAAGCCCCTTTAGAAACCTCTGTACCCGTAATTCCCATTCCAATACCAATATCTGCCGTTTTAAGAGATGGTGCATCGTTAACCCCATCACCAGTCATGGCAACAACTTTACCTTCATTTTGCCAAGCCTTAACGATACGAACTTTATGCTCAGGAGATACACGGGCATACACGGAGTATTGTTTAAAGACTTTTTGGAACTCTTCATCTGATAACTCGTTGAGTTCAGCACCTGTAAAGACATGATCAACGCCGTCTTCTTCGATAATACCAAGACGTTTGGCAATGGCTTCTGCCGTATCTTGATGGTCACCAGTAATCATGATTGGGCGAATACCAGCTTCCTTAGCTACTTTAACAGCCTGTGCTGCTTCAGGACGCTCAGGGTCAATCATTCCTACTAAACCAGAGAAGACAAGATTAGCCTCAACAACTTCTGTTTCTAGTGTTGGAAGAGCATCAGAATATTTGTAAGCCATCATCAAGACACGAAGGGCTTGTTTAGCAAGACTCTTATTGGTGTCAAGAATAGATTGTTTATCAGCGTCAGTAATAGGACGAATTTGCCCATTTTCTTCAATCTGTGTGACACGCTTCAACAATTGGTCTGGCGCACCTTTAACAGCGATGAAATATTTGCCATCAGCTTGTTTATGAATGGTTGACATCAACTTACGGTCAGAATCAAATGGTAATTCTGCCACGCGCGGTTCTGCCACCATAGCCTCACGTACGTCAAAATTGTGGTCTAACCCAAACTGCACCAAAGCTGTTTCTGTTGGGTCACCAATTAACTTCCCTGAAGGATCAACTTTAGTATCATTAGCAAAGTTCATCACACGGAGGGTATTATTGTCAAAGGCAATATCAGCTGATGAACTTTGAAGTGCCCCGTTGGTATAAACTTTTTCAACGGTCATTTGATTCATTGTCAAGGTACCCGTTTTATCAGAAGCAATGATTTCAGTTGATCCTAGCGTTTCAACAGCTGGTAATTTACGGATAATGGCGTTACGTTTAGCAAGTACTTGAGTTCCAAGAGAAAGCACAACAGTAACAATCGCAGGAAGTCCCTCTGGAATAGCTGCAACAGCAAGTGCAACGGAAGTCATCAAGCCTTCAAGCGGGTGTTGCCCACGCAAGAATACTCCAACAGCAAAAGTCACCGCTGCAATCACAAGGATCGCATAAGTCAAAATCTTAGAAAGGTTGTCAAGGTTTTGCTTCAATGGTGTATCTGTTTCATCAGCATTAGCAAGCATGCCAGCAATATGCCCAACCTCTGTGTACATTCCAGTGTTGGTAACAACTCCCATTCCGCGACCGTATGTCACGTTTGAGTTTTGATACCCCATATTAACACGGTCACCAATACCAGCATCTTCTGAAACAGCAGTTGATAAATCTTTCTCAACCGGTACAGATTCTCCAGTAAGAGCTGCTTCCTCGATTTTTAAAGAATTAACTTCCAACAAGCGCATATCAGCAGGGACAACATCTCCTGCTTCTAGCAAGACAATATCTCCAGGAACCAATTCTTTAGAATCCACTTCGATCACGTGGCCATCACGGCGAATACGAGCCAGTGGACTTGACATTGATTTCAAGGCTTCAATAGCAGCTTCGGCTTGTCCCTCTTGGTAAACACCAAAAGCGGCATTTAGGATAACAACGGCCAAGATAATGATGGCATCTGTCAAGCCTTCCATCCCCTCTGTAAGAACTGAAAGAAGGGCAGCTACAATCAAGATAATAATCATCAAATCTTTGAATTGATCAAGGAATTTCATGAATAAACTTCGTTTTTCGCCTTCATCAAGCTCATTACGTCCATACTCTGCTAAGCGTTCTTTTGCTTGGGCAGACGTAAGGCCTTCGCGACTGGTCTCTAATTGAGCCAGTACGGTCTCTTCACTTTGCGTATAAAACGCTTCATGTCTTTGTTCTTTAGACAAATTAGTACCCCCTTGGTCTTTTTATCCCATGTTCAAATAAAAAGACCTGTTTATTTTCTTAAACAAGTCTCGCTGTTTCAGATTGTACCGGAAATCGAAATTCCGTATTGACGATACAATCACGGCTAACCGTCTGCTACTCCCTTGATATAATAATTATTATAGTAAAAATATCAACGAAAAACAAGAAAAAAACACTAAAAAATAGAGAAAAAACCAAAAATCATCAGATGATTTTTGGTTTTATTTGTTGTTTTTTTATTATATTTTAACTTTTTTGGTGTTATTTAGGGATTCTTATAACTTTTTTATCTGATGATTTTTTTGATTACTCGTCATCAGCCTCAGGAAAGGTCCAACTTAACTCCAGTTGATAACTGGCAAAAGATGCTTCTGTATGAGCTTGTAATAAGTCATAATGAAGAGCCAACTGTTGACTCGCATGATCCAATTGGTAATGTCTGGTATCTGTCAAAAACTGTTGAATCCCCATCGGAGTAGGTAAGGCAATCAAGACCTTTTTACCTGCAAAAAATTTCATGATGGACTGAGGGGTCGAAAAACGGCTCATGGTTAATTCGTTCTCATTGTACTTGATAACAACTTTCTCTTTCTCATCGTTTTGATAAATCAGGTATTGGTAATCACCTTTTTGTCGCCATTCAGCATCGTGAACTTCATGGATGATTTCTGTGTCATCCCCAAATCGAATATGATTCCTTATCTGTAATTTCATGACTTCTCTTTCTGTTCTAGTCTCGTCTGTCTATTCTATCAGTTTCTTCTTATTTTTTCAATTTTTGGTATAATATAAACCATGAATGAAAAAGTATTTCGTGACCCCGTTCACAACTATATCCATATTAATCATCAGCTTATTTATGATCTTGTTAATACCAAAGAATTTCAACGGTTACGACGCATCAAACAGGTCCCTACAACTGCGTTTACCTTTCATGGAGCAGAACACAGCCGCTTTTCCCATTGTCTAGGGGTGTATGAAATTGCCCGGCGTGTCACCGAAATCTTCGAGGAAAAATACCCTGATAATTGGGACAAAGATGAAAGTCTTGTTACCATGACGGCTGCCCTCCTACATGACATTGGTCATGGTGCTTATTCCCACACCTTTGAGACCCTCTTTCATACAGACCATGAGGCCTTTACTCAAGAGATTATCACTAATCCTGAAACGGAAATTAATGCTATTTTAGTGCGTCATTCTCCTGATTTTCCGGATAAGGTTGCTAGTGTCATCAACCATACCTATCCTAATAAACAAGTCGTTCAGCTCATTTCTAGCCAAATTGACTGTGATCGTATGGATTATCTACTGAGAGACTCTTACTTCTCTGCTGCCAATTATGGGCAGTTTGATTTGATGCGAATTCTACGAGTCATTCGTCCTGTTGACGAAGGAATCGTCTTTGACCGCAATGGCATGCATGCTGTGGAAGACTATATCGTGAGCCGATTTCAAATGTACATGCAGGTTTATTTTCATCCTGCTAGCCGTGCCGTGGAACTGATCTTACAAAACCTTCTTAAACGGGCTAAAACCTTATATCCTGAGCAGAAAGCCTATTTCCAAAAAACAGCGCCTGGTCTTATTCCTTTCTTTGAGAAAAATGCCAAACTAACCGATTACCTTTCTTTAGATGATGGGGTAATGAACACTTACTTCCATGTTTGGATGGCAAGCGAAGACCATATTTTATCAGATTTAGCTGGTCGCTTCATCAACCGAAAAATTCTCAAATCGGTCACCTTTGATCAAGAGTCACAAGAAGACTTAGAGCGCTTACGACAGCTGGTGGAGGCTGTAGGATTTGACCCTGATTATTACACTGGTATCCATGTTAACTTTGACCTACCTTATGATATTTATCGACCAGAACTAGCAAATCCAAGAACTCAAATCGAAATGGTGCAACAAGATGGCAGCCGTGCTGAATTGTCCCAATTATCACCTATTGTCAAAGCTCTAACAGGTACTACTTACGGAGATCGCCGCTTTTATTTTCCAAAGGAAATGTTGGAGCTAGATGATCTGTTTGCTTCTAGTAAGGAAGCCTTTATTAGTTACATTTCCAATGGACACTTTCACTTCAGCAATTAAAGTCCTTCTAGATTGAAGAAAAAGTCTGCTTTCTTCAAAGTTCATATTTTTATGATACTTGACTTAGCTAGCACGAACAATAACAACTCCCTACGGGATTTCATACCTAGATGTTGAGCCTAGATCTCAAAAGCTCCGAACGCCAGAAGCGTCATGTTTCTGGCGTTTTTGCTATGGTGTAACGTATCGAGTTTTGGATTGCTTCACTCGCCTATGATTCATACAATGCAAACACTGATACTATTTTTTGATAACATTGTGCACAAATTCTCTTAGAGCTACTTTATCCAGAGATTAAAGTAGAAGACCTTCTTCAATCTTTTTTTGATGGTAATGACAAACATCAGCCTAGATTAAAACGTTTTCTCTTACTTTTCATTCCATTCCTTCTTCTATTTCATGACAAAAACACCTATTTTTAGTATGATAGAGTTTAGAGCATTTTTATAATGACAGTTAAGTATAAATAAGGAGAATGCGATGTCTATCAAATTGGTTGCTGTCGATATTGACGGCACATTAATCACCGATGACCGCCGTATCACCGATGACGTTTTTCAAGCTATCCAAGAGGCTAAGGCTCAAGGTGTCCATGTGGTAATTGCTACTGGCAGACCTATTGCCGGAGTAGTTTCATTACTCGAACAGTTGGAACTTAATCATCAAGGAAACCACGTCATTACCTTTAATGGTGGATTGGTGCAAGATGCTGAGACTGGCGAAGAAGTTGTTAAAGAATTGATGACTTATGAAGACTATTTAGAGATTGAATACTTAAGCCGAAAACTAGGCATACACATGCATGCGATTACCAAAGAAGGTATCTTTACCGCTAATCGTAACATTGGCAAATACACCGTGCATGAGTCAACATTAGTAAACATGCCGATTTTCTACCGAACTCCAGAGGAAATGACAGGTAAAGAAATCATCAAGATTATGATGGTCGATGACCCCGAATTGCTGGATGAAGCAATCAAGCTTATCCCACAAAACTTCTTTGATCACTACACGATTGTTAAATCAACACCGTTCTACTTAGAGTTTATGCCCAAAACCGTCAGCAAAGGTAATGCCATTAGACATTTAGCTGAGAAGCTTGGACTAGACATGTCACAAACCATGGCCATTGGTGATGCTGAGAATGACCGTACCATGTTAGAAGTTGTTGCCAACCCTGTTGTGATGGAAAATGGGGTTCCTGAATTGAAAAAAATCGCCAAGTATATCACTAAATCAAACAATGACAGTGGTGTGGCACATGCTATTCGCGAGTGGGTGTTAAACTAATGTATACGTATAAAATTGGAATATCTCCTGAAGAACACGATCAGTTTGTCTTGTCTCAACCTCAAGCAAACCTACTACAAAGTTCGGACTGGGGACACATCAAAGATAATTGGAAACATGAACGGATTGGCTTTTACGAAGATGGTATTCAAGTAGCTGCTGCTGCTTGCTTGATCAGGCCTCTTCCTCTTGGGTTTAGCATGATTTATATCCCTCGTGGACCAATCATGAATTACTCGAATTTTGAACTCCTTGATTTTGTGATTAAAACCCTCAAAATTTTTGGAAAAAGCAAGCGCGCTCTCTTTGTTAAAATGGATCCAAGTTTACAAATCAAACAATCATTTTTAGGGATAGACAGCGAAGAAAATGACTTCACCCTCTCAATCATCGCTTTTTTAAAACAACTTGGGCTGGAATGGTCTGGCAGAACAAAAGAGCTTGATGAAACGATTCAGCCAAGAGTGCAGGCTAATATCTACGCCAAGGACTTTGAGTTTGAGAACCTGTCTAAAAAAGCAAAACAATCCATTCGCACTGCGACCAACAAAGGGGTTGAGATTATTGTCGGAGGAGCTGAATTGCTAGATGATTTTTCTAGCCTCATGGCTAAGACAGAAGAGCGAAAAGGGATTATCTTACGGGGGCAGTCCTATTATCATAAGTTACTGACCACTTATGCCGATCATTCTTACATTACTATGGCCTTCCTAGATTTACCCAAACAGAAGAATCTTCTTTCTCAACAATTAGACAAAGCAAGCGCAGAACAAGCCAAATTTAATGAAAAAAGTAAGCCTAGCAAAGTCACTGAGAATCAAAAGACTATTGAGCGACTTGAGAAAGAGCTAACAGTCTTAAATACACAACTTTTACAAGGACAAAAGCGAATTCCTTTAGCTGCGACCTTAACTTTAATTTATGGGGATACCTCAGAAAACCTTTATGCTGGAATGGATGATGATTATCGCAACTATCAAGCCCCTCTCCTTACTTGGTATCATACTGCTAAGGAAGCCTTTCAGCGAGGTTGCCGATGGCATAATCTGGGGGGCGTGGAAAACCAGTTAGATGGCGGTCTCTACCATTTCAAAGCTAGATTAAACCCAACCATCGAAGAATTCGCCGGTGAATTTAATATTCCTGTGAACATCATCTCCAAATTAGCTACCGCCGCTTATAACCTACGAAAAAAAATAAGGAGCACCCACCACTGATGGCACTAATCGAAATATCCCAAGAAAGATTTGCCCATTACTGCCAAAGCCTAGACCACCATTCCTTTATTCAGACACCAGAAATGGCTCAGCTATTAACAAAAAGAGGGGCAGAGCCCCATTTTCTAGGCCTTGAAAAAGATGGCGAACTGAAAGTTGCAGCCATAGTCTTTCGTCAAAAAGTCTTAGGAGGTTGGCGTCTTGAACTGAATGCTGGTCCCAATACCAATTCCCCAGAATACTTGAAAGAATTTTACAGCCAACTCAAAGCTTATGCTAAAAAACATCATGTCATTGAATGCATTGTAAAACCTTATGATGATTATCAGCAATTTGATAGCAATGGCAATCCTTTATCCGAAACCAATGAAGAATTGATTGCGCTTCTAACGTCCTTAGGTTTTCAACATGATGGTTTTAAAATTGGTTATCCAGAAGGAGAGCCCGTTTGGCATTATGTTAAAAACTTAGAAGGAATCACTCCTTCTCAACTATCTCAATCTTTCAGCAAAAAAGGGAAAGCATTACTCAAAAAAGCAAACACTTTTGGCATTACGTTACGTTCTCTCAACCGAGATGAGCTCCACCATTTCAAAGAGATTACCGCTGCCACGTCAGATCGTCGAGATTATTCTGATAAGTCCTTATCCTATTACCAAGATTTTTATGATAGTTTTGGAGACTATTGTGAATTCGTGGTAGCAACTCTTAATTTCAATGACTATTTGACTAACCTCAAGCAAAAACAAAATCAACTTGGGGTAAGAATTGAAAAACTTGACAATGAGCTTATGACTCATCCCCATTCTGAAAAAAAACAAAATCAACTTCGTGAACTATCAAGTCAATTTGAGACCTTTGACGTCAGAATTTCTGAAGCTCTTGATTTTCTTAAAGAGTATGGTGCCAAAGAAATAATTCTCGCAGGTAGTCTCTTTTTGTACACTCCCCAAGAGGCAGTTTATCTCTTTTCAGGCTCCTACCCAGAATTTAATCGATTTTATGCCCCTGCTCTACTTCAAGAACATGCTATGTTAACCGCTATAGCAAGAGGGATTAAAACTTATAATTTTCTCGGTATTACTGGTGAATTTGATGGCTCAGATGGTGTGTTAAGGTTCAAACAAAACTTTAATGGTTATATTTTGCAAAAACCAGGAACTTTCCGATACTATCCACGCCCTATGCTGTTTCAATCGATTCAATTCCTTAAAAAGTTATTGAAACGCTATTAATAGTCCCAATATTATCCAAGTTTTAGGGTTTCAAACGGATCCTAAAACTTTTTCGTTTCATTTATTACTATGTAGTATTATTTTAGTTATATCATCACTAACAGTTACCTGTTAATAATAGAAATGAGGACTAGGATTATGACAATGATTAACGGTTATCAACAATCAGATCGTGAAGAACGTTTAGAAATTCTAAACCTTCCGAGTTTACAGCAACGTGCCCAACAAATTATCCCTAAGGGAGGCTTTGGATACATTACTGAAGGTTCTGAAGATGAATTGAATAGGTTACACTAAACTAGACAGTCTTATAAAGTGTTCTACACTTAAGAAAAACGGGAGAAAAACCATGTCTAGAAAAGTACGTCGCCACTTCACCGATGATTTTAAGCAACAAATTGTTGACCTTTACAATGCTGGTAGAAAGCGTAGCAGTCTCATCAAGGAATATGAGCTAACCCCTTCCACCTTCGATAAGTGGGTTAGACAAGCCAAAACAACAGGTTCATTCAAGTCTGTTGATAATTTGACAGATGAACAGCGGGAGCTGATTGAACTCAGGAAACACAATAAAGAACTCGAAATGCAATTAGATATCCTAAAGCAAGCAGCGGTGATTATGGCACAAAAAGGGAAATAATCACTGCTAATAAGGATAACTATAGCATTTCAGCCATGTGTCGTTGGTTGAGCATTCCTCGTTCTAGCTATTATTACAAAGCTGTAGAACCAGTATCTGAAGCGGAACTTGAAGAAAATATCAAAGCTATTTTTCTCGAGAGCGAGTCCAGATACGGATTCAGAAAAATCAAAATATGCTTGAATAACGAAGGTATCACACGTTCACGTCGTCGGATTCGACGCATTATGAAGCGACTCAATTTGGTTTCTGTTTATCAGAAAGCCACCTTCAAACCACATTCCAGAGGCAAGAATGAAGCCCCTATTCCCAACCACTTAGACAGGCAATTTAAGCAAGAAAGACCACTACATGCCTTAGTCACTGACTTAACCTATGTTCGTGTAGGCAATCGTTGGGCTTATGTTTGCCTCATCATTGACTATACAACCGTGAAATCATCGGCCTGTCTCTTGGTTGGCACAAGACCGCTGAACTCGTTAAGCAAGCCATACAAAGCATCCCTTACGCCCTGACCAAAGTCAAGATGTTCCATTCAGATCGTGGCAAAGAGTTTGATAATCAGTTAATTGATGAAATATTGGAAGCCTTTGGAATCACACGTTCGCTTAGTCAGGCTGGTTGTCCTTATGACAATGCCGTAGCTGAAAGTACGTATCGTGCTTTCAAAATTGAATTTGTTTATCAAGAAACCTTTCAATCGCTGGAAGAACTAGCTCTTAAGACTAAAGACTATGTTCATTGGTGGAATTACCACCGCATTCATGGTAGTCTCAACTACCAAACACCAATGACTAAAAGATTAATTGCCTAGAAAAACACTTTATAAATGTTGTACAGAAAAGTGTTGCCTTTTCAAGTTCTAAAAGAATAATCTCATTTGACTTATCTTTAAAATTTACAATAAAAAGAAGAGGGCATTGAACTGCACCCCAAAAGTTAGACAACAAATCTAACTTTTGGGGTGTTTTTCTATGAAATTAAGTTATGAAGATAAAATTGAAATCTATCGCTTACGGCAATCTGGTTGGACATGGCCTAAAATCAGTCAAACATTTAATATGAGTAAGTATAACCTTCAATACATGGTCCGCCTTATTGATATACACGGATTGGAAAGTGTTTGTAAAAGGAAAAATAGGTATTATTCTCCTGAACTAAAGCAGGAAATCATAAACGAAGTTCTGATGAAAGGTAGGTCTCAGCTAGAGGTTTCTCTAGATTATGGATTACCAAATAAGGGAATGCTTCCTAATTGGATAGCGCAATACAAGAAAAACGGGTATACTATTCTTGAGAAATCAAGAGGGAGACCTGTAAAGATGGGACGCAAACCAAAGAAAAAACTTGAAGAAATGACTGAATTAGAGCGTCTTCAATATGAAAATGAGTACCTTAGAGCGGAGAATGCCGTACTAAAAAAGTTGAGAGAACTCCGCTTGAGGGACGAAGCAAGGCTCAAAGAGCAACAGAAATCATTCAAGGACTAATCAATGTATTTGATTTAAGAATCCTACTTAATATTTTGAAGCTGTCTCGATCAACCTACTATTATCAGGTTAAACGTCTAACTCAGGGAGATAAAAACAAAGAATTAAAAGAAGCTATTCAAGATATTTATTCTGAGAACAAAGGGAGATATGGTTACCGTAGAATTCACCTCGAACTTAAAAATCGAGGCTATAAAGTTAACCATAAGAAAGTTCAACGTCTGATGACAGAACTTGGGTTGAAAGCTAGAATCCGTGCGAAACGTCGCTATAACTCTTATAAAGGTGAGGTGGGCAAGAAAGCTGATAATCTCATTAAGCGTCAATTTAAAGCTGCCCAACCACTTAAGAAGTGTTGTACCGATGTCACAGAGTTTTCAATTCCTGCTAGTGATCAAAAATTGTATCTATCACCAGTTCTTGATGGCTTTAACAGTGAGATTATTGCATATCATTTATCTACCTCGCCAAACTTACAACAACTTAAAACGATGCTTTCCGAGGCTTTTCCTGAACAAACTTATCAGGGCACTATTTTACATAGTGACCAAGGATGGCAATATCAACACACTTACTACCATCATTTTCTTGAGGAGCATGGAATGAGACCGTCCATGTCGCGTAAAGGAAATAGCTTAGATAACGGCATGATGGAATCTTTTTTTGGAACATTGAAGACAGAAATGTTTTATGGGTTTGAGAAGGAATTTACTTCCCTCGAAACATTAAAAACAGCTATTTCAGAATATATCAACTACTACAACACTAAACGAATCAAACTGACATTAAAAGGACTAAGTCCTGTGCAATACAGAACTCAATCCTTAACTTAAAATATAATGTCCAACTTTTGGGGGTCACTTCAATAGTGACTTCTTGTTTTTTAAGGTCGTTAATAATTGCCCAAAAACGTTTCCGAGTAGAGGTATCCATACCACTAGTTGGTTCATCTAAGAACAAGAGCTCTGGTTGCCTAATCAAAATCAAGACAAAGGACAAGAGTCGTTTCTGACCACCTGATAATTTTTCTGCTAATTGATGGTATTGCTGTTCGGAAAACCCCAATAGTTTTTGAATAGCTCCCATATCTAAAGGATTATCCACAATCTCTTGTTGAAAACGAATTAAGTCCAAAACTGTCATTTTTCCTTCAACCCTATTTTCTTGAAATAAAACAGCTCGTCGATGATTTAATGTTGGAGATTTAGGTGCTTGTTCAAAAATGCTGATAGCCTGCTCTGCTGTATTATAATCCCCCAATAAACAGTTAAATAAAGTTGTTTTTCCAGCGCCATTTGGCCCAATCACGGCGACACAGTCGCCCTTTTGAATTTGAAAAGTAATATCACTTAATATGGTTCTCTTTTTTGTGATCTTGGTTAGTTGCTTAACATTGATAATATTTTCCACCAATATGCTCCTTTTCTACTTATCTATCTGTTATTCAGTTTAAACTAATAGAGCATCAGATACCAGTCGGTTCTGTCATCATTTGAGATGACAATTGTCAATTAAAAAACCCTAGCCACTTTGGTGACTAGGGTTAAGGTATTATAACATCCCTGCTTGTAATTGATACATTTTATAATAGGTACCTTTTTGATTAAGCAATTCTTCGTGACGTCCATGTTCAATAATTTTTCCTTTATCAAGCACATAGATACAATTAGCATCTTGAATGGTTGATAAGCGATGAGCAATAGCAATGGTTGTACGGCCTTGTCGCATTTTAGCTAGAGAGCGTTGTACAATAGCTTCTGTTTCAGAATCGATATTGGCAGTCGCTTCATCAAGAATTAGAATTTTAGGCTTGCTGGCTACCGTTCTTGCAAATGCTAATAACTGCCGCTGACCTGTCGAAAAGCTTGCCCCTCTTTCACTAACAGGAGATTGGTACTGGTCTGGTAATTTTTGAATAAATTGATCCGCATCGACAAAAGCAGCAGCAGCTTTGACTTCTTCATCACTTAGGCTTTGATACATCCGAATGTTAGAAGCGATAGTCCCATGATATAAAAATGGATCCTGCAAAACTAACCCAATAGACTGGCGCAATTCCTCTTGAGAATAATCACGAATATCATGCCCATCAAGTAAAATATGTCCCGATTGGAAGTCATAAAAGCGCATGAAAACGTTAATGATAGAAGACTTCCCAGAACCTGTCGCTCCTACAAAAGCGATGGTCTCTCCTTTCTTAACCTCAAAAGAAATATTATCCAAAACCTTTTGTTTACCATCATAAGAGAATGACACGTTTTTAAAGGAAATATTCCCTTCTGTGACTTTAATTGGTTGATTAGCTTGCTGTGGTTCAAAGGATTCTTCGTCAATTAATTTGAAGACACGACCTGCTGACACCATCGAGGTCTGCAAAGTTGAAAAGTTTTGAGTAACTTCAATTAAAGGATCAAATAAACGATTAATGTACTGGATAAAGGCGTACATCATCCCAGCCGTAATGGCACCATTAAGTCCTTTGAAACCAAAATAAGCCATTAATACCGCATACGCTAACAGTTTCAAAAGGGACATGGCTGGACGTAAGAAAATACTATCTAAAGCTACCGATTTGTTGGCATAACGAACATGCTCTTGATTGATGACTTCAAACTCATCTTTCAATCGATCCTCTTGTCCAAATGCCTGAATAATACGAATCCCTTCGATACTTTCTGCCAGTTTGCTGTTGATATCGCTGAGTAAACTTCTTGTTTTATCAATCACTTGCACCGATTTTTTTCGATAAAGATTGACCAAAATCACAATAAAAGGAAGAAAAATCACGACTAGGCTTGTTAAGGTCACATCTAACAACAGCATGGTATAAAGGGTCACAGAAAAAATAAAAATAGCAGAAATAAAACTAGATAATATGCCCGAAAACATATCACTGATAGCTTCGGTGTCGTTGGTTATCCGAGAGACAATAGAACCTGCTGGCGTTTTATCAAAATAAGCCATACCTAACACCTGCATTTTAGCAAAGGCATCCCGTCTGATATCTCTGACAATACTATATGACACACGCGCAAAAAAGAGATTCCCAAGGTATTGAACTACACTTTGAATGAGATACATGCCATAGTAACCCAATAAAAGTAGGAAAGCTGGCTGATTCAAAGCTGTCAAATAGTGATCAATGAAGCGTGACGCAATCAACGGTATGATACTTTTGATAACAGTGGTTAACAATAAGAGCGCTAAGGCAAATAGAGTGAGCCATTTATAAGGTTTCAAATAGGATAAGAGGCGTTTAAACACTTGCCATTGATTATTTGTCCTCATGGTCTTCTACCTCCATTTCCAATTGTTGTGAAGCATAGGTTTTAGCGTACCAACCTCCCGCTGCTACCAAATCCTCATGACGGCCACTCTCAATAATACGACCATGTTGTAAAACCAAAATCAAATCTGCGTGAACAACCGCACTCAAACGGTGAGCGGTAATAATGGTTGTCTTATCTTGTCTTGTTTGTTTCAGGTTCTCAATAATAGCATGCTCTGTTTTGGCATCAACAGCTGATAAGGAATCATCTAAAATTAAAATATCTGGGTCCAATATCATCGCACGACTCATCGCAATTCGTTGTTTTTGCCCACCAGATAAGGACACCCCTTTTTCACCGATTAAGGTATGAAAACCTTGTGGCATTTCCATAATATCATTATAGACATGGGAGAGACGTGTCGCTGCTTCTACTTCCTCAACCGATAACTTAGGATTACCAAAACGAACATTTTCTAAAATACTAGTCGCAAATAAAAATTGGTCTTGAGGAACATAGCCCATTAAATGCCGCAAATCTTTAAGACGATAATTCTTAATATTGTGATTATTCAAGCAAATAGCGCCATCAGTCACGTCATATTCTCTCAATAGAAGCTTAATAAGACTTGTTTTACCCGAGCCTGTCTGTCCAACCAATCCTAAGGTTTGTCCTTTTTCTAACCTGAAATGAATATCGGTCAATGTTTCTTCTTTATCGTAAGAAAAATGATTGATATCGTAGGTCAAAGAACCATTAGAAATTGTTGTTAAGGGATGACTGCTTTCTTCAACATCCGAGGCTTGTTCTAATAATTGACTGATACGCTCATAAGAGACACTTCCCCGTTGAACCATATTGAATAAAAAGCCAACTGCCATCAAAGGCCAGACGAGCATATCGAGGTAGGTCATAAAGGTCACTAAATTCCCAATCGTTACTTGCCCAGCCTTGATCATAAAAGCCCCAACTAATAAGGTTAGCACATAGGATAAGCCAAGAAAAAGAAGCACCACCGGATCAAACATGACATCATAAAACATCGTTCTCATGTTCTTCTTAAAGGTCATCTGATTGATTTCCTGGAAAGAAGCTACTTCATCCCTTTGATAGCCAAACGATTTGGTCACTTTAATACCAGCTACACTTTCTTGAACTTTGTTATTCAATTCTGAGAAAGCTGCCTGAGATTCTCCAAATGCCTTATGAGTTTTGCGCCCTAGACGACTAGTTGCGTAAGCCATCAGGGGCAAAGGCAAGACTGCAATGACTGTCATTTGCCAAGAAATTGTGAGGAGCATGGTTAATAAGGTCACAATTGCTGTTATCGAGGCGTCAACCGCAGACATAACCCCACCTCCTGCCAAACGAGTAAGGGAATTAATATCATTGGTCGCGTGGGCCATCAAATCTCCTGTTCGATAACGTTGGTAAAAAGAAGGAGACATCTTGGTAAAGTGCTCAAAGAGTTTAAAACGCATGACACGTCCTAATCGATAAGACGTCCCAAAAATACAGATCCGCCAGACGTAGCGTAAGGCATACATTGCTAAAGCAGCTATGATAAGCCAAAAAAGGTACCAAAGCAACTCGCTTTTAGTTAGTCTCTGGCTAGTAATCCCATCAATCACAATCCCCATGATTTTTGGGGGAATTAAATTCAAAAAAGCCACCAAACTTAAGGATAAAATCCCGATAAGATAGGGTTTCTTTTCTTCCTTAAAAAACCACCATAAGTTTTTCAAAATAGACATTAACTCTCCCTCCGCATTAATATATCTTTCAATCTAATCTTATATCAGTAATAAAAAGTCTCTCCATTGGAGAGAAATTTAGCTTAAATTCGTCTTACAAAGACCTAGACAGGCGATGATGCAGCCATCGATAACTATAAAAGGCCAATAAAGCACCCAAGCTATTTGTCCACAAGTCATCCAACTCAAATACTCGATTAGCATCTATCAGAACATCAAGCAACAGTTGGGTCAATTCGATGATCAAACTGATTCTAAACCCTAGCCATAAACTTTTGCTTGGGCTGTGCCAATTTTTCCATAGGCAATGAATCATAAAAACCAAGGGATAGAGTAAAAAAACATTCATTACATTTTGCCCAATAACCCAGCTAAGTTCCAAAGGGGTTGACAATTGAGGTAGCGACCATAGGCTATTCAAAGGTACCACGAGGAAACGAAGACGTCCAACTTCTATGACATGTGGTGTTTGTATGCCTTTAAACAAGTTGGGTTGAGGGGTAAAACACATCAAAACAATGGCCAAAACATAAGCCGCTAAAACAAGGAGGAAAAACCACCGCCATTTTCTCCTCACTAATCCTTCCTGATTAAAGACTTGCTTTAGCATCCTCTTATGCGTTGGTTGCTGCAGCTTTTTCACGGTCTTTTTTCATGGTATTGGAACGTAATTGTCCACAGGCCGCATCAATATCGGTACCGTGCTCTTGACGCACGACACAGTTGACACCGTTTTTCTTCAACACATCGTAAAATGCTGAAACGCGTTCTTTAGGACTTCTACTGTATTGGTCGTGTTCTGAAACAGGATTGTAGGGAATCAAGTTAACGTAAGACAATTTGCGAATATTTTTAGTCAGGTCTGCCAACTCCTGAGCCTGCTCAACACCATCATTGACCTCATTTAACATGATGTATTCAAAGGTTACACGACGGTTAGTTGTTTCAATATAATACTCAATGGCTGCAAAAAGTTTTTCGAGTGGAAAAGATCGGTTGATTCTCATGATGCTTGAACGTAAGTCATTATTAGGGGCATGAAGTGATACCGCTAAATTAACCTGCACTCCTTCGTTGGCAAACTCACGAATCTTATGCGCCAAACCGGAAGTTGATACCGTGATATGGCGAGCACCAATAGCTAGACCATTGTCATCATTAATCGTCCGTAAGAAACTCATCACATTTTGGTAATTGTCAAATGGCTCACCAATTCCCATAACAACCACATGACTGACACGTTCGTCTTGACCACGCTCATCAAAATATTTTTGAACCAGCATAATCTGAGCTGTGATTTCACCACTGTTTAAATCACGCTGTTTTTTGATTAAACCGCTAGCACAGAAGGTACAGCCAATATTACAACCAACTTGTGTGGTAACACAAACAGAATGCCCATAATGCTGACGCATCAAAACTGTTTCAATGAGCATACCATCTGGTAACTCAAACAAATACTTAACAGTTCCGTCAGCTGACTCTTGAACAATGCGTTGCTTCAGAGGATTGACGCAAAAATTTTCCTTTAAGATAGCAATAAAATCTTTGGAAATATTAGTCATGTCATCAAAAGACTGAACACGTTTTTTATAGAGCCAATCCCAAATTTGGGTAGCTCTAAATTTCTTTTGTCCGTGGTCAATAGCCCAAGCAATTACGTCTTCCCGGGTCAAGCTGTAAATGGATGGTTTCATGGATTACTGATCCTTCTTTCTGATAATAAAGTGATCAGACTTAGCATTAAGCTGCTTGGTCTGATTACGTTTCGACTTGCTCTTATTGTTTTCTTTACGCTTTTTACTAGTAAAGGTTTGTTTGTCAGCTGGTTTTTCCTTTTGAGAACGCTTCTGTTTGTTTTTTTGAGGTGCTACCTGTGGATTTGTTTGACCTGATTTCCGTCGATTTGGTTTTGACTTAGAGGACTTTTTCCGTCTTGGCTGACACTCCTCTTCGAAAGTGATTTCTTTAGGATTAGGATTTTCCAAAACAAAATAGGCACAGCCAAAATTGCAAAACTCTTTAATATAGTCTTCTAAGCGTGAAATGCGGTTTGTTTTTTTAACGTCATTACTGTCCTTGTAAAACCCTTTGAGACGTAGTTGCTCATTTCCCCAATCGCCAACAATATAGTCGTACTTGAGTAAAATCTCTGTATAACGTTGACCAAAACTGGTCGTATCAAAGGCATTTTTAACATTTTCAAGCAAGAGGAACTCTATACCTTCTGCTTTGACCTGCTGGTCAAAGTGACTAAATTCTGGCCCAGGAAATTTATTGTAGTTATACATTTCTGGTGAAATGTCTTTTTTCATGTGACTCCTTTCATAAGAATCCTTAAATATCAATGGTTAGGTTATTTCAATTGTGGTAACTCCTGCTACTCTTGTCAATCATGTGGGAATAGTTTACTTCCTTAGAATTAGAGTGACTGACAAAACCGAGTTTCAACGTTACCCGTAACTCATCTATTATACACTATTTTTAAGCTTTTGTAAGTAGGAAACAAGTCATCATAGCAAGAACGGCTACCAATCACCATTGGTCTAAATTAAATCTCTCACTTAAGATGCTTAAGAATGATTCTCTGTTAAGAACTGGTCTAAGGATTTAGCTGGTCGTCCTAAAACGGTTTCGATAGCTGGGGAAATACCCGATTGTTCACCTGCAGCTATAGCTGTATAGGTACTCACCCAGGCATCGTATTCCCAGTCTTGAGCTGGCCAATATTGACGAGAGGCATAAGCTTCTGGAACGGTTTCTGAACTATAAGGAATGCTTTTTTGACACCAGTGACTAAGTTTCTGGGCAATAACTGACAAACTTAGGTTCTCAGGACCAGTCAGATTCAAGGTTTGGTTCTCCCAATTTTGAGGGTGTTGACTGATTGTCGCTATTACTTCTGTCACATCAGACCGTACGACAGCTGACACTTTCCCCTCTGCAGCTGGCCCTCTTAATTCACCATCTCTTAAGCCCAAGTCAAACCAAAAATCTAGGTAAAAATTATCTTTTAAAAAAGTATACGTTAACCCATTTTCTTTGATGTAAGCTTCGGTTACGGCATGATCTCTAGCTAAGGTAAAGATCGAATTGGGGCTGGCTTGATAAAACGAGGTGTAAATGATGTGTCTAACTCCTGAAATTTTGGCTGCATCAATAAAAGCTTTGTGCTCTTCCAAACGATTAAGGCTCTCATGGGCTGATACCATCACCAAGACATCTACTCCTCGTAAAGTTTTCTGTGTTTCTAAACTACAATCATAGTTGGCTTGGTGAATGGTGGTATTAGGCAATGGAGCAACCTTATGTGGTCTTCTTGCCAATTGGCGAAAAATACTCCTTCTTTAGCTAAAGCCTGTGCGACAGCCTGTCCTAAATGTCCAGTCATTCCTGTAATGGCTAATGTTGCCATAATTATAATTTATTCCTTTCGTTTCACTCAAGGCACAACACTGAATGAAAAGGTGTTATGCTCTTTATTTTTGTCTATAATAACAGTGAGAAGCCCTATCACTACTACAAATCACGGGGAGGAGAGTAAGTGAGTAGTTCAGCTACTACCTCGAATAATTATAGGTGTGGTTCTTCCTATCAAGCACAACTAACTGTGACTAAGAGCACGTAAACTTATACTTGGATAAGCGACTCGTTTGTGAAAGGGAAGAGCAGTCAAGGGATAGGAGCTTCTCTACTTTTGAGAAAGGAGTTTCCTCCTATGTTAAAAATCGTTTATCCTAATTGTTGTGGAATTGATGTGCATAAAACTTTTGTCGTAGCAGTTATTGCCATCGCCAATAATCAAGGAATTACTGAGTACCATCGTAAACGCTTCTCCACCTTTACCAATGGACTCACTCAGCTACGTGATTGGTTGGAATATTATTCCTGCTTCGATGTCTGTATGGAATCTACTGGTAAATACTGGATTCCTGTTTTCAATATCCTAGAAGAACAGACCAATGTCTGCTTAGCTCATCCCAAATATGTCAAAGCTATTCGAGGAAAGAAAACCGACAAGAAAGATGCGCAATGGATAGCCGACCTCTTCAAGCATGATTTAGTTGCTTCTAGCTTTATTCCCCCGCTCAAAATCAGACAACTCCGTGACCTTTTCAGATATCGCATGAAGCTAACACAACTTCAGGTTGGCGAGAAAAATCGGTATCAGAACTGTCTCACTTGGTCTAATCTTCAAATTGCAAGTGTCGTTTCCGATGTTTTCGGAAAAAGCGCTCAAGCTATTATTAAGAGCATCCTTGACAATCCACAAGATAAACCCAATATTGAGCAACTGGTTCACAAGAGAATGAAGAATAAAGTCCAAGACTTGGAAATCGCTATGGAAGGTGCTTTAACATCTGAACAAGCTGAGAAAATCAGAGTCATCAAAGCTCATTATGATGCCTTAGCTATCTGTAAAGAAGATTTGGAACAGATGATTCGGGAACTGGGACAAGACTATCAACATCAAGTAAAACTAATTCAAACCGTACCTGGTTTCAAAGAGGACTTATCTGCTCTCAGAATCATCTCAGAAATTGGTTGCGATATGACAGTCTTTGATTCAGCTGCCAAACTGTGTTCCTGGGCTGGACTTGTCCCTGCCAACAATGAAAGTGCTGGGAAAAAGTTTTCTACGCGCATTTCTAAAGGGGGAAAATACTTGAAACCTTTCCTTGTTCAAGTCGCAAACGCTGTTGTCAAATCTGATAAGCATCCAGAATTGAGAAACAAGTATCTTAAACTCAAGAAACGCCGGGGACACCGAAAAGCAATTAGCGCTATCTGTCGCAGATTACTGGTTTCTGTGTACCAAGTGCTACGGAAACAAGAAGACTACAATCCTGTTTTACAAGGACTGACCGAAATACGAAATCCTGATAAAACGATGTCTGTTCAAGACGCTGTTCGTTTTGCACAACAGCACGGATTCAATGTCGCTTAATCTCAAAAATCAGGTTTCAACACCTCTTTTTAGTGCGCCCAAAATCAGGATAAACAATAAATCAATTAGCTTTTATTTTTTTCAAACTTCTCCTTAAGGATCTCTAGCTTGAGCGAAATGATTAGCAGTCTGTTTGAACCCACTATAGCACTTTTGAAGTTTCCATGCTAATGATTACTTTTAAAAAAAGCCCTTAAGCCTAAGCTTAAGAGCAGTTATAGTTAACTTACCAATTGTATTTGTCAACATTTTCTTTGGTAACAAGGTAAATTGGTGATACGGTCTCTTTATCCACTTTTTTTCCATTGTAGTGGTCAATAGCCGCTTGGATAGCAATTTCACCCATTTTAGCAGGTTGTTGAGCGATTGTTGCTGTAATATCACCTTTTTCAATAGCTTGGTGAGCATCTGGTTGACCATCAATACCAATGATTAAAACATTTTGAAGACCTGCTGATTTAACAGCTTGAGCAGCTCCGAGTGCCATTTCATCGTTTTGGGCAAAAATGACTTGAACGTCTTTGTTTCCTTGAATCATGTTTTGTGCTGTGTTCAAGGCTTTAGCACGGTCAAAGTTAGCTGACTGACTTGATAAAACTTCTAATTTTTCTTTTGCAACTTTATTAAAACCATTACCACGGTCTACAGTCGCTGAAGCTCCTGGAACGCCTGACAATTCAAAGGCTTTTGCTTTTTCACCAAGCTCTTTCACAATGTAATCAGCAGCCATTTTACCCGCTTCAACATTATCAGAAGCAACTGTTGTTAAAACATCACCACCATTGCTACCACGGTCAATAAGAATAACAGGGATACTAGCATTGTTAGCAGCTTTAATCGCTGGCACAATGGCGTCTGAGTCCACTGGATTAATCAAAATAGCATCCACATTTTGGCTAATAAAGTTTTGCACATCGTCCGCTTGACGTGCTGCATCATCTTGAGCATCAGCAACTTTTAAGCTCACTTCTTTTTTATCAGCATACTTGTCTAAACCATCTTTCATAGCGACGAAGTAAGGGTTATTCGTGGTGGAAATAGATACCCCTAATTTCAAGTCTTTAGCAGCTTTTTTTGTCACCTCTTTGCTTGTTCCAGAAGAATTTCCTAGACCAGTTTTTCCGCAAGCTCCTAAGACAAGAAGCATTGACATAAGTAAGGCTAGAAAGCCAAGTTTTTTCGTAAATTTCATGATGTCTCCTTTTTAAAAATTGTTTAACACTAAGACCGTACATGCATTAGCATGCCAACAATAACTGAAACATTTCTCTTATTTTGCAACTTTAAAGCGATCTAGTAACACGGCAATCAAGATAACAATCCCTTTTACCACTTGTTGCCAAAAGGCTGATACACCAATAATGTTTAACCCGTTATTAAGGACCCCAATAATCAAGGCACCAATCAATGTTCCTAGGATACGCCCTTTACCTCCTGATAAAGAAGTTCCTCCAAGAACAACGGCTGCAATAGCATCCATTTCATAACTGCTACCAGCCGTTGGCTGAGCAGAGCTCAAACGAGAAGTAATGATTAGCCCAGAAATAGCAGCCATCATTCCTGAAATGGTATAAATAATAAGTTTGACTTTATTGAGTTTAACACCTGAGGTATACGCTGCTTTTTCATTGCCTCCTAGCGCGTAAACAGATTTCCCAAAGGCAGTTTTGTGCAAGAGCACATACAAAATAAGAAAGACGATAAACATAAGGATAACTGGGAAAGGAATACCGACAATATACCCTTGTCCTAAAAACTGAAAGAGGAATGAGTCAGACAATCCTTTAGTAATGGGATTCCCATTAGTATACACAAGCGTTGCTCCTCGGAAAATAGTCATGGTAGCCAAGGTGACGATAAATGGCGCCAATTTCCCATAAGAAATAAAGAGACCATTTACCATTCCAAATAAGCCACCCATGATAACAGCTAATAAAATAGCTAAAGGAACAGGCACACCTGAAGCTATAAATCCAGTTGAGAGAGCACTAGAGAGAGCTAAAATCGAACCTACCGATAAATCAATCCCACCAGTTAAAATGACAAAAGTCATCCCAAAGGCAATAAAACCATTAGCGGTTAACTGCAAAAGTAAGTTTAATAAGTTGTTTGTGGTTAAAAAGTTAGGATTAATCAGCGTGATGACAATCATTAACCCAACGAGTGCGACCAGAGTGGTTAACTCTGACATGTATTTCATTACTTGTTTCACCTTAATTTCCTCCTGTTGCCAACTGCATGACTTTTTCCTGACTAGCTTCTTCACGAGAAAGTTGGCCAGCAATACGTCCTTCGTGCATAACCATAATCCGATCACTAACGCCTAATACTTCTGGAAGGTCTGAAGAGACCATAATAATAGGCACACCTCTCTCTGCCAATTCATTCATTAATTGGTAAATTTCGCGTTTGGCACCAACATCCACCCCTCTAGTGGGTTCATCTAAAATCAATACTTTTGGAGCAATGCCAATCCATTTCGCAAGGACAACCTTTTGCTGGTTCCCACCAGAAAGATTTCCCACCGGTAAAGTGGGCGTCCCGGATTTTATACGCAAGCGGTTAATTAATTGCTCAACAAAGGTGGTACTGGTTTTGTCGTCGAAGAAACCATGCTTACTGAAATCTTTGGTACTTGGCAAGGTCATGTTATCTTTGATACTAAAGTCTAAAATCAACCCCTCATCTTTTCGATCTTCCGTCAAAAATCCGATGCCGTGCTTAATCGCCTGAGCTGGATTATGAATCATGACTTCTTTCCCATCAATCATAACCTGTCCTGACTGTTTAGGATCCAAACCAAAAATAGTTCGCATCACTTCGGTTCGACCAGAACCCATTAACCCTGAAAAGCCAAGAATTTCGCCCTGTTTTACTTGGAATGAAACCCCTTGAAAAGTTTGTCCGGATAATTCCTTAACTTCAAAGGCAACTGATCCAATAGTAGCTGTTTTTTCTGGATAGTAATCTTCGATATCACGTCCAACCATTTTTTTGACCAGTTCATCTGGAGTCGTCTCTTGAGTTGGTTTCGTGTCAACGACAATCCCGTCTCGCATGACCGTTACCATATCAGTAATTTTGAAGATTTCTTCCATACGATGGGAAATATAGACAATACCAACACCTTCTTCTTTTAAACTGCCAATAATCTTGAAGAGATTTTCAGTTTCGCGATCAGTAAGAGCGGCTGTCGGTTCATCCATAATTAATAATGACACTTCAGACAGGAGGCTTTTAGCAATTTCAATCATCTGTTGCTGACCAACTGAGAGATCTCCAATACGCTTATCCAAGGGAATAGACACTCCTAATCTTTTGAATGCATACCTAGCCTTCTCCTTCATGGCCTTATCATCTAGAAGTCCAAAAGATTTTTTGATTTCTCGCCCTAAAAAGAGGTTTTCGAGTACTGTCATCTCGGGCCATGTGTTCATTTCCTGATGAATAAAGCTAATACCAAATGCTTCTGCTTCTTGTGGATTAGCAAAGGCCATTTCTTTTCCATCAATCAAAATGGTTCCAGAACTTGCTGGAAAAAGTCCTGTCAAAATGTTCATCAAGGTAGACTTACCTGCACCATTTTCTCCCATCAAGGCATGAACTTCTCCTGAAGTCACCACTAAATCAATGGCTTCCAGTACCTTGTTGGTTCCAAAAGATTTGGAAATCCCTCTCATGTCAATTTTCATGCTAGTGTCCCCTTTCTAAATCATCACCCCTGACTGCAAGATGACATTGGAATAAGGAGTATTTTCACCTGTTCTTACAACAGCTTTAGTTGACTTGGTCAACGCTTTTAATTCCTCGTGGCTAACGTACTCCACAATAACTGAACTATCCAATCTAGCTAATAAATCCTCTAATTGTTTTGGATTTTGGCTTTTAATTTCTTCTGCTAAGATAACTTTTTCGACTAACACATGCTCTAAGTAAACTGCTAAGACGTCTTGGAAATTAGGTTGTCCTGGTTTGAGTGCCAAATCAATTTTAGCAACACCGTCTGGAACAGGAAGTCCTAAATCACCGATACAGACACGGTCTGTGTGTCCTAAATCATCTGCCAGTTTAGCCAAATGACTATTCAAAATCCCATGCTTTTTCATAAGCGTCGTGCTCCTTCATTTCTGATAATGTTGGCATGCCACCTTGGGCACCAAATTGTTGAACAGATAAGTGTGAGGCCAAGGTCGCAAATTTTAAAGATTCACGCATGTCTAATCCTTTTGAAACAGCAAAACCAAAGGCTCCGTTAAAGGTATCTCCAGCACCTGTCGTATCAATAGCTTCAGTCTTAATGGCTGGAATCAGTTGAATAACTTGCCCATCAAAGTAAGTAGATCCCTTAGTTCCCAAAGTAACGATAAGACGATTTGGATATGCCTCAAGAATAGTGTCCAATTCTTTATCTGGGAAGAGTTCTTGAACTTCATGTTGGTTTGGTGTGAAATAGGTGACCAAGTCTAGCATCTCTTTATCTGTTTCTCTCGCAGGGGCTGGGTTATAGAGCACCTTGATGCCTTTATCATGACAAAATTGAGCTATGCCCAAATTAGCTTGGTGCGGGATTTCATTTTGAAGAATAACCAAATCAGCTGCTTCTAATAAATCCCATTCTTTTTCCCAAAGAGTTGTGTCAACCTCTCCATTCGCTCCGGGACAATAGATAATTCGGTTGTCATGGTTAAAAATGGTGATTTGAGCAATACCAGACGATGATGGTACCGTTCCCACAAAGTCCACGTTAAGACCGTTATCTGCTAAATTTTGTAATAAGAGATGGCCAAAGGAATCCTCGCCCACAGCTCCCAGCATGTTAATCTGATCTTTTTGGGCGGCTAAGCGACCAACTGCAACAGCTTGGTTAGCCCCTTTACCACCAGGAACCATAGCAAAGCTATCTCCAAAAACCGTCTCTCCCTCTTGCGCAATCCGATTGGTCTTCATCACAAGGTCCATGGAGATACTGCCGACAATAACAATCTTACTCATTTTTTCTCCTTATAGTCTCACGTTCCACATAGTGAACTGGTAATTTTATGCGATTAGCTTCCACTGGCAACTGATTGGCAATGTTATAAACCAGTTCAGCTGCATAATGCCCCATCAAATAAGAGGATTGATGAATGGTTGACAGGGAAGGGTAAATAAATTGACTCATCAAAATATCGTCGTAACCCATCACTTGCACATCCTGAGGAATTTTCTTTCCACGGGAATGCAGCTCGTGAATATAAGCAATGGCGTGAATATCTGACGGGGCTATAATACTATCAATGATTGGATAGACGTCGAGGTTCTTACTAGCTTCCAACTGAATGCTTTCAAAATCAAAACTCTGGCTATCGCAGATGCGAAGGGTAACCTCTTTTTCGTGTAGATAAGAGAGGCTTGCTTCAAACCGTTCATTAATATTTTCGGCATTGTCTAGCGGTCCTCTAATCAAAAGCACTTCTTCTGTTCCCGCTTGCCAAACCGTTTGAGCAGCTAAGAGCCCTCCAGCTTTATTATCTGAAAAGACACCATACTGCGTTTCTTGGTCAACACGGTCTACCACCACAACTGGAATAGGCAAGTCGGGGTAACGCTTGGTAAAGTCATGAGTCGTAATAATACCTGCCGCATTGCTTTGAAGAAGGACATGAACATATTCTTCTTCTAGGGCTTCACTGTCTGAAATATTACCCAACATGACCCGATAACCTTTTTCTTTCAGGTATTCTTCGGCTCCCCTTGCTAGGCGCGGAAAGAAGGGGTTAGAAATATCAGGAAGGAGGAGACCAACTAACTGATTCTTTTTAGTTTTTAAAGACTGGGCCAAGACGTTGGGACTATAATGTAATTTGTCAATGGCAGCCTTAATCTTATCTCTAGCTTCATCAGAAACATAGCCTTTTTGAGAAATATATCTGGAAACTGTTGATTTGGATAAGCCTGCTTCTTCAGCGACTTGTTTGATCGTTGCCATTAGTTGTCCCCCTTTCTATTCATTTGTGGAACCGTTCTCACGTTTGTTATTGTAACCGTTTTCTTTTTGCTTGTCAACTATTTTCTAGCATTTTAAAGAAAGAAATCATTCTTTTTTAGAACCACTAGTTCAACCTGTAAGCTATTAGAGCGTCGATCATCTTGTTGCTACCAGCTAAAGTTTTTAAGGCATATAAAAAAGCCAGCTAGATGAGGTCAAAACACATCTAACTGACTCAACTGTTTCACGATTCAGTTGTCTTCTAGAAGACTAACCTCGTTTATTGACGAAGGTAGGCTAGGGCATCCTGAACAGTTGTTACAGGAACAATTTTCATTTTTGTTTTTAACTGCTTGGCTGCTCGCTTGGCCTCTTCATAATTGCTAATAGCTTTTGGATTGGCTTTTTTAACAGCTTTATCCACAGGATTATTCGGCACAAAGAAAATCTCAGCACCAGCATCTGCAGCAGCAACGACCTTAAGACCCGCACCGCCAATATCTCCAACTTCACCATCTTTACCAATGGTTCCTGTCCCGGCGATATGTCTTCCTTTACGAAGGTCTTCTTTATTAATTTGGTCGTAGATATCTAATGTAAACATTAAGCCTGCGCTAGGACCCCCAACACCTTGGGTACTAAACTCGATTTTGTCTGCTGAATTGACTTTAGTATGGTCTGTTAAAGCAATGCCGATACCATTTTTACCATTTTTTAGTTTGATGATACGACCTGTTTCAGACTTAGGTTCGCTATTACTAATAAACTGCACAGTCACCTTATCACCAAGTTTTAAATGAGAGACATAGTCCACAAGTTCTGTTGAACTCGTAAATTGTTTGTGATTCACTCCCGTTACCGTATCTGCTAAGTTTAAAGTACCTTTAAAGGTTGAATCCTTGCTAATATCTAACACATATACCCCTTTGTAGTCCAAAGTAACTGGTTTGTCTGCCAAGGTCAATGCCTGATAGACCGCAGCATTTTGTGAGGTTTCCATGTAGAATTGATTAATGCGGATATAGTCTGCATCGCTATAACCGCCTGTGGTATCCTCAACTGAACTGATTTCAGTAAAAGGGGTTAGCCAAGCATAGAGCAACTGAGCTAAACTGGCTCGACTGAGACTGACTGCCACAAACTGATAGGAGCCTTTATCTTTATCTTCTTTGCCATTAACCTTGACCACAGATCGAATGTCATAGGCTCCGCCAGGCATTTCAACATAATAAGGAAGAGGGAAAAAAAGGACGATAAGCAGAGCCACGAGGGCAATTAGACTAATCAGCCACCATTTAATTTTTTTAATTGTTTTCATTCATTTTCTCCACTTGAGTCATAACTGATTGAGGCACTAGTCCTTCCAAAGAGGACTGAAAATGAATCAACTCTCTGACTCGACTCGAACTAAGTTGTTGCCATTCATTTCTAGAAATGAAATAAACGGTCTCAAGCGTCGGAGCTAGCATGTGATTGAAATACTCCAAATTGGCTTCGTAATCAAAATCAGCACCGTTTCGTAGTCCTCTAACCAAGTGAGTGACCTGCAACTCTTTGGCTACATCAACAGCTAAGCGATTTTCTGCCATCACGACACTCACATTGGTCATTTCTGCTAAAGCCTGTTTAAGCATCAGTTGACGCGTTTGAGGGGTAAATAGCCCTTCCTTTATAGGATTATAAAAAATCCCGACATAGAGATGGTCACATAATTGGCTGGCTCGCTTAATAATATCCAGATGCCCATTGGTGACAGGATCAAACGATCCTGTATAAAGTCCTATTTTACTTGACATATACTGTTACCTTACTAATACCATAGGTTTTCTCTTTCCAAATCCCTAAGTTTGCAATTTCCTCTGGTAAAACCACGTTTTTATCCGTTTCGCACACCACCATAACGTCGTCACTCAATAACTCATTGGCAGCCAGAGCTTCAATGTTAGCGACAATAGTTTCCTTAGCATAAGGAGGATCCAAAAATACCAAATCAAATTGACCACTCAACTGATGAATAGCACGTTCAGCCTCCATTTTCAGGAGAGTAAACTGTTGTTCTGCTTTGGTCATCTTGATGTTTTCTTGGATAATGGCCTGCGCCTTACGATCACGTTCTACCAAAACAGCAGATGACATGCCGCGAGAAACCGCTTCAATAGACAAACCACCAGACCCTGAAAATAAGTCTAGAACCCGACCCCCATCAAAATAGGGTCCAATCATGTTAAAAATCGCCCCTCTAACTTTATCAGATGTGGGACGAGTTGTTTTACCATCGAGCGTCTTCAAGGGACGCCCGCCAAATTCACCAGATACAATTCTCATACCATTCATTATAGCAAATTTCTAAGGTCAAACCTTAAAAATAATTTCTTTTTTCAAAATTCTTAGTAACTAACCTTAAAAAAAGGCTAGGACAAGGGTCCAAAGCCTTTACTGAGTTCAAAAATAATCGTCACTAAGATTAAAAGTAATCCGAGTCGCCTGTCTGTTTTACCCACAGAATTCTGCGATTAGCTTACAAGATATTATCGTAGCTATCACGAACCTCTTGAGGCCATACGGAAGTTTGGACTTCTCCAATATGTTTTTTGCGCAACAAGAACATGGCCATACGTGATTGACCAATACCTCCACCGATGGAGAGTGGGAAGAGCCCATTTAACAAGGATTTATGCCAATCAAAAGCTAATCGGTCTTGGTCACCAGTAATTTCTACCTGACGTTTTAGGGCTTCCTCATCCACACGGATTCCCATTGAGGATAATTCAAAGGCTGAGCCAAGCTGGTCATTCCAAACCAAAATATCACCATTGAGGCCATGATAGCCATTTTCAGATTCTGTTGTCCAGTCGTCATAGTCAGGAGCACGACCATCATGCGGCTTGCCATCAGGTAGGATGCCACCAATACCAATTAAGAAGACTGCACCAAATTCTTTGGTAATCGCATTTTCGCGTTCTTTGGGTGTCAAGTCAGGGTATTTAGCTACCAATTCTTCGGTGTGAATGAAGGTAATTTTCTTTGGTAGAACCGCTTCAATATCATAACGGGCTTCAACAGCTAACTCGGTTAGACGAATCACCTTATAAATGGTTTCAACGGTTTCTTTGAGATAGGCTAGGTTGCGCTTGCCATCAGGAATGACCTTTTCCCAATCCCATTGATCAACATACACCGAGTGGGTTTGGTCAAGTGAATCCTCATCAGGCCGGAGAGCCTTCATATTAACAACAAGACCTTCACCTTCATTAAAGCCAAAACGGGCTAAGGTGTGACGTTTCCATTTTGCTAGTGAATGCACAACTTCAAAGGTTGCATTAGGAATATTCAAGACATTGACAGATACTGGATTTTCAATACCGGACAAATTATCTTGCATACCATCCCCGACCCGACTTAAAATGGGTCCTTGCACTTCAACAACATCAAGCTTAGCAATCAAATACTGTGTGAACGTATTTTTAACAAAGGAAATCTCCTCTTGTTGATGAATAAAACTTTTCTTCATAGCTCCTCCTTCTTTTTTGGTGACCTCTTGAGTCTATTAGAATCAGCAACATTAGTAAAAGCTGAACCTAGCCTACTCTTATTTAACTTATTGTTGAAAAATAAAAAATAGTATGACTATTATACACTTATTAAAAGTAAAAGAAAAGACCAATTTCATTGAAATTTAGCCTTTCTTGTTAAATATAATGAGTCCTATCGTGAGAGCTATCATGAGGATTGAAAGCGTTAGAAGAGTCAAATCAATGACATCATCAAGAACAAATGATTCGTCGTTCCCGAATGGATTGTCTGACTAGTCAGTGACTTGACGAAAGTCCTCTTGTTTAGCCTGCGATAATTTGTGTGCCAGCATTTGCTGATAGTACATTGTCAATATTTTCGAGTGATGTGATAATGGCTTTGGCATTTGGTTTGTTTTCAACAAAAGCAATGGCAGCTTCCACTTTTGGTAACATACTACCTGGTGCAAATTGGTCTTGTGTGATGTACTCTTTCATTTGAGAGACCGTTACTTCTTCCAATTTTGTTTGATCAGGTTTGTTGAAGTTAACATAAACATTGTCAACCCCTGTCAAAACGATAAAGAGGTCTGCATCCACCAATTCTGAAAGGGTTTGGCTAGCAAAGTCCTTGTCAATAACGGCTTCCACACCCGTAAGGGTCTTGCTAGCTGCATCTTCCACAACAGGCACACCGCCACCACCAGCACTAACCACAACAACGCCAGAATCAACCAGACTTCTGATGACGTTGGCTTCTTTAATGCCAACTGGTTTTGGTGATGGTACAACCTTACGCCAGCCACGACCAGCATCTTCTTTGAAACTTGCACCAGACTCTGCCATCTGTTTTTTGGCATCTTCTTCGGTAAGGAATGGGCCAATTGGTTTTGTTGGGTTTTCAAAAGCTGGGTCTTTGGCATCCACGATCACTTGAGTGACAACAGCTGCCACTTCTTTTTGAATGCCTTGGGCTTGCAATTCATTATCAAGGGCATTGACTAACCAAAAACCAATGCTACCTTCTGTCATGGCAACACAAGTGTCTAAAGGCATTGCTGGATTTTTTTCAGAATCCGCTGCTGCTTGTTGTAACAAGAGGTTACCAACTTGTGGGCCATTGCCGTGGGTCACGATAACTTCATGACCTTCTTTAATTAATTTAACCAATGATTTTGATGTGGAAATCAAGGCTTCTTGTTGTGCTTTTGCTGACGCATCTGTTGAAAGAATAGCATTTCCTCCAAGTGCGACCACGATTTTTTGTTTCGCCATAATTATAATTTATTCCTTTCGTTTCACTCAAGGCACAACACTGAATGAAAAGGTGTTATGCTCTTTATTTTTGTCTATAATAACAGTGAGAAGCCCTATCACTACTACAAATCACGGGGAGGAGAGTAAGTGAGTAGTTCAGCTACTACCTCGAATAATTATAGGTGTGGTTCTTCCTATCAAGCACAACTAACTGTGACTAAGAGCACGTAAACTTATACTTGGATAAGCGACTCGTTTGTGAAAGGGAAGAGCAGTCAAGGGATAGGAGCTTCTCTACTTTTGAGAAAGGAGTTTCCTCCTATGTTAAAAATCGTTTATCCTAATTGTTGTGGAATTGATGTGCATAAAACTTTTGTCGTAGCAGTTATTGCCATCGCCAATAATCAAGGAATTACTGAGTACCATCGTAAACGCTTCTCCACCTTTACCAATGGACTCACTCAGCTACGTGATTGGTTGGAATATTATTCCTGCTTCGATGTCTGTATGGAATCTACTGGTAAATACTGGATTCCTGTTTTCAATATCCTAGAAGAACAGACCAATGTCTGCTTAGCTCATCCCAAATATGTCAAAGCTATTCGAGGAAAGAAAACCGACAAGAAAGATGCGCAATGGATAGCCGACCTCTTCAAGCATGATTTAGTTGCTTCTAGCTTTATTCCCCCGCTCAAAATCAGACAACTCCGTGACCTTTTCAGATATCGCATGAAGCTAACACAACTTCAGGTTGGCGAGAAAAATCGGTATCAGAACTGTCTCACTTGGTCTAATCTTCAAATTGCAAGTGTCGTTTCCGATGTTTTCGGAAAAAGCGCTCAAGCTATTATTAAGAGCATCCTTGACAATCCACAAGATAAACCCAATATTGAGCAACTGGTTCACAAGAGAATGAAGAATAAAGTCCAAGACTTGGAAATCGCTATGGAAGGTGCTTTAACATCTGAACAAGCTGAGAAAATCAGAGTCATCAAAGCTCATTATGATGCCTTAGCTATCTGTAAAGAAGATTTGGAACAGATGATTCGGGAACTGGGACAAGACTATCAACATCAAGTAAAACTAATTCAAACCGTACCTGGTTTCAAAGAGGACTTATCTGCTCTCAGAATCATCTCAGAAATTGGTTGCGATATGACAGTCTTTGATTCAGCTGCCAAACTGTGTTCCTGGGCTGGACTTGTCCCTGCCAACAATGAAAGTGCTGGGAAAAAGTTTTCTACGCGCATTTCTAAAGGGGGAAAATACTTGAAACCTTTCCTTGTTCAAGTCGCAAACGCTGTTGTCAAATCTGATAAGCATCCAGAATTGAGAAACAAGTATCTTAAACTCAAGAAACGCCGGGGACACCGAAAAGCAATTAGCGCTATCTGTCGCAGATTACTGGTTTCTGTGTACCAAGTGCTACGGAAACAAGAAGACTACAATCCTGTTTTACAAGGACTGACCGAAATACGAAATCCTGATAAAACGATGTCTGTTCAAGACGCTGTTCGTTTTGCACAACAGCACGGATTCAATGTCGCTTAATCTCAAAAATCAGGTTTCAACACCTCTTTTTAGTGCGCCCAAAATCAGGATAAACAATAAATCAATTAGCTTTTATTTTTTTCAAACTTCTCCTCATGTATTGCTATCGCGTTAGTCGGTAAATAGCTTCCGCATAAATATCCATAGCGCGGTAAGCATCCGCTAAAACGATGTGTTCATTTTCTTGGTGTTCCGTTTGAACAGCATCAGGGAAAAGGGCACCAAAGGCAACACAATTGTCCATTGTTCTGGCAAAGGTTGCCCCTCCTGATGATTGGGCAGGGCTTTGATCACCGGTTTTTTCTCGATAGACTGTTAATAGGGTCGTTACCAATTCACTCTCTAATGGCACATATAAAGGTGCCAAATAATCAAATTCTTGGTAGGTTAGACCATATTCTTGCGCTTTTTGGCTTAATTGTTGGACCAATTTTTCCTTATCCGCCAGAACTGGAATCCGAATATCTAGGCGAATTTCTGCCTTGTCTTTGGTTAAGGTAAGCCCTGCGGCATTAAAGCTTAATTTGCCTGAAGGTTCATCTTCAACTGGTCCAAAAATGTTGAGTGCTCTGCCATCTTCATCAACGACATTGGCAAGAAAATCAAGGGTTTCATTGGGTTCAAGGACGACTAAGGCTTTGGCAAGTCTGATGAGGGCATTGATCCCATCCGGAGCATCTTTAGCATGCTGAGCAAGACCATACACCGTTAAGCTGTCCTCTTTGACGACGTACTCAAAGCCAAGCTTATCTAGTTCTTTTTGTAAAGCCTCCAGCTTATCACCTTGATAAGAGGCTCTTGCAGGAACAACATTGTAGGCTTGTCCGATTTCAAGTGACAGTTTATCATAACCTTTCCCCACTAATTTTGCCTGAAGTAGGCCTTTTTCGGCATAGGTTAAAGGGAAACTTGAATCAGGAGCAAACCCAAAGGTAGCCTGTTCTTCTACATCATTGTAGCGATTCATGCACCGCCACAAGGTTTCTTCGTCTGTCCCGAAAATAAAGCGAATGCGTTTATTAAAGGTTACACCTGCGTCTATCAAGGCTTTGGTGGCAAAAAGTGCCATCATGCTAGGCCCTTTGTCGTCTTGAGTACCGCGCCCAAACAAACAACCATCGGCTTCGACACAGTCAAATGGATCTGTCTGCCATAACTGACGGTCCCCTTCTGGAACAACATCTAAGTGGCACAGAATAGCCAAGACCTCTTTTTGATTACCTAATTCAGCATAGCCATAGTAACCTTTAGGATCAATATAAGTATGAAAGCCAAGACCTTGACATAAGTCTAAGGTTGCTTCGAGAACATCTTGAATGGCCTGTCCAAAAGGTGTGCCATTTTCCCCTTCATGACAAACAGAAGGGTAAGAAACGATCTGTTTAATGGCAGCTACACAGGCCTCTTGATGTTTAGGTGTGATATAGGATTCCATAGGAACCTCCTATCTGTTAAAAGAATGTTGCAACTACAAGTAATAGCACGCTTACAAGCATCACCATTACAATAAATTTACCAATGAATTTCCACCAAGTACCAAGGTCAACGCGACCAAGCGCAAGAGCTCCCATAACGATCGCTGAAGTTGGAGAAATCATGTTCAAAATACCAGAAGCTGATTGGAAGGCTGTAATAACAAGGTGGGCGGGAACATTTGAGAACTGTCCAAGCGGTGCCATAATACCCATTGTTGCCCCAGCAAGCCCTGATGTTGATGGAATCAAGAAGGACATTGGGAGATAGAAAATATAGGCAAGAATAATAAAGACTTGAGAAGACAATCCTGAGAGTCCAGTTTCACCCCAGTGAAGAATAGTGGCTGTAATCATACCGCCGTTCATGATAACTTGAATACCACGCGCAATTGCACAGATTATGGCTACGCCCAAGAATTCACCTGCACCAGTCAAGAAGGAACTAAGGAAATCATCTTCACTCATACGATAAACGATAGCAACCAATACCCCCATCATGATAAAGAGCATAGTAATTTCTGGAAAGTACCATGTACCAAATGCTCCCATGGTTTTCCCAATAGCGCCACCTAAAATAGGCATAGTGGTTAACCAAGTATTAATATTAGTAAATAGCTTGATGCCAAAATCTTCCCACGGAATCAAACTAAGAATCATAATGACAAAAGTCAAGGTAAAAATGGTCAAAACGTTTCGTTGGCGTTTGCTTAACTCTTCACCAGAATTTTGCAATTGGAAAAATTCCTTATGCTCTTCTGCCTTGTCTGCAACCAACGATTTGCTTGGATCTTTTTCAATCTTACTAGCGTAATTGTAAACGAACCATATGGACATGCCGACAAGGATAAACCATTGGATAATCCGCCAAATCATCCCGTCTGCAATGCTAACACCAGCAGCATCTGCTGCTACACCTGTGGCGAATGGGTTAATTGTTGAAGCCAAACACCCAATTTGAGAACCAATCAGAATAATAGCCACAGCAACAATACTGTCAAAGCCAACGGCAATCATTACTGGAATCAAAAGTGGGTAGAAAGCCATGGTTTCTTCACCCATACCATAGGTAGAACCACCTAAGGCAAACAAAGGAATCAAAATGGCAATCAGCATTTTTTCTCTGCCTTTGTTTTTACGAACAACAGATGCGATTCCTGTATCAAGGGCACCTGTTTTATTGACAACTCCTAAAAAGCCACCAACCATTAAGATAAAGAAAGACACTTGAATAGCTCCATCAGTACCTTCAACACCCAACATGCCTCGGACAGGCGCCATCAAGATGTCAAAGAAACCTTGAGGATTGGATGCCACAGTTTTGTAAGTGCCTGAAATAACGCCACCGTCTTTGGCAGTTTCATAGGCACCAGCTGGAATAAACCAGGTTAATACTGCCATAATAGCAATAATGATAAAAAGAACGGTGTAAGAAGAAGGGATTCTAAAACCCCGTTTTTTTTCTTCTGTCATAATGATTACCTCTTACCTTTTCATAAAAATAAGCCGTCCCAGTTCCGGTCAAGGACACGAGAACCAGAACGACTTGTCATGTAGTTAAAGTACGTTTTTTAAGTAGTTAAATTGTTAAATTAAAGGGGTCACATTGATATGTGAAATGAGTTAAGGAGTACCAGTCCTTATTACACTTTTGGAATAAAGAGGTTACCAAGGGTTGCTGCCATAACCGCTTTAATAGTGTGCATACGGTTTTCAGCTTGGTCAAAATGACGAGCGTATTTGCTACGGAAGACTTCGTCAGTGACTTCCATTTCTTTCACGCCGAATTTTTCAGCAACATCTTTACCATAAACGGTGTTGGTGTCATGGAAAGCTGGCAAGCAGTGCAAGAAGATAAGCTTGTCATTTCCTGCTTTTTTAACAAGGTCCATGTTGACTTGATATGGTTGAAGCAATTCAACACGTTCTTTGAATTTGTCTTCTTCACCCATTGATACCCAAACATCTGTGTAAAGCACGTCTGCGCCTTTAACAGCTTCGTCAGCATCTTCCGTGATGAGGATTCGAGCGCCGCTTTCTTTAGCATAGCCTTCAGCCAATGTCACGATGTCATCTTCTGGGAAGAGTTCTTTTGGTGAGAAGATATGAACGTTAACACCAAGGATAGCACCAGTCACAAGAAGGGAATTGGCAACGTTATTACGTCCATCACCACAGTAAACAAGGGTAAGGCCTTCAAGTTTGCCAAAGTTTTCTTTCACTGTTAAATAGTCAGCAAGCATTTGGGTTGGGTGCCATTCATCAGTCAAACCATTCCAAACTGGCACACCTGAGAATTCTGCCAATTCTTCAACCATGCGTTGGCTAAAGCCACGGAATTCAATCCCATCAAACATACGACCCAATACTTTGGCAGTGTCTTCAGTTGATTCTTTTTTACCAAGTTGGATGTCATTGGCACCAAGGTATTCTGGGTGAGCACCTAGGTCAATGGCTGCTGTTGTAAAAGCTGCACGCGTACGAGTTGATGTTTTTTCAAACAAGAGGGCAATGTTTTTACCTTCTAAGTAGTGATGAGGCACACCACGTTTTTTCAAATCTTTCAAATGAGCTGAAAAATCAATAAGGTATTCTAATTCAGCGCGTGTAAAATCTTTTTCTGCTAGGAAGCTACGTCCTTGAAATACTTGTGTCATCTATTGTCTCCTTCGAGTATTAACTTAATCTTTGGGTTCATTATTTTTTGTGAGATAGAGATAGCAGCCTAATAGACCACCAACAATCGCAACTAGCATTGCTATGTCCATATTCTTCTCCCATTAAGCAATGGTTTTAACAAGGGATTGACAATACTCACCATCTTCTAAATACTTGGGACCATAGGCCTGATAACCTAGGCTTTCATAAAAGGTTTGTGCTGTCAATTCGCTGTGAATGGTTAGTTGGCGAAAGCCTTCCTGTCTGGCATAAGTTTCGAGCGCTTCAATGACTTTAGCACCATAACCCTGCCCTCGATAGTCTGCTAAGGTTGCAATTCGTGTTAATCGTGCTTCTGTTTTCGTTTCAGCTAAAAATCGTCCTGTTGAAACGGGCTGGTCATCATCATAAACAACTGCATAAACCGTTCTTGTTTCGTCATTGGCATCAAATTCATCTGCCATGGCAATGTTTCGTTCAAGGACAAAGACACAGAAGCGAAGATACAGACTAGCTGCCCTTTGAAAAGGCTCCTGACCTACAATCACCTTTACCATAACTTACTAAATATCTTCACGTTCAAATGGCATTGACATACAACGAGGTCCACCACGACCGCGAACCAATTCACTTCCGTGAATCTTGATCAACTTCAAGCCTTTAGATTCAAGAATGGCATTGGTAATGGTGTTACGGTTATAAACCACAACCACACCTGGTGCGATAGTAAGGGTGTTAGAACCATCGTTCCATTGTTCACGACCTGCTGCTACTAAATTGTCACCACCACAACGGATAAGGTCAACTTTTTCAACACCAAGGTTAGCAGCAAGAAGTTCTGCTAAATCACCTTTTTCTTCAACGATATGAAGTTCTTCATTGTCGTAAGTGACAGAGTAAACACGAAGGTCGCCTTCAATTTCTGGGTGAATGGTAAATTTGTCATAGTCAACCATGGTAAAGACAGTATCTAAGTGCATGAATTTACGGTTATTTGCAAATTCAAAGGCCAATACTTTCTTGAAGCCAAGGTTTTGTTTAAAGATGTTAACCAACAATTTTTCAATAGAAGCAGCATCTGTACGTTGAGAAATACCAACCGCAAGCACATCTTTTGAAAGAACAAGTTCGTCCCCACCTTCAATGCGAGTGGTTTCATTACGGTCATAAACCATAGGCACTTTGCCACCACCATAGATTGGGTGATGAGTGAAAATGTATTTACCATAAAGGGTTTCACGGTTACGCGTTTCTGAGAACATATGGTTGAGAGAAACACCTGTACCGATAGTTGCAAATGGGTCCCGTGTGAAATAAAGGTTTGGCATTGGGTCGATCGCAAATGGGTAATTGGATTCAACCAAGTCAGTCAAGCCTTTTTCAGATGCTGGGATCTCTGGAAGTTCAGATTTTTGAACCCCTGCCATGGTTTTTTCAATCAATTCTTGATTGTCTTCGATAGACATCAACAATTCACGAATAGCTTTTTTAGTAGCTCTTCCACGAATGTTAGCTTCGCTTAGGTATTCATCGATGAAAGCTTCGCGAATTTCTGGAGTGACAAGAGATTCTGCAGCTAAGGTTTCAAGGTACAAGACTTCAATACCTTCGTCACGTAAAGCTTGGGCAAAAGCATCATGTTCTTTTTGGGCATCCTCTAAGAATGGAATGTCATCAAACAACAAGCGTTCCAAGTAGTCTGGCATAAGATTTTCAATTTCCTTACCAGGTCTGTGGAGCAACACTTTTTTTAATTTTCCAATTTCAGAATAAACATGAATTGGTGTTTGAGCAGTCATAAGAATTACCTCTTTCTAAATGGTTTTTTGTGAATTCACCGTCAAGATTCTTAACTCTTGCTTACATCCTTAGTGTACTCTATACCTGAGATAAAAATAGGATATTTCTCACGTTCACTTTGTGTAATCGCTTACACTTTTTTACTCAAAAATCTATCTTTATAAATTTGTATTCGTTTACTTGTATGTTTTTTACGTTTTAGTGTAAAAATTTATAGTTATAAATTAAAAAAAGTCAGAAAAAACTTTAAAAAAGTGTTTTTCTGACGATTTGGTCATTTTGTATATTGTAAAAAGTAAGCTTTGTCTAAATAGGTCAAGTATTTCCCTTTAATGGTGATTAATTTGTCTTTTTTTAAATCTCTCAACACATGGCTGACTGTTTCTCTTGTGGTCCCACTCATCTGGGCAATGTCTGTTGTGGTCAACTGAAATGGTAAGGTATCACTATCTTTGCCCATTTCTACCAGCAAAATAGCCAAAGATTGAATCACACGAGAACTGGCGCTTGATGTAATCAAGTTTCGTACCCTCAACTCGTGTAACTCGAGCAGCTTAGACATCTTACTATAAAGATGTTTCATTTGTTGGCGATTTTGAAGCGAGTAGTCTTCAAATAAGTCCGTAGGCAGGTAAAAATAGGTCACATCTGTCATGGCTACCACTGAAAAATGGTAATAATCATCTGTAAAGAGGCCACCGTAAGGAAAAATGGTGCCGTGTCTGATGAAATCCGTATACATGAAAGTTCCTGATTGATCGGACTGCTCCACCTTGAAATAACCAGAGGTCACTAGAAAAAGCTTGTCTCTCTTATCGCCTTCAAAAAAAAGGATATGGTCCTTTTTAGCTTTTCGGAATTCCATTTGACCCACAATTTTGTCAAATTGTTCAATAGAAAAGTGACGAAAATCATTTAATTTTCTAAGGTATTGATAATCTTCTCTTCGAATCACATAAGCCTCCTTTTCTAAACGTCACTTTCATTTTATCATAAAAACCCATATTTTGTAAGCGGTTCATCAAAAACTTTACACCTTCTCCTCTTTTTGCTATACTCGGATTGTTATCAATTACGTTAAAGGAAAATTATAACAATGAATAAGAAAGAGACACGTCATCAACTCATACGTTCCCTCATCTCCGAAACAACCATACATACTCAGCAGGAATTGCAGGAGCGATTGCGTAAAAATGGCATTACCATTACACAGGCAACCCTATCTCGTGACATGAAGGAATTGAATCTGGTTAAAGTGACTTCTGGTAACGATACACACTATGAAGCGCTAGCCATTTCACAAACCCGCTGGGAACATCGGCTTCGTTTTTACATGGAAGATGCCTTGGTCATGTTAAAGGTGGTTCAACATCAAATTATTTTAAAAACGTTACCTGGACTAGCCCAATCCTTTGGCTCCATTTTAGATGCCATGCAAATTCCAGAAATTGTAGCAACAGTTTGCGGGGATGATACTTGCTTGATTGTCTGTGAAGACAATGAGCAAGCTAAGGCCTGTTACGAGACCCTTAGTCATTACACACCACCTTTCTTCTTTAGTAACAAATAAAACTTCACAGAAAACCTTTATGTGATATACAATCTAGTCATCACCTTAGTTCTCACCTTTTACTAGGGCAGCAGCAAGATCTCATCAAAAAGCGAGTAAACGAAAACCTAAATGACAGGACATTCGTTTACTCGCTTTTTTGTTAACCTTCTATTTTACAAAACTCATCATACTAATCTAGTTTTCTGTAAAAAGTGGCACGTGTGGATTGTCTTTATCCAACATATGCAAAGAAGTGATTGCATGAAGGTACATTTTTGCGCTGCCTTCAATGAATTTCAGAGCTTCTTGCAATCTATTTTGACCTTCTTGATCAAGAGCTTCGATAATCAGAAATGCATTTTTGGTGTGTTCTGTCACCATGGTGCGTTCGCCATCTCGCCAGTTAAGGCAACGACAAACCGCTCCAATATCATCTTTATAACACAGCTCATTTGGCAAGGTTGGGTTGTTATCAGCATCCCCAATCAAGTAAAAGTCGTCACCACCATCTGTTATCGTCAGACGCAAATCTCCGATAAAACTGTCACTATCTTCGGCTCCAACAGGTAAACCAAAACGTAGACTAGCCGCATTATAAATATCCACTAGCGGATTGATCGACGGAATGCTTTGACCATTTGACACCCGCTTGAGAAGGGCTTCAATGCTAGAGCGAGCTCCTTTTTTGGTTTTAAAGTGTTGATAGGCCTTGCGGTAGACTTGAACCACCTGATTATCACTAAAATTGTCTGCTGTTAAATAAGCTTTTGCTAACTCATGGCTATCTGCTAAGAGCTGTTTGACATCTTCTGGTGACTCTGCTTGATTCTGAACATCCTTTAATAAGACGACACCTAGTTTGGCATCTGGAAAAAGTTCCCAAAAACTTTGATCTGCTACAAATTCAACCATCTCTTATTCTCCTTTAGTTGTTCTCTTTAAAATACTCTTTTTCCTTTAAAAATGCAATTAATTGAGGGCTTAATCGTCTTGGCCCTCTCACTGCAGCTACGCCATGTTCTTTCATAAGGTCAAGAGACAAGAGACCATCCTTGTACTGTTGGCATTTTCGGAGACGCATGAGTTTGTCAATGTTAGGATTTTTACGATAACCCTCGTTAGGTATATCAGTTTCTAGAACTTGGCAGGCATAGCGAATGGATTTGACTGGGGCTGTTATATAAATCAGCACGTAGTCTCCCACGGCAATACCAGCTTTTTGGGTCCATAAAATCACATCATTGGCTGCAAATTCTGCATCAATATCATAGTATTTCAAATTAGCTGGAATGACCCAATAATCAGGACTATTAGGATTAGAAAGACCGTTGGGGTTGACTAGTTGACGACTTTGCGTAGCTAACCCCCAAAGCTGATCATCTGTTACTTTATCATCCAAGACAACACTAACCCAATTGTTTTTTGACATATGGTAGGCAGGGTAAATGCCCTCTTGCTGCAGTAACTGAGGTAAATCCTTGGGATTAACTTTGACAGTCATCACTTCACATGTCTGTCCTACTAATCTCTCTGGTATCTGGTCTAATTTATCAGCCAAGAGAGAAAAAATCATAGCATACCATTTGCCCCCTACCCGGTAGGTTGCAAGGTCTGGGTGCTTCTCAAAAGGATAGTCCATTGGGTCAGACCATTCTTTGGTGATATGCTTAGCAAGTCTATTAGCTTGCATTGACTGAAAAGGAGTGACTTCAAAACAGGCTACTGATAAGCGCTCCAAGAGTTCCAAATAGGCTGCTCTAACCTGCCCAGTATAGGTTCCTTGCCAGGCTGCTTGTTGTAAAGGCAAATAATCCTCCTCCAAATCACAATCAATAACCCGATCCCAGATATTGCCAGCCTCATCAATCCTAAGCTGCGCCTCAAATTCTCCTTCCATAAACCGTTCGTTATAGAAATAACCATTATCTCGTTTTTCAAAACCGTAAGCCACTAGCTTTTCAACTATGGGGGTCTGTCGGCTAAAATAGTCAGTTGCTAAACTCATGATATCCTTTCTAAGGTTCTTATCTCCAATACCCTAACTTAGGGAAATGGCTGACATGCACTTCCTTTAACCTTACTCGTTTTCCTGTGTGTCGTCTGCCATTAACTCATGCATTTTAGGAAGGCTTAATTGTATTTCAGTGAAGTGGTCTGACTGGCTATGAATGGTCATGTGGTAGCCTTCACCATAGTGAAGTTTTAACCGCTGGTCAACATTTTTAAGGCCCACACCTCCCCTAGCTAACAAGCTCTGACTATTGGTCAGTGAAGAGTCTTCAATGCCTTTACCATTATCCCAAACAGTCAACATCAGATGCTGAGCTGTATCAGATACCGTAATCTTGATCATGCCTTTGCGATCGACTTCTTTGATGCCATGGTAGATAGCATTTTCTACTAAGGGCTGTAAGATAAGCTTAGGAATAACAAAGTCTGCGTAGACATCTAAGCCTTGAACGTCATAACTTAGCTTGTCTCCATAGCGCTGTTTTTGAATAAAGAGGTATTGGCTAACGTGATCCAGTTCATCTGCCAAACGAATGTATTCGTTCCCCTGATTAAGGGCCAAACGAAAATACTTAGCTAGAGACTTGGTCACTTCTACCACGCGCTTGCTGTCATTAAATTCTGCCATCCAAATAATAGTGTCCAAGGTGTTATAGAGAAAATGCGGGTTAATCTGACTAGCCAAGGCTTGTAACCTGTACTGCCCAATCGCCTTTTCCTTATCCGCAACGGCAACCATCAAGCTATCAATTTGATCTAAGAGCGCATTAAACTGATGGGCAAGGTCTGTCAATTCCGGAGAACCTGTTTCTTGGGCACGTAACTGACGATCTCCTTTTTGAATAGCAAGAATAACTTGCTGCAATTGTTGAATGGGACGAATCCATCTGCGTAAGGCTAAGACAGTTGCAAAGCCACAAATCAGACAGGCTAGAAGCCCTGTTCCAAGAAAGGACCAAAAAATTTGGCGCTGCACCCGGTGCAACTGGTCCAAGGAAGCAACACCAATCAAAGTCCATTGACTGTTGGGAATGACCCTTTGATAAACAAAGGATGATTTATCCTTGGCGTAGCCATTTTTAATAGCCAAATAAGGCTTCATCGCAGCCATCTCCTTAGAAGAACTGTAAACACTCTTTTTGGGATGGTAAACAAATTCATGCTTATCATTCACAATAAAGGCAAAGCCTTGGCGGCCTAGCTGAAGCTGATCTAAAGACGCTTCAATAGTCGGGTATGCAATATCAAGTCTTAGCACGCCTAAATTATGACCAGCAGCATCCACTACCTCTTGGGTCACAGAAACTACCCATTCTTTTTTAGAAGAAAGGGATAATTGCCGAGCTGGGGTTAAGATTGGCATGGATTGACGGTCTATGGCTGCTTTATACCAGGGTTCTGCCATCATATCACTGGAGGTTTTCATAATCAACTGAGGATTGGTAGAAACGGTTCGGCCATCCTTAGTCACCAGAACAGCTGCTTGTAAATCGGAATTGGTCGCAAGAACCATCTTCATGAGCTGAAGAACCTGTTTGTCATTTTCTTGATGAATTTGACTAGCAAAGGCTTGAATTTCCGAATTTTTCGCCAGCACCGAAGTTGTTTCTTTAAGAGGCTTGATGTAAGCGTCAATAAATTGGGAACTTTGCCGAATGCTCTGCCGAGTATCACGTTCAATTAACTGCCTGATATTACGAGAACTGGTCTGGTAATAGAGTAAGCCCAGTGTGGTAATAAGGGCAATTACGATCACAAAGACATACGAAATCAACTGGACCAGTAGGGGATAACGCTTCATGCCTGGCCTCCTTTTTTATACTGACTTGGGGTAACGCCTACTAGTTGCTTAAAGCGCTGAGAAAAATAATTCATGTCCTCAAAGCCCACTTGCTCCGCAATTTCATAGATTTTAAGATTACTGGTTAACAAGAGAAGCTTGGCTTTTTTCAACCGTTCTTGTACCAGATAATCTTGAAAGGGCATCCCTAACTCTTTTTTAATCAAGACGCTAAGGTAATTAGGGCTAAAACCAAGCTGCTGAGCCAAGCTTTTTAGGGTCAAATCAGAATCTGCCAACCGCTCATGGATAGCCATTGCTATTGCTGATACTTCTTTTTGAGGCTGCTCAACCAATTCCTGAATGGTTTCTGTTTTCTTGGAAAGGTCTAATTTTTGCTGGAGCTTTCCTAACATATCTTCCACATCGGCCTTGGAAAAGGGTTTGAGCAAGTAATCATCTGCCCCTAACTTCAAAGCAGATAAGGCATAGTTAAAATCATCGTAGCCCGTCAAAAATACCAGATGAGTTTGGGGGGACTCCTGTTTAATGAGTTCTGCTAGTTGAATCCCATTTAATTTGGGCATATTGATATCCGTCAAAACAATATCATAAGGCTCTTTCTGAAACAAGTCCCAAGCCAACTGGCCATTTTCTGCTTCGTTGACCCGATCAATCTTGAACTGGCTAAAATCAACCAAAGAACGAATACCTTGGCGGATAAGGTATTCGTCTTCTACAATTAACAATGAGTACACACGGTGTCTCCTTATCTTTATAAAGGGCCTTGCATGACCCTCTCATACTAGTCTTTCTTCTATTATATCAGATTTTTAGGCCTAACCCTATTCTACAGATGATAATAAATAACCATAGCCCTTAGCTTCCATATCAGCTTTTGGAATAAAGGTAATAGACAAGCTATTGATGCAGTAACGAAGGCCACCTTGGTCTTTAGGTCCATCAGTAAAGACATGTCCCAGATGAGAATTGCCAGAACGGCTGCGCACCTCTGTTCTCGTCATATTGAAACTCTTATCTTCCTTGTAACGAATAACATCTGGGCTGATGGGGCGGCTAAAACTTGGCCAACCACAACCTGATTCAAATTTGTCTTTTGAAGAGAAAAGCGGTTCTCCTGTCACAACGTCTACGTAAATTCCTGCATCAAAAGAATCCCAGTAGCGATTAGAAAAGGCTTTTTCAGTTTCGTTTTTTTGCGTCACTCGGTATTCGTCTGCAGATAGTTTTGCTTTGATCTCAGTGGCACTTGGTTTTGGGTACTTGCTTTCATCAATCACAGGATAAGTCGCTTGGTTGATGTCAATATGGCAGTAGCCATTTGGATTTTTCTTGAGGTAATCTTGGTGGTAGTCTTCTGCCTTAATAAAGTGTTTCAATGGTGCTTTTTCAACCACTATTTTTTTCTTGTAATCCTTAGCTTTTTCTTTGAAGACCTCATCAATAATAGCTAAATCTGCTTTGTCAGTATAGTAAATCCCAGTTCGGTATTGACTACCGCGATCATTTCCTTGCTTATTAAGACTGGTTGGGTCAATAATTCGGAAAAAATGCAGTAATAATTCTTTCAAGCTAATACGGTTCGCATCATAGGTCACTTCAACGGTTTCTGCATGACCAGTCTGATGAATTAACTGGTAGTTGGTGGTATCGCCTCTACCATTGGCATATCCTGACACCGCATCTAGAACGCCATTCACTTGTGAAAAATATTCTTCAACGCCCCAGAAACAGCCACCAGCTAGGTAAATCACTTTTTGATCAACAGGGACATTGGGATCTACTTTAGTGGATTTGACTTTTTTAGCTGGTAGTTGAGGCTTGCCTTGACTAAAAGCCTTGGCTTGACCTTTCTGAATGAGAACAGAAGCTCCGCCTATTAACAAGACCACTCCAACGATAAATAGCCATAATTTCCATTTGTGTTCCATAAACTCAACTCCTTTTTTCTAATGCCTATCAGCTGGTCCTTCCTAATGTATACCTTTAAGGGTCTTTTTGATGTCTGATTTTTTGGCATAACCAATGTGTTTTTTAGCAAGAACACCATCACTTCCAATGAAAACTTCTGTTGGGTAAGATCTGACGCCGTAAGCTTCCAATAGCTTGCCATCCGGATCTAACAAGACTGGTAAGCCCTTATAGTCTGTTCCTTGGAACCATTTTCTAAAGTCTGCTTCTGATTTTTCCCCTTGATGACCTGGCGAGACAACTGTTAGGACCACATAGTCTTTATCTGACATTTTAGCCAGGTCTTCGGTATCTGCCAAGGTTGACAGACAGATTGAACACCAAGAGGCCCAAAATTTCAGATAGACTTTTTTACCTTTTAAGTCTGATAGGCGATAGGTCTTACCGTCTACACTTTTAAGCTCAAAGTCAGGTGCCATAGGGCCTTCGTTGGTCATCTTCTTATCTGATGACTTATCTGTCGTCATGGACTTGTCCTTTGATGTTGACATCTTATCGTTTGTCTTTGTTGCCATGCTCATCTTGTCCTGAGTCATTTCCTTTTTAGCCATATTGTCTTGGGCTGAGCAAGCAGTCAACAAACCGAGACAAGCCAAAGCAGTTGTTACTAATAGTCCTTTTTTCATTGTGTTTCTCCTTTATCCAAAAAGTTGTGCTAAGTTATTTAAGGTTCCTGTCATGAGCAGAATCCCCATAATAATAATCAGAACGCCTCCCACTTTTTTCAGTAAAAACATATGGGGTTTGAGTTTATTAAAATGTTTCAGAACAAAACCAGATGCAAAAGATAAGAGCAAGAAGGGAATGCCTAATCCTAGCGTATAGACAATCATGAGCAGACCACCTTGCCAAGCGCCATTGCCACCGGAAGCAACCAAGGCGAGAACAGAGCTCAAAACAGGTCCTACACAAGGCGTCCAACCAAAGCTAAAGGTTAAACCAAGGATAAATGCATTGAACAAACCGTTGCGATTCTTGTTATTATGGAAAGTCAGTGATTTTTGAAATTGTAAGCTCTTAATGGTAATGAGGCCCATCTGATGAATCCCCAGAATGATGACCAAGGCTCCCAGGAAGTACCGAAACCATACCGCATAAAGGATATTTCCTAAAAAACCAGCCCCATAACCTAAAATCACAAAGATAGTGGATAACCCAAAAATGAAGGCTATGGTCTTGACAATGCCATACCAATAGAGTTTTTTACCAAATATAGTCATTGTCCTTGAATCATCTGCATCCAGTAAAATGCCTAAATAGACAGGAAGGACCGGGAAGATACACGGAGAGAAAAATGATAACAAGCCTGCCGCAAAAACGGAAGCGATTAAGACGATTGATAAGGTCATAAGCAACTCCTCTCTAAGGTTATCCTTATTGTATCTAAAGCAAGACAGACACACCATAGACTGGGGTATGCAAAAACTTGAATTTGATACGCTATCAGATAAATGATTGACTAAAGGGACGTAAAAACCCGACCTCTCTTTTAATGAGGTCGGGTTCATGACGAAAATCATTTTCCATGCTATGTCAAACGTTACAGTAAATAAGGCTAACAAGAAAAGTTAAATACGCTTAGACGCATTGCGATTTCTCTTATGCACATACCAGTACATGACAACCATAATCAACAAGGCTACAAGGCTGGTTGTTAGTACAATCCAGAACCACACACTATCAACTTTGGCAAAAGGCAACTTCACATTCATGCCATAAAAACTAGTAACCATGGCAATAATTGAAATCCCTATTGAAAAAATCGTCAAACTGGTCACATTATTGTTCAAATTGTTGCTGAGGACGTTGTTATAAGAAGACGAAATCTCCTTGAGTACACGAGTGTTTAAATCACACATATTAGACAACTGCCTAGCCTCAATAATGGCATCGCGGAGCTGCTCTGCCTCATCTTCTTCGAGGTCCTGCTGGCCAGGCATGTTTTTTAATTCTGCTAGCATTTGTTCATTTTGCTTAGAACCCATGAGGATGTAAACAGTGCCACTTTGCAAGTTAGCCAAACTTTCCAGATTCGTCTTATTGGCTTTTTGACGCAAGGCTTCAATCAACTTGTCTCGCTGCTGCGCTATTTCATCCATCAGGGGCACGTACTGTTTAGTAAAAGCCGTTAACAGCTGAAACACCAGGTGACGCGGCGAGCGACTCTCATCCAAGTCAGGGAAAACTTCTTCGATTAGCGTCAAACTATGATCATGCCCCAAAATATAGAGAGACTGATCATTCAAAAAGAGAGTAATCGGAATCACACGGGGAATATGGTTGGGATGATAAGCTTCTTCTTGACGATCCAAAATCTGAAAAACAATAGTCAGTTTTTCCTTGTTTTCCTCCATAAATGAGGTTTCATTTTTATCTTTAGCGTAATCAAAGACCTCAGCGTCAATGAGACCTTCTGAGACCAGTGCTTCTTGATCGTGCTCTGTAAGCTGATCAAGATTGATTAACGTGATTGCCGAACTGGCTTTAGGAAGTGTTGGCATAGCAAATCTCCTTTGGATATCTTACGCCTATTATGGATTAAAGGGATGGAATACACAAGTCAAAGGCTTGAGAATTGCCTTCACTGAATCGTTATTTCCCCCAAGAACGGTAAAGTTTCTCAATCAAGCCAACGCCCGACAGGGTTAGGGATTTGGTCATCACAGGACTCGTCAATTGACCTTCTAAAATCATCTGACTGACATGATGAGCTTCTGCCTCAAAATCACTAAACATGGTCGCCTCAATGACAGAACGACTCCCATCAGGTCTGACCAAAGTGGCATGCGTGGTTTTCCAAAAATGAGGAATTTCCAAACGCCCCTTAGTCCCATAAATCACTAGTTCATGGGGTAAGCTGAGATGAGTGGTCAGAAAAATATCCACTAAAACCCCGTTTGATAAAGCCAAAACCAGCTTAGACTGGCTATCACTTTGTCCTTTAGGAAAATGGGCTACACCACTAGCCGACACAATATCAGCATCAAAGAGATAAGGCAAATAAGAAAGAGCGTAAGGCGCCATAAAATGCACAGTTCCCCCACCTTTTTCCAAATCTCTAAACCAGGTCACATGATCAATATTGGGGTAGGCCGTTGTTGACGAAACCGATACAATATCACCCAATTCCCCAGCAGCAATGAGGCCTTTTAAACGCTGTGTCATAGGAATAAAGACAGCCTTCTGAGCCTCCATCAAAAACAAGCCGTGCTCTTGCGCTAAAGCAAAAAGTTCTTCAGCCTGAGCAGCTGTCAAGGTAAACGGTTTTTCCACCAGAACATGCTTGCCTGCCAGCAAAGCCTTCTTAGCCGCAGGAAAATGGTCCTGATTGATACTTGCTACATAAATGGCATCAATCGACGCATCCAACAACATGTCATCAAGACTACCATAAGCCTTAGGCAACTGATGCGCTGCCGCAAAAGCCTTTGCCTTATCAAGTGACCGACTGGATACCGCCACAACCTCGCCATTGCCAGCCAAACGCATCCCCTCAATAAAACGAGGGGCCACCTGCGCCGTCGACACAATCCCATACCGAACCTTAGCCATTCTAACTCCTTTACCATGCATTTGTTAAGCTTATTATAGCATATGTGAGGGGGAAAGAGAGGGGAGAAAATAAATGGAAATTTATGAGTGAAGAAAAACTCAAAATAGATCCATCAAAAATCTAGGATGCAATCCACTCACCCGCGAAGGGTGAGACATGATGTCTTTACGGTGGTCGACAGTACTAAAGAATTTCAATCCACTCACCCGCGAAGGGTGAGACGCGTACATAAACGAAGCGACATTAGCGAATAAAATTTCAATCCACTCACCCGCGAAGGGTGAGACCGTGTATGTCTGTGTGACCTGCACCAAGGTAGGTATTTCAATCCACTCACCCGCGAAGGGTGAGACAGCGCCAAATGACACAGTTTATAGAGAAACGGATGGAAGACATAGAGGTGTTTTAAGCCTTTTTATCTCCATTTCGCTTCTTTTTTAAGTTATTTTTGCGCGAGCAAGCTAGGGTTTTCTGTGAAACCTAGGTTCGCACAAGAGATTTTTACAATAATAAGACACCTTTATCTGGGTCATAGCTGTCTGAGCGACCAAGTGTTTCCACACGCCTCTGCCAATTCTTACCCAATAAATAAAAGCGAATACTATCTGTTTCCCCATCAATGATTTGTGTTAATCGGTGCTTTATATCCACAAATTCCGCGGGTGTCACAGAACATTCAAAAACAGAATTTTGAACACGTTGCCCATAGTCCACACAGAGTTTAGCAACATGACGCAATCTTTTTCTGCCCGCCGATGTTTCAGTATTTACATCATAAGTGACTAAAACCATCATATAACATCTCCTAAACCATAAAAGGTGGATAGCTTTCTAAATCTCCTCGTATGGCCTTAGCTAAAAGCTGCGCTTGCACATAGGGTAATAACATAAGTTTTACTTTTTCTTTTGTAAAAGGATGCTCTACCTCAGTATGCTTACGCTTCTGCCACAAATCAATAAAAATAGCTCTGCCATTTTCCGTCAATAAAATACTACCATTTTCTTTAAACTCAAAGTGTTTTTTCTGAAGTTGTCCTTTATTAATTAACGAAAAGACAAAACGATCAACAATATATGAGCGGAACTCTTCAACTAAATCAAGCGCTAAACTAGCACGCCCAGGACGATCCGTGTGAAAGAAACCAACATAACTGTCTAAACCGACAGCTTCCAAGGCAGATTGACATTCAAAGGTCAGCAAACTATAACCAAAAGACAAGAGGGCGTTAACACAGTCCAAGGGCGGTCGTTTACTCCGACCTTGGAAGTAAAACGTTTTTTTATTTGTTAGCACCAGGTCATTAAATATGCGAAAATACTGATTAGCAGCTTGGCCTTCAATTCCTCTTAAAGAGTCTTTATTATCTGCTGCCTGAACCATCCCTAAAGCCCATATCAATTCGTCATTAACAGCCTCAAAAAGTGTAGTATCAATCTGTTGACGATGATCTCGTTTAAAGCGTAGCAAGTATTTCCTTGAATTGGAAATTTTAGCCAAAATAAACCGCTTTGCGTATTCTAAAGATTCCTCACGATCAGATAAGCGATAATGCTCTCTACGCAACAACACATTCCCATTGGTTGAACCAATATAGCGACCACAAAAACGCCCTTGTGGTGTGTGAAATGATAAATTAATCTGATTTTCCGTACATAATTTAACCAAAGCAGGTGACACACCCAAATAAGAAAAACAGACAATACCGTCAATAATCCGAAACGGAAACCGTTTAAGAACCTTCCCTTCTTGCTTGATGACAATATTGTCACCCTCTTTGGTGACATAAAAATCTTCTTGCGTCAAATACAGGGTATTTAGCAACTTTTTCATAGGTTCATCTCCTCACTTGTCATAGCCTCATTGATGTAACGCGACACACTCCTTGTTTTCTTACTCAATCTGGGCTTACAAATATCGACTAAAGAACAAAGCTGACAGTTTTTAAAATAAGCTGCTTTAGGTAGCATTTGACTCTGATAAACCTTATGCATCTCTGTGGTTAATTCCCTTACCTCTTGACGCAAAGCTGATGTCATTTCAACAGTCACTCTTTGATTGACACTATGGTAATAAAGACAACCTTCGTTAATGTGACAGCCTAGCGTTTCTTCTAAACACATGGTCTGAGCCACCAACTGGACGATATCCCTTGTATCTTTCTTAGGTTTTCCGCGCTTGTATTCCACAACTTTTGGCAACCATTTCCCACGTTTTCCCCTCAAAGACACACCTTGATCATCTTTATAAAATTCCACCACATCCATAATTCCTGAAAGTCCAAGTTCTGCAGAAGAAATGGGCATAGCACGTGAGACCAAAAGATCTTTTCGTTTTTCTTTAATGTAAGGATTATCTGCTTTAGTATGTAGAATTTGTCCATGCGCTGTCGCTTCATTATCAAGCCATTGTTGCTCAATATGGATCAACGCCCATTGACGTTTACAAAATTGGAAATGCTGAATACCTGATAGCATTAAATAATCATCTTCGGCATAGACCATACTAGAGTCCTTCTAGGATTTCAACCGTTAAACCTTTCGCTTCATATTTAGCCAATTTTTCTTGATTTAGATGAATCTGATAAGCGTCATAAGTACTTTTCTCTTCTATTGATTGATGATACTCTAACAAGTCAAAGACACGCGCACTTGAAACATTTCCCAATTTGCTTGAATGCGTAAACCAAAAGACTTCACAAACTCGCATAGAGCCTTCCGGACGTGCAGACGACGCATCATTTTCAAACAAGCTAACCAAAACTTCTTTAATAGCCTCAGCATCTTCCTGAGAAAAACCAGTCTTTTCAGCAAAATAAGCATTGATAGAACCTTTAAGTACATACACACCATAATCTACAAAATGTTTTGTCCCCATAGTATCAGAAGAGCGGCCACTATTATTCTTAGCTTCCATACCATTGGTACTACGCGTAATTTGAAGGCTGGAAATGACAATCGGCTCCAAGGATTTAGCCATACTGATGGAAACTGGTCCACGCACCCCAATTGATTTTTTCAGATAAGTAAAAACTTGTCCAAAAGCACGAACATCAAACCATAATGCATTTGCTTTTTCTTCAATTTCTTTGTCAGGTGTCTTAGCTGTAAAATGTTGTGAAAAGCGTCTTTCTAGTGAACGAAAGTCATCTTCAATACGTTCATTAGCTTGCACAAAAATAGACTTCCCCATATCTTGCAAACGATTACGAATCTTACGTTTGATGGAGACATCACTCATCACACCATATCCTTTGGCATCTGTACGAGGCATGTTTCCATTTAAGGGATCACCATTTGCATTTGCTTCTTTCACTTCAAGAGTTACCATAAAATCAATTTTGTGTTCCAACATCTTTTTACTCCTCACTTTCTGTTACTTCAGTGTTTTGTTTTGTATAGTAATAGTTTTTCTCAGCATAATACCCAAAAATAAAGCGGTAATCTAAGGGTTTTTCCATTGTTTCTGTTTCTAACAGAGGATTTAACAGTTCTAAAATCTCTTCTTTTTCTTTTTCTAATTTCATCCAACTGCCACGACGATTTAATTTCAATGGTTCTTCGTAAGGCTTAATTTTATTTTCCAATAACATCATCAATTTTGTTGGTTGTCCAGTATAGGCTGTCCAATAACGTTCAGCATTGGTAATACGGTCGTTATTGTTTCCATCCAAGCCATAACGCAAGGTCTCGATTAATTCAAAAATTGCTAATAATCGTCCAAAAAGATAGGAACGATTTTGATTGGTATGATCTAGCATCGGTGAAAATTCCTCCCCATTTTGTTTGTGTAAAATTGCTAAGCAGACCTGCTCAACTTGATACCAGTGCTTACGGTAACGATGTCGTTCTTTAACATTGTTACCTAACTTTTTGACAATGGACTGTGGCATCGGTTTACCATCAATCAAACTTGCCACTAACTTTTGAATTTGATCACTTTTGAAGTTATCATTATCTAATTCAAGGAAGCGATCCCTATCAACCCCGTAGGACACATTAAGGATGTCATGAAAAGTAGGGGTTCTTAAGCGACTTTTCCCAAACTTAGATCGCGACTCCCAACTGTATGTTTCCTGCCACTTGTCAAGATTGGTGAGTAATTGGGACGCTTGAAGCTGACGAAAATATTTTAAAGCAATCCGCCCATTGCTGGTTTTATTCAAAATAGCAACGTAGTAAGTGGCATCATTAGCAAATAATTTTTGTCCCTTGATGAATGATTTACCAATTCTTTTATTGTCTTCAGTTGCTAATGCTATAACAGGAGGCGTATCGTCATCATCATCTTCTTCAAGTCCATCATCAAAGATTGGTGATACAATATCCAACCGACTATCATTTGTTAAATCATCGCTGAACCAGTTGATTAAATATTGAGAGGACCCTAACCAAGTACTGGTATTTTTATTTTCTAAAAGATACTTGATCATTAAATGAATCTTTTCGGAAGTTTCATAGCCAACACTAAAAACATCTTCGCGTTCTCTAAAACGTCCTTTATAAGCTTCTCTTTTATTACTAACAGAGATGATTTTAGCATTCCCCATCAAACCTCTATGCTTATCGGTAAGCTGTTCCTCTCGTCCACTAATATTACAAATACCAAGATTTTCACGATTTGCTTCAACAAAAGAAATATAGGATTGGTGTAAGGCTTTAAATGTCGAAACCGATTCATTTTTAAAGCCCTGGAACTGATCAATTGAAAATTCTAAAAAGCAAGCTGATAAATCAATTAATTTTTCTTTTCCAGTGGCATCACAAAATGTGACTTTTAATTGATTATGTTGATAATCAGGACCAATTAAAGAATCAAGAATCAGTGTCAGAAATTCTGGTTTCAAAATAAATTGCTGAACAATGGTTAAAAACCTCTTGACGTCACCCTCCTCACAATAATCAATCCAGTTATTCAGTTGCTTATGAAAAGAATCATACTGAGTCTGCCCCATTTCAGCACTATAATAAGCAAATTTATCGACTAGGGGATGCGGTGCAGGATGACTACCTGACCTAGCAACAGAATCAGCCGTTACAGGAAAAATAATCATTTGCTTATCTGCCATAAATTCTGCCTTGTGAAACTGGCCATCTTTGTCAAGTTTCACTGAAATGATATTTTTACCATTTGACTTTAAACTCGTATGATAAAGCGGCAGTAAAACCGGCTCATTATTTCTTTTTTGATGATCAACCAAGTCTGCTAGCTCTGCTTTTTCATAAGTCTTCAAGAGAGAAGTAAAAAAATCCATCAGTTTTCTCCTTTCTCCATGGCATCATACTCCATGCATTCATCGTTAACCGATTTTATCTCCTCTGGTGCTTTAAAAGCATAACTAGAGAGCGTGTTAACAATATCGCATTCAGACTGTGCTTTAAACGTAATAACTCCATTTTTCATCACAGTCTTTGTAAAGTATGATTTTAATGGTGTCTTTTTGTCCTTCGGATAGGCAAAGGAATGGAACATGATTCCCAAGTCGATATTGACACCATTATAATACGACACAGTAGTCTCATACTCTTCTTGGCTGATATCATCTACAAGCCCTAAACATTCTCTTGTACCCAAAAACACATCTCGACGTCCCCCTTTACGAATAGAACGCTCCATAATGGCTTCATGTTTAGCTGGAAGTCTATCTGAGTTCAAATCTTTTCTATCTTCATTCCAAACAAAATGAAACTTGATCAGATAAACAACATCACTCAAATAGGATACATAACTTAAATCTGCACTATAATCATGTAACAGAGCCCTGACACCCTGTAATTCGGTTTGAATCTGGTTAATAATTTTAACCTCTGTGACGATATTAGTAAAGGTCGGCTTATAATAGATGGCATCAACTATACCATTCAGCGCCTGTCTAGTTGGAACCGAATAGGATGCACGTTCCGATCCCCCTTTTGTGGCTGGATTTGTAAAAAGGGCTCGCTGACCACTTACTCTCACGTAGAAGTCTCTAGATTTGTACAAGCTACTTTCCTCCTTCTGTCTTTGATAATCTTATTTTATCAATAAGTGCTTAAGATGTCAATATTTTTATTTCTATATTTAGTTGTTATTATTTATGTAGTGTGTAGATTGAGCAAATTGAAATGATAGAATAGTTTTGATACAATGTACTTATCATAGTACTTCCTATGTGGATTGAAATTATATTTAGTTATTATGAGCGATGATTGGCAGGTTAACAAGGTCCTCTACCGACCTTTTGTTAATCTGCTTTCGTTTTGAGTTAGAAGTAAAAGCTAGCTGAATCGTATTTAACTCCTCTTTCTGTGTCATAATACTCCGACGTCAAAACCAGAATCTGACCATTTAGATAAGTTTTTGTTGCCTCAAGGAGAGGATCGTTCTCGCGGACATTAACCGTGAAAGGTTGTAAGTCTTTTAGTAATGATTTTATCGTTTGATAATTTTCTGCTGATAAAAAATGTGACGCACCTAATTCTTCTAAATAAGCTAACTTTTTCTTAGCAACACCATAAGGTACGAGAATTCCTATCATGTCATTATTGATGAGGTTCATTTTGGCTCCTGCTGTTTTAAAAGCTTGTTTTAACTTACCTTTGAACTTTTTATTTGCCGTCTGATAAATATTAAGGCTTAAATAGTCGTAGATTGATAGGTTGTCTTCCAAAGGATAATCCATCAGTCCCTGATTATTGGCATAATAATACTCAAAAAAGTCACGGTTTAAAGTTGAGATATCAATTGGAGACCCAATCTTATGAAGAATAGATTCTGTGGCTTCTTTTTTAGCTTTTATTTCTGTCAGCCTAGAAATATTTTCCTCTTCATTGGTCAGATTGACAAGAGTGACTTGCCCTTTATCTCGTTTGCCTTCTCGATTACATCGTCCAGCAGCCTGAACAATAGAATCAATCCCTGAATAGGAACGAATGACACGATGAAAGTCAACATCTACACCTGCTTCTATTAATTGTGTGCTAATACAAATAATAGGGGTATTATTTTGTAACTCCGTTTTGATCTTAGCAACCAAGTCAAGCCTATGCTGCGCACACATATTCGTCGAAAGCTGATAGATCGGTCTATCAGTCATGTCTTTGAGCATAGTATAGCAGTTATGAACCGTTTTTTTCGTGTTAAAAATAGCAAGAACTGAGTTTTCCTCTCCTAAAATAAGATTAATAACATCAGTCAAGTAAACTTTCTGATCACTATCATCAAATTTTCTAAGCTCTGTCCTTGAAAAAATCTGTTTTTCTTCAATCGTTAACTCAACGATTTCAGCTAATTCTCCCAAATTCCCTCCATAACAGATACGATGGTCAATCTCTGAAGAATCATAAGCAGGTTGTGTTGCTGTACAAAGAACGATGGTTGTATCCATAACTTTATTTAAAAAATTCATCGTTAAATTAAACAAAGTGGTGACTTCAATAGGCAGTGACTGAACTTCATCTAGAATCACAACACTATTAATCAAACTTGAAAAACGTCTCAAATTAGCCGATTTTGTTTTAAAAAGCGTTTGGAAAAATTGAACCATAGAAGTCAATACTACTTGACTATCCCAGCTATCAATAAGATAAGCTGACAATAAACTGTCCTTGTCATCATCTTCATTAGCCTGTTTAACCATATTGGAATGGTGTTCTAGAACGCCAAGGTCACCCGTAACTTTTCTAATTTCGGAAGCATTTTGCTCAAGGACCGAAAGAAAGGGCGTTATGTAAAAAAATCTTGATTTGTCTTGATGAACTAATTGGTGAAACGCATAGCGCATACTAAGATTAGTCTTGCCAGCTCCTGTCGGTAAATCTAAGCGATAGATCCCTTTGGAATCCCGTTTACCTCTTTCTTTAACACGCTCAGCAATTTCTGTCCGGATAATATTTAACTGATTGTTTGGTCGTCCAAAGCTAGCATATTTTTGTTCGATGGCAGCTAAATAGGAGTGTTTTAGAAAGGATCGCTCTGTTTTATCCATAGGACTTATCTTAAGGCCATAGGCATTTACTGTGTCCAAAATATCAGCGTTTTTTAAGAGTGACAAGTAAAGTCTCACCATACAAGACTGATAATAATCCCACTCACTCTTATCTTGCCAGTTTAAGGAAGACATGGCTTGTTGGTAATTATCAAAAGCTTTATCAATAAGCTCCCTTAAATCTTTGTAGCCATAATCACATAATTTTTCTTCTAATTTTAGAGCGTACCCTTTAATATCTTCATGATAGTGATAACCATCTAAGTCTCTATTGATACGATTTTTAAATTTATTAAAGCTATAATATTCAGCATCGTCAGAAGAGTAGCATAAATCATACATCCCATGATGAGCAGAGATGACATACCCCACCATTTCGTTGAATGTCATTCTCTCATTTTTATCAACCCCTCGGTTTTTTAGATGAGGCCCAATAATAGAACATAAGTATTTTGCCCCTGCATAAGAGTGATCAACATGCCGATTGGGATTATTTAATAATTTATCTTGAAAGGCTCGATCAGCTTTGCCTAGATCGTGGTATAGACCAATTAAAAAAAGCACATCTCCTTGACCAATTATAGATGCTTCCTGTCGACTAGAACAGGCCACATGCCATAAGTGCTCATCTAAAGACTGCTTTTTTTCAGATTCTTGTTCTGTTTTCTTTTGATAATGTGCCAACGTTTGCTTAGTCATCATCAGCTTCTCTCCCTTGTCGCTAACTCATATCCCTAAATGATATATTAACATTTTTGCAAACAAATGTAAACGGATACAATAGTTGATACTTCCCAAAAAGGCCTCTAAATTAGTTGAGAAAAAAACAAGAATCTTGATGACTCAAGATTCTTATTAGGAGTTCTGTAAAAAGAAATTATTTTTCGGCTAAGCGTAGTTTAGCTTAGGAAACTTAAACCTAGCTTAATTGGAGGGTAAAGTGCCCTATTAAGAGGGAGCTTGGCTACTTACCCTACCAACTTTTGCATCTCTACAATCCGTTCTTGGGTTGCGTCGTATTTGGCTTGGTAGTCAGCTTGTTTGTCTTTTTCTTTTTGGACAACTTCTGGTTTGGCGTTGGCAACAAAGCGTTCGTTGCCGAGTTTTTTGCCGACCATGTCCAGTTCTTTTTGCCATTTAGCCAGTTCTTTATCTAGGCGAGCGAGTTCTTCTTCCACGTTAAGCAAATCTGCTAGTGGCAAGTAGATTTCAGCACCTGTGATGATGCTGGTCATAGCCAGCTCTGGCGCAGCAATGGCTGAGCTGATTTCTAATTTTTCAGGATTGGTGAAACGTTTGATGTAGTTCACGTTGCTGGTGAAGAAGTCTTCCAACTCACTATCTGCTGTCTTCACCAAAATGGTGATTGGTTTTGATGGTGCCACGTTAACTTCAGCGCGCGCATTACGTACAGCACGGATAAAATCTTTCAGACTTTCCACACCTTTATGCGCAGCCTCATTTTCAAAAGCAGGAGTAACCGTAGGGTATGCTGCGGTCACAATAGAACCTTGGGCATATTGGGCATAGATTTCTTCGGTTACAAATGGCATGATTGGGTGAAGGAGACGCAAGATTTTGTCCAAAGTATAAAGAAGGACAGAGCGCGTGATAACTTTCTCAGCTTCGTTGTCGCTATACAGCACTTCCTTGGTCAACTCCACATACCAGTTGGCAAATTCTTCCCAAATAAAGTTGTAAAGAATGTGTCCTGCCACACCAAACTCAAACTTGTCAAAGTTTTCTGTCACTTTAGCGATGGTTTCATTGAGATTGTGGAGAATCCACTGGTCAGTCACATTTCCAGCATCTGAGGCAGCTACCTTAGCCACATTACTTTCAGCTTCTTCCAAGGTCAACCCTTCATTATTCATGAGGATATAGCGAGAAATGTTCCAAATCTTGTTGATGAAATTCCAAGAGGCGTCCATTTTTTCGTATGAGAAACGCACGTCTTGTCCTGGGGCAGAGCCGTTTGAGAGGAACCAACGTAAGCTATCGGCACCGTATTTCTCAATGACATCCATCGGATCAATCCCGTTCCCCAATGATTTAGACATTTTGCGTCCTTCTTCGTCACGAATAAGACCGTGAATCAGGACATTTTGGAATGGCTGACGCCCGGTAAATTCAAGCGATTGGAAAATCATACGTGACACCCAGAAGAAAATGATGTCATAACCTGTTACTAAGGTTGAGGTTGGGAAATAACGTTTGAAATCTTCTACATCTGTGTCAGGCCACCCCATAGTTGAGAACGGCCATAAAGCAGATGAGAACCAAGTGTCAAGAACATCTTCATCTTGAGTCCAGCCATCACCTTCTGGTGCTTCTTCGCCAACGTAAATCTCACCTTCTGCATTGTACCAAGCAGGAATTTGGTGACCCCACCAAAGCTGACGCGAGATTACCCAGTCATGGACATTTTCCATCCATTGGAGGAAGGTATCGTTGAAACGTGGTGGATAGAAATCTACTCGGTTATCTGTTTCTTGATTGTCCATAGCTTGTTTAGCAAGCTCATCCATTTTTACAAACCATTGGGTGGATAGACGAGGCTCAACGACTGCACCAGAACGTTCTGAGTGACCTACTGAGTGAACACGTTTTTCGATGTTTACTAGGGCACCAAGTTCTTCAAGTTTAGCAACGGTAGCTTGACGAGCTTCAAAACGGTCCATGCCTGCAAAGTCGCCAGCTAACTCATTCATGGTACCGTCATCGTTCATGACATTGACTTGTGGTAGATTATGGCGTTGACCAACCTCGAAATCGTTAGGATCATGGGCAGGCGTGATTTTCACAACTCCAGTCCCAAATTCAGGGTCAGCATGCTCGTCACCCACGATTGGAATCAATTTATTCACGATTGGTAAAATAACATTTTTGCCAATCAAATCTTTGTAACGAGGATCTTCTGGGTTTACGGCAACGGCAACGTCTCCAAACATGGTTTCTGGTCGCGTTGTTGCCACTTGAAGGGCGCGTGAGCCATCTTCCAACATATAGTTCATGTGATAGAAAGCTCCCTCAACATCCTTGTGGATAACCTCGATGTCAGAAAGGGCAGTTCTGGCAGCAGGATCCCAGTTGATGATGAATTCACCACGGTAAATCCAGCCTTTTTTGTAGAGGTCAACAAAAACCTTGCGAACTGCTTTTGACAAGCCCTCATCAAGGGTGAAGCGCTCACGGCTGTAGTCCACAGAAAGCCCCATTTTGCCCCACTGCTCTTTAATCGTAGTGGCATATTCGTCTTTCCACTCCCAGACCTTGTCTAGGAATTTGTCACGACCAAGGTCGTAACGAGAAATCCCCTGCTCGCGCAGACGCTCCTCTACCTTAGCCTGTGTCGCAATTCCTGCATGGTCCATCCCTGGAAGCCAAAGCGTATCAAAGCCCTGCATGCGTTTTTGACGAATGATAATATCTTGAAGTGTTGTGTCCCAAGCATGTCCCAAGTGCAACTTACCAGTCACATTTGGCGGTGGAATCACGATAGAATACGGTTTTGCTTTTTGGTCTCCTGATGGCTTGAAAACATCTGCATCAAGCCATTTTTGATAGCGACCTGCCTCAACCTCGGCAGGATTGTATTTAGGTGATAGTTCTGTCATCTTAGTTCTCCTTGATATGAGTCATTTTTTGGATAATAAGCTGCGCTGTTTCAGCAGCGGTGAGATGGGTATTATTGATTTTTTGGTAATGCGTGAGCGTTTTGGGTGGTTCTTCTGGATTAAAAACAGCATATGCCATCGTGGATTGAATATCTTGTTCTGACCACTCGATGTTGCGTTTAAAAGGTTTATGTTTGAGACGATTTTCTGTGCGATTGCGCTTGAGGCGTTCATTGACATCTGTTTCCAATTCAACAAAGAGAACCTCTTGGTCATAAGACTGAAAAACAGCCTGAATCTTGTCAAGAAATGCCACATCATTTGGATCATTGAAATCAATCACGATGGTGAAAATCATTTCTTGGCCATTCTTGGCAAAAGTCTCAAAAAAGTTAAACCGAAGACGCTCTATCAAGGCTGTGCTCTCTTGAGACCAAGGCATAAAGCGCAAAACAAAATCAATGGAATCGTGATTATGAAACAAGGTCATACCTGTCTGCTCGGCAATTTCCTGCCCAATAGTCATCTTACCCGACGCTTGAGCTCCGATAATGATAAGGTTCATTTCCTTTTCCACGCCTCCCACTCACTTCTGAGTAAGCCAAAACGCATGTCGCCACAGCGTCGGCCTTGAACGTCCTTACGGTCACGAACATTAGCTTCCAAGATAAAGCCTAGTTTGCGAGCGACTGCCTGACTTTGCTTGTTGTAGTCGTAGCAGCCCAGCTCAATTTTATGCAAATCGATCAGGGTAAAGCCAATCTCAATCAGGGCGGCAGCCGCTTCTGGGACAATGCCCTGTCCCCAATAGTCTGGATGGAGCAGGTAGCCAATCTCAAAAACATCATCTGCCCGTCGATGATTAAAGTCAATTGAACCAATCACTTTGTCATCGCCTTTTAGGGTAATACCATAGCCTGATGGTAGTCCCTCTTTTTCAAGATTGGCGGGATAAATGTCTTGAAGGTAGGTGATTTCATCTGCTAAACTTTTAACAGGCGGAAAACCAGCAGGATAACTGACCTCAGCCAGTTTAGCAAAGGCAAATATGTCCTCGGCGTCCTCTAATTTTCGTTGACGTAATACTAGCCGTTCTGTTTCCACTTTGGGCAAAGCTTTGCCATTGTATGCTTCTAGCATCTTAACGATCATCCATCACCTTCTTTCAATTCCCCACCACCTCTATTTTGATTCCATCTGGGTCTTCAAAATAGAGAGCGTAGTGATTCTCTCCTCCTGCGTAGGGATAGCGGTCCTCGTAGAGGAGATTGACACTTCTGGTAATCAAGTCTTTTCTCAGTTGGTCAACTTGTTTACGACTGCCACCATAAAAAGCTAGATGATTGAGGCCTATTCGGCAACGATGGTAGCCTACTTCAAGGAACTCAGCTGGTGTTTGGACAAAAACGATGTAGTGTTCTGACTTTTTGAAAGAGAATCCATCCTCCCATTCTTGATAGGGATAATAGCCTAGTTTATTCAAAAGTGGTTCATAAAATTCACGTGACTTTGCTAGGTTAGATACATAAACCTCAACATGATGTAACATGATTTCCTCCTTTTGAAACTACCTGTCTCAACAAAAATTTCTAGTGGACTTTTCCTATTCCATACATTAGTTTTGACAAAAATTCGATAATAATTTTTCCAAAACGTCAAAATCCCCATCCAGCTTACACTAGACAGGGACGAATTTCGTATTACGATTTCCGCGGTACCACCACTGTTTCAGACCACAAAATGGATCTGCTACTTTTCATATCTGATTTCTGATCCTCAGCTACCAGCCTTGACATCTGTGCGGATTTCTCAACACCACCGCTCTCTGTAACAGACCAACTCAATGCACCTCTGATTGCTAATATTCTAACAAATTTATAGGCATTAAGCAACGAGAAGATGACTATTTTTTCAAGCTTGCGCCATTTTCGACCAATTTTTTAACCGTTGCTGGACCAATACCTTTAAGAGCAAGAAGGTCTTTTTCCGTCCACTCCTTAAAAGCTTGCGCTGAATGAATGCCTTCTGCATATAAGGTTTCCACAAGATCTGAGCGAATCCCTTCCACAACTGCTAAGGCTGAAAACTCATCTAGAGAGAGGCTTTCATGAGGAGTGGTTAGGTTGCTGATGGTTTGGCTTCCTTTTTCCACAAGGTCCTTGCTGACTGTCATCGTCTTGTCCACAGCTGTCCCCACACTTTCAACTGCCTTATCAAAAACTTGACCTGCTTTTTTTAACAAACCATTGCGCTTCATTTCTAACTTCAATGCTTTTTTACGATTTTTTTGTTTTGCCACTGTTTCGTGTCTCCTTGTCCTTAATAATGCCTTGCTCCAAATAGGTCATCCGGAATATCATGAAAGGCTTTGCCATTTTTATAATTGTCAAATTTACCTAGTAAAAATTCGTAGGCATCTAATTTGCTTTCGTAGCGAATAAAGGCGTCTTTAGCTCTCTCATCGCCATCTTCTTGAGCTACCTGTTGACTGGTGGTCATGGCTAGCTGATTGACTTGAATCTGGGTTTTAACCCAGTCTTCAAAATCTCTTAAAAATTCTGCTTCATAAGACATGTTGAGTTTCCTCTTTCTGAAATCATCCTTACTATTATACCATAAGGCATGGCTCTTGTGCTATCTTATTCAAAAAAAGCTCATCAGTAATAGGATATGACTTAGAATGGAATGGTCATTGAGAAAACACTTTCCTTAATTTTTTTAGATAATCCTCTAGAAAAAAGATAGGAAGCTATGTTATACTATTGTTCCATAGGAAACGATGTATTTAGAAAGGAAAGACAATGCCTAATCATCATATTGGTATTTTAATCAAGATGGCCAGTCTAGCTTTTGACCGTACTGCCAATCAGTTACTAGCCGATGCTGACTTAACACCAAGTCAGTTTAAAATTCTTAAATACCTAAGCACTCACCAAAATCAGTTAACCAGACAGATTGATTTGGAAACCTTCTTTAAAATGTCCAACCCAACCGTTACTGGGTTATTACAGAATTTAGAGAAAAAAGGGATGATTGAACGACACCCTCATCCTCAAGATAAACGTTGCAATATCATTAGATTGAGTGAGGCAGCTAGCTTGAAAGCTGATGATTATTTGCAAAAAAGCCAAGTCATTGAAGAGCAGTTTACTCAAGCACTGTCTGAAGCAGATCGGTCTCAGCTCAGACAACTGCTACAAACTCTCATTGATCACAACCCTCAACAAAAGCATTGATAGAAAGGACACCATGCAAACCAATAAATTACAAACAGCTCCTATTCCAAAATTACTAGCCACTATGGCTATGCCAGCGATTATCGCCAACCTCGTTAACTCCCTCTATAATATTGTAGACCAGATTTTCATTGGACACGGAGTTGGGTATTTAGGAAATGCAGCAACTAGCGTCGCCTTCCCCCTTACGATTATCTGTTTAGCCTTCGGCTTAACCCTTGGTTTAGGAGGGGCCTCTAATTTTAATTTATCTTTAGGCCGTGGGCAAAAAGAACGAGCAGCTCATGTTATCGGAAATGCTATTTTCCTATCATTGGCCCTCGGAGTACTCATTGGTGCAGTGATTATCCTATTGTTAAAGCCTCTACTTATTTTATTTGGGGCTACTGATGCAACCTTGGCTTATGCCGTTGATTACACTGGTATCACAGCATTCGGGATTCCTTTTTTAATGTTTACCATGAGCCTCAATCCCTTGGTCAGAGCGGATGGCAGCCCAACTTATTCGATGATGGCCATTGTGGTTGGGGCCATCTTAAATACGATTTTAGACCCTATCTTTATTTTTGGCTTTCAATGGGGAATTAAGGGGGCAGCATTTGCAACCTTAATTAGTCAAATTCTTTCTGCCCTCTTTTTAGGCCTTTACTTTAGACGATTCAAATCCATTCACCTCAAAAGTAGTGACTTTAGGTTGGACCGTGATGTGATTAAAAGCATTGTCAGCGTTGGCTCTTCATCTTTTATCTTTCAATCGTCCACCATGTTGATTCAAATTGTCACTAACAATATGTTGCGTAAATATGGTGCCGAATCCATTTATGGTAGTGATATTGCCATTGCTGTCGCTGGGATTGTTATGAAAATTAATTCCCTTTTTATTGCGGTTATTATCGGACTGGTTCAAGGCGCTCAGCCAATCGTTGGGTTTAACTATGGGGCACGTCAGTTAGAGCGCGTTAAGGAGACCACTGCTCTGATGCTAAAAACAGCTATTGTCATTTCTCTGGTTGCCTTTTTAGCCTTTGAACTCTTCCCTAAGCCTTTTTTGACCTTATTTGGTCATGGCTCTGCCCTTTATTTCCAGTTTGGTATCAAATACGTCCGCGTTTTCCTCTTTTTTGTCATTCTTAATGGGGTTCAAATCGCATCCACAACCTTTTTCCAAGCTATTGGTAAAGCCAGCATTGGCGCCTTCTTGTCTCTAACCAAACAAGTTATCTTTCTCTTACCTCTCTTATTTATCCTCCCACATTTCTTTGGTGTAGAGGGCGTGATGTTTGCTGGGCCGATTTCGGATGCTATTGCTTTTATCACTGCTTTAACTTTCCTAAGACGGGAATTTAAGCGCATGCCCCACGATTTACGGGTGACGCATTAACGAACATTAAGCTGCCTAAAAGGCGGCTTTTAAAATCGATTTTTTTGAAAGAAAGGCTTGCACCAACTCACAAGTTATAGTATTATAGAAAAGTAGCCGCTATAGTTAAATGGTATAATAAAGCAATGGTAATGCTTCGTTCCGAGTTCGATTCTCGGTGGTGGCATCTTTTATATGAGGAAACCTTATTATGAGAAGGTTTCTTATTTTTTTTATTCAACCTGATATATTTCCGAAAAACACTCTTATCTTTTCTACTTCTAAATTTTCTTTTCATTAATAAGATGTTTATACCTTTTTTTATCTGCAAATCTAAAGAAATTGCTTCAAATTCAGCTTCTTTTTTCGTGGAGAAAGCTGAATTTGATTTTACTAAATTTTCTTCACAAAATACTTTCGTTCTACTATCCCCAAAATAATATCTTCATCCTTTATTTCCAGAATAACTTACAAACCCTTTTTGGAGAATTTTTTATAAAAAACATTAAAACAATCCACCGACTCCTTTGTATTTTTCAACCAGTTCACTGATTTTTTCAAATACGGTTTGTTTTTTTGTTCGGTAGGCTGGGTTTAGGGGGCTTAATTTTGGTAGGGCTTCGTTGAGTTCTGTCCCATTTTCACTGGCATACTCACGTTTGAGCGAGGTCATGATGTAGCGTTTGGCATTTGCTTCATTAAGTCCTTCTTCGATAATCAGTGCTTGGACTTCTTTTTCTTGTTCTTTGCGAGCAAAGGCGAAGAATCTTTCGATGATATCTGCTTTGTCAACAAGGGCATCTAAGTCTGTTCGATGGATAAAGTCGACGATTAAGCCTTCTTTGGCACGGTTTCCGAGGCTTGCTCTGATAGTTCTGGTGATTTCTTCAATCAAATCGGACTTGTTAGTCCCTTTTTTATTACTTTCAAAGATGAGTTCTAGGATGTAATCTAAATTGATTTCCTGTGATTTCAACAACTCAATTTCAAAAGTGATCTCGTCCCAATTAACTTTTGATTTCTCGTCCTCTTTATTGCGACGCTCGTTGTCATACCAATCTTTGATATCGTTGTAGGTTGAGCGGTAGTCTTGGACTTGTCTTGGTGTTGGAATCGACAATTGTGATAGGAAATCAAACTTATCTTGGTCGAGTTGGTATTTGGTCACAAAGCTCTCAACCTGATCTTGATCCTCAAAATCAATAGTTTGTAAAACTTGCAATTGGGTATACTCATCATAATTGCGAAGAATATTATCCAGTTTCAAGAACTTACCAAAGAGCTTCACGAATTCCTTTTTATCCGCCTCCTTGATGATTTTTTCGGGATTAGGGAATCGCTCTTGCAACTCTTTAACAACATCTAGATAACCACTTTGTACTTGACCACCATCAGTGTAGCCATTCATATAGTCTTCATATTGGCGTTCCAAAAGAATTTCAGCGGTATGCGTTTTACCAAAAAGTTTTATAGCATCAGTTGTGGCCGCTTCAAGATCACGGAAGGTGACGATATTACCAAAGGATTTCGTCGCATTATAGATACGATTAGTCCGTGAAAAAGCTTGGATTAAACCATGGTAACGTAAATTCTTATCAACAAATAAGGTATTAAGGGTTGGAGCATCAAATCCTGTCAGGAACATGCCAACAACAATGATTAAATCAACCTCACGCTGTTTGACCCGTTTTGCCAAATCACGGTAATAATTTTGGAAATCATTGCCATTAATGGTAAATGTCGTTTGGAACATGCGATTGTAATCATCAATGCAGGCACTCAAAAATTCCTTGCTACTAATATCCGTCATATCTTCCGGTGAGAAGGTTTCATCGATAATGTCCCCTTGCGCTGCTTGTTCTTCATTAGCGGCGTAGGAGAAGATGGTCGCAATTTTAAGGGGATTTTCTTTACCGCTTTGTTGGTTTTTAAATTCCTGATAATAGAGTTTCGCTGCTTCGACACTAGTCACGGCAAACATGGCGTTAAAACCGTTACCAGCTGACCGATGGGTTTTCATCCGATAGTTCTCTAAAATATAGGAAGTGATATGACTAATTCTTTTTGGGTGTAATAAGGCTTTTCGATTTTCGGCAGCTGATAACTTGTCCAAGTTCTGTTCGGTCTCAATTGATTTAAATTGAGGACGGACATCATTGTAATCAACCATGAACTTGAGTACCTTCTGATCACGAATGGCATCAGTGATGACATAAGAGTGAAGTTCTTTACCAAAAACAGAAGCTGTCGTTTCCGAACCCAAAGCATTTTCAACCATTATTGGAGTCCCAGTAAAACCAAACTGAGAGTAACGTTTAAATTTCTTTTGCAGGTTCTTTTGAGCTTCACCGAACTGCGAGCGATGACATTCATCAAAGATGAAGACCACCTGCTGATTGTATACCTCATGGTTAGCTTCAGTCTTCATGAAATTATTGAGTTTTTGAATGGTTGTAACAATAATTTTATTATCCGTTTTTTCAATATTTCGTTTGAGACCAGCAGTGTTTTCAGAACCATTGACAGAATCAGGAGAGAATCGTTGATATTCTTTCATAGTCTGATAATCTAAATCTTTGCGGTCCACGACAAAGAAGACTTTGTCAATGCCATCCATCTCAGTTGCTAGTCTTGCTGCTTTAAAAGATGTTAAAGTCTTACCAGAACCGGTTGTATGCCAAATATAGCCACCGGTTTCAATGCCACTTTTAAGTTTACTTTCAAGTGTCGATTTAATTTTCCAGATAATGCGCTCAGCAGCAGCAATTTGGTAAGGACGCATAATCAACAGGGTATTACTGGTATCAAAAACAGTGTAATTGATTAAGACATTTAAAAGAGTATTTTTACTTAAAAAGGTTACTGTGAAATCCTTCAAATCCTTGATAGGGTCATTATTTTTCAAAGCCCAATTCATGGTGAAGTCAAAAGAATGTTTTTCTCTTTTGGTGGTGTTGGCAAAATAGCGGGTATCTGTCCCATTTGAAATGATGAAAATTTGCAGGTATTTATAAAGAGAAGTTGATTCATTAAAACTTTCTTTGGTGTAACGATGCATCTGGTTGAATGCTTCGCGAATAGCAACACCACGTCTTTTCAATTCAACCTGAACCATTGGCAAACCGTTGACTAAAATGGTCACATCATAACGGTTAGAGCTGGAACCCTCTTGGGTCATTTGATTAATGACTTGGACCTTATTGCGATTAATATTCTTCTTATCAAGCAAGTAAATGTTTTGCAGGTGACCATCATCAAAGGTCAAATCATAGATATAATCATCATGCAGTCTCCGCGTACAATCAACAAGGTTATCACTAGGTTTATTGATGTATTCCGTCAATAATCTGGTCCATTCCCGATCAGTAAAGGAGACATTATTGAGGGTTTCAATTTGCTTTCTAAGGTTAGAAACAAGCGTTTCTGGCGTAATGACATAATTTAAATACTCATAACCCTGCTTTTGTAAATCAGAAATTAATTCTTTTTCTAAATCAGCTTCCGTTTGATAGGATGACGGTTGCTCTTGCTTGAGGTATTTTTCTAAAATAATAAAATGGTTGGTTTCAGCAATGGTTGCTGATTGCTTAGTTTGATTCACACACTTCTCCTTTATTGATTTGGAAGAATATTAGTCAAAGGTCAACAGTTTATCGCGATAGTACTCGTATTGTTTTTGACGAAGTTCAATTTCTTTGGGAAGGCCTTCTGACAAGTCAGAACAAATTGTATTAAATTTATCAAGGTTATTTACAATTTCAGTTTGAACTTTAATATTAGGTAAAATGAACTGTATATTTTCTATTGATGAACGCGATAACCTCGGAATACTAGCCATTCTTACTTTGCTTTTAAGCTTATGCTGTTGATGTAATAACACATAATAAATATATTTACTAACAATATTTTCTGAGTTATCAATAGTGAAAATATCATCTGCAGCCCAAAAAGGTATTTTAGAAAACCCAACCTCACCCGCTGCTCCTGCACAAACAATAAAAGTGTTTTTTGCCTGTCTATTATTTCTTTCAAAATATCCAAGAGGGGTTAAACTATTTTGAAATACTGGGTAGCCATTAGTTAAGCTTAATTGACTTTTAACTACTCGTTTTCCACGTTCTAAATCACAGATAGACCCTAACTTAACTTTTATTGGACCAAAGACCCATTGTAAGAGCCTAATTATGTCTTGTCTGTACTGTACTGTCAGTATACATGCCTTCGGCGGCAAAGGTCAACAACTTATCTCTAAAAAATTCATACTGTTTCTGACGAAGTTCAATCTCTTTGGGTAGTCCAATATTTAAATCATTACAAACCGTATCAAAATTATCTAATACCTGAACAATACGTGATTGAATTTCGATGGAAGGAATTGGAATTGACTTATTATTAATCATTGGCTTTGTCAATTGGGGAATTCCAGTCTTAGGAACATCATATCCATCTTCAATATGTTTCATATAATGATATGCATATCTCAAATTTAATGGTATTTTCGGGGTAAGAACCAATAATCTAACAATTGGATAGAATGGTTCAACTTGATGACTTGTCCAACCTATAGTCCCTCGAGCAGAAATTGTCAAACTAGGCTTTTCTATTTTAGGAATGTCAGTCCACCCATAAAGTGATTTGTCATCAATTCCATTTGACAAAATAGGAATATTGTAACGTTCTGTTTTTTGTTCAGAAAAGTTATTTTTGGGAACATCGCCACCAGCAATAACATCAAAGACCTGCTCAATTGTCTTCCATTCCACCTCATAAAACTCATTTTCAATCGACAATAGTTTATCTCGATAATAGTCATATTGCTTTTGGCGTAAGGTCAATTCTGTGGTCAATTCTGTGGTCAATTCTGTAACATAATCAGTGAATTTGTCAAGGATTTTGACAATTTCTTCTTGAATTTCAAGAGGTGGAACAGGGATTTTTATTTCAATTAACTTACTTTTGGTTAATTTTGCTCGAGTACCTCCAGTTAAATAAGTTGAAAAATTCATATATTTAAAATAATGAAATAAAAATCCATTTATTACTTCGTCTTTTCCACGTATTACGTGAACATGGTTATTTGCCCAAAATTTTCCTTTTACTCTTTGTACAGAGTAATTCTCAAGACTTGCTGATCCATCCTCAGCTATTAAAATGTAGTCTCCATCATGTGTATACCCATTTACATAATCCTGAATATTATTTGCACCGTAATATGGAATGTTACCACTTTCTCTTAAAGAAGATTTAACCGGTTTTCTTCCACTATTTGCAATTTCACATGATTCCCCTAATGACTTCCACTCTACACCATTTGGACAAAGTTCTTTAATTAATTTTTCAATTTTATTCATGACTTTCTCCTTATTTGCTTAAATCGAGAACGATTTTGTCGATTTCGAGGCGGAGTTGGTCAATTTTCAAGACGGTTTCTTTAATTTCATTGTTGAGGACATCAATATCTATTTCTTCTCGGGTGTCTTCCTTTTCCAGATATGTTGAAACCGATAAGTTGTAATCTGAGTCAACAATTGTTTGGTAGGGCACGACTTGTGCAAAATAATCTTTATTTTCCTTCTTGTCAATGCTCTCCAAAATTTTATCGATATTTTCTTCCGTTAAAATATTGTTGTTCGTTGCTTTTTTAAATTCAGCGCTAGCATCGATAAATAAGGTGTCGGTGTTGGTTTTGTTTTTTGCTAAGACTAAAATACAGGTTGCGATGGATGTTCCGAAGAACAAATTATTAGGGAGCTGAATAATAGCTTCAACGAAATTATTATCGACGAGGTATTGGCGAATCTTTTGTTCTGCCCCTCCACGGTATAGTATTCCAGGGAATACTACGATGGCTGCTCGGCCTTGTGCAGAAAGATAGGACAAAATATGCATGATGAAGGCAAAGTCAGCTTTGGACTTAGGTGCTAGGACTCCTGCTGGAGCATAGCGGTCATCATTAATGAGAGTTGGGTCGTCTTTACCAATCCAGTTGATAGAATAGGGTGGGTTAGAAACGATGGCATCGAAAGGTTTATCATTACCATGTTTTGGATCCAGTAGGGTGTCTCCCCGTTGGATATTGAATTTATCGTAGTTGATGTTATGTAAGAACATGTTCATACGAGCCAAGTTGTAGGTGGTCATATTGATTTCTTGACCATAGAAACCATCTTCAATAACATGCTCGGTAAATTGTTTCTGCGCTTGTAATAGGAGCGAGCCCGAACCCTCTCGTGTCAAGCAACTGACACAAAATACATTGTCTATTTTTAGACAGCAAAAAGAGAGTGATTTCTCACTCCCTATTGCGTCTATTTCCATATGGTTTTTTGAACTATACTACCTTCACAGATAACTGACTCAACATACTTTTCCATAAGTTCTCGTGTGAGTTCATTATCTGTTACTACTTCTGTTTCATTAGAATATAGTTTTATCTTTTCTTCCAGGTTGCTAATTTCATTATCTATCTGGTTTTTATTTTCTACAAACTTAGCTTTCGTCATTTTACCAAGCTTATACTTTTCAAAATCAGCCATCTTCTTCGCCTGAAGCTTTTCTATCTTCTTTTCTATATCTTTAATACTTATTTTTTCTTTGGGCTTTACCTCTACTTCACCATATTTCTCTTTAATAAGTGCAAGCACCTGATCCTCTAACTTATCTACTCTTGAGTTTCTATGTTCTACATTATTACACTTACAGATCCTACAATGAAAATACTTGTGTATTCTCATACTTCCATCTGGTCGTTTAAACTTTGATTGAGTAAGTCCCAGAATATGGTTACAAGTAGGACATCTTGCAAATCCTTGCAATGGCGATTTTGTCCTCCAAGGGTAATCAGTATTCTTTCCTTTTAAGAAACTATTCTTTTCTTTTATTTCTTGAACCTTATCAAACTCTTCTCTTGAGATAATAGCTTCATGATGGTCATAAACTCTACCCCATTCTTCTTTAGGATTAAATTTAAAGCTACCAGGAGTCAATACCGACTTTTCTTGCATATTGAAGACATAAGTGCCTGTGTAATTTTCATTGGATAAAATATCTACCACTGTACCATTTGTCCATGTTGGTGCATCTCTTGTATCTGATGACACTATGTTATATTCATAATCCATATTGGTAAGTTCTTTTTTACGCTCGTTTGGTGTTGGTATATTCTCTTCATTCATAACTGCTGCAATCTTTCTTGATGCAAGTCCTGTAAGTGCTAAGTCATACACCTTCCTCACAATCCAAGCTGTTTTTTCATCAATAATGATGTTGTGTTTATCGTCTGGATCTTTCATATAACCAAATGGTGGACTCCAGGCAAGAAACTTTCCTTGCTTCTTAAGTTCAGTAGTAACTGTCTTTACTTTCTGCGAAATATCTTTTGTATAGAAGTCATATAACAAACCTTTAAACTGAATATCTAGGTCTGTTCCATTTCCTTTTTCCTTAGCACTATCATAGCCATCATTAATCGCAATAAACCTAATACCAAGAAAAGGAAAAATGTTCTCCAGATAATCACCAAGCGAAATATAATCTCTCATAAACCTCGATAAGTCTTTTACAATTATGGCATTGATTTTACCATTCTTAACTTCTTCTAGCATTCTTTGAAAAGACGGTCTTTTCTCATTTGTGCCTGTATAACCGTCATCAATGTATTCTTCTCTTTGGAAGCTTTTAAATTCATCATTTCTATCAAGAAAATCATTCAGAAAATACCTTTGGTTAATGATACTTTCGCTCTCATCTTTCTTCATCTGATCTTCTACAGATAATCTGATATAAAGTGCAATTTTACTCATCTTTCACGCCTCCCATCAAACTATCCATATTAAATTTAAAGATTATTTCAAAGTTATGATTGCCATAGACAATTATCTTCTCTACTAAGCTATGAATTAAATCAGCTGGTAATTTTTCAACTTTTTTTGCTGAAAATACATCCTTAATCCACTTAATAGATAATTTCTTATCTCTTTCAAGGTCTTTTACAACCTTTTCAACCGAAATAACTTCATTATTGATTGTTGCAATATGGCTAAGAGCAATCTCTCTTTTTAGACTATATTCTTCTCTATCAATCTTACCTAAGCTATATTCTTCATAAGCTTTTTGAATTAGGAGTTCTTCCTTCCCAGTCTTAGTTTTGAGCTTTGAAATATCTTCGTTTAGCTTATCTATACTTTCATAAAACCTTGCAGACACTCTTTCTATTAGCTTTGCCTTACTTGTAGCTTTAGTGATAAACTCTGCTACCTTTTCAGACATCGCTTTATCAAGTTCTCTTTCCATAATAAATACTCTTACTTCATTATCTATCTTGCCTGTACAAGTATCATTTTGAAATGAGTAGTAAAGTCTATCATGGTTTATCCCATAAATTCTAGTTCTTCGATAAAGCTCTTTGCCTGTTGCATTATTGAAAATCAATCCCTTATATCTATTCTCATAATCTCTTTCAAAGTTATGCATTTCTGCACCAAAAGCATTATTCTTTAATCTCTCAGCTCGTCCTTGTAGCACTTTTTCAAAGTCTTCTTTTGAGATAATTGGTTCATGAGCATTTTCATAAATAATATGCTGGCTTTCATCTACATATTGTTGCTTCATTCCTTTTGCAAGATTTTGTTGCTTAACACCTTGCACTAAAGTCCCTGTATAAGCTCTGTTAGTAAGCATTTTGGAAATAGTAGCTTTATTCCACTGTGGATCGCCATCTTGTCTATAAATTCTACCTGTTTTGTAATAGACCATTCCTGTCGCATAACCCTTAGTATTAAAGTGTTTTGCAACCTCATATTGGCTTTTCCCCTCAAGTGTCAATCGGAACATTTCTTCAACAATGAACCTAACATTCTCATCAACTTCTAATTTCTGTCCCTCTTTTAATTTCACAACCTTATATCCATAGGGCGGAACGGAACCAATAAAATATCCATTTCTTGCCCTATTGTGCTTACTTGTCTTTATCTTTACCGAAATATCTTTAGCATACATATCGTTGACGATATTCTTAAGAGTTACTTCAAATGATTTCTTAGAATCTAAATCCTTAACGGTATCAACCTTATCACTAACAGAAATAAACCTTACTCCCAAGAATGGAAATACCTTGTCTATGAGTCTTCCCATCTCAAGATACTCTCTTCCAAGTCTTGATAAGTCTCTTATGATAATACAATTAATTCTTCTTTCACGAATATCTTGCATCATCTCTTGAAATTGTGGTCTTTCAAAGTTTGTTCCACTATATTCATAGTCTATGTAAATATTTACGACTTTGATATTTTCCTTTAGAGCATACTCTTTACAACAAAGCACTTGTGTTTCGATAGACGATGATTTCTCACGCCATTCTTCTTTTCTTTCACTGGATAATCTTGTATATACTCCAGCTTTATAGAATACTTTTTGTGCTTGTTCTTCGTTTTTTCTTATATATCTTTTGGAAGTCCTTGCCATTAACAAACACCTCCAACTGCAAGTTTAGGTTCAACTCTTTCTAAATGCTCATCAAATAACTTGCCCATTGATATTAGTCTCACCTTATGTGTGTTATTAGCTTTAACCTTATCACTATCCACAATCGCTTGAAGCAGATTCACTGTTTCAATATTGTTGAAGACAAAGTTAATTACATTATCCTCTCCAATCTCAATACGATCTATAAAAGACACTAAAGACAGTCGATTCAATTCATCACTTTCAGGATTAGGAACTATCTCAGAAACGAAACTACCTTTATCGTTCATTTTCATTTTCAGTTCATTTACGATATTTTGCTTTGTAATAATTTGTTTCTCAATTTCTCTAATCTTGATAAGATAATTTTTTCTAAATCGTTCAAACTCCTCAGTTGTTATAAGTTCTTCTTCTAAGTCCATATAAAGAGATTGTCTAAGTCTTTCATACTTCCTTTTTTCTGCATATAATGACTCAAAATCAACCTTTAATGTAAACTTTGAAACATCTATTTCGCTAACTTTTTTCAGCAGCTCATTGTACTTAGATAGATATTCATTTAATGCATGAATAGTTGCATGAGTCACATAGTCTTCTTTTACACTATGCCTTGAACACTCTCCAGCATTGTTATATTCAGAGCAAATGTAGAAAATCTTCTCTCTTACTTTTCGCCTGATCATAGGACTTCCACAATCTTTACAATAAAGCATGCCTGATAGAATATAAGGTTTATCTTTAGACTGTTTCACATCACGAAGTAGCATTTTGTTTGCAAGTGCAAATATAGATTTTGATACTATGCTTTCATGAGCATTTTCTATTGCTATCCAGTCTTCTTTTGAAACATATACTTCATGCTTTGATTTATAATTTAATTTTGTGGTTTTTCCTTGTTCCAGAACACCAATATAAACCTTATTTGAAATAATACGGTTTACCATCTTAGCATCCCATTTTGCTTTTTTCACAATAAAACCAGTATTGAAGTTATCACCATTGTTTTTCTTATGCTTTGATGGTGTAACTGTTCCAATACTGTTTAGAAAGTCGGCAATAGCCTTTGAGGAATAACCCTCTATTTTCATATTAAATATTCGCTCAATGATATGAGCTACTTCTGTATCAACTACAAGCTGATGTTTGTTCTTATCATCTTTCTTATATCCAAAAGGAGCAAATGAGCCAATAAACTCACCATTCTTCCTTTTCACTGCTTTTGATGATTTCACTTTCATAGAAATATCTCGACAATAACTGTCATTGATAAAATTTCTAATTGGAAGTATTAAATGTGTATCACTAACATCCGCATTATCACTATCATAGTTATCATTTACAGATATGAAGCGAATACCTTTTTCAGGAAATATCTTTTGCAGATACTTCCCAGACTCAATATAATCTCTGCCAAAACGAGATAAGTCTTTTACCATAATGATAGAAAACTTTCCTTTATTCAGGTCATCAATCATATTCTTGAAATTTGGACGCTCAAAATTAGAACCACTATGTCCATCATCTACATATTCATAAGATAGATCTATGTTCTTTTCTTTTGCGTAAGATTTGATTATTTGTCTTTGATTTGAAATAGAGTTACTTTCATTACTGTCCCCATCTTCTCTTGAAAGACGAAGATACATACACGCAGTATTTCTCATAACAATCCTCCTAAAATGATATTTTGGCAAATAGTCATTTCGGAAGATTACTTCTACCACCTATATTTTACCGCACCCTATTTCTCTTTGTCAGCCCCTCAAATCTTGACACAGGATTTACATAGATACATCTCAACAATATCAAGTAAATCAAGCTTTTCACTTTCGCTTGTAGAGTAGGTTATTTTCTTAGAATAATCATCGGCTATTTGCTTCTTATCCTTATCTTTCTTAACTTCTTTTTTCTTATTCATAGTCTTAACCTCACTATTTTTTTAATAAGTTTTATGACATTGGTAGGTGCATTGGCTGCTACATTGGAATCTCACCACCGCCTCTTATTAAGACGAGCCGGCTTAAACTATTGAAGTATCATTATCACCATTTGCATCACAGAGATAGATTGCCACATCTATCCTTTATGTATTCCTATTTATCGCTCTTTTTCTTTTATCCTTGGCACTTACCAGTATTCATTTAAACCAATCTCTCAGCAGAAAAGTCTTGGCGTAGGTCATAATTCTCCACAAATGGATAACGTCCCACCTTGGTCTATTCAGTTGTCAAAGATCAATTAGCTTTCTGCTATGTAGGATTCTTTGCTTAATAACGGAATAAATTTTCTCTTCTACCTCAAAAGCAAAAAGGATAAATTCCCCCCTACACTTTAATAGTGAAAATTTATCCTTCTTGGTAACCATATTTATGAATTTTTTTGAAAAAGAAAAGCACCTCCGTAGAGATGCCTTTCAAATAAAGTTTTAGCAATATAATGGTTCTTGAAGTTTCTAGTCATTAAGGCAAACATTAAATCCTATCTTCATAGCTTCGTAAACATCAGTCATAGTTCCGCCAAACAGTAGTATTTCGTTCTCAATATCTTCCTTTTCCCAACCTTTTGAGCCATCATTTTCTTTTGCAAACTTGTCCAATACTTTTTTAACAACATTTCAATCATACCTTTTCCTCCTGTAACCCATTTTATTAAGTTTCTATAGGTTAAAAGAATTTATCTTAAATTACAACCCACTTGTAAGAAAAAGGTATTTTAATGTCGATATTAAGTATATTTTTGCTGTTTTTTCGTAATGACCTAAATGCTATTTTAAGTCTTTCAGCAATTCTCTTAACTTGTCCAGTATCTTATTTCTTCTCTTGATAAGAGCAGGATGAGATATTTTTTTCGTTTCAGCTACTGAACGAAGTGTTTCATCATTAAAATAAAGTCTATCAATGATTTCTCTTTCTTCATCATTCAATTTTGACAGTGCATCTCGCACTGCCTCTATCATCATCTGTGTCTGAACAATCTTATCTACATCAAATCCCTCATCAACTATACTATCCTCAAAATGTCCATCATGATCAAAAGACGAGAAAAAAAGCAGGTGATTTTTTCTATCCACCTGCTTCAAATATTTTTCATGATTTTTTTCTTGCCAGTAGACTTTATAAATCTCTTCACTAACCTCCACTTTTTTTCCATTTACAAACAAGAAATAATTTTTTCGCATTTTTATTTCCCTCCATTTCTTTGTTTTCTTGTTTAAAACAAAAAAGGAGGACTTCGGCATTTATGCATACCGAATCCTCCATAATGGATGAAAAATATTAAATTATTTACATGGTAATCCTTATGATTTACTAAATTGAAAATATAAAAAAGGGCTTATATTAAGATATGTATCGTATTTAGTTCTTTGTGACACCATCTTTAAAAGTTCTCCTTAACCTTTTGTATTATTTCTATTTTCTAAAAATCAAATATACTAAGTTGCCTAGTTATTTCTCTTTCTTCAAATTCTTTCAAGTAGCCAAAAATAATATCATTGTCATGCATTATTTTCTCTTTTTCGCAAAAGTCATGGAAGATCTTCATTAATTTAGAATTATTCTTGCTGTTAGCAATATAGCTATTTCCAAATGTTTTAATATATTTATCTTTAACCTTTGGGAATTTTTTATCTAATGCACAATAGAAATACTCTCTATTCCCTTCTCTTAGGGTGAGACCTATACCAAAGCAAATTATCCCCTTTACTTCTGCTTCCTTGCAATAATTTAAAATGCCTGTTAAATTCTCTTCAGTGTCATTGATAAAAGGTAAAATTGGACTTAACCATACAATTGTAGGTATTCCTTCATCTCTTAAAGCAAGCAAGGTCTCAAATCTTTCCTTTGTTGTAGAAACATTTGGTTCAAGCAATTTACATAGCTTTTCATCATAAGTAGTAAGTGTCATTTGAACAACACACTTAGTCTTGGCATTTATTTCTTTCAATAAATCTAAATCCCTTAACACATTTGATGATTTTGTTATAAGCGTTATGCCGAATCCATATTTGTTCACTAACTCAAGTGCCTGCCTTGTATAATTTAATCTAAGCTCTTCTTTAATGTATGGATCTGTCATAGAACCTAATCCAATCATACATTTTTTGCGTTTTCTTCTTAAAGAATCTTCTAAAAGTTGTAGGGCATTTTCTTTAACTTCTACATCTTCAAATCTATGGTTTATCTGATAGCATTTACTCCTTGAGTCACAATAAATACAACCATGTGTACAGCCTCTGAATAAATTTATTCCATTTTTTGAAGATAATATTCCTTTTACCTTCGTAAAATGCATTCTATCATCTCCATGTCTGCTTATTTTTTATTACAATTTTTTTGATGTGCTTTTAATTTCTTCATCGCCCAATCATAATGGCTTGAAGTAGTGCTTACAAAATACGAACCGAGTACACTTCCTCCTACCCACTTATAGACATCTTTTGAAAACAATTCTTCGTTTGTAAATCTCTCAGCTAATTCTAAAATATCTTTATGGGATTTCTGAAACATTTCTTTTGCATCTTCAAGAGAAGTATTTTGATGTTTTTTCCAAAACTCTACATTCATATCTCCATAAGTTTTCCAATTATATGGAGCTGGAATAAAAGGTTTTGCCACTCCCTTTAAATTTGTATTTACCCAATTCAAAAGAAGCTGGTGCCATTCATATAAATGGATCAAAATATCTCTTAGATTTTTATCTCTCTTCCAATGAGCCTCTTTCTTTTTTTCGTCACTTGAAAAGTCAAAAGGTGTGCTTAATTCTTCATCAGACAGCTTAGTAATTAATACGTTTAACTTATCATAGTTTTCTTTCGCTGCAATCATTAAATCTTCTTTTGTTCTTGGTCTTGGCATAATATTTCCTCCTACTTTACGCTATATCTCAATATGGTTTTTAAGTTTTCTTCTGATGTTCTATTCTTGTTGCTCAAATAGATTTCTGTATGATAATCAAATTTTCTTAAAAGACCATGTTTTTCCATAAAACTTTCTAGTTTTTCAAATGAATATGGTTCTGTGTCAAAACTTCCAATATGTAAAATCTGTACTGCTTTGCCACCTTCTACATTATCAAAAATGATTTCATCATATAATTTATTCGGTTTTTTCTCTCTAACATTCTTAATAGCTAAATCAAAAATATCTCTTGTAATAAAATCTGGCTGTTTAATCATAATTGCATATTTCAATTTATTTTTATCAAATTGTTCTCCAAAGTTTTTTCTCCAGATGCCTTCGAGTGGAAATACAGCAAAGTCTTTGTAAGAAGAATTATTTTCATCTATATTCGTCTTTTTAAATAACATTTTTTACCATATGCTAATGTAAACAATGCCGAAACTCTATCTGAAAAATCAGCTAAATTGGGATTACCTTCTCCATTTATCATAATGAACTTCTGATTAGGAACATCTATTATCTCCGCTTTTTGCTTCGCTCCATATAAATATTTTTCTTCTTTTTTCCATTCATATTTCATAGCAAAATTCTCCTTTGTACTGATAAATATATTATACAAAAGTTAACTTGACACCATCTGTCATATTCTATATTTTTTAGTCATAATGTTTATTTTGTTTTTAATTTTATCTCGAATTTCTTTCGGTTCTAACACCTCTGCCGCATCTCCATAGGAAAATATATAGTTATATAAATTGTAATCGTTGGGAAGTTCTACTGTAGCATATAAATTTCCATCTTCATCTTCTTCAATAGCACTGGATACTTCATCATATACTCTAAAAGCCATTTTTCTATCAAATTTTACTCTAACAAATACAGTTTCCTCATACTCCATTTCTTTTTTTAAGACGATACTATCAAAATCATCTTCAAAGGTATTTGGTAAAATTTCAAATTCTTTTATGCGTGACAGCTTAAAATATCTAAAATCATTTCTTGACAAACAAAATGCATACACATACCAATCCCATCCTTTAAATAGGAGTCTGATTGGCTTTACTTTTCTGCTTGTTTCTTTTTTATTACTGGAAAAATATATAAAACGAACAATATTTTTATTGATGATTGCTGATTTTATATCTTTAAATAATTCATCATAAGATTTACTTCGTTGCCAATTTGTAAAATCAACTTCTATCCAGTTGGTATTTTTCGTTTTAAATAAAGCGGTTAATTTGGTTAAAAGTTCATTTCCGTACTCCTTATTTGTCAGTTCTAAACCTTTTAAGGCAATCAAAATCTGTTCTTGCTCGTTCTCAGAAAGAAATGATTTTTTCAATACAAAATCATCCGCTATTTCTATTCCACCACCTTTCCCTTGGGTGGCGTAGATGGGAATTCCAGCACTACTAAGGACATCAATATCTCTATAAATTGTCCTTATTGATACTTCATATTTTTCCGCAAGTTCATTTGCCGTTACTTTTCCTTTTTCCAGTACATAATACAAAATTTTAAACAATCTATTGTTTTTCATTATTTAACCACTCCTAGTAGTTACTATTATACCATAAATATGACATTTTTTGTCATGTTATAAATGTGTTTTAGATAAAACGCTGACATTAACTTCTATACTTGGTATAATTAAGACACAAACTCATATCTCGCTTAACGCTTGCTTTACAAATCATTCTTATGTAGCAAGCACAGTAAGTGTGTACCCACTTACGAAAAATCGATGAAGCAGCCCCCTCGTGGAGTTGCTTCTTTTTTTATCAATTTTAGCTTGTTAGGGAGTACCCTAATACCCCAGATTTTATGAAAGGAAGTAACAAACATGGCAAATAGAATTAGAAATGTTCAGCTGAAAATAAACTTAACAGAAGAAGAAAAAGCACTTTTTGAAAAGAAAATGAAGATGTCAAAATGTAAAACCATGAACCATTTTCTAAGAAAAGTAGTATCTGAATCAGATATTTTTGTTGTTGATTTACAGCCATTTAGAGAAATACAAGGATTGCTTTTTAAGTATGCAAGTAGCGTCAACCAAATTGCTAAACGAGTTAATTCGACTGGTGTTATTTATAGCGATGACATCAAAGATATGCACTCCCAAATTGAACATCTATCAAAAGAAATATGGCAGATACATTCCCTACTACTCAATAAAACTACCGATAAAGGAGATGACATATAAGTGGCAATTACAAAAATTCATCCTATAAAATCTACTCTTAATCTTGCTATTGCATATATAACAAATGAAGAAAAGACAGATGAAAAAATATTGATAAGCACGAATAAATGCTTTGCTTCTACTGCCCATACTGCTTTTATAAAGACTAGAGAAGATAATAAAGTTAATGGAACTGTACTTGCAAGACACCTCATTCAGTCATTTATGCCTGGTGAAACTACGCCAGAAATGGCACATCAAATTGGAATGGAACTTTGTAAGAGAATACTTAAGGATCAATACGAGTTCGTACTTTCTACCCATATAGACAAAGGTCATATTCATAACCATATCATCTTCAATAATGTAAATATGGTTACAGGCAAGTGCTATCAGTCCAACAAGAGAAGCTATCATCAAATTAGGTATCAAAGTGATAAATTGTGCAAAGAAAATAATCTATCTGTTATTGATGAGTTCTACGAAACTTATAGAAAGAAATATAAGACTAATGGTAAGTCATGGTATGAAAACGACCAATTTAAGAAAGGTGCTTCTTGGAAAAGCAGGCTTCAATTTGATATAGATAGAGCTATTAAACAATCCAATGATTGGGATGATTTTCTAAAGAAAATGACTACCCTTGATTATGAAATCAAGTATGGAAAATACATTGCGTTTAAGCACAAAGACAAAGAAAGATTTACACGAGCTAAGACTATTGGAGAAGATTATACTGAGGATAGATTAAAAGAGCGTATCTTAGACAAGACTAATCAAAGAACCTATGCTGTAAAAAAACGTGTAGGAAATATTATAGATATTGCAAATAATGAAAAGATAAAATCAAGCAAAGGCTATGAGTATTGGGCTACAAAACATAATTTAAAAACTGCAGCCGATACTGTTCTTTTGATGCGTGAAAAAGGATTTAAATCTATATCCCAACTTGATGAATACATTAAGGAAAGTGCAGATAAAAGGCAAAATCTACAAGATGAAATCAAAGTTATAGATAAGAAAATTTCAGTTCTATCAAATACTATAGAACAAGTTCATACCGTAAAAATGTATCGCCAAATCTATCTGGAATATAAGAAAGATCCATCTGATAAAGCTTTTTTTGAAGAACATAAATCAGAAATAACACTCTATAAAAATGCCCTTTCAGCCCTAAAAAAATCTTACTCAAAACTTCCAAATTCCAAGGATATTTTGAAAGAGCTTGATTCATTGCATGAAAAAAAGAATACCCTAATGCAAGAGTATTCTTCTGCAAAAACCGATATAAAAGAACTGTATCAAATCAGAAAAAATTATGAGAAATATATGGGTAAGGAGATGGAGAGGTAATTCATTCTCCTTTTTCTCCTCTCAAAAAATCTATAACGGCCATTGCAATTTTTTTAGATAGAATTGGTGGAACAGCATTGCCTATCTGTTTAAATGCAGCTGTTCGTGAATGTTCAAAATAAAAATCATCTGGAAATCCTTGTATTCTAGCTGATTCTCTTACTGTAATTGAACGATTCTGTCTTAAATCTGGATGAATATAGTAATGTCCATCCTTCGCAATATGAGCAACAACTGTATGACTAACAGAGCCATAATCCAAAGCTTTATATCTATCTAAAAAAGATGTTGTATTAGAATGCGTTTGTAGTTCTTCAGGTATATCGATATACCTTAAATTCTTACCTTTTTTCTTAGCTTTTAGTACCAATTTATATATCTTCAAATCATTTTCATTATGAGGTCTTGCGGTATGTTGTGTTAAAATATCATCTTTTTTACGAATATATTTTTCAACGAACTGACTCGAAACATCACAACGATACTTATGAGAACTTCCTCCAGACTTTATACTTGGCAAGTCCTCAAACAATTCTTTTATAGTTGGGGCGGTCTCAACATATTCAGCCAAACAGTCAAAAAATGAGTTATCGAACACTAAATCTTTTCGATGTCCGACAAGTATTAAACGTTCTCTTTTTTGTACTACACCATAATTACTTGCATCTACTATTTGATAATCTACCTCATATCCGCACTTATCAAATTCGCAAATTATTTTTGGCAAGAGTAACTCTCCTGATAAATCCTTAAAAGAAAGCAACCCTTTAACATTTTCAAAAACAAAGAACTTTGGTTTATATTTATCCAGAAAATCTAAATAATGTTTATATAGATAAATTCTTTTATCAGTAGATTTTTTCGACTTGTTATTGGCTCTACCGATTGTAGAATATGCCTGACATGGTGGCCCGCCAATAATACCATCTAACTCATTATTGCCTAATCTTTGGTCAATGAATTCAAAAATCGAAGGTATGGTATCTTTACTGATTTCCTTATTCAATATATCTTTAGTTAGATCTCTTGGTATAATCGAGTACAAATCATCTCTCGAGATTTTACCTTGAATATATTCAAAATATGGAGATAGGTTATTTTCTTTTTTTAAATAGTAATATATATTTCTTAATTCTAAAGAAGAGCAAGCATCTTTGTCCATTTCTATATGACAAATAAAATTATAATAGTCTTTATACCTAAATCCTTCGGTTAATCCACCCGCTCCTGAAAACACATCTACTATATTTAGCATAACCACACCTCCTTTCGTCTTTGATTAAATCAATTATCATACACTTCTTTAATTTCTTCGTATTTATTTATAAATTCTTGATTAAACTTTTTTGCATCTCTTAACAAGTCTGAATATGATCTAATAAATAAATCACCACTTTGTTCTAATGAATTTGCAGTAGTTCTAACTATAGGATCCATATCATATCTGTCAGACATCAAAAATGTTGTTACTTTATCCAATTTATAATGTTTTTGAACAAAAATTTTATAATCTAATGCTTGATTTATCTCCTCTGTTTTAATTTTAATATTCGGTCTCTTCAATTCAATAATAATTAATTCACCATTTACTAAATTACAAAGAAAATCAATCCTACGATTACTTCCCTCTAGTTTTTCATCTGAAAAATTATCTTTTAAAATTTCACTATATGTTTTTTCTCTTTCAAATGTTGTAATTCTAGGATCTAAAATCCAAGGAAACTTTTCTAGAAATGGTTGAATTACTTTAGATTCACTCTCATTTCCATTAACATACTTTTCAAATTGTTCTATAGCTTTTATTCTACCAACTGCAACTTTTGCAAGCTCTTTAGCCTCTATATATTCCCAATCCGAAGTTATTTTTTCAACTTCATCAACTGTTAAATTCTCTTCTTTCAAGTTTTCTATATATAACTGAAAGCTCTCAAATTTATATAAATTTTTTAAGTTGTCCAAAACACGTTTAATTGATTCTATATCATCTGTTTCTGTGGAATTTGTTAATAATGTATCTTTAACTTTCTTGATACTACTTATCTCTGTTGGTGTTAATCCCTTAAAAAATGATTCATCTAAAGTAATAAGTTCTTCTTTTTTCTTTCTCCTATTTTCTCTCCATAAAGATGATATTTTTGAAATCAACTTATTCAAATCATGTTTTAATTGAATTGTATTTTCATTTTCTTCCCAAAGGATTGACTGTCTAGCTGTAGATATATAATCCTCTTCATCTGAGTCATCTATAAAATCAATATTAAAAAATCCAGTTACATAGCTATTAAATCTATCATTTGCCCTATCATCAAAAAATACATTTTCTGAAGCCAATTTGTTTCTAACATATAGTAAAAAACCACTATCCTTTTTCCTTAAAGGAGTCGATTTAGTATATACCCTTCCAGTAATACCATGATCTTTTAGTCTTTTAAATTCTTCTACGCTATTAATATCATTCATAAAGTCTTCTGGAAATTTCCATTCAAATTCTTTTTCTAACTTCTCAAAATAAATTGATTTTGTAATAGGTTGCTCTTGTTGTGAATTTTCATCAATGAGTTTAACCTCAAACTCAGCATCATAAAATGAAAATCTTCTGGACAAGTTATATGCTAAATCCTCAATGCCCATTATTGTACTTTGCTTAATTTCTTTGATTTTAACCACAGTCCCAGATTGTTCATTGGTATTTTCATTTTCACAAATAACTTTTGGCTTATATTCTGATTCACTTTCTGCTTTCATTTCATCATAATTAATACTAAAAGCATTTTTCACGCCATCTTTTATAGAATATACCTCTATAGTCTTTGCAATACCAAATACAGCTAATTTACCTAGACCTTTCTTTCCTGTCACTTTTCTTTTTTTTACTTTAGAAACGCCTGTACCTTCAGCTTTTCTTCTGTTCCTACCGATCACCAAAAAATTCTGATTTAATTCATTATGGTTCATTCCTGTTCCATCATCTGTAACTGTTACTACCTTTTCATCATAGTTGATTTTTATCTCAACATTTTCAGCATCTGCATCGTAAGAATTTGAAATTAATTCAGCGATAACAGGAGGGAATGAACTATATAATTTTATCCCTAAATGATCAATTGTATTCTTATCAAATTTAATTTTAAATCCACTATTTTCCATAATATTACATCTGATAAAACTATCAGACCCTCCTATCATTCCTATTTCCATCTACAATCTATCGATATAATTGTTGTAGGCATACCTATAATTTGTATATCAAACTTCAAACTTGATTCAACCTTAGTCGAAGCATTATGAATTCTGAAACTAAATTGCCAACCGCCATCAAGGTATAGTTCCAATGTATTCTTACTGTCTGGTTTATATTCCAAGCTAACAATCCTTGTTGGAAGTGTTGATATTGGCAATTCAACGCTTCTTTTACGCTTTTTACCCTGTCTATTCAATGTTCCTCTCAAATTGTAGCTTTGAATTTGAGTTATCTTTTTATTATCAATCCCAATTACTTTATAAAAATCAAATTCTCCAAGCAAATACTCAACCATCAATCTAGGAATATCTTTACCAAACAAGCAATTTTGTCTCTCCAGTTCCCCTTTAAATGCATTTAATAAAGGAACATATACATCGTCTTCTTTACTAGGTAATTCACTCCACTTAGAACCCCTTTGTTTTTCAGAATCAAGATATTCAAATATTGGTTTAATATCTTTCCAATATTGTTCAGAACAATCTATTCCATACCACTTTTTTCCAAAATCCAAATTCTTAGATAATCTACTATGTTTTACAGCAAAATGGTTGTGTTTTACGCTAAGACCAATTTCCCACTCAATACCTCGTCTAATAATTAGTACATCTCTTACATCGCCTTCTTTGCCCTTGTCATCTGATTGAATTTTCAATTCCAGCTCATCTAATCCATCATCTAAAATCAAAGGTTCAAGTTCAAATATAGTATTTACTCCAGCTAATGCACTAATCTTGTATATAGCTTTTTCAGAATCAGCTAAAGTATTCCATGCACGTTCTGCAGCATAAAAACTACTGTTTTTTTCTATCTTTGCCGGACGAACTTTTGATATTTCTTCAAACAATGTAGTTAAATAAGAAAACTCATATGCCCTTCCTTGATTATTACTTTTTTCACTCATAGATTCCCTCCGCCTAATTATCTGTGCCTGTTTTTAGGAGACTCAAATTTGAACTAGAATTACGCAAAGCTTCTAAAATGGACTCAGCCATAACATACGCTAAGTTCACAGGAACAGCATTACCGATCATTTTATACGCATCGTTCAAATTCGTATAATAAAATTTAAAATTGTCCGGAAATCCTTGTATTCTTGCACACTCTCTCACGGTTAATCTTCTATATAGTGCTTCCTTACCAGGTTCAAATATATTTTTATTTTTGTCTACTTTAGGCATAACTGGTGCTTGTGGATGCAGTTGACACTGTCTACCAGATGCCTGGACCGTAAATGCCTGTTCATCCCATTGTCTAACTCTATTTCTACTCATAAATATTGGCGAATAGGCACCAATAAAGTATTCATGATTCAAAACTTTACAGTTATCACCATTTGTCTTATTTTTTTCTAATGCTGGAATTGCCGAATCTTTTAAATCAAATATCGCATCTTTAAAAGTCAACTTTGACTCGTATGGTTTAGGCGGTTCAAATTTGATGTTTAAATCCTTCCTAAATCCAACATAGAAAACTCTTTTTCTATCCTGAGGAACACCATAATCACTAGCATTTAACAAATGAATGAAAACATCGTAACCAGCTTCCTCAAATTGAGAAACAATATTTTCAACAGCACTATTATGCCTTTTCGCCATCATTCCTTTAACATTTTCTGCTAAGAAGAACTTCGGTTTTTTATCTTTCAAAATGCGTATGTACTGATAAAATAATTGCCCTCTTGGATCGTCAATGCCCTTTAATGACCCTGCCTCACTCCAAGACTGACAGGGAGGACCTCCTATAATACCATCACATTCAGGAAACATCTCTGAAGGAATACCACAAATGTCACCCTTAATGAGTTTTGTATCATGATTTTTTTCATATGTTTCCCAAATTGTTTTATCGTATTCATTAGCAGCTACCACATTAAACCCTGCTTTTTCAAAGCCCAAGTCTAATCCCCCCGCTCCTGAAAACAAACTAATTAAATTCATTTTATATTTCCTCCGAAGAATCATTAACACATTCCACAATCTCTGAAATATCACATTCCAATACATTACAGATTCTTAGTAACACATCAGTTGTGACATTATCGCCATTTTTAATTTTATAGAATGTACTTTTACTCACTTTTGCTTTTTTCATCAGTTCAGTATTTTTCATATCTTTATCTATCAATTTTTTAAACAATTTTTTATAGCTGAATTTTGACATGACTAACCTCCAGTCATTTTCTTGTTAAAATCATATCGCCTCTATTATACCACAAAACTAGTACTTATAGTACACTTTTATTCTCTTTTCTCGAACCGATTTTACAAAAAAATAATCGGTGCAGCCCTAAGACCACACCGACATATCTTATCTCTCAGTTTCCTTTGAAACTTCTTTCTTCTCCATAGGTTTTGCTTTTTCTTCAGCCTTATATTTCTTTATTGCTCCAAGTACAGATTCTTTCTTTTCTTCTTGGTTCTTCATCTGTTCCTTTGCTTTTAAAAGCTTAGAAGATAGGATTCTGACATTAGTATGTTCCTTTCCGTTATCATCAATGGATGTTCTCACCTGACCAAAAAGCTTTACAAAGTCACCTTGCTTAAAATCCTTTGGAATATCTCCCTTATCTCCATAAGCTGAGCAATTAGTGTAAATTTTATTTCCCTCACCATCTTTTGATACAACTGAGAAATTAACTACTTTAAAAGCTTCTCCATTCTTATTTTCTCTTTCAATTGTTTCAACCTCACCTATGACATTCCCAACAAGGTTCACCAAATCATTATCTTCTTTTTCGATTGCTGCACTTTCTTTAATCTGTCCATTTTCTCTAAGTTCATCAATCAAATAATCAAACTCGTCATTAAGTAAGCTCATACTGTCATTATCCATATATTCCTGGTATAACTTGTCCAATGCATCTTTATCATTGATTCCTTTTTCAAAGCTAATTAGTGCCTTAGCAAAATCTTCATGATTTTCGTTTGCCATTTGTTCTAGTGCATTTCTCATTTCTTTGTAGTTCATAATATACCTCCATAGTTTCTACAAAAGCGAAAAGGAGCTTGTAATAAGCCCCTTAGCGTTCATCGTGTTCTTTTGATTTATTTTCTCGTGTTTCTGTTTGTTTTTCTTCCAACTGATATGACTTAATCTGTCCTAGGATAGACGGCTTTTCAGATACCTTTTCTTTACTTTCTGCCCTTGTGTGAATATTATCCTCTACATCATAAGTAGTTTCAAAGTAGTCACTGTCTCTAAAGTCATTATCGTATCTATCTGGTACACCATCATTATCCAAATCTTTTGCAAGTGGATCATAGATATTACCATCGTCATCTCTTTCAAGACCTAGTGCTTTTTTAAGGTCATTATCATCAATAGATACAAACTCTCCAAAATCTCCATATTCCATTTCTTGTTTTAGAAATTCTAATGCCTTTTCTTCACCTCCAAGGTCTTTGAGATAATCAATCTTTGTAATTGGTTCTCCATTGATATATTGAGTAGCTGTAAAGTCTTCTAAGCTAATTTCATATTGAATTTCATGCTTTTCATCTGGTGTAGTCGTATAAGCAATTCCAATATGGGCAAGGTCAGGAAATAGATTATTAAAGTTTTCATAGGTATAACTGTCATCTTCATATTCCCTTTTACAAAAATCTACAATAGCTCTTTTTACATCTTCAATTAGTGGATTAGGATTTTCTTTTTCTTCCACTTCTCCCATATCAAGTAGCTTGTTTAATTCTGCAAGTCTTAATACTTTTGTCTTTAGCTCATCTGCTTTTTCAAAAGGCTTTTTCAGTTCCTCTTTGGCATTTTCCAGTTGTTCCTTTGTGATAATGAGTTTTTCTTCAAGACGATTTAACCTTTCAGGCATTTTATCAATAGTATTATCAAGTCTTGTGATATTACCATCTGCACTTGTACCAAGTTCTCCTGAATGGTTTGTAGCACCTTTTAAAGTGAAATTATGCTCATTGGTAAAGAAGTTATAGCTTACCTCTAAATCCATATTTCGGTACTGTCCTATGACCTTACTTTCATTAATTTTTATGCCTTTAATCGCTTCTAAGAGCTTTTCTCCAGCTATCTTTTTATCTCGAATTATCTCGCCATTAATCTTGATAGAAGTGAATTTATTTTCACCACTTCCTTGTGGTTCAACATTTTCTATATCTTTTTTCACTGATTCAATTAGCCTTTCAGTCCTTTCTATTTCTTCAGGATATGTCTTTGCAACCTTATCCTCTAATCTATATCGATTGGACTTATAGTTTGCTTCAAGCATTTTAAGTTTCGTAACTTCATTATCCAAATCCATCTTTTCTTTTATCTTTGGATCACCAGTAGCAAGAGCTTTAATCTCAGCATAGTTCAAACTACTTTCATCTACATCTTCTGCAACACGAACAGGAGTCTTTGAAGTCATAATCTGTGAAATAAATTTCTGCTTATTCTCTATCGTCTGCCAAAGGTAAGCATCAAAGGTATTCTCAGTGATGTAACGATAAATATTAACCTCTTTATTTTCATTACCCTGGCGAACAATTCTGCCACTTCTCTGCTCAAGGTCAGCAGGTCTCCATGGCACATCCAAATCGTGCATTGCAATAAGTTTATTTTGCACATTTGTACCAGCACCCATCTTCTGAGTAGAACCTATTAAAATACGAATTTCACCTTTTCTTACCTTTGCAAAGAGTTCATCTTTTTGCTTATCGGTATTGGCTTCATGAATAAAGGCAATTTCTTCCTTTGGTATTCCTAAGTCTACAAGTTTATCTCTAATATCATCATAGATATTAAAGCTGCCATCACCTTTTGGTGCAGACATATCTGAAAATAGAAGCTGTGTTGATTTTTCTTCTTTTGTCTTATCCCAAATAGAAAATACATTTTTAACACATACATTCACCTTTGAGTTTTCATCATCTGGAAGTAATGGATTGATTAAACGCTGATCTAATGCAAGTTTCTTACCATCATTGGTAATCTTAAGCATATTATCTTCTTCAGGCTCTACGGACTTATTACGCACCTTATCAGCCCTTTCAGACAAGCTCTTTAGTATTTCTTTTTGCTCTTCACTTGGTTCAGTTTTAATAACTTTAAAATGAGCTTCTGGAACAGGAAGATTGAGCATATCTGCGGTTTGAATATCTGCTACTTCCTTAAACATACTCATAAGCTCAGGTAGGTTATAAAACTTAGAAAAACGAGTCTTAACTCGGTAACCTGTTCCCTCTGGAGATAATTCAAAAGCAGATTGTGTTTCTCCAAAAGTTGAAGCCCATGAATCAAAATGCTCTAGTCCATTCTTTTTCAGAGTGTCATACTGTAAATATCTTTGCATAGTATAAAGCTCCGTCATTGAATTTGATACTGGAGTTCCTGTCGCAAAGACAATTCCTTTGCCACCAGTCATTTCATCCATGTATCGGCATTTCATAAACATATCCGATGATTTAAAAGCTTCAGATTGTCCAATACCTGCAACATTTCTCATTTTTGTATAAAGATATAGGTTCTTATAGTTATGAGCTTCATCAACAATCAGCTTATCCACTCCCAACTCTTCAAAAGTAATAACATCATCCTTTTTGAAATCATCATTTAACTTTTCAAGTCTTGTTTCTAGTTTTTTTCTGGTCTTTTGAAGCTCTTTTACTGTAAAGTTTTGATTTCTGTCATGCTTATACTCTTCTACATAATTGATAATCTCATCAATCTGATCTTGAATGTGCTTTTGTTGGTATTCCTTAGACATTGGAATTTTTTCAAACTGACTATGACTAATAATAACTGCATCATATTCACCTGTTGCAATTTTTCCTATAAATCTCTTTCTATTCTTTAGTTCAAAGTCTTTTTTATCGGCCACCATAATATTAGCTGATGGGTATAGCTGCATAAATTCACGACCAATTTGCCCTGTAAGATGATTTGGCACAACAAATAGTGACTTAGTACACATTCCAAGTTTCTTAGCTTCCATAGAACTTGCCACCATTTCAAAAGTCTTGCCTGCTCCTACTACATGAGCAAGTAAGCTGTTACCACCATAAAGTATTCTTGCAATTGCATTCTTTTGATGTGGACGAAGCGAAATATCTGTACTCATTCCATCAAAACTTAAATTAGATCCGTCATATTCTCGATTACGAATAGAATTAAATTTTTCATTATAGGCTTTTACAAGTCTATTTCTTCTATCCTGATCGTTAAATATCCAGTTCTTAAACTCTTCTTTTATAAGCTCTTGTTTCTGTCCCGCAAGCATAGTTTCTTTCTTATTTAGTACCGAAGTCTTTGAACCATCTGGATTGAAAATTTGGTCAAATACCTTTGTTTCTTTTAGGTTTAGAGCATCTTCAATAAGCTTATAAGCACTTACTCTGCTTGTACCATACGTCATTTCTGCGAAGTCATTCCCCCTGTCTTTGCTCTTACCTTCAACATTCCATTCACTGGTTAAATATGAAAATTTGACTTTAATATCCCATCTGGCATATCCTGGAGTCTTTAATGTTTCAAACATGAATCTTTCAATATCCTTAGGTGGAATCCATGTTGCACCAAGCCTTACATTGATTTCACTGGCTTCAAGTTCTTTTGGCATTACTCTTTGAAGTTCTGCTTTTTGATATTCCAGTCTGCTTAGTTCATTTACAAGTGTTTCCCTTTCGTTTTCACTTTCTTCTGGAAGCATTTGTTCTGCTTGTCGTAACCTATTGATATAACTACCTACAATACCTATTTTTTCTCTAATATTTCCACTTAGGTACTCATCTTTCGTTACATAGGTATACTTAAAGGAGTTAGTTTCATCGCTACAAGCAAACGGCAAATCACCATCTTCCAAGTCAAAAGAAAGCTTCTGATTAAAACTAACATCCTCTTCCCTAATATTTAGAAAGATTTCTCCTCTAAGTTCTTCTATAAGAGTATTTCTATCCTTATCCGTTAGATTTGTCATGTAACCAAAATCTACATAACCTTTTTGTGAAATAGATAGTACTAATGCCTCAAGTGAAGAATCTACATGGTCAATAACTTTCGCTTTTGTGATAGTTCGTTTAGAAAAAATATCGCCTTTTGCCTTGAAGTTTTCTTCTTCATCCAGTATCTCAATAGAAGCTACCAAAGGGAAATTACTATCTTCTCTTAAGGCTCTGGTGTTACTTAAATTATTTACAAAACCATGTTTCTTAGAAAATCTATCATAAACTGTGTTTAATTTATCCTGAGATTCTTTGATTTCAGCTTCACTAAAGTCTTCTTTCTGCTTGTATATTACATCCTTTAATGCATCATTTAATTCGAGATAATCCTTAATTTTTTCCTTGTTTTTGTCCGATACTTCTTTCTTAATGAAAAGTGAATTTTCTCTGTAATACACCTCACCATCTATGATTGTGTAGGAAAAGTTTTTTACATCATCTGTTGCTGGGATTGATGTTACTTCATCATCTAACAGCTCTATCTCTTCATACTTCGCATCTTTTGATATTCTCTCGCCTGCAGCTTCAATATGATCTTTTAGAGAAGACATATTTATTTCATAAGGTAAAAATGCTATTGGCTCACAAGTAAGAGTTTTTCCAAATCTTCCGCTTACTTCTCTCATGTTTCCAAGAACTTGTTCTGGATGGTCTACAAAATATTTATTATATACAAGACCATTTTCATCTTCCGCTAAATGCACCCAGTCATCATCACGCTCAAGTACACTATCTCTTTTCTTCAGGAATATAATATCTGAGGTTACTTCTGTACCGGCAACACCCTTAAAGGTATCGTTAGGAAGTCTTATTGCACCTAAAAACTCTGCTCTTGCATTTATATATTTACGGATACTTTCGTCTTTCTTGTCCATTGTTCCAGATGATGTGATGAAGGCTATAACACCACCATTTCTCACCTTATCAATGGATTTTGCAAAGAAATAGTCATGGATAAGGAAGTTATTACGATTGTATTCCCTATCATTAACCTTAAATTCACCAAATGGAACATTCCCAATTGCCACATCAAAGAAGTTATTTGAAAAACTTGTCTCTTCAAATCCTTTAACTTGTATATTGCTTTCAGGATAAAGAAGCTTTGCAATTCTACCACTAACAGAATCAAGCTCAACTCCATAAAACTTTGACTTATTCATTTCATCTGGAAGATTACCAATAAAATTTCCAACTCCCATCGATGGTTCTAAGATATTTCCATTCTTGAATCCCATTTCTGAAAGCGTCTTATATACTCCATCAATTACAATTTTAGGCGTATAAAAAGCTGTTAAGGTAGATTCCTTAGCAGCCTCATATTCTGATGGTGATAAATTTTCTTTTAAGAAAGCTCTTGCTTCTTTCCATTGTCCGTCTTTACTTTCATCAAAGACATCAGCCAGTCCACCCCACCCAACATATTTAGCTAAAGTTTCCTGCGCTGTAATATCTAAATCCCTTTCCCCTTTTTCTATCCTGTTAAGCATTGAAATGGCTTCAAGATTATTATTTAACCTTTCAATTGGAGTAAGTTTATCAGGGAAAATATCTTCTGTAATTCTAAAGTTTGATACTTTCTCCTGTTTCTTTTCTTCAAGTCCAAAAAGTCTTTCTAAGTCACTTTCTAATCTATAAGGAATAACTTCTGAACCCGTAATCATTCCTCCAAGAAACTCAACATTATCTTTTATTGTAACAGTCTTAAGACCACCACCCATCTTATCAAAGCGAGTTATAGTGTAGTCTTTATCTTTATAGTGAACTTCGTCTCCAACAAGTAGCTTAGGTCTATCAAAGCCAATCTTTTCTAGTAACTCTTTATCATCTGTAAAACTTACTATAGGCATCATATGATTGCCATTTCTTAGAGGAGCAAGTCTTAAGTCATTCTTTTTTAGAATCTCATTAAAGCTCACTTCATCATCAATCTTATATGCCTCATGATCCATGTAGACCGTTTTTCCAATAGATAAGTCTAATGATTTTTCCTTATCTTCTTCTGGATTAAGGTAATCAAATAGCGTCTCTTGTTTTACTTCAACTTGATTAGCTTCTACAACATAATCAGCAATCTTATATGCTTCATATTTTTCGCTATCAATTAAAGCATCAACCTTTGTGCTTTCCTTAAAATTGACTCCTCGATTAAGTGAATATTCCACTCCATCAAATTCTACTTTTCTTCCAGTATCTTCAAGGCTTATTCCTAAACTATCTTGTTTACTTGCAAGTATAAATTCATTGCCGACTTTAACTGCTATTTTCTCATTCTGATTGTTATATGCGTAGTCTTTAAGGCTATCAACAAACTCGCTCATCGTAACAAAGTCGATATTATCCTTAAAATCTTCAATCTGACTTATGCTTACTTCATCATTTATAAGATAACCTTTAAGCACATTAAACTTAGCAAGTTCAATATCTAACTCTTTCAGATACTTGATCTTTTCTAATGTAACACCGTCCAAGCCTTTGTTCCAATCATCAATAAGCCATTTTAAATGTTCCATCTTCCATACAGGTAGTTTAGGATCTGCAATCTCAGTAATTTCATTGTCATAAAAATCATACTCCTTTATGGCACTCATAATCTGTTCTAATTGTTTGAAATTAAAATCACCAATTCCAATGTTTGTGCCTTGAAGAGCTTCTTCTAATTTACTTGTAGCAAGTCTACTAATTGCAACATCTTTTTCTACTTCGTATTCTTCCATAATAGAGCCAACTTCTTCAGCAAAATTAGGACTTAATTCTTCTTCAAATTCATTTATTACTTCATTGCTAGTTTCTTTAGAAATTACATCATCTTCAAAACTAAGTTCCCCATTAAAGACCATTTGAAGCTCATGCTCATCCATCTGCTTTTTTAATTCTCTGTCTTTAAGTTCTCTAAAAGTCTTTGGGAAATCTTCTAAAATAAGTCTTTGAGCATTTAGTTCTTCAAGCTCATGAATATTAAAATATCCCCACTCTGGTTCAATTCCTAAAACAAGACCAAATGCATCTCCTGTTTCCCTATCATATTCCGTCATATACCATGTCCAGTTGCTTCTAAATGGAATGATATATGCTGCATGAACCTGAGTATCTGCCAGATCAGTATGCTCTTGGTCATAAAGTTTTGGAACACGCTCCAGCATTTCATCAGTCATTAAATTATATGGATCTTCTTTAGAATAGAAAAAGGAAGCATTTTCTGCTCCCTCGTTTATTTTCTCAATGCTATTTTCTAAGCTTCCACTATTTCCTTGATTGCCGTCTCTTTCAAAGCTGAAATCATCGCCTTGTATTCTGAACTCGTTTCGCTCTCTATTTTCCAAGCTTCCATCATCTTCGGCTTCTCTTTTCTCATAAAGTCTATGGCTCTCTTTTGAACCACCATCAAGTGTTTCACTAGACTCTTCTCTTTGTAAAGGTCTATTAGCATTTGATAGTGTTTCTCCTCGCTGCTCTCTGTTAGAAAATCCAATCTCATCACTGCGTAAATTGGATTCGGAAATTCTTCCATAAATTTCTTCTCTTCCTCCAGATTGTTCAAAGTCTTCTCTTTGATTATCGAAATTATCTCGTCCGTATTCTCCATCCCTGAAAATTCGGTTTCCATCATTATCATCTCTTTCGTCATTTGATCGAATAGCATTCTCCATACCTCCTAATTCTTTATTATTTTCATTAAGCTTATTATAATCGGCACCTATACTCTTTGTCAGGTCTTGATTGACAGATAAATTTCTTGTTCTTAACATTGTAGCTTCAATAATATTGCTACAAGCATTGGAAATGCAATTACCAGCACTCATTAAAGAAATTCTATCTAAGTACTTAAAATTTTCTTGTAAGTCATCCATTGAAATAGGATAATCCAAATTAAATCTATTTGAAATTGCAAAGCTAATAGAATTTCTCATAAAGTTTACAAATGAGTTTCTATCTTCATCAGCAATCCTCAGATTATTCGCAAGCTCATATATGCTTCCATCTGCGTATATTCTGCTAAGTGAATATAAGTTCTCTGATAGGCTATTACTTGAATCATAGCCTTGTAGTTCAATCATATCTTTTAATGCATTTTCATGCTTTTCTCTATCAAAAGACCATAGTTCCACTTCATTCACATTTCTATCCATCGATACCGTCTGACTAATATCGAAGATATATCCTACCTTTTGGAAAGCATTACTGTCATTTAGAATAGGTATCCCTTTTTGCCCTCTCATAACAGTTCGATTAAATCTTTCCCTCCACATATCAAAGCTTGCACAAGCAGTTGCGTTGGGATTTTTATCATAGATACTAAGTTGACTTAAAAAGTCATATCTCTGATTATTTCCAATGACCTTTAAGAGTTTTAGATATTCTCTTTCACTATCTAAAACATCTCTTTTTACAAGCTCAATTATGTTGTAAAAATCATTCGTTCTCATCTTTACCTCCTAGTTCTTCAAAATTTCTTTTAATATTGCTTCTAACACGTTCACGACAATGCTATTTCCAGCTTGTTTATACAGTATTGACGATAATTTACCTTTTCTTCCTGGATATATAGCTTTAAGTTTATTAAAGTCTTCATCATCAAAACCCATAAGTCTAAAGCATTCTCGCTCTGTTAAATATCTATATTTACCATTACCTAGATCAATAATTCCTGAATTTGGAATACGCACTTGCTTGGTGGAAATTGTGTAGGCAAACTTATCTATCACTTTAAGTCTTCCTCTAAAATTATTATTCTTAGGATCTCCTCTTATATGTCGAAGCATTGACTCTTGCCTTACTTCATAAAGATTGGAAACATCTTTCTCTATAAATTCAGATATGTCCATTGCTTGCATTTTTTCGAGTTTAGCGAAGTTAAAAAGATTATTTCCCAAGATGCTCACAACAAAGATACGCTCTCTTTTCTGTGGTATTCCAAATTCTATAGCATTTAGAATTTCATATTTGTTCTCATATCCCAGTCTCTCCATTTCTTTTAAGTAATGAAAAAAGGAAGCTCTCAAATTTCTATCGAGAACTCCCTTTACATTTTCCCAAAGCACAACCTTGGGCTTGATATTCATTTCTTCTATTATTCGTATAGTTTCAAAAAGAAGACTACTTCTTGTACCGCTACCTTTTATGCCACCTTTCTTTAAGCCACTTCTACTAAAATCTTGACATGGACTACCATGCATTAATAAATCTATTCTTTCATCTGGTGGATGATAATCTACTATACTTTTAGGCTCAAATTCTTCACCATAAAGTGCATTATAGCTTTTAACACAGTTCTTATCTATCTCTACATAATCAACTGTCTTGTGAGGTATTTTTTGCCTAATTAAAGCTTTTTTAATAGCACCAATACCACCAAACAATTCTAATACATTCAACTCATCTATTTTCATCACCTCCAATAAAACAAGGAGACAAGAATAACTCTCATTCCCTAAAAACTATTTACGATATATTCCTATTGTTTCTCTTATCTTTTCCTCTATACCTTTTAAGAAGTCATCCTTATTTGCCTTGCCATTAGCAATGTCAGATAGTCTCATTTCCCATTCAGCAGTAGTTTCTGGCGATTTAAAAGTATCTGAAACAATAGTCACCAAACTAATTCCTTTATTGGTTGCAATTAGATTCTTTTTATCTCTTTCGATAAAACCTTTGAAAATTAAGCTTTCAATAATACCTGCACGAGTTGCCGGTGTACCAAGTCCTTTTCTTTCTACCTCAATGCCTTTTTCTAATGCTTCATTACCTGCTACTTCCATAGCCTTTAAAAGCGTATCTTCCGTAAAATGTTTAGGTGGTGTTGTATATTTCTCTTTTACTTCTTTATTTTTAATTTCAAATACATCTCCAACCTTTATATCTGGAAGTAGTATATCTTCCGTTTTCTTCGTTTTATATTCTTTTAGATACTTAGTGAATCCCTCATCAATAATCACTTTGCCACTACTACTAAATTCAAAACCATCAAACTCAGCAATAATTTTTGTAGTATTTTCTACCAAAGGGTATCCAACACTTGCATGAAGTTTATTTGATATAAGTCTATATACTCTTGCTTCACTCTCTGGAATCCTTTCAATATCTGCTTGTAGTGAACTTGCTGTCGGTATAATCGCATGGTGATCTGTAACTTTCTTTGAATCAAACACCATTTTAATTCTTTCAGTATCAAAGTCATTCTTACCTAAGATATTGTTAATAGTGCTTGTAATCATATCTTCCGTAAGATAACGACTATCCGTTCTTGGATAGGTAATAAGTTTCTTCTCATAAAGACTTTGAGCATAATCAAGTGTCTGTTTAGCACTATATCCAAAATACTTATTGCACTCTCTTTGAAGTGTTGTCAAATCAAATGGTAGCTCTGGTTTTGTAATCTTTTCCTTCTTAACAACATCTGTAATCTCTATATTATTTCCTACTAAGTTCAGCAGTTGATCTGCTATATCCTTATTGTCTATTCTTTCCGTTGAAACTGTGAAACCATTTAGATATAGATCTACTGTATAGTATTTTTCTTTCTTGAAATTACTGATTTCATCATCCCTATTTACAATCATTGCAAGTGTAGGTGTTTGCACTCTCCCTACACTATAATTTTGCTTATACAAGCAAGAATAAAGCCTGCTAATATTCATTCCGACTAACCAATCAGCAATCGCTCTTGCCTTGGCAGATTCAAATAAATCATCATAGTAACTTCCATCTTTTAAGTTATTGAAACCATCTTTAATTGCACTATCTTCCATTGATGAAATCCAAAGTCGTTTCATCTGCTTCTTACAGTTTGCTTGATTGTAAACAAGTCTAAAAATACTTTCTCCCTCACGACCTGCATCACAAGCATTTACTACATTCCCTACTTCTTTATCATTCAATAGTTTCTTCAAGATACTAAATTGTTTCTTAGTAGATTTTGAAACCTCATACTTATATTCACTCGGAATAATCGGTAAATCTTCCATATTCCACTTAGCATACTTTTCATCGTAGCTATCAGGATTTGCCATCTGAATCAGATGACCTACGCACCAGGATACCCTATATCCACTTCCCTCGTAGTATCCTTCTTTCTTTTTTGTAGCTCCTATTACCTTTGCAATTGATATAGCTACACTCGGTTTTTCTGCAATAACTAAATCCATATTATCTCCAATCTTTCAAATAAAATAAGGCGAAAGATAATACTCCCTCGCCTTTAAATTGCACCAAAAATCATATAGTTTATGGTGCATTTTATTCTTCATCTTCTTCGATTTCTTCAACCTCTATTTCTGATGTTTCTTCACTTTCATCAGCTTCAGAGAAAAAATCATCGTCATCATCTTCTAATGCTTCAAGTTCTTCATTCTCTTTCTTTTTAACAACCTTAAAGTAATAACCTGCACCTAATGCTCCAACTACTACAAGAATCAGAATTAAGTATGTTCCCATATTACTACCCTCTTCTTTTTTCACTGGTTTAGGCTCTTCTTTTATTGGATCTTCCTTTACAATCTCCTTTTGTGTTGCTTTCTTTTCAACCATATTTAACAAATCATCTTCTGAAACTTCTGTTAAAAGCATTACATTCTCGCTATCTTCATCATGATTAATGATTAGATGAAAAGTCTTTCCATTTTTAGTTGTAAAAGTTACAAACTGTCTTGCGTCTGCTGAATACATATCCGTAGGCTTATTATCTTTACCATCGTTGTGGTGAATTGGATAATCTTTGTTTGCATTATCCTTATTCTCTGTAACAGATCCTCTTGCCTTTGATGGTGCTGACGCTACTCCTTTATTGGTATTTACAGGCTTACTTGTTCCATCCATAGAAGACGTATCTTCATTACTTGAAGTCTGTTTAGGTGTTAGCTTATTCGGATAACGGATTTCCTGTTTCTCCTCTTTTTTATCCGACTTAGTTTCTACCTTATTTTCTGTCTTAGATGTTGGTGTTGAAATATTACCAGAAGCATCGCTTCCTTTTCCTGTATTTATAGATGTGCTTGGAATAAAACTACTAAATGATCCACTGTTTTTAGGTACTGGATTTGAAATAGTTGGATTAACATTAGTTCCTATCTTATTTACAGAATTAAACTTTTTCTGTAGTTCCTTAGTCTTCTTTTCTAACTCTTCAATAGATTTTTTAAGCTCAATATTTTCTTTTGAAGAATCAATAGAATCCTTATCCTTTTTGATTTTCTTTTCCAAAGATTCAATTTCATCTTCAAGATTTTTGATTTTATCTTTTTGCTTATCACTTAGCTTGTTTTTGTCCTTAAGTTCCCTACTAAGATTATCCACCTTTTCTTTTAACTCTTTAGACTCCTTATCCATCTTGTCTAAATCATTTTGAGTAATATTAGTTTGAGTTGATGAATCTTTCTTAGGTTCTTCTGTTTGAGTGGCTTTATCCTGTTTTGCTTCATCAGACTTCTTTTCTTTATCTTTCTCATTTTCAGTCTGAGTTGCTTCATCTTTTACAATCTTTTCTACCTTACGGATAATCTCATCTTTCCCATCGCCTTTTACTTCATAATAAAGAAAATTATCAATGAACTTCATATCATCAGGTAACATTGGTAAATCGCCACTATCAAGGATTTGTCCTTTATTCGCTTTTATAATTTCATCCTTAAATACTTTCTCGTCTGAAAATACATATTTAACCTTTACTTCAAATTTCTCTTCCGTTTCTGCAAGAGCTTCAATCGGATTAAGCATTGAAAGTACAGTTCCATCTTTTGCAAATACAATCTGCTTATTTACAGTCATCACACCTATAATTGAAACCAAAAGTAATGCTACTCCAATAAGTGCGACCAATACTTTCTTATTCTTCAATTTGCTTTTCATTACTATATTTCTCCTTTTCTTTTTTCTCTTTAAACATCTTCACTAATTCTTCAAGAGTGATTTTATTCTCTCTACAAATCACTACATATTCCTGGTCTAATAGTTCTTCTTTACGAATAAATAAAGGCTCTAAATCTTTATCGATCTGAGCCTTCTTATCTAATAACTTTTGAATTTTTTTATTAACAGTATTCAGTTCCCTATTCACATTTCCCGCTCCTTTCTATCTTTGTACATTTGGTGGAAATCCAAAGCCTACTGGATGATGTTTACAGAATGTCGCAATCCAATCATCTAAGGTTGTAACCCTTACTACGCCAATATTATCCATTACCTTACCATCACCAATATAGATACCGACATGACCATAAGTAAGTCCAGCTTGTCCACCACTACTGCTACTTTCAACAGCTACAAGCATTCCTACTTTTAACTTTGATCTATCGGAAGTAAATGTATGGTTTCGATACATATCATTAGCATTACCTCCTATATATCCAAGACCTGCATTTTGATATACCTGAGAAACCCACATTGCACACCAACCAGCTCCAGGTGATGGAGTAATATATGCTGCATTTACAATTTTCTTTTGAACATCAGACGATGCTTCGTATTCTTTTCCTCCACCAATGCCACCATTTGCAGTAATGAGATTCGTGTTTCCAAACATTTCACCCATATTCCCCTGTGCAAGGAATAGTGCCTCATAATGCTTTAAATTGTCTGGATACTTGGCGAAGACTTCTCTAACCACACTATCCATTTCCTTTTTACTTAAAGTAACAATGAGTTTTTTATACTCATACGGTTCTTCATGGCTCTCGGTATATTCATTTCCTTCTTCATCAGTGTAAGTTTCAGTTACAGTCTTATACCTTATCTCTATTTCCTCTTTATAATCGACATGGTACATAGTCTTAAATAAGTCATCTAAAATATTACTAACTTCAGATAAATTCTTTACTTCACCACATCTTGAAGTGATATAGGATAAAAGTTCATGAACATTATGACCAATATCTCCATTTTTTCTTACGATATATTCATCATATCCTGGATTATTCTTTTCTACATTTTCAAGCTCACTATATAAGTCATTCTCCTTGTTTGAGAAACTTTGATTAATCTCAGTTAAAACATTTGGTCTTGATAAATATGATGTTGTTAAAACACTACTTGTAGAATTAGCAAATCCACCCATTGTCATGCTTGCAAAGTTAAATACAAAAGTTCCAAAAAAAATTATGGCAACCACTACTATTGCTGCCACTTTTGCTTTTCTTATGATGAAGTCTTTAGATACCTTGAATGTATCCATCAGTGTCTTTTTAACTCTATCTCTAATTCTTGTCTTATTTTGCTTATAGATAGCTGACTTCATCTGTTTCTTCTTTTGAAACTTTTTATAAGTATTTGCTTTTTTATATTTGTCGGTTTTTTTAACCTCATCCATGCACTTTCTAAACTCAAGTTTGGACTTTCTACTTTTAATTTTCCTATCGCTCTTTTCTAAATCATATAGCTTCTTTCTTTTTCTCTTATCCGAATAATTCTTTACGCCATGAATAAGTTTAGAGGAACTTCCTAAGCCTTTTTCAGCAGCTTCAACCGATGCATTTTCATCACTACCAGATGATAGATAAGTACTTGTAACTTCACCAAGTTTTGCGGCTCCAATCACACTTCCACCGACTAAGGTTTCTTTGTTATACCTTTTATAAATCTGATTTTTCTTTTCCCTATCTTTGATGGCTTCTTTACCAGTTTTAGAAGCTTTAGTATTATCTTCCTTTTTCTTATCCGTCCCTTTTCTTGTAAAGAGCTTATCAGAATAGTTCTTTCTTTTAAGTGACCTTTTCTGCTTTTCATAAAGTTTGGATTTTTTATTACCTAAAGGCTCATATGATACATCACTGTCTCTAAAGTCATTATCGTATCTGTCAATAACTCCATCACCATCTTGGTCTTTTGCCAAAGGATCATTGATACGGTTTTCTTTAACCTCTGTTTGATAATCTGACTTGGCTACTTCGGCTTCCAAACTATTACTTCGAGTATTTCTTTTTATTGCATTTTTACTCTTGTTACTTGTGTCTATTTCACTAGTAATATCAGCTCTTTTACTTATCTTCTCATGAATTTTTTCTTGAAACCTGTTTTCTTCTTTGACTACCTTATCCCTGTAATCATCTCCAGTTTTTCTTTTGTAATCCAAGACATCAGCTGTTTCAGCCTTTGTGATGCTTTTCTCTTCTCTTGCCTTTAACTTTTCATTCAAATCTCGCTTTCTTTTTTTACTCATAAGACGCTACCTCACTTCTTCAGGTTTAGTAGTCATCTTTTGATATAGGATTGTGTCTTTAGGGAAATTATCTACAAATGGAACAATGGTGTTTCCAAAGAAAATTAAACCTTCGCCTGCTCTTGAATTGGTGACGAATTTTTCCTGATCCTTTGAGATTTTAAGCTTTACAACAAGCCAATCTCTATCACCTGTTGCTTGATTAAGCATTAGAATAAAATCCGTATTATCGAAAATATTTTCAATTTCTTTACTTGCAAGTAGGTCTTTAACGTTCTGTGTAATTCCTGTTGGAATACCACCCCATTTTCTAAATCTCTTCCAGATTTCCACCGAATACTGTGAAGTCTGTTCATCCTTTAAAAGCAAGTGAAACTCGTCAATGTAATACCTTGTACTTTTGCCGGTATTTCTATTTTGAGAAACCTTATTCCAAACCTGGTCTTGAATAACAAGCATTCCTATTTTCTTAAGCTGCGTTCCAAGTTCCTTAATATCAAAACAAATTAACTGCTTATTTAAGTCCACATTTGACTGATGATTGAAGACATTAAGACTTCCTGAAACATAGATTTCCATTTCTGTTGCAAGTTTCTTTCCTACCTTTTCTTCTTGCCCTTTTAACATATTGTAAAGGTCTTGGAGTATAGGCATATTCTCTGGAATAGGATTTTCAAAATACTTCTCATAAATTCTTGGTAAGCACCTATCTATAACAGACTTTTCTTCTGCCGTAAGTCCGCTACCACCAACTACAAGTTCAAGCATAGATATAATAAAGTTTGCCTTATCCTTAAGTGGTGCATCACCATCTCCATAGTTCATATTTATATCCAGTGGATTGAGATAGTCTTTACTCTTTGCACTAACCTTAATGACTTCTCCCTTGAACTGTTTAACAAGATTGCCATATTCACCCTCTGGATCACAAATAATGACATCATCATCTGTTGTAAGAATAGCATTTGCCATTTCACGCTTTGCAGAAAATGACTTACCAGAACCAGGCGTACCTAAAATTAAGCCATTTGGATTTTTAAGCATTTTTCTATCAGCCATAATAAGATTATGGCTTAGGGCATTTAATCCATAGTACAAGCTATTTGATGAGTTTATGAAAAGCTCCTCTGTTGTAAATGGTAAAAAGACTGCTGTAGATGATGAGGTTAGCCCTCTATCTATTTCAATCTTATTTACTCCAAGAGGTAATACACTGATAAAACCTTGTTCTTGACTATGATCTAAGCGTTTAATCTTACAATTATGCTTACTTGCAATAGATGAAATCTGAGAAATAGTCGTATCTAGCTTTTGTACTGTCCTTGCAAAATTCATAAAGACAATCGTTACGATAAACATACGCTCATCTCTTGTCTGGAGATCTTTTAAAAGCATCTTGATATTATCACCATAGGTAATTAAATCACTTGGCAAGATGTCCATATCATATCCACTTCGAACCGCCTTTTTGTTTTCCTCAATCTTCATCTTATCAATATCTGTATTTTTTCTTTTCACCATTTTAATAGCTTCTGTCTGCTCAACTGCCTTGATATGAAAAGAAATATTGATGTTGTCATCTATATCTAAAAATTCTGCAAGCATTCTATCCGATAGCTCACTTGCAAGTATTTGAAGATGACTTACTGCTCCAATATATTTTCCAAACTTAAAATACTTACTTGGCACGAAGTTAAAAGAATCTGGTGCAATAACAGTCTTTGTACTTTCTCTTGGTTTTAAGTCTTTATAGGAAAAAGAAAAGAGCTTATCTGGATTTAAAATATCATGTAAGACTTTTAGTCTTTCTGTTCCAGTTAAGCCCTCAGCACGAACTCCCATACTCTTTAGATTTGACAATATATCAATCTCAAGTCGCTCAAGTTTTGCAGTCGCTTGCTCCAAACTATCCGCTTCCACTCCAAAAGTAATATACCTCGATTTCTTTAGCCCGTTGTTTCCCTTTGCAAGCTGACTTTTTAACATCTCACGAAACTCTAATCGAATATCATCATAACCATCATTTTTATCCGGTATCTGAATAGCTGTTTTTAATTCATTATTTCTTCCAAGCTGATTGATATATGAAAATTCAATGTCTACACTTGGATCAAAAGAGTTTAAGACATTCACAAATTGATTGAAAATCAAATCTTTATCCTCTTCTAAGGCAAGCTGATAGTTTATATCTTGAAATGCAATACACTTATTAAAGTGCTTTTCATCAAGCTGGCATATTCCACTTTTTAGCATTCTCAGATAAGGTATTGTGTCTTCAACAGTGTATCTCTTAGGCTCTTTCTTAAATATTAAGTCGATTAGAGAAGCTTTTTTCTTCTGCTTAGTCAGCTTTTCTTTTTTCAGGTTTCTTTTGTTTTCCTTTAATATCTTTTGATTTTTTTCTAACTGAATTTGCTGTATTTTTCTTTTCTTGTTCAAGGTAAACCTCCTTTCTCACTCGCTTCTGTGGTTGATAAAACTTGTGTAGATATATGTGCTTAAAATATTTCTCAAAGGTAAGTCCATCTTTTTCAAATAGTGTTACAAAGAAGATTGGAAGCGTTGATACAATTAAAAACAGTATCGCTATATCATTTGGTATAAACTTTCTCATAAATAAATAGACTGGTATACCAACCAGTCCAGCAAGTGTAAATCCTATTAATTGTCTTCTTGTAAGATTAAAGGCTACCTTTGTTTTTACCTTTTTTAAATCTTTGGGAATTGGTACATAGCCCATAGCTTACCTCCCATCTTCTTTTTCCTTTGAAAATGCTTCAAAATGCTCATAGCATGAAGCAACTTCATTTCTCATCTCTTCTAATTCTGACTCAATGAATGCATTTTTCTGCTCTTGATAACAAAGAATAGATTTCACATCATCTCTTGTACTTTTTACTTCATATTCTAAATTCTTTAATTTTTTCCTGTAAAAAATCGAGATAGCAAATGCTCCAATCCCTACTACAATAATTGAAACAGGAAACAACTTTTTCTTTACTTCTATCATTAAAAATCCTCCTTAATGTGCATTTAATACACTCTTTGCAAGCGTTCCGCTCTTTAACATCATTAGACCAAGAAGTAATGCATAGCCTAATATCATAAAAGTACTTGCATGAATGTCTGTTATCTTTATCGTCTTTACTAAAACTGCGTAAATACCCAAGCATATAATCAAGAATAAGCCTTGAAGTCCAATAGCAAACAGACCTTTGATATAGTTTGTTCCAATTTGTCCCCACTCCTTATTTCCCATAGTGGCAAATGGAATTGCTGAAACCGAACAATAAACATATATCTCAAACATTCTGCCATAGACGACTAGCATAATGACTACCGACATAACCTGTATTGCAACTTTAACAAGCGAGGTTTCAAAGAGTATCATCACCAGTTCTCCAAGTCCTTTGTCTTTTAATCCCTCAACCATCTGAACAATTTGATCACCTGAAACGGTGGCAGAAGTATTGATTACTCCTGCCGCCTGATTTACAAGGTGTTGTGCGACATCGAAAACTGCCATTGAGAATGTAAAGGCATGAGATACTAGCCATACAGCTATCCACATCTTTATCATGTATTTAAAAAACTCAAAGGTATCTGTATCGGTTGATATTTGTCAACAAAGTTTTTCAAATATTTACAAATAAAAAAAGAGGTAGCCACCATTTTTAGTAGTTACCTCTAATCTCATCTATATTTTACTTGTCGTAGTTTATAAGCCTTATTGTTTCTTTTTTTACATCTACCTTTACAATATCATATCCTGCATTATAAATAGAATTTCCCATAGGTCTATCTTCACTTGCATACCAATAGCTTGGATAGGTTCTTGCTGATTTGCAAAGTTTTCTGCCTATAAGTTCTTCCACCTTTGAAAAATCAAGCTCTATTTCTCTGTCTTGCCCTTTCAGATATTCTGTTATCGGTGAAAATCTGCTGTCTTTGTGAATATACTTTTTATCTTCTTTTTCCTCTATATAGGTATCTTCCTTTATTTCATCATCCTTTTCTATTTCAAACTTACCGATAAAGTTAAAGTAAATATCTATCCTTTGAGTAAACTTATATCTTTTAAGTTTTTGTTTTTGGTAGATTATTATTTTATCTATCAGTTGATTTATCATTGAGGTTGTGAGTATCGAAAAATCAGTAAAACTCTTAATGGTTTTAATAAACTGTTCTGTGTTATCACTAACGGATTGTAATTTCTCCGTTACCTCCTCAAGTTCAACTATTTCAGTATTTAGTGTCTTTTGCTCCTCTGTGTATTGAACAGCTATCTTATTAAAGGTTTCATCGTTTATTCTGCCACTTGCATTATCTTCATATAGTTTTACAAACAGCCTATCTATCACAACAAGCCTATTTTTATCCGCTTTTAATTTCTTTATATTTTCCTTTTGACTTTTCTCCATTTCTTCAAGTCTTGCAGATATAACGATGTTTTTAAATTCTTCCTCATTATTCTCAATATATTTACTAATATCTTTTAAGGCTTCTAAAATAAGTTCTCTTACTACTTTTGTTCTGATATAATGTGCAGAACATTCATTTCTATGTTTCTGATAGGTTGAACATATATAATTATCGTACCTGACATCTTCTTTGTAATGTCCTGTACCCTTTCTATTTATCCCTCTTGAATTATATAGTTTTTCTCCACAATCTCCACAAAACAGCTTGCCTGTTAGTGGATTTACCGTTCCCTCTCTTGACTGCCTTCTTGTCGTTTTCAAAAGGGAATTGGCAATTTCCCATGTTTCTTTGTCAATAATCGCTTCATGAGTATTTTCAAAAATAGCCCAATTTTCTTTTTTATTGGTGTACCTTCTCTTATCCTTAAAGCTTGGCTTGATGGTCTTAAAGTTTACAGTATGACCTAAGTATTCTTCACGTCTTACAATACACGAAATACTTGTTCCCCACCAACGATATGGTGTGTCAAATTCCTTATTGATACGATTCCCATAGCCATTCATAGCCATATAGTACGATGGAGAATAGACTTTCTCTTTGTATAATAAATCTGCTATCTGATAGGGTCCAAGTCCACTTACAACTAAAGAGTAAATCCTCTTTACAACTTTTGCAGCTTCTTCATCAATAATCCACTTATCCTTGTTATCAGGGTCTTTTTTATATCCATATATGGCATGGCTTCCTGTATGCTTTCCCTCAAGTCCCTTTGCCCTATATACTGCCTTAATTTTTCTACTGGTATCTACTGCATAGATTTCATTAATAATATTTTTGATTGGAATACTTATATCTGTTTCCATATCGGTAGTAAAGGTATCTACATTATCATTTATGGCAATAAATCTTACATTATGCTTCGGAAAAAATTCTGTTGTATAGATCCCTACATGAAGATGATTTCTTCCAAATCTGGACAAGTCTTTTACAATTACTGTTCCTATTTCTCCATTTGCAACCCTTGTTATCATATTTTGAAATTCAGGTCTGTCAAAATTTGTTCCTGAGTAGCCGTCATCAATGAAAAATTCACACTGAAAAAAGCCACTCTGCTTGGCAAACTGGCTTAAAATCTTCTTTTGATTTGTAATGGAATTGCTTTCTCCTTGAAGTTCATCATCTCTTGATAAACGACAATAAAGAGCTGTTTTTCTGTTAGCTTGAATAGACATATTTTCCTCCTGTCTATCAAGCCTACCTACGATATTTGTATTATACTCCTTTTTCATAATTTTTTCCACCATTAATTGTCGCTATTTTTTATAACTTCCTGCTTAATGATTGATTTCATCTTATCTTTCAGCTCTTTTCCATTTTTCTTACAAAAGATATTTACAGTGTATTTTGTATTTCCAATTTCTTTTTGAATTACTTTAGTTTTTTTATTGTCTGTGTTTTCTGTTTGTATGGTATTCATAAATTCTCCTTCCTGTAAAATAAAAAAAGCGATTAGAATTTCTACTTTTCCAATCGCCTTTACTCGTCTATTAAGTTTTGTGCTTTCTTCAGCTTTTCTTTACTTTGTATTTTTCTCCTATCAAGTCCTATTACCCTAAGAGGTAAGCACATTTCTATTATCCTTGAATAAATCCTGCCAAGCATTATATCTTCCTGTTCTTTCTCTATGTCTTTGAAATTTAGGTTTGTAGTTATAATGGTCAGTCTTGCCTTTAGGTATCTTGCATTTATCACATTGTAGATTTGCTCTAAGGCGTATTCTGTATTCCTTTCTATTCCAAAATCATCAAGGATTAGTAGAGTAGGATTTGTTATTTGCTCTATATATTCATTTCTATCAAGGTTAAAGCCACCTTTTTGTAAATCATTTAGTATCTGTGCAAAGTTTCTCATTTTAACAGTATAGGAATACTCTGTGATTATGGCATTTGCTATTGAACAAGCAAGATAGGTCTTACCACTTCCTACATTTCCATATAAGAGTAAACCTACATTGTCCTTTCTCATTTCTTCAAAATGCTTTACATAGTTTTTAGTTTTTTTGATGATTTCTTTGTCGGTATCTTCATCAGCATTTTCAAAGGTATAGGCTATTTGATTTTTGGATATAAAGCAGTTTTTTCTAAGTCTATCCTGTTCAATCTGCTTTTCTCTTAATTTTTCTTGCTCTGCTCTATCTCTATCACATTTACAAGCATTTCTAATTATCATTAGCTTTTTATCTAACATTGGAATAGGCTTTCCGTCTATTCTTTCATTACAAGTCTTACAATAGATATGTCCGTCTTTTTCATAGTGAGTTTCTTTGTTGTAGGTAAAATCTGTACCTTGTATTTTTGTAGTTATCATATTTTGAGTATCTTTGTTATTCATAGCTTTCATCCTCCTTGTTCTTATTTAAGTGGTGGAATGCGTTTTAAGGCTTATTTTTTATATTGGGTATACTCTGATACCTCTTTCAGCTTTAATACTCTAAAAACACCTTTCCACCTTGTTATATGATATTTATAGGCTGTCGCTGTCCTCATAGTTGGTTGAATAGGTTTTAGAACTTTTATTTTGAATATTTTTCTGTGTTAGTTTCTCTTTGTCCTGTTCATACCAATTAAGGATTGTTACATAGTGGTCTTTGTAGTCTTTTCCTGAACCTTTGATATATCTTGATAATTTTTCAATCATCGTATCGGTATGTCCTTTTAGCCTATCCTTTAGCTTTTGGTATTCCTCATCAGTTAATCGAATATTTTTATATTCTCCGTAAAGAGAAAAGGGGCTAGCCTGTTCTATGCTCCCCTTATCTATACTAACCTTATCTAATCTACCCTTACCTATACTATGCGGACAAACGGTTGACACTTGGTTGTCATTTGGTATACCAAGATTTTCAAGCCTTATATATGCTCCGTTTTCTGTTTGTGTTAAACTTTGTTTTTCCGTAATATACATAGTTTCTTTTCGTCTGTCATTTCTGATGTAGTTATTTATCTTCCAATGAGTAATGACTATAATTCCTCTCTCAAAGACAATTACAAATCCCTTTGTAATTAGGATTTTTAAGTCATCTTCATTTGCTCCTATAATTTTTATTATCTTCTTAGGATTATCCACAAATCCGTCATCATCTGCCCTCATTGATAGATGAAAATATAGGCACTGACTACTTAGTGGCATATCCAAAAATAAGTCACTATCCACTATCTTTAGTGAAAACATTCTTTTATCTGCCATGCTCTCCTACCTTTCTTCAAATAAAAAAGACGATAGTTTCTTACTTCTATCGCCTTTTGTAAGTTCATATTTTATTTTTCTGAATCTAATTCTTTTATAGACTCTTCTATTTCTTCAATAGATGGTAAGCTACTTTTATATTCCTGCTCAAGTAATTTGCTAATTTCATACTTACTTATTCCTATTGGCTGTGAGATATTTTCAAGCGAATATTCAGCGACTACATTATCTTTATCTCTGCAAATTAGTATTCCTATGGTTTGATTATCACTATTTGATTTCATATTCTTATTTACAGCTGTTACATAAAAATTGAGTTGACCTGCAAATTCCGGCTTAAATTTTTCTGTCTTTAATTCTACTACAACATAAGAGTGTAGTTTAACATGATAGAAAAGTAAGTCCATATAAAAATCACTTTCTCCAACCTTGATATGGACTTGCCTACCCATGTAAGAAAATCCTGTCCCAAGTTCCAAAAGAAAAGAAGTTATTTGATTTACTAATGCTTCTTCCAACTCTCTTTCATCATATTTATCCCTTATTGTTAGAAAATCAAAGTTGTATGGATCTTTTATTGTTTGCTTAGCTAATTCAGATTGGACAGCCGGTAACCTATTATCAAAATTAGTAACTGCATTCCCAACCCTTTTATATAAATCTCCATCAATCTGATGTTCCAAAACCGTCCTGCTCCATCCATTTTCAATAGTCTTATCTATATAAAACAAAGCCTCTTTGACATCTTTACACTTATACATAATCCTTTGATTATGTCCCCAAGGAATACTTTTTATTCTTCTTTCAATATCCGATAATTGGGTTACAGCTTGTAACCCAATTAAGTAATCATTATAAAAGTTATACCAATATCTTATGTGTTTTAAGTTTACGGCTGAAAATCCTCCCATGTCTGGAAATTCTTTTCTTAAATCACTACTCAATAATTTTAGAAAACTATCACCCCAAGAATATTGCTTTTGTTTTTCAACAATTTCTTTCCCCAAGTTCCAATACAAATCAAGCAACTCATAATTAACTTTTACTGCTGCTTTTAATTGACTGCGTCTAACTTTTTCCTTTAAATCTAAAAGTAATTTTTTATATTCACTATCTCCTATAATAGCCAAATCTTTTTTATCCATTCTAATCACTCCAATCTGATTCTTTAATTTATTCTGTTTCTTACACCAATGGTGGGAGTTTTAATCTTTTTATCATAATCAGCTTACGGTTAACAAGCTCATTTTATCATCAAAGTTTTATTTTAATTGACATAATTATACCAAAAATAAAGGCTCTTTTCTATCTTTCAGTTTCCTTATGAATATGGTCTTTATTCTTGTAATACTTCTTTGCCCATGCTTTTTGCCTATCCTCTTTTTTAATCTGCCTTTGAAATTCTTCTAATGCCATTTTTACACTTGGTTTTTCTCCTCTTGCAATAGCCTTTTTATAGGCTATTTCTATCTCAATATTTATAACTATTCCAAAGTCTTTATTTACTTCTCCTACTACATATTTGATATGGTTTATTTGAGTAATTTCCTCTTTTATAAATTTTTGGTTAAAAGTGAGATGATTTATATCTGTCTGCAACTCTCTTTTTTCTTTCTCCCATTTCTTTGTTTCTATCTTTTCACTTCCACTTAATTTTTTTAGAATAGATTTTGCTCTAATATATTTATCAATTTCTTCTTTATGGGAATTGTAATATTCTTCTTTACTTGTTCCTGCTATTTTACTGAAGATAGAATTACCAGCTCCTTTGTATCTATCATAGACAGTTTTATGTTCTCTCATTATTTTAGCCTGTTTGATTATAGTTTCTATGTTCTTAATTTGCTTATTACAGTCGGCTATGCTTTCCTTATTTTCTTTTAGCTTTGTCAATACTTCATCTTTTTTACACTGTATATCTATGATTGTCTTTAGGTTATTGCTGCTCATATAGGATAGGGCATTAACATATTTTTTAGAGTCAAAATGTTCTTTTCTCATTCTACTGTCATAACTTAGATTTTTAGAAAGTTCCTTTTGAATTTTATAGTAGGTTTCAAGATAGGAATAAACATCAAAAAGGTCTGGAGTTAGGTTATATTCTTCTTGTTTTTCTTTAGAAAATCCTTTCAACAGTCCTTTTACCATATTTATCAAACTTAAAATCCAACTGCTTATTTCTGCAATTTCTTCTTTTAATTTTTTGAACTCTTTATTTAAGGCTATGATTTTTCTGTTTTGGTTTCCTCTCTCTGTCTGTATGCCTTTTTTCTCCATCTGATAACTGCTTGTGCCTAAATGAATTTGTGGGAGTTCTTCTCTGCCTTGTTCTTTAAAGGTGCGTGGATCTATCCTTTTATTTATGTTGTTCCTTGCCAAGTATTCGTTTGCTTTCTTTGAAAAGTTTTCTCTCCACTCTTTTGCTTTGTCAGGTTCGTTCCAATCGTTCAAATTTACTTTTCTTGATTTAAAGTTTCCGCTTTTCAGTTTTATCTTTTCTCCGTTTTCATCAAGGATATATTCTTTTCTGCATTTCGGTTTCCAATTCCCTTTTTCGTCTATTTCTCTAAGGGTAAGTAAGATATGGGCGTGTGGTTGTTCTTCATTATCGCTTGCCATAGGATTATGAATATTACAGTCTGCTATCATACCTTTAGAAGTAAAGTTTTCTTCTATAAATTCGCTGATTAATTTTATTCTGTCCTGTTCATTTAATTCTCTTGGAAGTGTAAAGAGCAGATTTCTTGCAAGTTGTGAATTTTTACTTTTTTCGATTTTCTCAACTTCATTCCATAGGTATTCTCTGTTTGAAAACTCTTTCGGGATATGTTCCGGCAGAAATATTTTTGAGAATACAAGGTCTTCTTTTTTAGAATAATCATGTGTTTTTCCATAGTATTCATCTTGTAATTTATCTCTTGCATTGTATGCAGCTTTTGCAATCACGCTATGCCCTTTTGACCTTGAAACTATATCTACATGGGTATGTAGGCTTTTGATTTCCATTCTTTTTCGCTCCTTTCCATTTATGATTTTTATATTTTTAGGCATAAGAAAAGCAGATAGATTTTTCTTAAAATTTTTCTATCTGCTAATCTCTATACGATATTTAATTTTTATATTTTAGTATCTTTATGATGTCAGGTATCTTCGCTCCCTTTTTCAAAGGGCGCAAAGATACACCGTTTAACTACGGTGCTTTGCGTTCCTGCGGAAAGCCTATCGCTCCGCTAAGAAATTCAAAAGGATAAATCCATTTTGAATTGTAAGGGGGCTACTCCCCCTTAAACCCCTGTGGACTTTGCTTTTTGTAGATTTACCAAGTCAACAAAAAAGCAAAGTGTTAAAAGTTCTCTCCACTTTGCACCATCAATTCTCATATTTACTTTTCATAAAAGCCACCTATCTAATCCTTATTTTTAATCTTCACTTTCTAAAAAATCATCCTCCATATCTTCATCTGAGTTTTCTACTTTCTGATTGTCTAACTTGTCATTTTCATCATTAGGATTTTTAGTTTCTTCTACATCAATTTCTTTATCTTTAATATGAATTTCCGTAAGTTCCTTTAGCTTTTCTCTGTTCCTGTTATCTGATAGTACATAGTCTAAAAAGGCATAAACTAAATCATTATTTGTATCTTCTTGCCTACCTGTAATTTCTCTTTCAAAGGCTTCAAACACTCCGCCCTTTTGAATTTTTCTTTGTGTCTCAGCTTTTCTTTTTAATTGATTTTTCTTTTGATTAAGTAGCTTTTTTCTATTTTGTGCCTTTTCAATTTTGCATGTTTCTTTCTCAATTTCTTCCATTATTTTTTCTAATTCTTTCATCACAATTTCCTCCTTATATATTTTTTCAAACAAAAAATACTAAGCACTCATCTAAATACTTAGCATTTCTTTCAATAATATATATTTTCTTGATTCTTCCCAATTTTACTAAATAACACGCCTATTATTATAAAAATCCCAGATAATGACATAACAAATCTTATTCCCATATACTCCGATAGCATTCCCAGTATTATTATGCCAAATGGTGTAGCAACACTAATTATTGTTTGAATTACAGAAAATACCCTCCCAATATATCTTTCAGAAGTTATGCTTTGAATTATAATATTATTAAGAGTAGAATATAGTGTCATCGCAACACCCGAAACAAACAAAATTATTAAATATAGTATAAAATTAGACACCACACCCAAAAGAAATATTGAGAGTCCAAACACAATTACAGCTTCTTTTATAGTAACAGCATATTTCTTTATGGTATTGTTTTTTGCAAAAAAAAGCAATATCCCTCCAACAAGAGTACCTACCGACCACATTGTCTCATTTAAAGTTAATTTCATTATAGAGCCAACATATACTTGGCTAACCAAAATTGGTGTGAAAAATGCAGGTATTGACACAAAAAAATTGAATAAAACACAAAACACTATAAGGCGATTTAATATTGTACTTTTCTTAATATGATTCCAAACATCATAAATATCTCTTGGGTTAAATATTTTATCTCCAGTATTATTTTCTTGTAATATTTTATACTTTATCTTGCTTAAAATTAAAATAGATATAATAGCAGTCAAAACATCAATGAGCAGGCTGCCCTTAAATCCAAATGTAGCTAATATAACTCCTCCTATCCCTGGAGAAACTAACTGTATCAAAGAATTCACTGTTGAATTTAAGCTATTCACTTTTTTTAACTCACTATTATCACAGATGTTTGGTAAAAACGAATTAACCATCGGTAACTGTATGCCCGCTCCAAAAGAACGTAAAACACATGTGATATAAATATATTTGAGCGAATCATATCCTTTGCTAATCATTATATACAATAATAACGTCACAAAAGCGGTAATAATATCACCGATAATTATTAAAACCTTTTTATTATATCTATCCCCTATATGACTCAGCCCCAATGCTATCAAAGCTTGCGGAATATATGTGCAAAGTATAGTTATTGTCAGAATATATGACGATGAAGTTTTTAATACCAAGTACCATATTATACTAAAATTTACGACTGAAGAACCTAACACTGAAATGCCTTGGCTCAAAATGAATTTTACAGCATCCCTATTTATTTGATAGTTAATCTTATTTTTCATTTTTTAAAATCCTTCAAGAGTTAATTGACCATTTATAATTTTTCTATTAACCCTTTCTTTTATAACATCATCATTATATATTTTATCGCACAAAATCGGACTATTTAAATCGTACTTACTCATAACATTCACCCCTCTATCTGCATAACAATAAGTGCAACCATTGCCACAAGTATTATATGCTCCTATATCAACACTTTCCAAACATAGACACTCCTTTCTCTGTCCTTTATCTTTTTGGTAGTGTGCGTCAAGCCCCGTAACACTTTTTATTAGCTCGCAACTTATACATGCTGTTTTTCTCAAATATTGGGCTTCTGTTTGTTGTTCACAACATAAGTGTATCGGGATACCTTTTGGTTTAGCTATGTCAAGAAAATTTTTCAATATATCAAGTTTCCTCTCCTCACTTACCTCTTTGAAATAATCTTTATTCCTTGTATAAATATCAATAAAACTTATCACCACATGGTCGCAATACTCTCCAATTTGTTCGCATAATTCTTTAAATGATTCTTTATGAAAATTCAAGTCGTATCTATCATTAAGTAAAATTGGATCGTATCTCCAAATCATTTTTTCCTTTCCAATCCTTTTACTTAATAATATAAAATTATCTACAATTTCTTTCTTATTAAACAGATATCTCTCAATGTCGTTCGAATAGTTAGTTATGGTATACAAAAAACAATATTTGTCGTATCCTATTTTTTCAATTTCATCTAAATATTGAACTAATGGGATTGCGTTTTTAGTCCAAAAAACTATAGCTTCCACCAAATCTGGACTTAAAATGATTTTACTTACCATCTTACGATTAACTGGATTTCTTGAGTATACAAATCCCTCTTTTAATCTTTTCACAAACCACTCAGAATAAAAAGCAGGTATATCTGTTCGCCTTGAAACAGATAATATCATATCGAAGACTCCTTACTACATTCTATACTTTTAAAAATATATTCAATATCTGAAGTGAATTTAATTTCAACATTCTTCCTATAATCAATATATTTACCATCAATCAAAAACTCTTTAAATCTTTTTATCATTTCACTACTATCTTCTATTATGAATATAGGTATATTATTCAAATATGCAAGCGTTATTTCGTTCAAAGTTCCATTGCAGCCACCAACAACAATCAATGAATCAGACGATTTAATCGCTAAAACACTCCTACCATCCCACCCCATATCTGTATATACATTGTATTTAGCATTTGTACTTAGTTCTTTTTTTTCTGTAGCTTTATCTCTATAAAGAAATGCAATAGAATCTCCATTAAAATTCTCTGAACCCTCATTGGCAGCAAATGGAATTCCACTTCCGCCACCTGACACTAATGTCCAGCCTTTCTCCGCTACTTTCTCACCAATTCTTTTTGCTAAATCTAGAATTTCTATATTATTTTCGTCCCATGCTCCCGCAATCATAACATTCATAATCTACCTCTTATTTTCTTTTGTTATAATTCTCTTATATCCATTTTTTTTCGAAGGCTTCATTTTTAAAAGTCTATCTAACTTTTCATTAGTAAGCTTTAATATGTCTATATCATATGCAACACAATTTCCTAGCAACAAAATCAACAAATCTGCATGTTCCTCTTCAAAATTATCTAGATCTTTTGTTATAGCCTCAGAAATCTCTCCTACTTCTTCCATAATCAAAGCCATTCTAAAAAGTTTATCTTCTCCGCCATTTGCCTTAAAATTATTTTGTTTATGCAATTGTTTTACTTTATTTAATAACTCTATCATACTTTTCTCCTATAAAACTATTTTTGCAAAACGTATGCAATATGATTAAAATCCTTATTGATACCAAATCTTTTTATCTCAATAATATCAAAATCACTTTCGTTTAAAAGTTTAATCATTGACTTATTATCATGATAATTAGAGGGAGCTCCATGTTCATACTTCCTGCTATGAGATTCAAAGTCATATGCGTTTCCTAATAATGCTAAATCAGGAACCAAATCAATAATTATAACCCTAGAATTTTTACAAACAATTTGATACAGTGATTTCAACAGATTCTCTTGGTCTAAAACGCTATGAAACATAAACGCTGAATAAATATAATCAAATTCACCTATACTACCAATCAGTTCAGAATTTATGCACTCCAAAGAACCATAGATTCCCTTTTTCTTTGCATGTTCCAACATATTTTGGGATATATCTATACCTGTCAACATCAACTTGCACTTACTATTTTTTACTACATTAAGTCCAAGAAGCCCTGTTCCTGTTCCCAACTCCAAAACTTTTATAAACTCACTATTTATTGGCATAAATTTATCAGCTATATATTTACCAAGTTCATCATAAGAATATCCTCTAAGTTTTAATTTTTCGTCCGCTTCTTGCTCATACGTATTAGCCCAATCATCAAAAGCACCAACTATATTTTCATAATAATTATTCATAATGTCCTCCTAACCTTTTTTCCCTAAAATATAGTAACTATAATCAAAATCTACCTGAATTTCGTTAGTTTGGCTCAGTGTCATACCAAACAATTCAATAAAATCACCTATAACACTATACTTTTCACTTTCATAGGCAAATATTTTTTGTATTGACCCAATTGAATACAAGAAACTAAAATAATCCTTCAGGTTCTTATATTTCACAACACAATGAGTATCTATAATGTCTAAAATTTCCATGTCTAAATTACTAACATATTTCTCCATACTAACCCTATTTATTCTTCCTAATAAGTCATTCTCCTCTTTAAATGGTAGTATAGTAGATTGATACTTCTCATTAGGAAACATCATGATTATTTTCCCATCAGATTTTAGTAACTCTTTCATGTGTTTCAGATTATTTCTTTTATCTCTCATGTGATGGAATACCTGCTTTAGGATAATTACATCAAACTTCTTATCACAAAAGTACTCCTCAAAATTCTTTTCCAGTATTTCAATATTGGGATACTCCAAAAGATTATAAGCTTTACTTATCATATCTTTGCTCATTTCTATCCCAGTGATGTTAATATCAGTTTTGTAATGCTCATATAATTTTTTAATAAGCTTTGCTGTCCCACATCCAATTTCTAAAAGCTCTATATCATCAGATAACAGACTATCTATCTCATTGGATATAAGTTCCATCATAAGATTATCCGATCCTTTTATGTCAAAAATGTAATTAGATTTTGTTTCCCATCCCTCTGCTACAGCTCCAGAAAAAGTATCTTTAACTCTATCGACATAATCCATTCAAAAAACCTCCTTATTATTTCATTTTCAACCCACGTTACATCTATATCATATTTCATCACATAACTTTCCAATTCTTATTTAACTTTAGATACATCAAAAATACTATGATAATTATTCGTCACAATCATCACATGAATAAGTTTCGTTACCGTCCAAATCAAAAACTCTATATATACAAGTCCCCAAAGCTCTTGCTATCTCATTCGCCACTCTAAGCGATGGTGGTTCAGATTCCGAATTCCTCTCAAATTTACTTATATACTGTCTTGAAATACTAGCTTTTTTTGCTAAATCAAGTTGCGTAAGTCCTAATTCTTTTCTTCTTTCTTTTATCCTATTCCTCATTTGAGCCATTTCTTTACAATCCTTTCTTTAATTATTATATCATTTTTAAGCAAGATTTGCAACTATATGTGTCATTTATTTCAGTTGCATATTTTGTCGGTTACATCTGATATAGTTCCTGCCCCTGAATCTCACAGCGACGTTTTGTTCTACTTGACAAGCTCTTTTCTGATGCTCAGAATGTCATCGCCTACTTCCCCATAGACACATATCCTTACAGACCGCTCATTCAATTGTCAAAGAACACTTTTCTTTATGTCTGTATGATATTGTATTTTTGCTATTCTTCCCGTATGTCCTAAATCTTGGAATATACGTTTTTGTTCCCACTTTTCCACGTTTGTGGAAATGGTATGGTATAATATTTATAAGAATATTTTGTATCAAGGAGGTTATCTTTTATGAAATGTAAAATAACCTTACAGGAACGCTTAAAAGATTTAAGAGTTGCACACAATCTAAATTTAGAGGAATTGGCTAAACTAACAGGTATTTCAAAATCTGCTTTAGGTAACTATGAAAATGATGATTACAAAGAAATAAATCATGGTAATTTAGTTACACTTGCACAGTTTTATAATGTTTCTACCGACTATTTACTTTGTCTTACCGAAAATAAAAAGCACCCAAATACAGATTTAACTAATCTACATTTGAGTGATGATATGATTGATTTATTGTTAAGTGGTTTTATCAATAACCGTTTACTTTGTGAAATTGCTACACATGATAAGTTTAGGGAGCTTATGGCTGATACGGAGATTTTTGTTGACGGTGTTGCTACTAAGCGATTTAATGACTTAAATTCTTCTCTTGAAACTGTCAGGGCTGAAATCATTAGTCAACATCCCAATATTGATAATGACCATACTTTAAGGACTCTATCGGCTGCTCAAGTGGGTGAAGAAGATTTCTTTTGTCATATTACTCATAAAACATGGGATACTATTCTAAAAGATATTCGTAAAAAACATGAACAGGATATTGATAGTATTCCTGAAGATGATGATACTTTATCATTGCAAAAAATTCGTCAAATCATGGTTTCTTCAGGGAACAATATAGACAAGTTCATTGAAATTTTCTGTAATTCCTTTCAACTAAAGTATAAAAGGTTATCTGAAGATGAAAAGGAATTTTTAAGGAGACTATTCAAGAAATCTCCTATCATTAAAAACTCCGGTATTAACTTTAGGAAAAGAAAAAAGTAGTTCCAATATTTCTAATTCATTTATTTGGTTGTAACAATCGTAAATAGGCTTGATAATTTGTATTTTATATTTGAGGTTATTCTATATTGGAATAACTTCTCTTATAGAATACAACATCGTGCATATTGTTCTTTTGCATAACCATATTTATCAGCTCAATACATAAAACTGCTGTAATGATTAAACCTGCAATTGGAATAATGACACTATCATTGATACTCTTGATAAAGTTAAATACCTCTGAGTTCCATCCCATTGGTGTCTTGCCTATATCAGTTGCAACTGCTCCGACTTTATCATTAATGTCGATAAACATTGACTCAAGATTTGCTTGGATACCTCCGAGAAGAAGCTCTTTAAAAAATTCCTCTATCTTATCGAAAATACCAAACATAAGATACTCTCCTTACTTCAATACGTTTGAAAGCAATGGAATTAGTTTTAAGCCGATTAGGACAATACCGCCACCAGCCATTAGCTGCTTTATGCCTAATTAGAGATTGTAAAATACTTGTAGTGTGTCTGTATTTCCTATGAAATTGTAGTAAATATCAATTGTTTGGGTGATTTCTCCATTCACTACTTCTTTTTCGTGAACATAGATTTTTGAGATGAGTTCGTTTAAGGTTTCTTTGTCCAGCTTCTTTATATCCCTATGTTTTTTTATGAGTTCAATCCATTTTTTGACATTAATATCTTCAAGATCTTCTTTAACAATCAATTTTTGATTATCTTCTATTCTTTGGTTTAGATAGTCTTGTTCGTTTTGTGATTTTTCAAGAATTTTTTGGAAGTTACTTTCACTTATATTATTATCTAGCCAGTCATCATATAGTCTTTCAATCTTTTTAGTTAAGTCTTCCACTCTTATCTGATCTTCGTAAATCTTATCCATAATGAATTTTTGTTCTTCTTCATTATCAATTTCTCGTGATCTTTCAAGTGCTTTTATGATTTCTTTTTCGTCTTTCAATGCTATTTCTGCATTTTTTCTAATATCTTTTAGCACTATCTCATAAAGAGTATCGTAATAAATTCTATGTTGACTACATAAAGACTTTCCATATCTTCTATAAGTGTTACAAGTGAGTAACTTTTCTCTTTTTTTTGATTTGTTTCTTCCAAGATTTAAAGATTTTCCACAATCGGGACATTTTACAATGCCTGCAAATATGCTTTCTTCTCCATTTTTAAATGGTCTTCTCCTGCTCTTTAATTTTTCATTTGCTATATTATAAATATCTTCAGAAATAATGGGTTCGTGTGTGTTTTCTACGATTATCCATTCCTCTTTGGGTTTATCTGATAACCAACCTACTTTGAATTTATAATTAACTTTTTGACTAGCAATATGACCAATATAAACTGGATTTTCAATAATTTCTTTTAGGGTTGTGCAGTCCCACCAATACTCTCCACCATCTACGGTCATTTCTAACTTAGTTTTTTTATTTCTAAGTCCTTTTTTTCTATTCCACCAGGTAGGTGTGGGTATTTTTTCTTCAAAAAGTCTTCTCCTAATTGCTTGTACTCCATAGCCACTAAAAGCTAGATCAAAAATTTTTTCAACAATCCATGAAGTTTCATCATCGATTACTAATTTATGTGGATCATCATTGTCTTTCCTATATCCTATTGGAGCAAGACAACCAATAAATTTTCCTTGCCTTGCCCTTGTCATATAGGCAGATTTCATCTTTTTGGAAACATCTCTTGAATAAAACTCGTTTAAAACATTTTTAAAAGGAACTATTTCGTTGTTTTCTTGAAAGGTATCTACTCCATCATTTAAAGCTATATATCTGACATTGTTCTTTGGGAAGAAATTTTCTGTATAGTATCCAGTCTGCAAATAGTTTCTTCCAAGCCTTGATAAGTCCTTAGTGATGACTATATCCACTTTCTTATTTTCAATATCTCTAATTAGTCTTTGAAATGATGGTCTATTTGTATTTAATCCAGTATATCCATCATCTATATATACATCGTAAATACTCCAACCTTTTGATTTTACATAGTTTTCTAAAAGTTCCTTTTGGTTTTGTATGCTGGCACTCTCTCCTTTCTGCTCATCATCTTTAGATAGTCTGCAATAAATTGCAGCTTTGAATGAAAAGTGATTTGAATTTGTTTGTATCATTTCCTATTCCTCCTTATTTGAGTTTTCAGAAATAACACAACTTTCTCTAAAACTATTTTTATTATAGCACTCTTTTTCATTACTATCAATATTATATTTGTTATACTCAATTTCATTGTCCTTACTTATTTTGCTTGATTTTTTTATTAATCTTAGAAAAGCGTCTGTGTCTGTTCTTCTATTATCATAATTTCTTTTTACAATATATTTTGTTTGTCTTTTTGTCATAGCTTATCCTTTCATGCAATAAAAAAAAGCGATTAGATTTTTAATTTTCTAATCGCCTTTTAAGTGTCATATTTATCTTTTTATTATCTCTGGCATACTTTGATACCTTTTTAGACTTAAAGTCTTTAATAGTGGCTTTCCACCTCTTTTTACCTATAAAGATTCTCCTACATCATAGTTCATTTTTTTATTTCCTCCTTGATGGTTTAGTTTTTCTTTATCTTCCTCATACCATTTTAAGATTGTCGCATAGTGGTTTTGATAGGTCTTACCACTGCTTTCCATGTATCTTGATAGTTTATTTATCATTTTTTCTGTGTGTAAGTTTAATTTTTCTTTTAAATTTTTATATTCTTCTTTGCTTAACCTTACATTTTTGAATTCTCCATAAAAAATGGGGGTGGACTGTTCTTCTCTCCCCTTATCTATACTAACCTTATCTAATCTACCCTTATCTATACTGGGTTGACCACTTGACAACCTTTGGTTAACCAGATGACAACCAACTTTTTCTTCTGAAATATATGCTCCATTGTCCGTCTGATAAAGCTGTTGTTTCTGTTCGATATACATTGTTGGCTTATATCTGTCTTTTCTAATAAAGTTATTTATCTTCCAATGAGTAATGACGATAATTCCTTGATCAAATACTATTACAAAACCTTTGGCAATAAGTATCTTTAAGTCATCTTCATTAGCTCCGATAATCTTGATGATTTTCTTAGGATTATTTACAAACCCGTCATCATCTGCTCGCATTGATAGATGAAAATACAGGCATTGACTACTTAGTGGCATATCCAAAAATAAGTCGCTATCCACTATCTTTAGTGAAAACATTCTTTTATCTGCCATGCTCTCCTCCCTTTCTTCAAATAAAAAAAGACGATAGTTTTTACTTCTACCGCCTTGCGTATTGCTATAATTTAACATAATTATATATTAAATTTTTAAGCCTTTATTATTTAACATCTTACTAAACATATCATTGTACATATCTTTAGAAGATTCTTCTATCTTGGTAATACTTGATATTTTATTTCCCGCATCCTTTGACGAAGCTCCGCAAAGATAAAAGGCTTCATTTTCTGTTCCATAGTCTATTGCTATATATCTATCGTGATACTTTTTACCTGCTATCTTCAGTTTCAGGTCTATATTAGGATAGTCTTTTCTAAAATCATCTAAGATATTTTTTGTAAGCATATCCTTGTTCTTGACATTATCACTAAAGACTACAATTTGAATCTTATCTCTTGCAGCTCTTAAAAGTTCTAATGTTTTAAGTCCTATATAGTTATCTATTACATAAATACTTTTCTTTGCTGATTTATATATTTTTGTATAGGCAACATCAGCTTCTATCTTATCTCCATTCATCAAAAGAAAATGTTTATATGTTTCCGGGTCTATAAAATTATCCATTACCTTTTTTAAATCTTCTTTAGTAGCTAGTGTGTTAATCTTACTATCTATCCTTGCAATATCATTTGTGTTTTGATTTGTTTGAATTGCTATTTGAACTAATTCCTTTGAGCTGATAAAATCTTGGTTTTCAATGATGAAGTCTTTCATCTGCTTAAACATTCGTATTAAAGCCTTGCTCTGTCTAACGGCAAGTTCTCCTCTTAATACAGTCATAAGCATATAAATACCCTGCTCTGTAAAAGCATAAGGTAGTTTTCTACGACCGCCCCAACTTGATGTCGATTTTTTCGATATCAAGTTTTCAAACTCTGATTTCGTCAACTGAAACATAAAATCATCATCAAATTTCTCCGAATTGTTTTTTACTTGCTCGTTAAATCTTGTCGTTGTATATCCATAGATTTCAGCAAGTTCAAAATCAAGCATAACCTTTTGATTTCTTATATAGTAAATCCTATTCTTAATCGTATCTTCATTGATTACTACTATTTCTTTATTTTGATCTGCCACAAAATGCACCTCCAGTATATTTTTTGGACTACAACTTGTAGCCATTTTCTCTTCATTTCATTCAGCTTACAGCTTGTAAGCTAATTCTCCATCATATCTTCAAAGTATAATTGCTATAATTATACCAAAATTATTAAATCTTTTCTATTTCTCCCTCTCTCTCTTTCTCTATCTCTATATCTTTCTCTATCTCTATCTCTTGTCGGACATGGGTTGGACTCATTAAGGACAATGTCTTCTTTTAATTTTATCCAATAATATCTTTTGTTTGTTGCCATATCTGCTCCTTTCTTGATTTTCGATAATCGAAATTCTTGATTTCCGATTTTCGGAAGTCTTGTTATTATGGTTATTTAAGGGTGTAACTTTTCGTTACTCCCTTAGATTTCTCTGGTCATATCTTTTTTGCTTGGTTTTACTTTTTCTTTTACTTTCCTTTTTACTTTTTCTTTTGTCTTATCCTTGTTATTGGATAGATCTTTGTATTTCTTTATTTGTTTTAGGATACTTTCTTTTTCTTTTTTATTTTCTTTGGCTATGACTTGTTTAAAGGCATATTCCATTACTTTTATGTCTTTGGCTTGGAAGAATACTTCATAGTTTTGGCTTTCTTTGTTTTTCATTACTGAAAAGCTTACTCCAAGTTTGTTTAGTTCTTTTTTTAAGTCTTTGAGGTTGCTTTGATCTATGCTTATATTTTCTAGTTGTCCTTTCTTGTAGAGGTCTTTTATTTTCATTTCATCGCCCATAAGGCTTTTTAGGTTTCCGTTTGCTTTTTCTAAAGTTTCATTCATCTTTTTTCTTATTTCTTTGTCTAAGTTGATTGATTCTTTTGCTGCCTTTATTGTGTATGTTATTATGGTTTGTGCTGCTTGACCTGCTTCTTTGCTTATTTCTTCGTTTATCATGTTTTCTCTCCTTTGTTTGAATTAAAAAAAGGGAAGTATAGGCTTTAATTTTTCTATACTTCCCTTTGATTGTTTTTATTTTATTGTTGTTGGTGGTGGAATGCTTTATTTTGATATTTTTATATATTTCTTAGGTCTTTGTACCTTTTATTGTTTTTCTGCTCTTATTTTGCTTTTCCACCTTTAGTAGTTTGTGTGTGTTCTTTTGTCTGATAGATAGTTTTTCATGTTGGAATATATAATCTGTATTTCTTCATTGTTCATTGCTTTTATTTCTTCTGTGCTTTTATATGTTTTGTATGTTCCATCTTGATCTGCTTTTATGAGTTCATCTATTAGCTCTTGCCTTTTATTCATCTCTATTACCTCCTAGATCTGCCTTTATTTTCTTGGTCATATTATAGCTTGGATAAGATATTTTTACCAGGTCTTATATTTCTTGATCCATTTTCTTGTTTTTCATCATTTCTCTGTATTCATTGTCTTTAATAACTTGGTCTTGGAATTTTTTAATCTGTGCTATTACACTTGGTTTTTCTCCTTGTTTTATTAACTTATCTATTTCTATGGATAAGTCTATGCCAAGTTCTTTATTTACAAAATCTACTGAATATTTTATATGATTAATTTCCTGGTATTCATCTTTTATCTTGTCTTTTTCTTTATTTATTTCTTCAAGATTTGCCATTAAAAGATTTTTTTCTTCATTCCATTTTTTAGGACTTAGTTTTTCCTTATCTGATAGAAGTTTTTTTAATTTCTCGCTTACTACTTTATACTGGTCTATGTCTTTCTTATGTTTGTTATAGAATGTATCTTTTGTGAATATATTTTTCTTTTGATATTCTTCATAAACTTCTTTTTTTTCTTTGTAGATTTCATAGTATAGAATTTTCTTTTCTACATCTTCCATTTCTTTATGGATTGTCTTTGCTTTTTTATTTAGCCTATAGCTATTAGATTTTAAATTTTCTATTTTTGTTTGTAACTGACCTATGGTTTCTATGTCATTTTTTCTTAAATAACTATATGCACTCGTTAGCTTTTTGAAGTCATATCTTTCTTTATTAGTTTTTGCATATCCTTTTAGGTATTTACTTTTTTCTTTTTGAATTTCTGAATAAGTTAATAAATAATTTGTTAGATTAAAAAGTTTAGGGTTGTCTATTACCTTATCTCTTTTTATATCCTTAAATTTTTCATAAGCAGTAGATAGGTTATCTAATAAATTTTCTATCCAACCCTTTAATGTTTTTATCTCTTCTTTTATTGTTTTTACAAGGTTATTATATTTTCTTATTTCTCTATTATAGTTTCCCTTGTCAGTTTCTATTCCCTTTCTTTCCATTGCACTTGCTGCTGATCCTAAATGGATTGTCGGTAGATAATCTGAATTTTGTCTTTTAAAACTCCTATGGTCTACTCTTTTTTCTATCTTGTTTTTTGCTAGGTATTCGTTGCAAAGGTCTGAAAAATTTTCTCTCCATTTTTCTACATTGCCTTTATCGTTCCAGGTTGTTAGTTCTACTTTTCTTGTCTTTGGTTTTCCATTTTTGTTTAAAATCTTTTCTCCTTTTTCATCTAGGATATATTCTTTTTTTGACTTTGCTAAGAACTCTCCTTTTTCGTTTATGGGTCGCATTATGGTCATTATATGACAATGAATATTTCCATTTTTATCTTGACTCTCATCATGAATTGCATAATCTACTATCATTCCTTGTGATGTTAGATTTTCTTTTATAAACCTTTCAACTAGGTTTATGTTTTCACTTAAAGATAATTCTTTTGGTAGTCCTATTATGAATTGTCTTGCTAGTTGTGCATTAGAATTTTTTTCTGCCATTTCTACTTTATTCCATAAGGTCGACCTATCATTAAATTCTTTTGGTATATGATCAGGCAATATTATATTTTTTACTAATACTTTTTCTTTTCTTGTATAGTCATGGGTTACTCCATCCCATTCATTTTTTATTTTTTCTCCACTTATATATGCTGCACTTGCTACTGCACTTTTGCCTTTTCCTCTTGATATTATGTTTACTGAAAAATGAAAACTGTCTGCCATTTTTATCACTTCCTTTCTTTCTTTGTTGTTTTAGGTGGAGGCTTAGAAGATTTTTATATCCTCTTTGTGAATGAGCGTTTTGAAATGATAGAATAGAAAAAGCCGACTACTGAATTAATTTTTGTTGTTTCAGTATGTCGGCTTAATTGTTACTTTCATTTCAAATTTTAAAAGTCAAGGGCGAGCGTTAGCGAGTTTATTTACCCTTGACTTTTAAAAAGCGAATGGTTGTTGCTCCCTGCAAAGGTTTGGCTCCGCAGGACGCAATCACCCTTTAGGGTGTATAATTGCGCCCTTAGAAAATCTAAGGGAGATTTGATTATTTTATTTTTCTTAATTTTCTCTCATTATTTTTAATGTTTCTTTATATTCTTTTGTCTTTGTTGCTTCTTCTAGTAGAATTTTTATTTCTTCATCTGTTAGTTCTTCAGCATTTGCTATAAGGCTTTCTAAGATTGCTCCTCTTGTTATGATTCTATGAGTTCTTTCTTTTCTTCTTTTTATTATGTCTTGTTTTAATATCTTCTTTTCTTGATTTTTTAGTTGCCTTAGTCTTTCTTCTGTATCGCCTATTTTATCTTTTATTTCTTTTGACTCTTGTCTTATTTTTTCTAAATTTTTCATACTAATCTCCTTTCTTGTATTAAAAAAGAGATAACATTTCTGCTATCCCTTTCAAAGTTTCACTATTAAAATTTTATGTCTTTTGAAATATCATCTATGTATCTATAATGATTTTCTATTTTTTATTCTTTCTCCATTTGTTCCATTATTTTTTTATTATTTTATAATAATTTCCTCAAATTTAAGATTTAAAAAGGCTAAGTTTTTCTTACCAATATATCTTATATTGAATTAAAATTGCTACCTTAAATATCTTTCCGATTGTCGCATATACATATTATAATACTCTCCTTTTTTTGCCATCAATTGTTCATGTGAACCACTTTCTTTTATTTTACCATTTTCTAAGAAGTATATTGTATCCATTTTATATAAATTAGACAGATGATGAGATATTAATATTAGAGTCTTATCAGAGCATTTCTCCATCAATAAATCAAATATTTCACTCTCAGCAAGAGGGTCTATATTACTTAATGGTTCATCAAAAATGTATATTTTTTTGTCTTGAGAAAAAATTCTCGCTATTGCAATACGTTGCTCCTCTCCTCCCGAAAATAAAGTCCCTTTATTACTAAATTCTCTAGATATTTCTGTGAATATCCCGTTATCACATTTTTCTATCCTTTGCAACATTCTTAGTACTCGTAGCACTTCTATTACATTCCCAAAATCAACATCTTTCTCTGTTACTTCTTTCATTAAAACATTATCAATTATAGGTAACGAATACATTTTGAAATCCTGAAAAAGAACACTTATATTGTCCCTTATAATATTTATTTTTAAATCTTTATATAATTCATTTTTAAAATATAAACGACCCGATGTGGGATCATATAATCTACACAATAATTTTATTAATGTAGATTTACCTGCTCCATTTTCACCAACTATAGCAACTTTCTCTCCTTGCTTTATTTTCATATTTAAGTTTTCTATGGCATATACATTTGTTTCTGGATACATATAACTAACATTTTCTAACTGTATCTCAAGATTTTTCTCATCAACATAATCTACTTCACCATCATATACTTTTACATTGTATTCCAAAAAATTGAATAGATTTTCTAAATACAAACCATGTTCATATATTTCTGGAATAACCCTGAATAATGTGCTGATATACTCAATCAATCGCTGGTTACTGCCGGCTAGTGCTACAAAATCTCCTATAGAAATTAATTTAAAGAAAACTTTTCGTACAATATAAATTACTGTAATCAGATTAACGCCTTGAACAATCAAGTTCTGAAACACTAATACATATGAGTATTTTTTAGAAAAACTTTTAATTATTTTAATTATATTTGATAAATTATAGTTAAATTTCATTTTAATCAAAGATACGAATCCAGAGTGCATTCTTACATCCTTAGCATATTCTCTATCAGTACTAATTTTAAGAAAATAATCCACTTTTCGCTCTAATGGTGTTATTTTTTCATAAAAATCATATTGCATACTTATAGCTTTTTTATTTAAAAATAAGGACATTAATACACTTGAAAATGAAAATATAATTACAATTGGTTCCATAGTTATTATTAAACCAATAAATGCACCAATTCCTAAAATTGATGTCACAAAATTTGAAAGTGTTTCTTGAATATCTTCTATTCTTTTCTCTATCTGATCTTTAGATTTTTTAAATTCATCGTAATATTCCATTTTTTCAAAACACTCTAGCTCAAATTTAACACTCTTATCAAGCAGTAATTTTTGAAAATGACCCACTATAATTCTTTTGTTTTTAGCTATAAAAAACTTTTCTATAAATATATTTATCATTAAAATAATCATATTAGTAAAGAAAATTATAATTATATTTGTTATCAAAGCATCGTATTCAACTTTATTTATTAACATATTAAAAACATACTTAAACAACAAAATATTTATAATGGCTTGAACACTTTTTAAAACGGCATTTGCTATAATCAATGGAATTTGACTAGGTGTACATTCTTTTATTATTTTAACCACTTTTATGTTATAAACTATGCTTTTTTTCTTTTTCATTTCCACACCACAATTATTTAATTACTTCTTAAAATGAAATAAGAAAGCTCATTTACGAGCTTTCTTATTTTTTTAACACCTAACCTATAAAAAATCCACCTGTACAACCTTTGCACCCTGAGCTACAGCCTGTACAAGCATTTCTACAACCCTTACATCTGTCATGATATCCACAAGCAAAAGGTACTATGTCAGGTGTATTTGGCTTTGTGTAAAGCATAAAATCCATACAATGCCCTCCTTTCCAAATATATTTATAATTGAATTAATGCAATTATAGCAATGTTAAAACGCAGGATTCATAATCTACCCTGAACCCCAAATCTTTTTGCAATTTGTATTTTTCACAAATTTCATTCCACCATTTTCTACAATTTTTATCAGCATATAAAAGCTCAGTCTCAACATTTGCAAATAAGCTTTCGTCCATATCAAATTCACCAACTATATTAGGATTATTTCTTATAATCAAGTCAATAGTTCTAATCGAATTAAATTTTTGAACTCTAATCATAAGATTTTTTACTTCTTCTGATGTTAATTCTATATTCCTCTCACAATCCATTTTTATACCTTCTCACTTAATAATTCCATTTATCAGCAATTGCTCTCTCATCATTAAAAATCATTTTTGAAACATAATCATTGTATTTCAATATCTTAATATCATCTGGAATATATATATTTAAAACTTCATTATTTTCTTGCAATAAGTTTGCAAAGTATTTCTGTGCATTTGCCTCTACGAATGATATTTTGCATTGAGTAGATGAAGGAACATTTACCTCACCTGTTGTAATTTTATTATCTAATAAACATCTCTTACATGTATTTGCATCACATTCTAAGCACATTGCCGACTTGCCCCTAAAATATTTACGCTTTTCAGAGAAATCTATTCCATCTTTTAGATTCCCTATATTCCAGTCAGGATTAGTAAAATAGAATCCTGGGCATACATAAAATTTACCATTTGGAGCCAGTGCAACTGAATTTATCCCTGCTGCACAATCCCTAGTCTCGTTCTTTTCTAGCATTATTCTGTCACTCAAAACATTTATCTGTAAAAAAACACCTCTTTCAACAAATAAATCTACAACATACTCACATAATCCATGCAATTGATCTTCATATAGTGTAATGTCACTATCGTTCCACAAATTCATATCACTAATAAACAGATTTATTCGTTTAATTCCGTTGTTGCAAAACCTCTCAATTGTGTTTTTTAACTTTCTAATCTCATTTTTTCTCAAAATGTAGTTTATAACTGGTGTCTCTATATTTTCTGAATATTCATCAACTACAGTTATAGATCTTTGCGGATTTTTAAAAATTCTTCTCCTGTCTATTTCAAAGAACACTTTCTTTTCACTATCTAAATCAATTTCATAACTACCCAGAAAAATAGGCAATACCTCATTGTCTAGACAAAATTTCAAAGCATTATCATATAAGTCCTTAGACATATAATTCCCCTCATTATATCGCTTTGTATAATTGCAAAAAGAAGGTGCATCATCTGATGTAATAAAATAAACATATTTAAGTTCATTATGTTTTGAAAACAACACCTTTTCAATAACTCTATCTGATGTCTTCCCTGTCTCTAATTCATATCTTTTCCAAAAATATTTATTTGCCCTCACATTAGCCTTATGCATTTCGCATATATGCTTTACTCTATTATATAAAGAGCCATTCTCCTGATAATTTTGTGCTACACACCAACCACAATCAGTTCCAACATTACAATTATTACATTCTTCATCACTTACAGAAGTCCAAGTAGTTCCACATAAAGCTCTCAAGGCATTATAATCTACACCTTTATCTATACTTCCAACTATCATTCCCTTTTTATCATCAGAACACATTTCTAAAAATCGTATACACGGATAAATATTCCCATCTGTATCAAATGCTAAGCTCTTATATCCAGCTCCACACCTATTTTGATTCAACGAATTACTAGCAAGTGGTAACCCTCTTCTTTTTTCAAAATACGCTACACTATGGGTCAAATATCTACCACTTTCAAACATGTAATCCGCAAGTTCTTTAAGTTGATTTTCAAATATACTTGGATCTTCTTCTTTCCAAACATCTTCATAAACTAAATTCGACTCAACATTTTTAAATCCAAGATCCCATAAGTGAATTATACTATCTTTTAGATATACTAAATCCTCACTTGAAAATGTCGATTTTTGAAATATTTCATCCTCATAGTCTTGTTTGTATTTGTAAAACGATTTAATAACCTTGTCATAAGAACCTTTTCCATCCCTAGTAATTCTTGTTAAATCATGTTTTTCTTTAGTTCCATCAATACTGAATCCAAATCCAGCATGATACCTGTGCTTTTTTAAATAATCTTCCATTATTTTTGAATCATATAATGTCCCATTTGTGGAAAAGGAAAATTGAAGATTATTAAACCATTTATGCCTTTTGCTATATAGCAACAGACAGATATAATCGCTTATTTTATCTATCAATTCCATTTCTAATAATGGTTCTCCACCAATAAAATCAATCAATAAATTATCTGATAAGTTATTACAATATGGATCATTCACAATAAAGTCTATTATTTTTTTGGCTGTTTCAAATGTCATCTTTTTGAAATTATTCTTCCCAACCATATAACAATATGTACATTCCAGATTACATTCTTCTGTTACACACATAGTTACATTTAAATAATTACCTTTTTCCCATGATATTTTAGAAATCCTATCATTTCGAAATGATCTACTAAGTATTGAATTTATGTCTGCTATAGCCATCATTTTCCTCCTAAGTATCTAATTTTAGATTTTCCATTCTTTTTGAATTCAATACGCATGATGTTATAAATAGCATCAAATATATTACACAAAGTGCAACATTTCCACCTGACTTAGAAAATCCAAGTTTATTAACCACAAATATCTCTATAGCTACAAGCACAATAGAGCCAATTAGCCCTATTACTAACCACAAATCACCTTTATCTAAATCAATAAAGTACAAAGCCAAGTAAAATATTGATACCATTTGTAGAATAAAAGCTAACAAAATATTTAATAAAATAATAAAATCCGAAAAACCATAATCAAAATAATGCTTACCTGCATGAATTGATATATAATTCAGGATTACTAACATTAATACAGACAGAAAAATAATAACTATTTGACTTACATATTTTGACAAAATTATGTTTTTCTTTTTTATCGGTAACATGAACTCGTATTTATACAATTTTAAATCATAATCTTTTCTCTGTGATAAAAGTATTAATAAACTGTTGGAGAATATTACAACTGTGCAATATGCAAAAACAAGCATTTGCGTGCTAGAAAAAAGATTTATCAAAATCCAAATTGTAAGCAAAAACGCATTCATTACACATATGTTTTTAATATTTTTATAATATATTTCTAATAATAGACCTTTCATATATTAGGATTCTCCTCCCTCTGTCAAAATCAGCAAAATTTCATCAAAATTAGGTTTATTTACAACAAATTCTTTATACTTATTCTTTATCTTCGATATATCTTTTACTAAAATATTTACTCTCCCATATTCTCTCCTATATGAAATTATGTCTGTTTTATCGACTTTTTCTAAATCCGTATCATTACAACGAAGTATCCCATAGTTATATAACAATTCATCTTTTTCTTCGCTCAACACGACTTTACCATTATCCATAAAAACTATATAATCAGCTATTTTTTCCAAGTCTGTTGTAATATGTGATGATATATATACCGAGTGTTCTGGGTTTTCTATAAATTCTAATAATATACATAAAATCTCATCTCTACTTACTGGGTCTAACCCTGAAGTAATTTCATCTAATATGAGAAGTTTTGTTTCATGAGACAATGCTATAGCCAACGATAACTTTTTTTTCATTCCAAATGAAAATTGCTTAGTTTTCTTGTCTATTGGCAAATTAAATCGATTCAAATAATTTTTAAAACTATCTTCTTCCCAATTACTATAATTAAATTTCATTACCTCATTTATCTCATTAGGCGTTAATAATAATGAAAAGTTTGGGTCATCTAAAACAACACCTATGTGTTTTTTAATATCTACTTGATTACAATCTTCAGTACCAAATATCTCTATTTTTCCATCATCTTTTTGAAACATTCCAAGTATACAAGAAATAGTAGTACTTTTCCCCGCTCCATTTCTTCCTATATTTCCTACAATAGATCCATAAGGTACTTCAATATTTATATTTTTCAAAGAAAAATCATTTGTTTTATTATTTTTATTTAATCCAGATACCCTTAATGCTAATTTATTTTCATATGAATCCATCATTGCCCCTCCTCATATATCTTTTTTATTAAATCTATCAAATCATCTATTGAAATAGAACTTGATTGTATGCTCTTGACAATTTTCTTAGCTAAATCTTCCACTTCTTTATATGTTTCTATTTTTTGTAATTCAATATTTCTTGCTGATATAAAACTGCCTTTGCCATGAATAGTTTCAATAAATCCATCTTTTTGTAAATTTTCATAAGCCTTTTGAACTGTAATTACAGCTACCTTAAGATTTCTAGCCAATACTCTCATAGATGGTATAGAATCTCCAGTTTTCAAATCTTCATTCATAATTTGTTTTTTTATCTGATTTTCGATTTGTTCATAAATCGGTTCGCTAGAATCGGTATTTATTATAATATTGATATTGCACCTCCTGTTTCAGAAGTGTACTTATGTGTACTTGTTATTTTAATAATACCACCAATAAAAATTTTTTTCAACCCCCTTAATTTCCCAATTTTGAGTATAAAAAAAGACGATATAGTTTTAATTTCTATCGTCTAAATCAAATTATTCTAATATACGTCAAAGTTATGTTACTAAAGTACTAATTTCTTCCATTTTCTAACCTTAGTTCTAAATGTACCAAATGGTGCTACTGTATTTACATGAATAAATTTATACACTTCCCAAGTTGCTGTTTTTGTTGCTTCATCTGCCCATTTTCTCATATGAGGTTTAAATAATTCTTCTTCTGTTAGCTCATCTATCATAAGATAAATATCTTCAATATTTTTTGTTAATTGTTCTTTTAGTTCCTTTAAAGATTTATGAGCGTAAGCTTCTGTAAACCATTGATATAATTCGGCTAATTGATTCCACTTGAATTTATCTGATGGTGTTTTTACTTCAAGTCCTTTTTTCTCATCTTCTTCCCATTTCAATACTAAAGCTGTCCAACCTACTTGATAGGCAAGATTTTCTGCTGGTGTCCTATCAACTTCGTCTACTCTTTTATCTTTTAATTCTTCTGGGATATTATCAAACTCTGAAATATATTTTGCAAAAGTTTTTTTAATCTCATTTTTTAATTCTTCCTTACTTTCATAAGACCTCATATGCCTACCTCCATGGTTTGTATACAGATATTTTACCAAAAATAATTATATCTTAATATTTAATCATAATCTTCCAGTAACTTGTAATTCTTATGTTTTGTGATATCAAATTTATCAGATAGTAAAAGTCTTACTACTCTTATCTGGTATATACACGTGCCTCCATCCATTACTGTTATTTCAATAAAATTTTAGATAACTTTATTAAGATTTTCTTTGATTTCTTATAAATCAAGTTTAAAGAACTATAAGAATTTAAATCTCTTGTTCAAATTCATCTTCAAAACTAATAATATCATTAGGAGTGCAAGATAGAGCCTTACATATTTTTTCTAAATTCTTAAATGTAATTGGTTTATCCTTTCCCATTTGTGCCATAACATTTGTTGTAAGTCCTGCAATGGCTATTACATCTGTTTTCTTTAATCCCTTTTTTGCTAACTGTATCCATAATGGTTTATAGTTAAGTGCCATAATATCCCTCTTTTTCTCTGTATTAGATTTATTTAATTATAGCATAAATATTGATTTCATTCAATCTTACATTGGTTTAGTGATTTGTTTTAGAGAATTTGTTGTGTTATTCCGTCTTTATTTTGCCATAAATTGTTTAATACCCTGAGATTTTGCTCCAGATAGTGATAGGTAATCCTTTGATATTATCTTCGGATTTTCCCCCACTTCACACCGTGCATGCGACTTTCACCGCACACGGCGTTCCATCACAAGAAAGATTTTCACGTTTTAACTAAGACTTACACACTTCGTAACAAATTATTTTTTTCTCTAAATTAGTGGCAATTCTGCCATTTTTCTAAGCTTATTACATTTCTCAATCTGCTTGACTGTTAACCCAAGCTCTTTTATATATTTTTGGATTGTATCTTCTTTTGTTGCATGGATGAGTATATGAACTGCTTCTGTAACAAGAATTAAGTTGCTGTAACTGTCTGTACCGCCTTGTTCAAGCGGTGTCTTGTGATGGCAATGTATATCGTTTGGTGTAAGTTTTATACCTGATACTCCACATCTGCCATATTGAGCTGCAAAGAGCGAGATTCTGTTGTCTGCAAACTCTATGCTTTTATCAAGCACAGGATGTTTCATCAGCCAGACAAGTGTATCTACATCAATTTGTAGATTTTTATGAATGAAAGCTCTGCCTTTTACAGTGTATTTATTTACAACCTTTTTCTTGTGTTTTGCGTCCTTTGTCCTGATATATCCCACTGGAATTAACGGATGTCCATTAAGAAAGCGAAGCTGTTTACTTTTTCCATATTTTTCTTTGATAAATCCTTTGTTTAGTGTTCCACTGATTTTAATATCCAGTCTGTTGTTCATCTGTTTTTTAATGTGAAAGGCTATTTTAGCAAAGTCCAAACTCACGTTTGTTGCTATTTGGTAATAATTATGCAAGCCTGAAACAGTGGCATTATACTTAGCTATTGCTTTGTACTGTTCCTTTTCGTTTGCAGGTCTTTTTATATCTGCAACACTTTTAGAAATATTTTCTTTTGCATTTTTCAGTGCCTTATCACTTATATGCGACTGTACAACAAACTTTTTGCCTTTTGGTTTAACCTTAAGCTTGAAGCCTAAGAACTCCGAGTACCTTTGTTTTAGATTTGTTATTTTAGATTTTTCTTCACTTACATTTAGTTTTAATCTGTCTTGCAACCATTTTGTAACTGCCTGATAGGTTCTTTTTGCATCGTAGTAATTACGGCAAAATATCTTGAAATCATCGGCATACCTTACAATGTATATTTCTTTCAGGTTGCTTGTTCTTAAAGCTCTGTAGGTATGGCTTTTTATCTCTGTTCCTTGACTGTTCGTTCTCTGTTTATATGGATAATGAGTGGGCATTGTCAGCCATTGAGAGGAAACCCACCAATCTAATTCGTTCAAGACTACATTAGATAATAGCGGTGATAATATACCGCCTTGTGGTGTTCCCTTTGTTGGTGTAATTACCTTTTTATCGGGCATAACTATGTCTGCTTTCAGCATTTCCTTAATGATACAAAGTAGCTTTTTGTCTTGGATACCCAAATTCCAAAGTTGCCTTATGAGCTTTGCATGATATACATTGTCGAAAAATCCTTGTATATCAATATCAACCACATAGTGTAAGTGCTGTATCTGCATTAGTCTTGCACATTCTGCGATAGCGTGTTCCGTACTCCTGTTAGGTCGAAACCCATAGGAACTGTCATGAAACTTGGCTTCACATATCGGCTCCAATATTTGCAAGATACATTGTTGTACAATTCTGTCTACAATAGTCGGTATTCCTAAAGGTCTTATTTTCCCATTAGGCTTTCTCATTTCCACTCTCTTTACAGGGCGTGGTTTATACCAATGAAACTGTTTTTGTATGAGAGAAATGTATTCTTCTTCATTTAGCCTTGATAGATGTTTTATTGTTCTGCCATCTACTCCGGCTGTATGACTGCCTTTGTTCCCTTTGATACTACGATAGGCGAGTTTAATATTTTCTCTTGAAGTTATCAGCTCCATTAAATTTGAAAATACTTTATTCTTACTGCTATCTTCATATAAATCATCAAGGACTTTTTGCAAGTCATAGTATTCCGTATAACGGATTTTGCTTTGTTTCAGTGTTTGTTTCGAAGTGGACACAGTCACCATCTCCTTTCGGATTTGATTTTCTTTGTCATACTCGAAGCTGTGTTTGTCTTAATTTCAGTTCTTGTACTTTCCTGTGACTGGTGGCTATCCCTCCACGAACTTATTATTTTCGCTTCATAGGTACTGTGCCACCGCTTTCACCAAGATAAAGAACGGTTATATGCTGTTTTTACAGTCATTTTCCCATTCAACACTTCATTAGCATTAGACTGCTTCCGTGTTCTTGGTTTACCACGTTCCGACAATCTTATCTTTGAATACGTTTAGGTTCTTCCTCTAAGCCTGTGTTTAGCTTTCGCCATATCGCCTGTAACGATATATGGATTTTCATAACAACCATTCTTACTCATCCACAAACACCCCATCTTTGATGGGAATTGCCGTTAGGCAAATTCAAACGTTTAGACTTGTACATTCGGAAGTACGTCAGTGCTTTGGTATACACATTCTCACCATGCGTATTCGACACCCGACATATAGGTAGCACCGTCCACCTCTGAACAGCTTTCGTGTCTGATATGAAATACCAGTCTTACGGCTACTCTCTGCCGACTTCACCGAGCTTTTGACAATGAAATAGTCTAATATTCATTGCCAATCGGAGTATCAGTGTAGGCATTTCAGGGCGTTACCCCGTCATTCTACCTATCAGATTGTCAGTTCTCCTAAGTTTTGAACTTTTAGTCCTTCGACTTAGTGCATAAGCTTTTCACTTATGAACGTGTCGCACGATTATCATTACCATATCCCTCCATAAGGTTAATAACGCCCCATGCTCCGAGACCAGCACCTACTGCCATTACCAAAATCTTTAATACATTAACTGCCTGTGTAAAAAATTCCATGATTTATTCCTCCCCATTTTCTTCTTTCTTTTCAATTTTGTTCATAGACATAACTACAAAATTCTTATATGTTTTTCCATTTTTAGTTCGTTTGTTGAAGCAACCATATACATGAATGAAATCACCTTCCGAAAATTCCTTAGCTACTTCAGATTTATTGCCATAGGCTGCACAGTTGATATACTCTCTACCTTTTCCATATCCTTTCGAAAGAGCAAAATTTACAACTTGAACCTCTTCATCACCTCTTGTAAAAGTTCCAAAAGTAGGTTCTTTTAATAGATTGGCATTGATATTAATCATTTCTTTGTCCATTTTTTCCTCCAATTAAAAAGCGACTGAAAAGTTAATTCCAATCGCCAAGTATTTGTATATTTAGTTGTCTATTAGGTAGGGCTTCTTATCCTTATCATCTTTTCTCCTTTACTTTCTGTAACATATTTAATGGAACTAGCATTTTGTCGTGTATATATTAGTGAGAGGCATTTGAAATACTAGTTAGCTTCTCTGTGAGTTTTTCCTATTTATTGATCGCAATATAAATTGAAAATAGGCATGAAAAAAGACGATAGAATTTTTACTTTTCTATCGTCTAATATGATTTATAAATTTAAGTTTTGTAGAACTTGAATTCATACAAAGTTATCATTCTTGATTTCTTTTGATTACACGTGGATTAGGAAAACCATCAGTGAATACTCTAGTAAGATATTCCTTGCAATTTGGACAATTTACATCCTCAAAATCTCTATTTCCTTCCCAAACAGATTTATCCTCAAACTCTACTGTACATCCACATTTAGGACACGTTACTTGTTTCATAAGAACCTCCCCTGTACTTTCCGTAATATACTATTTAACACAATCTATTTTTATGTTTAAATCTTTTGAACAAAACTTGCTTCTTCACAATTTAACACTTTCTTTAAATCTCTAAAATACAGTTTCTGTTGCTTTTTTAAATATGAACCTATAAATGGCTTAAATATAAGTTTTTTAGAAACTATATTTTCAGTAAAGCCTAAAGTAGTTTTGTCACCATGCGAATAAAATTTTCCTACCCAAATTCCCTTGATATTTTGGTTTTCTATTTCAAATGACCAACATTGATTTTGAATACATTCTGTAACTTCAAAATATGTTTCTATTCCATCTTTAGAAATCTCCACAAATTTATTGTCATCTATAATTCTTATATTCTTTAAATCACTTCGCCAAACAAAATCGTTTAAGTCAGTTACCTTATTCCATACCTTTTCTATTGGACATAATAGTGTGACCTTAATGTTAGCAATAGCCATAATGGTGCCTCCTATAAAACTCTATTTTGTTTATTATACCAAATATACCCATACCACATAAAGCTATAACAGAAAAATATTACAATCTTGTAATTACTGTATTTCCATTAAGCTTAACTTTTCCTTTTCTCTTGATATAGTCTTCAATATCAAACACATTCTTTTTATTATAGTCCTCCAAGAACTTGTAATTCTTGTGCTTTGTAATATCGAATTTATCTGATAAAAACGGTCTAACACCTCGAAGCTGAAAGATACATTTACTGCCATCCATAACTGTTATCTCGTCTTGGCTCATTAGCTCCTTCCCTGTCTTTTGATAATTCAGTCCATAGCTATTGGCATTTGATCTTGTTTCCGATGTGTTATACAGGTCTATGGTTTCTTTACCCAGTGTTTCAGATAGTTCTTTAAGTGTGGTCTTTTCCTTTCCGCCAAGAAACAGGGTACTATCACAGTTACCTACAATTGTATCTGCATTATCCTTGTAAATTGCCTTTAGCTGAGATTGTGCTTGCAATATAATACTTGCTGAAATCTCTCTACTTCGGATTGTTGCAATCAATTTCTCGAATTTGGGAATTAAGCCGATATTTGCAAACTCATCAAGCAAGCACCTTACATGAACAGGTAATCTTCCCCCGTACTCATCATCTGCCTTATCACAAAGCAAATTAAATAACTGTGAGTACATGATGGATACAACAAAGTTAAACGTATCATCTGTATCTGAAATAATAACAAAGAGTGCTGATTTTCTATCTCCAAGTGTATCAAGCTCAAGTTCATCTTCTTTCATCAAGTCCCTAAGCTCCTTAATATCAAAGGGAGCAAGCCTTGCACCACATGAAATAAGAATAGACTTAGCTGTTTTTCCAGCAGCAAGTTTGTATTTTTTATATTGCTTTACTGCAAAATGTGTAGGCTCTTTCTTTTCCAGTGCTTCAAATAGCCTATCAATAGGATTCATATAGGTTTCATCATCTTCCCTGACTTCTGAAGCGTCTATCATATCCAGTAGTGTCGCAAAATTCTTTTCTTCTTTTGGAGCTTCATAGAAGATATATCCAATAAGAGCTGTATAGTAGAGTTTTTCGGCTTTCACCCAAAAATCCTCCCCTGCTTTTTCTCCTTCTCCTTTGGTGTTTGCAATGATTGTCTGCACCAGTTTCAAAATATCTTTTTCAGAACGAATATAGGCAAAGGGATTATATTTCATAGACTTTTTGAAGTTAATGGTATTTAAGATTTTTATCTCATATCCGTTATCTTCAAGCATCTTGCCGCACTCAAGGACTATCGTTCCTTTTGGATCGGTTACACAATAGCTACTGTGCATTTGCATTAGGTTCGGCTTTACATAAAACCTCGTTTTTCCACTTCCTGAACCACCTATAACAAGTACATTCTTATTTCTTGCATACTTTGGATTAGCAGGTCTGCCATTCATTGTTAATCGCTCAGTCTGAGTAAGTAGAATGTTGTTTTGGAACTTCTCATCCATATATGGCTCAATATCTTTTTTATTTCCCCATCGAGCTGATCCATACTCTTTTCCCTGTCTGAACTTTTTAGCGTTTTTACCTTTGGTATAGACAATAAATTTAATTAAAGCTGCTACTCCCACACCCATTAAAATATCAGTTGGATGAATACTTGGAATAAAGCTCATGGTATTAAGCTCTAATATACCTTGAAAAATTTTATCTATCACATCTCCACCAGTATAGGCTCTTACATGGTGAGAAAAGATATTTCCAACATAGAAAAATGCAAGATAGGGAATGTTCTGTTTTAGAAACTTTGCCTTATCTTGCACTTTGAATAAGCCTTTGACGTCTTTTAGTATCTTATCTATCATAGGCTTTGCTCCTTTTGTTTATTCTTGACTTTATCTTTAGACATAGAGTTCTTTGCCATCTCTTTAAATTTCTCTATGTTTTTATGAATTGACTCCTTATTTTTCTCTTTCTTCTCAATATTTGAAAGTACATTTTGAAAAGCTTTATTCATAACTTTTGTATCTTTTGCTTGGAAGAATACCGAATGTGTCCCTGTTTCCTTATCTTTCATCACTGAGAATTTAACACCATGTTTATTCAATTCTTTTTTTAGTTCTTTTAATTCGCCATCTTTAACATTGATTTCTTCAAGCTGCCCTTTCTTAACCATATCTTTGAGTTTGACCTCATTTCCCTCAGCCTTTATAAGTTTATCTAAACCACCATGTTGTTTTGATCTCTGTTGCAACTTCTTTACTTGGCTCAAGATTTCTTGATATGTTGCCTTTAAGACATTAACTTCAATATTAACTACTCTATTAGAAATTTCCTCATTTATCATCAGTAACCTCCTTCCCTCATATCATAACTAACAAGTGCTGTATAATAGGCATCCATATTGCTTGGTGCATTATATGCTGCCGTTAAAATAAATGCTCTTACATTTCTTATTTTTGATTCGTTCTCTGATAAAGCATCTACAAGATACTCCATATGCGAAGAATCTAATTCTCTAAATCGCTCTTGAACAACATATGCTGGTAATTTTGTTTGATTTATTGTAACTGTATCTTCTGCATTCAGTACCATAACATCAGCTAAAACTTTAATTATTTCATCAAATGTTTTAGCAATAATCTTATTGCCCAGCTTCATGTGTTCGTTATACCCTGTACTTTCTCTTAATTCTTCTAAACAAGATTTATATGATTTTATTTTTTTACATCCTTCCTCCATTCCGTCCCTTAAATAAAATATGTCTTTTTCATAGATGGGTAGGTGGAAGGAATTATCTGTAGAAATATATGAAGTAATCTTTGATGAATTATTTGTAGTAATCTCTGGTAATGGTTCATGCAAGTTGCCATAATGCACTGGTTGATTTTCATCAAATGCATCGGTGCTAAATACCTCATTGCATTGGTGGATTTTGCCTTCTTCCATTGGTGCATTTTGCCCTAATGCATTAGGCATAGCACTTTTACTTGCTTGTTCTAATATTTCTCGTTCTTTCTCTTGCTTTCTTTGATTTAGTTCAAGATAAAGTTCTTCTAATTTATTGTCATTTATTGTGTACCACTTCGTTTTATCTCTAGGATCTTTATTATAGTTTCCAACTAAAAGATAGCCCGCTTTTTCAAGCTTAGAAAAAGTTCGTTTAACTGTATCAACACTTAAATAATCGAAATCTTTTTCTTGCCATGCTCTTATTGAGTTATATGTCCAATACTTGCCATCATGATAATTGTTGCCAGACTTCTTATTTATTTCAATCCAGTAATTTATTTGTTGAAGCACAAGAGCTTCATTTAAGCCTAATTCTCTGGCTAACGCCTTATTTGCCAGTATAGGCTGTTCATCAAACAAATACTTACTCATACTATCGCCTCCTTTCTCTTAAATTTAGGCATAGAAAAAGACGATAGATTTATATTCCATCGTCTTAACTCCCTTATATTTCCTTTAATGTATCTTTCGCTACTTCAAGGTATGCTGTAATCCACAGTGCAATTTTAGGTAGCCCATAAGGACTGATTAAGAATGCTAGTAGCATCGCTACCATTCCAGTTGCCATTTCTTTTTGTACAAAGCAAGCTACTGCTCCTATAAATACTAGAAAAGATATTATACCTAAAATCATTCCACTAACTTTTATAATAAATTTTAGAAAAGCAATTAGTATCGACAAGAGCAATATTATTGGAAATAAGATAATTTTCAATGCCCATATCATAACACACCTCTCTACTTCTTTGACTTATCCTCTAAACTCTTAATTCCTGTATTGTTCAACTTCTCAATTGACATCAGCTGAGTTCTGGCAAGCTTTCTAAGTTCTATCATTCTTTCTTTTTGTTCCATACCTTTACCAATAAGGATTGCATTATAGCTTTCCATATTTGCTAGTACCAATAACTCATTCAGACTTGCATAGTCTCTCATATTTCCCTTTAAGTCAGGACTTTCTTCACGCCACTGTTTTGCTCTTTTATTAAATAAGGCAACATTGAGCATATCTGCTTCACTTGCGTATTTATAAGATAATTGTTCGCTAGTAAGATCTTTTAAGAGATATTCTTTGATTGCATCTGTATGGATTTTGTAGTTAATCTTAGAAATTTCTCTATTCAAATTCCAGCCTAATGATAGCTTAGAGTTTTCATCTGACTTAAGTCTTTTGTAATCCTGAATTACATACATCTTAAATTCAGCAGAAATCCATGAAGCAAATTCAAAGGCAATATCTGTATGTGCAAATGCACCACCATATCTTCCGCCTTTTGAGATAATTCCGATTGCTTCTGTTTTCTCTACCCATTTCTTAGGAGACAATGTAAAGGAATTATATCCAGCTTCCGATTTAATTCGGTCGAATTCGACCGAATTAAAATTCATGTTGTTTAAGCTTTCCCATAAACCAAGAAATTCAATAGTATCTTTTCTTCTCATCCAATTTTTGATTACATCACTTGGCTCATCGCTTTTATATCTTGCAATATCCGTTAGACTTATATAGTCGTTTTTAAAGTCTTCAGTATAAATTTGAATAGCAAAACCTTTTGCTTCAATCGTGTCTTTTTTCACCTTAGACATATGAGTTCCTCCTTTATGCTGATGTACTGTTTACAACATTTATTTTCATAATAACTGCTCTAAACAGCACACCAACTATTCATTTTTTTGATTTTAAACTTTGGTAGAAGTTCTAAAACCCTTGTATTTACTTGACTATTTGCCTGTGTCATTATTATGACACGAAACCCACATGCTGGGTCGTAAATTTTATTGATTTTGTTGGTTTCACTACGTCCAAGCATAACAATTTTGGCTAAGAGTTTGGAAACATTTTGAGGTGTGAAAAATTCACCTCCAGATTTACCTGCATTTGAGGCATAGTTGGAAATGAGATACTCGTATGCATCGCCAAAAAGGTCAATTTTATTGTCTTCAAAATTGCCAAAATTTAAACCGGCAATTCCTTCGAGAATATCAGCTAAGCGCTTATTTTTTTCAGGAACTGTATTGCCGAGACGATTACTAGTTGTATCGACATCATCAAAAAGTCCTTTAATATCATTTTCACTTTCATAACCAATGGCACTGGCTTGAATGTCATCAAAAATAGACTTTAAATCAGTATTTAAATTGTCATTGTTTCTAGCATTTTTGACAACATTGGAGAAAAGCTGACTAGGCATAATAAAATACCCTTTGGTTTTAACGGCATCATCTTTTATTTCGTCTGTAATGACAGATTCTGGAGTGTTAGCATAATCAACATTTGGATCATCAGATTCAATGAAATTTTTAAAATTTTCACTGATAAAACGGTAGAACAAGATTCCTAAAATATACTGTTTAAAATCCCATCCATCAACGGCTCCACGAACATCGTCCGCAATTTTCCATATTTTTGAATGCAATTCTTGTCTTTGTGCTTGTTCTGACATCTTAATTCTCCTTGACTCTAATAGTTCTATTATATCAGGAATTCGACTGCAAAAAAAGACAACTCTTCTTATTATTGTAATTTGTCTTTAAAATTAGTTAACCTTTGAAACCCCCATCACAACTCTAAGAAAAAGCTATATTGAATCGGTTACACTAAACTAGATAGTCTTATAAAGTATATTACACTGAAAAAACAGGAGAAAACAAATGTCTAGAAAAATTCGCCGTACCTTCACCGATGATTTTAAGCAACAAATTGTTGATCTTCACAATGCAGGTAGGAAACGGAGTGAGTTTATTAGTGAATATGATTTAACACTATCTACCTTTGATAAATAGATCAGACAAGCCAAAACTAAAGGCTCATTTAAGTCTATTGATAATCTAAGTGATGACCAACGAGAGTTGATTGAACTCAAGAAACGAAACAGATAACTTAAAATGCAGTTAGATATCTTAAAGCAAGCGGCAGTGATTATGTCACAAAAAGGGAAGTAATCACTGCTAACAATAAGAAATCCAAGATGTCAGCTGTTCGTATTGGTAGGCGATGGGCTTACATTTGTCCTGTTATAGACCTTTTTAATCATGAAATAATGGGACTATTGGTTGGCTGAAATAAGACAGCAGTTTTAGTTAAACAAGCCATACAGAGCGTCTCTTATGTCCTGACCAAGGTCAATCTATTTCACTCTGATTGTAGAAAAGAGTTTGATAATCAGTTAATTGGTGAGATATTGGAATCCTTTGGGACTACCCGTTCGTTTAATCAGGCTGGCTGTCCTTATGATAATACCATAGCTGAAAATACCTATCGTACTTTCAAAATTGAATTTATTTATCAAGAAGCCTTTCAATTGCTAGAAGAACTAACGCTTCAGACCAAAGATTATGTCCATTGGTGGAATCATCACCGTATTCATGCTAGTCTAAATTACTAGACCCCTATGGCTAAACGAGTCATCAATTGAGAAAAGCACTTTATAAAAATTGTTCAGAAAAGTGTTGCCTTTTCACAACGGTGATTCCTAAGCCTAAATAAAGGGCATTTAACACTAGTCGTAACATCCACGTGATATCAGTCATAACTTTTCCTCCTAAAATGGTTCATGATAGCATTTGTTTTAACAAATCCTCCAAGAGTCATGACAAGCTCTCAAACCCCAGTCGTTACTTGCTATTTCACCTTGTTTATGGTATCATTTCACAGGTTGTAGGTACGTATTTTGAACATAAAGAGCCTTCTATGAATCAGCTCATAACTTGTTTACCTCACTTCTTAGTTAGACATTAACCCAAAGCAGTTTGCTATGGCTATAAATCACATTAGTATTAGTAAAGGAATCAACTGAATGAAAGACATCATGTCAGATTTTCGGAATCAGGGATGCTCAAAGAGAAACTTTATCGTAGGACCCTGCTCCATTGAATCTTATGATCACATTAGATTGGCAGCTTCAAGCGCCAAAAAATTAGGATACACCTATTTTAGAGGAGGTGCTTATAAACCGAGAACCTCACCTACTTCTTTCCAAGGGTTAGGCCTCGAAGGGATTAAATATTTACATGACGTTTGTCAGGAATTTGATTTAGTCTCTGTCAGCGAGATCATGTCTGACAGTCAGTTAGAAGAAGCCTATGATTACTTGGATGTGATTCAAGTTGGCGCTCGAAACATGCAGAACTTTGAGTTTTTAAAAACGTTAGCTCATGTTGATAAACCAATCCTGTTTAAACGTGGTTTGATGGCTACCATTGAGGAATTTATGGGCGCGCTCTCCTATCTTCAAGAAGCAGGAAAAACAAATATCATTTTGTGTGAACGTGGTATCCGTGGTTACGATGTGGAAACCCGAAACATGCTTGATATTATGGCTGTGCCTATTATTCAGCAAAAAACTGATTTGCCCATTATCGTGGATGTGTCTCACTCGACAGGTAGACGTGACCTTCTCTTACCTGCTGCTAAAGTCGCCAAGGCTGTTGGAGCTAATGGCATTATGATGGAAGTCCATCCTGACCCTGATCACGCCTTGTCAGATGCTGCGCAGCAAATTAATTACGACCAATTAGACCAACTTGGGCGTGATCTCTGGCAAGATTAGGCCATAAGCTGCGCTCTATTGTTACTGTTGGTTAGCAACAAGGAAAGGAATGATTATGCCACAAACACTTCATGTCCATTCTCGGGTTAAGGACTATAATATCCTATTTACCGATGATGTCTTAACTACCTTGGGTGATTGCCTTGGTGAGCGCAAACAACGCAAACTGTTGTTCCTCACTGACCAAACCGTCTATGACTTGTATCACCCCCTCTTCCAAGACCTATGTCATCGCTATACCGCCTTTGTTCACGTTTGTTCGCCAGGTGGTCAATCCAAATCCCTGGACCGCACCAGTGCTATCTATGAACAACTCATCACTGAGAACTTTTCAAAAAAAGACATGATTATCACAGTTGGTGGCGGCGTTATTGGAGATCTGGGAGGCTTTGTTGCGGCTACTTTTTACCGTGGTATTCCCTATATTCAAATCCCAACCACCTTGCTAAGCCAAGTAGACAGTAGCATCGGTGGCAAGGTTGGTGTTCACTTTAAAGGGTTGACCAATATGATTGGGAGTATCTACCCTCCTGAATCCATTATCATTTCAACTCGTTTTTTAGAGACCTTGCCTCAGCGAGAATTCTCCTGCGGCATCAGTGAAATGCTGAAAATTGGCTTCATTCATGATAGACCGCTTTTTCAGCAGTTGCTTGCTAGTCCAAAAATAGGCCCTTATCCGGGACTTGAAGACCTCATTTGTCAATCGATTGCCAACAAAAAACGCATTGTTGAACAGGACGAGTTTGAAAATGGCTTGCGCATGTCCTTAAATTTTGGGCATACCCTTGGCCATGCTATTGAATCGCTCTGCCACCATGATTTTTACCATCATGGTGAAGCCATCGCCATTGGTATGGTAGTGGATGCCAAATTAGCTGTTTTAAAAGGACACTTATCTCAAGAAGACTTGGATAGTCTCCTTCAAGCCTTTGAACGTTACCAGTTACCAACCAGTCTCGAGAAAAATGAGGTATCCGCTCAAGCTCTCTTTGACGTTTTTAAAACTGACAAGAAAAATTCTGACCAGCATATTCTCTTTATATTGCCCACAGAAACAGGTTTTACCACCTTAGCCATTGCCAAGGATGACCAAGCATTTGTTAAGACTTTAGAAGATTTGCTTTAAGATATTAAAAGAACCTTCACAGCCAATTGTCTGTGAAGGTTCTTTTGAGTTATTTTTCTTTTCGATAGAGACCTGAAAATTCTTTGGTAGTAATATTGAGATCGCCAGATTCTGTCACTTCATAGGTGGCAGTTTCTTCGACTTCTTTTCCGAACACCGTACCTTTAAAGGCAATTGTCTTATCTTTTTCATTAATCGTGCCATCAAAGGTGTAAGTCCCAAATAAACTTTCAACGGTTAGGTTGGCTGACTTATTATCGATAACTACTAAGGTTGATTTAGTACCCTCGGTTTTGTTAATATAAGTCCCTTTTAATGACTTGCTACAAGCCACTAAACAGAGTGTCGCTAGAAACACAATGACTACGGATAGTACTTTTTTCATTGATTAAACCTTTCCCCTCGCTCTCAAGTATTAGTAGTGTTTTCTCATGTAAGAGCCTACCAATGGGAGTGATCCTATTAAAAGCATGAAAGCGCCCAAGACCGTTACGGAGTTTGTTACTTCTCCTGTTTTTGGAAGCAAGGCTTGATAAGCTGTCGCTTTTGGACCTGTAGCCATGACCCGGTTGGTCACTTTTTGGACAGGCTGCATCTCGCGAGATACTGCTTGATTACCTTTATCAGCTACGACTTTTTTACCAGACACGTCCGATTTAGAAATGTTATCCATTTTTGATGGAATAGAAGCCTCTGGTTTTGCAGAGTTGTTTGGCGTCATAGGTGTAGACGGTGCTTCTTCTGGTACTGCTGGCACCTGAGGAATAGCTGGTGTGAGTTTCTCTGGTTGAACAGGTTTACTTGGAGTTTCAACGTGTGCTTCTGGATTAGCAGGAACTGTTGCAAGAGCAGCTTTTAAATTATTTAATTTAGCAGTTGCGCTATCGAGAGCGGCTTGCATATCTGCAAGGTTGCGAGCTGTTTGTGCTTTACGTTCTACCGCAGAAGTGACAAGTGCTGACAGATCACCAGATTGAACGTTACCCAATTGTGCTTGTTGTTCTTTTAATTGAACAACTTTGTTAGTTAATTCAGCCACATGAGATTTAGCAGCTTGAAGTTTTGATTGTTGGGTAGCGAGTGCTTGAGCTTTATTAGCTGCAAGGGTACGTGCGGATTCTAATTGTTTTAAAACTTCTTTGGCTTTTGGATTAACTTCTCCCTGGTAAGGATTAAGAAGTTTGGTTGTGTCAAATTTATTAGCATCTTGAATGCGAGATTTTGGTACTTGTAAAACATGTACGGTTACAACGTCACCAACTCGAGAAATAGAAATACCTAAGTATTCCCCTGAAAGACCAGTACCAACTAGAGATTCTGTGTGTTTCCAGTTAGAATTCACATCTTTAGAAATCATACCACCAATAACTTCAAAAATGCTACGTTTTAAATCTTCCATGGTAAATGTACGATTTATAAAGGTAGATGACCGTGACATGCCGGCATCCTCATATGCATTCTCATTGGAAACTGCTTTAAGTCCATTATCAGCCGCGGCTCTATTAATAGCTTTAACATCATGAGCATCTTTAACGGTATCCCAATTATCATTACGATAGTTTTGAGCGACATCTTTGGCAAATTGTACAGCACCTTTAGTAACAAATGTATTACCAACCGTTAGGTTAACACCTGCTTTTTGAGCTTGATCACGAACTTGGTTAATTAAAGATGATGCATAATTAGACAAATCAGTCAATTGATCATCGGTTAAGTTATCAATATCAACAGTTTGCTCGTCACCAGGATTTGTAACGAATGTAAAGTTATTATCACCACCCATCATGTTAAGGTCTTCTGAATAATCGGGGTTGGTATTTTTAGTTCCTAAGGCTTCTGCAAAATCTTTATCTAATTCAACAGTGCTTGGTTGTTTTGTTTCGGTTGATGTTTTAGCAGCTTCGTTTTCAGCTACTTTAAGTGCATCTTGGGCTTGTTGGTTTTCAGCGTGTGCTTTTTCAACGTCTTTAGTTTCAGTTGCAACATCTTCGTTAGCAACTTTAACATCATTTTCAGCAGTTGCCATTTGGTTAGCAACTTCGGCTTTTTGAGCGTCTACATTACTTGCAGAGGCTTCATTAGCTTTGGCTTGTTCAACCGCCTGTGCTGCTGCTTCATCATTCTTTTTAGCTGTTTGAACTTTTTTAGTAAGTTCCGTTACCACTTTTTCTTGATTTTGAACCTGTTGCTCTAATGATTGACGATCTGTCCCCATAGCCACCGTTTGAGGGGAACTAGGTTTTTCAACCGTTTCTGACTGAGCTTGTACTGTCGTGCTAAGAACAGCTGTCAATAAAGCAGCAGATGTCAACATGACTTTGGTATGTTTTGATGTCATAACTCTCTCCTTTTTCCTTTTGGAACATCGTTTTATGTTCATTGTAGCAAAAAACAAGATGAAAAACAATACAATTTGTAATACAATTAAAATAATTTACTTTCTGCCAATTTTGTCTTACAATAAAGCTAGATAGGAGACAAAAATGGCATTTCAACTCAAATCAGATAAAAAAGAATCCGAAATTAAAACCATTCGTTTTCCCTCATCTCTCGTTGAAGATATTGAAAAAGCGATGGTGAATAAAGACGTTACTTTTTCAAGTTTTGTCCTTCAAGCCTGTCAATACGCATTAGACAATATAGATAAGGATAACTGAATATCATAAAAGCACCAAGTGATTGGTGCTTTTATGATGAGTTTATTTAGCTAACAAAGAGAATGAGAACAGTCATCAAGATGATGCTGATGACAATACTAAGGGAATTAACTGGTGCTGGTAGAGCACTCTCGCTACCTAGTTCTCTGGCATAAAGAGGCGTGACAACTGAAATCGGAGCTATCAGGCAAATAGTCAACATTTTTTTGATGACCAGATCAATAGGTAATTGAGAAAGACAGACCAGCATGAGAAAACTAGCAAAGAGGCGGAGCCCTATCAACTGTCCTAATTCTTTCAAGTCTTGTCTGGATAATCTAAAATCAACCATGAGTCCAAGTGTCAGCATGGCAACGAAGGGATTGGCATCTGCTCCTAGTTTGGCTAGGGTTAAGAGAGCTGTTGGAAGAGTAATATTCCACAAAGAGAGCCCAAAACACAGCAGATAGGTGCAAAAAGGAACCGATCGAAACAGTTTTTTGAAGATTGCTTTCAAGGTCACTTGTTCCCCCACTCTTGACACCAGACTGGTAATGGTGTAGTTACCACCAAATACCATTAAGGCATTGCCTGTATCAAAGAGAATGACCTGCATCAGGTAGCTAGCCGGGAAAAAAGACTGAACAAAAGGGAAAGCGAACGTTCCTATATTATATCCAACAAGTTGGATCATGTCTTGTGCTTGGGCAACGGGTTCTTTATGACGACCTCTGAGGTAACCGATACCTAGCAACAAAAGATTACCAGCTATGCCTAACCCCATGGGAATCAAGAGAATAGCACTCATGTTCAGACTTCTTGTAGACACTAGTAAAGCACAGGGAAGGGTAACGGTCATCAAAATGGTAGAAAAGCCCCTACCATGTTCAGACGTAAGAATGCCTTTTTGTTTTAACACATAAGCCAATAAAATCACTAAAATAAAGCCACTGGCCTTTACAATAATAGGTAACACGATTTTCTCCTTTATCTTTTTAGGATATCATGATGCGACTCCTCCTTAACACAGTCCTTTTTTAATCATCCCCAAACCCGCTAGTGATTATAGCCCTTGTTGACAGTCATCTTTAAGGGAATTGACAATCTTGTTGACTAGTTACGATGTTTTGCCGATGTTATCCTTAAACAGCAACGTTTTGATATCATCAACTGGCATTTCCTTACCGGTAATTAAGGCAAAGGCCTCTGCTCCTTGATAGAGAACCATCCCTAACCCATTAATGGTTTTTTGGGCACCATGCTGACGAGCAAAGGAGAGGAGCTTTGTCTCGGTCGGGTTATAGACAATATCAAAAACCACTAAATCTGGACGAATCAGCTCAGGATCTGTAATCAGACTTTTATTTTCTAAGGGTTTCATTCCCACACTTGTGGCATCAATATAAATGTGAGATTGCTTGATAGACTGATGGAAAGCTGCCTGATCTTCCAAGTCCTTCAGCGTTACCTGAGTTGTCGTTGTGTCATTAAGGGTTGTTACCAGTTCTTGAACACCATGCAGACGACTGGCTTGTCGGTTAAATAGGTGTACCTCTTTGGCACCCTCAAAGGCGAGTTGGACAGCAATAGCTTTTCCTGCGCCTCCTACACCTGCAAGGGTAATGACCTGGTCTTTCACAGATACCCCTTCTTCAGCTAAAGCCCTTATAGCTCCAGTGCCATCCGTTATATGCCCTACCAAGTAGCCTTTGCCATCCTGATTGACCACAGTGTTGACAGCCCCCACAAGTTTGGCGGCTGGAGACACCTCATCTAATAAGGGCACAATGGCTTCTTTATTTGGCATAGAGACATTGGAACCACGGATACCCAAGGCACGAATCCCTTGGACCGCATTCGCAAGTTGTTCGGTCCCCACTTCAAAAGCAAGGTAAGCATAATCCAAGCCCAGCTTCACATAAGCTTCATTGTGCATTTTGGGAGATAGGCTATGACGGATGGGAGTAGCAAGTAAAGAGACCAGCAAGGTGTGGCCCGATAGTCGTTGTGACATTTGGAATCTCACTTTCCATTTCAAACTTGTAAAGGCGTCTTCCTTTGAAAAAGACGCCTGCTTTCTATATTATACCTTATTTTTAGAAATCTATCAGTCCCCTTAACAGAGATTGACTTGATTTAGACCAAATCCCAGAGACCAATCTGAAGGCCAGCTTGCTCCAAATCACCCTTTGTTCCTGCAACCAGTTCAAGGGTAATCTCTAATTGCAAGACATCCATCACCTCTTCTAAGAAAATAACAGTTTCTTGCTCCGTCACTTGAACCTGCTGTTGTTCCAAGCAAATCTGGCTAACCGACGATTGACTAGCAGAGCGAAGACTTATGTTCAGAGTGAGAGGATGAGTGGTCCTTTGCCGTAAACTAATGGCACCAAGAGCTTGGATGGTAGCGTACTGATACCGATAAATCAGACGGTCCCGAGACGAGGCAAGCAAGGATTGTTTAGCCACCAAGCTAATATCCTGATGTCGTCTTTTTTCCTCTTGACGTGGGCTAAGCCTTGCTTCTACTGGGATGAGATGACCGTAACAGTTTGCTTGTCCTCTTATCACTACTGACTGGGTAAAAGTTTTTGTCGTAAAATCCCAAGTGATGGGGAAAGCTTTTTTCACCAAATGTCCTTGAGCATCCGTAGCCTGAAGCCATTCTGGTAAGATAATATCTTGCCCTAAATCACCATAAGCCTTATAAGGTGTGAAAGATAAGGGCCAAGCCAGAGCATGCCAATAGGTCATGACTGAAAAATGCCCTTTATCAAACCGCAACTCTTTCTCTTGAACCCTATTGTCAGTATGCATTTTACTAACGTCTGTAGTGAGCTGCTCAAAAGAAATCGTCTTTCCTATCGGGATTTCCCGAAGAGGGTATTTATCTAAAAATGTCGTCAAGAGGTATTCCTGTGAGACACGCTCAGAGACCTCTTTTTGAAATAAGGCTCGCAAATCTCCTGGACCATAGGCACTTACCTTCACTTGTCCTACTTCTCCTGTTAGAGCGAGAATAACCAATAATTTCCCACCGTAAGCTTGTCGGGATGACAAATGATACAGGGTATGGTCAACAGGATTGCCATTATCCACTGCCAGTAACTGTGCTGGTCCTTCGACTTCAATCCGAATCAACTCTTGAGCATGGCTGACCAACTCGCCTGATTTATCTAAAAGCGATAATTCCAGATAAAGCAATTCTTGTGTGGTCTCAAAAGGTGCTTCAAAGGCTTGCCACGTAAGCTGTGCCACTGCTCCATAGGTTCTGACCTGAGAACGTCCACTAGTCTTTTGAATTTGTTTCCCAGACGCATCATAGGCCACTGCTCTTAACAGACCTTTTTGATAAGGAATCCGCCAGGTCAGGTAAAGATTCTCATGAGGAGTTTCAGACGCGTCATCCCCTTGATAGAGCTGATAAGCATATCCCATTGGAGTAGTCATGGTATCAAATGCCTTCGTCCCATAATTCTTTAAACCACCCTGCTCATCTTCAAACAGAAGCTGAACACTGGTAGCATTGCTATAAACCACAACTTCTACTAACCCCTGATCGTCAAGGTAAAGACAGTCTTCTCGCCAGGCTGGCAGGAGGTGGAGGGTAGTCTGATTGTTTGCCCACTGGCTCTGGTAAAAATAATAACTGTCTTTTGGAAAGCCCGCAGTATCTAAAATACCAAAGTAAGCGTTCTTGGGAGACGGCCAAGTGTCCGCAGCACCGCTGTCAATTTTATTCCAAGGCGTTGGTTCACCTAGATAATCAAAACCCGTCCAAACGCATTCTCCTGCAACAAAATCACGGGTAATCGTATCATACCAAGCTTGACTAGCGACAGCTCCCCAATCTACTGTGGCGTGATCGTAAGAGGTCAAGCCATAGGTATCATGAACGATCTTCTTCGTCTGCTGATAATAGGAACGGCTGTTAATGGCAGATGCTGTCTCTGAACCATATATTATCCAATGGGGGTGTTGTTGGTGAAGTCGGTCATAATCGTCTCCATTGGCATAATTGAGACCTACTACTCCTTGAGGCGACTCTAATTGACTAAGCAGCTCTGCCATTTGTGTCGCCTGCTTGTTCCAATAGAAATCACTTTCCTTCAGCTTATTGTCACCAAAGGTAATGGGCCTAGAGGTATCAATCGCAGCAAGCCACTGGCAAATGGCTCTCATCACGTCAGGATAGTGGCTGACATCTGCCGAAAAACCTTCCATCAATTCATTACCGACAGACCACATCAAGACCGACGGGTCATGTTTGGCAGACCAGACCATGGCCTCTGTACTATACTGAGCCCAACTGGTTGCCTGAGAATGAACCCTTTTTAAGTGGGCAGCATTCTCCTCTCCGACGGCTTGATGAAAATAACGTGATAAATCATTGACATTGCCATTTTTAGCATAGGTCCAGGTGTCAAAGGCTTCTTCAATGACAAAAAAACCGAGTCGATTAGCCAATTGACGTAACTTTGGACTGCTGGGATTATGAGTGCTGCGAATGGTATTAGCTCCCATAGCTTTTAGTAAGGTTAACTGCCTTGCGATAGCATCTTGATAGGCACAGGCTCCTAACCCACCTTGGTCATGATGAAGACAGACCCCCTTGATTTTTGTAGCTTTGCCATTCACTAGCAGCCCCTGGTTGGCATCAAAGACAATCTGTCGAAAACCGGTTTCCCGATAAAAAACATCACACGTTTTACCCTGATGCCAAAGGGTCAATTCAAGGTCATACAAGTGAGGTTGATCAGGTGACCACAGATTAACTCTAGGCAAAGTGATGGTCGTACCATATGGTTCTATCCCATCCAAGTCCTGCAGAGACTGCTCAGCTTGTTGATAAACAAGTTGACGATTTTGACTTCCGAGCGTTTGTTCCCACAACTTCAGACTAACCTGATAGTCAGCTGGTGAAACCGGTTGACTAAGGTCAAGTTGCAAGGCAAGTGCGGCTAATCCCTGATTGATATCATCAGTTGGTGCGATTAAGCTAAGGTTGACTTGGTCGTCCTCAAAGTGAACCTTGGGAAGCACAGACAAGCTCACTTCTCGGTAAAGGCCGCTACCCGAGTACCAACGTGAACTGGGAACCTTATTGTCTACCTTGACAGCCAGAAGGTTCTCAGCTCCAAAAGTCACAGCACCAGAGATATCATAGGTAAATTCCTGATAACCATTTAAGTGTTTACCAATGAATTGTCCATTAACATAAACTTCTGTTTCCATATAGGCCCCCTCAAAAGTGAGGGTAACATGACAACCCGCTAACTCCTCATCTAACACAAGGTAATGCCGATACCACCCCACTCCACCTAATTTATAAGCACTTTCTGCTTCTCCATTTCGCGTATAGGGTTGAGCAAGGCTAAAATCATGCGGCAGATTGATACATGACCAATTGGAATCATCAAATGAAGGGTCTTGAGCCAATTGCACATCTGCCCTTAGAAAGCGCCAGCCCTTGTTAAAGGGCTGCTTTCTTCCTTCTTGACCAATATAGTGGTATTGGTATGCCTGCTCCTTGCTATCTGGTGTCATATCAGTCTCCTGCTCCTCGTTACTGTTCGCCCTTAATGGCCTGGTAGTTATCTTTGTAACGGTCTCTGAACTCTTTTGGCGACAAGCCATTTAGTTTCTTAAACATTTTAATAAAATAATGGTTCGTATTGTACCCTGTTTTGTAGGCAATTTCATTGATGGATTGGTTGGTGTAAAGCAATAATTGCTGAGCTTTTTGAATGCGTACCTGGTTTAAATACTGGGCAAAACTACGTTCCGTTTCGTTTTTAAAACATTGCCCCAAATAAACCCCATTAACATGCAACCGATCAGCAATAGCCTTAAGGGTTAATTCCTGATGATATTCTTGACGGATACAGTCAATGGTTTCACTGACCAAATCAGAATACCGTTTTTCAGGTGCACGACTTTTATTGGTCAAGTTCAAGACTTTTTGCAATTCGCTTAAGATTCGGTCAATCGATTGGCTCTCATGGATGGTTTTCACCATGGACAAGTAAGTCATCTTGTCTAAAATAGGAAATTGACGATAAATGTCAGAGAACAACAAGAACGACACATGCTTCACATCCTCTGGTGAGAAGTTCAAGGCCTTCATTTCATGAAAAATGGCTTCTAATTTGGCCAAGATGGTTGGCTCATCACCAATCATTAATGCTTTGTTAAAGGCAAAAAATTGCAACCGAGATTCTGGCATCGCAAGCTTACTGTTGCCTTTGTCAGTTGGTTGTGACATTTGGCTATTGTAAAAAAGACTCTGGCGCACCTGATTGTAGCTCTCATAAACATTTTCCCAGTCATCAACCGTTTCTCCTAAGATGATTTGTTGGATGTCCTCTGAAAATTGCTTTTGTAGATTACTGGTAAAGGCTTTGGCTTGCTGGGCTCTCCCAAGTAAAATCGCCAAGTAAATCTTCTTGTCTTCTTCTTTCTTGAGGTAGCAGGGTTGTTCTTCTTGCTTAAAATAAGCCTCTATACCTTCTATCCACTCGGAACACTCCACATACAGCACCGTAAATCCTGTTAGGGCATGCTCGGGGAGATCCTGGCTAAGTTGATGAAATTCTTTTTCACTAAGTTCATCTGTTAACCACAGCGTCAGAAGGCTGTCATGATAGGTTTCTTGCCGGATTGATTCAGCCTGCTGGGCATCCAACCAGTCTTTAAATTGTTTCATTTTAGCCTGCAATTCTGCCTTATCCACAGGTTTTAGCAAATACCCCTTGGTTTCTAATTCCATAGCCTTTTGCACATAGGAGAATTCTTGATAACCAGATAAAATCAAGGTTTGTAGCTGAGGATGATTAGTTTTAGCTGCTTCTATTAAATCCAACCCTGTCATCCCAGGCATGTTGACATCTGAAATCATGACATCGACTGGGTACTGAGCCAAATAGGCTAAGGCTTCCTGGCCTGATCTTGCTGTTGAAACGACGTCAAAACCAAGAGCCTGCCAATCAATAATCATGGTTAATCCTTGTAGAATCATGTATTCATCGTCAACTAATAATACCTTATACATTAAACATCCTTTCTAATCCTAATTTGAATGATAAAACCACCTTCTGGTGCTTGCGCCATGGTCCAAGTGACCCTATCTCGAAAATGATGAAAGAGACGGAGGTAAACATTTTGCAACCCAATTGAGCTATTGCCTGTTGTTTGTTGCTCTTGAAGTCTTTTTTCCATGTCTGTTAAGCGCTCTTGACTAATACCACGCCCATTATCAAGTACCTGAATCAAAAGATGATCCGTCTCATCTAATGCCTTGATACTCAATGCATTGTCATGGCGACTATAATCAATCCCATGCACAAAATAATTTTCAACGAGAGGTTGAATGACAAATTTAGGAATGGCTAAATCAGCAATACTCTCATCAATTTTAACGTGATAAGCGAAGCTATCTGGATACCGCATTTGATAAAGGTAAATGTACTTTTCACAAAAAGCCAGTTCTTCTTTTAAGGTGGTCATCTTATCTTGGCTAATATTGTTGCGAAGCAGACTCGCAAAGGCATAAATGACATCTGCTAATTCTTCTTGTTGACAACTAAGGGCGTACATCCGAATATACTCTAACGTGTTGTATAAAAAATGAGGGTTGATTTGAGACTGCAGTGCTCTCATTTGAGCATCTCGTTGCTCTACCTCTAACACATAAACTTCGTCAATATAAGCTTTAATGCTGGCCAACATCTGGTTAATGGCTTCTGAGATATGATACAATTCCAATTCCATATGGCTGTTGTCGATAGTTAAAGATAGATCTCCTGCTGCCACCATTTCAACGGTATCCGTAATTTCAGAAACTTGTTTAATGTAATTACGAAAAACTCTAAAAAGAAGTTGAAGCAAAATCCAGGCCAATAACAGACAACAAATACCATACGAAAAGAGCGTCCTGACAGCTTCTTGGAAAAGGTAGGATTTTTTAATGGCAACATAGGCTAGTAAATCACCTGAACGGTTGTATTGAATCTTGTAAGACCTTTTGAGATGGCTTAGATCACTTGCCTGATCAGACTTGATAGCCTGTTTCACATCTGCTTCCAGATGGGGGAAATCTTTTCCTCCTTGATGAAATAATTTACGGCCATAGTAATCAAAGGCAAAGGTTGCCAAGTACTTAGTCTGTTTCTCTTGAACCAGACCGATTGGCTTATCAAAGGTAAGGTAAAGGCGGCCTGTCACATCCCCTGATTCTGGATTTCGAATAGAGCGAACTAAAAAATTTCCAGTCATTTTCTCAGGCTTATTATAGAGCAAGCGACCTGTCTTAATAGCCTTATCAGCGTAAAGATAGGCATTGCTATCATCTAATAGAATCGTCATGGATTCCAAATCAGGATAGAGGTCAAAAAGACGTCTCACTTCTTCTGAAAATAAAACCGTCTCCTTTCCTTTCTCCCAATCATCAAAAACCTTTGAAAAATATTGGTTTGGGGTTAGCATCATGTACTGGTAAAGGTTCCGGTAATCTTCTGCCCTCCCAACCAATTGTTCTAAGACCCGTAAGGTAATATAATTTTGTGATTGTAATGTCCCCAACGTGTCTTCCAAAAGGATCTGTGCTTCGACATCTACCTTTTTATAAGTACTGCTGATAGAGTAACTGCTCAATCCGATAGCAGCTAATAAAAAGAAGGTGACAATGAATAGGCTATATAATTTCATCAACCGATTAATCAAAAAGCCTTGTTTAAAATGCTTGGTGATGTATTCTCCAAATGCTTTAACGCTCATCAATCACTCCATCGACTTGTCTACGATTAGCCTTGGTAACAAAGTCCAAGCAAAAGACTAAAGCCCCGAAGGTTAAAAAGAGATAAAGACCTTTGTATTGCCAAGTCACCAGGGTAATTCCCAGCAAAACGCTCAGCATGAGTAAAAAGGATTTAAAACTTAAAAAGACGCTGATAAAGGCTAATTTCATGTTGTTCCAAAGGTTAATCTCATAACTCACCGCATAAAAACCCATGTAAACATAAGTCATGGTCAGCCAAACCATAGCTATTAAAATCAAGAAAGACACGGTAAACCAGAACAAGGATTGGAACTGCACTGCCCAATGCAAGTTAAAGGTCAAAAAAAGGAAAGTCAAGGCAAAAAGACCAAATCTTAGATTAGCTTCTTTGAAACAGGACTTCCAAAGCTGAATAGCCTTTTTCAAAGAATAGTGTTTTTCTTCTTGAGGTGTTTCTAAAAATAGGGTCACAATCGTCTGCCAGGCAGGCCCAACGCCAAAAATAATGAGTCCTACGAGGGTCAAGAGGTGAAAAATGAGGGTCAATTGGATCATTTTCCAGATGACAAAGCAAGCTTTTTCAATACCGTTCATGAGATTATCCTTTTCTTCTTGCTATTCTTACTAATAATGATACGTTTTTAGAATTAGTGACGTTTCTCCCAGCCAACTTGGCAGTGAAACCTTTCCTCTGATTAATGGATAGGACTCTTCTAATATAGCACAATTTAGAGACTTTGGGAAACGCTTTACTAAGCCAGGTAAGATCGCTTTTATTGGCTAATCAACCGTCTTCTTCCCCATACCTTCTACTGATGTGATGAACAGTTCTCCCCACTAATCAGAAGAAAAGGACCGAGATTTTCCCAGCCCTTAACTTATGATCAGGAAAATGGATTCCTTACTTGTCTTTAGCTACAAAGTCGTCCAACTGTTTTTGAACTTCTTTTTGCACCTTGTCCCAACCAGCACCTTTAAGGTCTGCAAGTAATTTTGGAAGAGCCTCATCAGGGTCTACTGTACCAGTGTTAATACTAGCTTTATAGCGGTTCATGACATTTGAAATATTTGACAATTCTGTTTTGATAGCTTTGGTGTCAACAGTGAAACCAAGGATTGGAGATTCTTTAGCATCCTTGATTGATTGGTCACGTTTAGCAATCATGTCGTCAGTAATGGATTCTTGAGTGTAAAGGATTTTATTGTTACCAGTATTCCAAGCACCCATGTGCATTTTTGGTTGATAGCCATCAAGCAATTTGATTTTCTTGTCGCCAGTTTTTTCCCAAGCTTTGCCTTCGACACCATAAACAAGACCATTTAACAATTCTGGATCGCTGTTAAGAAGAGAAAGTACTTCAACCGCTTTTTCTTTGTTTTTAGATACGTTTGATACTACAAAGTTTGCCATTTGTGCTTGTGATGTTGTTTTTAGCGGTTTAGTCAATGGACGAGACACGATGTCTTTGCCTGCAGCATTGGTCAAGATGGTATCGCCGTAGTCCATAGGACCTTGGGTTTCTTCACGCATGAACCATGTGTTTCCTTCAAGAGGGTAACCCTCTGTATTAGTCGCCGCATCTGTTGGAATCAAGCCTTCTTTATACCATTTGTGCATCAAACGAAGGTTGTCTTTAAAGGACTCGTCTTCGTACTGATTAATGATAGTTGGTTTGTCTTCGTCAATTTTCACAGCAAAGGGTTGGTTTTTGGTTAATGGGTAGTCATAGTCACCTGACATGCTAAAGACTTGGCCAATAGCAAAGGCTGCTGTGTTAGGTTCTTTTTCATGGAATTGTTTCAAGACTGCTTCAGCATCTGCATAGGAATTAATGTTTGAAATGTCAAGGCCATATTTGTCCACTAATTCTTTATTGAAAGAAAGCATTTGCTGAGCATAGACGTTAGCATCCACTGGAAAGGCATAGAGTTTACCATCAATGGTATTTCCTTTAATGTAAGCTGGGTCTAAGTTTTTATAAGTTTTCTTAGCATATTTCGGCATCAATTTTGTCAAGTCAGCAAAAGCACCTTTTTGAGCATTGACTACATAGTTGTTAGCGTAGGCGATATCGTAATTTTCACCAGAGGCAATGATGGTACTCATCTTATCGTCCCAGTCACCCCAACCAATGTATTGAAGGTCAACCGTTGCACCTGTTTTTTCCTTGATACGTTTATTAGCGATTGTCATCAATTCATCGAAGTTATCAGGTTTATCACCCACTTGATACATCAATAATTTGACATCACCATCCTTAGAAGCTGACTTGCTTCCGCAGGCTGCTAAACTAGATGCTGCCAAAACAGTTCCAGTTACACACAAGATTCTTTGCCACTTTTTCATAAGTGAAGCCTCCTAAAAAATGTTTTCTTTTGTTACGATAAGTTATGCAAGATTGACCTTTTTGGCCAAGTCCTAAGGGTTATTCTTTCACTCCGCCAATGGTTAGACCACCAACAAAGTATTTTTGGAAGAATGGGTAAGTCAAGGCAATCGGCAAGGTTGCAATAACCACGATAGCCATACGGACAGATTCCTTCGGCAGCGATGCTAAGCTATCCGCCATTTGAGCACTCATACCAGCATTTTGAGCCAAAGCCTGCAAATTACTTTGAATTTTCATCAGTAAGTACTGCATTGGGTAGAGGTTTTCACTTTGCACATAGAGCAAGGCATTAAACCAATCATTCCAATAAGTTAAGGCTGAAAACAAACTGATGGTTGCAATCCCAGGAACAGCTAATGGTAAGACAATTTTCATAAAAATCATCCATTCACTAGCCCCATCCATACGAGCTGATTCAATAATGCTATCTGGAACTGTCTTTTTAAAGAACGTTCTCATGACCAAGATGCCAAATGGGCCCAGAGCCATTGGTAAAATCAAGGCCCAAACCGTATCCTTCAACTGAAGGAGATTGCTGACCACCAAGTAATTGGCAACCATTCCGGGAGCAAAGAGCATAGTGATAAGCGCATAAACAGTGAAAAAGCGTCTGTATGGGAAATAAGGTCTTGAAATCGCATAAGCATAGGTTGATGTCATCGTTGTGTTAATAGAGGTTCCCACCACTGTAATAAACACGGATATCCCAAATGACCTCATGATTCTATGGGACATGGCTCCCTGAAAAATATACTGGTAAGCCTTAGTTGACCAGACATCTGGAAAAAAACTATACCCATGATTAATCAAGTAACTTTCATCTGTAAAGGAAATAATAATCACGAAGACGAAAGGAATGATACATGAAATGGCAAAGAGGGCAATGAGGATATTAAAAACAGCATTGGTTTTTTTGTCAAAGGTTCTAACGTTGACCTTTTCGACTTTTTTCTTTTTCTCCATGGTTTCCTCCTAGAACAAGGCTGCATCAGGATCCATGCGACGAACAATCGCATTGGTGACTAACAAGATGCTGGTCCCAACCACTGACTGATAAAGGCTAGCTGCCGATGCCATCCCAATATCTCCTGTAGCAGTCAAGGCATTGTAGACATAGGTATCTAACACACTGGTCACGTCATAAAGCGGGCCTGAATTCTTAGGAATAACGTAGAAAAGTCCGAAGTCAGATTTAAAGATATTACCAATATTAATAATCAACAGGATAGACATCATTGGCAATAATTGTGGAATGGTGATGTTCCTAATTTGTTGCCATTTGCTTGCACCATCCACCATAGCAGCTTCATAATAAGTATCAGAAATCCCTTTGACTGAAGCATAGTAGATAATGCTATTGTAGCCTAGCCCTTTCCAGACACTCATAAAGAGTAAAATCAAGGGCCACCAAGTGGGATTGGAATACCACTTAATTGGATCTGCTCCACTGCCAACCAAGAGCTGATTAATGAAACCTTTATCTGTATTTAAAAAGGCAGAAACAAAGTATTCAATAACCACCCATGATAAGAAATAAGGCAACAAGGACATGGTGTGATAGACCTTAACCGTTCTCTTATTTCGTAACTCACTCATGATAATGGCAAAAGCAATCGCAAAGAAAACATTAAAGAGTAAGAAAATCACATTGTAAGCGATGGTATTTCTGGTAATCAACCAAGCATCTTTGGAAGCAAAGAGGTATTTGAAGTTATCCAAACCAACCCAAGGGCTCTCCTTCAAACTTTCCATAAAGCCTCCTGCTGAGTAATGGAAATCTTTAAAAGCAACCACATTGGCCAAAACTGGAATATAAAAGAAAAAGATGAACCAGATGAAACCTGGTAATACCATTAATAATAAGGCGCGGTATTTAATCACATTTTTCCAAAAGGATGTCTTTTTGTTGGTCTGTCTTGTCATTTCCCAACCTCCCTTTGTGTTAATCAGGTTATGGTTTAAGTATAACAAGCGCTTTCATGATTTAAAAGCAACAAATTATAGGTATGATAACACAAAGTATAGAATCGCTTAGAAAGCCTTTTCATTGTTGCTTAAATCTGTCATACTAAGATGAGACATGATCGTCTATTCTACTATAATAAAGGAGAACACCTCATGAGCTTGTTATGTATTGATATAGGAGGCACTTCCCTTAAATTTGCCCTCTGTCACAATGGCCAATTAAGCCAGCAAAGCAGCTTTCCCACTCCCTCTAGTCTGGAAAAGTTTTACCAATTACTCGACCAAGAAGTTGCTCGTTACTCTGCTTACCATTTCTCAGGTATTGCCATCAGTTCACCTGGGGCAGTCAATAAAGAAAAGGGGGTTATCGAAGGCACCAGCGCTATTCCCTACATTCACCATTTTAAAATACAAGAGGCCTTAGAAGAACGGCTACATTACCCTATTTCTATCGAAAATGATGCCAATTGTGCCGCCTTAGCTGAAGCTACCTTAGGAGCAGGAAAAGGCGCTAGTAGCCTAGCCATGCTCGTTCTTGGTACTGGAGTTGGAGGAAGCTTGGTCATTGATGGCAAGATTTACCATGGTGCCCACTTATTTGGGGGCGAATTTGGTTTCATGATCATGAACGACCGCTACCAAACCTTTAGTCAGTTAGGGACAGTGGTAAATATGGCCAAGCGCTATAGTGCAATCGTCAATAACGGAAAAGATTATGATGGTAAAGAAGTGCTCGCTCTAGCAGAGCAAGGAGACCACCTAGCAATCAAGGAAAGGCAACTCTTCTTGCAAACACTGGCCATTGGGATATTTAATCTCCAACATGCTTTTGATCCTCAAATGATTTTGATTGGAGGCGGTGTTTCTCAAGCCGACTTTCTCTTACCAGCTATCGAAGCAGAATTGGACAAGCTCTATCAAGCCGTTGGCATTTCTAATCTCAGGCCTCAATTAGCCATTTGTCACTTCAAAAATGAAGCTAATCTCCTCGGCGCTGCTATTGATTTTTACCAAGAACACAAGGAGAACTAATCCATGGATCGTTTAGACTTTATCGACACGCGCTTTGGCACCGCCAACCAATACGCCTTTTCACAAGGCAATTGCCTACCTCTGACTGGGGTCCCTTTTGGCATGAACTATTTAGCGGTGGAAAGTCACCAAGACCGTGGCGCTTGGTGGTTTCACCCTGACGACCATACCTTTACAGGCATTCGATTGACCCATCAGCCTAGCCCATGGATGGGGGATTTTGCCACCATGACCCTACTCCCCGTTAGTGGCCCAGTCATCAAAGGGGATGTTTTTCATAACCAAACCTCTTACCGACCAAAAGAAGCCCGTTTTCAACCACATCTTATTGAAGTATTTAGCCAGAGACATCGCATTCTTAGTCGGGCAACAGCCTCCATGTATGGTTTTCACTGTGACTTTTCTTTTGAGAATGGCAGGGCAGGGCTGATTATCCACAACCCTGGTAACAGTTTTTGGCAAGTAACAGCAGATGGCAAGACCCTACTGGGTTGTGTTCAAAACGTGTCTGATTGCCATGACAAAGACCTTTGTATGTATGTTCATTTGCAATTTAGCCATCCTGTCACCCACAAATACATAGGTGAGCAATTGAAACACGTTTCTTTAGACGATAAAACAAAAACCTCCTTTACCTACCTCCAGTTTGATGAGACCCTCAAACACTTAGACGTCACTGCCGCCACATCCTTTATTAGTTTTAAGCAGGCTGCTCTTAATTGGCAAAGAGAATTTCCACAAGATTTTGAAACTTCCTTCGTCAAAAATCGTGCCCAGTGGACTCATTTTCTAGACCGTATCGCCGTTGAAGACAGAGATTTTGATAAGGTCAAGTCCTTTTACCACCATTTTTACCGAGCGCTGCTATTTCCACAAAGGTGGTACGAAAAAGATGACAAGGGAGACCCTATTCATTACAATACTTTATCCAAGAAGGTCGTCAATGGTAAATGCTATACCAATAATGGCTTTTGGGATACTTACAAGTCTCTTTACCCCTTACTATCATTGATTGCCCCTGAAGTTTATGAAGATATTCTAGAAGGACTGCTAAGCAGCTATAAAGACACGGGCTTTCTCCCTAAATGGCTCTCTCCTGATGAACGCGGTATGATGCCTGGAACTCTAGTGGATGCCGTTATCGCAGATGCTGCCGTAAAAGGTATCGGAACCCAATTGATGCCTGCCCTGTTAGAAGCCATGCTGGATACTGCCAATAAGCAAAGCGATAATCCCAAATTTGGTCGTTTGGGAGCAGATGACTACCAAGAACGAGGTTATATCCCTAACCATTATCATGAAAGTGTTAACCAAACCCAAGATTATGCCTACAGCGATTTTTGCATTGGCCAAGTGGCGGGCACTTTAGGAAAGGCAGAGCTAAAAGCTAGTTACCATTTCCGCTCCCTTAACTACCGTCAGCTGGTTGATAAAACCAGTGGTTTTCTCAGAAGTAAAGACGCTAAAGGACATTTGCGTCAAAATTTTGATTCTCTTAACTGGGGAGAAGATTATACCGAAGGCTCCAGTTACCAAAACAGCTTTGCCTGTTACCATGATATTTTGGGGTATATTCGATTGATTGGAGGCAATGATGTTTTCGCCAAACGCTTGGAGAACCTCTGTAATCAGGATCCGCAATTTCAAGTGCATGGCTATGGTTTTGAAATTCATGAAATGAGCGAATTAGCAGCCCTTGATTTTGGGCAAATCGCTATTTCTAACCAACCTAGTTTTCATTTGCCATACCTTTATCATTACATCGGCCAACCATACTACGGACAACTTATCTTAAAGAATTTGCTCAACCATGCTTTTCCTAATGATGGCTATCCTGGAGACGAAGACAATGGTAGCATGAGTTCTTGGTATATTCTCAATAACCTTGGTTTTTACCCAGTCACTCCTGGAACAGGACAATATCTTATTGGTATTCCAAATCTTGACAAGGCCTGCCTTTGTCTTCCAAATGGCAAACACATCACTATTAACTGCAAGGGAAATGTTCCTCAATATCAGTTTGTCAATCACGTCGATTATAATCAGCAAGCTTACCATAAACTCTACTTAACTCATGAAGACCTTATCCAAGGCTGCCAGCTGGATTTTCAACTAGGTCTTGTTCCTCCTCATCACCATTATAGCTCTTCTGACCTCCCTTATTCCCTAACCACTTAATAAGTTCATCTAAACAAATTCCCCACTCAGTGATTAACCAAGTGGGGAATTTGTTTAAGTATCAAAAAGATGTTAGTTAACTCTCACAACCAGTCTTAAGCAGTAATATCTGATTAAGACAATCAAAAACCATTACGAACATCAAACTGGGACGTAATGGTTAGTCATCCTTAAAAAAGTGCATTTTTAGTCACTGTTCGTTTGGCCCAGCGGTCTAAAATAGTCACTAAAACAAACAGTAAGAAGAGATACCCAAGCACAATCCATTGCTTTAATGTTTGACTGGTCACCCCTATGTAGGAAATATCAAGCAAGCTATAATAAGCAAGCATCGAAAGGGTTGTCACCACTAACAAGCATCGATAACCTAAAGATTGAAGTTTAGTTTTCCAATGATTAAAGTTGTATCTCAGAAGCTTTATCATAGTATAAGTTAAGAAGATACCAACATACACTAAACCATAAACCAAAAAATAATTAGCAGCAGCTTTATCAGGCGTTAGGTTCAACAAAGGAATCACAAATAAACCAATAAACCAATAAACCGTAAAAAGAGATTGGGAGCGATAAAGGTAAAGAGAGCATAAAATGGTAGCAGCAGATTTGTTCGTGACTTACCATAATAAAAAGCTATGCCTAAAAAGAAAATGAGGCGCCCTACAGAGACAATATCTATACTCAAATTATCCGTAGAAAATGTCAAAAATATTGCTTCAATGGTAATAATACCAAGTGATAAGTAAAAAATTCTTTTGAAGGGAACGCTAATGGTACTAATCCTACTAAATAATGTTAGCAGTAACATTATTTCAATAATATCTAAAAAGATAAAGCTTAAAAATTGAAGAAACTCAATAATCATTCCTCATCCTCCTTTCTTCGGTCTTATGTTTAAGGTTATGACATCGTCTATGAGCCTAAACAAACGATTCTTTGTCAATAAATCTGAAGTCATTTTCCCTGTCAGCTATCATTATTTTTTCATGTTGACTTTTTTATTTTAATCGTAGTCTCTATTTTATCATAAATTTTGTCGTTCTGATAGCTAAATTTCAAAAGGTTCTTGCGCTAAAGTTTCAATCATAAAATAGACTCTATTTCTCCAATTAACAGCAATAAAAAAGAGTAAGGAAGACAGTTCGCCGTAACGAATTCTTCATTTACTCTCTAGTTGTTACTATTCACAAGATACATCTTTTCTATAAAGGTCTAAATGATATGACAGGATCCTTATCAGTTCACGTTTGGTTTAAGTTAAGCGATTATGATTAGCCACTTCCTTGAACCAATAAGCTGAAGCTTTAGGACGTCGCACTTGGGTATGGATATTATTTTCCACAAGGCCATAGCGGTTTTTGTAGGCATTGAGCCAAGACCAGCCATCAATTGGTGTCCATACATGGTAACCAAAACAATTAGAACCTGCTTCTATTCCTTTGTGGAGATAGGTTAAATGTTCTTTCAAAAATTGGATGCGATAATCATCTTGAATCTGGCCAGTTTCATCACGGTAACGGTCTTCTCCTGAAATCCCTACACCATTTTCAGATAAGAACCAAGGAATATTGTCGTAATGGTCACGCATCTTGATGGCAATATCATAGACAGCCTCAGGATAGATCTCCCACCCCTTATCCACGTTCATGCGGCGGCCAGGCATCAGGTAGGGGTCATAATACCATTCAGGACTCCAAGATGGGCTAATCACTGGAATGACATCCGGAGCCTTCACGCGCTTAGGATGGTAAAAATTCAATCCCAAATAATCCACTCTATTCTCAGCAATAAGAGCCAATTCTTCTGGCGTTGATTGCCACAAAACCCCATCTTTTTTCAATACCGCAACCAATTCTTCTGGGAATTTCCCATGAACAGCAGCTTCCATAAACAAGTCATTGTTCCAAAGTTCTGCAAAATCCGCAGCAGCCATGTCCGCTTCTGATTGACTAGCTGGGTAGGCTGGCGTCAGATTGAGAATAGTTCCAATACGCCCATCACTAAGTTCTGCTGGACCTTGCCTGTAAGCTTGAATAACCTTGGCTGTGGCTAGGGCTAGATTATAGGCGACCTGCACTGCTTTTTTCCCATCCACGATAGCAGGGTAATGAAATTGCATTAAGTAAGAGCCTTCCACAACGACCATAGGTTCATTGTGGACAAACCAATCCTTAACCCGATCACCGAATTCTTGAAAACAAACCTTACTAAAGGCGACAAATAAGTCCACAACATGCTTGGACTCCCAGCCACCATATTGTTGATAGAGGGCAATTGGCAAGTCAAAATGATGCAAATTAATAACAGGACGGATACCATTGGCCAAGCAAGCATCAATCACTCGATTATAATAAGCAAGCCCATCGGGATTAATCGTCGCTTGCTCAAAGTCATCAATCAAACGTGTCCACTGAATAGATGTACGGTAGGAATTGTGACCTAGTGAAGCTAACAAGGTCAAATCAGATTCAATCTGATGATAGGCATCCGAAGCCGTATCAGGTCCCACGTAATCGTAAAACAAGTCAGGCTCCTCTTCATACCAATAATCAAAGAGATTGCGGTGCTGCTTAGCAAAACGCCCCTCACTTTGAGGGCCTGAAGTGGCTCCTCCCCACCAAAACTCTTTTGGAAATGCTAACATATCATTCCTTTCTAGCTCGTATGACTAAGCATAATCTTCAGGTCTTGCTTGGGTAACTTGACCTTGATTAGCTGTTAGTTTATCTTGCTGTTGGTAGTAGATGCGATAGTAACGACTTGGAATGTCACTTCCAATACGGTAGTTATGTTCTTGCACATCGGCATAAAGTGTTTCCAACTGAGGCTCCTGATTTAACATAGCCTGCCAAAACACCTGATCTTTTGCCACCCGTTCAAACCAAGGAGCAATAGCTTGTTGAAACGCTGGCTTATCTAGCTTTCTCAAGGTATTGACACGTTCGACCAATTCATCTACCCAAGCTGATAACGTTGATACATCCTTAGCCAGGAGAGCTTCTTCCACTTCAAAAGGAAGGTCCCTGTGCAGATGACGATTGCCATTATGCCAAGCAAATGCCTGTAAAGCTAAGGCTAATTCAGCATCTCCTGTATAGTCTGTTAAGGTTTCTAGCCAAGAGTTACTAGGCTGATAACGGTTAGCATCCCACAGATAATGGCTCATGTCTGTCAAGGTCAGCTTAGATAATTCCCAACTAATCATAGGGTTAGAAACAATCCCCTTGACCTGATAGTCTGGCTGGCATAAAAATGGCGAGCGATTAGCAAAAGGGGTTAAAAAGAGACGTTCTGGATCTTTTTGATAATCATTAACAGGAATATTGTCCCAAATAATGATAGGCCGTTGATATACTGCTGCCATAGTTTCAATATCTGCTTGCGAGATTTGACTCGCTAGCGTGCTTGGGCCTGTCCAGAAAAAGGCGATTTCTTTAGGAATCCTTTCTGACAGCTCTTGCAAATAGATAGAATCATGGTGGTTGTCGTATTCTGTCGGACAGATCACCAATTCTGGCGCCGCATGTTGTTGGTTTAAAAAGTGATGAACCTCAGTTGCCAAGTGGGCCTGGGCATAGGCAGTCTTTTTGAATCGTCTCTCAACAGCATCTACAATTTGGTAGTCAATATCATCCAGCAAAAGCCCAAAATGACAAACACCTAACGCTAGAAGTTGTTGCAATTTTTGATAAAGTAATTGGTAATCTTCTTCCTTGGTATAATCAAAATCAAGTCCCGGACTAATCATATACCAAAAATCAATCCCTTCTTCCTTGGCTACTGCAAGTAGCTCTTTGAAATAAGTCACCCAATCCTCAGGATAGAGGTCTCGCCATTGTTTTCGCTGGTAATCATCATCTTTCGGAGCATACATGTAAGTATTCATCCTTTTACGTCCAATGAAACGTAGGCAATCTAACCGCTCTTCTCGTGTCCACGGTGTTCCGTAAAAGCCTTCAATTATCCCCCGCATAGCAAAAGAAGGACTATGCTTGACAGATACAATCGGTAAATAAAGTTTATCCCCTTTGAAAGTCATCACTTTAAGCAAAGCTTCTTGGGCGTAACGAAAACCTCTAAGGTTTTGGCTTTCAATAATAATTTCCTTATCTTCTGAAACCTTCAGGGTAAAGGCATCCTTATCCAGCTGACGGTTAAAGAAATGTTTAACGGTCAACTCTGCTTGGCCTTCTTCAATCCACTGAAAATACTTTGACGTTGCCAATTCTGGTAACATGGCCGTTTGATTTTCAAAACGGAAAAAACGACCGACAAATCGGCATGTCAACGGCATGTCAAAGACAAGATAGTCTCCTCTTGTCATGACTTCTTGATAATCCCTTAAGGCGTGATAAATGGTCATTTCTGGTCTCCTTTACCTGAGCTAAACGGCTCATGCTATTAACGTCTTTTTTAGTGACTACTTTCTCTAATAAATAACTGGACAGGTAACTGGCAAGAAGTTACAACTTTCTGAGGGCTTTCAATTTTTTGCAGTAGTAATCTTGCTGCCTCTTGCCCCATTTGGTAAAAATCTTGAGCTGCTGTGCTTAATTTGGGATTCAACAAACGGGAGGCTTGACTATTATCAAAACCTACAATAGCAACTTGATCAGGAATAGATAAGCCCGCCTGTATGCTTTTTTGAATCAGCTGAATAGCCAACCAATCATTTTCCACTACCAGGCCTGTCTTAGAGCCTGTCATCTCCGATAAAACGGTCACTAAGCGGTTCAGATAAGCATCAGAGGTTTCAGCTTTTTCCTTGGGAAAATACGAGGATGGCAAAGAAGTTTCTGCCATTGCCGCTAAGTAACCCAAATAACGGTCTCTAACAGATGATACTTCTCCAAAAGAGCCTGTTGCCACAAAACTAATCTGGTCACAGCCTTGCTCAATCAAGTGCTGAGTCAATTGACAGGCACCGCCTTTATTATCCGCTACAACAGCCGGAAACTGAAAAAGATCTAGAGATTTATCCAACAAGACTAGAGGAATGTGATGATGGTCGCAGTAAAACAGGAAATCAATACTGTGATTGACATCTTCTGGGTAATAAATAATACCAGCATAGTCTGATAGGGTGTCTAGCCTTACCGTACTGGCCAATTGAACCATGAGACGGTAACCTGTTTCAGCAATATAAGTCATAATGCCTTTGGCATAATCTCCCAATTCATAATCAGAAGCAAAAGGAAGAATCAACAATAAATCCTTATTCGCTTCAGGGGACGTCACTTGCTTTTTAGCTACGAAGCTTCCTTTCCCACGACTTCTCGTAATCAAGCCTTCTTGCTCCAGTTCTACAAGCGCTCGCTTAGAAGTGATACGGCTAACCGAGAACTGTTCTGACAATTCTTTTTCAGTAGGTAGGCGGTCACCAATTTGCAAACGACCTGATGCTATCTGCTCTTTAATGAAATGATATATCTTTTTGTATAATAATTCTGTCATTCTTTACTCCTGCTATCAGTATATCATGTCAAAAAAGAATTGTAAACCTTTTCAAAAACTTATAGACAAAGTTTAACTTATCATTTATAATGAAACCGAAGATAAATGATATATCATTTGGAGGATATGACATGACAAGACCAATTCCAACTAGTGTAAAGCAATTTATGGCCAAGGTGGAGACCCTTTGCGGAGACCAACACCCTGATTGGGCTCTTAATTTCAAAACCAGCTTTGCCAATACCTTAGAGACAACCCTAAAAACCTACGAAGATGGCACTAGCTTCCTTTTAACTGGCGATATTCCTGCCATGTGGTTACGTGATTCCACTGCGCAAATGAAACCTTACCTCTTCCTCGCCAAGGAAGATGAAGAAATTAGAAAGATTATTGCCGGCTTGGTCAAACGCCAATTCCGCTACATTTGTATCGATCCCTATGCCAATGCCTTCAACGAAGAAGCTAACGGAAAAGGACACCAAACAGATCGTACCCAAATGAACCCTTGGATTTGGGAACGCAAATATGAGATTGATTCCCTCTGCTACCCTATTCAACTGGCTTACTTGCTCTATCGTGAAACAGGAAGCACCGATCAGTTTAATGACGATTTTCATCGTGGGGTAGAACTCATTCTTGACCTATGGACAGTTGAGCAAGATCACTCCCAGTCTCCTTACTTGTTTGAACGCGATACTTGGCGCAAAGAAGATACCCTAACACATGCTGGAAAAGGAAGTCCTGTCGCACCAACAGGGATGACCTGGTCAGGCTTTAGACCAAGTGATGATGCTTGTCAATATGGTTACCTCATTCCTTCAAATATGTTTGCAGTGGTTGTGCTTTCCTATCTAGAAAATTTATATAACAACCTTTTTCACAATGAACCAGTAGCTACTCGTGCCAAGCAACTGAAAGAAGCTATTCAATCAGGTATTGCAGACCATGCCCTTGTTCAAAACAGCAAGGGAGAAACCATTTACGCTTATGAAGTGGATGGTCTGGGACAGTTTTCCATCATGGATGATGCTAATATTCCAAGCCTCCTCGCTGCACCTTACCTTGGTTTTTGCGCTAAAGATGACCCTATCTATCTGGCAACGCGCCGCACCATTCTCAGCCAAGAAAATCCTTATTATTATCAGGGAAATGCAGCAGCAGGCATCGGTTCTTCCCATACACCAGAAAATTATATCTGGCATATCGCCCTTGCCTTACAAGGATTGACCGCTCTTGACCAAGACAGTAAAAAAGAGATGCTTGATTTGCTTGTGGCAACAGATGCTGGTACCCACTTAATGCACGAGGGTTTCGATGTCAATGATCCTTATCAATACACTCGTGAGTGGTTCTCTTGGGCTAACATGATGTTCTGTGAACTACTTCTTGACTATCTTGGCTTTAGCATTGCTCCTTAGAAAGTGAGGCCACTATGGCAACTAAAAAAGTACATATTATTTCACACAGTCACTGGGATCGCGAGTGGTACATGGCTTACGAACAACACCACATGCGTCTGATTAACTTAATAGATGACCTGTTAGAAGTTTTTCAAACGGATCCTGATTTTCATAGTTTTCATTTGGATGGTCAAACCATTATCCTAGATGATTATTTGCAAGTACGCCCCGAACGAGAACCTGAGATTAGACAAGCCATTGCTTCGGGAAAACTCCGTATCGGACCTTTCTATATCTTACAGGACGATTTTTTGACCAGCAGCGAGTCCAATGTGCGCAATATGCTCATTGGCAAGGAGGGTTGTGACAAATGGGGCGCTAGTGTGCCACTTGGTTATTTTCCAGATACCTTTGGAAATATGGGACAAACACCACAGCTGATGTTAAAAGCCGGCCTACAAGCTGCTGCCTTTGGTCGTGGCATTCGTCCAACTGGATTTAACAATCAAGTAGATACCAGTGAAAAATACAGCTCCCAATTCTCTGAAATCAGTTGGCAAGGCCCAGATAACAGTCGTATTCTTGGACTCCTTTTCGCCAACTGGTACAGCAATGGCAATGAGATACCGACAACAGAAGCTGAGGCGCGTCTTTTTTGGGATAAAAAACTTGCTGACGCTGAACGCTTTGCCTCGACCAAGCACCTTCTGATGATGAACGGGTGTGATCATCAACCCGTACAACTTGATGTCACCAAGGCAATCGCCTTAGCCAACCAACTCTATCCTGATTACGAATTTGTGCATTCCTGCTTTGAAGATTACTTGTCTGATCTCGCAAATGATTTACCAGATAACCTTTCAACCGTCCAAGGAGAGATTACCAGTCAAGAGACAGATGGCTGGTATACCCTAGCTAACACGGCTTCTGCTCGCATTTACCTCAAACAGGCTAATACCAGAGTCTCTCGTCAACTCGAAAACATCACCGAACCCTTAGCAACAATGGCTTATGATGTAACAGGTACCTACCCTCACGACCAACTGCGTTACGCTTGGAAAACCCTCATGCAAAATCACCCTCATGATTCTATCTGTGGTTGTAGTGTTGATAGCGTTCATCGGGAAATGATGACGCGCTTTGAAAAAGCCTATGAAGTCGGACACTATCTAGCAAAAGAAGCTGCTAAGCAAATTGCTGACGCCATTGATACCAGGGATTTTCCAATGGATAGCCAACCCTTCGTCTTATTTAATACCAGTGGTCATTCCAAAACAAGTGTTGCTGAGCTCAGCCTGACCTGGAAAAAATATCATTTTGGCCAACGCTTTCCTAAAGAGGTTTACCAAGAAGCTCAAGAGTATTTGGCAGGACTCTCCCAATCTTTCCAAGTCATTGATGTATCAGGAAACACTATCTCAGAAGCAGACATTTTGGACACAAGCATCGCCTTTGACTACGATTTGCCCAAGAGAACCTTCCGAGAACCTTATTTCGCCATCAAAGTGAGATTACGGCTACCAATAACTCTCCCTGCCATGTCTTGGAAAGCCTTAGCATTACAACTAGGAAACGAGACAGCTCCTTCAGCAACGGTCCCACTCTACGACGATAGTAATCAGTGCCTTGAAAATGAGTTTCTAAAAGTTATGATACAAACCGATGGCCGTCTAACCATCACCGATAAACAGTCAGGGGTGAGCTATCAAGATCTCCTACGGTTTGAAGATTGTGGCGATATTGGAAATGAATACATTTCCCGCCAGCCAAATCATGACCAACCTTTCTATGCGGACCAAGGGACCACCAAGCTTAAGATCATTAGCAACACCGCTCAAGTTGCTGAACTTGAAATCCAGCAAACCTTTGCCATTCCTGTCTCCGCAGATAAGCTCTTACAGGCTGAAATGGAGGCTGTCATTGACATCACGGAACGCCAATCAGGACGTTCACAAGAAAAAGCTGAACTGACCTTAACAACCCTTATCCGCATGGAGAAAAACAATCCTCGCCTCCAATTCACCACAAGTTTTGATAACCAAATGACTAATCATCGCTTGCGCGTCTTATTCCCAACGCACCTTAAGACAGACTATCACCTAGCTGACAGTATTTTTGAAACTGTCAAACGTCCAAATCATCCAAATGCTGCCTTTTGGAAGAATCCAAGTAATCCACAGCACCAAGAATGCTTTGTGAGTCTCTTTGATGGTGAAAAGGGGGTCACTATTGGTAACTACGGCCTCAACGAATATGAGATCTTACCAGATACCAACACCATTGCCATCACTCTCTTACGTTCTGTTGGTGAAATGGGCGACTGGGGGTATTTCCCTACTCCTGAAGCCCAATGCCTCGGCAAACACAGCCTATCTTATAGTTTTGAAAGCATCACTAAGCAAACACAATTTGCCAGCTATTGGCGGGCACAAGAAGGCCAAGTTCCTATCCTAGTCGAACAAACCAGCCATCATAAGGGAAGCTTAAGAGCAGAGCATAGCTATGTCACTGGGGCAGACGATCAAGTCGCTCTAACGGCTTTCAAACGTCGCCCATCAGACAATGCCCTTATCACGCGCAGCTACAATCTCTCAAACGATAAAACTTGTGATTTTAGCCTAAGCCTGCCAAATCACAAAGCCAAGGTCACTAATTTGTTAGAAATAGAGAGTAAGCAAACAGCGCCCAACCAACTTGGCAAAGCGGAAATCCTGACCCTAGTCTGGCAAAAAGAATAAACTCTCTTTTACTCCTGACAATGCAATATACTCAAAAAAGGAATAGGTTCTAAATCCTATTCCTTTTCATCTATTATTTTCTAATTCCATACCGTTCAAGGTGACTAACTCTTTTCCAAATCAGTCTCAGCAGTATTACTCCGGGACTCGGTTTTACCTTGACTTAGTTGCTGGCAAAAGCCAATCCAGTCATTCTGATACGTTTTCAGATTAACAATAGCCTCTTTTAAATCTAGCACACTGCTAATCCCTCGTTCTTGACAGGCTAACACACAAACATCATAATAAGGCCAGTCATCAGCATCGTCATAAATCACTGGAATCCTTTCCCAGCCTAACTCTAGAGCACAAAAAGCTCTACTATGACCATCTAAAATCACATCTTGCCCATCCATTTTCCTAATGATAATAGGCTGCATCACCGCTTCATCCTTAGTTAACCAATCCCTGACAGCTCTTAATTTATCTTCTGATAGGTAGTATTGACTCGGCTGCAAACTAGCAATTATTTTTGTCATTCACTAATACCTCTTGAATGGATTTTGGCTTCGTAATAGCCAGGTTATGGTCACCCAGCATTTTTTCCATCCAAATCATATCAAACCATTGGTCAAATTTATAACCCACTTGGTGGAATTTTCCTACGAGCTGATAACCCATTTTTTCATGAAACAGCTGACTGTGGTTCGCTAAATAAGGAGATTCACATGCTGTGCTAGCAATACAGGCATTGCAATTCAAAATACCCATCTTAGTCAAGTACCTTTCTAACGCTTGATACAATTTGGTGCCAAACCCTTTTCCCTTATTCTCCATAGCAAGGTAGATGGTCACTTCAGCTGACCAGGCATAGGCCGCTCGTGCATGAAAAGCACTAGCATAAGCATAGCCCAAGATAGAGCCTGCTTCTTCTGCTACCAAGTATGGGTAAAAAGCCATTATCTGTATCATACGCTTTTTGAAAGCTTCTAAGTCCGGTACTTCATAATCAAAAGTGACCGCAGTATCGGTCACATAGGGGGCATAAATAGCTAAGAGTGCTTCCGCATCCTCTAAGGTCGCCAAACGAACGCTTACGCTCATCACATCTCCTCCTCTTTTATTTATCCTAGTCTCCAATGCTTAGTTATCTCATTCTAACATGTTTTTTATCAGCCCGAAATGGTTTCTCCTCAAAAAGTACCTATTCTCCTGCTAAATCCGCTATACCCCAATTGATTAAGACAAGCAATCCATAGCATCATATCACCAAAGACAGTTTATCCTTTTCTGATTCTGCTTAAATTATCAGACCAAAGAGGAAATAAAGGAGACAACACCCTGCTAAACCCCTTCAAACTAATTGACCAACAATTTACTCACTTGGAAACCTTTCGAAAATACCTCAATTTTCAAGGCTCTTTAATCGCAGTCCTAGATTTTATATTGCATCCCTATACAAGTTGTGGTAACTTATCTAACCGGGACTATCTCGTGTATCCTATCATTCCTTATAATGATTGTTGAAACCTACTATCAATGGTATTGGTATCAATTTAGAAAAAAACATCAGAACAAGCAAAAAGATAACTAGCCTTGTTGTCCTCTGATGACAGCTCGCTTTCTCAGCAGTTACTTTATTCATAAAAACACGAGAACACTGATGACAATGTTCTCGTTTACGTTGAATGTTCTAACTATTGTGTCTCCCATAGAGAGGTCAGATAACATTACTCCCTTTTACCACTTTTCAGACTTTTGTTCAGCCCTCCAAGGTCAGCAGGGACAAAGTTAATATAGTTGAAAAACTACTTAAAATCAAGGAATGTCAGCATTCCTTTTTCTGTAGTTTCACGACAGCCACAACGCTATTATTTTTATCCGAACTTATTCCCATGTCCTCTTCGATAAATGGAAGTTTGAAACGAAGGGATTTCCCCACTTCTATCATATCGTTAGGACTTGTCTGCTTTAATCAAACTTATAGGTATAATTCTGCCATGAGTTCAAGACTTCTGATACGTTGTTTCAGTCCCGGAACTAAAGGAATAACCAAGACTTCACTCGCTTGAGTAGCTTCAATCAAGACATCCAGTTGTTTTTTAACAGTTTCCTTATCACCGATAATAGCTCTTGTTCGGTTGTCTTTTATTAGCTCTTTTTGGTCTTGAGTGAGTGGATAAGCAGACGCATCGTCAGTATCGGGATACTGTGTGAATTCATTAAAGCTATCATTTCCTAACATCCAGATATCTAAGGTCTTCGCCATGGCTTCTGCCTCTTCAGCAGTATCAGCAATGACAATAAAGCTAGCTAATGTAAGATGTGGTTGTGAGCCTTGTGATGACGGCTTAAAGTTCTGGTGATAAATAGCTGAAACTTTTTTAGCTTCTTCCATAGTATTCAGTGGCATATAAGGGAAAATACCAAATACATATCCCAACCCTAATTCTGCCGCTAGTTGAGCCGTTTCTTCACTATGACTGAGAGTCCAGAGTTCTGGTTCCGTATCAATTTTGGGATTAACAGCTATCGGAAGAGGATTTTCTTTATCATGATGCAGGTAAGCATCTAAATCTCTAATAACTTGAGGATAGTCATCCTTAGTATGAATACTCTTCATCGCAGACTGCACTAAAGGATTACCTAAAAAATTGCCTACCCCGAGATCAATACGATTAGGATATCTTGCTTCTAGGGTCTTTATGATTTCTGCAACCTTGTAAGCACTATAGTGAAGGGCCATGATGCCTCCTGATCCTAATCGGATGTGAGACGTTTTCATCCCCAATTCCATCATCATTAATTCAGGACTACTAATAGCAAAAGCCGCAATATTATGATGTTCAGCCACCCAGAAACGATGATAGCCTAATGCCTCAGCTTTTTGCGCCAATTCAATGGTTTCATCTAATGCTTCTTGGGTGGTTCTATTCTTATCAATTAATCCATAATCTAAAACATTCAGTTTCATGTTAATTCCCTCTCTTATTATCCTCTTCCAAGCCGCTGAATCAATGACGTGATTGTCCTGACATCCTCAATCTCATTGATGATCAATTATTTTTTAAGGATGTCGGAATCTAAAATCACTTCCTATATTACCATTATTAGCAAAACTATAGAAGACTTTTAGTTGTTTTTTAGTGGATTTCTCGAAAGGCTTCCATATAATCTTCTTTTAGTTTATATTTTAAAATTTTACTCGCTACCGTTTCTGGAAATTCCTTAACAAAAACAATTGACTTGGGGGTTTCAAATCCAGCTAACCGTTGACGTCCATAGGAAATCAGTTCCGACTCCGTTAGCTTGCTATTATCTTTTTTGATTACAAAGCCAACAACAACTTCTCCCCACTTATCATTAGGAAATCCTAGGACAGCTGCATTTCTAACATCATCATGGCTTCGTAAAATGGCCTCAACACGACTTGAGGATACCGATTCGCCACCTGTCTTAATGATATCCTTATCCCGATCAACCATTTTTGCTAAATGATGATCATCAAATTGAATGAGGTCTCCAGAATGGAACCATCCGAATGCCAATGCTTCTTCGGTAGCTTTTTCATTTTTATAATAACCCGAAAACATTTGTGGAGATCTATAAACAACTTCCCCAGTTTTACCCGGTCCCTCAATCAAGTCCCCCTCATCCGTCATCAAAGCTGCTGCTAAACTAGGATCAGGCTTTCCTAGGTAATTGGTCAGAGGACAATTTTGGTAATAATGCTCTGCAAATTGATCGTGGAAAAAGCGAAAACCAGCAATTGCCTCCGTCTGAGAAAAGGATCCCCAGATAAGCACCTGATCACTACAGATAGCTTTTAAGGTATCATGATAACGAGGTGCTAGTGCTGTGTAGCCATATATAATTGAAGTAAGACTCTTAAAATTATAGACAGTTTCATGTGATTGATAATGTTCAATCAAGTCTCTGAGGGATTCAGAAGAGCCCGCCCATAGTGCAGACACCTTCTCTCGACTAATCATGTCAGCAAGTCCCTCCATAGATTGCTTACGACCAATTAGCAAGGTACCTCCCATTAAAAATGCGGAGCCTGGTAACGTTTGATCGGCTACATGATAGATAACTGGAAGAAAACTAGCAACTTTATAGTCTGTTTCCAGATGAAGACCTCGGGATAATTTCATTCCATAATTGTAGGAAGCGAAGTAAGTGTTGTGATGTGAAATCATAGCCCCTTTGGGCATGCTTGTTGTTCCTGAGGTAAATAGAATTTCCCAAATATCATCTCCGTGAATACGAATTTCAGGTGCTGAAGGTGACGATTGCTCTAAAAAAGCCTTAAAATCTTGACTGTCATTTGAAACTTCTCCACCAAGAGGGATGACGACATTAATCTCAATGCCTTTTTCGTTTAAAAGACCAGAAATAGTAGAAACATGCTCAGCATCTGCTAGAACAAATTTCGGTTCCGTTAACTCAATAATATGCGCAGTGACATCTAATGCCACCATGGTATTGACAGGCACAACAACAAGTCCAGCTTTGGCAATACCTAGTTTAGCAATCATGGCCTCAGAAGAATTATCACAATACAATAAAACCCGATCTCCTCTTTCCAAACCAGTTGCTAAAAGACTGTTTGCAAATTGATTGGCAGCATTTTCTGCTTCTTGATAGGTTAAACGAGCAAAGTCTTGATAGGCATAGGCACCTTCATAAGCCACTATAGCCTCTTTATGGGGATAACTATAAGTCACGCGTTCCAAAAAATCACCAACACTCACCCTATCCCAACGATTGTCACGACGACGATTATATAAACTCGTCACATCAATTGCCATTGAATCACTCCTTCTATTTTTGACGTTGCTGAGACTACATAAAACATTGAAATCAATTATTTCGAACCAGTTTGCTTAGGAGGAAATAAGCGATCAACAATGACCTGAACCGTTTCTATCCTCCTAATTGCAGCAGCAACCTGACCCGCTAAATAGCAACCATGGTCTGTTTCGCTGACAACGGCTTGATGGTAAGCATCTCCAATACAGGCATCTAACTCTTCTTTTGATGCCCCTGAAAATTCTTTTTCCGCATAATCAACAACCAAAGTTGTCTTCAAACTACGAACGGGATGGCCGTATTTTAAACCTGTCACAATAGTTGCAGGCTCATTAGCATCCAGTAACTTTTCTTTATAGGAATTGGGAATTTGGCACTCTTGACTGGCTAAAAATATGGTACCCGCCTGAACCCCTTTGGCACCCAAAGCAATCATAGCCGAAATAGAACGATGATCATAAACACCACCTGCTCCAATGACTGGTACTGAAACAGCATCGACGACTTGGGGGATTAAGACCATGCTAGAAATCTCTCCAATATGGCCGCCAGATTCCTGTCCTTCTGCAATGATCGCATCAACTCCTAAAGCATCCATTTTTTTAGCATGATAAACAGACCCTACCACAGCTAATACTTTGATACCGGCTTCTTTAAGGGCTCGCAAATAGGGAGCTGGATTCCCAGCTCCAGTTGTCACAAATGGTACCTTCTCTTGCACAATGACTTCTACTAATTCAGCAATATTGTTTTGTTGTAACATCAAATTAACACCAAAAGTATGACTGGTTAATTGACGAACTTCGTCAATCAATGCTTTTAATGATGTAGGAGTTTCGCCAACAGATGTTAGGATACCAGCGCCACCAGCTTCGCTAACAGCTGCGACGAGTTTGGGTTGGGAAATGTAGGCCATTCCCCCTTGCAATAAAGGGTAACGACAGTTCAATAATTTTTCAATACTGGTCATGTACTTGCTCCTAAATTTTCAATAATCCCTGCAGCCCCCATACCGCCACCGACACACATACTGATTAAGCCATATCTCTCTCGACGGCGTTTGAGTTCGGAAAGAGCTTTGATGGTCAATACTGTCCCTATCGCACCATTAGGGTGACCTAAGGCAATTGCTCCACCATTAACATTAACTTTATCATCAGCTAGATTTAATGCTTTAATACAGGCCAATGCTTGAGCAGCAAAAGCTTCATTTAATTCAATCAGGTCTATATCTTTTTGTTTTAAACCTGTTTTTTCGAGAACCTTAGGGATAGCTGTGATAGGACCCAATCCCATGAGTGCTGGCTCACAACCAGTCGTATGGCATCCCAAAAATCTTGCAAGTGGTTTAAGCTGATAGCGTTTAACAGCTGCTGGAGAAGCAAGAACTACAAAAGCAGCCCCGTCACTAATTTGTGAAGAAGTTGCAGCCGTGACTGTCCCTTCTTTCTTAAAAATCTTAGGTAAGTGCTCAAGTTTCTCGATACTGGAATCCGTTCGAATCCCTTCATCCTTATCAATGACATGGTCTTCAAGGACAATATCACTTCCTATACGCTTTGGTCTCTGAACCACTACAGGAATAATCTCCTCTTCAAACTTACCAGAAACCTGAGCCAAGTGAGCCTTTTCATGGCTTGTAAGGGCAAAGCGATTTTGTTCTTCAGAACTAATAGAATACTTTTCGGCAACATTTTCAGCAGTAATTCCCATCCAAGGACTGTATGGATTAGGAGATGATTCTAACAAAAGGCTATTGGTCATTTCTGGACTAGTTGCTGGTGTGGTACTGGCAAATTCAAGACCACCAGCAATCAGGAAATCAGCCTGCTGAGACTGGATAAAGGCTGCAGCTGTTGCAATACTCTGTAAGCCAGAAGCACAAAAACGGTTAATGGTTTGACCCGGAACACAAACATCTAAACCAGCTAGCAAACTGATTTTTCTAGCAATGTTCATGCCTTGAAGGTTTTCAGGAACTGAACAACCTACAATCACATCCTCAATGGCGTGAGTGGGAAAACTTTCTCCTAAGGTAGTTAAGACCCCTCTAAGCACCTGAGCAGCAATTTCTTCAGGTTTACTGTAATAGTAAGTTCCCTCTTCCTTTCCTTTACAAATTGGAGAACGTCCATAAGCAACAATATAGGCTTCGGTCATCGCAACCTCTTTCTAATCTAAATTCGTGAATGATACCCTAAGGCTTAGCAAACTGTGACAGTTTTTCAATAGTATCTGGATTTGACAAAAGCTGTAGAAAACATTCTTTTTCTAGGTTTAAGAGATGTTCAAAGTCAATTTTAGTTCCCATTGGCAAAGAACCCCCTCCTAAAACAAAGGCAAGTTTTTCCAGAACAGGAACCTCCGCAGCTGAAATGAAACCTCCTGCTCTATAATTGGCAATCATTCCTTTCATAATCGCAATAAATTCATTGCCAAGAGCACGATAGGATTGAGGTTCCACAGGAATGTAACCTGCCTTATCCAAAAACAGGACACGACTGATTGCCAATTCTACCAAATCTGCCTGTCGTTTCACAATAGTGGTATTAGCTTTTAATAAGCCTAAACGAACTGCTTCATAGGCGTTATTGGACACCTTTTGACCTGAAACTAACAAAAAGCGGTCTACCAAGTCTGTCTTCTTTTGAGCCCTGCTATAAGATGACATCAGAACCGTTTCAGCCAAATAAGCCAAGCCACCACCACCAGGCAACAATCCAATACCATACTCAACAAGGCCGATTTTAAGATTAACATCAGCCAGAACTTCTGAAGAAAGCATTGCAATTTCCGCTCCGCCACCTAGGGCTTTCCCATGTAGCGCAGAAATGATTGGTTTTTTGCTAAATCGCAGAGCTTTCAAAAGCTCGTGTGTCTTAGGATACTGATCTTGTAAGGAAGATAAAAGAGTTTTCTCCTCGATTTGTCTTGACATCAACTTAATGTCATAACCAACTGAAAAATGCTTTCCTAGACTATGAATCACAAGCCCCTTATTATCAGATTCTTCAAGCAATTCAATAGCTTCACTTAAATCATTTAACAACTGGGGATTGATTACGGATTTTGGAGTTGCCATGCTAAATAACAACACACCATCCTCTGTTTGCCTCAGAGAACTTTGGTTAGGTCGATCCCAAATAAGATTTGGTGCCACCTGCATTATCTCCAGAGACGAATCATAGGGATTTTGAGCATAAAAACAGCCATTAATATGATCAAGCCAGTTCGGTAATGGTCCAAATCTTTTTTGCAAGTTTTCTTTCACTTGATTGAAGCCAAGTAAATCCCAAATTTCAAATGGTCCCAACTGCCAATTATACCCATAACGCATAGCTTTATCGATAGACTTATAATTCTCAGTCGCAAAAGGAACTTGAATAAGGGCATAATATAAGACATTTTCAATAACCTGCCTTAAAAATAAACTCAAGGGATCATTATTAACCATGATGTCATGAAAGACAGTTTTTGGAGATGCATTCTTATATCTTTCAAACCATTCTTTTGGAATAGGAGACATTGCTTGATAGTGATAGGTTTTGGGATTGATGACAAGTTTTTTCCCCTCAATGATTTGATAATAACCCTTACCATAACGAGCGCCAAAATAAGAACGATTGACCATTTCTTTAGGTAAAGACCGTTCTTGAAAGAAAGGCGCATCTCGTTTGCTTTGAGCATAGGTTTTTTGGGCCTCATCAGATAACAATAAGCCAGTATAATCGGTCAAAGCGTAAGGGCCCATCGCTGATCGTTTTAAAGCATGAACAGATAGAAAATCAATAGCTTCAATCCCTATATCGGCTTCCTCACCCAGTCTCATCAAGTCGTAATTAGCATAAAAACCTATCCGATTAGCAATGAAACCTAGCACATCATTGGCAATAATCATTTCTTTTCCTAAGGTTTTTGCAACGAATTCTTCCATAAGAGGTTTATACTGCTCTTCAAATTCCGAATGATAACACACTTCTACTAAGGGCATCTGACGAACAGGAGCGAAAAAATGAAGCCCCAAAAAACGTCTCGTCATATCTGGATTCAAAGAACTAGCTATCTTTTCAAGACTTAATGATGAGGTATTAGTAGCAATAAAGGTATGCTCTCCAAGCTGAAAACTAAGTCTTTGCAATAAAGACTGCTTTACCTCTAAGTCCTCCACAACTGCTTCAATCATTAAATCAGCATCAATCCTCTGTTCCAAATAAGCCTCCAAAGACTGGAAGTGAAAATGCTGAATATAAGAAGCTTCATATAAGCGTTTCTTGATATAAGAGAGGACAGCTTGCTCATCCTCTTGCAAATTCTGCGAAGAACTGACCTTGACCAAGGTAACCTCCAAATGGGAATTGAGCAAAAAAGCTGCTAGTTGTTTCCCCATCATTCCCGTTCCCAAAATGGTAATACGTTTTATCATGATTCCTTCTCTCTCAATTAATCTTTAATGTCACGGTATGTGGCCTTATTTTTTGATGTTAACATCTTTCATATCGTCTTCAGTCATTTATGATGGTCATCGATATGTCGTTTGGACAATTTCACAACTGCCTCGGTCCTTGCCGTATGAGGGAACATGTCTACACTTTGGATATAGTGAACATCGTAAACAGTTGCTAGCTGTATCAAGTCGCGGGCTAAAGTAGAGGTATTACAAGACACATACACCATCTGTTTAGGCTGATAACGAAGAATGGTTTTTAATAATTTATCATCTAAACCAGTTCTTGGCGGATCGACAATGATAGCATCCGCTCGGTAACCTTGTTTATACCATTTAGGAATAATATCCTCTGCCTTCCCTGCCTCATAGTAAGTATTATCAAAGCCCATGGCCTTGGCATTTTTCTGTGCATCCTCAATGGCTTCTGGAATGATATCCATCCCTCGCACAGACTTGACTTTCCCTGCAAAGGCAAAGCCAATTGAACCAACGCCACAATAGGCATCGATAATGTGATCTGTGACCCCTACATCCAAGGCCTTGACCACCTCGCCATACAAAACCTCTGTCTGCTCTGGATTAAGCTGGTAAAAAGCCCTCGGTGACAAAGCAAATCCATAGTCCAAAACTTCTTCATGGATCGCCTCTTGTCCCCATAAGATTTCAGTTTCTTCCCCATAGATGTCACTCGATTTAGAACGATTAATATTCAAGGCAACCGTCTTAATTTGAGGAAAAGCCTTGGTCACGTCTCCAATGAGCCCGGCCAAACTAATGTCCTTACTGCTCACAATAATAATCTGCACCTGATCACTAGCCTGTGCTTTCCGAACCATTACCGTCCGAATACCAGCAATATTGCGTTCATTGTAAACAGGCAATCTGTATTTATCCACTAACTGAGTGATGGAATTAATGATTTCCTGTGTCAATGCATCCTGAACCAAACAATAATCAATAGGAACCAAACGGTGACTCCCTTGTGAAAATAGACCAGCTTTGACCGATCCCCCAAATGATCTTAACTGAAACTGCAATTTAGCTCGGTAGTGGTCTGGCTTCTTCATTCCCTTGGTATGCCTAATCTCAAATTGCTCATAACCAGCTGGTTTGAATTTTTTAAGGGCCTGCCTAATCACATCATCTTTGAAATCTAGCTGTTTAGGATAGGCTAAATGCATGATTTGGCAACCACCACAAGTTTCATAAATAGGGCAAGCTGGTTTGACACGATTCTTAGAAGCCTTATTTACCGTTAACAGCTTGGCCTCTGCAAAATTACGCTTAACCTCCGTGACTTGGCAAAAAACATCTTCTCCCTTTAAAGCACCAGGAACGAATACCAAGGTTTTCTGGTAAAAACCAATCCCTTCGCCATTAATCCCCATTCGTTTAATTTTTAAAGGAATTTTCTGTTTAACCTTTATGACCATGTCTTCCCCTTACTCTGTAACTTTTTTAATCTCACTGCCAAAGTCACTCACGAACTAACCTATTTTAGCAGTATTTTCATTTTCTATTTTACCATTTTTGATATAATCAAAGTATGAAAATCACTAAAATCGAAAAGAAAAAGCGTCTGTATCTCGTTGAATTTGATGACAATGACGCTCTGTATGTAACAGAAGATACCATCGTCCACTTTATGCTGAGTAAAGATAAAGTCCTTGACAATGATCAGCTTGAAGACATTAAACATTTTGCACAACTGTCCTACGGTAAAAACCTAGCTCTCTATTTTCTTTCCTTCCAACAACGCAGCCAAAAGCAAGTCAAGGACTACCTGCTTAAGCACGATATTGACGAAAGCATTATTCCGGACATCATTCACCATCTCCAACAAGACAGGTGGTTAGATGACGCCAAATTAGCGGAGACCTATACCCGCCAAAATCAGCTAAATGGTGATAAAGGTCCTCAAGTGTTAAAACAAAAGTTATTACAAAAAGGCATTGCAAGTCATGACATTGATCCTATCTTATCTCAAACTGACTTCAACCAACTTGCACAAAAAGTATCCCAAAAACTCTTCAGTAAGTACCAAGGAAAACTTCCTCCCAAAGCTTTAAAGGATAAACTGATGCAATCCTTGCTCACCAAAGGCTTTTCCTACGATTCGGCTAAACATAGCCTCAATCAACTTAATTTTGACCAAGATAATCAAGACATAGAAGATCTTCTTGATAAAGAATTAGACAAACAATATCGTAAACTCAGTCGCAAATATGATGGTTATACCTTAAAGCAAAAGCTCTACCAAACCCTATACCGAAAAGGTTACCCGAGTGATGATATTACCAGCAAATTAAGAGATTATCTCTAAGTATGACAAAATTAAGTGATTTATTCACACATTTATGATAGACTATAAGGGATAAGTTTAATTGTAGAAAGTTGGTAAGGCATGAAATTACCTAAAGAAGGCGACTTTATTACAATTCAAAGTTATAAGCATGATGGTAGATTGCACCGAACCTGGCGCGATACTATGGTACTCAAAACAACTGAAAATGCCCTTATTGGAGTTAATGATCACACTCTTGTCACAGAAAGTGATGGTAGACGCTGGGTTACTCGTGAGCCTGCAATCGTTTATTTTCACAAAAAATACTGGTTCAACATTATAGCCATGATTCGAGATAATGGCGTCTCTTATTACTGTAACTTAGCTAGTCCATACATGATGGACACTGAGGCCCTTAAATACATTGATTACGATTTAGATGTCAAAGTTTTTGCGGATGGTGAAAAGAGATTACTTGATGTTGACGAATACGAGGTTCATAAAAAAGAAATGCAGTATTCAGCTGATATGGACTTTATTCTAAAAGAAAATGTCAAAATATTAGTTGACTGGATTAATCATGAAAAAGGACCATTTTCCAAGGCCTATATCAGTATTTGGTACAAACGTTATCTTGAACTGAAGAATCGTTGATAGTTGTCTAGCACTCCACAGGAGTGCTTTATTACTAGAGAGGAAAAATTTTTATGGCATTTCAAAAAGCAAAGGAACGCTATGCCAGTTTTGGTGTAGCAACTAGCCTTCCTCCCGAATTGGTTGATACGTTTTGGGAAATCATCGATCACTACCTAAAAGGTGTTTTTCCCCTTAATAATCTCCTTGTTTTCAAACTAATTAAAAACAAACAATACCTTTCTTATGAGTATATTGATCGAAAACGTGGACTACGCATCGTTTTTGATTACAAAGCTCGGTTTGATCCTTTTTACCCAAGAACAATCTATGTAGTCGACAATTCAGGTATTGAAACGATCTTACTCCCTCATGAAATCAATTAAACGAATGCTTGACTTATAGCTACATGCATAATCATACTAAAAAGATGTCCGCTGATCATATTTCAAAGGATATCTTTTTTGTATTCCAAATAATACTAATCCCCTATCAAAAGAGTCAAACAAGAGAAAGGAACTATACATTATCAAAAGGCCAAACTCTATTTCAACTAAAAACCTCTAAACAGATCAATCCCTGACAGAAAACTCAAAAATAGACAATAAAAAAGAAGATCTTAATGATCTTCCGAGGATTTTGAATTTTACCAATTATAAATCATGATAAAAAACAGAATTATAGTCCGTACGGGATTCGAACCCGTGTTACCGCCGTGAAAAGGCGGTGTCTTAACCCCTTGACCAACGGACCATAATAATATAGATAATGGGCACGAGTGGACTCGAACCACCGACCTCACGCTTATCAGGCGTGCGCTCTAACCACCTGAGCTACGCGCCCAAGCTAACAAGCTTGGAAAAACTAATCTTATTAGTTATGCCGGCTACATGACTTGAACACGCGACCCTCTGATTACAAATCAGATGCTCTACCAACTGAGCTAAGCCGGCTAATCTTTTATGCGGGTTAAGGGACTTGAACCCCCACGCCGTTAAGCGCCAGATCCTAAATCTGGTGCGTCTGCCAATTCCGCCAAACCCGCTTCTATGACCCGTACTGGGCTCGAACCAGTGACCCATTGATTAAAAGTCAATTGCTCTACCAACTGAGCTAACGAGTCTTTCCTTCAAAAAATATGACTACTCTTTGAACGGTCCCGACGGGAATCGAACCCGCGATCTTCGCCGTGACAGGGCGACGTGATAACCGCTACACTACGGGACCTGTATCTTTTCAAATACTATGGGAGTTAACGGGATCGAACCGCTGACCCTCTGCTTGTAAGGCAGATGCTCTCCCAGCTGAGCTAAACTCCCATTGAGTGGCCTCTAAGCTAAGCGACTACCGTATCTAACAGGGGGCAACCCCCAACTACTTCAGGCGTTCTAGGGCTTAACTACTGTGTTCGGCATGGGTACAGGTGTATCTCCTAGGCTATCGTCACTTAACTTTTGAACCTCCTTATTCTCATAAGGACTGTCCACTCAAAATTGAATACCTATATTCTAACAAGAACCTTCTACGCTTGTCAATCTCTTTCTTCGGATAAGTCCTCGAGCTATTAGTATTAGTCCGCTTCATGTATCACTACACTTCCACTTCTAACCTATCTACCTGATCATCTCTCAGGGCTCTTACTGATATAAAATCATGGGAAATCTCATCTTGAGGGGGGCTTCGCACTTAGATGCTTTCAGCGCTTATCCCTTCCCTACATAGCTACCCAGCGATGCCTTTGGCAAGACAACTGGTACACCAGCGGTAAGTCCACTCTGGTCCTCTCGTACTAGGAGCAGATCCTCTCAAATTTCCTACGCCCGCGACGGATAGGGACCGAACTGTCTCACGACGTTCTGAACCCAGCTCGCGTGCCGCTTTAATGGGCGAACAGCCCAACCCTTGGGACCGACTACAGCCCCAGGATGCGACGAGCCGACATCGAGGTGCCAAACCTCCCCGTCGATGTGAACTCTTGGGGGAGATAAGCCTGTTATCCCCAGGGTAGCTTTTATCCGTTGAGCGATGGCCCTTCCATACGGAACCACCGGATCACTAAGCCCGACTTTCGTCCCTGCTCGAGTTGTAGCTCTCGCAGTCAAGCTCCCTTATACCTTTACACTCTGCGATTGATTTCCAACCAATCTGAGGGAACCTTTGGGCGCCTCCGTTACCTTTTAGGAGGCGACCGCCCCAGTCAAACTGCCCGTCAGACACTGTCTCCGATAGGGATAACCTATCCGGGTTAGAGTAGCCATAACACAAGGGTAGTATCCCAACAACGCCTCCGTCGAAACTGGCGTCCCGACTTCAATGGCTCCTACCTATCCTGTACATGTGGTACAGATACTCAATATCAAACTGCAGTAAAGCTCCATGGGGTCTTTCCGTCCTGTCGCGGGTAACCTGCATCTTCACAGGTACTAAAATTTCACCGAGTCTCTCGTTGAGACAGTGCCCAAATCATTACGCCTTTCGTGCGGGTCGGAACTTACCCGACAAGGAATTTCGCTACCTTAGGACCGTTATAGTTACGGCCGCCGTTTACTGGGGCTTCAATTCAGATCTTCGCTTACGCTAAACCCTCCTCTTAACCTTCCAGCACCGGGCAGGCGTCACCCCCTATACATCATCTTACGATTTAGCAGAGAGCTGTGTTTTTGATAAACAGTTGCTTGGGCCTATTCACTGCGGCTGACCTAAGTCAGCACCCCTTCTCCCGAAGTTACGGGGTCATTTTGCCGAGTTCCTTAACGAGAGTTCTCTCGATCACCTGAGGCTACTCGCCTCGACTACCTGTGTCGGTTTGCGGTACGGGTAGAGTATAATTAAACGCTAGAAGCTTTTCTTGGCAGTGTGACGTCACTAACTTCGCTACTTAACTTCGCTCCCCATCACAGCTCAATGTTATAAAGATAAGCATTTGACTCATCTTACACCTCACTGCTTAGACAGGCTCTTCCAATCGCCTGCTTTAGTTAGCCTACTGCGTCCCTCCATCACTTTATACTCTAGTACAGGAATATCAACCTGTTGGCCATCGGATACACCTTTCGGTCTCTCCTTAGGTCCCGACTAACCCAGGGCGGACGAGCCTTCCCCTGGAAACCTTAGTCTTACGGTGGACAGGATTCTCACCTGTCTTTCGCTACTCATACCGGCATTCTCACTTCTATGCGTTCCAGCGCTCCTCACGGTACACCTTCTTCACACATAGAACGCTCTCCTACCATGACACTAACGTGTCATCCACAGCTTCGGTAATATGTTTTAGCCCCGGTACATTTTCGGCGCAGGGTCACTCGACTAGTGAGCTATTACGCACTCTTTGAATGAATAGCTGCTTCTAAGCTAACATCCTAGTTGTCTGTGCAACCCCACATCCTTTTCCACTTAACATATATTTTGGGACCTTAGCTGGTGGTCTGGGCTGTTTCCCTTTCGACTACGGATCTTAGCACTCGCAGTCTGACTGCCGATTATATCTCGTTGGCATTCGGAGTTTATCTGAGATTGGTAATCCGAGATGGACCCCTCACCCAAACAGTGCTCTACCTCCAAGAGACTTAACATCGACGCTAGCCCTAAAGCTATTTCGGAGAGAACCAGCTATCTCCAAGTTCGTTTGGAATTTCTCCGCTACCCACAAGTCATCCAAGCACTTTTCAACGTGCCCTGGTTCGGTCCTCCAGTGCGTCTTACCGCACCTTCAACCTGCTCATGGGTAGGTCACATGGTTTCGGGTCTACAACATGATACTAAGTCGCCCTATTAAGACTCGGTTTCCCTGCGGCTCCGTCTCTTCAACTTAACCTCGCATCATATCGTAACTCGCCGGTTCATTCTACAAAAGGCACGCTCTCACCCATTAACGGGCTCGAACTTGTTGTAGGCACACGGTTTCAGGTTCTATTTCACTCCCCTCACGGGGTGCTTTTCACCTTTCCCTCACGGTACTGGTTCACTATCGGTCACTAGAGAGTATTTAGGGTTGGGAGATGGTCCTCCCAGATTCCAACGAGATTTCGCGTGTCTCGCCGTACTCAGGATACTGCTAGGGCTCAAAAGAATTTTAAATACGAGGCTATTACTCTCTTTGGCTTACCTTCCCAGGTAATTCTTCTATCCTTTTAAAGTCCCACGTCGCAGTCCTACAACCCCGAGAAGTAAACTTCTCGGTTTGCCCTCCTGCCGTTTCGCTCGCCGCTACTAAGGCAATCGCGTTTGCTTTCTCTTCCTGCAGCTACTTAGATGTTTCAGTTCACTGCGTCTTCCTTCTCATAACCTTAACAGTTATGGATACTAGCCAGTAGCTAGTGGGTTCCCCCATTCGGACATCTCTGGATCAGCGCTTACTTACAGCTCCCCAAAGCATTTCGTCGTTAGTCACGTCCTTCTTCGGCTTCTAGTGCCAAGGCATCCACCGTGCGCCCTTATTAACTTAACCTTATCTTTTACTAGTATATCTTAACTAGAAAAACTCTTGATTATTCACAGCGTTTTCGGTTTATTTTCTTGTTACTATTCGTACAATCAATTTCTTGATCGTGGAATTTGATATAGATATTCAATTTTCAATGGACAGTTTCTAGGATATCTCTATCCTAATGGAGCCTAGCGGGATCGAACCGCTGACCTCCTGCGTGCAAAGCAGGCGCTCTCCCAGCTGAGCTAAGGCCCCACAAGACCTCTCAAAACTAAATAAGACGACCCTAACGTGTTCCATTTCCTTAGAAAGGAGGTGATCCAGCCGCACCTTCCGATACGGCTACCTTGTTACGACTTCACCCCAATCATCTATCCCACCTTAGGCGGCTGGCTCCTAATAGGTTACCTCACCGACTTCGGGTGTTACAAACTCTCGTGGTGTGACGGGCGGTGTGTACAAGGCCCGGGAACGTATTCACCGCGGCGTGCTGATCCGCGATTACTAGCGATTCCGACTTCATGTAGGCGAGTTGCAGCCTACAATCCGAACTGAGATTGGCTTTAAGAGATTAGCTTGCCGTCACCGGCTTGCGACTCGTTGTACCAACCATTGTAGCACGTGTGTAGCCCAGGTCATAAGGGGCATGATGATTTGACGTCATCCCCACCTTCCTCCGGTTTATTACCGGCAGTCTCGCTAGAGTGCCCAACTTAATGATGGCAACTAACAATAGGGGTTGCGCTCGTTGCGGGACTTAACCCAACATCTCACGACACGAGCTGACGACAACCATGCACCACCTGTCACTCCTGCCCCGAAGGGAAAGCCTATCTCTAGACCGGTCAGGAGGATGTCAAGACCTGGTAAGGTTCTTCGCGTTGCTTCGAATTAAACCACATGCTCCACCGCTTGTGCGGGCCCCCGTCAATTCCTTTGAGTTTCAACCTTGCGGTCGTACTCCCCAGGCGGAGTGCTTAATGCGTTAGCTCCGGCACTAAGCCCCGGAAAGGGCCTAACACCTAGCACTCATCGTTTACGGCGTGGACTACCAGGGTATCTAATCCTGTTTGCTCCCCACGCTTTCGAGCCTCAGCGTCAGTTACAGACCAGAGAGCCGCTTTCGCCACCGGTGTTCCTCCATATATCTACGCATTTCACCGCTACACATGGAATTCCACTCTCCCCTTCTGCACTCAAGTTCTCCAGTTTCCAAAGCGTACAATGGTTGAGCCACTGCCTTTAACTTCAGACTTAAAGAACCGCCTGCGCTCGCTTTACGCCCAATAAATCCGGACAACGCTCGGGACCTACGTATTACCGCGGCTGCTGGCACGTAGTTAGCCGTCCCTTTCTGGTTAGTTACCGTCACATGGTGGATTTTCCACTCCCACCATCATTCTTCTCTAACAACAGAGCTTTACGATCCGAAAACCTTCTTCACTCACGCGGCGTTGCTCGGTCAGACTTCCGTCCATTGCCGAAGATTCCCTACTGCTGCCTCCCGTAGGAGTCTGGGCCGTGTCTCAGTCCCAGTGTGGCCGATCACCCTCTCAGGTCGGCTATGTATCGTCGCCTTGGTGAGCCGTTACCTCACCAACTAGCTAATACAACGCAGGTCCATCTCATAGTGATGCAGTTGCACCTTTTAAATGTTTAACATGGGTTAAACACTTTTATGCGGTATTAGCTATCGTTTCCAATAGTTATCCCCCGCTATGAGGTAGGTTACCTACGCGTTACTCACCCGTTCGCAACTCCTTGGACCGGTGCAAGCACCAGTCCTCAGCGTTCTACTTGCATGTATTAGGCACGCCGCCAGCGTTCGTCCTGAGCCAGGATCAAACTCTCATTAAGATGTGTTTGAACTTACTCGTTCTTTCTGTCGCTGACAGATTTATTTCTCGTTTTTGACGGGTAATATGTCTCCATATCACCCTCACGTTTGGTTCGTCTTATTCAGTTCTCAAAGGTCTTGCCCTCTTTCGAGACAACTATTTTATTCTATCAACTTTTACTAACTTTGTCAACAACTTTTTTACTCTTTTTTTCAAAAATACTTTCAAGTGATAAGTCGCCAAATTTCAAGTTGAAGTTAGCCAGTTTTAACATTTCTACTGGCAACTTGAATAGTATACGATAGGTCATCCTTATTTGTCAACTATATTTTCTCTCTTTTTTCAAAAAAAATAGAACGCAAGTTGTCAAGTCAAGTGCAACCAGTTCATAGATAACTAGAGTTCCAGAGGTTAAGTTGTTCGGGATAGCTCAAACAGGAATGTTGAGGATTGATATTGAAGAAGTCGTCTTGGGCGCTCATTGATGGCTGTAAGATAATTGTCAAGTTCTTCAGAGGTTAGTGGATTAAGTGAGATTCCTTTAGGGACATATTCTCTGAGGAGGCCATTGAAGTTCTCGTTTGTTCCTCTCTCATGTGAAGAATAGGGATGTGCAAAGTAAACGTCAACAGCTTCTAGGTTTGAGAGTAAACTAAACTCAGAACCATTATCCGCTGTGATGGATGCAATAGGATACTGACTGATGAGATGCGTGACAGCGCGGTTAATGGTTTGGGACTGCTTGTCTTCTAGCTTAACTCCTAGTGCATAGCGTGTCTGGCGCTCTACCAAAGTCAACATAACAGCTTCACCTTTGGTTTTCTTGCCGAGAACCAAATCAATCTCCCAATGCCCAAATTCAGAACGATCATTAATATATTCTGGACGTTCTTCGATAGATTTACCTAAAGTCTTCTTATTCGTCTTCATGACTTTCTTAGAACGTTTTCTGATACTAACCATCTTAGGCAAATCGATTGGTTTAATAGCTAACAACCCCTCTTTGATATAACGATAAATCGTTTTGGTATAGGGGACGACTTCTTCAGGATGGTTTACTTTGTAAGTCTGAACAAAACTATCCACACTATGGAGACGAATGTTAGCCGTCAAGGCAGATTCTAATTGTGCAATGAACCTAGCGGAGCAGCCATTCAATTTGAGGTAAGAACTCTTTTGACGATTGGTTTCATAGACACGTTATCCACTATCAGCAAAATAGGCGTTGAAGAAGGTTTGTTTTCCATTCTTATCCTTTACCTGTTCTACTGAACAACGTTTTATTTCTCGGCAGATTGTAGAACAGTGACAACCCAGGAGTCGAGCAATATCAACGGGTTGCTCTCTCATTTTAAGATAAGCAGCAATTTCACCCCGTTCTGTGGCTGAAAGATGAGAATAGGAGGATTTTCTGGTAGAATTAATATTAGACATGTTCATCTGCTTTCCATACTGAATTGGGGAATTCTAGTATATCAGACAAACATGTCTTTTTTGTTGCACTTCATTTTACAACGCGGGAAAAAAATAGAAGTAAGCTGACTTACTCCTATTTGTTAAACTTTATTTGGCTTCAATTAACCCTAAATCACCATCTTCACGACGGTAAAGAATGTTAGTTTCACCATCTTCGGCATCAGTATAGATAAAGAAATCATGCCCTAATAATTCCATTTGTAAACGTGCTTCTTCAACATCCATTGGTTTTAATGTGAGGTTTTTAGTGCGAACCACTTTTACTTCTGGTGTTTCATCTACTTGCTCTGCTTCAAATTCTGTTGTGAAGACTTGACCAGTTGGAACTTTTTCACGATGTTTTTTTGCAATTTTAGTTTTATTTTTTCTGATTTGACGTTCAATCTTATCAACGACTAAATCGATTGAACCATACATATCTTGTGATACATCTTCTGCACGAAGTGTTACTGAACCAAGTGGGATAGTAACCTCTACTTTTGAAGATTTCTCACGATAAACTTTCAAATTAACACGCGCATCTATTTCTTGCTCTTCAACAAAATACTTTTCGATTTTAGTAAGCTTTGATTCTACATAATCGCGAATAGCTTCTGTCACTTCGATATTTTCTCCACGAATACTGAACTTAATCATAGGATACCTCTTTCTCGCGCTTGAAGCGCTTTCTTTATCTTTAATACTATTATACCGCTTTCATGAAAATTTGCAAGTTTTAACGTGCAATTGACAAACTTTTGATGTCACTATTTCCAACATGCATTAATAGTTTTTTCAAAGCGATAATGGTGCTACCGGTAGTGTAAATATCATCAATAATGAGGATTTTTGCTGGTAATTCAGAGAGGGTGGAGAGACGATAGGCATCTTTGGATAATAATCTTTCATTTTTAGTTTTAGAAGACTGACGGCTAGTATCCATTCTTTTAAAAAGCATGCAATAGTTAATATTCCCTGCTTCAAGTATAGCAGTCACTTGATTGAAATGACGTTCTTCATAACGCTCCTTACTGATAGGAACTGGAACAGGAGTAAAATCTGGATAGTCTTTTTTAATAACTTGGGCTAATTCTTGAGCAAAGACATGTCTTAGCAAGTAGTCTCCTTGAAACTTATATTGGCTAAAATAAGCTTTCATAGCAGCGTTATACTGATATAAACTTTTGTGATTAACCTCGTATCCTTTGACTTTCCATTCTAAACAATCAGAACATGGAGAGCTTTGGGAAGGAGCGTTACAGGTTTGGCAACTCGTGAAGCTTATCTTTTGAAACCCTTGTTGACACTCCTGACAGAGAGTTGTTGTTTGAGGTTTCAAAAAGAGAATATCCGTTATTCGCAAGGGTAATGGACTAAATTGTTGACATAGGAGGCATATCATTCAAATAACCTTTCTGATTCATTTCTTTAATTTCTTTTCTTGCATTGCGCATTGCTTGGCTAATCCCATCGTGAAAGAAATACACCTTCCCTGTTGGCCTTTCGATAGATCTCCCCACACGACCTGCGATTTGAACCAAGCTTTGAGAACTGTATCCTCGATGCTGTGCCATAAGCACAAAGACATCCACGCCTGGGAAAGTAACACCCCTTTCCAATATTGTGGTGGTCACCAAAATACCTTTCTTTCCTTGACGAAAGGCATCAATGTCTTTAACTCTGTCAGCTGATTGGCTAGAGACACAGGCAATTTGTTCCTCTGGAAAAGCTAACTTTAATAATTCAGTAACTAATTCTGCCATGGCAATAATAGGAAGAAAAATTAGCAGTGGACATCCTGTTTTCCTTTGTTGACTGATAGATTTAACAAGAGCTCGAGGAAGTTTTTGACAGTGAATTTTTTTTAATAGACCAAAACTCCTGATAAATTTCGGAAGAATTAAAGGATTATCGTGGAATCGTCTAGCTAATGTCAACTTCTCTAGTTCCCCACTTTTGACCTGCTCTTCCAGTTCTTTGGTCGATGTCGCGGTCAATACGATACTACTAGCGCCTTCTTTAGCGGCTTGCTGCGCTGCATATTGTAGTTGATGATTATTGACAAAAGGAAAAGCATCAACTTCATCAATGATTAAAAGATCAAAAGCCTTATAAAAGGTCAGTAATTGATGGGTAGTAGCTACTATAATAGGACTTCTTTGATAAGCTTCTGAGTCAGCATGTAAAAGAGTAACCCGGCAAGAAAAAGCAGCTTTTAAGCGATTAGCAAGTTCTATACAAACATCGACCCTTGGGCTGGCTAAACAAACCCAACCTCCAGCATTAACAACTGCTGCTATGGCTCCATAAATCATCTCTGTCTTGCCGGCTCCGGTAACAGCATGCACTAAAGTAGGTTTTTTAGCATGAACATTCTTGACTAATTGGTTTGAAATACTTTCTTGGTAGGGCGTTAATATCCCCTTCCATTGAAGATAATTGGCTATAGGAAAAGGATGTGGAGGTATATAATAAAGAGGCCTATCAGCTTGATTTCGGCCAAAAACGAGACAGAAGCGGCAGTAGTAAGTGCCACTTGGTAATCTCGCTTCTGCGGTTATCTGATAATGACAGCGTTGACAAGTGACTTTACCTTTTATGGCTACTATACTTTCCAAGGTCTTTGCCAGATGATTTACTTCTTTTGGCAATTGATGTTTTAAAAATAAACGACCGTAACTGTTTTCGATACCTTCCATACTTTATTATTCGACTTTCTTTGCTAATTTTGACCTTTTCTTGTAAAATTTTCTTATGGAAAACTACAAAACAATCAAAGACAATGGTCTTTTTGAAGAAGAGGTCAAAAAATCTCGCTTTATTTGTCAGATAAAACGTATCACTACGGAAGAAGAAGGCAAAGCCTTTATTATAGCAATCAAGAAAGAACATTACAAGGCTAATCATTCTTGCTCTGCGATGATTATTGGTGATAAGAGTCAAATCAAACGTTCTAGTGATGACGGCGAACCTTCTGGCACGGCCGGTATCCCAATGCTTTCCGTTTTAGAAAAGCAAGGTCTAACCAATTTAGTTGTTGTTGTCACTCGTTATTTTGGTGGTATCAAATTAGGAACAGGGGGACTGATTCGAGCTTATTCCGGCGTTACTGCTGCTGCTATTAAAGAACTTGGAATTGTTGACGTCAAGAAACAAGCCGGGCTTGAGGTAACCTTGACTTATCCCCAATACCAAACCTATGCTCAATTTCTCGAACAAGTAGCTTTAATGGAGACTGAGACCCTGTTTTCAGACACCATCACAACCGCTATCTATTTTGATCCGGAACGCGAAGAAGAAATCCTGGCTATCTTGACAGATTATTACCACGGTAAGGTTCAGTTCACAACAATTGACCCAAAGATTATTGAAGTTCCTATCATGAAAGAGTGATAGAACTTTATTATCAGAGTGATAGTAAATCTGTATTTTACTTTGGACTAGTATCCTCTTATACTTGAACTAGACTATGATGATAGAGAAATGAGGAAATTCTATGACAGCCATTTACCATAATATAACTGAATTAGTTGGACAAACACCTATTGTGAAACTTAACCACTTGGTGCCTGAAGACGCAGCCGATGTTTATGTCAAACTAGAATCCTTTAACCCAGGTTCTTCAGTTAAAGATCGCATTGCTTTAGCGATGATTGAGGCGGCTGAAGCTGAAGGAAGGATTCAACCAGGAGATACCATTATTGAGCCAACAAGCGGAAACACAGGAATTGGTCTTGCTTGGGTGGGGGCTGCTAAAGGATATCATGTTATTATTGTCATGCCTGAGACCATGAGTGTGGAAAGACGTCAGATTATCCAAGCTTATGGGGCAGAACTTATGCTAACACCTGGAACAGAGGGGATGAAAGGTGCTATTGCTAAAGCTGAAACTTTAGCGACAGAATTAGGTGCTTGGATGCCTATGCAATTCAATAATCCTGCCAACCCAGCTATTCATGAGAAAACAACAGGTCAAGAGATCTTAGAAGCTTTTGGTGAAACCAAAATAGATGCCTTTGTTGCTGGTGTTGGTACTGGTGGAACTGTTTCTGGCGTTTCACATACTCTAAAAATGGCGAGCCCTACTACTGCTATCTATGCTGTTGAAGCTGAGGAGTCTGCTGTCCTATCTGGTCAAGAACCTGGCCCACATAAAATCCAAGGCATTTCAGCAGGGTTTATCCCCGATACCTTAGATACCAAAGCCTATGATCAGATTATTCGCGTTAAGTCTGAAGATGCTCTAGCAACTGCTCGATTAACAGGTGCTAAGGAAGGATTTTTAGTGGGTATTTCTTCTGGTGCTGCTCTTTATGCTGCTATTGAAGTCGCTAAACAATTAGGAAAAGGCAAACAGGTCTTGACCATTTTACCTGATAATGGGGAACGCTATTTATCAACTGAACTTTATAATGAACCATCAATGCCGTAACAATAGTTACGTAATTGCTCTGCCATTTTCCCAGAGATAGCAACTATCCAAGGAAGGATTTTATTTTCTTGGGAAGAGAACCCTGACCGTAAACTTCTGATTGTAAGAATAACGAAAAAAGAGTCTGGAACGATTACATTCCAAACTCTTTTTTAGTGTTCTTTTTTTAAATACTGCAAGCTTTCTTTAATCCACTGCGGTAATTGCTCTTCAAGTGGCTTAAAGCCAATCTTGTGCCGACTATTGGAAAAGCGATGACGATGAGCAACATGGTGTTTATCTTCTTCAAGGGTTCTGAGAGATAGACTTGCCTTGTGGGTAAATTCATCCACATCAACAACCTGAACCAGTACCTTATCCCCGATTGTCAATAACTGATTGATATTATCAATGAAACCTGTCTTTATTTCTGAAATATGAATGAGACCTGTTGTCCCATTTTCAAGGGCAACAAAGGCTCCGTATGGTTTAATCCCAGTGATGGTGCCATGCAGTTTGTCACCAATTTTCATTAGTCAAATACCTCGATTGTTTCAATGATAACGTCTTCTTTAGGTTTATCCTGTGCGCCAGTTTCAACGCCAGCAATCAAATCCAAAACTTGGAACGAAGTTTCGTCCACAAGCTGACCAAAGACCGTATGACGACGATCAAGGTGAGGAGTTCCACCATTTGCAGCGTAAGAAGCTGCAATTGGAACCGGCCAACCACCACGTTCTAGTTCTTTTTTGGCATAAGGAATCTTACTATTTTGAACAATAAAGAACTGACTGCCGTTAGTATTTGGTCCCGCATTAGCCATCGACAAGGCCCCACGGAGATTATAGAGTTCATCCGAAAATTCATCTTCAAAACTTTCACCATAGATGGATTGTCCACCCATTCCTGTTCCTGTTGGATCGCCCCCTTGAATCATAAATTCAGGAATAATACGGTGGAAGATAATCCCATCATAGTACCCTTCTTTAGCCAAACCTAAGAAATTGGCTACTGTTTTAGGAGCATGATCTGGGAACAAGACCAGGGTCATATCGCCATGGTTTGTTTTAATGGTTGCTTTTGGTCCTTTATGGTTTGGCAAATCCAATTGTGGAAACTGTAATTCTTTGTCAATCAATCCTAATTCCTCCAAGGCATATAAAATGCCATCTTCTTCAACTTTTTTTGTGATAAAATCTGCTTTTTCTTGCAGTAATGGATGTGATACTCCCATTGCAATACTGATACCAGCATAGTCAAATAACTCTAGGTCATTGAGTTCATCTCCAAAAACCAAAATGTTTTCAGGTTTTAATCCTAAATGGTCAACTACTTTTGAAACACCTAGCGCTTTTGACGTACCTTTCAAGACAACATCTGATGAGTTATCGTGCCATCTGACCAAACGAAGGTGCTCTGCTAATTCAGCAGGCAACTGCAAGCCATCTCCCTTGTCCTCGAAAGTCCACATCTGGTAAACATCATGATACTCATTATAATCCGGACAGACCTCTAGTTGAGCGTAGACATTATCAATAGCATTGCTAATCATATCATTTCGGGTGGATAACACTGCTTCATGACGCCCTGCCATTCCATAGTAAATCCCCATCTCATCTGCCCATTTTTTATAGGCTACAACAACATCTGCTGGAATCGGAGCTTGGAAAATAATATTTTTAGCATCATCTTTGACATAAGCACCATTTAATTTGACGCAATAGTCAGCATGTAAATCTTGAACTTCTTGTGGAACACCATAACGAGCGCGACCTGAAGCAATGCCAACCAAGATCCCTTTAGCTTTCAAAGCCTTAAATACTCTTTGAATCGACTCAGGCATATAGCCCGTATCTTTAACCCTCAAGGTGTCATCGATATCAAAGAACACCATCTTGATTTTTTTAGCTTTGTATTTTAATTTTGCGTCCATACATTCCTCCAATTTGCTATCCCATATATTATAGCACTAATTATCATCTTGGGGGACTAAATGGTGTCGGAAAGCGTATACAACAGCTTGAGTTCGGTCATCAACTTCTAACTTGGCTAGAATATTGGACACATGTGTTTTGACGGTTTTCAAGGAGATGAAAAGTTCATCCGCTATAGTTTGATTATCATACCCTTTAGCTAAAAGATGTAAAATATCATACTCGCGCGCGGTTAGCTCTTCATGCAAATCCGGGTGTTGGTCATGCGCTTTAATTTTTTTGTCTACCTCTGTTTCAATGGCCAATTCACCTTTTGAAACTTTCCGAATAGCATTTAGAATTTCGGCTGCACTAGAAGTCTTTAACATGTAACCTTTAGCACCAGCATCAATGACAGGGTAAATTTTCTCATTGTCCAAATAAGAGGTCAAGACCAATACTTTGGCATCTTTCCACTTATCGAGGATTTCCAAAGTCGCCTCAACCCCACCTAATTCTGGCATCACCAAATCCATAACCAGCACATCTGGTTTTAAGGCTAAGGCCAACTCAACTCCCTCACGTCCATTAGAAGCTTCGCCAATAACGTCGATATCTGGTTGTAAATTCAAAAAACTTTTAAGTCCCATACGGACCATTTCATGATCATCCACTAGTATCACTCTTATGTTACTCATCGTCATCTCCCCTCACTATTGGTAATCGAATATCCATAGATACTCCTTTGCCTTTTTGGCTAATTAAATGCATCGTTCCTGCTAAATCATCTACTCGATCCTCAATATTTTTTAAGCCATAACTTAAATCTCTTACCTCATCCATATCAAATCCAATTCCATTGTCAAGCATCTTCAGTTGCAACTCACTTGGTGTCTGATTAAGGTAAACTTCTATACGGCTTGCCTTGGCGTGTTTTAAGGTATTGCTGATAAATTCTTGCGCAATTCGAAAAAGATTATCTTCCATCGCCCTCGGTAATTCGCCGATATTTTCTTTGTAGATGACTTCAATGTTGCTTTTATCGGTTAATTCTTTGAGAATCATATGGAGGCCCTCAGATAGGGTGCGATTGGCTAATTCTGTGGGTCTTAGATGCAAGAGTAAAATCCGTAAATCATTTTGAGCATTTTGCAACATGGCTTCGACAGTCACCAGCTGAGTTTGCAGTTGTTCCTTATCCAGTTGCTCTAAACTCATGGAAACACCGGATAGAATCAGCGAAGAGGCAAACAATTCTTGACTAACCGTATCGTGTAAATCCCTAGCAATCCGCTTACGTTCCTGCTGAACAATTTCTTGGCTATCAATAATATAAGCACTTTCTTTTTTCTGCATGTTAGTTGTCATATGAGACATCTTCTCAGAAAGTCTGCTTAAATTGGTGTTAATTTCAGAAGTTTCCTCTAAATGAATGCGCTGATTATTGAGAATGCGTTTCAAATTTTGATTAATCGTGCGTTTGCTATTATCGTCTAAAATAATCCATAACAAGAGCAACAAGAGGGTCACTGAAACAATTAATAACAAAATAGAAAACCCTAGCCGTTCAACCTGCCACAAGTGACTGCGAAGGTAAGCAAACGTGATACCTAAGTTGTCCATAACCACAAAAACGATGGATAGGATAGTGATGGTAGAATAGAGCCAAACAAGTGCATAGTAACGTTTTTTCATCGTCTATCCACCTCAACGTTTCCTGCAATCGTGGTGACTACAATTTTTACCTTCTTTAGTTGCTGATTCTCTACTTCTCTTAGCTTGATAGATTCATTACGAAGATCATATTGCTGACACTCAAAAAAATCAACACTGCCATATATTGAGCTAACATTCAAGGTAACAGCTACATCAATTGGAACTAAAATTTTGGTATTTCCAAAAATTTTACGAATCACGATAATATTATCCATACCTGTTACAATAACATTAGTTAAGTCAATAATGTCGTTGCCTGAGATGCGAATAATGTTAATATCATCAAAGGAATAATAATCACTTTCATAGTTAGCTGCACCAATCCACTGATGCTTGGTGTTGTCCACATCAATCTTTTCTTCCTTAAAACGAATCAAGGCAAAGCGATTTTTCTTTTTAACCTGAGAAAAATGATTAATAAAAACGTAAATAATCCCCAGTAAAACAGCCAAGATAATATAAGGATTCAGCATAAAAATTAAGAAAAGGAGCAATAAACTCACTGTTAAAAGAAAATTATTGCGGCTATCTTGATTGTAGAAACGTAAAGCCAATAGAATCAATACTAAAATTAGAATAAAACTTGATAAATCGTTGTCCAAAATGGTCATAATTCCCATTGCTAAGAGCAAACATTCAACAAGTAAAAAAAATTGAAATTTTTTCATTAGACCCCTCTCATTTCCTTGTATTTTATCAAAAAAGAACTGAAAATGCACCTTTACACGGTAACTCACAAAAAAGAATAGCCAGCTTAATGCTATTTTAGCATGAAACTAACTATTCTTTGGTTTTATGGGGTTTGACCAGTTGATTCCGATGGGCTTAATTCAGTATTACTACTTGTTCCCGTTCCATCATTTGTTGAGGAACTGCTAGAACTTGCCTCAGAACTGGTTGAACTACTTGAAGAATGCGTTTCTTCTGGGTAAAGGTAAAGGCTTATCTCACCTTTTTCAGAGAGGCTCAATGTGGTACCGTAATAAGGGGTTTGACCACTGACAATAGCTTTTGAACTTGGAGAATTAACCTGAACAAAACCTGTTGCTGAACTTGAGCTTGGAGCATAAGCTTTAATCCTTGAAGCTTCAATACCTAATGCTGTCAAAGTATTTACTGCATCAGCATAGGTATATTCTGTTACCATAGGCATAATGACTGTGTCACTCACGGCAACACTAAGAGTAATTTTAGATTTCCCATTAGGATTAAATTTATCCCCTGCACTCGGAGATTGGCTAATAACAGTATTTTCCGTGTATTCATTGGTCACGATTCGTTCAATCTTAATCTTCGATTTAGGAACACCGTAAGTTTCCATCAAGCTAGCCATGGCTTCTTGATAATCAATCCCTTTGTAGTTTTCCATCTCAAACCCTTTATTACCAATTGACAAGTAAACTGTGATAGCTGAACCCTTGCGCTTGGCTGTTCCCGTTGGTGGATCCGTTCGGACAACATTCCCTTCCGCAACAGTATCACTTTCAATCTGTCTCACCTTACCAACTTTCAAGCCTAAATCTTGCAGTTCCTGCTTTGCAACTTTAAGACTGACACCTGTCACGTTAGGAACTTTTACTGAGGTAGGTTTTGTTAGCACCAAGTAAGTGAAGAGAGCCACACCTACAATAAAAAGAGAAAAGAGGATTTTTAACAAAGTACCCAAGAAACGACCATTTCGCTTCTTTTTTTGTGGTTTCTGGAGCGTATCCATCTGATTAGTGTGTTCTAAACGACTTTCAGTTGTGGACGTAACAGGAGTTGGAGCTACTTTTGGCGTCGTTACTGGTGCCGGTGTTACTTTAGGGAGAGGTTTTGTGCTTTCCACATCATCAAAAATAACTTTCCGTTCACGACTCCGGTTATAACTGAGAGCCGTCATCAGATCACGACTCATTTCAAAGGTTGATCCGTAACGATCGCTTAATTTCTTAGCTGTTGCTCGGATAACCACATTCTCTAAAGCTTGCGGTACATTGTGGTTTTCGTCAATAATAGACGGAAGAGGCTTTTGGAAATGTTGCAAAGCAATGGTAACAGCACTATCGCCATCATAAGGGATATGTCCTGTCAACATTTCAAAGAGCATAATTCCCATCGCATAAATATCACTTTGAATGGTCGCTTTTGAGCCGCGAGCCTGCTCAGGCGATAGGTAATGGACGCTTCCCAACATAGAGTTGGTTTGAGTCAAACTCGTTTCCGCAAAAGCAACGGCAATCCCAAAGTCAGTTACCTTAACCACACCATTTTTAGTTAAAAGAATGTTTTGAGGTTTTAAATCTCTATGAACAATCCCTTTCTGGTGAGCTAATGTCATGGCAGAAAGCACCTCTTCCATGATTCTGACCACTTCATTATTGGATAGAGGAGCATGATCTTGAATATACTTCTTTAAGTCAGCGCCATCTACGTATTCCATTACTAAAAATTGCTGTCCGTCTTCTTCACCTATATCCCGGATGGCAACAATATTAGGATGGTTTAACTCAGCCATGGCACGCGCTTCCCGTTGGAAACGGGCAACCGCTACCTGATCTGTCTGATAATTGGTACGTAAAACCTTGATTGCAACGTCTTCATTATCCAAGATTAGATCATTTGCTAAATAAACATCCGCCATACCACCGCGGCCAATAGATTTTAGAATGCGATAACGACCAGCAAATAACTTGCCAATCTGAATCATTCCATGTCCTCACTTTCGTTGTGAACCAAAGCGATAGTGATATTATCTAGACCCCCTCTTAGGTTAGCCAAGTTAATCATTTCTTGATTTTTCTCATCAAGGCTGAGTTCACGACCTAAGATATCGACAATCTCATCATTGGAAATCATATTGGTCAAACCATCGCTGTTAATCACAAGGTAATCACCTTTTTCTAGAACCTTGATTCCTAGGTCAGGTTCTACTGGAGCAGCTTGACCGATAGATTGAGTGATGATATTTTTTTGTGGGTGGCTAGCGGCTTCTTCTTCTGTGATTTGACCTGCCTTAACCAATTCATTCACCAAAGAATGATCACTGGTCAATAAGGTATAATGCCCATCATGAACAAGACCAATTCGTGAGTCGCCAATATGAGCATAAATAGCGTTAGATTCAACCAAAGCAACTGCTTCAACGGTTGTTCCCATCCCTTTAAAATCTTCGGATTGTCCTAAGTCGTAAATGCGCTGATTTTCTGACTCAATAGTGGTTAACAACCAATCTCTAATCTCACTTAATTCTGTAAAGTCTGTTTTGACCCATTCCCTACCAAGATCTGTAACTGTCATCTCGCTAGCGATATTACCAGCTCTATGACCGCCCATACCGTCTGCTAACACTAATAGGGTGATGCCTTTTTTATTATCAAACTTGTTGATAAAATCTTGATTGTTTGAGCGTTTTTGCCCAATGTCTGTTTTTAATGAAATCTTCATACGTTTTTTCTGACTCAGTCAGTTTCCTCCTAAAATACTACAAGACTCGTCTGACTTGTCCAATAAAGAAGCCATCAGTCTGGTATTGTTCTGGTGTGATAATAAGATAACCATCCTTGACAATATCTGCTTGTGTATGGTTCAGTTTTACTTGTTCAAAATTAGGATGACTTTGTAAAAATGCTTCGATGACTTGACGATTCTCCTCATCAAAAATAGTGCAAGTACTGTATGTTATTATACCACCTTTACGCAAGGTTTGACAAACACTAGACAATATCTCTAGCTGGATAGCTTGCAGAGCATTGAAATCTTGACTTTCTTTATTATATTTGATATCGGGTTTTCGACGAATCAAACCAATTCCTGAGCAAGGAGCATCCACCAAAATCTTATCAAAGCTATCCTTTTCAAAATGACGATGAACCTCTCTGGCATCTAGTTTTCTTGTCTCAATGTTATCAGCAACCCCTAAGCGATTAGCATTTTCCTTCACCAACTCTAGTTTATGATCATAGAGATCTAAGGCAATAACTTTACCTGTTTTTAAGTAAGATGCTATATGAGAGGTCTTGCCCCCTGGAGCGCTACACGCATCAAGAATTATCTCGTCACCGTCAATGCTTAAAGTAGGGGCCACGAGCTGACTGCTTTCATCTTGAATGGTGATATCCCCATTTGCAAAATAATCACTGGCTGCAAAATGACCTGACGCTTTGGTTAAACCAGTTGCTGATAAAAGGGAACGCTCGGCATCTAAATCTTCAGCAATTTTCTCTAACTTCAAAGGGTCTGTCACGCGAATACTAGCCTTACTACGCACAAATAAACTTTCCATGATGGCCACTGATCTGTCAGAACCAAATTGATCTTCTAACTTTTTAACCAACCAAACAGGCAGTGAATACTTGACCGAATAATACTTATTTCGACGCTTAATTGTTCCCATATCTGGGAGAGGATGGCTGGTGAATTGACGTAAAATAGCATTGACAAACTTCTCTGCACCTTTTTTATTGCCACGATTTTTGGCAATACCAACCGCATCGTTAACAATAGCATGCGCTGGTAACTTATCTAAATAAATCAGTTGATAAAGACTGAGCATAAGGAGATAATAAACCCATTTGTCCAATTTATCTCGGTCTTTGACATAATGGGCTAAATACCATTCCAAGCTAATTTTACGTGAAACGGTACCATATACAATCTCAGTTAATAGAGCCCTGTCCTTGGTAGATAAAGCTTTATTGCTTAGCTGCTGATTAAGCGCTATGTTTGTGTAAGCTCCCTGATCAAAAATATGTTCTAAGGTTAGAAGTGCTTTTCCTCGAATACTTATTTTCCAATTATCTGCCAATGAAATCACCCACTTCAAGTTTTCTACCAAGGCCATTTAAGAAATCTGCAATAGCCATTTTAGGTTTCCCCGCAGGTTGCACAACCAGCAATGACAGGGCTCCTTGACCAGCAGCTACCACTAACATATGTTTTGTTTTGGCAATAATTTCTCCTGGTTGTCCTTCCCCTTCAGCTAATTGAGCTTCATAAATTTTAAAACGTTGACCGTATAAAAAGGTATGCGCTACTGGCCAAGGGCTCATCCCCCGGATGTGGTTAAAGACCTCCCGAGCAGGTTTCGTCCAATCAAGTTGTTCTTGCTCTGGTGAGATGTTGGGTGAAAATGTCGCTTGGCTGTGGTCTTGAGGAATAGGTTTTAGTTCGCCAGAAAGGTAACCTGGCAAACTATCCAACAAGAGGTCACGGCCGACAAGAGCTAATTTTTCAAATAGAGTCCCCACATTATCGGTTTCAAGAATTGGCGTACTTGCTTTAGCCACCATATCACCAGCATCCATCTCTTTAACCATTTCCATGATGGTAACTCCAGCTTCTTTTTCCCCATTCATGATGGCATAGTGAATAGGTGCTCCACCACGGTACTTCGGTAACAAGGAAGCATGGACGTTGATAGCGAACGAAACAGCATCCAATAGCTTAGTCGGTAAAAATTGTCCAAAAGCTGCTGTGACAATGCCGTCAGCCCCGAGGCTCATGAGTTCTGCCAATTCTTGCGAACCTGATAATTTATTAGGTTGATAAACAGGCAAATCATAGGCAAGTGCCAATTCTTTGACAGGAGTCATTTTGATTTCTTTTTTTCTGCCAACAGAACGGTCTGGCTGTGTCACAACCGCTAAAATCTCATAGTTAGGATTTTCCAGTAGACCTTTCAATACAGTGGCTGAAAATTGGGGAGTCCCCATAAATAATAATTTTGTCATTAATATCCTCTTTTGTCTTTTTGTCATTATAACACGTTCATCCAATGAGCCAGTCGTAGCTCGCTTACATAAACTGTTGTGGTTCATGGTCAATAATTACTTTTAGATCCCGATTGCCAGCTTCTTGACTCCAGTCAAGAAGGCGATTGAGCGTGTCTTCTAAACGGTCTTCAAAGCGGTACTTCAAGATAATCTGATAGTGGTATAGGTTATGCGTCCGGGCAATGGGTTTCGGAGTTGGCCCTAATATCCTAATATTTTCTGACAACCCTTCTTTAAGAAGCCCCATCACTTGGTAAGCTTTTTTGACCACATCTTCTTCTGTGTGATGGGAAAGTGTAATCCCCACAGTAAAATAATAAGGGGGATAAGCCATCTGACGGCGAATCGCCATTTCATAACGGTAAAAGGCTTCAAAATCTTGTTTCTTAGCTAATTGAATAGCATAGTGATCGGGATTATAAGTTTGAATCAAGACTTCCCCTGGCTTATGGGCACGGCCTGCCCGACCAGCAACCTGTGTTAACAATTGAAACGTTTTTTCTGACGCTCGAAAATCTGGCAAATTTAAGGAGGTATCTGCATTTAGTACCCCAACCAGCGTTACATTTGGAAAATCCAACCCTTTGGCAATCATCTGAGTGCCTAATAAAATATCTGCCTGATGCTTCCCAAAACGATCTAAAATAGCCTCATGACTTCCCTTTTTTCGTGTAGTGTCCACATCCATCCGTAATATCCTAGCTTCTGGAATAACGTCTTGTAGTTCGTCGAAAGCTTTTTGCGTCCCTGTTCCATAATAGCGGATACTATTACTACGGCACTCAGGACAAGCACGTGGGATAGTTTTTTGAAACCCACAGTAATGGCAATTCATGCTCTTGGTATCCATGTGAAGGGTTAAGGAAATGTCACAATTAGGGCACTTATCCACATAGCTACAGTCCCGACACATGATAAAACTAGAGTAACCACGGCGATTTAACATCAAGACAACCTGCTCTTTTTTGGCCAGGCGATCTTTAATCTTATCAATTAAGTAAGGGGTAAAGTTACTAATGGTTTGCTGGCCAAGGTAATCTCGAAAATCAACAATTGTGACTTCTGGAATCTTAGCGAGAGGGTTGGCTCTTTTCGTTAATTGAATAAAATGATAGACACCCTTACTAGCCCTGGCTCGGCTTTCAATACTTGGCGTAGCAGAACCCATAACCACAACTGCTTGATGATGTTTGGCTCTGAGCAAGGCAACCTCTCTGGCATGGTATCGTGGATTACTTTCTTGTTTGTAAGTTGACTCATGCTCCTCATCGATAATAATTGCACCAATACGTTCTAACGGGGAGAAAATAGCAGAGCGGGCACCAACCACAACCTTAGCCTGCCCTGTTTTTATCTTACGCCACTCGTCAAACTTTTCACCATCTGATAAACCTGAATGCATAATAGCCACTTGCTTTCCGAAACGAGAAATAAAACGAGAGGTCATTTGAGGAGTCAACGAAATCTCTGGCACCAAAACAATGGCTGTCTTGTCCTGTTTTAAAACTGCTTCGATGATATGAAGATAAACTTCTGTCTTACCCGAACCTGTAATCCCTTCAATCAAGAAAGGTTTACTCGGTTTACCAATTTGTTCAACAATATCAGTAACAGCTGACGCTTGCTGTGCATTTAAGGTTAAAAAAGAAGACGGTTTGACTTGGTCAAAATAGGGCTCACTGCGATCAATTTGACGCTCATCAATACGAATTAAATTATTTGCCACAAAGTAAGCCACCACGTCTCGAGAAAAGTCTTGATAAAGCGTTGCAAGTTTAGCTTCCTTCGTATGGGTTAGCAGATAGTCTTTTAATAATTGACGCTTTTTGGCACGACTAGAGATGGGATGTACCGCTAAGGCGTCTAAGTCGACGTGATAATATTTTTCTGTCTTTAGGTTTTTCTTGTCTTTGGCTAAATAACTAACAGTAATATGCCCAGCTTGTATAGCCTTAAGAGCTATTTTTTCCTTCTCGCGGCCTAAGGTAGAATATAAGACTGATGGTTTTCCTTCAAAAAGAAAGTCTCTATCAGCCTCTTCTAGACCTGGCTCTGGCCTTAGTTCTTTATCATAATTAGAGTTGAGAAGATTAGGAATCATTGCTTTTAAGAGCGTGATTTTATAAGAAAAAACTGTTTTTCGAAGCTGATCAGCAAGGGTCAATTGTTCTTGGTTTAGAACCGGTTCAGGATCTAAAACGGTCTGAATCAGTTTAAGAGAGGTTGAATCCTCCTGGCCAAAACCAATAACAAAGCCTTGCAACAAACGATTCCCTTTTCCAAAAGGAACATGCACTCGAGAACCAAGCTGCACGAGAGAAACTAACTCTTTTGGAATACCATAAGAAAATGGCTTGTCCGTTTGCATCAAAGGAATATCCACAATCACGTGAGCTACTTTTTCCATTTGCTTCTCCTTTCTGTCCCATTTGCCTAGGGAAATATGAAAAAATCTAAGATTTTATCAACCTTAGATTTTTTCTCCTTCTTCTTCTTTTTCTTTAGCAATTTGCTCTTTAATTTTACGCTCTTCTTCTTCTTTTGCCAAGCGTTCTGCTTCAATCTTTGCACGAACAGCTGCCCGTTTTGCTGAAGGATCTGGATGAATAACAACATTTCCTGACTCAATTTCTTCAAGGGCTTGAAGAGTTGATTTGACTGATTTAAAGCCTTGAGTCGGAGTTGCTCCTGCTTCTAATTCGTGGGCGCGTTTTGCTTGCAAAATCACAAGTGAGTATTTGGATGGAACTTTATCTAATAAAGTGTCAATGGAAGGTTTTAACATCATAACATTTGCTCTTTTCTATCGATCATCGAAAGTCTTTGTCGTTTTAATCATCTTGTCATAACGGCCAATAACGCGTTCAACACGGAAATGCTCCGTCTCAATAATGTGCTTCACACGCTCTGCCGCCAAAGGAACTTCATCGTTTACCACTGCGTAATCATATTCACGCATAAGGGCAATTTCTTCTTTAGCTCTTTCAATACGTTGCGCAATAACTTCTTGGCTATCTGTGCCACGTCCTACTAAACGATCTTCTAGTTCATCTAAATCTGGTGGGGTTAGGAAGATAAACACACCATCTGGCACTTTGGACTTCACTTGAAGAGCCCCTTGGACTTCAATTTCTAAAAAGACATCAACTCCCTTATCAAGAGTCTCATTAACATAAGTTAAAGGGGTGCCATAGTAATTGCCAACATATTCAGCATACTCTAGCATTTGACCATTTTTTATCAATTCTTCAAATTCTTCTCGTGTGCGGAAGAAATAATCAACCCCATCAACTTCACCTGGTCTTTGCGGACGAGTCGTCATTGAAACTGAATATTCAAATTTATGATCTGGCGTTGAAAAAATTTCTTGTCTCACCGTCCCTTTTCCCACACCTGATGGGCCAGAGAAGACGATTAACAAACCGCGTTCAGACATTGTATTCTCCTTATTAGTTGCTTTTTAATAGTTTATCAAAAAGGCTAGTCTTTTTCAAGAACATTTTCAAAGGCAAGTCATAAAGAAAAAGAGGATAATTCCTCTCTTTCTACTTGGCATAATCAACTGCTCGCATTTCACGAATAACAGTCACTTTAATGTTTCCTGGGTAATCTAAGTTGCTTTCAATCTTTTCTCTCACTTTATGTGACAAAATAACAACTTGATCATCTGAGACTTTTTCAGGTTGCACCATGATACGGATTTCACGTCCTGCTTGAAGGGCAAAACTATTTTGAACCCCATCAAAGCTTGTTGCAATCTCTTCTAAGTCACGAAGACGCTTGATGTAATTCTCCATCGACTCATTACGAGCACCTGGACGAGCCGAACTGAGAGCGTCCGCTGCAGCTACTAGCACAGCAATAACCGAATCTGGCTCCACATCTCCGTGGTGGCTAGCAATAGTGTTGACAACAACTGGATGTTCTTTGTATTTACGCGCAAATTCCATTCCAATTTCCACGTGACTACCTTCAACCTCACGGTCAATAGCTTTACCCATATCATGCAAGAAACCTGCACGACGGGCAAGGGCAACATTTTCACCTAACTCACCAGCCAAAATACCAGCTAGTTTACCAACCTCAACAGAGTGACGTAGGACATTTTGACCAAACGAGGTACGGAATTGAAGACGTCCCATGATTTTGATCAAATCAGGATGAAGGTTTGGTGCCCCAATCTCATAGGCTGCAGCTTCACCGTACTCACGAATACGATTATCCATTTCAAGACGATTTTTCTCAACCAATTCTTCGATACGAGCTGGATGAATGCGACCATCTGCAATCAGAGATTCCAAGGTCATACGAGCAATCTCGCGACGAATAGGGTCGAATCCTGACAAGACAACCACCTCTGGCGTATCATCAATAATAACGTCAATACCAGTTAGACTTTCTAAGGTACGAATATTACGACCTTCACGTCCAATAATACGTCCCTTCATGTTATCATCTGGGAGGTGAACACTAGTGATGGTTTGTTCCGTCACATATTCACCAGCAAGACGTTGCATGGCTTGTGACAATAAATCTTTGGCTGTTTTGTCTGTTCTATCTTTGATGTCACGTTCGGCATCTCGAATGCGCGTCGCAATTTCATGGGTCAGTTTGTTTTCCGTCTCCATTAAAATCACTTCACGCGCTTCTGCAATTGTCATCGCAGCAACTTTTTCCAGTTCTGCTTTTTTCTCCTCTTCAAGTTTTTCCACTTGAAGTTGCCGCTCATCAATATGTTTAGATTTATCGGTCAGACTTTGTTCTTTACTATCCAGTACTTTTTCTTTACTTGATAGGTTTTCATCTTTACGGTCAAGAGTTAAGGAGCGCTCCGCTAAGCGTGTCTCGAGTTGTTTAAGCTCTTGTCTTTCAGACTTAAATTCTTGTTCAATCTCTTCACGATATTTTCTTGCCTCTTCTTTTGCTTCTAAAAGTAATTCTTTACGATTTGCTTTACTTTCACGTTTAGCTGTTTTTTTGATGTGTTCAGCATCTACTTCTGCTTTGCCACGAATATCAACAGCTTCTTGTTCAGCGTTTAAAAGAGTCAACTCTGCAGCTTCCTTCGCAGACTTGAGTCTAATCGAAATAAGTGCATAACCTAATATTAAACCAATGAGGGCAGAAACAATTAATAAAATAATATTAACCATGTTTGTACCTCAATATATTCTAGATTTCATTAATAGAAAGCCATCTCTTAGTTTATCATAAATTGAGCGTTTACACAATTGGTATTCTTTCTCACAAACCAAGTACTAGTTGCATTTCTAACTCTGTTATTTTGAAAATGACTGTAACAAATCATCCATAATAAATGATTCGACCTCGGAATAATTTTTTTATGTAGACGGGTTAAAACCACTCTCCAAGAAATTGGCTGTTCCATAGGAATACAATTAATATCGTTTAACTGGTATAATTCTGTAATAGGTGTAGGACATATCGTTAAAATGTGATGGTTTATTTTCGTAGAGTTGAGCATAAAGTCCCAGGAAGAGGACGTCAAAATAATATTAGGTCTGACTTGGTGACGCTCACAGGCCTCCATCACTAAATGGTGGACCATAAAACTCGGATCAAATAGGGCAAGTTGTTCATCTGTTAAATCTTCCCACTGAATAACTTTTTTAGAAGCTAAACGATGGCGTGGAGACAGGCATACAGATAATTCTGATCTCTGGATTTCATAAGTCTCAACCAAATTATCAGCGATGCCTGTTGGGGATAACAAGACTGTGACGTCAACATTTCCCACGAGTAGTTCATTTTTTAGTTGGTAAGCACCAATCTCCTTAAGATTGAATTGAATTCCCGGATTTTCTAAAATCAGTTTTGGCATTACTTCTGAGAAAACAACTGATAAAATAAGAGGAGGAATACCAATATTGATACTTCCCTTTAACCCTTTACTGTGATCATGCAATTTCAAAAACATGTCATCATAGAGACTGAGAACCTTTTGAGCGTCCTTATAATAATTATCACCAAGATAGGTTAACCCAATAATACGTCCCCGTTTGCGTTTAAATAGTTTAACATTTTCTCTTTTTTCAAAATCGTTAATCATCATACTCAGCGTCGGTTGAGAAACATATAGTAATTCTGCTGCTTGACTGAGGTTAAAATGATTTTCAACAATGGCAATAAAATAACGAATTTGTTTAATATCCAAATGGTTATCCCCTTGTCTATTAGTCTTTTTTCCGATAGTATTAATTCCATTATGACATAAGTGATTTTTAATTGCTATTGCCAAATCTATCAAAAAAATTTATATGCTTATAAAAATTCTATATTTTTATTTTGAGCGTTTTCTTGTTATCTTAGAAGTACGGAAAGCGCTTTCTAAAACTGAAAGGATGTTTATTTTATGAAAAACATAGTTATCGTTGAAGCTTTACGAACTCCTATCGGAGCTTTTGGAGGCTCCTTTAAAAGTGTCTCTGCTGTTGAACTTGGAACAACTGTACTGAAAAAAATCCTTGATAAAACGCAAGTAAAGCCTGAAATGGTTGATGAAGTCATCCTAGGAAACGTCCTTCATGCAGGCCTAGGACAAAATGTGGCAAGACAAGTTGCAGTCCACTCAGGAATTCCTGAAAATAAAACAGCTTTCACATTAGATATGGTTTGCGGTTCTGGACTTAAAGCAATCCAATTAGCTACGCAAAGCATCATGCTTGGTGACGCTGATATCGTTATTGCTGGTGGTGTGGAAAACATGTCACAGGCAGCCTATGTGTCAACTCAGCACCGCTTTGGTCAACGTCTTGGTAATAGTCAATTGATTGATACTCTTGTTCATGATGGTTTAACAGATGCTTTTAACAATTACCACATGGGTATTACTGCTGAAAACGTTGCTCAGAAATATGCCATCTCAAGAGAAGAGCAAGATCAATTTGCTTTAGAAAGCCAAGAAAAAGCTGCTAAGGCATTAGAAAATCATCGTTTTGCTGACGAAATTGTCCCTGTCTCTGTGCCTCAACGACGCAAAGATCCTTTAATTGTTACGACGGATGAATACCCAAAAGTTGACACAAGCCTTGAAAAATTACAGCAATTACGTCCTGCTTTCCTCCCTAAAGAAGGAACCGTTACTGCTGGAAATGCCTCAGGAATAAATGATGGTGCAGCCTTATTGATGTTAATGACTGAAGAAAAAGCTCTTGAATTAGGGTTAACACCTTTAGTCACTATTGAAAGCTATGCTAGTGCAGGTGTTGCACCTGAACTGATGGGAACTGGACCAATTCCTGCCACTCAAAAAGCCCTTAAGAAAGCTGGATTAACAATTTCTGACTTGGACTTAGTGGAGTCCAATGAAGCATTTGCAGCACAGTCCTTGGCGGTTTTAAAAGATTTAAAGTTAAACCCAGAAATCGTGAATGTGAATGGGGGAGCCATCGCTTTAGGTCATCCTATTGGTGCCAGTGGCGCTCGCATTCTAGTCACATTAATCCACGAAATGAAAAAACGCCAAGTGGCCAGAGGACTAGCAACACTTTGCATTGGTGGAGGTCAAGGAACTGCTGTTATCGTGAAAAACAATACTTAGTCTCGTGAAAGTTGGTAGAAAAAATGTGTAAATAAATCACAATAAAAGAAGCGGTAGCTCACGTTAAAGACGGTGATACCATTATGGTTGGTGGCTTCATGACAAATGGCACACCAGAAAAATTAATTGATGCACTTGTGGAAAAAGGTGTCAAAGGCCTCACTTTAATCTGTAACGATGCCGGTTTTCCTGACAAAGGCGTTGGTAAGATGGTTGCCAATAAACAGTTTTCAACTATTATTGCTTCCCATATCGGTCTCAACCGTGAAGCGGGCCGACAAATGACTGAGGGCGAGACTGTAATTGATCTTGTACCTCAGGGAACATTAGCTGAGCGCATCCGCAGTGGCGGTTTTGGGCTAGGCGGTTTTTTAACACCTACTGGAATAGGAACCGAAGTTGCCAAAGGAAAAGAAGTTATTACTATTGGTGGCAAAGAATACCTTCTTGAAACGCCTTTAAAAGCTGATGTGGCTCTTGTATTTGCTAACAAAGCAGATAAAAATGGTAATCTGCAATATGCTGGTTCTGAAAACAACTTTAACCATGTCATGGCAGCAAATGCGAAAACCACCATTGTTGAAGCAAGAGAAATTGTTGACGTGGGGCAAATGGATTCTAATTTTGTCCATACTCCTGGCATTTTTGTTAACTACTTAGTGAAAGGAGCCTAACATGGGAACATCAGCTACTGTTCTTTCAAAAGAAGAGATTCAAACACGTATCGCTAAGCGCGTTGCACAAGAATTAGAACACAATACACTGGTCAACTTAGGCATAGGTTTGCCAACAAAAGTAGCCAACTATATTCCTGAAGGCGTAACCATTACCCTGCAGTCCGAAAATGGTTTTGTCGGTCTCACTGGATTAACAGATGATCACTACGATCCTACTATTGTTAATGCTGGTGGGCAACCTGTTAGTATTGCTCCTGGAGGGGCTTTCTTCGATAGCTCAACTTCCTTTGGTATTATTCGAGGCGGCCATGTGGCCGCAACCGTCTTAGGTGCCTTACAAGTTGATAAAGAAGCTAGCATTGCTAATTACCTGATTCCTGGAAAAATGGTTCCTGGGATGGGAGGGGCCATGGACTTATTGGTAGGTGCTAAAAAAGTCATTGTTGCAATGGAGCATACCAATAAAGGCAAAGCAAAAATTTTAGACAAATGCACCCTTCCTCTGACTGCTCAAAATGTTGTTAACCTAATCATTACTGAAATGGGAGTCTTTGAATATCAAGATGAAGGTCTATGCGCCCTTGAAATTAACCCAGATTACACCTTTGAAGACGTGCAAAACGTTACCGAAGTTACCCTAATTGATAAAACAAACTAAAGACTAACCAAGAGAAAGACGAGGACATTATCATGACACATACTAAAGAAGTTGCATTTATCACTGGTGCTGCAAGCGGAATCGGAAAACAAATCGGGGAAACCTTCTTAAAAGAAGGTAAAACGGTTGTCTTCTCAGATATTAATAAAGAAAAGCTAGATGAGGTGGTTGCAGAATACACCAATGAAGGTTACGATGCCTTTAGCGTTGTGTGCGATGTTACTAAAGAAGAAGCTATCAACTCTGCCATTGATACTGTTGTTGAAAAATATGGACGTCTTGATATTCTTGTTAACAATGCAGGCCTTCAACACGTTGCAATGATTGAAGACTTTCCAACTGAAAAATTTGAGTTTATGATTAAAATCATGTTGACAGCACCATTTATTGCTATTAAGCGTGCCTTCCCAACAATGAAAGCTCAAAAACATGGACGTATCATTAATATGGCATCCATTAATGGTGTCATCGGCTTTTCTGGAAAATCAGCTTATTTGTAGTCATGTTTGCTGTGTTACCATTAGCACGTAGTCTTTTCAAAAAAATTGACCTCTCCTGGCACCTCATTCAATCTCCACTTTGGCTTGGAATTGCGACCTTTACGATGACAATCTTACCTGGAACACCCTCTATCCAAAATGTCATCCCCATCCAATACCTCAATACGTCTCTAACAGCCGCTGCTATTCCCAGTGTCTTAGGAGCTATAAGTTGTGTTATCTTTGGTCTCTTTTATATGAAACACTGCCTCAATAAAAGCCTTGCAAAGGGTGAAACTTATGCCACCTATGCTTTAGATACTTCTGAGGTGATTGAAGAAAGAGAACTCCCTCAATTCTTACCAAGCATTGCCCCTCTTGCTTCTCTTATTGTCATTGCTTTAGCGGGGAGCATTTTGGGCAGCGAATTCGTGAAGAAAAACATTATCTACATTGCCCTACTTGTGGCTATTTTACTAGCCGTTGTCTTGTTTAAACGTTTCATTGCAGAACCTCTAAAAACAATTAACTTAGGAGCTGTAGCTTCCATCAGTCCCATTTTTGCTACTGGTTCTGCCGTTGCCTTTGGCTCTGTAGTGGTAACCTCTGTCGGTTTTAATGTTTTTTCAAAACTCATTTTAAACCTTCCAGGTAATCCTTTGATTAGTTTAACGGTTTTAACTTCTTCCATTACGGCTATCACTGGTTCTTCCTCGGGATCGTTAGGAATTGTTTTGCCAAACTTTGCTCAATTTTATTTGGATAAAGGGGTTGAGCCAGAGATGATTCACCGGGTATCTGCGATTGCGTCAAACATCTTTACAGTCGTTCCACAAAGTGGCGTTCTCCTCACTTTCTTAGCCTTAACAGGCTTGACTCATAAAACTGGTTTTAAAGAGACTTTTATATCTGTTGCCGGAAGCACTTCCATTGCCTTAGTCGTGATTATCCTTTCCAATATGGTACTTCACTAAAGAAAGCTTCCACTTTCCTATCAAAAGCAATTCAGAGGACCAGCCTAATAAAATAGTTTATCACTCACTAGGCTGAGACTGACTAGTGAGAAAAAGAATAGCCTACGCTAGTGCTTAACCTGTGGCCAATCTCCTCCACTTAGCTAAGCAAACGGCGTATAAAAACTACCAAAAAGTCCAATGAAGGGCACTGCACCCCATTGGACTTTTTTTCGATGCTTCCATAACGTCTTATTTTTAAGAACTACTGATGACTTACCCAGGCAATACATACTCTTTGAGTTTATTTAATTTATCAAACTTCAACCAGTTTCATCCCTAGTCTTTTTATGTTATGATGAAAAGGTAACCATAAAGGAGATTGAAATGACAAAAGAAGTTATCGTCGAAAGTTTTGAACTAGACCACACTATTGTAAAGGCTCCCTATGTCCGCCTTATTTCTGAAGAATTCGGTCCAAAAGGTGATGTCATTACCAACTTTGACGTCCGCCTAGTGCAACCTAATCACAATTCCATTGAAACTGCCGGTCTACATACTATTGAACACTTACTGGCCAAGCTAATTCGTCAGCGTATTGACGGCATGATTGACTGTTCACCCTTTGGATGCCGAACAGGGTTTCACCTGATTATGTGGGGAAAACATAGTTCAACCGATATTGCCCGCGTGATTAAGGCGAGCTTAGAAGAAATTGCAACTGGAGTTACCTGGGAAGATGTTCCAGGAACAACCATTGAATCCTGTGGGAACTACAAAGATCATAGTCTTTTTGCTGCCAAGGAATGGGCTCAACTGATTTTAAGCCAAGGTATCTCAGATGATCCTTTTGAGCGTCACGTCATCTAACACTCATGTCTTGCATAACAAGATAGCTTAATGAATATCACAAAGACCAGCCACCTTTAAAAAGGTGACTGGTCTTTTTCGTATTATTGGTATTAGTAGATACTAGCTCTATTTCAATAGTCTAAAGCATCTGAGTACCCTTTGGCATTTCCTACAAAATAACCGGTTTTGCAATTAATAGAGAAAAGATATGTCCCATCAGGCTTAAACATATTATAGTAACCATTGCCATTAATAATATTAACAGGTTCTAAAATATACTGATTGCCTGAGATGTACCCTCTTGCCTGTGAGGTAGCAACAATTTTCTCGAGAATCCCTGGATTAAAAGCCCAAGCAGGATTACCACTATCAGCAATAAGTGAATCGTTGTAAGGTACACGAGACAATTGTCTTTGAAGGCTTGCAGGGTTATAGGCCGTGATACCATAACCAGATGATGTAACCGTTGCACTAGACGTCTGAGCTGCCGGTACTTCTGTAGCCTGCTGTGATTGAGCTGCTGCCTGGTCACTTGCCGCTTTCGCTGCTTCAGCCTTAGTTGCTAATTGTTGGCGACCTTCTGTAATACTTGCCTGTAAAACAGCATCCAAGTTGGCATTGCCTGTTGTTAATGTAGCACTTGATAAGTCATCAAAGTTAGCATCTGGCTTGACCTCGGCTGCAACCTTATTCCCGTCTACAATAGTATCTGAAACAAATTTCCCATTGACAGCTGTAATCGCTGTGATTGCTTTTTTCAGCGCATCTACCTTTTCTTTTGCCTTATCATAATAACTAGAACCTTCTAGAGATTTCAGGGCTTTTTCTAACTCTGGTAAGTTTGTAAAAGCACTATTTTTTAGGTTGCTTTTTGTCGCATCCGTATAAAAGGCACTATATTTTTTCTCAAAAGCTTTAACATCAGCCTTCAACTGCTGCGCTTTTTTAGAAGCCGCTGTTTTTGAGGTCTGAGTTGTTGGACTACTTGCAGCTTTGTTTGTCTTAGTATTATCTTGTTTAAGATAATTCCAGCCAAATACAGTAGCAAGGATGGCTAAGAGCAATAAAAGTAAGGCGATTAACCACCCTCTTTTTTGCCTTGGGTTGCTAGCATCAGTATCAGTAAAGAATTGTTCTCTTACAGGTTGTTCTTGTGTTACCTGAGGTTCTGGAATTGTCTTTTCCACTGGATCCGTTACAGGAACCATTGCTTCGACCGGAATACCTGTTGTGACTGCAGCAGCCTCCACAGAAGCCAATTCATCAGGGACACCCTCACTTGAAGGCTCTGATAATTCGGTAGCATCTGGCTCATTCTCTACAAAATCGTCATCAACAAGACCAGCTTTACTCAACTCTTCTCGTTGCTTTTTGATAAAGTTATCTAAACTAGCTGTATCAAGTTCTGTGTACTTAGCATCAAACTTTTGAGAAGAAACTTCGTCACGGTGTTGCTTAATGTACTTATCTAAAATGCTATCATCCTCAGTAACACCTGCTTTTATCTCTGACTCTTTGCGTACCGCTTCACCAACTGTCATTGACTTGGCTTCATTGAGTCCCAATGTTTGCGATTCTTTTGTTACTTCGACTTCTTTGCTTTCTTCTGACACGCTTATTACCTCTCTATATCAGATGTCGCTTTACCCGTTCCCCGTAAAATTGATATAAATCAACTCTTAGGGTACCGTTATAAAGTTTACGCTTCTTGTCAGCCGTCTGGCCGTATTTTTTTTCAAACTGTTCATCACTAGTTAGGATAAATTTACTCCATGTTTTCAAAGGAGCAAATGTTTGTCCCATTTCATTATACAAGATGTCAACTGCTTTGTCATCAAGCAACCTTTCCCCATAAGGAGGATTTGAGATAATCACTCCGTTAACCTTGTCTGTGCGGAAATCTTGAAGACGCATTTGCTTAAAGGTAATCACATCGGACAAGCCTGCTTCCTCAGCGTTACTTTTAGCAATCTCAATCATACGACCATCAATATCAAAGCCAGAAATATCCAATTCAGCATCATAGCGAGCCTCTTGTTCAGCCTCATCACGAACTTTTTGGATGATTTCCTTGTCGACCCAACTCCACTCTTCAAAAGCAAAGGAACGGTTAAACCCTGGCGCAATGTTCATTCCTATCAAAGCAGCCTCGATGCAAAACGTTCCAGATCCACAGGTGGGATCAACCAGGGGTTTATCTGGAAACCAGTTAGATAATGCCAAAATAGCGGCTGCCATATTTTCCTTGATCGGTGCTCCACCTTTTTGAACGCGATAACCTCGTTTAAATAAGCTAGATCCTGTAGTATCAATCATAACAGTAGCTTGGTCTTTTAAAATAGACACCTCGATATTAACAGTTGATCCAACTTCCTGCAGTGGGACTCCTTCTGGCCTATGGAAGTACTTTTGTAATTTTTTAACAACGGACTTTTTGGTAATCGCTTGAACACTTGGCTCATTGTGCAGCTTTGACTTGACACACTTGGCTTTTGAGATTGGAAAGTTAGCTCCTAGAGGGATATAATTTTCCCAATCCAAGGCAAAGACACCTTGAAACAGTTCCTCAAAGGTTCTAGCAGGAAACTGGCCGACGATAATTTTAACGCGGTCTGCTGCCCGTAACCAAAGGTTCGTTTTAGCAATAGCTTCTAAATCACCTTCAAAATAAACTTTTCCGTTTTCGACCTGACAGTCAAAACCTAATGCCCTTACTTCTTTGCCAACAACGGCTTCCAATCCTGCAGCTGCAGTTGCCACTAATTTAAACGTTTCTTTCATAGTTCTCTTTCTTTTAAATCAAATAAAAGCTAGCAAGTGCTAGCTTAACCTATTATGCAATTTTCTATAAGCCATGTTTTGTTCCAGAAATGACTAGGTCTCATCTCTTTCGATAATCATCTGTCTACTGTCTAATAACAGTCAGGATAGCTTGTTCGTTTCCAACTATCCCATGCCCCTACCAAAGTTTGGGTTGCTAGCTTGAGGGGTTTACCGCGTTCCATTTTTTACGTTTCCATAAAAACTTCGTCACTGTGGCACTTTCAGAAGTACTTTGGCATATCCAAGGACTTAGCCATTTTCTTCGCCGTAATGTATAAGCACATCCCTAGGCTTATTTGTTCGCCTAGCACAATCACTACTGGCATCACAGCCAGTGCTAGCATGGACTTTCCTCATAGTATTGAAATACTACGCGATTATCCAAAAATTGCACAGTTTTAATTACTCAATAATTTGTTTACCAAAAACTTCTTTTTCCAACCGACTAATGCGTTTTAGAATGTCAAAATTGGTAGCTGACTGTGTCACACGTGTTGGTTGTGGCATGGTCTGCTGAGAAGTAGCCGACACTGTGTTCCGAGCTTGAAATTTAGCTTTTTTCAAAGCTTCGTTCTCAGCTTTTAAAGCTTCAATCTGGGCACTAAAATTCTCATAATCTTTGATAACGTTATCAAGAAATTCATCGACTTCCTTCTTATCAAACCCTCTCATACTAGTCTTAAACTCTTGCTCAAAAATGTCCTTTGGACTATAAATAATACCTGTCATTCTATGCTCTCCATACGGTCAATCTTTTTACTAAACTACGATTTAGTATCATTATTAATGATACAGAAAAATGGTTTAAAAAGCAAGTATTTAAATACCAATCCCACGCCGTACGCATGAAAACTTTCTCTTCATCCTTTTGTGCCCGGACATCAATTTTGAAAAGATTCCTTTTTAAATCAATGATCTGCTTAGCCTCTTTCTCCAAATAATTGGACTAAATAATCTTCCAAATGGACAGAAATATACCGTTGTTTGCGACGATAACTGAGGTCTTTTTTAGGAAATACCATCACTTTGAGAAAATATAAGCACATTTTTCGGATAAGATTTAGGTTAAATGCGGCTCTTTTATCCAATGTCTGATGATGATCTTCATGATAAACAACGTCCAATAACCAGTGCATACTCTCTATCTGCCAATGACCTCGTACACAATTGGCAAATGTGAGGACATCCGGCTTAAAGCTAAAGATAAAATAACGATTCTCTTGACTCAGCTGACCATCCTTATCAATCGTGTTACGAGTCATCCCAATACCACGTAACTTATGCCATTTGGGATGATTTTGACACAACCATTTGATCTCGGAAGACACCCAGTATTCTCTAACTTCAATCTGTCCCCTAGATTTTTCAACAGTCTGATAATACTGTCCATTTTCTTGGAGTTCTTCCAATAAGTTGACATCACTAAAATAAAGAGCAATATCATCATAAAGTGTTTCTTGATTTCCTTTGACGGCTAAGCAATAGTCTGCTTTACCTTTAATAATCGTATCAACGATAGCCGTCTGCGTGCCCATTGCATCTATCGTTACAATGCTTTTACGGATATCAATCGTCCGCAATAACTGAGGAATGGCAACAATTTCATTACTTTTCTCCTCAACCGCTACCTGTCCCAAACTAAGATGATGACCCCCATCATAAGCCGTTACAATATGAACAGGCTTCTGATTGTTACCTCGATTGCCTCGAATCGTTTTACCGTCCACTGAAATCAGTTGATGAACGGCATCTAAGCTTGTCAATGATTGCTCAAATTGAACTTTAAGCTCTTTTAAACGGTCTGAATTAACAAGACTAATCACACGCTCTAAGGTATCATGAGACGGACAACCTTCACTCAAATCAACGTAGGTCGCAAACAATGGTTCATTCATTTCAATAAAATCTTCCATCTCCTTCCAGGTTTCAATGCCAGCTAACTGACAAACGAAGACAAGAAATAGAATGGTTGATAAGGGGTAGCGAATTTTCCAAGATTGACGACTATCCAATTCAACTGCGCAATCATCAATAGAAATAATAAAATCAATCATCGTAGTCACCTCATCTATAGTGTACTACTTTGATTGATTTTGTCATTATGAATCTAGTTTTCTGAAAACAAAAGTTTCTTCATGCGTTTGGCGTGTACCAATCCTTATTAAAAATGCATTACTATTCTTCTACAATCTCATTTAAGCGTTCAAAGGTCAGAAAGGATAAGTCATAATCTGGAAGCTGTTTCATTTTTGCAACCAAGTATTTAAGATTGGTTTCATGTTCTGTATCATAAAAAACATAGGCTCCTTCTGTATTTGCTAATAAAAATTGATAATAGGAGCTAAATTGTTGTGGATTTTCATAAGTTGGAAAGCTATATTTGACAAAATCTACCGCTTTAAATTGGCTTAGTAGTTCCTGATTTTGTTCACTCCAGTTGTGTCCATGGGTTTCAAAAGGAAATATAGTTGCCACTTGTAAAAGGTACTCTGTTTTCAGGTCGTTCACAACCTCCAATGCCCACTGTTCAAATCCTAAATTTCCTGTAAAAATGAACCAGTCCACTCCTTCTTCCAAGTAATTGATTAGGTCTTTGCGAATAGCTGTTTTTATCATCGAAATCCGCTGGTCTTTGGAACTAAAAATTCCCAGCTCAAAGCTTCGATAACCCGTTATCAGAATTGCAGTCATTCAGTGTTATCCTTTCAAAAAATATGTTATAATGAGAATGCTTAAATTTTTAGCATTAAGTAGATGATGTTAGGAGAACAATGGTCAACTACCCTCATAATCTTATTCGACAAAAAGCACCTTCCGTGCCAAAGCAATCAAAACAAAATAAGGTAGATTTTGCCAATCGAGGCATGTCTTTTGAAGCGGCTATCAACGCGACGAATGATTATTATTTATCGCGGCAAATTGCTGTTATTCATAAAAAACCTACCCCCATCCAAATTGTCAAAGTGGATTACCCTAAACGCAGTCGTGCGAAAATCATTGAAGCGTACTTTAGACAAGCTTCAACGACAGATTATTCTGGGGTTTACAAGGGGCATTATATTGATTTTGAGGCCAAGGAAACCAGACAAAAAACAGCCATGCCTATGAAAAATTTTCATCTCCATCAGATTGAGCACATGGCAGCTGTTGTGGAACAAAATGGAATTTGCTTTGTCTTACTTCACTTTTCAACACTGAAAGAAACCTACTATCTGCCTGCTCGGGCTCTTATTGCTTTTTATCAGATTGATAAGGGGAACAAATCAATGCCCCTCGATTATATCAGAAAACATGGCTTTAAGATAGTTATTGGAGCCTTTCCACAAGTCCCTTATCTAGACATAATAGAACAAAATTTTTTAGGCGGTGATTACAATTAAAAATCCAAAAATCCTTAAATGGCTAAAATATGTACTCGGTGCTATCCTTAGCCTTACCATTCTTGTTATTGTTATTGGTGGTCTTTTATTTGCCTTCTATATTAGTAGCGCTCCCAAACTATCAGAAGCTGAGTTGAAATCAACCAACTCTAGTTTGGTCTATGATGGCAATAACAATCTGATCGCTGATTTAGGCTCTGAAAAACGCGAAAATGTGACGGCTGATAGTATTCCAATCAACTTGGTCAATGCTATCACTTCAATTGAGGACAAACGTTTCTTCAATCACCGCGGAGTTGACCTTTATCGTATTTTTGGTGCTGCTTTCCATAATTTAACCAGTAAAACTACACAAGGTGGATCAACTCTGGACCAGCAATTGATTAAATTAGCTTATTTCTCAACCAATGAGTCAGATCAAACCTTAAAACGTAAGGCCCAAGAAGTTTGGCTTGCCCTTCAAATGGAGCGTAAATACACCAAACAGGAAATCTTGACGTTCTATATTAATAAGGTTTATATGGGAAATGGGAACTATGGTATGTTAACTGCTGCGAAGTCCTACTATGGTAAAGATCTCAAGGATTTATCGTATGCTCAGTTGGCCTTATTGGCTGGTATTCCACAAGCTCCAAGTCAATATGACCCTTATACACAGCCTGAAGCAGCTCAAAACCGTCGTAATGTCGTGCTACAACAGATGTACATGGAAAAAAACATTACGAAAGCTGAGTACGAAGCCGCTCTTGCCACTCCTGTAGCTGACGGTCTTCAACCCCTTCAACAACGCTCGACCTATCCAAAATACATGGATAATTACTTGAAACAAGTCATCGGCGAGGTTAAGAAGGAAACCAATAAAGATATTTTTACCTCTGGACTAAAAGTTTATACTAATATTATTCCAGAAGCGCAACAAACCCTCTACAATATCTATAATTCCGAAGACTACGTTTATTATCCAGATAAGGATTTCCAAGTAGCTTCAACGATTGTCGATGTGACCAATGGCCATGTGATTGCCCAATTAGGTGGTCGTAACCAAGACGAAAATGTTTCTTTTGGAACCAATCAGGCTGTCTTAACAGACCGCGACTGGGGCTCTACCATGAAACCCATCACCGATTACGCTCCCGCTATTGAATCCGGTGCCTATAATTCAACGGCCCAATCTACGAACGACTCTGTTTACTACTGGCCTGGCACAACAACTCAGTTATACAACTGGGATCGCAAATACAACGGCTGGATGACTATCCAATCTGCCTTAATGCTCTCACGTAACGTCCCAGCGGTTAAAGCCCTTGATGCAGCTGGCCTTGACTATGCTCGTTCTTTCCTAAGCGGACTTGGTATTAACTATCCTGAAATGCATTATTCAAATGCAATTTCAAGTAATAATAGCAGTTCAGAAGCTAAATATGGAGCAAGCAGTGAAAAGATGGCTGCTGCTTACGCTGCCTTTGCCAATGGTGGTATTTATTATAAACCACAATATGTCAATAAGATTGAATTTAGCGACGGAACAAGTAAAGTCTTTGAAGAAAAAGGCAAACGTGCAATGAAAGAAACAACTGCCTATATGATGACAGACATGCTGAAAACCGTTCTTACTTACGGTACCGGTACTGCTGCTGCCATCCCTGGAGTTGCTCAAGCTGGTAAAACAGGTACCTCTAACTATACCGATGAGGAACTTGCTAAAATTGGTGAAAAATACGGTCTTTATCCAGACTATGTCGGTACCATGGCACCAGATGAAAACTTCGTTGGCTACACTAACCAATACGCTATGGCCGTCTGGACTGGTTACAAGAACCGTCTTACCCCAGTTTACGGGTATGGGTTAGAAATTGCTGCAGATGTTTACCGCAACATGATGACATACTTGACAAATGGTTATAGTGAAGACTGGACCATGCCAAGTGGACTCTATCGTAGTGGAGGATTTCTCTACTTAAGTGGTACTTACACAAGCAACAATGACTACACTAATTCAGTGTACAATAACCTCTATGGTAACAACACGTCAACATCTTCAAGCCAGTCCTCTTCAGATGATTCAACTGATGCAACTGATGCCAACACTTCAACAAATACAGAAAATGGAGCTGAGCATTCCGCTAATGAAGATAAAAAAACAAACCATTAACCTCAAAAACCTTTCGGCTGGTAGACCGAAAGGTTTTTTTACTGTATTAGGCTAAAGCTCCCATTGGGTCCCATGGTGCTAGAACTTTTGCTTCTGCTTCATAGGCCGCTAATTCCTCTGCACTTAGGAACTCTTTGCGAACAACGATTTGATAGGTATAGTTGTCCATCCAAGCATCGGAAGCGACAAAGTAACCTTTGTCTCCAACTTTATCTCCCCACGAATTTTCAACTTTCCATTTTAATGGTTTTCCAGTCTCATCTAAATCTACACCTGTTAAAACCATCGCATGTGTCATCAAACTTTCACTGTAATCTAAACGCCCTGCCTTATCTTGGCTTAAGGTGATGTCCATGCTAGCTTCAAAATCATAGGTATTTGTTGCTAAAATCCCCTTTTGACGATCTGAAACTTGACCCACATCAGAGCCAAACCAAACAGACTCTCCTGCTTGTAGCTGTTTGATAGCAAGCTCTTTAAAGCGTTCCATCTCTACATTGAGGTAGCGAACCTCACGGCTTCCTACCACATTGCCTAGCATATCAACGGTATAAGATTTGCCATAAGGCTTATCGGCAGTTGGGGCATTGATGACAGATACATAATCAGATAACTTTAAGCCAACAAATTTATCGTAAAAAGCTTGAGGGGTCAATGCTTTTTCAAGATGATACTCATCATCCTTGTCACGGTAAGCAAAGTCAAATTGACGCGGTGGCAAGCCCAAGGTCATGGCTAAAAAGTTAAAAATCTCTTGAAGAAGCTCTGCTTTTCGATCCTCAACTTGTTGGGTATTAGCACCTGATGCAATCAAATCACGAAGAATTTGAGCATCTTGTCGCAACAGTTTATTCAAATATTGGTTTAGCTCACGACTGTTGCTTGAAGCAATAGACTCTGGGTAAACGGATTTTGGCACAACTCCATATTTTTCAAATAAGGACACCACCATATCCCACTGTCCTCCATCTTGTTGAGGAACATCTAAAAGAAATGTCACCTTTCGACTAGTCAAGTCTTGATCAGCTGTTGCTATGACCTGCTCCATAAACCAGTTAGCTTTTTCATACTTATCCCAAAAGAAGGTATGTGCTTGTGAGAGTTCGAAGTTTTCTAATTTAAACTCTGTGATTAATTTGTGCCTGAAAGTGTTCAAAGCGGCAAACATCCAGCAACGACCTGATGCTTTTTGGTTAGACACCTTGTCTTTGGTTAAATCAATAGAGAAGACAAAGTCATTGTCCACTTCACTTTGACGTGTTTCCAATGATTTCAACAAGCCATTGTGGGTAACAGCATTTTCAATAGCTGAAAATTTGGCACTGGCTTCGTAATTAGCAAATAGTTGTTCTGTAAATGTCTCTGTTAATGCTGACATTCGTGTCCTCCTAAAATCATAAGATTAAACCCAGCTGAAAGAAAATTAGCAATCGGGGGCAACCTAGCTAATTTCAATCTAAAGGATTACTTCTATTATAGACCTTATATGATTTTGTTCAAGAAAAAAGTTAGGCTAACCTAACTTTTTTGTATTTTTTTAAAGATCTTTCTTTTTGGATCATTTCCAAAAGTCATCAAAGATGGTAATTGGCAGGTGGCGCTTGTGTTGCCCTTTATGCCACCATTTTTCAATAGTTGCTTGAGCTGCTTCGGAAATCAGCTTCCCTTCCAAATAGTCGTCGATTTCTTGATAGGTAACTCCGAGGGCAACCTCGTCAGCCAAGCCTGGTTTTTGATCTTCTAAATCAGCTGTTGGAACTTTTTCATACAAAGCAGAATCTGCTCCTAAAACCTGTAAGAGCGCCTTCCCTTGACGTTTGTTAAGCCTAAAGAGTGGGAGAATATCTGCTCCACCATCACCAAATTTAGTAAAGAAACCAGTAATGTTCTCTGCCGCATGATCCGTTCCAATAACAGCACCAGCCATTTGGCCAGCAATGGCATATTGACTGATCATCCGCTGACGTGCTTTGATATTACCTTTGTTAAAATCAGAAATCTCAACGCCTGCTGCTTGTAGAGCCTCTACTTGGCCATCAACAGCTGCCTTAATATTAATAGTCAGTGTTTGGTCTGGCATGATAAAGGCCAAGGCCTTTTGCGCATCTGCTTCATCAGCCTGAACCCCATAAGGCAAGCGAACAGCTATAAATTGGTAAGCTTGATCACCTGTTTCCTCCCGTAACTCTGCAATGGCCATCTGGGCTAGCTTTCCTGCGAGGGTAGAATCCTGACCTCCAGAAATGCCTAAGACATAAGTTTTCAAAAATGAGTGCTTACGCAGATAAGCTTTTAAAAAATCAACAGTTTTCCGAATTTCTTCTTTCGGATCAATGCTAGCCTTGACACCTAATTGTCGAATTATCTCTTCTTGTAATGTCATGTCACTCACTCTTTCCATAAGCATCTTTGCGAATTTTATCAATTAAGGTCATCTTGTTTTGCCACACATCACGAGCTAAGTCTACTGGGTAGTCTTGAGGATTCAAGACACGCTTGTATTCATCCCAAAGCTTGTCAAATTCTTTTTTAGCATAAGCCTTGATTTCAGATAAGGTCGGTAGCTGGTAAACTAATTCTCCCTTGACAAAAATATCAACTAAGAGAGGAATTGCATCAAAATTTCTGACAGTTTTCTTAATATAGGTATAGGTCGGATGGAACATCTCAATCTCAGTTAATTCATTAACATTAATATCAGTAAACGTGATATAGTCGCCTTCTGATTTGCCTTTTTCACGACTGGTGATGCGCCAAACTTGTTTTTTACCTGGTGTGGATACTTTTTCTGCATTATTTGATAATTTGATCGTATCACGCATGCTACCATCTTCTTGCTCAATAGAGACAATCTTATAAACAGCGCCTAAGGCAGGCTGATCATAGGCTGTGATTAATTTGGTCCCAACACCCCAAACATCAATCTTAGCCTTTTGCATTTTTAAGTTAAGGATGGTATTTTCATCGAGGTCATTGGAAGCATAAATCTTAGCCTGAGTAAAACCGGCATCGTCTAACTGCTGACGAACTTTTTTCGAGAGGTAAGCCAAGTCCCCAGAATCCAAACGAACTCCTAGGAAATTGATTTTATCTCCCATCTCTTTGGCTACTCGGATAGCTGTTGGCACACCTACTTTAAGTGTGTCATAGGTGTCAACAAGAAATACACAATCTTTATGGGTCTTAGCATAAGCCATGAAAGCATCATAATCATTACCATAGGCTTGCACTAAAGCATGAGCATGCGTACCTGAAACAGGGATACCAAAGCGTTTACCTGCCCTCACATTACTTGTTGCATCTGCTCCACCAATCATCGCTGCGCGGGTTCCCCAAATCGCAGCATCTAGTTCCTGTGCACGACGGGTGCCAAATTCCAAAAGGGGTTCATCCTCAATCACAGAACGAATACGAGCAGCCTTTGTAGCAATCAAGGTCTGGAAGTTAACAATGTTTAAAAGAGCTGTTTCGACCAACTGACACTGACCTAGAGGGCCTTCTACTTGCACAATCGGCTCATTAGCAAAAACCAAATCTCCTTCTTTAGCTGAACGGATGGTCAATTCTAATCGTAACTCTTTAAGGTAGGTCAAAAAGTTTTCTGGATAACCCAGTTCTTCAAGGTAAGCCAAATCTGTTTCTGAAAATTGAAATTGCTCTAGGTACTCCACCATGCGCTGTAAACCGGCAAAAACAGCATAACCATTGTTGAAAGGTTCCTTGCGGAAATAGACTTCAAACACCGCATGACGATTATGAATGCCCTGCTCAAAATAAACTTGCATCATATTAATCTGATACAAATCAGTATGGAGAGTTAAACTATCATCTTTATACATAAAGGGGACTCCTTTGAATTATTGTTACTATTATAACATATTTTAAAAAGGACTCTTTGGCTAGGATTTAGAAATAACTTGAGTTATCGCTAAAGTAAAAAAGAACCGATCCATCATAACATCCTCAAATAAGAAAGAGTTAATGGATTCAGTTCTATATCGCTAATTATTATTTAAATTTGACATTGCTATAAATCCCAAAAACAATAATCCAAATCGTTGCTCCAATGGCACCGATATAGGTGGATTCTTGTAAGAAAAGAGAGATAAAGACAAAGGCAAAGAAAGCAAGGGTCAAAGGCGTTGTCACCTTATATTTTGGCATCAAATAACCATCTGCCATAAAGTCCTTAGATTGACGGTACTTCCAGTGAGCAATCATGGTTAAGGCGTAGATAGCAATGTATACACCTGACGAAGATGCCGTAATGAGTGAGAACGCATCTGCAACTCCTGGTAGGATATTAATCAAAGCTGAGATACCAACCACAACCGCTGAAGCAATAATGGCACGACTTGGCACCCCTTGTCGAGATAAAGTGTTAATCTTTAAGCGATTGGTCAAGGCATTTGGAGTCTCATTAGCAATTTGATAGAGATGACGACCGGTTGAATAAAGCGTTGAGTTAAGCGCTGACGCTGCCGACGTCAAGACCACAAAGTTAATCAAGGCTGCTGCCCATTTAATACCAATCAATTTGAACACCATCACAAAAGGAGATTCATCAACTGGTAACTGATGCCATGGCACAATTGCCATAATAGAGACCAAGGCTCCCACATAAAAGATCACAATGCGGGTTGGAATTTCTTGAATAGCCTTTGGTAGAACTTTTCTTGGGTTAGCCGTTTCAGAAGTGGTAATCCCCACAAATTCGATAGCTTGATAAGCAAAGAAAACCATTTGGAAGGTCATAAAGAACTTCAGCTTTCCATTCGGAAACATGGAAAAATGATCAAAAACATTGGAAAGGCTAGCATGGCCTGTGTGAGTTTCAAAACCTGTCAATACCATGAAAATAGCTGTTGCAATCAAAGCCAAAATAGCTACAATCTTAATCATGGCAAACCAAAATTCAGTTTCTCCAAAGACGCGCACAGCAATTAAGTTGATCGAGCTAAGTAAAACTAAGAAAACCAATTGAATCAACCAGGCTGGCCAGGTTGGAAACCAAAATTGCACATAGGAACCAACAGCAGTGATTTCTGCCATGCCTATAAAAATTAAGGAAATCCAATAAGATAGACCTGAAAAATAACCCCATCCTGGACCAATATATTTGGTGATAAAATTGATAAAGGTGTGTTGATCTGGATCATAATAGAGCATTTCACCGATGGCACGCATCATCATAAACATGAAGGCACCTGTAATCATATAAACGAAAATGATAGACGGCCCTGTCAAGGCAATAGAGCGGCCTGCTCCTAAAAAGAGACCCGTTCCAATCGTTCCTGCAATCGCAATTAGTTGAACATGACGATTTTCTAAGCCCCTTACCATTCCATTTTCTAGTTCGTTATTGTCTTTCTGATCTTTTGTAGACATCATAAACTCCATTCACTAAAGTACTACTTATTATATCCTTTTTTCAGAAAATTTTCAACATTTATCTAAGGGAGAATTGAGCAAAACTGAGGGCTCTACCAGCGGGGTTTAGCCAACAGACCAATTAAAAAGAGTGGGCAGCTGCTCCACTCCTTCTAGCCTTATGACGGCATATTCTCAATGTAATGATAAACTCCTTGACCAGCAATTGCACCATCTCCAACAGCTGTTGTGATCTGACGAAGGTCTTTTTGACGAACATCTCCAATCGCAAAAATACCAGGAATACTTGTCCTCATATGATTATCTGTGACAATCCAACCTTCTGAATCGGTAATCCCTAGTTCACTTACCATACCTGTCACAGGAATCATACCAACATAGATAAAGACACCTCCAAAAGCATGGTCAGTGACTTGGCCTGTTTTCACATTTTCGATTAGGACATTGGAAACTTTAATATCATTGCCTTGAATTTCTTTGACAACAGAATCCCAGATAAAGTCAACCTTCTCATTAGCGAAGGCACGGTCCTGCAAGATTTTCTGAGCTCTTAGTTGGTCACGGCGGTGAACGACGGTTACCTTTTTAGCAAATTGGGTAAGGTAGATAGCTTCTTCTACAGCTGAGTCTCCTCCCCCTACTACAAGTAAATCTTGATTTCTAAAGAAAGCGCCATCACAAACCGCACAGTACGAAACACCTCGACTGGTATAATCTTCTTCTCCTGGAACACCTAAGACACGGTATTTGGCCCCTGTTGCAATAATGATGGTTTTGGCTTCATAGCTGTCATCTTCAGTTGATACGCGCTTGTAAGAGCCAAAATCCTCTACTTTTTGAACAATACCATAAATATTTTCAACCTTAAATTTTTCCAAAGGTTCATACATCTTCATCGATAATTCTGGTCCTGAAATATGATCATACCCTGGATAATTCTCGATTTCAGAAGTATTGTTCATTTGACCACCTGGGGCACCTTGTTCAATAATGCCCACACGTAAATTACTTCTTGCTGCATATAAAGCAGCAGTCATGCCTGCTGGTCCTGAACCTATAATTAATGTATCATACATGCTCTAACTCCTTTGAATAATTCTGTCAACATTGTAGCAATCTCAATTCTTTATTGCAATGATTATGATTTCAAGACAACCAAAATACTCATAAAAGCAAACGATAAAATTGGGATGGTTAAAATAGCAATCATTAACGTCTCATATAAAAATGCCTGTCTTTCAGCCAAACTCTTATCCTTCTTGGTTTTTGCTCGCCATAGCGTCCATAGTAAACACACAGATACCATGGTTAAGCTTGATAAGATGAGTCCTTTAAGATAAAGGCTAAAAATTTCTACTAACATATTTCCACCTAGTCATTCTTACTTTTCCACAAACTTTTCCATAACATCAGATAAGAAAAGCCCAGGAATACCTAGACCTTTTTATTATAACAAAAGAATAGCATTAAATGTATGTTTTTGAATAGCTTGCGAAAAATTCTTTGGTTCGTTCTTTTTGAGGATGTCTAAAGACTTCTTCAGGCGTTCCTTGTTCCAAAATTTTACCTTGATCTAAAAAGAGAACTCTATCAGCCACTTGGTAAACAAAATTCATGTCGTGACTAACCAAAACCATGGTCTGTCCAGATTTAGCAGCATCTGCAATCGATTTTTCGACTTCACCCACTAGCTCAGGATCTAGAGCTGAAGTCGGTTCATCTAAGAGCAAGACATCCGGTTTCATAGCGAGGGCTCTAGCTAATGCCACCCTCTGTTTTTGCCCACCGGATAAGTGACGAGGGTAATGATTTTCGCGATCTGCTAAACCAACCTTAGCCAATTCTGCTCGTGCCAGTTTAGTCGCTTCTTGGTCAGACAGTTTTTTGACCACCTTAAGACCTTCTTTGACATTCTCCAGTGCTGTACGACGTTCAAACAGGTTAAATTGTTGAAAAACCATGGCAAGTTTTCGGCGTAACATTAAAACTTGCTCTGTGGTGATGGTCTCAAAATCAACCGTAAAGTCATCAATGCTAATAGATCCCGAATCTGGTTTTTCAAGATAGTTCATGCTACGAAGGAAGGTCGATTTCCCTGCTCCTGAAGCACCTACTAAAGCAATTACTTGACCTTTTTCAATATCAAGATCCAGACTATCCAAGACTTTCTGACCGGAGAAAACCTTGCTCAAATTTCTAATCTTAATCATCAACGCAATTCTCCTAACCTTTCATTCCTAGCTTGTTCTGGTGCTTTTATGGCCATCCTATTTTCAATCAAGCGACCTACTTGCTCAATTAAAATACTGATAGACCAATAGACAAGCGCAACAGAGATATAACGTTCAAAATAACGGTAATCTGAACCACCCAAAATTTGTGCTTGGGCAAACATTTCGACAATACCTGCATTAAAGGCAAGCGATGTCCCTTTTGTTAAGCCTATCAAGCCATTAATCAAGGTTGGAATAGCCACAACAGCTGCATTGGGAATGATGACACGACGATAAACCTGAACAGAGGTCATGCCTAAACTTTTAGCAGCTTCAATCTCTCCTGTGTCAACAGATAAGATAGCTGCACGAATAGTCTCACTCGCATAGGCTGCTTCATTAAAAGCAAAGGCTGTAATGGCAAAGACGGAAGCTGGAATGGCATTAATATTCCAATCAAAGCCATACTTTTGGTTGAGAAACTTGAGAAAAAGAGGAATACCATAATAAGTCAACATTAGTTGAACGAGAATAGGCGTGCCTCGCAAGAAACTCACAAAAACGGCTTGAATAGGATATAAGATTTTGACTTTATTAATTTTAACAATAGCAAAAATCAAAGCCAAAATTAAGCCGAAAACAGCACCTGCCAGTGTCAAACCAAGGGTAATTGGAAGGCGTTGGATAATATTTGGAATGGCATCAAAAACAGCATGCCAACTAAAAAGTTTCCCATGTGGAATAGGTGAAATGAGTTGATCATACCAAGCCCAACCACTGGTTAAAAACACTGATGTCATGGATTTCCCCTTTATACTTCTTGTCTTAATATTCTAACACTCTTACACCCACATGTAAAATAGTAAATCTATATTATAGCAATAACCAAAACTTATCACGACAGCTTTTTTTGTCAGTCTCTAAAGCCAGATGTGTCAAATCGTTCACTTCCTAGGAAGCTCCGAAACAAAGTCTCCTCCAAAAAAGTTCTGACTGTAAGTTTTTAATTGACCTGACTCTTGTAACTTGGTTAATCCTTTATTAACAAATCTTTGCAGTTCTTTCCCTTTTTTATCCTTAGCAAACACATAATATTCTAGACCATCTTGATGACTGACCACTTTTTCGGTGAGGTGATTCACTTTCAAAGAAAATCCCTGCTCTTTAATAGCCGTCTTTAAAGAAATAGCATCGTAAAAAAGAAAATCTAGCTGACCTTGTTCAACTTGCTGCAAGCGCTGGGGAAGAGGAACTTCTCCTGAAGCGTAACCAAGCTTAATAGGTTTCTGGTTGGGATGAGTTTGATTCCATCTTTCTAAAACCTGCATGTAGTTGGTCCCTGCCATGCCTTGTGTTTTTTCTCCTGAAAGATCCTCAAAACGACGGTAAGCTCGTGATGGTTTGCTTGCTATAGCATAATGAGATTGTGAAATAGGCTTTGAAAAGAGGTATTTTGCTGCTCTTTCCTTACTATAACCAAAATCGTTAGCACCAATATGGTACCGTCCAGAATCAATCCCAGATAAAATTGAAGGAAAAGAAATTGTCTTAATGGTGAGACGATAGGTTTTGGAACCTTTAAAGATTTGTTTCAACACTTCAATGTCATAGCCAGTATGTCGCTCTCCTTCTTTATAGGTAAATGGTTTAGTAGCTGCATCTGTGGCCACGATAACCTCTTCTTTTTGAGAAGCACTGACCTGAGAGATTGTAGCTAATTGAATCAATCCAAGACCTATTAATACGATTCTCGTCACTTTATTGATATACCGATTCATGATGTACCTCTAGTCTGTAATCTTCTCACAAGTCTAACAAAAATAAAAGACTTTGCCTAATACCATTTAACTATCAAACCGATCAAAATATTAATCACATCCTCATTTAGGAGAGGTTTAAGCCTTTAGCATAAGACATATGAATACAAAAAAACAGAGCCTCCATCATATTGCTGGAGGCACCTGTCTTTTACTCTTAAAAACTTTGTTTTTTAGCCTTACGCTCGGCACGGCCTTTGGCACGGTTTTCAGCGCGACGTTCTTTGCGACGTTTTTCATCAACCGCCCACTGAATTTTTTTCTTATAACCTGGTTTGACTTTTTTCTTTTTCTTCTTCACCAAACCAATCATTTCCGTGTCTAATTTTTGATAAGATTTCTCACGGTTTTGACGACGATCTCGGTCATAGGTATCTTGAAATTCTCCATTTTTGAGCATCTTCGGTGTAAAGACAATTCCCATTTTTTCCAACTCTTTGATATCGGAGTCATCACTTGGTTGATAAAGGGTAATAGCAGTTCCTGCCATACCATTTCGACCTGTCCGGCCTACACGATGGACAAAGAAAGATAAATCTTGTGGAATAGCATCATTGATGACATGGCTGACCCCTTCAATGTCAATTCCGCGCGCTGCCAAGTCAGTAGCAACAATGTATTCAAAGTCCAACTTTTTAACTTGGTTCATGATACGCTTACGTTCTCTTGGAGGAATGCCACCATGAATCTTGGCTACCTTCAAACCATTGGCCACTAAAAAGGCATGCAAGTCATCTGCGCGCTCTTTAGTATTGACAAAAAGCATTGCCATATAGGGCTGCATCGTTTTAAGAATCTCTAAAATTTGCCCATTTTTATCCATGCCTTTTGTCGACACAAGCCAGTTATCAATCGTATCAGCAATAACTGTCTCTGTTTTGATTTGTTCAATAACAGGATTGGTTAAGTATTTTTTCAAAAAGGGCTGTAATTTCTGTGGAATGGTTGCTGAGAACACCAAAATCTGAACAGACTTTGGAAGAGAGGCTGCAATCTTATCAACCGTATCCAAAAAGCCCATGTCCATGGTCATGTCAGCCTCATCCACAACGAAAGTCGTGGCCTTATGAATCGCTAAGTCACCAGATTTAACCAAATCATAAATACGACCCGGAGTTCCAATGACAATGTGTGGCTGGCCGCTTTTTAACTTTTCAATTTGGCGTAATTTATCCGTACCTCCCACATAGTTAGCCAAACGGATATCTTTGGGAGAATGCTTAGCAATTTGTTTACAGGCATCAAAAATTTGAGTAGCTAATTCACGGCTAGGAGCTGTAACAACAACTTGCACTTCTGCTTTAGCTTCATCAAGTTTTTCAAAAATGGGCAATAAAAAGGTGTGGGTTTTCCCTGAACCTGTTTTTGATTCCCCAACTAAGTCACGGCCGGAGTTGACAATAGGAATCAAGCGTTGCTGGACTTCTGTTGGATTGACAAAGCCAATTTCCTCCAGTGCTTGCTGGATGTATTGCTTAAAATGATAATCTTTAAATGACATGTTTTACCTCGTTTTCTTCCATATTATATCATTAATGTTAGAGACAAGCAAAAAGAGTGGGACAACACTCACAAAATCAGCCTTTGTGGGTCATCTCCACTCTCTCATCGATTACATTAATCAGAATGCTTTTGACTTTTCTTGGTAGTCCCCTTAGAACACGTATAAGATAGCCAAGACCAGTAAACTTGCTAGGCTTCCTACTCCCCATAGAAAAGCATCTACCTGCCACTCTGACCATGTCTTGTCTTTTCCAGATAGACCACCTAATTCTAAATGGTGGTGGAAAGGCGTCATCCTAAAGATACGACGACCTTCTCCGTATTTTTTCTTAGTATATTTAAAGTAGGATACTTGTAACATCACAGAACTTGTTTCAAGAACGTAGACAATTCCGATAATGAGTAAGGTCCATTCTTGACGCAGGGCAATGGAAATAGCTGCCAACATAGCTCCCAAGGCCAAACTCCCCACATCCCCCATAAATACTTTGGCAGGCTTGTGGTTAAAGAGGAAGAAGCCAAGTAAAGCACCAATCATGGTTCCAATCAATAACAAGACATCAAATTGCCCCTGAACGTAGGCAATAACGCCGTAAGTCAATAAACTAATCACCACTGAGATGGAAGCTAAACCATCGATACCGTCTGTCAAATTAACAGCATTTGAGAAACCAACCACCCAGAATAGAACAAAGAATAGGTAGAAAATTCCCAGCGGCAGCTGATAACCAAACACATTGATCGAAGAAATGCCACTTGGACTAACATGTAAAAAATAGAAAATCAATCCTCCAACCAACTGCAAGGCTAACTTTTGTTTGGCAGTTAACCCTTCATTGATTTGTTTAAAGATTTTTAAAAAGTCATCCAAAAAACCAATGATGCCGTAAATGAGAACTACAGACAGAATCCCTGAGATTAATCCTAGACTTTGACCATCGTGGAAAGAGAAGAAACCAATCAGAAAGGAGATGCTGGTGGCCACTAGAAGAAAAACAGTTCCTCCCATTGTAGGTGTTCCAGCCTTAGCTAAGTGCTGCTTGACGTCTTCATGCATCTGTTGCCCACCAATTTTTTTTAGTTGGTAGAACTTGATAAAATGAGGCATTGCAAAAGCAGTTAACATAAGGGCTATGATTCCTGCGATAAGGGTTAAAAACATGTTAGTCTCCTAAAGTTATGGTAATTTTTTTGATTTTTTTCAAAGATTTGCCAACATCTAGACTCTGTTTAGTAACGCGTCCAGAATCCGATCCTTTAAAGGTTACATCAATTCCCGTCCATTTGGCAAATGTTTTGACATTGGACTTGGTCCATCCATACATATCTGGCAACTCAGTAAAATGGTCAGATAGGATAAGAATCTGCTGGTTTTCCGACAAGCCTTTGCCTGCTTTTTGTGAGATTTTCTTAATCTTACTACCAGTGCCAAGAACAACAGGTTGAACGAGATTGCGGCGTAATTCGCTAGAAGTTTCACCAGGATTTTTACCAATAAAATCTGGCAATTGATAGGTTGTCTTATGTGCATCATCTGCTGCAACAGGTCTTGTCAACGTATCTTGCATTAAGTAAGCTTCTTCTAAAACAGGATTAACCACATCCTGCCAAAAAAGTGGGCCAAAATGTTCTGGCTGTGTCATGGTAACATACATCACAAAATCTGGTTTGTCAGCTGGAACCATGGCAACAACCGAGTAAACATAGTTAGTCAATCCACCATCTTGGTAACCACTTCCATCCTCGGCACCAATCTGAGCAGTCCCTGATTTAACGGCAACTGGAAGATCACCAACCTTGATAATGGGACCATAAGTTTTAGAATAAAGGGTTCCAAACTCAGGGTCTGTTCCTACCCCAATCATGTAATGTCTGGTATCACTAGCAGCTTTCTTAGAAACAGGTTTTCCAACAACTTCTTTTTGGGCAGTCCTAAAACTGGCAGTGTTTGGATCATAAATTTGGCTAACAAATTGAGGTTCCAACATCTCACCATCATTAGAAATAGCCGTAAAAGCTCTTAGCATCTGAGCTTGGGTTACTGAAATCCCTTGTCCAAAAGCACTCATGGCTTGCGTAACGATATTGTCAGAAGGAAGCATTCCAGCATACTCATCTTGTAGACCAAAGCGAGTCGGGAAACCAAACCGGAATTTGGTCAAGTAGTTCATCCACTTAGCATTTCCCATCTTCTGTTCCAATTTGGTCATCCCCACGTTACTAGAAAAAGCAAAGCCTTGGGCATAGTTCATGTATTGCCCTGTAGAGATACCTTCGTTGATTGCCCAGTCTTGAATCGTTGCATCAGCAATGGTCAGCCCATTAGCGTTACTAAACGTTTCATTTGGGTTAAAGACTTTGTCGTCAATAGCTGCCGCTAAGGTCATAACCTTCATGGTTGACCCCGGTTCAAAGTTTCCTTGATGCAGCGCACTATACCACTTGTAGTCTTTATTTTCCAACCCTTTAAGAGTATCTGCGTTGTAGGTTGGTCGTTGTGTCGTGGCTAAAATTTCACCGGTTTTAGCATTTACAAGTGTTGCCGTCGCTAGTTTACCATTAGATTTTGCTTGAAAAATATCCATCTGGGTTTCTAAAAACGTCTGGATAGGTTCAGACAAAGTGGTGTAAATATCTTTTCCATCAACAGCCTTTTTGACAGTCTTACCCGTTCCTAACAAGGTATTTCCATTTCGGTCTTTTTGATAGGTAATCACCCCGTCTTGCCCTGATAAAATCTTGTCAAAAGAGGCTTCTAAACCTGATTTTCCAACTAAGCTTTTGACACCAGTCTTTTTATCTTCGGTCAACGACGCTAATCCAATAAATTCGGAAGCAAAGGTTCCATTAGGATACATACGTCCAGGACTAGCAGAAAAAGCGATTCCTTTGATTTTAGCAGCCTCCATCGCTTTTTGAATGGTAGACATGGTGCTATAAGAAATACCTGACCCTGAAGTTCCAAAGGAGACTTGAAAAAGTCCTTTACGTTTCAATTGTTTGATAACGTCCTTTTTTTTCATTCCTAAATGTTCTTTTAAAATAGCAGCTACCTTATCGTATTGAGACGGCTGTACATACAGTTTTTCATCAGAAGCAGAAACAAAAGACTTATCAAGAATAGCGTAAATGCTGTAAGTTGTTGAGTCCACTGCAATAGCTGTCCCATTACGATCGTAGATGGTCCCACGTTTAGCTTGAACTGTGACAGTTTCTTGATAAACCTTTTTCGCACCTTCTGACAAACTAACCCCAAATTTCTGGTCCGTGCCAATAATAATCATGAAGTTAATAATGAAAATAAAGAAGACGAAGATGGTTAAAAGCATCATGTTTTGCCCAACTCGGACACGGTTTTGAACTGGCGTCCGGCGGTCACGCACAACATAATCTAAAAAATATTTTTGCCATTTTCTCATAGATTACTCGACTTTCTTGATATTCTCATTGCGGTTACTCAAACCTGCTTTACCAGCGATATCAACAATGCGATCACGACGTGACAATTCATTAACTTCTTGCTTAGCATTATTAAGTTCAATTTTCTGGTCTGAAATTTGGCTGTTTAAGCTTGTGATATCTTGTTGCAACTGTAATTTACGGCTTTGCAGGTAAATAATGCTCACTGCCATGCTAATTGCCGTAATAATAATCGTAGCATAAAAAGCTTTCTCAATTCGTGAGAAAGTTCTTATTCTTTTTTGGAGGGCATTTGAGACTGCCTGAGTTCTTTTTTCATTTGTCATAAGCTTATTTCCGGATTTTTTTGGCAACACGTAATTTAGCCGAATGTGCTCTATTATTGGCTGCTAGTTCTTCCTGACTAGGTAAAATTGGCTTGCGTGAGACAAGTTCAAATGTCGGTTTCATATCCTCAGGGATAAACGGTAGCCCTTTAGGCACATCCACCGTACTAGCTTCTTTAAACAACTGCTTGGTCAAGCGATCTTCTAAAGAATGGAAGGTAATGACTGAGATACGACCATCGAGGGCTAATAATTCCATAGCATCCTGAATAGACTCATCAGCTGCACCAAGTTCATCGTTAACTTCAATGCGGATGGCTTGAAAAATCTGTTTTGCAGGGTGACCTTTTTTCTTCAATTCTTTGGCTGGTTTTGCTGCCTTGATTAATTCTGCTAACTCTGTTGTTGTCTCAATAGGCTTGATAGCTCTTGTTTGCTCAATTTTCCGAGCAATCTGCTTAGAGAATTTATCTTCACCATATTTGAAAAAAATCTTAACCAAGTCATTGAATGGATAAGTGTTAACCACATCATAGGCAGTTAAGGGAGCTTGACGATCCATGCGCATATCCAAAGGAGCATCTTGCTTGTAAGAAAACCCTCGTTCCCTTTCATCCAATTGTGGGCTGGAAACACCAAGGTCGTATAAGATACCATCAATTTCATCAACTCCAAGCGCTGTTAAACGTGCTTTGAGGTGTCTAAAATTATCTTTAATAAAAGTTACCTGTCCTTTGTCAATATAAGATTTGAGGGTAACTTGTGCATTGTCAATAGCCTTTTGATCTTGATCAAAACAATAGAGATGCCCTTGTTCACTAAGTTTGGACAACAAATAAGCTGAGTGGCCTGAACCACCTAGCGTTGCATCAACATATATCCCATTAGGCTTGATGTCAAGCATATCCACTGTTTCGTGAAGGAGTACGGTCACGTGATGAAATTCTTTTGTCATAACTTTAATTGTACCATACTTCAAAAGGTTTACAAATGAAAAAGTAAGAGAAAAGGGTTTCATTCCCGAGAGAATCTTCCTTTTCTCTTACTTTATCCTTTTTGTTAGTTATCAGCTAAGTCAACTTAGCAAGTGCTAATTTAGCCGCTGCCTCTAGAGTTTCAACTGCTTGTAAAAGATTTTTAGCTTCTTTAATCACACAACAATCTGTCAGCGGGTTGTCTAACCAAATACCAAAGGTTTGGTTCCAACTCGTATTCGGTAAGTCAGCTAGTAATCTCCTATCGACGTCTGCCAGCTATCTTCGGCAGTTTTGAAGAGTAACTTGTATGTTTATTAATAATTGGTTAACCTTGCTCATTTTTCGACGTTTGATCCAGCTGACAAGCATACCATCTCCAAAAAGATCAAAATAGTCCCACTTACGAACCAACTCCAATTTCTGATGAAGGACCTGTATCTGGTCTAACAAGCCATGTAAAGCAGCCCTTGCTTCTTATTTTTTCTCTTTCATCAGACATTAAGGGACCTTCTAGTAACTTATTTTCTGATATGTCCATCCCCATTAATATAAAATTTACTACTAGTCAAGGCTTCCAATCCCATAGGCCCACGGGCGTGCATTTTTTGAGTAGAAATCCCAATTTCAGCACCCAAGCCAAAGACAAAGCCATCGGTAAATCGTGTTGAAGCGTTGACATACACAGCAGCAGCATCCACTAAATCTTGGAAGGTCTCTGCTGCCTTAATATCCCTTGTGATGATAGCTTCGGAATGGTGACTAGTATGCTGATTTATCCAAGAAATAGCTTCTTCCAACGAGGAAACAATCTTAACAGACATGATGTAATCTAAAAATTCGGTCTCAAAATCCTCTGCTTTTGCAGGCATTGCCTGCTCAAATAACGGCAAAGCCTTGTCATCTACCCGCCATTCTACTGGCTGAACCTGATTGATAGCTTTTTCAAGCATAGGAATAAACCTTGCTGCTACAGCTTCGTGAATTACCAATCCCTCAGCTGCATTACAAACACTTGGGCGTTGGGTTTTAGCATTGATAACAATCTTAGTAGCCATATCTAAGTCAGCTTGAGCATCCACATAGATGTGCACATTCCCCACACCTGTTTCGATGACAGGTACTTTTGCTTTTTCCTTAACGGTCTGAATTAATTTAGCACCACCACGTGGAATCAACACATCCACATAGTCCGTTGCCTGCATCAATTCTTCAGCAACAGCATGTGAAGGATCCTCAACTAGCTGGACAGCATCTGGAGTGATACCTGATTCTTCCAGACTTTGTCGGATCAACTTCACCAAAGCCTTATTGGAGTAAAGGGCATCCTTTCCCCCCCTTAGGATGATGGCATTATTGGTTTTGAACGCCAGACTAAAAGCATCCACTGAAACATTCGGGCGACTCTCAAAAATCATCGCAATCACCCCTAGAGGAACTCTCTTTTGGAGGATTTTAAGGCCATCGAGGTTAGTGTAGCCCTTAATGACTTGTCCGATTGGATCAGCTAAGTCAGCAACCTGTTGAACCCCTTGTGCTATCGCTTCAATCCGTTCTGCGGTTAGGCGCAGGCGGTCAGTCATGATATCAGAAATACCATGTTCTTTAGCATTCGCTAAATCTTTTTGGTTAGCGGCTAAGAGAGTCTGTGTATCGTCAACTAATGCCTTTGCTAAGGTGCTTAAAAAGCGATTTTTAATTTGCGTCGACAAAGGTGCTATTAAAAGACTAGCTTGTTTTGCCCTTTGCCCTAACATTGTTATATCAGTCATGCCTTACCTCTTCTATTTGTTTAAACCATGTGCCTAGTGGTTGCCCTTCAAGCACCCTTAAAATATCTCTGGGATTAGCTCCATTCATCAAGACCATCTGTCCTTTGTTTTCAAATACCATCTGGGCAGATTGAATTTTGCTAAGCATCCCACCTGTGCCAAACTTACTGCCCGCACCACCTGCTGAAGCAATGATTTCTTGCGTAATGACCGTAACATGGCTGCGTAGCTGCGCATCCTCATAAATAGTAGGGTTTTTATCAAAAAGGCCATCAATATCAGACAACATGATTAATAAATCAGCTTTTGTAATACCAGCAACGACAGCAGATAGACGGTCATTATCTCCAAATTTTGTCGCATGATCCATTTCATCCACACTAACCGCATCGTTTTCATTAACAATAGGCACAATGCCCAAACTAATCAGACTTTCAAAAGCATTGGTAACATTCGCTAGACTTTCTGGGAAAACCACAACATCTCTCGTCAATAAAATTTGTGACACGTTGGTTTGGTAGTGTGCAAAAATTTGTGAATAAAGACTCATCATGGCGACCTGACCAACACTGGAAACTGCCTGTTGTTTAGCAAGATCGGTCGGACGTTTTTCCATTTTCAAAATATCTAGTCCAAATCCCATCGCTCCCGATGATACTAAAATAACTTCCTTGCCCTTATTCATCAAACTTGAAATCACAAAAGCCAGTTGGTCGATTTTTTCTAAATTGATTTTACCTGTTGGTAGCACTAATGAACTAGTGCCAATTTTAATTACGATACGTGTTACGTCTTCAAATTGTCGTTTCATCATACCCAAATTATAGCATAAAAAACAGCCCCAGAGGACTGTTTTTCCGAATAATGACCTCTCTTTGTTAAAGCTTCTCTAAGCTTTTCCGGAAGGTTTTTTGAATCCATAAGTGAGCAAGTCCTAAAACCATTAGTGTCAAACAACTCAGTAGAATACTAATCAACAGAGGTTGTTGGATAATATTGGCAATGATAACAGCTCCAAAACCTACTGCACCTGTGACTATTAAATTACCAAAGATAAGGCCCATTGTTAGCCACTGCCCATTTCCTCTGGTAAAGAGTTGTGTCATGTCTTGCCATTTTAAATCCAGAAGCCGGTAGTCACGACGATACATCAATTCCCCTTGCACAATCAGGGACAGGGCGTAGCCAAGACAAAAAGCAATCGTTAGCAGGGGATGGAGGTGTAGCACAAAGAGACCAAGTACAAGATAAATAACCATAGGCACGATCAGTTGCAAACCGACGAGCAAGCAAAATTTATCCAGCAAGAATTTTTTTAACGTTATTGGTAAGCTTTTAATAAAGGTAAAGTTATCCTTTTCAAGTGAAATACCTACTCCAATAAAGCTGGTTGGTGTTGCACACATGATACCCAAACTGACCCCAAATAATAAGGCCACCCCAAAGTAATCTGGGGAAATATGCTTAAAGAAACCTGTGCTACGTGACAAACTTGGACCGATAAAAAGCATCACATACATCAGGGGCATGAGATAGGTTTGTGTTAGTAAAGTTGCATTTTGTAACGTTAATAGGTGATGTTTTCGCAACAACTGCGCCAGTGATTGATTCTGATGAGGACGATTAACTGGTTTTTTAGTTTGCTTGGCTTTGTTCTCGTTACTAATATAAAAAGCCTCACGATAATAAGTTGGCATCACTTTTGTGACAATACCATATACCATAGCTAGAACCAGTAGCAATGGCAACCAAAAGTTAAGGAGGGCCGCAGTAGAAAACGGTGCCTGAATAACATCATAGAATCCTTTGAAATACGGAATAGTTGGGTAATCAGTAAATACGCCATCCGTCATCGTACGATTGTTGTTACTAATATTAATCGCAAAAATTAAGACGAAAGCGCCAAAAGTTGAAACAAACATCATGATAGTTGAAATGAGTTTCCGCTTGCGACTCCTTACAATGATTTTGCCCACCCAAGCATTGATATAAATAGCTAATACCATCGAACTCACTAGTAACACTAAAAAGAGCACGATAGCTACTAAAATAGACAAAGGATTTCCCAATAGTTGCCAGTAGGCAATTAAGAGAAGAGAGATCAGAGGCATCAAAAAGACAGCACCCATCCCTAGCGACGAGACAATTTTTGCAATATAGAGTTCTTCTGACGTTACTGGTAAGTGAATATAAAGTTTTAGGTCATTACTTTCATAAAAAATGGTGTAAAGAGAGCTAAAGGCTGTCAAGGTTGACATGATAAAAAACATAGCAACGTCAAATGAAAAAAGTCCTGGGTAATGACTGAAATCGACACCAATAAACATAAAGAGGTAAATCACCAAAAACATGGCAATCATTAAGGCCTGTTGCCTCATCATGCTTTTATAAGCTTTGAAGTTTTCTTTCGGGTGTTTTTCCTGACGCTTTTTGAGGTTAGCTAAACTTTGTGGATTGGAATAAAGAATATTTATCTTGATAAGTTCCCAAATAGTAGACCAATTCATCCCATCACCCCTCTTCTTGCGCCTTACGCCCAGCGAGTTCAAGGTAGATGCTCTCCAAGTCTTTGTCAGGATGGTGTTCTTTCAACTCATCAATCGTTCCAACAAAAATCAATTTCCCTTTTTTTAGAATCCCGATACGATCACATAACTGTTCAGCGACTGATAGCACGTGAGTCGAAAATAAGACCGTATGTCCAGAAGCTGCATGAGCTTTCATCATTTCCTTAAGGTCAAAAGAAGCTTGAGGATCTAACCCTGTTAATGGTTCATCCAAAATCCAGATGTTAGGATTTGATACAAGAGCACCAATCACAATCACTTTTTGGCGCATCCCATGTGAAAAACTATCAATGGTTTGATTAACTTCTTCCTTCAGTTCAAAAAGTGTTGTCAGCTGTACTAACCGTTCTTCTCGATCCTCATCTGACACCCCATAAATTTTAGCTAAAAACTGCCAATACTCATTTGGAGTTAGATTCAAGAAAATATCAGGAGAATCTGGCACATAAGCAATTTGTTTTTTGATAGCTTCTCTATTTTCTGTCAGAAGTTGACCATCCACAAATACTTCGCCATAACTCGCTTCGATAATAGAAGTCAAAATGCTGATGGTCGTGGTTTTACCTGCACCATTATGTCCGATGAGGCCAAAAATTTCACCGTCATTAATGGTGACGTTTAAATCGCTAAGAGCTTCTTTATCGCCATACAACTTTGAAACGTGTTTAAATTCTATCATGGTATCCTTTTTCCTTTTCTTCTCTATATCTCCCTAGACTGATGAGACTTCCTCTAAAATATAGTTTTCCAGTGCTTTTTTTAAGGGGCAAAGTGACTTTGGGAGTAATAAGTCATTATCAAGCAAGTAGTGATCCAAGTCTTGATTCAACTGGTGCGCAATAACCAGAGGATTGCTCTGCTTAATTAATTTATTGGAAGCCGATAAAAATAACTGTGATAAGACGATATTTTCACGATTTTCCGGGTAATCATAAGCCTGTCTAATCACATCGTATAAGCGCCGTCGTTTCTTTTCCATTTATACTCCTTTATTTTTGTACTTTTACGCTAATACAATAACAATTAAATTATAATTTTTATGAATCGTTTTGTCAATGACTTCCTATCAAAAGAAGTGTATTAGGCAGTTTGAGGAAAAGAAAGAACTGGTTATTTTATTTTAAAAAAAACAGAATAAATCAAATGATTTACTCTGTTTGGGATGTTTAACTTAGAGTGATTTGTATAACTCAGTTGCATTTGCCACAGTGAAACCATATTCTTCGAAGATACGATTTCCTGGAGCTGAAGCACCCCAAGTGTCAATGGTCAATGTTTTTCCTGCTAGGCCAACATATTTTGCCCAGCCAAAGCTTGAACCTGCTTCGATAGCGAGACGTTTAGTCACAGCTACTGGTAGAATACTTTCTTTATACTCTGCTGACTGTTCGTCAAAGATATTTTGTGATGGCATAGATACCACGCGCACATAAATGCCTTCTGCTTCAAGAGCTTCTTGAGTATCCATTGCCAGTTTCACTTCTGAACCTGTTGCAATCAAGATACCGTCAAGGTCACCTTTGGCTTCTGACAAGATGTAAGCTCCTTTGTTAAGGCCATCTTCTGCCAATTCTTTTGTGCCCTCAAGCACTGGAAGGTTTTGACGAGTCAATACAAGCATAGTTGGACGATCTGTTTCAGCAATGGCACGTTTCCAAGCAGCATTTGTTTCGTTACCGTCTGCTGGACGAATAACGTTCAAGTTAGGCATTGAGCGAACACTTGCCAATTGTTCAATTGGTTCGTGCGTTGGCCCATCTTCACCAACAGCGATAGAATCATGTGTCATGACATAAACTGTTGGCAAGTTTTGGAGCGCTGCCATACGAACAGCTGGAAGAAGATAGTTTGAGAAGACAAAGAAGGTTCCGCCGTAAACGCGTGTCCCGCCGTGAAGGGCAATACCGTTCATGGCTGCAGCCATGGCAAATTCACGAACGCCAAACCAGATGTTACGGCCTTCGTAGTGACCTGGTTGGAAATCTGTTTCAGCCTTAACCATTGTGTTGTTAGATGCTGAAAGATCTGCTGATCCACCCCAGAAAGAGGCTACTTGTTCTGAGATTTGTTGGATGGCTTGTTGGCTAGAAACACGACTCGCCATTGAGCTGCCAAGTTCGTGCGCTTCAAGTTCAACTTGAGCAGCTTCGTTAGCAAAGGCTTTTTGGTATTCTGCTGCCAATTCAGGATATTCTGCTTGATAAGCTGCAAACAAGTCATTCCAGGCTTGTTCTGCTTTTTCACCACGTGCTTGAAGTCCTTGAGCAAAACGTTCAGTCACTTCAGCAGGTACTTCAAAATCTTGATGAGTCCATTGGTAAGCTTTTTTGGCAAAAGCAATGCCTTCTGCTCCAAGAGGAGCGCCGTGAACAGCTGAAGTTCCTTGTTTTTCGGCACCAAAACCAATAATGGTTTTGACTTCGATGATGGTTGGTTTCTCAGTTTCAGCTTTAGCTGCTTCAATAGCAGCTGCAATTTCTTCTAAATCATTTCCATCTTTCACAAGGATATGTTGCCAACCGTAAGCTTCGAAACGTCCTTTAACATCTTCTGTAAAGGACATTGAGGTTGGACCATCAAGAGAGATATCGTTTGAATCGTAAAGCAAGACCAATTTGCCAAGTTTTAAGTGTCCTGCCATACTTGCTGCTTCTTGACTGACACCTTCCATAAGGTCACCGTCACCATTCAAAGCAAATGTGTAATGATCAACGATGTCAAAGCCTGGTTTGTTAAATTTAGCTGCTAGATGAGCTTCTGCCATGGCCATACCAACAGCATTTGCGATCCCTTGACCAAGAGGTCCTGTAGTTGCTTCCACACCATCGGTATGATTAACTTCTGGGTGACCTGGTGTTTTAGAACCCCATTGACGGAAGTTTTTCAAATCCTCTACAGATAAATCATAACCAGCTAAGTGTAACAAGCTATAAAGCATAGCACTTCCGTGTCCCGCTGATAGGATAAAACGGTCTCTGTTTGACCAATTACGGCTTGTTTTTGGATTAATGTTCATGAAGTGATTCCAAAGAACGTAGGCCATAGGTGCAGCACCCATTGGAAGGCCTGGGTGTCCAGAATTTGCCGCTTGAATGGCATCCATTGATAGGGTGCGGACAGTATTTACTGCCAACTGGTCAATTGCATCAAATGTCATAAGTAAAACCTCTCTGTTTATTACAACTAAAATTAAACGTTTTCTATTGTCTATTGTATCACAAAAATAGACGCTTTTTTCAGAAAATCCTCCAAAGTCCCTAAATTCTTTTTCTCTATTTTGCCAGAAAAAAACTAGTTTGGACATCATTGGTGAATTCTTTTTGACGATGAATATAAGAGAGCCTGTTGACACAGTGGCCACAGACTCTTTAGCCTTATTTTTTAAAGGAAGCCCAATCTTCCATAAAGGTTTTCAAACCATTTGTCGTTAAGGGATGTTGCGTCATCTTAGCAAACAAGGGATCTGGAATGGTCGCAATGTGTGCGCCTAATTTAGCAACAGCTTCCACATGGGCTGTTGTACGAATACTTGCTGCGATGATTTCTGCTTGGAAATCGTACAAGTCAATGATTTCACGAAGGTCGCTGATTAATTGATAAGCATCTGTGCCAATATCTTCTAAACGACCGATAAATGGGCTAATGTAAGTTGCGCCTGCTTTCATTGCCATTAAACCTTGGCTTACTGTGAAAATCAAGGTCACATTAGTTTTAATCCCTTCTTTTGAAAGGATGTTTGTTGCTTTTAACCCTTCTGTGGTCATTGGAATTTTAACGACGACATTGTCATGCCACTTAGCAATGCTTCTAGCTTCTTCTACCATAGCATCTGCTGTTAACCCTGTCACTTCAGCACTGATTGGGCCATCGACGATGTCACAGATTTCTTTGATAACTGTTTCAAAATCACGTCCTTCACGTGAGATAATGGTTGGATTGGTGGTGACACCATCTACAACGCCAAGTTCATTAATCGCTTTAATAGCGGCTACATTAGCTGTATCTAGGAAAAATTTCATTGTTTACCTCCAAAGTTTTTCAATATATTAACGCTCTAATTGACAACAGTTTATCACCTATCGCCTAGAGTACCTACCTAATTATTATAAAAGTCTGACAGCCCTTAGAAAAGACCAAGTATCACACAGAGTTGTGTTCAAAACTAGACTTAGCTTTTGGGCTAACCAGCGGTTCTTCCTCTTGTTTATTTTTTTGTTGAAAGAGTGATTTGAGAAAATCCTCTAAGGCAGCAAGTTCGTAGGGAGAATTGTACTGCTTTAAGTGATAATAAGGCAAATCTCTCCTCGGTAAGTGAGCATTTTGATAGGTTATTAGGCCATCATACTCTTTTTGAGGATTATAGATTTCTAACTGAAAATCTCGATTATTGCCCAACTGTCGCCGGATGGCAAGCTCTACAATGGCCGACACTACCTTGTTTGACCCTAGTGACAAACCTATTGCAAGGGGGACTTGATGTCGCTCAATAGAAAAAATTAATAATTCTAAGATGTCGTCACTTAGACACTGGCTAAAGTCATTTTCCTGACTAGCTAACCTCCCTGTTTGAAGCATCAAATGATTCATCATGACAGTTAGAATGTCTCGTTTTTCATCATCAACTAGCTGGTAAAGTTGTTCTTTATCCTTTGATTGACTGATTATCGCTCCCTTAAAGAAATAGCTTTTTGCAAAAAAGAGTCCTAAACCATAAATGATTTCTTCTTTGGTCTGCTCTGCAATCACTTGAGCCTTCTTCAAAAGCCATAAAGCTTCTGAAATCCTATCTGCAATCGGACCACCAAAACCTAGAATATACTCCATGCTGGCAACTGGAAGCAAAGGATAGGAGTGCAGAAAAGCAAATAAACTCTTGGCTTCAAAACTGTCAAATTCAAGAGCATAACGTCTTAAATAGTGCAAGAGCACACTTTCTAAACGCTTGAAGAACCTATTAGAGACGATAAAGTCACTATCTTTTAAAAGATTGGAACCTTCGCCTTTTTGGAAAGCCATACGCCTCTGAGAGATCGCTAACCAAATCAACAATTGCTCTAGAGCATCTTTAGATAGAGCTTGACCAATCAAACGCTCAAATAGATTAGCTAAATGCGGTGCATCTATACAACTTGTTAAGTCATTAAGCCCTTTTTTAGTCAACGTATGCCGCCATAATTCAAAGTAGAAATAACGCCACTGCAGTTCACTGCCAACTTGTCTTCCCTGTGACAAAGCCAAATCAAATTCAGCCAATAACTGATTGAGATGGGCTAGCTGCCTGTTCAAGGTTGCTTCACTAACCATTAGTTCCGCAGACAGAGCTGTAATGTTGAACTGTTCATGACAGCACAAGTAAGTCAAGACTTGATAGGCGACCGATTCTTTCAAAAGCGCTGCGACCAATTCTTGCCAAGTCAGCTGCCCATTTTCTTCCAAAAAGACGATATCTTTTTCTAACACCACCTGACAAGCTAAGCCTTGCTCTTGACACAAATGATTAAGGTTATCAATGTATTTCAAAAGGGTCACCTTAGACAAATGGGATTGCTTCATCAAATCTTTTAGCAATAAGCTATTTTTGGAAGCATAGAGAGCCTGCAAGAGACGATATTGAGCTTTTCGTTCTTTATCCATTAACTCTTCAATCTTCATGACTATGCCTCTTTTCAAAGAGTTTTAGACAAGCTTCATGAAGATGATAGGCGGCATCACTGTGGCCTTGTAAAAAGAGAAAATCTTGAAAAGCAAGATGATCATCAGTTAATTTCAGGGCAACTGCTTGGCCTAATTGATTAGCTAGCAGCAAAGTATTGGACTTGGACAAGAGCTGAGCACCAACTAGAACCCCATCCTCTTTCCGAGCTATTAATTTCAGCCAGAAAAGATCTTCTGAGTAGCCGAATTGGTACAAGTAACTACAAGTATCCATGTACAGTTCTGCTTCTTCCTCGGTTAATCCAACACTAGCACGATAATACCCAAAATGATGGCTCCCAAACACCTTAACCGTTTGGAGTGGCGGAATAGGGTAGCCCGCCAAATGAAGTGCCAGAGCTTGTCCTGTTTTTATGGCCTGGTTAATCAAAGGCGTGTAGTATGCCATTCCGAGAACACCAAAATAGGAAGGAATTAAATCTCCAATGGCATAGATGTTCTCCTGACTGGTCTGTAAATGCTCGGTCACCAAAATGGTTTTGTCCAAGGCACAAGACACTTGACCTTCTAAGAGATGACTATTTGGTTTAAAGTTAATCGCCAAAATTGCCAAATCTCCTTGAAACGATTCCCCTTGTTCTGTTTGGGCTACAATTGCCTCATCCACTTCTTTGATGGCTTTCACACGAGCATTCTTGATAAAAGTGACCTGCCTAGCAGACATATCGCTCATAATAGGAGCAATCATCTCTGCATCTGTCTGGTAGACATCTGGACGGTCAGCCGCCTCAAGAAGGACAACGTCTTTTCCTCGCAGCGACAAATTATAAGCAAGATCGAGCCCAATCAAGCCCGCACCAATGACCAAGATTTTCTGGCTGTTCTCAATCAGGTCTAAACTGCTCTGGCTATCATGATAATATTTGGTTACTAAAATCCTACGACTGGGTTGAACCTCCATATAATGAGACTCAGGAGTCGCCCCCATCGCACAAACCAAAGTCTCATACGGTTCTTCAAAAATCCGTCCTTGGCTATCTTTGAGAATCAAGAGATTTGAAGACGACCGGATTGCCAGGACTTCTGCCTCAATAAATTTATGTTGAGAAGGCGGATCCTGATAAGGGCTTTGCCACATGGCTTCAGATAAGTTGCCGATATCTCCTCTCAATAGTTGATTAAGCCCATTGGGAATATAGCTCGGTGCTTTTTCCTTATCAATCACAATCAACTGGCAATCGGGGTTGATGGATTGGTATTTGTCTACAAAAGCCTGTCCAGCAAAGGAAGCCCCAATAATATGTATTGTTTTCGTTCTTGATGTCATAATCATATTATAGCAATTGTTTTCAAGATATGAAAACGTTTTACTGTTATCCCTTAAAAGAAGTCATCAAGGGATTGACTAAGCTAGCCAATCCCTCAATTCAGGAACGTTTAAGACATTATTTGGAAGAGCAAGACCGCTAAAGCTGCTCCAATCATTGATCCTACAACAGGAATCCAGGCATATGACCAATCAGAATCTCCCTTGTTCTTTATGGGCAAGATGGCATGAATCAGACGTGGTCCAAGGTCTCGAGCGGGATTAATCGCATACCCTGTCGTTCCTCCTAAAGATAAGCCGATCCCAATTACTAGGAGACCCACACAAAGGGTTCCCAAACCTGCTGGCATATCGTACAGACCAAAAGCTAAAATACCAAGCACAAGGACAAAGGTCCCAAAAATTTCACTTAATAAGTTTGAACTATTATCTCGAATAGCTGGGCCTGTTGCAAAAGTTCCTAAAATATCAGCTGGATTATCTGCAGCGACATAATGTGGTCGGAATTGAAGGAATACCAGAACTGAACCCAGCATGGCACCTAGCATCTGAGCCAGACTATAAACAATAGCTGTTGGCCAAGCAATGGTTCCCTTCATAGCAAAGGCAAGGCTGACAGCAGGATTCAGATGAGCTGGAGCTATTTTCCCGCTGATAAAAGCTGCCACAGCAACTGCAATTCCCCATCCAGTGGCAATAACGATCCACCCAGAAGCATGGGTTTTCGTTTTGGGCAAGACAACCCCTGCTACCACACCATTTCCTAGTAAAACCAATAAGGCTGTACCCAAAAATTCACCAAAGATATCCATATTAACCCTCCTGATGGCCTTTTAGGGCACTCAAATCATTGTCTGCAATCACGCGACGAAGATCGTCTTCTTGTGCCACTCTTTCCTGATCAGACCATTCAAAATGTTTAGCCATTTCATTAATCACTGGGTCAATCAAAGCATCTAGGCTATCTCGCATAAATAAGAGGTGATTTGTTCTTCTCAAGAAATAATCTGTCGGTTTAAGGGCCATTTCATAATCCATCGCATAATGTAAGGACAAGGTTTCAGCTAAACTTAACCCTTCAGCTGCTGTTAATTGACGAGTTAAGGCAAAGACTTTTGGCGCATTAGAACCATAAAGGTTTGCCAAATACCTAGCATCATCCATCGAAAGACCACTAAGAGTTCCTAATTGAGCATAGGCTTCTATTTCTGAATCTACATTGGCTGGATTGATTTCACCTCCTGAAACAGGATAGGTTTTTGAATTGATAAGCTTGAAGGATTTGCCAAACTCTTCTTTGAGGGTTTGAATAATCCCTGTCAATGCTCCTTCAGCCATTTTGCGATAGTCGGTAATCTTACCACCTGCCAAGGTAAAGAGTCCATTCTCATCACGGTCAAAACTTGAACCTCGTGACACTGCAGACGGATCCAATTCTTTTTCAGATGTGCTGGTTTCAACCTGCTTAATAGCTTTCTCGACTGCTTCTCGACTATCTTCATGGTTAATGTAGGCTTTAACGGTATCAATTAAGTGGTCAAAACTGTCATCGCTGAGTTTACCACTATTGCCACCATTGTAGTCAGAGGCACTATTGCCTGACAACAAGGGGCGAAGACCAGCCCAACTGCTTTCAATATCATCAATGGTCACGTTGGCATTTGGAAAGCGGTTATTGACAACGCCTAACAAATAATCCACATCTTCTTGAGTAACTTGTGGGTGCTCCAAGTCTCCAGTGTAGTCCGTGTCCGTTGTTCCAAAATAAGTTTTTTCTTCACGTGGCAAGACAAAGACCATACGACCATCATTTAACCCTGTGTCAACATAGACAGGTTGAGACACTGGTAATTTTTGACGGTCCACTACCAGATGCACCCCTTTTGTAGGGCGCATTTGATGAATCGGTTGTCCCTTATGAGAGAATTGACGAATCTCATCACTCCATGGTCCTGTGGTATTGATGACCAATTTAGCCTTGATGATGATTTCTTGATCTGTTAATAAATCACGCGCCTTAACACCGATAATCTGCCCTTTATCATCTAGCAAGAAATCTTCTGCCTTCACGTGGCTGGCAATAAGAGCCCCATCACGATTAGCACGCTTAATATTCTCAATAACAAGCCTTGCATCATTATTGCGGAAATCAAGGTAAACGCCACCACCAAGCAGGCCTTCTTGTTTTAAGTCTGGTTCTCGTTTTAAGACTTCTTCTTTGGTTAACACCTTGTTGGCCGCTGGCGTATTGGACACGCCTGCTAAAAGATCATACAAATCCATAGCGACCTTCAAACGGAACATGCTAAAGGTGCTGCCAGGTTCGTCATAAACAGGTAATAACATAGGATCTGGCTTAGGAATATGAGGTGCAATCTGTTGGACCACAGCACGTTCTGAAACAGTATCTGAGACGACTTCAACGTCAAACTGTTTCAAGTAACGAAGTCCCCCATGAACCAATTTGGTCGACCGACTGGAGGTTCCTTCCGCAAAATCTTGCATCTCAATCAGACCGGTATCTAGGCCACTAGCTGCCGCCTGAAGCGCCACACCAGCACCCGTAATACCTCCCCCAATAATCAGTAGGTCTAAATCTCTTTCTTGCATTTTTTGGAGAGCTAAACGTCTTGTCTCTTTTGAAAATTCCATTCCATCCTCCTCTAATTATTCTGCGTCATCGTCTTGCGTGAACACTTGAGTTGCTTTAACAGCGCGTTTCCAACCTTTATACAATTTTTCCTTGCGAGATTCATTCATGCTAGCCTTAAAGAGCTGTCCTGTGGCATTTAACTCTTTCAAAGCATCCATATCTTCCCAATACCCCACAGCAAGTCCTGCCAAGAAAGCTGCTCCTAGAGCTGTTGTTTCTAAATTTTTAGCACGAGCGATGTCAATCCCCAAAATATCAGCCTGGAATTGCATGAGCATATTATTCATGGCTGCACCGCCATCCACGCGGAGTTGTTGAATGTCAATACCTGAATCCACCTGCATGGTATCAATAACATCTCGCACTTGATAGGCGATAGATTGCAAGGTTGCTTTGACAAAGTCTTCTTTGCTGGTACCACGTGTCAACCCAAAGACAGATCCACGCGCATTAGAATCCCAGTAAGGAGCTCCTAAACCGGTAAAGGCAGGCACAACGTAGACTTCATCATCACTGGTAGATGCTAGTGCCAGCTGTTCAGACTCTGGTGAGGTCTCAATCATTTTAAGACCATCTCGCAACCATTGAATGGCAGAGCCTGCAATAAAAATAGAGCCTTCTAAAGCATAGTGAACCTTCCCATTAATCCCGTAACCAATGGTGGTCAAAAGGTTATTACTCGATAGCTGCATCTCATCACCAGTATTCATGATGATGAAAGAACCGGTTCCATAAGTATTTTTCACCATACCAGGCTCAAAGGCTATCTGACCAAATAGGGCTGCTTGTTGGTCACCTGCCATACCAGAAATAGGCACTTCCCCACCATAGAAGTGGAAAGGAGCCGTTTTGCCATAAACTTCAGAATTGGATTTAACCTCTGGCAGCATCGCCTTAGGAATATTTAGCAAGTCAAGAATCTCATCGTCCCACTTGAGCTCTTTGATGTTATAAATCATGGTTCTGGCAGCATTGGAGTAATCCGTCACATGAACTGCTCCATCTGTTAATTTCCAAACCAACCAAGTATCAATGGTTCCAAAAAGTAACTCACCTTTTTCAGCTCGTTCTTGAGCACCTGGCACATGGTCTAAAATCCAACGGATCTTAGTTGCAGAAAAGTAAGCATCAATAACCAAGCCTGTTTTTTCGTGAATCATTGCGGTGTGACCATCTTGTTTGAGTTGCTCAGCAATTGGAGCGGTTTGGCGTGACTGCCACACAATAGCGTTATAAATCGGAAGACCTGTCTTTTTGTCCCAAACAACAGTTGTCTCACGTTGGTTAGTAATACCAATGGCATCAATTTGTTCCGGCTTGATACTGGATTCAATAAAAGCACCAGCAATCACAGACTGGACAGAATTCCAAATCTGATTGGCATTGTGTTCTACCCAACCTGCCTGTGGAAAAATCTGTGGGAACTCTTTCTGGCTACTGCTAATCTTTTCTCCTTTTTTATTGAAAATGATTGCCCGTGAACTAGTGGTTCCCTGGTCAATGGCCATGATGTACTTTTCTTGTGACATGCGTCATCCTCCTTTTTAGTAAGCGTTTTCTTTTTTCTTGTTTCTATTATAACGAAATTTGATGCAAATGTATTATCAGAAATTTTTAAAGGGTCAAAAAAACTGATAAGATACCTATCTCACCAGTCAATTTTTTCTTAACCTTTCTCAACAATGATACCTGCTAGTATCTCACATGTCTTTCAAAAAAAGGGCCCTATGGCCACTCTAAAGATTCAGAGTCAGCGCCTAGAGCCGTAGAGAACTATGTCTCTTAACCATCAGGGCATTATTCCCAACGTCTAAGAGACTATAGGCCATTGGACACGATTGTCATTTCTTTGATGATTATGAAGCATTCCTACTCATTAATCGGTTCAGAGGATTTTTCCACAATGTCACCTGTGTTAGCATCAATAGTGTAGCTGTATTCCTGATCTTTATGATGGAATTCAATGTCATAGACTGCCATGCCATCTTCATTTTCTTGACTAACGGTTACCATTTGAACATCTGCTTCTGACACAGAAGCATCCTTAAAAGCAATTGATTTTGCTTTGTCTTCTGAAAGTTTAACTTTCTTGCTAGTTTGACTTGTCTTTGGTTGATTATCCATGTGATCATCTTTATCATCCATGTCACAAGCAGCAAGACTAAGTAAAGAGAGGCTGGCTATGGCTAGTAGGGAGAATTTTTTAATTGTCATAAGTACTACCTTCTTTCTTTGATTTCTTCTATTATAACTCAAACACATGGTTTTTCCCAATATTTTGACTACACAATATAAAAACGTGTGGTCACTTTGAAGTATCATACCATTTAAAATAAAAGCTAACAGTCATCACGATAAACAAAAAGCAGTTCAGAGCTGCTTTTTGTCTTATGATTTTGGGTCATCTAATGAACGGCCGTGCAAGCCTTTTTCACGTTGCACCTGTCTTAATTTTTCAGGGGTCACGTCGTTTCCTTCTTCGTCCACCAATTTGATGCCTTCGATATGGTGTCTAACAGAACGACGATAGCCTTCAATGTATTCTTCACGGAGTTTTGCCTGTTCCACTTTTTCTGGACCGGTTAGTCCTACCGTTTTTTTCTTTTTAGCAAGCTCATTGATACGAGCGATTTTTTTAGGATCCATACGGTGTTACTAAGGGCAGTTGACAGCAACAAGTTATGTGGGAGTCTCTTCTTATTCTTCAGGAAAGAAATGCCTGCTTCTTTACTTGTCACAAAGGAACGTCTCTAGAACATCTAAGAGTTTCTTCTCAACTGTCCTCTCCTTTCTAATTACTTGGTGTTTAACTGATTAAATGCTGCAATACTCTTGGCCTTGCCAACCAAGGCAGCTAAGAGAGCTAAACGGTTGTTCTTAAGGGCTTGATCTTCTGCCATAACCATTGTGTTATCAAAGAAATCATTAATCACTGGGCTAAGGGCAAAGACCTGCTCTAACTGCTGGGCAGCACTGCCTGCTAGAGTCAAGCCTTGAATAGCTGCAAACAAAGTGTTTTCTTGCTCATTTTCAAAGAGGCTAGGGTCCACCTGAACAGAAGCGTCCGCTTTTTCTGCCAAATTAAAAGCACGTGACAAAGATTCAACTGCTGGTTTGTAGTTTTCCGTATGGCTGGCTTTGACAAGTGCTTCAGCTGCCGCTAACATTTCAGGAACCACAAAGGTTGAACTCTCTAAAACTGCTTCACGAATATCTTTTGGTGCGGCTTTGCCCATCATCTTATCCACACGAGCACGGATAAAGTTCATCACATCCGCCTTATTGGCATAGGTCAAACTATCAAAGGACAGGTCATATAAGCTATCTACCAGCTTATCCATTGGGATGCGCCATCCAAAATGATCAAGAATACGAACGATACCCTGCGTTGCCCGACGAAGCGCATAAGGGTCGTTTGAACCAGATGGAATCAAGCCAACAGAAAAGAATGACAAGAGAGTATCCAATTTATCTGCCAAGGCCAAGACAGCGCCAACTTTGGTTTCAGGTAGCGCACCTCCTGCAGTATCAGGTAAGTAGTGTTCTCGGATAGCCCTTGCCACAGCAGCATCTTCACCAGCTAGAAGGGCATATTTTTCACCCATAATCCCTTGCAGCTCATCAAATTCACCAACCATACCTGTTAAAAGGTCAAATTTGTAAATTTGGGCAGCACGGTCAACAGCTGTGACTTCCTCAGCAGATAGGTTGGCTTCCTTAGCAAGTGATGCGGCAATGACACGCGTACGATCCATGTGTTCAGCAAGAGAGCCGATTTTTTCATGGAAGGTCACATTGGTCAATTTGGCAACCAAATCAGCAATTTGCAATTTCTGATCCTCACGCCAGAAGAATTCACCATCTTCTAAGCGAGCTACCAAAACTTTTTCGTTCCCTTTAATAACATTTTCAATGGCTTGATCATTCCCATTACGAACTGATACAAAGTTTGGCATCAAGTGACCAGCCTGATCACGTACTACAAAATAACGTTGGTGGTTTTTCATTGATGTCACAAGCACTTCCTCGGGAACATCAAGGTATTTGGCATCAAAACTTCCCATAAAGGCCGTTGGGAATTCGACCAAGTTCAAGACCTCGTTGAGCAAGTCAGCATCAATATCCACTTGTACTCCTTGGGCCGCCTCAATTGCCTTGATTTGCTCCACAATCATCTCTTGACGCTCTTTAGCATCAGCGATAACAAACTGGCTGCGCAAATCATCCTCATAAGAGTCTGCACTGGTGATGGTCGTCTCTTTTCCAAGGAAACGGTGGCCACGGCTAACGCGTCCAGAATGGATATCCAAGAAGTCAAGGTCCAGAGCTTCATCATCCAAGAGTACAGTCAAGGTGTGAACAGGACGAATGTATTCAAAACTATTTTTAGCCCAGTGCATGCTGACTGGGAAAGTCATTGCTGTCAACACTTCTGCAACCCCTAGAAGCACTTCCTTAGCAGGTTTTCCAGCTTCGTGTTTAGTCACATAAACGTATTCTTCTCCTTTGACTTCGCGGAATTCGATAGCATCTGTGGTTAAACCTTTCCCACGAACAAAACCTTGTGCCGCCTTTGAGAAGTTGCCATCTGTATCCAAGGCGATTTTTTTAGCAGGGCCTTTGAAATCCTCGGTCAAGTCTGTTTGTTGATCAGCAAGCCCAATCACACGCGCCGCCAAGCGACGTGGTGTTGAAAAGGTTTGTATATTTTCAAAAGAGAGACGGTTTTCTGTCAAGAAAGTCGCCAAGCGCTCTCCCAGTTGTTTTTCACTTGGTGTGACCACATAGGCTGGAAGTTCTTCCAAACCAAGTTCGATTAGTAGATTTTTACTCATTTTATTCTCCTACTTTTTCTTGATGCTTTTCTTAGGGGGCTCGGACGGCAGCAGACTCCTTTGGAGTTTCATGCCTAATTTTCAAGCCTATAGTCTTGAAAATTCCTTCAAAGATCAAGGAAGACACCTTAATCTTTGTTCGCCTACAGCGAAAAGCATCCCTAGAGGCGACCTTCGGTCGCACACTTCTTGCTCACTCTTAACATTACAAAGCTCGCAACTAAGATCATCTTTAAGACAACTTATTCGCCATCTTCAGCTAGTAAAGCTGCTCGTGTTTCTTCGTCCAAGAGTGGGAAACCAAGCTTCTTGCGTTCTGCAACAAAGGTCTTTGCAACCACACGTGCTAAGTTACGGATACGAGCAATGTAGCCTGCTCGTTCTGTGACGGAAACCGCTCCACGAGCATCTAACAAGTTAAAAGTATGCGAACATTTAAGCACATAGTCATAGGCTGGGTGAACCAAGCCTTCTTCCAAAGCACGCGCTGCTTCTTTTTCAAATTTCTCAAAATTTTCTAGCAACATGTCTTGGTTAGAGACTTCAAATGAGTACTTCGAATGTTCATACTCAGGTTGCAAGAAGATTTCACCATATTTAACACCAGGTGCCCATTCAATATCGTAAACCGAATCAACTTCTTGAATATAAGAAGCCAAACGTTCAAGCCCATAGGTTACTTCTGCTGTTACTGGAGAAGTTGCAAGGCCACCAACTTGTTGGAAGTACGTAAACTGCGTGATTTCCATCCCATCTAGCCAGACTTCCCAACCAAGCCCAGCAGAACCTGTTGACGGGTTTTCCCAGTTATCTTCAACGAAGCGAATGTCATGCTCCAAAGGGTTAATACCTAATTTCTCCAAAGACTCAAGATAGAGCTCTTGAATATTTGATGGCGATGGTTTCATCACCACTTGGAATTGGTGGTGTTGGTAAAGACGATTTGGGTTTTCCCCGTAACGACCATCAGCCGGACGACGTGACGGTTCTACATAAGCCGCATTCCATGGCTCAGGACCAATAGCACGCAGGAAGGTATACGGACTCATGGTCCCAGCACCCTTTTCATTATCATAAGCCTGCATGAGCATACACCCCTGGTCATTCCAGTATTGTTGTAAGGTCAAGATGATTTCTTGAAAAGTCAGTTTTTTAGACATAGTGTCCTCCATTATAAATTTCTTGCGACAGGAGCCGTTTGTCGCCGACAATGCGGCAAACGACGAGTTAGTACAGTATCAAGCTCAATCGTACTAGCAATGAGCGTGTGACAATACGACTAAAAGGAGAAAGTTGCTATTGACACTGTGAAAAGTCAATTTTTTTGTTAACATAAAATTCTCCATTCTTAAGATTTAATGTCTTGTGACGTGAGTATCAGCAGCCAATAATGCTGCTGACAGCGAGCTAGTGCATAGGCTAGGCCAGTCGCTATTCAGCGACTGCTGTTTGGCATCAGACTGGTTATGTTTAGTTCCCGGTGTCTACTCCTGCTTCTTGTAGGTAAGCAAACTCCTTGGTAATCGCTTTTTATACAGTTGAAGCTTTGATTCAAAGACCCCGCTATTGAGTGACTCAATAACAAAAAACCACGCTCCTCACCTCCCATGTCCATAGACATAGGGGCGTCAAAACGCGGTTCCACCCTAATTTATTACTTCATTGTCTTTTAATTGTAGTTCAAGTCAAGTCAGATAGCCTTTTTCAAGTCTCACTTGAACAGAAAGCGCCAATCAACAATCCTAACATTCGGCTCTCACCACCCCGAACTCGCTTAAGATAAGAAACTTGCCATTTTCTTTCCTAACGACTAGTTTAACATAAAATACCTGACTTGTCTAATAGGGAACTAGCATTCAGCGCTTAGGGTCTTAAGCTTTGGTCCGAGTGCCGTTTGGAATAATCACTTCCGCCAACAACTTATTTTCTTCACGAATACGGAGGTAAATCACAATCATATAGCATGGGAAAAGCAACATAGCAGTGATCTGCGCGTGGCAAAGCAAAGCAATCCCCACAAGCTCTGGAGCGATATTCAAGAAATAGTTAGGATGCTTAACTGTCTTGAATAACCAGTGGTCAACATATTTATGGTCTTTGGCCAACATTAACTTAACAGTCCAGATGTCACCTAAGATACGTGTCACTTCATACAAAACAGCTATTGAAAACAGCATGAGCAAGAGACCTAACAAACTGATGCCATCAAACTTAATTTGTTTAAGAAGGGCTTCTGTCACTGCAAAGACGTAAATCATGATATGAAGTAAGGTCAAGAATTTTGTGTTTTGGACACCAAACTCTTGTCCTCCCTTAGCTAAAATGGCTTTTTCGTTTTTAATGGATTTTTTTAAGAATACTAATCGAATAGTAAACATCGCTAACATCACTAAAAAGATGATCACAATAGAACTCCTTATGTTTCAATTTATCGTTTTTTTCACAAAACACTAATAAAAATTATAACTAAATGACAAACACTTGTCAAACCGTTTTCAAAAAAAAGATTCAACCCGCTTAGGTTAAATCTTTAGTGTTAGGCTAAAAGTTAGTCGTATCAGGATTTGGGACCTCGGACATCCCTGATAGATGACGAATGCTATCTTTATCTTCCTCTGTCAAACTCACATCAAAAATAGCCATATTTTCCTTGATGCGATCTTCATGAACGGATTTAGGGAGGGGAATAAATCCTTCCGATAGGGACCAGGCTAAGGCAATTTGTGCCACCGTTTTATCATATTTATCAGCTAACTCCTGCATGGTCTTATTATCAAAAATTTCCCCTTGTCCTAGTGGACTCCAAGCTTCTAGTAGAATTCCTTTCTGCTTACAGTAGTTAACCACTTCTTCTTGGAAACATCCTGGTGCCAAACAAATTTGGTTCACAGCAGGACTTATGGTAGCAGTCTTACTAAGTGCTTCGAGATGATGCACCATAAAATTACTGACACCGATTGAGCGAACTAAGCCTTCTGCAACAGCTTCTTCCATATAAGCCCACGCTTGAGCATTTGCATCTTGCCAAGAATCACGTAGGTCTTTTGGATTTGGCCAATGGATGAGATAGAGATCCACATAGTCCAGACCAAGGCGAGCAAGAGAGGCAGTCAAGGCTTCTTTAGCCCCTTCATAACTATGCGCATCATTCCAGAGTTTAGTTGTAACAAATAACTCTTCCCGAGGAATCCCTGAATCTTTAATGGCTCTTCCGACACTTTCTTCGTTTTTATAGATAGCTGCTGTATCGATATGACGATAGCCAGCTTTAATAGCTGCTAAGGTAGATTGATAAGCTTCTTCGCCATTAGCAGCCTGGTAAGTTCCAAATCCTAAAACCGGAATATCATAGCCACTAGTCATTTTTACTGTTGTTACCATCATAAGCTCCTCCTTTAATAATGGTTTCTGTAAGCGATTACCATAACTTATTCTAACATATACAGAGGAAAAGTAAAAAGGATTGGTATTCCAACCCTTTCTTAGTTTATGAGGCATCAAAAACCTTTCGACCATCTAGATAGGTAGCTACAAGCTCCAAATTCTGATCAAGAACAATAAAGTCTGCTGCATGACCGGCTTTGATTTGACCACATACGTCATCAATGCCAACAGAAAGAGCCGGCACATAAGTCGCCATGTGAATAGCTTCTGCTGGACTAGCAATTCCCCAAGCCACTACATTTTTAAGGCCATCTTTTAATTTCAAAATGGACCCTGCCAAATTACCACTCTCCTTGAGACGGGCAGTACCATTCTGGACAATTACAGGAAATTCTCCTAACATATAATCGCCATCAGCAGAACCACCTGCTCGCATACAGTCAGTAATCATAGCCACATGATCATGCCCTTTTTGTTGCATTAAAATATCACAAGCAACAGGTGAGACATGGTGTCCATCACAAATCAACTCTGCATAGGTGTTAGGCAAATTATAGACGGCACCAACCATTCCTGGCTCACGGTGGGTCAATCCTCGCATACCATTATAGGCATGAACCCAAACGCTAGCACCTGCTTGGACAGCTTCTTTAGCCTCTTGATAGGTTCCATTTGAGTGTCCTAAAGCTACTGTGACACCTTGTTTGGTCACTGTGGAGACAAATTCTGCGACACCATCACGTTCGGGAGCAAGGGCAATTTTTTTGATGAGGCCTTTAGCAGCCTTTTGCCAAGCGTTAAATTCATCCAAACGTGGGTTTTTCATATAACTTGGATTTTGAGCGCCCTTATATTCTTCGGTAAAATAAGGACCTTCAAAGTAAATGCCCTGAATCTTAGCCCCTTTAACTTGATCAGCGACTGACGCAACAGTTGCTGAGACCTTCTCTAGTTGCTCAAAGGTAGAGGTCAAGGTTGTTGGTAAGAAGGATGTTACCCCTGTTGACAGTAACCCTTCACTCATTTTATGGATACCTTCTGCAGAATTATCCATGACATCAGCACCTGCGTAACCATGGATATGTGTATCCACAAGGCCTGGTGCAATCTGATAACCTGTGTAATCAATGATTTGGGCATCTGTTGGAGCCGTTTCTGTCCACTCCCCAAAAACATCATTCTCAAGGCTTAAATAGCCTGCTGGTTTCACCTCTGTTGGGTAATAAAAACAATCCGCTTTTAGATAGCTTGTCATCTTTTTTCCTCCCTTTTTCCTTATTATACGCCTTATTCCACACTTTGTAAATGGTATATACCACTTACCACCCTAAAAAAGAAAACCTGATTGGTCATTCAGGTTTTCCATGGTTGCTAGAGTTGATGTGAAAGTACTTTCTCAGCCAAATTTAAAGCATGGTCAGTAATTCGCGTGTAGTGGGAAATAATATCAATAAAGTTAATCCCAGCTTGGGCCGTACACTCTCCACGATTAAGGCGTTCAATGTGTGTTTTACGCAAACGACGCTCTTTCTCCTCAATTTCCTTGTGGCGGATGACAATCATCTGCGCCAGATTGCTATCACTATCTACGATAGCTCGTATAGCATCCAAGGTCAAGCAATGCGTCAAACGATACATGTCCGTTAATTCGTTTCGAGCTGCTTCTGAAAAGCCAATATGCTTTGTGGTAATTCCTTCAATTAAGGTTGCCAATGATTCAGAATGGTCTCCAATTCTTTCCAAGTCACGGGAAGAATCAAGAATACCCGCCAGCACTTCATTTTCACTCGGGCTGAGGGCTTCGTTGGAAATATCAACCAAATAAGTAGTTAGCTCCTCATCAATGGTATTGACTGCTTTCTCGTAACGTCTCACTTTTTCACCGAATTTATCATCTGCTGTCATGATATAGCTGTAGGAAGCTTCAAAAGCCTGAATTGCGTAAGAAGCTAGATGAATCAGTTCTTTATGAGCATTTCCCAAGGCGATAGATGGGGCTTGGGTGATGAGCAAACGGTCAAGGTATAGCGCCTCGTATTTCACCACCTCATCTTCTCCCGGAATAAGTTTCGTTACTAACATCGCCAACAGACCAATAAAGGGAATCAGTAAGATGGTGTTAGTGATATTAAAAGAACCGTGTGAAAAAGCAATCGTCATTTCTGGTGTCAGTTTCAATTCTGTTTGCAACCATAGCATCAAAGAAGTGAATGGAAGCAAGAAAATCATGAAAATAATGGTTCCAATCAAGTTAAACAAGACATGGGCTGCAGCTACACGCTTAGCCGCAATATTGGACCCAATAGCAGCTAATACTGCTGTGATACAAGTACCAATATTTGACCCTAGTAAGATTGGGATTGCTCCTTGCAGAGTCAATAACCCACCTGAAAACAAACCTTGTAAAATCCCAATAATAGCAGCAGATGACTGAATCAACATCGTCAAAACTGATCCGATAAAAACACCTTGGAAAGGTTTATCGCCCAGTGTGGCTAAATAAGTTTGGAAGCTAGACACTGACTTCAAAGGATCCATAGCATCTCCCATAAGATTAAGAGAAAAGAAAATCCCTCCTACCCCGAAGATAATGCGTCCTAAATTATTAAGTCTCTTATTCGAGGTAAAGAAAAGGCAGGCTGCCCCAATAAAAATCATTGGTAAGGCGTAGTCTCCTAATTTAAAACCAATTAAAAAAGAGGTGACCGTAGTCCCAATGTTGGCTCCCATAACAATTCCAATAGCTTGGCGTAAATTTAATAAACCAGCTGAAACCAAACCAACCGTAATCACAGTAACACCTGAACTGGACTGAATCAAGGCAGACATGGCAATCCCAACAAGAATACCAAAAAAGGGATTGCTTGTGTACTTATCAATATAGTACCTGAGTTTATCTCCCGCTGCTTGCTGAAGACCATCTCCCATGTACTTGATACTGAATAGAAAGAGACCTAGGCCTCCAAAGAAATGAAATGCAATGTCTTGCCAATTTACTGACACAATATTGTCCTCGCTCAAATTTTTAGTCTCTTCTATTTTAATGCATTCCTCTCTTTATCACAAGGTTTTTTTAATTCTTAGGATTTAAGAACACCACTGATTAAGAGGCTTAAGTTAAACAGATTCGTCGTTCGATAACTTTTCTAAAGACAGCAAGAACTGACTTAGCAACCTTTTCATTTTTCTCTATTAACGGTATAATAAGGCTATGTTGAATTGAGCCAGTCAAAGGAGAAACTATGCAAAAATCCAAAAAAGAAGCCTTGTATCTGCTGTTAAGCATTTTTACTATTACTCTCATGGGAGGACTTTACCTCGTTTTTGCCAGCACTTCTAAAATGCCAACACCTCTCAGACGGCAAGAACAAGCTGTAGACTTGGCAAAGCAAGCTGACTTAGCGGTCCAGGACGCTGAAAAATTGGGAACTATAGCTGCCACTAATAAAGCTCAGCATGCCATCGACCGTTTAAAAGTATCCTCCAAAAAACAAGGATTACAAGACCGTTTAGAAGCCGTCAAAGCAACTTTAGAACAAGAAGCAGCAGCCACTCGCGCCGTGAAATCTGCTGAAGATGCTCCAAGTCCAGCACTCAAAGATTTGGCTCAAAAAGCTGTCAATGAATTGAACAATTTTGGAAAAAAAGCTGCCCTACAGGCAAGGCTTGACGCTATTGTGCTAGCTAAACCAGTTCCTGAAGAAACCCCTAGACAAGTAATAGATGACAACAATACTACCACTTGGATTCCTGATCCAGAACCAAGTCAACCTCACACGGCTGTCCCTCAGCCGTCTAGTCCCCAAACTACTCCGGAATCATCAACTCCAAGTCCAGCTCCAGAGCCAAGTCAACCTGAACCAAGCCACCCGTCAACACCTTCTCTTCCTACACCACCAATTGATTCAGGTGAGACCCATTCTAAAGAGTAATAGAGAACTTTCTTAGTATCCTTAGAGCTTCGCTAAGCGAACAAGGCCAAGGTTAACCGTCAGCGGCCATAAGGTCTCAGTCATCTTTTGTAATGTTTTGCTTGACTCATAGACTTTCTCTCAAAAATGTAAAAGAAAAAGGCTAGTCCAAATCTATTTGGGCTAGCCTTTTGTGATAGTCTTATATTTCATATCCCATTAGGATACCTTCATCTTCGGCGTAAAAACTACACAGTCCTGATGTTCTCCCTGTTTGGATAACAGCATCTGGATAAATAGCTTTAATTTTCTCGCTAATTTGTTCACAAATTTTTGGGTTATTAGCATGAGCAATATAGACTTTGCCACCTTTGTAACCTGCTTTTTGAATTTCTTCTACTAAAGCAGAGACTGCTTTTTTCTGACCACGTGCTTTCTGCAACAACTCAAGTGTTCCTTCTTTGCTTGCTTGACCGACCATTCGAATGTTAAGGAGTCCAACAACTTTTCCAACCAATTTATTAAGACGGCCATTTTTCACCAAGTTATCAACTTTGGCAAGGACAAAAATCAATCGTGTTTTTTCTTGATAAGCGGTAATTCGCTCAACCACTTCTTCAAAAGAGAGTCCTAGGTTAATCAAACGCTCTAATTCTAAAACGATCAAATCAACTTCTCCACTAGCTGATAAGGAATCGATCACGTGAATATTGGCATTTGGATAATCTTCAAGGAGATCATTTTTAGCCAGACGAGCGCTGTTATGGCTACCTGACAAAGTTCCTGTAATAGTGACAGCAATCACATTATCAACACCCTTATAAGCCTGTAAGAAGGCATCCGGGCTTGGACAACTTGATGTAGCAGCCTTTGAAGATTGGTACATCGTTGCCATCATGTTATCAATATCTAAACCATCGTCATCTCTAAAGATTTCGGTACCAATTTGCAGTGTTAAGGGTACACGTTCAAACTGAAGCTCTTTAGATTGGCTTTCTAAACTCCTAAGGTCGCAGCCCGAATCTGTTACAATTTTCCAAGTCATCTGTTATTTCCTCTTCTCCTCTAAGTCATTCTAAAAGTAAACTATCATCTTTTTGCCATTACGCTGCGATGACACTTTATCAGTTTACCCTCAGGCTATTATTGTCGAGCTTAGTTTTTAGTAATCTAAAAAGGCCCCCCTTAAAAAGAACCCGTCCGAGTTCTTAAAAGACCTCTCACTAGCTAACTTTAGTTGACAAACTAAGCCATTTCCCATAAAATTATATCATTATTAAGTATACTTTCGCTACTAATAACGTATCAGACGTAACACTTGAAAGGTATTTGTGATGACCGACAAAGCAATTTCAAAACGATCGCTTCAAAACTTAACTCAATTTAATCAGGAAGCACGCCAGGTGGCACGTGAATCAATGGAAATCGCCTTGCTGACCCTTTTAGAAAAGAAACCATTAGGAGACATTACAATTTCAGAATTGGTGACTAAAGCAGGGGTTTCTCGTAACGCTTTCTATCGCAATTATAACTCAAAAGAAGCCATCTTAGAGCATCTCTTAACAACCATGATTCGCCGTATTTTTCACGGGCTCAAACAATTTGATGTTAAAACGCAAGCCTATCAAGCTTGGCTCTATCTCTTTAACGAAGCAAAAAAAGAAGCACAGCTACTTAAACTAGTATTTAAACATCATTTACATCACCTGTTAACCCAATTAGTAACTAAGCGCCTCAAGGCCTATCAAAAATGGAAAGATAAAAAACAATCTCACTATAAGCGACTATTTTGGAGCAATGCCATTGTCTCTGTCCTATCTAATTGGATTTCAGATGATATGGTGGTTCCAGCAGAAGAAATGGCAGCTATGGGACTTCCACTACTAACCTAAAAATGAACAAGAACCTTTTCCATCCTACGGAAATGCCCTTGTTCATTTTTTTAGGTTTTGCCCGTTCATTAGTAACAGCTCTTCTCAAATAGGGGCTAACTTCAACTTCTATTATCCCTTCAACACGATTAGTCTTATGACTCTTTGTTAGGTAGCAACACAAATTGATGAATTGCTTGGGCAACACCTGCCTCATCGTTGGTAACAGTCACCTGATCAGCTAATCGCTTAATAGCCTCTGAAGCATTGCCCATGGCAACCCCTAATCCAGCATAGTTAAGCATTTCAATATCATTGGGGGCATCGCCAATCGCCATAACTTGATCAGCACTTAGACCTAAATCCTCTACCAATTCCCTCAAAGCAGATGCCTTGCTGACGCCCTTAGGAAGAATTTCCAAGATATTATCTTGACTACGCACCACATGATAGCTTTGACGAAGGTGATCACTTGCTGCTAACTCAAAAGCATCCAGCGCAGCTTTTTCCCCTAAATACATGGCTTGAAAAATCACCTGATGGGATTGAGATAACTGCTCTAAAGAGACTGCTTGCACGATTGCAAAGACCAAATCTCCATCTGCCTGAACAAGTTCCGGCACTTCTGGTTCAAGGACTAAATAATCTTGTTCTCCTGTTAAGGTTAAGTAAACTCCAGGAAAGGATTGACTAACCTGCTCTAAGGCCTCAATATCGGAGTAGTTAAGTGACTTAGAATGGCGTAGTTGCCAGTCTGGACTACTGTAAGTACTGCACCCATTGTTAAGGATGAGAAATTCTTCCTCAATCAACCCCAACTGATCAAAATAGGGCCTTGTTCCCGATTGAGGGCGACCTGTACAGACGACAATCTTCACTTCAGTATTAGCAGCTTCTTGAATCATCTTAATATTGTCTTCTGGGATTTCTTTTTGCTCATTTAGCAATGTACCATCTAAATCAATAGCAATCAGTTGAATCATCTTATAGTTCCTCTTTCCATTTGATTTTAGGCAGGTTCCATTTTCTACGATGGCCAATCAACCGTAAAGTCGTTAATAATACAACTAAAGCATAGCATTCTAGCGTCGTGTCGGCTAATCTAAAATGGAGAATCAAGGCTGCAAAAATAGACCAACCGGCATAAATTTCGCTACGTAATACACTCGGTTTGCGGCCTGCCAAAATATCTCTGACAACACCTCCACCTGCACCAGTCAAAACTGCGGCGACAATGACAGCACTTAGCGGCTGATTGAGGCGTACCGCATGCAAAGCACCTTGCACACTAAAAGCCGCTAAACCAATAGCATCTGTGAGAACTGCCGCTCTAACCCACCCTCTTGCAACAAGCTTGGGGAATAACATGATGAGCACGATAGCTAAAAAAGCACAGGTAAATTCTGGCTTTTGACCCCAGAGCGCCTCAATCGGTAGCCCAATCAAGGTATTTCGAATGGCTCCGCCCCCAAAGGCTGTTACAAAACCTAAAATAAAAATCCCTAGAATATCAAACTCTTCTTCCATGGCAACAATAGCACCTGAAAGAGCAAAAGCGATGGTTCCAATGATATTTAAAATTTCCCACATGTCGATTGTCATACGCCACCTATTGTCAGTTAATCTTCTCCTAGTTTACCACGTTTTCCTTTAAAAAATAAGTGAAAATAATAAAAAGTGAGGACAAAAAAGCAAGGATAAAACTCATTTTCATCCTTGCTGTAAGAGGTTCAATTGAATAGCCCATACTTATCTTACCGCATCAATGATAGCCGTTTGATCAGTTATGGTTGTTTTAGATTTTTTCTGTCCAAGGAGTAGCTGTTGCTTCCAACACCTTGTTCAACTCGTCAATATTTTGGAAACCTTCAGTACGGAGCCAGTTCCTAGCTGCCTCCTCGCCCTCTCTAATATAAACCGGAACAGCTCCTGCCCAGGTAGCACGTCCACAAAGCACCCCACTAAATTTAGCACCTGCTGCTGCCGCAAAACGCAAAGTTTCTTGGAAAAGTTGGGCAGATACACCAGCACTCAAATAAATATAAGGTAAATGGCTAGCGGCTTCTTGATCTCGAAAGGCCTGAGCAGCCTCTTCTTGACTGTAAAGCACTTCACCTTTAGCAAAACCGTCCACATAGGCCATGTTAACCGGCACTTCAACTTTAAGAACGTCAATGCCAAACCGGTCATCAGAGAAAACAGTCATTGCTCCGTTGACCTTATGAGGCTTCACCTTTGCAAAAGCTGCGCTGCTATTGTCTGCAATGGTTTCGTCATAGCTCAGTATTTCAAGGAAGAAAGGAATATCTTCAGCGGTGCACTCAGAACCGATACGTTCAATGTAGGCCTGCTTTTGCAAGTTGATTTGCTCATCACCATCCACATCATAGTAGAGTAGAAATTTGATGGCATCAGCCCCAGCTTCTTTCAGTCGCTTAACAGACCATTCTACCAGACAATCAGGTAGACGACTAGTTGTAGTCGCATCGTAGCCTGTTTTTTCATAGGCTAGGAGCAAGCCAGCATTGTCATTACGAACCTTGATTGCTGGTAAGCCATATTCAGGGTCTAACAAAATGGATGAGGCATAAGGGGTCAACTCCTCTGATACCAAAACTTTCAGGGTTTCCATTTGCTCAACCCTTGGCTCTGCTTCCTGATGAGCTGCCATCATGCGTTTTAAGGCGCCACGTTGGTCAAAAGCCAGAGCTGAAATAATTCCTCGGTGGCTCACTTTTTCTAAATAAGTTTTTTTACTTGCTGTTATTATCATGTGTTACCTCTCTTACTTGAAGTTCTTGATAAAGTTTGTCAAAATGAGCCATATTGACATGGCCTGTTTTTGACTCTTGAGCGTTTAACATACCTAAAACATTGGCTTTCCTCAGGAGTGTTTCATCGTCATCTCCTTCTGCCAAAGCCCAAGCAATTCCTGCCACAGTAGCATCTCCAGAACCGACTGGATTAGCCACCTTAATTTTAGGGAGGCTGACGCGATAAAACCTATTATGATGTTTAGCAAAAGCCCCTTGGGCACCAAGGGAAATGATAATCCATTCTATTCCTTCAAATAAAGGTTGACTTAACAAGGAAACTAAACGTTCCTCATCTAAAGTAATCGGTTCCCCTAACAAAGCCTCTAATTCTTCCAAATTGGGTTTAATCACGGTTGGCTTGTCTCTCCCAGCTAACACTGCTTTTAAGGGAGCACCTGAGCAATCTAAAACCACTTTGCTGCCATAAGCTCTCGCCATGGTAATCAAATCCTGATAATAGTTCGCAGCAAGTCCCTTAGGTAAACTGCCTGAAAAGATCAAAACATCAAATTGTTTAGCAATAATGCTCATGTGATTCAAAAAGCCTTCGGCCTCGTCCACATCAATATAAGGTCCCGCTTCCAAGATCTCTGTCTGCATGCCCTCATGCAAGATAGCAATACAGTTTCTCGTTTCCCCTTTGATTTTGAAGAATTGGTTAGAAATGCCCTGTTCTTGTAACTGATGAATGACAAAATCCCCCAGTTTTCCACCGATAAATCCTGTTGCCACAACAGATTGTCCTACTTCTGCCAGTACTCGTGTGACATTCAAACCTTTCCCACCCGCTGTTTTGCTTACGTGTGCGACACGATTAACCATGTCTAGAGCCAGACAATCTAAAGGATAGGAAATATCGACAGAAGGGTTTAAGGTAACTGTTAAAATCATCGCTTCTCCCTAATCGTGATACTCGCCACGATCCCATCTTTCTAAGAATTCTGTAAAGAAATCAGGATCTTCTTGGCTGGCATGATGAGTTTCCAAGTGGGCTATTTTAGCAATTAGCTTCTTATTCTCTTCAGTTTCTTTGTATTCTGCCTTGATAAAAGCATCTATAATATCACACATAAGAAGTTCACCCGTGATTTTACCACCAAAGCCAATCACATTGGCATTCAATTCCTCCTTGGCATAAAGGGCTGTTGTCATATCTCGAACAAGGGCGGAGCGAATACCTGGTACCTTATTTACCGCATTGTTAATGCCAACTCCAGTCCCACAAATACAAACACCTAAGTCAGCTTGTCCATTAACCACAGCTTCGCCAACTTTTTTCCCAAAAATAGGGTAATGGGTACGAGTATGGTCGTAGGTGCCACAGTCAATAACGTCATAGCCTTTAGATTTCAAAAAATCAGAAACAGCCATTTTTTCGTTGGTGACAATATGGTCACATCCAATCGCAATTTTCATCTCTTTATCCTCCTTTAAGCCATTTTATTGAGCATGTCAACACGAATTTGATGACGACCACCATCGTAGTGGCCAGTCACAAAACCTTTGGCGATATTCTTCGCTAATTCTGGACCTACAATTTCTGCTCCCATGGTAATCATACGGGCATTGTTGTGACCGCGAGTCATGTAAGCAGAGCGTTCATCTGAAACTTCAGCAGCAACCATTCCTTTTAGTTTTGTGGCTACCATAAAGGGACCTGCTCCGTAAGCATCCACCATAATGCCTAAACGACTTTCTGCTTCATTAACGGCTTTAGCCACCGCTAATGTGTTATCAATAAAATCACTGTTAATATCAGTCACATCAATAATGTCATAGCTTTCTTCTTGAAGAAAACTTTTGATTAATTCTTTTAATGCATTTCCGTGTGCATCTGCACCTAAAATAATAGCCATCGTTTCTCCTTTTCTAATCCAAACTGCTTGCCAATCTACAAAAAGGTAACAGGATTACCTGTCCTTAGGTCAGGATTATTGCCAGCAGTCTTAGTTGTCTTCCATTATTTCTTTCAAGAAAAGCGCTTGCGGGTACCCACAGAGCGCCTTGCCTTACATGAGGAATACTCTTTTCTCTCTAGGGGGATAAAGCAGGAATACCTTAAGCGGTTATCTGCTATTCCCAATAGTTTTTTAGTTAGTCACCTAACCTGATTTTATTTCATTGTTTTCGCATACTCAGCGTTACGTGCCTTCATTTGGTTAGCATACCAAGCAAAGAGACCTAGGTAAATGGCCACAAAGATGATTAACGTAATGATTGAGGCAATCTGACCTGTTGTCGCTTGACCAATCACATAACCAAAGATTTTTTCCATTGGTCCTTCAAGAGTCGAATGCGTAATCAAGGAACCAGCACTTGCACCTGCTGGGAAAGCACCTACTTTTTTAGCCAATTCAGTTGCGAATGGGGCAATCATGGTTCCTGACAAGAGGAATAACGGCAATAAGAGGGAGCCAAAAATAATCATGCGAATCAAACGACCACGTGTGACCACAAGAAGAGCTGGTGTCATCCCCATAGCAATAATTCCCGCCAATGGTAAAATCCCATTGCCAACTTTTGAAAGAAGAACGGCTTCAATCAACATGATTGGGGCAAGAATATTGGCACAGGCCCAGATTTCAGCGCGACCAGCAATGAAAGGCCAGTCCAAACCGATATTGAAACGACGCCCATGCATTCTAGCATTGGCAAAATTGGTAATCCCTTGTGACAAAGGTTCAACAGCTGCGATAAACCAAGAGCCAATCAAAGAGAAAAGTTCCAAGCAGGCACCCGCTGTAAATCCTAGACCAAACCAATTTCTAACAGATTCAACGCTAAAATGAGGGTCTCCCATAATGCCAATCACAAAACCTAGAGCCATTCCGATAAAGAACTTAGAGCCCCAGAAGCCAATTTTTTTGTTCAATTTAGCAGCATCAAAGTCATATTTATCTAGCCCCGGAAAGACCTTATCAAAAATCTTATCTAAGACCATAATGATCGGATTCATCATGTAGTTCATATGAGTCGATGTCATCGGTGATTGAGGCCCTGTTCCAAGGAGGTCATCAAAGGTGGGTTTCATCAAATCAGAGTTAATGATTTTCAATACCCCAACAAGAATAACAGCCACAGTAGCAATCAAAAGAGACACAAAGACTGGCAAATGGTTGCGAGCCGCATACCACATAATCAATAGACCCGTAATGGATAAGTGCCAAATATCAAAAATATCGACGTCAAGGGTGTCAGTTTTTTTCATGACAATCATGACAATATTAACCACCAGCATCACCAGCAAGAAATAAAGGGTATAAGGGGAACCCCAGGTAATTGTTGCAAGCGGTGCCCAACCGACATCAATAATATTCAAACTGATTCCTGTATTTTTGACAAAGGCCTGTAAAGACTCTGAAAAAGCTCCTGTTAAAATTCCAATAATAGCTCCAATCCCTGTCAAAGCGATGGCTAACTTAATCCCACCTTCCAGTGCCTTTGTGAATTTAACCCCGAAAATCATGGCTAAACCTGTCATGACAATCAGCATGACCACACCTGATCCTAACTGAATAGGAAATCCCAGAATCTTGTTAATAATGTCCAAAAAAGGTTGCATCATCTTGTCTCCTTATGTTTTTATTGACTTATTGCAAATGGTTTTCTTTAATCACGCGCTCCAGCTCCGCAAAAACAGGCTCACTCATGATTGGGATACGATAGAGAATCGGTCCTGCTTCTACTGTGGGAATTGGCATCTCAAATCCCAAGTCAGTTTTTGCAATCGGCGTAAAAATATCGTAACGAGAAACTAATTCCTCAGTAATGTCCTTTACCATCACCGCATCACAGTGAACATCGTAACCACGGTCACTCATCTGAGTTTCAATCGCATCTTTAATTTGATGGCTTGAGTTAACACCTGCACCGCAGGCTGCTAGAATTTTAATCATGGTGAAACACTCCTTTTTCTATTAAATAGTTTGAAATAGCTTGTTTATCATCTTTTAGACTGGCTAGATGGCTAAGATTCCCCTTGGTAATAAAGAAGGTAATGAGATTGGATAAAATCGTCGTCTGACCCTCATTTTGACTATTGATAATAAAGAAAAAATCCGTTACGAAACAAGTCTCCTCTGGATTAATCATATGTTGAAAAGCAAGGGGATGACTGTTTTTCACGTAGATGACTTGGTTGACTAAGCAATGCTTAGTTTCTGTATGAGGGATAGCTGCATAGAGAATATCCGAGCCGTCTTTCAAATCAATCTTAAGCCCAGTTGGAAAGGAAGCCTCCCGTTCAACCAACGCCTGATAGTAATCTGCCGTTACATAACCTATTTTTGTTAGGTGGCTAGCCACACGGTCAAAAAGCTCTGTTTGGGTCCTTGCATCAGTAACTAAAATATTTGGAAACACACCATACCGCCTTCCTATGATTTGTTTTACTTTTGTTGTTACCCATCATCTTCAAACAACCGGTAACCGTTTACAAAATCTATTATAGTATATAAACAAACATAAATCAACATTATTTTTGAAATATATTATATTTTTGTTTATTTTTGTTTTATTTATTTTATTTTGTTGAAATCTAATCGTTTGTATGCTATGATAATCCTAATCAAATACATCGGAAAGGAGGTCTTTAAGTGTTAAAAAGAGAGAGGCTTCTAACAATTCTTGAACAGGTCAATGAAAGAGGTATTATCACTGTTAATGATATTATCGAGACCTTAAACGTCTCTGATATGACCGTGCGCAGAGATTTAGACGAATTGGAAAAAGCAGGAAAATTAATCCGTATCCATGGTGGCGCTCAAAGCATTACCATGCCTAACAAAAAAGAACGGTCAAATTCTGAAAAACAAACCGTTCAAACAAAAGAAAAACGTGAATTGGCTTCCTATGCTACTCAATTAGTTAACGATGGCGAAACTATCTTTATTGGACCAGGGACAACTCTAGAATTTTTTGCTGAACAACTGAAAAATCGGAAAATTCGTATTGTGACCAACAGCCTACCTGTTTTCACTATTCTCCAAGACAGTGAAACCGTTGATCTTATCCTTATTGGCGGGGAGTATCGCTCTATTACAGGTGCCTTTGTCGGCTCACTAGCAAGTCAAAATATTACCTCCTTAAAATTCGCCAAGGCATTTATTAGCTGTAATGGGATTTACAAAAACGACGTCGCTACTTACAGTGAAACCGAAGGAGAGATTCAAAAACTAGCCTTCAACAACTCTATCGAAAAATACCTCTTGGTAGACAATCAAAAATTCAATGCCTATGACTTTTTCGTTTTCTACCATCTCGATAACATTGATGCAGTTCTTACGGATTCTCAAATAACTGAGGAAGTCATTGAACGTTATAGTCAGTTCACCCAATTATTAGTAGCCCACGAAAACAAGGAGTAAACGTTTCATCAAGAATGGACAGCCTGTCAGCGCATCGTCCCTCGACACCTTCTGGCAAAAGTGATTTGCTTCCAGAGAGGTGTTTTTATTTTGCTCGGAACACACCTGCTAACGTCAGAGTCTTTATTAGCGACCATAAAAAAGAGGCCCAGTTTAAACTGGAACCTCTTTTGAGATGAAGTAAGGCTACCAAAATAACCTAAGATGATTGATGTAATTCAAATTTGGTATCCTTCAAAGCACGCTTGAGTAGGAACGTTAAAGGACGTCCTGTCACCTTAGCCTGTCCTTTTTCCAAATTTACCTGGACCGATTGTACACCGGGGACAGCTGATAATTTTTCAGTGACCGTTCTTGCGCAACCGTCACATGTCATTCCTGTAACCTGATAATGTTTTTCCATTTTGTATTCTCCTTTAAATGGTTTTTCCTTTTAAACGCAATGCATTCAAAACAACTGATACTGAACTAAAACTCATGGCAAAACCTGCTAACATCGGGTTCAATAATGGGCCTCCAAAAAGATGAAGTAAGCCCATGGCCACTGGAATCATGAGGACATTGTATATGAATGCCCAAAATAAATTTTCCTTGACAATCCTCATAGTCGCTCGACTCAATGACATGGCTTTCACCAAATCCAGCATATCAGGCCTCATCAGAATCACATCCGCCGATTCAATCGCAATATCTGTGCCCGACCCCATAGCTATCCCGATGTCTGCTACGGCCAATGCCGGAGCATCATTAATACCATCACCTACCATAGCAACTTTTTTCCCTTGAGATTGGAGGTTTGTTATCACGCTTGCTTTTTGATCAGGTAAGACTTGACTAATCACATCTGTAATCCCCACTTGAGAGGCAATAGCCTTAGCGGTAGCATCGTGGTCACCTGTTAGCATGATCGTGTGAATCCCCAGTTGCTGCAAAGCTTCGACGGTAGCTTGACTATCTTCTTTGACAGCGTCAGCAATACTGAAAAGAGCTCGTAGCTGCCCCTCTTTAGCATAATATACAAGGGTTTGGCCTTTTCCTGAAGCCTTAGCACAAACTGACTGAACACAAGATAAATCGATACCAAGAATTGCCATTAAAGCAGCATTTCCAATCGCCAAACGACGCCCTTCAAGCTGACCAGTGACTCCTAGGCCGGTTAAAGACTCAAACTCTTCCACTGGTAGACTATCGTAATCAGCTTCCTGAGCAGCACGAACAATAGCCTCCCCTAAGGGGTGTTGAGAATAGGCCTCCAAGGAAGCAGCTTCTTGCAAGATAAGTTGATCATCTCCCGAAAAAGTTAGGAGCTTTTGAAGACTTGGTTTCCCCTCCGTAATCGTCCCCGTTTTATCAAAAACAACCGTATCTACCTGATGGGCTTGTTCTAAGATGTCACCACCTTTAAAAAGAATACCATTTTCAGCTGCACGCCCTGTTCCAACCATAATCGCTGTCGGCGTTGCTAAACCAAGCGCACAAGGGCAAGCGATGACTAGAACAGCGATGGCTGTTGTCAAACTAAAACGAAGGCTTTCCTGCATGAATACCAACCAAAACACCCCTGTTAACAGAGCTAATACCAAAACTACCGGAACAAAGACACCTGAGACCCTATCAGCAATAGCTGCAATAGGTGCTTTATTTTCTTGAGCATTCTCAACTAGTTGGATAATTTGTGCTAACAAGGTATCGTTTCCAAGCTTATCCGGTTTAATCGTGAGGGCGCCTTGCCCATTCAAACTGCCCGCAAAGACATTATCTTTTTCTCCCTTTTCAACAGGCAAACTTTCCCCGGTTAAAAAGGATTCATCCAAACTGCTATGTCCTTCCACGATAATACCGTCAATAGAAACTTTTTCACCTGGTTGAACCAGGACAAGGTCATCATAGCCAACCTCTTCTAACGGCAACAATTGCCATTGGCTATTTCTCCATACCCTCACATCAGTCGCCTTCAAGGATAAGAGCTTTTGAATAGCTTGGGAAGTACGGCCTTTAGAACGACTTTCAAAATACTTTCCTAGCCCAATGAGTGTCAAAATCACTACCACCGATTCAAAATAAAGGGAGTGCACAAAGTGCGCCCGGCCCAGACTGATTTCAACCACTCCATAAAGACTATAAGCAAAAGCAAAGCTGGTTGCTAAAGCTACCAAGGAGTCCATATTAGGATGTCCCTTAAACAAAGCTTTAAACCCATTATGGTAATAATGACGATTTAATACTAAGACTGGAATCGTCAAGAGTAGCTGACTAAAGCTATAAACGAAAGGATAGCGATCTGGTTGCAGAAATGGAGGAAGCCATAAGCCCACCATGTGACCCATAGCTAGGTATAATATAGGAATGGTGAATAGGGCAGACCACAAGACCTGAGACCAATTAACCTTTAGGTCTTCGTCACGACGACCTGTTTGCATATGTTTTGCATGTTCATCAAAGACTTGTGCACCATAACCAGCATCTCTTACCGCTTGAATAACTTTGGCCGTTTCTAAATCGTCATCTTGATAAGTAACCGTGAGCTTCTCAGTCGCTAAATTCACAACGGCCTGTTCTACTTCAGGCAATTGATTGACCGTTTTTTCAATTGTTAGAGCACAAGAGGCACAACTCATTCCCTCCACTAAAAATATCTCTTTAGCCATTAATACGTCTCCTTTTTCTGACAGTGGCACTGCCCAGGCAGGCAATTACACGGAACCTCAAGAACTGCATTTTCTTTTTTGACTTCTAGTAGCTCTTGGAATAGCTCGATTTCCTCTAAGGTCATCGGTAAGTCATAAAGTCGTTCAAGAAGTAGACGCGCGTGTTGCCGCTGACAAATACCGTCTAAAACAGTCGCTAGTGCTTCTTTTTGTAGCAAAGTCTCATCCAGAAGAGCTTGATAAATATAGGCCCTACCTTCCCGGCAAGTTCCCAAAGCCTTTTTTTCCACCAAACGCCCAATCAAGGTTTTAATGGTAGAGTCTGACCATTGATATTTTTTCCTTAAAATAGTAATAATATCGCTACTTTTAATATCACCACTGGCCCACACCACACGCATGACTTCCCATTCGGCAGCTGATATCTGTTGCATAACGTCACCTTCATTCACAATTAATTTACATTTGTAAATCAATTATAACGAATTTAACTACATTTGTAAATAAATAACTTTTACTCGTGGTGCTAGTTAATCTCAAAGTATCTTAGATTATAAGCTAGTATCATTTGCTCAATACTTAACTGTAGTCCTGTTTAACCTCTAGTCAGAGTGTGTTCTATATCAAAAAGACTGCAAAGTTCTGAAAAGCGTGTCTCAATGGTTCGTCTCATGGCCATTAATTTCCAATGGTTATGTTGTTTAGACCCTTCCATGTTTTGTCGTAAAGGAGTCCAAAGATGATATCCTTTTTGAACCAAATGGTCTTTAAGGTCTCTACTAAGATAGCCTAAATCAGCTAAAATATAAGGTTGTCGGCAATTTTCTAGTAAGTCATCAACTGCTCTGATGTCATGAACAGAAGCCAATGTCACAACATAGTTCAGGATATAGCCAGATAAAGTAACCAGCATATGTACTTTAAACCCATAGAACCATAGGTGTTTGGAAGCATTGTAACCAATATCTGCTAATCCTTCAAAAATACGAGCTCTATGATTACGGATAGGTTGACAAAGCAGTAAGGGCAAACTGTCTATGATGACGATGGTCTCATGAGACATGTGATTATTCATGGCTTGTCTAATGATTTGAACTAACCAAATTAACTGTCTTGCTCGTCGATTGAAGCGACTTCTTTCTAGGAGACACCCGCAGGGAAATAAGTGACAGATACGATAGAAGTGCCGTTGTGACTTAATACCTAGCTCAGCTTGTAAAATAAGCAAAACCAATAGTGATTGATCTGAAACCTTAGATAAACTGATATTGTGACGATGTTTGAAAGATTCAGGACAATAATCCCTATACAGCTGATGGCATATTTTTGATAATTGCTTCAAATTCCATTGTAAGTGATGAGATCTAGCTGTATACTGTAAGTGGCTCATTGGGACTAACCTCCTGTTTGTTTAGGCACTTACAGTATAGTCCTTTTAGACTTTTTATTGTATTTTTGAGATTAACTAGCACCACGGGTTAATAGTATACGGGAGGATTGAGAAGCTCGGTAGATACCTTGTTATTGGACGCTTACGTCCAATGCCATTAAGTTAAGTTTTTAAAATACTAAAAAAGCTATTCCAAACCATACCTAAAATAGGCGGACTGGAATAGCTTTTTGTTCTTTGAGATCTTAGCTTAATGACACTGGGTATTATTCTGTTTCCTTATTCTTTTTTGAAATAAACAGAACGGATACACTACTTACCAATAAAACGCCTCCCAAAATTGCTGCTGAACTAACAATTTCGCCAGTTGATGGAAATTTTCCTCGCACCTGATGTTTTTGGGATTGGGAGGTTTTAGGTTGTGGATGTTCTAAAAAATATGTTGGTTGGAAAAGAATCTCACGTTTCGCTTCTTCTCCTACTTTATTTGCTGTAATTCTAGCATCTAATGTTTCTTTTTGTGAATCATAAGAAACATAAACAGTTACCTCATAAACGGTACTATCGTAGGTATATCGCTTATCGCTACCAGCTTTTTGATAAACTCGATAATGATATTCCCCAACATTACCAAATGTTATGTCATCAAAGAAACCTTTACTTGATCCTTTTAGTTCCAGTTGATTTGACTGCGGCATTGGAGCATTAACATCTTTCGCTTCTATAATGAATAAAAATGTCTCTTCCTCAGTTGGTTCCGTTGCTTTAATATCAACACGATTCTCAACACCAATCCTAGCGGTAGTAACTGCAGTTTCAGCCAATGCTGGCTTTACTAGAAATAGGCTAACCAATAAGCTACATATTGACAACACGAATATCAGTTTATTTTTCATATGCTATCCTATTCACTCCTTACTTTACCAATAACAATAATCCTTCCATCTGTTGATGTATCCTCACAAGTCGATAAGGCGATTAGTTGCGTTTTATCAGTTAAAACGATTTCTCTATATTGTAGTGCTTTTTGCTTAATTCTACTCACAATTTCTTTCTTTCTTTGAACTGTCATAACTCCCGAGGGATTAAACAATAACTCATCAAAAGCATCCGTTTCTAGACAAGCTACAATATCAATATTCAACTTCTTTTTAGCCTTTGTTTCTAAAATCATTTTTTTATGCTTCTTAAAAAATGATTTCTCTCGAAATTTAGGTAACTCTCCAAACATGACATCTCCTGCCATATGATGAGCATAAATTAGCGAATAAAAATCTTCAAAAGTTCCACTATTCCGATAGTCTAAAAAGACACTACCTGATAAACTATATTCTCCTTCAACGGACTTGTTGATATATTCTAAATTCGTCTTCCCTTGAACAACCGGGTAGTCAATGTTGGTTCCGTTGACATCTAGCCAAGCCACAACATCCGAATTGAGAGCCAGCAACTCATCAAAATTAGGTCTTTGGTTAGAATTTTTATACTGTCTAAAATGACCGTTATCCGCTGTTTGATAAGTTGCCAATGAATCCCACAATCCCAATCCTGCTACCAACAAAATACTCAATAGAAATAGTAAAACAACCCCATCAACAATTTTATTGAGGATATCAATGAGCTTACTCATTCCATCAATCCTTTATTAGAAGATTATGCTTTTTTACGTTTAACAAAGTAAAGACTACCACCGATAGCTACAATAGCCAAAGCTGCAAATGGTGCAATAGTGTTCACAACACCAGTTGGGATAATACCTTCTTTATTATTTGTTACTTCAATAACATCAGCTGTTTCATCTGATGTTTGAGCATCTCCCAAGTTGTATACTTTAGTGCTATCTCCATCTTTCAATTGAGCAGTAGTTTTGTAGCCGTCTACTACTGTTTCATTAACTTTGTAAGAAATACCGACTGGAAGTTTATCCAAAGTAAGTGTTTCAGTATCTTTCAATGTAAACTGAGCTGGTGTACCAATAGTAACTTCAACAGGAGTTTCTTTTTTGTCTTTATCATGTTTTATGAAGGTTACTTTTTGACCTGCAGTAAATTGGTCATTTGCAGTCAATTCCAAAGTAAAGCTGAACTCGCGATCACGTTCACCAGCGTTGCCAGCAACAACTTTCTTAACAGTCAATGAAGTTGTTTTCAATTTATTGTTAAACTGAATTGGTTCTTTAGCATCTTTAGCTTTATCATGAGAAACAACATATTTAGCTACAAACTTACCATTTTCACCATTGTACACATAAACATCTAAAACATACTCTTTTTTATCATAAGTCACACCTAGAGTTTTTCCTTCTGTTTCCTTAACGACATAGCGATAAATACCAGCTTTAGGAAATTCTACATTAGCGAAGTCAACAGTTGTTTTTTTATTTTTTGTTTCGGGTTTGTCACCATTTGTGTAGTCAACTTTGAATTCTTTGCCAGTCAATTCCACACCTGGTTGTACTTCTAAATTATCCTTTGTTCCTGTTGCAGTTTTATCTGATTCAACAGTAAAATTAAATGATGTGTTGGGCATCAATGTTTTTTCATCAGTTAAGTTTACACTTTTTGTGATTGTGACTGTTGATCCTTCTGGAACTGGTTCAGCTGCACGAACTGTATTAGCACCTGTAACTGCAGCAACCAACATAGCGCTTGTTAAGAATACTTTACATTTTTTCATGATTATTTTCTCCATCTAATTTATATTTTACTTAAATGCCCCTTACTCGTAAAAGGGTACTTACAATTCCCAGAATACTATCTTTGGAGATAGCTCCGAGGTAGCGACTATCTGTGCGTTCTTCACGATAATCAAAAAGAATAAAATAGCTATTTTTCGGAACAGTATAGGGATATGACGGTCCGCTAGAATGGGGAAGAATCTGATAAGGATTTGCCTCATCTTTTTGATGACCATTAACCAGTAGCTTACCATCATTGGTAATGTCTACTGTATCCCCTTCTTGCGCAATAATCCGCCCAATTCTAGTAGCCTCACTGTCTTTGTAAACGACAGCATCATCTCCTTTAAATTGCCTATCAAGACGATAATATAGGACACCATCACCTGGATTTAGACGAGGTTTCATATAATCGTTCTTTACGATAGTTATACCAAATATATAATGAAATAGAATAAAAACTACAAGAGCCACTACACCTACCTTTATTAGCAGCGTCTTCAATCCCTCAAGAAGAGTAGATGTCGGTTTAGCCTGTTTTTCCCGTTCTTTCTTTTTCATCTATACTTTTTTCCTAAACAAATAGCTCCATGCACCTAATCCTGACACAACAACTAGAAGCAAACTTAGGTAAGTCCACGTTGTTGTTCGAATACCTGTAGGGACTACTTCATCCTTCTTGTTTTCAAATGCCACATTGACATCACCCTTTACTGCCACTGCTGACGTTTTAGCGCCTTCTACAACTTGTCCACCAACCAAGACAGTATAACCGTCAGCATTGGTTTCAGCGATGTCATAAGAATAACCATCCGGTAAATCTTTCAGTGTCAAAGCCTCTCCGTCTTTCAAACTGAAGGTACCAACACCGTCAGCTAATTGGATAGGTTCTTTAGTTGTTTGGATGTCCCCTGTAAGTGGTTGTCCTTGTGCATTTTTCAGTGTTATTGAGAATTCAAAGGATTTACCTTTATCTCCTGCAAGACCTGAAACCGTTTTAGAAACCGTCAGTTGATGCGTGCTAGGCTGAACAGAGCCCTCCTTATCTTCCATACGAATTACATCAACTAAACCATCTTCATGGTAAGATGTTCCAATTAATGATTGATACCCGTTATCGTTAGGTACCAAAAAGTCTAAGTCAGATATTTTTGACTCTCCATCATCTTCGGCAAACTTAACAATCTCTCTAGCTGCATCAAATACTTTTTCTTGGAACAATTCAAATCCGTGGTACTCCTTACTAGAATCAATAGGAGCGCTATCTGTAAAATAATAGATTGCTAGCTGAGTAGCAGCTCTAAACTCTAAAGCAGTTAGATCTTTATAGCGGTTCTGCCCCTTGTACCCCATTTCAATAACTTTTTTGATATTTCTTACCAAAGTAGCATTATCTTTTGGTCGTGGAGTTTTGGCATATTTTATCAGCTCATTCGCCTCTAACCTAGTATATTTTACTTGCTTGCCATCACGGTCCTGTTCTATATAATCTCCGTGATCATAACTCTCAGGCGGCTCATGTAAATCAGCATTAAAACAATAAACCACTTCTGGTCCATTTGCGCTTTTGGCATAGTAGAATTTACCATAGGATTTTATTGACCCATCACGAGAGACGAATGTACTATCCTCATCTCGATCGGTATAAGCCTCAGCGGAATACGATGACACTGTCTCTTTATCTCTATTCTCTACAAATTGCTCATCTTTTTTAATAAACACTGTACCATTTTCTACTTTAAAGGTAATAGGATCAGCAACTGCATATCCTGGCGGAGGAGAAACCTCCCTCAGGGTATAAGTACCATTGGGTAATTCTAACTTTTCACCAATACCATCACTCTGAAACTCTTTTTTGAAGCCACCATCAGTACTTTCTACTGATAAAGTTGCTCCTTCTAATAGTTTTGAGTAATCTCCTTCTTTATACTTCCTGATGATGACTGTTGTTTTTGAAGCATCTTCAGCTAGTACAGTATTAGAATGAAGCATTTCTCCAACAAAATTTAGTAATATACCCAATATAAATATCAATTTTATATAAGCTATAACTGATTTTTGTATCATATTTTCTCCTTATGGAATTCAAGTCAAAATCGAAAACTCTTAAAATAACATTTCGTCAAGTTCTATCATATCAATATGCCTAACATAAAATGCCACTTGAAAATCCTTATACTACTGAGTTGCACCATAACTCCGCAGAAACAGCCCAACTAAGTAGCACTGCGTTCAACACACAAAATAGTACTAGAAGGATTTTCCAAAAACCTTTCTTTTTCAAAACCGTCCTCCTCATTTTAATTAATCACTTAAATTTTCGAACAATTATTTCATTCGTATCCCTCCATTTTCCAAAACATTTAATCGTATATTATTTTACAAAAATTTAACAATTAATAAAATGTTCTATTCTTTTATTTTTTGCTATTTTAAAATTTATTTGTTTTTTTTTTTTTCTTTTACGATATTTCTTTACTTTTTCTTTTTTATTTATTAACATTATATTATACCTATATCATTTTTTTGGGGATAAAAATGTCAAAATTAATCAAAAGTCTTCATACTTGTTTAAAAACAACAATTGCTGTTTTCAACGATAAACAAAAACTCATAAATCACTATCAATATGACAATTCAAACACAATTGTTTATCAATACCTTCGTATGTTAGAAGAGTTAGATGAAGTAGATCGGCACTTTTGTTTTTTACAGGGACAATTCGAAGAAATGTTTCTCTTATATAAAGACAAAAAAAGCAAATTAACATTAATTATTGGCCCTTGGCGTACTAATCCTATTAATGTTGATAACCTTAATAACTTGACATCAAGTTACAAACATCAACTCATTGAGTTTTTGGAAAAACTACCTATTTTTTTTCTGAATGATATAGAAGAGTTACTAACACTTGTACATTTCTGTTTTTCAAAAGAAGAATCTAACTTACTAGAATTTCCACTTCAACATTATGTACAATCACTTTTAGACAATGAATGTTATCAAGTATCATCGTACCTACTGGAAGAAAATTATGCTACTTATGACTATATATATCAACAAGAAAATACTGTATTACAGTGTGTTCGTTCAGGGGATACAGAACAGCTTTTACATTTAAAATCTGATTTGAGTAATTTTCTATCTGTTCCACAAACAGGAAATTCACTTCGCTCTGAAAAAAATTTTTCCATCATTTTATGCGAAAAGCTATCTTCTGTCAGTATTGAAGTTGGGATGAATTTTGCAAAAGCATATCATATTAGGAATATGTTCGTTAAAAAAATAGAAAAATCGCAAACACTACCTCAGGTTGCAAAAAATCGAGCCGCAGCCTTTGTCTATTTTACGCATGAAATTGGAAAGCTAAATTCAAAAACATCTCTTTTTCAGTCCCCTTTTATTAACGCTGTTATTCACTATTTGTATAATAATCTCCATCAAAAACTCTCAACTAAAGAAATTGCCAGTCATTTCAATATTAGCGAGAGTAAGTTAAGGAAAGACTTCAAAGCTGTTACTAAAGTAACTGTTAAAGATTATTTTTTCAATCTAAAAATTAAAAAAGCTATGGAAATGCTAAAATCTGGAGTCAAAGTTGAAGACACTGCATTGGCTTTAGGTTTTAAAAATGTTTCACACTTTTCTAGGGTTTTTAAATCTACAACCAAACTTTCTCCAAAACAATTTCAAATTCAATCATGATGATTCAACCTTCTCTTATTTGGTAAACACCTTATAAAATGAACTACACCTTAAAAATTGGCTTTAACTGCCAACTTTTAAGGTGTAGTCTTTTTATTATCTAATTACCCATTGTGCTAGTTAATCAGGCATAGGCAAGAGAATATTTTAAACCCACTCCAAATTCACAGTGACTGTCCTCAAATAAAAGAGAATAGATAAGTAATATGGCCTCTGTTTTAAATTTAAGCGCCTATAAATTTCTGTATCGTAACCCTTCGATTCCAAACTGCTCTAAACTTGAAAATACGGTCTCTATAGGTTTTCTTAAACGGCTTATGTTATGATTTTCAAACGATGAATAATTGGCCATATTTTTTCTTAATTGAGAAATCAGATGAATCACATAATGTTCTAGAACTTCTTTTGTTGTCTGATCCACATAGCCTTTATCACCATCATAAACAGCTGCTAGTGTTACAACATAATCAATGGGAAATCCAGTATCACTGACAAGAACAGAAAATTTCAATCCATAATAATGCAGTTTCTTAGTCGCGTTGTAGCCAATGTTTGCGACATCTGATAAGAGAGTTGCTCGTAAATTACGAATAAGTTGACATAAAGCACAAGGAAAACTATCAATTAAGCCGAAAGAACAGTTTTGACAAATGTCAGAAACCATAAAGTAGTGCATGCGCTGAATACTTTGAGCAAGATTTTGGCAGATACGACAAAAACGTGAGCGTTCTGGAAAATTATCTGGGAAAAAATTATGACGAATGGCACGATAAATAGCACTTGCGGTCCGACAACCTTCTTGAAGAGCCCAGAGATAGCTGGCAATAAGAATCACATCGGATTGCTTTTGTAAGTGGATATTTCGCCGATTTCTGATGTCATTAGGGACAAAGTGCCGATATAAAGTGATAACTTTGGTCAAAATTTTTGAAAAAATAACTTGTGTTTGAGTGTGATTTTCGAGATAATAGTTTTGACTTTGCATATCATTTCCTCATTTCGTGGTTGTTTTGAGTTTATGATATGCAAAGTTTTTTTTATTTTTTCAGAATTAACTAGCACCACGGGTAACTTTTCTCATTTTTCTATCCTTATATTGACAAATGAATCGTTTTTATTATAATATTATTGCAACAAAAATAACATTTACATTAAGGAGATGCCCTTGAAACATCCTATTCGAAAAACACTTGTCACCTTAGGTCTATTACTGACCTTATGCCTGCCGACTCCAGTTGCAGCTAGTTCTCGTTCTTGGAAGAGCTGGTTTATCGAGCAATATTTCTGGCTAAAACGAGACAAAAGCTACTATGCTGAACAAGATGATACCAGTTTTCAAACCTATCTCGATGCTTGCCAAGAACAATCAAATAAGCCTTATGTGCTCGACCCTACTACCGTAAATGGTACCCTTGTCCAAGAAAACTTATTTGACATGCAAGTGTACTCTTGGAATAGTAACGGAAAAACTGATCAAAAAACCATCTTTTATTTAGCAGGTGGATCTTACCTCAATAATCCAACATCTTATCACATCAGTATGCTCAAGACGCTCTCAACTAGTCTTGACGCTAAAATTGTTTTACCCATTTATCCTAAAGCCCCACGTTATACCTATAACTATACTATGCCAAAATTGGTCAATCTTTACCAACACTATTACCATAAAAATCAGAATATTTTCCTTATGGGAGATTCAGCAGGTGGAGGTTTAGCCTTAGGTCTAGCTCATGCCCTACACAATGAATCAGTCCCTCAACCAAAGCAGCTCGTTCTTTTATCACCTTGGTTAGATGTTACTATGTCACACCCAGAGATTCCAAAATACGAAGATGCTGATCCTATTCTATCTTCTTGGGGATTAAAACGAGTGGGAGAATTGTGGGCCTACTCTGCTGATAATACCAACCATATTTATGTCAGTCCTAAAAATGGTCCAATCACTTATCTACCACCAATTACTTTATTTACTGGGACACGAGAAATCTTTTATCCTGATATTCGCGATTATGCCGCAAAACTGAAAGCTGCTAACCACAATATTACCTTCATTACCCAAGAAGGCATGAACCACGTTTACCCAATTTATCCTATCGAAGAGGCAAAAACAGCTCAATACCAAATCATTGATGCCATCAACAAAACCCCTTAATAAGAGGAATAATTCCTACCTGCCACCAGTTAATCTGGTGGTTTTTTGTAGTTTGCACCACAAAATAACAATTAAAAAGAGCCCTATCATAATGATAAGGCTCTTTGCGTCATAACATCCGCACCGCAATACTTAGGATTTGTTGTCAAGATCTCGTAAGAGTTGATCAATTTTATTACCATAGGCGATGGAATTGTCTTTTTCAAACACCAAATCTGGAATTTTGTACATGGTCAATTGTTTGCCAAGTTCACGTTTAATCGTTCCAGTCGCTTTTTCAAGCCCTGTTTGTGCTTTTTGATTATCAGATGCCAAGTCACTCATAATGGTGTAATAAACTTTAGCAAGTGACAAGTCACCCTGCATTTGCACTTCTGTAATGGTTACTCCCTGAACACGTGGATCACGCACTTTTTTCTGAAGAATATCATTTACTTCGCGCTTAATTTCCATCCCAACACGGTCAATACGATGATTAGCCATAATCATTTCCTTTCCACATTTTTAAAACAAAAGCTAGGCTGAAAGCCCAGCTTATGACATTGCTACCTGTTTTGATAACGACAATTAAAGGGAATCTGAGAATTCCATGACAAGACTGGGAGGAATGCCCCAAGTAGCTCATCTGGTAGAAAAAGTCATTATTTCCGACAGAGGAAAAACGTTACATCTCAGACCTTCTTAGCCCCTATTTTCTCACAATTTCTTCCATAATATAGGCTTCAATAGTATCGTCAACTTTAAGATCGTTAAAGTTTTCAATCATCAACCCACCTTCTTGAGCATTACCGACTTCTTTAACGTCATCTTTGTAATGTTTCAAGCTGGCCAGTTTACCATCAAAAATAACGACACTATCACGGATAACACGAACACTCGAATCACGTGTCACCTTACCGTTGATTACCATAAAGCCACCAATTGTTCCCACTTTAGAAACTTTGAAGGTTTCACGAATAATGGCTTCACCAAGAATTTTTTCTTGGTAAACAGGGTCAAGTTTCCCTTTCATGGCTTCTTCTACTTCTTCAATGACTTTATAGATAATACTATGAAGACGAATTTCCACATCATCCGTATCCGCTTGTTGACGAGCTTGTGGGGTAGGGCGAACGTTGAAACCAATAATAACAGCATTTGACGCCTCAGCAAGGGTCACATCGGATTCGTTGATAGCACCTACAGCAGAGTGAACGACATTGACACGGACACCTTCCACATCAATCTTCACAAGAGATGCTGCAAGAGCCTCAACAGAACCTTGAACGTCTGCTTTGATGATGACATTAACAGTCTTAATCTCGCCTGCTTTAAGGGTATCAAAGAGGTTATCCAGACTAACACGTTGCGTGTTTTGACGCTGTTTGAGGAGGGCACGTTTTGAACGCTCTTCACCAGCTGCACGCGCAGCTTTTTCATCAGCGTAAACAGCAAAGTGATCACCAGCCATCGGTGTTTCATTCAAACCAGTAATGGAAACTGGTGTTGATGGCTCCGCAGATTTAACACGACGACCAAGGTCATTTACCATGGCACGGACACGACCAAAGGTATTACCAACAACGATTGGGTCTTGAACATGAAGAGTTCCTTGTTGAACAAGAAGCGTAGCGATAGCACCTTTACCTTTATCCAAACGTGCTTCGATAACAGTACCAATTGCACGAACGGTTGGATCAGCTTTAAGTTCTTCCACTTCAGCTACTAAAAGGACAGTCTCTAACAACTCATCGATGTTTTTATTGAATTTAGCGGAAATTTCCACAAATTCACTGTCACCGCCCCAAGCAGTGGAGATAATGCCATATTCTGCCAATTCTGCAATGACACGTTCTGGATTAGCACCTGGTTTATCAATCTTGTTGATAGCAACAATGATTGGAACACCAGCAGCTTTTGAGTGATTGATTGCTTCAATCGTTTGTGGCATAACACCATCATCAGCAGCAACAATCAAAATCGTGATATCGGTAACTGAAGCACCACGTGCACGCATACTTGTAAAGGCCGCGTGTCCAGGAGTATCCAAGAAAGTGATTTTCTTACCAGCTTCTTCAATCTGGTAAGCACCAATATGCTGAGTAATTCCTCCAGCTTCTCCTGTTGCCACACGTGAGTTACGCAAAGTATCAAGCAAAGTTGTCTTACCGTGGTCTACGTGTCCCATGATAGTTACAACAGGTGCGCGTTCTACAATATTTTCAGGATTGAGGTAATTTTCATCCTCAAAGAATCGCTCGATATCAGCATCATCTACTTCTACCTTAGCCTTAGCCTCAATACCATAATCTACCATCAATAATTCGATAGTATCCCCATCTAAAGACTGGTTTTGAGTTGCCATAACACCCATCATGAATAATTTTTTAACAATTTCAGCGGGTTCACGTTTGATACGTTTTGCGATTTCGGCAACAGTCATGCCTTCCGTGTATTCAAATTCTTTTGGCAATTCATGGAATTTACGCTCGGTTACTGGTTTTGGAGCAGTATTGGTATTCTTAGTATTTTTGCCTTTTTTGGTCTTCTTGTTTTTGTTCCAGTTACTATTCTTTTGATTTCTCACTTGGTTTTGACTATTCCAACTCTTCTTATTTTTCTTTTGTCCCTCTTCTGAATGGTGATCCATGTCACGATTCTTTTCAGGACGGGTTTGTTTTTTACGACGGTTATCTGATGGCTTTGTGACAGCTGCTACTGGAGCAGCCATTGCAACCACAGGTTCAGCAGTTTTCGCTGACGTCTCGCGACGATTATTTTCTTCAGCCTGTGCTTGAAGAGCTGCTTCCTTAGCTTCTTGTCTGGCAACTTGAGCTAAGCGTTTAGCTTCTTCTTGTTCGCGGAAGCGGGATTCGCTCTGGCGAGAATATTCTGCATTCTGCTCAGCCTTTAAGGCAGCTGCACGGGCTTTAAAATCAATTCTAGGTCCACTTGGTTGAGCCTGTTCTTGACGTCTGTTATCAGCAAAGCGATCATTTTGACGATTCCCATTTGTAAAGGAACGGTTACGGTCACGATTGCCAGTTTGCTGACGGTTATCGTTGCGATTGCTTCCATTTGATGGTCTCTGATCAAATCGTCTATCTTTTGATTGACCTTGCGAGCGATGACCTCTACGGTCTTGATCACTATTACCTCGATTAGCCTGACGGGAATCACCACGGCGGTCTTCGGAACGATTTGTGCCTCCTGCTTGCCGACGCGCAGCTTGTTCTTTCGCCCGCGCTTCTCTCTCCGCTTTAAAATTACGGCTTTTTGGTTTAGTAACCGCAGGTTTTTCGGCTACCTCAGTCACTGCCTGCTTTTGTGCTGCTACTGATTGGGCAATGGCTTTAGGCTTATCTGATCGAGAAGGCTCAGACGCGTTAATCGTTGCAGGTTTGACAGGCTTTGTAATGGATTGAGATGTCTTTGCGATAGGTTTAGAGGCTTTTGAAAAACTTGAGACAATCTTTTTAGCATCCGCTTCTTCGACACTTGAGGCATGACTTTTCACGTCCAACCCTAAAGATTTGGCCTGTTCTACCACTTCTTTACTACTTTTACCAATTTCCTTGGCAATTTCATGTAATCTTTTCTTTGACAATTTGTGTCCTCCTATTCGTCTATTCCATAAGAGTCCTCATTTTCTTTGAAAATCCAGCATCTGCAATGGCAACAACCTTCCTCGGCTTACCTAATGCAGCACTTAATTCCAGTGCACTAAACACTGTGGAGACTTCTACACTATAATAATTACTTTTATCTGTTACTTTTTTTGTCACATTGGGGCCAGCATCATTGGCTAGAAAAACCAGTGCTACTTGCTGACTTTGAATGGCTTTCACCACCAATTCTTCGCCAGAAATCACTTTTCCAGCCCTTTGAGCTAGACCAATGAGATTAGATAATCTTTCTAAATTAGTCAAGACCTAACTCTCTTCTTTTGACTTTGTGATCAACATAAGCAATCAAGTCATCGTAAAAACTTTCTGGAATGTCCATTGAAAAACTACGATTAAAAACTTGTTTTTTCTTGGCCATTAAGGCCTCTTGATTGTCTAATTTGATATAGGCACCACGACCATTTTGTTTACCAGTTGGATCAATGAAAACTTGACCATCCTTTGTTTTGACTATCCTTAGGAGATCTCGCTTGTCAATGATTTCACCAGAAACAAGTGATTTTCGTAAAGGTATTTTTTTGACTTTAGACATCAAACACCTCTTTTCTTATACTTCCTCGTTAGCGGCACTATCGTCAGCAATTGATTCTTCCATCGCCATCGCTGCCTCTTTTTCAGCCTCAAATCGGTCATAGTCACTAGCTGATTTAATATCGATACGGTATCCAGTCAAATGTGCCGCTAGGCGAACGTTTTGCCCACGACGACCAATGGCTAATGACAATTTGCTATCTGGAACAACAACTGTCGCACGTTTAAGGTCATCATCATCAAAGAGAACCATGTCCACTTCAGCTGGTGCAATGGCGTTATAGATAAATTCTGCTGGATCATCTACCCATTGAATCACGTCAATGTTTTCTTCGACTGGAATCTCAAGACCTGTCTTAGCGTCCAAACGTTTAGGATGGAATTTGCTAATGACTTTTTTGATATTGCTTCCGCCACGTCCAACAATGGTTCCGATAGCATCAACATTCGGGTTATGACTGCGAACAGCAACCTTCGTACGATCTCCTGCTTCACGAGAAACACTCATGATTTCAACAGTTCCATCGAATACTTCAGGAATTTCTTGCTCCATAATCCGTTTGATAAATTCAGGATGGCTACGACTAACAAAAACGTTAACCCCTTTAGGATTATTTTCAACCTTGTAAACATAAACCTCGATACGGTCATGTGATTTGAAAGTTTCTCCTGGAATTTGATCCTGGTGTGATAATTGTGCTTCAAGTGACCCTAAGTTAACATAGATAAAACGTTGGTCAAAACGTTCAACTGTACCTGTCATGATTTCACCTTCATGCTCTTTGTACTCGTTGAAAGTAACTTCACGCATTTGGCGACGCATTTTTTCCATAATGGTTTGTTTAGCTGATTGAGCAGCAACACGCCCAAATTCATTAACAGATTCCTCAAAACGAATCTTATCCCCTAATTCATAGGCAGAACTGATAGCAAGAGCATCTTTCAAACTAATTTCAAGACGACTGTCAAAAACTTCTTCAACAACCTCACGAACCGTGAACACTTGAAAATCAGCGGTTTTTTCATTAAATTCAATAACACATGATTCTGCCTGACCATAGCGACGTTTATAGGCTGACTTTAGTGATTCTGTGACTGCATCAATAATATCTGCCTTATCAATGTGTTTTTCTTCTTCCAAAATGCGGAAGGCTTCTAGCATTTCTTTGCTCATAATGTTATCTACCTTGCTTCTAAAGCTTGGCAAAAATCCTTTCTTAAAGTAATACATCCACGAGCCCTTAGGGCTCAGTTAGTTTCGTTCCATTTGAATTGGTTGCTAGCCATTGGGTATCCGGCTAATCTTGACTCAATAACTATAGTTTAACAGCTAAACGAGCCTTAGCAACCGTTTGGTAAGGAATGTCTACAGTCTTATGGCGAGTCTTGTCAAGGTAATCAATCGTCAACGTCTCACCATCAAAAGCAAGTAAATCACCTTGAAAAACTTTAACCTTGTCAATTGCTTTATAGAGGCTCACATTAACATAAGAACCTACTGCTGCTTTTAAACTCTCAACAGTTTTCAAAGGACGTTCTAAGCCAGGACTCGATACCTCTAACATATATTGATCCGGAAAAGGGTCTGGTGTAATGGTGTCTAGCAAGGGGCTAATAATATCTGTTAAATCAGAGGTGTCCTCTACCGTGATGCCGCCTTCTTTATCAACCAAGATGCTAAGAACATAATCACTCCCCATTTTGTCATACTCAACGTCTACTAATTCATAGGGTGCCTTAATCTCAGGCGCTACCGTCTTGGTCACGATATCAATAATAGATGTGTTTGCTATTTTGATTACCTCCTCTATTTTCTAATGTTCATTAGGCCAAAGGCCTCTTCAAATTCAACTCAATACAAAAGTGGCGAGAGACTTCTCACCACCTTTCTGTATTATTTAAAGCTATTATACCACAATAAAAAAGGAATGCAAGAAAATATGTTCCTTTCCTCATAGGCAGGCCTTATCACGTTCAGCTTTAAGGTCTATTGTCACCTTTTAGTGGGACAGGCAAACCTTATCCCTCGTCACACAAATCGATACCGTTGTGATAAAAAATACCCAAGTTCCCACGGGGTATTTGTTTGATATCAAAAGATGGGCAAAAACCCTAAAACCATTGATTTATCAATAGAATATAAGGAGAGGAGGGGATTGCTGGTAGCTATCTCACCGTTTTCATCCTTTGTAGAACACTTAAACGTTGGTGTTTTGAAAATATAAAAAGGATAGAAAAAGATGAAAAAACAAAAATAAACGGGTGATTGACGGGTAATGTTACTCCAATTCCCTCAACACCTCCTCCACTCTCTCATCAGTCAACATCTCCCACTGTCTCACAGGCTCACCAGGCAACACATAATCAAAAATCTGTCCGTTTTTGCGCACGATTATTACTGTATCGCCTACGATATATCCGTCATCAATAGCTTGCTTAAACTCATCGTATGTTAGCATAATGCACCTCCTTATCTTATTATTCGTAAAAGTCTCGTAAAAAGGACTTTTTAAATTAAGTCTGGTTTAATGGACTAAAAAATAATTTTAAAAAAATTTATCTTTTCTATTGACATAGTATACAATATTGTATATAATATAATCATAAAGATAAAACAAAAAAAGAGGTAAACAAAATGGAAATCAACGTAACAAGCTTCGAAATGGAAAAAGCAATCGTAGAAGGAAAAATCGAAATGGCTTACTCAAAACGTCAAGGGGCTTGGGTTGCAGAAATCGTAGGAACACACCCAACTTACAAATTAGACCGCAAATTTATTGAAGCAGACGAAGATGACGGTTACTTAAAAACTTGGGAAATTGAAGAAGGAAAAGTATACTGCATCTGCCCAAGCACTAAATACAAAGACCAATACTTTGTGAAATTGGAAAAAGGAACAATCAACGAGCTTACTAAAAAAGAAGTCGAAGAAATGTTTAATTAAGAGGGGGGCTAATGCTCCTCTTTGGGTCAAAAGATGAGAAAATTAGATTTAACAGGGAAAACATTTAATCGCTTAACGGTTATTAAAGAGGTGCCAAACTCAAAAAAAGACACGTACTGGTTATGTCGGTGTTCGTGTGGCAAATTTGTTGAAATTAAAGGAACTGCTATTAAAAACGGAACAACAAAATCATGCGGCTGTTTGGCTTTGGAAATAGCTCAAAACCTAGCTAAAAAGACAGAAATCGCAGAAAATGCGCATAATGGATATAACCAAAAACGTGTTGATGGCATTGCTACTTTTTTGATTAACGATAAGATACAAAAAAATAACAAGACTGGTTATAAAGGCGTTTTGCAATATAGATTAGCTGACGGATCGACAAGATACCAAAGCTATTTAACTGTTGGCGGTAAAAATTATAGTAAAAAAGGCTTTAATACACCAGAAGAAGCATACAATTACAGACTAAAACTAGTTGAAAAATACGTACCGAAGGAAGACATAAAATGAAAGCAGACGAAGAAAAAATAAAACGATTGCTAGCAAACAAAACCCAGCTTTGGGTTGCTGAGCGAACGGGAATAGCACAATCTAAAATATCCCGAATAAAAAACGGAAACATTAAGATGAAAAATATTACATTTGAGGTTGCCAGTAAATTAACGGAACTTGCTGAAGAAATGTTTGATTGAGAGGAGATAAAATCTATGTTATTTGGAATTGGTAGAACATGTAATTTTGGAGACTACAAATGGGAAATCAAAAAATTCCCAAACCTTGAATCGGGTGAGTTTTGGTTGCACAAAGAGCAATATCAATTTGCGGATCGCTGGCTTTTTGATTGCGAAGATGACGCAAAAGATTTTTTGATTGAGTATGGCATTGAAGAAAAAGTCATAAAAAAATGGTTTAGTCTCGCAAGCATATATACGCTTGTCGAAGGTGAATTGGATGAGAAATTTAGTCAAGCATACGTCAATAAAATGATGGGGTATTAATAACACGTATTATTCAAAAAGTCCTATAAAAAGGACTTTTTTGTTTTAGTCTGTTTTGGTGGACTAAAAACATAACACAAAAAAGCCGTCCTCGACTAAGAGAGCGGTTGGTTTATTTATTCTATTATAACACTTTAAGAAAACAAAAAAACCAGCCACATAGGCTGGGAAAAAATAGCTTTTATATTTTATGGATGATAACTACATACTAACAAACAGCAAATAAAAAAGCAAGAGCCGCTAGTGTCAGGCAGTTCTTGCTAGTGTGATTATCTAATGAATGTGCAGGGGTGTCAATAGAGGGGGGGAGCAGAGGGAAATCAATCAATAAATTCTTTAACGAGGTCATAAGCTACAGGGTTTTTACTAACTTTTTTAACTAGGTTCCTTTGTTCCAACTCAATTAATGCATTATTTACTTTTGTTCTAGAATACTTATTATCTAAAATTTCAACAAAATCTTTATTAGTTATTCTTTCATTGAGTAAGTCAAATAATCTATTCTGTGAAAGAATAAACAGTAAATTCTCTTGTAACTCTGTAATATTAAGTTTATCAATTATAGAAGCAATAACTCTTAATTTATCTTTCATCATTTCAGATGTTTCAATCATTAATTCTTGGCCATCGATAATAATTTCTAAAATATCCTGAATAAATAATGTTAAATCGGCCTTATTTTTAGGATTAGAAACTCCAGCAAAAGCTTTCTCATATTTTACTCGATTCTGATAGATAGAATTTGAAATAGAAAGCCCCGTAAACAAATCTAATTTTCTCGATAAATATGAAGATAGTAGAAATCTTCCCATTCTACCATTCCCATCGTAAAAGGGATGAATATATTCAAAGAAATAGTGTGTAATAATAGCTTTAACTATCAAAGGTACTTGATCGCTATTCATAAAAACAATCAACTTAGTTAAATCGGCATTTATAAGTTCTTCGCTAACGTCCCCTTGGTGAACATTTTTTTCTCCCTTGCCCACAAAAGCCAATCCTTTTCTAAATAACTTTCCATCTGGTCTATCCTTTTCAGACATTTCGTCTAGAAAAATATTATCATATATATCTCTAAAATCCGATAAACTTTCAATTTTTTCAACCTTCAAATGTTTAATACCAAAGTACATCTTGACAATCCCAGAGAAGCGCTTATTGGATTTTGGCGATTCGTATGCTTCCTTAATCTCTCTTCGTGTTGATTGGACTCCCTCAATATCGTTTGTACTCTGAATTTCATTTATCACTTGAGTTAGAAATAATTTATCTTGCGCAACCTGTGGTAATTTAAATTCCCTTAAGCGGATACTATTCTGCTGTATTTGCTCTAACAGTTTAGCGTGAGAAGTTAAATTCATATAAAATAAAGGATATTCTTCCCGCTCTCGACACTGCTTTTTGAAAGAGAAAGGATGTATGGTAAGGTTTAATTTTGTCGTAGATGGAGATTCGAGTCTGTTAACGTATTCTTTTTCTGAATCTAAATAGTTCTTATAACTTAATTTTTCTAAAGTTTGATACATTATCCTACCTCATTTCAATTATTTTCACATATTATAACATTTTTTAAAATTGAAGCAAGTATAGCAGTGTATTTTTCTTTCAACTTTAAAAAAACGTAATTTCTTTTAAGTTAAAATCGATTTTAGCTATTATTATTATCCAACATAAAAACAGCCCCCGCAAAGCGAGGGCGTTTGTCTTATCTTAAGGAGCTTTACCTCCTATATTGGTTTTTTAGTTGCGGTGTAAGTAACACCATTAATAGTAATCTCCAGGCTATCAATAACCACATCAATCTTGTCAGACTGCCCGACATCTATGTCGGTCTGTTGATCATACTTGTTAAGTGGTCCATTTTCCTGCTCAATCGCTTTTAGCCTGCCAGCCATACCAACAATGTAGCTACCGCCTTTTTTGCTACCGGCATATATGTCGGTTACACTAATTTACCCCAAAGACTGATAATGTTACCGTCTTTGTCAGTTATCCCAATTGCTAAATAGTTTCGCATACCCGAGCCGCCAACATAGCTAATCCAGTAGTAACCATTCGCATAGCCCTCACTATCAAAGCTGACAGTATCACCTTGTTTGTAGCTATCTACTACTTCACTGGCTAGGCTTGGCCAACGTCTAATATTAATCTCTGCGACATCAAGCGTAAAGGTACCAGATTTTGATGTCTCCACGATGGTGTCAGAGGTTTGTGGTGCTGTATCCACCGTCTGGTTAGTATGGTCAACAGGTAACCTAATCCAGCCGACAACGCCAGTAAAATCACGAGTGTTAAAGCGAGCGGGGCCACCTACTTGCAAGCTATCCCAGTTACCGTCAATATTTTGCTCAACGGTTTTAATCGTATAGCCATCACTATCCTCGATGACAGCTCCTGTATGTCCGTAGGGACTACCAGCAACCTCCATGACAAAAAGGTCACTAGCTTTTGGATTGACTCCAGGGGCATTATATACGACCTCTAGCCCTTGCGCAGATGCGCTATTTAACAAGTCTATGGCATTACCCCATAAATCAATGCCGAACCAGTTTTTGACGATAAAACATGGTAAGTCACAGCATTGCGTCCCATAAGCACCGTCTTTATCAACTCCCATGCCCGAATTGGCAAGGTCGACACAGTATTTTACAATTTCGTTTGCGGTTGTCATTGTTTCCTCCTTATTCGTTTTTAAGGCTTCGGCATCCCATTCCTGTAGGTCGTTTTCCTCAATCAACTGGATAAGCAGTTCCGCATAGCCGCTAGCTGTCGCATAGCCTGCATCTTTAATGACATGACAAGCCTTTTTATAGTCAGTCTCCCCGACAACAGCCTTGTAGCGTGGATTATCGTTTAAAAACTTACCGTGATCAATAATACTGTCAGTCCAACTGTCATAAGCCCTAAAACGGTCTACAATATCCGTCACGACACCTGGCTGATACTCCTCCTGAGTTTTTGTATTAAATGACTTACCCGTCCAGCTTGCATCAGCTTTAATGCCAAATAGAGCGTTGTGTGGTGCATGTTTGCCCCAACCACTCTCTAAAATAGCCTGCGCCGCTGTCAAGGATGGCAAGATTTTGTACTTAGTCCAGCCATCTAAGCAGCCTTGTTTGATTTTATCTAAAAAGGTCATCTGTCCTCCTCATCCAAAAACGGATAAAAGATAAGAGCAACCACAGACATCGGCACATACAGTATTGCGATTGCTATAACTAATGCTAATCGTGTGATTGCTCGCATGGCTTATTCCTCGTCTTTAATTTGTGACACATTCATGAGGACACAAGTAAGTCCTGACAACAGCACTGCTGATAGCATGGTAGGCCAGTTAATATCCGTAATCAACACGCTTGACCCAATAAGACCAACCGCAGTTTGTGCCATTGTTTTGATTGTTTTAATTCCTACTTTTTTAAACCATTTGCTCATTTTTCTTCTCCTTTTTTAAATAGCGTGATAATACGCTCTTTGTTGATAATAACTTCGTCTTCGACGCGACCTAAACGCTCTTCGTGACGATCGATAATTTTTTTGGTAATTTCACGATCGCGATCAAGATTTTTAAGCTCATAAGCTAACTCTTTGAGAGAGTCCTTGAGTTGAGCCATGGCAAACTCATTAGCTTCCATGGCTTTTTTAAAAGGCGTTACAACTGCCTTCCAAAGACCAAAAACAGACATGAGAGCCGCTGCCGCAGCTCCTGCCTGTAGTAAATCAAAGTGCATCTAACCACCTCTAATCCTGCTTAACTAGATCCGCATACTTAATGACTGTGACTTTATCCTCTGATTCTAAGTCCTCTAAACTTTGTTTGTCATACTCAAACGGCTCGTTGACATGGACAAAGACTAAGTTGCCTTCGCCAGCTTGCTCTTCGTGTTTATCGTCGACCACCGTAAACACGTCATAAGCTTGATACTCACCTTTTTTGGCTGGCTCGATTAGCTCTAACATGCCTTTATAAATATCAGGCTCTACTTTATCGCTAGTAGTCAAAACGTGGATCGTTTGTAAGTTAATCATCTTTTGCGTGCGCTCTGCGGACACTTTAGCTAGTCCTGCGGCTGTTTGAGCAGTTTTGGCAGTCTTAGCAGTTTCCTGTGAGATTTTTTCTAAATCGTCCACTTTTTGCACGGCTTCACCCATAGCGATTTCGACGTATTCAGATTTTTTAAACTCTTCCAAGACAGCTTTGATTGTCTCTGTATCGTTAGTTGAGGTTAAGTCCTGCTTAATCAGTTGTGGGATAACAGCGCCGTCATCATCTGTAATAACAACGTATGTGCTTGCGACTGCTCCTGTACTGTCAGGCTGTGGGTATTTTCCTGTGACTTTCCAATTTCTCATAGTTATTCTCCTTTTTTGCTTTCCTCAAATTGTTCTAAAATTGTGTCAATAACCAAGATTTCTACTGAGGTAAATTCATCTTCCGATTCTGCCAAGTATCCTAAAAAGTCAATAAATCGCTTAGAGTATTCATGTCCTTTGATAGTGATGTCCTCGTTGCCAAGCTCTGTCAGTAAGTCGTTAAGCTCATCAATTTTTGTCGGATCCTCAATCTTGATGTTTTTCTGCTCATCGATGACAAACTTGCCATCTTTATCCTTGGCCGCATACATGTCAATGATGTCAGCTTCATCCTTGGCATACTCTTTGATTTTATCAACGACTTTGGCGAGCAACTTCGCACGTCCACGATTAGCACGCATGTTAGTGACTTTGATTTTGTCAAGCACGTCATAAAGTGTGTTTAAATCTTTGTTTTTAAGTGTTAAATCCATTAGTATCTCCTGATTAAAAAAATTCGTTTGGTTTTATATCTTGCGCAGCATCTAAATTATAAATGTCTCCAATAGCACCCCAGCCATGATCCCGGAATTTATTACTGATAACTTGCAAAATACGACCTAAATTCCAGTTTCCGAGCCAGCCCGTATTTTGCCAATAGAGCGTCCCTGCAACGTATGTTTTTGTTGTATGCCTAAAAATTATTCTGTCGCCAATAAGCTCCACGCCATCTGCGTCAGAGTAAGGTGCTATACGTCTAATACGTATGCCTGCATATGCGCCGTCATCATTCCAGTCGACGGCGCCGCTTTTTACTTGCTCAATCGTTTTGTCAGATACGACTCCAAGCGTAACCTGCACGCCGCCCTCGTACCCATCTTTAAAAACCAAAGCGCCAATATTGTTGCGATTTCCATAGCGAGAGCTATTAGTCATTTTTTGCCTATATAAGATGTTTGATGTGCTGTTAAAAACAATCTCTGCATCACTGTTAAACCCCATCTTAGCTGAGTCAAGGTCAATAAGCATAGCCCCATTACGAGCTTTAATCACTTTACCCTCAAGCAAATCGGTAATCGCATAGCTAATTCGAGCTTTGATAAAATTAGCATCCAAGCCAACAATATTGCTGACATCAAGATTGATAACTCTGATTTTCGACGCATCAATTGTCCCGCCGATGATATGGTCGGCTCTGATTTTGATAACCTCGGCTATCTTTGCGGTAAAAGCGCCTTTGACAGTGGTATTACCATCAAGAGTGATGTTTTTTCCAGCAATTGTCGCACCATAAGCATTGAGGTTAATTGCTGAGATAATATCGCTGCCAGACATCTTACTTTGCGGGATTTTGTCTTTGATCGCAAGCATGATACTGTCACCAGACTGTTTGATGTAAGACTGCATTTTTTCCAAGGTCACAGACTGGCTTATCAAGTCTTTTAGCTGAGTAAACTTAGACTGGATAGTGTCACCTTGATTGGATATCTTGCGCTCATAACCTGCCACCGTCTCTTTTAGGGAGTTGTAATTCTTCTCGGCATCTTGCAAGAGCCTTTGATAACTGTCTAGGTCTTGCTGCACACGACTGACAGCGCCTTTACTGTCTCTAATCTCTTGGTAGATTTGGCTAGCAGTTGCTTGTTGCGTTGATTGCAGCCCACTGATTTTTGACTCTAGCACTGTCCGCATGCCTTGGTTGCTACGAGTAAACTCGGCACGTAAGTCATTGAGCTTGTTTTCATAGGCTTCGGTTGTGCCTGATGACGTTGTGGTGATTTTAGCGGACAGCTGCTTAAGCTCGTTATCATACCTTTGCGATAGCCCTTGCGCTGAGGCTTGTATCTCAGCTCGTAAACCGAGTTTATCATTGGTTAGTTGAGCTTTTAAGCCCTCAATACCAGCTTGATAGCTTGCGGTTAATTGTCTATTGGCGTCTTGATAGTCACGTCTGATGCCGTCTATGGTGTCGTTGATAAGTGTTAGCTTTTTGTCAGTATCATTGCTGATACGAGTAGCAATGCCGTCAGCTTTTTCAATGATTTCCGTTGTGATGTTATCACGATGATACTCACGTAACATGCCGTTTGTCGTCAGCTTGATTTTTGACCACAGATTTGAGTTTTTGGTATCTGTCAGCTCTAAATTAATAGACTGTAGACCACTAAGCATCTCCTCAAGACTTTTAAAGACACCAGTTGACTCACCACTGCCCTTAACTACCACAGGCGCAACGTAGTTAGTGGCTTTGTCCCCTCGCTCAATCATGATCTGGTTAAAACGAGTTGTACCAATACATTTGTCGTTAGCTAATTTAACGCTTTTTGTGTCACCATCAGCCGTAAATGTATAATAAGCACGTCCATCTGAGCCGATTGTTAAATTTGACTCGTCTATTAAAATCGTTGGATCTCTACTCAATTGTTACCTCCTAATGTTGCGAAATTTTAAATGTTGGGTTTTTATACTTGTCTATCCCATCAAACGGATAAGTCCACGTCTCGATAGACAGCATTGCGCCTCCACCGGCAACTGTCCGAACTGGTTTTTTTAGCTTAGCAACGATTTTGCCGTCAACCTCAACAGCAACTTTATCAACTCGATGCCAGACAACCCCATAAGTCGCAAAATCCTGATTGTAATCAATGACAGCATAATCATTTAATTTAGATACGTTAGCGTCTACATACGCTGTAATGTTGTAGGCTTCCTGAGGCTCTGCTGATTGAGACCAAATGATCTGATTATTACAAATGACACGACCAATTGCCCGTCCGTCAATCGTGATTGATTGATACAAACCCATCGCGGTAGGAGGCTTTGTAACGCTAGTATCTGGTTTTGATGATGATTGATAATTATACTTATTAGCTTTATACACATCAGCCTGTGTGCTAGATACGATTTTATAGATGTTAACATTTCCGCCATATTCAAAACTATACTTATCGTGTATAGATATATAATAGCTACCTATTTGTGTGTCCTTATCCCAAACCAGTTTTATATCTACTGTTTGCTCTATTAACCGATAAAAAAAGCCATCTGGTATCTCTTGTACTGCCATTACTTACCCCCAGAGCGTTCAAACACAATCATGCCAGTCGTGTCTATCGGCACACTACCTTTATCCACCACACGGACAGATAGATATTGTCCTGTCGTCTCATCTTTGAGTTTGCCTGCGTTGTTAATCAGCGATCGTATATCAGCTTGTCTGATGTAGCCTGATAGCTCCCCTCGTCGTACAACGTCGTAAGGCAAAGCCGCTGGATCTCCTGCTGGTCCCCGTTCTCCTCTTGGACCCATTGGACCAGGCGCACCATTATCTCCTTTAGGACCAGGAGGGCCTGCTTCCCCTCGCTGACCATCTGCTCCTCTTTGACCAGGGTCCCCTTTAGGACCTTTTAGTTGCTTCCGCTGCTCTTCCGTGAGCTGTTCAAAGGTCATTTTACCGTCAGCACCTTTAGGACCTTGTGGCCCGGTCGGTCCTTGTGGTCCTCTAAAATCGCCCTCGACAACAGCCTCTGAGCCATCATCTAACTTAAGTGTTAATTGTCCCTCTGCTAACGTGCCACTAGTTACTTTAGTGCCACTAGTTACTTTAGCGCCAGTGTCACCTTTAGGACCCTGCTCCCCCGCGGGGCCGGGCGGACCCTGCGGACCTGTATCGCCAGTCTTGCCAATCGGACCTGTTGGGCCAATCGGGCCTCTTTCTCCTGTAGGACCTTGAGGTCCCATAGGACCACGCAAGTCTTTTAGCTCACTAAATCGGCTTTCACCATCGCCAACTTTGGGGTAACCCGTAGTCGTGTCAATTCCAATTTCTCGCTCCATTAAGATATCAGAACTTGATTCCCACTCTTGCGTGGACATGCCTCTATGCTGTATCCTTGCTGATGCAACTTCTTTTGACATTAAATACCTCCATTTCCATCAAAAATAACATCTGGGTTTTCCGCCCAGTCCAAAACTAAATCAGCATTATTACCATCCACAACCTCTTTATAATCCATCTCCAGAGCTAAAATTTGCCCCTCTGACGCATTTAAATCTACTTGCTTAGATTTATACCAGTCGCCTGTTAAAATAGCCGTGTAACTCAAAGGATAAACGCTGATAATCTCTTTATCCTTTGTCAGGTCAAAGGTCTGTGGCGCCATTTTTGCTTTGATCGGTGTCAGTACCAGTTTGAGACCTTTATTGTTAGTTTGAGTAAGCGTGATAGCCACTTTTTGAAGCAGCTCACATGTCTGACTAAAGCTAATCGTATAGGTCTCGCCACGCTTAAAGCCACCGTCATTGGCTTCTACCTCAATAAAGTCCTCATCATATGTCTTGGTACGATTAGGGTCGCCAACTAATAAATTTTTGTTGTAGCGGGTCTTACCGTTGTTTCCTAAAATTTCGGCAGTTAAACGAGATTCTTCGCTTGTCTCGCTGACTTTGTTTTTGAGGTCGTCAAAGCTTTGTTTAATCGACGGGATGTCATCAACTTTGATAGCATCTGTGATTTTTTTAATGGCTTCCTCTGGCAAAGCTAGGTTTTTGAGGGTGGCTCGGAACTCTTCAAGCTCTTTATCGGTGCGTTGATTGATTTCTTCCTGCGCTTTTTTGGCTTTTTCGAATTCGGCTATTGCGGCATCATAGGCCCTTTGAGCAAAATTCAAATCCTCAGTATCTAGTACTTTAACCCATTGCTTGCCATCCCAAATCCAAGTGCGCTGATACTTACCATTTTTTTCGAACCAGTAATCACCTATCTTGTGCTCAATATTGTCATCTGGTTTTTCGTACCAGACACGGTTACCATTGATGTCTAGGAGATATTTAGGCAGATTAAGCTCAAACTGCTTTTGGTTGTTAGTAATAACCTTTTGATTATTTTCCAGCGCATTAATACGCTCTGAGACCCCGCCTGTTAAACTTTTAGAGATTGACTGGCCAATCGTACCCAACTTGATCGTGTGATTGCTATCTGTATAGACGTCATAGACAATCTCCACTACTTTTTCGGTCTCGGTTGTGATGCCAAATTTTGGATAGTAGAGTGGTACGATATCGCAAAGCTCTACTTCTTCCATGACCCTGAAATCTTGATAGTCAAGCGTTTGTGACAAGTCGATATAATCAACCTCGATACTGACTTTTGGCGCACCAATGTTATTATCCTTAAGGTACTTCTGAGCCAGCTTTCTGATTTCTTCAACTGTTGGTTCTTTTTTATTTTTGTCATCGTTAAAATGGCTTGACAAATCAACCATCTGGATTCTGCGTTGAGCATATAAGTCAAGATACTGACCATCTAGGATAAACTCGGGCAGCGTCACCAATTGTTCTTCGGGTTGCTCATGCTCGCCTACGTGCGGCTTACCAGAGGCTTCTTCTTGCGGTTTTGGTTGTGGCGTATATCTTACGTAAGGATAGATAGAGGTGTAATTGCCATCTAGCAGGCGCTCCTCCTCTACGCTGACGATATTGCGACCATACTCCAGCACAGTAGGTGCTTTGCGCCCCATTTGTTTGTGTAAGATGATGGTACGATTGTCGAACTCGTACTCACCACCGTAAACATCCAAGATTGAGCCCGCGACACCTCCGAGAGCGCCACGGGCATTGCCGATTTTATCAACTTCCCAGTTAAAACTCCCGAGCGTTAAGATGTCGCTTTTAACATCAAACTTATCATCACCGACAAGGTTTTCTTTCCAGACTTCTAAGGCTGACTCAGCACCGATACTAGACCCATTCACAAATGGTTTTAAAGCAATATCCTGTGTGCGCATTGAGATGTGTCTTGCAAAAATCTCAATGTGATCCTTGCTATTTCGTAGTACCCGATTAATCTCAAAAGTTTGCCACTTAGTCCTACGACCAGCGTCAGACTTAATCTTCATCTCCTCTTTAAAGACAGAGGCAAAGACACCATCTAAAGGATATTTGATATATAGTGAGTAATTGCCATTACGCTCACGAGTGACTTTAATCTCGTAAGCGTCTGCAATCTCTCCAAGACCAAAAGTCCTAAACCTGGTCTCTTTAGCCTCATATAAAACTGGTATCATACTTTAACCCCCCAATTAGGTATTGCGGTGATCGTAAAGTCACCAGTCCATGAGATTTTATTTTGGCCTACATCAAATAAAGGCATACGGTGATGTTCTGTTCTTACGATATTATCCCAAGCGGATAAGACATCTTTATAAACAAGATGCCTTTCCATGTCTATGACGAGTTCTCCTTGCACATTTTCCAGCCCGGTCTCAAAATCATTAATGGTTAAAACACCATTACCCGTACCTTTGATTTTTAAGATAGGTTTAGCCTGGACATTACCAGGGTTTTGCAAAGTAGCACCGCTGACAAGCGACACACTTTGTTTACCTGTTTTTAAGTATTTGATAGGGTGGATTAAAAAGTTAATCTTAAGCCTACCGAACTGCTTTAAAATCTCGTCTATCTCAAAAAGATTGACGACACTAGCACGATAGATATAATCCTTGTCCCAAGATAAAACTAAATCATGCCAACCTTTGACGTGTAACCACTCGCTTATCTTTTGCTCATAAACTGTGACATCGCCAACCAAAGAAAACGGGAAGTCTTGTTCAATGACTTTCAAACGGTCATTATCCTTTAAGAGTACACCGTCACGACCAGCTACTTCGATTAAATCAACGTCATTATTTGTTGATTTTATTGACCGCTCGCGTTCTAGTAACAAACCTAAATCATTGCTTTTAGTACCATTAAATTCAATGTATCTCACTAATCTAACCTCCCTCCTTCTCCGTTTGTGTAGTAAGCTAATTCTCTGAGTAGCCGCCTCATATTTTCTTGGCTAAACATATCTTCTGAATTACTGTTATTAGTAGCGTTCAAGGTATAATTATTTGTGACATTTCTGTCATCTCTGTCTTTAAGTAGTTTAATCAATTCTGCTATTTGAGGGCCATTATTGACAATTACTTGCCCTTTGTCACGCACACTTTTTAAACGTGTTGTTAGATTGGCAATTTTGGTATCATCAAAACCTATTCCATTTGCATAATGCGGGAATAATTGTTTTGTTCGGCTTGCCTTTAAGACTTTAGATCCTCTCGGCAGAGGAAGGATAACATTTCGACCACTTGGGATAAATGATTCTCCGGTTGGTAAGGTAACCAACTCTTTATAGAGAGGACCTTTTTGGTCATTGACCATGGCCAGACCGCCGGGGTGGAAATCAGTCCCTTTTTCGTGTCCGAAAATCTTACGGACAAACGTTGTAATGGTTGTCGTAACACTTCTTGGGATTCTAGCTAACGACCACATAACATTTTCTGCAACGCCACTTGCATTATCTTGAGCTCTAATAACAGCGGGACTTTTTTGTTTAGGACTATTAACAGCCCTATTAGCACTCGCAACATCTGGCCCGGTCTTATTCGATGCCTTCACATCAGCCGGTACTTTCTGCTTGACATTATCAATCTTACTTTGCGCCGACTGAGTATCACCTGCTGTTTTGTCGCTTGCATTAACATCGGCTGGTACTGTTTGCTTAACACTGTCAAGGGCTTGTTGAGCCGACAGCGTTGGTTCTTGTGTTAGATTTTTCGCTAACAAAACTTTCTCTTCTGGCGTTAACGCTTGCCATTGTGCTAATAACTCTTTGCTATCAAAAATTTCAATCATAGCCTGTTGCCCATCGACAACTAATTTTTTTTGCTCAATAGTCATGTTTTGCCATTGGCCACCTGCCACTAGCATTTCAGCAAGAGCGGCTCTACCTGTTGGTTCAACATCTGCATTTTTGACCATGATTTCAAAGCTATTCCAACCTTCTGCTGTTGACAGCAACTCGTTTAAACTTTGTTGTGGATTGTCGCTAGTAAAGAGACTATCCCACTGAGCGTTAGCTGCCGCCACCTCTGCCGTGGCATTAGCGGTATTGCGTGATAAGACTTTCAACGTTTCACCAGATTTTTCAGTGTAATAAGCTAGTTTACGATAAGCATCGTCATAGCTAATGCCAAGCTTTTGTGCCATGTCAGACGCCATTTGGCTTATCCCCCGATGAATTTCTTCTTGGCTCTTACCAGATTCTTTTAACCGTTGGACTCGCTCCCTCTGGATAGCAAGATACTGATCACTTAAAGCTTTAGTCTTCAGGTTGTGCTGCATGTTTAGTTCGGTAAGTCTATTCAAAACTTCTTGTCTAGCGGCCAACTCTTCAGCACTCAATTTACTAGTGTCACTTCCAAATTGTTTTAAAATTTCTTTTAACTCTGCTTTTTTTGTCTTATATGCCGAATTTTCTTTATCAAGCATCTTGACGGTATTTTCAGATACTTTTTCAAGTTGTCTAGCATTAAGAGCATCTAACTCGTTATTTAAAGCAGCTGTTAAAGCTTTCTTTTCTGACGCAGAAAACTTCATCAAATCAAGCTGTGTGCTAATCATTTCTCTTTGATTTCTTAACACTAACTCTTTTTCCGTCTCAGAAAGCTTACTCATGTCGCCATTATGTTTTTCCATAATAGCTTTTATCTGAGCGTTCATCCCTTTAACATTATTAACAACGGCTTCAGTCTTGGATTTCAAAACATTTATGGTTTCTTCTGACAACCCTAATTTTTTAGCTAAGTTTATATTCTTGTCTAATTTTGATTGAGCTAATTTTTCAATACTTCCGACCAAGTCGTCAAAAGCTTCCGTCACTTTCTTAACGCTACTTGCGCCTGCCTCGAACATTTGCAAAGAAGTGTTGGTTTCGTCAACTTTTTTCTTAAAGTTGCTCAAAGCAACAGCTTCCGTCTGAGAAACAGCAGTCCCCCACTCTTCTGTACGTTTGTGGGCTTTATAAATACTATCGGCAATTAAACCTATGCCTACAACGGCTGCACCACCTAGCAAAACACCCCACGTTACTGGGTTACTTAGTAAGGCAACTGCTCCAGCCATACCACCCATAGAAGTCGCTGCCGCTTCAGCACCAGCACTTGCTGCTACGGCACCGGCTTTAAACGTGCGTAGCCAACCTGATAAAGCACCTAACCCACGGCCCATCTTACCAAGGGCTTGGATAGTGCCTCCGATAACACTAAAACCATTACCCAAAATAGATAAAGCTGGTCCTGCTGCAGCTGCGATAAGCCCCCACTTAACAATTTGCTGCTGTTGCTCTTTGTCAAGCGAGTTAAATTGCTTAGCTAAATCTGCCGCCATTTGAATAATTGGTTTCCCTGCTTCGAGCCCATTTCTCAATGCGTCAACTAGAGGCCCGCCAAACTCAATGGCTACATCGTTGATTTCGTTCTTGAGCATTTTTAGCTTAGATTCAGTTGTTTCATAGCGTTTATTAGCTTCGTTGGTCAACGCTGTATTTTCTTGCCAAGCTTTGTTTGAGGTGTCTAGAGCCTTGCCTAAAGTCTCGGATGCTAAACCTAAAGACTTAAGCATGTTAGACTGTCGAATACCACTTAAGCCAAGTTCGTCAAGCACTTTTGTGGCACTTTCGCCTTTTTTGTCAAGTTGACCAAGTCCCTTGATAAATTCCTGCAAAGCAACAATAGGTTTTTCTTTCCATGCTTTAGCAAAATCGGCGGATGACATATTAGCGATTTGAGCAAACTTAGTTAAATCTTCACCACCTGCCGATACTGCACGCTCAATAGCTGATAACGACTGAGTCATCGCTGTGCCACCAGCTTCTGCTTCAATACCAACGCTTGACATAGCAGTTGCTAAGGCAAGCATTTCTTGGTTTGTTAAGCCCGCAAGCTTACCAGATGCTGCTATACGGTTGGTCATTGCAAGGTTGGTCATTGCAACAATGTCTTTTTCAGTTGTCGCAAAGTTATTCCCTAACGCAACGACAGCACTTCCAAAACGCGAATACTCAGATGATGCTAGACCTGTAATATTTGCAATTTTAGCAATAGACGTCGCCGCTTCTTCTGCGGATAAATTGGTAGATTCTCCTAAATCTATCATTGTACGAGAGAAACTAAGAATATCTCCTGTCTTAACTCCTAATTGACCTGCTGCTTCTGCAACGTGAGCGATTTCAACAGCACTGGCTGGCAACTCTTTGGCCATTTGTCTAATGCCTTGCGACAACTTAGCATAGGATACCGTCGCCGTTTCATCCACGGTTTTCTTGACACCGGCAAAAGCAGATTCATAATCGACAGCCGCTTTAATAGCATAACCAGCTCCTGCAACAATCGGAGCCGTAACTCCTCTTGTAAATGCAGCACCAACTCCAGCTACCGAATCGCCAAACGACTTCATCTTGCCGCCCACTCTTTCAGCCGCTTTACCAAAACGAGTAAAGACACTAGTTTCTGTAGCTAAAGCTCGCAATCTGTTTTGCAATTCCGTGACTTTTGCAGCAGTATCCAACATTGCTGATTTTGCGCCAATAAGTTTTTGCTTTTGTTCAGCAGTAGCATTATTGACATCGCCAATTTCTCTTTTTAAGTCGCTATACTTTTGAGATTGAGTCTTTAACAAGTCTTGATAGCCTTTTAAGGCACTGCCTGTTTCAGTATAGACTGCTTTAAGCCCCTTAATTCGTCCGCCGTGTCCGCGAAAACTATTCTCAACAGCTTTTAACGAGTTGTCTAAGCCTTTCATATAGGTCTTTAAGTTTCTTGTATTTGACATAAAGGGTGATATGTCTAATGTGGCTGTTGCCACCAAATCACCTATATTCCCCATTCAGTCTCCTTTCTAGCCGAAAATGAATGGGAAAGCCTTGTCTAAGGTCGTTTCAATCACTTCTTCTTTTTCGACAGTTTCAATTTCTAGCGCTTGTACCATAAGTTCAATGTCAGTTAAGCGCATTTTTTTAATATCTAAAATGGTGTACCCATTTTTTAATAGACTTTGTATCCACAAGAGTAAGTTTTCTTTAGCTTCTTGAGGAGTTATTGTGCCTTTTTTTCGGCTTCTTCTTGCTCTCCTCCGAGTGCAGCGATATAAAGGTCGTTGAGCGTGTTTAAAACACTCATGTCAGATTGTTTTAAGTCGTCAACAGTAAACTGACCAGCGTACATATCAACAAACATTTGCAAGTAAGATTCGTTAAGTTTTCTATGCGCTTTAGAATCTAAACGTCTTTTCTCATCGTTAAATACAGCGCTTTGTCTAACTTGATGCTCAACAGCCAACAAATTATCTTCGACATTGATAAAGTCTTTCGAAAAAACTTTATCAACACCGCCTTTTTTTAAGGTAATTTCGTACATATCTACTCCTTGTCAAAAATAAAAGGTTGGATTTTAAATCCAACCTTAAACAACTTCATCTTCACGACGGCTATCAGGAAGACCATCAGAACTTCGATGGTCTTCCACTACGACTTTGGGAATACCATTCCTTTGAACGTTTCTAACTTAAATTTTTCAGCATCTTCGCGGCCGATAACGATAACATCACCGTTTTCTCCACGGGCTACAAAGTTTCCGGTTACAGTATCAGTTTTAGGATCTGGTGCCCCATCCTTGGTTTGTGCTTCCATTCCAGGGATATTAAATTTACCTTTTAGCAAACCGACCCAGATAGCTTTGCCATTTTCATCACTTGTACGGAACATACAAGCCACATCATTTGGCGTGAGTGATTTATTGTACTTCTCAATCCCGTTTTCTACGGTGATCCCAAAGAAATCTTTGCGTGCATCAGACGTCAAGTCTAACACTTCAATTTCAAGTTTTGTTTCAGTGATTCCACCAGACAAAACTACGTATGGGCCATCATCGGCAGCTACAGTTACTAATTCATTGGTAATATCAAGTTTTGCCGATTTCATGCCAGGAAGTTTTTTAGATGTTGCCACCTTATCGTTGTCATCAACTACCCCATATTCAAAATCACGTAATCCAAATTTTACTTTTCCCATTTTTTCCTCTTTTCTTTAATAAAAATCAAAATAGCGGTATTTCCTTACATTCATGAGTAAGTCAATATCGCTATCTTTATATCTTGGTTTTTCGTTTGCGGTGTATCTTTCAAAACCGCCTTTTTTTAAAATATCATCTATACATTTGCTAATTTGGTCAGCTTCTGAAGCTGTTTTGCACCAAAAATTGATGGTGATACGTTGCTCATTACAAAGTATCTCATCATCAGCATAATCAGCAGGACCATCTAGCGTTGTGTTAATTCGCATAAAAGGCGCTAACTCTGCTTTGCGTAAATCAATAGGGTTGTCTGGAATGTCATAGGTAAATATGCCTTGCTTAAATCCATTTTTAAAAGAACCACCTCTGAGCTTATCCAACAGCTCATTTAGTGTCTTATCGTTACTTAATAATTTATAAGCTGTCGTTTCAGCAATCAAAGTCCTAGTCCCTCCTTCACTTTTTCAGCGTAAATCTGCTTAGCTTTTGGTGTCATCTGATTGATTGTTTTTTCCTTAAAGTCCTGACCGCGTTGATAAATCGTCCCATCGTTAGGATAGTGAGCACGCCAACCAGTTGCTTTACCATAACCGATTTCTTTTGAAACAATACCGACATTAGCTCCTTTAAAACCACTGATAACAGTATCTTCTTGCAGTCTTTCTTCTGTTTCAATCTCATAAACAGGAGTATTTGCTTTAAGTGCTTTTTCAAACTCCTTAGCAACTTCAGTTACTGCTGATTTCGCTGTTTTAGGAGCTTTTACTTCAAGCTTTGTGAGATTAGCTAAAATTTCATCCAAACCTTTTGTCATGATAGGCTCACCCCGCTGATCATAATCATGTCCTTCCCAGAATCGTCAGGTTCAATTTTATCTATCTTATAGATACGATTGTTAAATTCAACAAACATCGTGTTATCAATAGATAACTTAGGGTTATACCTAATCAAAAAAACCTTAGTATCTTTGTTGGTAGGTAGGTTGCTAGTGTTTTGAAACTTGGACTGGTAGTTAAAATCTCTTAATTGAGTTTTTAACACCTCCGCCCAACATGTATAGATGTCTTTTCTAATTGCAGAGATAACCTCTCCGTCTTCATTCTGACCGCCAGATTGACTAAAGATAGTTATCCTGACGTTCATCTTGCGTGTGATCACGATTCATCACCCCTCAGTCTTAATTGATGGATAATGTTTAACACACCATTAGCCAACGGATAGCGCATACTATCCGCTGACAGGCCACGGTGTTCGTACTCTTCCTTGACTTGTTTTTTGACGGCTAAAGCAAATTTAGCGCTATCCTTAAACGTGTCTGCGGTTGAGTCGCTGTCTATCGCAAAACAAATTTGTTCTTGAGCAGATTCAATCATTTCTTTGATGATGTCATCCTCAAATTCAAAGTCAATTTTACAATAGAGCTTTACACTGTCTAATAATTCTTTTGATACAGCCATAGCTATACCTCTTCAACGCCTGCTAGCGCAAGTAAATCTGATTTCAAGGTCTTACCACTAAAGTCAATTCCCTTGCTTGTTAAATAGCGTTTAATTTCTTCTACAGTGCTCTTACTAGTTGGTTTCGCCACTTCTTCAGTGGCCTTATGAGGGCAATTGTTCTGGCGTGAATGTCACATAGTAGCCAGCTTTGTCATCTATCTTAGCGACACCAAAGCGAAGGACAGCTTGCAAGTATTGTCCATAGATTTCGTTATCTGCCCAGCGAAGACCTAAGTCTTTGCGGTCAGCAAATAACACGCCGCGCTTAAAATCTCCGATAAAAGCCGAGTCTTTACCAATTACGTCATCAGATAGGACAAATACTGGTTTTCCAAGGAACACTTTGCCAGACGCAGAGGTGATTGAGTCTTGAAGCAAGTAGCGACCATTTTTGTCTTTTAAAGTATCTAGGGTTTGATAAAAACTTTGAGATACAATAAATGACACATTGTAAGCTGGATCTAAATCTACATTTAGGATTTTTTTGATGTCATCTAATGTTTTGACACCAGCTTTAGCCTCAAATGTTTTTAGGACTTTAGCAATTGCATCATTAGTTGTATTAACTTTCATTTGACCGATTGTTTCAGCAACAATACCAACCAAATCTACATCTGCGTCATCAATTGACTCTTGAGATAGCGGGATTGCGCCACGGTAAGTTTTAACTTCCCATTCAACGTTTTTGAATTGTGGTTTGCCTAGTTTTGGATTTTTTTCTAATTCTTCAACGCTAACCATTTTTTCAGTCGCACGTTGCAATACTGGCCATTTCCCTGATTCTTTTTTAGCTGGGTGGATGCTAGTAAATTGTTTTAAATCAACAACTGTCTTAACCTCACGAGCTGGTGTATAAAGAATTTCCTCGCTAGAAACAGGTTTTACGTCTGTTTTCTTAACACCATCAGTCTCAGGGTCTACTGGTGTTGTCTGATTAAGTGGAATAAGTACTTCATCTTTACCTTCGAATCGTAAACCTTCATTAACAACCTTTCCTTTTGAACGAATAAATTCGTTAACGCTTTCGCGGTATGTTTTAGTTCCTTGTGGCACTTCTTTTCCTCCAGTATTTTCTGCACCGCCTTTTTCAATGCTAGCTTCATACATTTTCAAGTCATTTTCTGCTTCTGCTAGGTTTGCTTTAGCTTCTTCAATTTCTGCTTTAATTGAACGAGCAGCTTCAAGGTCATCTGATTCCAAAGCATTTTTTACTTCTGTTGTTTTCGTAGCAATCGCTTGGTTTAAACTAGCGATAGTCGCTTTAATTTCTTTGATTTTTTCTTCGAACATAAATTCCTCCAATAAAAAAAGAGCCTATAGCCCTTGTAAAATTTCTTCTTTTTCAATTTCTAGTAACATATTGCGAATTTCTTTTTTACGTCTATTTCTACTTGCGTAATAATCATCAATTACCGCTTGTGGCAATATTGAATTATCAATGCTAGCAACTGCTTCAAAAGACATCACTTCGTCAGCAAAACCTTTTTCTACGGCATCTTGAGCGGACATAAACGTTTCATTTCGCATCAAATCCATGATTTCATCTTCCGATAGCCCTGTTTTTGCGACATAGGCATTCACGATAGCTTTATCGCTAGATTTCAGAGCGTTAGAAGCTTTGTCTAGGTCATCGCTATTACCAGACACCCAATTAAAAAGTGCTTTGTGCACCATCATCTGAGCGGTTGGACTCATGACGACTTTATCAGCTCCCATAACAGCCACTGATGCTGCACTTGCAGCCATACCAGTGATTTCTGCGGTTACTTTTCCTTTATAATTTCGCAAAGCCGTATAGATTTCGCTTCCGACAGTGACTAGACCACCATTTGAATTAACTTCCAAGATAATATCGCTATTGTCTTCGGGAAGGTTATCAAAAATACTTTTTGCACTAACGGCTTCCATTCCGTAATAGTCGTAAACTTCTTGAGAGTTATTTGAAATTAGCGGACCTTTAAGATTTATCCTCTTTGGCATTTACCTCACCTCCTTTCCCTTTGATACCAACCTTGTCCTGATATTCTTCTTTTTTGTCTAAAAAGACATAGTTTAGGCTAGACTGGTATCTATCCATATTAGGATCTGTAGATTTTTGCTTACCAAGTTCAACAAGTCCTTGATTAGGTGTCAAGATTTGGTTGTTAACCAATTTGACAATCTCATCAACATTACGACCTGTGACACTCCGTGTGTCAAATTCGATATGATACAGACGTCTGTCCTTGTCATTCAATGTTTTAAGCCCTAATTCGCTTGTGATCGCGTCAAAATAAAAAGGCAAGTCGTTTGTGACATAGTCCTCCATCAGTTGAGCTACAGATTGGTTAGGGCTATTAACGCCAAGTTTATAGCTTGGTACTCGTAAAGCCTTGGCAATCTGAGCGGTTGAAAAATTGTTACTCGTGATTAATTGCAAAACGTTAGTATCAATTTCTAGCGGTGTATATTCCATTGTGCTATCAAATACTAGCGGACTTCCACCAACAGAACCTTCTCGCATTTTTTCAAAGTCTTGTCGCGCTCTTTGCCGTGCTTCTCCACTTAATTGAGCGCCCTTCATGGTTAGAATGCCACTCGAAAAACCATCCTTGAAAAACTTAATTAAAGTATTGATACCACCTTTTTGTAGGTCTATCTCATCACCCAAAGACAGTAAAGGAGACCTACCCAAAATTGTGTCATGGCTAAAGAATTTCCAGTGAATGACATCGTGAGCGAAGCATTTAACCTGTTTCGCTGTTAAAGTATCAGTAAAAGTGTAGATGATTTCATGATTATCCGTTTCCTCAACTGTTGTCTCTGACGGTCTGTAAAACTGAAACTGCAAAGCCTGACCTGTTTTGGGGTCTCGTAAGATACGAGAAAAGGAGTTGCCGGTCAAAATGGCATTGACTGCCATAGCAAATTTCCAAGTCCTAGCACTCGCATTATTTGTGGATTTAACATTTAAAAGATAATTAATATCCTCGTCATGAATAATATCTCCAGTAATATCTTTTTTAAGTAAAGGAAACCTCGCAATATCTCCTGCTATGATGGATGTCGCAGTTAGTACGTCGCTGTTTTTTAACGCCGACACCCCAAGATATTGTTGAGAAACATCACCAGCTAACACCGACGATATGTAGTCATCGTAGGACACCTTTGAACTTCCCAAAGGTTGGAAAAAACTCATAAATTTCTCACCTCCTTTCTAAACCATTAACATCTATGTTCGCCACTTGCGCTTATAATTTTTCTTAATGTAGTCAACATCATCACCAATTGCCTTGATAGCTACTTGGTTATCTAAAGTAGCAGCTTTAACAGTCGCTAACTCTTCGTTTGTTGCCATAGCGTTGTGTTGTACGATTCCTGTTAGCACTGCAATTTGTCTGTCTTGACTCTTAATTGCTTCTGCTTGCATAGCATTTTCTGCAATCAATAACACAATAGCTTGTTCGATTTTGCGTTTTTTCTTAATGCGTTTATTCATTTTCTTCCTCCTATGCTATCTACGTAGATAGCCAAAATAATTAATATAAGGCCACTTGCGATAAAACCAACTTTATCACCAAACAAAAAAAGACCGTGTATTAACAGCCCTAATCCAACTAACAAGATTAATGTATGTATGTTTTTTAAAATAAAACCAATCAAAATAGCGTCTCTCCTCCTAAAATCTTTTCACTTGTCCAGTAACCAGAACCATCAAATGGCTCTAAGTAACAAACTGCATACCCATCAAGAGCAGCATCAAGGGGGTCAATCTTATTGCTATTCTTATTCTTGTCGATTCTCATGCCATTATTATCAGTCTTGATATAGGCATTGTTGACAGCCATGGTCAGCAAAGGGTTACCAGAGTGCTTTATTTTGCCTTTTTTGAGGTCGTCACGGAATTGTTTTGTCGGCATGTTCAAAACCATCGTCGTCTGATTAACCTCAATCAGAGGCCACTCTGGATGCCTTTTTTCAATCATTGTAAGTAATGTTCCAAATTGATAAGGATCAAAACAAATTCCATTAACTTCCCAGTCGTTTGAGTAAACCATCTCTTCAATTTTTTCTAGGACACGCTCATCATCAATAACCCCGCTTTCAAGTGTTGTTATCTCGCAATAACCTTGACGTTCCAGATTGCTATAGGAGACGCCATCTCGTTTTTCCTTGGCTGTTAACCCATATTTGGTAGCAACAAAAGAAAAGCTATCAAGATACCAGTAGTCATCCATCATAATAACTGGTGTGATAGCAAATAAGTCACTCACACGCCCAACATCAACCCCTAACCAAACCCTGCGTTTTGTGGTGTCTGGTTTATCAATCTGAGCAAGTTCCCAAGATTGCTTGTCAATATAGGATTCCTCGCTAGATTGACGCCACATATTAAAGTTTTTAATCAGGACTTTATTAATTTCCCCTGTTTCGAGAGATACTCGTCTACGAGTTCGTAAATAGTCCATAATCTTATCATGTAAAGTTTTAACCTCAAGGATTGGATTGGATTTTATCCAGTTTGATTCATCCTTAATTTCCTCTTCATTATCTTGTTCTGCGACATATCCAAAATAGCCATCATCTACAATTTCTCCATCTAGTATCTTAGTGATGTATGGATACTCAATTGTGTGCATAGGGACATTCAAATCCATCCCTGCCGTCGAAATAATCAAGATAAACGGGTTATCAAGCTGACCTTGACCAGATTCTAAAAGCTCTAGCATTTCATTAGTCTTTGATGCTGCGAACTCATCTAAGACACCGACATAAGGCTCAAATCCATCTACAGCCCCAGTATCTCGACTAAGTGCTCTGATATATGATTCGTCATGTAAGTTTTTAAGCTCATCACGGACAATTTTTGTAGCCTTTCTGACATCAGCGTCCTTCGCTCTGAGAGATGATAACTGCTTCTTTGCCATATCCCAAGCGATTTTAGCCTGCGTTCTATCATTTGCAGTACAAAACAATTGTCTGCTCATAGATGGGTTATGGCCAAACAAAAATTCGTAAAGTAAGATACCAGCTATCAGGATTGTTTTGCCGTTTTTACGAGCAACAGAAATCATAGCCTTTCTGAATCGCCTCAAGGAATGATCTGTTTTCTTTCGCCATCCATACAAATTCCCGATAATGAACTTTTGGAACATCGCCAACGGGTAAGGTTTCCCCGTTTTTACATCTGGCAAAATCTCAATAAAGTTAATTGGATCAGCTGCTTTTTTCGGTAAATAGTCAAACTTAAAATCTTCATTATCTATCCTTTTGAGGTCATTCAAATGTCTTAAACAAGCTTTAAATACTTTCTTACTTGATTTTATCTGTTCATCAACGACCATTTTTGCATAATAAAAAGCATCATCTTTATAGATGTCGCTGATTGCTGAATAATCGTATTCCACTTTTATCACCTACAAACCTATGCGGAATGATTGACCTATCGATTGCTTACAATACCGACCATCTTCTTCGCTAATATACTCCACTAAAAAACCATTATCCCACGGATTGTTTTGGGCGTCATCTGAATCATACTTAACAATTAATTTAGTGATACCATTTATTTTCTCACCGTTGATTTCAACAATTGGAAACTTACCATTTTCTACCAGCTTAACAGAAAATTCTTTAACTCGTTCCATTTTTATCCTCCAAATTTATCAAATATACTCTTGGGTTTTTCCTCTTCTTTAGGAATAAACATTTTCATACGACTATCCACAGTCAAGCCAAGTTGGCTTGCGCTACTTCTGATGTTCGCAGCGGCTTTTTCCAACGTTAAAATAAGAGGGCTTGGTATCAATCCTTTATCTGGATCATTCGTAAAATAACCAACCTCATCTAGTTTTCTACTTGTTTCTTTGTAGATAGCATACCATGTGCAATATAACTCTAATAGTCCTCTATCGAGATTTCTTAGGGGTAGGTTTTGGAGGTCTTCTATGATTCTCCTATACTCGTACTTAGCAACATTATTAAAATGCTCAGGAGGTGTCTTTTGTAACTTTTTAAGACCATCAGAAGCCTTATTTTGCGCGGTTTCTCTCGTTATTTTTTCTTCTTTTGTAAGATGTTTTTTTGTCGTTTCAACTAGCTTTAAATTTCTTCCCATAAGACCTCCTTTACACGAATATTGACAGTTTAAAAATTTCAAAAAGGGAATTTTTTGCACGGAAAAGGGCGCGTTCTTAAGTTTCCGAACAATATAGCCCCGTTTAAAAATGAAGGGGGTAGTTTCCGAATATTAACGTACTGTTGTTAATTTTTACACCCGTTTTTCTATTAATTGTTTTTACGTCTTTCTCGTATCGCTTTACTATCGTTACACGCTTTACAGCTTGCTTGCAAGTTGTTCCAATCTAATCTCTTGTTCCAATCTTTCTTAACTGAGACAATGTGGTCAGTCATAGTAGCTTCCCCGCCGCACATAGCACAAACATAATCGTTTTGCAATAGAACTTGCTTGCTTGTTTCTCTCCACAACTTAGAGTTATAAAACTGCTTAATCTTCCTATCATACTTCCAGCGATTACGATTATAGTCACGATACTCTGCTGATCTATCGTCGTAGTCGACTGTCATCCGTCTACCTCCAGCAATGATTAGCTTCTGCGGCCTCATACCCTAACCTCCAATAAAAAATACGTATTTTTTGCGCATACCTATTGACATCCACCTTGTTTATGTGTATAATATAAGTATAGAAGGTGAGGTAAGCAATATGCCAATGACCCCAAAGCAGATGATAAAACTGCTAAAAAAGAATGGGTTCTACGAAGTCAGTCAAAACGGAAGTCACAAAAAATTCCGAGACAATAACGGACATCAAACCATTGTTCCAATGCACAATAAAGACCTCGGAAAAGGTCTTGAAGATACCATTCTAAAGCAGGCGGGTTTAAAATAATCCGCTTGCCAGATGGTGTGCTTGTCTCACAGTAATCAAAGGAGAATCATTATGTTAATTTATCCAGCTACATTTACACAAGACACAGACTATATCATGGTTACATTTCCAGATGTACCTGAAGCAATTACTCAAGGTAAAGACTTTCAAGAGGCTTATGAAATGGCTGTCGAAGTCTTAGGCTTTGCGCTTGAAGACTATACTGATTATCCAAAGGCTAGCTCCGTTTCCGATTTAAAAGAACAGTATCGTGATTCTGATATTGCTTTAATTGGCATCGATATGGTTGCCTACATGAAAAAATACCATTCCAAAAAAGTCCGCAAAAACGTGACTATCCCTGAATGGTTAAACGACGCAGCTGAAGATAAAAACCTCAACTTTTCTCAAGTCCTTACTGAAGCGCTTGAATTAAAATTACAAGCATAAGAGCCACTTTTGTGGTTCTTTTTTGCATAATAAAAAGCCACCACAATGTGATGACTGAGTCGTCTCTATAACTTTTCTAAAATTTTAACTCCAACTATTTTCTCGCTCAATGGACTAGTTGGGTCGAAAACTATCTTTTTACAGCAAATATAGCTAACTTTATGTAACACTCCCGATTGTAAAAACTCTGGGAAACGTAAATCTTTCGCAACTTCAAAACTATACTCGCCTTCATCAAATGATTGATTATCCGATATTTTTATTTTCCCTGTATAACTATGTGAGTTTAATACAGTTATCTCACCAACTATCTCAAAATTTTCTTCCGTCAGATAAGAGCGTTTTTTAAATAAATCTGCATTATTTGAGTCTAATGTCAAATCTCCTACATCAGAGCCGAAATTAACAGATTCTATCTTCGGATTAATAACTTTAGCTAATTCTGTAAAATGAGGTGCTAAATGTTCACCTAACTCTGATACATAACCTGGGTATTCATAATTATTAATGGTAACATCATTGCCGTTGTTTACAATAACGATTGCTTTATCTCCGTTGTTTTCAATATGCACAGTTTTTCCTTCTTTCTTAGCTGCGGAGACTTTTTTCAAAAAATCAAAAGAGTTTAAAATACATTCCCAAATCAAATCTCCGTGATCTCCAACAATTGGCACTAAAGGCAATATATATGTTTGACAAAAAAGAATAACGTCTGCTTTGAACGAACCGGGTCTAATATCTGATATATAGACTTTGAAATCGTTAGCATTTTCTGCGGTCATTCTACTCTCGTTAATCAAAAACAAATAAGTCTTCTCAGATATTTTCTCGAAACTTTGTAACGATTTAATGAGATATTTTAATTCATATCCTTTGTCATCATCCATTGCTTCGCCTGATATATGCAAAGCAATTCTTTTTTCGCCTTCTGAAGCCATATTCTACTCTCCAAATTTTTTTATCACTTTAATAATACTATTAACAAAGCCCTTACACAATAGGTATAATAGGCTTTTTGATAAAAATATGGAGTTTGCATTAAATGCAACAGGAACAGTCGGAATCGAACCGACTTACAACCGTTGTCCCCACTAACCACAAGCAAGGTTGCGACCCTTGGTTTTGGACTTGCGGTTAATATGTCGGTTGGCACTGTCTTGTCCAACCTTGACATCGACTTAGCAATCGCTAAGCCTTAAAAAAGCCCCATATCAGAACGTATCTGCCTTTAAAGGAATGGGGGGATTGTCTTTTCCAACTGTTTCCAATTTGGAAATAGCTGGTATTGAGACGGCAGGATTCGAACCTGCAATATCATAAGATGCGTGCACATGACATTTTCTCACGTCTCAACAACTCTCTTCACATTTGCGACTTACCCGACCGGTTCAACCGAGTAATTTAACACCTTTAACGCAAAGCTACTAAGCTTTAGTAAAATAACAAGTTTGACCGTAGTTAAAGTTGGCGACTAAATAAAATAGTCAGTTGGTAAAATGGTTATCTCTTCTTGTTATTTTGCTATACTACAATATTAACACTGTAATTAGTATTATGTAGTATCAATTTGTATCTAATTAGTATTTTTTAGTATCAATTCCAGACTTTCCTTACCTCTTCTGACAAACATAAAGTATTTATTACGATTACCTATGTTCAAACGTTCTCTGGCTCTCTCATAGTCCCCATCACAGTCAAGATAGGTCGTTAGTAAAACGTGACTCTCACAAATGCCCATGCTTTGCACAATCAAATTAGCCATTTCTTGTCGACGGTCTTTTAAACGCTCAATCTGATCACTATAATAGCTAACCATATGCAGCATCTTTATGTTTTTGTCTTCCTGTGATTGTTTAACCCCACCAGACACTCGCATATCGGACCACTGAGGAGACTTAACAAGCGACCGACTCATTAGGTTAGCGTCTCTTTCAAGGGTCTCTATGAGATGTGGGATAGTCTTTAATTCTTCCAAAAAATTATTAGCTTTTGTTGTCGGAATGTTGCCCATCTAACTCTCCATTCATGATATAATATTGTTAGGAATTTTTAATCATGAAGGCGTTCTGCATGGACGTCTTTTTGTTTTGTGGAGAAAAGCCCTCTCTTCCTTTTTATTTTGACACAGGCGCAGTATGTCAGTGTTAGCGCCTTGCATAATAGCCAGTGACCGATAACCAGCGTTAGATTTTGTTTTTTTGGTCAAGGAGATTCTTATCACATCCTTTTTTAATTAATTTCGGTCTACACCTTACGAACCTTTGACAATTCGCAAGGCTGATAAAAGATTGAAGGTTTCTAGGGTAAGTTTAAGGACGATTCCAGGTCCTACCCCCACAGAGCCACTGCAGGCTCTTATGCGCTTGCGTGGGGTTATAAATCTGTCAGTGGCACCCACGTAAACTGTGGGAACTGCTCTGCTTCTTGGCGTTTAAGCAACGCAGCGTTTAGTGGGTTGCGTACCGTCCAGACAAAGCCATCATCAAATACCATTTTTACGTATTCAATTCCTTCCTTGTCAAGCAACACTCCTAATTCTTCAGTCATCTGTTACCTCTTTCTTTAACACTTTTGACAGCGCAGAGTGACTTTCGTATAATAAGTCAAATGTTGCATCAGGGTTAAATATCATTACTTCAAAGTCGTTCTCACATTTATCAATTAAATCACTTAGCCTATTTACTAAATTTTTGATTTCTCTTTTATTCATTCCGTCACCTCAATAACTTCGTAATTATCGTCATCAAATACATTAAAACCTGATTCTTCTAAAGCTTTTCTAGTGTGGCTAGCATTAAGAGATAAAGTACTAATTCCGTTAGAAAATAACCAACATTCGCTATTCTTATCAAAATTTAAGTAATTTTGGTTAGGGCTTAGTCGTTTATCTCTGACTTTGTACAGCTTTTCTTTTTTGACTGTGTAGCCGTAAATAAGAGCGTTAACTAAATCTTTCTTAATTTTTCCCCCGCAGTTATAAAGAGTTTTCATTTCTTTGGTTTTACTATCTTTATATTCCAATCCATTACCCCAGCCTTGCCTTGTAACATGATAGAGTTGATTAGGTAAGTTGTCGGGAAATTCTTTCTTCAATCCTTCTAGCCAATCCGCCACAAACTGCGGAATTTCTGGTTTTGGTTGGTCGAGTGTGTCAAGCAAGGCTTTTACCTTATGGGCTGGAATCATTGGAATCTTCCAAAGCTCATCACTATCTACTGACGATTTGTCTACTATTTTTTTCGCTTCTTCAATGTTCATTTTGTACCTCGGTTAAAATAGTTTTAATTGACTTCTGTATTTATTTATTCTTTCGCTGGCCAACGTGTAGATACTACTGTCTAACTCGCACCCAACATAATCAAAACCAAGCTCTTCGCATGCTATCAAAGAGCTAGCTGAGCCTACGTGAGTATCTAAAATTTTGTCACCATCCTGAGCATAATTTTGCAATAGCCAAAGATAGAGATTGACTGGTTTTTGTGTAGGGTGGATTCTAACCTCATTTAGAGACTTATTCCCTTGCTGAAGGTGACCTTCCGATATTGACTTACCTTGCATCATGCCATTCCACATATAACGAAACAGTCGCACGCTATCGTAAAAACTGCAATAAGCTATCTCGCAGTCTGAAAAACTAGACTGCCCATTGACCTTGTCCCAAACTATACGTCCCGAGCTAAAATGATAATCATAGTAATTGACACCCCAGATAATTTGATTTTTGGATACTCTGAAGAGTTCATCAAAATACTTCTCATCTGGAACATGCCATTCAGAAGTCTTGCCGTATAAACGTTTGACGCCTATAGGGCTAACCTTGCGACCATAGTAATTTCTTTTTTCGGGACCTGAAAAATAAGGTGGGTCAACAATAGCTAATTCAAAATATTTATCAGGGTACCTGGCCATTAACTGCATGCAGTCCTCATTAGTAAACAATCTCACCCTCCAAAATTGTAATATAACTCGTATTTATTCAAAACGTCATACGCTTTTGAAATAAATCCTAAATAGTTAATGTCTGCTTGAAACGTTTGTATCAACATCAACTGGCTAGCAAGATGGTTTTCTAAATGATCAAGGACCAACTTATCCAATTCGCTATTCAGTTCATCAATGTTAATCTCTTCTTTTTCAACTTCAATCCTGATTTGTTCCCAATTTTCGTGATTGATTTTCCACTTGTCTGATGTTAATTGCTTTTTAGCTTTACAGTCATATAGTTCTCGACTGCATTCATCAGTCGTTTTTTCTTTGTCAATAACGATAAAAATTACTGAGATCGGTGTATCTTCAAAAGCATTCTCAATCGTATTTAATTCTAGCAATTGATTTCCAATTAATTCTCTCATTTTTGATTCAAGCGAACGATAAGCAATTCCAGGGAACATAATGTAAAATCCGTAGCGCTTTGAATATTCTAGCGACTTTAGTAAAAAGATGTCATCGACTTTCCCTGACTTTTTCCAAGGGAAAAGCTTTTGAATTTTCGCTTTAGCTTGGTCTGACTGCTCTTTAAACATTAGCGAAAACGGTGGATTCATGACAACAGCATCGTATTTTTCTGTTTCATTGTGCAAGAAAAAGTCATTGTTAATCACATTTGCACTTGGAAAATTTTCTTGTAAGACTTCGCATGCTTCACTTTGAATTTCCACCGCTGTAAATATTGACGGTTGGATAAATTGCTCAAGTTGCCCAGAACCACCTGCTCCATCAAATACAGACGGATTATCACCACAGTATTTTTTAACTTTTTCAGCCGTGTATTTACGTAATTCAGCACCAGTGATATACTCAGCAAATTTATTAGCTTTTTTGCGGTTATTGTGTTCTTTCATCTATCCCCCGTTTCCAGTTTTTTTTCGAAGTAAAATTTGCCGTCAAAAGGTTTTATACTAACAATTCCGTAATCGGCACCTAATCGGCTGATAAATGGTTGCATGATCCTCTCGTGTACTGTCATAATTTGCTCTCTAAACTTTTCTAAAGTAAGTGTTGACTTATAAAAATTGCATGATTGGCAAGCTGGCATATAATTACTGATGTCATCAGCTCCACCATTCCTAAATGGTATCAAATGGTCAACTCTTAACGTTTTAATATCAAGCATTTTTCCACAATAGGCACAGTGACAGTCATATTTTTTAAGTACTAGTTGCCTAGTTTTTTTGCTAATCGATTTACGTCTCACACTATCCCCCATTCCCGGTCAATTCCGCAATCCGTTTAGTCTGTCTAGCTCTATCCTCACTAGCACGTTTAAGCTGCTTTTGTGTCCTGCTTAGCTGAGCGCGTAGTCCGTATATTTGTGGCTCGTAGTAATTTTTAAGTGATATGCCAAGCCCTGATACGACAATCAGCATAATAGCCAAAAAAGTGATGATATGGTTTCGTCTGCTGATCTTCTGCTCTTGCTGAAACATTGTGTCAACTAAACAGTCAAGTATTTCTTGTTCTTCAATCATTCTTCCACGCTTTCCAATAGGCTCTCTAATTTACGCACCAAAATATCTTTTCGAGTATCTAATTCATCTACATCTCGTTCTAATTCGTCAATTTCACATTGGTAATCGTCAATCAAAAGATCTATGTCATTGATTTCATCTTCTATTTCTTCAATTAATTCTTCTTTTCTCATTCATCTACCTCTCTCAAAAAATATTCCGTCGATCGCTTATCATTAGCTAGCTCTAGCCGTCTAATAAACTGCATCGCTTCTCTTTTTGTTGCGAACTCATGCTCTGTAAACAATCTCTTGTCATAAACTATGTAAGTCGCTGTAATGCCTTTGTTGTAAAACTCTCACAACGTGTTTTTTAGTAATCATTTTGCTCTTTCATCCAGACAGCTAACATCACACAATAATTAGCCATGTCGTTTAACGTGTCTGAGAGGCTCTCTGAGACGTTTTGTTTATTTTTGATAAGATTACACACCCGATTGTATTTATCGGCTATACGGACGATTCCAGCGATGATTCCGAGGTCGTCAAGCGACTTTTCAAAAGAGTTTCCGTAATCTGCGTTTTTTGCTAAAAATGTTTGATAGTTTTTATCAAATGCTACTTGCATTGATTCTGGATTAATTTTATCTGTCATCCTTTTACCTCTCTCAAAAAATCTATAATCAATTTACACTCGCTCTTATTTGGCAATATTTTGCGTTTTAAGAGCGCTTTTAGCTTCCAAGCATAAATACCTATCTTGTCTGCTAAAACTTCGTCAGACACCTTTGTTTTGTCTCTACGGGCTATTAATAATTCCACTACATCATAAGGCAACAGATTATTGTAAGATTTAGGTGTGTATTTAATATCTTTATTAAACTGCCTGCGTCTTTTCATAGTCCCATCTCCCATGCTTTAGTGAGTGCATCCATACGCTTGATTTTTTTGACAAGCTTAACGTTACCATAATTTTTAAACATCCACTTTTCATAGATTTCGTCATCCTCGTCCGTCTTTTTTTGTTTAAGACGGTAAGACTGCTTAATTAAGGCTACCATTTCCTCAGTCGTGTAGATTTGTTTAAACCAGTCCAACACGTTCGGAGGTGGCAATCTATTAAGATTTTTATAGTATTTGACAGATTTATACACTCTGTCAGCTTCTTCTGGATCCGTGATTATAATGTTGTCGTCTAAAAACGCTTTGATTGACGGCTCCATTTGTTTGTAAAAATCATCTACTAGTGTCATAATTCGTTTATTTCCACCTCGATTCTGGGATTTGGACTATATATCTTCCGTGTAGTGTGCTCGACAATGATGTTGTCATCTATCCACACAATTTCCGCTTTTGATATACTGTCGTATAATGCTTTTTCAAGGTTGTCCAAATCGGGCTTATTTGGCACATATAAGCGCTCATTTATGTAGTCTTGATACTTTTGTTTAGTCTTATCCCTAGCACGCTCTGATGGCTTTTTAGACATCAATTTCGGTGCTTTTAGATAAAAGGTGACATCATTCTTTATACTGTCATCAAAATAAGGTCCATCATAATTGTTTTTTACGTAGTCTGTGACTTGTTTCCTCCAAGCCATCATATCTTTGTCTTCGTAAGCCCCGCTCCATCTGCTAAAGCGTGGGCGCTTTTGAGGTTTTGGCTCAATCGGTATTGTAAATTTAACCACTACTCCTCCAAATCGTCGTCATATCCGATGAACACTGCGTGTCTGCCGTTAGGTTTTCTTTTTTTATATGATGGCGACGCCATAAACGTGATAGAGTTGGCTAAAATGCCCAGCCTCTCTGCTAGCTCATGTTTTGTGCCAATATCAACAAAAACGTCGTCATCGTAGACCGCATATATTCTTTGTCTGCGTTTTTTTTGCTCCATAAGAACTCCTCTTAGAATGGAAGATCGTCATCTGAGATATCCATCGGGTTTGAATTACTAAATGATTGACTGTTATCGTTCTGCGAAGAGTTGCCTTGTCCAGATTGTTGATTGCGACTTTCCAACACTCGGAAGCTTTCTGCGACAACTTCCGTCACATAGACACGTTGGCCTTGTTGATTTTCATAGTTACGTGTCTGAATACGCCCTGTGATGCCGATTAAAGTACCTTTTTTAGCCCAGTTTGCTAGATTTTCGGCAGACTGTCGCCAAATCACACAGTTAATGAAATCCGTTTCTCGCTCTCCGTTTTGCTCTTTAAATCTGCGGTTTACCGCAAGTGTGAACGTAGCTACAGCCACTTGACTTGGTGTGTAGCGAAGTTCGGCATCCTTGGTCATGCGACCTACAAGTACAACATTATTAATCATTTTTTAGTCCTGCTTTCTTTTTGAGTTTATTAATCAATTCGTCCGCTGAAACAATGTGTTCCGTATGCAAATCTTCTAGTGCCTCCACTTTTAAAGTATCGGTTAGCCATTTTGTTAGCTCTTCCACGCTTTGGTTTTTGGCTTTTGCAATATCGCTTAGATCAGATTTATAAGTCTCTACTTGGATATTGCTTATTTTAGGAGTTTTAAAAGTTGCCTCTTGTGTCTTTTTTTGTTCTTTGCGTTGCGTATCTTCTATAGCAATCGCATCTACATCTTCCTCGCCAATTCCAAACAGCCCTTGCAAAGCATACTTGCCTGCGTACGAGCTCACTGCACCAGTCCATTGCGGGACTTGCATTTGTTGTATCTGCTTAGGCTCTCCTGTTTTATAGTCTTTAGTATTTAAAACAGGCACACTGTCTAGTTCAGCATATCTCGTTGCTTGGTGTTGTTCATCACCAAGTCTAGCAGTTGCTGTTGCTTTGATAAAAATTCTACCGATCAATTCCACCAACTCGTCAGATACCGTCAATTCCCATCCGCTATTTAGCGTTTTAAAGTGTGTGAAAATATCTTCTGCATTGCGGAAAGTATATTTCACCCCTTGTTTTGTCGTTTTTGTTATTTGCATCTTTGTCTGCAGTTCTGCAAAAGTCATGCTCATTTACTTCACCTGTAAACTTTCTGTTTCGATTAGTTCAACTCCAAATATATCAATCCCAGATTTCAAAGCTTTTGAGATTTCATCTTTTCTTGGTTTGTATTCAATTTTTTCTTGCATGTAATCAAGAGGAATTTTTGTTTCGTCCAAAATCTCAACTTTTTTACTTCTCCGCAAAGACACCTTAAATATTCCAGCGTCAACTTTTTTCTTTTGGCTCAATCCCATTGCGTGCCTGATCGTCTCTTTGTATTTTTCCGCTTTTGCTTCCGCCTGTTTTTGCTTTTTATAAAAAGCTTCTTTTTCGGCTTTATACATTTCGGCATCAGCCTGCGCATTTTTTAACATTTTGACAAAATACTCAATGTTATTTTCCAAGTCTGACTGGAAATCGATGCTGTCAAGTGTATCTTGGAATATTTCTTCGTCTAAATCCATTGACTGTAATTGTGCGTAAATACCTTCTAACTCGTATAAATAAGCCATGTTATTTCTTCTTTCTGTGTTTCAGTTGCCAATTTTCGGCTTTTAATCTATTGTTTTCCTGGCTTAGCGCTATGACCCTATTTTGTAACTTGTCTATCTCTTGTCCTAGCAAAGCTTGGACCTCAAAATAGTTACTCTCCCAGTCTTCGCTAAATTTAAAGTCATCGAACTTGCTCATACAACCCCTCGACGGCCGCATGTATGTCTGTTTGACCTGCGCCAAGATAGGTAAAACCCGCTGCCAAAAAGACTTCTTGCGCAGTTAATATTCCACCGAATTCATCAACTGCCTGGTAAAGGTAGATACTAAACGTTCCAAGTTCTTGTTTAGCTCTTAATTTTGCTTTTTCTACTTGTTCTGGTGTCATACTTCCTCCTAAATCGCATATTTCTTGCGCAATTGCCGCAATAGTGTCACGTACTGTGATTTATCAACTAGCCCAAAATCAAGCAGCTTCTCACGCTCTTGATGGCTTGCTCGGTACCAGATAAGCGTCTCTCTATGTTGTTTTGTCATAACACATTCTCCTGTTTATATCGCTCTATTCTCAACCGGTCTGCTTCTGCTGTTGTAATGCCAAGCCCAAATGCGTATAGGTTGATAGGATTTAATACAGGTTTAACCCCGTTTGCCTCTTTTCCTTTTTGGCAATACTCGACAAATTGGTTAAAGGTCTCTATACTGGCCTGCTTGCCATACATTTTTTTAAGCAAGGTATTGAACCCACTAAAAATCTCCTGATCCATCTGGTACCTCACTTGGATTTACTTTTAAATCATCATACGTCGGATCTTGGTAGTCTGGATTCGACCAGCTAGGGACGTTGGATTTACGTGAAGTAGTTGTCAATGTTTTTGATTTTTGTTGTTCAAACCCTTCTTGCTCTTGATTAGCTTGTTCAACGGTTGTAAAACCTTTTTTCTTCCAGTTATCTAGAATGCTAAAAGTGTAAGCAGGAGCCACTATTCCTTGTTCAGTTGTTCTAGTGATGGCTAACTTGACTAAATCCATATCCATCCCATCAAGACCGATATAATCTAATAATCGCTGAATATGATTTTCATTTGCTTTTAGCCCCTCAGCTCTGACAAATTGACCAAAATTGAGATTTGATTTTGGTGGTGGCGGAGTATATCCTCCTCTATCCTCCTCTAATCTATTCTTATCTAACCTATCCTTATCTAATCTATTCTGTGGTACGTATTCGTTACGAAGCTGGTACGACTTTGTATCGTCAACAATTATTTGGCTCTTTTCCTCTGTGTAAACAGTAGGTTTGTACATATCTTTTCTAATGACATTATGTATTTTCCAATCTTTAATAAGGATAATTCCGCTATCAAAGTTCAAAACGAATTTTTTTGATAGCAATACATTCATATCGTCGTTCCCTGCGCCAACATTTCTCATTATCCGCTTAGGTGAATCTACAAAACCATCATCGTCTGCATGCATATTAAGATGAAAATACAAGTTTTGCGATGACGCTGGCATGTCAAGAAAACGATCTGTGTCAGTGATTATATTGCTAAACATCCTTTTTTGTGCCATTTATCCTCCTAACTTGTAGTCCACTAGTGTGATAAAGTGGTTCAACTTCGCTTTATCTCTTGTTTCTAGTTTGCTTTTGTCAATCTGTTTTAGTAAGTAGTTAACGCAGAATTTTTTAATCATCTTCTAGCACCAATCCCTCTAATCGCTTATCATAGCTAGACACAAACCACTCTTTCAATTCCTTGTAAAGTTCTAGTGCTTGGTCGTATTCCTCTTCTAGCAATTTTCTGTTTTGTGTCTTGCCGAAAACACTAAGAACAAGTTTTCGGATATTGTCGTGAACATCTCTAGCCGCAACATCACTGTAAGAAATAATTTCGTTATCCGTACCAAAATAATGAGGGATTTGATTAAAGACGTTTTTAGTTGGGTTGTATCCACCAGCTTCGTTGAATTTTTCAACAATCTTAGGATATTTTTCATTGATCGGAATCAATTCATCATCAAAGCTGACATCTTTGAATAGTCCTTGTGGTGTACGTTTTTCTTTCGCTTGTTTCATGCGCTCGGCTACTAATTCATTTAATTCTTCTTCAGTTAATGTGTAAGTTTTCATACAGTCCTCCTATTTTTGGGTACAATAAAAACCCTTATCTAAACGACAAGGGCGCAAAAAATACCCTTGTCAGGTTGACTGAAAAGGGTACACATGATAATATATTTGTGTACCTGTTTTCAGGTCGGGGACTCTGTAACGTATCAGCTCGCCAAAGTAGATTACGTTGCAGGGTCATTTTTTATTTTAGGTCGTCAACAGCTTTTCTAATAACTTCAGACGTGGTAAGATTGTTCTTTTGAGAATAGTCCTTTATTTTTTGACTTTGCTCATCATTAAACCTTATCGTCACACGAAGATTCTTAGGGTCAGTTGTCGGGCGACCTATTTTTCGTTGATTGTCAGTCATAACTCCTCCTTTCGTCTGACATAATTATTATAACCCTTTTGTCAGACATAAGTCAACCCCTAAATCAAACTTTTTTAATATTTTTTCAAGGTACCCTATTCAGTTGTCAAAGGACTATGTGGTTTCTACCAAACCTGCTTGCCAGGCAAACCATGCAACTGGTTATATCTACGTGTACCAGCTTCCCAACCGTTGTTTTCAATCGTCCATTTTGGTTTTTCTTCCTGTTTTTTTGGTTTCGCAAAAATAAAATCTAATAGTTTCATGTTATACTCCAATTTCTGTGATACCACTCGATGACTAAATCTCGTGGGTATTTTTCCCGACCTCCCGTTTCAATACGTGGGAAATCTTTGTGGCTGTTAAATCTTGCGTCAAATGTTTTAGGGTCAACCCCAAACATCTTACTAACTTGCTTTTTATTGAGTTCTAGCGGATAAATTTCCGTCTCATTGTTAATCATTTTCATGACTTTGACCTTGCGATCAATAAGGCCTGCTTCAAACTCATCTAGCATTTGTAATAATCTGCTATCCATGATAAAATTACCTCATAAGTATTATTGTCGAGTCCGATTCCCGTCGGACTTTTTTGCTATCTAAATTCGTCTAAGCTGACTTTTAATCCTGTAGATAGCTTGACCATGTTCGGCCATGACAGATGTTTAATCCTTCCACTTTTCAAATCGCTAAAGTGGCTTTTGTGAATCCCTGTCAATTTTGCTAATTTGTTCATATTGAGATTCCTCTCAATCATCAATTGTTCGATTTTTTTCCACATCATTTTATACCGAAATATCAATATATTGTGTCTGATTATTTTTTACTAGCACAATATGTTGTGGCTTTCGTTCCTTTCTGATATAATTTATTTGAATATGACCTCTCACCGTTGTATTCAAAAATTATGGAAAGGAGGGAAGGAGTATGGAGACATTTAGCTATCCAGAAAATGCCAAGGAACTGTACAAGAAGCATAAGAAAGCAATAGAACAAGCTTGCGAACCAATCGCTACCATGTTAGCTTTAAATAATCCTGAATTAACAGACCTAGCAAACGAAGCTTTAGAACTCTACGCAAGGACAATTTACAATGCATGCGTTGACGCATCTATTATCATTCGAAATCGTGAGCATCAACATTATCGTAACCAATAAACTCTGATTGTCGCTTTGTAATATTTTCTGCTTTTATCCTGCTAGCATCTATTGAAAAATAGATGCTCTTTTTCTTTCCGCTATACGGGTATCGTTTTGGTCTCATGCTCTACCCCACTTTCTCATTTAAAAATTTATTAATAAAATACTGCTGGCCTTTACCTGTCATCTTGGTAGTTTTGCTGATACGGATACTGCCATTCGGCTCCTGGTGCGTCCGTTCCTTGACTTCGAACAGCTTCATGTCCATGCTTCGTTGTGTCGGCATGTTGTAGCTCTCGCCATTTTTTCGAATCAGGAAGCCATTCTCACGCAACCAAGCGAATAAGCGATTTTGACCGATGTTATAACCATTCTGACGCAATATTTTAGCAAAATCACCAATCAAGATAGATGTCTCACTAGCCTCAACCGCATCAGCAAATAGCACCTTTGGACGGTCTGCCTCGATTTGTGCTTCCAGCTTATGTACTTTCTTGTCTGCCATCAGCAGGGCTCTTGCCATGATTTTCTCGGGACTATTAAAGTCCTTTTCGACCTGAATAAAGTATTTGCGGACTTGCTTAGATTTTTCATTCCGTTGCAACATCGCAATTTCTTTTGCCATATCTAGTTTTAGAATGTGGTCTGTATATTCTGTTTGATTGCCCTGAGCTGTTAGTCTTTTTTGACTAATAGCCATGAAGTCTTCGTTTTCAACGAAACCATATTCGCTCATTCGCTCAAGCCATTTTGTATATTGTGTTTTAATTTCAAGCACTTTGTGCAAATCACGACCACTGACAACTGGCTCGTGATTGTCGTTTACTGTAATGTTGATTAGTTCGTTCATAGCGCCCTTTCTAGTTTCACGTTTCGTGAAGCTCATGGTGTAAAAATTTCGCCTAATTCTTTGTGAAAGAAATTGGCGATTTTGAACATTTCACTCTGAGTGAAGTCTCTTTTACCTAATTCTTTATCTCGGTAAGTGTTAGAAGACTTATTAATAACTTTGGACATCTCTTCTTGTGAAATTCCTTTTTCTTTTCGCAATTTATACAGAAGAATTTGCATTCCCCCACCCCCTTTCTAATTTGGAATTATCCAAAACAACATAGCTTTAAAATTTTCTGTGGTATAATTTAAATAAAATGATTGGAGAGAAGTATGTATCGTTATCAGCTTGAAAAAGCAAATGATTGGTTTTACTTTTACGGTGTAGATGACAACCACTATCCACACAACATGCAGCAATTACCTGAAGTTGCAGAGACGTTTTTCCCTGAGATTACAAAACAACCGTTAAAAATTGTAAATGGTAAGTTAGTAAATTCCCCTATGGCTTTCCCAGATAATGGTATTATATTTTTAAATACAGCTGGTTCTACTTATTACTCTCAAACCATCTATCAGATTGGACACGAACTTTGCCACTTCTACATTAATGCGAATATGGTTGATGTCCACCTTAGACCTAATATGTTTTGGTTTGAAGAAACGTTGTGTGAAATTTCATCTCATCTTTTTCTCGACGAATACATGAAGCGATTAGGTTGGGATAACAAAGTTCAATCTATGCCGTACGATAGCTATAGTCAGTTTTTACTTTCTGAACAATTCATCCAACCTTTCAATACAAAAGCTTTATTCCTTGCTTATAGTCAAGAGATTGAGTACCTCAAAAATCATTCGACAGATAGATTAAAGAATAGTTATGTTGCGAAAATTCTCTTGCCAATCTTCCGCCAGCTACCATCGCTATTACAGGAGGCGCGAAAGTTACGAAACATCTATAGCATTTCTGACTTCGAGACATTTTTAAACGCTTGGGCAGATTGTGTCAGTCAGGAACATAAATCAGCTATTCGGGAAATCAAAGAAAATCTATTGCTCCTGTAGGTTTTAGTCTTCCAAAAATCCAAGGGCTTTCTCTTCATCTTCATTAAGCACTCGTTTTCCAAGAGGGCCAAGATTTGATCCGATACCATAATCAACAATTCCCTTTCCAGACGATAAAGCAGATACAATCTCTTCTCTTATTTCTGTCTGCGGCTCTAACACTCGTTCTATATTCTCAACTTTTTCAAGAATAATTCCAACAGTTCTCACTACTTCATTGAGTGCTGTTCTTTCTAGTTCGTTCATATCGTTACTCCTTCCCACTCCCTCTTGGGAGTTTTTATTTTGTAATAAACCAAGCTACTAACCAAGTGATACCACCTAGCACTAACAGCGCTGGTAATACGCCACCTTCAAATTCGATGCTTGTTTTTTCTTTGCCATCACGACTAGTAAACGTGTGTTCTAAGTTGCCAAGCATTAGCTTTTTCCAATTCATGCAACCTCTCCTTTCATTCTTGCGGAGATACAGCCAATGTGCTAAACTAAACTTACCCCGTTAGGGGTGGGGGAATTTCACCCCCTATCCGATTACCATGTAATCGAGTGTTTTATTTTTAGCTTAAACCAAAGAATCTTGATTTCCACTTCTAGTTCTTTGTGTTTAGGCTTTTTGTTTAGCCTAGACTTCATCAGCTGTACCTCCTTTTGTTTTGCTTAATTCCTTAAGCTTGATTATATTATACTTCACTTTTCGTGAAGTGTCAACTATTTTTTTGTTTTTTAACAAAAAAACTTTTCAAAACGTGAAATTATGTGTTATACTTTTATTAAATAAAAAGAAAGAAGAAATCTGATGAACGACAAAGAGCTAGCTTTATATATTGGTTCTAAAATCAAAGAATTGCGAAAAAATAAAGGACTAACTCAAAAAGAGTTAGCGATTTTGGTTAACATGGGTGATACTACAATTGCTAATTATGAAAAGGGGTTTAGAACACCTAAAAAAAACACACTATTTAAGTTAGCTAACGCATTATCCGTTACTATTGATGATCTCTTCCCACCTATTCAAAAAATCGACAATACTAAACACGAACTCAAAATTCCTACTTCTCCACTTGTCAAAAAAATAACCACAACAGTCGTAGAATTAAATGTTCCCCGTAAGCAAAAAGTTTTAGACTTTGCAACAGAACAATTAAAAGAACAAAAAAATAAGATTACCTCTATAGAAGAAAAACTCTACGAGTACAAAGTCTATGAGAAACTTTCAGCTGGTACAGGTTATGGATATTTTGGTGATGGGAACTATGATACTGTTTTTTACGACGAAGAATTGGATTACGATTTTGCTTCTTGGGTTTTCGGAGATTCTATGGAACCAACTTATCTGAATGGAGAGGTTGTACTTATAAAACAAACTGGCTTTGATTGTGAAGGTGGCATCTATGCCGTAGAGTGGGATGGACAAACCTATATTAAGAAAGTTTATCGTGAAGAAGATGGCTTAAGATTAGTCTCTCTAAACAAAAAATATAATGACAAGTTTGCTCCTTTTAGCGAAGATCCTCGAATAATAGGGAAAATCGTTGGTAACTTTATGCCGAAAGAACATTGAGGTGGATAAATGAATTTAGAAAACACAAAACTAAGAACAAAATGTCCGAGTTGCGGAAAGTCTATTATTCTTACTTTTCACACTAGAAGATGTCCTAAATGTTTTTTGGATTTTAAAGAAGATTATGTGAAGCGAATTTTTTATGATTATGAATCAAACGTAGCGAATTCTGCTTTTACAAAAGTTGGAGAAAAAATGACAAGCGCAGGCGAGGGGATGGAAAAGACGGGTAACGTAATACAACAGATAGGTTGCGTTATAATGCTTATTCCTATTGTGTATATTTTATTCCAACTTATTTCAGCATTTAAATAAAAAAAACCCCACGCTCAAATTTGGCGAGGAGAGCGTGAGGCAAAACCGTATAAGAAACAACCATTAAAAAGGTCGTTTTCTTGTACCCATTTTAACAGAAAAATGAGGTGAAAACAATGGCATTTTATCGAAAATTAGGTTCTGGGTGGGAGTATCGCATCACCTATCGTGACAGTCAAGGTAAAAAAAGAGAAAAATCAAAACGTGGATTTAAAACAAAAACACTTGCAAAAGTCGCTGCTCAGCAAGCAGAAATTGATTTAAACACGCTGACTGCTGACCTTTTAGATATTACTGTTTTAGACTACAACAGGCGTTGGGCAGACATATATAAAAAGCCTCACATTACCGCAAAGACGTGGCAGACATACACCAAAAATTTTAAGCACATCGAACATTATTTTGGGACTCGGAAGCTCAAGAGTATCACACACACCTTTTATCAGCAAGTCCTTAATGACTTTGGCACAAAAGTAGCCCAACAAACTCTGGATAAATTTCATTATCAAATCAAGGGTGCTTGTAAAATGGCCATTCGTGATGGCATTATTAGGGATAATTTTGCCGATGGGGCCATTGTTAGATCGCAAAAACCCGCCAAAGAAGAGTCAGAGAAATTCATGGAAGAATCAGAATACCTCACCTTTATCAAGGTTGCCAAAAGCAAAGTCAAGTACCCATCATACCTGACAACGTATATCATAGCCGTCACTGGTTTACGGTTTGCAGAAGTTCAAGGGTTGACTTGGAAAGACATCGATTTTGATAATGGCTATATCGATATTAATAAAACTTTTGATTATTCAATTTCTCAAAATTTTGGTCCGACCAAAAACGAGCAGTCCATCAGGAAGGTACCGATTGATAAAAATAGCCTTGAGCTACTAAGGAATTTTAAGAGCAACTATTATCAGAATAATAAACTCGATCGTATATGCTTTGGAGCGTCAAATAATGCAACGAACAAAGTTATAAAAAGAGTGACTGGCAGAAATCTAACCAATCACTCGCTAAGACATACTTACGCTTCTTATTTGATAGCACAGGGTGTTGATTTAATATCAGTCTCCAAGCTGCTAGGTCACGAAAATCTCAACATCACACTCAAAGTTTACGCTCATCAGATAGAAAGTTTAAAAGAAAAAAATGACCATCAGGTCAAAAACATTTTTCAAAATCTCAAATTTGACGGGTGAAAGACGGGCGAAGACCCCGAAACCCTTGATATACCAAGAGGATAAAAGGAGAGGAGGGGATTCGAACCCCCGAGCCCCGTTAAGGACTACACGCTTTCCAAGCGTGCGCACTCGGCCACTATGCGACCTCTCCATAGATAAAGAAATTGATGGAAACACCAACCTCTTTAGTTTATCATGTTTTACTGAAAAATACTACTAGAATTTTGCTTCAACACGGTAAATCACTTGACCCTTACTCGAAAACTTTTCTTCATATTCGGTCATCACGTTGTCTTCAAAGTCACTCGCATGCAAGTCAAGCCAAACCTGTTTCAAAGTCATGCCGTATTGGGAGAAGCTAGCTAAACTGTATTCAAACAATCCACGATTATCTGTTTTAAAATGAATTTCCCCGTTTTCAGGTAGGATACGCTTGTAAGTGTCTAAAAAGTCTTTATAAGTCAAGCGACGTTTCTCATGCTTGGTCTTTGGCCATGGATCTGAGAAGTTCAGATACATCATGTCCACTTCACCATCCTCAAAATAATTAGTTAAACTTGATCCATCCACTCGCAAAAGTTTGACATTGGGTGCTTCTGAGACTATTACCTTATCCAAGGCATAGCTTAGGACAGATAACTGGATGTCAATACCAATATAGTTAATATCAGGATTTTTCAAAGCCATTCCTGTAATGAAACCACCTTTTCCTGATCCAACCTCGATATGGATAGGATTAGCGTTTCCAAAGACATCGTGCCAACGACCCTTGGCATCTTCTGGATTTAAAATCACATAGTGTGGGTTATTAGCTAAGTGCTCTTCAGCACCTTTTCGTTTTCTAACTCGCATTATTTCTTTCTAAACATTTCTCTAAATTTTCGCAGGGCATAAATCTCCTGATTCACATGCTCCATATCACGCTTGTCAAAACATTTGAGGATTTGTGTCAGGTAAGAAAATTGACCATACCAAATGATTTTTTGCATGACCTTGTCATTATTTTTATAGCCATAGTAAGATAACCATTCTGCCCAGCGAGACCTTGGAATATAATGGCTCAACAAGTAGGCAACATCATACATCCGATCAGTCAGCCGAACAGAATCCCAGTCCACCAAAAAAATCATGCCACTGGTGGTAATTACCCAGTTGCTATGTTTGATATCTCCGTGAACAATGGTTGCTACTTCTGAACGAAATTCTGGCAAACTACGTTTAAGCTCTTTAACGATGGCTTGCAAGTAGGAATTCTGTTGAATTTGCAAAGGCGCATTTTGCTCAAAATCAACCAATAAATCATAAGGATTTTCGATTTTATAGTTAAGTTGAAGTAATTGATTAACCAGCTTTTTAGATTTATGGAGGCGTAGCAAAATATGAACAATTTGTTTACTGTTCATGTCTTCCTTAGTTAAGGTACGACCATCCAGCCATTCCTGGGCGCTCATCATGTCTCCATTACCCATGCGTTTGGCCCAAAGCAATTGTGGAGCAATCTGTTCTTTGGCTAAGGCAGGTAGGATAGGTGTTGTGTTTAATTTAATGAAGACACATTCTCCATTTGGATAAGTGCCCTTATAGGCTTTGCCACTCTTTCCCCGCAAGGGAGTCAAAGCAAGATCTTGTTCTGTCGTGGTCACCTTATCACCCCTCCTTTTCTATCTTTTCTAATCGTTTATTCCTATTTTACTTGTTTTAGACTACTTAGTCAATTATCTTCTTCAACTTATAAGGGAGGTAGAAAAGCGTAATGACTCCCATGACCGCTACTAAAATAAGGGCTTTTTCTAAAGAATGGCAGAGCAGGAGGTTGATAACTAATATCAGACAACTTAATCCTCTCAAAAAAGTCAATAGATTCGCCCGCTTCCCTTGATGATTCCCTGGATAAAGACTAGTCATGTAGTGGTAATCGTAATGGTGGTAAAGAGACAACAATTGAAAAAGAATCAAATAATTAAAGACCAAGGCTAAAGCCACTGATAGGTAAGCGTTAGAAATAAACAGTAAGGCTAGGGAACTCAATAATAATAAGCGTAAAAAGAGTCCTAAATAGTCTGAACTTCGTAAAAAAGCTTTTAAATAGAGCGTTAGCCAGAGGTGCTTACTATTTTCTTTTACCAATTTTAGAAGAGGATTTAAATAAGATCTTTTCTTAACCTTTGTGGAAATTCCCTTAACATTTGTGAAAAGAGAATAAAACTTTAAGATAGCCTGTTTACGATTACTCTCAAAAGCAATGGCTTTTTCCCAATCCAGTCCATCTTTCTTTAAAAAGTGTCTTACTTTATACCCCAAAAGGAGTCGTTTAAGAGCTAGTAATCCCAAAAGTAAAAGAGCAAAAGTAACTAAGGAGAAGCCTAGGCGATTGAAGATCGGATATAAAAAGATGAGGATAGCTGTCTGTAAACAGCCCCAAATTACAAGGGCAGAGCGTTCAGCTTGTTTAATATGAGCAACCACAGCTTCTTCTTTCGGAAGTAGAAAATGGTGATCAGGCTCTTCTAAATAAGTTGCCACCGAGCCCAAGTGAAGCAATAACAGCATCCCCACCATGAGAAAGAGCCATATAGGCCAATGATTACTAGGAAAATGCTTCAATAACTGGCTGTATTGCACCAAGCAAAAACCAAACAAAAACATCAGGACCAAGACAAAATGGTCATTAAAGACATAGCGCAGGTATTTGCTCTGTTGTTTTTGAAAGTCTTGACGGCGTTTCAGAAATAATGCTTTCATGCTTAGCCCTCTTTTGTCAATGCCAGGTAAATATCGTTAAGGCTAGCAGAAGCATCACCGAAGGCATCCTGCAGGTCAGCAAGCGTTCCCTGAGCCCTTACTTGACCATGATGCAGAATGACAAAACGATCACACATTTTCTCAGCAGAGTCAAGCACATGAGTACTCATTAAAATCGATTTGCCTTTGCCTTTTTCAAGCTCCAAAGTCTGAATCAAGTCTGAGATAGCCAACGGGTCTAATCCTAAAAATGGCTCGTCAAGGATAAACAGACTTGGATCAATCACAAAAGCACAGATAATCATGACTTTTTGCTTCATGCCTTTTGAAAAATGAACAGGAAACCAATCTAATTTATCAGCTAAGCGGAACATCTTTAAAAACGGTTCTGCTCGTTTTTGTGCCAATTCCACATCAATATCATAGGCCATAGCCACAGTATTAATATGCTCTGCCAAAGTTAATTCTTCATAGAGGCTAGGTGTCTCTGGGATAAATCCAATTTTCTTACGATAGGCAGCTGGATCTGCAGTCAAGGTTAGTCCATCAATCGAAATTTCTCCCTGATAAGGTTTTAAAAAACCAATAATTTCATTGATAGTTGTTGATTTTCCAGCTCCATTTAAGCCTATCAACCCAACTAATTCACCATTGCCAACAGAAAATGAGACCTCTTTTAAAACGGGAATATTGAGGTAACCCCCCGTTAGATTTTCAATGTTTAACATATAAATTCTTTCTAGTTTTTGATATACTTATAGTACATTATAACAAATTCAACTAGAGAAGGTGATATAAAATGGAAAATTGTATTTTTTGTAGCATCGTTCAAGGAGGCATTCCTTCCTCCAAAGTTTACGAAGATGAGCAGGTCCTTGCCTTCTTAGATATTTCACAAACCACATCTGGTCACACCTTGGTTATTCCTAAAAAACATGTCCGAAATATGCTGGATATGGATGCTGAAACGGCGAGTCAAACTTTCGCTCGCATTCCTAAAATTGCTCGCGCTGTCCGAAAAGCAACAGGTGCTCCTGCCATGAATATCATTAACAATAATGAACCTCTTGCAGGACAAACGGTGTTTCATGCTCATGTCCACTTAGTTCCTCGTTATCATGAAGAAGATGGTATCTCAATCCAGTACACTACTCATGAACCTGATTTCCCAGCTTTGGCAAAATTAGCAGAGCAAATTAGCCAGGAGGTGACATCATGAAAACCAAAACCTTCCTATCATTAGGACTTCTAGCTTTTGCAGCTTACAAAGGTTACCAAAAACGAGACCTTATTAAGGAAACTGTAACAGCAGGCTTAGATGCCAAAGAAGCTATCCAGTTTGATTTAGATAAAATCAAAGGTGACTTGGCCCTTATTCAAGATCAAAGCCGTCATATTCAAGACATGGGACAAGATTTGACTTACAAGTGGCGAGTTTTCAATCAAGAAACACAGGCGTACTTGTCTGAAATACAAACTCGACTTGCCAAATACCAAGACAAAACAAACACTAACTCTGACATTCCCTCTCAATCGGATATCTAACAAGTACCAACACGTGTGCATCATATTTAAACTTAAATAGACAAAAACAACCAACTGAGTATTCTCAAAAATAGAATGCTAAGCTGGTTGTTTTTGTTTCTTTATTTTGTGACAGAATCTAGCCATCAACTCTTCCAAAAATACATACAATCTAGCCTTAAGGAAGAGAGGTGGTTGTACCGTCAGAACCTCCATCAGAGGTACTATCACTAATTACTGGAGCTTCTGCTTGCGGCGCTGGAACTACGGGTACACTACTTGATGTTGTAGTGTCTTGAGCGCTAGTATTTCCCTGATAGGCTGGACTCGTCTCACTTCCACCTGAGTAAGAAGAATAGCTGTTACTATCAGAATAGGATGGGCTTTGCCCTGAAAAATCATAGCTATTATCAGAAGACTGGCCCTTGCTTGAGCCATAAAGGTTTTCATAGACTGTGGCACTGGTCTTAAGTTGAGTGACCTTACGAAGTCCTAATTCACCTCGAATACGATTTTGGGTTTCTAATAAGTGGTCAGAAGTGACAATTTGATAAGAACCACCATCAGACAAGGTCGCATCTTCTCCTTTTAATTGATAAGTTTTTATCGTTTTGAGGGCATCCCGATAACCTAATAAACTTGGGATGGTATTTGATGAAATCTCAATATTAGTCTGCATATTTCCACTTACTGCAGATAAAATCTTACGATAAGAACTAATACTGTCTAAGGCAAGAATTTTTTTCAGCACTTTCTGAATCACTTCTCGTTGACGCTTTTGACGCCCATAGTCACCTTCTGGGTCATCATAACGCATACGAGCATAAACCAAAGCCTGTTCTCCATTAACCTTATGAGTCCCAGGGGCAACTGTAGCTTGGTATTCTGGTTCATTATCTGCAATTGAGATGGGGAAATCAAACTCGTTGGTTACGGTAATGCCGCCAACCGCATCCACTAAATCAATAAGCCCTTGCATATTAATCTGAACATAATTATCAATAGTGATATTCAAAAGGTCCTGGACAGTCATGATAGCCATTTGGGCACCGCCTGCTGCGTAAGCAGCATTCAACTTAGCTTCAGCTCCATTCATGTCATTGTTCTTTGGACCAGACAAGGTGATGAGAATGTCGCGTTCTAAGCTGGTCATGGTTGTTTTTTTAGTTTCCGGATTGACCGTCACTAAAATCATGGAATCACTATTTCCTTCCCATTGGGAAGTTCGCTCTGAGGAACCTGTATCTACCCCCATTAACAGAATAGAAAAAGACTTGGTCTGCTTAATCGCATCACTTTTTTTGGAAGACGTCGAAAAGTCTTTAAAGGTTTTTGATAGTTCTCCTGTTGAGAAAGTATAAGCACTCGTTAGATAAACACTTAGCGCCAGGACTGTCGTCAACACAATCGCCATCAACATTACTATTATTTTTTTTCCAATTTTCATTGATTCACTTATTAACCCAGAGGCATACACATGCGGTAAACAGCCAGGTCATCTCCATCTTTTGATTTAGCACCATTTTCTATGGTGCCGTCAATATGAAAGCCATATTTTTTATAAAGGTGAATAGCTCTGCTATTTCTCACCTGAACTTCTAACATAAGGGTTTCGATATAAGGGGTCTCCTGAGCCCAATCCAGTACAACTTCTAGCAGTAACTGACCAATACCATAACCACGATAAGGCTCGGCCACTAACATAAACAAGTCAACTACAGCTTTTTTGGCAGACAGCATTTCTCCAGCAAGATTAAGAAGGCCTATGACTTGGTCATCTATCTTCGCCAACAAGCAAAAATCAATCAAAGACTCTTGGCTTCTTGCTAAAAAGCTGGCTAAGCCTTGAGGAGTTGCCTCTAACATCGGTTCAATACCAGTGATAAAATCAGTTTCCTCGGCTGCGGCTGATATCAAAGACAATACTGCCTTTGCATCTTGTGGCTGCCCTTCTTCAAGCGTAACGGTTTTCTCACTCATGGGAAATTGCCTCAAGTAACTGTCGTGAATGCTCACCATGAGCTACCACGTCTAGCTGTCGTCCATCGTTTTGTTTGGTAATGGTAATCTCCAAATAATCCTCTAACAATCCTTCACCTAACAATTCTCCCCATTCAATAACAGTAACACCGTTACCAAATAGAAAATCATCTAGATCAATAGAGTCTGGGTCATCGCCAATTCGATAGACATCTAAGTGATACAGCGGAAGCCGCCCTTCGTATTCCCTGACAATGGTATAGGTGGGACTCTTAATCATTTGGTCAATACCTAAACCTTTGGCAATGCCTTTGGTAAGAGTTGTTTTTCCTGCACCTAAATCACCAGTTAAGACAATGACATGTCCCGCCGATAAGCAATTCCCAATCATTTGCCCATAGGCAATCAGGCTATTTTCATTTTCACTATAAAACATAGCCATATTATATCAGAAAAGAAAGAGACTTCCAAGCGCCACCCTAAGGTGTCTTTCAGATTGAAGCGTCCCCTCCTTTCTAAACGTCAGTTGAGGTAGAACAACAATGAAAAATACTCTCTTAATTGGAAACCAAATCCAACTACGAGAGTATTCTCTATGAGTATCATTTTTTGTTAAAGAATAGCTAAAATAATGAAATTTAGGATAAACAAGAAGGTCGATCCCCAAAGAATTGGGTGGATTTTGTTAGCTTCTCCCTTCACGATTTTCACTAAGCAGTAAAAGATAAAGGCTGCCGCGATACCATATGAAATAGAATAGCAAAGTGCCATAAAGAAAGCTGCGAAGAAAGCTGGGAGAGCATCTTCAAATCTACTCCAATCGACATCAAGGAAAGAAGAGACCATCATCACCCCAACAATAATTAAAGCTGGCGCTGTTGCTGCTGCCGGAACAATACCTACTAATGGCAATAGTAATGTTGATAAAAGGAAGCACACAGCTGTTGAGATAGCCGTTAAACCTGTACGCCCACCCTCAGCGATACCTGCAGCTGACTCGACGTAAGTTGTCGTATTTGATGTTCCAAACAAGGCTCCGATTGACGTACCAATCGCGTCTGCAAAGAGAGCACGGTCCATTTTTGAACTAAATCCAGTACTGTTTTCAAGGGCATTCTCATCTTCTTGCGAGAAGATACCTGTGCGGCGACCCGTACCGATGAATGTCCCAATGGTATCAAATGTATCTGATAAACTAAAAGCAAAAATAGTCATCAAAACAAGTGGCAGGCGGCTAGAATCACTAAAGAGTGACTGCATACCACCAAAGGCAGCCAAGAAGGTGGTTCCAAGTTCTGAAAAAGCAGATCCAATGTGATTGCCATCAAAGTTAAGAGTTGATAAATCAACAACTCCCATAGGAATTCCCGCAAGCGTTGTCGCAACTATCCCAATCAAAATAGCACCACGAACATTTCGGATAACTAACACTGCAGTTAATAACAATCCAAAAACAGCTAATAAAACACTTGGATCAGTGAAGGTTGAAATAGCTGGCACTACTCCCCCGTTCGCATTAATCGAAAACACACCGTCAGCAAATGTTTTAGCGGTAGCTTTGGCAGGCTCGACACCGTTCACAGTTACAATATTAGCGGCTGAAGCAGAAAAAGTAATGATGTTTGCGTTTTTAAATCCTAAATAGGCTACAAAGACACCAATCCCACCACCAATCGCATGTTGTAAGCTGACAGGAATAGCCTTAATAATGCTTTTGCGGAATTTGGTAACTGTAATAAAGACATTAAACAAACCACAGATAAAGACCATTGCCAAGGCTTCTTGCCATGAAAACCCAAGTCCAAAAACAACTGTGTAAGTAAAGAAAGCGTTAAGCCCCATCCCTGGTGCTAATGCATAAGGAACATTGGCAAATAGTCCCATAATCAAGGTTGATATAGCAGCTGCAATAATTGTTGCTAAAAACACTGCCTTAGAAGGCATCCCTGAAGCACTCAAAATGCTAGGGTTAACAAATAAAATATAGGACATGGCAAAGAATGTTGTTAAACCAGCCATAATCTCAGTTGAAACACTGGTTCCATTCTCTTTTAACTTAAAAAATTTTTCCATTTAAATGGAGTCTCCTTAACTAATCTTAGGTAAAATCAAAAAAGCCCCTATCTAACCAATAGATAAGCTCGAATTACCTTATTATCAATTGTTCGTATTTTATCGAACGATAAAATTATATTACCACTTTATTGTTCTCATTTCAATGATTTTTGATTATTTTTTTGATTAGAAAAACAAATTTTAGAATATTTTCTTAATGAATACGCTTAATTTAGCTTTCTTCTTCCACTGACGACAAAATCTGATATAATTTAATCATGACTAAAAAAATGATTGCTATCGATTTGGATGGAACTTTATTGCACCATGACAATACCATCTCTACCTATACCCAAAAGACTATTAAAGCCGTTCAAGACAAGGGCCACCATGTCATTATTTCAACAGGAAGACCTTATCGCATGGCCTTGGATTATTATCTCCAACTTGATTTGAAAACCCCTATTATCACTTTTAACGGCTCTTTGACTCATATGCCAGAACAAAAATGGGTTTTTGAACATAATGTTACCTTAGATAAAGACTATTTGTTAAAGTTACTCAAATATCAAGATGACTTTCAAATGGACTTCATTGCTAGTGAGTATCGTCGAAACTTCTACATTACGATGACTAAACCTGAAAGCATCGATCCTCAACTTTTTGGTGTTGACGAAATCACGCCAGATATGGCTTTGGAAATTACTAAAATTACTCGAAATCCAAATGCTTTACTGATGCAGACGCATCACGAGGACAAATATGCCCTTGCCAAAAACATGCGTGCTTTCTTCAACGATGAGATTGAAATTGATTCTTGGGGCGGTCCTCTTAATATCCTTGAAATTTCATCCAAAAACATTAACAAAGCTTACGCCCTAAATTACCTTCTAGGTATCTTCAATATGGATAAAAAAGACTTGATTGCCTTTGGTGATGAACACAATGATACTGAGATGCTGGCCTTTGCTGGAACTGGCTATGCTATGAAAAATGCAAGTCCAGTCTTACTTCCTTATGCCGACCAACAACTCGATTTTTCAAATGAAGAAGATGGTGTAGCCAAAAAATTGGAAGAGCTTTTCTTATAACAACAAACGAAACCCTTTGTTTTCAGAAAACAAAGGGTTTTCTTGTTGTGATGTTTACCTCAAAATGAAAACGACTCTAATTATTTCAACATTTTTCAGCATATTCTTCATTTTATACAGCATGAAAATACCTGTTATATCAATAATCTACCTATTTAGTACCAAATTCTGAAAATTTTTTCATATTTTGTACTATTTTTCCGAAAGGGCTTGATTTTTTAGTGAAAACGTTTTAAAATAGAGACGTTCTTGAATTTCGTTTAAGTGAAAAAGAATTGCCAAAATTTAGTTTTGGAAGGAGATTATTCTTCTTCATTTCAACGAAAAATATTTTAAAGGAGGAAGAACAAGAATGGGTATCGGTATTATTATTGCCAGCCATGGTAAATTTGCTGAAGGTATTCATCAATCAGGTTCTATGATTTTTGGTGAACAAGAGAAAGTTCAAGTTGTTACTTTCATGCCAAATGAAGGACCAGATGATTTGTATGGACACTTCAACAATGCTATCTCACAATTTGATGCTGATGATGAAATCCTTGTACTAGCTGACCTTTGGAGCGGATCTCCATTTAACCAAGCTAGTCGTGTGGCAGGAGAAAATCCTGATCGCAAAATGGCAATCATCACTGGTCTCAACTTGCCTATGCTTATTCAAGCTTACACTGAACGTCTTATGGATGCTGGTGCAGGTGTTGAACAAGTTGCTGCAAACATCATTAAGGAATCTAAGGACGGTATTAAAGCCCTTCCTGAAGAACTTAACCCAGTCGAAAAAACTGCTGCAACTGAAAAAGTTGTTAACGCACTTCAAGGAGCTATTCCTGCTGGAACTGTCATCGGAGACGGTAAATTAAAAATCAACCTTGCTCGTATTGACACACGTCTTTTACATGGTCAAGTGGCAACAGCGTGGACACCAGCTTCTAAAGCTAACCGTATCATCGTTGCTTCAGATGAGGTTGCTCAAGATGACCTTCGTAAGCAATTGATCAAGCAAGCAGCACCTGGTGATGTTAAAGCTAACGTTGTTCCAATCAGCAAATTGATTGAAGCTTCGAAAGATCCTCGTTTTGGTAACACACATGCACTTATTCTTTTCCAAAACCCTCAAGATGCCCTTCGTGCGGTTGAAGGTGGTGTTGAAATTGAAGAATTGAACGTCGGTTCAATGGCTCACTCAACTGGTAAAACAATGGTTAACAACGTTTTATCAATGGATAAAGAAGACGTTGCTACTTTTGAAAAATTACGCGACCTAGGTGTTACATTCGACGTCCGTAAAGTTCCTAACGATTCTAAGAAAAACTTATTTGAGCTTATCCAAAAAGCTAACGTTAAATAAGTTTCAAACGCTATAAGGTTTTAAAACGATGACTAGCTAACTTATTAGCAAAAAGTCCTCGTTTACTATACTTTGAAAGGATTACAACATGTCAGATATTTCGATTATTTCTGCAATTTTGGTCGTTATCATTGCCTTCTTCGCTGGTCTTGAAGGTATCCTCGACCAATTCCAAATGCACCAACCACTTGTTGCGTGTACGTTAATCGGTCTTGTAACTGGTCACCTTGAAGCTGGTGTCATCCTCGGTGGTACACTTCAAATGCTTGCTCTTGGTTGGGCAAACATCGGTGCTGCCGTTGCCCCTGATGCTGCGCTTGCTTCTGTTGCTGCTGCTATCATCATGGTTAAAGGTGGCGACTTTACTCAAAAAGGAATTACATTTGCTTATTCAACAGCTATCCCACTTGCTGTTGCTGGTCTTTTCCTTACAATGATCGTTCGTACTTTGTCAACTGCCCTTGTACACGCTGGTGACAAGGCTGCCTCTGAAGGTAACTTCGCAGGTGTTGAACGCTTCCACTTTATCGCACTTCTTCTTCAAGGATTGCGTATCGCTATCCCTGCAGCTCTTCTTGTTGCTGTTCCTACTTCAGCAGTACAATCTGTTTTGAATGCTATGCCAAACTGGTTGAACGAAGGTATGCAAATCGGTGGTGCGATGGTTGTTGCTGTAGGTTATGCTATGGTTATCAACATGATGGCTACTCGTGAAGTATGGCCATTCTTCGCCCTAGGTTTTGCTCTTGCAGCTATCAGCCAATTAACCCTTATCGCTATGGGTGTTATCGGTGTAGCAATTGCCTTCATCTACCTTAATCTTTCTAAAAAAGGTGGTAACGGTGGTAATGCAGCAGGTTCAGCTGATCCAATCGGCGACATCTTAGAAGACTACTAGAAAGGGGTAAGAACAAATGACTGAACAAATTAAATTAACTAAATCAGACCGTCAACGTGTTTGGTGGCGTTCACAATTCTTACAAGGTTCTTGGAACTACGAACGTATGCAAAACATGGGCTGGGCTTATGCACTTATCCCTGCTCTTAAAAAATTGTATACGTCTCCTGAAGACCGTGCAGCTGCTCTTGAGCGCCACATGGAATTCTTTAACACTCACCCATACGTTGCAGCTCCAATCATTGGTGTAACACTTGCCCTTGAAGAAGAACGCGCAAATGGTACGCCAATTGATGACAAGGCTATCCAAGGGGTTAAAATCGGTATGATGGGACCTCTTGCTGGTATCGGTGACCCAGTATTCTGGTTTACAGTACGCCCTATCCTTGGTGCGCTTGGTGCTTCTTTAGCTCAAGCTGGTAACATCGTTGGTCCACTTCTGTTCTTCTTTGGATGGAACCTTATCCGTATGGCCTTCTTATGGTATACTCAAGAATTTGGTTACAAAGCTGGTTCTGAAATCACTAAAGATATGTCAGGTGGTATCCTCCAAGACATCACTAAAGGGGCATCAATCCTTGGTATGTTCATCCTTGCCGTTCTTGTTCAACGTTGGGTATCTATCAACTTCACTATTGACCTTCCTGGTAAACAATTGTCAGAAGGCGCTTATGTGGTCTTCCCAGACGGTGCTGTAAAAGGTGCTGAATTGAAAACTATCCTTGGTCAAGCAATGGGTGGTATGAGTCTTGATAAAGTTCAAGATCAAACCCTTCAAGGTCAGTTGAACTCACTTATCCCTGGTTTAGCTGGACTATTGCTTACATTCCTTTGCATGTGGTTATTGAAGAAAAAAGTTTCTCCAATCGCAATCATCATTGGCTTGTTTGCATTTGGTATCCTTGCTCACGTTGCAGGTATTATGTAATCAATCTATTGAAGTCTGGGACTCTCTCAGACTTCTTTTTTGATGAGATTTTGAGCAAACTCATGTTTAAAATATGGTATAATAACTAAAACTAATCAGTGAAAGGAACTCACATGGCTCAATCTTTAAACACAAGTGTCGAGTACAAGACAAAGGCTGTTTCCTACCTAGGAATAGGAGGAAAAGTCGGTCACATCTTACTGGGTGACAAGGCCCTTGAATTTTATAACGATAAAAATGTCAATGACTACATCCAAATTCCCTGGTCAGCCATTAATCACATTGGTGCCAATGTCTCAGGAAAAAAAGTTAGTCGTCACTTTGAAATTTTTACGGATCAAGGCAAGTTTTTATTTGCTTCTGGAGACTCTGGAAAGATTTTAAAAATCACCCGCCAACATATTGGCAATGATAAAGTGATCAAATTGCCAACCTTGATTCAAACACTTATAGCAAAACTATTTCCAAAAGCAAAAAAATCAGAGTAGACTAACTGCTCTGGTTTTTTATCGGTTATTTTTTTACTTTTTGAAGAAGCAATTGAAAGAAAATTGAGATCAGTTCACCTAGTGAACCAGCTGTCCTTACAATCCTTTAGTCTTCAAATGGAAAGGTGCAATCCACCCACGACAAGACCTGGTGAAAACCAAGTTGTCTAAAAAGAACAATTCGAACCTTTTCAAGCCCAAAAGCTAAAACGTAAATAAGAAAACTCACGCCAAAAATCAAAAAAGGATAGACAAAAATAGGCGCGTTGACAAAGGGTTCTGCAAAATCTCGGATAACAAATTTAACGAGCAAAGGATGAAGATGCCCTAAATAGACACCTAAAGTTGTTGGCGAAACTAACAGAATAAAAGACCACAACAAACTGTTAGGTTGGATAGTCATTTTAGCAAAAAGGATAAAAAGAGCAATGGCCCCCAAAGTTAACGTTGGAGAAACATACCAGTACCAAATATTACCTACCATAAATTTCATGACATAAGTCGCAATCAAGGACAAGAGATAAGTCATTACCAAGTACCTTGTCTTGAAGACCTCTAGGTCAATCCTTCTCAAATAGGCACCAATGATATAAAGAATGATGAGCCAAGTCATTTCAAATCCTTTACTCAAGGAGAATTCTGCTACCCTGTTATTCATGAGTGCAGGCACCAATGAGAAAATCGTCAGCATCAGTATCACAAGCCGTTTTAATTGACGATCAGACATGGCTTTCAAGCCACTATTTATCATGGGCATAAAAATCAAGAGTCCAAAGTAAGCTGTCATGTACCAGTAATTACCGCTAACAATAGGAAAAAGAGCTTGTCGCCAGTTAGTTAAGCTCACTGGAAATCCCAGCAAAGCGAAAACCAAGGTCATTCCGAAAGTGTAAAAAAAGACCTGCACCCAAACAGAGAGTAACTTAGAGTATCTATAGTGAGAGTATAAGCCAACATAGCCACTGATTAAAGCGTAACAATTAACCGCACCATAGACAAAAACTTGAATGGCCCAGGTTGTAATAAAATAAGCATCTGCTTGACCTTCTACACTTGACCTCAGACCACCTTTTCCTAAAACATGTGTAATCACAATCATAAACATGGAAATGATACGTAAAAGGTCCAAGCCATAGTGATGCTTATTAACCAATAATGTGTTTTTTTCTGACATAATCTTAGTTTACCACAAGTCTCTTTCTTAAAAAACCATTAAGGCTCTTTTACGACCAGCTTTCTAAAGCTTTACACAAACACTTGTGCTTTTGAATTTAGGAAAAAAGTTCTCCTGATTTGAGTTTACATTTTCTTGTTTTTTGTTATAATAGTGCTAACGGATAAGTAATATCCCTTTTCCTTTCAGAAAGTCTGTGGTCGCTGTGAACAGATAGGAAAACGATATGAAATTCTACCGTGTCGTCAATAAAATAACAATTAAGTGCACAGATTGTGAAGCTGGATGGAACCGCGCCAAAGCGCTCCAGCAACTTCATCATCTGTGTTTTTTTATCGTCAGAGAATAACAGGCCTAGCCATTTGACTCAGTCTGGTTCACTGACAGCTACTAATAACCATCTATCTCAAAGGAGTTTATTTATGCTAGATCTTAAACGTATTCGAACCGATTTTGACGCTGTCGCTGCCAAATTAAAAATCCGTGGGGTTTCAGAAGATACTCTAACACACCTCAAGAATCTTGATGAAAAACGTCGTGCTCTTCTCGTTCAATCAGAAGAATTAAAAGCAGAGCGTAATATTGCTTCTGCAGCCATCGCCCAAGCAAAACGCCAAAAAGAAGACGCTAGCCAACAGATTGCTGACATGCAAAACGTTTCTGCCGACATCAAAACCATTGATAGCCAGCTCGCTGATATCGACCAGCAAGTGACTGACATCATCACTGTTTTACCTAATACTCCTCACGATTCTGTTCCTGTTGGTGCTGATGAAGAGGACAATGTCGAAATTCGCCGTTGGGGCACTCCTCGTGACTTTGACTTTGAGGTTAAGGCTCATTGGGATTTAGGTGAAGATCTCGATATTCTAGACTGGGAACGTGGAGCAAAGGTTACAGGTGCTCGTTTCTTATTCTATAAAAATCTTGGCGCTCGTTTGGAACGTGCCCTATATAATTTTATGTTGGATGAACATATCAAAGAGGGTTATCAGGAAATCATCACGCCATACATGGTCAACCATGATTCTATGTTTGGTACAGGTCAATATCCAAAATTCAAGGAAGATACCTTTGAGTTATCAGACACAAACTTTGTTCTGATCCCAACGGCAGAAGTTCCATTGACCAATTATTACCGTGGGGAAATTCTAGATGGCAAAGAGCTCCCAATTTACTTTACAGCGATGAGCCCGTCATTCCGCTCTGAAGCTGGTTCTGCAGGACGTGATACACGTGGTCTTATCCGCCTACACCAATTCCACAAAGTTGAGATGGTCAAGTTTGCTAAACCAGAAAAATCTTACCAAGAGTTGGAGAAAATGACAGCCAATGCTGAAAATATTCTTCAAAAGCTCGGCTTACCATACCGTGTTATCGCCCTTTGCACTGGCGACATGGGCTTCTCAGCTGCTAAAACTTATGACCTTGAAGTCTGGATTCCAGCTCAAAATACCTATCGTGAAATTTCATCATGTTCAAATACAGAAGATTTCCAAGCACGTCGTGCTCAAATCCGTTACCGTGATGAGGCTGACGGTAAGGTCAAACTTCTTCACACCCTTAATGGGTCAGGACTTGCTGTCGGTCGTACCGTAGCAGCCATTTTAGAAAACTACCAAAACGAAGATGGTTCTGTTACCATCCCTGAAGTACTCCGCCCTTACATGGGTGGCGAAACCGTCATTTCACCTAAATAATAAACTCACCCCAGAGATCAATTAAAATGATTTCTGGGGTTTACTATTTTAAAGAGTTACCACATCACTTGAAACTCACTACATTGCCCCTTTAACAACACTTTTCTTCACACTAGTTTATCAAAAGTCTTATTAGTATACTTATTTCCTTATTTACGAGACCAGTTAAAAACCCTTTTGGAAAGGCCTCCCTTAGCTTGATAAACACGTAGGGAGACTCCAAAAGGATTTTTAATAGCGACGAAAACGTTGGTAACGTTCTTCTAATAATTGTTCAAGCGGTTTCGCTTGTAAATTGCCCATTTCTTCGATGAGATGGGCTTTTATCATCTCAATAATTTCACTTGAAAAATAACCATGTTCTGGAATAATACGGTCTACTATGCCCATTTGATACAATTCGCCTGCGGTAATCTTCATCAATTCAGCAGCCTCTGTCGCTCTTGAACCATCTTTCCATAAAATAGAAGCAAAGCCTTCTGGACTAAGGACTGCATACATGGTGTTTTCTAGCATCCAGACCTGATCGGCAACCGCTAAGGCTAATGCACCACCAGAGCCTCCTTCACCAATAATGATGGCGATAATGGGAACCTTAAGATCACTCATTTCCATCAAATTTTTAGCAATGGCCTCACCCTGTCCTCGTTCTTCCGCACCAACACCAGGATAAGCACCAGCTGTATTGATAAAGGTCACAACTGGTCGTCCAAATTTCTCTGCCTGTTTCATTAAACGTAGGGCTTTCCGATAACCTTCAGGATTGGGCTGCCCAAAGTTTCTTGCTAAGTTATCCTGTAAGTTTTTACCTTTTTGGATACCAATAACCGTGACTGGTTGACCTGCAAGGTAAGCTAAACCACCAACGATAGCACCATCATCTGAAAAATGACGATCCCCATGCAGCTCCATAAAATCATCAAAGATAAGGCTAGCGTAATCCAAGGTGGTTAAACGCCCTTGATCACGCGCTTCTTTCAAAACTCTTGATACATCTGTCATTGGCCACCTCCATGAAATGCTACCAAGTGAGCAACCTTGTCTCGCAATTCTGTTCGTTTCACGATAGCATCTACAAAACCATGGTCTTGTAAAAATTCTGCTTTTTGAAAATCATCCGGCAAATTCTCACGTACTGTGGTTTCAATAACACGGCGTCCAGCAAATCCAACCAAGGATTGAGGTTCTGCTAAAATAATATCCCCTTCCATGGCAAAACTAGCTGTTACCCCACCAGTAGTTGGATCTGTCAAAATAGTGAGGTAAAAGAGGCCTGCATTAGAATGTCTTTTCACAGCTGCAGAGACCTTGGCCATTTGCATAAGGCTCATAATCCCCTCTTGCATACGGGCGCCTCCTGAAGCCGTAAAAATCACCACCGGCAGGTTTTCTTCGATAGCCAATTCAAACAATCGGGTAATTTTTTCCCCAACAACAGTTCCCATACTAGCCATAATAAAGTGAGAATCCATAATAGCAAGAGCAATCTTTTGCTCCTTAACCATAGCCTTCCCTGTCAAAACAGCTTCATGCAGACCAGTTGTTTCCTTGGCTTTTTGTAATTTTTCCTGATAACCTGGAAAACGTAACGGATCCTTGGTTTCAATACTTGTAAATAATTCCTGGAAAGAGCCTTCATCAACTGTTAAGGTCAGCCGCTCTTGGGCAGAAATCCTAAAATTATAAGAACAAGTCGGGCAAATCTTGGCTAAACCTAAATCTTTTTTGTAAATCATATGCTTGCAAGCTGGGCATTTGGCAAAAAGTTCATCTGGCACTTCTGGGATAACCTGACTCACCGAGCCTTTGAGGGAATTATTGGGAGTAATACGGATGTATTTATCTTTTTTACGAAATAAGGCCATACCTTCTCCTAATCTTTATTGTAATGTGGTAAAAATGTTTCCATCAAGAAGGAGGTATCATAGTCTCCTGCAATCACTCGTTTATCGGAAATCAAGTCCAATTGAAAATCAGTATTCGTAATGATACCTTCAATTTCCAATTCAAACAAGGCTCGCTGCATTTTCATCAAAGCATCAAAACGATTATCCCCATGAACAATGATCTTGGCAATCATACTATCATAATAAGGAGGAATAGCGTAGCCACTGTAAACAGCCGAATCCACGCGTAGCCCTACACCACCACTTGGCATATACAAATCTGTAATCTTTCCTGGGCTCGGCGCAAAATTAAAGGCAGGATTTTCCGCATTGATACGACATTCAATAGCATGTCCAGTAATGGTGATGTCATCTTGAGAGACAGAAAGAGGTTGCCCTGCTGCAATTCTGATTTGTTCTTTGACAATATCCACTCCTGTTACAAATTCTGTGACAGGATGCTCAACTTGAACACGGGTATTCATTTCCATAAAATAGAATTCCCCACTGTCCTCATCCAACAAGAACTCAATGGTTCCTGCATTTTCATAGGCTACAGCTTTAGCTGCTCTAACCGCTGCTTCTCCCATTTCTTGGCGAAGCGTATTGCCAATAGCAATGGACGGACTTTCTTCCAAGACTTTCTGGTTATTCCGTTGCAAGGAGCAGTCACGTTCACCCAAGTGAATAATCGTTCCGTGAGCGTCACCTAAAATTTGCACCTCAATGTGTCTAGCTGGATAGATGACTTTTTCTAGATACATGGCTCCATTTCCGAAAGCACCTAGGGCTTCTTGACTGGCAGCATTAAAAGCTGCTTCCAAATCTGCCTCTGTCTCCACTTTACGAATCCCTTTACCACCGCCACCTGCCGATGCTTTTAACATAACAGGATAGCCAATCTTATTGGCAATAGCTAAGGCTTCTTGGGCGTTATAAACTTCACCATCTGATCCTGGAATAACTGGCACTCCTGCCTTGATCATTTCAGTACGGGCATTGATTTTATCACCCATTTTATCCATAACCGATGCGGAAGGGCCGATAAATTTGATGTTCATCTCCTCACACATGGTCGTAAATTTTGAATTTTCACTTAAAAAGCCGAAGCCTGGATGAATAGCTTGCGCTCCTGTCACAATAGCTGCTGACAAGACGGAATTCATGTTCAGGTAAGATTCCTTGGAACGGGCTGGTCCAATACAGACAGCTTCATCTGCCAAAATCGTGTGAAGAGCTTCCTTGTCTGCTTCTGAATAAACAGCAACTGTGGAAATCCCAAGTTCACGCGCTGCGCGGATAATACGCACCGCAATTTCCCCACGATTGGCAATTAAGATTTTTTTAAACATAAGGGTTTCTTCCTCCGGAGAATCGTTATTCTCATTGCCCGAAGGCAAAGGTCAATATCCCGCTTGCTGCTAGCTTGCCATCCACTTCTGCCTTAGCTTCCACAACAGCAATCGTGCCACGGCGCTTGATAAAAGTGGCTGTCATGACAAGTTGGTCCCCAGGAACGACTTGTTTTTTAAACTTCACTTTATCCATGCCCGCGTAAAAAACCAACTTCCCTTTATTTTCTTCTTTTGACAATTCCAGTACACCGGCTGTTTGAGCCAGAGCTTCCATAATCAGAACACCTGGCATAACCGGATACTGAGGAAAATGCCCGTTAAAGAAAGGTTCATTAATGGTCACATTTTTAATGGCAACAATGCGATCCTCTGACACCTCTAATACACGATCAACCAATAACATCGGGTAACGATGAGGCAAAGCCGCTTGAATTTCTCTAATATCCATCATTTGATTCGCACCAATCCTTGTCCAAATTCAATGACATCTTCATTTGATACCAAAATTTCTGTAATCACACCATCACATGGCGCTGGCACTTCGTTCATCACCTTCATGGCTTCGATAATCACAAGGGTTTGTCCTTTTTTTACGGTATCTCCGACTGCCACAAATGGCGGCTTGTCAGGACTAGCTGCAAGATAGGCTACACCAACCAGAGGACTTTCAACAATATCACCTTCAGCTACAGCTTTTTCTGATGGTATTGTTTCCTCAACGATACTCTCCGACGGTGGGGTTGAAGCAGGCGTCTCCGAAATGACTGGACTCGGGACATTAGTTACCTGCGGCGCAGGCGTTCCTTGCTCTTGACTAGATACAGCTTGGACAAAATGTTGTTCATTTTTACTAAAGGCTAACTCACCTTCATTTGTTTTAAATGAAAATTCACGTAGGCTTGAGGCATCAAACTGTGCCATCAAATCCTTGATTTCTTGAATATTCACGTTAATCCTCCCAACGCTTGAATGCTAGTACCGCATTGTGACCACCAAAGCCAAAGGTATTTGAAATAGCATAGTTGATAGCCGCTTCTTTTCCTTCTCCAAAGATGACGTTTGCTTCAATATCTTCTGACAAGGCTTGAGTACCAGCCGTCATTGGAACGTAGTGATGGCGCATAGCTTCAATAGTTGCAATAGCTTCCACCGCTCCTGCAGCACCAAGAAGGTGACCCGTAAACGATTTTGTTGAAGACACCGGAACATCCTTACCAAGAACGGCTACAATCGCTTGACTCTCGCCTTTTTCATTGGCTGGCGTTGATGTTCCATGAGCATTGACATAATTAATATCACTCGCCTCAATACCAGCTTCTTGTAAGGCTAGGTGAATAGCTTTACGCGCACCCAATCCTTCTGGATGAGGAGAGGTCATGTGGTAAGCATCGCAGGTATTTCCATAACCCACAATTTCTGCTAAGATCGTCGCCCCGCGTTCTTGCGCATGCTCTAGGCTTTCTAAAACGAGCATTCCTGATCCTTCTCCCATGATAAAGCCATTACGATCTTTATCAAATGGAATAGAACTTCTGCTTGGGTCTTCAGTTGTTGACAAGGCTGTTAAACTTTGGAAACCAGCAATCGCAAATTTTGTGATAGCCGCTTCTGAACCGCCAACCATCATCACATCCTGCGTTCCAAATTTAATGGCACGGAAAGCATCTCCAATCGCATCATTGGAAGAAGCGCAGGCAGTATTAATTGATTTACATACTCCTTGTGCTTTCAATTTCATGGCCACATTACCTGCAGCCATATTTGGCAAGGCTTTTGGCAAGGTCATTGGTTTCACACGTTTTGGCCCTTTTTCATGTAGGCGAATGACTTGTTCTTCAATCTCTTGGATACCACCAATTCCTGAGGCAACAATAACCCCAAAACGATCGGCATCAATGCTATCAATATCTAAGTTAGCATGCTCAACAGCTTCCATCGCTGCATAAAGAGCATAAAGAGAATACATATCAAAACGGTTCAAATCTTTTTTCACAAAGTATTTGTCAAATGGAAAATCTTGAATTTCAGCCGCATTTTTGACCGCATAATCAGTGGTGTCAAATTTAGTAATAGGACCAATACCGATTTGACCAGTTTTCAGATTGTTCCAAAATGTTTCAGGATCATGCCCGATTGGAGATGTTAATCCATAACCTGTTACTACTACTCTTTTAAATGTCATTTCACTACGTCTCCTTATTGCATTGTCATACCGCCATCAATAGCGATAACTTGTCCTGTAATATAGTCTTGTCCAGCTAAGAAACTTGCTAGTTGGGCAACTTCTTGCGCTTTTCCGATGCGTTTCATAGGAATCTGTCCTAAAATTTGCTCCTGCATCTTCTCAGAAAGAACGTCTGTCATATCTGATTCGATAAATCCTGGTGCAATAGCGTTTACTCGAACATTCCGAGCAGCAACTTCACGGGCAACAGACTTGGTAAAACCAATCAAACCTGCTTTTGAAGCAGCATAGTTCGCTTGACCAATATTTCCTGTTAAACCAACCACACTAGAGACATTAATAATAGCTCCTTGGCGAGCCTTGGACATCGGCTTCAAGACTGCTTGTGTCATGTTAAAGGCTCCAGTCAAATTGATTTTCAAGACGCGTTCGAAATCTTCTTCCGTCATTTTAAGCATTAATTTATCATTGGTAATCCCAGCATTATTCACCAAAACATCAACTGAACCTAAATGTTCAATAGCTTCGCTGACCATGCGTTTAGCATCGGATGCTTCTGAAACATCTCCAGAAATAGCGACGACAGTTACCCCGTAATCTGCAAAGCTGGCAACGAGGTCATCAGAGATAGCAGAGCGACCATTCAAGACAATATTAGCTCCTAAGCTGGCAAATTGATGAGCCATCGCTAAACCGATACCTCTTGTTGAACCTGTAATAAAGATATTTTTCCCTTTAATTTCCATGAGTTTCCTCTCTATCTATCTAAAAATGAGCGTAAGCTTACCATGTCTTCGATACTGCTGCATGGCAATTGTTTGTTAATTTTCTTCACAAATCCTGTCAAGACCTTACCTGGTCCAATCTCAATAGCCTGAGTCACTCCGTTTTCAGTCAAAGTGGCAATGCTATCATAAAAACGCACAGGCTCCATGACTTGACGGACTAATAGTTCTGGGATACGGTCTTTTTCCATAATACTTGCTTCAGTATTACCAACAAGAGGAATATTAAAATCATTAAAGGTATAATGTTCTAATTCTCTCGCCAATAAACGGCTAGCTGGTTTTAACAAGGCTGTATGGAAAGGCCCTGAAACATTCAAAGGAATTAAGCGTTTAACACCTTTTTCCTTCAATAATTCAACGGCAACATTCACGGCTTCTGCCTGCCCACCGATGACAATTTGGCTTGGGGTATTATAGTTAGCCGGAGATACCACTCCGTGCACAGCTGCTAGTTGACAAGCTTCTTCGATAATCTGAACATCTGTATTCATCACAGCAACCATCTTACCAGACCCCGATGGGGCAGCTTCTTCCATCAAGCGACCTCTTTTAGCTACCAAAGCTAACGTGTCTTCAAAAGAAAGAGCTCCAGATGCCACCAAAGCAGAATACTCTCCTAAAGAAAGTCCTGCTACCATATCTGGTTTAATGTGATGCAAACCTAAAACACGATAGATAGCAATCGACGAGGTCAAAATAGCTGGCTGAGTGTAGCTGGTTTGGTTGAGTTTTTCCTGATCACTGTCAATGAGACGACGCAAATCATATCCCAATACTTGACTAGCTTGGTCAAAGGTTTCGCGAACAATAGCAAAGTGATCGTAAAAGTCTCTTGCCATTCCTAATTTTTGAGCACCTTGGCCAGCGAATAAAAAGGCTGTTTTTGTCATTGTCATTATCCTTTACCTTGTAGCTCAGTTATCTAAAGAAACTGCTTGCCAGCGCTTAGATTCTTCTTGGATAACACTGGCAGCACCGTAGTAAATGTCTTTTAGAATAGCTTCGCAGCTCTCTTCTTCCTTCACAAGACCAGCAATCTGACCTGCCATAACAGAACCATTTACCACATCACCGTCGACAACTGCGTTTCGAAGAGACCCTGCTCCCATTTCCTCAATATCATCTGCCGTTTTTTGATTTGTTAAAAATTCTTTTTCAGCCTTGGCATAAGCTGAGGTCAATTTGTTTTTAATAGACCGAACAGGATGACCCACAACCTGAGCAGAAATCACCGTATCGATATCTTTTGCTTTCAAAATTTTATCTTTAAAATTTTGGTGGGCATTAGATTCTTTAGCCACAACAAAGCGTGTGCCAACTTGGACAGCTTCAGCACCTAGCATAAAGGCTGCTGCTGCTCCACGGCCATCGGCAATCCCTCCTGCCGCAATCACAGGGATAGAAACAGCTTCGACCACTTGTCTCACGAGAGTCATAGTTGTTAATTTACCAATGTGTCCTCCAGCTTCCATGCCTTCAGCAATCACTGCATCGACACCAAGTTTTTCCATCCGTTTGGCAAGAGCCACACTTGGAACCACTGGAATAACAATAATACCTGCCTGATGCAGACGTTCCATGTATTTTCCTGGATTTCCTGCACCTGTTGTGACAACTTTGACACCTTCTTCAATAACCAAATCAACAATATCATCGGAAAAAGGTGACAACAGCATGATATTCACCCCAAAGGGGTTGTCCGTAATCGCTTTAACACGGTCAATGTTGGCTTTAACAACTTCTTTTGGAGCATTTCCCCCACCGATGATACCTAGCCCACCAGCATTGGACACTGCTCCTGCTAAATCACCATCTGCGACCCAGGCCATACCTCCTTGAAAAATGGGATAATCAATATTAAGTAATTCTGTAATATGTGTTTTCATAATAACCTTCTATAAGTAATAAGGAGAATAATTTGATAATCAAACTATCATGATAAGAAGAAAGAGTGAGCTAGATCCTAAAAAGGGTCTAATCTCACCCCAACGGTTTGACTAATACATCTTATATTATCCAGTCATGATAGAGACAGGGGACAGCTCACTTTTAATCAGTTGCTTCTATATCAGTCAATCCTAGTTTTATTTTGTTTTTTCTTCAACGTAGGCAACAAGATCACCCACAGTGTTCAAACCTTCTTCAGTTTCAATTTGGATATCAAAGGCATCTTCGATTTCTGAAATAACTTGGAAAACATCAAGTGAATCTGCATCTAAATCATCAAATGTAGTTTCTAGTGTTACTTCTTCTGTTTCCTTACCAAGTTCTTCAACTATAATTTCTTGTACTTTTTCAAATACTGCCATTTTTATTTCTCCTTAAAAATATAAATTTATTTTTATAAATGTGCTAGGCACATGATATAACTAGATTTTAACAATTAGACTTCCCCATGTCAAACCTCCACCGAAACCGGAGAGCAAGACTTTTTGGGTACCATCTAGTCTAATCTGCCCATTTTGGACAGCTTCTGATAAGAGAATTGGGATACTAGCTGCACTGGTATTCCCATAATGTTCCATATTCTCAAGGAACTTCTCCCTAGGAAAGTCAATTTTCCGAGCCATTTTATCCAGGATACGACGATTAGCTTGATGTAACAGGAGATAATCTAAATCATCATTAGTTAGACCTGATTGCTCAAGTATCTCAGAAATGTTTTTAGACACATCTCTAATCGCAAAATCAAAGATAGCGCGCCCATCCATTTGGATAGTGTGGGTAACTTCTTGACTAAGAGAGAATGGGGAAGAAAGTCCCGTTTGCCCCGAAGTCAAATGCTGCCCACGCGCTCCATCTGTATGTAAAGATTCTGCTAAGAGATGCTGGCCTTGACTAGCTTCTAGCAGAACACCTCCAGCGCCATCTCCAAAGAGAACAGCTGTCGTCCGGTCTTTCCAATCAATGAGTTTTGATAAGGTTTCTGCCCCAATCACCATCCCCTTTTGATAGGACCCTGACGAGATGAGCTTATCAGCCATAGTCAAAGCAAAGACAAAACCACTACAAGCAGCTGTTAGATCAAAAGCAAAGGCTCTCGTAGCACCAATAGTCGCTTGAACAATTGCTGCCGTCGAGGGCATTGTACCATCAGGACTAATCGTCGCAACGATAATAAAATCAATTGCATCAGCTGCTAGACCAGACTTTGTCAAGAGTTGTTCTGCGACTCGACTCGCCAAATCACTAGTGAGCTCCTCTCTGACAATATGCCTTTGGGCAATTCCGGTTCGAGAAAAAATCCACTCATGGCTGGTATCCATTATGTTTGCTAAATCATCATTGGTCACTAGCTGTTTGGGAGCATAGTGAGCCACCTGACTGATTTTCGAAAAGACCATTTAAACCAAATCCTCCAAAAATTGATGTAGGTTACCTAGTCCGCGCATTAACGCTTGCATCTCTTCGTCACTCATATCAGCAATCACATGTCCAACCATGTTTTTGTGAAACTTAGCATGAAGGCGATCCAAAAGGCGACCTTTTTTTGTTAGTGACAGGTAAACCACCCGTCTATCTGAACTTGACCGCGTTCTTTCGATGTAGCCTTTTGCTTCCAGTTTATTCAAGCTAGTGGTTACTGTTCCCAATGTCACCATTAGTTCTCTAGCAATGTCACTTGGCGTCACCTGATCATATTTTCCAATAATCTCAATGGTGTGCATCTCTTTTAAAGAGACATCACTAAACTGACTCGTCTTTAAGCTCATTTCTTCGATAACCAAAATCCGGTTGAAAATATCAACTAAGTATTGGTTAATTTTGTCATATTCCAAGTAAACACCTCCTAGCAATAAACTTTGACAATCAAAGTATATCAAAGGTCAAAGTATTTTGCAAACAATAGCTGTCTTACTTCCCTTGGAAATTTGGTCGTCGTCTTTCGCCATAAGCTCTGACACCTTCTTTGAAATCCTCTTTGAAGGCTAGCTCTTCTTGAATGTCAAGTTCTTTTTTAGCATACTCTTCCCAGCCGGTAAAGAAACTCTGCCACACTAAAGTCTTCATTCCAGCATAGGAATTGGAAGACCCACGTCTTAACCGTTTTAACAGTTGAAGACAGACTTTGTCTAACTTATCGGACTCGGCTGCACGATAGACAAAGCCATAGTCAAGCCCTTTTTCTGCCGTCACCCCTTCGCCCGTCATGACAAGATAAGTGGCACGATTAAGACCAACAGCACGTGTTAGTAGAAACAGACCTCCCGCATCTGGTGCCAAACCAACATTCACAAAGGCTTGAATAAATTTTGTTTGGGTACTGGCAATGCAAAAATCCGCTGCCAAAGCAATATTAAATGCTGCTCCAGCTACTGCACCGTCTGCACAAAGAATAACCGGTTTCGGAAGTTGTTTGATCGCAAAAGAAATTTCTTGGACTAACTCCGCAATCTTAACCAATGATTGCACGTCATCCTTTTCAACCGCAGTTTGCATCTCAACCAAGTCCCCACCAACGGAGAAAACTTTCCCAACAGCTTTAATCATTAAAAAGCGTACGGATGGATTTTCCTTTACTTTCGTCAAAGCTTGTAAGATTTCTTGGCAAGTTGGAATATTAAAGCCATTTGAAACCTCTGGACGATTTAAGGTTAGCGTCGCAAGGTCGTCTTGAACGTCAAAAATGATATAGTTAAACGGCATCACAGTCCTCTTTTCTGATAATTTATTTGATAGCAAAATTATTTTATAAATAAATGATTTGATAATCAAATTAATTACCTAAATATAATACACCAGTTTTTTCTCTTTGGCAAGAAAAAAATTGACAGAAGTCACCGAAAACGTTTTCGCTATCACCATAAAATTAAAAAAACGTACGCATTTAAAGAAATAACTCTCTAAATGCATACGTTGACGTCGTTTAAATATCTTCTAAAGCATCTTTGACTTTATCAAAGAATCCTTTTTTCTTTGGATGTAATGGTTGTTCACCACTTGCCTCAGCGAAGGCTTTTAAAGCCTCTTTTTGAGCATCGTTAAGTTTAGTTGGAGTGACAATATTAACAGTCACATGCTGATCTCCTTGGCCACCACCACGGAGTTTTGGTGCCCCTTTTCCTTTAAGACGGAAGGTTTTACCAGTTTGCGTTCCTGCTGGAATAGCCATTTCCACATCACCATGTACTGTCGGAATGTCCACAGTATCCCCTAAAGCTGCTTGGGTAAAAGAAATGTCTAGGCTGTAATAAATCGTCGAACCATTTCGCTCAAATTTCTTACTTGGTAAGACATTCAAAATAACGAATAGGTCGCCATAAGGACCTCCATTAAAGCCTGCTTCCCCTTGACCTTGAAGACGAATCTGTTGACCAGTTTCTACACCAGCTGGGATTTTAACCGAAACTTTGTGAACTTTCTTTTCGTGACCAGTACCATGACAAGTTGGGCAGGGTTCTTTAATCTCTTGACCAGTACCATGACAGACATCACAGGTCACTTGTCGACGCATCATTCCAAGTGGGGTTTGAGTATCAACAGTCATCACTCCTGAACCATGACACTTATGACAAGTTACTGGACTGGTACCAGGTTTGGCACCTGAACCTGAACAAGTGCCACAAGTTGCTTCACGATTATAGCTAACTTCCTTTTCAACACCAAAAACCGCCTCTTCAAAGGAAAGATTAACACGGTATTGTAGGTCATCTCCTTGACGAGGAGCATTAGGGTTACGCATGCCACCGCCACCAAAGAAACTTGAGAAAATGTCCTCAAAACCGCCAAAGCCGCCTCCATCAAAGCCACCAAAGCCGCCTGCTCCCCCACCGAAGCCACCGTTGGCGCCTGCTGCACCATATTGATCATAAGCTGCGCGTTTTTGAGAGTCACTTAGCGTTTCATAAGCTTCTTGGACATCCTTATACTTTTGTTCAGCACCAGCTTCCTTATTAATGTCTGGGTGATATTTCTTAGACATTTTTCGATAAGCTTTTTTAATATCATCTTGGGACGCATCCTTAGAAACCCCCAGACGATCATAATATTCTGTATTGTTCATAATGTAAGATACCAAGCCGTAAAACGACTCAATGAAAAATAGGAAAGCCGACGAAGATACTCTCGTATCTAGGAGGTATTTCTCTTTTTTCGCAGAGTCGTAGGCGTGTGCAAATCCGCAAAAGGGATTTTACACGCTTTGGCCTGTGTTCGAATAATCGAACTTGTATTCCTTTCTTTGAAATTTAGAAAGTAGCCCGTGTTCAGTTAAGAACATTTTCCTTTCTGTAAAGGTTATTTTGAAATGAGATGAGCGTCAAAGTCTGACTTGAAATTCTCAAATTCCTCTTCTGAAAGATTAAAAACTAAGTCTTCTTCTGCGTAGGTCGCTTCTTCTCTGAAGAATTTATTCGCATCCTCTGTTAAATTAAGCGACGTGAGGACTGTTCTTGCAAATTCCTGATGAGCAAAGCCAATTGCTGTCACGATATTTTGGTCTTTCAAAACTGAAAGTGGCTTGAAATTTTCCTTTGGGATAAAGTCAAAGTAATCAAAGAAATTTTGCCAAATTCCTCCAGTGAAAGTTTTGTCTTTTAGAAGTCCTGCTTTCGCCAATAAAATGGGAGCCGATGAAATTGCAGCAATCAGAATAGATTCTTCATTTAGACCAGCTAAAAATGTGAGCAACTCCTTATCACGTAAGGCCGGCTTAAAGTCAATCATTCCTGGTAGGATGAGGCAAGAATAATCATCAATGGAAATCTGCTCAAGAGTTTTTGTAGCCTGACAAGAGAGCCCGTCCTCTGAAACAATGAGGTCTTTGGATGTTGCGATGTAGTCAATATCAACACCAAAAGAAAGAACAAGTGTACTAGTTAAGACCGTCACTTCATAAAGGGAAAAATATGGATAAATCAGACAAGCAACTTTTTCATGAAATTCCTCTTTAGTTCTTCTTAGCCAAAAACAGAGGTTGGTTGTCAACCTCTGAGTTTGTACCATATTTGTAAGTTAAATTGAGCACAACCTAAAATCCGAGTGAAAAAGATAAACTTCCTTGTGTGCAAGCACACGCTTTTTTAGTCTGTAAACCTTAACCACTCGCTCTTTGTCTCTAGGCTCATGGGATAAAACAGTCCGCAGGACTGTTTTATTTCTCCGTAAACTCACCGTCTACAACACCATCGTCATTTGATGAATCACTTGTTTGAGCGCCTTCTGCACCTTGTGCTGCTTGTTGAGCTGCTGCAGCTTGCTCGTACATTTTAACAGCTAATGCTTGTGCTTTTTCGTTAAGAGCGTCAAGTTTAGCTTTCATGTCGTCAAGGTTGCCAGATTCTTGGGCAGCTTTTAACTCGTCAAGAGCTGATTGAGCAGCATCACGTTCTGTGTCAAAGCCTTTGCCTTCAGTTTCTTTGATTGTTTTTTCAGTAGCAAAGATAGTTTGGTCAACTTCGTTTTTAAGATCAACTTCTTCTTTACGTTTCGCATCTGCTTCAGCATTTGCTTCAGCGTCTTTCATCATGCGATCAATTTCTTCTTCTGAAAGACCATCATTTGACTTGATAACAATGTGTTGTTCTTTTTGAGTACCAAGGTCTTTTGCTTTTACAGAAACAATACCGTTTTTATCGATATCGAATGTTACTTCAATTTGTGGAATACCACGAGGAGCTGCAGGAATATCTGTCAATTGGAAGCGTCCAAGAGTCTTGTTGTCTGCTGCCATTGGGCGTTCCCCTTGAAGAACGTGGATATCAACGGCTGGTTGGTTGTCTGCTGCAGTTGAGAAGACTTGTGATTTAGACGTTGGAATAGTGGTGTTACGATCAATAAGTTTTGTAAAGACACCACCCATTGTTTCGATACCAAGTGACAATGGAGTAACGTCAAGAAGAACAACGTCTTTGACATCACCAGTGATGACACCACCTTGGATAGCAGCACCCATAGCAACTACTTCATCAGGGTTTACAGATTTGTTTGGTTCTTTACCAGTTTCAGCTTTAACCGCTTCGACAACTGCTGGGATACGAGTTGATCCACCAACAAGGATAACTTCGTCGATTTCTGACAATGACAAGCCTGCATCTGAAAGGGCTTGACGAACTGGAGTTTTCGTACGTTCTACAAGGTCGCGAGTAAGGTCGTCAAATTTAGCACGAGACAAGCTCATTTCTAAGTGAAGAGGACCAGCAGCACCTGCAGTGATAAATGGCAATGAGATTTGAGTTTGAGTGACACCTGACAAATCTTTTTTAGCTTTCTCAGCAGCATCTTTCAAACGTTGAAGCGCCATTTTGTCTTGAGAAAGGTCAATACCATTTTCTTTCTTGAATTCTTCGACTAAGAAATCAATGATTTTTTGGTCAAAATCATCACCACCAAGTTTGTTATCACCTGCTGTTGCCAATACGTCAAAGACACCATCACCTAATTCAAGGATTGAAACGTCAAAGGTACCACCACCAAGGTCAAAGACCAAGATTTTTTCTTCTTTATCTGTTTTATCAAGACCATAAGCAAGGGCTGCCGCTGTTGGTTCGTTGACAATACGTTCTACTTCAAGACCAGCGATTTTACCCGCATCTTTTGTCGCTTGACGTTGCGCATCGTTAAAGTAGGCAGGAACTGTGATAACCGCTTTGGTTACTTTTTCCCCAAGGTAGTCTTCAGCATAACCTTTAAGGTATTGAAGAATCATAGCTGAGATTTCTTGTGGTGTGTATTCTTTACCATTTGCAGCAACTTTTTCAGAAGTACCCATTTTAGATTTGATTGAGATGATTGTTTCTGGGTTTGTGACTGCTTGGCGTTTTGCAGCATCACCCACAATGATTTCACCATTTTTGAAAGACACAACAGATGGTGTTGTACGGTTTCCTTCTGGGTTAGCAATAATTTTTGATTCAGTTCCTTCAAGAACTGCAACTGCTGAGTTAGTTGTACCTAAGTCAATACCAATAATTTTAGACATGTGTCATACCTCTTTTTAATTTTTCTTATACTAGTCTAGTTTAACGACTTGGCGGTCGAAGTTTTGTGTTTTCTTTTTGAGCTCAGTGCCTTCGCAATCGCTGCGCAGTCACCAAAATTAATTATAAACAACAACCATGGCTGGTCTTAGCAAGCGCTCATGTAGTTTATAACCTTTTTGGAATACCTGTGCAATGCTATCTGCTGGGTGTTCATCATCAGCTGGCAAGGTTTGAACTGCCATGTGCAAATTGTGATCAAAACTTTCCACAGCAACTTCTTCGATACCCTCTTCTTTAAGGGCTTGAACGAGACTTTCTTGAACCATTTCAAGTCCCTTTTTAACGTCGTCTGTTAACCCCTCAACTGCTAACGCACGTTCTAAGTTATCAAGACTTGGGAGAATTTTTTTCGCTAAGTCTTGCGACCGGTAACGTTGCAAGTTTTGACGTTCTTCATTAGCACGGCGTTGGATGTTTTGCATTTCTGCATGAGCACGAAGGTATTTGTTTTCAAACTCCTCGGCACGCTCATTGGCCAATTCCAAGTCTGTTTTTTCAGGAGTTTCCTCAACCACTTCTTCTGTTGATACTTCTTCTACTTCAACAGTTTGGTCAAGTGACTCTTCCTTGACTTGCTCTTCTTTTGCTTTTTTTGACAAGGTAACACCTCTTTCTTACTTTTTCATTGCATCAGCTAGCCTTAGTTAACTTCATAGTGATTACTGTTCAAATAACGGTAGTAATCTCGTAATTTAACAGCTAGAATACGCCCAATAACATTAATCAAGCTGACACTACGGCGATAGTCCATATCAATAGGCCCAATCAGACTAAGTAGTCCAAATCCACGATAAGGAATCAAAAATTTGTAGGTCAACAAGGTCACATTCGCTAAAGCAGCCTCTTTGCTATCTGCTACTCGCACCATAGCCATGTCATCTTCAGCCATGCTTTGCCTAATCGACAAAGCAAGTCTCTGCTCATGGTCAAGGAACTGATAAGTAGCTAGGCCAGCATAGTCCAGAGCTGCTACTTTTCCAGAAACAAAAACGGTCTCTTGAAAAAGCCCTTCAAAAATGTAATCAAATAAATCTAAAACATTGTCAGTCACTGTGAAATACTTTTGAACAATCTGCGGAATTTCTGTTCGTAATTTATAGTGAACATCCATCACATCTCTACCTAGTAAGCGCTCATCCACGATCTCCTTGAGAACCAAAAGATCCTTGCTAAGAAAGTTTTTAGGGATGGCAAACTGAACAGTTATAGGTTTTGATTCATCTAAAGTTAGCACCGCTAAGGCATCATGATTTGATAATTGAACGATATCAAAGGCTGTTAATTTCTGCCTAGCAGGTTCAACATCTAAAATAACAGCTGTATATCCTGTGATATCTGCTAAAATCTGACTGGCTTTAGCGAGAAGATCTTCTAGTCTAAAGGCTTCAAAATCGAAGGCCTTGACCAACTGATAAACATCTTGCTCATCAATACTATCTAAACTGAGCGAGTGCTCCACGAAATACTTAAATCCTGCTGCACTCGGCATCCGTCCACTAGAAGTATGTGCTTTTTCCAGAAGACCTAGCCTCTCTAGCTTTGCCATATCATTTCTAATCGTGGCACTACTTGAGTCAATGGCCGACTGTAAAGCTTTTGAGCCGACTGGTTCATGAGTCTGTGTAAATAATTCCACGATGAGATTTAAGATGTCATTTTGACGCTCGGTAATCACAAACCAATCACTCCTTTCGATTAGCACTCTATGTATCTGACTGCTAATTTATATTTCTATTATACTCCTTCCAAAACACATGTCAAGGAAAAAACTCAAAAAATTAGCACTCATTTTTTAGAGTGCTAATTTTATCAATCATAACTTGTCAGGTCTTTTTCTTCAATCACTTTAATCAATCGTTTGGCATAGGTAATGTCCTCGCTATAACGATAATCTTGTAGACTCTGTGCTGGAGCCTTATAACCTTTTTCGGTTGCCAAGCTTCGATATAGTCGTTTATCAATCTGTTGCCCTTGACTAAGCATACTCAAATAATCTCTGATAGAACTTTCCCTATCCTTATACACAGCATATCGGAAAACTTGCCCACTTTTTAGGGAATCTTTTAACCTGATGCCGGACTGACCTAAGTCAGCCTCCTTAGAAAAGAGATTATGATACTTAGCAGCCAGTAAAGTTCTTCCATTGTCAGTTTCTAGAAGAATTTGGCCAATCAAAATGGAAGGCCTAATCCCATAATGTTCTGCTAGAGGTTTAACTTCTGGCACAAGGGTTTTGATAAATTGGTCTTGACTGTAACCAACGTTGACTTCCTTTGTCGCGCTAGCCATTCTACCATTAAAAAGGAGTGGACCAATGATCAAAACTAAAAAGAAGAGGAGCAAGGTGATAAAGTAGGGAAATTTCAGTCGACTTCTCATTGTTTCTCCTTTAGAGCACTGATATATTCTTCGAGGGTTAGGCGGTGCTTGGTCATGTAGCGAGCGGAGGCTTTACCGACATAACGGTAGTGCCAATCTTCATACCCTACTCCTGTGCTTTTGGTTTTACCATCGGGAAAGCGGAGCACAAAACCATATTCAGGTGCTATTTTTTGAACAGCTTGAGCCACTTGAGGATCACTAGCATTTAAACTATCCACGGTACTCATATCAATAGCAAGCCCTGTCTGATGCTCACTAGCTCCCGCAGGTTGTGAATACGTTTGAACCAAAGCTTCGGCAGCCTCCTGAGTCAAACTGGGATCGTTAGCCATTTCTTGATCAATATATGATTGGTAAAGCTCTGCTTGGTAAGCTACGGAGCGATAGCCTGAAATAAGGTGCTCTTGTGGGTCAATAGCCTGAGCTGCCGCTAAAAAATCAGCAGTAGCCTGTTCAATACGCTTGTCCACCGACACCCCATTCACATCAACCAATTCTGGGCTCAATTCCTCAGTTATATGGTCCCGATTCACTAAAATCAATTCCCAATCTTTTGGAGAGACTTTAGGAAGCCCTGTGGACTCTTTGCTATTTTTGACCACTTTTTGACTGCTTGCCTGTTGACTTGAAGGCGTCTTGGTGGCCTGCTTCTCTGGCTTAATAAAGAGGTAAATACCTCCGACAAAGAGCAGGACAACCAGTGTTTGTAATAATAATTTAAAATGATTATGCTTCATCTGACTTTGCTTCTATTATTTCACGGCCACGGTAGCGATAACTCATATCTCCAATGGTTTTGATGGTAAATTGCCCATCTTCAAATTCGACAACAGTGACACTGCCGTTATCAATATATTGTTTCTCACGGTCAGGATCGATTAGCCACATAAATGTTCCAATAGTCATCCCATGGCTAACCACAAGAGCATTCCCGCCGCCAGCATTTTGAATGGATAAGGCAATCGCCTCAAAACCGTCCCAGATACGCTTGCGAAGAACTTCCCACGGTTCTGCCCAATTAGCTGTATCAACTTCTACGATACTTTCTGCTAATTCAGAATAGGGAACATCACGTAGGTTATCACGGTTTTCAAAGGCTTTTGTTCTTGGAAGGACACCTAGAAATAATTCTGAATCGTAAGCGCCATCTAAGCTACCAAAGCACCACTCACGAATGCGTTTATCGCGGGTGTACGGGAGGAATTCATTTTCAGATTCTCTCAAAATAATCTCCATGGTTTGCATGGTCCGGCCTGAATCGCTAGAAAAAGCAGCTTTAAAAGGTATGCCTGAATCCTTTAAGCCTAAACCTAATTCGCGGATACCTTCTTCTCCTTTTTTGGTAAGAGGTGTGTCACTCCACCCTTGAGCACGCCCAATGGTATTAAACATGGTTTTCCCATGTCTGGCAATATAGAGTCTTGTTTTCGTCATGTTAACCTCCAAAAATCTCTTCTTATTATTATAGCATGTAACAAAAACACTTGCAAAAACAGAGATATTTAAAAATCTCTTATGAAGATTTTTGACTTTTCGAATCGTAGTCGTCCCTGTTCCTCTTGTGACAGTTACATTTTGCAAAAAGGTGTCAAAACGGTAACATGAACAATTTTTTGTTAACTAACTGATATGAAATCTACATATAAGAAGCCTATAATAGAAAAGCAACCGATAAAAAGATAAGACATTTTATGTTGCAAAAAAAGGCTGTTTGGCGCTATGCCATGCAGCCTTTTTTTATTATCGTTTTCCAAATATAGCTGAAACAAGAACAATCACTATGGCAGCTCCCAAGATTGATGGAAAGACAGCCATACCAGCTAACTGAATCCCCCAATCCCCAAATAAGCGTTGTCCCACAGCTGATCCAATAAGACCAGCTGCAATATTAGTGAAACAACCCATGGATTGACTCTTTTCAGTGATTTTACCAGCTATCATACCAATAAAAGCACCAACAATTAAAGACCAAATCATGTTCAATACTCCTTTATCATATCATCATTTTTAACTGACTTGAAATAGATTAGCGATTAGCAAGTCTTCTTCAGAATCTTTTTTGCCTCTTGACTGCTTTTAGTAACCATCTTTCTCTTTGATAAAGCAACAAATCTCTAAAGGAAATCAGTAGAACAGCAACTAAAATCAAAGCCATTCCTAGAAGATCAATAACGTAAAAAAGTTCTTTCATTAGCACAATGGCGAAAAAAACCGATGCTACTGGCTCTATGGACGCCAACAAAGTCGCCTTAACGGGACCGATGAGTGAAGCTCCTTTTAAGAAAAAGGTGTAAGCAAAAATAGTTCCAATCCCAATAATTCCAATAAGGGCTACTAGATTATCAGCCGTTAACATAAGGGGATAGCGCCAAGCCCTCGTTACGATTGGAAAAACCACTCCTCCCATTAACATCGCAAGTCCAATAACGATCAAGCTGCCCCAAGTCTTAATCATATTAACGGGTTTAATCACGCAATAAGCATAGGTAAGGGCTGAAAAAACTCCCCAGAAAAGACCAATTGGGCTAATGGCTAAGTGAGATAGTTCTCCATGACAAGCCATAATAACTGTGCCAAGTATAGCTAAGAGAATTGCTAGAGATTCTGTGATAGTCGGCAACCGTTTAGCTGTGGCGGACACAAAAATCAACACTAAAATAGGAGATAAATACTGTAACACAGTGGCTGTGCCAGCATTGGAATAACGGATCGCCATCAAATAGGCGTACTGATTGAGCCCCAATCCTAAAAGACTATAAATCAAGAGTTCCTTGAAATGTTTTTTAGTGGTCACAAGGGCAATGACTTTTTCTTTGTGACGCCACAGGACTAGGGCAGTCAAGACGACCCCTGAAATCATGAGCCTTAACGACGTTAGCAAATGAACATCCGTGCCATGAGCCATTAAATATTGACCAGAAGCACCTGAAATTCCCCAAGCTAGCCCTGCCAAAAGAACCATTAAACTACCTTTAACCGTTTTTGACATGCTATCCCCTTTCTCTGCTTCATCACCAACCATTTTAGCATAGTTTTAGAAGCTTTGATAGTCCATCTAAGCCTACAAGTTTTCCTATTTCCAGAACTGAAAAGAATAGCAGGTCACCAACTCCGCTACTTCAATCCTAATCCGCCTAAAACAAATAGACAAAAAGCAGCCCACCTTCCAGGGTGACTGCCTTTTAACAAACTAAAAGTTTGTTCAAAAAAGTTTAATCTAACAGTTTTTGCAATTCTTGAGCTAATAATTGTTGAGCGACTTGTGGATTAGCTTGACCTTTGGTTGCCTTCATCAAGAAGCCTGTGAAAGCCTTATCAGCATTACGTTTGCCTGATTTGAAATCAGCCACTGCAGCTTCATTATCAGCAAAGACTTGATGAATAATTGGTACCAGAACAGCTGGATCAGAAATCTGAACAAGCCCTGCTTTTTCCACATAAGCACGTGCTGAGCCACCGTTTTTAGCCAAATGCACAAAAACCTTCTTAGCCATTTTAGAAGAGATTGTACCATCAGCAATGATAGCAATCATCTCCACCAAATTTTCTGGTGTCAGAGCGATTTCTTCAATGGTTTTGCCTTCTGCATTTAAGAATTGGGCAACTTCTCCTTGCAACCAGTTAGAGACTTGCTTGGCATCGCCACCAAGACTTACTGCAGTTTCAAAGAAATCTGACAAGGCTTTGGTAGCTGTTAGCTGGCTAGCATCATAAGCTGAGAGGCCAAGTTCCTCTTCATATTTAGCACGACGCCGAGCTGGGAATTGAGGTAATTGAGCACGCATCTCGTCAATCCAAGCATCATCAATCTCATATAATGGCAGGTCTGGTTCTGGGAAATAACGATAGTCCGCTGCCCCTTCTTTGACCCGCATCAAAATAGTCCCCTTATTCGCTTCGTCATAGCGGCGCGTTTCTTGGCGTATCACACCACCTGAACGCAAGAGTTTGGCTTGACGTTCCACCTCAAATTCAAGCCCTTTACGGACATTTGAGAAGGAGTTCAAGTTTTTCAATTCGGTCTTTGTTCCAAATTGTTCTTGCCCGTAAGGACGAAGAGAAATATTGGCATCCACACGCATGGAGCCTTCTTCCATCTTGACATCAGAAATGCCCGTATACTGGATGATTTCTTTCAGAGCTGTCAAATAAGCATAGGCTTCTTCAGGAGAACGCATGTCGGCTTCTGACACAATCTCAATCAAAGGAACTCCTTGGCGGTTAAGGTCCACATAAGAATAACCATCTGTGCCATGAGTGTTTTTACCAGCATCTTCTTCCAAGTGTGCGCGTTCAATACGAATTTTCTTGGTTGAACCGTCTTCTAGTTTGATATCAATCCAGCCGTTGTAACCAATCGGCTCATCAAACTGTGAAATTTGATAAGCTTTAGGATTATCTGGGTAGAAATAATTTTTGCGGTCAAAGTGCATCTCTTTATGGATGTCCATATTAAGGGCAAGCGCTGCTTTTATGCCCGCATCAATCACCCCTTTGTTCATGACTGGTAAGACCCCTGGGAAAGACCAATCAATCACATTCGTGTTGGCATTTGGGTCCTCACCAAAGTGAGCTGACGAAGGTGAGAAAATTTTGGAATTGGTATTTAATTCCACATGGACTTCAAGCCCAATAATGGTTTCAAAATTCATTACTTGTCACCTCCAAAAATAATCGGTTGTTGCTTGTGATAATCTGTCACCGCTTCAAAGGCTGCTGCTGCTTGATAGATGGTTTCTTCAGCGTATTTCGGACCAATTAATTGAAGCCCTACTGGCAAGCCATCGACGAATCCTGCTGGAATGGAAATTCCTGGCAGACCAGCCAAGTTAACTGGAATGGTCAATAAGTCGGCCAAATACATGGCAACAGGATCGTGGTTGAGTGTGTCTAAGCCAAAAGCAACCGTCGGTGTTGTTGGGCCTAGAATAAGATCATAATCCGCAAAGACCTTGTCAAAATCTTGAATAATCAAAGTGCGCACTTGACCGGCCTTTTTGAAATAAGCGTCATAATAACCTGATGACAAACTAAAGGTCCCAAGCATGATACGACGTTTAACCTCATCACCAAAGCCTTGGCTACGAGTGTTAACATAGATTTCATCCAAGTTTTTAGCATCGTCAGCACGGAAACCATAGCGAATGCCATCAAAACGTTGTAAGTTTGAGGACGCTTCTGACGAAGCAATAATGTAATAGACAGCCACACCATATTTGCTATGTGGAAGACTAACTTCCTCAACAGTAGCTCCTAAGGCTTCAAATTGTTTAGCTGCCGCAAGAACCGTTTCCTTAATCTCAGGATCAATCCCTTCGCCAAGATACTCTTTAGGAAGGGCAATCTTCATGCCTTTAATGTCACGACCAATCTTAGATGTGTAGTCTGCAATGCGAACAGGTGCTGAAGTGGCATCCTTGACATCGCTACTTGCAATCACATTTAATAATTGGGCATTTTCTTTGACTGTCGGAGCAAAAGGTCCAATCTGATCAAGTGAACTTCCAAAAGCAATGAGACCATAGCGAGAAACAGTGCCATAGGTTGGTTTCAAACCGACAACACCATTAAATGCAGCTGGCTGCCGAATAGAACCACCAGTGTCTGAACCAAGAGATAAACGGACTTGTCCTGAAGCGACTGCTGTTGCCGAACCACCTGATGAGCCTCCAGGTACTTTTGTGTGGTCCCAAGCATTTTTCGTTTTCTTGAAATAAGAGGTTTCTGTTGAACCACCCATGGCAAATTCGTCCATGTTGGTTTTTCCAATAACAATCATGTCTTTAGCGTAGGCATTTGCTACTGATGTGGCATTAAAAATCGGCTCGTAGTTATACAACATTTTTGAAGCGGCTGTGGTTAGGATTCCCTTGGTTGAAATATTATCCTTAACAGCTAACGGAATACCTGACATGAGGTTGTCAGCATAAATACCTTTGGCATCAATTGCCGCAGCTTGTTTAAGAGCAACTTCTTCTGAAACAGTAATAAACGATCCGACAGCCTCCTCACGAGACTTGATGTCTTCAAGTGTTGCTTGGGTCAATTCTGTTGCTGAAATCTCCTTAGCTACAAGGAGGTCATGCAACTCTTCAATGGTTTTATGATTAAAAGACATTAGGCATCTCCTCCGTCATCCAAAATAGCAGGTACCTTGATAAAGTGATTTTCTTTTTCAGGAACATTTTTAAAGAGCAAGGCACGGTCTGTTCCTTCTTCAGCGACATCTTGACGCATCACATTTTTCTTATCTGCCATAGTTGTTGTAATGGCAACACCTTCGGTATCAACTTCGTTCAGCAATTCAACCATGTCAACGATTTTAGATAGGGTCGTTGCAAAGGTTGTTGTCTCACTTTCTGAAAATGATAATTTTGATAGCTTCGCGACATGGCGAACTTCTTCTTCAGAAATTTTCATGATTTCTCCCATCCAAGATGACAAGAAGTATTCCAGTTCCAAAGAACAGCTCTGCTATTCTCTAAAGGTAGCGGAAAAACTTCTCACATCATTTTTACATAGTCTCAATTATTATATCACAATTGTTCCCATTTACCATAGGTGACTAATGCAATTCTAGAAAGCCATACAGCAAAAAACTTCCTGACTAAGGTCAGAAAAACTTAGTCAGGAAGTGTGACAAACTAAACTCTATTTGTCTTGGGTAAGACTGTGGCCTGAAGCTTTGATGGCAGCCTGAGCAGCCGCCAAGCGAGTAAGCGGCACTCTAAATGGCGAACAAGAAACGTAGGTCAGGCCTTGGCTGTGGCAAAAGGCAATGGAAGCAGGATCGCCACCATGTTCCCCACAAATACCAAGTTTCAAGTCAGGCTTAACCGAACGGGCTAATGAAATGGCGGTACTAAAGAGACGGCCAATCCCTTTCTGATCAAAGGTCTGGAACGGATCCTTGTCAAAAATACCCCTGTCAACGTATTCCCCCAAGAATTTTCCAGCATCGTCTCGGGAAAAACCAAAGCCCATTTGTGTTAGGTCGTTTGTGCCGAAACTGAAGAAATCCGCATACTGAGCGATGTCATCGGCTGTCACACAAGCTCTTGGAATTTCAATCATCGTCCCAATGGTGTAAGCCAACTCTTGATCTGCAGCTGCCAGTTCTTCTTGCATGGTTTGCTCAATGAGGGGGCGTAAGGCAGCCAACTCTTTAGCGCTGCTAATCAGCGGCACCATGATTTCGGGTGTTACTTCATAGCCTTCTTGTAAAGCTTTGATTGCACCTTGAGCAATGGCTTTAACCTGCATTTGATAAATTTCGGGGTAAGCAATGGCTAAACGACAACCACGGTGCCCCAGCATAGGGTTAAATTCTTCCAAGTCAGCAATGCGTTTGTGAAGGTAATCTAAGGGATAACCCATCTGCTCTGCCAAATCCTTAATCGCTTTTTCCTCATGCGGCAAGAATTCATGTAGTGGTGGGTCTAAGAGACGAATGGTACAGGCTCTGCCATTCAATACTTTAAAAATCTCATAAAAATCCTGACGTTGGAAAGGCAATAGTTTGTCCAGAGCTTTGAGACGGTCATCTAAACCATCTGCTAAAATCATTTCACGAACAGCTGTAATCCTGTCTTCCTCAAAGAACATGTGCTCGGTGCGGCACAAACCAATGCCTTCTGCCCCAAAGTCAATCGCTTTTTGGGCATCACGAGGGTTGTCAGCATTGGTTCTGACCAACATATCACGCGCCTCATCAACCCAGCTCATAAAGGTGGTGTAGGTGTCATCAACTGTTACGGAGGTCATGGCTAGTTCTCCCAGATAAACTCTGCCTGTGCTGCCATCAATAGAAAGATAGTCTCCCTCGTGAATCTGTCTGCCATCCACATCAATGGTTTTTGCAGCTTCATTAACCCGTAATTGACTACAACCGGCCACACAAGTTTTCCCCATACCTCTTGCAACAACTGCTGCGTGAGAAGTCATGCCCCCACGAGCCGTTAAAATACCAGTTGCCTTGACCATCCCTTCAATATCTTCTGGAGATGTTTCTTGCCGTACTAAAAGGCAAGGTTCTCCTTGTTTGGCATGAGCAACCACATCCTCTGCATGGAAATAAACACGGCCCGAAGCAGCTCCTGGTGAGGCAGGTAGTCCTTTTGCTAGACAAAGAGCTTCTTGACAGGCTTTGGAGTCAAAAGTAGGATGGAGCAACTGGTCCAGTTGACTAGGCTCAATGCGTAAAATAGCCTCTTCTTTGCTAATCAGCCCTTCTTTCACCAAATCAACGGCAATCTTGATAGCGGCCTTGGCAGTACGTTTCCCATTACGGGTCTGTAGCATATAAAGCTTACCCTTCTCGATAGTGAATTCCACATCCTGCATATCACGATAGTGCTTTTCCAGAAGCTGAGTGATAGCAACAAATTGATTATAAATAGCTGGCATCTCTTTTTCCAGAGTGGCAATGCTTTGAGGTGTCCGAATGCCTGCCACCACATCTTCTCCCTGGGCATTGATCAAATATTCTCCAAAAAGGACAGCCTCTCCTGTGGCAGGATTACGGGTAAAGGCAACTCCCGTACCACTATCTGCTCCCATATTACCGAAAACCATGGACTGGATATTCACCGCTGTTCCCAATTGATCTGAAATATCATTGAGCTGACGATAAATACGAGCCCTTGGGTTATTCCAAGACCGAAAAACAGCTTTAATCGCCAATAACAGTTGTTCCTTAGGATCCTGAGGAAATGCTTTCCCCATTTCACTTTGGTAGATGGTTTTGTATTCAGCAACAATAGCCATGAGATCATCAGTTGTCAAATCGGTATCACTCTGATAGCCCTTAGCTTCTTTAATCCGATCAAGCACCGCTTCAAATTTGTACTTAGGGATTTCCATAGCCACGTCCGAAAACATTTGAATAAAACGGCGGTAACTGTCATAAGCAAAACGTTCATTTTGAGTACTTGAAGCCAGCCCAAGCACACTTTTATCATTTAATCCGAGGTTTAAAATGGTATCCATCATGCCAGGCATGGAAAAAACAGCACCCGACCGAACAGAGACAAGAAGTGGATTGTCGTCACTGCCTAATACCTTCCCCTGAACCTTCTCCAATTCCAGCAAGGCCTGGTCAATTTGGTATAACACCAGCGAGCTGACCTGACCGTCTTTTTCATAATAATCATTGCAAGCTTCTGTGGTAATGGTAAACCCTTGCGGCACAGGCAGGCCAATAGCTGTCATTTCAGCCAAATTTGCTCCCTTACCACCCAGTAAGTCACGCATGTCTTTGTGACCTTGATCAAACCGATAAACAAATGTCGTTCCCATGATAAGCCTCCTATTACCTGTCGTAATCTTTAACAACAGTTACACCATTTGACGTCAATAATTCTAAAATAATACTTGCAGTCTCCTCAATCGCCTTATGAGCGACATTGATCACCGGACAATTGAGAGATTTCATGACCGCATCTGCATAATCCAATTCCTCCAAAATGCGGTCCATTTTAGCATAATTAGCTGCGCCCGAGACACCAAGTGCCTTTAAGCGTTCGCTTCGAATATGATTGAGTTTTTCAGGCGAGTTGGTCAATCCGATAATCCGCTTAGGAGACACCTGACTCAATTCCTTAGGAATTGGAATTTCGGGCACCAAAGGGATATTAACCACCTTTAATTGTTTGTCGGCAAGGTACATGCTAAGAGGAGTTTTAGACGTCCTTGATACCCCCAGCAAAATCACATCTGCTTTCAAAATCCCTCTTGGATCCTTGCCATCATCATATTTGACTGCAAATTCAATCGCATCCACACGTTTGAAGTAATGATTGTCCAAACGCCGCAGGATTCCTGGTTCTCCCAACGGCTTAGCACCCGAGATACTAGCCATAGCCTTAATAACGTTTGTTAACAAATCAACGTAGACAAAACCTTCTTCTTGGCATCGTTTTTCAGCATAACTTGCCAGTTTTTCATCCACCAAACTAAACATTAAAAAAGCTGTTGTTTGTCTAGCTTCTTCAAAAACCTTATCAAGCAAGTCGACTCTATTAATATAGGAAAAGCGGCGAAATTCCCAGTGGTCATGATTGGGAAATTGGTAAATACAGGCCTTAGCTAAGGCTCTAGCCGTTTCTCCTAAAGAGTCAGAAACAATAAAAATCGATAGTTGGTCTTCCATGAGAACCTCCTTCAATATCCCTACAATTCTAGAAAAAGACGACTAATAATGGTTTTAGATAACTTCCCTACCACGGTCATTTTATCAGGAAAATCAGGATCTAACCGAACCACGGGTAAGCTATCAACTTCTCGTTTAACCAGTAAATCCGCTGCCTGACTAACTGAGGCATCCTCCAAAACAGTGGTCACATTAGGAACACGAGTCATAACCATACCAATCGGTAGCTTGGTTAGGTCGCTACCTCCTATCGCCGCCTTGAGCAAGTCTTTTCGAGAAACCAAGCCACAAAGGTAATTGTCCTTATCCAAAACAAATACCCCTCCACTATCTTCCATAAAGAGGCTAACAATCACGTCATAAACCGAATCGTCTTGATGAGCTGTGAGCGGAATACCCATGACATCAGATACTTTGACATCTCTAATAGAGGTTTGAGCTGTCGCTAAGATGCCTTCCCCCTGGTAAAAATAGCCAACTTTGGGTTTAGCATCTAAAATGCCCAACATGGTCAGAACAACCAAATCCGATCGTAAGGCTGCTCTAGTAACTTGAAGGAGGTCTGCAATATGCTCCCCAGTGATAGGCTCTTCTTTTTTGACAATCGCTATAATAGCTTGTTGCCGCTGAGTTAGTTGAATAAGATCACAACCTTTCTTATATGTGATATACTATTTATTATATATGGTACATTATATCCGATATTAAAAACGTTTTCAAGTAAAAAGTCATCACTTTTCTTTTTCAATCCCCTTTCTGGCCATTCCTTTTTCTTCTAGTCCCTAACAAGTCACAAAAAAAGACCTCTTTAGGTCTTTTTTAACGATTTATATTACCTAACTTTCTAAAAGGTGAGAGCCTCATCCCAAGCTTGAGTTCCACCCTCTACTGACACAGCAGAGTAACCTTTGCTTTCTAAAAAGGCAACCGCTTGAGCTGAACGTGCTCCTGACTGGCAAATCACGTGGTATTCTTTGCCGTTATCAAGTTCTTGATAATGGTGAACAAAGCTAGACAAAGGCATATTAAGAGCACCGGGAACATGACCTGAAGTATATTCATCAACTTCCCTAACGTCGATCAAGGCCACGTTATGTTTCTGACGTGCTGCTTTTAAAGCCGATACAGATTCTGTTCTAATCATGACTAATCCTTTCTGGGTAAATCGATTGGTATAGGGCATAAGCTCCATCCAGATTGACCACATCAAAACCATTTTGTTTCAAGATTCTCTCTGCTAAATAGGACCTTAGGCCACTATGACAGCTCACAATGTAGGAAACACTCTTATCCAGTTCTTCTAGACGACCACGCAGTTGATCTAAAGGAACATTAATACCATTACCGAAATGTCCTCCAGCGTATTCCGTTGCCGTTCTAACATCTAATAAACGTTTGCCTTTCGCCAACTCTTCTTCCAATTGGTACCATTGAACAGATTGGCTAAGGCCTTCCAGTACATTCAAGGCAGCGTAGCCTAGCATGTTGACAGGGTCTTTTGCTGAACCAAATGGTGGAGCGTAGGTTAACTCTAGTTCCGGCAAATCAGCGACGCTTAATCCGGCTTTAATAGCTGTCGCTAGAATATCAATCCGTTTGTCCACTCCTTTAGCCCCAACCGCTTGAGCCCCATAAATACGCCCATCCGTTTGACTAAAGATTAATTTAAGGGTCATTGAACTAGCTCCTGGATAATAGGAAGCATGATCATTTCCTGTCACATGCACAACAGCTACATCTTGAAAAGCATCCCTAGCCGCCTTTTCTCCTAGACCCGTTGTAGCTGCAGTTAGATCAAAGACACGCACAATAGCAGTGCCTAAACTGCCTTTGTTCTTTCGAGAAAGGCCAGCGATGACATCAGCTACCTGACGTCCTTGACGGTTAGCTGGACTAGCTAGAGCGATTAAGGCATCTTGACCTGTTAATTCTTGCTTCACTACAATGGCATCACCTACTGCATAAATATCAGGTTGACTGGTTTGATAAGAAGCATCAACTAAAATACCACCACGTAATCCCAAAGCCAATCCAGCTTCTTTGGCTAAAAGTGACTCTGGTTGCACTCCCACGGACAAAATAGTCAGTGAGGTCTCTAAACGTGTTCCGTCTTCCAAAACAAGCTTTCTACCTGCTTCTTCCATGGCTGTTAGAGATTGTCCTGTGATAACTGTCACCCCTTGCTTCTGCAACTCTTTTTGAATAAAGCTCGCCATTTCTTCATCCAGAGGAGGTAAGACATGATCAGCTTTTTCAACAATAGTGACGTCGTAACCTTTTTTAACAAGGGCTTCTGCCATCTCAAGACCAATAAAACCAGCCCCTACTACAGTGGCTTTCCCAACTTGTTGCTGTTGAACAACTGCCATAATCTTATCTAAGTCCGGGATATTTCTTAAGGTAAAGATATTTTGAGCATCCGACAGACCATCAATATTGGGAATAAAGGGTTTGGCCCCTGGTGAGAGAATTAATTTATCATAACTTTCTTGGTAGCTCTTGCCATCATGTTCAAGGGTAACCATCTTATTGACTGGATCAATATGCAAAGCTTCTGTCTCAGGTCGGACGTCCAAATTAAATCGAGCTTTTAGACGTTCAGGCGTTTGCACCAATAATTGATGACGCTCAGCGATTTCACCAGATACATAGAAAGGCAAGCCACAGTTTGCAAATGAGACATAAGGCCCTTTATCAATCACGATAATTTCTGCATCTTCCCTTAATCGTCTTAAACGAGTAGCTGCTGACATGCCACCAGCAACACCACCGATAATAAGTACCTTCATTGTTTCTCCTTATCTCTTTATTTCTTTTTCACTAACAAAGTGTTATCAGTCCAATGCGACATGCCACCTTTAACATCAACCACTTGATACCCCTGATTCGCAAGAAATCGGCAGACCCTTTTACTTCGCATACCTGATTGACAAATCACATAGAGAGGTTCCTGTTTATCCCCTCGAAATTGTGCTAAACCAGACAGAGGAGTGTTGGTAGCTTGTCGAATATGACCACCTTGATATTCTTTTCGTGTTCGAACATCCACGAGCTGTAGTTTGTCCTGTTTGAGCAGCTCAACTAACATTTCTACTGAAATACTTGGTATTCTTAAAAAAATGCATGCTAATAGTTTAGAAATCATGTAAAAGACCTTTCTTTTCTGCATACCCCACAGGGTATGTAAAGAATAACACGTAGACTTTTGAAAGTCAATCAAAAAGTTTGAAAATAGCGAATTCTGAAGTCTTCCAATCTCCTTCAAAAACAATACCAGAGTGAATAGCAAAAGCACTTCCTCATAGTTGACAAAGGGAACAAGGACCAGTATAATGAAAAATCAGAAATGAGGTAAGCCATGAAAAGAGAGAAAAAAGACATCCTTAATCGCCTTAAACGGACAGAGGGGCAATTACGTGGAGTTCAAAAAATGATTGAAGAAGAACAAGCCTGTTTTGATATTATCACACAGCTAACTGCTATTCGATCAAGTATCAATAGCACAATGGGATTGGTCATAGGCGAGAAAATAGCCCAACTTATTGAGGAGCCGGAAACAGATCCTGTTTTACAAGAAGAACGCCTCAATCAAGCCATTCAACTCATTGTCAAAAAATAGATTATCGTCCAAACGTCGTTTAGCAGCCACTAAAAAGGAGACATCGTCTGATGCCTCTTTTTGTTGTTACTCAATAATGGTCGCGCCCAAAACCTGTTCAAAATGAGCCAAGGCCCACTGGTGTGATTGATCTGATATACTCGCAACTGCTGAACGAACAACCTCCAGCTTGTAACCTAAATTGTAAGCGTCAATGGCAGTATGCAAGACACAGATATCGGTTAGAACTCCTGTTAAGACTACTGTATTAACACCACGTTCGCGCAGCCGAATATCCAAATCTGTCCCCGAAAAAGCAGAATAGTGACGCTTATCTAACCAGAATACTTTAGGGTCTTGTTTTATCTGTTGATAGACTTTGTCCAAAGGACCATAAAGGTCACGCCCTTTACTTCCCTTAAGATTATGAGGGGGGAAAAGTTTGCTTTCTGGGTGCCATGGATCGTTCTCATCATGACAATCAATAGCAAAGAAAATATAGTCCCCTCGCTCAAATGCTTTTTCGGTCACCTCAGCTATGGTTGACGAAATAGCTTGGGCAGCTTTTCCTGCGCTCAGCTTCCCATCATCTGCGACAAAATCGTTTGTGTAGTCAATTGAAATCAATGCTCTCATCAGTATCTCCTAAACAGGGGAACCCCCCTTATCTCCTCTATTGCTCTCAATTGTAACAAATTTCTTTACAGGTGTCAAGACAACTAACCTAGCCAAAAAAAGACACCAAAAAACACCTCTTAAAAAGAGATGTTTTTTGTTTAAAATTCTTTCAATTTATCAAAAATACCCTCATTAATAACTTTGAGGTAGGTTCCCTTCATGCCGAGAGAGCGACTTTCAATAATACCAGCACTTTCCAATTTACGAAGGGCATTGACGATCACAGATCGTGTAATGCCAATACGGTCAGCAATGACAGAAGCTGTTAAACGCCCTTCGTTACCATCCAATTCACCAAGAATAGCTGCAACAGCCTTCATTTCTGAATAAGATAGGGTGTTAATAGCCATGTTGACAGCAGTTTGCTTGCGGATCGTTTCTTCCAGGTTTTCTGTTTGAAGGTTTAACAACTGAATCCCAACAACCGTGCTTGAAATTTCAACCAAGATGAGGTCCTCATCACTAAACTCATTATCGTTGCGCCAAATGATAAGAGATCCTAGACGCATACCTCCACCATAAATCGGTGCAATTGTTGTCAAACCATCTGGATAGATGTCTTTCGATTCCACAGGAAAAATGGTTAATTCACTTTCCACTGAAAGATTGGCCTCAGTGTCGTAGACACGGCTAGCTGCTTTGACATAAGTATCTGGAAATTGCTTAGCTTCAAAAAATTCCTCAACACGGTCTGTGTTGGTTTTATATTTCATGGCATAACCAAGTAGGGTTCCTCCGCCATTGATAATGCAGGCATTACAGTCAATAATATCTGCCAAGCGAGACGCCATCGTATTATATGGGAGTTCTGTCTCCAAGCTATCTACAGAGCGCTGTAGAATAGACGTAATTTTACGAGTTTTTTCTAATAAGTTAGGCATTTTCTTCCTTTTCCTTCGAATTATTTGCTTTTCAATTATAACAAAGCCGGTCTACTTTTGCAAGGAATTATCAGAAAATTATCTATTCTTTTGACAATTCAAAGTAATAGTGGTAACTTTTTCCGTTTATCTCATAAAAGCGACCACATCAATGATAGTTAGTGTCACATATTATAAAAGCCATTACTGTCGTAGGCATCACAAAAGAGACCACATCAATTGTGATCCCTCGTGTTTTTTAATTAATTGGATATGAGAAATATATTAGCGTTTGTACTGATGTAAGACGCGGGTGATTTTTTCCTGAACATCTTCTAATTCTTCCACGGTTGGTAAGTACACAATTCGGAAGTGGTCTGGGTCCTTCCAGTTGAAGCCTCGGCCATGAACCAACATCACCTTTTCTTGTTTTAATAATTGGAGCACAAATTCTTCATCATCATCGATACGATACATATTACGATCAATCTTAGGAAAAAGGTAAAGACCTGCTTTGGGTTTAACTGCAGATAAGCCTGGAATCGCATTGATGGCTTCATGGATAAAATTACGTTGCTCAAAAATACGTCCACCTGGCAACAAGAGCTCATCAACAGACTGACGACCGCCTAGAGATGTTTGCACTACCTGTTGGGCCAACACATTGGAGCAGAGGCGCATATTCGCTAGCATATTCAATCCTTCGATATAGCCTTTCACGTGATCTTTTGGCCCAGATAAGACCATCCAACCTACTCGGAAACCAGCAATACGATGGGATTTTGATAAGCCATTCATGGATACACAAAATACATCTGGCGCTAAACTAGCAATGGCAACATGCTCCTCTCCGTCCATAACCAATCGGTCATAGATTTCATCGGCAAAAATAATCAGCTGGTGCTCTCTTGCAAGGGCAACAATATCTTCTAGGACTTCTTTAGGGTAAAGGGCACCAGTGGGATTGTTAGGGTTGATGACCACAATAGCTTTGGTGCGACTCGTGATTTTTGATTTGATATCAGCAATGTCAGGATACCAATCCGCTTCTTCATCACACAAGTAATGCACAGCTTTGCCACCACCCAGACTGACACAGGCTGTCCATAGAGGGTAATCTGGCATAGGAACCAACACCTCATCCCCATCATCAAGCAGGGCTTGTAATGACATGGAAATTAATTCTGACACCCCATTTCCCAAATAAATATCCTCAATATCTATCTCCGGGAAACCTTTCAGCTGACAATATTGCATAATGGCTTTGCGGGCAGAAAAGATACCCTTGCTATCTGAATACCCTTCACTAAGCCTCGCATTGACAATCAAATCACGGATGACCTCATCAGGAGCCTCAAACCCAAAAGCCGCTGGGTTACCGGTGTTTAATCGAAGGATTTTTTCACCGTTAGCAATCATACGGTTGGCTTCGTCTAAAACAGGACCTCGAATGTCGTAGGCGACATGTTCTAATTTTGATGATTTTTCAATAATTTTCATAGTCTCATTTACCTCGTATCCCATATTATAAACCAAAATAAGTAAAATAGAAAGAATTTATCCATTCCAAGTCCCGATATCAAATAGGGAAGTTTCAATCTAAAAACTTCAAAAACAACCCTATAACATGACCGATTAGTACAGCAAATTATGCAGGGCGTATATCAAAAAGCCGTTGTAGGAGGGTGTTAGTATTTTGGTAACCTCATTTGTTACAAGGAATCTTTTTTCTTTCAGGAAAAACATTAAACCGCTTTCATAATCAAACAAAAAAGAGTATAATAAGACTAACAATAAAAGTTATTGTTTTGACAAATGGTAAAGGAGGGCAATCTTATGTCACAAAAATACGAACGTATCCTCGTCGCTATCGATGGCTCCTACGAGTCTGAATTAGCCTTCAACAAAGGTGTCAACGTTGCATTACGCAATGGGGCTTCTCTCTTTTTGACTCATGTGATTGATACACGCGCACTTCAAAGTGTTGCTACTTTTGATACCTATATCTACGAAAGATTGGAGCAAGAAGCCAAAGAAGTTTTAGGCGACTTTGAGAAACAAGCCCGAGCTGCAGGTATCGAAAACGTCAAACAAATTATTGAATTCGGCAATCCCAAAACCTTACTTGCTCATGATATTCCAGATCGCGAAAAGATTGATTTAATCATGGTCGGAGCTACTGGTCTCAACACCTTCGAACGCCTCCTTATCGGTTCATCTTCTGAGTACATCATGCGTAACGCCAAAGTGGATTTGCTTGTGGTGCGTGATACCTCAAAAACCCTTTAAACAAAAATTACAACCAGGTTTTAGATGAACTCATCAAAAGAAGGTCAATTATTCCCTTCATGTCAAAAGCAACGTCCTATGGGCGCTGCTTTTTGTTTACTAATAATACCTATCATTTATTTATCAAGTATTATGCTATTGAAGGACATTTAACTATCCGATTTATTTTTCAAGCCGCTGCAAGGATTTTTGGAGCTGTTTATCTAGTTCTTTTTTTATCGCTGATTCAGGAGCATAACGCTCTTCCCAGTCATCAGGCTTTTGAACTTTATGCGTGACAGGATCAAAATGAGCCTTACCATCAGGAAAAATCTTACCCATATTAGCTTCATGCACCGTCTCGAAAATAGGCTGAGGGTCAACACCCATTAAGACAAAGGAACCGTAAGTGAAATAGAGGAGATCCGCCAAGGCGTCCACTTGCCCCACCAAGGGTGACTCTGTTCGTTTTTTATCTTGAACTTTACTGGCAGCTTTATCAATGGCTCCATGTAAATTGAGGAGAGATTGGGTAAACTGCTGCTTATCTCCCTTACTAGCAGCATAGAGAAATTCCACGATTTCTTCAACCTTAAAATCAGCGCGATGTCCTGCTTCTGTCAAGGCGTAACTTCTTGGTGTCTCAATCGTATCTCCATCCATCAAACGATGGAAGTCCTTAACCTTATTAAAATTCTCATCACGGCTCTTAAAGCTTTTTTCCACATCAAAATGGATGAGTCCATAGTGAGCCAAAGCTTTAGAAATGCCATCATGATTATTTGAAGCGGTGGTAAAATGAGCACCACTTTTAACCACAGCTTCGGCATTCCCCATGGCAACACCAACACCAACACCTGATAACATTTCCAAATCATTATCCGAGTCACCAAAGGCCATCACCTCTGATAGTTCAAATCCAAACATCTGACCTAGACGCTCAATTCCCTTGATTTTGGATTGGTCTACCGAAATCAAATCTAAAGAATAAGGGCTACTTCGTGTAATCTTGATGTGAGGAAATTTTTCTTGAATCTTACTGGTTTCGTCAGCTGATGCTACTAGCACAATCTGGTAAATGGGCTCACGCATAATGGTCACCAGGTTGCTAAAACTTTGAGGTTTGACTCTACGAACCAAATGCTTAAAACTCCCCTCAACCGTCTTCACCCAGCTTTTAGGCACAATGCTACTAACCACTTGCCCAAATTGGCTGGTTCCCATGTCAATAATGCGAGACCCCGCTAAACCAGAAGCGGTCCCCAAAGAAACCTCTCTTTTTTTATCACTGGCATACCGAATAATCTTATAAATCATAGACTTAGGCAGTTGATTTTGGTAGAGAACCTTATCTCGGGTCAAAATGTATTGCCCATTATAAGTAACAGCAAAATCAAGCCCAAAATTTTCTAAGAAAGGCTGCACAAAACCAGGCCCACGACCAGTTGCTAAACCAACCATAATGCCTTGTTTTTTTAACTGTTGAATGGCTTTTTGTGTCGTTTTTTGGACATTTTTGCGATCATTGAGAAGGGTACCATCAATGTCGAAAAAGACTGCTTTTATTGTCAAAACCTTCTGTTCTCTCTTCTGTTTATGATAGAATAGATTATATCATAAAACGGAAAGAAGTATGCCAATTAAATGAAAGAAATCCTTGTCTTACACACTGGGGGAACTATCTCCATGCAGGCTGACGATTCTGGGAAAGTCACACCCAATCAACTGAACCCTATGACTCAAGTTGGCTTAACAACCCAAGACGTTCACCTTACTGTGGTGGATTTTTTAAACCTTCCAAGTCCTCACATTACTCCTTACCACATGCTAAGCATTTATCATTATATCCAAAAAAAGGCAGAGTATGTAGATGCTGTGGTCATTACCCACGGAACTGATACTTTGGAAGAGACAGCCTATTTTTTAGATACTATGGCTTTGCCTACCGACTTGCCCATTGTCATCACGGGAGCCATGAGATCCTCAAATGAAATTGGGAGCGATGGGATTTACAATTACCTTACTGCCCTTAGAGTAGCAAGTAGTGACAAAGCTAAAGGCAAGGGCGTCCTAGTGGTTATGAACGATGAAATTCATGCTGCCAAATACGTCACAAAGACCCATACCACCAACATTTCTACCTTTCAAACACCAACTCATGGTCCACTAGGAGTGGTTATGAAAAATGACCTCCTCTTTTTTAAAACTGCCGAACCTCGGGTTCGCTTTGATATTCGCAGTATTTCTGGAACGGTCCCTATCGTTAAAGCTTATGCGGGAATGGGAGACGGGAGTATTTTAAGTCTCCTCACACCCGATCGCATTCAAGGGTTAGTCATCGAAGCTCTTGGAGCTGGTAATGTTCCCCCTCTAGCAGTCACTGAAATTAAACGTCTGATTGCTTTAGGTATCCCAGTCGTTCTTGTCTCTCGTTGCTTCAATGGGATGGCGGAGCCAGTTTATGCTTATCAAGGAGGCGGAGCCATGTTACAAGAGGCTGGCGTCATGTTTGTGAAAGAGTTAAATGCACCTAAGGCCCGCCTCAAACTCTTAATCGCCCTCAATGCTGGGCTTAGCGGGCAAGCATTAAAAGATTATATTGAAGGCTAACCAGCTATAAAAAGAATTCCCACTAATGGTTTAGCGGGAATTTTTTTCGTCAAGGCAAGGCATTCCCTGCACTTCGATAAATAGCATACCAATCTTGACGGCTAAGGGCTATTTGGGTAGCTTTTGAAATCTTTTTGAGCCTGTCAGGGCTCATGGACCCAACAATAGCTTGCATCTTGGCAGGATGTCTTAAAATCCAAGCAATCACTACGGCTTCCACAGAAACTTGGTGATGGTCCGCTAAACGAGTAAGGGTTGCATTTAAAGCGACATAATCAGGATGACCTGCGAAAAGACCTTTTCCCAGATCAATTTGGAAAGGCGACCAAGCTTGTATGGTGGTTTGGTTCAATCGACAATACTCGATAGTCCCATTATCACGGTCTATAGCAGCTTGATTACGCATGTTCACATTCAACCCTGCATCAAATAAGGGAGTATGGGCTGGTGATAATTGCAATTGATTGACTGCCAGAGGATCGTCTAAATAGGTTTGTAGCAGTTCCATTTGAAAACGATTTTGATTACTAACTCCAAAGTGTTTCACTTTACCAGCTTTTTTAAGTTGGCTGAAGGCTTCTGCTACCTCCTCAGGCTCGACCAAGACATCTGGACGATGAAGAACAAGGAAGTCCACGTAATCCGTTCCCAACCTTTCTAAACTTGCATCGACCGATGACAGAATATGCTCTTTAGAAAAATCAAAATAGCCATCACGAATACCGTATTTGGTCTGCAAGATAAACTGATCACGGGATAACCCCAAGGCTTTTGTAGCGTCTCTAAAGCGAACTTCAGATTGGCCTCCACCATAAATATCCGCATGATCAATAAAGGTCATACCCGTATCCACTGCCGTTTTTAAGACCTCTTTAGCAGAGGCGAGGTCTAAGGCTGCTAGACGCATACAGCCAAGTGCAATACGTGAGCCTTGACAGTCCGTTTGACCAATTTTTTGTAACTCCATTTGATGTCTCCTTCGTCCCATGATGCTCATATTATATCAAAAAGAGATAGACTTAGCTCTTTCCAACTCTATTAGTGATATCATATACCGTAGCGCAGCTATTCTTCAAAAAAAGCATTTCTCATTAGTTACTTCAACTCACACTTTTGGAAAAGGTAAAGGCGAGTATCCCTAAATAATCAATGACCCTCGGTCCTTAATCAAAGTCTGCTGTCGTGTCAAGGTAATTCAGCATCATCTGCCATTCTTCCTGTTGCTCCCAGTGAGGCTCTGAGGTAATCATCGTCGCTACTTTGCGAGCTTCTTCCAGAATCGCGTAGTCCTCTACAATATCTGCGGTTTTAAATTCGGGAAGACCTGATTGGCGGGTTCCAAATATTTCGCCAGCGCCCCTCATTTTGAGATCTGCCTCAGCAAGAACAAAACCATCATTGGTTGTTGTCATAATGGCCATGCGTTCCTTTCCTGATTCTGTTTTAGGATTAGCTACTAGAATCGCATAGGACTGCTTGTGACCACGTCCGACACGGCCACGTAGCTGATGCAGTTGACTAAGTCCAAAACGGTCCGCATCCATGATGACCATGATACTAGCGTTGGGAACATTGACACCGACTTCAATGACTGTTGTTGACACCAAGAGATCAATCTCTTGAGCCTTGAAAGCCTGCATAATAGCTTCTTTTTCATCTGCCTTCATCTTACCATGCATAAGGGCTATACGGGCTGATGCTTTAAAATAAGCTTTTAATTCAGCTTCCAAATCCACAGCATTTTTAAGGTCCAAAGCTTCAGATTCCTCAATCAAAGGCGAAATCACATAGGCTTGTGCCCCTTGCTCCAGTTCCGTTTTCATCCAAGCCAAAACGGTGTCCAATTGTTGGTGCTTAACCCAACGAGTGACAATAGGTTTTCGACCAGCTGGTAACTCATCAATAATAGAAACATCCATTTCCCCATAAGCTGTAATAGCTAATGTCCTTGGAATAGGGGTTGCCGTCATCATGAGCACATCTGGATTATCACCTTTTTCGCGGAAAATACGGCGTTGTTTCACTCCAAATCGGTGTTGCTCATCTGTGATAACAAGCCCTAATTTGTGATATTGAACAGCATCTTGAATGAGCGCGTGGGTCCCCACAATCATATCCACCGACCCATCTGCAATGGCCGCTAAAGCCGTCCGTTTTTCAGGAGCCTTCATACCTGACATCAGAATGGCAATAGAGAGGTTCGGAAAAAGCTTGATTAGACTATCATAATGCTGCTCAGCCAGAATTTCTGTGGGTACCATTAGTGCCGATTGAAGCCCTGCTGTATAAGCCGCATACATGGCAAGGCTAGCAATAACTGTTTTCCCAGAACCAACATCCCCTTGCAACAGCCGATTCATATGGGCACCTGAACGCATATCCCTCAAAATTTCCTGTAAACTACGTTCCTGCGCTTGAGTTAAAGGAAATGGCAGAGCAGCAATTTGATGATTTATCTTTTCCTGATCAAATGCGATGGCTAATCCACTGTTTTCTGACCTATTGGCTTGTTTCAAGACCTGCAGTCGCAGTTGAAAATAAAAGAGTTCTTCGAACTTAATACGCCTCAACGCCTGCTTATAGTCAGTCAAGGTTTTAGGAAAATGCATGGCATAAACTGCTTCTTGCCTTGGCATTAATCGATATTTCTCAAGAAGACTATCTGGGATATTCTCTTTCAATTCGTCTAAAGCACCACTATCAAAAGCTGCTTTAATGGCTTTAATGAGTGCTGTTTGACTGACTCCCTGAGCTACATGATAAACTGGCTGCAAGTCATCCTCCACAGTCATCAGCAATTTCATACCTGTTAGAGCTGTTTTTTTCTGGTCCCATTTTCCAAAAATAGCAACTTCATTGCCCAGCGTTAATTTATCCTGTAAATAGGGTTGGTTGAAAAAACTAACCCCTATCACCACTTCTCCTTGTTTGATTTTAAAGGTCAGCCGGTTTCGTTTGAACCCGTAATATTGTACATTCGGCGGGGTCACAAGGGTTCCTGTGATAACGGCTTTTTCACCATCTAACAGCTCTAACACCGACTTGCTCTTAAAATCTTCATAACGAAAAGGATAGTAGAGCAATAGGTCTTCTATCTGATAAATACCTAATTTTTGAAATTTTTCTGCTGACTTGGGTCCTAGGCCTTTTAAGTGAGCAATCGGAGCTGTTAATAGCATTTTTCTTCCCTTCACAAAAACTCTTGTATCTATTATACAAGAGTTTCAACTTATTTTCAGATAAAAGCCTCTTAACCATTCAAGAAGTTTTTACCCCTGCTCAAGGGGTTAGTTGATAAATGCTGTCACAGACCAGACTCAAAAGTTCTTCATCATGTGATATCACAATAACCACCTTGTTTTGGCTTTTTAGTTCTTTAAGAAGCTTAGCCAGGGCGTGCATCTGGAACACATCAAGTCCACTACTTGGCTCATCAAAGATAAAAATCTCTTTATCGGACAACAGACTAGCTGCAATCATAACCCGTTGTTGCTCGCCCCCTGATAGACTGGCAGGGTGACGATCAACCAAATGGGCTAGGGCTAATTGTTCAAGCACTGCTTCCGTCATAGGATGCTTGTTATGTCCCAGATTGACTTCTTTCAAAACAGACTCCGCAAACAATTGTAGACTGACATCTTGTAAGACAAGACTTGTTTTGGCTAATCGTCCTTTAGCTGTCAGCACTTGATGCTGAAAACTGATTTGAGCATTCGGATCTTCCAAAACACCTGCCAAGTAAGCAACTAACTGGGATTTCCCTAAACCATTTGGTCCGGTAATACCTGAAATTTTCCCTGCTGCAAAACTAAGCTTGTCAATCTGTCGGAGGCGTTTAGAGCCAGCTCGGACAGTTAAATTGTGAATACAAAGGTCATCCTTGTCGCTATAGTGCTGACTGCTCCTTTTTTCTATTAGAACAGGAATGACATCAGAGAGGTCTAAACTGCGCAAGCCCATGGCTTGACGATCTGTGTCGGACAGGGCCAGTAACTCCTCGCTTGTCAGTGTTTTGGTCAAACGTCCTTGACTAAAATAGAAATAAGCATCGGCCAGATCCGTCAAGTAATGCAAGCGGTGTTCTGCTACAATGATAGTCTTTCCGGCTGCCTTTAGTTGACACAGGTAGGCTTTGACAGCTTCTATACCTGCTTGGTCTAAGTTGGCAGTTGGCTCATCAAACACCATAATCTCTGTACCTTGCATGATGGCGGTAGCAATAGCAACCCGTTGCTTTTGACCGCCAGAGAGGTGAAACATATCGCGAGTTAACACGTCTTGAACGTCAAAATCTTGAGCCAAAGTCTTCAAACGTTCCATGATCAGATTGGGATCAAGCCCTTGATTTTCACACGGAAAGACCAATTCGTGCTGAACTTCGCGATAGAAAAATTGGCTGGCAGGATTTTGAAAAACGGAGGCCACAGATCTGGAAAATATTTCAACACTATCTATGCCTGCTTGGCAATCAGCAACCTTTAAACTGCCCTGCAATTCTCCAGTATAATAATCAGGAATCAGGCCGTTGAGCAATTTTAAAAAGGTAGACTTGCCAGACCCTGAAGGACCACAAAGAACAATCAACTGACCAGCAGTCACCTCCTGGTGACTCACTTGACAGGCTACCTTGTCACTTTGTTGGTAAGCGAACTTCAGATTTTTAGCTGTTATTATTGGAAGACCATGATGGTGATGGTGATGATAATCCAAAATTGTACCCCCCAATCTTGCCATGTTAGGCGTGAGATAAAGCATTCGCTGGCACCTTTTTTGACCGCCAATCCTTTGGTTAAACTGGCTATCGTAAGGTCTTGGCTACTCCTTAGTAAAGATAACAGTAAAGGCACCAACACATACTCCAAATAATGCCTTGGTTTAGTCAACACTGCCCATTTATCCAAAAAAATTCCTCTAATTTTTAAGGACTGATGAATCACGCGTGTTTCTTGCTTGATGATGGGCAAAAAACGAAACATAACAGCAAAGGTCAATAACCAAACCTCAGGAAGACGCCATTTGCGTAAGCCGTGTACCAGCTCATAAATCATTGTCGTCTTAATCACAATCAAAGCTGCCAACAGAGAGGGGTAAATCAACTTCCCCACAACGGGCACAAAACTTAATAAATGGTAAAAATAGGATGGTAAAGCTGATAATGGCGCAAGAGATAAAGCAAGCAGCGAGAGGTAAATGAGCCCCATTTTGAGAGATAAGACTCTCTTGCCCAAGCCATATAAAAGAGCTAAAAAACCTGCTACTACCATTAGTTCCAGCCAACCTTCGATACGAAAAAAGAAGCAAACATTGGCTAATACTAATAGCAATAACTTTGTACGGACGTCAAGCCTCATGACAACAATCCTGATTTCATAAAGTGTTTTCGCAACAAATAATGGGCAAATGCTGACCCAAGTAACGCTCCCACGAGAACTGTCCCTATGAACCAAGTGACATGTCCAAAGCTAAAGTCGTACATGACACGATTGATATAGGTCATGTCCTTACCACGCGCTAACAAGCTTTTCACATAAGCATCTTTCAGCAACCACATCAACAGAATAGGACCGCTATTAACAAAGGCAAATACAAGGTAGGACAAATTGTTAAGGACTTTGGATTTGTACTTTCCTAGAGATGCGATGACATCTGCCAAGAAACCAAAGATGAGACTAGGAAACATGGCCGCAAAAAAATGCCCACTGAGAAAGAAAAAGCCGCCCATCACAAGTCCCAATAGAGTTACTGGACCAAATTTTTGTAATTTAGCAATTAGGAGGAAATAAACTGTCCCTCCCAGTAGAGCTGCAAAGGCCGGGGCGTATAACATGTTTCCCGAACGGTCAAAAAAGAGACCAATCAAGGTGCCTAGGCCGACACAAATAAAGTAGAGAGCGGCAAAAGCGCCCGTTGTCATAATATCTTTAATGGTTAATTGTTTCATCGTTCTTTCACCTCTGTTAGGGTACCGTTTTTCATGTCGTATAATTGATCAACACAAGCCAAGGTTGAAGACCTGTGCGAAATCAAAAAGACCATTCCTTGACAATGTTTCTTGATTAAATCAATGAATATAGCTTCATTTAGAGAATCTAGATGAGAGGTTGGTTCATCAAAAATATAACAGCTGGCATGTTTCAAGAGGGCTCGCATTAATTCTAGTCGCTGACCTTCACCAGCTGAGAAATCTGTCGTACTCGTGATCACCGTGTCCAAGCCCTGTTCGCAAGCCAGAAGACGTTCTTTCATACCACAAACCTCAGCCAGATCCCAAATTTCCTCATCTGAAATAGCTGCTTGACCAAAGGTCAAATTTTCACGAATCGTCTGTTGGAATAGCTGCGCGGTTTGGGGAACGTAGGCAATATTAGCCTGCAATTTAGCTGCACTTAGCAACCGACTGTCCACATCATCTAGAAAAATATTTCCAGCCTCCCAATTATACCATTTCATGATGAGTTTCACCAAGGTGGACTTTCCAGATCCAGACTCTCCTTGAATGCCGATAATACCTTTTCCCGAAAAAGCAACCGATAAGTGCTTAAAAATCTGTTCTTGACGCTGAGGGTAGGCGAAACTAACATCTTCAAAGGCAATTTGAGTTATCTCTGCTACTTCCTCTGTCCCCTCATCCACCACAACTCTTTGATCTAAAAGCCCAAAGATGTTTCTAGCTGCATTCATGGCTCGCTTAAATCCTAAAGGTAAGCGGCCTAATTCTAAAAAGGGCGCAAAAGAAGCCGTAAAAGCTACAAAAGATAGCAACCCACTCTCAAAGGACAAGTCCTCTTGGCGGATTCCCTCAAATACTAAATAGGCAAAACTTAAAATGGTGAGCCCAAGCCAGAAAAAGGTTAAGGCCATCTGTAAGAATTGTGCCTGCGCCACCTTACGATCAAGGGCATTGACCAGCTTACTTTTTTCAGTCAATTGAGCAAACTGCTCTTCCAATACTTGGAACTGCAATAAGTCTTTGACCGCCCGTAAACTTTCCAAGAAATAAGAAAGATAAGCCTTTCGTCCTTCATTTTGGTTTGCCAACAGAAGCTGTAAGAGCTTAGCAAAATAAATTGGAATAAAAATAGCCAGACAGGCATAGGTCAACATCGCTAAGATGGCTAGTTTCCAACTCATCTGCCAAAAAAAGAAAAACATCAGGCCTGCTGATACTAAAGCTGTGCAAACAGGAGCAATAGTATGAGCAAAGAAGACTTCCAAGGCCTCAATATCTTCCCCAATCATCTTAAGCAGATGCCCACTATCTTGGTGATCGATATGGGCCGGAGATAAGGCTCGTAATTTCTTGAAAATCATATTCCGAAAAGCAGCCAGGCTATGAAAGGCAACAAAATGACCAAAATAATGTTCCCCGTACCGGGCTAATCCTCGTAAAATAGCCAAACTAAGCAAAAGGTATAAAAGGCCTATAGGAATCGGCTGTTGCTTGATGGCTAACAAACCCAAATAAGCCAGTCCTGTTGGAATACTAACAGTAATGATAAAACCCGTAACAGCAAAGGTTACCGCCAAGGCAATCCAAGGAAGTAAAGACTTCATCAGACGTAACAAACGTCCAACCAAGGTCATAGTAGATGACACCTGTTTAGCCATAAAGACATTCCTCCAATCTTTCTTGAGTATCAACGAGTTGACGATAAGAAGGTTGATGAAGATAGAGCTCCTGAGGGTTTCCTAAACAAGCTGGCTGTTCTGAACTTAAAAAGAGCACTTGATCAGCCCTTTTCAGACGTGATATTTTATGCGTAATCACAATGACTATTGCCTTCTTAGCGAGCTGCTCAATCAAACCATCAATAATCCGTTCGTTCTCAGCATCTAGGCTAGAGGTTGCTTCGTCAAAAATATAAAGAGAGCGTTGGCTAAGCAAAGCCCTAGCACAAATAACTTGCTGTCTTTGACCAGGTGACAACAGATTGCCGTTTTCACCAACCAGTGTATCAAGACCATCAGGCAACCAATTAATAAACGTCAATAAACCGTGTTGATCAATCCATTCCAGCACTTCTTTTTTAGACAGGTTCGCTGCCAATGTTAAATTGTCATAAATACTTCGATTCAACAGGGTAGATTGGTCTGAGACATAAAGCAACTGTTGATTAAGACTGTCCATTGATACCTCTTTACTGTCGACATCATCAAAAAGAATGTGCCCACTTGTAGCCTGCTGCCGCTTCAAAAGCAACTGAGCAAGGCTAGTTTTCCCTTGTCCGGAAACGCCTGCAATCGCTGTTAACTGCCCTTGGGTTATTCTCAGGGAAATAGTATCGAGCACTACTTTTTCCCCATATGCCAAGGTCAAGTCCTTGATAGTAATCTGACTAAACACTCCTAAGTCTTTTGTCTGGTTATCTTTTCTTTCTGGAACACTATCTAAAAAAGTAAAGATGCGATCAGCCATCTTAGTCGTCATCATCACCAAATGCATGCCATACCCTTGCTCACGAATAGGAGCAAAAAATTCTGTTGCGATTAAAAGAAAGAACAAAAAGTGAAAAAGTGAAAGACTCCCAACTGCCAAAGCTTGAACAGCTAAAAAGCCTGATAAACCAATGCCGAGATACATCACCGCATCCATATAACCAACGGCCTGTAATTGAAAACCTAGCAGGGACATGGTCGCTTTTCGAAATTGCTCTGCCTTCGTTGTAAATTCACGTTCATAGCGTTCCGCTACCTGATAAGAATAGAGGGTATTAAGGCCCTTAAGATCATCCATAAACAAGTTTCCCACATCCATATAAGAAGACCAGTACTGGCTCATAATTTGCTTAGACCGCTTTTGCATGGCTACAATCGATAGAGGAATCAGAGGTAAAGTCAATAGGAAGACCACTCCTGCCAAAGGATAAATCAAACAAACTAGTAGCATAACCGTACTACAATTCCACTTGGTTCTCATTGATAAAGACAGATAGTAAGCATAATAAGTATCGAGACTATCAATCCCTTGTGAAGCCAACGTCAAAATATCTGCACTGCTAGCATTGGCATCAAATTGCCCGTCTAACGCCACAAATGCCTCAAAAAAGGATTGTTTCAACGAATCTCTAGCAAATTGTGAAGCGATTCCTTGCAATCGTTTGGCCAGTAGAGCAAGAGCAAAGCCGGTCATGTTTAAAAGTAATAACCAACCTACTAGCGAGCCCAAAGCAACAGCTTGTCCGACCCAAAAGGCTGCAAATGTTTTGGCGATAAGGTAAAAACTGATAACCCTCATTAAAAATTGTAACCAAGCTAAAAATGCTGATACATAAAGCAAGCCCCTCTTCGGGGCAACCCTCTCTCTCAGCCGTTTAAGAAGTGAACGTCGTTTTTCTTTTGATATCGTATTTCTTGTTTCCTTCATCTATTTTGCTTTCTATGTCTCCTTCTGATTACTAATAACATCGGTCTCATTGACCAACGAGGTAATGACAAAGTTCCGTCCATCTTTTTCAACAAAAGGAAGATCAATATCAAACACCTCTCGGATAAATGTTTGTCCCACTAGTTCTCTGGGGTGACCCTGTGCATAAAGACGACCATCTTTTAAGGCAAGCAGGTGATCTGAAAGAGACAGGGCCTGATTAATGTCATGCAAAACCAAAACAATTGTTATTCCTAAGTCTTGATTAATTCTAGTAATAAGCCTCAGAATATCTATCTGGCACTTGATGTCTAAATAGGTGGTTGGCTCATCTAAAAAGATGATATCTGTCTCTTGAGCGAGAGCCATCGCAATCCACACGCGCTGTTGCTCCCCGCCAGACAGACACTGGAGATCACGGTAAGCATAATCACTTAACCCTGTCACCATTAATGCCCAAGCAATTCTCTCTTTGTCTTTCTTGCTCAAAGCCTTTAAGAAGGAGCAATGAGCTAGCCTAGCCATAGCGACCAATTCGCCAACTGTCAAATCATCTACTACCCTATGGTACTGATGCACTACGGCAGCTTTTTTAGCGAAGGCTTTCAGAGAAATCTTGTCTAATGCTTCCTGCTCCAGCCAAACCTGACCTTGTTTGACAGGAAAGTTTTTGGTTAACAGACGCAAAAGAGTCGACTTGCCACTGCCATTTGCCCCCATAATAGTCGTGATTTTGCCTTTTGGGATGGTAAAGTTTAGATCATCCAAGACAAGCCTTTCCTCATAGCCGAAAGAAAGGTTCTGAACCTTCATATGATAAGCAGTCTTTGTCATATCACATCAGACCTCCTTAACAAGTAAATAAAGTAAGGCCCGCCTATAATACTCATGATAATAGCTGGACTGATTTCAAAAGGATAGGCCAAACGTCTGCCTAGAGTATCTGCTAGCAAAAAAACAAAGGCTCCCAATAAGGCCGAAAATGGAATTAACACCTGATGTTTGCTTCCCACCAGTAAGCGACTGATATGAGGAACAATTAATCCTAAAAAAGAAACCACCCCAACTACTGACGTTGCTGCAGAAGCTAGTAACACCGCAATAAGAGATATCCCCAAGCGTAGTAGATGACTGTCCATCCCTAAGTTGCGAATCACCTGATCATCTAGCAACAGCAAATCACAAATTCTCGAAAATAGCAGAGCCAATCCTAAACCGATAAGGGTGTAGGGAAGTAAGACGCCAACATCTACCCATGTTTTTTGGCTAATTTGCCCTGCCAATAAAGCATTGACTAAAGGACTTGCAGAAGCCGAAAAACTCGTTAAGGCAGTTGACAACCCCATAAATAAGGCATTGATAGCAATTCCAGTTAAAATAATGCGGACAGGATGTAATCCCTTTTTCCATGCCAAACCATAAATGAGCAAGAAAGAGACTCCCCCTCCTAAAAATGATAAGATTGGCCCATATAGCAGCAGCTGTGGTAAGAGTAAACTGGACAGTAAAACCATAAAACTGGCACCACTACAAACCCCTATAATAGCAGGATCCGAAATCGGATTTTTCAAGACTGCTTGAAACAGCACTCCCGAAACAGCTATCCCAGCTCCTGCCAATAAAGCAATGACAATCCTTGGAAACCGCAAATCGTAAATCAAAGCAACTTGAGGATCATAGGCCACAAAAAGGCCCTTTACTATTGCTCCATAAGAAACCGATAAGCCCCCTAAGGAGAGGGCCACAGCACTCAAAATAAGCAAAGCCAAACATAACATGATGACGTAAATTGTTCTTTTCAACCGTTTTTTCGCATGAAAAGCTAGGTCTTGTTGTAAATCTAATGTTGCCATTCTATTGTTTACCCTCTACTTGGTCAAACATCTGAGCCAAGGTTTCCAAGGCCTCTGGGTAGTTGAATTTGGCACTCATGCCAAATAATTGATTATCCAAGTCATAAACCTTCTCTTTTTGGACTGCCTCAAAGTGTTTCCAAATATCATTTTCCGCAAATTCCTTATCAAACATGCCTTTTACCTTATCCGGAATAGCATGCGCTGTCCTTAAAATCAAGTCAGGTTTCTTAGCCAACATGTCTTCTGGGTTAGCTGATAAGAATTCTTTGTCGCTAGATTGGTAGACATTTTCACCACCTGCTAGCTCTAAGAGGTTGCCAACGTAGGACTGATTGGTAGCAATCAAGTAACTGCCTGGTAAACCCATAAGAATCAGCACTCTTGGTTTTTTCTTCCCTTGACGCTGGGCTTGATAAGCTCGGTAAAAAACTTGGTAGTCTTTCCACAAGACCTTAGCTTCTTGTTGACGGTCAAACAATTCCCCTAACTCCTTAATAGACTGGTACATGCCCTCCACACTGCGTAAATTCAAAAAACCGTACTCGGTATCCAATTGTTGATACTTAGGTTCCAAATCTTCTTGCAAAGCATTTGGGCTTAAAATCCAAGTAGGCTTCAAAGAAGCTACAACTTCCATATCAGGATTCATGGGTAAGCCAACACGCTTAACCTCGTCATAACGTTTTGGAAGCTGATATAATTTGCTATCGCAAACCCCGACTAAGTCTAGGTTTAGACGATCACAAATATCGGCAACTGCAACCGAAGTCGCTACAATCCTCTGGCCATTAGATGCTTTCATTACCTTCGGGTGTTGATTGACACAAGCTGTTAAAAGAAGAACTACCATAGCTAGAGCCAATAACTTAAATTGTTTGATCATTCGTTTTTCTCTTTTTCCATATCCACAACACCATTCCACCTACTATCAAGATAAGAGTTGGGAGGTAATAAATAATGACCGGCAAAGTCTTCTGAGCAGGAACCTTTGTTTGTTTCTTGTCTAATGAGGTCACCAATCCCACCTGAGACGATTCCTTGGAACCTGTTAATCTGGAAAATCCTTCTGCCTTAGCTTTTGATTTTGGTTTTAGTGGCTTGTTAGATGTTTTAGCTGCCTGAGCAATGGTTTTGTGTCCCTCTCTTGCCTTATTCTCAGAAACTTCTTTGGTGGCAGGAGTTTCTTGGTCCTGGGACTCAGTTCTGCCAGTTACCAATTGCGCTATCATATTGCCAGAATAACCTTCTTCAAGTCCAGCAGGAGAAAGGTAAAAAATCACCTCTCTTCCCATTGGTTCTACAAACATACTCCCTCGAATAACACTGTTGACATCAGGTAGGCTAATAGCGATATCTTTGGTTGTTCCATTATGATCTGTACCTTGTTGCGTTATGCTATAAGCTACTGCCTGAAAACTCCCTCTACCCCCAGGCTGCACCCAGAAATGGTAGTCTCCTGAAAAATCTGCTAAGCTCATGCGAAAGGTTAACAACAAGTCTCCCGAATCTGAAGTCTCCAACATGCCATTTTGATAAACAGTCCCTTCAACCATTCCCTGACCAATGTCAAAAGAATGCTCCCCACCACTATCTTCAATATCTCCTGATACCGGATGACGATAATTTCTCTGAATGAGACAACTATAAATTTGTCCCCTATCCGCAAAAACCTGCCCTGCCATCACTGATAATCCTAAGATAATCACTATTAAACCTTGCAGAATATGTTTTGTTACTGCCTTTGTCATTTCTTCCTCTCATCTATTTCTTTGTTGGTATCGCTTAAGTGTTACACCAATTTAGCTGTTTTCTCTTGACTAAACACCCCTAATCCATCTATAAACCTATAAGACGCGAAAAACACACCTAGTCTTTGACCGCTCTAAATCAACGATTTCAGCACATCAATCATAGGCATGTTATTCGCTCTAACAAATCATCACTTAGTGTTTGTGAAGAAGCTTATTTGAATAATTTTTTTCGACCTAAAACTAAACCTAAAGCAGCAATGACAAATGTAGATAAGCCAGCTATCAGATGGTAGCGATTAGGGCTATCTTTAAATTTTGGCAGTTGACCTGAACCACGTTTTGTCTCGCCCGATGTGGAGTGTTTCCCTGTTGACTGCTGTTCGCCAAGTGAAGATTGATGATCAGAAACCAAGCGCTTCAATTTATCCGTCTTAGTTGACTCATCTTTTTTTGTAGCATCGTCTGACTTGGCTTGAGCAGACGGCTTCTTAGCTAGTAGGTCTGTTAAGTTAGCTATTCCAGCACCTGATGATTGATGAGGTGCTGTTGAAGTTTCTTGTTTTGCAGCCGGTTTATCTGTTGATGGACCTACAGGCAACGCTTCCCCAGTATTTCTTTGAGAAGGTTTTTCTTCTGTCATCTTGCTCTTGTCTGTTGTGAGGCTTTGCCAATCCAGCTGCATAAAGACCGTTTGGAAGCCTGAACCTTTTGAAATAGAATCCATAATAGGAACAAAAACTTGCAGTGGTACCAAACCATCTTTTTTAGCTTGTTCAATCAATTTAAAGCGGAGCACCTTAGGGTATTGTTTTCCATAAGCATCCTCAAGCGGATTACCTGTGGCATCGGTCACATAAGAAATGACCTCAGCTTTTTCCTTCTGACCGACAGGCTTTCCAGCTAAATCTCTTTGGTAACCATCTACGAAATAGCTCAATTCACCAAGGTAGCCTAACATTTTACCAACCTTTATCCCTCTAAACTCAACTTCTAAATAGGAAACACCTTTTTTAACTACCAAAGTCACTCGATGATTAATAGCCTTGTTTGACATGGACTCAGATGCTAAGTCAGTTTTTAACATGCTGGCATTTAAATAGTAAATACCATCACGCAATTGTTTTTGATTTAATGCTCTAAGACCTTTCTCAACCAAATCTTTCTGATGTGAATGTGGTCCTTTCGCCACAAGGATATCATTAGATGTCAAATAGATATGTTCTTTTTGAGTAGCAAATTTCTTTGTTATTAAAGCTTTGCGAATCCGATATGTACCCGGATCTTTTAAAGAAAACTCTCCCGTTAAGTCATCTTTCGGATCATTTGAGAGAAGCTTTTCATCAACTGTCACATACTGTCCATTGGAAGCTTTTTTTTGCAACTGAATCACAATACTCCAATCGACTTGCATATCATTAAGTAAAGAAACAGTATCTGAACCTTTTTCTTGTAACAATTGTTGATATTCTTCAATAGACACTAGTTCTTTATCAATGGCAGAATTTGTTTTTTGCTCCCAATAATACAAATCTAAAAGACTGAAAGCTTGATGATATTTTATTTTTTCGCCATCTAAAGAAGCTTCAAGTTTTGCAATATGTTTTTGTGGAGTCAGTTTGTGTTGTCCGATAAGAGCTCTTACTTTTGGACTCACACTTTTTATCTGATTGAACTTCACATCTAAATTAAGCGTTTCAACATCTGGAAATACTGATTCTTCAACCTGAGTAAGCAAGTTATTGAAAAAATCAAGTTTTGTTAATTGGTTATTCTGTTTAAATATACCATTTGGAAGATTTGAAATTTCATTAGTTGATAAATCGAGTACAGATAATTTAGGAAGATTTTTAAATGAAATATTATCAATACGAGTAATATGATTTCTACTTGCCACAATAGTGCTTAAGGCGCGCAATTTTTCTATTGTTTTTGGCAGTAGTGCTAGATTATTTTGAGATAAGTCGATAAAATTAAGTGATGTTAGAGGCTCTAGCGCTTTTTCAGGTATCTCCTCAAGACTATTTTCTGCGAAACCTAATGAAGTCAGACGAGACAATCCTTCAAATGGATTATCACAAAGTCGGCCAATACGATTCTTGGAAAGATCAAGTTGCTCCAGGTGATGAAGCGACTGGAATAGTCCTCCTTCAAGAGAGTGAATAAAGTTACTTGATAAGTAGAGTTCTCTTAATTGAGCATTGCTTTTAAATGTATCTTTGTCTAGATAAGTTAAATGATTACTTCTTAAGTTAAGAAATCGAAGTTGCTTCATTTGACTAAATAACTCTTTTGGAATTTCCGTAATTTGGTTTCCATCCAGATGTAGTTCTGTAATATTTTTAGCATGTTTCAATAAAGAAATATCTGTTAACTCGTAATGGTCTAGACGCAACTCACCTCGAATCTGTTCTAATTCCGTTTTTGATAATTTACCATCGCCGTCTAAATCTTTGCCAAGTTTAACTAAAACTTTTTCAAGACGTTCAGTCCCAACCCCTTTTTCTTTATCATCAGTTTCTACCTGATAACCACTCCAGCCTTTGGTAACGGTCTTACTAAAGGTCATGTCAAGTTTGGTGTATTTGTCATAGTGGTTTAAATCACTTTCTTGACCTCCCATGGCTGATACCAAAACAGCACCTTTGTGTAATTTATCCAAATCATCAATAGGCATGGTAAATTCGCTTCGAATATAGCTACCATTGATATCTTTTTGGCCAACTTGTTTACGCACTGCTGCTGGGTAGGTCCCTTTGCTTTCAATAGAAAAGTCAATCAAAAATTGTCCCAAAGCAGTATTAAGCATGGAAATTTCCATTGTACCATCTGCTTTAACCACTAATTTGGCTCTTTTATCAAAAGCACCTTGAAGCATGGAGGACTCTTCTGAGTTTTCTTTATTAGCTTTAAAGTTTAGCGTATAGGTTCCTTCTGTGAGATTGTTAATAGAAACCTCACCTGCTTGATAAGACTCGATGGTATCTTTTAACAGTCGATGAGTATCGGCGAGTAGCTTACTATCTTTGATTTCTTTGTAAGAATCCTTGATGACTTGAAGTTTCTCAGCCAGATCTTTGACCGCGTCTTTGTTGCTTTCTTTAGCAATAATCGCATCCGCTTCTTTGATAGCTTTTTCCAAAGTGGTGACATCCAACTTTGTTGATTGTCTGTCTTCAGCAGTCACATGTTGTTTTTGTTTGGCAGATACAAAATGGATTTGACCATCTTTCTTGGTAACGGTAATGGTAATGTCTTCAAATCCTTTTGAGGATATCACGATTGTATTTTCTCCATCTTTGAAAGCTTTTGTTCCAAGATGAAGCCCTGTCATATTCGAGACCCAGCCATTAGTATCTTTTACAGAATCTGAAATAAGATCTTTATAAACTGTACCATTGACTGTAACCTTTGTGATTTGCTGAGTCAAAGCTTTTATCTGTTTGTTATCAGAATAACGATCAATTTCTGGAAATAAAATTGCCCCATCTTCTTGACTCAATTTTGTTATTAATGACAAGTTATCAGCTGTTTGACCAGACGGGGCATTCTTGGTCTCAGCTTTTTCTGTTGATTTGTAATCAAGAGCAGAGTCTTGATTAACGGTTTCTAGCGAATCTGTTGTTTCCAGTTTATGAGCAGACAAAAAGGTCACTTTATTACCGGTTTTTTCAAAGTTGACTAAAATCCCACCATCCTTTTTATTGACAATAATCAAGTCATGCTTGCCATCTTTTATTAGCTTAGCATTTACCTTAATCCCTTGATAATTGATGTCAAAACTACAGTCACCTTCTAATCCTTTTTCGTAAATGTCCTCATCAAGAATAATCTTCTCAATATGTTTATAGTATTGTTTTCCCGCTAATTGATCAGCGTAAGGACCAATCTCTTCAAACAAGAGAACACCCTGAGTTAGTTTCACCGTCGTGACAAGCTGCGACGGAACCAAACGTTCTTCGGAATTAACGATTTGACTAGAATGCGCCAGCAATAGAGCTGACATTGCCACAAGTGCGTATTTGCTGATTTTTTTCATTTTCAATCAACTTTCTAAAAATTTTATAAAGTTATGAACTTTTTTGTTAACTTCACTTAATTTAACACTTTGTGATTACTTTGTCAAGACGCTTCTAAGAGCGCTTTCTCAGACAGATTAACTTTTATCAAACCTATACAACTCAAAAAAGACCCAACTCTCATTTAAGAGAATTGAGTCTGGAGAAAAGTGATTAGCGTTTATTTTTTACCGACCACATAGGTCAATTGGTCTGCTTGTTGGGCAGTGAATGTTCTGTAGGATACTTTTCCTAAGCCTATGCAGTTAGATTCTGAGATAAGAATAGAGCCGTCTTTTCTGACATCTTCCACAATGGAGACATGGCCGTACATCCCATCAGCACCAGCTTGACCTGGCGCAAAAGATACTGCATAACCAACTTTTGGTGTCTTAGAAAGAGCATAACCTGCCTTGTATTTCCAGTCCCCACCATTTCCCATGAATGGATCGAATTGGTAGCCCAGTTCTTTGGCGCGGTTATAAACATACCAAGTACATTGACCCCAAGCGTAACTAGATGCTTGATAACTCAAAACATCGTAACTCTTAGAGAGTTTGTAGCCCGTTGGTACTTCTGCAAAGCTCGAAGAAGATTGAATTTTCAATTCTGCCGGGATGGCTGGTGTGCCTCCATGGGCATCAATCCATTCATCCATGTCTTCCATGATTTGAGCACGACGTTTACCACTTCCAGTGATGTCAGTAAAGTAAACCCCACCGTCAGTCGCAAAGTTCAACTGTCCTAGTGAGAACTTAGCAGCTTTTGCATCTTGGAGCGCAAAATTAGTATTTTTATTCTTGATGATGGTTTCTTGAGTCATTTTAATGATAGCCACATCATCGTTAAATTTACTCGCCTGTGTTGGGTCTATGTCAAAGGCCGCATAACCAAACATATTGGCACCAAGTAAGGTAGCGACACCTTTGGTTCCCAAAGAACTTTCTGCCATGGCAATAGCAACAATGGCACGGACATCTAGTCCACTTTTTTTCTCCCATTGCAACAATTTCTCACCATTGATGCGAGTTTTATCATAAGAAATGCCTGTTGATTTCAAATAACCATCAATTTGCTCTGCTTTGATGCCATAACGACGGGATAAGAGATTATGCGTATAAGCATCTTTACCACTCCAATGCTCCACATAGGCCGCATAAGTATTAACAGATGGAAGTACTGGTATCTCCAAATTTAAATCAGAGGCAAAAGGTGACCACGGAAGAGGTGTCACAGCTGCCGGAACTTGTGGAGCAGGGCTAACGGGAACAGGGTTTTCCTGAGGTGTTTTAGATGGCTCTTGACTGCTAGGAGTCTTGTCTTGTCCTTGATCTTGACCAGGAATAGTAGCATTTGGTGTTGTTACTTGATCTGTTTGGTCTTCAAGTTCTGGACGAGTAGGCTCTGCAGGATTAAGAACATCAGATTTGGCAGAAGTATCGTCTGATGAAACATGGTTAGTTTGATCTTCTGTCGTCACATTAGGGTCTTTTTCTTTCTGAGAGTCCGAGTCAGTACTTGTGACGTCATCAGTGCTTGTCGCAGTTGCTTGATTGACTTCAGGCAAAGCATCCTGAGCTAATACCGTCACACTTCCAGCAGTTGGAGCTAAAAGGCTTAGTAGCATCATCATTCTTAATAACTTGTTTTTATTCATGTATTAATTGACTGTTTCTTTCTAGTTTTCTACACTTTATTGTAACACTAAGCAGAAGTAAAAAGCAATCATTTTTTTGTACTATTATTCCAATACACCCTTGGAACACGATCACTAAGGAGACATAGAACCTCATAATTAATAGTGTTACGATAGTTTGCGATATCTGTTGTAGAAATCACTTTTTCTTGATCTTGACCAATCAGGGTAACCTTTGTTCCAAGCGGATAGGCTCTAGGAAGGCGGATGGTCATCTGGTCCATAGAGACCCGACCAATGATTTCACAGGGTTGTCCTTCAACAAGCACAGTGAAACCTTGCATATCCCGCGTCCATCCATCTGCATAACCAATGGGCACCGTCCCCACATATTCGCTAGTCTGAGCTTTGTAGGTTGCCCCATAGCCTACCGTCTCACCAGGGGCGATTTCCTTAACATGCACCAAGACAGATTCTAAATTAAAGGCTTCTTTTAAGGGGAATGGCAGTGCTAACTGTGAACCGCTTGGGTTTAACCCATACATGACAATCCCTAAACGAACCGCATTAAAAATAGTCTCACTGTGCCAAAGACTAGTCGCTGAATTGCTAGCATGAACCAAACTTGGCTTGTCGGCAAGCTGATCAACCAAATTGGTAAAGAAAGTCAATTGCTGCTCAAACTTTACGGTATCAGCTTCATCAGCTGTGGCAAAATGAGTGAAAATCCCTTCCACTTCTGCCCCCATGCTCTTCAAGCCGGCAATCAGGTTATCAACTTCTGTTACTGAGCGAAGCCCGATTCGTCCCATGCCTGAATCAATTTTGATATGGACCTTAAGCCCTTTCAAATCTGGCCATTCTTGCTTGGCCATCGCCAACCACTCTAAACTAGCCACTGTCACTGTAACCTGGCGAGTAATCGCCAACTCTAGCTCATTTGGCAGCAAAACCCCGAGAATTAAAATCTCTTTATCAATACCTGCTTGACGTAATTGCAAGGCCTCATCAAGATTTGACACACAGTACCCATCCACTTGAGGGAGAAGTGCTTTTGACACCTGGACAGCACCATGACCATAAGCATCAGCCTTGACAACTGCATACGTTTTTACCCCTAGTGGAATATTCTCTTGGACACTGGCAACATTCTCCTTAATAGCTTGTAAATTGACCCTTGCAACTGTTGGGCGATGGAAACTCGAAATCATTTGTTTTCCTCCAAAATAACACTGGCTTGTACATAGTCTCCGCTATGTGAAATGCTGATAAATACTCTGCCTTCAAAAGGAGATTGGGTTAATAAGGGACGCCCCTTGGCATCACTTAAGATTTCAATATCTTGAAAAGTAAGCTGCCCAATACCTGTTCCCATAGCCTTGGCAAAGGCCTCTTTGCCTGCCCAACGACCCGCCAAATAACTGATTTGACGCTTATAGGGATACCCCTCAAAAACAGCCATTTCTTGCTTGGTCAATACTTTTTGCGCAAAGCGAGGATTTCTTTGATAAACCTTTTCAACGGCTGACATATCTTGTAAATCTATTCCATGTCCAACAATCATTTTTTGTTTCTCACCTTTTATCTCGTTTTTTGGGACAAAGACCTAAACAGTGAGAAGCCGAGAAAATTTCCCAGCTTCTTTCTAGTATCATGATCATGTCATGAGGCTACTATACTCTCTTTAGAAAGCTCTGCGGCCATGACAATTTTTGAATTTTTTACCTGAACCACATGGGCAGGCAGCATTACGCTCAACTTTTGAGAAATCAATATCTCCCTCTCTATCGTCGACAAAAGCCTGTGATTGAATGTTTTGAGGTGCTGCTGTTGTGGCATGTTGACTCGCACGTTCACGTTCTTGTTCGTGAATTTGCGCTTTCATCATGGTACGGGTCACATCAAATTCAATGGCACCAATCATGTCCTGGAACATTTTGAAGCCTTCTGCTTGATACTCTACCACAGGGTTATTTTGAGCATAACCACGCAGACCAACAGCATTGCGGAGCTGGTCCAAAGCATCAATGTGTTCTGTCCATTTATTGTCCACAATCATCAAAATCAATACTTTTTGGAATTCGATAATAGCTTCTTGATCGCGAAGTTTTGAGACTTGTTGATCATAGATGGCAAGAGCTCTTTGATAGAGGGTTTCTTTGATTTGATCATCTTTCAACCCACGTAACTCTTTAGCACTGATAGACTCTTCTGGAACAAGTGACGTGCGTGCAAAGGTCACAATGGCATCCACAGCATCCTTACGATTGCTACGTGAATGAGCGTCAACCGCACGGTCAATGGTTCGCTTAATCATAGCTTTGATTTCTGGACCAAGGTCGCGGTTGGCAGTGATAACATCACGACGGTTAGCGTAAATAATCTCGCGTTGCTCACGCATCACATCATCGTACTGCAAAACTTGTTTACGGGTATCGTAGTTGTTCCCTTCAACACGTTTTTGAGCAGATTCGACTTGGCGTGCCAACATACCTGACTTGATGACTGTATCTTCTTCGTCTAATTTCATACGGTCCAAAAAGGCCTTGATACGGTCTGAACCAAAACGTCTCATCAAATCATCTTCTAGTGATAGGTAGAATTGTGACTCACCTGGATCACCTTGACGTCCTGAACGGCCGCGAAGCTGGTTATCAATACGACGGCTTTCGTGACGTTCAGTACCAATCACGCAAAGCCCACCAAGTTCACGAACGCCTTCACCCAGTTTAATATCGGTACCACGACCCGCCATATTGGTGGCAATGGTCACCGCTCCACGCTGGCCAGCATTCATAATGATTTGTGCTTCTTTGAAGTGATTTTTAGCATTTAAGACTTCGTGAGGAATACCAGCTTCCACCAATTTGCGAGAAATTAAGTCACTTGTCTCAACAGCAACGGTACCAACAAGGATTGGTTGTCCTTTATCATGACGCGCTTTGACATGTGCTACCACAGCTCTGAACTTAGATTCTAGAGTTGGGTATAGTAAGTCCGTGTGGTCAATACGCGCAATCGGGCGGTTAGTTGGAATTGGAATGATGCGCATGTTATAAACTTCGCGGAATTCCTCTTCTTCAGTTTTAGCGGTACCTGTCATCCCTGCCAATTTTTTGTACATACGGAACATGTTCTGGTAGGTAATTGAGGCACTGGTTTTTGATTCTTCTTGGATACGAACGCCTTCTTTGGCTTCAATAGCTTGGTGCAAACCATCTGAGAAACGACGACCTTCCATCGTACGACCAGTAAATTGGTCGACAATGAGAATTTCACCATCTTCGCTGACCACATAATCGATGTCTAACAACATGATATAGTTGGCACGAAGGGCATTATCAATAAAGTGAGTTAAGGCAACATTTTCAATATCATACAGATTGTTTAAATTAAAGTAACTTTCCGCCTTGTCAATCCCTGAATCACTCAAACCAATTGTTTTGGTTGGGACGTCAATGATGTAATCATCTACTGTCAAGGTTTTCACAAACATATCTGCACGGATATACAATTGATTGGTTTCCGAGCTAACAGCTCCTGAAACAATCAAAGGTGTTCTCGCTTCGTCAATCAAAACGGAATCGACTTCATCGACTAAGGCAAAATTGAGCGGGCGCTGCACCATATCCTCTTGACGGACAACCATGTTATCACGCAAATAGTCAAATCCGACTTCAGAGTTAGTTGAGTAGGTAATGTCACAGTTGTAAGCTTCACGTTTTTCTGCCGGAGATTTAGCTGCTAAGTTAATCCCCACAGAAAGGCCTAGCCAACTATACACTTCACCCATCTCAGTCGCATCACGGGTTGACAAATACTCGTTGACAGTGATAACGTGCACGCCTTCGCCTGCAAGGGCGTTAAGGTAAACAGGCATGGTCGCAGTCAAGGTTTTCCCTTCACCGGTACGCATTTCAGGCACATCTCCGTTGTGAAGGACAACTCCCCCCATGATTTGAACACGGTATGGATACAAACCAAGCACGCGTTTTGAAGCTTCACGGACAACCGCAAATGCTTCGGGAAGTAATTGTTCAAGGGTTTCCCCTTTTTGATATCGTTCTTTAAATTCTGGTGTTTTTGCTTGTAGATCTCTATCTGACAATGACGCCATGTGGTCTGCGTAAGATTCTACTTTTCTTGCAATTTTTTCTAATTTTCTTAGTTCGCCTTTGTCATTTTCGATGACTTTGCGTAGAATATTGGCCATTCTCTTTCCTTTCGATCGTCTAATCATTTCATTCTAACATAAATAGGCAGGCAGTTCAAGAAATCATGATAAAGATGTCAAAGAAAAAGGCAGCCTAAAGCGCTTCCTTTTTCTTCTCATTTTTCTGCTATGAAATTACATCGGATGGTTGGGATGACTGACAATCATTTCCAATTGTCCATCGAATGACCATGACTTGACATCGTTTGGCAAGATAAAGTGCATGCCTTTCTCCAGGTCATAAGCCTCTTGGTCAACATACAGTTTTCCTTGACCATTTAAGACACTAACGAGCAGATAAGGGGCAGACTGTTTCATATCCACCATTTGACTCGTTAACCACTTGTAAACAGTGAAAAATGGTGTTGATACTAAGGTTGTTGCTGTGATATTATCTAAAACCATGGTGGCAGGCACGCTGTTTTCAGGCTTACCAATAGTTAAAACATCAATCGATTTTTCGATGTGTAAATCACGAAGATTACCATTGGCATCTTTGCGGTCAAAGTCATACACCCGATAAGTGGTATCAGAGGATTGCTGAGTTTCTAAAATAAGAATCCCCTTGCCAATCGCATGCATGGTTCCGCTCGGAACATAGAAAAAATCTCCTGCTTTAACTGGTATGCGAGTCAGTAAATCATCCCAATCGCCAGCTTCAATCATGGTACGAAGTTCTTCTTTAGACTTGGCTTGATGGCCATAAACAATTTCTGAACCTTCTTCGGCGGAAATAATATACCAGCATTCTGTCTTGCCTAATTCCCCTTCATGCTCAAGTCCATAAGCATCATCAGGGTGAACTTGGACACTTAGCCAGTCATTAGCGTCCAAAATCTTAGTCAATAAAGGAAAGACCTTTTCTTTAGGATTACCAAATAAAGCAGGCTCATCCGCATATAATGTGTTTAGAGGTTGGCCTTTATAACGCCCATTCATTACCGTTGAAACGCCATTCGGATGAGCAGAAATAGCCCAATACTCACCAGTTGTTTCGCTTGGAATGTCGTAAGAAAAGACATCTCTTAACTTGGTTCCTCCCCAAATTCTATCATGCATAGTTGATTTTAGAAATAATGGTTCTGACATAAGTTTCCTCGTTTCTGATAGTATTCTTTGTTTATTATAGCACGTTCTGCTGAGCTCTGCTTTCTTTTTCCTAACCAGCAAAAAGGATATTTCCTACTTGCCTTCTGCCGCCAATTTAGCTAAGGCAAAATTGCCCAAGGTAGCAGAGCCATTATCAGCAACTGCTGGCGTGACAATATAGTCTGGCAAATCAGGGACAGGAAGATAGTCATTTAAGAGGGTTTTAAATTTTTCGTGCACGCGCATTACCATATGGTCTTGCGCCATAACTCCACCTCCAAAAACAATCACTTGTGGTCGATAGAGCATTGTCGCTTGTAGGGCTGCTTGGGCAATATAAAAAGCTTGAACATCCCATACACTGGCATCCTGTTCAATCAATTCACCCCTTGTTCCTGTTCTAGCTTCAAGACTGGGGCCAGAAGCCATGCCTTCTAGACATCCCTTATGGAAAGGACAAACACCCAGAAAGCCATGTTCCACATCCTCTGGGTGGGCCATGACATAGGTATGCCCGGCTTCCGTATGACCTAATCCTCCGACAAATTCACCTTTTTGAATGGCTCCAGCACCAATACCGGTCCCAATCGTATAGTACACCAGACTTTCTACACCTGGACGAGCAAGGGCTTCGCCATAAGCAGAGCTGTTGACATCTGTCGTCACATCAAAAGGAATCTCAAAAGCGGTAGACAACTGCCCCAGCAAGTCTACGTTAGCCCAGCCTGGCTTAGGAGTGGTTGTGATATAACCGTAAGTCTCTGACGACGGATCAATATCAATCGGTCCAAAAGAGCCAATCGCAATACCAGCCAAATCAGCCTCGAAAGCTTTAAAATAAGCGATGGTTTGCGCAATCGTTTCCTCTGGTGTTGTGGTCGGAAATTGTGTTTTATCCACCACTGTATACTCCTCATCACCCACGGCGCAAACAAACTTTGTCCCGCCGGCTTCAATACTTCCATATAATTTTCCCATATTTTCTCCTTTTTATGATTACCCTTGTCATTTCGCCTATAGTATAACAACACCTTCTCAAAAAAAACAAGGTACAAAGTATAGGTAAAATAACACAAATTTAAGGTTTTTAGGATGCTATCATTTTCTTGTCATTTTTTCATCACTTACATGGAAAAAGAGTTGATTATCCAACTCTTTTCACTTTATCTTACAATTGCCAGTTGATTACCAACCGCAACTTTTCCTTGAGCTAGGAGATTAATGCTATGGTAGTCGTTACTATTGGTTACGATTATCATCGTTGTATCATCCAATCCTGCCTGCGCAATCTTGGTAGAGTCAAACTGTCCAAGAAGGTCTCCTTTTTTCACCATCTGTCCTGCTGTCACAAAAGGAACAAAACCATCTCCCGCCATTGAAACAGTGTCAATGCCAATATGGAGTAATATTTCTGCTCCCTGTGTCGAAGTGATTGCGTAAGCATGACCTGTTTCAAAGACAATTTCAACTTTGCCATCAACTGGTGAGTATAGGGTATTATCTTCTGGCTTAATCGCTAAGCCTTGACCCATAGCACCTGATGAAAAAACAGGGTCTGAAACCGCAGATAAGTCTACAACTGTTCCATTCAAAGGACTATATAAAGTTTCCTCTGCTAAGGCTGGCTGATCAGCCGTTTGATCAACTTCGACAGCTGGTAACGGAAGGGTTTCTCTATCTTGATAACCCCAAGTATAAGCAATCGCAAAGGCTACCCCAAGACCGACAAGCATAGTCACAAGGTATTGTAATAATTGGCCATTCAAGTAAAGGAGAGTTCCTGGTAAGACCGTAATCCCAAAACCAGTTCCTGCAATGCCAAAGAGCCCAGCGACCCAACCACCTAAGGCACCACCAATAAGACCTGAAACAAAGACTTTTGGATAACGGAGGTTGACCCCAAAAATAGCTGGTTCAGTAATCCCTAGAAGAGCTGACAAGGTTGATGGAAAGGCCAGACCTTTTAGTTTTGTCGATTTGGTTTTAACAGCAACAGCTAAGGTAGCTCCAGCTTGAGCAGCTGTTGCTGCTGTTAGGTAAGCATTGAAAGGATCTTTTCCGGTATTGGCAATTAGCTGCGCTTCTAGGAAGTTAAAGATATGGTGAATACCAGTCACTACGATTAATTGTTGGATTCCCCCAACAATCAAGCCTGCAATACCAAACGGCAAATGCAAAACGGCCTGTGTCCCAGCCAGAACAAGGTTTTCAAGAGAATGGAAGACTGGTCCAATCACGAATAACCCTAAAGCACTCATAATAGCAAACGTTAAAAATGGTGTGACCAATAAGTCCAAAGCTTCTGGCACTCGTTTATGTAACCATTTCTCCAGTTTCGCCCCTACCAGACCAACAAAGAAGGCTGGCAACACAGTTCCCTGGTAACCAACAACAGGAACGAATCCAAAGAAAGTAAGTGGTTTAACATCCCCACCAGAGGCAACTACCCAGGCGTTTGGCAATTCATTGGACACCAACATCAAGCCTAAAACAATACCGATAATAGGGTTACCCCCAAATACCCTAAAGGCTGACCAAGCCACTAAGGCTGGCAAGTAGACAAAGGCAGTATCCGTTAGGATGCGGGTATACATGAGGAAGTTTTCTCCGTATTCATGTACCCCAAACAAATCCATGATGGCTGGCTGAGTCACCAAGCCACGAACACCCATAAAGAGACCTGTTGCCACAATAGCTGGAATAATAGGAACAAACACATCCCCAAACGTACGAATCGCCCGTTGGAACACATTGCCCTGCTTAGCAGCTTCTGCCTTTTGCTCACTAGTAGATGATGTTGGTAAACCAAGAGCAACGACTTCGTCATAAATTTTATTGACGGTACCTGTCCCAAAAATCATCTGATATTGACCAGAGTTAAAAAAAGCTCCCTTTACTTTATCAATAGCTTCTGCTTTTTCCTTATCAATCTTTCCTTCATCATGAACCATCACGCGAAGGCGAGTTGCACAGTGGGCAACACTTCTCACATTTTCTCGGCCACCTAAAGCCTCAATCACTTCAGTTGCAATCTGACGATTATCCATGGCTACAACATCTCCTTTTTCATTTGGTGTCAGCCTTCAACAATTCTACAAGCTTTGCTGCTGAGAACCTACTTGACCGACGGTAGTGAATCCGCTTCACTTCTTGACTATCATTTTATCACTAATATTTTTTATGTCAAGCGTTTGACATATTTTTGTTTTATTTGCGCTAAAGCATTGATTTTTAAAAAGAAAACGTTTAGTATATTAATAACAATAACTGTCAAACAAGGAGCTTTCTTATGGATCTACCACAAGCTGTACGCTACCGCCCCTATGAGAAATGGAGCCAAAAAGACTATGAGGCCATCATCAAAAAAATAGCCCAATCTCCTTGGAGAAGTCGGTTTCACGTTGAGGCCCGAACAGGACTACTCAACGACCCCAATGGCTTCTCTTATTTCGATGGTCGTTTCCACCTCTTTTATCAAAATTGGCCTTATGGTGCTGCTCATGGTTTGAAGCAATGGGTACATATGACCTCCACAGACCTTGTCCATTTTACGGAAACAGGAAGCCGTCTTTTGCCAGACCATCCTCACGATAGCCATGGTGCTTACTCCGGCTCTGCTTATGCCATTGATGACAGGCTTTTTCTCTTTTACACTGGTAATGTTCGGGATGCCAATTGGGTCAGAACACCATTACAGGTTGGCGCGTGGATGGATAAACAAGGAAATATTTCCAAAATGCCACAGGTATTGATTGAACAACCTGATGACGTGACCGAACACTTCCGAGACCCGCAGGTATTTTCTTATCAAGGGCACTTCTATGCTATTATCGGAGCTCAAGATTTAAATCACAAAGGAAAAATTAAACTTTATAAAGCTGTGGATAACCATGTGGATAACTGGCATTTTATCGCAGATTTGGACTTTGATGATTCTGGTACGGAATACATGATCGAATGTCCTAATCTTGTCTTTGTCGACGACAAACCCGTCTTGATTTTCAGCCCACAAGGACTAGCCAAGTCCGAATTAGATTATCAAAATATCTACCCCAATACCTATAAAATCTTCAAAGACTTCAATCCAGAAACTGGCGAATTGCTAGGAGGTGGCCCCCTGCAAAACCTTGATTTTGGGTTTGAGGCTTATGCTACTCAAGCCTTTAATGCTCCAGATGGCAGGGCTTTAGCTGTATCATGGATTGGGCTACCAGATATTGATTACCCAACAGATTCTTATGACTATCAAGGAGCTCTTAGCTTAGTCAAAGAATTAAGGATTAGAGACGGAATTCTCTATCAAGCACCTGTTTCAGTCCTAAAAGACCTTCGAGGACCGGCAGAATTATTCCATAATAAAATAGACAGTTCCAACTGTTACGAATTGGAATTGACAATTCCGAGCCAAGAAAAAGTCAGCTTAGTCTTATTTGCAGACCAAGCTGGTAACGGGCTAAGCCTAACGATAGATACAGATCAAGGGCAAATCAGCATTGATCGAAGTAAAGCTGGGGTCCAATACGCCCAGGATTATGGTACCGTGCGCTCTTGCCAAATGCCTCCAGGCCGTGTTACACTTAATATCTATGTGGATAAAGCTATCCTTGAAATCTTTGTTAACCAAGGACAAAGGGTTCTTACCAGCCGTGTCTTTCCACATCAGGGACAAACAGGAATCCAATTATTGGAGGGACACGTTTCTGGGTATTATTATGAAATGAGGTATTAGGCAAGTGGTGGCAAAATTAACAGACGTAGCAGCCTTGGCAGGGGTCAGTCCGACAACTGTGTCACGTGTGATCAACAAAAAGGGCTACTTATCTCAAAAAACAGTGGATAAGGTCAACAAGGCCATGCGAGAATTGGGGTATAAGCCCAATAACCTAGCCAGAAGTTTACAAGGAAAACCAGCTCAGCTCATCGGCTTAATTTTTCCTAATATCAGTAATATCTTTTATGCCGAGCTTATCGAACATCTGGAAATTGAATTGTTTAAAAACGGCTACAAAACCATTATTTGCAACAGCGAACACAATCCTGTCAAAGAACGCGAATACTTAGAAATGCTCGCTGCTAACCAAGTAGATGGTATCATTTCCTCTAGTCACAATCTAGGTATTGATGATTACGAGCGTGTCGAAGCACCAATTGTAGCCTTTGACCGTAACTTGGCTCCTAACATTCCAATCGTTGCCTCAGATAATTTTGAAGGCGGAAAACTAGCAGCCCAAACCTTACAAAAACATGGCTGTCAAAAAATTATCATGATTACAGGTAACGACAATTCCGAATCGCCGACAGGTCTTCGTCAATTAGGCTTTAACTACCAGCTCAAACGAAGTGCTGAAATCATCAAATTGCCAAACGACCTCTCTCCTATCCGTCGTGAAATGGAAATCAAATCTATTTTGGCAACCCGAAAACCTGACGGTCTCTTTGTTTCGGACGATCTCACTGCTATTTTAATCATGAAGGTCGCCAAGCAGCTAGACATTGCTATCCCACAAGACATGAAAATAATTGGTTATGACGGCACTACTTTTGTGGAACAATATGTCCCTCAATTAGCAACCATCAAGCAACCTATCGAAGAAATCGCAAAACTCAGCGTCGAAGTGCTTCTCAAAAAAATTAAGGGAGAGAAAACCAGCAAGGATTATATTTTGCCAATTATCTTACTCCCAGGAGAAAGCATTTAGTGTCCCTCAGAAATTACTCTAAAAAAAGCAAACCGGAGAACTCTTTAAAAAGACGAGAGTAGCCTGTTTGCTTTTTTGATAGTCACAAGACAACACATAAAATCGGACCAATTTAAGATTGGTCCGATTTATCTTTAGTTACTTGCTGAAGAAGCTTCTGAAACAAACTGGCTAAGCAAGCCATTAATAAATTTGGCAGACGTTTCATCAGAATATTTTTTAGCAACCTCAATGATTTCATTTAAGGCCACACGGTCAGGCGTCTCGTTGAAATACTTGATTTCAAAAAGTCCTAAACGTAACAAGGTTTTATCAGTCACCGTTAGGCGTTCTAATGACCACCCCGTCTTCAAATGTTCTGAAATCGTGCGATCAAGCTCCTTTTTGTGATCGTTAACCCCGTTGACAAGATTTAATAAGAAAATTGGCAATTCCAAAGCCTCATTTCCTTCATCCACGACCTTATCATAGTCATAAGCAAATTGAGAAGCAACCAAGAAATCACCACCCATTTCCATGCTGAACAAGGCTTGAAAAGCACGCTCACGCAAGTCTCTTCTTGAATTTTGAAAACTTTTAGTCATCCAAAAAATCCTCATCAAACAGTGACTTCAAATCTGGCTTTGGTGTCTTTTCAGGAACAATTCCTTCAACATGGATATTGACTGCTGAGATTGTCACTTCTGCCATATCATATACCGCTGATTTGACAGCTTTTTGAATAGCCATAGAGACCGTAGGAACCTTAACACCATACTGCAAATAAACATAGATATCTGCAGTTACGCTACCATCTTCTTGTGTTTGAAGGTAAACCCCTTTGCCTAGACTTGCTTTATTAAAGCTATCTGCCATTTTTTTGTTATGAAGGGAATGAACGCCCTCAACTTGTGTGGTAGCAATCCCAGTAATAACCTCAAGTACTCGTGGTGAAATAACGATTTCACCGATATGTTCAGTTGTCATAGCATTTCCTTTCTCTTCTTTAGACTAACCTGTTCTGACAAAGGATTAAGCACGAGAAACGTAAGTACCTTCTGCAGTGTTGATGATTAGTTTTTGACCAGCTTCGATAAAGTCTGGAACGTTGACCACAAGACCTGTTTCAAGAGTTGCAGGTTTACCAGAACCTGTGACAGTTGCACCTTTGATAGATGGTTGTGTTTCGGCAACAGTCAATTCAACGGTTGTTGGAACAGTCACTCCAATCACTTCGCTTCCATAGAATTGGATTTTAACGTCTGAGTTTTCAAGAATGTAAAGCAACTCTTGCTCAACGTTAGCAACTGGAATTTCGTACTGATCGTAAGTGTCAGTATTCATGAAGTAAGCAGTGTCATCCATTTTATATAGGTATTGTGCTGGAACAGTTTCAATGATAGCTTGCTCAAATTTTTCATCTGGACGGTAAGTTGTGTCAAAGGTAGACCCTGTACGCACATCACGCAATTTCATACGCATAATTGTGTTTCCTTTACCTGGTTTATGGTGGCTAGCTTCAAGGACACGAATTAATTTTCCTTCTGATTCGAATGTCATACCGGCTTTAAGCTTACTTGCTTCAATCATTATTATTTACCTCTTACTAAAATATTATCACTTCATTTTACCACAAAAGCGCCCTAGGCTCAAATCTTTTATGACCATTCGCCCAAGCTAACCATTAGGTCCTTCCTTACCACCCAAAATGATGTGAGGCACGTCGTGTTGCACGTACGCAACTCCCTTTTTCTCCATTAGTTCAATCGCAAACGGGTGCGGACGATAATGTGCTTTGTAAGTAATCTTTTTAATCCCAGCCTGCAACAGAGCCTTGGTACAGTTGATACAGGGAAAGTGCGTTACATAAATTTCAGTTCCGTCAGTCGAAATCCCTTCTTTCGCACATTGAATCAAAGCATTCATTTCAGCATGAACTGTCCTGATGCAATGTCCATCTTCCATATAATGGCCCGCTTCATTACAATTATCTGTGGCAGAAACACCACCATTATAACCCGTGGCAATAATACGATTATCCTTTACCAAAACAGCTCCCACAAAGGCGCGGTCACAGGTAGAGCGTTTGGAAATAAGCTCTGCATTGGCCATAAAGTAATCTTGCCATGATAAACGATTTGTCATTGCTTCGTCCTTCTAATCCTTCCCTAAGATAATTTACAACACAATCAGTTCCTTTGGTGCCAAGGTCAATACTTGACAGCCAGTTTCTGTGATGACCAAGTCATCTTCAATACGGACGCCATATTTATTATCCAGATAGATTCCTGGCTCGTCTGTTACCACCATTCCTGCTTGAAGAAGTTGCTCAGATTTACCAAAAAACGGATTCTCATGGATGTCAAGCCCGATACCATGACCAATGCCATGTGTGAAGTGACTACCATAACCAGCCTCAGTGATGAGTTGGCGCGGAATACCGTCAAAATCGCTATAAGTCATACCAGCGCTAGCTTTATCAATGAGAGCCTTATTAGCAGCAAGAACAAGAGCATAAATCTCACGTTCTTCATCAGTAACTTGGCCAATATGAATGGTCCTCGTCATATCACTAACATAGTGATTGTAGTAACACCCAAAGTCCATGGTCAAGCTCTCTTTATTCTGGATAACCTTGTCACTGGCGCGTCCATGAGGCATGGCAGAGCGATAGCCTGAAGCTACAATGATATCAAATGATGTGCCGCTGGCACCATACTGACGCATACGAAAATCTAAAAAATTAGCAAGGTCACGTTCAGTGGTTGTCCCTGGTTTAATAAAATCAAGGGCATCTTCAAATGCCTTGTCAGAGATCGAGCAAGCTTTAGCAATGGTCTCGATTTCAGAAGTATCCTTAACGAGACGTAATGCCTCCATAAAGTCTGACTGAGCAAGCAAGGTTATTCCTGACAGTTCTGTTTGCATGGTCTGATAAAACGAAAAGGCAACTTGGTCTTCAAAACCAAGGTAATCTACTCTATCAGCCTCTAACAATTCTGCCACAACCTTGAGCGGCGTGCGGCTTTCGATAATATCAAAGCCTTGAACGCTAGCTTTAGCAATCAAGGTATAACGTGAGTCTGTGATGAAAATACGACGACTGGATGTTATTAAAACAGTAGCTGCAGTCCCCGAAAAACCTGTCAGGTAGTAAATATTAGTTAAATGAGTAACCAGAAGAGCCTCTAGTCCCTTCTCTGCCATCAACTTTTGGCATTGTTTTAATCGTTGTTCTAAAAATCCTGACATCGCGAACTCCTTTGGTAACTTTTGAGAATATTGTAGCATGAAAAAACTACTTTAAGTTTACCATGATTTGAGAGCATTTAAAAGATTAAAAGGAGCTCAAACGAACTCCTAATCCTATTGTTGTAGTTTTACTTTCAAATAATGACCAGTATAGCTTTCTTTAACTTGAGCTACCTCTTCTGGTGTCCCCGTGGCAACAATCTGACCACCTCCGACACCACCTTCTGGTCCTAAGTCAATAATATGGTCAGCAGATTTGATAACGTCCAAATTATGCTCAATCACAAGAACCGTATTACCATCGTCTACAAAGCGTTCCAAAACTTTTAATAGCCTTGCAATATCATCTGTGTGTAAACCAGTCGTTGGCTCATCTAGGATATACAAGCTCTTACCTGTCGAGCGTTTGTGCAATTCACTAGCCAACTTCATCCGTTGAGCTTCTCCCCCAGAGAGGGTGGTAGCTGGTTGACCTAAGGTCACATAACCAAGTCCAACATCCTTAATCGTTTGAATTTTTCGAGCGATTTTAGGAATAGCAGAGAAAAATACCAAGGCATCATCCACAGTCATATCAAGGACTTCTGCGATATTTTTTCCTTTGTAATGCACCTCAAGCGTCTCAGAATTATACCGTCTGCCGTGGCAAACCTCACAAGGCACATAAACATCTGGCAAAAAGTGCATTTCGATTTTGATAATCCCATCACCTGAACAAGCCTCACAACGCCCACCTTTGACATTAAAAGAGAAACGGCCTTTTTTGTAACCACGAATCTTAGCTTCGTTGGTTTGGGCAAACAAGTCTCGAATATCATCAAAGACACCCGTATAGGTGGCTGGATTTGACCGTGGCGTCCTTCCAATCGGACTTTGGTCAATGTCAATCAAGCGTTCAATATGTTCAATACCAGAAATAGAGTGATATTTACCAGGCTTATCAGCATTACGGTTTAATTTTTGGGCGACAGCCTTTTTCAAAATACTATTAACCAAGGTTGATTTCCCTGAGCCTGATACCCCTGTGACCGCAATAAATTTACCCAGTGGGAATCTCACGTCGAGGCTTTGAAGATTATTCTGCGCTGCTCCTTTTATTTCAATGAATCGGCCATTACCAGAACGACGCTCTAATGGCACTGGAATGAATTTTTTACCAGACAAATATTGACCCGTGATGGATTTTTTATTCTTAGCCACTTGTTTCGGCGTTCCAGAGGCAATAATTTCTCCACCGAACTCACCTGCCCCAGGCCCCACATCAATCAGCCAGTCTGCCTGCATCATGGTGTCTTCATCGTGTTCTACCACAATTAAGGTATTACCCAAATCACGCATTTTTTTCAGGCTTTCGATCAAACGGTCATTGTCTCTTTGGTGCAATCCAATAGAAGGCTCATCCAAGATATAGAGCACCCCTGATAAGTTAGAACCAATCTGTGTCGCTAACCTGATTCGTTGACTTTCCCCACCTGATAAAGTCCCAGCAGCACGTGATAAGGTCAGATAATTCAGTCCCACATTATTTAAGAAGGTCAGGCGGTCATGAATTTCTTTGACAATCGGTTTAGCAATGGTACTTTCATTTTCTGTGAGTTCCAGTTCTTCCAACAACTGCAAGTGGTCGGCAATCGATAATTCTGAAATTTGACCAATATGAGGTCCTTCTTCGCCACCCACATGCACACACAAGGCTTGGTCATTCAAACGGTAACCATGACAAGTCGCACAGGTCAATTCGTTCATATAACCACGCATCGCATTGCGCGTATAATCACTATTAGTTTCGTGATAACGGCGATTAACATTAGTCACAACACCTTCAAAAGGAATGTCAATGTTACGCTCACCACCAAAATCATTCACATAGTGAAAATGAAATTCTCTATCCCCTGAACCATAAAGAACTAAATCCCTTTCTTCCTCAGTCAAGGCCTCAAAAGGTGTATCCATATCCACCCCAAAACTTGCCATAGCTTGCTCAAGCATGGTTGGGTAATAATTGGAGGAAATAGGATTCCAAGGCGCCAAAGCTCCCTCTTTCAAAGACTTACTTGGGTCAGGAACAACCAAGTCCAAATCCACTTCCAACTTAATGCCTAGCCCATCACAGGTCGGACAAGAGCCGAACGGCGCATTAAAAGAGAAGAGTCTTGGTTCTAATTCAGGAACCGTAAACCCACAGACAGGACAGGAATAATGCTCAGAAAAGAGCAGTTCATTGCCATCCATAGTGTCAATCATAAGGTAGCCATCTCCCAGCCTTAAAGCTGCTTCAACCGAATCAAATAAACGGCTACGAATACCATCCTTATTAACCAGACGATCAATAACCACCTCGATGTTGTGCATCTTACTTTTTGACAGCTCCGGCACTTCTGTCACGTCAAAAATATCCCCGTCAACGCGCACACGGACATAGCCGTCTTTTTGAATTTTCTCAAAAACTGTTTTGTGTTGCCCCTTCTTCCGACGAACAACAGGAGCTAAAATCTGCATTCGAGTCCGTTCAGGGAGGGCCAAGACCTGTTCAACAATTTGCTCCACAGAAGACGCCGTGATAGCACCATGCCCATTGATACAGTAAGGTGTGCCCACACGCGCATATAGTAGACGTAAATAATCATTGATTTCAGTCACCGTACCAACCGTTGAGCGAGGGTTCTTACTGGTGGTTTTTTGGTCAATGGAAATAGCAGGGCTAAGACCGTCAATGGAATCCACATCTGGTTTTTCCATATTACCCAGGAATTGCCTAGCGTAAGCTGATAAACTTTCTACGTAACGACGTTGTCCTTCCGCATAGATAGTATCAAAGGCTAGACTAGATTTTCCTGAACCTGATAACCCTGTCACGACAACTAATTTGTCTCGTGGAATTTCCACGTCAATATTTTTTAAATTGTGGGCTCTTGCCCCATGAATAATTAATTTATCTTGCATCTTGAATGTGCCAAAAGGCACCCTCCTCATCGAGCTTTCTTATATTATAACAAAAATTTCTGATAACCTATTGCCCCAAACTTTGCGATTTTTGGTATAATAGATAAGTATTGAGAATTTTTCAGAAAATCCTTGAGAAGGCTTTATTATCAAGGTTTGATGTCAATCTCTACCAGTTAATCATCAAAAAGGAGGGCTTGTCATGAAACAAATGTTTCTTTCATCGGCAATTGAATTCAAAGAAATAGAAACATTCGAGCCAGGAGCTTGGATTAAACTGGTTAACCCTTCCCAGGAAGAGTCTCTGGAGATCGCTGATCAATTTAACATTGATATTTCTGACTTGCGCGCCCCTTTGGACGTGGAAGAAACCTCACGTATTGCCGTAGAAGATGATTATACCCTAATTATCGTAGACGTCCCGATATACGAAGAACGTAACAATAAAAGTTACTATATTACTATGCCTTTAGGCATTATTGTAACGGAAAATGCTGTTATCACAACTTGTTTGCATGACATGACCCTTTTCGATCATTTTCACAACCGTCGGGTCAAAAATTTCTATACCTTCATGAAGACACGCTTCGTTTTTCAGATTTTGTATCGCAATGCCGAGCTCTTTCTGACTGCCTTGAGGACCATTGACCGCCAAAGCGAACGTTTGGAAGCTCAGCTTGAAGCAGCTACTCGTAACGAAGAACTTATCGACATGATGGAACTTGAAAAATCCATTGTCTACTTAAAGGCTTCTTTGAAGTTCAACGAACGCATCGTTAAGAAATTATCCAGCTCAACCAGCTCCCTCAAGAAATACATTGAGGATGAGGATTTGTTGGAAGATACCTTGATCGAAACCCAACAGGCGATTGAGATGGCTGGCATTTATGAAAATGTCTTGAATGCCATGACCGAAACCACTGCTTCCATTATCAACAACAACCAGAACACCATTATGAAAACACTGGCCTTGATGACCATGGCTTTAGATATACCAACTGTGATTTTCTCTGCCTATGGTATGAATTTCCAGAACAATTGGCTACCGCTAAATGGTTTAGAACATGCTTTTTGGTATATTACCTTGATTGCTATGCTCCTTAGTTCCTTTGTTGTGATTTACTTTATTAGAAAAAAATGGTTCTAGAGTGGAGCAAGCTGTAGAATGTAGTTAACACCTGACAAAACTCTGTGTCAAACGGCTAGCTCCAAAGTTTCATTACCACTAGCTAATATCATTGACTTACTGTAACTAACCCATATAAAGAAGGGATTCCCATGGAATTACAAGAACTTACCAAAAAAAATCAAGAATTTATCCACACCGCTACCAACAAATTGATCCAAGATGGCAAGTCCGATGAGGACATTAAACTGATTCTCGAAGAAGCCATTCCAACTATTCTCGAAAACCAGAAAAAAGGAGTCACCGCTCGAAATCTATTAGGGACTCCGACCGCTTGGGCAGCTTCCTTTAGCCAAGACCCTAGTCAAAAAGCAGCAGAAACTGATAAAAACACCAACCCTTGGTTGATGTGGCTCGATACCTCTTTATTGTTTATTGGGGTGGTTGCTCTGCTAAATGGCATTATGACCTTCTTCAACACAAACGCTACAGTTACAGGGTTGATCTCTTTATTGGCACTGGGTTTTGGTGGAGGAGCTTCTATGTATGCTACCTACTATTTTATTTATCGCCATCTCGGCAAAGATAAAAGCCTTCGTCCAAGTTGGTTCAAAATCATCGCAGCCCTGTCATTAGCCATGTTGATTTGGATTGCCTTGTACTCTGCAACTGCCTTTTTACCAACCTCTCTTAACCCACAGTTGCCTCCTCTTGCCTTGCTCATTATTGGTGGTGTTTCCCTTGCTTTACGCTATTACCTACAACGCAAATACAACATTCAAAACACTATGTCACCTGTTAACAAATAACAATCATTTCATCCTTGCTGTCTACGCAAGGATTTTCGTTTACTCTCATCTGTATTTTAGACAAAATTCATCTACATGCATAGACTATTCTAATCAACTAAAAAACAGTCCGAAATGGACTGTTGGTTTATTAGTCTTCGTTTACGTAAGGCATAAGAGCCATAACGCGAGCACGTTTGATTGCTGTTGTTACTTTACGTTGGTTTTTAGCTGAAGTTCCAGTTACACGACGAGGAAGAATTTTTCCACGTTCTGAAACGAAACGGCTAAGAAGCTCAGTATCTTTGTAATCAACATATTCAATTTTGTTAGCTGCGATGAAGTCAACTTTTTTACGGCGTTTGAATCCGCCACGACGTTGTTGAGCCATGTATTTTCTCCTTTATAAATTATGATGTTAAGGGCTCTTAAAAAACGACTGAATTTTAGAAAACTGGCAAGAAATCTTGATTTCCTAGGGAGTTGATCTAAATTCTAAGTTCTAAATTTTTAGCCCGAACTCAAATAATTTCGTATTCGTTCAATCCATTCTGACTAGAATGGAAGATCGTCATCTGAGATATCCATCGGGTTTGAGTTCCCAAATGGGCTATCATCTCTTCCAAAGTTAGGCGTTTGTTGTGCAGGCGCTGAGTAACTGTTTGATGATGAAGTGTTATTGTTAAAACCACCATTAAATGAGCCAGTTGAGCCACCTTCACGTGTAGCACGACTTTCCAACATTTGGAAATTATCTGCAACAACTTCTGTTACATAGACACGTTGTCCTTGTTGGTTTTCGTAGTTACGTGTCTGAATACGACCCGTAACTCCGATCAAAGCACCTTTTTTAGCCCAGTTCGCTAAATTTTCAGCCGGTTGACGCCAGATCACACAGTTAATGAAATCTGCCTCGCGTTCACCATTTTGGCTTTTAAAGGTACGGTTAACAGCAAGTGTGAAGGTAGCCACAGCTACTTGACTTGGTGTGTAACGAAGTTCTGCATCCTTGGTCATACGACCAACTAGTACTACATTATTAATCATAAACTACCCTCTTAGTTGGAATTAAGCGTCAAGTTTAACGATCATGTGACGAAGAATGTCACCATTGATTTTTGAAAGACGGTCAAACTCGTTAAGAGCTGCTGCGTCAGTCGCTTCAAGGTTAACGATGTGGTAAAGTCCTTCACGGAAATCGTTGATTTCGTATGCAAGACGACGTTTTTCCCAATCTTTTGATTCAACAACAGTTGCACCGTTGTCAGTCAAGATAGAGTCAAAGCGTGCTACCAAAGCGTTTTTAGCTTCTTCTTCAATGTTTGGACGAATAATATAAAGAATTTCGTATTTAGCCATTGATGTTTTCCTCCTTTTGGTCTAATGACTCGCTACCTTTGTAACGAGTAAGTGAGGGATGCTCACAGATTACTAGTATACCTGAAACTGATGTTAAAATCAAGGGAAATTTGTTTTTTGTCATAAAAAAGATACCCACTGCACACCATGGGTATCTTATGATTATTTTTTAGTGATAATCTCCCTTCTACAATCATTTCATAAGGAGTTGTATTACTCGTTCCTCTAAAGAGGAGATAAGGTTTTGATTGTTAATGCGCAATCTCCTTTCTATGAATCAATGAAATGGTTTTTTAAAAGGATATCTTGTTCTTGATTTTCGTTTTTTTTGTTCAGTTGTTCGTAAACTTTACACAGGATTCACCCCTTACGCTATTTTTTGCAATAGGCTATGGTGTCTCCGTTTTTGTATCTTGCTACGTTCATAAGACCCTCCTATTTTGAAATGCAGTATTCCCTGAGTGACAATAGCAACACATAAAATAAGTAAATCTTTCACACTGAGTGATAATAATAATAACTGGAATATGGTTGTAGCAAACTAACCGTTAAACAAGTCCTAAAAAGGTTCCAGTCAATAGAGTTATCCATAGATAAGCAAATAATAAATGCAAGAAAAGCAACGCAACGAGATTGTAATATGGTTTTATAGCTTTCTTATTCCTTAAATATCGAATACTTGAAAGAATAATTGGCACATACAACACCATATAGAATAGCATATGTAGATTATCTGGGATTCGATTGAGAAGAAAATTATAGCCAACCATCACTAAAATAAATAAGATTATTTCAACGGTGTGGTTCTTAACCCCTCCAGCTAGGCTATATACCACTAATAACAGCAAAGCATATAACACTGCTGACATGAGAACCATTGCTATTTCCTCCAATATCCAGCTTACTTATTAATTGTTAATGGCGTCCTTGTTCCACATATTATTATGAGCTAATAGATGTCTCCGTTTTTGTATCTTGCTACGTTCATAAGACCCTCCTATTTCGAAATGCAGTATACCCCTGAGTGACAATAGCAACACATTAAAATAAGTTCATCTTCACTGAGTGACAATAACAATATCAAGGATGACTAGTGACAAGTTAACTAGTCTCCGTTTTTATAGCGTCCTTTATTGAATCTTAGCATAACATACGTCCTTTCAATATTGGAGATTTTTCAAACTTATACTGTTTAGAGCGCTCCTTTGGCCAATTTGGATTTCTCGATAAGTTTTAGCATGTGATCACATTTGATAGCGTTGTAAAATTGGTTTGCCTACCGTTTGTTGGAGTTTTTAATCTCCGTTTTTGTACCGTGCGACATGTCCGTTCATCATAAGAATACCTCCTATAATTAGTTGTCACTTGTCATCCTTCTTTATAGTTTTATTATAATGTAAGCGTTTACTAAAGTCAAGTTTTTAGAGTCTTTTCTTTTATCAAAAAAGGTTTAGGACCTAAACGTTCTAAACCTTCATCAATTCGGTTGACTGCTTCCTCTGACGAGGTCTGTTATCATTGTTTAAACACCCAAAAAATAAGTAAAAAAAGAAAAGGCAATAAACAATTTTATCCAGAGGGCAAAATATAAAATCAATGCTAAAATAAAAAGATTAAGTTTTCGAAAAAGAATAGCAACAAAAGCACACAAAATGCCCAAAGCAGGAAACACTTTAGTCATCATAAACCACTCCAGTTGAAGGCCCTCTAATGACGTATCAAAAGGGTAAAGGTAATTCAAAAACAAAATCAGTATCATGAAAGCGAAAAATAGCCATGAATACTGATCTACAAGATGTTTTAGCTTTAAAAACATACTCCCTCCTCTCAATCTTTATTATCTCTTTTATTAATTTAATACGGCTTATCCCACATATAGATGAGATATTCTTAATTTTATTATAATCTATTTTGGGCAAATGTGAAAATCTCATGGAACAATTTTTTCTTATTTTTTTTGGTAGCCTGTGTTACAATAACAACATGATTGATTTAAAGGATTATGGCATTGACATGTGGGACGAAGAAACCATTATTTCTTTCCGTCGCACTCTTTTAAACTGGTATGATCAAGAAAAACGTGATTTGCCTTGGCGCCGAACCAAAAAACCTTACCACATCTGGGTTTCCGAGATTATGCTCCAGCAAACTCAGGTGATTACGGTTATTCCTTATTACGAACGCTTTTTAAATTGTTTTCCCACCATTGACAAATTAGCCAATGCTGATGAGGAACGCTTGCTCAAAGCATGGGAAGGCTTAGGCTATTATTCCCGTGTCCGTAACATGCAAAAAGCAGCGCAGCAAGTCATGACAGAGTTTGGCGGGGTATTTCCCTCCTCCTACGAGGACATCTCCAAATTAAAGGGAATAGGCCCATACACTGCTGGAGCTATTGCCAGTATCGCCTTTGACCTTCCTGAACCTGCTGTCGATGGGAACGTGATGCGTGTTATGGCCCGTCTATTTGAAGTGAATTATGACATTGGAGATCCCAAGAACCGGAAAATTTTCCAAGCATTGATGGAAAGATTAATCGATCCCGACCGCCCTGGAGATTTCAATCAGGCCTTGATGGATTTAGGTACGGATATCGAATCTGCTAAAAATCCTAGACCAGACGAGTCTCCTATCCGCTTTTTCTGCGCTGCATATTTACACGGCACCTATGATAAATACCCTATTAAGGAACCAAAGAAAAAACCACGTCCTATTGAGGTTCAAGCTTTTATTATCGTCAATGCTGACGAGGAACTACTTTTAGAAAAAAATACCAAAGGGCGATTACTGGGTGGTTTTTGGTCCTTCCCTCTAATGGAAACTAGCTTTGTGAGTCAACAGCTAGACCTTTTTGAAGAAAATCACCCTGATCTCGTAAGGGTTTCTAAAACCAAGCTTTTCGAAGAAACTTACGGGTTGGTGCCCCGGTGGACAACTGACACTTTTCCTCTGGTAAAACACACCTTTAGCCATCAAAAGTGGACCATCGCTTTAACAGAAGGCCTTATTTCCCAACAAGAACTTCCCAAAGGGAAAGAAATGGCTTGGGTCAAGCTCTCTGATATGGAAAACTATCCTATGGCAACACCTCAAAAGAAAATGCTAGAGGCTTATCTAAAAGGGAAAGAATCGTCGATGACGTCAAGATAAAAAAGAACTGAGAGTGAAGTGACCCCCAAAAGTTGGACATTATATTTTAAGTTAAGGATTGAGTTCTGTATTGCACAGGACTTAGTCCTTTTAATGTCAGTTTGATTCGTTTAGTGTTGTAGTAGTTGATATATTCTGAAATAGCTGTTTTTAATGTTTCGAGGGAAGTAAATTCCTTCTCAAACCCATAAAACATTTCTGTCTTCAATGTTCCAAAAAAAGATTCCATCATGCCGTTATCTAAGCTATTTCCTTTACGCGACATGGACGGTCTCATTCCATGCTCCTCAAGAAAATGATGGTAGTAAGTGTGTTGATATTGCCATCCTTGGTCACTATGTAAAATAGTGCCCTGATAAGTTTGTTCAGGAAAAGCCTCGGAAAGCATCGTTTTAAGTTGTTGTAAGTTTGGCGAGGTAGATAAATGATATGCAATAATCTCACTGTTAAAGCCATCAAGAACTGGTGATAGATACAATTTTTGATCACTAGCAGGAATTGAAAACTCTGTGACATCGGTATAACACTTCTTAAGTGGTTGGGCAGCTTTAAATTGACGCTTAATGAGATTATCAGCTTTCTTGCCCACCTCACCTTTATAAGAGTTATAGCGACGTTTCGCACGGATTCTAGCTTTCAACCCAAGTTCTGTCATCAGACGTTGAACTTTCTTATGGTTAACTTTATAGCCTCGATTTTTAAGTTCGAGGTGAATTCTACGGTAACCATATCTCCCTTTGTTCTCAGAATAAATATCTTGAATAGCTTCTTTTAATTCTTTGTTTTTATCTCCCTGAGTTAGACGTTTAACCTGATAATAGTAGGTTGATCGAGACAGCTTCAAAATATTAAGTAGGATTCTTAAATCAAATACATTGATTAGTCCTTGAATGATTTCTGTTGCTCTTTGAGCCTTGCTTCGTCCCTCAAGCGGAGTTCTCTCAACTTTTTTAGTACGGCATTCTCCGCTCTAAGGTACTCATTTTCATATTGAAGACGCTCTAATTCAGTCATTTCTTCAAGTTTTTTCTTTGGTTTGCGTCCCATCTTTACAGGTCTCCCTCTTGATTTCTCAAGAATAGTATACCCGTTTTTCTTGTATTGCGCTATCCAATTAGGAAGCATTCCCTTATTTGGTAATCCATAATCTAGAGAAACCTCTAGCTGAGACCTACCTTTCATCAGAACTTCGTTTATGATTTCCTGCTTTAGTTCAGGAGAATAATACCTATTTTTCCTTTTACAAACACTTTCCAATCCGTGTATATCAATAAGGCGGACCATGTATTGAAGGTTATACTTACTCATATTAAATGTTTGACTGATTTTAGGCCATGTCCAACCAGATTGTCGTAAGCGATAGATTTCAATTTTATCTTCATAACTTAATTTCATAGAAAAACACCCCAAAAGTTAGATTTGTTGTCTAACTTTTGGGGTGCAGTTCAGAGACTTAATCCTCTTCAGTTCTTTTGTTTTACTTTCTTTTAGCTTAATTCAGCCACAATAGCCTTAATCTGGTCTTTGGTATGAACACCCGCCACTTGTTTCACCACTTTACCGTCTTTTTTGAAAAGCAAGGTTGGGATAGACATAATACCAAATTGTTGAGCAGTATCAGGGTTTTCATCTACATCCAATTTCACAATTTTGAGTTCATCTTCATCCAATTCTCCAGCTAACTGATCAAGGATTGGCGCTTGCATCAAACAAGGTCCACACCAAGTTGCCCAAAAGTCAACGAGAACTAAACCATCATTTGTTTCTGTTTCAAAAGTAGCATCTGTTACAATATGTGCCATAAGTTTTTCTCCGTTCTTCAAGTTTATAAGCCTATTGTATGGCAAATAGGCTGATAATGCAAGAATCTGCTACGCACTGCCTATCCTCCAAGAAAAAGGTCTTTGTGTCATTTTTTCTAGCAATGTTTTTATACAACGACTATCGTAGTGATTTTAAGACAAGTTTGGCTACTTTTGTCAAACTAGTACTAGTTAGACATAATTAATTACAAAGGAGGTTATTTTTATGGAACATTACGACCTTATTGTTATTGGATTTGGTAAAGCAGGTAAAACATTAGCCGGCAAGATGGCTCAGCTAGGGAAACGGGTTGCCCTCATCGAGCAAAATGACCACATGTATGGCGGTACCTGTATCAATATTGGCTGTATTCCAACCAAATCATTAATTGTTGCAGCAGAATCTAATGCAACTTTCGAGCAGGCAATGGAGCATAAAGATACAGTTGTTAGTCGGCTTCGTCAGAAAAATGAAAACGCTTTAACCAGCTCGAGTGCTGTTCTTTACAATGGGAAAGCTCGCTTTTTAGCTAATAAAACAATTCTCATTGAAGCCGGTAGCGATCGACTTGAATTGGAAGGAGAAACAATTGTCATCAATACAGGGGCCATTTCTAATCAGTTCCCAATTCCTGGCTTAGCTGATAGTCATCATGTGGTTGATAGCACTGGCCTTCTGTCCGTAAAAGAACAACCTCAACGCCTGGCTATTATCGGTGGAGGAAATATCGGACTAGAATTTGCTAGTCTTTACGCTAAATTAGGGAGCCAAGTGGTTGTGTATGAGGCTGCCCCAGAAATCTTAGGACGTTATGAACCAAGTGTCGCCAAATTAGCAAAACGTTATTTAGAAGAAGAGGGTATCACTTTCCATCTATCTGCGTCGGTTGAAGAAGTTAGCAATAATGAGGCCGGTCAAGTTCTTGTTAAAGCTAATGAAGAAACGGAAGCTTTTGACCTCTTGCTCTACGCTATGGGACGAAAACCTGCTACGGAAGATTTAGGATTAGAAAACACCGATATCACAGTGACAGATCGTGGCGCTATTTCCGTTGATGATTACTGTCAAACAAGCGTTGAAGGGGTTTATGCTGTTGGAGATGTAACTGGTGGTCCTCAGTTTACTTACACCTCTTTAGATGATTTTCGAATCGTCCTTGGGCAATTGACAGGAGCTAGCACCTACAATCACAAGGAACGCGGGCCAATCCCTACAACGACCTTTATCGAGCCACCTTTATCTCAGGTTGGTTTGACAGAAAAAGAAGCTCAAGAAAAAGGAATTCCCTACAAAGCCAATGAACTTTTGGTGGCTAATATGCCACGGGCTCATGTCAATAATGATCTTCGAGGTCTCTTTAAAGTCCTTATTAATACAGACACCAAAGAGGTTCTAGGGGCGACCTTACTAGGAGCACAGTCTCAAGAATACATTAATCTTATCAAGATGGCTATAGATAATCATATCCCTTATACTTACTTAAAAAATCAAATCTTCACCCATCCCTCAATGGCAGAAAACCTCAATGATGTCTTCAATATCTAATAGCCACATTCAAAAACAAGCCTGTCTCAACTGTTACTTTCGGTAGAGGCAGGCTTGTTTTTGTTATCTTTTCAGAAAGAGTGTGGAACATCTCAACCTAAGTTCGCAATGGTACACCCTGATCCACCCGCATTCTGTGGAGCATAACCAAAGCTTTTAACATGTTTGTTTCGTCTGAGGTATTTGGTAACAGCTTCACGGATTACACCAGTGCCAATCCCATGAATAATATCCACTTGGCTCATATTATTTAAGAGAGCTTGGTCAATAAAGGCGTCTAGTTCTTGCATCGCTTCTTCATACCGTTTGCCACGCAAATCCAGACGGGCACGAGGACCACCACCAGTAGCAGCCTTCTTGACCACGTTGATGGCTTTTTTCTTTGGTTTTTGAACTTCCTCAACAACCTTCACAAGACTAAATTCATCTTCTTTGAGGGTCATTTTGATCAGTCCAACTTGCGCTTCCCACTTCTTATCTTTGAGTTCTTTTACCAAGGTTCCTCTTTGGCCATAGGCTGTTACAATAATATCGTCTCCTACTCGAGGAGCTCGTAATTGCTTCGCTTTCTTTAGGACCTTGTTTTGAGAAAGACTCTTTTCTGGCACTAACTGTTTGAGTTGCCCCTTGGCTTCAATAACTTCGTGAGGTTTAAGTGCAGCTTTGTCATGCAACTGGTTTAAAATACTGTCACTTTCTGCTAAAGCTAAGTCTACGATCTCACGCGCTTCAAGGGTAGCTTTTTCAATTTCCTTATCTTTGGCCTGTGAGAACTCATTGTACAATTTTTTGACCGCACGGTTAAATTTGAGGTTATCTTGCTCCACTTCTCGAATATGATCAAGCCGCTTACGACTCTCCAGAGTTTGTTTCTCTAACTGTTCGATAATACGGTTAACATCACTATCTGTGTCTGTCATGTTTTGAGCTTCTTTGACAATGTGCTCTGCCAACCCAAGGCGTCTAGCAATTTCAAAGGCATTTGAACAACCTGGAACTCCCTGCATAAAGCGGTAAGTTGGTTTTAAACTCATGCTATCGAACTCCATACTGGCATTTTCCACATAGGGAGTTTCGATGCCATATGCTTTTAGTTCAGGGTAATGGGTAGTCGCCATGGTTTTGATATTAGTTAAGCGTAACTGCTCCAAGATTGCCATAGCAAGACTTGCTCCTTCTTGCGGATCTGTTCCTGCCCCTAGCTCATCAAAGAGTACTAAACTGTCTGCATCAGCTTGATTCAAAATAGCAACAATATGAGTCATATGGCTAGAGAAAGTTGATAAGCTCTGCTCAATGGATTGTTCATCGCCAATATCAGCAAAAATACCACTAAAAACAGCAACTTTGGAACCTTTATCTGCTAGAATAGGCAGACCCGATTGGGCCATTAGCTGGGCTAAACCAAGTGTTTTTAGCATGATGGTTTTACCACCAGTATTCGGACCAGTAATCACAATAACAGCCAAATCTTTAGAGAAATGCAAATCATTAGCAACTGGCTCCTGCAAAAGAGGGTGGCGCACATTTAACAACTGTAAACTTTTATCATCCGAAATAGCCGGGACCGTGGCCTTATTGTCTCTCATATAGAGGTATTTGGCTCTGATAAAATCCAGATGCCCCAGAATCCAAGCATTATTGGTAAGAGCTCGACTATGAGGTCTGATGAGGTCAGATAAGGCTTGAAGGACACGTGACACTTCATGGCGTTCGTCGGCTTGTAACTGCGTCAGCTCTTCATTTAGTTGAACAAGAGCTCGTGGTTCAATATAAACCGTATTTCCTGAAGCCGAAATATCGTGAACGACCCCTGCCACCTTATTACGGAAAGTGTTTTTGACAGGTAAGACACTACGCCCGTTTCGGCTAGCAATCAAGCTTTCTGACAAATAGTCACCTTGCTTTTTGAGTAAATCTTGTAAGACATTCCGGCTCGCATGTTCTTTGTCTGAGATGCTACGACGAATTTTTTCTAACTCGGGACTGGCAAAACTTTCCACAAAACCACCGTCATTAATAGCCTGAAGACTGCCTTGAAGGCTAGGAAAAAGCTCCAGATTTTCAAACAAACGCTTCAAGGCTTGCAGCTGAACGTTTTCCAAATCAACATAAAAGCGACTCGCTTCTGCTGATACCTGAAGTATTTTTTTGACTGCTAATAATTCGGGAATGCTCAAATCAGCTTCCAGTTCCAAACGTCTCATGCTAGCTGAAATGTCAGACAGACTGCCCAATGCAAAGTGATGTTGCTCTACAAAAATGCCAGCCATCTCTTCAATTTCTAAAAAGTAATGTTTGATTTTGTCATGATGATTGAGGGGTTCAAGTTGGTCTAATTCACGGTTCCCCTGCTCTGTCTGCAGGTAGACCCGAAATTGTTCTTTGACCTTATCAAATTCTAACTGTTCTAAAATCTTTTTATCCATATAAATATTATACCTAAAATTATTTAAAAAAGGGCAAGAAAGTCGTTCTCCATCAACGACTTCTCAGCACTACCATCCTATCAATAGCCTTTCTAATAAAAAAACCTATGACTAGCTAGCCACAGATTCTATCGTGTTATAATCAACACTGTTTATTAGACAATCGCCTGAATCCAAAGTTTGTGAATAACCGTCGTAAAAGGCGGGAAATGTTCAATCAGCAAGCGACTGAGAGAACTAGCCTGCAAGTGATTCTGAATAAAAGGCATAGGAATCGTTGCTAAAATAGACAAGGCCATGCTAACAAACAGGAGTGATACCAGAAGAGCTAGTATACCACTGACAACTTTTGCTCTTTGGTTGTCAAAATAATCAATTGGGAAAAAGTGGACCAGTACCCCAACAAGTCGAACCACAGCATAAGTTCCTAAAAAGAGAGCAAAAAAAGCGATGCCAGCATAATAGACCTTGCTCAAATCAAACAAGTCGACTTCCTTAAAGAAGAAAGTGGTCACTCCTTCTACAGGGTTAGAGTAGGGGATCCACAGGGTAATCTTGTGGGCTAGACCGACATAGAAATGGTGAGCCACCAACAAAGAAACTAAAGCTCCCAAAGTATAAAAACTTTGGAGAATAATCCCTCTATTGTAACCAATATAGACATTCCAAATCAAAACAAGCACAATTAGTACGGATAACATGACTAAACCTCATTCACATCTACTTGATTAGCCTTTTCTTGAAGACCCGCCAAGGCTTTTTGACGGAGGTCTAACAGTTCCGCCTCCATTTTTTCAATCTCAATTTCTCGACTTAATTGTGTTGATAAGGTATTAATAGTCATCAAGATAGCAATGGTCTCATTATCAGCTTCCGGCAAATGCTCTTTGATGGTATGGTATTTTTCCTTAGCCACACGTTCAACTTCTTCCATAAAAAGATTGTCTTTGTCTGTTGTTAATGTTAGTGTTTTTTCACCAAAGGTGAATTTATAACGATTAATACTTTTCATAGGGTCACCTCTTTAGCATTATACCGTAAAATCAAGCTTTCGTAAAATGTTCACGACTACTAGTCCCAGCTTTTTAACGGACTACGAGTCTCTTTTCTCCCCAAAATAAACTTGGGAATTGACCATAGTCTGTCATTTTATGTTAAAATAGTTCTTATGGACACCTTAGTTTTAAAAATAGATGCTCAGTTGAGTCAATCGCTAAAAGAACAGTTAGTTGCTAATCAAATCAGCAATCGAAACCCGTATGTGGCTTTCGCTGCAAAAAAAAACGGGGTTACCTTACTCTTATATACCTCTGGCAAATTGGTCTTGCAAGGTTCATCAGCTGATGCTCTGGCAGAGGAACTTGGCTTGCCAGTAACCAATTCAAATTCCCAAAAGGCGAGCACCAACCAAAATTTGCCCATGATTGGGAGTGATGAGGTAGGAAACGGTTCTTACTTTGGTGGCATTGCTGTTGTGGCAAGTTTTGTCGATCCTAAAGATCATTCCTTCCTGAAAAAGCTTGGGGTTGATGATTCTAAAACCTTAACCGACCAGACCATTCGGCGGATTGCACCTATTTTAGAGGAAAAGATTTCGCATAAATCCTTGTTACTCTCTCCCAAAAAATACAACGAGATGGTGGGCAAAGACAAACCCTACAATGCGGTTTCAGTCAAAGTAGCTCTTCATAATCAGGCCATCTATTTGCTTTTACAAGAAGGGATCAATCCGGAGAAAATTGTGATCGATGCTTTCACTAGCCAATCAAATTATGAAAAGCATCTAAAAAAGGAAAAAAACCATTTCCCAAATCCTCTAACCTTTCAAGAAAAGGCTGAGAGTCTCTATTTGGCAGTAGCGGTTAGCTCGATTATTGCTCGAAACCTCTTTTTAGAAAACCTTGATACATTAGGCCAAGAATTAGGCTATCGTTTACCAAGCGGGGCTGGACAAGCCTCAGATAAAGTCGCCAGCCAACTCTTAGCCGCTTATGGCATGTCTAGCTTAGCATATAGTGCTAAACTCCATTTTGCCAATACTCAAAAAGCCCAAGCGCTTCTCAAATAAACATCATTAAAAAGGAATTATATGAAACATTTTATTAAAGAATGGGGCCCATTTACCCTCTTTCTCATCCTCTTCGGTTTATCTCGTCTTTTCTTGTGGCAAGCTGTTAAAGTTGATGGCCACTCCATGGACCCTACGTTAGCCCATGGGGAACGTCTCATTGTTTTAAACCAAGCTAGAATTGACCGTTTCGATATTGTCGTTGCCCGTGAGGAAGAAAATGGGCAGAAAAAAGAAATTGTCAAACGAGTTGTCGGCATGCCAGGTGATACCATTGCCTACAACGATGATACGCTTTACATTAATGGTAAAAAAACAGATGAGCCTTACCTAGTTAACTACCTTAAAGAGTTCAAAAAGGACAAGCTTCAAAAGACTTACGCTTACAATAGTCTATTTCAGCAATTAGCTGAAACATCGGATGCCTTCACCACTAATGCTGAAGGTCAAACACGTTTTGAAATCAGTGTACCAGAAGGTGAATACCTCCTTCTTGGAGATGACCGAATTGTCTCACGCGACAGCCGTGAAGTTGGTAGTTTTAAAAAAGAAAAACTTATCGGTGAAGTCAAGGCTCGCTTCTGGCCACTCAATAAAATGACTCTTTTTAAGTAAAAAACAAGCCTGCCTTCGGGCAGGTTTTCGACTATCTTGTATAGACAGAAAGGTCCCTTATGGAACACTTTTTTACTGGTACTGTTGACCGCATTATCTTTGAAAATGCAGCTAATTTTTTTAAAATTCTCCTCCTTGCCATCGAAGACACAGATAGTGATATTGACGACTTTGAAATCATTATCACAGGGACGATGGCTGACATTATTGAAGGAGATGACTACACCTTTTGGGGGGAATTGACCCAGCACCCTAAATATGGACAGCAACTCAAACTAAGCCGTTACCAAAAAGTCAAACCTAGTTCATCTGGTTTGGTTAATTATTTCTCCAGCGACCATTTTAAGGGGATTGGAAAGAAAACAGCGGAGAAAATCATTGCCCTCTATGGCAATAATACTATTGACCATATTTTAGAAGACCCAAGTAAATTAGAAACTATTTCTGGTCTGTCCAAGGCTAATCGTCAAGCCTTTGTCGCTAAACTGAAATTGAATTATGGCACAGAGCAACTGATTGCTGGTCTCGTCGAACTTGGCCTTAGCAACCGTTTTGCCTTTCAAGCGTTTGAAAAGTATAAAGAAGAGGCTCTTGACCTTGTTAAAGAAAATCCCTATCAGTTAGTCGAAGATCTACAAGGTTTTGGGTTTAAGATGGCAGATGCTCTCGCTGAAAACTTAGGGATTGAAAACGACTCTCCGAAACGTTTTCGTGCAGCCCTCCTTCACTGTCTCTTGGAAGAATCCATCAATCGAGGAGATACTTATGTCCAAGCACGACAATTATTAGACTTTGCCATCACACTCCTTGAAGATGCACGTCAAGTAGAATGTGATCCTGCTGCTGTGGCTGAACAACTAAGCGAGTTGATCATAGAGGGCAAAATCAAAAACAGTGACACCAAACTGTTTGATGCTAGCCTTTATTTTGCTGAAGAAGGGATTGCTAACAACATCTCTCGTCTCTTAGATACTCCTTTAAGTCAGTCATTTAGTCATGATACCATTCAAACAACCATCCAAGCCGTTCAAAAAGACTTTGCCATCACCTATGACCAAGTGCAGCAAGAAGCCATTACTAAGGCCTTAACCAGCAAGGTCTTTCTCCTAACAGGTGGTCCCGGAACAGGAAAAACAACTGTTATTCGAGGCATTTTGCAGGCTTACGCGAACCTGCATCAGATTGATTTGGATAAAAAAGACCTTCCTATCTTGTTAGCAGCTCCAACAGGTCGAGCTGCACGTCGCATGAATGAGTTGACTGGACTTCCTAGCGCAACCATCCACAGGCACTTAGGCCTCAATGGCGACAACGATTACCAAGCCATGGAGGATTATCTAGACTGCGACTTGCTGATTGTCGATGAATTTTCAATGGTGGATACCTGGCTTGCCAACCAGTTGTTAGGAGCTATTAACTCAACAACTCAAGTGATTATTGTCGGAGATAGTGACCAGCTTCCTTCGGTTGGACCCGGTCAAGTCCTGTCAGATCTTTTAAAAGTCAATAGCCTGCCCCAAATCGCCTTGCAAAAGATATTTCGTCAATCCCAAGAATCTACTATTGTCAATTTGGCAGACCAGATGCGTCGAGGAATCTTAGCTGCTGACTTTCGTGATAAAAAAGCTGACCGTTCTTATTTTGAAGCCCAAGCAGCCTTTATCCCTGACATGATTCAAAAAATTGTCCTATCTGCTATTAAAAGTGGCATCCCTGCTGAGGAAATTCAAATTTTAGCGCCTATGTACAAAGGACAAGCTGGCATCAATCATCTTAATCAACTCATGCAAGAACTTCTCAATCCCTTGCAAGGACAAACAGAATTTCTGTTCAATGATACGCATTTTCGTAAAGGTGATAAAGTCCTGCACTTAGTCAACGATGCTCAGTTGAATGTCTTTAACGGAGATATTGGTTATATTACAGATTTGATTCCTGCTAAATATACCGAATCTAAGCAAGACGAATTAATCTTAGATTTTGACGGTAGCGAAGTCACGTACCCTAGAAATGAATGGCTAAAATTAACCTTAGCCTATGCCATGAGCATTCATAAGTCACAAGGGAGCGAGTTTCAAGTGGTGATTTTACCTATCACACGCCAAAGCGGCCGACTCTTGCAACGAAATGTGATTTACACGGCCATTACTCGGTCTAAAAGTAAGTTAATTCTGTTGGGAGAATATACTGCCTTTGAGTATGCTATTAAACACGAAGGCGATAAACGCCAAACCTACTTGATCGAACGCTTCCAAGAACAATCCGACTTAGCCTCCTCTCAACCTAACCAAGAGCTAAAATCAAAAGAGCAGACCTCCCTTTTTTCTAATACGGCAACCCTTGAGGACGACTCTCAAAAATCTTCCTCTCAATCAACAAACTCTAACCCCACTGAGAACTCTCAGTCAGATAATGATGATTTTAGGTTAACACCTGAGAATTATTCGACTATCGATTCGATGATAGGGCTTACAGAATCAGATATTGCCCTCTTTTTCCAGAAAAAATCCTAGAAAAACGGACATTTTTGATTAATCTATGGTATAATATTTTTGTATTAAACACATTGTACAATTTCGGATTAAGGACTCTAGGAGGATTATATGATTTCTTATGAAAAAGTGCGTCAGGCACTCAAAACGTCTACTATTGCCATTATTATTCTAAACGGGCTTGGAGTTGTACTGTCATTAATGGGATTTGCAGGGATTTTCTACTTACAAAGCCAACTCAAGAATGAAGCATTTCGGGCCCAATTAACAACTGAGCAATTGGCACAGCTACAAAGCAGCATGACACCATTTATGATTTTCTTATCTGTCTTAAATGTCCTTGCTATTATTGCTATCATTGTCTTTTGTGCTCAAAACTTATCTAAATTAAAACAAGGTCTAACGGTTAGTTATATTCCTTATATCTTAGGCCTTATCCTTTCTGTTATCGGCTTGGTTAACCAGTTCACAACAACCTTGTCAATGGTTGGAACTATCCTTATCCTTGCACAAGCTGCTCTTTATGGCTTTGCTTTTTACAAAGCCAAAACCCTTAACGACAAAGACACTGATACCGACCAAGACCAATCAATACTGTAATATCACACGAAGTAAGATAAGCTGACTAGGACTTTTCCTAGTCAGCTTATTTTTGCCTCTAGAAATAGGAAAGAGGAAAGCCTTCTTCCTACGATAAATCCAAAGCGATATCTGCCATCTTGTCCTCCAAGTTGGTCATGGTCACTCCCAACAAACGAATACCTACTGTATGTTCTGGTAAGGTATCAAAGATAGATTCGGCCACCTGCTCAATTTGTGCGGCATCCCTTGTCAGTTCTGGCAGGGTGACTCGCTTAGTTAAGGTGGTAAAATCAGCATAACGCACCTTAAGCACAATGGTCTTCCCTAACTTTTTATGGTCTTGTAAGAGAGCGGCCACGCGCCTAGCATTTTTACTGATTTCTGCTTTGATATCGGCTTCTTGATAAAGGAGTTTGGCATAGGTTCTCTCACTACCAATCGACTTTCTTATACGATTGGGTTTGACTGGAGAATGGCTAATGCCTCTCGCTTTACGGTAAAGATTAAAACCAAAGCGGCCAAAATGGTCAATCAAGGTCATTTCAGGAACTTCTAACAAATCCTGCCCTGTGTAAATCCCCATCTCATGTAATTTTTCAACCGACTTTTTACCGACACCATGAAACTTTTCAATAGGAAGGTCGGCTAAGAAGGAGAGGGCATCTTGGGGCAAAACAAGCGTTAGCCCATGCGGTTTTTCAAAATCACTGGCTAATTTAGCTAAAAATTTATTATAAGAGACTCCCGCCGAGCAAGTGAGGTGAACCTCATTCCAGATATCATGCTGAATCAGTTTAGCGATTTTCACAGCTGACTTAATCCCCAACTTATTATCAGTCACATCAAGGTAAGCCTCGTCAATAGACATAGGTTCAACCAAATCAGTATAACGTTTAAAAATATGGCGAATTTCCTGACCAACACTGCGGTATTTTTCGTAATTCCCAGAGATAAAGATAGCTTGAGGACAACGCTCATAAGCCTCTTTAGAGCTCATAGCAGAATGAATCCCATATTTCCTAGCTTCATAATTACAAGTAGAGACAACACCGCGTCCCCCAGTCTCTCTAGGATCTTTCCCAATCACAACCGGTTTCCCTTTTAAGACTGGGTTGTCTCTTTCCTCAACTGCAGCAAAAAAGGCATCCATGTCAATATGGATGATTTTTCGTGACGTGTCATTAAGCAGTGGAAAAATAAGCATCGGCCCCTCCTGACTATATTATACTCCTTAGAGCATCTAAAGCCAAAAAAATACATTCTAATACAGTTTGTGACTGTTTCAACAATCTGTATTATAAAAGAATCTTAATTTTGTCAAGAATTTTGCTTGGGAAAACGTTTCCTATATGTTAAACTTAGAGTTGTAAATGTAACAGATCGCTTTGTTACTAGAATTTAAGGAGAAATATATGGCAACTGTTAAAACTAACACAGATGTTTTCGAAAAAGCTTGGGAAGGCTTTAAAGGAACTGACTGGAAAGAAAAAGCAAGTGTCTCACGTTTTGTACAAGCTAACTACACGCCATACGATGGCGATGAATCTTTCTTGGCTGGTGCTACTGAACGTTCACTTCACATCAAAAAAGTTATCGAAGAAACAAAAGCACACTATGAAGCTACACGTTTCCCATACGATACTCGTCCAACTTCAATTGCTGACATTCCTGCTGGATTCATCGATAAAGACAATGAATTGATTTATGGTATTCAAAACGATGAATTGTTCAAATTGAACTTCATGCCAAAAGGTGGTATCCGTATGGCGGAAACGACCCTTAAAGAAAACGGCTATGAACCAGACCCAGCAGTACATGAAATCTTTACTAAGTATGTGACAACTGTTAACGACGGTATCTTCCGCGCTTATACTTCAAATATTCGTCGCGCTCGTCATGCCCACACTGTAACTGGTCTTCCAGATGCTTACTCACGTGGACGTATCATCGGTGTTTACGCTCGTCTTGCTCTTTACGGTGCAGACTACTTGATGCAAGAAAAAGTCAATGACTGGAATGCTATCACTGAAATCGATGAAGAATCAATCCGTCTTCGCGAAGAAGTTAACCTTCAATACCAAGCACTTGGTGAAGTGGTTAAACTTGGTGATCTTTACGGTGTTGACGTTCGTCGCCCAGCAGAAAACGTTAAAGAAGCTATCCAATGGGTAAACATCGCTTTCATGGCAGTATGTCGTGTGATCAACGGTGCAGCAACTTCTCTTGGACGTGTGCCAATCGTTCTTGATATCTTTGCTGAACGTGACCTTGCTCGTGGTACCTTTACAGAATCAGAAATCCAAGAATTTGTGGATGACTTCGTTCTTAAACTTCGTACCGTAAAATTCGGACGTACGAAAGCTTACGATGCGCTTTACTCAGGTGACCCAACATTCATCACAACTTCTATGGCTGGTATGGGTAACGATGGTCGTCACCGTGTAACTAAGATGGACTACCGTTTCTTGAACACGCTTGATAATATTGGTAACTCTCCAGAACCAAACTTGACTGTTCTTTGGACTGATCAATTGCCAGAAGCATTCCGTCGCTACTGTATGAAAATGAGCCACAAACACTCTTCTATCCAATATGAAGGTGTGACAACAATGGCTAAAGAAGGTTATGGTGAGATGTCATGTATTTCATGTTGTGTATCACCACTTGACCCAGAAAATGAAGAACAACGTCATAACATCCAATACTTCGGTGCTCGTGTAAACGTTCTTAAAGCCCTTCTTACTGGTCTTAACGGTGGTTACGATGATGTTCACAGAGACTACAAAGTGTTTAACGTTGTTGAACCAATCACATCAGAAGTTCTTGAGTACGACGAAGTTATGGCTAACTTTGAGAAATCTCTTGACTGGTTGACAGATACTTATGTAGATGCGCTTAACATCATCCACTACATGACTGATAAATACAACTACGAAGCAGTTCAAATGGCCTTCTTGCCAACACACCAACGTGCTAACATGGGATTCGGTATCTGTGGTTTCGCTAACACAGTTGATACCTTGTCAGCTATTAAATACGCAACTGTTAAAACTATCCGCGATGAAAATGGCTACATTTATGACTACGAAGTAACAGGTGACTTCCCTCGTTACGGTGAAGATGACGACCGTGTTGATGACATCGCGAAATGGTTGATGGAAGCTTACCACACACGTCTTGCAAGTCACAAACTTTACAAGAATGCTGAGGCTTCAGTATCACTTCTTACCATCACTTCAAACGTTGCTTACTCTAAACAAACTGGTAACTCTCCAGTTCACCGCGGCGTCTTCTTGAACGAAGATGGTACAGTTAACACTAGCCAAGTAGAATTCTTCTCACCAGGTGCTAACCCATCTAACAAAGCAAAAGGTGGCTGGTTACAAAACCTTAACTCACTTGCTAAACTTGAATTCTCACACGCTAATGATGGTATCTCATTGACTACTCAAGTATCACCTCGTGCTCTTGGTAAAACATTTGACGAACAAGTTGATAACTTGGTAACAGTTCTTGATGGTTACTTTGAAAATGGTGGTCAACACGTTAACTTGAACGTTATGGACCTTAACGATGTTTATGACAAGATCATGAACGGCGAAGATGTTATCGTGCGTATCTCTGGTTACTGTGTCAACACCAAATACCTTACACCAGAACAAAAAACTGAATTGACTCAACGTGTCTTCCACGAAGTGCTTTCAATGGATGATGCCGCTGAAGCTATCTCAGGTCAATAATCAGACAAGGCTCGTTATGCCTTTGCATAACGCCCTTAGTCATTCTTATAGAAGCAGGACATCAAACAGTTGTCCTGCTTCTTTTTTTAGCTTATAATAACCTTATGATAATCAAACAAACTCGAAATACTCTAGCTGATACTTATTTAGATGCTGTAAAAATCAGACGTCAAGTCTTTATTGGTGAACAGGGAGTTCCAGCTGCTATTGAAATCGACCGTAATGAGGCTTACTGTCTTCATTTTGTTCTTTACGACAATAATGGCAAACCTTGTGCTACTTGTCGTCTGCTGCCTGATTCCAATCAGAAAACCGTTACCTTACAACGCATGGCTGTCCTCAAAGAATACCGTGGCCAGGCCCTAGGACAAGAGTTAATGACTTACGTCCTAACCTATGCCCAAAAACAAGGAATTGAACGTATCAGCCTGCATGCTCAATTAAGCGCTCGAACCTTCTATGCCAAATTAGGTTTCCAAGAAGAGGGAGAGCGGTTCGAAGAAGCAGGAATTGAGCATATCACAATGACAAAAGACCTACCTCATTCACCATTATAAACATCTAAAAAACCCTATAACGAAGTGGCAGAGCAATCATGAAACTTATTATCTCGTGATAAAGGCTTCCAATAGTTATAGGGCTTTTCATAGTATTTTGAATCTGATTGGGCTAATTGGACATTATTGTCCTTGACAAAGGTGACCTGAGATGATTGCAGAACCTTTGGCTGGTACGATAAGATTCAAACGCTCTGCAGTGCTATCTACATGACTATCTCCGACAAGAAGTGCCCAGTCAGCACCCGTCATTCCTAAATCCAAAGCAGTGATGTCAATCTGCTCTTCTTGCTCTGACTGAGACCAAACAAAGAGGTAACAAGCTTCTCTAGTGAAACGAACAAAAACAATCACCTGTTCTGTCATGCGCAGAATTCTGAAGCCGCCTGTTTGGAGACTTTCCTCAGTGGTTTTTAGACGACAAAGCGTTTGATACAACTGATAACAATCTTTTTCTTGCTGGGTTAGCTCTCTAGACCAATTCATAGGATAGCGTGTACCTTCGTTGCTCTTATGATGGCCTCCGAGTAACTGCTCGTCACCATACCAGATATTAGTTGCTCCTGGAAGTCCAAAAAGACAGATAGAAGCTCCTTGGTAGGCTGCAAATGCTACGCCATCCATGTGATAAAGCCTTGGCACATCATGAGAATCGATTAGATTAAACATCTGATACTGGATTTGTGAAGGAACCTTGGTCATGAACTGTAAGATGCGTCGGCCAAGATGTCTAGCAGTCTTAGGGTAATTAATCTGAGCCAAATCAGGTTGCCTTTCCAAAAACAAGTCACAGGTCCCTGCGAATTCTCTCAGAGGTCTCGCCGCTTGGAAATAATTCATGGTGGAATCCCACTGCTTGGCGTCGTACATTTCCCAAGCGTCAGCCCATTCTTCCGCAATAATAGCAGCATCCTTTTTGGTTGCCTTAATCTCTTGGTAGATTTCCCGCCAAACCTCATGGTAAACATCTAACACATCATTTCTAGCCATCACATCTGCCACATCAAAGCGCCAACCATCAATATTAAAGGGCTCTTTGAGGTATTTTTTGAGAACAGAATTCTCATTACGGTAAATAATATCTCTGAGGCGTTGAGACCCGTAATTGAGTTGAGGCATGGTTTCTACACCAAACCAAGACTTGTAGTTGTTTTGCTCATCGATAAAGAAAAACTCTCGTTCAGGAGCATCAGGATTGTGATAGGCTCCCACACTTTTGTCGTAAAATTCACAGGTCTTGTTAAACCATTTTGAGGAGGAACTGGTGTGGTTAATTGAAATGTCCAAAACCAGTTTCATACCGCGATGATGAATTGCTTGCGATAAGGCAATTAAGGCCTCTTCTCCACCCAGACTTGGGTCAATTTCGAAGTAATCCAAAGCATCGTATTTGTGATGAGTGGGTGAGGTAAAAATGGGGTTGAGGTAAATCCCATTAACCCCTAACTCTTGCAAGTAGTCTAGATGATCAATAATTCCCCAGAGGTCCCCTCCATAGAAATCCATCGCAAAAACATCAGCATATTCTAAGGGCTGGTCTTCCCAACGCATTGGCCTTGGAGACTTGCCATTGTAAGTAAATTGCTCTGCTGTGATCCCTATTTCTGGTCGTCCATTAGCAAAACGGTCTGGCATGATTTGGTAAAAAACCGTCTGGGATAACCATTCAGGAGCATCGTAGTCTGTATAAATTTTAAAATTGTGACTATCATCTGGCAGGTAGTCGCTGATACCTGCTTGGGTGTAAAAATAAATAGCCTCTTTAGTAGTGAGGTAAAATTGATAAGACAAATAATCATCTAAACAAAGAGCGTCAACTTGATAATAGGATAAGCCATTTAAAGTCTCTGTCTTTGTCATTTCTTCGACAATTTCTACCCCTTGCTTTTTGTAGCGCAAGAAAACCTGTTGAAGAATCAGGTTTTCTTTGACCCGTAAGCTGATTTGAATAGTGTCTCCTTTTCGCGGATACGGCTTAGACACAAAGTGTTTAGTGCTATCTGAATAGACGGTTTGTAGTAAGGTTTGCATGTAACAATCTTTCTCTTTCTAAGCTAACTCATTAAGAAGACCCAAAAGAAGCCTAAGCACCTCTCTTGGGTCTTACTCATACTGACTTATTTCTTTTCGTTTTTCAAATAACGATCATAAGCGGCTTGGTGAATAGACTTATACTCTTTTAGCCCCATTTTATCAAGGCTAGCAAGGTATTCATCCCATTCTTTATCAATTCCTCCTTCAGTTACCCAGTGAGCTTGTTTCGTCTGAATAAAGGACATGATGTCAACCGAAATGACTGATAAGCGGTTTAGTTCTTCTTGAGTGAACATAACATTTGGAAAAGCTGGTTGAGCAGCATCTTCCACGACTTTTTGTGCTTCTAATTTAAGACCATCGCCGGCACCTTTAGGCAAGGTTACTTTCTTATTGAAATCATCTGGAGCGTACTTCGGTCCAAAACTTCTGAGTGAATTCACCCAGACAAAAATATCTTGTTCCCCATCTGGTGCTTCTAGCACGGTATAAGTGCCATCGTCATTCTTTTTAGTGGCCTTGTCAAAAGAGCCATAGAAGGTTTGAATCGTAGCATCTTCGGTGTAGAATTGGTCAAAGAAGGCTAGGATTTTCCCTGGATCCTTAGCTTGATCGGTAATCATCAGCTCATTACGTCCATAACCACTACCATCCGCATGCACATAAGCTTTGCCATCAGGACCTGTGATTGGAGGCATTGGGACGTATTCTGCAGCATGTTTACCAAAGAGGGCATCTGCTGTCCAACCTGCTGAAATACCGACAATAGCATCCCCATTGTTTTGACGTTTAGCTTCTGCTTGAGAGCTATCTTGGGTGAAAATTTCTTGATCAATGAGTTTTTCTTTGTATTGATCGTGAACCCATTTTAGCCCTTCTTTGTAGTAGTCGGCCGTTGGAGTAAAGGTGATTTCTTTTTTATCATTAACTGTCCAATATTTTCCAGATTCCCCTGGACTAATCACCGTGCCAAAAGGTAGGGCATAAGTGAGAATTGGATCAACCCCACCGTTTTCAAACGGAATTTCATCTGACACATTTCCATTGCCATTGGCATCTTTATCACGAAAGGCTTTAGAAACAGCGACTAAATCTTCGTAAGTTTTTGGCATGTCTAAGCCAAGGTTGTCCAGCCATTTTTTGTTGATATATAACTGGTTAGCAACCTTAGGGCTCATTGGCTCACGCTTTGGCAAGGAGTAAATATGCCCGTCTGGATCGGTAACAATAGCCCGCATGTTGGGATCTTTTTTCATGATTTTTGACAGATTTGGCATGTGTTTGTCAATTAAATCTTCCAATGGAATGAAGCGATTTTTAAAGACAGACAGGTCACTATCTGAGAAGCTAATAAATCCTAAAAAGGCATCTGGTAATTTACCACCGGCCATCAAGACAGCCTTTTGATCCGCCCAATCGGAATTTAAATAGATTTTCCAATCCACATCTACCTTAGCTTTCTTTTCAGCTTCTGCAACGAAGCCTTTAAGGAAATCTTTCCCCCAATCTTGCCAGCGGACAGTAGCCACAGTAAAATGATTCTCTTTTTGACTAGCGGTGTCACCCTTCTTATTAGACTGACAAGCTGCTAAACCTAAACTCAATGCTGTCACAAGTGATGCTGCTACCAAACGGTTAACGGATGTTTTTTTCATCATATCTCCTTATTTTTTCTTTTTTAAACACATCTTAATTGAAATCTCAAACCACTTATTCCTTTGCTAGCGTCCCTCCCTTTCTTTTCTCGGACTGTCTCTCATAGGGCTTTAAGAGCTTTTTGAAAAACAGGACCTTCCAAACGACTAAAAATGAGACCCCACCAAAGGTGAGAAAATAGAACGCTGTAAACAGTCCAACGGAACTGCTAACAAAGAAGGCATAGACTAGCAAGTAAGGTAAGAGCATCACTATAATCTTTCCTTTTTCATAAGAAAAAAGTTGAAAAACAGCTCTCACCATACCCATGAGTGAATTATCATAACGAGCTAAAAAATAATAGGCACAAAAAGTCACCAGTGAGACGTAAAATCCCATCACTACTAAGCTCATCGACCAAAACAAGTAAAGGATTCCTGTCATCTTATCAAGTAAACTGATATTCATCACAAGAAACAATATGAACAAACTACTCAAGCAAAAGAAAATCGTGCTTTGTTTGGCATCAGCTTTAAAATAGCGATAAAAGCGTTGAGTGACTTGACCTCGTTGGCCGTCCATCACATCGATAATGGATCGGTAAAGAGCTGTCAAACTAGCCCCAATACTCAAAAGAGGCAAGCTAAATGTAAGAAATAAACAATTGAGAAGGGCTAAATCAAAGCATGTCTCTAAAAAAGCTATTACCCGACTATTAGGATTAAGTAGTTTATTCATTCATCGTTATCCTATTCTTTAATAGAACCAATCATCACACCCTTATTGAAATGTTTTTGAAGCAAGGGATACAAACATAAAATAGGCAAGGTTGACACCACAATCGCTGCGTATTTCATCATTTCAGATAAGGCTCTTAATTCGGAAGCTAGACTACCCGTAGCCTGCTTCAGCAAGGATTCGTTGGTCACTAAAATACGTCTCAAAATCAATTGCAGAGGTTGCAAATCAGCGTCTGTCAAATAAATCAAAGCATTGAACCAAGAATTCCAGATCCCAACCGCCGTCCATAAACCGATAACAGCGATAATGGCTTTTGACAGAGGTAGTACAAATGAGAAGAAAAAGCGAATAGTTCCTGCCCCGTCCATTTGAGCGGCTTCCCAGAGTCCTTCTGGAATATTACTCTTAAAAAAGGTCTTAGCCACAATGATATTGTAAGAAGAGACCGCAAAAGGAACAATCATTACCAAGGCATTGTTTAACAAGCCTACATCTCGAATCACTAAATAAGTTGGGATGAGACCACCCGAAATAAACATGGGAACAAGAAAGAGAAATTGAATGGCTTTCTTCCCAAACAGCTCATTTCAAGAAAGGGCATAGCCTGCTGGGAGATTAACAGCTAACCCAAACAAGGTCCCAAAAACGGTATATAAAATGGTGTTACGGTAGCCAATCCAGATGCTCCTATCTTTTAATAAGGCATCATAAGCGCTCAGACTCCAATGTTTAGGCCAAAGCAGAACTTCTCCTCGCGCCACTGACGACGGATCACTAAAAGAAGCAATAATAACAAACCACAAGGGATAGACTACTAGTAAAATAATCAACGAAGCAATCACATAGAGGCTAATATCAAAGATGACATCTGAAGCTTTTCGATTCATAAATGTTTTCAAACGTTTCAAGTCAACTCTCCCTTACAATAAACTGTTTTCAGTGTATTTCTTGGCTAGCCAATTCACAGTTAAGAGGATAACCAAATTCACCAAAGTATTAAACAAGCCAATAGCCGTCGATAAGCTATATTGAAAGCTCTGCAACCCCATTTTATAAACATAGGTTGAAATGATTTCACTAGAAGCCAAATTAAGAGGATTTTGAAGTAGCAAGACTTTTTCAAAACCAACACTCAAGAGCCCTCCAGCCCTCAAAATCAAGAGAACCACCATTGTTGGAATGAGATGCGGAATATCAATATGAACTATTTTTTGGAAACGGCTAGCCCCGTCCATATCAGCAGCCTCATAATAGGTTGGATCAATAGAGGCTAAGGCTGCAATGTAGACGATACTATCCCAACCTGAGTGTTGCCAAACATCGCTCCAGACATAAATGTCTTTGAAAAAACTAGTATTGGCTAAAATATTTGGGAAAGTCAGCCCCAATAGCCGAAAGAGATTGGCTACGATGCCTGTCTCCGGTGAGAAGAATATCAATATCATTCCGACAACAACCATTACTGAGATAAAGTGTGGAAAATAAGTGGTTACCTGAAAGACTTTTTTAAATTTTTCACTTCGTAGTTGGTTAGACAACAAGGCAATCGCTATCGGCAGAGGAAAACCAATAAAAATACTATACAAGCTGATAGCTAGAGTGTTTTTAATCGTTAAGCCAAATTGATAGGAATGGAAAAATTGCGAAAAATGTTTAAAGCCTACCCAAGGACTTCCCGAAAAACCTAAGGAAGGAGAATAATCCTTAAAGGCAATCACTAGTCCATACATGGGGTAATAAGAAAAAACAAGAAGCAATACCAAAGAGGGCAGTAACAGCAAATAAAGTGGTAAGCTCTTTTTAAATTGCTTACGGTATGTCGCAAGGTCACCCTTACTAACAGAAGGAAAGAGGGGCATTTGTTCTCCATTCTAATAAATCTACGTCCTATCACAACTCACCGGTAACGACTGTTGTGAGGAACCTAACACCGGCTAACCATTACAGATAGCATTGAAAATTAGTTTATCGTTAAACCAAATGAAACGATTTCGCAAGACGAAACTTGTAACAGAAAGTTATCACCTCTCTTATTTAGGTAAAAAGAGATTAAAACACAGTTGTTGGCTACCTTTTGAGATAAGAAAATCAAATTTCAGATAGGTTTATCGTTAAACTTAGCGCATAGTTTTAGCCTCCAAAAATAGTTTTTCCCCTTCGAAGAAATACTTCCCCAAAAAGCTACTAAATTCTTTCTCAAAACCTTATCGTCCAATAAGCGGTGGCGGTCAATTAGGTTTATCGTTAAACTATAATGCTAAAAACTTACCCTCGTCTCCATGATAAGGGTTATGCAATAATTAGTGCAAGCGCTTTCTTTTTTTATTATAGTACGTCTTTGAAAAGATGTCAATATCATTAAGGAAAAATTTTGCAACGATTTTTTAGGGCTGGTCAAATACAGGACTTGTGGTATGATAGACTTATCACTATCGTATTAGCGATCCAAATACAGGAGTACTACAGTGGCAACCATCAAAGAAATTGCGGCAGAGTTGGGAATCAGCCCTATGACCGTCTCAAATGTATTAAATAATAAAAAACATAAGGTCAGCGAAAAAACCTATCAACGTGTCATGGCATTAGTGCAAAAAAGAGGTTATATCCCTGACGCCAATGCGCGCACGCTCAGTAGTGGTTCTTCGCGAATCATTGCTCTGTGGCTTCCTTCTTTTGAACAGAAAAGCCTCCTAGAAATCCCTTATTTGTCAACAATTACCGCAACCATTTCTCGATTTGCTAACCAGAATCATTATGAAATCATGTTGCTTTCCACACCATCGGTTCAAGAGTTTTGCCATGCTGTTAAATCGTGGGGAATTGATGGCGCTGTGGCTTTTGGGGTTTCTTCTGAAAATGCTCAATTAATTACACAAGTCCTTACCATACCGACCATCTTTATTGACTCCTACGTTGAAGATCCTGGCATTTGTACCATTAATTCTGATGATTTTTCAGGTGCTTATTTGGCTACTAAACATCTTTGTGAATGTGGGCATACTGCTATCGCATTTGCCAGTGGCAAGGAAGTCTATCAAGAAGACCGCTTTCGCCAAAATGGCCTCCTCTACCAACGCTTTTTAGGCTACCAAAAAGCTATTCAAGAATACAATTTAGACAGTCATCTCTTGGGAGAAGAGATTTCCTTTGAGGGAGGGGTACTTTTAGGCAAAGCTATCGCACAACATAATCCCAAACAGGTTACGGCTATTTTCTCAACTGCAGATGAAATGATTGTGGGAATAAAAGAAGGTCTTGAGTCCTCTGGTCAAAAAGTCCCTACTGATTTTTCACTCATTGGCTTTGATAATTTACCTTTCACCTCTTATACAAGCCCTAAACTAAGTACCGTTCATCAAGAAACCACTCAAAAAGCTCAATTAGCGATTGACTCTCTACTTGCTTTGATGTCTGGTAAACCCATTCAGAATAAACAAGTCCTCCCCATCCAACTGCTGAAGAGAGAATCTGTTCTTGACAGAAGAAAACAATCATAACCTTCTCATCTCGGGGATGCTCCCCTTTCTCTGTTAATCAAAAAGGTCACATTTTTACAGTGTGACCTTTGTTTTTTCATGATGCTGACTAAACACATGGCAGACATAAGACTAGTGATTATCTGACATGTAGTCAATGATAGCGTCTCTAATGCGACGACGTTCTCGAATCCAAAGGGGACGATCATCTTTATCATAGGTTCGATTTGTCAAGAAGATAGCTGCTTTTTGCTCTTTCTTATTCAACATGATAAATGGACCCGTATATCCCGTATGGTCAATCCAATCCTGTTCCAAATTCCAACCAAGGGAACGCGTTTTTTCTTGGAGACTGTAGTTGCTCCACAGCGAATCTGAAAAGGAATCCTCGAGATAATGCATAGCAAAATGTTCCAAATCGTTGAGGGTTGAAAACACCCCCGCTGATCCCGCCTGTTTTCCTAGCACTTTGGCTTTAGGATCATGAACGTGTCCGTCGTTCACTCCTTTTAGTGTAGGTACAGCAGTGGGTCTTGGGCCAAATGAGGTTTGTGGCATATCAAAAGGCTGAAAAACCAATTCTTGAAAGAGTTGTTCCAAAGACTTGCCGCAGTAAGTTTCTAACATAAAACCAAGCAGTAAAAAATTCACGTCAGTGTACTGGAATGTCTTATCCTTTTTAAGGGATAACTGATTTAAGGCTGCTTTTAATTCCTGTGCCTGAAGGTGATCTCGATTCGGAATATAAGGGTCTAGTCCACTGGTGTGGGTCAATAATTGGCGGATGGTCACTTCATCATGAACCATGTCTGGATAATAGGTTTTTAGGGAGTCATCGAGTTTTAGTGCTCCGCTATTGATCAAGAAAATACAGACAGTAGCAACTCCAACCACCTTTGACACACTAGCTAAATCATAGACCAAATCTGGCTGAACAGGTTGGTCGCCATCTATTGTGCCCAGATAATGCTCTTGCCACTGACCAGACTGAAAAAGGGCTAAGCTAGCCCCTCTGTATAATCCTTGTTGCATATGATCATTTAGTTGTTCTAACAAACCAAGGGTCATTTCATAAACCAAATTTCTATCTGACTTGGATCAGAAATCACCAAGACCTTATGCTTTTTGTCTACATAAACGGGATGACCCGCTTCTTCCAGATGTGTTTTTAAAGCTGCCATGTCATAATCGGCAGGCACTTGAAACTCTAAAATCTCTAAATCCCAAGCAATGTGAGGATCGATGGTTAAATCGGGACCTTCCTCTTGAATGAAATCCATCGCAACAGGCAATCGCTCTCCAAATAGGTCATGGTAAAAAGCTTTTGATTGTTCCTCACTAGGGACGTTTAGGACGATAATATCAAAGCTAAATTGACTAAGACCCTTGAAGCCTTCCTCTTTTGTGAAAGCAGGCAATTCTACTCCTTCAAGGGTTTTGATATCATCTTCAGCATGTAACAAGAAGCGATCCCCTTCTGGAGAAACGGTTTCAAAAGCATAGCCTTTTTCCCCTTTAAATAAGGTCTCATAGCTAGCTCCATGAGCGAGTAATTGTTCGATATCTTTAGGTTGGGCTGTTTTAATCACAATAGTGTTAATTTTTTTAGGCCCTTCTACTGAACGTGTTCTAGCTGAAGGAGATTCCTCAATTACAAATCGTTCTTGCCCCTGTCCCCACGATGAAAAAATCGCAATTGCATTTTCTTCTGACACTAGACGAAGACCTAGGGTCTTTTGGTAAAATGTAATGTTCAAGTCACGGTTGTTAACACGTAAAACCGGGGTTTTAAAGACAAGGTTCTTAAACAAAGTCATAATTTCCTCCTAATCCTCTGTTATTATAGACAAAATTCTGATTTTTGACAAGAAATTATGCGCTCCTTATAAAGCGCTTAGGGGCCACTTAACGACTCCCCCCTGTTAATCTTAACAATCTCTCCAAATAAGAAAAAATAATGATAGCCTTAAAGATTTCGATGTTTTGTTTTCTTCTTGTTTCATGAAAAGAAAACAAGTATTTACATTTTTGAGAGAGTCAAATTGACGGCACTCCTTTTTTTTTGTAAACTAGAAGGTATGAATGAAATGATTATCCTTAGACTGATACAAGCTTTGCTAGTCTTAGCAATGCTTTTTATTTTCCTATTACTGGTTAGGCATATCCGAAAAAACAAGATCAATCCTTTTAAACGATTTTGGACTGGTTTTTGGATTGGTTTAGTAACCGATGCGCTTGATACCCTTGGGATTGGCTCTTTTGCCACAACCACAACATGTTTTAAACTAACCAAGTTAGTGACTGACGACCGGAAACTCCCTGGAACGATGACAGTTGGGCATGTCCTTCCTGTGCTTATCCAGTCCCTATGCTTTATTTTCGTGGTTAAGGTTGAAGTCTTGACCCTGGTCACGATGGCGGCAGCAGCCTTTATCGGCGCTTATTTTGGAACCAAAATTACCAAGAATTGGCATACTCCAACGGTTCAACGAATACTTGGCGGTCTCTTAATTTTGGCCGCACTTATTATGATTTTCCGTATGATTTTTCACCCTGGAGATAATCTCTCTGACTCTGTGCATGGCTTACATGGTATTTGGTTATTTGTGGGTATTGCCTTCAATTTTACCGTAGGTGTTCTCATGACGATGGGATTGGGTAATTACGCTCCAGAATTGATTTTCTTCTCACTCATGGGGCTTAGCCCAACTGTTGCTATGCCTGTGATGATGCTTGATGCTGCTATGATTATGACCGCCTCTAGCAGTCAATTTATCAAAGCAGATCGTGTCAGTTGGGATGGCTTCGCTGGCATTGTTCTTGGTGGCATTATTGGGGTTTTACTCGCTGTCTTCTTCTTGACAAATTTGGACCTTAATAGCTTAAAACTCCTCGTTGTTCTAATCGTTATCTTTACAGGAGGTATGTTAATTCGTTCTTCGCTCAACCCATCCATTGCTAACAAGCAGAAACAGACTCATTAATGGTTAATTTTTTAGAATCCTTTGAATCAGTGACTTTGGAGGATTTTTACAATTGGCTCACAAATGACAATTAAAAAAGAGGCCTGAGCCTCTTTTTTGTTTATTATTTAATATAAAGGAATTTGAATAGTGCTACTGCAGCGATTGCAGCAAGAATAGGTGCCACAACCGGAACCCATGAATACCACCATTTTGAATCACCCTTAGCTTGCCCAAGTACAGATTTTGGCAAGAGGTGGTGAACAAGACGAGGACCAAGGTCACGTGCAGGGTTAAGGGCCGGTCCAGTAGGACCTCCAAGTGAAGCTACAAGTGCCATCACTAAGAAACCAACACCGATGTGAGCAACAGCAATACTACCTGTTACATATGGAGCCACTTGTTGAGAAGCGATGACTTCATCGTAACCAGCATCAAGCAATTTGCCAACTAGTTCTGCACCAAAGAAGTTCTTTGTCAGAGCAAGCGCACCAAAGAAAAGAACGAATGAACCAGCAAATTCATTAGCAAAACCGTTGATGATTGATGCTTTTTGGCTAGCTTTTGTACCGTCATCAAGAGCTGAAATAGTTGAGAAGGAACCCAAAACTGGATTTGGATTTTCTGTTTTTCTAAAGTAAGGGCCGTAAACACCAACCACTACAAGTTGACCAAAGATTGCTCCAAGTACTTGTGCGATGATGTATTGCGCAACGTGTGCCCATGGGAATAAACCTGAAACAGCTAGTCCCAAAGTAAAGGCAGGGTTAATATGGTTTCCTGAAACATTACCAAACATTAAAGCTGGCATCATAACAGCAAGACCGTAACCCAAGGCGATGATAATCCATCCTGAGTTATTCCCTTTTGTTCCTTTTAAATCAACGTTTGCAACGGCACCATTCCCTAAAATAATAAGCAAGGCAGTCGCAAGAAATTCTGTGATGTACTTCACAATCCATGTAACATCCATGTGTCTTTAGTTCCTCCATTTTATGATATTGTTTAGACAAGTACCATTCTATCAAGTATAATAGATAATGTAAAGCTTGTTCACCTAATAAAAACGTTTACTTTCAAGAAAGGATTTGACGCAAATATGAAATACAATCAATTTTCTTACATCCCTACTTCCATTGAAAATGCCCTTGAAGAACTCCACTCTTTAGGCTTTGACCTAAGGATGAAAAAGAGCCAAAAAGAGAATCTAGAAGCTTTTTTGCGTAAGTTCTATTTTCATTTTCAAAACACTGATTACCCACTAAGTAACTTAATTGCTAGTGATAGCATGGATTTGCTTACTTTTGTGACATCAGCTGCTCCTCTAACGAAGGATGTTTTTGAATTGGTTGCCTTGCAATTACTTGGGTTTATTCCAAATGTGGATTTCACATCAGCTAAAGACTTCAGCGAATCAATTGGTTTTCCCGTCCAGTTTGATGGTCAAAATATCATCAGCTCCCTTCATCATTTATTAGCCACTCGTATGAAATCAGGAATGACCTTAGTTGATCATTTAGTCAGCCAAGGCCTCTTGCCGATGGATAACCAGTACCACTATTTTAACGGAAAGTCTCTGGCAACTTTTGATACCAATGACTTGATTCGGGAAGTCGTCTATGTCGAAACCCCTGTTGATACTGATGAAGATGGCAAACTAGACTTGATCAAGGTCAATATTATCCGCCCTAAAACCAGCCTGCCGTTGCCAACCGTTATGACAGCCAGTCCTTATCATGAAGGGGTGAACGAAGTTGCCAATGATAAGAGATTATATCCAATGGAAGCTGAGTTGAAGGTAAAAGAACCTCACACCATTTCTGTTTCACGCGTTGATTTCATGCCTTTTAAAACACAACCAGCTGATGTCCCTGTAACAGAGAGTCAAGAGAGTTTTAGCTATATTGGTTCCTACACCCTCAACGACTACTTCCTTGCCCGTGGATTTGCTAATATCTACGTTTCGGGTATTGGAACAGCTGGATCCGCTGGCTTTATGACCAGTGGGGATTACAATCAAATTGCGAGTTTCAAAGCTGTTATTGACTGGTTGAATGGCAGAGCAAATGGGTTCACAAATCACAAGAGAGAGGCCCAAGTTAAGGCCGATTGGGCGAATGGACTTGTTGCTACAACTGGAAAATCTTATCTTGGAACCATGTCAACAGGTCTTGCCACAACAGGCGTTGATGGTCTAGCCGTTATTATTGCTGAAGCAGCCATCTCTTCTTGGTATGACTATTACCGTGAAAATGGCTTGGTCTGCAGCCCTGGCGGTTATCCTGGCGAAGATTTAGACGTTCTGACTGAATTAACCTATTCTCGTAACTTGCTAGCAGGTGATTATCTCAATCATAATAGTTATTATGAAATTTTATTACGAAACCAAACACGGGCCCTCAAGCGTGAGTCTGGAGACTACAATCAATTCTGGCACGATCGCAATTACCTTCAAGAAGCAAAACATATTAACTGTGAAGTGGTTTATACCCATGGCCTTCAAGACTGGAATGTCAAACCAAGGCAAGTCTATAACATTTTCAACCAGCTTCCTGAAGCTGTTGGCAAACACCTATTCTTGCACCATGGACAGCACGTCTATATGCACAATTGGCAATCTATTGATTTCCGCGAAAGCATGAATGCCTTGCTTTGTCAAAAAATGTTAGGCGTTGACAATCATTTCCACCTAGAGGAGATCCTTTGGCAAGACAATCAAACAGAGCAAAGCTGGAAAGCGCTCAAACAATTCGGAAGTTCAAAGAAACAAGAGCTTCCACTTGGTAACGATCGTGTTCTCATTGATAACCATTATTGCGAGGACGACTTCACTTGCTATGGCAAGTCTTTCCAAACCTTCAAAGAAGATCTCTTTGAAGTCAAGGCAAATCAAGCTCATGTGGATATTATTTTAGAAGAAGATCTCCCGCTCAATGGAGAGATGACCTTGCAACTAAGGCTTAAATCCAGTGAAAATAAAGGCATCCTCTCTGCTCAGGTGCTCGATTATGGCAAGAAAAAACGCTTCGGTGATACACCAGAATATATGGACCTCACTAGCATCGACAATGGGCAAAATTTCTCTCGAGAAGGACTCAAAGAACTCCCATTTAAAGAGAGCCCTTATCGCGTCATCACCAAAGGAGTAATGAACTTGCAAAACCGGAATGGGCTGCTCACCGTCGAAGCCATCCCAAATGATGAATGGATGACGGTTACTTTCCCACTTCAACCAAGTATCTACCACTTAGAAAAAGGAGATACTCTCAGAATCCTTCTTTACACCACAGATTTTGAACACACGATTCGTGACAATAGCAATTACGCTCTGACCGTTGACCTCAGCCAGTCTCAACTCCTTGTCCCAGTTGAGGAAGGCTAACTAACCAAAAATGCTCACCAGATATCCGGTGAGCATTTTTTGAATGTCAAACTAGTCATTACTACAACAAGCTTATTGACTAACCTTTTGACCTGCTTCTTTTCCTGAATGTAAACTATAGATGGTATCAATATGTATAACACCAGCCGCTTTTGGCAGTCCCATTTTGCCTTCAGCCCAAGCTTTAGCCTCGTCATAAAGAGGACCTTGATCTACCATTTCTGCTCGTCCACAAAAACGATAGCCTCGTAAGCAATCACGATTCACATAAGCCACCTCAATCTTACCATTATCCTGAATATTAGCTTGCGTTTGACCACCTGTATTTTCATTAAAAATGAGGGTGTGATCATCTAGCAAACGCATGGAACGTTTAGGTCCAATGTTAGGATTCCCTTCGTGATCAACGGTTGCCACCATTGCCAATTGGCTGGCAATCATTTCTTTCATTTCTTCTGTAAACATTTTATAACTCCTTTTATCAAATAGTTTCGTCCATGGACTACTCTCTGATTATAACACGATAAAAGAAGAAAAGGCAAAATAAAATAACCTTATTTAATTTTTTTATTAAGCTTTGTTAAAATTGTTCTTTCAAATAAATAGAAAAAGCTACCAAGGTAACTTTGTTGCTTTAATTCATAAAATCCGAATCGACGCCTAAAAAAATATCATCAACAGAAACTGCCAATGCCCCAGCAATACTTTTTAACTTTTCATATTTTGCCCGTCTTAGCTTATGAATATCTTTTTCATATCTAGCCAATGTCCTAACAGAAATACCGGTTAAGCTTGATAATTCTTGCTGTGTCATTTTCTTTGTTGTTCTTAACTCTTTTAAAGTTGATTTGGTCACAATTTTCCCTCCACACTAAAATGAGATTAGTTAATCATGTTAAGTTTATTATAAACTTCGGTTTTTATGAAGTCAAGTTTTTAGAGAGTTTTTAGACCATCTTTTACGATACCTTTTGCTTTAACCTCTTTTATGGTATCATATTTTATATAAAGAAAAGGAGAAAAATATGTCCGCCAAGAAAACTTTTTTTGCAAGTAATTTAAAGTACCTTAGATTAAAAAAGAACATGGAACAATTAGAACTTGCTAATCTCCTAGGACGAAAAAGCTCTTCTTCAATCAGTGAGTGGGAAAAAGGAAAATATACTCCAAAGTCTGGTCTATTAAGTGATATCGCTGCTATCTTTGATGTTAGTTTAACCGCCCTAATGGAAGAAGATTTAACCTTAGAAAGTAAGGGAGTCTCTTATCAGTTGCCACAACGAGAGTTAGCGATGATTTCAGAACAATTATCCGAAAATAACTACACTAAGTGGGTTGACTTCGCACAAATTCTTTTAGAACAACAAGCTAAAGAAGATCGTGAATTAGATAACCACTAAGTCGGGCTAGTCTATGACAAAAATAGTTCATTTCTAGACTTATTCTGTCATTAGCCAGACCCTTGCTGCTAATCCATCTTATCCATAGCGACTTTCTTACTGATACAGGCTAGTCTACTAACTGACATTGTTTTTATTGCCTCTTTTTATGTGTTATAATAGTTAGTATTAAATTAAGGAGAGTATAGTCTTATGATGAATATGCAAAACATGATGAAGCAAGCACAAAAGCTTCAGAAACAAATGGAGCAAAAGCAGGCGGATTTGGCTGCTATGCAATTTACTGGAAAATCAGCTCAAGACCTTGTCACTGCCACTTTCACGGGTGATAAAAAATTGGTTGGGATTGACTTCAAAGAAGCTGTTGTAGATCCTGAAGATGTGGAAACCCTTCAAGATATGACCACTCAAGCCATTAATGATGCCCTTACGCAAATTGATGAAGCAACTAAGAAAACATTAGGCGCTTTTGCTAGTAAATTACCATTCTAAAAAAACAAAAACTAGCTTGAGAAGGATCTCAGGCTAGTTTTTTTATGAGTAAGTGCTTATCCTCTTGAGACAATGTCCTCTTTTGCCAGTTCCAAGCAATACGATTTTTGATGGCAATGGGAGCAGGTTAACTTTCTAGTTCGTGGTGTATGGCCTGCAAGGGCAAATTCTGTCCATTTTGCTTCAAATGTTTGATGACAAGAAGGACAAAGATAACAGATATTTTGGTAATACCAGCATAAGGTTCCTAGTAAGACTAAAAGGAACACCGGGATTAATAAATATTTCCAGACTGTCAATTGGAGAAAATAGGCTCCACCCACAAAAAGTAGAGTTTCCACTGTCAAACAGACAATTAAAGTAATAAAGCGTTTTTTCCAAGCTTTTTGATTTTTCATGCTAAGCGAAATGTCCATCAGAAAATCTAGTGACTGGGGGTCTTGTTTTCGAGGTCTGTCAAGTATCTTGACAGCTATGTCAACTTGTTGCTCTTTTGCGGCCAAGTCTTCCTTGGCAGTCGCAATATGATCAACTAGAAGCAATTCCAGCACCTGGGCTGCATTTTCCTCTGCTAAGACTTTGCGAATCTGCTCAATGGAAAATCCCAAATCGCGCAGAAAGCAAATCATGCGTAATTGTTCTAAATCAGAATCCGTATAGAGTCGCCATCCACCTTCTGTCAATGCTGTCGGAGTCAATATTCCACGTTGATCGTAGTATTGGACGGTTCGAATAGAAACCCCAGCTAAGTTGGCCAATTCTCCAGTCGAATAGAATTGAGACATTTCCACACCTTCTTTCTATCATTTAGTGATCAAAAGCGACTCGTGTGCACCCGACTCCCTCTTGATATGCCCCTAGCTTATCACATGACCTAGCGTTACAAGCAAGGGCTAACCCTAGGGATTTTTGTTACTTTTTAGAAATAGCAGAGCCCTTAGTCAAAAAAGCCTCCCAAAGCTACGAAAGGGTTATCGGTAATCACTTCTTCTTGCTGGCTGAGATATGCTTTGTTCGTATCTGTTTCTAAAAAAGACTCATAGATTGCTGCTGTCATTCTGGCATCTTCTAAGCTATTATGACCTCGACCCTTAATGCCTAAAAAGGTTGCCACTGTTTGCAGACGAAGGTTAGCAATCCCATTTAAGTCTGCGCTACGTCTATCGTAAGCTTCATCAAAGAGGTCAATCTGGTATTGGTCCCTTAAATCCAAGCCATTTTCAGCTAGAATAGGCAGGTCAGATTTTTGAGCATTATAACCAATCAGTGGTAACTCTCCCACAAAATTTTTAAACGCAGCCATAACCTCCTCTACTTTTGGTGCCGCAGCAATCTTGTCAGATGTGATTCCTGTTAGGCCATTGATAAAGCTCTGTAAGGGAACATCTGTGTAAACATAGGTGTCAAAGCTGTCAACTTCTTTATGGTGGTCATATTTGACTGCTGATACTTGAATGACATGACTAACGTCATTGACAGTGTTAAATTCTAAATCAAAGGCAATATAAGTATCTAAGTGTTTCATGTTTTCCTCCAAAAAAGACCCTGATAGGGCCTTAATCGTTTTTCTGATTATTTAGCAAACAAGCGGGTTAAAAAGCCTTTTTTAGGGCCAACTTCAGCCTGAACTTCTTCGACTTGTAAGCGAGCTTGGTTGGCTTCTGCTTTAGCTTCTTCCAATTCTAATTTTAGGGTTTCTTTATCAGCCATGGCTTTAGCAGTTAATTGTTGCTGCTGATCCAATTGTTTATCTTTTTCAGCGATCTGCACGTCTTTAACACGCATTTGCTCATCTTTTGAGGCAAGTTGAGCATCTTTGGCTTTGAGTTGCTCATAAAGGCGCGTGATTTCAGTGTTCTTCTCATCCACAAGAATCTCTAAAAGCTCACGTTGTTTCGTTTCTTCACTGATAGGCTCATCGTCAAAAATTGTTTTTTTATAGATCTCTTCCAGCTTAACAAGACCACTGCGCTTAACCACAGTAACGCCTTTTTCATTTTTGTCAAGATCTTCTTCGGGTAAAGACTTAACACGATTATTGACGGCCTGACGACTCACTCCCAAAATATCAGCTAGTTCACTAACTGTCTTTTCAATTGCCATATTTTCCTCTTTACTAATCACTGAATATTCTTACTAAAAATAGTAACATAATAGGAGTATTCTGTCAATTTGACCTCATTTCAGTCCACGCCGTACGCATGAAAACTTTCTCTTCATCCTTTTGTGCCCGGACATCAATTTTGAAAAGATTCCTTTTTAAATCAATGATCTGCTTAGCCTCTTTCTCCAAATAATTGGACTAAATAATCTTCCAAATGGACAGAAATATACCGTTGTTTGCGACGATAACTGAGGTCTTTTTTAGGAAATACCATCACTTTGAGAAAATATAAGCACATTTTTCGGATAAGATTTAGGTTAAATGCGGCTCTTTTATCCAATGTCTGATGATGATCTTCATGATAAACAACGTCCAATAACCAGTGCATACTCTCTATCTGCCAATGACCTCGTACACAATTGGCAAATGTGAGGACATCCGGCTTAAAGCTAAAGATAAAATAACGATTCTCTTGACTCAGCTGACCATCCTTATCAATCGTGTTACGAGTCATCCCAATACCACGTAACTTATGCCATTTGGGATGATTTTGACACAACCATTTGATCTCGGAAGACACCCAGTATTCTCTAACTTCAATCTGTCCCCTAGATTTTTCAACAGTCTGATAATACTGTCCATTTTCTTGGAGTTCTTCCAATAAGTTGACATCACTAAAATAAAGAGCAATATCATCATAAAGTGTTTCTTGATTTCCTTTGACGGCTAAGCAATAGTCTGCTTTACCTTTTATAATCGTATCAACGATAGCCGTCTGCGTGCCCATTGCATCTATCGTTACAATGCTTTTACGGATATCAATCGTCCGCAATAACTGAGGAATGGCAACAATTTCATTACTTTTCTCCTCAACCGCTACCTGTCCCAAACTAAGATGATGACCCCCATCATAAGCCGTTACAATATGAACAGGCTTCTGATTGTTACCTCGATTGCCTCGAATCGTTTTACCGTCCACTGAAATCAGTTGATGAACGGCATCTAAGCTTGTCAATGATTGCTCAAATTGAACTTTAAGCTCTTTTAAACGGTCTGAGTTAACAAGACTAATCACACGCTCTAAGGTATCATGAGACGGACAACCTTCACTCAAATCAACGTAGGTCGCAAACAATGGTTCATTTATTTCAATAAAATCTTCCATCTCCTTCCAGGTTTCAATGCCAGCTAACTGACAAACGAAGACAAGAAATAGAATGGTTGATAAGGGGTAGCGAATTTTCCAAGATTGACGACTATCCAATTCAACTGCGCAATCATCAATAGAAATAATAAAATCAATCATCGTAGTCACCTCATCTATAGTGTACTACTTTGATTGATTTTGTCATTATGAATCTAGTTTTCTGAAAACAAAAGTTTCTTCATGCGTTTGGCGTGATTTCAGTCGTGCTAAAGGCATCAATTATTTCTTGAAAGCATTGTTAGATGAGTGGAAAAACAGTATGACATATTAGCTCATTTACATTACTATTAAATACCTTACCTTTATGCTAAAATAAGGCTATGACTCAATACGATACGATTATTATTGGAGGGGGTCCAGCTGGTATGATGGCCGCTATCTCCAGCAGCTACTATGGATATAAAACTCTCTTGATTGAAAAAAACCGCCGCTTAGGTAAAAAATTAGCGGGAACCGGTGGTGGACGCTGTAATGTGACCAATAGTGGTAGCCTTGATGACCTTATAGCAGGCATTCCTGGAAATGGCCGCTTTTTATACAGTGTTTTTTCCCAGTTTGACAACCATGACATCATTGCCTTTTTCGAGGAAAACGGCGTCAAACTCAAAGAAGAAGACCATGGCCGGATGTTCCCTACCACAGATAAATCTAGGACAATCATTGATGCTCTTGAAAAGAAAATTAAATCTCTTGGAGGCAAGGTACTAACCAACACTGAGGTGGTTTCCGTTAAAAAACAAGATGACCTCTTCTACCTCAAATCTGCAGACCAGACTTTTAGCTGTCATAAATTAATTGTGACCACAGGAGGCAAATCCTATCCTTCAACTGGTTCAACAGGTTTTGGACTTGATATTGCAAGGCATTTTAAATTGACAGTGACTGATTTAGAAGCTGCTGAGAGTCCTCTGTTAACTGATTTTCCTCACAAAGTCTTGCAAGGTATTTCCCTAGACGACGTTACTCTTAGTTATGACAAACACGTCATCACACACGACTTACTCTTCACTCACTTTGGCCTTTCAGGTCCTGCAGCTCTCCGTTTGTCTTCTTTTGTGAAAGGCGGGGAAATAGCAGAGCTAGATTTTTTGCCACACTTATCAACAGATGACTTAACCGCTTATCTGAGTGATCAACGTGATAAAAACATCAAAAATGCTCTTAAAGGCCTACTGCCTGAACGAGTAGCTGATTTTTTATCAGAAGATTATCCCGAAAAGGTCAAACAACTCTCTCCAAAACAAGAGAAGGAATTGCTTGATAAACTCAAACACCTCCAGATACCCATTACAGGAAAAATGTCTTTGGCTAAATCTTTTGTGACCAAAGGAGGCGTGGATTTAAAAGAAATTAATCCTAAAACCTTGGAAAGCAAGAAAGTTCCTGGGCTGTATTTTGCTGGGGAAGTCTTAGATATTAATGCTCACACCGGAGGGTTTAATATCACTTCTGCCCTTTGCTCCGGCTGGGTAGCAGGGAGCCTGCATTACGACTAAAAATAAGAAGCTTAAGATTTCTTTCTTAGGCTTTTTTGGTCACAATCACTATCAGGAGGTTACATAACTTCAAAACCAAGTACTCTGCACCCCTCTGCCGTCAGATAGTTCCGAACTTCTTCATCAGCAAGTAGTTTCTTACGCTCAACTAATCCTGCTCTAGCTAACTGATTTAATCGACCAAATACATATTTTACTGCCTCTCCAATCAATACTGCAATATGCCAATCCATTGCCCAAGGCAACCTATACAAAATTTTCAAAATCATCAAATCACGTTCGCTAATCTGCAAACCTTTTTTTACCATTTCTCACACCTCTCAAATCTAAAAATTTCATCTCGCCCGCCGAACTTGAACTAAGGGAAGAAAGCTAAAAGGGCAGACTGTCCCCTAAGAAAAAGGGGAGACAAACCACACGTTCGACGTGAGTATTTATCAAAACAGTCTGCCCTACAAGTTCCAAACCGTCGCCTCGGTCGCTTGCCTTATCAGGGGGTTACAAAAAATCATAACCAGTTAAATATTTTTCTTGCATTTCTTATGAAATATTGTATAATGGACTTATGTTTTCTTAACTGGTTCATTACTAGTTAAGAAAATCCAGAGTACTGATAGGAACTCTGGGATTATTAATATTATAGAAGGAGAAAGCAATGGCAAAGAAATCAAAAATTGCTAAATACCACAAGCAGCTCCAACTGATTGAACAGTACGCTGACCTCCGTCGCGAACTTAAAGCCAATGGTGACTATGAAGCACTTCGCAAATTGCCTCGTGATTCAAACCCAAACCGCTTGAAAAACCGTGACATGATTGATGGCCGTCCACACGCTTACATGCGTAAGTTTGGTGTAAGCCGTATCAATTTCCGCAACCTAGCGCACAAAGGTCAACTACCAGGAATCACTAAAGCTAGCTGGTAAGCTTACTTCACCTAAAGCAAACGATTATTTTGCAGGTAATTGTTTGACATATTAGTAATCATAGAAGCCAATTACTTATCATCATGACAATCCGGTATGCCAAGATACCGGGTTGTTTTTGTGTGTCAATAATTGAACAACTGTCACCACAATACTTTCAAAAGTCCTAGGGCTGACTGGAAGAATACAAGTCAGCTAAACATAAACTTGTTTATGTTTCAATGAGATTCTATGAAGTAATCGTCGCACTATTATCGGTTAACACAGAAAAAGCCTGCCTCTAGGTAGGGCAGACTACTTTCAAGATTAAACTTAAAATACCTTTAGAACTAATCTTTATGGAACTGGTCAAAGGTTAAGCTAGGCTTAGCATTCAAGTCCAAGCTGGCAAAGTGTTGCTTATCGTATTCGACAGCTGCCGCTAAGGCAATCATGCCAGCATTATCCCCACAAAGCCTTAGTGGCGGAATGACCACATCAATGTCAGTGATTTCCTCTGCTAAGCGTTCGCGCAAGCCCTGATTAGCAGCGACACCACCTGCTACCACCAACATCTTAGCTGGGTATTTAGCCAAGGCTTTTTTAGTTTTAGCTAATAAGATATCAAGAGCGGCAGCTTGGAAAGAAGCACATAAATCTTCCAAGACCAATTCTTCTCCTTTTTGCTCCGCATTGTGATGAAGGTTAATGAAAGCTGATTTAAGCCCAGAAAAGGAAAATTCCAAATGATCTTCCTTAATCATGGCACGAGGGAAATGATAGGTATCTTGCCCTTTATGAGCCAGTTGATCAATTTCACGACCAGCAGGATAGGTCAAGCCCATGACACGTCCCACCTTATCATAAGCTTCCCCAACAGCATCATCGCGCGTTTCACCAACAATATGATAGGAACCAGGTTCTGTGACATAAACCAATTCGGTGTGGCCTCCTGATACCAATAAGGCTAACAAAGGATAAACCAAGGGTTTTTGTTCACGCGCAGCCATGAGGTGCCCTGCCATATGATTGACTGGAATCAAGGGAAGGTCATTGGCCCAAGCAAAGGCCTTGGCTGCTGCTAAACCGACTAGGAGTGCTCCAACAAGTCCAGGACCATAGGTCACGGCAACTGCTGAAAGGTCAGAGGCCTGAATACCAGCTTCTTGCAAAGCATCCTCAAAGCAGGTGGTAATCACTTCTACATGGTGCCTGCTAGCTACTTCTGGCACAACACCACCAAAGCGTTTATGGCTCTCAACCTGACTTGCAATGATGTTACTCAATAAAATGTTATCGTTTTTTAAAATAGCAACGCTGGTCTCATCACAAGAACTCTCGACTGCTAAAATATACCTATCTGTCATGTTTTCCTTCCCGTTTCATCACCAAGGCCGCTTCAATAGGATCATGGTAATACGCTTGTCTTTTGCCGACAAACTCAAAACCAAATTTCCGATACAGGCCTTGGGCTTTACGATTTGACTCCCTCACTTCTAAAAAAATATCGCCGATAATCTCATCTAAATGTCTCATCAACTGAGAAGCTAGTCCCCGACCTTGATGACTGGGTAAAACTGCGATATTAGTGATTTCTGTCTCTCCAATTAAGGATTGAATAGCTAAAAAAGCCAGCAACTTTCCTTGCTCTTCAATCAGAAAATAATCTGTTTGATCCTGTTGCATATCTGCCAAGACTTGCTCCAAAGTCCAAGGCGACTTTTCATAAGTCATTTCGAGGAGCTGGTGAATGGCTCTCGCTTTTTCTTCAAGTGTTTTCATCTTACACCCGCTTAATGTACTGGCTGTCATCACTCACTTGATGATCCTTCAACCAATTTTCTTCAGCCTCTACCCTCTTTAGGTATTGAGGAACAAAGGCATCTACATTTTCTGGTGCCAATCTTTGCCCCAAAAGACCGCATTCGTAGGCTGAAGGGAGGGTTGGCACGATTCTGGATTGAGGTAGTTCCTCTTGAATGCGCTCAGCAAAAGGAGCCGTTTCTCCAACAAAAGTGAGATTAGCCTCCCCTTCTAATTGAGTCAAAATAGCCTCTAAAGACGAATGACTTTCTGGCAGAACTAGTTTCCCTTGTCGGTAGTAACCCACATAAGCATTTTGGCGTCTGGCATCAACTAAGGGCACTACCAAACTGTCTGGGTATTGCTGACAGGTTTGTGCTGCCAAGGCATATAAACTCGAGACGCCAACTAAATCGATGCCTAAACTGTAAGCTAGCATCTTGGCCGTCGCAACTGCTACTCGCAACCCTGTATAAGATCCAGGTCCTTGCGCCACCACAATCCTGTCCAAATCCTTGGGTTTGAGATCTACAGAAGCCATCAAAGAATCAATAGCCGGCATAAGGCTAATGCTATGATTTTTCTTGATATTAAGTGTCATGTCCGCCAAAAGCCGTTCATTTTCCAGGATGGCAAGGGAGAGGGTTTTATTTGAGGTATCAAATGCAAGTATCTTCATGTTTTGTCTTTCTAGTGCAATTTCTAGTTTCAATTATAACACAAATGAAGGGACAACATCAAAAAGGCTCTCCTAATAAGGGCTGAAGGGACTAATAAATTTGTCGAAACTTTTTACTAAAGGGTGACTTTATGGTATAATTCTAGTAATTGCACAGAATCAGGAATTAATCTACTACACAATAATGACATCATACTAAAACCGTCAAAACGATACATTCCTAGCGTTTTGACCTATTTGTTATTGTTTGGATAATTGATTCACAACGAAAGGACTATTGACTAAATGATTTATAAAGTTTTCTATCAAGAAACAAAAGACCAAAGCCCACGTCGCGAGAATACCAAGGCCCTATACCTTGATATTGACGCTACTGACGAACTTGAGGGCCGTATTAAAGCACGTAAACTCGTTGAAGAACACACTGGCTACAACGTTGAGTTTATCGAGTTACTTTCTGACAAACACCTCGATTACGAAAAAGAGACTGGTGTTTTTGAATTAACGGAGTTCTAAGATGACAAATATCAGTTTAAAACCTAATGAAGTTGGGGTTTTTGCCATCGGTGGTCTCGGGGAAATCGGAAAAAACACTTACGGGATTGAATACCAAGACGAAATCATCATCGTTGATGCTGGTATTAAATTCCCAGAAGACGACTTATTGGGAATTGACTACGTTATTCCAGACTATTCTTATATTGTTGATAATTTGGATCGGGTTAAGGCCCTTGTCATCACACACGGTCACGAGGACCATATCGGTGGGATTCCTTTCCTCCTCAAACAGGCTAATATCCCTATCTATGCAGGACCTTTAGCCCTCGCCCTCATCCGTGGGAAATTGGAAGAACACGGTCTCTGGCGTGACGCTACGGTTCACGAAATCAATCACAACACTGAACTAACCTTCAAAAACATGAGTGTAACCTTCTTTAGGACGACTCACTCCATCCCTGAACCACTTGGTATTGTGATTCATACCCCACAAGGAAAAATCATCTGTACAGGGGACTTTAAGTTTGACTTTACCCCAGTAGGAGACCCAGCTGACTTGCACCGTATGGCTGCGCTGGGTGAAGAAGGCGTTCTTTGCCTACTCTCTGATTCGACCAATGCGGAGGTCCCAACCTTTACCAATTCTGAAAAAGTCGTTGGCCAGTCCATCTTGAAAATTATCGAAGGCATTCATGGACGCATTATCTTTGCTTCCTTCGCTTCAAACATCTACCGTTTGCAACAGGCTGCTGAAGCTGCTGTCAAAACTGGACGTAAAATTGCTGTCTTTGGACGATCAATGGAAAAAGCGATCGTTAACGGGATTGAACTTGGCTACATCAAGGTTCCAAAAGGCACCTTTATTGAAGCAAATGAGCTTAAAAACTACCATGCCAATGAAGTATTGATCATGTGTACAGGTAGTCAGGGAGAATCGATGGCTGCGCTTGCTCGTATTGCCAACGGGACACATCGCCAGGTTAGCTTACAACCAGGCGACACGGTTATTTTCTCATCTAGCCCAATTCCAGGAAACACCACAAGTGTCAACAAACTGATCAACACCATCCAAGAAGCTGGCGTTGAAGTTATCCACGGAAAAGTGAATAATATCCACACGTCAGGGCACGGTGGCCAGCAAGAGCAAAAACTCATGCTGCGCTTGATTAAACCAAAATATTTCATGCCTGTTCATGGGGAATACCGTATGCAAAAAGTCCACGCAGGACTCGCTATGGATACCGGTATTCCAAAGGAAAATATCTTTATCATGGAAAACGGCGACGTCCTTGCCTTGACAAGTGATAGTGCTCGTATTGCAGGTCATTTTAACGCACAAGACATTTACGTTGATGGAAATGGTATTGGCGATATTGGTACAGCTGTCTTGAGAGACCGTCGTGATTTATCAGAAGATGGTGTTGTTTTAGCTGTTGCTACTGTTGATTTTGAGACTCAAATGATTCTAGCTGGACCAGATATTCTAAGTCGTGGCTTCATTTACATGCGTGAGTCAGGCGACTTGATTCGCGAAAGCCAACGGGTGTTATTCAATGCTATCCGTATTGCCTTGAAAAACAAGGATGCCAGCATCCAATCAGTCAACGGGGCCATTGTCAACGCCCTTCGTCCGTTCCTATATGAAAAAACCGAACGTGAACCTATTATTATTCCGATGGTCTTGACACCGGACAAAGACTAATATCTTAACACGAGTTTAACCACTCGTGTTTTTTGTTGTCCTCTCATCAAGCGATATTTGGTCCTAACTTATTAAATGAAATCGACATATTTTTCCCATCAAAAAAGGATTAACGACAAAACCAAATGCAAGGTTTTTAGTAATCCTTTTTCTAATGTCTCAATTATTTTGTGACTGCTTAATGATACTCCCGTCGATATTGGTCTGCTTCTTCTTGGGTAGCTAAGACAAAATGGCCTGGCGTAATCTCATGCATCTGACGTTCTTGGCCGTCCAATTCTTGACTTGGATCATATACATCAGCCACCCGCTGACGTTCTTTGTCTGGATCTGGTTCAGGAATAGCCGAGAGTAGGCTCTTGGTATAAGGATGAATAGGATGATTATAGACATCATCTGAGGTCCCAATCTCCAACATTTTACCCCAGTGCATGACTCCGATACGGTCAGAAATGTATTTGACCATTGACAAGTCATGGGCAATAAAAAGATAAGTCAATCCACGTTTGTGCTGAAGCTTTTGCATCAAGTTAACTACCTGGGCCTGAATCGACACATCGAGAGCTGAGATAGGTTCATCAGCAATGATAAATTTAGGTTTAACTGCCAAAGCACGGGCAATCCCAATCCGTTGACGTTGACCACCAGAAAATTCATGGGGGTAACGTGTCAAATGGTCCTTGTTCAACCCAACCAAATCAAGGAGTTCTTGCACGCGTTCTTCTCGTTCTGCCTTTGAAGCTGTGAGTCCATGAATATCTAGCCCTTCTGCCACAATATCTCTGATTTTCATACGGCCGTTAAGACTAGCCTGAGGATCTTGGAAAATCATCTGAGCATCCTTACGAAAGGTCCGCAAGTCTTTCCCTTTCAAATGAGAAACGGTTTCACCATTAAAAATAATTTCCCCTTCATTAATATCATAAAGCTTTAAAATGGCGCGACCAACAGTTGTTTTTCCTGATCCGGATTCCCCAACCAGTCCAAACACTTCCCCTTCATAAATATCAAAGCTCACATTATCAATGGCTTTGACTTCGTTTTTCTTTCCCTTATTGAAAGTTAAGGAGACATTTTTTAACTCTACTAATTTCTTTCGATTATCATTCATTTAGCTTGCCTCCTTCTCGTTTTTGCCATTTTGCCCATCGTTTTTGAATTTGAACTGGCGGAGTGACTTTGGGCGCTCGCTCATCTAATAACCAAGTTGCCGCATAATGGGTGTCGCTGACCTTAAACATCGGCGGAGCCTCCACATGATCAATATCCAAGGCAAATTCATTGCGGGCTGCAAAAGCATCTCCCTTAGGAGGATTAAGCAAGTCAGGCGGCGTTCCTGGAATAGATTCTAAACTCCCTGAGGCGGTATCTGTGGTTGGCATAGAATTAAGCAAGCCCCATGTATAAGGGTGTTGCGGGTTATAAAAGACTTCATCCACCGTTCCATACTCAACAATTTTTCCAGCATACATTACCGCGACACGGTCAGCCATACCAGCCACAACTCCAAGGTCATGGGTAATGAAAATAATAGATGATTCCGTCTGTTGTTGGATTTCTTTCATTAATTTCAAGATTTGTGCCTGAATGGTAACATCAAGTGCTGTGGTCGGTTCATCAGCAATCAGGATTTCTGGATTAGCTGCGAGAGCGATAGCAATCACAGCACGCTGACGCATCCCACCTGACCACTGATGTGGATAATCATTAATATGCTCTTCAGCATTTGGAATACCTACTTGATGCATCAATTCAAGAGCACGACTCAAGGCTTTTTGCTTACTAATATTCTCATGAATCAAAATAGCTTCAGCAATTTGCATTCCGATTTTCATCGTTGGATCGAGACTGGTCATTGGGTCTTGGAAAATCATGGCAATTTCTTTACCACGTACCTTAACCCATTCTTCTTCCTTAAGGGCATTGAGTTTTTTTCCTTTAAAATCAATTTCCCCAGAAAGGTTAGCATTTTTAGCATTTAAGCCCATCAAGGTCCTAGTGGTCACTGATTTTCCTGATCCAGATTCCCCAACAATCGCAAGCGTTTCTCCTTTTTTGAGGTCAAAACTAATATCGCGAATAGCTTTCACATCCCCTGCATAGGTTTTGAAATCAACGTGGAGGTTTTTAACACTTAAAATGGTTTCGTTTGTCATTTGTTCTCCTCCTATTCGTTATTTGATTTTGGATCAAAGGCATCGCGTAGCCCATCTCCTAAAAGAATAAATGCCAAGGAAATAAAAACTAAAGCAAGAGCTGGAAGCAAGACTTGATAAGGGTAATATTGCAAGTTTTCCTGAGCATCTGTAATCAAAGAGCCAAGTGAAGCAGTCGGTGGTTTGACACCAAGGTTGATGGCAGACAAGACTGATTCATACATAATGGCACTTGGTACTGTCATCATGATTTGCACAATGATAATCCCTGAAATATTTGGCAAGACATGTTTAAAGGCAATTTTGACATTGCTTTCGCCTAATGCCCGAGAGGCTAACACAAAGTCGCGTTCACGGTAAGACAAGGTCAAATTACGCACCTGCCTAGCCATAGAAGTCCAACCCACAATCGCAATCGAAATAATAATTGAGGTTACTCCATTTCCAAGCAAGAGTCCCAACATGGTTACAATAACTAAGTTAGGGATAGAGGAAATAATCTCAATAATCCGTTGCATGACCGTATCCACCTTACCTCCAGTAAATCCAGAGACTAACCCGTAAGTGACCCCGATAATAAGGTCAATTAAGGTTGCGACGATAGCAATCAAAAGCGAAATCCGAATACCCACCGTAATGCGTTTGCCAAGACTACGTCCCAGATTATCCGTTCCTAATAGAAATGTTTTCCCTTCTGGGACACCTTGGTCAGCATAAGCATCATTGGCCTCCGTATTTCCAGCATAGGTAATGGTTCCGTTCCAAAATGGCAAGCTACTGCTCAATTTAGGAGGTAAATTACGGTAAATGCTAACTTCCTTACTGTTAAAACTATTGGCATCTTGCTTAGAAACCACTGCATTTGACCCTACTGAAAAGACCAGTAGCACAGCCAAAAATAGCATGGCAACAACCGCTAATTTATTATGTTTTAGACGACGCCAAGCATCCTGCAGAAAAGACAGTGCTGGCTTTTGAATTTTTTCTTGTGAATCAGAGCTTCCTGCCCCCACAAGTTGAAATGACTTTCTTTCTTCTACCATAACACTCTCCTATCCCAACCGCACACGTGGGTCTGCTATACTAATGATGATATCAGTTATCAAAATAGCTACCATCAACATGAGGGCGTACACAATCGTTGTTCCCATAATCACAGGATAATCTTTTGTTGGAATGGACGATACAAATTGTTGCCCAATACCTGGAATGGAAAAAATTTGTTCAATTAAGGCCGATCCCGTTAAAATATTAGCAGCCATAGGCCCTACCAAGGTCAATACAGGAATCATAGAATTCCGATAGGCGTGTTTTCGAGTCACTTGACGTTTGGTTAATCCCTTGGCACGCGCTAATTGAATATAGTCAGAGTTCAAGGTTTCAATCATTTCACTACGGAAAAAGCGAGTGACTTGAGCAAATACAGGAATAGCTAACGCTAACGTTGGCAAGATCGTTTGCCCAAAGGTTCCCCAGCCAGAAAGTGGTAATAAAGCCCATTTGAAACCAAAGTAGTCCAACAGCAACAAACCAATAATAAAGGCTGGCACCGAAATACCAAGAGTAGAAATCACGCTTAGAATGGCGTCAATCTTATTATTTTTATTACGTGCTGAAACCGCTCCGACAAACAATCCAGAGCTAATCCCTACCACAAGGGCTTGAATACCCAAATGAACGGAAACACCTAGCCGTTGCGAAATCAATCTAGTGACTGATTGGTTAATAGATTGGTAGCTGGTACCAAAATCACCATGTAAAATATCAAATAGGTACTTCAAGTATTGTTGCCACAAAGGTTTATCCAAGCCATATTGCTTATTCATCATGGCAATCATTTCATCAGTTAATTTAGGGTTATTGTATGGTGTCCCTGGCATAACCTGCATCAAAAAGAAAGATAAGGTCACCACAACCCACAGTGTCGCTAGCAAAATAGCCACACGTTTTAAGAGATATTTTGTCATATTTTTCCTCTAACAAAAGCAAGAACTGACCGAGGCCAATTCTTGCAATATTTCGTTACCATAGACCGTTACAATGAAGTGAGATAGCGTAAACTTCTAAGAAACCTACTAATCCCCTATCGTCTCGTTAGCCTGATTATCATAATGTCTTAGCTACTTTTCTTAGTAAGTAAGCCAAGAGCTGCCATTACGTCATCCTAAGCGCCAACTAAACAATGGTATGATACTATCTGAGCTCATTCTTAGTCTCTTGCAGTGTTTTCTGACTTATTTTTTATAAGCGTATGTAAAGTCAACGTTTAATCCAGTTGAGTTACGGATAAGTCCTTTGATGCTTGGATTTTGCAAACCTTTACCACTACGGAAATAAAGTGGGTTGTAAAGGGCATTGTCATAAAGCGCTTTTTCAGCTGCCTTGTAGTCATCTGCTGCTTTGTCTGTATCAAGAGCATCTGTTGTTAAGGCTTTTTCATAAGCTGAATCGTAATCTGAATTAGTGAACTTACCATAGTTGTAAGCAGAACCTGATTTAAACAAACCGTAGAAGGTTGATCCTTCTGGGTAGTCACCTCCCCAAAGGGCTACAGCTACTTCAAAGTTTTGGTTTTTGGTGTCTTCCAAACGTTGTTTGAACGGTACAAATTTTTCTTCAACGGTTAAACCAGGAAGGGCCTTCTCCCAAGTTTCTTTGATATAATCAACAGAAGCTTTGGCAACTGGGGTATCCGCATCAGCAGTGATGGTTACTTTAAGAGAATCTTTTCCAAGCTCAGCCAAACCTTCTTTGAAGAGCTTACCAGCTTCTTTTTCATCATATTTGTAACCTGGTGCAACATGTTTTGCCAAGTCTGTTCCATCGGTTAACTTCGCTAAACCAGTTGGTGCAATGCCAGTTGCTGGTTTTGAACCCGTATCAACAGCAGCAGAAACAATACCTTCACGATCAGTTGCTAAATTCAAGGCTTGGCGAATCTTAAGATTGCTGAGGGCTTCAACAGACCCTGTTTGATTGTAAACCATGTAAGCTGTGGTTGCTTCTAACACTGGGACAACATCTTTATTCTTTTTATTGGCGTTATAGATAGCAGATGTTCCTGAAATGTTAGCAAAATCAAGTTTACCTTGTTTGTACATTTGAACGGCTGTGTCTGGTTTTTTAACGGTTTGAACTTTGACCGTTTTAGTCTTCACGTTCTTAGCATCCCAGTAGTTTTTGTTTTTCACTAACTTAAAGGTGCCACTTGTACCGTTCCAATCCTTGACCGTATATGGTCCAGAGTAAAGTTGTTTTTCTGATGTAGTACCGTAGTCTTTACCCGCTTCTTTAACAAAGGATTCTTTTTGAGGAACAAAGTTAGAGAAGGATAGCAAACTCTTGAATTGTGGAGCTGGTTCTGTCAAGGTAAAGATAACTTTATTGCCATCAGCCTTAACGCCTAAACTATCCAAATCGGTATTCTTACCAGTATTGATATCTTCAGCATTTTTTAAGTGAGATTCTGTTGCCAGATAAGCATATTCAGATGCTGTGGCAGGGTCTACCATACGTTTCCAGGTATAAACAAAATCTTCTGCAGTTAAATCACTACCGTCAGACCATTTCAACCCATCACGCAAGGTTGCTGTATAGGTTAATCCATCTTCTGAAACATCCACTTTTTCAGCTAGATCCGGTTGAAGTTTCCCTTTGGCATCCACACGAAGAAGATTACTACCAGAGTTACCAATGGCTAAACTTGAATACGTGTCTGTGTTTTTGGAAATATCAAGGGTGATGATTTCGGTAGGCGTGTACCAACTGATTTCATCCTTATTATCGGTAGAAGCCGCTTTATTTCCACATGCCATTAAAAGCGTAGCTGACGCAAGTGTTAATGTTCCCAGTCCAATTCGTTTCCATGGATATGATTGTAATCCTTTCATCTCTAAACCTCCTAGAAAAACTGTTGTTAAAATTATTAAGTTAAATTATATCACAAATCTGAAAAAAGGGAACACATTTATCTGAAAATTTTTGAATTTATTTTTATAATAGATATATCGCTATAAAAGCTGATATTAAAATGTTTTTTAGCTTTTTAAAGAATAAATAAACACATGATTTGAATAATAATATAAAAAATCCCACTCGACCACTGAGCGGGATTTCATTTTTCTAATAATTGTGAAGGTAGTTATCAATTTCCCATTGAGACACGAAGGTAGCATAGGAAGCCCATTCAATACGTTTTGCTTCCAAGAAATTGGTGTAAATATGATCACCAAGTGCCTCTCGAACCACTTCGTCTTTTTGCAAGGCCTTCAAAGCGTTATGAAGGGTTGATGGTAAGTCAACAATACCTGCTGCATTACGTTCTTCGACTGTCATGGTGTAAATATTAGCTTCCACTGGCTCGGGTGCTTCAATTTTATTAATAATACCATCTAGTCCAGCTTCAAGCAAGACTGCAAGAGCTAAGTAAGGGTTTGCCGTTGGGTCCACGGAACGTAACTCTAAACGAGTCCCCATGCCACGCGATGCTGGCACCCGAATCAATGGCGAACGATTGCTTCCTGCCCAAGCCACATACACAGGCGCTTCATAGCCTGGAACCAAACGCTTATAAGAGTTAACCGTTGGATTGGTGATGGCAGTATAATTGTAAGCATGTTTCATCAAACCGCCTAAGAAATAGTAAGCGTCTTCTGATAACTTCATGCCACGCTTATCATTTTCATCATAAAAGGCGTTGTTGCCTTGCTTGTCAAACAAGGACATGTTACAGTGCATTCCTGATCCAGCAATCCCAAATTTAGGCTTAGCCATAAAGGTAGCATAAAGTCCATGCTCACGCGCAATTGTTTTAACCACAAGTTTAAAAATTTGGATATTGTCACAGGCTTTTAGGACATCAGCGTATTTAAAATCAATTTCATGTTGCCCAACCGCTACTTCATGGTGACTAGCTTCTACTTCAAAGCCCATTTTCGTCAAGACATTGACAATTTCACGGCGCGTGTTGTCTGCCAAGTCAATAGGAGCCAAATCAAAATAGCCACCATTATCGTTAACTTCAAGAGTTGGATTCCCCTTGTCATCCATTTTAAAGAGGAAAAATTCTGGTTCTGGCCCAAGGTTAAAGGATTGATAACCAACCTCGTCCATATGTTTCAAGGCTTTTTTCAAATTGCCACGTGGGTCTCCTGCGAAAGGTTTTCCTTCTGCAGTATAAATGTCACAAATCAACCCTGCGACTGCCCCATTCTCATCCCCCCAAGGGAAAACAATCCAAGTATCTAGGTCAGGGTAAAGGTACATATCAGACTCATTGATACGCACAAATCCTTCAATAGATGAACCATCAAACATGGCTTTATTCGATAACACTTTTTCTAATTGCTCTTCAGTTGCAGGAATTTCGACATTTTTCATAATTCCCATGATATCAGTGAACATCAAGCGAAGGAAGGTTACATTTTTCTCTTTGACTTCGCGACGAATGTCAGCTGCTGTGATTGCCATTGAATAGGTCTCCTTTACGTTTCATCCGAGTCGTATCTTAGATACGAAAATTACCAATATGTTGTGAAGGGGTAGAAAAACCACTTTGAGTTAGCAATTCATCATGTAAGATCCGTCTAACATCTGCATCCGTCAAAGCTTTTTGTTTTTGCAACAGTTTATCTTGACGCTCAATATATTCACGCTTAATCGCTGCAATATTGAGTCCTTCAGCTAAAAAGTCCTTAATCTCCAATAAACGATCCATATCATTTAAAGAAAACATGCGACGGTTGCCTTCCGTTCGCTCAGGTTTGATCAATTCTTGATCTTCATAATAGCGAATCTGTCTAGCAGAGAGGTCCGTCAATTTCATGACAGTACCGATAGGGAAAACAGCCATTGATCGTCTAAGTTCTTTTTCTTTCATGACAAACTCCTTTCACACCCCCTATTATAGGCTGAAAAAAATAGGCTGTCAAGCCTATATGTCATATTATCTAACATCATTTTGCAGATTTTTTCTTGAACCATCTATTTTTAATCAATTCCACGTCAGCATTGACCAAAATAGCCACAAAAACCCCACAGAAAGTTTCAAAAACACGTGAAATCACATAAATGAACGTTTGACCTGTCGGAATCGACAAAGTGATAATTAAGAGAGCAGCTACAGCACCAATAATCCCTGATTTATTATTGAAAGCGACGTTAAACATAATGGTCAACATCGTTAAAATAGGAACCAAAATGAGTGTCACCAAAATATGTTGCTGAAAAAGGGCATTGAAAAAATAAAAGACCAAAGCTAACAGACCACCAATACTATTGCCTAATATCCTTGAAAAACCAAACGATACGGTTCTATCCAAATCTTCTCTCAAACTAAACACAGCCGTCAAGGCGCCAATCTGCAACCCTTCCCAATCAAAGAGAATAAAGAGCAACAGAACAAAAAAGACCGACAAACCTGTCTTAAATGTCCTCATGCCAATTCTAAATTTTTGAGGGTCAAATCTGTATTTCATCTTACCCGCTTTCCTTACCTTACTTTCTTTTTTAGACACAGTTTATTCTAACATGATTACCTGACAAAGAAAACTAATTTTATGTTCCCTCTAAAAGAAGACGTTTTCCTTTCTAAAAAATAACATGTCACCTTTTCTTCCTCCCACAAAAATAATACTTGCCCCTATAAAACCAACCTCTGTATTGCTGCCCGCCTACCTTTCTAATCACACAAAAAGATGATGATTCGCTCTCTTTACCTTGCCGGTACCTCAAAGATTTCAAGAGCAAGTCAGTCAGAGTTATCATTCTTATACAGTCGCTAAGACCAGCAAAAACCTGACTTTAATTAGGCTAATTTCCCTTACTGATTTTAAATTCTAGGAATACTACTTGATACACTAAAAAAGAGTTGGTTACCCAACTCTTTTCATTCTTAAATGACAGAAGCTTAGCTTCTTCTATCTCTAGCCTCAGACTATCTTTTAGATCGTCTGAACTGATTTGTTGTTTATTTTTCAGTAAGTGCTGCAAGTCCTGGTAAAACTTTACCTTCTAGAAGTTCCATAGATGCTCCACCACCAGTAGAGATCCATGAGAATTTGTCAGCACGACCAAGGTTGATTGCTGCAGCAGCTGAGTCACCACCACCGATGATTGATTTAACGCCTGGTTGTTTCACGATAGCGTCCATCACACCGATTGTACCAGCTTGGAAGTCAGGGTTTTCAAAGACACCCATTGGACCATTCCAAACAACAGTTTTCGCACCAGTCAAGGCTTCGTCAAATTTAGCAATTGATTTAGGACCGATGTCAAGACCAAGGAAGCCTTCTGAAACTGCTTCACCTTCTGTATCACGAACAACATCGTAACCAGCAAAGGCATTTGCTTCTTTTGAGTCAACTGGCAAGATCAATTTACCATTTGATTTTTCAAGCAATTCTTTAGCCACATCAAGTTTATCTTCTTCCACAAGTGAGTTACCGATTTCGATGCCTTGCGCTTTGTAGAAGGTATAAGTCATACCGCCACCGATAAGGACTTTGTCAGCTTTTTCAAGAAGGTTTTCGATAACACCGATTTTATCAGATACTTTTGAACCACCAAGGATAGCCACAAAAGGACGTTCTGGTGTTTCAACAGCCTCTTGGATATAAGCAATTTCGTTTTCAAGAAGGAAACCAGCAACAGCTTTTTCCACGTTTGCTGAGATACCAACGTTTGATGCATGAGCACGGTGAGCAGTACCAAAAGCGTCGTTTACGAAGATACCATCACCAAGTGAAGCCCAGTATTTACCAAGTTCAGGATCGTTTTTAGATTCTTTTTTGCCATCAACGTCTTCAAAACGAGTGTTTTCAACAAGCAGAACTTGTCCATCTTCCAAAGCCTCAATAGCTGCTTCTAATTCAGCACCACGTGTAGCACCAGGGAAAATAACGTCTTGTCCAAGTTTAGCAGCCAAATCAGCAGCCACTGGAGCAAGTGATTTACCAGCTTTGTCCGCTTCTTCTTTCACACGGCCAAGGTGAGAGAAAAGAATAGCACGTCCACCTTGTTCAATGATGTATTTGATAGTTGGAAGTGCCGCAGAAATACGGTTGTCGTTAGTGATCACGCCATCTTTCAAAGGTACGTTAAAGTCAACACGAACAAGGACTTTTTTACCTTTCAAATCAACGTCTTTAACTGTTAATTTAGCCATTTGAATAGACTCCTTAATATTTTTTATACTCTTCTATTATACCACAATTCTCTTGATAAAGTTAAAATATGAAAACAATAAAATAATAATTTCACAAAATAGAAAATCCTTTCCAAAGAAAGGATTGATTTTCAGAAAATAGCTATCGTAAAAAAGGAGAGACGACTCTCTCCTTTATCTGACTTACTTTTCGAAACTTTCCAGAGCCTTACGACGCTCTTTTAATTGATGAGAAGCATCAAGTTTGTCACCTTTATAAACCGCACTTTCCCATGATCCATACATTGGGTTAGGGAAAATAATAAATTGACGCCCAAACTCTTCTTGTAATTCTGATAATAATGCTGTTCTATCTTCTTCAGATTTTTTAGAGAAATCAGCAAAATCAACAAGATTATCACCAAATAACATAATCAAGTTAGTCGTCTCTTTCACTTTTTGCCGGCGAGCTTCTTTTGATTTAACGCCTTCTTCTAAGAATAAGAGGTGGTCACGGCCCTGAACTGGAATGCCCTCTTTTTGGAGATTTTCCATAGTAGCATCGACTTGGCTCACTGCACGGTCTGAGATGTAATAAATTTGAACCCCATTTTGATCTGCAAATTGCAAGAATTCTTTAGCGCCTGCGACAGGTTTAGCTTCTTTCTTTTGTACCCAAACATCCCAACTTTCTGGTGTGAAGCTTGTTCCCTCTAAGATATTCTTAGCTTGGTAGGGACTATTGTCAAGGACTGTTTCATCAATGTCTAACACAATAGAATAGGGCTTGTCCGTTGCCTGTCCTAATTGATTTTTCAAACGATCAGTCGCTAGTTGATAACCTTGTAAATATAGCGCTTTAGCTTCTGCAGCTCGCTGATACCACAACACAGACATGGTATTTTCATTAGATCGTAACTGCTCATCACTATAAGTAACCTTAGTCTGTTTAACAGTTTCTTTACTATTAACGTTGGCTTTATGGTCAAGCTGGGCACAGCCTGTCACTAAAAAAAGGGACAGGGCAAGAGATATGACACTAGCAACTTGTTTCGTTTTCATTGAAAAACTCCTTTTTTCTTATTAAAGAAATTTTAACCTTATTTAATTTAAAAGTCAAGTGCTGTTAAATACAAAACAAAACCATTGTTCTATTGAAACAAAGAGAATACTTATCTTATACAGCTCCAATTTACATCAAAAAAAGAACCTAACAAAAGCTAGGTTCTAAACATTAATAACTAATTATTTAGCGATTTTTGCAAAGTACTCAAGTGTACGAACAAGTTGAGCAGTGTAAGACATTTCGTTGTCATACCATGATACAACTTTAACCAATTGTGATCCATCAACTTCCATAACTTTAGTTTGAGTTGCGTCAAACAATGAACCGTATGATACGCCTACGATATCTGAAGAAACGATTGGATCTTCAGTGTAACCGAAGCTATCGTTTGAAGCAGCTTTCATAGCAGCGTTGATTTCGTCAACAGAAACGTTTTTGTCAAGAGTTACAACCAACTCAGTTACTGATCCAGTTGGAACAGGAACACGTTGTGCAGCACCGTCAAGTTTACCGTTCAATTCTGGGATAACAAGACCGATAGCTTTAGCAGCACCAGTTGAGTTAGGAACGATGTTTGCAGCACCAGCACGAGCACGACGAAGATCACCACCACGGTGTGGTCCATCAAGGATCATTTGGTCACCAGTGTAAGCGTGGATTGTAGTCATAAGACCTTTTTGGATACCAAATGCATCGTGAAGAGCTTTAGCCATAGGAGCTAAACAGTTTGTAGTACATGAAGCACCTGAGATAACTGTTTCAGTACCGTCAAGAATGTCGTGGTTAGTGTTGAAAACAACTGTTTTAACGTCGTTTCCACCAGGAGCTGTGATAACAACTTTTTTAGCACCGTTAGCATGTAAGTGTTTTTCAGCAGCTTCTTTTTTAGCAAAGAAACCAGTTGCTTCAAGAACGATTTCAACACCGTCAGTTGCCCAGTCGATGTTTTCTGGATCACGTTCAGCAGAAACTTTGATGAAGTTTCCGTTTACTTCAAATCCACCTTCTTTAACTTCAACAGTTCCGTCAAAACGTCCTTGAGTTGTATCGTATTTCAACAAGTGTGCAAGCATGTTTGGATCTGTAAGGTCGTTGATACGAGTTACTTCAACACCTTCAACATTTTGAATACGACGGAATGCAAGACGTCCGATACGACCGAAACCGTTAATACCAACTTTAACTACCATTAGTGATTTCCTCCTTATGAAAATCAAAAGAATATTATTAAAGGGAATACTCCCTACCTATTGTGAAAAGATTAACTTACAACCATCTGTAATAACCTTTCAACAGAACTATTATATAACTATTTCAGAAAAAATGCAAATAAATTAGCCATTTTCATAAAGGACACTTTCCTCGTTTGTCCCATAAAATAACCTAAAACTAGGAAGCCCCTTTCTTAAATCTTTACTAAGGCTTCTTAACGTTTAAAAGAAATCACTCCTTTTAGGCTGGACTGTACTATAAAGTTGGCTGACCTAAAAAAGAGGTTAGGATAGCTATCCTTAACCTCTTAGTGGTGATTATTCACCTTTGTTTTTCTTAATGATTTCTTCTTGAACTGACTTAGGAACATCTTCATAGTGGTCAAATACCATCATGAACGTACCACGTCCTTGAGTTGCAGAACGAAGAACTGTTGCATAACCGAACATTTCAGCAAGTGGTACATAAGCACGAACGATTTGGCTGTTACCATGTGCTTCCATACCATCAACACGGCCACGACGAGCTGTCACGTGTCCCATAACGTCTCCAAGGTTATCTTCTGGAGCTGTAATCGTTACAAGCATCATTGGCTCAAGGATAGCTGGTTGTGCAGATTTAGCTGCTTCTTTAAGTGCAAGTGATGCAGCGATCTTGAAGGCAGTTTCAGATGAGTCGACATCGTGGTACGAACCATCGTAAAGTTTAGCTTTAACGTCAACCATTGGGTAACCAGCAAGAACACCGTTTGCCATAGATTCGATCAACCCTTTTTCAACAGCAGGGATGAATTCACGAGGAACCACACCACCAACGATAGCGTTTTCGAACTCGAAACCTTTACCTTCTTCGTTTGGTGTAAATTCAATCCAAACATCACCAAATTGACCTTTACCACCAGATTGGCGTTTGAAGAATCCACGAGCTTGTGTCGAAGCGCGGAATGTTTCACGGTAAGATACTTGAGGAGCACCTACGTTTGCTTCAACTTTGAACTCACGACGCATACGGTCAACAAGGACATCAAGGTGAAGCTCACCCATACCAGCGATAACTGTTTCACCTGTTTCAACGTTTGTTTCAACGCGGAATGTTGGATCTTCTTCAGCAAGTTTTTGAAGGGCAACACCCATCTTGTCTTGGTCTGCTTTAGATTTTGGTTCAACCATCAATTGGATAACTGGTTCTGGAACTTCGATTGACTCAAGAATAACTTTTGCTTTTTCATCAGTCAATGAGTCACCTGTTGTTGTGTCTTTCAAACCAACAGCGGCAGCGATATCACCAGCGTAAACTGTTTCGATTTCTTGACGGCTGTTCGCGTGCATTTGAAGGATACGTCCGATACGCTCACGTTTTCCTTTTGATGTGTTCATCACGTATGAACCTGAGTTAAGAACACCAGAGTATACACGGAAGAAAGTCAAACGACCTACGAATGGGTCAGTCATGATCTTGAAGGCAAGGGCTGCAAAAGGCTCTTCATCAGATGCTGGACGTTCTTCTTCAGCGTCTGTGTCTGGGTTGATACCTTTGATTGCAGGGATGTCAAGTGGGCTTGGAAGGTATGCGATAACCGCATCAAGCATCAATTGAACACCTTTGTTTTTGAAGGCAGAACCACAAAGTACTGGGAAGAATTCAACGTTGATTGTTGCTTTACGGATACCAGCAATCAATTCGTCGTTAGTGATTTCTTCACCTTCAAGGTATTTCATCATCAAGTCTTCATCAGTTTCAGCAACTGCTTCGATTAATTTTTCACGGTATTCTTGAGCTTGTTCTAAGTATTCTTCTGGAATATCTTCTTCAAGGATATCTGTACCAAGGTCGTTGGTATAGATTTCTGCTTTCATCTTGATCAAGTCAATGATACCACGGAAATCATCTTCTGCACCTATTGGCAATTGGATTGGGTGTGCATTTGCTTGAAGACGGTCATGAAGTGTTTGTACTGAGTAAAGGAAGTCAGCACCGATTTTATCCATTTTGTTGGCGAAAACGATACGTGGAACACCGTATTCAGTTGCTTGACGCCAAACTGTTTCAGTTTGAGGCTCAACTCCTGATTGTGCGTCAAGAACGGTTACAGCACCGTCAAGAACACGTAGGGAACGTTGTACTTCGATGGTAAAGTCCACGTGTCCTGGTGTATCGATGATGTTAACACGGTGACCGTCCCATTGAGCTGTTGTAGCGGCAGAAGTGATTGTGATACCACGTTCTTGCTCTTGCTCCATCCAGTCCATTTGTGATGCACCTTCGTGTGTTTCACCGATTTTATGGATTTTACCAGTGTAGTAAAGGATACGCTCTGTTGTTGTTGTTTTACCAGCATCAACGTGAGCCATGATACCGATATTACGAGTTTTTGCAAGTGAAAATTCGCGAGCCATGTGTTTCTCCTATTTTTTAGTTTACTCTTTATTATAGCATTATTTAGAAAAAACGGATAGGCAGGACCTACCCGTTTTTTCTTCTTATTTTTGATAATAAGAGTTCATTAGTTTGATGTGAGTAACTCAAACAGTTATCGTTAAGTTGTTACATCTTATAATTGAACACGAGTTACAGACCTTCAGTGAATAAAGACAGACTCCCTTATACACAAACGCACAGTGTCACTTCTCTATTTTTCACTGATATGTTAACTCTTTATATCTTATTAATTGAGTTCGAGCTACAAGCCACTGACAAAAAGATAATGGTTCCTAGAAACTGAAGTTTCTGTGTCACTACTCCTATTTTGTCTTGGACTTGCTTAACGCTCTCACATCTTATATTAGTTGAATTTTAGCTACAAATGTCTGCCAAAAAGATAAAATTGCCTAGAAACTGAATTTTCTACGTCAATTTCCCTATTTTGGCTAGCATTTGTTTGACGCTAAAATATCCTATATTACCAACGGAAGTGTGCGAATGCACGGTTAGCTTCAGCCATCTTGTGAGTGTCTTCACGTTTCTTAACTGATGCACCTGTGTTGTTTGCAGCATCCATGATTTCTTTTGCAAGACGATCTTTCATAGTGTGCTCACCACGTGCACGTGATGCGTTTACCAACCAACGAAGTCCAAGTGTAGTACGACGTTCTGGACGAACTTCAACTGGGACTTGGTAGTTAGAACCACCAACACGGCGTGCGCGTACTTCAAGTACAGGCATGATGTTGTCCATTGCTGTTTCAAATACTTCAAGAGCATCGTTTCCTGTTGCTTCTTTGATAGCGTTGAAAGCATCGTAAACGATAGTAGCAGCTGTACCACGTTTACCGTCAAGCATAACACGGTTGATAAGACGTGTTACGATTTTTGAGTTATATAATGGATCTGGTAATACTTCGCGTTTAGGCGCTTGATTTTTACGACTCATTCTTTCTTATCCCCCTTCTATTATCCTTTTGGACGTTTAGCACCGTATTTAGAACGGCCTTGCTTACGGTCAGCAACACCTGCTGTATCAAGTGCGCCACGAACGATATGGTAACGTACCCCTGGAAGGTCTTTTACACGTCCACCACGAATAAGAACAACGCTATGCTCTTGCAAGTTGTGTCCGATACCTGGGATGTAGGCAGTTACTTCGATAAGGTTGCTCAAACGTACACGAGCGAATTTACGAAGGGCTGAGTTAGGTTTTTTAGGTGTCATTGTTCCAACACGAGTTGCAACTCCACGTTTTTGTGGGGCAGCCATTTTAGTTTGAACTTTTTTGTGACTGTTGTAACCAATGTTCAAAGCTGGTGAATCTGATTTTTCAACTTTAGATTTACGTGGTTTACGTACCAACTGGTTAATTGTAGGCATCTACATTCTCCTGTGTTTTTTATTTTTGGTTGACATGGCACTTGGTGACAGCCCATATCCGGTGCACTTTTTGCAACAATTGTCAGCACGTCTCTGTACACTTTTGAGAGACCAAAAGTAAAAAGTACCGTCTAATATAATAACACAGACGGTGCTTCATGTCAAATAGATTTTCCGCTTTTTTAGCTTATTTCAACTTACTGTTTAGAGACTCATACAATAATAGAATGCTAATCTGACTACAGGATAAACACAGGCTTTTATCTAGTGTCCTTACGAAGTTTAACCCCAGTCAAACCAACTGCCGCCAGCATAACCACACCTGCTTTAAGAGCTCTTTGAGTACTTTCATCAACATCAGAAATGAGATTGCTCGTTGTAGAAGATCCTGAGCCATAAGATGTCTTAGATGAGGGCTGAGTAATCGAAGATGTGATTTTAGACACAATGGCATTACTTGCTACCATTTCAGAGGTTTGGCCAACAAGCGCTTCTGCTACAAGACTTGTATTTTCAGCAGCTAATCTTGCTGAAGCTTCTAATAGTTGTTTCGTTTCTTTAACCATTTCTTGAACAAGCGGAGTAGTATCTATCTTACTATATGATAGCGGTTTTACGCCCGTAAGAGGTGGAGCTACTTGCAAATCAGGCACAGTAGCTATATCTTCGTCTAAGTGGCGATATTCCTTTTCATTAGCTAAGGTTTTAAGCAAAGTCAACTGGTGTTCTGTGGTAGCAATAGTAGCTTCTAGACTGCTTTTCTTAGCTTGTAAGGCTGCTAAAGTTTCTTGTGCATTTAACAAAGATGAGGTAGTTTTAGCCAAATCTTGCTTAGTATTATCAATGCGCTCACGTATCACTTGAAGGCGGTTAGGATTCAATTTAAAGTCCCTTAGATATTGCAAATGAGCTTTTTTAGCCACCAGTGCTGTCACTCTGGCTGCGGCTTGCTCTGCTAAGGCTTTTGTCTGGTGCATTGCGGCTTTCAACGATGCTAGCTTAGCTAATGATTGATCACGAGTAGCTTCGAGTTGTGCTTGTTTTGCTTTAGCTGCTAGTAATTCTGTTCTCAAAGAACCTTTAGTATCATTTAATTGTCTCACTTGAAGGTTTAAACTGTCTGACTGCTTAAGTGTGCTTGCTAATTTACCTTGAAGTTGACTTACTTTAGCTTGGGCTGCCATAATGTCAGCTTCTTGATGAATAGCCGACAAACGATTTTCTAATGAGCTTACTTTTCCTTTGATTGCTGCAATAGTATCAGATACAGTGCCTACTCTTTGGGCATAATCTTTTGTACTTCCAACGGCTTTTATAGGGGTCTTATTAAAGCGTTGATGGTTAGCAATGTTAGACTCTGGAAACATTACAAAGTGTTCATTCAAAGATCCTACATTGCTGGTTGAAAATCCAAGGTAAACAGGCGCATTAGGGTTATGTTTATCTACACGTAAAAAGTTAATAGCATGACCATATGTATTTCCGTGTAAATGATCTGTAAAGAGCATATACTTGATACTGTCATAAATACCACGTTTAATACCATTCACAGTATGCACATCGTTAAAAGCACCGATATTCTCGTACATGTTATCATCATTTCGAATAAGCCCTGACGCTCCGGCAGAGTCTTCAATAATAGTTTTATCATGAGGCCCAACACCATAATGCCCTGATGCCCCTGGCTGTCCGTAGACAAATGATGGTCTTGTATTACCATGAGTTTTCTTATAGCTGGTACTAAGTAATCTTGCAAATTCTTGTGATCCTGCTGTAACAGTAACTGGTGGTAGACCTAATTGTCTTCTTACACTATTAATCATGTGAGCTGCAAACTGCGCTAGCTCATTTTGCACTTCTGGTGTCAAATTATCGGGATCAACAAAGCGAGTGCGGTCTGCTGGAATATCTTGGTATTGATTTAATTGATTACCTGGACTAGCTTTGGCAATAATTTGATCTGCATGCTCTTTGTAATAATTATTGTAACTAGCTGATCCAATATAACCACTAGCTTCTAATTTTTTAAGTTCCTCAAGAGGATAGCCTTGCGGTGCTTTCATGGTATTAGTACCCACAATGCTATCTTGAGTAGACGGAGCTGAGGATTTAAGACGACTAAGTTCTGCCTCTTTTTCTGCTAGAGCAGCTTTCTGAGCTGCCAACTCTTCAGTCAATTGCTTTTTAACTTTAGCTTTTTGATTTTCTAAGTCAGCTTTAGCTTTCTCCAATTCTGAGCTTAATGCTTTTGTATTATCATTAGCCGTTTGAGCTGCTTTAGTGATAGCATCAGGATTGCTAATCATAGCATTGAGCTTAGCAATATTTTGTTCAGACGTTTTGACTTGTTCAACTAAATCTTGAGCTCGAGTAGTTTCTGCTGAAATGCTAGCTTTTTGTTCTGACAATGCAGTCTCTTTTGAATGTTGATCTACTTGAGCATTATGAAGCTCTGTTTCAGTAGCTGTTAACTCTCTTTGATATTCGGCTCCTTGGGCTAATAGCGTCTCCTCACTACTTGCAAGAGTATTAGTGTAAATTTCTTGTGCAGAGGTTAAAGCTTTTTGTTCATTATCTTGCTGCTCTTTTAAGTGGTTGATTTCAGCAGTAGTTTTTGTCAGAGCGGTAGCAAGCTCTGTCAGTTCTGCTTGTTGTTGATTTAGATTAGTTTCAACAGCTTCAACAGCTGCCTTTGTCTCTTCACAAGTTTCTGTTTTTGGAAGACTCTCTTCACTAGTATTACTTGCTTTAGCTCCCTCTGGTGCCAAATCGTCTGCCTTAACATGATGGGACACACCGACACTGGCACTTAATAAAGCGATAGTCGATGTCAAGGCAATTTTTTGCTTAACTTGATTTGGCTTTGGTTGTTCTAAGTCCATTCTTTCTCCTTTTTCCATTTATCGAAAATATTACCAACTTCTACAACAACATTGTTGTTTTTGACATCAATCTCTGAAACTTTCAGCAATGATTTGAAGGTCATTTGCTCACGCTCTGATTGAGCGTTTTCTGCAAACACAGCAACACCAACTAAAGTGCTGTCAAATTCTGTCAAGAGACTGATCATTCCCGTAATCGTCCCGCCACCTTTCAAAAAGTCATCCACAATCAACACTCGACTGTTTGGTTTCAAACTTCGTTTGGACAAAAACATTTTTTCAATACGGTCACTCGAAGCGCTGGCATAGTTGACAGAGACGGTAGACCCTTCTGTGATTTTCAAATCGCGTCTCACAATGACAAATGGAACATTCAAAATATTAGCAACAGCATTCGCAAGGGGCACTCCTTTGGTTGCAACTGTCATGACAGCATCAACCTTTTGCCCTTTAAAGGCATTGGCGATAATACGGCCTATGTTCTGTAAAATCTTAGGGGTACTCAAAAGATCTGATAGGTAGATGTAACCACCTGGTAAAATACGGTCGCTTTCTGATAACCGTTGGCATAAATCTTCAACAATTGTGCGAGCTTCCGCCTCTGAAATACTTGGCGTAAAAATCACACCACCACTAGCACCTGTTAGCGTATCAATCTCTCCAATATTGGCCTCATCAAAGGCTTTTTTTATGATAGCAATGTCTTCTGAAATAGAAGATTTAGCTGCTTCATATTTGGTAGCAAAGGTGTTTAAACTGGTTAATTTATAAGGGTTGTTAATCAAGTAATTTGAAATTACAACCATACGTTCACTTCGTCTTAATTTCATATTTTCCCCATTTTCGTGTACTTTATCATATTATACCATATTCTTCATAAAAAACGAACATTCGATTAAGGAAATGTCCGTTTTTCTTCTTATTCAAAATCAGTATTTAGGTTTATAGAAAGAACGATTATCCATAGCAAAAATACGATTGGTCATTTCCCCCTCGCTAACGCGGTTAAGTGCCGTGGTCATCATCATCATGTTGGCATCAATGTTATCAATCATGTGAATAATTTCAGCTTCCATAATACGAGGACGAACGGGACTACCGTATTCTAATTGGCCGTGGTGACTCAAAATAACATGACGAAGAACAATCACTTCCTCCTTACTGTCATCAATGTTGAGCTCAGCAATCACTTTAGTAATTTCTTCGTTAATCAAGGCAATATGGCCAATCAGGTTACCACGAACCGTGTATTCTGTATTATCTGGTCCTGTCAATTCCAATACTTTTGCAAGATCATGGAGCATAATACCCGCAAAAAGTAAACTTTTATCTAATTCAGGATAAATGTCACCGATACTATCCGCCAATCTTATCATTGTCGCGGTATGATAGGCAAGCCCCGATTCAAAAGCATGGTGGTTTGTTTTAGCTGCAGGATAAGTATAAAATTCTTTATCATACTTACGATAAAGAGCCCTTACAATTCGTTGCCACGTTGCATTTTCAATTTTAAAGAGCATCTGTTCCAAATAGTCACGTACTTCTGTCACACTGACAGGTGCCTTTTCTTTGAAGTCCTTTGGATCATTGGGCTCACCTGGGCGAACATTTCGCAAGGTGATTTGATTAACCTGAGGGGTACCATTATACACCTCGCGTCGCCCTTTCATAAACACGACTTTACCAGCAGTGAATTCTTCCACATTATAAGGTTGGGCATCCCAAAGATTTCCTGAAATTTCGCCAGTATCATCCTGAAAGGTAAGGTTAATAAAATCTTTCCCAGCTCTTGTTTTACGAACTTCTGCCGACTTAATGAGGTAGAACCCTTCAAAAAGCTGGTCTTTTTTCATTTGGTTAATTTTCATTGTTTTCCTCTTCTAATAGGGGCATGTTTAAGAGAGATGCTGTTGCTTGGTCTTGATAGGTTTCAATCGTATTTAGAGCACGAACAATAGCATTTGTCCTTGTTGAAATGAGCTGATCCAGCGTATTATTAGCTGTATTCATTTGCTTTTGAGCCTTGGCAAGCAGGCCGCCAAATTTATCGAATTCTAACTTGACATTGCCCAAAATTTTACTGATGTCATCAGCATTTTTTTGGATATTAAGGGTCTTGAAACCAACAGATAAGGAATTGAGCAAAGCAGACAGGGTCGACGGACCTGCAACCACGATATTTTCTTCCCGACGAAGGCTATCAAAGAACGCAGCATTTCTGACCACTTCTGAATACAGACCTTCGGTTGGTAAAAACATAATACCAAAATTGGTGGTCTCTGGAGGATTCAGATACTTTTTACGAATGTCTTTGGCAAAGCGTTTGATAGCTGCTAACAAAGCTTTTCGGCTATTTTCAATAGCTAATTTATCTCCAAGTTCGTAAGCATCTTCTAAACGATAATAATCTTCAAGAGGGAATTTTGAGTCAATCGGTAGGTAAATATAACCGCCTTGACCATTTCCTGGGAGCTTAATCGCATATTCTACGCGTTCACTAGAACCACTAACCGTTACAAATTCTCTTTCGTACTGGCTTGATGTCATGATATCCTCAATGATTTGGCCTAGTTGAAGTTCGCCTAAAATGCCTCGTGTTTTGGTATTGGACAAAACCTTATTTAAAGTACCCACATCTTGAGCCACGCTACGCATTTCTCCCAAGCCTTTATTGACACTTTCTAGTTGCTTGGATACAGAATCGAAAGAGGCGTGCAGACGATTTTTTAAGGTTTCTTCCAATTTTTCTTCAACAATCTGGCGCATTTCCTCCAAACGTTTTTCGTTAGATTCTTGCATATTTTTGAGCGATTGGTTGACCTGCTGGTTAATTTTTTCTAAGCGTTTGTCAGACCGGTCCCTACTATCAGACAAACTACGGTGCAAGACGTCACGAATATCTGTTAATTGTTGGTAAAGGTCTGCTTGTTGTCGGTTCATCAGCTGTGTTAGCTCTAACAATTGTTGCTTGTTAGCTGTATCCAACTGGTAGGTCATTTGGTCAGACAAATTATCCGCGTTGCCTTCTAGGGTTTGGGCAAGCTGATGTTGAAGGCCGTTGACTTTGAACAACAGATAAGCCCCTAAACCTAAGAGAACCAAGACCAAAAGGAACAAGATAAGGTCCATACTAACTCCAATCTTTACTTTGAATAATAATCAAGTAGCCACTTGGCAAGCTAACTGTAATAGGTTGATGGATAAAGGCATTACTGGAATAGATTTTCTTTTTGAAAAAGTTGGCCTGAGTTAACTCAAACTTGGCACCTGTAATGATCAAATCTGATTCCCCTTCTGCCATGAACGCCACATAGGTCATCCCTTCCTCTTGATGAATGAGGTGTCGGCCTGCCGGGCGATAGGTAATCATATTTTGTTGGTCACGCAAGGCGATTTGTGCCATAAAGGGAGCAATACCAGGGTCGCTAGGCAAAAAAATATTGGATAAGAGGTGGTCCATTCGACCCCCAAAAGCCCCAAAAATGGTCACTTCCGCCTCAGGAAAACGAGCAAAGACCTCTTTAAGGGCTAATTCCGTATCCGTATCATTTTTTTCTGGATTAGCAGTGATGAGAAGCTCTGCCTTCTCCTTTATATCCGTAAATGCTTCTTGGGAAACCGAATCAAAATCACCAACGGCCATATTCAAAGGAAGCCCATTTTCCAATAAAAACAGGCTCCCACTATCAATACCGACAAAATAATCAAACTCACGGGTGAAATAAGAAAGATCTCCCCCAGAAAAGAGGGCTACTTTAGTCATGTAGGGCCGTCCTTAGAGTCTGCACTTGGCTCACCAAGTCACTGGCTTTGAAAAGGTAAGACCCTGCTACAAAGACATTAGCTCCAGCTTCGTAGCAAGCACGAATGGTCTTATTGTCTACTCCTCCATCAACCTCAATGTCAAAGGACAATCCTTTTTCATCTCGCCATTTGGCTACGGTAGCCACTTTTTCTAAACATTCTGGGATAAAGGCCTGACCCCCAAAACCTGGGTTGACTGTCATAATGAGGACTTGGTCAACTAAGTCTAACAAAGGTTCTAGGGCTGTTGCAGGAGTTCCTGGATTAATCACTACCCCTGCTTTCATGCCAGCTGCCTTGATTTTTTGAAGGGCTCCATGAATATGACGAGTACTTTCTGTGTGAATGGTCATGATATCAGCACCAGCTTGTGCAAAAGCCTCAACATAGCGTTCAGGATCAACCACCATTAGATGGCAATCAAAGACCAATTTACTGTGCTTTCTCATACTTGCCACAACATCTGCACCAAAACTGATATTAGGAACAAATTGACCGTCCATAATGTCAATGTGAACGTATTCGGCATCTGTTTCTTCAATACGAGCTAGCTCAGAAGCAAAATTAGCGTAATCAGCTGCGAGAATAGATGGGGCAATTTTTAGAGTTGACATGGAGTAGACCTACTTTCTTTTGATAACTTTTTTATATGTTTCACGACGGTTTTCAATTTCACTGAGAAATTGGAGGTAATGCTCATAACGAACTGGCCACAACTCTCCCGTTTCAAGCGCCGCCTTGACAGCACACTTGGGTTCGTGGGTATGGGTACAGGATCTAAACTTACACTCATGGCTCAGCCGGCGCAGCTCTGGAAAAGCCTCGTTCAAATCTTCAGCATTAGCAATATCATAGTCTAATGATGAGAAACCTGGCGTATCCGCGATTTTTCCGCCATGGGTATTATAAAAGCTAACCGCCCGGGTGGTGTGACGACCACGCCCTAGACTATCGGAGATTTCTCCTGTTTCAAGAGCCAATTCGGGGGCGATTCGATTGAGAAGGGTTGATTTACCAACACCTGTTTGTCCCATAAAGACGGTAATTTTATCAGCTAGCAAAGGCAACAATTCCTCAAGACTGGTCACAAAATCGTAGCCGATCGCCTGATACTGTCGACCAATAGCTTCAATCTCCTCGGGACTATCTAATAAGTCCATCTTAGAGATATAAATCACCGGATGAATGGCTTTGTGTTCAAGCAAGATGAGAAAGCGATCCAAGAGATTGCTATTAAATTCTGGTTCTTTAGCAGACATAATAACCACCGCTTGGTCAATATTGACGATAGGTGGTCGGACCAAACTGTTTTTACGAGGATGAATCGCTAAAATATAACCTTCAGAGTTATCCTCTGCTGAGAAATCTACGATATCTCCAACATAAGGTGTCTCACCGCGCTTCCTAAAATTACCACGCGCTCGCGTCTGATATACTTGTCCTTCTGACTCCACGTAATAAAAACCAGCCAGAGATTTAATGATTTTGCCTTGCAACTGTGCTCCTTTGCCCTACTATAATATCTCTATTATATCAGAAAAACGCTCCCAAATCAGCATTTGACTCTAAGTTTCGCTTGTCTTAAAAACTGTCAAGATTCTCTAGACCACTGGCTATCATTTAGGTTACTGCTTTTTAAAAATAGAATATTTTATCAACTAAAAATCAGATCACTGATGATTTTTTGAGGTAGGAAACGATATGAATTTTAAGAAGACCTTTGCTATTTACGAAAAAGAGTCTAACCGTACCGCTATAGTCACGCTCTTGTTAATTGCCCTTTTTTTCGGGGTATTAAAAAAACTAGCTCTGCACTGCGATGCCTTAACGGCCAGCTTCAATAAGAAAAATCCCCCTGAACTGAACATCTCTGTTTTGTCTACAAGGGAATTTTTTTATTGTCACCGGGGGAAAGCTTTTATAATCCAACTTCTTTTAAAGCATCAGCTAATTTGCCAAAATCTTGAATCGACAAGGCCTCACCACGAATAGAAGGCTTGATATCTGCTAGTGCCAGACCTTTTTCAAGTTTAGCCTTGATGTCTTCAGACTTGCCAAAATGGCTAGTCAAGTTATTCCACAGGGTCTTGCGACGATGGACAAAACTGAGACGAGACACTCTGAAAAAGAAATCTTCGTCCTCAACCTCAATCAAAGGCTGGTCGCGACGCACCATTTTGAGGATAGCACTATCGACATTTGGTGCAGGTACAAAGACGGTGCGCGGCACAATGAAGGCAACCTTGGCAGTCATGTAATACTGTACCGCAATGGACAAGGAACCATAAGCTTTAGTGTTTGGCTCCGCAGAAATACGATCTGCCACTTCACGCTGCATCATGACTACAAACTCTTGGAATGGAATTTTGCTCTCAATCAAGTGCATGAGAATAGGCGTTGTGATGTAGTAAGGTAGGTTAGCCACCACCTTGATAGGCAAATCAGGATTTTTAAACTGCTTGATTTGGGTCTGCAAATCAGCTTTCAAAATATCTTGATTGACCACTTGCACATTATCAAAATCGCGCAAGGTATCTGCCAAAATCGGCACCAAGCGGTCATCAATCTCAAAAGCCATCACTTCAGCAGCATTTTCTGCCAAAAACTCCGTCAAAGCCCCAATTCCAGGACCAATTTCGATAACGTTGACATTCTGATCAATCTCAGCCGTGTCAACGATTTTCTGTAAAATATTGGTATCGGTCAAAAAGTTCTGACCGAAAGATTTCTTAAAGGTAAATCCGTGACGATCAAGGACAGCCTTGGTCACGCTATAATCTGCAATTCTCATATATTCTCTTCTTTTTATGATCACTTTCTTTTTGGTATTTGAACCACTAGTCTAAACTTTTTTGCCAAGACACGCCATTCAGTTAACGGGGTTGTTATATTCCATAGTACTCTTTACCCCTCATACGTCTCCATCACTTCTTCCACTTCTGATAGGGTAATGCCAAATAATTCGAGGCGTTTGATCAGTTGTTTACCGTTGGCATAACCGATGCGGAGCTTTTCGCCCAAGTATTCCCTGCGTTTACGGCTATCTGCCGCCATTAAAAGCCCTAGACGAATCAGGTCTGTTTGACGAATGTCAAAATAAGACTCATCATCATATTGCTGAGTGACTTTCGCAAGTGCCTTTTGGAGGTCCTCAAAGCTGGCATGTTCAACACCTAAGGAACGGCCCTTACTCTTAGAACTCGGAACCGCCTCGTTTCGATTTAAAAAGGCGTGACGAGCTGTTGGCACAGCAGCCATAATGAGCTTACGAATGCGCTCACCATTATAATCTGGGTCTGTTAAAACGATGACACCACGCAAATCGTTTAGGCGATTGATTCGTTCTAAATCTTCCTCGGTGATAGCGGAGCCTCTGGTCTCGTAGGTGTCCACATTGTAAAAACGGCGTAGGTTAGCCGTGTCGTCCTTGCCTTCTACAACAAGAACCTCTTGAATATTAATTTTTTCAGTCAAGCTTGAATACCCTCTTTGCATTAGCAGTCGTTGCTGCAGCAACTTCTTCCACAGTCATTCCACGTAGCTCTGCGATTTTATCAACCACATAACGGGTATAAGCTGTACGGTTTTGCTTGCCGCGTTTTGGCACTGGAGCAAGATAAGGAGCATCTGTTTCCACCAAAATCTTATCCAAAGGCAAGTGCTGCGCAGCCTCTTGAATATCAAGAGCTTTTTTGAAAGTCACCACCCCTGAAAAAGAAATCATCATGCCAAGTTCAATGAAACGCTCAGCCATCTCAAGCGAGCCTGAGTAAGAATGCATGATGCCTCCACGAGGGCCAACACCAGCTGCTTTGATGACCTCATAGGTATCTTCCAAGGCATCGCGGGTGTGTACTACAAAAGGCAAATCGTGCTCTTTCGCTAACTGGATTTGGCGGTTAAAAACCTCAACTTGAACCTCTTTTGGGTCCTCCATCCAATAATAGTCTAAGCCAATTTCACCTAAGGCAATGACTTTAGGGTGTGCTAGCTGGGAGACGATAGACTCCTCAACTGCTTCAGAATAAGAGCCTGCTTCTGTCGGGTGCCATCCAATAGTAGCATACACGTTAGGATACTGGTCTGCAAGAGCAAGTGCTCCCTCAATAGTAGCCTGATCAAAGCCAACCACATTGTGATAGGCTACGCCCATTTCTTGAGCCAGAGCCAATTCTTCAGCTTCACGTCCTTGAAATTCTGCTACATTCAAATGGGTATGGGTATCAAAAATAGCTAGATGTTCGATGTTATTTGTCATGACTTTATTATAACATAAAGATATGACTCCTATAATAAAACTTGCCAGCTTTTAACAGGCAAAAAAAGCCTCCAAAGAGGCTTTTTCAGATTGAAGACAAACATCGATTTGGTGTTTGTCTTCAATCTGAGGCATTTTAGAAATGCCTACAGCACCTCATTCTCAAGACACGATTGTGTCAAATGCTAAAGCCATGGTCGATCTTTTCCGTCAAGAGGGAGCATTTATTACCTTTGTCCGCGTTAAATTTCACGATGGGAAAGATAAACTCAATCCTAACGCCATGGTTCAACTCCCTGGAAAAAGACCTGAAGCTGCCTTCTCTGATTTTGCTGATGAACTCGGAGTGACCGAGACAGACTATGTGGTAAACAAACGTGGTTTCAGTGCTTTCTTTGGTACTGACTTAGATTTACAGCTACGTCGCCGTGGTATTGACACCATTGTTTTAGGGGGAATTTCTACCCATGCAGACGTGGATACAACAGCTCGTGACGCCTATCAATACGGCTATGACCAATACTTCCTAACTGACATGATGGGAGCTGCCAGAGCTGACCTACATGAATTTCCTATTAAGAATCTCTTCCCTCTGATGGGACAAACAGTGACGACTCAAGAATTTTTGGAGTCAGTAAAAGACTAATCAAACGCTATGCGATTGAAAAGAATTGTTCATCATCCTTTTCTAATCTATGTTATACTAGTAGGTAATTAGTCCTTTAAGGAGTGTGCCTGTAACATGTCTAAAAACCACCGACTTATTACCAAAATCGAAGCCGCCTTGGATCATATGACCAGTTTGGAGAAGAGCATCGCACAATTTTTCATCACCACTGATTTAACTCCAGAGGAATTAACAGCCTCCCAAATGACGAAACGGTTACATGTCTCTCAGGCTGCCCTGACTCGTTTTGCTAAGAAATGTGGTTTCACTGGTTACCGTGCTTTTGCTTTTGATTATATTCATGGCTTACAAGAAGCTCAAGATACCTTTCAGTCGATAAGTCTGGAATTAACCAAGAGGGTCTTGATGGACTATGATGCTTTGATTAACAAGACTTATGATTTGGTTGATGAAGACAAGTTATTGCGTCTAGCTAGCTTGATAGATCGGTCTGAACGCGTTTATTTTTTTGGAAAAGGGTCCTCTGGTCTTGTTGCGCAGGAAATGAAGCTGCGCTTTATGCGACTTGGTTTTATCTGTGATGCTTATTCCGATACCGATGGCTTTACTTGGGCTAATAGCCTGGTCAATGACAACTGCCTTGTTTTTGGTTTTTCATTATCTGGTAAAACACGTTCGGTCATTAAAGCCTTGCACCAAGCCAGCCAACGTGGTGCGAAGACTATTTTATTAACCACAGCTACTGATATGGACTTCGGTGATATCTTTGATGTAATTCATGTCTCATCAACCCATCAATTGAATTATGGGAATCGCGTGTCACCACAATTTCCTCTCCTTATTATGATGGATGTCATCTACGCTTACGTCTCAGCCATTGACAAACCTCATAAGGATAAAATTTTTAAAGATACAATTATTACCGAAGACAACAAACACCTTTAGGCAAAGACTAAACCTAAAGGTGTTTTTTATAGAACAGAGACTGAAATAAACGGTGACACTTGTCTTTGGTCACCAAACAGTTAAGAGAATAGAGAAAGCGTTAACCTTTCAATCTTTACCTTTCCTGTTTCTGCCTAAAATGATAGTAAGCCCCAAAAATGCCAGCATTATTTCCATGACTAGCAAATTGCAGTTGGGTATTCTCCGCAAGGCTAGGAACCAAGTAGCTGTCAAGGGCTGTCTTTAATTTATCAGCTAAATAGTCTTGTTGTGCCATGATTCCTCCACCAAGCACCACCACATTTGGATTAACCACATAGCAAATATTGGCAATGCCCTGCCCTAAATAATCCACCTGTCTATCAATGGCAGTGATGCAAACCTCATCCCCTGCCTTAGCTTGGTCAAAAATACGACGGCCATCCCATTGGCTGACGTCATCACCATAAGCTTCTGCTACGTCTTGAACAAGGGCTGTCGTAGACGCTAGATCTTGAAATTCCCCATCTGATAAGTGAAGGTAACCAACCTCACAAGCTGCATAACCGCTACCATGGAAAACTTGGGAATTAAGCAATAAACAACCCCCAATCCCCGTTCCGATGGTCAGGCAAAGAGCCACAGGATAATCCTTGGCACTACCGGAAATAGCTTCGGCTAGACCAGCACAGTTAACATCGTTTTCCACTTCACAGGGTAGCCCGAAAGTCTCTTCAATTTCCTTTTTAAACTGGGTTCCAGCATAGTTAGGAATCTGGGGACCGGCATAAAAGATTTCTCCCTTATCAGGATTAACCATTCCTGCAGAAGAAATGGCCACTCCAGCCAAAGCCACTTGGTCTTGATAGGTCTTTACCAAGCCCTTGACCTTTTCCAAAATAGAGGGACCACCTTTATAGGCCTCAGTAGCCATTTCCTCTTTTTCCAACAGGTCTCCTGTTTCGGAAATTAAGCCATACTTGATAGCAGTACCACCAATATCAATTACTAAATAGTGCTTCATCTTTTCACCTCGTGCCTTAACAAAACGTTTCCTTAGCTTGACTAATAAGGGAAGCGGCCCGTTGGCAAATGACCATGTCTTCCTCAACTAACTCAGATAATGGGGAACGAACAGATCCAATATCAAGGCCTTCATTAATACGAAGTACTTCTTTAATAACCCCATACATATTGCCGTGAGCAGAAACAAGGACACCGATAATCTCGTTAATAGTATATTGAAGGGCCTTGGCCTTTTCTAAATCCTTGTCAGCTATAAGTTGGTTCAGCCTTAAAAATAATTCTGGCATAGCCCCGTAGGTGCCACCAATGCCTGCAGCAGCACCCATCAAGCGCCCTCCTAGAAATTGTTCATCCGGGCCATTAAAAACAATATGGTCGTCCCCACCAATCGCACAGAAGGTTTGAATATCCTGCACTGGCATGGATGAGTTTTTAACCCCAATCACGCGCTTATTAGCCAACATAGTCTTATAAAGGCTTGGCGTCAAGGCAACCCCTGCCAGTTGAGGAATATTATAGATGATAAAATCTGTGTGAGGAGCTGCCGAAGAAATCGCATTCCAATAATCAGCAACTGAATATTCTGGTAACCGGAAATAAATAGGCGGAATAGCTGCAATGGCATCCACGCCCAAACGTTCTGAATGAGCTGCCAATTCAATACTATCTTTAGTGTTGTTGCAGGCAACGTGATTAATAATCGTCAGCTTGCCCTTAGCGACTGCCATGACATTTTCTAACACCAATTGACGGTCAGCAACGCTCTGGTAAATACACTCTCCAGAAGAGCCATTAATGTAAAGCCCCTGAACCCCTTTGTCAATATAGTACTGGGTCAAGGCACGCACACGCTCAGGGCTGATATTCCCCTGGTCATCGTAACAAGCGTAAAAGGCAGGAATAATGCCTTGGTATTTCGTAAGATCTGTCATAGTAATGTCCTTTATTCAATGTCATTATTAAGTGGGAATCGCCTAAGAAGAGATTCCATGATAATCAAGTAGAGGTAAGTTAGGCTACTGATGCCGATGATAGCTAGCAAAGACACGCCTCCAAATAACGTTAACAGAGACAATTGTAGGCTAAATATCGTGAGACAAATAAAAGCCAAGAAAGCAAAACTCCATGGAAAAAAGAGTCCTGCTAGTAAAAAGCTTCGCTTAAACAGCGTAGATAGGGAAAGGTCTCTTTTGACGGCCTGAGGATAAGCGTACAAAAAGAGTATAACCACCAGAAATAAAACAGCAACGCAAAGTACTTTAAACCCTTGAAAAACTAGGCCTGATTGGTTTCGAATTAAGAAAAGATCTAAGAGACAAATACTCATTATCCCAAGCTCAATAAGGCCAAGGCGTAGCCCACTTTTAAAGTAATATTTAAAATGAGATCTATAAGTAGTAACAAGCTGACTAACTTGACCTTCTCGCCAATCCAACAAACTCGCATACAAAGCCATTTTAGCAACCCCAATTGTCAGAAGAGGAAGGCAGGACAAGACAAATAAGAGATTAAACACGAGCAAATCAAATAGTGCTGCACTAGCCCTCATCCATTTACTATCAAGATTAAAAAGAGAATGTAAAAGTCCCTGTTTTTTCGACGTCACACCATCACTTCCTTTCCATCAATTGGTTCACTGCCAAATCAACCTAATCTGCCATTAACACTTTGATTAAGCATTTTGTAACTGCTTCCCCTGCTTGGTTAAAATTATTGGGTTGATGAGGCTCATTAGGAAAAAAGTAAGCAAAGCTATCATCAACCAAATCTAGGTCATAGGTTCGATCACCGGTTACAAAGCCAATATCAGCTTCTTGTTCAAAAGGCACTACTTCAGCTTGATTACCTATACCATAACGAATGCACTCATTCCCAGCTAGCAAAAGGTGGCAATCTGCATACCGTTTGTGGTATTCCAACAATGAATTGTCCGCTTTACTCAATTGATTTCTTTGAATAACTGCAAATACTTTCTCCCCTAAAATAGGATATTTCCCTTCAGCTAGTTGCCTCAAATCTGTGGTTTGTAAAAAGGTAATCGCCGCATCCAAATGAGGGTGAATCCCTCGGTAACGGCTAATATTTTTTAAACGATCATAAATCATGTTAGAAACCTTTCTTGATTTAACCTTTCACAGCACCCATAGTAATGCCTTGGGTAAATGATTTTTGGAAGACAAGAAAGACCGTTACAATAGGCACTGCAGCCATGGCAGCCCCTGCCATAATCAAGCCATAATTAGTAGCCATTTCAGCTTGCATAGTAGCAACACCAAGTGAAATCGTTAAATTTTCCCGAGAGGTTAACATCACCAACTGCATAAAATAATCATTCCAAGTATTGATAAAGGTAAAGATCGCTAGCGCTGCAAAGCCTGGTTTGACAATAGGGAAAGCCACATTGAAAAAGGTGCGAATCTCGCCACAACCATCAATCTTGGCGGATTCCAATAACTCGGTTGGAATATTTTCTGAAAACTGTTTCATGAGGAAAACGCCAAATGGCCAGCCCACAAGAGGCAAAATAACAGCTGCCAAGGTGTCATGGATTCCCATAAAATTAACAATCCGCACAAGAGGTACTAGAACAACCTGTTTTGGCAAGGCCATGGCAGCAATAAAAATCGAAAACAAAATCCGTTGTCCATAAAACCGCTTTTTGGCCAAGGCATAGCCAGCCAAAGAGGAAGTGCCACAAACCAAGAACATGGTCGCCACCGAAATAAAGACACTATTCCACAACCATTTTAAGGCTGGATTTTGCACTACCAAGGCCTTAAAATTTTCAATAGTAGGTGCCTTTGGCCACCATTGCGGTGGAATCATAATGGTATCGGCTTGAGCCTTGAATGCTCCTGTCATAATCCAATAAAATGGGAAAATAAACAAAATGGTCAAGATGCATAGAATAACAGTAGTCAGAACATCCGATGCGGTTAGTTTCTTTTTCTTCATCTTAATATCCTCCTAATATTCCACATCATTACCTAAAATTTTAAATTGAGCAAAGCTGATGATTGCAATCATGACTGCCAAGAACACACCCATTGTGTTGGCATAGCCGTATTCAGAGAGCTTAAAGGCTTTTTCATACAAATAGTACATGAGGGTACTAGTTGAATAATTTGGCCCTCCAGACGTCAAGAGTTGAATCAAAGCAAAACATTGGAAGGAATTAATTGTTGTTATGACAGCAATATATAAGGTTGTTGGCAGGAGACTTGGCCACTTGATATTCCAAAACACCTGAAATTCTGTGGCGCCGTCTACACGCGCAGCTTCTACCAAAGAGTTATCAATATTTCCCATAGCTGCAATATATAGAATAATAGGCTGCCCAACAGATGTGGTTAATAAAATAACAATAATAGCTAACAAAGCCCAGTGCTTATCTCCCAGCCAACTGATGTTTTGTTCAATCACATGAGCATATTTTAAGACATAATTCAAAATCCCCGACATCGGATCATAAATCCATTTCCAAACCACCGTCACCGCAACACTTCCGGTAACAACAGGTAGAAAGAAAACTGCCCGATAAAACGAACGTGCCACCACATTTTTGTCATAAGTCTTAGCAGCCACAAAGAGAGAAAAGAAAACCACCACTGGTACTGAACCAATTACGATAATCAACGTATTGATAAGAGATTTCATAAAGATAGGATCTTGAAACATCCTAGCATAATTGGCAAAACCAACAAAGGTAAACTCTGTCATGGAATAATTGAAAAAGCTCGTCACAAAGCCCATAATCATCGGTATCAAGACAAAAATCACAAAGAAAACCAAGACCGGAGCTAAGAAAGCGTATGAGATGAGCGTCTCTCGCATTTTTAATTTATTGACGTTCACTTGAAATACCTCTTTTTTCTGTTCAACTTTTCTAAAAAGAAAAGCTTCTTTCCAGTGACCATTTGGCATGTGCATTGAAAAGAAGCCACTTGTTAGGAACACTTATTGTGTTTTTTTGATTGTCTTGTTTGCTTTTTCAGTGAAGGCTTTCAAGGCATCTTCTGGTTTTTCATCACCATTAGATACGGCTTGAACCATTGGGAACCAGAGGGTTCTCATTTCCGCAAACCCATCAATCGTGTTGTAGTATGGTGAGTAGAAACTTGTCCATTCAGCAATTTTTTCCATTCGTTTGTCTTTGTAAAGATCCCCGTAAGAAGTTCTCACAGGAAAGGCACCTGTACGGACAACATTTTTAGGTCCCCATTCTTTATCATCAGCGATAAATTGGATAAATTTCTTAGAGGCAGCGACTTTTTGTTCATCTTTGTTATTAAAGACCGCAAAACCATTTACGAGGTATTCTAGTTCTGGTTTGCCATCATCTGATGGGAATGGGATTTCAAGGTAATCCACTTTACTAGCTTCTAACAATTTAGCTTGGATGCCTGGTTGTGCAGGCGCCCAAAGAATGGTAAAGGAAGTTTGGCCATTCGCAAAGTTTTGAATATCAGCTGAACCATCGTACTGAGAGCCATTCATCATTAAACCATCTTTAATCCAATTGGAAATCTTGGTCATGGCTTTAATAGAGTTAGCATCATCTGTGGTGTATTTGGTTACTTTGTCATCGGTAATATGACTACTATAAAGGTTAGCAAAGAAGGCACGTGGTCCTTGGTCACCACCTTGACCATTAGCAAAGAAAGAACCTGGGTTATATCCTTTGTCCTTCAATGCTTTCAAGACTTTTTCAAAATCATCTGTTGTCCAACCCTCTTTCACAAGGTCAAGGACACCAGCATCTTTGAGCATTTTTTTATTCAACGCCATGTAGAATGGAGCAGAGCTGATAGGATACATGTAAGCTGTATCTCCTGCTTTTGAGGCTTGAATCAATTTGTCATTGTTAACATCTTTGGTAAACTCTTCTGTGAACAAGTCATTCAAGTCAGCCAATTTCCCATTTTTACCATATTGAATGATACGACCTGGAGCATCAAAGAGGACATCAGGAGCTGTTCCAGCTTCAATAGCAGTTGTGATTTTCTCAGGACCAGATGTAAAATCAATGGTTTCCAATTTTACCTTGATTTCTGGATTAGCTTTCTCAAAGGCAGCAATCAATTTCTTCTCATAGGTTCCCACGCCATCTTCAGCTTTTTCTTGCGTGAAGACCGGGAAAGCCCACCATGTGATTTCTGTCTTAGCAGTATCAGATTTACTTGCACCAGCCTCTTTCTGGCTCTTTCCGCCACAAGCTGCTAGTCCTAAAACAGATGCACCAAGCATCGCTAATGAAGCTAACTTCTTCATGTTCATCGTAAAATCTCCTTTTTTTGATGTGTGTTTCTAGTTTGACAACCACTATTAGGATTTGAGCGCTTCGATAAAACGCTCTGCAATTTCCTTAGGCCTTGTGATGGCCCCTCCAACAACAATACCTGCCACCCCTAAGTCATTAATTTTCTTGGCTTCTTCTGGAGAATGAATCTTCCCTTCGGCAATGACAGCAACACCTTCTTTGCAAAGGGCTTCTATCAATGCCACATCAGGACCTGCTTCCTGACGGCTATACGGGGTGTAGCCTGACAAGGTTGTTCCAACAAAATCAATGCCAGCCTGATGGGCCACTAGTCCTTCATCAAAGGTACTAATATCTGCCATGAAAAGCTGATTGGGGTACTTTTCCTTAACTTGTCGAATAAAGCTAGCAATATCCAAGCCATCATGTCGGTTACGCTTGGTACAATCCATAGCAATCACTGCAATATTTAAGGCTGCTAATTGGTCCACTTCGGCCATAGTAGCTGTAATAAAAGGCTCTTGCGGCGGGTAATCTTTTTTGATGATACCGATAATTGGTAGGTCTGTTATGGCTTGAATTTCTGTAATATCCCTAACGGAATTGGCTCTGATGCCGACAGCACCAGCTTCTTGAGCAGCTTTTGCCATCAGTGGCATAATACCTCCAGTCTCTGAATAGAGAGGCTCACCTGGCAAAGCCTGACAAGAAACAATAATCCCACCCTTTAACTGCTCCATGAGCTTTTCTTTGGTTGGTTTATCAGGCATAATGTCTACTCCTTGTGCTTCTTAGTTTTACTAAAGAGAACGTTCACAAATTTATTATAACAAGAAATAAAGCGTTTTCAATACTTGTTAGACGTTTAGAAACTACTTTCATTTTTAGCCTAAATTTCTCTTTTTTTGAATTTGCTTTCAGATAAGGAAAAGCTGTTGGTAAGGCTGCTAGTGATTACAGAGCATCCACTACTTTCTTTTCTAATAAATGGTTGCCAGAAGACCGTTTTATAGCGATTGTTTTTAAGGACACTTTGAAAAACCACAAAAAAACCAAGAGCCTCGAGCACTCTTGGTTTACTTTAGTTGTATTTTTTGCAATTAAGCTGATAATACTTTACGTCCTTTACGACGACGTGCAGCAAGCACGCGACGTCCGTTTTTAGTTGACATACGGTGACGGAATCCGTGTTTACGTTGACGACGGATTTTACTTGGTTGATAAGTACGTTTCACAGTGAATACCTCCTCATAGATTTTGTATTCGTTTAGCCGGCTATTTGTGATATCAGTTACTAAACATACTATAATATTCTATCTTAAAGAGGGTCTGCTGTCAAGATTTATTTTCGTTTTTCAACAGTTTCTCTCATTTAAGAGATCGCTCATTTCATAAAGTGTCTCTTCTCTGATACTGTTCTTGTACCTTACCGTTGAAACCTTATCAGTGGCAACCATAATCAATGAAATCAGTAAAACAAACGCTTAAGCTGGTCATACAAAAAATCTTCGATAGTTGAACTAACTACCGAAGATTCTTTTTAGGATCTAACGTTGAAGACTGACTACCACATAACGGTTAGGATCATTGCCTTCAGAATAACTTTCAACCCCTTCAATGGTTGAAACGGTTTTATGAACGATTTTACGCTCACTGTTACTCATAGGATCCATGGTGTAGTCCTGGCCAGATTCCAACACACGCTTCGCAATCTTTTGCGTAAAGTCAATCAGGGTTTCTGTTCGATGTTCCACATAATCATGGACATTCAAAGACACTGAGAAATTTTTTGAATAGCGGTCGTGCAAGAAATTTTGAGCTAACAACTGCAAGGATTTCAAAACCTTACCATGGTAACCAATCACACGTCCCGCCTCTGGTGTTTCGATTTGCAAATTGATTTGGCGACGGTTGTTACTTGTTTCAACGGTGGCTTCGATATCCATTTCATAGATGATTTTAGTCACATAATCGGACACTTCCTGAGCAGCTTTTTCAATATCTTTGCTTAAACCATCATCACCAGCATCTTGGGTCACTGCTGATTCTTCGACTGGGCTTGAGGGTTGTTCTACTTCTGTTTCAGTGGCTGTCTCAGCAAGATCTGAAAGAGTTTGCTCTGGACTTTCTTCAGGCATGAGAGAAACCACTTTAGTATCTTCTGCTTCTAACTCTTGAGCGGCTTTCATTTCTTTAAGTTCTACATCAGCAGGATTAATCACGGGAGCATTTTGACGATTAATATCCTCTGGAACACCTCGAATGGCTTTTTTATCAGCCTTATAAACCGTCTTGTCGCTGATACCTTCAATATCAACTTGGGCTGGCTTTTTACCGAACCCGAGGAAACCTTTTTTCTCTTTTGAAATGACTTTGATATGCGCTTTAAGGCGTGATAACCCTAACTCTTGAAGTCCTGTTTCGATAGCCTCTTCGACTGTTTTTCCTGTAAATAATACCATAACCTAAACTCCTATTTTCTCTTCATTGCTTTTTTACGAGCACGACGTTCACGAAGACGGCGTTCTTTTTCTTCATTGGCAAGACGTTGTCTTTCCGCAATAATCTTAAAAGGATTGTTTAATAACAGTAGTTGTACCACTTGAAAGGCATTGGAGACCGTCCAATAGAGCACGACCCCGCTGGCCAAGGTGAAGCCCATGAAAAAGATCATTAGCGGCATCACATAAATCATAATAGTCATCATGATGTTTTTTTCTCTAGCCGCGAGGTTGGTTAACCACGTTGATAAGAATGTAAAGAGAGCCGCTAAAACTGGCAAAATATACAAATGGTCATGCTGTGCCAATTCCACCCACAAGAAGGTCCCTGTTTTCAAGAAAGGTACCCGTGTCAATGCTTGGAATAGGGCAATCATGACTGGCATTTGAATCAAGAGGGGCATGAGGCTAGCATAAGGGTTGACCCCATATTTTTTGTAAAGGGCTTGACTTTCTTCAGCTAACTTCATCCGCGTTTCTGTGTCTTTCCCAGCGTACTTCTTTTGCAATTCTCTAAGTTCAGGCTGGATGTCTTGCATCTTCTGACTTGATTTGATTTGCATGTTGAACAAAGGCATGAGCAAGAGACGAATGATGAGGGTAAAAAGAATAATCCCAACCCCAATGGACCCATCAAAGGAGAGCCATTGAATCGCTCTGGCAAAAAGATAGACCATCTGGTCCCAACCACTGGTCGACTGGGCGGTTACTTCGCCACGGCCACAAGCCGCTAATAATAGAACTAAAGGTGCTAAACCTGCAATTTTAATGTTTTTCTTCACTCTCAAAACCTTCCTCAAGCAATTGCGCTAACTTTAAAACATGATGTAAATTTTGTTGAAGCTCATGGTAATCCAAAGTTTCTACTCCCTTGCGGGCAATTACCACAAAATCTTCTGATTTGAGCTGATTTCCTAGGGCCATAAGAACATGACGAATCTTCCGTTTCACAGCATTTCGTGTGACGGCATTTCCTAATTTTTTACCAGCTGAAATCCCTACTCGGAAGTGTTTTTGATCTTTTGCTAAATGATAAATGACAAATTTTCGATTTGCCGTGCTTTTGCCAGCCTTAAAAATGGCTTGGAAATCTTTCTCACGTTTGACACGATAGGTCTTCTTCAAAACTTAACTCCATAATCTAAATTATTACCATTATACCACATCCCCTAAAAAATTAAAAAGCCCTAACCCTTTCAGATTAAGCCTCTTTCTGTACTATTTCTAGTTTTTGTGCTTCAACTGCCTCTTGTCACTCCATCTTTTCGTAGCATAGTTCTTCTTTCGACAAAGGAATAACTTTCAAAAAACAACCATAAAAAATCAGAATCCACAAGACGTCAGCTACTTGTCCTTGTATTTAGCTATCAAAAAACCCGGCAAGCCGGGCTTTGATACTGATTTTATAATCAGTTAATGTGATATCCAAACAAAGACAACTGACATCGTCATTTTGTCTGCCGAGCCATCATATCAAAAATACTATTTGTTTATGGAGAGAGAGAAAACAATATTTTGATTGAATTGGGGATTGATTGCTCGATAAACTCATGACTTCGTAAATCTTTATTTACACTAATTATTATAGCGAAAAATACTTCAATAAGAGCATCATTTCCTGAAATGTTGGTTTTTTGTCCTAAAATGTCAGTTATTAGGATTATTTTTAATGTAAGGCTTCCCATTTTTCAAAAAGGCATTTCATTTTTAAGCGTGAGACCATACAGGAATCCCCATTATCGAAATAGAGGAGCTGTTTGGATTTATCAATACGCACAACCTTATCTAGATTAACCAAGTAAGATCTATGGCATAAGAAAAGCTTTGGAGCCACAGCTTGTATCTCAGATAAATTACCATAAAACTCCAGTCTCTCCGTCTGAGTCCACAAACACACCTTGTGGGGTGTCGTAGCAGTAGCAAAATAAAGGATATCTTTGTAAGGTAATTTTAACCTTGTCTGAGGGGTCTCAAATAAAAACATGTCTTCTGATTCTCGGCTAGACATCATCTCATAGGTATAGCGGATACATTCTTCAATCTGATCCCTAAATTGTTGTTTATCAACTGCTTTGTCAATAAAATCTAAGGCAGACACTTTGTATTTAAAAGAAATAGGAGCAAATTCAGAATGTGTGGTAACAAACACAATGACCGCATTGGGGTCTTTTTGTCGAATATCTGCTGCCAATTCAAGCCCTCGGCGATCCTCATCACCAATCTCAATGTCTAAAAAATATAGCTGGTGATCGCCTCTTTCTTGAATGCTTTCAAATAATTTATGAGGATTGGCAAACACTTCTAGCTGATTACAAGGGATTTTAGCTTCTTCCAAGATGTCTGCCACTACAGATTCAATACGTGTCTGTTGGATAAAATCATCTTCAAGAATAAAAATATTCATCATAGCTTATCTCATTTCTAACAATTGCCTCAAGCGGTAGTGATCACTTTTACTTGAAAGCGTAATTTGGGGATGACCATCTAATATTTCGAAAAAGCGTGGAAGACTCTTTTGACGGTCATCAAAAAGACTTACCATATCCACACGATTCGTTTTTGTACTATTTTCAATAATAAAGAATTGTTTCCCCATCTTGTTTAAAATAGGCAATCGATAAAAAGGGTCTTCGGCTACCTTTTGCTGTCTCAATAGCGTTGTCCACTAGTCCAGTAAACAGTACAATAAGGTCTAGGAGTTTTATCGGTAAATCATCTATCACATCGGGAATTTCAATATAAAGATCAATGCCATAATGCTGCGCTTCAAGCAGTTTAGAATTCATGACACTACGTACTACTGCTTCTTTGATATTGTCTAACGACGACATTTCATAGCCCGGCCGTCTCAGAGAGGTAGCTGATTGCTGAACAACGGTCTCATAAACTTGAGTAATACTTTCGATATCACCACTATCAATACTATCTTTGAGACTGATTAAGATATTTTCTGAATCATGCTTAACTGTTCTGATATCACGGTAAAGTTGTTCAATCGACTGATTATAATTCTCTAAGTAGGCAATACGCTCACTCTGGGCTTGGGCTAACTTTTGTGATAACTGGTCCTTGGCAAAACGGTCTAACTTCACAATAATCCATATGAGAATAGCCAAATAGATAAAAATCAAAATAGAGCGGTAACGGAAATATAATCCTAAAAACTCACTCTGGACCTTCACCAAAAAATGCACAAAGAAATAATAGGAAAACATGGTGGTATTCATCCAAAAAACCCACTTTTTCATTTTATCTTCGCTGATAAACCTTAGCAGGCTAAGATCAATGCTAAAAATATAGCTGAAGAGGTAAAACATGGGAAGAATCAGCAAATAACACAGTTCGAGAAGCCTAAGGTCACTATTGATTTGACGAATGCTAAATCCTAGCACAGCAGGCAAGAAGAAGGAACCAATCACCCGAAAAAGCAATTCAACAATCATAATGGCAAAGAAGCCATTGAAGATGTGTTCAGATAGTTTTTTCTGAGGGGCAAATAATAAGCTGACACCGATAAAGAAAAGTTGATCAATCAAGATGACATTATCAAAAAGGACATTTGCCACAATAAAGATAGCCCCTGTCACACATAAGGGTTTCCACTTAAGCTTAATCCCAGAGGACTTTGAAAAAATGATCCAACTATCTATAAAGATGGTGGTATAGAAGAAAAACATACTATGTATAAAAATCATCTAACTACCCTCCACCTTTGGAATTGTCAACGTTTGACTAAATTGATGACGATAACTCTGAGTTCGCAAGCCAAGTTGAGGGTATTTTTGGATAATCCGTTGAGCATTAGCGAGACCTATCCCACGGCCTGATCCTTTAGAAGAGTAACCCTCTTCAAAAACTTTGGTAATGTTCACTTTTTCCTTGGTGCTATTAGTAACCGCAAAGACCTGCTGATCATCCAATAAAAAGTAAGCAATGGACATCCTAGGAACTTTAGCCTCTAAAGCTGCTTCGATGGCATTATCACAAAAGATAGACATCAACAGCAACAAATCTAACTCTGGGAGATAGGTCGCTTCAATCTTATCAGGGACCTCCACATTAAGGGCAATACCAGATTTTTCGGCACTGATAATCTTCGCTGACAGTAGACTTTTAATGGATGATATCCCAATTTTTCCTAACTTGGAAATATTATAATGTTTGTCATCCCAGTAGTCGTTAGCGTCATGGACGGTCGAAGCATACACCTCTTGGATATGGCTCACTGATCGTGTTTGAATGGCTTTGCCTAAGCTTTCCAAACAGTTCAAATAATCACTCTGAAAAACCCTAACATCCCGATAGAGTTTTTCCAGATGTTTGCCATAAGTTTCCAGATTAGCTACATAAGCCTGTTGCTCTTTTTTCAACTCGTTTTTGAGGTACTCCTTGGATTTGTGATTAAAATAAGACAGTAGATAGACCAAAAGAAGCATGAATATTAAAAAGAGCAATTTATAGGAAGTTGGCATGACCATAGAATGCTTAAAATGTAAAAAAGGATCAGTAAATCCTAAAATCATAAAAATATCAATATAGTAAGCCACAATGAAGATTAATAAAATTTTATAGAAGTTACGAGATCTGACGGAGTAGTCCGTTTGGAAGATAATTTTATAATCTTTCCCCACAAGGTAATTAATGACGGCAAAACTTGGAAATATCATGGCATACGCTAAAAAATCTACCACAATATGACTAAAGTAAAGGTCATTAGATAGAAAAATGTAAGGAATAATGATCATCACAATGAAGCGGGATAATAAATCAATAAAGACGCCGGGCGCAAAAGCGAGGAAAAGCGACTTTAGAGAAAACACTTGGTGATTTGCCTGCCTCAAGATTATTAAAAATAAAAGAGGGTCAATCAATAAAGGCGAGAGGTATGGAAATTGATTAAAAAACAAAGCTATCGCCAAGACAAATAATTGTTTCCAAGCTGGTAATGTAATATCAGATAAGAAGGAAAAAATTGAGATTTCGGTCAAGTAATAGATGATAATAGATACAAATAAAAAAATATAATCGCTACTGGCCATTTTTCCTCCTTTCTAACTTTATTATTTTAGCATATTTTCAAACGTTGGCTATAATACTATTTGATTACAATTCTTTAATCAAACTCACCTAAAAAACGTCAAAAAAATATTGTACACTAATTAAGCTCTAAAAACCATCTCCTGATGTCAAAACTGAGCATCTTTTTTCAAGAAACTAGCTTACGACCAGCCTGACAACCCAAATTTTCTGGTTAGAAGGTAATAAACACTATATTGGAAACAAACGCAAAAAACTGAGAAGTTTCCTCCTCAGTCCCAGGTTGTAGACAATGTACCTCTAAGAGAATTTGTTTACAATATCATCCAAAAATAGTATCACTGTTTGCCTTGTATTGGTCATAGATGAGCGAAGCGAGCCCAAACTCGATACTTTACGCCGTAGCAAAAACGCCAGAAACATGACGTTTCTGGCGTTCGGAGATTTTGAGACCTAGGCTCAACATCTAGGTATGAAATCCCATAGGGAGTTGCTACCGTCCGTGCTAGCTAAGTCAAGTATCATAAATAATAATAACTTTGACGAAATCAGACTTTCTCCTCAGTCTTTCCATGCCTTAGGCCTTATTAGAATAGATAAGACTTATGACAGGTTTTTAAAGCATCTTGTTAATATGTTCGATAGATTTGTCACGACCTAGCAAATAGATTGTATTTGGTAATTCAGGGCCATGCATTTCACCAGAAACAGCAATACGGATTGGCATAAAGAGGTTTTTACCCTTGATTCCTGTTTCTTTTTGAACAGCCTTAATTTGTGGGAAAATGTTTTCTGGTTTGAAGTCTTCATCTGACATAGCTTCCAATTTTTCCTTGAAAGCTTGCAAGACTGTCGGAACAGTTTCACCTGCCATGACTTCTTTTTCAGCTTCTGTCAATTCTGGGAAGTCTGAGAAGAAAAGATCGGTCAGTGGAATAATCTCATCTGCAGATTTTAACTGTGGTTTGTATAATTCTACTAGCTTCTCAGCTTTTTCAGTCAAACGGCCTGCTTCTTCAAGGAAAGGTTTGCAGAGGGCATAAACTGTTTCAAAATCCGCATTTTTCAAGTACTCATTGCTCATCCAATCCATTTTCTTCTGATCAAAGGCAGCTGGCGACTTGCTGAGGCGATTTTCATCAAAAAGGTCAATTAACTGCTCACGAGAGAAGATTTCCTCTTCTCCGCCAGGATTCCAACCCAAAAGTGCAATAAAGTTAAAGACAGCTTCAGGCATATAGCCTTTTTTGCGGTAATCTTCGATAAATTGGAGAGTATTGGTGTCGCGTTTGGATAATTTTTTCCCTGTTTCAGAATTGATGATAAGGGTCATGTGACCAAAGGCTGGTGCTTCCCAACCTAGGGCTTCATACACCATCAATTGTTTTGGCGTATTGGCTATATGGTCATCCCCACGGATAACATGTGAAATTTGCATGTCATGGTCATCTACAACAACCGCAAAGTTGTAAGTTGGGTAACCATCTTTTTTCTGAATAACCCAGTCACCACCGATATTGCCACCTTCAAACTCAATATCGCCTTTAACCATGTCCGTCCATTTGTAAATACCAGCTTCATTAACAGCTAAACGAACGGTTGGAACAATTCCTGCCGCTTCACGCTCGGCAATGTAAGCTGCTTTTTGCTCTTCTGTCATGCCAAGAAATTCATTGATATAGCGTGGTGTCTCACCTGCTGCTTCTTGGCGCTCACGCTCGGCTGCCAATTCGTCTTCAGTCACGTAAGACTTGTAGGCCTTGCCTTCTGCCAATAGTTGATCAATGTATTTTTGGTAGAGATCTAGACGTTCTGACTGGCGGTATTGCTCATGGGTTTCTGGGCTTTCATCCCAGTCCATACCAAGCCATTTTAAGTTTTCTAATTGCGAACGTTCACCGTCTTCCACGTGACGTTTACGGTCGGTATCTTCAATCCGAATGATAAACGTACCGCCATGATGACGTGCATAAAGGTAGTTAAAGAGCGCTGTCCGCGCATTTCCGATGTGTAGTAATCCCGTTGGACTTGGTGCGTAACGCACACGAATTGGTTTTGTTGACATGTGAGTCTCCTGTAACATTTTCAAAATTCAATCGTTTCTATTATAGCACTAATTAACCAAAAAAGGGAGGGGATTTCTTTTTTTCAAATCATAGCTGTTCTCTCTACCCAGAATCCGTCAGGAATTATCTTGTTAGACCACATCTTGAGGAGAACTAATAGGTGCTAGCTGGCGGTTCTTATACACATAAGCAATGAGTAAAACACTCAACCCCATAAATAGCATGCTAATCCAGTCTAAAGGAACTAACACCACAAGCCCTGATACCAAAAGACGTGATAGGACAGCGCCAAACTGAACATAGGTTCCAATTCCAGACCCGCTCATGGCAAGCCTCTCTTCGGGTAGAGTATTCATGATAACAGCATTTAATTTAGGATTAATCATCCCAGAAATAATGGTTGTTAAGACAAGGCTACAGTAAAGGCCATAAATAAAGTGAAGAAGGAGGCTAATAAAGATAAAAGGAGTCATGAGGGTAATCAGTTTAACCAAGAAAAGCAGACGTGTCTCTCTAAACACTGTCATGGCTAAAAAGCCACCTAAAATCGTTCCTGCAATATTAAAGGTTGATAAAAGCGCCAATGTGGTAACAGGATTGATGACCAACATCGATTTGTCCTGACTAATGAGGGCTGCGACAATCAGTGAAATAACTGTAAACAAAGCGTTGAGAAAAGGGGCCACTACTAAACATTTACTAATATCAGGATATTTGATGCATTCCTTAGCTGCAATTACCATATTGCGCCATAAATCTTTGATGACATGTGTTTCTTTCTTCTGATCTACTAGGATTGGACGTTCCTTAACCAAAGCGTCTAAGGATGGTGCTAAGAATACCATAAAACAAGCACAGATTCCAAAGGTAGCCGCATTCACAAATGCTAAACTTCTAAAACTAAACACAGTAACCAAAACAGCGCCAAGAGTCTGGAAACCAACAGAAAAGAGAGACCTAGCTGTCTGGCGAAAAGCGAAACTATCTGCACGGTCCTCATTGGACACAATACGAAGACTTAGAGGGGTGTAAAGTCCATCCTCGTATTGTCCTGCCAGATCAGATAAGACATTGATGAAAGCCACCACCACAACAACCCAGAGGCTTGGTTGAAAACCAATAATAATACCGACTATCACATAGAGTCCTACTCGAAAAAGTAAGGTCTGGATGATCGTTTTAACCTTATGAACCGTTTTATCCGCCCAATATCCCATAATAAAGCCTGTCAAGTAGGGCAACGCCTCTGAAAGACCAACAATCGAAATGCCTAGCTTGGCATCAGGGAGCTGCAAGACGTAAGCCATTAAAGCCAAATAGTACATCACATCTCCAAAACTGGACAGCATATCACTGACGAATACAGCCATAAAGAGCTTATTAGTCAGTAGTTTTTTCATGAGGTCTCCTTTGTTTAATTTGCAGAATTTTCAGATGAATTAACTGTTAAGAAAAGAGCAGAAAACTGGTCGTCTATTCTGCTCTATGAATGGCCTAAAGGTAATGAATCTCCATACTTGAAAAGACCAAATCAGCAACGATAACCAAGACTTTTTCCGTTTCTGGTGCTGTAGGAGCTTGATTAACCGAGCTGAAAATATGATCCCCCACAACCTCTACTCGCCAATGACGCGGAAGATAAATGGTTACGGATGAAAAGACGGCATCAACAGTGTAAGTAGCCTGTTCTCCCTCTATTTCAGCACCATCAAAGTAGACTGTTGCACTTCCAAACAAAACATCTACAGAATCATTTGAAAAATGATTGTCATTAATGTAACGGCTAAAACTGCCAAAAGCCTTGCTCATGCCTTTATTAAGATGTTTAACCATCTTATTATTTTCAAAGGATGTCTGGTTATTATAATATGAAAAGGCGGAGTTGCCATAGCGAGAAAGGTTAGTACCTTTGAAAATCAAGGTCAACCCTAAACCAAATAGAATCGTCACCAGCATCAATAACCAGCTGGTGATATTAACCCAATGGAATATATCGTTTAACTGGGCAAAACTACAAATAGCCAATACTGTTCCTAAAATAAAATGACGTTTAGCAAGTTGGCTAACGGCCCCAAAGGTCAAAAAGGCAATCCAGACAACAGTCCAAATAGGTAACTGGGCGAGGCCCAACTGTTCTTTGAAAAGCAAGAACCCTGCTAATAAAATCAATCCAATTCCTAATAATATGCGTTTCATACGTTACCTCATTTCTCTAAGCTTCTCTTTCAATAGTTGATAATAGTGACGTGACACATGGACCTGTTTATGGGTCTCGTAAAAACAAATACGGCTCGTCCCTGAGAAAGATTTTTCCAAGGCATAAATGCAGCTTGTATTGACAATAGTCGCCTTAGCCACACGACAGAAAGTCGTCGGAAGATAAGCTTCTAATTCATATAATTTAAGTTTGACCTCATAGGCATTGTCTTTTGTATGGCCAAAAATTTTAGACTCATCTGTCTCAAAGAAGAGAATATCGGAAAGAGCTAAAAAATATTCATTGTTACCCTTGTAAAAAATCAGGGGTTGGCGCTCCAGTTGGAGAAGCGCCTGCTGAAGTTGAAGAACCTGCTCTGTGACCTGCGCTGCTTTAATGTTGATTTCAATATCCTCACAGGACGCATCTAATTCAATCACAATCTTCACTGGGCACCTCCCTTCCCTGTCCTAAGAAAGATTTAATCTAGTCATCACCTTTGTTACTCTATTATAACAAGCTTTGACCTGAATACAAGGGTATTTAAGTAAGTGGTCTATTTTTCGACCTAAGTGGTTTAAACCAAGCACTAAAACAGCGCAGACACTTGCTACTGCGGATCTATGGCATTGCTTACCCCCCTTATCAATCAAAAAAGCCCCAGAAGGGCTTATCTATCAGGTATGACTAACGGAAGGTAAAAAAGGTTTCAACATCGTCGTAAAGTGTTCAAGGTTTAAACTTTGCACATAGATATCACCAGTACCTTTGAATGTATTCACAATGCCTTCGCCTGTGCCAAAGGATTGTAAGAGGCCATTTTCTAGGTGAATGTTATAGTCCAATTCTTGGCTCCAAGCCACGACATGAGCGTTATCAATCGTAAGACTGTCTTCAAGCAAACTTATTTTTTTGATGGAACCAAAGGCGTTGGCTAACAACGTTCCCTCACCTTGTGTTGACATCACAAATAAGCCGCCTTGACCACCCAAAAAGGCCTTGCCAATGGACTGGCGTTTCATCACGTAATGCGCCGCCCCATCCATTGCCAAGAAGGCGCCTTCATTCAAACAGTATTGATTAATTCCTAGTTCTAAGGAAATTACTTGACCCGGCATCGAAGGAGCTAGAGCGAGCTTGCCATGTTCATCTTTGGCAACTGCCTTTGTCACAAACATCGATTCTCCAGAAACCATGGAGCGTCCAATGGCACCGACTAGTTTCCCAAACCCAGAGCCACGACCGTTCAAACTTGTTTGCAAGGTAACCGACGGTGTGTGGTATACCATACTTCCTTGTTGGAGAAAGATAGAATCTCCTGCTTCTAAATCAATTTCCACAAGAGGAAATTGCATATTGCTATCAATCTGATATGTCATACGGTTATCTGCCATCGCCGTCTCCTTTGTATGAGTTTGTTCATACAAAAAGTATACCGTTTTTTTGAAATGCTGTCCACTCCTTACCTAATGGTTCTCACCTTTTTCCATCAGCAAAACAGGCACAGCACTTTAGAAAGCCAAACTTATTTACACCACAGGTGTCATGCGTCCAGTGTCCACATCGTAGACAGCTCCATTGATCACCACATCATCAGGAATCAAAGGAGACTGACGCAAAATAGCCATATCTTCTCTGACACTTGCCTCCACGTCTGTAAAAGGCAGAAAATCTCTATCCCCTACTTCAACGCCTAAGCTATCTCGAAGCTGCCTCGCAAAACCTTCATTAGTAAAGGTTTGCGCTCCACAGTCTGTATGATGCAAAACTACAATTTCGCGCGTTCCCATTTGCTGCTGAGAAATAACCAGCGACCGAATCATATCCTCTGTCACACGCCCACCCGCATTCCGTAAAATATGGGCATCTCCAAGGGCGAGGCCTAAGGCTTGTGCCACGTGCAACCGCGAATCCATACAAGTCACTATGGCCACCCGCGTTTTAGGTTTTAGAGGTAAATGTGCTGTGCCATGCAAAGCTACATAAGCTTCGTTAGCTGATAAAAAATGGTCAAAATAAGACATGCTTAAACTCCTTTTGCAAAATAGCAGAGCTATTTTAGTTAGTAGTCTGCCTATCTTAACATCTTTTAGTAGAAATAGCTGAATTAACCACTTAGACGGTCGATATCGTTCGGAAAGTTTTTAAAAAACAAATGATTTGGATACTTTCTTGACGAAGTTCCTCCTCACTTGCTCTTACTTTCTAATCTTTTAGCCAAAAACGGCCTTTAAAACCTGACCAACTGTTGTCACACCCACCACTTCAATACCATTAGGAATACTGATGCCCTGCAGAGCATTTTTAGGGGCGTAAATTTTAGTAAAACCAAGCTTGGCTGCTTCATTAATTCGTTGTTCGATACGGGTCACCCGCCGAATCTCACCAGTCAACCCAATCTCTCCTAAGAAGGCTTCCTGAGGGTTGGTTGGTTTTTCTTTATAACTGGATGCGATGGCTACGGCTACAGCTAAATCAATGGCAGGTTCGTCTAGCTTGACACCACCAGCCGATTTGAGGTAGGCATCTTGATTTTGCAAGAGAAGCCCACAGCGTTTTTCTAAGACTGCCATGATTAGGCTTACGCGATTGAAATCAAGTCCCGTAGTGGTTCGTCTAGCATTACCAAAAACGGTTGGGGTTACCAAAGATTGGACTTCCGCTAAAATTGGACGACTACCCTCCATGGTCACCACAATGGCGGAGCCTGTAGCACCATCTAATCGTTCTTCAAGAAAAACTTGGCTTGGGTTTAAGACCTCAACAAGTCCAGCTGATTGCATTTCAAAAATGCCGATCTCGTTGGTAGAGCCAAAACGGTTTTTCACCGCCCGCAAGATGCGAAAAGTATGATGCCTTTCCCCTTCAAAGTAGAGAACGGTATCCACCATATGTTCTAACATACGGGGACCAGCTAAGGTTCCTTCCTTGGTAACATGTCCTACAATAAAGGTTGCAATGTTGTTAGTCTTTGCAAGTTGCATCAATTCGGCAGTGACTTCTCTCACCTGACTCACTGATCCTTGAACACCTGTAATATCAGGACTTATAATGGTTTGGATAGAATCAATAATCAAGAAATCTGGATTCAGGTTTTCAATCTCTGTACGAATGGCCTGCATATTGGTTTCAGCATAGAGGTAAAATTCATTGTCAATATCCCCCAGACGCTCACTCCGAAGTTTAATCTGCTCTGCTGATTCTTCCCCAGAAACATACAGAACAGTTCCCTTATTAGCTAGCTGGGTAGATACCTGCAAGAGCAAGGTGGACTTCCCAATACCTGGATCCCCACCAATTAAAATCAAGCTCCCCGGAACGACACCGCCACCAAGGACACGGTTAAACTCTGCCATATCGGTCTGTGTCCGATGATAGCTGATATTGTCCACATCTTTTAATTTAACGGGCTTACTTTTCTCACCTGTCAAACTGACACGAGCATTTTTAACCTCTTTGACCTCAACTTCTTCCACAAAGGAAGACCAGGCCGAGCAGTTTGGGCAACGCCCTAAATATTTGGGTGACTGATACCCACATTCTTGACAAATGAAGGTTGCTTTTTTCTTTGCTATGGTACTCTCCCCCTTGATAAAATCAGCAAGCTAGTCCTGTTGCATTCAGTAACAGGATCCTATTGGCTATAACACAACTGTCTTATTTTCCGGTAGAACCAAAACCACCTGTTCGTTCACCGCTGGCTTGATCACCATCAGCAATCAAGAAAGGCATGAAAACACCTTGGACAATGCGCTCACCAACTGCCAGTGTAACCGGCTGGTCCGTAATGTTTTGCATCTGCGCAAAAATATGCCCTTCATTAGCGTCATTGCCATAATAATCCCCATCAATCACCCCAACGGAGTTAATTAAAACCAACCCTTTTTTACGAGGATTTGACGAACGGTCATAGAGGTAAAGTACCTCACCATCTTGCATATAGGCCTTAACTCCTGTCGCCACCAACTTAATCTCTCCTGGTGCAATGGTTACGTCCTCAGCAACAGACAAGTCATAACCAGCCGCATGTGCTGTCTCACGTTTTGGTAATAGGTCCTTGTTGGTAAAGTCTGATACAAGCTCAAACCCACGAATCTTAGTCATCTTTTTCATATCCTTTCAAGTCAATCATATCCTCTTATTATAGAATATTCGCAAAAGAATAGCAAAAAAGCGATCACTTTTGAAGGGACCACTTTTTAAGCCTACTATCACATCTCTTCCCCGCGATAACTAAAGCGGATGTGGGGGAAATCATTATCCAAATCCTTGTCTGCCATAAAAGCTTTGGCATCTTTTTTTACTTGAACCAAATCAATGCCCTGCATTTTGGCAGCGTAGACACAGCCACAATAGCATTGGCGGTAAATATCATACTCCTCACACATTTCAACTGATCTGCGATAACCGTTGTTTTTCTTGAAATCACTTGGCAGGTATTTGGTGGTGTAAACCTTTTGCACATCGATGCCCACATCATTAATGGTTTGCGAATTTTTATGAGGACTGATGGTTAGGGCACTGGCAAAGTAGTCAAAACCAAGTTCCACTGCTTTTTGAGCGGTCTTGTCTAGTCGGTAATCAAAACAGACACGGCAACGGTCCCCACCTTCAGGTTCCTCTTCTAAGCCTCGCACTTGTCGAACATACTCATTAGGGACATAGTCCGCTTCGAGAAACTGAACAGTATTGCCTGTTTTAGCGTTGAACTCAGAGACAAACTGTTGTGTCACATAAGCTCTGCGATGGTATTCGTCCTTAGGGTGAATATTAGAATTGGCAAAGTAAACCGTAATGTCAGCAAACTGCGTCAGGTATTCTAGAGTGTAAGTGGAGCAAGGGGCACAGCAGACGTGCATTAAAATACTGGGACGCACGGATTCTTTCGCCCAAGCCTCGGTCATCTGCTGCATGACCCTGTCATAATTTATCTTTTGATTGGGATTCATGTTAGCGAGAATCTCTTGTAAATCAATCATTGTTGCTACTTTCTAGTTGTTTTTTCTCTTGCTTGCTATTATACCATACCAATCAAGAAAGCTTGACTGCTTTATTGATAAGCCAAAAAACTCCGCTAAGAAGCGGAGCTGATACCATCTATTCAAAGACGAATTGATTGTGATACAATTCGGCGTAAAAGCCTTTTTGATGTAATAATTCCTGATGGTTTCCTTGCTCAATGACCTTACCATCCTTGAGAACAATAATGTGATCTGCATTTAAAATGGTTTTGAGGCGGTGAGCAATGACAAAGCTGGTTCGACCTGCCACGATAGCTTCCATGGCCCGTTGAATTTTACTTTCGGTAACTGTATCAACATTTGAAGTGGCTTCATCCAAAATCAATACTTCAGGATCAGTAAGCAGGGTTCTGGCAATAGAAATTAACTGCTTTTGACCTGTTGAAAAGACATTGTCATCATCTGAGACATAGGTATTGTACCCTTTTGGTAAGGACATGATAAAGTCATGAATATGGGTCGCACGCGCAGCAGTTTCAACCATGTCTTGACTAATGGTCTGATCACCAAAACGAATATTATCCGTAATGGTTCCTGAAAAAAGAACTGACTCTTGCAACACAATCCCTACCTTTTGACGAAGACTATCCAAATCGTAGTCACGAATATCACGGCCATCAAAGGTAATCGAACCTGCATCCACATCATAGAAACGGTTAATCAAGTTCATAATAGTGGTCTTTCCAGAACCTGTCGGTCCAACCACGGCAATCATTTTGCCCTTGGGTGCAACGATTGACACATCTGATAAAACCTTTTGCCCAGGAAGATACCCAAAATCGACGTGGTTAATCGCCACTGCTTCTTTTAAGCTGGTGAACGCTGGTGCATTTTGTGGACGAACTTCTTCAGTCTCATCAAACATTTCTTGAATACGATGGGCACCGGTAAACGCCAACTGTAATTCTCCCCAACTAGACGCAATTTGCATCATGGGTTGGTAATATTGTTGCGAATACTGAACAAAAGTCACCACCAAACCGAGAGCTGCAGCAGCTTGTATGGATTTGTCATTGAGGACAATTGCTGAACCAGCAAAAATCACGATAGCTGTATTAATCAGGCTCATCCCATTCATGACTGGGAACAACAGTCCTGAGAACAGACGCCCTTTGAAGGTTGCCTGCCGAACCTTCTCATTGTGTTCCAAAAAACCTGCAACGGTTTCTTCTTGAACGCCCTGTACAATAATCGCTTTTTGGCCAGAAATTTTTTCGTCCATGTAAGCATTTAAGGCACTAACCTCTTGCTGTTGGATATTGGTGTATTTTCTTGCCAAACGAATGATAATGACTAGGAAAATAAGAGCAACTGGGGTTGAGGCCATGGTTAGCAAAGCCAAGCGGCCATCTTGCCTAAACATCATCCAGACCAAGCCGATGTAGAGGGCAATATTAGTTACCACTTGAACCAAGGATTGGTTCAGCGAGTTTTGAATATTATCCAAATCACTTGTGAAACGAGAAAGAATATCCCCATCTTTATGGCGGTCAAAAAAGGCAACCGTCAATCGTTCTAATTTGCCAAATAAGCCCTTGCGCATGCGGTTGGTTGAATGGGCCACAATACGCGTAAACAAGAAACTGTAAATCAAGTTAGCTAAAATGGTAAAGATATAAGCCATTAATAACTTGAACATCACAGCATTAAAAGCAGATAAATCAGGACTAAAATGCGTCTGTCCACTCATCTTAGCAACATAATAAGCTTGTCCTATTTTTCCCAATTCGGTCAAGGATTCACCCAAGAAGACAGGCGCCTTAACCTGCAAGTAAGTTGCCAGAATAATGGCAGCAGCAATCACTACAAATGATATCCGGTAACGTTTAAAATAAAACCAGAAAAAACGTGCTGTCTTCATTAGTCTTCCTCCTTCCCTTTTTGGGTCTCATAAATTTCACGATAAATCGCATTATTAGCTACCAACTCAGCATGAGTTCCTTCGCCAATCAGTTGGCCCTGATCGAGAACTAAAATCTTATCAGCCTTTACCACTGACGAAATTTTTTGGGCAATGATCACTGTGGTGGTCTCTTTCAACTCTTTATTCAAGGCTTCTTGAACTAATCTTTCTGACTTGGCATCCAGAGCCGATGTTGAGTCATCCAATACAAGAATCTTAGGTTGGTTAATAACACCACGCGCAATCGACATTCGTTGTTTTTGACCACCAGAGAAGTTATTGCCCCGTTCTTCCACTTGGCTTTCATAGCGGTCATCCATACGATCGATAAATTCTTTGGCTTGAGCAATACGTGCTGCTCGTTCCATGGCATAATCATCTGAAGTTGCTGATCCTTGACGGAGATTGTCTGCAATGGTTCCCGAAAAAAGAATAGCCTTTTGCAACACGATAGAAACCGTTTGACGAAGAGTCGCTTGGCTCAAGGATTTAATCGGTTTGCCTCCCAGCAAGATTTGACCTTCTTGCGGGTCAAACAAGCGCGGAATAAGCTGTGCCAGTGTAGACTTCCCAGCACCAGTAGCACCGACAACACCAACCATTTGACCAGGTTCAATCCTAAAGGAAATATGGCGTAAGGTCGGCTCATCATCATTAGGATAAGTAAAGCTGACATCCTCAAAGACAATACTACCTGAAACCTCTTCTTCTTGCTCGGTGTCAAAGGTCATGGTTGACTCAGTATCTAGCACCTCTTTGAGACGACCAATAGAGACAAAGGCACGACTTGCTTGCATGCCCATAAAGCCAACCATGATAATTGAAAACATGATTTGCATCATATAAGTCATGAAAGAAGCAATATTCCCAATAACGGTAGGATCTGTTTCAACCATGCCTGAAACCATATAGATGGACACGTACACTGCCAGATAAGATACCAACATCAAAGCAGGTTGCATCAACGAAAAACCGTAGCCTATAAAGAGATTCAAATCTAATAGTTCATTGGACGTTTCTTTAAATTTGGCATATTGTTCCCGTTCTTGCACAAAAGATTTAACCACACGCACGCCACGAAGATTTTCCTTAGCAATTCGATTGATCTTGTCCATCAACTTTTGGAATTTCCCAAAACGTGGGCCCATCTGACTCATGACCAAAGCCATGATAAGACCAATTAAAATAACCATCAGCACAATCACCCACCACAAGTCAGGTAGGGTCTGCACCGCCATGATAAAAGCTCCAATAAAGAGAATCGGCAGACGAAAAAGCACTTGAAACAGCATCATTACCAAATTTTGAATTTGATTAATATCATTGGTCATCCGAACCACGAGGTTCCCAGCATTGAAAGCTTCTACATTGGCATAAGAAAAACTCTGAATTTTTCGGAAGGTCTTCTCACGAATATCCGCTGAGACCCCTTGAGCAATCTTAGCAGCTAAAATAGTATTAACTGCCCCTGCAATCAATCCCATCAGCGCAATGATAAGCAACAATATCCCCACATTGTAAATCTTATCTTGGTTATTTTGAATAACAGCACTCAGCACATCTTTTAAATAATGAGGCTGAAGCAAACTGCTCGCTACCACCCCAATAATCATGATGAGCGAGCCCAATGCGTACCATTTGTAACGCAAAATCGCTTCTTTAAGCATCGTTCTCTCCTTTATAAGTTAGCATATTTTGCTTAAGCTGCTGAATCACCTTTTTAACCGTCAGCAACTCCTCTCTCGTGATTTCTTTAAAGAAATAATGTTCAATATCCTTGCGACATTCTTGCAACAAAGGCAGCTTCTCTCGTCCTGCCTTAGCCAAAATGACTTGCTTGTAGCGCTTGTCTACTTGGGAAGGAAGAACCTTAATAAAACCATTTTTAACCATGCGTTTAACAAGATTACTGGTAACTGATTTTGAAATTTGGAGTTCTTTTTCAATGTCCTTCACAAAAATTTCTTGATCTTGATGCTTGGATAGAAAAACCAAAACGTGTCCCTGGGGTCCTGCTAAATGTTCAAGGTCATATTTCTTTGCAATTTCATCGCTAATTTGTTCAACCTGATGTGTCAACTCACGCAAATCTGCAATTACTCGTGACATCTGTTACCTCCTTAATAGTTTTCATGATAAGTATTTTAGTTCTCTGGATAACTATTGTCAATTAAAATGTCTTGATTTTTAAAAATTCTAATTTCCATTCCAAACCGGCAAGACTTGAACCCCTCTGCTATCTTTTCTAATAGAGTTACCTTTCCTCTTATGTTATAATAAGATGATTAGCTCTTAAAGGAGAAGATAAAATGACAAAACAAAAAGTAGCTATTTTAGGACCTGGTTCCTGGGGAACTGCCCTATCACAGGTGCTAAATGATAACGGCCACGACGTTCGTTTATGGGGAAATATTCCCGCTCAAATCGACGAAATTAATACCGAACATACCAATAAACACTATTTTAAAGACATTGTTTTAGATGAAAAGATAAAGGCTACTCTTGATTTAAGAGAAGCTCTAGCAGATGTTGACGCAGTGCTTTTTGTTGTCCCAACCAAGGTGACGCGCTTAGTCGCTAAACAAGTGGCTGAAGTGCTAGACCATAAGGTTGTGGTAATGCATGCCTCTAAAGGGTTAGAACCAGGAACGCACGAACGACTATCGACTATCTTAGAAGAAGAAATTCCAGCTAATCTCCGCAGTGAAGTGGTTGTTGTCTCAGGACCAAGCCATGCTGAAGAAACCATTGTTCGTGACATCACCTTGATCACAGCAGCTTCTAAAGATATCGAAGCTGCAAAGTACGTCCAATCCCTCTTTAGCAACCACTACTTCCGCCTCTACACTAATACCGATGTGGTAGGTGTTGAAACAGCTGGTGCCCTCAAAAACATTATCGCCGTTGGAGCCGGTGCCCTTCATGGATTAGGTTACGGGGACAATGCTAAAGCCGCTGTGATTACGCGTGGTCTAGCTGAAATCACTCGTCTCGGTGTTAAACTAGGGGCTGATCCCCTCACTTACAGTGGCTTGTCTGGTGTAGGCGATTTAATTGTCACAGGTACTTCTGTCCATTCTCGTAACTGGCGAGCTGGGGATGCCCTTGGACGCGGTGAAAAACTCGAAGATATCGAACGCAATATGGGCATGGTTATCGAAGGCATTTCCACCACTAAGGTTGCCTACGAAATCGCTCAAGAATTGGGTGTTTATATGCCCATCACAAGCGCGATTTACAAATCCATCTACGAAGGAGCCGATTTTAAAGAGAGCATCCTTGGCATGATGTCAAATGAATTCCGTTCTGAAAACGAATGGCACTAAGCCATAGATTATAAAAAGTGAGGAGTTACTGATGACCAAAGTCAGAAAAGCCATTATTCCTGCCGCAGGTCTAGGAACACGTTTTTTACCTGCTACCAAAGCTCTTGCCAAAGAGATGTTGCCCATCGTTGATAAACCAACCATCCAGTTTATCGTCGAAGAAGCGCTAAAATCTGGCATCGAGGAAATCCTTGTGGTGACCGGAAAAGCTAAACGCTCTATCGAGGACCATTTTGATTCAAACTTTGAATTAGAATACAACCTCCAAGCTAAGGGGAAAAATGAACTGTTGAAATTAGTGGATGAAACCACTGCCATTAACCTTCATTTTATCCGTCAAAGCCACCCAAGAGGACTGGGAGATGCTGTCTTACAAGCCAAAGCCTTTGTGGGCAATGAACCCTTTGTGGTCATGCTTGGAGATGACTTAATGGACATTACAAATGCATCCGCTAAACCTCTCACCAAACAACTCATGGAAGACTATGACAAGACGCATGCATCCACTATCGCTGTGATGAAAGTTCCTCATGAAGATGTGTCTAGCTATGGGGTTATCGCTCCTCAAGGCAAGGCTGTCAATGGCCTTTACAGTGTAGACACCTTTGTTGAAAAACCACAACCAGAAGATGCGCCTAGTGATTTGGCTATTATTGGTCGTTACCTCCTAACCCCTGAAATTTTTGATATTTTGGAAAGACAGGCTCCTGGAGCAGGTAACGAAGTGCAACTCACTGATGCTATCGATACCCTCAATAAAACTCAGCGTGTCTTTGCACGAGAATTCAAAGGTAATCGTTACGATGTTGGGGATAAATTTGGATTCATGAAAACGTCTATCGACTATGCCCTAGAACACCCGCAGGTCAAAGAGGACTTGAAAAATTACATTATCAAACTAGGAAAAGCTTTGGAAAAAAGTGAAACTAAGTAACTAAGAAAACATCAACTAAGTCTCTCGTAATGACTAAAAATGACATTAACTCCCTTGAAACGAATCGTTTCAAGGGAGTTTTTACTTCTTGTTCTTTCTTCAAAGATCGTCTGTACTGCCCCGTGACATTTCCAAGGGAAATAAGCCAACACCTTAACGAAAAAGGTGTATAATAAGAACATGAAAGCACTATGTTTTTTTATTGGGATCAATATCATGGCGCTGGCTGTCGCACTCTCAAAACTCTCCACTTTAGGAACTTCTCCGATTGCAGCCATTCCAAATGTTCTCTCCGAAAGTTTCTCCCGTTCAATTGGGGAAACGACCATTTTCTTTATGATCTCTCTTGTTGCCTTACAACTGCTGATTCAGCTCCCTAGAAAGGCTAAGGACCTTTTTTCTCTTGCTGAGTCAACTGATTCCCGGGGTCTTGTTTGGAAGCCTGATTAATGCTTATGTCAGCATGCTCAAGCCTTTGATACACTGGCATAGTTATGCCTTACAGCTCTTGACACTCTTACTCAGTATCCTTATTCTAGCCATAGGAGTTGTGATTGAAGTAGCCTCTGATTTTATCGTGATGCCTGGAGAAGGACTTCCAAAAACTATTGCCAAGACCTATCAGTTAGCCTTCCCAAACGTCAAGCTCTTTTGTGACATCAGCATGGTGTTAGTGGCTCTTATCTTATCGTTTGCTTTTGGACACCCTTTTTTAGGTATTCGTGAAGGTATCCTTTTAGCCACCTTCCTCACAGGTCCGCTCGTATCCCTCATCGTTTATAGTCAAAATAGAATCACAAAAAAATAAGTTTGAGGCAAACCAGTATTCTGACCATAACAAAAGCAGAGCTCCTCTCGATGGAAGCTCTGCTTTTTTAGTTTTGAGTGTTTCTCTTATTTTATTTGAGGCGATTATTTTCTTGCCCTGCAACTTTCTAAACGACATAACCGATAGATTCTGCTATTCTCTATCCCTCGTCTACTCTACGAACGAAAACCTAGGAGTAAGACCACACCTAAAGCAAGACCATAGGCTAATAAAGCCAAGGCTTTCTGAGATTTCGTTAACCTTAATTTTTGAAGGTTATTTGAAAATCCTAAGCCAATTAAGGCGCCGCCCACGACACCACCAATGTGTCCTGCCATACTTACATTTGGCATGAGCAAATTCAGTAATAGATTGACCACAATCAAGGTCTGGTAAGATTTTCCAAGATCTCTTAAAGCTTGGTTATTCCCAAAAGTACCTAAAACCATAATAGCTGCAAACAGTCCAAATAAAGAAGTTGACGCCCCAGCAGCTACTGTCTCTGGTGTGAGCCACATGGTAAAGGCATTTCCCATAACTCCTGAAAAAACATAGAGCAAGAGAAAGCGGTGCGACCCCCAAATCTCCTCAGCCATTTGACCAACAAAATAGAGGGTTAAGGCATTCACAAAAAAATGCCCCCAGCCAATATGCACAAAAATCGGAGTGACCAGACGCCACATCTGATTTGGAAAAGCCTTGACGGCCAGTCCATACATCCCACCAAATTGATAAATCGCTTGAGAGCTAGTCGCTTGAGAACCATAAACCAACTGCATGGCCATAAATACCAAGGCTGTTAACAGTAAGAAGAAAATAGTAATGGATTTCTGTTTTAAAAAACGTGTCATCTGCGGTAAAACTCCTGAACGTTGATATCATGGGATTCTGGGACAAATGCCTTCATTTGGCAATCGTAAATGGTGCTAAAAGTCGGGCCATCGTAATCTTGCAAATAACGGTCATAATAGCCACCACCATAACCGATACGAAACCCTTGCTCGTTAAAAGCCACACCAGGAACATGCAGGCAATCAATAGCAGACTTTGGAATTTCCTCCTGACTCTGAGGTTCTAAAATACCAAAGGAAGATAGGGCTAAATCGTCAGCCTGATAGCCTACAAAAATCATGTTTCCTTTCTCCAGCACCTTTGGTACCACAACAGTCTTTCCATCTGAAAGCGCCCGCTGGATAAAACCATCTGTTTGGTACTCAGTTGGTAGCGACAGGTAGGTCGCAATCACCTTTGCGTCTTGATAAGCAGAGCTATTGACCACATCTTCCAACAAGGCCTTGTCTTTTTGCTGTTTAAGGGTTGGAGGCATGGTGCGCAAGGCTTGCAACACCTCTTGCCGAATGTCTTTTTTTATCATGCCCCTATCATAACATAAAGTCAGAAAAAGATTCAAGGTGCGTTTCCTGTCAAGCATTAGTCAAAGATATCTCACAAAACTTTGTAATGACAAGCTTTCGAAAACTTCTAAAATGAACTTAGCCACTTTTTAGGTATGAAAAAAGCACCTCTAAGAGGTATACTTGTAGTTCACCACAAACACAAGGAAACTCAAAAAGATGCAAGATTATTATACACCAAAAGGCAAACAATTGACAATCCATGAGCGTCAGCAAATTCAACGCTGGAAGCTGGAAGGTCGCTCTAATCGTGAAATTGCTCGCTTACTAGGTAAGGCTCCCCAGACCATTCATAATGAAATCAAGCGAGGATTGGTTAGGCAACAGGTTCGTAAAGGAAAGTTTGAAGCCGTTTATTCTGCTCAACATGCTCAGTTGGTCTATCAAGAAAATCGCAAGCGTTCTGTTAGACCCATTAGACAGCGTAAGCAAGATAGGGCGGCTATTGAACACTACATGCGTCAGAACTATTCCCCTGAGATGATAGTCAAAGCTAAGAGAGTTCAAGTCCCTGTATCTACCATCTATTACTGGATTCATCATGGGAAATTAAGTCTTGGTAAGGAGGCTATGCTTTATCCGAGAAAGGCTAAGCAGGCTAGAAAACATGCCAGTCCTTATTTTAAACCCGCAGGAAAGAGTATTGAACAACGCCCAGATAGCATTAACCAGCGTCTTGAAGCTGGGCATTATGAGATTGATACAGTCATTCTGACGAGGGCTAAAAATCAATGCTTACTCACCCTAACGGACAGGAAAACACGTCATCAGCTGATTCGATTAATACCGGATAAGTCTGCTCAAGCCGTCAATGAAGCTCTTACGGGGATTCTAAAAGACTACACCGTCAACTCTATCACAGCAGACAACGGGACAGAATTTTCTCGCTTATCAGATGTCTTTCCAGCAAGTGACATCTACTATGCCCATCCCTATGCGTCATGGGAGAGAGGCACTAACGAAAACCATAATCGCCTGATTCGCAGATGGCTCCCTAAAGGTACCAAAACAACGACCCCTAAAGAAGTCGCTGCTATTGAACATTGGATCAATCATTATCCTAAACGACTCTTCAACTACAAGTCGCCAGTAGAAATGTTAAAACTGGCTAACTTCAACTTGAAATTTGGCTACAAATATATATTAAAAATAAAGGAAATCTAAAAAAGGATTTAAGGAAAGTTTAAGGTTCCTATCGTAGAATAAAACCATCCTAAAAAGCGGTTTACCCAAACCGTTGGGAGAATAGGATTTCCCTTGTTTTCCCTTTTCATAAATCTCCTGGGCACCTATCCTCTTAGGTGCCCTCCCTTATTAAGCCTAATCAGTTCGCCGACTGGTTAGGCTTTTTAGCTAGCTGACATATGCCTCCCAACCTATGTCTACTCCTTAGAAGCAAGTAAGAAAGGATTTCTGAAACAAACAAAAAAGCTGAGAGCATTTGCATGCTTCCAGCTTCTTTGTTAGAATCTCCTGTTATGGCAACAAGTGATTCTTCGCTTACTAATCATTGATCGTTGAAAAGGTTGTTAAGCTTTTGACGCTTTTCTTTTGAGAAGACCCCAAAGTGATACTAAGAAGAGGATCATTGCTCCCACGATAGTAGATAGGACGTGTTCAGCTTCCCCTGTAGCTGGCAAGCTTACCTTAGCCTTAGGTTTTTCAACGGCAGGTAGTTGTGTTTTTTCTTCCTTAGGCCACTCGTTGTCAAAATGAATGGAGATTTTAGGCTTACTATCTTCAACTTCAGTTGTGGATCCTGATTGTCCATGTTCATTCGGTAGAGTTTTCTCAAATTCAACAATCTCTCCTTGACCACCAATCATCACATCTGGACCTTTGGTATCCTCAACCTCAGTTGTAGAACCAGATTGGCCTTGTTCAGTTGGTAAGCTTTCCTCAATATCAACAACCTCTCCTTGACCACCAATCATCACATCTGGACCTTTGGTATCCTCAACCTCAGTTGTAGAACCAGATTGGCCTTGTTCAGTTGGTAAAGTTTCCTCGAAATCAATAGATTGACCCGCCTCAGTAATCGACTTGTCATTATCAATCATTACAATAGGATCATCACCTACAATTAATGTACTGTCTACCCAAATTTGTCCTTTCTCATCAATTGTGAAGGTAATTGGAGCTGCCAATTCATAACCTTCTGGCGCTGCCGTCTCCACAAATTGATAAGTCCCTGGCATCAAGTAGAAATCTTTAACTGTGCCGTCTGATACCCATGATTGAATAGTTTGACCTGATAGATTACGTAGTTCAATCATAGCACCTGCTAATTCTTTACCATTAATATCACGTTTTGAGAATTTAACGTGAGTCGTACTATCTTCCTCAATTGTAGTATTACCAGACTGCCCAGTCTCTCCTGATAGACCTGACATGGTATCAATCGGGCGAGTATCTTCAATAGTTGTGGTATCACCTGATTGATGTTCCTCTGTTGGCAAAGTTTCCTCGAGACCAAGAATTGGTCCCTGTTGAATGATAACTTCACGTTTGGTATTGATAATATCATTACCCGAATAAGTGACATCATAGCCAGCAGGAACAGTTACTTCTTTAACAGAATAAACGATTTCTTTTCCTGATTCTCCATGCTTCTTCAAGTTTTTAAATTCGAAGGACCATTCATCACCTGAACCAGAAACATATTTTGTCTGACCTTCAACAGCTACCCCATCAGCATAGAGCTGCACTTGAATAGCTTCAGGACGGTCAGTAGCTGCATCGTTTTTCCAAAACTTACGACCTTTGAAGGATGTTAGTGTATCTTCACTAATAACTTTAGAACCTGATTGACCAGTAATACTTGACTCTCCAAAAGCCAAAGTAAAGTTATTTCTTCCAAAAATAAAGTCCGATTCTATAAGAGAATTAGTTACAGTAAAATGATTATTACTACTTTTATAAGATACAGCAAATCTCTTATTATTAAGAGTGATTTCTCCTCCAATTTCCCCATCTTCTACTATTTCATATACATTTTCTTTGTTTTTATTAATACTATCTGTTATTGTAAGATTTCTAAATTCTTCCTGCCAGTTATTTCTACTATTAAGTTTAACAAATTTACTTGTTCGCTTACCATTTTTCACAAGATAGATAGTAATCTCTGGAAGATCTTTTATTTCGATCCCTTTCCACTCTTTATTGACCTTGATAGATATTCTCCTCTGTGGAGTGGGAATAGAGTTAATAAGTATAAAAAGCCTATGAAATCAACATTTTCAAGGATTTTTGCTTTGCATTGACAACAATTTAACAACAAAATAGATTATTTTTTTATCAACTGCGTTGAGGGCTCCTTTTTTCGTTCAACAGACTACGCTAGTCAAACTTCAAAAAGGAGTGTCAATAGTTAAAATTTGTGATATAATCCTAAAGCAATGCTTTCCTCGAGCAAATCTTTTGCTAGAGAGGAGGTGTTCATTAATGGGCTACTTCTCGGAGCTCCTTATTGCCATTATGGCAGAAGTCATTGCAGGAATCAGCTTGTATTTCATCTGCAAATGGTTGGATGGCAAAAAATAATAAGTATTGTCAACCTAAAAACACCCGTTAATCTGATAGGAACGTAAAAAAAGCCCTCAACTATTGGCACTAGTTGGGGGCTTTGGTGTTCTAATGAACTACTTCTCAGTATCTAAAGTGTACAGTATTTTACTAAAATTGTCAAATTTTACAGTGTGTTGATTGCCATTAAATTTGCTTTTCCTAACATGATTTTCTGTCACTACTACTTGTCCTGTCATTCGATTAGCAACTTCTTTCATAGCATTAGGGCGTAGATTTTACCAATGGACTACCTACTAGAGAAAAGACAAATCTACATTCTCCTATTTGAGCCTGTGCTTGTTTCCAGTATTGCAAATTCTCTAAAGTATCGTCATCAAGATACAATAACCTATTACCTGAAATAGATTTTGTATCTGTAACATACCATTCTTTTTGATTTTTATAATACATTGAACAATCTATTAGGACTGTACCGCTATCAAAATCGATCTTCGACCACTCAATAGCTTGTAATTCGCTTGTACGAACTCCAGTCATAAAGAAGAACCAAAACGTGGTAAAATATAGCAAATCATAAATATCAGACTTGTCAAATGTACTGATGAATTTCTGAAATTCTTCAACTGTCCAAAAATCAACTTTAGGCTTATCTTTCTTGACATTGCCAACCTGTTTAGCCACATTGCTAGGCAACATACCAAGCCGAACAGCTAAATCAAAAACTTGTTGTAGTATCTGATGTACAGAACGAATATAATTATTTGATAGCCCTTCAATAAACATAGCATTCTGCCATTGCTTAACATGGGGAGGAAGAATATCTGATAATTTCATATTATCAAAATAGGCTAGTCTTTTAAACTTTGAACGTGACATATCAAAAGTACGTTGTCTAACTTGACTTTGATAATCTGGTATAAAATAATCATCTAGGAATTTTTTAAACGTCATTGAGCTATTGCTTGATAATGAACCTTTCCCAAAATCAGCAAGTATTCTCATACGCCATTCTAAAGCTTCTTTTTGTGTTTTAAAGCCGTTTTTAAACTTATGTATCCTTTTACCTGTTATAGGATCAAATCCAAGTGATACAGACGCTCTAAACGTACCATTTGACATTGGATAGACATTAGGCATTTTAGGCATGTTCTACTGCTTCCTTGTCCATCAAATCAGCTTCATCAATCTTCACACCTAAAATCTCTTCAACGGTTTCAAGAGGAACTCGCCCTAATCCCTTGCTTTCATACCATGTTAGTCCTTGGCTAGCTAATTTTGCTTTTGCTTGCTTTACTAACATCATAGCCTGCCAAGAACTAAAACCAAGTTTCATTAAATCTTTTTTTACCACAAACATAGTTTTTATTTCCCTTTCATGTTAAAATGTAATTGGTTATTTTTATATTTGATGCGGTTTGCCGACTGCATCATTTTTTTAATTTTTTGATAGTTTGCTTTATTTTTAAAAAACACATAAATATCTGGAAAATCCTTATATAAACTCTTTTCATTTCTGAAATCAATTAAATAAACATTATCCAATTTAACCTTTTCAAATATGATTATTTTCCTAGTCATTTGTCACGTCCTTCACATTCTTTGGCAAAATTCTAGGATAAATATATTCCTCTAATAATTTTGTGATAAACTCGTCTTTGTTTTGTGATGAATACAAATCTTCATAGTTGAAATTTAAAACAACACTAGAGCCATCAGAGCGTTGATAGTGATCATTAGCTTTATTTTTCTTAACTTCTGACACGCTATAAAAGGTATCTTCCATACCGTGCTTTTTAGCTATCTCCGTTGAAAAATTAACACGTCTTAAATACTGGTTTAAATCTTCTGTTTTGATATTGCCAAAAAACTGTTTGGGTGACATATAAGCAGTCATCACAATCAATCTAGGGACAACCAATTTATTTTGATAACGTGCCGACATTCTTGCAGAGTTAAGGGGGTCAAAGAGTTTTAACCAATCACTCGCAGATAAGCTATCTTCTCGCAAGTCATCTAAAAATAAAATTTCCTCACCGTAATAATTATCAAATGGATTTTTTGAACTAGCAGGATAATACTCACCTTTTAAACCATTTTCTCTTAACCGTTTTGACACTTCTAAAATAAGCTCATTGGCAAGATGGGTTTTTCCAATACCAGGTTCGCCTTGAATATAAAGAACTGTTAGCTGATAGTTACCTTTTTTCAAATCTTTTAGACGTAATACTGTCTCACGTTCTCCAAAGAAATTAAAGCTTTCTCTGAATTTTTGTTGGTTATTGGCAAATAAGAAAGCTAGTTCGTCATCTTCCATAACTTCCAAATAATTTAATTCTCCCTTTTGGACTTTTGATAAGACTAAGTCAAGACTTTCATCAGATTTCTCACGTTTACGAGTTGCAGCATATTTTTCAAAATCTTCTATATTTTGATTGATAAAGGTTTCATAATCAAGCGTATCAAACGTTTCGACATCACTTGCCGGATATTGGTGTTTATCCTTATCCTTGGCATGAATAAGATAAGCTAAAGCATTGATACGTGTATAAGCACGACCTCCTTTTGATTTTGGAGTTTCAATGCGTTCACGTTCTAAGCCTAAAACACTAGCTACTCTTGATAAATCAATTTGTTTTGGAAAGTCAATATAGCCGTGTACGTGAGGTTCAACCAATTTTGTACCATAAGACACATCTTTATCATGCACCACTATGGCAAACTCCACAAATTCCTCATCTTCTACCAGTGTTCTGATACGGTCAAAAATCAATCTAAAAATCTGTTCTTTATTTGTTTCCCAGTCATCAAGTAATTGTTTATCTTGAATAGACCAATCCCAAAATATTGATTTTAATTGTTGTTCAAATAAAAATCGTCTGTTTCTAATTCGTCTTGTCATATTTTCCTTTTCTAATTAATACAGGGTTTTCAAATTATTTTTAATCATTTTTCAATATTTTTTGGCATTATACTTCACTTTTTTTGAGAATAATGCCATGTATAATGCCAAGTAAAATGCCATGATTTTAGCTCTTTTTCTTCCCTAACGCGTACGCTGCCACCGTTGGTATTGGCCACGGAGAAATGCTTTCAAATCAAGGGTTTTCCTTGTTTTGCACCATTCTATCGTCAAGTCCAGAATGGCGCCCGCGCATAGGTTTTGGCATTATGGCATTATACTAACCCTAAAAAACTCTTGAGCTAAAAATTATGTAAAATTTTAGCCAAAAAATCGCAATTCTTGAAAACTCATGAAAACGACTTTTAGCTAAAAATAGAACTGATTTTTGGTAGCTTGGTAGCCTAGCACTCCCGCTGGCTAGGGATTCCCTATCCCGCCATAGCGGGAGGTGCCGGCTAAGCTCCCAAAAGCCCTATTTTCAGCTCCTTACAGCAGTTTTAAGCCACTAGCCACTAATTTTAGCCCCTTATAGCCTGCGTTACGTCCATCAACCCATTGTGCCATAACTCGAGTATCCAACAATTCCACAAAGACTAGTTGAGCGCCTGCCATAGCTCCTTCGATCTCATCAAAACTACCTAGAACTTCGATTGTGATCGTCTTGACATCTTCCAAATCAATCAAGCCTTGTTCTACTGCACTAGCTGTACGTTCATCAATTCCATTCAACATATAGCCTTCTACAATATCAGTCGGCTTACCGTCTTTATACTTGTTTTTAGGACGAGTTTGTGTAAAGTCAATTTTTACTTTTTTAGGGATATAGAATTGTGAGCTATCTAAAGCCATTTCTTTAAGATTTAAGTCACTTGTCAATTTCATTTTGTTAGTTACCATTAGTATTTACCTTTATCTTTCTTTTTAAACGGAGACCAACCTTTAGACTGGCTTTCTTCCAGTTCAGTTAGTCGTTCCTCTAGTTTCTGTACCCTATTTTCAAAGGCTGTTAGCGTCGCATTTTTAAAATTGTGGGCTTTTACTAGCTTATTTAGAGTGACTTTTATATCAGCAACATCTTGCTTTAGTTGTCGTTCCTCACGAGCCTTTAAATCGCCCCAAATTTCAACGACAGATTGTGCCATGTTTTTTGTTTCATTTATCCGTTCAGACAACCTGATAAACTTATCAAATTCATCTTCTGTAAACTGATACACATCTTGCACACGTCTGCGACTGACACGCATTCTAATCTTTTTAAATTCATGACCAGATAAGCGTTCTACTGTTATCCGCCACTTTTTAACCGAACTAAACGATTTTCCAGTGGCTTCCATAATGTCCTTGTACTCGTAATACTCCTTATAAGCCATTCTCCTATTCTCTTTTCTTTAAAATATGGTATAATCAAGATAATTGATTTTGGTAAGTCTTTGAGGAATTAGATTTCTTCAAAGACTTTTTTCATACAGTCATAAACAGTTACCTCACTTTCACTTGCCAAACATTTGTATAGTTTGGTATAATTAGTCTTGTTAGGACTAATTATAGTTTAGTCCAAATAAGACTATTAGTCAAGAGAAAAGTAGTCTTTTTTGGAATATTTTTTAAAAAAAGGAGTAACCAATGTCCAATTTTCCACAAAAACTAAGAGAAGAGCGAAAAAAAAGGGGGTATACCCAAGACGAAATGTCAAAATTATTAGCGATAGGACAAAGTGCTTATGCAAAATGGGAAAATGGTAGAACTGAACCTACTCTTGAAAATGTAGTTAAATTAGCAAAAATATTTGATACCACCACCGATGAACTATTGGGAAGACAAGTCGACTTTGGGGATAAAATCATATTTAATATAACTAACTATGACTTAAGCAATATAAAGAACCTTAGTGAGCAAGAACTTTACGATTTGAAATCAACAATAGTACTCGAACTATTAGATGATTCCATCGATACTCAAACAGTCAAAAATAAGTTAACAACTAAAAACAAACTTGACAAAGACCAAGAATTCATTTTAGATACTATACTAGCTGAAGCCAAAATATTTGCTGATGAGGTTCTAGCATTTGAAAAGTTCAGAAAATCAAAAAGAAAATTCAAATGGCCATGGCAAAAGGATTAACAACAATTCAACAACAACACATTCAAATAATAACGAATAATACTTATTGGTTGTATTATCAAACGCTATAAAATCAACAATCCTAGTTAGTCAATATCTGACTATTAGCGAGTATGAATAGTATTATTAGAATTCAATATTTTCGCAGAAAGTAAGTTTTGATAGGGTTTATAATCCTTATCTTGCTCAGTGGTTGTGTAAATGTTTAACTTAATATTCTCTGGTAATGTTTTTGATTTGATATCTATTAATTCTCTATATGCTTTTAAAGCATCATGTTGTAAGTTATTACTTGCATCTGCCATATCTGTAAAATACCAAATTGCTTTTTGAGTAATATCATGAAACTGTACATCGGAGAGACGATATTTTTTTTGTAATTCCCTATTTCCATTTTCAGAATCGCCATAGTAAATAACTTTTAAAATCGCATCCCTAAGCTCATCACCTGATAACCTTTTGTTAGATGCCAATCTGTCCATCTGATTAGAGTTCGCCTCTTCTTTTTTATATTTTGGATAATTTGTTCCTTCCCATTGTGTTGGCGGGTAGGTAAGCCTTAGATTAAAACAGTATACATTCTCTACTTCTCCATCTGATGATTTCACATAAATAAAAGGAACTGAGGCGCCAGTTATATCTTGTTTGCTAATTTTATAGCCTTCATATATAACTTCAGCTTCCACTTTCTGCATCGAAAAAATTCCCAACACAGCAAAAAGAAACAATACTAGTGTCTTGAGTACTTTGTTCTTCACTTCTCTCTCCTCCAAAAGTGAGCGCCCCAATTTGTTTGATTGCTAAACTGGGACACTCAACTTTGTTTTTTAACTTTCCGTTACTAGGATAGCACATTAATCGGTTTTTCCGAAATAATCTGGTGGATTTTTCCTTCCTAAGAGTTTCTACTTTTTTATCTAATCTCAAGAGCTTTATTCTATTATTTTTAATTTTTATAACTTTTCATTTTTTTAGTTTTTTAGAATATTTATTCATTTTTAGGTCTTTCAAAATCTTTTGTCATTTTAAATCATCCTTTTCATCGTTAATGGTCACTCCTTAAAAGACGTCACTTTTGTCTTACTTCTTGTTAAATCAGCTGAATTGCACTCTTTTAGTTGACTTTTTGAAAAGTTCCGTTACAATATATAGGAATTATACAATTTAATTTAAGGAGAGAGAAATTACATTGTTAGATCATTACTTGGAGCCCGACATTATTGACCAGAAGGTCTTAATGGCTATTTTATTGACCGAAAGAGAACTGACCTTAGAGTCTGTTTGCTCGCAAACCGCTTTGACTGCTCAAAAAGTGAAGCAGTATTTCCGCCAGTTTAACGCCCTCTTTAAAGGTTCTCTACGCATTGAACTCGTCAAATCGATGATTTATTGTGAAGTGCTTGAAGATAAGGAAGATGGTTTCTTCTACGATATCTTTGGTTTGTCAGACACTTTAAAGATGCTTACCTTTTTACTGACTGACAACCAGCATAACAAGGCCATTGCAACCTACACGCGCCAGCATTTTATTTCCCAATCAAAGGCTTACCGCCTTATTCATAAACTAAAAGACTACCTCCAAACCATTGGCTTGGACGTTGTGGACAATACGGTTGTTGGGGATGAATTGCGCATTCGCTATTTAATCGCCCTCTTGCATAAAGAGTATGGCATTGTGCTGTACGATATCCGTCCTGAAGACATTGAGATCATTCATTCTTTTATCTTTGCGACACAAAGAAACCTGAAACCGTCTGCCTTTTTGGATAAGAAATTCCTCTTTTTTGACATCTTACTGATGTTGTCCTGGAGAAGGCACAAGCATCCTGTTCGCTTACCTGACTTACCGTTATTTAACCAGCTCAAAACCTTATCCATTTTCGATGAAATCAAGCATTATGCTGCCTCTGAAATTGAACCTCGAACCCAGCGTCAATTATCAGCTGACGATTTTGACTACCTCTTTTTGATTTACTTAACAGCGGATAATTCTTTTCTCACGGATTACTGGACAGCAGACCATAGAGAGCAGCTTTTTAACGTGATTGCTGAAGATTCCGACTATCGACTATTGGCGAGTCGCTTACAAGCACTGGTAGGGGACCATTATGACATTACCCAGCACATGTCTAGCTTACTCCCTTTCTTTAGAAGGACCCTCTATAATTTACAGACGCTCATTACCTTTGATGGTTACTATTCTGACCAGTATCAAGGAAATACCCTCTTGCTTGAAAAAATCAAAACCATTATCAAAGATTGGCTAGCTGATACTGGCAGACAGGGAAATCTCAGCATGGGGCATCTCCATCTTATGTGTTTGTTGTTTGAGCAAATTTTGGAGAATTCTGTGAATCCAATCGCCATCACCATTGTGGAGAGCCAAGAAACGATTGGTGATGTTATCACTCGATTTATTAGTTCGACCGTTCCTGCTTACAAGATTGACCTGTCACGGCTCAATATCTTGTCTGAAAACATTTATCATTATGATAAACCGGTTGATTTGGTTGTTACCAGTCAAAACTTGATGCCTTTTCTAAAAGAACTTAAGGTCTTTCCAAAAGAGACCTGCTTGATTGGTTTAAGTTTAGATGGTATTCAGCAACAATGTGAGGACTTGACTAAAACTATCTTAGCCTTGTACCAACAACATTATCAAAAACGTTTGGAAGAGCTCTTGGTCTCTTCCTGATCCCTTGTCAAAAAACATCGTCCCTAAAGCCTTTAGTACTTTAGGGATTTTTTTAATCCTCATGATAACAAAAAAGCCCTTTCGGGCTTTAGTCTGTTCTTGCTGTGTAAAGTTTAGGATGCTTTATATTCTGTGTAGCCCTCTGTTTTAAGGCTTGCAATCAGATTTTCTAAGTCTTCGGTGTTGTAGCCACCTACCGTCTGAGCATCTTCAGTAACGAGTTTGTCATTGACTACTTCTGCGCTATAACCATAGTAACCATAACTTACCGTTGGTTTCCCGCTATAAGTTTCTGTAATTTTATAGACTGTTACCAACCTGACTTGCTCACTGCTGTCACTAGAGAAAAAGCCAGAATAGTTTGGATCATACTTTAAATAATCCCCTACTTTTTCAATAGCATAGGTGTATGAAGAGGTGTTCTCATGTTTAGACTTCACAAAGTCATCATTTTTAGCCAATAAATCGTTGAGGTTCTCTATTTCAGTAATATTCTTCAAGCCAGACACTTTGATGGTTATTTCTTTAGGCGAAATGCTTTCCCCTTTGGCCAATAGCTGTTCAAGATATGATTCTGATAAGCTCAGTCTAACTTTATCTCCATTAGATAGATTTTCTTCCTCATCATTGTCTCGGAAGGGTTCTTGACCGTCCTTATCTTTTGGTAAGACCAAGCTAGCATAGTTATTATAACCTTTGAAGGTCACTGGATTGTCTTTCAGGAAATCCTTAAGGCTCACCGTTTTGATTTTTTCTAATCCTTTAACCGTGAAAACTTTCTTTTCGGATTTAACGGGAGATTTACTGCTTGTTGATGTCACACGAAAAATTACCTTATCCCCATTTTTAAGGTTATCTGCATGATCAAAGTCACACCTAATGGTCCCTAGCATGGTCATGGCGCGGTCATAGTTGGCTTGTAACTTAGGATCTAACCGAATATCTGTCATCAAGACAGGGTCATTGGATAATAACTCTTCTGTCTGCTTTTTAGTAAAGCCAGCTGAACGGTAAACAACTCTGGTCACCTCATTGCCAACATCTCGAGAATTATAGGTCAGCGAACCGTAACCATCATAGCCACTATAAGATGGCTTCACATGGCTGACAATGCTTTTAGGTTGGCTCTTGTAATAGTGGTAGCCAGCAAACCCTACTAACACGAGGACAATACCTACTACCAAGTGTTTACTATTTTGTTTCATCCACTTTTTTAACTCATCCACATTTATTGACATCTGTCTTCCTGCTTTCTTGTCGGTACCTTGAGTGATTAGTTGTTAGTCATGGCATCAATCAAGCGATCCGTTTGCTCAGCTGTGTGCTTTCCAACATCCGTCGCTTGGTAACGTTGATTGATAAGGGCTTGGATATCTTCTTTACATTGCATAGCCTTTTCTTTTTCAAAAACAGCTACGCTAATAGGATGCACTTGACCAGATGTTAACCCCAAGGTTAAAACAGTTTGGAAGGAACTCAACACGGTTAAGATACCATAAGCACCTAAAATCAGACCGCCAAAGAAAGAGTCAGATAACATATTCATCCCAATGAGGGCAAACAAAAGACCCCAAAAGAAAGATTTCAAATCTAACTTGAACGAGTCATCGACTGTCGAAACTTGCTCCACAGGAATCGTACGGTTTTGCGCACCAAGTGGAATAACCTTTAAAATGGTATTAGGATTAGATACTTTAATAAAGTTTCCCTCTAAACTCACCGTTGCCTTTAAGTAATATGTCAAGTATGACATAATGAATGAATATTTCATCTCAATCTCCCTCTGAAAACAGTAGTTTCGGTTTTTCCGAACTAATACTTATTATATGCTAGCCCATAAGAACCTGTCAATATTATTTGAGAAAAAAATTAAAAAAGCCAAATTTCAAGTTGAAGTTAGCCACTTTTTAGGTATGAAAAAAGCACCTCCAAGAGGTATACTTGTAGTTCACCACAAACACAAGGAAACTCAAAAAGATGCAAGATTATTATACACCAAAAGGCAAACAATTGACAATCCATGAGCGTCAGCAAATTCAACGCTGGAAGCTGGAAGGTCGCTCTAATCGTGAAATTGCTCGCTTACTAGGTAAGGCTCCCCAGACCATTCATAATGAAATCAAGCGAGGATTGGTTAGGCAACAGGTTCGTAAAGGAAAGTTTGAAGCCGTTTATTCTGCTCAACATGCTCAGTTGGTCTATCAAGAAAATCGCAAGCGTTCTGTTAGACCCATTAGACAGCGTAAGCAAGATAGGGAGGCTATTGAACACTACATGCGTCAGAACTATTCCCCTGAGATGATAGTTAAAGCTAAGGGAGTTCAAGTCCCTGTATCTACCATCTATTACTGGATTCATCATGGGAAATTAAGTCTTGGTAAGGAGGCTATGCTTTATCCGAGAAAGGCTAAGCAGGCTAGAAAACATGCCAGTCCTTATTTTAAACCCGCAGGAAAGAGTATTGAACAACGCCCAGATAGCATTAACCAACGTCTTGAAGCTGGGCATTATGAGATTGATACAGTCATTCTGACGAGGGCTAAAAATCAATGCTTACTCACCCTAACGGACAGGAAAACACGTCATCAGCTGATTCGATTAATACCGGATAAGTCTGCTCAAGCCGTCAATAAAGCTCTTACGGGGATTCTAAAAGACTACACCGTCAACTCTATCACAGCAGACAACGGGACAGAATTTTCTCGCTTATCAGATGTCTTTCCAGCAAGTGACATCTACTATGCCCATCCCTATGCGTCATGGGAGAGAGGCACTAACGAAAACCATAATCGCCTGATTCGCAGATGGCTCCCTAAAGGTACCAAAACAACGACCCCTAAAGAAGTCGCTGCTATTGAACATTGGATCAATCATTATCCTAAACGACTCTTCAACTACAAGTCGCCAGTAGAAATGTTAAAACTGGCTAACTTCAACTTGAAATTTGGCCAATTTTCTTTTATATAGGGAGAAAAGCCTATTGACTCTATGGGAGACATTAAAAAAAGTTATCTTTGACGACGTGTTGTAATAAAGAGATGTCTTAGAGACAACTAAAAAGGCCTCCTCTATGAAGTGACCCCCAAAAGTTGGACATTATATTTTAAGTTAAGGATTGAGTTCTGTATTGCACAGGACTTAGTCCTTTTAATGTCAGTTTGATTCGTTTAGTGTTGTAGTAGTTGATATATTCTGAAATAGCTGTTTTTAATGTTTCGAGGGAAGTAAATTCCTTCTCAAACCCATAAAACATTTCTGTCTTCAATGTTCCAAAAAAAGATTCCATCATGCCGTTATCTAAGCTATTTCCTTTACGCGACATGGACGGTCTCATTCCATGCTCCTCAAGAAAATGATGGTAGTAAGTGTGTTGATATTGCCATCCTTGGTCACTATGTAAAATAGTGCCCTGATAAGTTTGTTCAGGAAAAGCCTCGGAAAGCATCGTTTTAAGTTGTTGTAAGTTTGGCGAGGTAGATAAATGATATGCAATAATCTCACTGTTAAAGCCATCAAGAACTGGTGATAGATACAATTTTTGATCACTAGCAGGAATTGAAAACTCTGTGACATCGGTATAACACTTCTTAAGTGGTTGGGCAGCTTTAAATTGACGCTTAATGAGATTATCAGCTTTCTTGCCCACCTCACCTTTATAAGAGTTATAGCGACGTTTCGCACGGATTCTAGCTTTCAACCCAAGTTCTGTCATCAGACGTTGAACTTTCTTATGGTTAACTTTATAGCCTCGATTTTTAAGTTCGAGGTGAATTCTACGGTAACCATATCTCCCTTTGTTCTCAGAATAAATATCTTGAATAGCTTCTTTTAATTCTTTGTTTTTATCTCCCTGAGTTAGACGTTTAACCTGATAATAGTAGGTTGATCGAGACAGCTTCAAAATATTAAGTAGGATTCTTAAATCAAATACATTGATTAGTCCTTGAATGATTTCTGTTGCTCTTTGAGCCTTGCTTCGTCCCTCAAGCGGAGTTCTCTCAACTTTTTTAGTACGGCATTCTCCGCTCTAAGGTACTCATTTTCATATTGAAGACGCTCTAATTCAGTCATTTCTTCAAGTTTTTTCTTTGGTTTGCGTCCCATCTTTACAGGTCTCCCTCTTGATTTCTCAAGAATAGTATACCCGTTTTTCTTGTATTGCGCTATCCAATTAGGAAGCATTCCCTTATTTGGTAATCCATAATCTAGAGAAACCTCTAGCTGAGACCTACCTTTCATCAGAACTTCGTTTATGATTTCCTGCTTTAGTTCAGGAGAATAATACCTATTTTTCCTTTTACAAACACTTTCCAATCCGTGTATATCAATAAGGCGGACCATGTATTGAAGGTTATACTTACTCATATTAAATGTTTGACTGATTTTAGGCCATGTCCAACCAGATTGTCGTAAGCGATAGATTTCAATTTTATCTTCATAACTTAATTTCATAGAAAAACACCCCAAAAGTTAGATTTGTTGTCTAACTTTTGGGGTGCAGTTCACTAGGGAAGCCTTTTCTCATTATCTGTTTATTAGAGGCGAGCGTTAAGCTCTGCTGATAATTCTTCAAAACCTGGTTTTCCAAGAAGCGCAAACATGTTACGTTTGTAAGCTTCAACACCTGGCTGATCAAATGGGTTAACAGCATTCATGTAGCCTGAAACAGCGATAGCAAGCTCAAAGAAGTAAATAGTGTAACCAAGAGTAAATTCGTCTTGAGCTGGAAGAGTGACAAACATGTTTGGCACGCCGCCATCTGTGTGGGCAAGAAGCACACCATCTGTAGCTTTCTTGTTAACGAAATCAACGTCTTTACCTTGAAGGTAACCAAGTCCATCTAGGTCTTCTGCTAATTCAGGAATGATAACATTTTTACGAGGTTTATCAACACGAATAACTGTTTCAAAGAGGTTACGGTAACCTTCTTGGATAAATTGACCAAGTGAGTGTAAGTCTGTTGAGAAGTTAGCTGAAGTTGGGTAAATCCCTTTTTGGTCTTTTCCTTCTGATTCACCGGCTAATTGTTTCCACCATTCTCCAAAGTATTGAAGAGATGGCTCGTAGTTAGCCAAGATTTCAGTGATGTAGCCTTTACGGTAAAGCACATTACGAACAGCAGCGTATTGGTAAGCAATGTTTTCAGAGATTTTGTCTGAAGAAAGGTCTTTACGCGCTGCATTTGCACCTTCCATAAGAGCTGTGATATCTGCACCTGATGCAGCAATTGGAAGCAAACCAACAGCAGTCAAGACTGAGAAACGACCACCAACGTTGTCTGGCACCACAAATGTTTCCCAGTTGTTAGCGTCAGCTTCTACCTTAACAGCACCTTTCACTTTGTCTGTTGTAGCGTAAATACGCTTGTTAGCTTCTTCTTGGCCATATTTTTTAACCAAAAGTTCTTTGAAGACACGGAAAGCAATCGCTGGCTCAGTAGTTGTTCCTGATTTAGAAATCACGTTTACTGAGAACTCTTTGTCTTGAACGTACTCTACAAGGTCTGCTAAGTAAGTTGATGAAATAGAGTTTCCAGCGTAAAGAATTTGTGGCGCTTTGCGCTCTTTGGCAGTTTGCAAGTTAGCAAAGTGATGGTTTAAGAAATCGATAGCAGCTTTGGCACCAAGGTATGACCCACCAATACCGATCACCACAAGAACTTCGCTGTCTGACTTAATTTTTTCAGCAGCAGTCAAGATACGTGCAAATTCATCTTTATCATAGTTTTCTGGAAGATCAAGCCAACCCAAGAAATCTGAACCTGGTCCAGTTCCTTCACGCAATAACTTGTCAGCTTCTGTGACTTGGCCTTGTAAAAAATCAATTTCATGTTGTCCCGCAAATGACTCGAGGACTTTTGAATAATCAAATGTAATATGTGACATGAGTTTCACTCCCTTAAATTTTAGGTTCCACTAGTATGATAACCTTTTCTATCTAATATTTCAATGGTTTTTATCGGATTTCGACCTCGAAAAAAGCATCATTTTTGAAAAGGTTTTCAAACTTTCAACCTTATGAAACAAGCTATGCGTGGCTCCTCTAAGGACAATGGAGGTGACGATAACCTTTTGTTTTCATAGTTTCTGAAATTTTTATGAAATAATAGAAATACTTACTCTAATTATGTGTCTTTATTCTGGTGAGGCAAGAGGTTTAAAATTTGGCTCTCCAGGTCATTTTCCGTCATATCTGCAGTGGTGACGTGTTTAACCACTCCTTTCTTATCAAGGAAAAAATAGGTGGGAACAGCAGTTACTTGTAACTGATTAGCAGCCGCCGTCTGCTGATCATAATAAATAGGAATCTCATAAGGCAGTTGTTGACGGTAGTTAGCTGCCCTGTCTCTAGTTTCTTTGCCTTGTGCGGATCCGGTCGCATTCAAAAAGATAAAAGTGATGTCGTCATGGTAAGTTTGGTATAGTTTACTCATGATAGGCATCGATTTTTGGCAATGCTGACACCAGCTGGCCCAATCCATCAGAACCATAGGCTTGCCTTTAAACTCACTTAGAGACACGCCTTGCCCCTCTTGTGTCATAATCTGGACATCAGGAAGTGGTTGGTTAATCCAACGACTAGCAGGAATAGCTTCCGGTTGAGCTGGGGAAGTGACTTGTTTAGAACGCCATAGCATAAAGCCTAAGACAATCACAAATAAACATAATATGCCAATAAGCGCGTAAAAATGACGATAGGTCCTCATCCGTCGAACCTCTTTTCCAGGTATTTTCATTTACTTTATTAAATCATAACACAATATCATCTTTGGCTGCTTAATCTTGTCTATCAAAAAACGACCTTCAGGCCGTTTCATTTGTTATTTGAGGGATTTGATAATTTCAATACGGGTAATAACCCCTTCGTGCATATGATCAATGCGCAAAGCGATATCCGCAAAGGCAATCGATGCTCCAATTGATGGGAGTTTATCTTCCATTTCTAAGTGACGAAGCATCAATTCACGCATCAATTCATCTTTACTAGCAGCTGGTAAAGTCACACGCGCCAGCACATTTGCCACCTTAACTTTCTGGCTACCTCGGACAACCACGCTAGACGTGTCATCAAAACTAGTAAAGAGGTATTTCCGAGTGGCAAACAAAATGGTTAGCGCCACCACACTTAGCAGGGAATCTACAGGCGAGCCATGAGCAACAACAATCTGACGCGCAATGGCAAATAAGAGAACTTCAATAATGGTGCCTGAAGTATGTTTACTCAACATTTTGATTAACTCGACACCAATCGCAATACTCATCGCCTGATTGAGAAAATTCTGCAAGTAGGTGTCCAAACCACTCTTAATTGAGAAAATCCCGGTCAGCATCAAGGCCAAATGCCCAGTCAAAATCAACAACGATACTAATAATATAATGGAAATCAAAATCTCAACATAATACGACAATTCGTATAACCTAACTTGTAAATATTTTCTCATGCTATCTCCTTCACATTACCTCTTCTCATTATATAAAAATTATCATCGTTTGAACACTAAAAAAGCAAGCCCTAGACGGACTTGCTAGTGTGTTTTTAAGTAGATATCAAAATGACTAATTTCTTCACTATTAAAAACCTTATTATCTCTATACCTTTTAAAGAAACGATTTCGACCTAGAAGCTTATCATCCTTATTAAATAAATCAACTTCATAATGTTTACTATCTTTGGTAGCTAGAAAAAAACTCCCCGATATATAACGCGATTCCGAATCATAGATACTGTATGTTTCCATTAGAAATTTTCTTATTTTAAAATCAAATTCTTGCAAAGTAAATTGCTTATGCTTTATTAAAATAGTATAAGAGGGGAGACTGGTTTCTTCTCCATCTTGATTTAAAATCCCTACAAACTGTAATGATTGAAGTTTGTCATCCGAATGTTTCACAACACCACCATAAATATTATCTACATTGGGTGATGAAAAATTATAAGGGAGCCCAAAGACATCTACCTTATCCCCTTTGATAAAGTTATCAGTAATCCCTAAAGATACAATAGAATCAACATATAAAACGCATCCAGATTTCTTTTGTCCAGTATTAATATGTATATTGTTCGTAGTAACAAATGTAATCTCTACATTTTCATACTCAAGTGGAGTAACATCATAAGCAAATCTTAAGCTTGCTTTCAAATCTTTTAATATTTCATCCGCATAAACTAATTTACTTCCATAGCTTAAAACCCATGACAATATGATAATTTTCAAAATTTTGATTTTCATTTAAAACGTTTTATGTCCTGTTTCATACCTCTTAACCTCAATAAAAATATCAATCAATTTCAACAACTGATAACACTATAGAAAGCTGAGATTACTTTAATAAAGGTAACAAAAAAAGAGCACACACCTGACAATCGCTTAGGGCTGCTGGATTCCTCCCCTGACCCACTTCACGCACAAGTGTTGCTCCACTTTTATTATAGCATATTATGATGCATTTGCAAGGGCTTCTTCTTGAAGGCTTTAGCACACTTTTCTTTGATTCCTGCTAATGGCTTCTCGTTGTCTCATTCATTTTAGTGAGGAAGTTCATAAAGGACGTTTTTCAGAAAATACAATTTTATTTTGAAAACGTTTCACTTTCAATCAATTGCTCTTCTCTCTATGGTATAATGAAAGGGATTAGATTAGAACGGGGTTGGTTATGAAAAAAGGGATTAAATGCTTAACAATAATGACTTCTGTGATGCTTGGCTTATCTGCCTGTAGTCTCATTAGTCAACCTTCTAACCAAGAAAATAGCCTTACTTTAACAGGTCAAAAACGACAAAAAGCCATCGCAAAAGTGGGACAGCATTACTATTTTCAACAACTGTCTAAACCCGAACAAGAAAATTACCTCACCTTGCATGACAGTCTCTCACAGTTTCGTGAAGTTATCAGTTTAGCACCTACTTCTAAAGAAAGCCTCATCAAAACTGTAGATGCTTTTATGATGGATAATCCTGAGTTTTACTGGATTACTTCGGCGGATTACCGTTTTGAACTTTCGGACCAAAATGCCTTTGTCACCTTTCCACTGCCAAAAGACGTTGAAAAAACCTACCAAACCTTACAAACCATCGGTGACAGTATTATAGCTAAAATGCCAGTAGAAAATGATTATGAGCGAGTCAAGTACTTCTATGAGGTGATTATCCAAGATACCGATTACAACAAAGCCGCTTTTGAAGCTTATCAATCGGGTGATCAAACTCAGATTTCTTCTAACCAGGATATCAAAAGTGTCTTCATTGATCATTTATCCGTGTGTAATGGTTACGCCCAAGCTTTTCAATTTCTCTGCCAGAAAGCTAATATTCCCGTTGCCTACATTAGAGGAACAGGAACATCTCGCCAAACGCAGGAAGCCTTTCCTCATGCTTGGAATGCTGTCCAGCTTAATGGTCAATACTACGGAGTAGATACGACTTGGGGCGATCCCGTCTTTGATAACCATTTGTCCCAACAGCAGCAAACTGGCATCAATTACAGTTTCCTTTGCTTACCAGATCAACTCATGTCGTTATCTCACCAAGCTAGTAAAGACATCGTCTTCAATGCCAAAGAGACCTCTAAAAACGTGTGGAAGATTCCGGTATGTACAGATGATAGTCTCATTTACGCTAAGCGTAACCAAAGTTATCTGACTACTTTTGACACTAATGTCATCCTCAACAGCCTAGAAGGCCAATTGTTACAAGGACAAGAACAGGTTAGTCTCCAATTTGCCAATCAGGCTGACTATGACCAGATGGTTGCAGATGTCGTCGATAACCAAGCCAGATACCACAACTTGTTTAGTCACTACTGGGACAATTATAGTGGCTTCTCTTATGGACTCTTAGCAGAAACCTTGAGTATTACCTTTACCAATAGTACCTAGATGACGAATAACCACAGGACAGTGACTGCCCCTTTCTATCTTAAACACATCTATCCGCCCAAAAAGAGACTTAGTTATCCTTCTAAGTCTCTTTTTCTTGATTAGGTTTCATCATTAGCAAGCAGTGCTTCTTGCTCTTTAGCTAGGCGCTTAGCTTCTTTTTGACGTTCACGTCCTTGTCTAAAGAAGGTTTGCATGATGTTAGCACAGTCTTCTGCTAGCAGTCCACGCTCCACTTGCACGCGGTGGTTCAAACGCTCATCTGTCAAAATCTGGTAAAGGCTGTCTGTCCCACCAAATTTTTGATTGCTGGCCCCATAGATGACATGGGGAATTCTTGCTAGCCCAATAGCACCACTACACATCACACAAGGCTCGATGGTCACAAACATCGTGGTGTCCAATAATCGCCAATTTCCTTCATGAGCGTTAGCCTCGTTAATAGCCATCATTTCAGCGTGCATAATGGCTTGGTTACTCTCTTCACGCGCATTGTGCCCACGACCAATAATCTCGCCATCCTTGACAATGACACAGCCAATGGGGATTTCAGCTTTCTGCAAGGATTTTTCGGCTTCTTTTAAAGCCTCTTGCATGAAATAAGTTTGTTCGTCTAAACTATACAACATTAGGAAAAACTCCCCAAATCCCACGACTTGTGAGGCAATGCCAATTCAACAGGAATACTTCCTGCGTACACTTGTGTTTCTTGCCTTAACACTTCCAAGTGATTGTCAGGATCAATACCTTCTGGAGGAACCGGTGGCATGTGGGTCAGGACAAGCTTCTTAACACCTGCCTGGCTAGCCATTAGTCCTGCTTCCTTACTGGTCAAATGTGCCATATGATTGTCATTGCCTTCGTATAAGTAAACATCTGCTAAGAAAAGGTCTGCTTCTTTTGCGAAGTCTGCCAATCCTTCAAAATAACCACTGTCTCCAGTAAAGACAAGTACCTGGCCAGTCGCTCTCTCTACAATTCGAAAGGCATAGCACACAACTGGATGAACCGTTTTAAGAAAGGTAATGTCAAAAGGACCAATCCGTTCAACTCCAGTGACATCATAAGCTTTTCCTTCGGAAACATCAGGAATGCTTAACTTAGCAAATTCGTGTCGATCCTTATCATGCCCATAAATAGGTAGTACCTTTGGTTCCCACAAGTGTTTAGGGTAAAGTTGAAAATAATGTCGCAATACTCCTAAGTCGGCTACGTGATCAGGATGGTAGTGGCTAATAATCACTGCATCCAAATCGAGAGGACTGATTTCTTTCTCCAGCTCATTGAGCGCTCGACTACCAGCATCCATCAGTAATTGAAAGCCGTCATGTCCTGTCAGCAAATAAGACGTTGTTCCTGCCTCTTGGTAGGGATAAGCTCCCCAGGAGCCTAAAGTGGTTAATTTCATCTCAAACCCTTCTTTCTTGCTTTCCTACTATTATAACAAAAATTAGTGTTAAAAAGGGGCTGAGACTCACCAAAAACAGGTCCTAGCAGATAAATCCGCCAAGACCTGTTCAACACAACTTAACTATTTGATGATTAGATTACTGTTTTGTATTCAAGAAACTGTCTTTGTATTTAACAGCAATAATCGTTGCAATAATTGCTTTGATAGTATCCCCTGGAATAAAGACCAAGTTTGATAACAGAGAAGTCATCAACGGCATCCCTGTGTAAGCTGCCAACCAAATCGCTCCCATCACATCTACTAGCAAGACTCCAGAAATGAATAAGGCTAAGAAAGCAAGTGGTGTGTTCTTTGAGAACCAGTTACGGTAAAGTAATGAAAAGGCAATTGGGACAAGAAGGTAGGCAATAACGTACCCAGCTGATGGTCCCATCAAGACTGGAATAGTGGTTCGTGATCCTGAGAAAACTGGTAAGAAAAGCCCAATCACTAAGAATAAGAAAACAGATAGGGTTCCCTTTTTACCACCCAGCATCAATCCAGCCAACATGATGCCTAAGTTTTGTAAAACAATAGGGACTGGGATAAAGCCTAACGGGATAGCAGGAATAAAGCCTAAAATAATGATCAAAGTGGTCATCATAGCCACCTTAACAAGTTCCTTGGTTGTAAACATCAGTTACGACTCCTTTAAAAAATAGATATCCTTGTGTCGATGACAGGCCGGATTAAAGGGACTTTGACAATAGGGACAATGACCACACGCATACCCAGCTCGACTCAAGAGCTTTCGACAATGGCCACAAATCACAGGAAACATTTCAGCAGGCCCTGTTGGCACAAAGGCATGCTCTGTTAACTGGTCATGGCAATGGTAACAAGCATAATAAGTCTGACAAAAAGCACATTTGAGGCCAACAATATCAAGAGTTGTGTGATAGTGCAGGCATCGATACTCTTGGTCAAGGTCAATTCCAAAACAGTCCGTCATATCTCATCCTCTTGTAATAGTTTAATCAAAAGCTTACCCTTTGTCAACCGCATTTTTTGAAAAGGGTAACTATTTTCTGAAAAAGAACAAGGAAAAAACAAATTTTCAGCTCTGAGCATCGCACAGTACCTACTTGTCTACACAAAAAATCCTGAAACCAGAGACGATAAGCTGCCATCCGTTTCAGGATTTTATCATATCTAACTAGAAATTACGGTTAGATTTGTTATAACCATACCGTTCAAGGAAATCTTGGCGGAATTCAAGTAAATTATCGTCCATAATAGCCTGACGTACTTTTTTCATCAAGTTAACCAAGAAATAAAGGTTGTGGTAGCTTGTCAAACGAATACCAAAAGTTTCGTCCGCTTTTAGTAAGTGACGAATGTAGGCACGGCTATAGTTTTGACAAGTGTAGCAGTCACAATCATGGTCTAATGGCGTGAAATCTTCTGCAAACTTAGCATTTTTAACCACAAGGCGTCCCTCACTAGTCATACAGGTCCCGTTACGAGCAATACGCGTTGGCAAGACACAGTCAAACATATCCACACCGCGAATCACACCATCAATCAAGCTATCCGGTGCTCCTACCCCCATCAAGTAACGTGGTTTGTTTTCTGGTAAGAGGGGAGTCGTAAAGTCGAGGACGGCATTCATTTCTTCATGGCTCTCCCCAACAGCCAAGCCTCCAATAGAATAACCTGGGAAATCCATAGCCACCAAATCTGCCGCAGACTGACGACGAAGGTCCTCAAATCCAGCTCCTTGAACAATTCCAAACAACCCCTGATCATGAGGACGACGATGGGCTTTTAAGCCACGTTCTGCCCAACGGCTAGTACGTTCAATGGATTTTTTCACGTAATCATAAGGTTGGTAAAATTGTGGGCACTCGTCAAAACTCATCATGATGTCAGAACCAAGATTGTTTTGGATAGAGATGGCTTTTTCGGGTGATAGAAACATTTTTGAGCCATTCAAGTGATTTTTAAAGGTGACCCCTTCTTCAGTGATGTTTCGTGAATCGGCTAAAGAGTAAACTTGAAAACCGCCCGAATCGGTTAAGATTGGCTGATCCCAATTCATGAACTTGTGCAGACCACCTGCACGAGCAATCAAATCATCTCCTGGACGCAACCAGAGGTGATAAGTGTTTGATAAAATAATCCCTGATCCAATAGCTTTTAACTCTTCTGGAGACTGTGTTTTAACAGTAGCCTGAGTTCCTACCGGCATAAACATAGGGGTTGGGAAAGTCCCGTGAGGGGTGATAATTTCTCCCAAGCGTGCACCCGTGTGCTTTTCTTTTTTGATAAGGCGATACTTAATCGGATAATCTGTCATGTGCTTTCTTCCTTGCTATCAAGATAAACAGTCTTGAGCTTTTTTGATCTGCCTGAGTTTCCATCATAATGAAGGGCTTCAAGATGACATGTTGTTCCAGCGCCTATCATTTTATCAAAAAATTGCAAACTTGTCATGCCTTCCTAGACAGCAGAATTACCCTTATTACAAACTTTCTAGCTTCTCTATTTATGGTATAATATGGCAAAGGAGTTTATTATGTCAATTAAAGAAATAAAACGCCAGGCAAAGACGACCCTAGCAAATCTTTCTGGTAAATATTTACTATTTTTAATACCAACCATTCTCACTATTTTTCACTTTGGTATCGAGGTTCATCAAGGCTATGTCATGGCTACAGGCATCAAAATGTCCTTGAGGGCCAACTACTTCCCTTTACTTATTGCCCTCATCATTACCCTTTTTACGTTATCAGCCGCCTTTACCATGATTGATGTTGTTAGGCATTACCGTCGAGAAGTGACTTTCAGCGAAACAACAACGGCTTTTTCAGGAGAATACTTTGGTAAGTTGGTGGTGCTATTTATCATGAAACGGTTATTCTTCCTCGTTTGGTCCTTGATTTGGTTCCTTGGCCTTTTCATCTTCATCCTAGGTCTATCAGCCTTTTTGATGAATGCCAAATCAGGTACAGGTGTTGCTATTTCCGTGATCTTTTTAGTGTTTGGGGCCATCTTAGCTCTAGTCGGGTTTGGAATCTACCTCAACCGCTACTACGCCTATAGTTTGGCAGAATATATCCTTTACGACAAGGTGAAAGAAGGAACCTATTTGGGTACGGTTGATACTATCGAAATTAGCGTTGCAATGATTAAGGGGTATAAATGGAAACTCTTCTTATTACAACTCAGCTTTATCGGTTGGTTCTTGCTAAACATCTTGACGCTGGGGTTACTAAACATTTACCTCTTGCCTTACTTCACAACGGCCAATGTTATTTTTTATAACCAACTAAAACAACGCTTTGATGAAAGTGACGAACCTTTTGAAGGGGAGCATCTCCGAATTCCTAAACTGTCAAATCATCAAACTAAACCTGTCATGTGTGATGACTCACACGACTAATGCTTCACTGCCTTTTCTGATACTGATAAAAATCCTCCAGTGCTCTGTTCAACACTGGAGGATTTTACGATATTTTCATTAATAGAGAGGTTTAGAACCATTTCTCCCGTGATGTTAACGTTAGAAGTCGGATTTGCCTTTGGCCTGACACTCTGGACAAACACCATAAGCGATAACAGGGATACGTGTCACCTTATACCCTGTCTGCTGGTGAGCCTCTTTGGCAATGTCCATGACATCTACGTCCATAAAGTCAGCGATTTTGCCACAAACTTCGCATACCACATTGACATGCTGATGTCCCATAAAGTCATAATAAGTGGTTAAATCATTGCTGATCTTTAATTCTGCTACAAAGCCTTCATCCACTAAGACTTTCAAATTATTATAAACCGTCGCTAGACTCATGTTAGGGAATTTAGGCTGTAAGTCACGGTAAATCTTATCGGCACTAGGGTGCTCTGTTGACTGAATCATGTAAGAAATAATGGCTTTACGCGTTTCCGTAATCCGAATATGTTTGTCCCGTAGATGCTCTAGGACGTTTTCATAGGCATCTAGGGCTTGCTGATGTGAATGAATGTCCATAAGCTGCTAACTCCTATCATTTTTTCTTTATTATATCACAAGATAAGGATTTCAACGACTAAAGATCTATCCTTGTTTGATGATTAAGTCTAAGTAGTCAACCTTGAGGCAGCGATTCATGACAATCGCCTGCTTGCCCGCAGATCGCAAAATCATTTCCGCTTCTTGATTGTCAAGACCTAATTGCGCCCAAAAGACTTTGGCTTGACTCTCTAAAAAGTCTCTGGCAACTTCTGGTAAAAACTCACTTCTGCGAAAGACATCTACAATGTCAACCTCAAAAGGAATAGCTTTGATTGTTGCATAGACTAACTCTCCTAAAATCGTCTGCCCTGCCAACTTGGGATTAACAGGAACAATCTGATAGTCCATAGCTTGCATAAACTTGGCAACCTGATAAGCAGCCGTATCTTGTCGGTCAGAAAGACCGACAACAGCAATGGTCTTAGCAGATTCTAGGTAAGTTCTTAAGATATCATCTGAAGGATTTTGAAACCGGTAGGTCATTTTCTACTCCTCACCTCTTTAAAAGAGAACATAGTAACAAGCCACAAAGACCAAGATAAAGGCTAAGGCAATCAAAAGCATAACACCAGCCAATTTTAAAATCATTCGTAACAAGAGCTCAAAACCGTTCATTAGTTCCCCTTACTGTTTCTATTTTCATGTTATTATAACATATCTTATAAAAATGAGAAACTTCATGAAGAGAGTTACTTGGCTTCGTACCAGCTCTGTCCTGCATTTTCATCTGCGCGTAAAGGAACTGCCAAGTCAACAGCGGCTTCCATGGTCTCTTTGACTAGCTTTTTCACAGCAGCCAACTCCGTGTTTGGCACTTCCAAAACAATTTCATCGTGCACTTGAAGGAGCATTTTAGCTTTAAAACCACCTGCTTGCAAGGCGTTGTCCAGGTTAATCATGGCAATTTTTAGAATATCAGCTGCGCTCCCTTGAATGGGTGAATTGATAGCTGTACGCTCCGCAAAAGAGCGAACGTTGAAATTACGAGAGTTGATATCCGGTAATTCACGACGACGCTTAAAGAGGGTCTCTACATAGCCCTTGTCTTTAGCCTCACGCACCACATTTTCCATATAGGCTTTAATCCCAGGATAGCGTTCAAAATAGGTATCAATATAAGACTTGGCCTGTTTACGGGTGATACCAAGGTTATTTGACAAACCAAAATCAGAAATCCCATACACAATTCCAAAGTTAACAGCCTTGGCATTACGGCGGTCATTGGCAGTAACATCTGCTGCCTTGTCAATCCCAAACACACGCATAGCCGTTGAGGTATGAATGTCTGCCCCTTCATTAAAGGCAGCAATCAAATGCTCATCCCCTGAAATATGTGCCAGTACCCGCAATTCAATCTGTGAGTAATCTGAACTCAACAAGACGGCATCTTCATGAGATGGGGTAAAGGCCTTACGAATCAAACGCCCCTGTTCCAAACGAATAGGAATGTTTTGAAGATTAGGGTCCACACTAGACAAACGCCCTGTCTGGGTGAGATCCTGCACATAGCGGGTATGAATCTTGCCATCAGCCAGAATATAATCCTGTAAACCAATCACATAAGTGGATTGCAATTTAGTAATCTGGCGGTAATCCAAAATTTTAGCCACAATTGGAGCAATCGGTGCCAAACGTTCCAAAACATCAACAGCTGTAGAATAACCTGTTTTGGTCTTCTTAGTCATCTCAAGAGGTAGTTGCATCTTCTCAAACAAGATACTGCCCAGCTGTTTAGGCGAATTAATGTTAAATTCTTGGCCAGCCATATCATAAATCTCTTGGGTGAGCGCTTCAATAATGACCTTGTTTTGCTCTGCCATATCTTGCAAAGTCGCCCTATTAACCTTGATCCCTTCAATCTCCATTTTAGCAAGGACATTAGCCAAAGGCAATTCAATATTCTGATAGAGGTCTAGTTGCTCATGGGCAGTGAGCTTGTCTAGCATTTGAGACTTGCTATCTAATAATACTTTGACCTTACGAGCTAAATGCCCAAGTAGAACCTCTTTTTCAGGAACAGCTCTTTTGACACCCTTGCCATAAATGCTGTCATCTGCTTCTAGGGAAATATCGGTGAAAAGCCTTGCAATAGTAGTGAGTTCATTGTCTTCCACATTTGAAAGAAGGTAGTTAGCCAATCTGGCATCATAGCTAGGTGCCACTAAATCAACTCCTAGATGACTCAATAAGACTTTGCTACGTTTAAAATCATAAGTAGCAATGGGTTTTTGGAAGACCTGCTTAAAACTATCCGTCGCTAATAGGCTAAGGTCAGTGGATGCGTAAATCTGCTCACCATGTCCCCAAGCAAAACCAATGATGGCCTCACGATGGTAATTATCCCGAAGCGTTTCAAAGTAGAAGATGTCTTCTGCGCTAAACAAATCAGCAGACACATTGGTCACTTCTTGATAGGAAATGGCAGCTACTGGCTCTTGAGGCATCTGACTCGCCAAACCTTTTTTCAGTTGGACAAAATCCATTTCATCGTAAAACTTAGACAGACTAGCAACATCAGGACCATTGTAGACAATATCATCTAAGCCAATTGTGATAGGAGATGCTGTATTGATAGTGGCGAGCGTTTTAGATAGGAAAGCTTGGTCACGATCATTAATCAAGTTTTCTTTCATTTTGGAAGCTTTGAAACCTTCAACGTGCTCGTAGATACCTTCTAAACTACCAAATTCATGAAGGAGCTTGAGCCCAGTTTTTTCACCGATTTTGGTCACTCCTGGAATATTATCCGATTTATCCCCCATCAAGGCTTTGAGGTCAATAAACTGGTTTGGCGTCAAGCCCATTTTTTCCATGAGGTAAGCCGGTGTGAATTCTTCAAATTCGGCAACCCCTTTTTTAGAAATTTCAACCACGGTATTTTCGTCAGTTAACTGGATCAAATCTTTATCACCACTGACAATGGTCACATCAAAAGGCACTTCTGTGCGCTCCGCCATTTTATCAAGCGTCCCGATAATATCGTCTGCTTCGTAGTGTTCCAACTCATAATAAGCAATACCAAGGGCTGTCAACATCTCACGAATATAAGGAAATTGCTCACGAAACTCCTCTGGTGTCTTGGCGCGACCAGCCTTGTAGTCTGCATACATTTCTGTCCGGAAGGTGGTTTTGCCCGCATCAAAAGCCACCAGCACGTGTGTGGGCTGGACTCGCTTCATCATGTGGTCTAACATCAAATGAAAGCCATAAATGGCATTGGTATGAAGACCGCTATGATTTTTAAAACGGTCGATTTGATTGTAGAGGGCAAAAAAGGCACGAAAGGCAACAGATGACCCATCAATTAACAGTAATTTATTCTTGTTTTCCATAGCCTTATTATAACACAGTAGAGCGGGCTTGACTCCTTCAAGCCATTGCTTTTGCAGAGAAGCTAACCACCCCAACTTAAAAAAAGCCTAGGAGATTTCCTAGACTTCTATGGTGTTGGGTTATGATAAGCATTTCCTACAGTTAGCTTATTTAGTCCAACTTGATACCTTAGATTGGTTAGCCTCTACCCATTTTTTAGCGGCTGCTTCTGGGCTCATGCCTTTGTTGATGTCAAGCATGACTGCTTCCATATCTTTTTGGGTCCAGTGGAACTTATCAATGATTTTGTAGACATTTGGAAGGTCTTTTTTCAAGCCTTTACGAGCAATGGTATTGATGTTCTCAGCAGAGCCAAAGGTTTCTTTAGAATCTTTGAGATACTTCAAGTCATATTTAGCAAACATCCAGTGTGGTGACCAAGCTGTCACGACAATAGGATCTTTTTTCTTGATGGCTTGGTCTAAGGAAGTCGTCATGGCTCCTGTTGATGCCGCAACTAATTCCCAGCTTGATAGATTATCATAGTCCTTAAGAGCATTTTTGGCAGCTGTCATGATTCCTGCACCTGGCTCAATTCCTGTGATTCTTTGATCGGCTTGACTAGTTAAATCCTCAATACTGTTGACATCTGTCATGTATGTTGGAACAGCTAACCCAAGTTTGGTCCCTTTTAGGTTAGGCCCTAAATCATCTAATTTTGACTTGTATTTCTGATATTGTTGACCATGGGTGACTGGCAACCAAGCACTAGTTGAAAAGTCAGCGTTGCCATTAGCAACGGTTTGCCACATGACAGCATTGTCAAGCGGTGTCAAGGTTACATGGTAACCTTCTTTTTTCAAAACTTCTGCAATCACGTTAGTTGAGGCAACTTCAGAATCCCATTGCACGTAGGCAATGTTAACATTTTCACCTTTGTCTGCCATACCAGAAGTCATAGCCATAATACCGCGTCCTAAAGCAGCTATCAAAAAGACAGCAAGGGCTGCTAGAGCAATCCATTTATTGGTTTTGCCGGCTTTAGCTTTTTCTTGTGGTTTACTGTTGAAAAGCTGTGTCATACGGTCAAGAACAATAGCCAAGATAACCAAGGCAAGACCACTGACAAATCCACTACCAATATCAGCGTGCTGAAGAGCTGATAAGACTTCACGTCCTAAACCAGGCGCACCGATCATGGATCCTGTGACAACCATGGAGAGGGCTAGCATCATGGTCTGGTTGACACCCGCCATGATGGTATTTTTAGCTAAAGGCAATTCTACCTTGAAGAGCTTTTGTTTCCCAGTTGACCCAAAGGCATCTGAGGCTTCAATCAATTCTGTTGGAATGTCACGAATAGCCAAGTTTGTAAAACGAACCGTTGGTGGTAAGGCAAAGATGACTGAGGCAAACACACCCGGAACCATACCAATACCAAAGAAGGCAACGGCTGGAATCAAGTAAACAAAGGCCGGCATGGTTTGCATAAAGTCCAATATAGGATTAACCACTTGACGGACCGTGGCATTTTTAGCCATCCAAATCCCTAGTGGGATACCAATCAGAACTGAAATTAAACTGGCAACCAAGACCAAGGTAAAGGTATTAATTAATTGTTCCCAGAGACCTTGGTTATAGATAAAGAGCAAGCCTAGGAAAGTAAAGGTTGGTAGGGGCCATTTTTTCTTAGCAAGGAAAAACATAGCCGCTGTTACCAAGACGATAAAGAGAAGGGGATGAATAAACAAGAGAGTCTTGGTCATCCAGTCCATCAAGAAGCTTCCCACAGCTTGTAGGACATCAAAAAGTCCTGAGAAGGTTTTGGTTATCCATTCCGTTAATTGTTCAACCAGTTGAGCCACTGGTAATTTCGTTTGTAATATCGTTTCCAAAATGCAATCACTCCATTCTAGTTAAGGTCTTCATCTGGGATGTTAGCTAAAGCTTCAATCACTCGTCCTCGGATCACAACCCCTAACAGACGGTTATCATCATCTGTCACTGCAATCGGTGCAGAAGAGTCATAAATCAGTGGCATAATATCTGTGATAACGGTGTCTTTTGAAACCGTTCTAACGTCACGGTCGATGACTTCTGATAGTGGTAACCCTTTTTTGCGGGCTTCAATAGCCGCATCAGCTGTTAAGCTACCCACTAATTGGCGGCGGCGATTCGTCGCCATCAACATAGATACCTCTTCATTATGCATACGGTTCAAGGCAACTTGAGGTCCATCTAATTCAATGGTTGTCGTTAGCGGTTTAATCATAATATTTTGTGCTGTCAAGACTTTAGAACGGTCCACATCTTCAACGAATTCACGAACAAAATCGTTGGCTGGGTTAGTCAAGATTTCTTCTCCCGTTCCAATTTGCATGATTTGACCATCTTTCATCAAGGCGATTCGGTCACCAATCCGCAAAGCTTCATTCAAATCGTGACTAATAAAGATGATGGTTTGTTTCATACTGTCTTGCAGATCAAGCAATTCATCTTGCATTTCACGACGGATTAAGGGGTCAAGGGCTGAAAAGGCCTCATCCATTAATAGGATTTTAGGGCTATTTGCCAAGGCACGCGCTAAACCAACACGTTGTTGCATTCCACCAGAAAGTTGGTCAGGGTATTGGTCCTTGAAATCCAGAAGACCAGAATTATCAAGAGCTCTTTCAGCTAATTCCTGACGCTTTTCTTTTGGAACGCCACGCAATTCCAAACCAAATTCGGTATTTTCCAAAATGGTTTTATGCGGAAATAGGGCAAAGCTTTGGAAAACCATGTTAATGTCATGACGGCGAACTTCACGCAGTTGCTCTGCAGACATGGTTGAAATGTCTTTACCTCCAAGTAAGATCGATCCGGTTGATGGTTCAATCAAACGGTTCAACATGCGAACAAGAGTGGATTTCCCACTTCCTGATAGCCCCATGATAACGAAGATTTCACCTTCTTTAACCTCAAAGCTAGCATCATAGACACCTACAGTTGCACCTGTTTTCTTGAAAATTTCACTTTTACTTTTGCCAGCCTTGACCATTTCAAGGGCAGCCTTTTGTCGTTTGCCAAAGATTTTACTCAAATGTTTGACTTCTAAAATAGTATCCATTTATTCCTCTCCTAAATGATAAATTATGTCTGGGTATGATTTTGGCATGCTACAACCTAGCAGTCACCAAAATAAGAAAAGTAGCCCTACTTTTTTAGTAGCTATATGGTCACTTTTTTGCTTAAAAAAAGAATCTGCCGAAACAGAACATAACTATGTTATCATGTGTGGTCACTTTGTGTCAAGGACAAGGTCCTGATTTTAGGACTATTGATCAATCCTATAACCGTTTCTAAGCTTGTTATCACTGTTTTTTTAAGATGATATTTTTTTGACTGGATAGTGAATTCTGCGCTATTTTCCCCTTAAATTGGCACTTTTAGGGTCACTTTGAAACAAAAAACCACCTTAAAAAAGGTGGTCACTCACTCTAAAATGGCAACGAACAGTCGTGTCAAAACTAAGATTTTTTAGGATAATCCGTAAAACGTTATTCCGTATCTGTTGTCTCTGATTTACGGCTAGTGTAAACCTCTATATGGCTTGGAAGTACTTTAATGCTTAGAGGCAAGTCATCGCCTTCATCGCCATCGACATTACTTTTAAGACTGGCATCTTCCAGTGCAATGTGAACTTCCTTGACCCGTTCATAACCCAATTGGTCACTGCCTTCCGTCTCAGCTGAAAATAGGCTTGGTAAGGCTGCTAATGTGTCAAAAAAGGTTTTGTCCTTGATATAAACCAGGTGAAGGTAACCATCATCTACTTTCGCATTGGCTGTCAGTTGATCAAATCCTCCAATGGAATTGGTCAATCCAACCAGAATGAGGGAACTTTTTAACTGCTCTTCTTTCCCATCGCGAGTCAGTTGGAAAGTGTAACTGGTATTGGTCACGACTTGTTTGAGGCCTGATAAAAAGTAGGCAAGAGGTCCTAAAGCTGTTTTTGCCTTATCATCCACATTGTTAATGGACTCAGGAATATTACCAATAGCAACAATGTTCATAAAATAAGCATCATTGACCTGGCCAACGTCAATAGCTTTATGATGGTCCAAATCAAGACTGTCAATTGCTTGATCAGGATCCAAAGGAATATCCAAGGCACGGGCTAAGTCATTGACTGTCCCCAAAGGCAAAAAGCCAAAACGTGGACGATAAGACTGCCCCGATATCCCGTTGATAGCTTCATTAACAGTGCCGTCTCCACCCATCGCAAAGACACTATGGTAACCATCATCTGTTGCTTCTCGCGCGAAAGCCTTGGCATCTCCAGCTTCTTTGGTATGCTTGACAGTGACCTTATCGAAATGATCAGACAGTTTTTGCTGCATCTTCGTTTCGTATGCTTTGGCCTTTTCCCCACCTGAAGCGGGATTAACAATCAGTAACGCATCTTTCATCTTTAGACTCCCTTCCTTGTGGCTGCTTTTCAACCACTCCTATCTGCCTTTATTGTAACACAAACCTTGGCATTTGCCTTTCCTAGAGACTGTTTGAATAGTAATAGCTACTCACTCACCATTTTGAGCATCAAAAAACTCACCCAAGTGAGCAGGTCCACAAAACCAACTGGCTTTGTGAGCTACCTCTAGCTTGGATGAGTCGATGGGTATTAAAGAAGAGCTTTGAATTGGATATTTGAGTCTTCTAAGAAGCAATCATCAAAACCACGTGGGTGGTGATATTCGATGCGGTCTTGGTCTTGTGGATAAGTGTATTTACCACCAACTTCCCAGATAAATGGATGGAAATCGTATTGAAGGCGTTCTTTACGCATTTTCCACAATTCAAGGATTTCATCTGTTGATGCCATAAAGTTTGACCAGATGTCATAATGAACTGGGATAATGACTTTGGCATGGAGATTTTCTGCCATACGAAGCAAATCAATCGAAGTCATCTTATCTTGAATACCAATTGGGTTTTCCCCGTAATTGTTCAAGGCAACGTCAATCTTGTAGTCACGACCATGTTTAGCAAAGTAGTTGGAGAAGTGAGAATCAGCACCATGATAAATGGTTCCACCAGGTGTTTCAAAAATGTAGTTAACAGCTTTACGTGCCATTTCATCATCCGTCACCGCTAAACCTGCCAATTCACCACCTTGAGCGTCTGCTCCTTCGACAGGAAGAGTCACCAAGCAAGTACGGTCAAAAGATTCCACAGCTGTCACTTTCATGTCTTTAAACTCAAAGCTATCACCTGGTTTCAAGATCATGATACGGTCTTCAGGCACACCCCATTTTTTCCAAATTTCGCCGCATTCGTATGGACCTACAAATTTAACGTGGTCAAGTTTTGGATTGTTGATAATGGCTGCCGCAGTATTGATATCAATGTGGTCACTATGGTAGTGAGAAACCAAATAGTAGTCCAATTCGTTAATCATGAATGGGTCAATGACCATTGGCTGTGCTCTAAGGTTTGGTTGCAATTTACGCACACCTGCCATGTTAGCCATTTGATGGCCGCGCACCATATCTTTCACTTTTTTAGTTGATTTACCACGCGCAGACCACAAATCCATAACAATATTAGCACCGCCAGGGGTTTTAATCCAGACACCGCAGTTTCCTAGCCACCACATGGCAAAATTGCCATCTGGCACCACTTCTTCTTCGATTTCTTCGTTTAACCACGTTCCCCATTCTGGGAATGTGCTAAGAATCCATGATTCACGTGTAATATCTTGTACTTTAGCCATTAGATTTCCTCCAAGAGTGTTCTTCTTTTCTATAAGTTAAGTATAGACTTTCTTACCACTGATAAAAAGACCAAGTCTCACACAGTTCTGTGTTCAAAAATGGACTGGATTCAACCCTAACTAAGCTAGTAAAATGCCTTTAACGTGATGCTTTGCCTTCCTGAGATGATGAGAATAAGAGCAAAAATTGTCCCCCAAAACAAGGGGAGATATTTTCTCAGGACATACTAAAAACCTCAGTTATGTTTTTTCTACGTCATAGAAAAACTGAGGTACCTTTTTTGATATGTAGACACTCACAACAATTCCCGGTGAATGAGTTTTTCAATTTTAGAAGTCAGCGCATAGCGGTCGGACTCGCCTTTGACAACTGCCTCGATCGCTTTAGCCAGCTCTGTGGAGAAACGTGAATGCTCTGTCAAACGCCCCTGTTTAGAGAAACGAATCAGCTTAATAATATCATCATCACTTAAAATCGGATTGACAATCAGCATGGGAACTTTGGTTTCCAAAGCATCTGTTGTGGCAACAATCATGTCCACTGATAAGAGGTCATAGACGCTCTGATACTGCTCTGTTGTAAAGACTGCTTCAATCTGACCATTGGCCAAATACCGTTGGCACTGTTTGAGCAAGAGCTTTTGAATCCCAATCCCGTCGTCTGACACGATGACCAACTTGGTTTTGTCTTGATCAGCAGTGTTATTGCGTAATTCTCCCCCTAGATGTATGGTCAGATAGGCCACGTCATCATCCGTCAGGCTAATATCCCAATCCTTTTCTAAAATGGTGGAACAAGACTGCGCCATGGCAAACAATTCTTCGTATTTTTCCTTGATGTGATCTGTCAGCGGATTAACCGAAAAAATGCCATAAGCTTTGCGGTAAACAAGTGCCTTACAGTGAGTGGTTAACTGCTTCAACAAATCCTGCTTATGGGTGAAATGCAGCTGGTAGCGGTTCTCCAATTGGTCAATAAAATGACTAATCGTGGCTCGCATCTCATCATAGTCTTGACTTTCCACATGGTGATCCTGATCTTTTCGGAAAGATAACATGAGCATGGCTACCATTCCCACTTCAATATCATCCAAGTGAAGCTTGAAATTCTGATAGAGTTCTCCAGCTAATTCTTGAGCAATCTGGTACTCTTTACGCTTCCAGATGAGGTTAAAATCCTTTTTGAGAGCACTTTTGATGTCTGAATTAAGCTGCATGTTACGATAACTCAGGAGCATGAAAGGCAAGATTTGTAACATGAATTGGCTGTCTTGAGTATTAATTGTCTTTCCTAGACTAGCCTGAGACAACAGAAGGTACTCATGGAAATAAGCTAGAATATCTTTTGAAAAGTAAACGGAAAGCCCCTGTGTTTCTGACAGTTTGCGGTTAAACATGTCAATAAAGCTACTATTTCCTCCTTGATAAACATCCACCAATAGTTTGTAGAGGTATTGGATCAAAGCCATCGGGTGACAATCAAAATAGTAGCCTCTGGCTTTAGTCGCGTGCAGTTGAATCTTATACTGCTTATCCTCCAACTCTTCTCGAAGTTCGGTCAAGTCATTCAAAATAGTATTACGGGACACGTCATTGATTTGCATGAGCTTGTCAATAGTCACACGCTCCGTAGACACCGCAATATACACCGATGATAGACGCCTGCGTTCATCACTTTTCATGACATAGTTGTAATCAGTCACTTCTTCTAACAACAAGCGGCAGGCAGCCTTTTGTTCGTCAGTTAAGAGAATACCAACTCTTGGGTAAGATATAATCTGCTCCACCTCTCTTGGCAAGGCCTCATTAATCTTATCAAGCTGATAATAGACTTTGCGCCGCGATTGATTTAAGGCATGTGAAATCGCCATGACCGTTTCAGGCGCTTCGAGTTTGAGCAAATAAGAGAGCAAATCATAACTCTTTTTATCCAAAATCATCATTGTTACAAACCTCCTCTCTAAAAATCTGTCTTTGTCTATTTTATCATGATTTGGACAGCTTGACAGCTATCTCCTGTAAAGAATCTTGTTAGCAGGGCAAGTGTGTCGCTTTTATTAGAAACCCTATTTCTCCCCAATCATCGCTAAGAAAACTCTTCAATAGCGAGGTGAAGTCGTCATTTTCCACAGTAGCGATACCGAGCAAAATGAGGCTGGGACTCCTGTCCACAGCCTTCATTACTGTCAATACGCTCTGTATCAGACCAAGACGCATGCTTCTGCTTAATGCGCATCACCTTTTTGCCCATAATAAGCATTTGGGCCATGTTTACGTAAATAATGTTTATCCATAATGTATGTTGGTGCAGGCTCTACACGTGGATTGATTTGCTCAGTCAAACGATTCATCCTAGCCACTTCTTCTAAGACAACAGAGTGGTAAACGGCTTGTTCTGGGGTTTTCCCCCACGTAAATGGGCCATGGTTACGGACGACAATACCTGGCACCGCCATAGGATCTAAGCCTCGCTTGCTAAACTCTTCTAAAATCACGCTGCCAGTTTCTTGCTCGTAAGCCCCATCAACTTCTGCTTTTGTGAGAGAGCGAGCACAAGGAACCGGGCCATAAAAATAGTCAGCATGGGTAGTCCCATAAAACGGAATATCACGACCTGCCTGTGCCCAACCGACAGCTTCTGTGGAGTGAGTGTGGACAATACCGCCCACTTCTGGCCAAGCTTTATAGAGCTCCACATGAGTTGGTAAATCTGAAGAAGGGTTCAAATCACCTTCGACCACATTCCCATCAAGGTCTGTAACAACCATGTTTTCTGGTGTCAAAAGCTCGTAGTCCACACCAGAAGGCTTGATGACGATACGTCCTAACTCACGACAAACTTCGGAGACATTGCCCCAAGTAAATTTGACAAGGCCATGTTCTGGTAAAGATTTATTGGCCGCACAGACACGTTCCCGCATTTCTTGTAAATTTTTTGCCATATTACGTCAACCCCGCTTTTTCAATGAGTGGGTAAAGAAAATCCTGAGCTTCTTTGATAGCAGCTTTTGTTTCCTCTACCGTTTCACAATTTTCTGACCACATTTCAATCAAGAATGGCCCATTGTAGTTGGTTTTCTTGATGACCGCAAACATCTCTTCCCAGTCCACACAACCTTGACCAAATGGCACATCACGGAATTGCCCTTTTGAAGTTTCTGTGACAGCATAAGTATCTTTCAAGTGGAGGGCTGCAATGGACTTGTGGCCATTGTAAAATTCACTCCACAAATCATTATGCCAGGCAGACACATTGCCTGTATCAGGATAGACAAAGAGATAAGGTGAATCAATTTCTTTTTCAACTGCCAAATATTTCTCAATAGAGTTGATAAAAGGGTCATCCATAATTTCAATGGAAAGCATGACTTGGGCTTCTTCGGCCCAGTCACAAGATTGTCTCAAGTTTTTGATAAAACGAGCACGGGTTCCAGGTGATTTTTCTTCGTAATAAACGTCGTAACCAGCCAATTGAATAGTACGTACCCCAAGGTCCTGTGCCAATTCAATACACTGTTTCATCAATTCAAGAGACTTGGCTTCAATAGCAGGATCATTTGATCCTAGTGGGTAACGTCTATGACCAGAGAAACAAATGGTCGGGATGCGAATTCCTGTTTCATAAATGGCTTTCACTAAATCAAGACGTTCTTTCTTAGTCCACTCTAAACGAGCTAAGCGAGCATCTGATTCATCAACAGACATTTCCACAAAATCAAAACCTAAGTCTTTTGCAAATTGCAAGCGTTCACGCCAGGTAAACTGTTTTGGGGTTGCTTTTTCATAAATACCAATAGGACGTGCCATAGGTTACCCCCAGATACGTTTGATTTCATCTTTGAAGGCACGCGCCGCTGCAGCAGGATCTTCTGCTTCAGTAATGCCTCGCCCTGCGATAAAGGTAAAGACATCCACCCCTTCAAAAAGTTTCAAAGTGTCTACATCAAGCCCACCAGTTACTGACACGCGGAAGCCCATGTCAATCAATGTTTTCACCTTGTTAAGGTCTTTTTCACCCCAAGTTTCGCCAGCAAGAAGGGCATCACGTGATTGGTGGTAAATGGCTTGGGAAATCCCAGCGTCAAGCCATAATTGAGCTTGTTCATAAGTCCAATCACCATAAAGTTCAATTTGAATCTCCCCACGGTCTCCGCGCACTTCTTTTATGGCTTTGAGGGCTGCTTCCATGGTTGGAATCGTCGCACAGCAGATACAAGTCATCCAGTCAGCACCACGTTTTGCATTGTTTTTAGCCACCGTGCCACCAGCATCAGCACATTTAGTATCTGCCACGATGATTTTTTCTGGGAAAAGGCTGCGCAAAACCTCAACCAACTCGCTTCCGACTTGAAGCAAGCAGACCGTACCGGCTTCGATAACGTCTACTTCATGGCCGACTGAAACGGCTGCTTTGATAGCCCCTTGCAAGTCAGAATGGTCTAAGGCAACTTGTAAATTTGGAAGATGTGTCATGTGTTTTTCCTAGAACTCTCAGCGGCTATGAAAAAGCTGATGAGGAGTTCTTATCCTTTCAATAATGATTGTGAGTTGTTTTATCCGTTTAAGTCAGTAAGGTATCGATTAAGAGTTTAAATCCAAACCTTCTAAATACGGGCTATTTTTTGATTCTTCTACCATTGCTAGAACCTCCTCAGGGCTTTGGCAGGCCACCAAGCGTTCAATGGCATTATCTAGTTCAAACAAGGCCACAATTTGTGGAATAGCCACTGTTGTGTGGATAGAGGGGTCTGTTGCCGCCAAGGTCAAGAGAACAGAAACCTCTTTACCATCTGAGAAGGTAACTGGTCTTGTTAAAGTAATCAAAGAAAAGGCATTACGGTCGACCCCTCGACCTGCTTCTGCGTGAGGCATTGCCATCCCTGGCATCAGCACATAATAAGGGCCGTATTTTTCTGTTGATTCAATGATGGCGTCGTAATAAGCTGACGTCACTGCTCCGCTATCAATTAAGGGCTGAACAGCCAATTGAACAGCTTCTTGCCAAGTCTGTGCCTGTAACCCCAAACGAATAGAGTCGTTAGCAATAAAGGCTTGTTTTAAATTCATAAACATATCTCTTTCTAGTGTTTTTGTTTAAAAACACACCATTTTCTTGTCTGTTAACTGACTTTTGCTAAAGAGAAAGAGTTGGGAACCTTCGTCACAACTCCTCCTTTTTGTTTTAGAATCAGCTTATAGCACTTCTTGCAATTTGGTTTTGATTTCATTGTCATCCATCAGGTTATCAAGACCAACTAAGTGACCCTTCGTACGACCATCAAGTTCATGAATCAAGTGGTTTGAAGCCACCACAATATCATAACCAGAAGCCAGACCTTTTGCTTCACCAACAGAACAAGACGCAGATTGAATATCAGTCACACCAAGTTGACGAAGCGCATTTTCAACTTTCATTTTAATCACCATAGATGATCCCATGCCATTGCCGCATGCTGTTAATACTTTAACCATTCGTTTTTCCTCCAAAGTTCTTAGGTTTATATCTTGTTAAAATAGCAGAGCTATTATGCGAGAGTGGTGCTTATTGAGCTTCACCACGGTAATAAGCTTCTTTATCTTTAGCTTTTGCGAATTGCAATTGTGGAATAGCAAGAAGGAAAATGCAGACAAGAGCATAACCTGCAATGCCAAGGAATTTGAAGAGATAACCAAATGGTAACCATGGAAGAACCAAGTCGATGTTTCCGTGATAACCACCTGTAAGGCCTAGTAAACCAACAGCTACTGCACCGAGTGCAACTTGCAAAATACCTGAGATAAAGGATAATGCAACTGCTGCTTTCCAACCACCACGTTTATCTGCATAAACCGCAATTGCCGCATTATCAAAGAATACGGGAACGAATCCTGTGATAATTAAGATTGGATTTTTAAAGATAACAAGAAGAGCAATGGTGATTAATTGACCAATCAAACCAAAGGTAAATCCTGAAAGCACCGCATTTGAAGAACCAAAACCGTAAGAGGCTGCAACGTCAACCGCTGGGAATGACCCTGGAAGCAATTTGCTTGAGATCCCTTGAAAGGCATTGGTCAACTCAGAAACGAACATACGTACACCTTGCATCAAAATGAAGAGGTAAACAGAGAAGGTGAGTGATGTTTGAAGAATATACATGAAGAAAGCTTGCTTAGCTGGGTTGAAAGCGCCTGGTCCGATTAACTCTACATTAGACATGATGTCTGGACCAAGGACAGCCAAGATAGCTCCAAAGAAGACTAACATTAAGGTTGCTGACGCAACAACGGTATCGTGGAAAATATTTAAGAAGGTTGGTAATTTTAAGTTATCAAGGTTTTCTTCTTTTTTACCAAAGATTGGAGCAACCTTATCCACAAACCAAATCGCAAATTGTTGTTGGTGACCAATCGCAAAGCCACCGCCACCTGTTAGGCGTTGTGTTGCTTCAACCGTCATGTTTGAGCTGACTGCCCAGTAAAGACCACAGATAATACCAACCGCCCAAGCACCAAAGGCATTTTGGAATTGAGGGATTAAGAGAAGGACAAAGACAGAGATAGTTGCTGCCTGTTGCACCATGATATGACCAGTGATGAAAAGGGTACGAACTTTAGTGACTTTGCGAAGCGCAACGAGAAGAATGTTAACCCCAAAACCAATCAAAAGAGCTGTAGTGGCTACACTGATGAAGCCCATTTCTTCTAATTTCGTATTGGCAGCCGCAAGACCAAAGTAAGGGTCAATAACAGCCGCTTTCAATTCAAATTTCTTAGCAAGAGCCACTAAGATTGGACGGAAGGTCGTTACCAGACCACCTGCACCAACGTTCAAAATCAGATAACCAACTGTCGCTTTGACAAAACCGGCAAAGACTTCATAAATTGGTTTTTTAAGGAGTAAATACCCAATTAAAACCAAAAGACCTACAAAGAAAGCTGGGTTTTGCAAAATGTTTTGCGAGAACCAGTTTAGGGGAGCTAGGAACATTTCCATGAGAACTACCTCTTTTCAAAGTTTATAAATATAATGTTTTTATATGTTCATTATAGGTAATGAAAGCGTTTTAAAAAAGACCAACTATCACACAAAGAAGTGTTCAAAATTAGACTTCAGTTAACTTATTTTAATATTTAACTATACTTAATTTATTTAAAACTCTTTAAAAACAGTGGTTAATCTCCTAACCCAGCCACATATCATCGAAGAGCCCTTGGGCTTTTCCAACGAAAAAAGACCCCACTGGAACAGGTCCCCAGTGGAGTCTATATAGATATCAACTATTGTTAGTCTTTGATTGTTACTTTACCACGATATTAACAAGCTTGTTAGGGACTGCAATCACTTTGACAATGTCTTTGCCTGCAATCTCAGCTTGTACTTTCTCATTAGCAAGGGCTGCAACTTCTAAGTCTTCCCTAGAAAGATCCTTAGCAACCACTAATTTCGCTTTGACTTTTCCTTTGATTTGGACAACGATTTCCACATCGTTTTCAACCAATTTGGACTCATCCCAAGTTGGCCAAGCCACATGAGCAATGGACTCATCTGATTGAGTAATCATTTGCCAGAGTTCTTCACCCAAGTGTGGCGCAAATGGAGCAATCAATTGCACAAAGCCTTTGGCATAGTCCACAAACAACTGGTCTTCTTTGTTAGCTGCATTGACAAAAATCATCAATTGAGCAATAGCAGTATTGAACTTCATGGTCTCAATTTGTTCAGTAACAGCTTTGACAGTTTCGTTGTAAACTTTATCCAAGGCGCCGCTATTTTCCGCCACAATCTCCCTAGTCGTTACCAAACGGTAGACGCGGTCAAGGAACTTACGAGAACCTTCTAAGCCTTCTTCGCTCCAAGCGATTGAGGCATCTAATGGCCCCATGAACATTTCATACACACGCAAGGTATCCGCACCGTATTGTTCCACCACGTCATCAGGATTGACAACGTTTTTGAGTGATTTAGACATTTTTGCTGGTGCTTGTTCAAGCTCCTCACCTGTTTCGATATGGAAGAAGCTGCCATCACGTTTTTCCACCTTGTCAGTCGCTACAAGCGCTCCACGATGGTCACGGTAACTCGTTCCCAAAATCATCCCTTGGTTAAAGAGTTTTTGGAATGGCTCTTTGGTTGGCACAACGCCTAAATCGTAAAGGACTTTATGCCAGAAACGGGCATACAGGAGATGAAGCACTGCATGTTCGGCACCACCCACGTAAATATCAACAGGCAGCCATTGTTTCAACAATTCTGGATCCGCCAAAGCTTGATCATTTTTAGGGTCAATGTAACGCAAATAATACCAGCTTGAACCAGCCCACTGTGGCATAGTATTGGTCTCACGACGACCTTTAACACCATCTTCGCGGGTCACTTCTAACCAATCAGTCAAGTTAGCTAGTGGTGATTCACCTGTTCCTGAAGGGCGAATATCTGAAGTTACTGGCAAGACAAGCGGCAACTCATTTTCAGGAACAGCTGTTGAAGTGCCATCCTCCCAGTGAATAATTGGAATCGGCTCACCCCAATAACGTTGGCGGCTAAAGAGCCAGTCACGCAAGCGGTAAGTCACTTTTTCATTTCCAACTTCCTTGTCTTCAAGCCAAGCTACCATCTTAGCGATTGCGTCAGCCTTGTCTAGACCGTCTAAGAAGTCGGAATTAATGTGACGTCCATCCTCGGTATAAGCAGCTTCTGCCACATTACCACCCTCAAGCACTGGAATAATCTCAAGGTCAAATTGTTTGGCAAATTCCCAATCGCGTTCGTCGTGGGCAGGTACAGCCATAATAGCACCTGTACCATAACTTGCTAGCACGTAGTCAGCAATCCAGATTGGCACTTCTTTGCCGTTGACCGGGTTAATAGCGTAGCTACCCGTCCAAACACCTGTTTTTTCCTTAGCGAGGTCAGTGCGGGCCAAGTCAGATTTCAAGCTCGCTTGGCGTTTATAGTCTGCCACGGCTTCAGCTTGTTCGGGGCTAGTAATCTCGTCAACAAGGGCATGTTCTGGCGCCAAAACAGCATAAGTCGCTCCAAACAAGGTGTCAGGGCGCGTGGTAAAGACGGTAAAGTCTTTGTCACTGCCTTTAACCTTGAAGGTCACATTGGCACCGGTTGACTTACCAATCCAGTTACGCTGCATGTCCTTGATAGACTCTGGCCAGTCAACCTCTTCTAAATCTTCTAAAAGACGTTCAGCATAGGCCGTGATTTTAAGCATCCATTGGCGCATTGGTTTGCGGACAACAGGGTAGCCACCACGCTCAGAAGTTCCATCAGGCAGAACTTCCTCATTGGCAATAGCTGTTCCCAACTCTTCTACCCAGTTCACAGGAACCTCTGCCTCATAGGCCAAGCCTTTTTCATACAATTTGGTAAAAATCCATTGCGTCCACTTGTAGTAGTCTGGGTCAGTGGTATTAACCTCACGGTCCCAATCATAAGAAAAACCAAGGGCATTGATTTGGCGTTTGAAGTTAGCAATATTTTCCGCTGTAAACTCTGCTGGATCATTACCGGTATCCATAGCATATTGCTCAGCAGGCAAACCAAAGGCATCCCACCCCATTGGGTGCAAGACATTGTAACCTTGAGCACGTTTAAAGCGACTTAAAATATCTGTTGCTGTGTATCCTTCCGGGTGTCCGACGTGAAGACCGGCTCCTGAAGGGTAAGGAAACATATCAAGCGCATAAAACTTAGGTTTCGAAGCGTCTGTTCCTGTCTTAAACGTGTGATTGTCAGCCCAGAAGGCTTGCCATTTTGGTTCAATGGCTTTATGATCGTAAAATGTCATGTGAAATCTCCCATGTAAAAAAGTCTAGTCTTCTTATTATAGCATGATATGAGACTTTTAGGAATGGGCAAGACAAGACTAGCACCTTGCTTTTGAGACTTCAGATGATTAGCTATTTTTAAAACCTGCTTTAGCATCAACCATCCTCACAAAAAGCTAGACTTGCCCTGTAAACAGAACCAATCTGGACAAATAGACTTAAAAAGTAAGTGCTTGCTCAAAATCTGCCAATAAATCTTCGATATTTTCGACACCACAAGACAAGCGCAGCAAACCATCAACAACCCCTTGTTCTAACCGCGCTTGTGATGATAAGCAAGCATGAGATATCGTTGCTGTATGTGACAAAATCGACTCTACTCCACCTAGAATAACGGCTAAAATCGGCAACTGAATACGATGGGTAAAGGTCATCAGCTCCTCCTTAGAAGCCAACTCAAAGGGTAAAACAGCACCACCATTCTTAGCCTGTTGCAGGTGGGTATCGTGATTAGGATGACTGTCTAACCCAGGGTAATGTAGCTTAAGAACTTTGAGGTGCTTCGCTAAATAGCTAGCGAGTTGCTGAGCATTTTTACCGCTCGTTCCATACGGATTCCCATAGTTTTCATGCCACGAAGAATCAGTCAAGCGTCTTCGACTCCAACAATTGCTCCAAAGTTTTTTTGAAAAAGCTTGAGCTGATTGTAGATAGCCTCATTATTGATAGCAGCTAAACCAGCTACCACATCACTATGACCATTGATAAATTTGGTCACACTTTCTACCACAATATCCACACCCATAGCATGGTTCAATCTAAGTCTCAAGTTCAAGGTTTCTTCAGTAGGCTTTGGACACAAATAACAACATGGTTTTCTTCATTAACAAAAAAGAACTAAAACAATTCACTTATGAATGTTAAATAGTTCCCTTAGCCAATTATCAACAACCAACTCGTGGCGGTTTTCTAATTCTAGGTCGCCACACTTCTTATCCAGATAAATATCCCGCGTTGTAAAATGAAGTGCAACAAAAAAGACATGTTTGTCTGATATACTAGAATTCCCCAATTCAGTATGGAAAGCAGATGAACATGTCTAATATTAATTCTACCAGAAAATTTTCCTATTCTCATCTTTCAGCCACAGAACGGGGTGAAATTGCTGCTTATCTTAAAATGAGAGAGCAACCCGTTGATATTGCTCGACTCCTGGGTTGTCACTGTTCTACAATCTGCCGAGAAATAAAACGTTGTTCAGTAGAACAGGTAAAGGATAAGAATGGAAAACAAACCTTCTTCAACGCCTATTTTGCTGATAGTGGATAACGTGTCTATGAAACCAATCGTCAAAAGAGTTCTTACCTCAAATTGAATGGCTGCTCCACTAGGTTCATTGCACAATTAGAATCTGCCTTGACGGCTAACATTCGTCTCCATAGTGTGGATAGTTTTGTTCAGACTTACAAAGTAAACCATCCTGAAGAAGTCGTCCCCTATACCAAAACGATTTATCGTTATATCAAAGAGGGGTTGTTAGCTATTAAACCAATCGATTTGCCTAAGATGGTTAGTATCAGAAAACGTTCTAAGAAAGTCATGAAGACGAATAAGAAGACTTTAGGTAAATCTATCGAAGAACGTCCAGAATATATTAATGATCGTTCTGAATTTGGGCATTGGGAGATTGATTTGATTCTCGGCAAGAAAACCAAAGGTGAAGCTGTTATGTTGACTTTGGTAGAGCGCCAGACACGCTATGCACTAGGAGTTAAGCTAGAAGACAAGCAGTCCCAAACCATTAACCGCGCTGTCACGCATCTCATCAGTCAGTATCCTATTGCATCCATCACAGCGGATAATGGTTCTGAGTTTAGTTTACTCTCAACCTTAGAAGCTGTTGACGTTTACTTTGCACATCCCTATTCTTCACATGAGAGAGGAACAAACGAGAACTTCAATGGCCTCCTCAGAGAATATGTCCCTAAAGGAATCTCACTTAATCCACTAACCTCTGAAGAACTTGACAATTATCTTACAGTCATCAATGAGCGCCCAAGACGACTTCTTCAATATCAATCCTCAACATTCCTGTTTGAGCTAGCCCGAACAACTTAACCTCTGGAACTCTAGTTATCTATGAACTGGTTGCACTTGACTTGACAACTTGCGGCCAGATAAATAATAATAAAAACATTAATATATAACTTGATTTGTTAACAAAAAGTTAGTATAATATAGTCATATCTCAAATTAAAGGAGTTATCTTCTTCGTAAGACTACAGTTATGAAAAGCCTAGAGCTGCGTAAGCAGTTCTAGGCTTTTTGATTGGCTAAAATGTTTTTACTAATGACCCCTCAAGGTAAAAAAGAAAAGACATACCGCCTATAAAAGGACGTGCCCAAAACACAAGTCGCAATGGTTTCTAGCTAACCAGCACCAAAAAAGCTGTAATAGTTCAAATAGAATGATAAAAAGATTGATGCAATTAGTTATTAATGTGATTTTCATAATATATAAAAATACTTTATTCGTGGCTTTATCTGCTTTTTCGGTCAAAGATATAACAAAAGATTAAAAATATGATATTTAATGATTAACATAATATGAATATAGTATAAGTATACTATAATTTAAGGAGTATCTATGAAAAAGAAATTATCTTTATTTATGATCGCAACTGCTGCTGTTGTGGGCCTTAGCCTTGCAACACCGGAAAACTAAACTGTTTCAGCAAATGAGGCTACAACTACTCAAGAATGTAATTACGATTTTTACGGATATTGTGGGTCTATCAGCTGGTTATTCTATAACACAAGAGATTTTTTATTAGGTAACACTACTGTAAAATAAAAAAAGTCTCTCCATAGTGAGACTACGGTTATAAAAAAGCCTAATGATTAAGGTGCGGTTGCAAAGAACTGTTTTAAATTCGTTTTTGCCTAACTATATCCACTGGCTAAGGAGTCAGCTTAGAGTTGATTATCAAGTGTCAAATCAACTTTTCCCACCAATGTAAAATGATTCCCCATATAAACTTGACAGGAAGTAACAAAGGGTAGCTTCCCCCAAATCCTTCATTATAACCCTCTTTGTACCCATCTTTATAACCATCTCTATAATGCTCATGATTAGAGTCATCAATATCCTTAGGTGATTTTGGTACTTCAGGGTCAGGTGGGGTCAAATCGGTCCATTCGGCTACTTTTCCATCTTCTTTCCCCTTTGTTAAACCTTGGTTATAGCCTAATCTCCAAGGGTCTTTATCCTCCTCATCTGCCATAACAGGTCTTGCTATAAGCAACATAGCAGTAAGTAGAGCCATCAAGAGGTAGACGAAGCGTAGTGGCTTGTAAGATTGTTGTTTCATGATAATAGTTATCTCCCCCTTTTATGTTATGCTTTGCTTGTTAAAAAGCATCTTGTTAGTATTATAGATTAGAAGTAGCTTAGATTCAAGGTAACTATGTAAGAAAAGAATAACTTTTTGATTAGCATATCAAAAAGCTTGTCTATGAAAATATCTCATAGACAAGCTTTTTGTATTTGTGTGAGGAGTAGGCACATGGCCTCAAGAGATAAGCAGCATCAAGGTGCTTGACGAACCTCTTGAACCAGTCCTACTTATAAGTAATCGAACCATATGGGCTCAAGGTTGATCCTGAGATGTTGACATTAATTTCTTTAGACAGTTTCACATCTCTTTCGTCGATCACTTTTCGCCACCATTCCCAAGCTAAGCCGGTGCACTCTCTAGCCATGATACGGATATTTCGTGAATTAGCTCCTAGTGGGATAACTGTGCTAAATGGTGATGTCTTACTATACCAGTTGTTGTCCCAACGTCGTTTTGTAATCACTTCTTTTCCTTTGTCATCATAATTGATTTCATCCCAAAGGATTTCATATTGAGCAACATAGGCACCTTGATGAGACAGGTTAATTTTTCCACTCGTGTACTCGGTAGATGTTGTTTCAACGTATTCACTTCTGTTATTGACACCCGCAATTTTATTATTTTTAAGGAAAACACTGGTGTATGAAATAGGATAAGCTGGGTTTTTTCTACTGAAGGTAGCATTATCTTTGATAACGTTTCTAATAACATCAAAGTCTTTTGTGACTACCTTATTGTGCTCTGCAGCATCTCCTCCTAAAACGACAGCTGTAAATGAACTATTTTCTAAAATATCAGAGTATTTTCCATTAGTTTTAACATCTGTTCCTTTTAGAGCTGCACTAAAGGCCGCTTCAACATCATTACTTTTAGAACTTGTTTCTAGTTTGACAAAAACAGTTCGACCATAAGCTACGTTACTCACAAAGAGTGGCGGGGCTTCATTGCTGACACCTTTTCGTTGCAACTCTTTAAAGGTCACTGATTTATCAAACACATCCGCAGGATTATTAGGAAGGTTTGCTGATACGGTGTAAAAAATTTGCTTGTATGCTGCAATCATCACCTTCTTTTCACCTTTTGAAATCGACTTGAAATCAATGCCTAAAGTACCATCTAAGATTTTACTATTAACATTTAGAGCTGCTTCAATCTGTGATTTAGAATATACCATTGATTCAGTATATTGTGTTCTGGCAGGAAGCGTATTACCACCAGAATAATTATCATGCCATTGGTTAACAAGATTATCAATAGCTGTTGAAACATTGGCATAGGTAGGGTCATTGACCTCAACCGTTGCTTTGTCTCCCATACCTGGTAAATCAATATGGATTTTTTGTGGGTTTCGCTTGGTGACTACTGCGTCTGGTTTGTTTTCGGTAAAACCTTTATTAGCCAGCTGAAGGGCTGCTGGATAGGTCCTATCAGTGACAGAGTCAATGATGGAAATATCGACCGGTGTAGTGTTGATATTTTTTTTCTTTCTTTCAATGACAATAAATTTGTCAGCTTTCTTAACGCCTTCTTTAGGAACAAAGTTTTCAATGGTTTCACCATTTTTAGCAAGTACTTCAAGCTCATTATAATTTAGTGAATAAATCTTGTCATTGATTTCTTCAGTATGATCTTCTTCGCTTTTTTTATTGTCTTCTGAGTTTTTTTCTTCTTTTTCTGCAGATTCTAGTGGCATTTCTTTGGGAGCAAGCTTAATCATATCGTTAGAGTTAAGCATATCATCCATTTTCTGACCTGCTTTTTCTGTAGTTAGCTCACTACTTTCTGGTTTTGGTTGTTCATTTGTCGTTGTGGTTTCTGTATTGGCAGTGTTTTGTTTGTTCGAGTCAGCATTAGCAGTAACAAGATTACCAACGATAAGAGCTGCCGTTAATAGCCCAGCGACGCGACTGTATTTTTTAAATATTTTTTTATTAGACATGTCCTTCATACCTTTTTATCATTCTAAAATGTTTCTATTGTTCTTTCGACCATATCAAGCATAGTATCTTGATAGTGAGCAAATTCTCCTAATTTGTAATGTGCCATAGCCTCTCTAATATGCGCATCTTTTAACGCTTTGGTTATATTAGCTAGTATGCTTTGACGGTTTAAATAAAATGGCAAGCTTTCGTAATAATTTAATAACATGTTTTCAGCGTTTAGGGTTTGAACCGCTTGGTAAATGTCTAATGCTTGACCGCTATTTGACATTTCTAATAATGCTTCTTCGATGTTAGCTTTCAATTGAGTATAGCCTTTTATGAAAGCAGGGTAAATCCCATACTCTAAAATAACTTCTGGATCAGAAATATCTCCCATATAGGAGTCTCTTTTAGTGATACGATACTCTTTGTCACTACCTATCAAGTATTTTTTTAAATCATTAACAGTTACTTCTTTTTGAAACATTTTTTGGTAATGTTCTAAACCCTTTGGCACCTTATACATATTGTTACTTCCTATCTTGCATTTTCTTAATTTTGAAGCGACCAGTTACTTTTTTATGGTCACCATTTGGAGCAATGATGGTAGGATCAATAATCTCAAAATAGCCTTTGGCATCAATCTCTGCTAAGACAGCTTTAGATTTTAGATCTTTAACACTAATCGATGGGAAAATTAATTCACTTTCTGAATTTTCAATGTGTTTTCCTGACCACGTTTGGCAACCAGGAATGTTGAGCGAATTTGCTCCAGGAGTATCTCCGCTAGCTGTTCGGATATAGCCTAGCTTATCAATGTTTTTTGTTAGTTCAGAATCGTACTCATATTGATAAACCCCATCGCTATATTTTCCGCTATCGACACCTTTTATATTTTCAATTTGGTCAGCTGATTTTAACTTACCTTGATCAGTAAAGAGCAATGCCATATCTTCAGCAAAACTTGTCACAAAAAGACCGTTTTCTTGTCGACCAATTGTCGACTTTCTTTTAGCATCATCAAAAGCTAACATCAAATCTTTTTTGCTTGTAACGTGGGAAGCTCCGCTTTCTTTGTAGACTTGTTTTAGTTTTTCAACAAACTCTTTTTTGTAGTGGTATTTGCGGCTAACGTACATACGGTAATACTCAGCACGTGACGCAACAGCAGACATCTGAACAGCTTTATCAGCATACTTGTCGGCAGTTTCAATAAACTCATCTGCTTGTTTATCTGTTACCCATTTATCTTTAATTTCTTTAAACTTTTTTTCAAAAATATCGCGTTCCATATTGCCAAAAGTGACCTCTGACAAGGCTAAAATATCCTTGTTTTGACCCTGATGGACCTCTGTTACCTCAATATCAATACGATCAACATCTAATTTTTTATCAATCTCAATGTGATGCGGTTTTTTAGTGTAGGTGTCGCCTAATTCAATTTTTTGAAAGAGGACCAATTTATTCCCGTTATAGTATTTAACATCAGCCTTTGCAATTCTATTTTTCTTGTAGTAATTCTCCTTGCTAGATGTATCTCCATTAACAATTAAAATTCTCCCAATATGCATCGGGGACGCAAACTTGTAAGAAAGTACCTCACCAATACCACCGCCAGGTGAATTTTCCTCCCAAACAGTACTCATTGAGCCGTCTAATGTGTGCATGACATGTTTGTCTTCTTTAGAGGAAGTGGCGTTAGCTTCCATAACTTTGGTCATTTCATATTTGACATCGCTTTTTTTACCTTCTTTGCCACTAACAGCGTACGTTGTGTTATTAGCTAATAAACTGCTACCCATTGCTCCAGCCAAAGCAATAGCAACACTTGTCTTCGCGACAATATGAGCTAATGTTACTTTTTTGTTTCTCATGTAAACCACCTTATATTATTTTTAAGTAAACTATACATTAACAAATAGTTTTTGTCAATGCGATTTATTAACATCGTTTTAGGATTTTCTATAAAAAAAATGAACAAAAAACAAGTAGGCAACTGTTACAGTTTTCAAGGTAATATGTGCATCTTATCATCACAGAACCTTCACATCTGTTCTATTTAAACCAGATTAAAAGTACTAGTTAAGTATTTGATAGTAGCAGCGTTATCAGTAATAGATCTGTTAATTATCTCTGATTACAATGATGTTAACAATAGTCATACCTTTATTTGTACACACGCTTCACTTCCAACTAAAAAAGGTCTGATGGTAATACTTATACCATCAGACCTTTGAGAGCCTATAGTTCTGCGATTTGGTAAAGTTCAACTTCGGCTACTGTTTCTGATCCAAACATGTTCAACATCAGTTTCACCTTGTTATTTTCAATCTCAACCACACGACCTTCTTGTCCCATAAAGGCACCGTCAATGATTTGAACCACATCGCCCTCTTTGATGTTGGTATCAAAGACATCAATGGTTTGCCCCATAGATAATAGGATGGCACGGATTTCTTCTTCAAGTAGTGGCGTTGGTTTAGAACGGTTCCCGTGTGAACCCACGAACCCAGTAACGTTTGGCGTGTTACGCACCACGAACCAAGCTTCATCTGTCATGACCATTTCTACCAATACATACCCTGGGAAGCGGTTTTCTTCGATTTCTTTGGTTTGCCCATTTTTTTCCACGTTAACGGTTTGCGTTGGGATTTCCACGCGCAAAATATTGTCCAACATGTTGTAAGTCTGCGCACGTTGCAAGAGGTTTTCTTTCACCTTGTTTTCGTAGCCTGAGTAAGTTTGGAGGACGAACCAGCCCTTGTCAAAAGAATCTAACATGATGTTTCCTTTCATTATAAAAAAGCCTCTTTTGGCTTTTGCGATGTTTTCTATTACCCTCATTATAATAGAAGAAACTGTCACTGTCAATGAAAGACCTTGCTCTTGACACTTTCGAATCTCCTTTTCAAACTGAGCTATTAAGCACTCAAAAAGGCTGGGAACAATTCCCAGCCTGGCTTTTCCAAGCGATGTTTTCCAATTTCTTTTAGTTAACTTAGAAGAAATTGATCAATGATAATACGCCTTTTGACAACAACTGGTCAAAGATATAGATAATCACCGTAAAGAAAGCTGTGTACTCAAGAACTGAGATAAAATCTTTCCAACGTTGCTTACGGTCTGGCCATGTTGTGTCTTTTAAGACTTTAAAAATCCCACTAATGAATCCCATCAGGCTCTCCTCTTAACGTGTTTCCTTGTGTAAGGTATATTTTTTACAATACTTGCAAAATTTGTTGACTTCTAGACGTGTTGGTTTTGGGGTGCTGCTTACTCCGATAGAGTAGTTGCGGCTGCCACATTCGACACACGCTAGGCTTGCTTTTTTCTGTGCCATAACGCCTCCGTATTCCATATTTTACCATGATTTTTAGAATTCCGCAAGCTATCTGAAATAGTCCACAATACCGTTCCAGATGGATTGGGCTTTATCACGCAAGCCAGATTGATCAACGGCATCAGATAAGGATTTTGAGGCTTCCTCAGCTGATTTTCTCAAGCCATCAATGATGGACTGGGAATCAATCCCTGTCTGGTTACCCGTTTCATTAATCCCATAGACAGCTGCAATGCCATTTTGAGCGTAAGCATTATCCACATGGAATTGGCTTCCTTTTGTGTAAGGGAGGATATAAGAGGCTTGGGTACTAAAAATCGTTGAGGCTGTTCCTGCACTGGAGTCGGTCAGGTAATGGTTTTCATCGGTCTGGTTAAAGCCCACCCACTGACTGATGACCACATCTGGGGTGTAACCAATGACCCACTGGTCTCCTGCAACATCTGGGTTAAAGCTCGTTTCGGTGGTTCCTGTTTTTCCAGCCAAGGTATAACCATAGACGTTAGCGTTAACAGCTGTTCCGTTTGAGAAAGTCCCTAACATCATGCTTGTCATCTTGTCGGCAACAGATTGGCTAATCACGCGCTTAGCCCTATCGGTAAAGGCTTTGACCACCTCACCTCTAGCATTTTCAATGCGGGTGATGAGATGAGCAGGGTGAATCACCCCATTATTAGCAAAGGCAGCGTATGCCTGAGCCATTTCCAATGGATTGGTGGTCACACTACCGCCGAGAGCTACGCCCAACTCTTTTTTGGCAGAGGTCATGTCTAGACCGAACTTTTTCCCATATGCAAAGGCCTTATCAATACCAATGTCATTTAAAGTCGAAACAGCTGGAATATTGTAAGAATTGGCTAGCGCTTGATACATGGGCACGTCTTCTGATTCGTAGTTGCCATAATTGTGAGGCTGATAGCCGTCAAAATCTTGAATCGTGTTCGGCAGCTCTTTTTCAATTGACCAGCCAGAAGCAACGGCCGGTGCATAGACCACAAGAGGTTTTATGGTCGACGCTGGGCTTCGTTGCGCTTGGGTCGCGTAGTTGAAACTTCTAAAGGTTGGGTTCTCACTACTATTTACTCGACCAATCAGTCCACGAACCGCCCCTGTTTTAGGGTCTAGGGCAACACTGGCAGCCTGCGCAGAGCTGCCATCATAGGCTGAGACAGGGAATAGATTATCATTATTAAAGGTCGTCTGCATACCTGTCTGGTAGTTTTGATCCAATTCTGTATAGACCTTGTAACCATTATTAACAATATCTTTTTCAGAAATACCGTAGGTTGAGATGGCCTCATTGATCACCGCATCAAAGTAAGATGGGTATTGGTAGTCATCTGACTTGCCAACGTAAGTATCGGCCAAGCGATTACCCATGCCAACTGTTTTAGCCTCAGCAGCTTGATCTTGGTTGATTTTCCCTGCATCAACCATAGCTCCTAAGACCGTATCTCTTCGGTTGGTTGCATTTTCGAGGGAATAATAAGGGTTGTAAATTTCAGGTCCCTTGAGCATTCCAGCTAAGGTAGCAGCTTCATCCAAGGTCAGGTTGGCAGCTGTGGTTCCAAAATACTTTTGACTAGCATCTTCGACACCCCAGACCCCATTCCCAAAATAAGAATTATTGAGGTACATGGTGAGGATGTCTTTTTTACTGTATTTTTTGGTTAATTCTAGGGCTAAGAAAAATTCACGCGCCTTTCGCTTAATGGTCTGATCTTGCGACAGGTAGGCATTTTTAGCCAACTGTTGGGTAATGGTAGAGCCACCTCCAAATCGGCCAGCTGTTACCACTGCGAGCAAGAAACGTTTGAGATTAATCCCATTGTTGCTATAGAAAGTTCTGTCTTCTGTGGCAATCACTGCATTTTCAAGGTCATCTGAAATGGCATCCAATTCCACATATGTGCCTTTTTGTCCAGACAAACTCCCCGCGTATTCGCCCGTATGGTCGTAAATGACGGTTGTCGCTTTCAAGGCATCTTGTAAGTCAGAAACCTTGGCTGTTTTTGAGAGGTAAAACAGGTAGGATCCTAGGAGCAAAACAAGAGTTCCTATTAAAATGACGAGAATCTTGCCAATATGGTAGCGACGCCAGAAACGGCGAATAGGGTTCTGCGGCGACGGCAAAATAGCCTCTAGTTTTTGTAACCAGACGGGCTGTTTTTTAGGGGCTGTTTCTCGAGATTTGCTGCGCTGAAAGGCAGCCGAAGCGCTTTGGTTTGCTGCTGAATCAGCTATTCCCACTTCCTGATAAGGCTCTTGTGACTGGAAGTCGTTACCGTCATCAAATCGTTGCGCTTGCAAGGCTTCTTCTTTTTTTAAGGCTTGTTTTTCCTGATAGCGTTTCGGAAAAAATTTTTTTTGTAAAAGTTCTAGAAATGTCATAGAGTCATTATACCACTAAGACCTTAAACAAGTCTTGACTAGCTAACAGGAATGTGTTTTGAATAAGCCACACCATCCACCTGGAACAGCAAGCCTTCTGGTCCACCATGGTGTGCAAATTCTGTCTGGATGGATTTACGGGCTGGGTAGCGACCGTTAAATCGTTCTTTAATAATCTTTTCCATCACAGGCACATTCCAAATATCTCTGAAGAGGCAGTCCATTTGAACCACTGCTTCCAAGGTCAAGCCAACAAGCCCCAAACGGCGTTCCATTTCATCAAAGGCACCATTAATCTGGCTTTCAATATCTTGGCCAATATTACCCACGCAATAATTCAAATAGTAAAAGTCTCCTGCTTCTACAAGGCCTGTATGAGCCCACTCTTCGTTAACGTCATAGCGTCTAATTGTTTTCATTATTCTTCCTCTAATTATCGTTAAGCTTTTTATCATATTATAACAATTTCTGTTCAAATCTTATATTAAAAACCGTTGCAAAAGCATTTTTGACCATTAAAAAGACAAGTTCAAAATAGTCGTTACTGAAATCTTTCCTATTTAAATTAAAAACCTTGTTAGCAGCTGCTTTACCTCGCTTGAAATAGTTCTAGCGGTTAGCCAACAAGTCAATCACTCTGGAAAATTCTCCTTTCCTTGCGGTTCATCAGCTAATTTTGCCCTAAAACATGCTATAATAACACTAGATTATTTCCCTATAAATAGGAAACCTAAAGATTAAAATAGAAAGATAGGACCCACGAATGAATAAATTCCAAGCCTTTAAAGAAACCTTATCTGCGGACAGTTTAAAAGCCATCTACGATGAAACCCGCCTTGAAGTGGCTAACGACGAACGCGAAGGAACGGAAGCCTTCTCTGCTGCGCTTGCCACACAAATGGCTGTCAACCTCGTTGAAAAATACCACGAGTGGCTCAATGAAGACCGTCACTAAACCTTCTCAGGGCTTTACCGTTAGGTTTCAAAATCCTTATCAGACATTGACCGTTAAGGAACTTTTGGAGGACAAACTCTTGATTCCTCGAAAAATTAGGCATTTTCTGCGAACCAAAAAGAATGTTCTGGTTAATGGCAGTGCCATTACTTGGCAAAGTGCTGTCAATAGCGGAGATCAGGTTGAGCTTTTCTTTGATGAAGAGGACTACCCTGATAAACCTATTATGATGGGGCAAGCCAATAAGGTAGACTGTCTTTATGAAGATGACCATCTTATCATCGTCAACAAGCCTGAAGGGATGAAGACCCATGGCAATGAGCCCACCGAACTAGCCCTTCTCAATCATGTGTCTGCTTACACCGGACGAACCTGTTATGTGGTTCATCGGTTGGACATGGAAACGAGTGGTGTCATTGTCTTTGCCAAAACCCCATTTATCCTCCCTATTCTCAACCGTCTTTTGGAAAAACGAGAGATTAGCCGAGATTATTGGGCATTGGTACACGGAACTCTCTCTAGCAAAGAAGTGAGCTACCGTGAGCCTATTGGTCGCCACCGTCACGACCGACGAAAACGCGTGGTTGATGTGAAACAAGGTCAAAAGGCTGTGACAGACGTCAAGCTTCTCAAATCTTTCAAGCAAAACGTCAGCCTAATCAATTGTCGATTACAGACGGGTCGGACCCATCAAATTCGAGTTCATTTGTCTCACCACGGTCACGCTCTATTGGGTGATCCCTTGTATTCAAAAGGAAAAGCTGAATGCCCTCGTCTTATGCTGCATGCCCATCAACTCCGACTAAGACATCCCTTAACCCAAGAGATGATTTGCGTGCAGGCCAAATCCACAACTTTCGAGACCGTCCTACAACAAGTAAAGGCCAAGGGATAACCCCTTAGCCTTTTTTAGTTATGCCACCAACTTAGCTTACTTGTGCCAAGTCCTTTGGTGAGATTTGTTTTTGCTCAGTATCTTTAAGGTGATCAGGTGATTTACTGTTTGGTCAAACTTAATCCCGGTAGTGGTTTGCTATAATCAAAATCACTATTAGTTCCTGCTTGCCAAACGATAGGATTGGCTGTGTTACCAGATACTTTAAAACCGTAAGCGTATTTGACGTTAACGCCACCTAAGCCTCCGCCTGGCGCTAGAGCACCGACATCACTACCCACTTCTGGGGTGTAAAGATAAAGGCCATTTCCTTTATCTTCAACTTTGGTAATTTTAGCGGTTTTGGTTTGGCTAGGCCGATTTCCTGTTTTATAGTCAACCTTAGTGGTAATGATACCGTCCTCAGCGATGGTCACGCTGATAGAAGCATCCTCTCGTTGTCCTGTCCAAGTCCCTAACATATTTTCAGGGAAGACCGACGGGGCCTTGACTTGATTGTTTTCATTGGCAACGGTGATGTTTTTAGGCCCTGACTGACTAACGAGGTAAACCTCTCCCACTTTTTTCAAGGTCATTTTACCCGTCAACTCTTGACTTATCCGTCCTGAGGTTTGTTTGGCAGGGTCGGTTGCTTTGTCATACATGAACTCATAGGTAGCTGTAAAATCAAGCAGATAGGATTCCTTGCCGACCTGAGTCATTTTGGTAAGGAGGATAGAGGGAATGCTAAGGCTACTTGCTCTGCGGCTATCTGTCTGGAATTTTGCCTTAATAGATTCTTTCAATCCTCGATAAAAATCATTGCTGGCACCTGCTTCAAAGACACTTCCTAAGGTCGCAGCATCTTGACCAGTGCTGAGGTACTGAATCAGCTGATCAAAGGCTGACACCAAAATCTGCCCTGCTTTTTCTTCATCCAAGAGGTTATCCACAAGTATCTCCAGATGCCCGCCGTCTTCGATACCTGCTAGAGGGTGTTTGCTAGAAGTGAGGTCTCCGTCTGGGAAAGTCTTTGTGATATAGGCTTCAGCCCCTTCTGTTACCGGGTAATCTTGTATCTGAAATTCTCCTTCTTTTAAGGTCCCTACGCGGTTATCATCAAAATAAAGTTCCCCTTCTTTGACATTGCTTGTCACCGTAAAGGTTTTGAACGTCACACTCAAATTCAGGACAGGATTCTGCCCATCATAGGTCTTTTTGACCTTGATTTTACGACCATTATGCTGACCGTTGATACTGGCTGTGTAGTCAGCCATCGGGAGACGGTCTAGCTTGACTGAGAAGGCTTCTGAATCCGACACAGCCACTTTCTTCTGGTTTAAGAGGACATCCACTTGAGGCACATTGGTCTGTATGGTCAAATCCATGGGTTTTAGGGCTATCCGATAATCTGGGAAAATCAGAAAACGACGTCCCACAGACACAACCTGAATAGGACTTTCTGGTCCAGCTTCTTTCAGTTCTTTAGCTTTTTGAGCTAACTCTTTTTGGTTATAGCGTCTAAAATGAGTAAATCTAGCTTCGTCGTTGGTAATTTGTTCCTTGGTATCTTCCCACACCAAATACTCTTTGATGTTTTCAAACACAGGCCCAGAGGTTGCCGAGCGAGCTTTTAAATAGGTATTAATACGGTTACCTTTAGAATAATGAAAAGCCCCAAAAAGCAGCAACAAGAAGAAACTTCCTACAATGATAGCTAAGGTTTTAAAGCGTTGTTTATTACGAAATAACTTGGTCATATCAATAAGGCCAACTTTCTGTGAGTTTTCTCTATTATATCATAAAATAACTAGTGCTTTTTATAGAGTCCTTGACGGAAGAAGACCTGAATGTAACGATTTCCCAAAGTCGAAAGGCATTGCTGGGATAGAGAAAATAAGGCATCCCTCTTATTTCTATAATTCTCGCAATATTTAGATAACTAACAATTTCAAAATGCTTGCGAAAAAACTTGAATTTTAAAAAGGGCAGTCTTATAATAGCTGGTGAAAGCGTTATCAAGTTTTTAGGAGGTTTCGCATGACAAACAAAAAAATAGCTCTTGGGCTTCTATCTGTACTAGCAGCATTATCGTTCCAAAATGTTAGTTACGCTTGTACTGGTTTTATTATTGGTAAGGACTTAACAACAGATGGGTCCATTATTTATGGCCGAACAGAGGACCTAGAACCAAACCATAACAAGAATTTCGTGGTCCGTCCTGCCAAGGACAACAAGGCTGGAGAATTATGGAAAGATCAAGCCAACGGCTTTGAGTATCCTTTACCTGAGCATTCTTACCGTTATACCGCTGTTCCTGATGTGACGCCAAAAGACGGGGTCTATGATGAAGCTGGTTTTAATGAATTTGGGGTATCCATGTCCGCAACGGTATCAGCTTCAGCCAATGATGCCATTCAAAAAATTGATCCTTACGTTAAAGACGGCTTAGCCGAATCATCAATGACCAGTGTTATTTTGCCAAGTGTCAAAACAGCCCGTGAAGGCATTGAACGCATTGCTAAGATAGTTACCGAAAAAGGGTCTGCCGAAGGAAACATAGTTACCCTCGCTGACAAAGACGGCATTTGGTACATGGAGATACTTTCTGGCCACCAATACGTCGCCATTAAATTCCCAGATGACAAATTTGCTGTTTTCCCAAATACCTTCTATCTCGGCCACGTTGATTTTAATGATAAGACCAATACCATTGCCTCAGCTGATGTGGAAAAGGTAGCTAAAAAAGCCAAATCTTACACGGAAGTGGACGGTAAATTTCACATTGCTCAATCTTACAATCCGCCGCTAAACGATGCCAACCGATCCCGCTCTTTCTCAGGCATCAAATCCCTTGACCCTGACTCAAAAGTCACCTACAAAGACAAAAACTACGAATTACTTCAAAGCACAGATAAAACCTTCAGTCTAGAAGATGCAATGAAGCTCCAACGTAACCGTTTTGAGGGACTGGACCTTAAACCACTTGACCAAATGGCATTAGATGGTAAAGGCAAACCAAAATCCAAAGATGCTGTTAAGGGCTATGCGTATCCTATTTCCAATCCAAATGTTATGGAAGCCCACATTTTCCAATTGAAAAAGGACATTCCTGCTGAATTGGGTGGTGGTGTGATGTGGCTATCTATTGGCAGTCCTCGTAACGCCCCTTACTTGCCACACCTCGGCAATATTAGTAAGACCTATGAAGCCTATCAAGAAAAGAGTACCAAGTATAATGATAAGTCATGGTACTGGACGGTGTCACATATTAATGACCTTGTGGCTGCCCATCCAAAACAATTTGGAACTAAGGTTATTGACGAGATAAAAGAGCTCGAAAAAACGTGGATAACTGAACAAGACCAAACCAACAAAGAACTTAGCCAACTCGTGCAAACAGATCCTACAGCTGCCCAAGAAAAAGCTGACGCGGTCTCCATGGCTCGAGCAGAAAAAACCTTCAAGCGCTTAAAAGCTATTGAAGCCAAACTAGTGAAAGAAAGCCCTAAAAATCAAAAAGCAAGTCAGAAATAAGAAGCATAGGGTTATATTTCTATCGTTAAGCCTACAAAAACCTCCAAAAGCAAGAGAAACCTTGATTTTTGGAGGTTTTTTGATTGGGAGATTCTTTTTGGGTCATATACAACAATAAGGCCTCGCTCATGCGAGACCTTATCAAGTAGGAGGGGATGAATAAGATGAGTTTCGGTCTAAGAGAAAGGTGTTAATAACTCCTCTCCCTGTCGTCCAAACACTTATTCGATTAAGGATTGTCCTTAGTATAAGGGAAGAGGCTTAAAAAAACCTTAATTCGCTTTCAAAAAAACAAATCCCTTATGCTATACTAATGACAAGAGGTATAAACTATGGAAGTCATCAAAAACTGGGTTAATATTTGTGTCAAACAAGGAGAACACGTTCTTTTGCTCAACCGACAGCACGATAACTTTCCAGGTTGGATTCAGCCAGGTGGAAAGGTCAAGGAATCCGAATCATTCTTTGAAGCGGCGCTTAGGGAATTAAAAGAGGAAACGGGTCTAACTGCTCTTAATCTGCAATTAAAGGGAATTTCTGGTTTTATCAACCCTGATAAGCCAGAACGCTATGTCTATTACGATTTTCTCTGCGAGACTTTTGAGGGGGAATTACTGACTGAGTCTCGCGAAGGACTGCCAAAATGGCATGCCATCAGTGAGTTGGACACCCTTGATATGCAATAGGATATTCGGCAACGCCTACCGCTTTATTGGCGTCAAGGATCGTTTGAGCGGATTAACTACTGGTCTGAAAGCCAGAAAAAAGTGGTTAAAACGATTACTCATTTGTATGATTAAGGTTTATTTAAGGTAGGCACTCTATACTATCCTTATCCTAAACTTTTTCTTTTTCAGAAATCTCATATTCTCCTAAAACAATTTCTTATTCCATTGCTTTAGGAGAGTATTTAAAAAAGTAGCCTTGACCAGTGTCAGAGCTACTTTTTTTTATGCAGTGAGTAAATCTAGGTCACATCAAGCAGCCTAGATTTATTCATTATTAGTTGTTTTTATTTAGAAGCCACCCATCATGCCTGGATCCATTCCTGCTGGCATTGCTGGCGCAGCTGGTTCTGGTTTGTTGGCAACAACTGCTTCAGTTGTTAAGATGAGACTAGCCACAGAAGCAGCATTTTGAAGGGCTGAACGGGTTACTTTAACAGGATCGATAATACCTGCCGCAATCATATCTACCCATTCACCTGTTGCCGCATTAAAGCCTGTTCCAACAGGGCTATTTTTCAATTTGTCGATGACAACGGAACCTTCGTAACCAGCGTTGAATGCAATTTGACGAACAGGTTCTTCCAACGCACGAAGAACGATATTGCGGCCAGTAGCGTCATCGCCATCAAGCTCAAGAGCAGCTACTTTTTCGATCACCGTAATAAGTGCTGTTCCACCACCAGCAACGATACCTTCTTCAACGGCTGCACGTGTGGCATTCAAGGCATCTTCGATACGAAGTTTCATTTCTTTAAGGGCTGTTTCTGTTGCAGCACCTACCTTGATGACAGCCACACCACCAGCTAATTTCGCCAAGCGTTCTTGTAATTTTTCACGGTCAAAGTCAGACGTTGTGGTTTCTAGTTGTGACTTAATCAAGCCAACACGGTTGGCAATGGCTTCAGAACTTCCTGCACCTTCCACAATAACTGTGCTGTCTTTATCCACAGTCACTTTAGCAGCTTGACCAAGAGCTGGCATCGTAGCGTCTTTCAATTCAAGACCCAAGTCTTCTGTAATGACTGTACCACCTGTCAAGATAGCGATGTCCTCAAGCATAGCTTTACGGCGATCACCAAATCCTGGAGCTTTGACAGCAACCACATTGAAAGTACCACGAATTTTATTCAAAACAAGGGTTGGAAGAGCTTCGCCATCAACGTCATCGGCGATAATCAACAATGGACGGTTGGTTTTAAGAACTTCCTCAAGCAATGGGAGAATATCTTGGATGTTTGACACTTTTTTGTCAGTAATCAAGATAAATGGGTTCTCAAGGTCTGCAACCATTTTTTCATTGTCTGTGACCATGTATTGAGACAGGTAACCACGATCAAACTGCATGCCTTCTACCACTTCAAGCTCTGTCTCCATACCACGTGATTCTTCGATGGTAATGACACCGTCATTGCCCACACGTTCCATGGCTTCTGAGATGTATTCTCCAACTTTTTCAGAACGAGATGACACAGCAGCAACTTGAGCAATCGCTTCTTTACCAGAAACAGGCTGAGCAATAGCTTTCAAGGCTTCAACGGCTGTTGCTGTTGCTGTTTCAATCCCACGACGAATACCAATTGGGTTGGCACCAGCAGTTACATTTTTAAGCCCTTCACGGACGATAGCCTGTGTCAATACTGTTGCAGTTGTGGTTCCGTCACCTGCGATATCATTGGTTTTAGAAGCAACTTCAGAAACCAATTTAGCTCCCATATTCTCAAAATGGTCTTCTAATTCAATCTCTTTAGCAATGGTAACCCCGTCATTGGTAATCAAAGGAGATCCAAAAGCTTTTTCAAGAACCACGTTACGACCTTTAGGACCAAGCGTTACTTTTACCGTGTCCGCTAACATATCAACCCCACGCACCATAGCAGCACGCGCATCTGCTGAAAATTTAATATCTTTTGACATATTCAATCCTTCTTTCTATACAGAGATTTCTCGTCTTATTCTGCGACAATAGCGATGATGTCAGATTCACGAATGATAGACACTTTTTCACCATCAACAGTTACTTCCAAGTCATGTCCGTTTTCAACCAACACTTCCTGCCCAACGGCTACTGACGGAAGAACAGCATCACCAGTAATGGTACGAATGCCATTTTCGCTGACAGCAAGAACTGTCGCTTTGCGTGTTGACTCTTTATGAGTGCCTGCCAGAACAAAACCACCGACGGTCTGTTCTTTGTCTTCGTCAAATCTTACGACCACACGGTCACCTAATGGTTTTAACATGTATATTTCCTCCAATAAAAGAATCTTTAGTCATTTAGCACTCTTGTTGTACGAGTGCTAACTTTCTCCTCTATTTTACCACTTGGTCAAAAATAGTCAAGAAAAAAGAGTCCGTTTTCATAAGAACAGACTCTTTATTGTTCATTGGCTCTTAGCGATTCCGTTAGGGATAAGGAATCACTCAAGGTTAAAGCTGAGTTTTCCATGAGAAAGGCCAATTTTCAGGGTATGACCACTTGCCAATTCACCAGCAAGAATCAATTCAGACAATTTATCTTCCACCTGAGTTTGCAAAGTGCGGCGTAATGGACGAGCACCCATTTCCACATCATACCCTTCTTCTGATAAATACTTGAGGGCCATTGGCTGGAATTTGAGGGTAATGCCTTTTTCTGCCAAAGTAGCCATCAACGGCTGCACTATAATCTTGACTACTTCTCTCATATTGTCCTGAGTGAGGCTGTGGAAGACAACCTTTTCATCAATTCGGTTGATAAATTCTGGTCGGTAAGCTTTTTTCAACTCTTCCAAAATCCGTTTTTCCATGGCTTGGTGGTCATGGCTAATGCCTTTTGCCCCAAAGCCAACTGTTTTATCATCACGCAGAGCTGTTGCCCCTAGATTACTTGTCATGATAATAATGGTATTTGAGAAGTCCACTTTACGCCCACGGCTATCTGTCAACATGCCATCATCAAGCACTTGTAAGAGGACGTTGAAAATATCAGGGTGAGCTTTTTCCACCTCGTCAAAGAGGAGCACAGAATAAGGCTTGTTTCTGACCTTCTCTGTTAATTCACCACCTTCATCGTAACCAACATAGCCTGGAGGTGCGCCATTAAGGCGAGAAGCCGCAAATTTCTCCATATACTCTGACATATCAAAGCGGATAAGGGCGGACGCGTCATCAAAGAGAACTTCTGCCAAGGCTTTTGCCAACTCGGTCTTACCAACCCCTGTTGGACCAAGGAACATGAAAGAACCGATTGGACGTTTACCTGTACGAATGCCTGACTGATTACGGCGAATGGCTCTAGAAATAGCTGAGACAGCATCTTCTTGCCCAATCACGCGCTTATGCAGTTCTTTTTCCAAATTAAGGTATTTTTTGCTATCAGCTTGGCTGAGTTTTTCCAGTGGAATACCTGATAGCTTGCTCAAGGTCGTCAGGATGTCCTCTTCTGTCACAGCTGTTGGCTTGCGATGTTGCCCTTTAACGTCTTTTGCCAACAAACGAGAGGCCTTCTTCATATCGCCATCAATCAAAGCTTGATCTAATGGCGTGATGATTTCTGGCGTAGATTTTTTAACCATACCTTGCACTGTAGCACTGGCTTCATCCAACAAATCAATGGCAGAATCCGGAAGGTTTTTGCTGGTCAGATAGCGATGTGCCATTTTCACAGCGGTTCTAACAGCCTGATTAGCAATGGTCACATTATGGTAAGTCTCGTAAGAGCCTTTTAGTCCTAGCAGAATCTGATAAGCATCTTCTACATTAGGTTCTTCAATTAAAATCTTAGCAAAGCGGCGCGAAAGAGCGGCATCTTTTTCAATGTGTTTTTGGTATTCTTCCTGCGTTGTTGCACCCACCATATGGAGGGTTCCACGAGATAAGGCTGGTTTTAAAATATTGGCAGCATCAAGCGTGCTATCAATACCACTTCCTGATCCCATAATGGTGTGCAATTCATCTACGAAGAGAATAATTTTGCCATCTGACTCAATATCGTCAATGATTTGATTCATGCGCTCTTCAAAATCCCCACGAAAACGGGTCCCCGCAACAACACTCATCATGTCTAATTCTAGAACACGCATGTCTTGCAGCTCATAAGGAATAACACCATTAGCAATACGTTGGGCTAGGCCGTAGGCAAGGGCCGTTTTACCCACACCTGCATCACCCACAAGAACAGGGTTATTCTTTGTTTTACGACTCAGTACTTGAATCATCCGTGACACTTCAGCATCACGGCCAATAACTGGCTCTAAGAGACCTTGGCTTGCCATCTCGGTCAAATCACGTGTAAAGTCCGCCAAGTCCCCAGCCGTGCTTGGTGGCTTCATCATGTCTGAAAAAGAACCTTGATTTTTGGTTTTCTTTGGCTTACGCAACTCGTGGATAGCCTTAATTATTTCCTTGCTATAGCCTGCATGAATCTCGATAGCTTTTCGTAAATCAGCTAAGCGAGGCTCCCCGTTTCCTTTATCCTTGATAGTATAACCCGCCATCTCTAATAAGCGAGTCGCCATAATATCTGGATTAAGCAAAATGGCAAAGAGAACATGCTCTGAACCTACCTCTTGGTCTTTGGTGACTTGACTGATAGCTTGGGCAAATTGCAAAAGGTTCGTTAAGGTTTTTGACTGAGGCCTAAAGTCAATGTGAGACACTTGGTATTTAGGACTTTTGCCCATCGCTAAAATAGCTGCAGCCTCATATTCTTCCACTGCAACCTTAGCATCAAATTCGCTTAGCACCAAACCCGCTAGGGAGTGATCAACCCTCGCCATAGCTAGCAATATATGCCAAGTTTCTAGATATTGGCTATCAAAGCGGGCTGCTTGAAACTGCGCCTGCCTGAAAATTTCTTGCATCTTCAATGAATACATGATCATTAATTGCTTCCCTTTCTATCTATACGCTGTAATAAACGGTAGAGCATTCGAGCACGGATTGCCGGCCCTTCCACACCTAGAACCTCATCAGAAGCCATGGCTAAAATGAGATTTCCCTCACGTTCTGTGATGAGGTGTTCGTCAAAGAGGAGTTGAATCGAGTCGGTAAAGACTTGCTCACTAAGATGATCCTCAATAGAAGCCATTAGATTGCCAATCAGATGGTGCTTGTCTGAAAAATGAACCTTGGCAATACGAATATAGCCCCCGCCACCGCGCTTGCTTTCGACTTCGTACCCGCGACTTTCTGTAAAGCGGGTTTTAATAACATAGTTAATCTGGCTTGGAACAACTTGAAAGGAATCCGCTAGCATGGAACGTTTAATTTCTGCAATTCCCGATTGGGCTAATAACTCTTTGATATATTCTTCAATACTGTCTGAAGTATTTTTTGTCGGCATGCTGTCACTCCTTTACTCATGAAGCATCTCAGTCTCTTAAAGGCACGACAGACGTGCGATTTGACTAAAACTGACTATTATTATAACAAATAGAAGACCTGAAAAGCAACTCTTTGCCATTGACAAGAGAGGTAAGAGAGAAAAAAGCAGGCGCTAGCAATAGCACCTGCTTTTTTCTCTTGTTTGTTAACCTGACTAAGCTAATTTAGTGATATTAACTGCTTGAGGGCCACGTTGACCTTCTTCAACGTCAAATTCCACTTTTTGTCCTTCTTCTAATGTTTTGAAACCATTAGTTTGGATTGCTGAAAAATGCGCGGAGACATCTTGACCGTTCTCAGTTGAAATAAAACCGAAACCTTTTTCAGCGTTAAACCATTTAACTGTACCTTGTGCCATATACATCCACTTCCTTTCTATAAAGCATTTGTAAAAATAGAGAGAAATAAAGATGTTGAAACACAAATACTAACTCAAAAACTAATTTACTTGCCAAGTGTAACACGTTTTGAAACCCCTGTCAATCTAAAACCTTAAAAAAAGATGATTGTTTTTTTACTTTTTCTAAATTTTTTAAGATTATACTCCCTATTTGATTGGTCTCCAAGGGATCATAAGCTTATTTTATCTCAAGTTAGTGATTTTTTGTTACAATAAAGATAAATCGTTGATGCTAACAAACTCCTACCTAAAGCGACGTAAGAAGGGAATTCTCCTTATTAAACGAAGGGATAGAAGGCGAGGCACCACAGGGCAAGAAAGGTCAAAATAACCTTTCCTATCATTGATAATAGAAAGAAGGTCAACTGATGACACAAACAGCTATTGACACACATGCCCATCTCTGGTCAGATGAGTACCTAGATTGATTAGAAAGCTTAGGTGGTAAAGGAATTGCCATCGCTAAAGGACTAAATGCCACCGGGGAGCCACAAGATTTAGCCAAACGCCTTGACATGATGGACAAGGCTGGTGTTGATTATCAAGTGCTCTCGGCAACGCCACAAGTTCCTCAATTTGGCAAACCACAAGAAGCTCTTGCAGCCGCTGAAATGATTAATAATTTTTACCATACTATTATTGACCAGCAGCCCGACCGTTTCCGCGCCTACGGTGTCGTTCCTTTGCCACATGTTGAAGAGGCTATCCAAGAAGGGAAACGCATCATTGAAGAACTAGGTTTTTTAGGAATCGCAGTCAATACCGTTCTTGAGACAGGCCAATCCATTGCTGATGACGCTTTTTTACCCTTCTTTGAAGCAATGGATGCTTTGGGAGCAATTATCTACATTCATCCCACAGGTTGTGGAGCTTTAAGCCCTATGGTCAATGATTATGACCAAGAGTGGGTGGTGGGAGCACCTATTGAAGATATGTTGGCCACCTTGCAACTTTTGAAAAGAGAATTCCCACAAAAATTCCCACACCTTCGTTTCCATATTGCGCATTTAGGTGGTGGTATTTCCTTTCAAATGCAACGCATTCTCGATAATTATGAGGACTGGCGTAGTTTTTCATACCATCCGCTTGAAACCTTCCAGAAGCACTTCTGGTTTGATACAGCCAATTTCCTCGAAGCCTCTCTTCTCCATAGTAACGAGATTTTAGGAAATCAACGCTTATTGGCAGGAAGTGATTTTCCTTATTTCCAAAATCAAAAATATACTCGAGCATTTTCTTACATCCGAGAAGCAAACTTGACTGATAATCAGAAAACAGCCATTTTAGAGACTAATGCTAAAGCCCTTTATGGTAATCGTTGGTCGCTTTCTAAACTTCATTAACGAAAGCAATTGAGACAATAGCCTTAGCAGGCTTTGTCTCTTTTTTAATCACTTGACCTAAAAAAAATATAGCAAGCTATGCTATTATGTTACTATTGTTTTGTATAGCAAGCTACCCGTGGTGCTAGTTGATGTCAAAGTATACTAAAAAGCCCAAAAGAGCTATACTGTAAGTGACGAAACAGACAGGAGGTAGTTCTTTTGAGCCACTTACAGTATACTGCAAAATCCCATCATTTACAATGGAGTATAGCACAATTAACTCAAATATGTTCTCAATGTTATCGTGATTATTGTCCCAAATCAATAAAACATCGTAAAAAGGTTGGCTTATCTAAGGTTTCTGATGTGTCACTTCTTGTTTTATTGTTACTTCAAGCTGAGTTAGGAATAACCTCTCAACGCCGTTTCTATAGAATCTGTCACCTTTTCTTTTGTGGAAACTTACTGGAGAGAAGTCGCTTTAATAGACGGACACGACAGCTTATTGGGGTGGTTCAACTCATTCGTCAAGCGTTGAATAAGCCAATCTCATCAGATACCATTGTGATCATGGACAGTTTTCCTATGCCTTTGTGCCAACCTATTCGCAATCACAAAGCGAAGGTTTTTAAAGGTTTAGCTGATATTGGCTACAATGCCTCTAAACACTTATGGTTCTATGGGTTTAAAGTTCATATGCTGGTCACATTATCGGGTGTTATGTTGAACTATGTTGTGACACCAGCTTCTGTCCATGATATTAAAGTCGTTGATGAACTGCTAGAAGGCTGTAAACAAACTGTTGTCCTTGCGGACTTAGGATATCTCAGTCAAGAGCTAAAAGATAAGTTGGGACATAAAGGTTATCATTTGTGGACGCCCTTGCGTCAAAACATGGTCGGCGCAAAGCAACATAACAACAGGCAGTTGCTAGCATGGAGACGGACAATTGAAACTCGCTTTTCGGAACTTTGTTCTCTATTTGATATTGAGCAGACATTGGCTAGGGGACTATCTGGATTACAATTGAGACTTGAACAATTCATACTAGCTTATAATTTGAAGTATTTTGAAATCAACTAGCACCACGGGTAGCAAGCTATATATAAGGAGGCAACATGTGCGAGAAAAACACTGTTTACCTGATTAAACGTGCTAATTTAAGTTTTGATAAAATTGCCAATCATACGCTGGCATCCTATGGCATTACCCATAGCCAATTTAAGTGCCTCAAATACCTTTATCTCTTTGATAATGGTAGCCTTAACCAGAGGGATTTGGAGCATTATTTTAACATGAGCAATCCAACTGTCACGAGGATTCTGCAAAATTTGGAGAAAGAAGGGTGGATTAGACGGCTAGCTAATGGCAAGGATAAGCGTCAAAAGCAGTTGTACCTCACTGACAAAGCCTTGAGTATGCAAGAAACCTTTAAAGAGATTGCCACCCAACTGGAAAATCAGTTGACCCAACGCCTTACTGATGACGAATTGAATGACCTCCAAACCTTATTACGTAAAATGTTAGCCATTTCGCTAACTGCCGAGAAAGGAGCAGACCGTGACCACATTTAGAAAATTAACCACATTTAAAGGAAGTAACTTCCTTACAGATTGAAGACAAACATCGATTGGTGTTTGTCTTTTTTAGTGTTTTTAGATAAAAATGGCTGTTTCCGTGCTTAAACCACCTCATCTGAACAAAATAAAAAGGCTCTCCCGCCATCCTTTTGACCAGTTTTTTGAGATTTAAGCATGCCAAAGTCAGTCCAACCTTATCTTCCATTTTGGACTTGCCTTTCTCTCTCGTATAGCAGAGATTGTGGTATTCCTTGGCTGTGCCAAACAGTCGTTCAATCGTCTCTTTCCGATGCTGGTAGAGCTCCTTCATCCCCCTTTGATGACGAATGTCCTCGCACTGTTCCAAATAGTCTTTCCAAATATGCCGTGTGACAACTTTTTGGTGGTTCTTACTGGTCGTACATACAGATAACAGGGGACAATTGGCACAAATTGCAGGGTCACTTTTGTATTCTCGGTAGCCTTCTCTGGTCGTAGTGCGGTAGGTCAAGGCTTGATGTTCAGGGCAGATGACACAATCAAAGTGCTCATCATAAATCAATTCTTTCGGACGTAGAAGGTCTTTCTTTCCTCTTGGTCGTGTGTAAGGAAGGACAGGAGTGATCTCCTTATCAATCAGAAACTTGGCAATGCTAGGAATGTTATAGCCGGAATCCGCAATAATAAACTGTGGTTTCAAGGGTTCAAGCTTGGCAAAAAGTGCAGGAAAAGCCTGACTATCATGGATATTGCCAGCCTCAACACTATAAGCAAGCGCCCATCCATACTTGTCACAAGCCACCTGAGCAGAATAAGCGAAGACTTCCTTATGATCCCCTTTGTGAAACCAGCCACTTTCTGGATCGGTTGTGGAGATTTTCTTAGCGACGGGCCCTAGCTCTTTGGCGGGCCCTAGCGGCTTTTTTCCATGCTTCTCCCTATCCCGATTGATTTCGATTTCTAGCTGTTCACTCATGAACTTGGCTTGTTTTTCCACCTCTCGGTTGATGAACTTGCGATTATTAGCCGCAGCCTTAATATGAGTCCCATCTATGAAAATCTCCGTCGGGTCAATCAAGCCTTTTTCTTGAAAGCGACGGGAATAATTTTTGCCATAGGTTGTGACATGTGGCACCTTGTCATCCAAAGTCAAACCTAAAAACCAGCGATAGACAGTATTCACTTCAATATCCTTGATGGTCTGACGCATGGAACGAATGCCATAAAAGCACTGAATCAGAGGGATTTTAACCAACATGACAGGATCAAGGCTAGGGCGACCATTATCAGACGAATAGGTGTCTTCTACTAGGTCATAGATGAAGTCGAAGTCAATCACAGCTTCCACTTGGCGCAGGAAATGTTCATCAGGCACTAACTGGTCAAGGGTATAGAAACCGTACTGATTGCGGTTATAATCAGGTTTTTCTTTGTGTAACATAGGAGAACCTCACAAATCCTTTTGCGTGTCTTATCGTTTTTTAGCTCTTGCAATTCGTCTAACAGCTTCTGCTTTTCGTAGTCTGCTTTCTCTTTTTCATTCATCTTAGCCATTTTTTTAGCTTCCGATTTCTCCGCTTCTTGTTCTGACTTCCACTTTGCAAACTTTTTGTCGATGATGGCATCCACATCTGCATCTGTGTACTTTTTTTCGTCTTGCGGTTGTTTTGCTTCTGGTACCACTTGCTCTTCAACCGTTTCAACTGTTTGTGTTTCTTCTGCCATGGTTGGCACCTCCTATGTTTTAAGTCGTCCCCGACTATAAAATCCATAGCTTTTTACGTCGTCAATGCTTGGACATAATAAAAAGCCGTATTGCTACGACTTTGGTTTAGATTAGTGCATAACCTGCAACGCTTGTATAGTTAAATTCTGCAGTACGTTCCTTCCCAGTGGAAATACCCTTGTACTTAAATTTAAAACCCTGAGTTGTATATTCAAAATCTAAAACATTTCTGAACATAAATGTTTTACCTGCATTTGTAAAAATAATTAGCTCCATTTCTTACCCCACTTACGCTTATGATTTTTCTTAATGTAGTTAACATCATCGCCGATTGACTTGATGGCTGATTGGTTGTCTAGCGTCGCTGACTTAACAGCGTCTATCTCGTTATTTGTAGCTTGAGCATTTGCTGACACAATGGCTCGTAATTCGGTGACTTCTTTAATTAGCATCACAACCGCTGTTTCCAATTTACGTTTTTTCTTAATGCGCTTATTCATGTTTCCTCCTATTTTTAGGTACAAAAAAAGACGGTTCCCCGTCTGTTGTTATTTAATTGTTTAAATATTTGATAGCTTCTTGGTATTTTTTATAGCGTTTTAAATCTTTGCCAGTCACCTCAGAGAGACGAGATAAATCAGAATTGTGTTTTAAATCAGCTAATTTTACAGTTCTTGCAAGTTTATTTGTTTTAACAAGGTTTAGATAGGATTGATAGTCTTGCCCTTTTTTCTTTGTCAGTATATCAACTGCCTCTATAACACTTCGAGGAAAACCATGCTCTTCCAAGTCAAGTAAAGTCAAACTTGTATCTTCGATAACATCATGAAGATAAGCCGTTGCCTTTTCTTCATCAGTTTTTACAAAACTTGCAACAGTTATAGGGTGCTTAATATAGTCGACACCGGCCTTATCAACCTGTCTAAGGTGGGCTTTTTTAGCCACTTTGAAAGCTAGCTCCACAATGTTCATGCCGCTGTCAATCCCGCAATAAACATTTTAGCTTCTTTTTCTGTTACCTCTTCAAAATCACTGAAATCACTAAAAAATAAACGATCGTACCAAGCTTCTTGTTCTTCCCAGCCTTTTGCGCTGTTATAAACTTCTGTTAAACCATTAGAATATCTAACAATTTTGGGGTGTTCAGTTTTTATAAAAAAATATTTTGTAATCATATTAATTCACCCTTTCTATTTGGCTAGGTTTAGTTAAAGATTTGCTAAGCTCAAACATCATTTTGTCTAGTTCAGCTTTCCGTTTTCGTGTTATATTAGGAAGTCTTCTCTCCTCGTATAATTCATGTAGTTTCCCATTTTTTAAGTCAAAGCTTTCTTGGGTATGATACTGAATTTCAAACTTGATATTGTCTTTTGACACAACCGTATTAACACCGTTATACGGCCCATCATCTAGCCATGTGTTTTTCACTTTTTCAATTTTAAAACCATTTTTCACCAATGCACTTTTCATGCTATGATAATCATCAAAGAAATTGTCCGGTTTAAATACAGCTGTATAACGTAGCGCGTCATTTATATTGTTTGCAGCCTCTTCCAGTGAGATCTCGTCCAACAAACTATCGGTAGAGATTTTCCTGGATAAAGACTCTAAACTTTTTAGTCTAAAATCCAGCCCTTGTAAATTGCCATTTGATTGCTTAGTAATATGTTTTAGTTGCGATGTGATTCGAGGCTCTATCAATGATACTGCCGACAAAACGTTACGAGCATAGGTTGATGACTCTTTCATACTTTGATTATACTCCGTTTTATTAAGCTTATCAAGTGATTCATGATCACTACCATTTTTCTCATCCACCCCTACGACTGCACAACGACAATATGGATGAAACGGTGGGGAATTTTCCCCCGTTCTCCACTTGTCAAGATGATACGGCCCATGCTTGGCTATATCCTTACAAATATCACATGCTTTAGGCTCTGGGATAATATCAAACATAGTAAAGCCATTCTCCGCCATGGATAATCTGCCAACTTCCATTTGTACCCTTGCATGCTCCGTTATCGCTAGTCGCTTTGCGTAAGATGCTGACACATCAAACTCTCGTCTAATATCCCTTGCAATAGTTAAGCCGTTTTTACCTTTTAGGATAGCACTCTGAACACTTTGAGATATGATGCTGCGTAACTTATCTTGCCTGTCCCAAATGTTATCTGACCATTTTGCTCCTTTGAAATTAGCGTTAACAACTGCATCAGCTAAACTTTTTACACTCGCTTGGCTAGCAACTGATAATCCTAATAGTCCAGCTTGAAACTCGATTTCTTTCCGATAGCCTTCATCAAGAAATTTCTTGGTTAGCTTGTGTTCGCCGTTGGCAAGTTCTTGCATTTCTAAATCAATGTTTAAGCGCAATAGTTCCAAAGCATTCGTTTTCATGGCTAAGTTGTAAATAGACATAGGGTGCTCTACGGAGCTTCTAACTCACTCTGCAATAGATTAGTTAAAAAAATTGTTGGTCGTCCTATGCGTAATCACTCTCTACGTCATACTTACGCATCTTTTTTAATCCTAAAGGGCATTGACCTAATATCCATATCTCAGTTGCTTGGGCATGAGAACCTAAACATCACTTTAAAAGTGTATGCCCATCAGCTAGATAAACTCAAAGAAAAGAACAATCAAGTAATAAAAGACATCTTCGGACATTTGACCGATTTTTGACCGACTTTATTTCTTTTTTTCTCTTTTTTTATCCTGTCGCAAAAAATAAAAACCTTGATTTAACAACGTTTTTACGAGGTTAATCAAGGCTTCATTTGTATATAAAAGGCGGTAGACGGATTTGAACCGACGATCAAGCTTTTGCAGAGCCGTGCCTTACCACTTGGCTATACCGCCACAACACAAATTATTTTACCTTAATTCCCTATATCCGTCAAGTATTATTTCTAACTCCCAGATGTCACCATTTCTCCCTCTGCTAACAAACTGCCCCTTAATGTTTTGGAAAAAGTCCTTTTTTAGATTAAGTTAGCTTAATTCATTGAAAAAAATTTAAATGAAAGCGCTTTAATGTGATTAAATTTTCTGTTAAAACCAATTTTATTAAACCTTTGATTTCACAGGCTTGGTGGCTTATTTAGAATGATTTTAATGTATGTGATGCTATTCACATCTAAATTGTCAGAAAACAATAGGCACTAATCTAGGAAAATCAAGGGTTTTTGATTGGACATCCGCTTGTCGTTCTTTTATAATACAAGTATAAAAATTTAATAAATAAGAGGAGGACAGCTACATGTCTCTAATTGGAAAAGAAATTACTGAATTTTCAGCCGATGCTTACCATAATGGTAAATTTATCAAGGTAACAAGCGATGACGTTAAAGGCAAATGGTCTATCTTCTGCTTCTATCCAGCAGATTTCTCATTTGTTTGTCCAACAGAGCTAGGTGACCTTCAAGAACAATATGAAGCACTAAAAGCATTAGATGTTGAAGTTTACTCTGTTTCAACAGATACTCACTTTGTCCACAAAGCTTGGCATGATGATTCAGATGTTGTTGGTACAATCACTTACCCAATGATTGGTGACCCATCTCATCTTATTTCTCAAGCCTTTGAGGTTTTAGGAGAAGATGGTCTCGCTCAACGTGGAACATTTATCGTGGACCCAGATGGCATTATCCAAATGATGGAAATCAATGCTGATGGTATCGGACGTGATGCTAGCACATTGCTTGACAAGATTCACGCTGCTCAATACGTTCGTAAACATCCAGGTGAGGTTTGTCCAGCTAAATGGAAAGAAGGCGCTGAAACATTGACACCAAGTCTTGACCTAGTTGGTAAGATTTAACACCCCTAAGGAGGAAGATTATGGCATTAAGTCCTGATATTAAAGAACAACTTGCCCAATACCTCACCTTGTTAGAATCTGACCTGGTTTTGCAAACTTATCTTGGTGATGACGAACAGTCTCAAAAGGTTAAAGACTTCGTGGAAGAAATTGCTGTGATGTCTGATCGTATTTCGGTTGAAGAAACTGTCTTAGACCGTAAACCAAGCTTTAAAGTTGCGAAAAAAGGACAAGATAGTGGGGTTGCCTTTGCTGGTCTACCTTTAGGCCACGAATTTACGTCTTTCATCCTTGCCCTCTTGCAAGTATCTGGACGTGCTCCAAAAGTAGATCAAGATGTTATTGACCGCATCAAGGCTATTGATCGCCCACTGCATTTTGAAACCTACGTCAGCTTAACCTGCCATAACTGTCCAGACGTTGTTCAAGCTCTCAACATTATGTCTGTTTTGAATGACAAGATTTCACATACTATGGTGGAAGGTGGCATGTTCCAAGATGAAGTGAAAGCAAAAGGCATTATGTCTGTACCAACTGTCTTCTTAGATGGTGAAGAATTCACTTCAGGCCGTGCTACTATCGAACAACTCTTAGAACAAGTCGCTGGTCCCCTTTCAGAAGAAGCCTTTGCGGATAAAGGGGTCTATGATGTCCTTGTTGTTGGTGGTGGACCTGCGGGCAATAGCGCTGCTATCTATGCAGCCCGTAAAGGATTGAAAACAGGTTTATTGGCTGAGACCTTTGGTGGTCAGGTCATGGAAACTGTCGGCATCGAAAATATGATTGGTACCCTTTACACTGAAGGACCAAAATTAATGGCCGAAGTAGAGGCCCATACCAAGTCTTACGATGTGGATATTATCAAAGCACAACTAGCTACTTCTATCGAGAAAAAAGAAAACATCGAGGTTACTCTAGCTAATGGTGCGGTTTTACAAGCCAAAACTGCTATTTTAGCTCTTGGTGCCAAATGGCGTAACATCAATGTTCCTGGAGAAGATGAATTCCGTAATAAAGGGGTGACTTACTGCCCTCACTGTGATGGTCCTCTCTTTGAAGGCAAGGACGTTGCTGTTATCGGTGGTGGAAACTCTGGATTAGAAGCTGCCCTTGATTTGGCTGGTCTTGCTAAACACGTTTACGTGTTAGAATTCTTGCCTGAGCTCAAAGCTGACAAAGTGCTTCAAGACCGCGCAGCTGATACTGCTAACATGACTATTATCAAAAATGTTGCTACTAAAGACATTGTTGGTGACGATCATGTTACTGGTCTCAACTACACTGAACGTGATAGCGGTGAAGACAAACACATTGACCTTGAAGGGGTCTTTGTCCAAATTGGTCTTGTTCCAAATACAGCTTGGCTCAAGGATAGCGGTGTGAACCTAACCGACCGCGGTGAAATTATCGTGGATAAACATGGGTCAACCAATATTCCTGGTATCTTTGCTGCTGGGGACTGTACTGATTCAGCTTATAAACAAATCATTATTTCAATGGGATCTGGGGCTACTGCCGCCATCGGTGCCTTTGACTACTTGATTCGTCAATAATAATACCCTATCAAAAGAAGCTTTGAGCTAATGCTCAAAGCTTCTTTTTGGGACTTTTTAAAGGATGCGACCTTGGTCAACGACAAGTTGACCTTTTTTGTAAACTTGATGGATCAAGTTAGTGGCAAAGAAATAAAGAGGGTAATCAATATTTGGAGCGTCAAAAATGGCAATATCTGCTTCTTTACCAACTGTCAAACTGCCAACTCTCTCCTGACGATTGACAGAATATGCCGCATTAATAGTAACAGCATTTAACACTTCAATGGGCGTTAAGCGTAACATGAAACACCCTAACTGCATGACAAATTGCATATTAGCTGTTGGACAACTACCAGGATTACTATCTGTTGAGAGAGTAATGGCCATGCCAGCATCAATCATCTTGCGCGCTGGTGCATAGGTATCTTCCATTAAACTAAAGGTAGTCGCTGGGAGAAGATTTCCAATCACGCCTGCTTGACTCATTTTGGCGATGCCCTCATCAGTTGCCATCATTAAGTGTTCTGCACTTATGGCGCCCAATTCTGCTGCTACATCAACCCCACCGATAGACGCAATTTCGTCTGCGTGAATACGAAGCTTGAAGCCTAATTCTTTAGCCTTACTTAAAAGATAACGTGATTCCTCCGCAGTAAAGACATTCTTCTCACAAAAAATATCACAAAATTCTGCCAGATTCTCTTTCTTCACCTCTGGTAACATCTGCTCAACAATCTCATCGAGGTAAGCCTTAGCATTCCCTTTGTATTCTTCTGGAATCGCATGAGCTGCCATAAAAGTGGAGACCAAATCAATAGGATGATCTTTTTCCAAGGCAGCAACAACATCCAATTGGCGTTTTTCTGTTTCCCAGTCAAGGCCGTAACCACTTTTAGCTTCGACGGTAGTTACCCCGTGAAGCAACATATAGTCCAGCAATCTCTTAGATTTTTGATAAAGATTGTCAAAGCTAGCTGCCCGAGTGGCCCTTACCGTGCTTAAAATGCCTCCACCTTGAGCAAGAATGTCTAAATAAGGAACGCCTGCTAGTTTCTGTGCAAATTCATGTTCTCGACTACCGCCATAAACCAAATGGGTATGACAGTCAATAATACCAGGTGTCGCAATTTTACCTTCATATGAACGCACAACAGTCTCTGGTCCAATTAAACTAGCATCTGGCTGTCCAGAACCAAGAGCCATGATGAGACCATCTTTGAGAGCCAAGTAACCATCTTCGATAATGGTAGCTTCTTTCATTTCTTGCCCGGTCAAAGGATGACCAGGATCATTGGGGCAAACGATTTGATTAAAATGTGTTAATAAGACATCAGCAACCATAAAAACCTCCTTTGTTAGCATGACTTGTTATCAGATTGCGATTCATTCGTTATAAGGGAAAGACACTGCTCAGTCCCACTCTTTTGACAGGAAATTTGCTGGTCAATCTGCTTTTGGAAGACTAGCTTTGGCTCCTCCTCTAACTGATGACTTAAGTCTGTCATCGTTCAGCACTTGGGACAAAAAGTCTCTCTTTCCCTAGTTTCATTTTGTCATACCATCATCTTACTGTCAAAGCGTCAAATTTTAGTCAAAAAATAGGTTATCGCGATATTTTTAGACTTTTTTAGCATTTCTATCTCTGGTTGACTTTTTATAGACTAGGCTAAGTTAGACTAATCTCGACAATAAAAAAATAATTTAAGGAGGAGTTTTCTATGTCATTTTACAGTGAAACTGAAATAGCTGCTGCTATGACCGTTAAGTTAGACGATGTTTTACCTGAAAAGACTGTGTTCGAAGAAGGTATCCGCAGAGCACCGGACAGAGGTTTTCGATTGAGCCAGTCTCAAACCGAAATTGCCTTAAAAAATGCCCTACGCTATGTACCTACGAAGTTCCACGAAGAAGTCATTCCAGAATTTTTGGAAGAACTCAAAACCCGTGGCCGCATTTATGGCTACCGCTGGAGACCAAAAGATCGCATTTATGGAAAACCGATTGACGAGTACAAAGGCACTTGTACAGCCACCAAGGCTATGCAAGTCATGATTGACAATAACTTGAGTTTTGAGATTGCCTTGTACCCTTACGAATTAGTTACTTATGGAGAAACTGGTTCTGTTTGTGCTAACTGGATGCAATACCAATTAATCAAAAAATACCTAGAGGTCATGACTGATGAACAAACCTTAGTGGTTGAGTCTGGTCATCCAGTTGGTCTCTTCAAATCCAAACCTGAAGCGCCTCGCGTTATCATTACAAATGGCCTTTTGGTGGGTGAATACGACAACATGAAAGACTGGGAAATCGCCGAAGAAATGGGTGTCACCAACTATGGTCAAATGACCGCAGGTGGTTGGATGTATATTGGTCCACAAGGGATTGTTCATGGAACATTTAATACTCTCTTAAATGCTGGTCGTCTCAAACTTGGAGTGGCTGATGACGGTGATTTGACCGGTAAGCTTTTCATCTCATCTGGTTTAGGAGGCATGAGTGGGGCACAAGGTAAGGCTGCTGAAATTGCTAAAGCCGTTGCCATTGTTGCTGAAGTTGACCAATCTCGGATTGAAACCCGTCATTCGCAAGGCTGGGTTAGCCAAATTGCTGAGAGCCCTGAAGAAGCTCTGCAATTAGCCCAAAAAGCCATAGATGCTAAGGGGTCCACTTCGATTGCTTACCATGGTAATATTGTTGACCTTTTAGAGTACGTCAATGACAAGCAGATTCATGTTGACCTTTTGTCTGACCAAACCTCTTGTCACAACGTTTATGACGGTGGCTACTGCCCAGTAGGTATTAGCTTTGACGAAAGAACCCGGCTCTTGGCAGAAGATAAAGATACCTTCCACCAAATGGTTGATGATACCTTGGCACGGCATTTTGAAGCTATTAAGACGTTAACTGAAAATGGCACCTATTTCTTTGACTACGGCAATGCCTTTATGAAGTCTGTTTACGACTCTGGTATTACAGAAATTTCTAAGAATGGTCGTAACGACAAAGACGGCTTTATCTGGCCATCCTATGTGGAAGATATCATGGGACCTATGCTTTTTGACTATGGCTATGGACCTTTCCGTTGGGTCTGCTTGAGTGGTAAACACGAAGACTTGGTGGCTACTGACAAAGCTGCCATGGAAGCTATCGATCCTGACCGCCGCTATCAAGACCGTGATAACTACAACTGGATTCGTGATGCTGAGAAAAATCAACTCGTAGTTGGTACCCAAGCCCGGATCCTTTACCAAGACTGTATCGGTCGTGTGACTATCGCCCTTAAATTTAATGAATTGGTCCGCAAAGGCAAGATTGGACCTGTCATGATTGGTCGTGACCACCATGACGTGTCTGGTACCGACTCACCATTTCGTGAAACCTCAAACATTAAAGACGGTTCCAATGTGACCTGTGATATGGCGGTGCAATGTTACGCTGGTAATGCTGCGCGTGGCATGAGTTTAGTGGCCCTCCATAACGGTGGCGGAACTGGTATCGGTAAAGCCATCAATGGCGGCTTTGGACTTGTTCTAGATGGTAGCGAACGCATTGATGAGATTATTAAATCTGCTATTGCTTGGGATACTATGGGCGGTGTTGCTCGTCGCAATTGGGCTCGCAATGAACACGCTATTGAAACCGCTATTGAGTATAATCGTCTCCATGCAGGTACTGATCACATCACTATTCCATATTTGGCTGACGATGACCTTGTGACTTCAGCGGTAAATCAATTATTTCAGTAAAAGCAGCTAGACAAAAATGTAAGCGTTATCTAAAGTAGGTAACCTATTCCCTTAATGAGTAACTCAATGACATAAAAGGAGATTAAACATGGCGAAAATTGTTGAATGTATTCCCAACTTCTCAGAAGGCCAAAATCAGGCTGTTATCGACGGCTTGGTAGCGACGGCCAAAAGTATTCCTGGAGTGACCCTTCTCGACTACTCTTCTGATGCGAGCCACAACCGGAGCGTGTTTACCTTGGTTGGAGATGACCAGTCTATCCAGGAAGCAGCTTTCCAACTGGTGAAATACGCTTCTGAAAACATTGATATGACCAAACATCATGGTGAACACCCTCGTATGGGAGCAACCGATGTCTGCCCATTCGTTCCGATCAAAGACATCACTACACAAGAGTGTGTCGAAATTTCCAAACAAGTCGCAGAACGGATTAACCGTGAACTTGGAATCCCAATCTTCCTTTATGAAGATTCTGCCACACGTCCAGAACGTCAAAACCTTGCTAAAATCCGTAAAGGTCAGTTTGAAGGCATGCCAGAAAAACTATTGGAAGAGGACTGGGCACCTGATTACGGAGACAGTAAGATTCACCCAACTGCTGGAGTAACTGCCGTCGGTGCTCGCATGCCATTGGTTGCCTTCAATGTTAATTTGGATACTGACAATATAGACATTGCTAATAAAATTGCTAAAATTATCCGCGGTTCAGGTGGTGGCTACAAATATTGTAAAGCTATCGGTGTTATGTTAGAAGACCGCCATATTGCCCAAGTCTCCATGAACATGGTTAACTTTGAAAAATGTTCTCTTTACCGTACTTTTGAAACCATCAGATTTGAAGCGCGTCGCTACGGTGTGAATGTTATTGGTTCTGAAGTCATCGGCTTAGCGCCAGCCAAGGCCTTAATCGATGTGGCTGAATACTACTTACAAGTTGAGGACTTTGACTACAATAAACAGGTTCTTGAAAACCATTTGCTAGGTTAGGAGGTTCTCTATGGGTTTAGTTGATTTAAGCTTAACAGATTTCGCTAAAGTCCTTAGCTCAGATGCCCCTGCTCCAGGTGGTGGTTCTGCTGCTGCACTATCAGGTGCCAACGGCATTTCCTTAACCAAGATGGTCTGTGAATTGACTCTTGGTAAGAAAAAGTATGCTGATTATCAAGTTATCATTGAAGACCTTCATACCAAAAGTAGTCGCTTGCAACAGGACTTATTAGATGCCATTGACAAAGATACCGAAGCCTTCAACCTGGTTTCTGCCGTTTTTGATATGCCAAAAGAGACTGACGCAGACAAGGCTGCCAGACGAACTGCCATGCAAGAGGCCTTGAAAACAGCTGCACAATCACCTTTTGAGATGATGACCCTCATGGTCGAAGCACTTGAGATCACTGCAACAGCTGTCGGTAAGTCTAATACAAATGCTGCTAGCGACTTAGGAGTTGCTGCTTTAAACTTAAAAGCAGGTTTACAAGGCGCTTGGTTGAATGTTTTGATTAATCTGTCTGGCATCAAAGATGAAGACTTTGTTACCGACTATCGCCAAAAAGGACAAGCCTTACTAGACAAGGGCTGTCATTTGGCAGATGACATCTACACGAAAATTCTCGATATTGTTTAACAAGTAAAGGAGCAACTATGGTTTTATCAGATATTGAAATAGCCAACTCTGTCACTATGGAGCCTATCAGTAAGGTTGCCAATCAATTAGGGATTGACGAGGAAGAGCTCTGTCTCTATGGCAAGTACAAGGCAAAAATTGATGCCCGTCAACTGGTCGCCTTAAAAGACAAACCTGATGGCAAACTCATTCTTGTCACTGCTATCTCACCAACACCAGCTGGTGAAGGCAAAACCACTACTTCCGTTGGATTGGTAGATGCTCTTTCTGCCATTGGAAAAAAAGCAGTTATTGCCCTTCGTGAACCTTCTCTTGGTCCTGTTTTTGGGGTTAAGGGAGGAGCTGCTGGCGGTGGCCACGCGCAAGTTGTCCCAATGGAAGACATCAACCTTCACTTTACAGGGGACTTTCATGCCATCGGTGTCGCCAACAACTTATTGGCTGCCTTGATTGATAACCACATTCACCATGGCAATAGCCTAGGCATTGATTCCAGACGTATCACTTGGAAACGTGTGGTGGATATGAATGACCGCCAGCTTCGTCATATTGTTGACGGCTTGCAAGGCAAGGTCAACGGGGTTCCTCGTGAAGATGGTTATGACATTACCGTCGCCTCTGAAATCATGGCAATCCTGTGCCTATCCGAAAATATTTCTGACCTCAAAGCCCGCCTTGAAAAAATCATCATCGGTTACAACTACCAAGGTGAACCTGTAACAGCTAAAGACTTGAAAGCTGGTGGTGCCCTAGCCGCTCTGCTCAAAGATGCGATTCATCCTAATCTCGTGCAAACCCTGGAACACACACCAGCCCTCATTCACGGTGGCCCATTTGCTAATATCGCCCATGGCTGTAATAGTGTCCTCGCCACCAAACTAGCCTTGAAATATGGTGATTATGCCGTTACCGAAGCTGGATTTGGTGCTGACCTTGGAGCTGAAAAATTCATTGACATCAAATGCCGCATGTCCGGCCTTCGTCCAGCAGCCGTTGTCCTAGTAGCCACTATTCGTGCCCTTAAAATGCACGGTGGCGTTCAAAAAACTGACTTGGCTACTGAAAATGTTCAAGCCGTTGTGGATGGTTTGCCTAACCTTGACAAACATTTGGCTAATATCCAAGACGTCTATGGCCTTCCAGTTGTCGTTGCAATCAATAAATTCCCGCTTGATACCGATGCTGAATTACAAGCTGTCTATGATGCCTGCAACAAACGTGGCGTTGATGTTGTGATTTCTGATGTTTGGGCAAATGGCGGAGCTGGTGGCCGTGAACTGGCTGAAAAAGTCGTGACACTAGCCGAGCAAGACAATCAATTCCGCTTTGTTTATGAGGAAGACGATAGCATTGAAACCAAACTGACTAAAATCGTTACCAAGGTTTACGGTGGTAAAGGCATCAACTTGAGCCCAGCAGCCAAACGTGAACTGGCTGACTTAGAACGTCTCGGCTTTGGCAACTACCCAATTTGCATGGCCAAAACCCAATATTCCTTCTCAGACGATGCCAAAAAACTTGGCGCACCAACTGACTTTACAGTGACTATTAGCAACCTTAAAGTGTCCGCAGGAGCAGGATTTATCGTTGCCCTAACAGGTGCTATCATGACCATGCCTGGCCTTCCAAAAGTACCTGCCAGCGAAACAATTGATATTGACGAGGAGGGCAACATCACAGGATTATTCTAATCGGAAATAAGGAGAGAACAAATGACAAAGGTAACAATCAAAACGCCCTCTGATTACCTCCAGACAGATTGGTCTGGTGGCAAAACGAAACAATTGTTCCTTTATCCTGAGAATGGAGACTACGGAGAGAGAAAATTCTCCTACCGTCTCTCAACTGCAACCGTGGCACTACGACAGACAACCTTTACCTTACTTGATGGCTATCACAGGATCCTAATGAGCCTAGACAAGCCCATCACATTAAGTGATTTGAGTCATGCTAAAGAGATTTCCCTAACTCCTTTTGAACCCTATGCGTTTGAAGGCGATGCCAGAATAGTCAGTCGTGGAACCTGCCAAGACATCAATTTAATGTATGATGATCATTACCGAGGGCAATTATTACCCGTCTGGTCTGACACACCATTTGAGGCACTCAAAGCGGACTGCCAACTGCTTTATGCCCTAAGCAAGCTGACTTATTCTGTGACCAATCAGGTGAATCAAGAACTTGAAGCCAATCACTTGTTGGTAATCGACCAGGAGGCCAGCCTTTCAGACCTAAAAGTTTGCTCCAATCAAACAAGCCCCGTCCAAACCCCAGTAGCTGTTTGGGTAGGCTTATGGCACAACTCCTAATGGAACAAGACCGACGATGTCAGTAGCAAATTATTGACTCAAGTCTCATCTTTTTAGGCTGTCATTCACATCATCACAACAGCTACTTATTTTCTCATCGCTAATCAATGTCTCATCACCGTCGTTAGACTTAAGAGGCAACCTCCTAACACGAGGTATTCTTCATTTCCTAGCGACCCTACCCATTACATTTGAACGCAACTTGCATACAAAAAGGAGAGCATTATTATGGCGTCAAATCACATGAACGAACAAGAAAGAGAACAGGCTAAGTTTAGCTTGAGCGGTGCCACTCTTTACGGTATCAATGCCGTTATCGGCTCTGGTATCTTTCTCTTACCTAGGGCCATTTACAAGGGCCTCGGCCCTGCATCCATCGCCGTTATGTTTGGGACAGCTATTTTGACCATCATGCTGGCGGTTTGTTTTGCAGAAGTCTCTGGTTATTTTGGGAAAAATGGCGGAGCTTTCCAATATTCTAAACGAGCCTTTGGTGATTTTATCGGCTTTAACGTTGGCTTCCTTGGTTGGGCCGTTACCATCTTCGCTTGGGCAGCCATGGCAGCTGGATTTGCCAGAATGTTTATCATTACCTTCCCAGCCTTCGAAGGTTGGCACATTCCTATTAGTGTTGGACTGATTATCTTACTGTCTTTGATGAATATTGCTGGCTTGAAAACCTCTAAAATTTTCACCATCACAGCCACCATTGCTAAGTTAATCCCAATCGTTGCCTTCTCTGCTTGTACCCTTTTCTTCATCAAAAATGGGCTTCCTAACTTTACCCCTTTTGTTCAATTGGAACCAGGGACTGACCTCTTAGGGGCTATTTCCAATACTGCTGTTTATATCTTCTATGGCTTTATCGGTTTTGAAACCCTCTCTATTGTCGCTGGGGAAATGCGTGACCCTGAAAAAAATGTGCCACGTGCTATTTTAGGATCAATCAGCATCGTCTCTGTCTTATACATGCTGATTATCGGTGGAACTATTGCCATGCTTGGCTCTCAAATCATGATGACCAATGCACCTGTTCAAGATGCCTTTGTTAAAATGATAGGCCCTGCTGGCGCTTGGATGGTGTCAATCGGTGCTTTAATTTCCATTACAGGTCTTAACATGGGAGAATCCATCATGGTGCCACGTTACGGTGCTGCCATTGCTGATGAAGGACTTTTACCAGCAGCTATTGCCAAGCAAAATAAAAATGGCGCACCACTCGTTGCTATCTTGGTTTCAGGAGCAATTGCTATTGTACTCCTACTCACTGGCTCATTTGAAAACTTAGCAAAACTCAGTGTTGTTTTCCGCTTCTTCCAATACATTCCAACAGCACTAGCCGTTATGAAATTACGGAAAGATGCTCCTGATGCTAATGTGATCTTCCGAGTACCATTTGGCCCTATTATCCCGATTCTTGCAGTTATCGTTAGTTTAGTTATGATTTGGGGTGACAACCCAATGAACTTTGTTTATGGTGCAGTTGGTGTCATCATTGCAAGTAGTGTGTACTACCTTATGCACGGACGTAACCACCAAATGGACCAAATGCCCCCTAAGGAACAAATCTAGGAGAAAAAACTATGACAAGAGTGATTAATTTAGATGGCGAAAGCCTTACCCTCGAAGATGTGATTGCGATTGCTCGCCAAGGTGTAGCCTGTCGCATTGATGATAGTGCTGTTGAAGCTGTGAATGCCTCTCGTAAAATTGTTGATGACATTGTCAGTGAAAAACGGGTGGTTTACGGGGTGACCACCGGTTTTGGATCTCTTTGTAACGTAAGCATCTCACCAGAAGATACAGTTCAACTCCAAGAAAATTTGATTCGTACCCATGCTAGTGGATTTGGTGACCCATTGCCAGAAGATGCCGTGAGAGCTATCATGCTGATCCGTATCAACTCTCTCGTCAAAGGGTATTCTGGTATTCGTCTATCCACCATTGAAAAGCTGGTGGAACTGCTCAACAAAAGGGTTCATCCTTACATTCCTGAAAAAGGGTCTCTAGGGGCTTCAGGAGATTTGGCGCCGCTTGCTCACATGGTGCTTCCTATGCTTGGTCTAGGGAAAGCTTACTACAAAGGAGAGCTTCTTTCTGGTCAAGAAGCTCTTGATAAAGCTGGTATTGACAAGATTTCTTTAGCCGCTAAAGAAGGACTCGCCCTTATCAACGGAACAACTGTTCTCACTGCAATCGGTGCCCTTGCAACCTATGACGCCATTCAATTATTGAAACTGTCAGACCTAGCTGGTGCCCTATCCCTTGAAGTGCATAACGGGATTACTAGTCCATTTGAAGAAAACCTTCACACCATTCGCCCACAAAGCGGCCAGTTGGCAACAGCCCGCAATATCCGAAACCTCCTAGAAGGTAGCCAAAACACAACCGTGGCTACTCAATCTCGTGTGCAAGACCCTTACACCTTGCGCTGCATGCCTCAAATTCATGGGGCTAGTAAAGACAGTATCGCCTATGTCAAATCCAAAGTTGACATTGAAATCAATTCTGTCACAGATAATCCAATTATCTGTAAAGATGGCCACGTTATTTCAGGAGGTAATTTCCACGGAGAACCAATGGCACAGCCTTTTGACTTCTTAGGCATTGCCATTTCTGAAATTGGAAATGTTTCTGAACGCCGTGTGGAACGTTTGGTCAATAGCCAGCTCAGCAAACTACCATCCTTCCTTGTCAAATACCCAGGTCTCAATTCAGGCTTTATGATTACCCAGTACGCCTGTGCCTCTCTTGCTTCTGAAAACAAGGTTTTGGCACATCCAGCCAGCGTGGATTCTATCCCATCTTGTGAAAACCAAGAAGATTTTGTCAGCATGGGCACTACCGCTGCTCGCAAGGCCGGTGAAATCCTTAAAAATTCTCGCCGCATCGTGGCTACTGAAATCATGGCAGCCTGCCAAGCTCTTGATCTCAAACCTGAAAATCATGAACTAGGTAAAGGGACTAAGGTTGCCTACGATCTCTTCCGCAAGGAAGTTAACTTTATCGAACACGATAAAGACATCGAAATCTACGATGAATTAAACAAGGCATCAGCAGTCATTGAAGACCCAAGCTTCCTCGAAGCGGTTGAACAGGCAGTTGAGTTGAGTATCCAATTTTAGTGAATAAGGTACTTCTTTAACCAAAAGGGGCTGTGGCAAAAGTCATGGCCTCTTTGGGCTAACTGACTGGGACCAAAAGCAGACGATTTTATTGCTCTGCTATTCCTAAAAAGCAATGACAAAGGCCAAGAAAGTGTTGACTCTAAGCTTTATTTTGCTATCATAATCCTAAAGGAGATGACGCGCATGCTAGAAGATTACTACCCATCTACCACCAGTTACTACCATGGTGCGATTGATGACGACTTATACGCTGCCAAATGGGGCATGGTCATGACCTTCCTTGACCTTAATGACAGCTCACTAACCCCATTTGAAGGGACACATTTTGCCTTGATTGGCTTTAAAAGTGATAAGGGGGTTTATATCAATAATGGTCGTGTCGGAGCAGTTGAAAGTCCAGCCGCCATACGAACCCAGCTCGCCAAACTCCCTTGGCATTTAGGAAACCAAGTCATGGTTTACGATGTGGGAAACATTGACGGCCCCAACCGCTCTTTGGAACAACTGCAAAGCAGTTTAAGCAAGGCCATCAAACGGATGCGTGACCTTAATCTCAGACCCATCGTCTTAGGAGGTGGCCACGAGACAGCCTACGGGCATTACTTAGGCCTTCGTCAAAGCCTAGCCCCAAGTGACGACCTAGCCGTCATTAACATGGATGCTCACTTTGATTTAAGGCCCTACGACCAAACAGGCCCCAATTCTGGTACAGGATTCCGCCAGATGTTTGATGATGCTGTTGCGGAAAATCGCCTTTTTAACTATCTTGTTTTAGGCATTCAAGAACATAACAATAACCTCTTCTTATTTGACTTTGTAGCAAAATCCAAGGGCATTCAATTTTTGACTGGGCAAGATATTTATCGCATGGGCTATCAAAAGGTTTGCCAGACCATTGATCGTTTCTTAGAAGGGCAAGAAAGGGTCTATCTGACCATTGACATGGACTGCTTCTCAGTTGGTGCTGCACCTGGGGTTAGTGCTATCCAATCCCTCGGTGTTGACCCAAAACTTGCCGTCTTAGTTTTGCAACACATTGCAGCTAGCGGAAAATTAGTTGGCTTTGATGTGGTTGAGGTTTCACCACCACACGATATTGATAACCACACCGCCAATTTAGCAGCCACCTTTATCTTTTACCTCGTACAGATTATGGCACAACATAGCTAAAACCCTCTGATGTGAATCAGAGGGTTTTCCTTAGCTTTTAGCAGATAATTGTTGACGCAAATCGTTCAACTCACTCACCAAATGACAATCTCGGTAAGGGTTGAGGTTAGTACTAGCAATCTCATAATAATACTCAAAGGATTCTGACAACAGGTGGTCTGCCATTTCCTTTTCCTGCTGACTTAGGGTAGCTCCTTGACGTATCAATTGGTACTTGACCACAGCCATCAAATAGAAAACCAAGCCCTTATCTCGCGGATTGCGATACCTAGACATCAAGGTTTCTCTGTAATCAAGTAGGGTCAAGGCTGGCTGATAATTACCCTTTTTCCATTGAATCATGGCCAGGTAAATTTCAAGTTGCGTTTCTTTCCAAGGATAACTATGATTGACCAAAGCTTCCTTAGCCAAACTCAAGATTTGCTCAGCTTGTTCAAAATCAGCTAAATAAAAGTAGGAAATCCCTAATCCAATATAAAAAATACTCACCGATAACTCAGCTGGCTTGTTTTCGGTCAAGGCAATGGCTTGTTTTTGATAAGCAACGGCCTTTTCAAACTGATAGCGAATCTGGGCAATCTCCCCCAAATAATCTAAGGCAGCAGCAATCTGAATCGCATAGTTAGCTTGCAAGCCTGGCGTCACCTTAAAGAAGTCAATCGACTGTTGAAGCAGACGCTCTGCCTCATTTAACTCCCCAATAATCAAATGATAGAGACCGTTTAACCGCAAACTAATCGCAATGGCCTCAAAATGATTAGCAGCAACCGCTGCCTCCAATGAAAGACTAGTGTAATAACGCATTTCTGGCTTGTTTTCCACTTGGATACAGTAATGAATTAACTGGCGATAGCCTTCTAGCAAGAAGGAGGGTTGTTGTAGCTCGGTTGCCAAAGCGATGACCTTTTGAATGTGTTTAATCCCTTCTTGATACCTCCCTGTTCGAATATCATAACGGCCTTCAAGGTAAGAAAAACGAATAAGCAACTGCTGGAAATCACGGTTATTATCATAGGTCAGTTCCAAATCCGCAATGCTTTGCCGAATCTTATCAAACTGCTCTTGCATTAAGCGTTGATGGTCACGATCTGACTTTTCCAAGGAGCCAATACTCTTTGAATAAATGGGAAACAGCTCATGCTGAAATGGCAAGGTAGCATCTAGATAGTTAAGGTTGTATTCCAAAGCCTTAATCACCTGCCGTGATTCCTGATAATGGTAAGCAATGTCATCTAACAAGTGAGGGCTTGGTGTCAAAATAGGCAGTAAATCTTCTAACCGTTTGGCAATTTGTCCGTGCAATAAACGCCTTTTTGACAAAGATAAACGGTCATAACTATAGAGTTGAATAATTCGCTGACGAAATGAAATCAACACCTCCTCTCCCTTATTCTCTTCCACTAAAATATAATAGTGGCATAGACTATCCACCATCTCAATGACTTCCTCAAGCGGCAGCAGCATCAGCTGAGCCAAGGTGTTTAAAGGCACGGCTCCTCGGCAACAAGATAGGTAGTGCAACAGTTCATCATCACGGCTATTGAGATTAGCTAATTTTAGCCCCAATTTAGCCTTAATAGCAGGGGTTAGAGGCACAAACTTTTCTTTTCGCAACAAGGTTTGGGTGTATTCTGATAAGAAAAAAGGGATTCCTTGACTAGCTTGATAGAGGTGATCAATTTCTTGCTCCGTCACACTCTGGCTCCCCAATTGACTGCGGATATAAACTGAACTTTCTTGTCGGGTGAACGGTTCCAGTCGAATACTTTCTAAGCGTCCCTGACTGATTAAAGCATTTAGACAAGTTCCCAGTTGAGGAGTGGTTCCTAAATGTTTGGTTAAAACAAAAGCTATGGGATAATGGGACAGCTGATTCATGACCCGTTGCAGTAAGGTCAAACTGTCCTCATCCATCCAGTGACAATCTTCAATCAATACTACTAAAGCCTTGATGTCTGCTAGATTTTGTAAAATATCAACCACAAAGGAAACCAACAAACTGGTATGGTCTTTAACAAAAGGATGCGCCACATGCTCTTGAAAAACGGTCGCCGTTGGGAAACATTGTTTGAGTGCTGCTCGCCACGCTTTGGTCGACAACAAGCGATGCTGAATCACCAAGTCGCCTAAGCCATCTAAAATATTACGCCAAGGCAACAAAGAGTCCATAGCCTCTTCTCGAAAACAATTAGCCGTCACAATTTGGTAATCCTGCGTTTGATTAGCCAGCACTTGTCTCGCCAGCGTCCGCTTACCAATCCCAGTATCTCCAATCAAAAGTAAAGCGCCTACTTCTCGATAGGTTAAACAATTAGCAAAATAAGCTTCTAGTTGCTTAATTTCATCAATCCGACCCAAAAAATGATTACTATTACGTAAAAAATGTTTGATTTTACGTTCATTACGATCTTTGGCGACTACTTCCTGATAAATCTGTTGGCTTTGCGGACTAGGTTGAATCCCTAATTCTTTATCCAAAACATTCACTAATTGATAATAGGTCTCGATGACCTTACTAGGACGATTATCTTGCTGATAAAGTCGCATCAAGAGCTGGTAATTTTTCTCTTCAAATTCATCACGTTCAATAAGTTGTTTTAAATGCTCTTCAGTATCTTCAATGGCATCCAGAGATAACCCCTCTTCGATTTTTTGATAACAAGTTTTAAGGTAGACCTGCTCACACTGCATGCGAATTTTTGAGACCCACAGGTCAAATTCCTCACCGCTTTTAAGGTAAAAACCTTGTAAAAATTCTCCCTGATACAGTGCCAAATGCGCAAGGGGAGCTTCCAAAAAGCGGGCAATATCGGTTTGAATATCAAGAGCTGGATTTAGGCGAAGCATATTACGATTAGGACAGATAATCACATCACTCTGCAAGACCTTATTAGCCTGATAGATGGTGTTGCGCAAGTTCTTCTTGGCAGTCTGCGTGTTTTTGTTTTCCCATAACAAACTGGCAGCCATCTCACGACTCACAGAACCATTAACAGCTAAATAATAAAGGAGTGCATTCACTTTGGCAAAAGCAAAAAATTGTTCTTCGTTATTGAGCAAAATACGTGGAATGCCAAGCAACTGGAAAGTGATAACGTTATTCATGTAAGCGCCTCCAATAGTAATACAAGTTCACTATAACTTAATTCTAAGTATTTCGCAAGTTTTCTCCCGTACCCTTTCAGAGGTCCATCGTTTTTATAGGGTTTGGACTTGCTTTTAAGCCTTTTTTTTGATAATATAGTAGGGTCGTGTAGACGGCAAATACTCATTCTAGACCAATTGTGGGCTTGTTGCCGCTAGGTTAGCCTGCAAGTCGAAGTTTAGAAGAGGGAAAAAACATTTTATAAAGGAGAAACTACTCATGGCAGTAATTTCAATGAAACAACTTCTTGAGGCTGGTGTTCACTTTGGTCACCAAACTCGTCGCTGGAACCCTAAGATGGCTAAATACATCTTCACAGAGCGTAACGGTATCCACGTTATCGACTTGCAACAAACTGTAAAATTAGCTGACCAAGCTTACGAATTCGTTCGTGATGCAGCAGCTAACGACGCTGTTATCTTGTTCGTTGGTACTAAAAAACAAGCTGCTGAAGCAGTTGCTGACGAAGCAACTCGTGCAGGTCAATACTTCATCAACCACCGTTGGTTGGGTGGAACACTTACTAACTGGGGAACAATCCAAAAACGTATCGCTCGTTTGAAAGAAATCAAACGCATGGAAGAAGAAGGAACTTTCGACGTTCTTCCTAAGAAAGAAGTTGCACTTCTTAACAAACAACGCGCTCGTCTTGAAAAATTCTTGGGCGGTATCGAAGATATGCCTCGTATCCCAGACGTAATGTACGTTGTTGACCCACATAAAGAACAAATCGCTGTTAAAGAAGCTAAAAAACTTGGTATCCCAGTTGTAGCTATGGTTGATACAAACGCTGATCCAGATGATATCGATGTTATCATCCCAGCTAACGATGACGCTATCCGCGCCGTTAAATTGATCACTGCTAAATTGGCTGACGCTGTTATCGAAGGCCGTCAAGGTGAAGATGCAGACGTTGCTTTTGAAGCTGACACTCAAGCTGAGTCAATCGAAGAAATCGTTGAAGTTGTAGAAGGCGACAACGCTTAATTAGCACAGAGTTTCTAACTCTCGTGACAAACTTCGTTTGTCTTTAACAATCGAAAACCAAACGGGGCAGAAAGCAAACCGCTCTGTCTCGTTTTTTTAAACGAAAACAAACATAATTTGGAGGATACTACACATGGCAGAAATTACAGCTAAGCTTGTAAAAGAATTACGTGAAAAATCTGGTGCCGGCGTTATGGACGCTAAAAAAGCACTTGTTGAAACAGATGGTGACATGGACAAAGCCGTTGAACTTCTTCGTGAAAAAGGAATGGCTAAAGCAGCTAAAAAAGCTGACCGTGTTGCTGCTGAAGGTTTAACTGGCGTTTACGTTCATGGTAACGTTGCTGCTGTTGTTGAAGTTAACGCTGAAACTGACTTCGTTGCTAAAAACGCACAATTCGTTGAATTGGTAAACGCAACTGCTAAAGTAATCGCAGAAGGCAAACCAGCTAACAACGAAGAAGCTCTTGCACTTGTAATGCCTTCTGGTGAAACACTTGCTGACGCTTACGTTAACGCAACTGCTACTATCGGTGAAAAAATCTCATTCCGTCGTTTTGCTTTGATTGAAAAAACTGACGAGCAACACTTCGGTGCTTACCAACACAACGGTGGCCGTATCGGGGTTATCTCAGTTGTCGAAGGTGGCGATGATGCTCTTGCTAAACAAGTATCAATGCATATCGCTGCAATGAAACCAACTGTACTTTCATACACTGAACTTGATGCACAATTCATCAAAGATGAACTTGCTCAATTGAACCACGCTATCGAACTTGACAACGAATCTCGTGCAATGGTTGACAAACCAGCTCTTCCATTCTTGAAATACGGTTCAAAAGCTCAATTATCAGACGATGTGATTACTGCTGCTGAAGCAGACATCAAAGCTGAACTTGCTGCTGAAGGCAAACCAGAAAAGATCTGGGACAAAATCATCCCAGGTAAAATGGACCGCTTCATGCTTGACAACACTAAAGTTGACCAAGCTTACACTCTTCTTGCACAAGTTTACATCATGGACGACAGCAAAACTGTTGAAGCTTACCTTGACTCAGTAAACGCTAAAGCGATTGCTTTTGCACGTTTTGAAGTTGGTGAAGGTATCGAGAAAAAAGCTAACGACTTTGAATCAGAAGTTGCAGCTACTATGGCTGCTGCCCTTAACAACTAATCACTTATTTCTGATAAGTCTAAAAAAGGCAACCTTCTTTCCCTGAAGGTTGTCTTTTTGTTGTATCAAAACGGACACCAATAAGGAAGCAAAAAACTGATCCTGTGTTTCACAGAATCAGTCATTTTTATAATCACAGGCATTTGAAGGTTTATCAACTACCTAATTACCAAATAATCACACGGTCTTTCGGAGCTCTCCACATAGCATCGCCTTCTTTAATATCAAAGGTCTCATGGAAAGCATCAAAGTTGGTTAAGGTGACATTTGTTCGCAGTTCACCCGGGGCATGAACATCAATGCTAGCTAGCATTTGCATGTATTCCTCACGGGCCTTCATACGCCAAATCGTCGCAAAGTTAATAAAGAAGTCACGGGCTGAGAAGTCTTCTTCTGATTGTGCCGCTTCTAAAGCACAAGCTACCCCACCTAGATCAGCGACGTTTTCTGAAACTGTCAATTTACCATTGACCTTAGCACCATGTGACTCTAAGCCGTCAAACTGCGCCACAATCTTATCTGTACGCTCTTTAAAGGCAGCATAGTCTTCTTGTGTCCACCAATCATTTAGGCTACCATGTTCATCAAAGGAAGCACCATTGGTGTCAAAGGCATGTGAAATCTCATGCGCAATGACTGCACCAATTCCACCATAATTAGCTGAAGAACTCTGTTCTAAAGAATAAAACGGTGCCTGTAAAATTGCCGCAGGGAAGACAATCTGATTTTGCTGAGGATCATAATAAGCATTGACCAAGTGGGCTGGCATATGCCATTCACTACGATCAACTGGCTTGTTCCATTTACTCCAAGTGTGAGCAATCGTGATTTTTGCCAAGTTCTGTGCATTTTCAACCAATGACAAGCTCTCATCAATCACTTTTTTAGCATAGGTTTCTGGTAATTTTTCTGGGTAACCAATATGTGGCGTGATGACATTTAATTTAGTAATGGCTTTTTCACGTGTGGCTGGTGCTAACCAATCAGCCGTTTCTAGACGAGACTTATAAACCTCAATCATGCGTGCCACCTTGCTTTCCACATCAGCCTTAGCTTCTGGGGAGAATTTTTGACCAGCATACCATAAGCCAAGCGCTTGGTTAAACGGTCCTTGAGCCAAATAAAAGGCTGCTTTTTGTTTATCCATGGCTTGAGGCGTTCCAGATAAAGCACGCGCATAGGTACCAGACTGTACACGAATCTCATCGGTCAAGTAAGCATTGTAAGCATTCGCCGCATCCACAATCAAATTAGCTTTGAGTAAATCCCAGTTAGCTTCAGAGTAGTAAGTGGCTGCAAATTCTGTCCAAAAACGTTCTTCAGGGACAATAACCTTGTCAGGTACTTGGCCTAAAATCTTTTCAAAAATGCTATCCAAAGGAAGCTCTGGAACTAGTTTTTTAAAATCAGCCCACACATAAGGATGGTATAATTTGGCATATTCTGAGCCTTCCTCACGAGACAAGACATACTTGGCCAATTGCTTATCTAGCTCAATTACCTTATCCAAAAGATCCTTGATTTCTTCTGTTGAAAAACCAAATTGAGGTAAAAGCTTTTCTTGCGACTGACGCCAAATACCACGTAATTCCTCGGCCTTTTCGTTACCTTCTTCATAATAAGTCGTGTCAGGCAACAGAATGCTTGGCGCTTCTGCCCAAAGCACATTCAGCTGAGCATTCATAAAATCTGGTGCCACACCAAATGGAAATTCATTAGGCTGACCTGATAATTCGTACTCCGCTACCTTTGCAGCAAACTCTGCAAAAGAGCCCAAAGCCTTGTAGTCTTCAATCATGGGAAGAACAGGCGCCACACCAATCTCATCACGTTTAGCGTAATCAGCCACCAAACGGTGAAATTTAACAAAGTTTGCTAAAATTGCATCATCAGGGACATGATCCCCTGCTAACCAAGCATCTGTAGTATCTAGCATTAATGCCTCAATTTCATCTGCTAAGTCTGAAAATCCACCTGTTCGAGGCTTATCATCGGGAATAACTGCTGTTTCAGCCCACTTCCCATTCACAGCCTGGTAAAAATCATCTTGATAAGTTGTCATTGGTATCTCCTTATATCATTTTAAATTTGTAGAATCTTTATCTTAAACTCTACTTATAATCTTTTCCATTGTACCAAAATTTAGCTAAAATAACTTATCTCAATTGTTTTTATTTAGAAAAAATAAGAGTTTAAAAATAAATATATGAGAAAACTTCTTTTTTCGTGACAATCACCAAAAGCCTGAGGCCTAACCTCAGGCTTTTAGTTAGTTATCAGCTAAGATAGCAAGTGTCTGATAAGGTTTCAGTATCACTTTTTCACAAATAGAAACTTTCTCATAGTTGCTGATTAAGACCTGTCCATGTTGATAACGTGGAGGTAATTCCAGTTCGACCTCATCAGCATAGAAATGATTGAGAACAAGCAAACACTGGTCACCTAAATGGCGTTCAAAGGCATAGACAGCCTGACTATCTTTAAAAGCAGCCCGATAGTCCCCTTCAGCAATAATAGGGAGTTCCTTCCGCAAAGCAATCAAGCGTTGGTAGAAAGGAAAAATACGTCCCTCTTTTTCTGTTTCGACATTGATGTCTCGATAAGATTTGCCAACCTCTAACCAAGGCTTACCAGTCGTAAAGCCAGCATGTTCACTAGCATCCCATTGCATTGGTGTTCTGGCATTGTCCCTTGACTTGGCCTTGATAATGGCAAAGGCTTCTTCTGCACTTTTACCTGAGACTAATAAGCTTGAATAAGCATTGAGACTTTCCACATCCACATAATTATCCATACTATCAAAATCTGGATCAAGCATGCCAATCTCCTCACCCATATAAATGTAAGGCGTTCCTCGTGACAAATGGATGGAAGCCGCTAACATCGTTGCACCTTCGTTTCGGAAATGTGTTACATCAACAAAACGATTCAGGGCACGTGGTTGATCATGGTTATTGTAGAACAAGGCATTCCACCCATTGCCTTGACTCATGCCTTCACCCCAGGCATGGAATAAGTCTCGCAGCGCTGCAAAATCAAAAGCCATAATAGTCCATTTCTGACCATTCTCATAATCAACTTTTAGATGGTGGAAATTAAAAGCCATGGACAACTCTTCCCGTTCGGGAGCCGTGTATAAAAGACAGTTGTCAATAGTCGTGGCAGACATTTCCCCTACTGTCATAAACGAATCATCCTGACCAAAACTGGCTTGATTGAGATCATGAAGATAAGTGTGAGTAATAGGACGATCCGTATAAGCTGGCTTACCATCATTGACCGGACAATCCACCAGCTCTTCATCTTTCCCAATCAGGTTAATCACATCAAAACGGAACCCCTTCACTCCTTTATCTCGCCAAAAATTAACCACTTTAGCCAATTCCTCACGAACATGTGGGTTCCGCCAATTCAAGTCAGCCTGTGTCACATCAAACAAGTGTAAGTAGTATTTGCCTGTATCTCCAAAAGGCGCCCAAGCATTCCCACCAAATTTAGAAACCCAATCAGTCGGCTGATCTCTCAAGATAAAGAAATCCTGATAATAAGGGTCTCCTGCTAAAGCTTTTTGGAACCACTCGTGGTCTGTGGAACAGTGATTCAAAACCATATCCAGCATTAACTCAATCTGATGCTCCTTAGCAGCTTTTACCAAATCTTCAAAATCAGCCATCGTCCCAAAATCAGGGTTGACCGCCGTATAATCTGAAACATCATAGCCATTGTCTCGTTGTGGACTAGGGTAGAAAGGGTTCAACCAAATCATATCTATTCCTAGTTCTTGTAAGTAAGGCAATTTATCAATGATCCCTCGCAAGTCTCCCACACCATTTCCAGTAGTGTCCTTATAGGATTTTGGGTAAATTTGATAGACGACTTTCTTTTTATCAATTGTCATGAGTTTTCCTCCCTAAAATAGTTTCAGGAACTGATCTCAGTTCCTGAACGTTTTCTCTTAGTAAACCTACTTTTTCACCGCTACTACTAGCTTATCATTAGCCTTAATCTGATGCGGTAAACTACCTTCAACAGTTACCGTAAAAGTATCTTGATTAGTCACCACAAGAGGCGTTTCAGTGGCGTATCCAGCTTCAGAAATAGCTGCTATATCAAATTGAATCAATGTTTGTCCAGCCTTAACCTGATCACCTTGCTTCACCAAAGCTTCAAATCCTTGACCATCTAAGTTAACCGTATCCATACCAATATGCATCAATAATTCCAAACCTTCAGCCGTCACCAAACCAATAGCGTGTTTGGTTGGGAACAAGACCGATACTTCAGCATCACAAGGCGCTACTAACACCCCTTCTGTCGGTTGAAGAAGAACACCTTGGCCCATAACTCCCTGTGCAAAGACAGGATCAACAGCTTCAGACAACGCTTTAACTTCACCCGTTAAAGGGCTGGTTAAAGTGATAACTGTTCCTTGCATAGTCTTATGTGGAGCAGTTGCCGCAGGAGCCTCCGAAACGGGTGTCTCAGCTAGTTTAGCCTCATCTTCTGTCTTGGTCATGATATGTGATTTACGGAAAAAGAAGGTTAAAAACATCGGTACCACAATGGCTACTGCCATACAGATGAAGAATGGAATCATATACTTCACATTGATAGCCATGAAACCTGGTAAGCCACCAACACCAATAGAATTTGCCTGAACATTAAAGGTTGTTGATAAGAGACCCGCAATACCTGATCCGATCATTCCGGCTACAAAGGGATAAACATATTTAACATTAACCCCAAAAAGGGCAGGCTCAGTTACCCCAAGGTAAGCAGAAATTGCTGCAGGAAGCGATATTTCAGCCTCACGTTCTTCATGACGATTCATTAAATAATAAGCAAAAACCGCTGACCCTTGAGCGATATTTGAAAGAGCAATCATTGGCCACAAACCAGTTGTACGAGTTGCAGTATCAGCAATTAATTGGGTATCAATGGCATTTGTCATGTGATGTAAACCAGTAATAACTAGCGGAGCATACAAGGCACCAAAGATAGCACCGAATAGCCATTTAACAGGACCAGTCAAACCAGCTAACACAACAAAGGAAATCCCTTTACCAATAGTCCAACCGATTGGCCCCAATACCGTATGCGCTAAAATCAAAGCTGGAATCAAAGAAAGGAATGGCACAAAAATCATTGAAACCACTTCTGGAATCCGTTTACGCCAGAAAATTTCAAGATAAGCAAGGGACAGACCAGCTAAAAGGGCTGGAATAACCTGTGCCTGATACCCAATACGATTAATGGTAAAGAAACCAAAATCCCAAACCCAGTTTTTGGCAATCTCAGCAGCAGGCGTTCCTGCTACCGCATAAGCATTCAATAATTGTGGTGACACCAAACAGATACCAAGGACAATCCCTAAAATTTGAGTGGTTCCCATCTTACGCGTCACAGACCAAGTAATCCCAACTGGTAAGAAGTGGAAAATAGCTTCCCCTGGTAACCACAAGAAATGGTTAACCCCTGACCAGAAAGGAGATACCCTCACAATCGTATTCCAAACAGGATCCCCAGCAGCATCAAAAACTAATTTCCCTTTTTCGACCTGCTGCCCAAGAAATTCAAAAGGCACACTCTCCAAAATATTACGGAAACCTAAAATAAGTCCCCCAACAATAATCGCCGGAATAATAGGTGTGAAAATCTCAGCCAACATGGTCATCACCCGTTGTAAGGCATTTTGATTACTTTTAGCTGCTGATTTGGCAGCTTCTTTAGACACCCGTTCAATACCAGAAACAGCTGTAAAGTCATTATAAAACACTGGAACATCATTACCAATGATTACCTGAAACTGCCCAGCATTGGTAAATGTCCCTTTAACTACAGAGATTTTTTCAATCTCTTTGACATTTGCCTTATTATTATCATTCAAAACAAAACGCATACGCGTTGCACAGTGTGTGACAGCCTTGATGTTTTCTTTACCACCAATAGCAGTTAGAAGACTCTTAGCATCCTGTTCAAATTTTCCCATGTGACATCCCCTAGTCCTTTGTTCTAGTTGCTTTTAACAAGCAACGTCAAAATGAAATATTCAAATTCTTAGATAGAATCTGACTGACACCTTTATTGTAATCGATTGCAAATTTGTCTACAAGTTGTTTGTGCCAAAAAAGCCATTATTTTGGTAAAATAAAAGGTGTTGTCTGTAAAAAAATAGACAAGTGGAAAGGTAATTTACCCTATGACAAAGTATGAACGTATTTATAAAGACCTCGAAACAAAAATAAACAAAGACTTTTACAAAGAAGGGGATTTTTTACCTACTGAAATAGAATTGAGTCAACAGTACCAAGCTAGCCGAGATACCGTCCGCAAGGCTCTCTCGCTTCTCACTAAGGCAGGCCTTATCCTCAAAAAACAAGGACGTGGCACCCAAGTGATTAAGCATCATCAGATCATGTTCCCCATCTCAGAACTAACTAGCTATCAGGAACTCGTCTCTTACTCAAATCTAGATTCTAAGACCAACGTCATTGCCATTGATAAACTGATTGTGGATGAGACACTTTCAAAATTGACCGGTTTTAGCAAAAACAGCTTGGTCTGGCGTGTTACACGCCAACGCGTTGTTGAGGGTGTGGCTTCCGTCTTAGACATTGATTACCTTAGTAAAACTTTGGTGCCAATAATGACAAGGGAAATCGCAGAGCATTCTATTTATCAATATTTGGAAAAGGAACTCCATCTCGCCATTGACTTTGCCCTCAAAGAGGTTACCATTGACCAAATAACCGATCGTGATAAAATTTTACTTGACCTTGGATCAGACCAACATGTTGTTTCCGTCAAATCCAAAGTCTACCTTTCCAATAATAACCAATTCCAATTCACCGAGAGTCGCCATAAACTGGAAAAATTTAAATTTTTAGATTTTGCTCGGCGCAGACCAAAATAAAGACAGAAAAAAGCCTTGCAAAATGCAAGGCTTGCTTTTCTTTTTCTTGACTCTGAGTTTCCCCATTATCAACTGTGTTATTGTAAGTGTGCACTTACTTGACCTGAGCTTCTGTTTTCTCAAACAGACTTGAGACTATATTATCATATTTGAGAAGAGGCGGCAAGCTTTTTCAGGTAAAAAAATAGTTTTTTATCAAATTGTAAAGAATGTGATAATAGATATTTTTCTCATCAAATGAGAGCATCGGAGACATAGCTGCTCCTTACACCCTAAAATAGCTACGCTTCCTCAAATAAAGCCACGTGCTTTTCTTGATAGCTTTGTCCCCAATCTGACATCGCTTCAATAACAGGCGATAAACTCAACCCAGTTTCTGTTAAGGAATACTCCACCCGAGGTGGCACTTCTGCATACACTTCCCGATGAACCAATCCGTCTGCTTCCATAGCCCTTAATTGGGCAGTAAGTACCTTTTGACTGACCGAACCTATTGAGGACTTCAACTGCCCAAAACGCAAGGTCCCCTTTAGCAAGTCCCTTAATATTAATAATTTCCATTTATTCTCGATTACCGATAAGGTTGTTTCTACGGGACAAGCCGGTCTTTTTTTCAGCATAGGCAGCAGCTCCTCCTAGTATCTTTTTGTAACTTATAACCCATTATAGACTATTAGAGAGAACAGAAACAAGATAGGGCTGACAAATGAGTTACTTTTTAGTGCCTATACCACTTATTTGTGCCTACTTTTCTTTTTGAAACCGATTGGTTATGATAGATTTAATTAGTTTTTGGAGGTAATAGGATGACATACCCTTACAACTCAACCATCTCTTTAGGAACGGTTTCTCTAAATGTTACCGATCTAGCAAAGATGACAACCTTTTACACAAGTATTATCGGTTTACAGATTCTCTCACAAGACACGACATCTCGTCAATTCACTACAGACGGTAAAACCGTTATCTTAGAGTTACGACAAACACATTTATCAGGCGATAAAGCTTATGGCCTTTATCATACAGCCTTTCTAGTTCCTGATCGTCATAGCTTAGGACTTGTTCTCAATCATTTCTTAGTCAGAGGTGTCTCTTTAGAAGGCGCAGCAGATCACGGTTATAGCGAAGCTATCTACCTCAGCGATCCTGAGGGTAATGGGATTGAAATCTATCATGACAAACCCGTTGAGCAGTGGGATACCCGGGACAATGGGCAAATTATTGGTGTAACTGAGCCAATGGATGCTCAAAGTATGTTGGATCAACTAACAGATATTCCAGAACACTTTTTACTAGCTACAGGCACACGCATTGGTCATCTCCATCTGAGTGTCAAAAATGCTCTGGCTTCTTCACTTCTCTATCAAAAGGTTTTTGATTTAGGCGATAAAATGACCATTCCAAGTGCTAGCTGGATTGCTTCAGGGAACTACCATCATCACCTTGCATTCAATCACTGGTCAGCCCCTTACCTCAAAAAACACCAAGAAGGTGCTCCAGGCTTAGCCTTCTTGACCATTCACATTGAGACGCCCCTGCTTTTTTCAGCCACTCTCAAAAAAGCAAGATTACACGGCCTAGCTATTTTACAAGAAGATTCTTCTTCTTTCACGACAGAAGACGAGGAAGGTATCCGTGTAAAAGTTATCCTTGGACAAAACTAGTTCTCTTGACAGGAAGCAACTAACTTTACTACAATAACACTATGCTAACCTTTTTAATTCCAACTGCAAAAGAAATGGTGATTCCTAAAGAATCTTATCCACACCTACTGCCTCAACCAAGCCAGGCCATTTTAAAGGCAATGGCAGCTATGACCACAGAGGACTTGGCCAAAGCCTATCGTATCAAAGAAGAGGCAGCTAAACAAGAATATCAGCGCTGGCAAGACATAGACTCTCAACAAAGCCTCGCTTACCCTGCCTACCAACTGTTCAATGGCCTTATGTACCGCCATATCAAGCGCGATAAGCTCACTACCCAAGAACAGGCTTACCTCACCCAGCAGGTTTACATCACCTCATCCTTTTACGGTATCATTCCCGCTAATCATCCTATCGCAGAGCACCGCCATGATTTTCACACCAGAATAAAAATTGAAGGACAAAGCCTCAAGTCTTACTGGCAGCCCTGTTATAATCAGTTTGCCAAAGAGCATCCCCAAGTGATTTCCCTTTTATCCAGTGAATTTGACGATGTCTTTTCAAAAAATTGTAAACAATTGTGGATAAGTCCTAAGTTTATGGAAGAGAAAGAGGGGCAACTCAAGACCCATTCGACCATTTCAAAAAAAGCTCGCGGAGCCTTCCTTACAGCTTGTATGGAAAACAACTGCCAAACCATCGATAGCCTGAAAACCCTTGTCTTTTCTGGTTTTCGTTACTATTCAGAACTATCAACAGACCACGAATTTGTCTATATTAAAAAAGAGGCCTAGCCTCTTTTTTTCTTCTTCTTCACAAAATGTCAACTTGTCAACAACCTGTGGATAACTATGAGGATAATGTGGGGAAAACCAGGGAATAACAATTACTTTCTCCCCAATTCACCCTTAAAGAACCTGTTTTCACATGACCTTTTCAAAAAAATCATGTGGATAAGTCAGCTTCTTAAAGCAAATCCTCCCGACTAATTTGTTCAAAGGTTTGGTCCCCATCGTTTAACTTATCCCAGATAATCACTTCTTTAGCAGCCAAAGACTTTTGAACATCGATAATTCGCTGGTTAGAAGAGCCTCTAAATTGCAACATGAGGTTCTTTTTTGTGATATCAAAACGTCCATCCACCAGAATATCAATCAATGACAGCATTTCTAGTTTATCAGGTGTCTCAAGCATTAATTCTTCCCAAGTATAACCTGTCCAAGACCAAATGTCTTTTTCTGGCAATTCACGCCGAATACGCTGAATCAAAGGGATTAGAAAACCCGTATTCAAGAAAGGCTCCCCCCCTAAAAGTGTTAACCCCTGGACATAGGGCTGAGCTAAATCTGCCATGATTTGTTCTTCTAGCTCTTGGGTATACGGTACTCCAGCTTTAAACGACCAAGTTGCCGCATTGTAGCACCCCTTACAGTGAAAGAGACAGCCAGAAACATACAGAGAGTTGCGGACCCCTTCCCCATCAACAAAATTAAACGCCTTGTAATCAATGATTCGCCCTTGACTTAGTTCTTCAGCTTTCCATTCGGTAGGTTTGGGATTATTCCAACATTTTTCTTTCATGACCTATCCTTTTTGTCTTTCGATCCAATAGCGTTCTGTTCCCTCACAACTGTCTTCCAAAACCCCGCCATTAGCCATAATAACTGCTCGACTAGCAGTATTGGTTTGATGACATGTTACCAAGATTCTTTTAATATTTTTAGAAATCGCAAAGCTGATAGCTTGTTTAAGCATTTCCTTAGCATAGCCTTTCCCACGTTGACTAGGACGAACAGAATAACCGATATGACCACCTTTTTCAAGTAATCTCTCATTTAACCGTAAGCGAAGATTTAAGAACCCAATAGCCTGACCTCTCTCATCAAATGCGACGTATTGAATAGCAGGCACTCCTTGACTGGCCAAACCCATTTCCTGTCGCAAGGAATCTTCCAACCATGTTTCATAGTTAAAGACATTGACGTTAAAATGCCATAACCCATCTGTAGCACTTTTCTGCTCTAAAAATTCGTTAATCATTGACAATACAGCATCTTTATCTTTTAAAGTCGGTCGTCTTATTTCCATATCAATTCCTAATCCTTAGGCAACTCTACCGTTAACTCTCCATAAGAAAGCTGAGAGTCAGCAATCTGTTGACAAATCCAGTGGCTTAAAAGACTAGACTCAGGGATGACAGGATTGACGCCTGTGCTAATAGCTTCTAAAAAGGCATCGATCATTGTTTCAAAACCTCTTTTGTGCAAGGTAGTGTCCCAAGAAGCAAAGCCAAGCACCCTTTTTTCAGTACCTTTATAAATAGATAACTCGTCTAAGTTCTCTAAATGATAAGTTTCTTCAGCCCGTTGAACTTCCATTACCTCACGACGACTCCCTGATTGTAAATTCATAGAAGCTGTAGTCGTCATGCTTTCAGTCATCAAGGTTACCATAACTTGACTCAGTAAGCCTGCTTCCAGATGATATTGAAAATGCCCTTTTAGTAAGGTCCCTTCTGTCAAGAATAAGGCTGTATCTAAAGGATGGATAAAGAAATCAAAGAGCTTAAAAGTCATGTCTCCTGGCCGGTTCAAGTCATTTTTTTCAACAGTCACTTTACGCTTAGTTGACAAACTTGACAATTCCTTGACACGAGGTGTAAAACGCCTGTTAAATCCTGCCATCAGAAAAGTCTGATTTTTTTTGGCTAAGTCATAGAGGTTCTTTGTCATCAGGTAATTGTCAGCTATAGGTTTATCAATAAAGACTGGGATCCCCTGATTTAAAAATAAACTAGCCAACTCTGCGTGGGCCGATGTGGCCGCATGAATAAAGACGCCATCTAAACTTGCCTTTGACAACTCCTTGACATCACTGTAAAGAACAGCCTGTCCAAATAATTGACCAACTTGCTCTCTAACGTCTCTATTTCGAGTGGACAGGTGCCAAGTCACACCACCCAGTTGTCGCATATAAGGTAAATAGGCTTTCTGAGAAATAGTACCTAGTCCCACAACACCAATATTAAGCATAGTTGACCTTCTTTCTTCACCATATTTCTTATTTAGCTTGTTTTTTGGCTTTCTCTAAGAATTGAGCCTTGAGTTCTTGAACTCGGGATTTTTTATCTGCCTTTTTTGTAGAGTTCTTCTCATGGAAACGTTCCACCTGTTGCATTCCTTTATAATCTAATTGATATTTTCCCATTATCTCTTCCTTTCTCTTTCTTCCTCATAAGCTGTTTCTCACCTGAACTCTGGACTTATCAATGCTTCGTCCAAAGAGCAGGCTCACCAGCACAGCTTATTCAACAATAAAAGATTGCTTGCATGAAGCAACCTTTTAAGCATATCATATTTCTATCAAAAGAGCTCTTACCCAGCTTTAACCTACTACAATCCTGGATATTTGATAGTTGACCCATTCATGTGCTTCACACGCGCAGAAATTTCCTTATGACGACCATTAACCATTGGACGCGCTTGCGGATTTCCCAAATAGCCACAGGTTCGTTTGACCACATCAACTGTTTTAGGATCATTATTGCCGCAGTTTGGACAAGTAAACCCATGTTCTGTTGGTGTAAAATCACCTTCGAATTGGCACTTGTAACATTTATCAATAGGTGTGTTAGTCCCCAAATAGCCCACACGATCATAAGCATAATCCCATACCGCTTCCAAGGCCTTTGGATTTTGTTGTAAAACAGGGTACTCACAGTAATGAATGAAACCACCTGAAGCGCCTGCTTCTGGGTAAGCTTTCTCAAAGTCAAGCTTTTCAAAAGGTGTAGGATTCTTACGCACGTCGTAGTGGAATGAATTGGTGTAATATTCTTTGTCTGTAATATCTGTTACAAGTCCAAATTTTTCAGTATCCAGACGGCAGAAACGATCTGTCAAACTTTCAGACGGTGTTGAATAAACCGAAAAATGATAGCCGTATTCATCTGACCACTCTTCACAAGCCTGTTTCATAGCTTTCACAATAGACAAGGTAAAGTCCTTAGCTTCTGAATTACCTTCCCACTCACCACCATAGAAAACAGAGGAAACTTCATACAAACCAATATAACCGAGCGAAACAGTCGCACGACGGTTTTTAAAGAGGTCATCTACATTCCCTGTCTTCTCTAACCGTTTCCCAAAAGCACCATACTGATAAAGAATAGGGGCGTTGGCTGGTGTTGCTTCTTTGACACGTTCCACACGATAGACTAAAGCGTCTTTACTAATGTGCATTCTCTCATTAAAAAGCTCCCAAAACTTGTCCATATCCCCATTTGATTCCATAGCAATACGTGGTAAATTAAGGGTTACGACCCCAAGATTCATACGACCAGAAGTCACATCTTGGCCATGCTCATCCTTCCAACCTTGGAGAAAAGAACGGCACCCCATTGGTGACTTAAAAGATCCCGTCAAATCAATGATTTTATCGTAGGATAAAATATCTGGATACATCCGCTTAGTGGCACATTCCAAGGCTAAGGTTTTAATATCATAGTTTGGTGAGTCAGGCTCTAAATTCAAGCCACGTTTCACGGTAAAAATTAATTTGGGGAAGATGGCTGTGCGATGCTCACTCCCAAGGCCATTAATTCGAATGGTCAGAATAGCTTTCTGAATTTCACGTTCAAACCATGATTTTCCTAGACCAAATCCTAATGATGTAAAAGGGGTCTGACCGTTAGAAGTAAAGAGCGTATTAATCTCATACTCCAAGGACTGCATGGCATCGTAAATATCTTTTTGCGTCTTCTCGAAGGCATAATTTTCACGTTTATCTTCGATAACCCATTTTTCTGCATCGGCTAAATGTTTTTTGAAATTAAGCTCCGCATATGGTGCTAAAAACTCATCAATTCGGTCTGCCGTACAGCCACCATACTGGCTAGATGCTACATTAGCGATAATCTGTGAGATTTGAGCTGTCGCTGTCTGAATGGATTTGGGACTTTCAACCTCAGCATTCCCGATTTTAAAACCATTGGCTAACATGCCCTTAAAGTCGATCAAACAACAGTTTGTCATTGGAGTGTAAGGACTATAATCCAAGTCATGGTAGTGAATATCACCTTTTTGATGGGCATTTGCAACATGAGGAGGCAACATTTTTAACCCGATGGATTTACCAACAATTCCAGCAGTCAAATCCCGCTGCGTATTAAAGACATCACTGTCTTTATTAGCGTTTTCGTTAACCACCGTTTGGTCTTTATTGATTAGTTTATCAATCGAAAAATTAATATCCGTTGCTTGAGAACGCGCAAAATCACGCTGTGTTCGGTAATTAATATACTCCTTGGCAATGGCATACTCATTAGCAGCTAGGAGTTCATGCTCTACAATATTTTGAATTTCATAAATCTTAATATCGGTCGGAAAGCGCTCATTGATTTCAGCAATGACCCGTTCAGAGATAGCTTCCAACTTAGCTTCAATAAGTGGTGACATTCGAGTGACCTTCATACTAGCCTTTAGCAAGGCGCTATATATTTTAGTCGCATCAAAATTAACAAGGCGGCCATCTCGTTTAATCACTTTAATCTCAGGTTGAATCAGAACCTTATCTTCTTTTAGTGTTATCATGTCGAATCTCCTTATGGATTATTATATCATGACAAACAAAAAAATCAATATATTGTGTCAAGATTTTTGCTTAAACACAAGATATTGATTTTAATCTTATTTTTTATGATAGAGGGTAAAGCCTTTCACATCAATCTTTTGATCGACCTTATAATTAGAAGATAACATATTACGAAGGATTGTTGGCAATTTCATTTTTTGATTAACCACAATATAAACTGCTTCATTTTCCAGCAATTCATCTTCTAGAATTTTTTGATGACTGACCTTCTTCGTGTTGACGTTTGGTGAACTAAATTGTGACACTGATTTAGCCTTGCTCTCTAGATAGATTTTAGAGGTATCATCCCAGACATAGATAGGTTGATGACCATCTAATTGTTGTTGCAAATAGCTAGCGATATGAGACCGTTCCTGGTTAGTAGCCATACTAGTAATGGTATGGTAAGAAGGATAAGCTATCGCCGCTAGCAGCAACACAAACGGCAAATAGAAGTGTTTCTTGAGGTATAGTGAAAGAACACGTCCCACCCCAGTTCTACTACCACGACGTCGACGATGACTGCGTTGCCCCAAATCTAACTCATATCGTTGCCCAATTGGTATAGCTGTTAGTATCAAACCAAATGGTAAAACCGCTAAAAGATGGTAAGGCTGGTAATCCTGAGACAAGGCTGCCACAATAAGATTTCCCAAAATAACGAAAGTAAATAGCCATTTAATCACCACATCCGAAGATGTTTTAAGTTGTTTGATAAAACTAAAGACGCCAGTTAATAACCCTAGCCCTAGAGCAAGAAAAATCTGAATACCTACACCAAGTGGGAGAGAGAGAGAGCCTACTCTAAAAAAAGTAAATTGATAAGCCACAGCTTGAGCTAAGTAGGGGTTTAATATTTGCAAGTTCAAAATAAAATAACCTGCCGTGTAAAAAACCAAAATCATTCCCCAAACAGAAGCTAATAATTGGTAAAATCCTCTTGCAAGATGTTTTTGATGGATATTGTAAACAAGCACTGTGACACAAGCGAGAACCCAAAAAATTAATGTTCTAGGTTCAATTAGCATGGAAAGAGCTCCCATAAACCCAAACAGAATAAAGGCCTCATCCTTTATCAAGTCCGCAAAGTACTTGGTTAAAAACCAGGCAGAAACCAAAACAAAGGGCATCGCTAACTGAATAGGGTAGAGTCCCCCAAAGCCAAGACCTAACGATAAGACGTAATAACCGATTGAAAAAGCCAAGGCAACCTTTTGAAAACTGGTAAAATAATTAATAAGCTTATAAAGGTAGAGTCCCGACAAATAGAAACAAAAAGCCTGAACAAAAACCAACCAAAGGGTTGTCCCTAGATAATAGCTAAGCGCAATGACTACAAAGTATAACAAACCACCAGTTGTAAAGACGTCACTATATGGGATTTGCCCTTTTGTCAACATCATCCCAATGTATAAATTTTGAGACTGAAGACTGTTAGCAGCATCAGTGAAAAACGGAACTGCAATTGTCAGTGCACTAATGATAAGACTAAAAAATAGCAAATAAGATTTATGAAGCGTTGGAACCTTAGTCTCATATTTTGTTGTATGAACAGTTGGACCATCATTGGCCAATTGTATCGTTTCTTTTCGGATTAATTCGTTGTTTAACTGAGTCACTGTTTTTCTCCTTGAACTGTCATATTCTCCAACGGCTAACTAGAAGTCTGTCCGGGTAAAACAAGTCTATCCATTTCTCTCACTATTCTTCATCATCGTTAAAAAATATCATAAAACAAGTATAACAGAATCTCTTATTTAGTCAATTTCTGACAAAGCGTGACATAGTGCTGTAACTCTCTAAACCTGTGTAATGATTTGTCTTGATAAGCTTTCAAAAACGCAGCATCTTTCTGGTTAAGTTTCTTACCCATGCTCACCTCCTCATCTACCTATTCGAAAAACAGCAAAAAAAAATAGCCCTATGGCTACTTTTTCGTTATTGTTTAATAAGTTTTAGTCTTCATCTAAAAAACTATTGAACACTTCTTCGATCATGTCCCATTCAGCATCTGAATCTTCAGGAATTGGTTGTAAATCACCTTCTGTACCATCTTCATTTTCAGTAAATGAGTAGGCTTGAATTTCAACTTCACCAGATTCATCTTCTTCAGAACCAGATGGCACCAAAAGAACATAGTTTTTACCAAATTCTTCGCGGCCATCAATGGTTAACAAAATTTCAAATAACGTTTCATTCCCTTGTTCATCCACAAGTGTGATGACTTCGTGCTCGTGATCATGTTCATGATTATGTGCCATTTTTATCTCCTTAATAATTGCGATCTAAATAATTTTGTAGAATTAGCTGAGCTGCTAATTTATCAATAACTTTCTTACGTTTTCCACGGCTAACATCAGCCTGTTCAATCAGCATACGTTCAGCTTCAACAGTTGTCAATCGCTCATCTTGATAATGAACGGGAAGGCTAAAGAGACTTTCTATCTTTTCTCCGTAAGCTTTACTGGCCTCCACACGTGGGCCGCTAGTGTTGTTCATATTTTTTGGCAAACCCACAACAAATTGATCAACTTGGTATTGCTTGACAAGCTCACCTAGACGTTCAAAGCCAAATTCTTCTTTTTCTTCATCAATCTTGATAATTTCAAGGCCTTGAGCCGTAAAACCAAGAGGGTCACTAATGGCTACACCAACAGTCTTAGAGCCAACATCGAGTCCCATTATTCTCATTTAACGTCAATCCCATTTCCTTGCAAATAATAGCGGACAAGCTCTTCTACAATCTCATCACGCTCATATTTACGAATTTGATTTCGAGCATCATTGTAACGAGGAACATAAGCTGGGTCCCCACTTAAGACATAACCTACAATTTGATTAATTGGATTATAGCCTTTTTCATCCAGTGAATGATAGACGGCAGTCAATGTTTCACTAATCTCCTTTTTGTCGCCATCATCCAATTTAAAGCGGACGGTTTCATCTGTAAATCCCATACTTACACCTTCTTTCTAAAATTAAGTGCTATGCTTTATTATAGCTCATTTTTTAATAATAAACAAGAATTTCAAGTCAAGAAGGTACGAAAAAAAGCTCCAGAAGAGCTTTTAAAGTGCTGCACGTAAACGTGCTTCAGTATTTTCAATATTACGGATAGAGCGTGGGAGAAAAGCACGAATATCATCTTCCTTATAACCCACTTGAAGGCGTTTGTCATCAATTAGAATCGGACTTTTAAGAATACGAGGGTTATCCTGAATCAAATCAATCACTTCACTAACACTTAGCTCTTCAATATCACAATTAAGTGCCTTAGCATATCGATTCTTAGATGAAACGATACTTTCCACACCATTCTCAGTTTTTGATAAGATGGCTAAAATTTCTTCTTTTGTTAGTGGTTCTTTTCCTAAATTCTGTTCTTTATAAGGGAGCTTGTGGGCATTTAACCAAGTTTTTGCCTTTTTACAGCTCGTACAACTTGAAATCGTATAAATTTTAATCATGTTGTTAACTCACTTTCTATTTCGTGATAACCATATTGTAGCACAGTTTTTAGTTCATCAATATAGGTCTTCGGACCTATTTTTTTAATTTTAAAGATATTATTTGGGTAAAATAAGGTTTTTGACCTGCCTTTTCTTGAATTATCAGTTATTTTAATCCTTTGTTTGTTATCCTAAGTTCTGCTCTTTCCGCATTGTTTTGAAATGATGATTTCCATCCACTCATACACCTACCAACAGTAGTTCTACTATTCGTTAACAATGCATTTAAAAAAGCCCCAAAGGGCTCTTTTTTAATCTTCAATTTCAATCCCGTTATCTAAATCTAAAACAAGATCATCGGTTTCTTCTGCCGCCACTGCCATAGCAGATTCTTCTTCGCTTTCTTCAAGCAAACCAAATTTAACACGTACTTTACGATCAATCTCATCAAATAATTCTGGATGATCCGCCAAATAACGCTTAGCATTTTCAGAACCTTGACCAATTTTCTCACCATTATAAGAGAACCAAGCACCTGCTTTTTGGATAATGTCCAAATCAGAAGCAATTTTCACAAGCTCTCCAGTACGGGAAATGCCTTCTCCATACATGATTTCAACCTCTGCCACTTTAAACGGAGGAGCTACCTTGTTTTTAACAACTTTGATTTTTGTTTCTTTACCAATACTACTGTCTTTTTGGTCACCAGTTCCTTTAATTTGAGTGGTTCCACGCACATCTAAACGAACAGAAGCATAGAATTTCAAGGCACGACCACCCGGTGTTGTTTCAGGATTTCCAAACATCACACCAACTTTTTCACGCAATTGGTTAATAAAGATAGCGATAGTTTTTGTTTTGTTAATAGAAGCTGATAGCTTACGCATCGCCTGACTCATCATACGTGCTTGCAATCCGACATGGCTATCGCCAATATCACCATCAATTTCAGCACGTGGCACTAAAGCTGCTACTGAATCGACAACAACCAAGTCAACCGCACCAGAATCAATCAATTTACCTGCAATTTCAAGTCCTTGTTCTCCAGAATCTGGTTGAGACAAGAGGAGTTCATCAATATTAACCCCAAGCGCAGCAGCGTAAGCTGGATCAAGCGCATGCTCGGCATCGATAAAGGCTGCGATTCCACCTTCTTTTTGAGCTTGTGCCACAGCATGTAAAGCCACAGTTGTTTTACCAGAAGATTCTGGACCATAGATCTCAATGATACGTCCTTTAGGATAACCACCTGCTCCAAGCGCAATATCAAGAGCTAGGCTTCCTGAACTCATAACCTGAACTTTTTGCTCTGCACGTTCTCCCAAGCGCATCACTGCACCCTTACCAAAATCTTTTTCAATATTTTTTAGGGCATCATCAAGTGCCTTACGACGCTCGTCACCAAATTTTTTAGTGATTTCTTCGTTTTTTTTCAATTTTTTTGCCAATATCTTCTCCTCTATGATTAGGGTTAATCGTCCAGCAGTTAACCACCAATTATCTTATGATAATCTTTTCTTGACTGCTCAATCCCTAAAATACACTGCTATTATTATAGCAAATTTTCAGGTTTTAATAAAGTTTTACGGACCATATTAAAAGCATGTAAAGTCGCAATATGACGCACATCTGAACGGCTTCGCCCGCTAATCAAAACCTTTATTGATTCTACCTTATTTTGAGTGGCAAGGCCAATGAAAACTGTACCTGCAGGCTGTTCCTCCAACATATCTGGTCCGGCAACACCTGTTAAACTTACCCCAATATCAGCACCAGTCAATAACCTTGCTTGCTCCGCCATCTTCTCGGCCGTATAAGCACTAACAACTCCATGCGATATCAAATCCTCTAAAGGAATGCCTAGCATTCTCGCTTTTTCTTCCATGCTATAAGTCACAAAGCCTCCATTGAATACTTGAGAAGCTCCTGAAAAACTCGCCAAAGTTGACTGAAATAATCCCGCGGTTAGACTTTCTGCTGCAGTAATTGTCTTATCATATTTTACTAAGAGCTCAAATACCTCACGCGCTAAGGAATTATCCTCCCTATAGCCATAAAGAAAATCTGATAACGACTGGTTGTCAGGAGTTTTTCGCGACAATAGCTGCGCTTCTAGTGGATCTAATTTCGTATCTGCTAATGTTTGATTTTCAGCTTTCGTTGATAAACGAAGGGTCACTTCACCAGTTTTGGCATAAGGTGCAATAGTAGGATCAGTTTGATTCTCAATAAGGTCTGATAAGACCGTCACCAGCTGACTCTCACCAATCCCAAAAAATCGTAAAACTCTCGAATAAAGTTTGCGAGATTGTGTGGACAAAAAAGGAAGCAGTTCCTCATTAACCATAGGTTTTAATTCACTTGGCGGCCCGGGTAAAACAACATAAATCACCTCATTAACAGTGATTAAGCCACCCACTGCAAGTCCTGTTCTATTTTGCAGAGGGCTTGAACCAGCAATGATTTGAGCCTGCTTAGCATTATTTGCCGTTCGAGACGACTCTTTACGACTAGCATAAAAAGCGTCCAATTTTTGACTAGCTTGTTCTTCAAAGACCAAATCTCTATTAAGATATTTTGCTAAAGTCTGCTTGGTTAAATCATCTTCCGTGGGGCCAAGACCACCGCATAAAATGACCAAATCACTCCGCTGACTAGCAGTTGCAATCACTGAAAGTAAACGCTCCTCGTTATCCCCAACAGCCGTTTGAAAATAGACATCAATACCTAGCTCTGCCATTTTTTCCGACAGAAATTGAGCATTGGTATTCACAATTTGACCAGTCAAAATTTCGGTACCTACTGTAATCAGTTCAGCTTTCATTTCCCCACCTACTTATCTATTCGTAATCTAATTTCATTTTATCAAAAAATCTCCCAATTCACGACGAATTAGGAGATGGTATCGTTACTTGTTTTCTATTATGTTGAGAGGGACACAGAAAGACTAGTCTTCACTAAATTGATAGAAATCAAGCATCACACCCTCTGGTCCCTCCACCCAGACCGAGTAGGTTCCCCATGCCGTCTTGACTGGACCATTATTAATAGTAAAACCTGAGGATTTTAAGCGTTCAACTTCCTTGTCAACACAGTCAACTTCAATATGAAGAATGATACCTCCGTGAAGTGACGTAATGGGTTTGAGGGGGTGATCCGATACCATTAAACAATGACTTCCTAAAGTGAACTGTGCAAAATGCTCATCTGCATAATCCACAGCTAAGTTAAGCAGTGATGCCAAAACTTGGGTAGCCTTTGGAACATCTGAAACAATAAGATCCGTTTGATTAAGGTTCATCACTATCTCCTTTTAGTTGTTATTAACTTAAAAGCACACGTTTCTTCATGGTCATTTACCAGACCCGATGCTTGCATAAAAGAATAAACCGTTGTAGGTCCTAAAAATCTAAATCCTCTTTTCTTTAAATCCTTAGCTAAGCAAACAGATAAATCTGTTTGAGCAGGAACAGGGTGCTCTTGATTGACAAGGTTGTCAATTGGCTTTCCTCCAACAAAATCCCAGAGATAAGTGGTAAAACTACCAAATTCTTTTTGAATTTTCTGTACTGCGATAGCATTGTTGACAGTTGCTGCTAACTTTAGCTTGTGACGGATAATGGATGGATTCTGTAATGCATCAGCAATCTCCTCATCGGTAAAGGCTGCCACAGCCGAAATGTCATAATCATGAAAAACAGTTCTGAAAGCTTGGCGTTTTTTCAAAACCGTCAGCCAAGATAACCCGGACTGGTAACTTTCAAGGCACAGCAATTCAAAAAAATCTCTATCATCATCCAGGGGGTGACCCCATTCTAAATCGTGGTAATCACAGTAAAGCTGGTTATCCTTAGGAACCCATGAGCAACGTTTCATGTGAAACACCTACCCTTTCATTAACAGTTTCAATGCTGATTTGATGTATTGCTCTGCCGTCTCAGAGGTCCCCTCAAAGAAGGCACGAATTTTTTTCAGCTCTGTTGCTTTATAACCTAGGGCAAGAAGGGCTTCAATAGCCTCATCCAACTGGTCATTGTTTGAGGAGGTAGACGGTTTTGCTTTACTGGTCTCTTGTGGAACCTCCACAAATTTTCCGGCTAAGTCAAGAACCATCTGTTGTGCCGTTTTTTTCCCGATTTTAGGAAATTTAGTCAAGTATTTGATGTCACTGGTATCAATGGCATTAACAAGCCCCTGATTATCATCAACTGCCACAATAGCGAGAGCTGTTGTCGGACCAATGCCTGATACAGAAATTAATTTCAGAAAAACATCTTTTTCGTCTTCCGTATGAAACCCAAACAACAAGTGAGCATCCTCACGAATCACTTGATGCAGGTAAATAGTTACCAGTTGGTTGACACTATCTGTAAAGCTATAAGGATTTGCTACATTGATAATATAGCCTAGTCCATTTGTTTCAACGACAATGTATTTTGCCGTAATTTTGGTCAATTGACCTTTAATATAATCGTACATATTACACCTTTTTCATTTTTGCAGAAACAACCGTAAAATAAAGGCCTAGCAAAGCAATGACTACAAACAGGAATTGCACGCCTAAAGGGCCTGTAAAATGGCTAACAGAGACTAGTAGGCTAGCCAAAATAGCACCTAAAGGTTGTGCCATTGACACAAAGCCCGTGTAAGAGCCTATTTTGGAATGATCCATCATATTAGCACGTAAGACTTGACTGGCAGGGACATTTATCATTTCCCCAATGGTTAGTAAAACAACTGATAGCCAAATAGCATAGAGCTGCGTAAAGGTAAATGCCAAAAGCATGCCCAGAGTAAATAGTAAAGAACCAATCACAAGTTGAGGCAATAGTTTCCATTTTTCAGTTAATTTATTCACTATTGTCATGAAAAGAACAATCAACAATGTATTGGTAAAAACCATTAATGACAACATTTTAGAACTAGTTACCTGGAAACCTAACACGGTAGTTGGCTGAAAATACAATTTCAAATGTACTGGCACATAGTTATCCATTTGCATCCAGATACTACCAGAAAAGATAGCACCTAAGGTAAACAAGACAAAGGCACGATCATGAAACACCTGACGATAGTTTCGAAAACTATCCAGCAAGCCTTTCCCATGGTCAAAAGCGTGTGTCTCTGGTCTGGTCTCATCAAAATAATAATAAGCAATGCCAAAACAAAGTACATTGACGAGTAATAAAGCTACTAACAAGGCTAAAAAATGATGGTCATAAAAAAGCCCAGATAGCCCTGCACCAAACATGACAGCAATATTGATAAACCAATAATTGATGGTGTAAACAAATCGACGATTACTCTCATCAGTCAAATCAATCAACATGGCTTCATAGGCGGGCCCATAAAAACTAGAAGCAATCTCTACCAATCAAATACCAGCAAATGTTAACCAAGGAATAGCTGCATTAGGCAAATTAGCTAAAATAGTCAGAAACCAGCCTAGTGTTGTTCCTACTGACCCAATCATAATGACTTTTTTGCGACCAAGAGCATCTGACAGATGCCCACCGTATAAAGTTCCAACAAATCCCATCAAACTGGTAATCATCATTAAGAGACCTGTCCAAAACGTACCAAAGTAAGTCGTATAATACATGGCCATAAAGGGAAAGATACTACTGCCTAAGGTAATGGTCACAAAGCGTACCAGTTGCCTCAGCTGAATCTGCTTAGGAAGGTTTAAAAACTCTTGCATCTCATCCTCTCTAATATTTTCCTAGCTCTCGCAGGCTAGTATGATTTTCTTGGATACGACGGAACATTTTTTCCATATCTGCCTTACTGAAATTAATCAACACGGGTCTACCATGAGGGCAGTTATAAGGATTTTGACATTGGGCTAATTGCAGTAGCAGATTTCTTGCTGAATAATCATCCAAGCTATGATTTGCCTTGATAGATCGTTTACAACTCATCATAATAGCTAACTCTGCTCGGTAAGTTTTGATAGAGACCTCATTGGTTAGAAGTAACATGTCACACATTTCATAGACACCAGATGCAATCTCTTCTTCTTTCATCCAGATAGGATGCTCTCTCAAAATGAAAGTATTGTGCCCATAAACTTCTAGGAAGATACCAACTTCATTTAAGAGTGCCATTTTCTCCTGTAAGTTAATGAAATCCGAGCCGGAAAACTCAAACAAATAGGGCACCAACAGCTGCTGTAAACTACTGTCAACCTCACCTATCTTATCACGATAATATTCGTATTTAACCCGCTCTTGGGCAGCGTGTTGATCGATAATAAATAAGCCATCTTTACCTTGAGCAAAGAGATAAGTCCCATGCATCTGACCAAAATAATCCAATTCAGGAAATACTGATTGCTCTTCATTTTCCAAACGGGTTAGCATTTGAGATAATTTCTGTTTGTTTTTCAAATCAAGTCCAGGGTGATCAGCATCAGTTATCTCATCCTGTGATCGACTAGCACGTTTTACTGAGGAAAATCCTGTATTCTCTCCTAAATCAGGAAACTGCTCCGTCCTTTGATCCTTTACAGTCTTGTCAATCTCTGTATTATGAAAATTACTCTCAGGTATTTTTTCAGAAACATCCGATTCTTTAACAAAAAAGTCATTTCTTTGAGGATCATAATAAAGCCCTTTAGATTGTAATGGAAGTTGTGTTTGCTCTGGTTTAGAAAAGTGTCGTGTGCTTGATTTAGCTAAGTTCTCCAGAGCATCTGGAATCAAATCTTGCTCCTTAAGACTTTCAGAAATCGCCGTACTAATTAAAGCCATCAACTCACGCTCTTTTGAAATACGGACCTCTTGCTTAGTAGGGTGAACATTGACATCGGCCAAATAGGGGTCAATCTGAATATCAATCACCACAATTGGGAAACGTCCAACCATCAACTTAGAGCCGTAACCATCTAAAATAGCTCGATTGAGCAAGAAATTTTTAATGTAGCGTCCATTGATTAAAATGGTCATATAATTGCGGTTGGCGCGTGTCAACTCTGGTAAACTGACATAGCCCGACACTTCAAAGTCCAAATCGGCATTGGAAATAGCAATCATTTTTTTGGCAGTATTCAAGCCATAAATCCCTGCAATAGCCTGCCGCAGGTCCCCCGTCCCTGATGTCTGAGTTAATTGACGGCCATCACTAATAAGGGTGAAAGAAACTTCTGGATGTGCCAAACTCAAACGATTGACCACATCAACAATATGGGCTAACTCTGCCTGTAAACTTTTCATGTATTTGAGGCGAGCAGGCGTGTTATAAAAAAGGTTTTCAACCTTAATCTTGGTACCTACAGGCGTCGACGTTTCCTCGAGCGTTTCAATCTCTCCGCCGATAGCAACTAAAAGAGAACCGTGATTATCTTCCTTAGTAGCTGTTTTTATTGTGATTTTACTGATAGAAGCAACCGATGGTAAGGCTTCTCCCCTAAAACCAAGTGTTCTAATTCGAAAGAGATCACTTTGACTTTTTATTTTACTGGTAGCATGTCGCCGCAAACTCAAAGGAAGGTCTTCAGGCGACATCCCTTCACCATTGTCCGTAATCTGTATCTTTTTGAGACCAGACTCTTCAATATCAATGGTGACTTGGCTACTCTTAGCATCGATAGCATTCTCAACCAATTCCTTGACAACACTCGCTGGCCTTTCTACAACTTCACCAGCTGCAATTTGGTTGGCGAGAACTTCTGGTAATTCAATAATTTTTGTCATAATTTCCTCGCATTCTTATGGACTATTATAACATACTTAATAAATGGCCGAAGGTCTCGGGCATTTTTGACAGCATAAAAAATGCCTTCAATATAGAAAGCATCTTTTTCATTTTCAGCTGAAAAGCTATAACAATTTTTTCAATTCGTAAAGGGTTGTCATTGCTTGAAGTGGAGTCATGTTCATCACATCAATAGCTTCTAACGTGTGAATAATCTCCTGAGACTTATCCTCATCAGGAAACAGCGATAACTGTCCCTCTCTAGCAGCGCTGCTTGGCTCAACTTTTGAAGGGACTGATATTATCTCAGCAGATTGTGCTTGCGCTTCTAAACGCGTAAGCACCTCATCTGCTCTGCTTAGCAGGGCCTCAGGAAGTCCTGCTATTTTTGCTACGTGAATACCGTAAGATTTATCCGCCGGTCCCTCAGCAATCTTATGAAGGAAGGTTACATCGCCATCTTTTTCAAGCGTTGCTACATGAACATTGACTAGACTTGTCAACTTAGTTGACAAGTCTGTCAACTCATGATAGTGCGTTGCAAACATGGTCTTAGCACCAACTCTATCATGGATATATTCGATAATTGCCTGAGCCAGTGCCATACCATCATAAGTTGCCGTACCCCTCCCTAGTTCATCAAATAGAATAAGGGAATTGTCACTGGCTCGTTTGATTGCTTGGTTTGCTTCCATCATCTCCACCATAAAGGTTGATTGCCCAGAAATCAAATCATCAGCAGCCCCAATACGCGTAAAAATCGCATCAAATAGAGGCAAATCAACATGGTCAGCAGCTACAAATGAGCCCATCTGGGCCATGATAACCGTTAAGGCCAGCTGTCTCATATAAGTCGACTTACCGCTCATATTTGGACCTGTAATCAATTGAATGCTTGTCTCTTGGTTAAAAGAGATACTATTGGGAATGTATTCCTGCACTCCCATAACCTTTTCAACAACCGCGTGACGACCTTCTTGAATTTTAATCACATGATTATCATTGAACTGCGGCCGGATATAATGATTGGTTTCGGCAACGGCTGCTAAACTTTGCAAAACATCCACCGTTGCCAAAGTTTTAGCCAGTTTCTGTAAACGATTAATATAGGTTTCAACTTGAGCTCGAATACACATAAAAATATCGTATTCTAAACTAGATGACTCTTCCCTAGCCTCTAACATCTGACCTTCAATCTTAGCCAATTCTGCTGTTCCATAACGCTCAGAATTTTTTAAAGTTGCCTTTCTGAAAAAATGGTCGGGAACTAAGCTAAGATTTGAATTCGTAACGTGAAAATAATAACCATCTTTTTTATTGTAATCAATTTTTAGGTTATTAATGCCACTTGCTTGACGCTCTTTGGCCTCAATATCCGCAATCCAGCCTGTCCCCTCTCGCATTACTTTACGATAATGGTCCAAGCGCTCATCAAAACCATTGCGGATAATACTTCCTTCACTAATAGTTGCTGGTGCATCTGGATCAATGGCTGTTCTAATCAAGTATTCCAACTCAGGCAAACTGTCAATATCATTGACAAGTTTGTCAACAAAAGGACTATTAAAAGACTCTAAGATAGCTTTGATATAAGGCACTTGGGCTAAGGTATGCCCCAATTGAAGTAAATCTTTCGGATTTGCCTTGCCAAAAGACACACGGCTAGATAAACGTTCGATATCGTAAACACCTTTTAAGCTATTGCTTAAATCTGTTCGCTCAATAAAAGCATTCAGAAAAACTTGAATAATTTCTTGACGCTCTAAAATAGCTTCTTTAGAAACCAAAGGTCGATCAATCCATGAGCGCAAAAGCCTCATCCCCATAGCTGTCTTGGTTTCATCTAACAGCCAATACAGACTCCCATGTTTTTTATTCGTTCTAGCATTCTCTACCAAATCTAGACTTGACTTAGTGGCATACGACATCTGCAAATAATCCTTGATTTCATAGTGAACCAAGGCTTGCAAGTGGCTGAGTTCTCGCATTTGTGTTTTGTGAACGTATTGCAAGAGTTTTCCTGCCGCTGTCAGTTCTACCGTTGTCAATTGACCGTCAATTAAAGATTTATCTTCATAGACCGTTTCTTCATAAGAAAGCAGCAAATTCATCTGCTTGACCAAAATCGTCTGTTCTTCTTCAGATAAATCAAAACCTAGTAAGACTTCTTTTGCCTTGAGGTTTTGGATTTCGCTACGAACACTCGTAAAGTCCGCCAAATCTGTCACGCAAAATTCACCTGTGGACACATCCATATAAGCCAATCCATAACGGCAACCATCAAAGTCAACAGCTACCAAAAAGTTATTGGCGCTATCTGGCTTAGCTGAATCCACAACCGTTCCAGGAGTTATGACTTGAACGACCTCACGCTTCACCACCCCAACAGCTTGCTTTGGGTCTTCCATTTGTTCTGCGACAGCAACCTTGTAACCCAACTCAATTAACACATCAATGTATTGTTGGGCAGAATGATGTGGCACGCCTGCCATGGGAATTGGATTTTCCGCATTCTTGTTGCGACTGGTCAAACCAATTTCTAAGAGTTGTGCTGCTTTGACAGCATCATCATAAAATAATTCATAAAAGTCACCCATCCTAAAAAGCAAAAAAGCATCTGGATAATCTTTTTTGATGTCCAGATACTGTTGCATCCCAGGAGAAATGTTAGCTTTTGCCATTCGTTAGCTCCTCGTTTAACTGTTCTTCTATACGTTTGGTGATGTATTGAATCAAATCACTTGCATCTTGCATTTTCTCACGATAATCATCAATCACTGGTTGGTGGTTGAGATGATATTCTAATTCTTTGGCCTTGTTTGAAGACACAGCGGCAGCTTGATTTTTCGCTATCTTTTGGAATAGCTCCGCCTCTTGCTGATAACGTTTCATCTGGTAAGCTTGGTCTTCAAACTGATCAAGCTGAGATAACTGCTGTTTGGCTTCTTTATAGGCAATAATGCTAGGGTGGGCATTGATAGCCACGATTAAATCCTTCAAGGCATTTTGATAGCTTGTCATAGGCCAGCTGCCAAATCTTTTTCAAAACGCTTGGCAATCTCTTCATCACGACAAATCACCAATAAAGTATCTGCTCCTGCAATAGTTCCTAAGATATCTTCAATGTCGTCATTGTCAATCAGATTAGCCAATACATCAGCCTCTCCTAAGTTAGTGTGGAGAACAAGCATAAATCCAGCGCGATCAACTGATAACACATAAAAACGCACCTCAGGGCTAAAGGGGGTCGCAACAGGTTCAGACAAACTATAATAGAGTTTGCCTTGCTCATCCCTTAATTTCAAGAGACCAATTTCCCTCAAATCACGCGATAAGGTGGCTTGAGTGACGACAATACCTTCTTTTTGAAGAGCTTTCTTAATATCTTCTTGTGTGCCAATATGCTCCGCTTGAATGATTTGTTTAATTTGATGTTGTCGCTCTATTTTATTCATGATAGATCACCCCAATTGTATAATTATCCTCTCAAATTATAACAAAAAAACTGTATTTTTTCATCTTTCCCCTGTTATTTACTCCATTATTTTAAGAATACGAAAAGGAAACGTCACTAAAAACGATTGACAGTTAACGGCGTTGATCTTTTGACAACTTTTCCTAAAGAAATTTTGTAAAGCAAGAAAGACCTTTGAATTTGACAGTATAAATTATCAATCCTCTCCTCGTTTATTTTAAAGAAATATGTTAGAATAGGGTGACAAACAATTTTTAGGAGATGCTGTATGGATACTAAAACTCTAATCGCAAGTGAAATAGCCAAAGTTGTTCCAGAGTTAGAACAAGATGCTATTTTTAACTTGCTTGAAACCCCAAAAAATTCTGACATGGGAGACCTTGCCTTTCCAGCCTTTAGTTTAGCAAAAGTCCTTCGCAAAGCCCCTCAAATGATTGCAGGCGAATTAGCTGAACAAATCGAGGGGAGCCAATTTGAAAAAGTCGTAGCTGTCGGCCCTTACATCAACTTTTTCCTTGATAAAGCTAAGATTTCCTCACAGGTCCTTGAACAAGTGATTACAGCAGGTTCAGACTATGCTCAGCAAGACGAGGGTCAAGGGCGAAATGTTGCTATTGACATGTCAAGCCCAAACATTGCTAAACCATTTTCAATCGGTCACCTCCGCTCAACTGTTATTGGTGATAGCCTTGCTAATATCTTTGCTAAAATGGGTTATCAACCTGTAAAAATCAATCACCTTGGTGACTGGGGTAAACAATTTGGTATGCTAATTGTTGCCTACAAAAAATGGGGAGATGAAGCTGCTGTCCAAGCACATCCAATCGATGAACTCTTAAAACTTTACGTCCGTATCAATGCTGAAGCTGAAACTGATCCCACCGTTGATGAAGAAGCTCGTGAATGGTTCCGTAAATTGGAAGATGGCGACAAAGAAGCTACTGAATTATGGCAATGGTTCCGTGACGAGAGTTTGCTTGAGTTTAACCGTCTTTATAACCAACTCAATGTAACCTTCGATAGTTACAACGGTGAAGCCTTCTATAATGATAAAATGGATGAGGTTCTTGAGCTATTAGAAGCGAAAAACCTTCTTGTAGAATCTAAAGGTGCCCAAGTTGTTAATCTTGAAAAATATGGCATTGAACACCCTGCCTTGATCAAAAAATCAGATGGCGCTACTCTTTACATTACCCGTGACCTAGCTGCCGCACTTTACCGTAAACGCACTTATGACTTTGCTAAATCCGTTTATGTTGTTGGTAATGAGCAAGCTGCTCACTTCAAACAATTAAAAGCAGTGCTAAAAGAAATGGGTTACGATTGGTCAGATGATATGACACACGTTGCTTTTGGACTTGTCACAAAAGGCGGCGCTAAATTATCAACACGTAAAGGTAATGTTATTCTTCTTGAACCTACGGTTGCTGAAGCCATTAACCGTGCAGCTTCTCAAATTGAAGCGAAAAATCCAAACCTTGCTGACAAAGAAGCCGTTGCCCATGCCGTTGGTGTTGGTGCCATCAAGTTTTACGATCTCAAAACAGATCGTATGAATGGGTATGACTTTGACCTTGAAGCCATGGTTTCCTTTGAAGGAGAAACTGGACCTTACGTTCAATATGCTCATGCTCGTATCCAATCTATTCTACGTAAAGCTGACTTTACGCCATCTGCAACCACCACTTACAGTTTAGCTGATGCTGAAAGCTGGGAAATTATCAAACTTATCCAAGATTTCCCACGCATTATCAAGCGAACATCAGATAACTTTGAGCCTTCTATTATGGCTAAATTTGCTATTAACTTAGCCCAAAGCTTTAACAAATATTATGCTCACACTCGCATCCTCGATGACAACTCAGAACGTGATAGTCGCTTAGCCCTCTGCTATGCTACTGCCACTGTGCTTAAAGAAGCACTTCGTTTACTCGGTGTAGAAGCACCAAATGAAATGTAACCTAAACAGCATATTATTAGCCCTCTCCACAATAACATGGAGAGGGCTTTTGGTTTTGTCAAAAAATATTCAAAAGTGGTCTTTATCAATCTCCTCTAACTGCCCGTCCCTAATAACATAACAGCGATTGACCACAGATGATACAAACTGCTGATCATGTGACACTAGAACAAAAGGATAAGGGTACTGTTTTAAACACCTTTCCAGCGCTTCCATGGCAACAAGGTCCAAATAGTTCGTTGGTTCATCCAGAATCAGCAATTGGTGATCACCAAGCATAGCACCTACTAAAGCCAACCGAACCCTTTCACCTCCAGATAGACTAGCTATCTTTTGGTGTGCTTTTTGATAAGGAATCCCCATCATAGCTAGATAATTGAGAATAAGTCTGCTGTCTTGATTAGACTGTTCTTGTACAAACTCAAAAGCAGTTAATTGACTATCTAATTGCACCTGATCTTGCTTAAAAAAAGTTAGTTTAAGGTGGTCACTATAAAATCCAGGTAAGTCCTGATTGGCCAGAGACTCTAAAAACGTTGACTTCCCAGCCTTATTTCTACCAATAATAGCTAATTTACTGTCAGCTCTAATAGCTATGTCTGGATATGTAAACAAAATCTGCTTATTCCGAGATAAGTTCCCCTCTCTTAGATGGATAAGGGTGTGAGGGATTTTCTTCTCCTGAGGATTGAATTTCAATTTAGCCCAAATCTCTTTGCTTTCCTGTCTATTAGGTGTAAGTTTGGCTAAACGATTTTCCATCGCCTTTGCTGACTTGGCTATCCGCTTAGCCTGAGAATCATAACTACCTGCAAAAGCATTCACTTTCCAATCTGAACGTGAGATGTTTTTTTTAGGCTTTACCATTTGGTTGGCACGTTCTTTTTTCGCTTGAATTTGCTTTGTTAGCTTAGTCACCTGACGCTGATAGTTAGCCTTTTCAATAGCTTGTTTTTGCATTTCTAGTTCTTTGACTTGTCTATAGGCGTCATAATTTCCTTGATAAACCTTTATATCCTGTTTTTCAATGGCCCATATTTGTTGAGCTATCTGGTTCATCAAATAGCGGTCATGGCTTACCACTAAAAGAGTACCACGATACCGTTTGAGTTGATGAATCAACCACTTCTGATTAGCCTTATCTAAGTGTGAACTAGGTTCATCCAGAATGAGCAAAGAAGCATTCTTTTGAAAAAGTACCTTTAATGAAGCCATCACCTTCTCTCCACCAGATTGGTTTTGAGCTGCTTGTAGTTGAGGCAAGTAAGCAACGTCACTATGTAAACTAAGTTGACCCTGATAAGATCGCCTTTCTCCTATAAGAGTTTGCAAAAAGCTCGTTTTCCCAGAACCATTGTCACCTATCAGAAAAACCTTATCCCCTTGATGAAGGTGTAATTGGTTAATCGATAAGAGAAGATTTCCTCCTACTTCTAATTGGTAATGAGACAATGTGAGTATTTCCATCGTGTTATCCTTTCTCTGACAAGAAAGGTTTGAAAAAGTGCACACAAAAAGCCCTGATTTTCAAACCTCAAAGTACACACTACTTCCTTGATTCACAATCATTCAAAGATTAGTGTATGACGATGAGTTAGTTGTTAATCATGGCTTTTTTCAACCTCTTATTTCATTTGTTGCTTTTATTTTAGCAGCTTAGGTTTCTTCTGTAAAGCCTTTTCAATAGGCTTATCAAAATTTTTACGACGAATTTTAAAATCTGAACTAATCACTTCATCCACATCAAGAATGGAGATAAAGGCATCTGGGTCTAATTCTGATAGTATCCGTTTCACTTCTCTGACTTCTGTTGGATTAAGGGTCACATACATGATATTGTAATCATTCCCTGAATAAGCCCCCTGACCCTTCAAGTAAGTCACCCCACGGTTAATTTCATTTAAAATAGCCTGAGCGGCAGCTTCAGAATGCTTGGTAATGATAATCATACCACGGATAGTATACCCACCATTTTGGACAACACTAATCATTTGGCTAAAGACAAAACTAGCCACTAGGGTGTAAAGCATATGTTTTAAGTCCACATAGGTTAAGGAAGCCGTCAAAACAAGGGCATCAACTAGCAGTAAAGTCTGACCTAATTTAGCTCCAAATTTTTCTTCAGCAATCCGTCCGATAATATCTGTTCCTCCCGTCGTTGCACCATAGCGGAAAACCAGGCCGCTGCCAATCCCCGAAAAGAGTCCTGCTACGACAGCTACTAACATCATATCATTTTCTAGACCCAATTCCATGGGAACCTTTTGCCACATCCAGATAAACACAGACATCAGAACTGTTCCGTAAATAGTCAATGCTAAGGAACGCTTCCCAAAAATTTTTGCCCCTAAAATAAAAAGCGGGAGGTTAAACAAAAGAGAAGAGTAAGCGGGGTTAATCCCAAAATGTGCATGTAGAATTAGGGTTATCCCTGCCACACCACCTTCAGCTAAGGCATTGGCCATATTAAAGTTAACAAAGCCAAAAGTGTAGATGGCCACTCCTAGGGCTATTAACAACAGTTCTATTAGTTTAGTCAGTTTATCGTGACGTGTCATTCATTATCCTCACTATTCGTTAAAATGGGTTACCGTTTGGAAACATTGCTTCGACTTTTCTTTTTATGGTATTTGCTCTTAGTGGCGACAAACTCTGGGCTATTCACTTCATCCACATCAAAATAAGAGACAAATGCATCCGGATCGATTTGAGCTAGAAAGGCTTTTAACTCCCTAATATCTGTTCGCCCCAAAGCCACATAAATGACTTTTTTATCACGACCAGAGTAGGCCCCTTCACCATGTAAGTAAGTGACCCCCCTCCCTAACTCCTCCATAATGAACCGAGCAATTGTCTCCGATTGATCTGAAATAATAAGGGTGCCACGTGCCGTATAACCGCCTTGTTGTACCAGACGAACAATCTGACCATACATAAAGCTAGCAATTAAAGCATACATCATTTGAGGTAATGAAATATAGGTTAAAGAAACAATCATGACAAAAATATCAATCCCCAAAAGGGCTTGATTCAGTTGTAAACCTAATTTGTCTTCAAATAATTTGGCAATAATATCTGCTCCACCGATGGTTCCCCCATTTCGAAAGACAAGTCCTCCACCAAGACCTCCTATAATCCCAGCCATCAACGAAACCACTAAATTATCATGATCCAAATCAACTACCAAAGGAAGTTGCTGAAAGACCCAAACAAAAAAGTAAAGCGAAAAAATGCCTGTCACTGTGTAAACCATAGCTCTTTTTCCAAAAAGTTTGGCGCCTAGTAGCACTAGAGGCAAATTTATCAGATATCCTGTCAAGGAGGGGGCGATATCAAACAGGGCCTTCCCAACTAACGTTAGACCAGCTAGTCCATTAGCCGCAATCCGATTAGCCATATAAAAATAAACAAAGGCAAATGCATAGATAGCTGCTCCTAAAATAATAAAGCAAAAATTCTTTAGCTGTAACCGTTGATCAACTGTCATAGCACCTCCTGTGTTTTTTATTAATCTTCTTCAACAAATCGACCGATAATCCTCACGTTTTCAGCAACTGAAACAAAGGCTTGAGGGTCTGCTTTTAACATCAACCATTTAAATTCTGTGTATTCTTCTCGTGTCAAAATGGTAATTAAGACGGCTTTTTGTTCATGCTTATAGGTACCCTCTGCATCATTAATACTCGTCACGCCACGATGCAATCGTTTGTGAATCATTTGAATCACACGCTCTGGATGACTTGTAATAATGGTTGCCTGCATTTTCTTTTGCTTGGTGAAAATGGCATCCGTAACACGGCTCGATACAAAGATAGAGACCATAGAATAGAGAGCGTACTGCCAACCAAACAAGATGCCCGCAAAGGTCAAAATGGCACCATTCACCATCAATGACAAACTTCCCACATCTTTTCCAGTTCGCTTTCTAAGGGTCAAACTAATAATATCAGTTCCACCACTTGAAATCCGTGATTTAAAACCTGTACCAATCCCCATACCCATGACCAAACCACCAAAAATAGCATTGATAAGAGGATCAGTCGTCAATGTCACTTGAGGCATGATTTGAATAAAGAAAGAGCTCATGCTAACCGTGATAAAGGTAAAAATGGTAAATTGGTGCCCAATTTTATACCAAGCTAAGATAAGCAAAGGAATATTGATCAAGTAAAACGCAAGCGCAATAGGAAAATCGTAACCTAAAAGACGATGACTAAGAGCTGAAAAAACCTGTGCTAGACCAGTTGCCCCACTTGAATAAACATGCCCTGGCTGGAAGAAAAAATTCACAGCAATACTGGAGAGAATGCCATAAAGCAGAGAAGCCGAAATCTTCTCTGCATATTTTTCTCTTGAAATACTTCTTAGAGCGTGGAGTAGCCCAACTTTCTTGGCTCCCCTACTAATGACATATTTAACTTTTTTCTTGTAAGTTGTTTTCTTAATCATGACTTTCTATTTGAAGACTGAGTTCTTCTAATTGTTTTTCAGAAACAAGACTAGGTGCTTGCGTCATTGGATCAGAGGCTTTGTTATTTTTAGGGAAGGCAATAACTTCTCGAATATTGTCTTTTCCAGCAAGCAACATGACAAAACGGTCAAGACCAATCGCCAAGCCACCATGTGGTGGGAAGCCGTAGTCCATCGCTTCTAGTAAGAAACCAAATTGGTCATTAGCTTCTTCTGCAGTGAACCCAAGAGCCTTGAACATGCGCTCTTGCATCTCTTTTTGATTGATACGCAAGCTACCGCCACCAAGCTCGTAACCATTTAATACGATGTCATAAGCAATGGCCCGTACCTTAGCCAAATCACCCTCTAACTCATGAGCAGATTCTGGCGTTGGAAGAGTGAATGGGTGATGAGCTGACATATAACGTCCTTCTTCTTCTGACCACTCAAACATTGGCCAATCAACCACCCAAAGGAAATTGAACTGCGACTGATCAATCATGTCAAGGTCCTTGGCAATACGATTACGAAGGGCACCTAATGTATTATTAGCAACCTCAAGAGTATCCGCTACAAATAAAACCAAATCATTCTCAGCAAGTTTTAATTGACTTGACAACTCTGTCTCAATTGCTGTCAAGAACTTGGCTACTGGGCCTGCTAATTGACCATCTGTCACCTTAACCCAGGCAAGGCCTTTAGCGCCAAATTGTTTGGCAAACTCAGTTAATTTGTCAATATCTTTACGAGAGTATCGATCTGCATTTTCCTTAACCACAATCGCTTTGACAGCTGGTGCTTCTGAGAAAACCTTGAAGTCAATTCCCTTGACAGTCTCTGTCAAGTCTTGTAAAAGCATTTCAAAACGTGTGTCTGGTTTATCAGAGCCGTAGCTATTCATTGCTACATCGTAACTCATGCGTGGGAATGGTAAAGTTACATCTATTCCTTTTGTCTCTTTCATCACTTTAGTAATCATGCCTTCAACGATGTCTTGAATCTCTTGTTCAGAAAGGAATGACGTTTCCAAGTCAACTTGTGTAAACTCAGGTTGACGGTCACCACGTAGATCTTCATCGCGGAAACATTTCACAATTTGGTAATAGCGATCAAAACCAGCATTCATCAATAACTGTTTGGTAATTTGCGGACTTTGTGGCAAAGCATAGAAATGCCCTTGGCTAACACGACTTGGTACCAGATAGTCACGCGCACCTTCTGGAGTTGATTTTGTCAACATAGGTGTCTCGACATCAATAAACTCAAGGTCATCAAGGTAATTACGGATAGAATGAGTCACTTTTGCACGTAGCTTGAAGTTTTCTAACATTTCTGGACGACGTAAATCTAAGTAACGGTAACGTAAACGTGTGTCGTCACTTACTTCAACGTCATCTTTAATTTCAAAAGGCGTCGTTTTAGCTGTGTTTAAAATGGTCAAAGCAGATACTTTTAACTCAACCATCCCTGTCGCCAACTTATCATTGGCTTGTTGTCGAGCTTCAACAAGACCTTCCACTTCAATCACATATTCACTACGTAGACGTTCAGCAGTTGCCATCACATCACTAGACACATCCTCAGGATTAATGACTAATTGCATCACACCCTCACGGTCACGCAAATCAATAAAGATGAGACCACCCAAGTCACGTCGGCGTCCTACCCATCCTTTCAATGTGATTGTCGTTCCAATGTGTTCTTCGCGAACACGCCCTGCATACATGCTACGTTTCATAAATAAATTCCCTAAAACAAACAGAATCCTGTGAAACCTGCTCGTTTCCAATTCCTTTCACAATATAAATCAATTAATTCATTCCCTACTATTATAGCAAAAAGCCCTTAAAAACCCCACCCATTTAAAAAGAGTTTTTCTAAAGATAGAACAAGAATACTGAGTCGTCAGCATTTTGACATATCAAGTGTCCTCACAGAATACTAAGAAAGCTAATCAATCCCCTTACAGAAAACAAACAGGTGCAACTCCCTTCTAAAAAGAGAAGTTACACCTATTTTAGTGATTATCTTCTAAACAATCATATCAACACAAGCTTATGACGACAATAAAATCATTAAGACAATAATTGCTCTGAGACGTTCGCAAAGTTAGTCATCATATCTTCAAAACTGACTTCCAATTCTTGGCGGCTACGATTATTCTTAATCACAGCTTTGCCTGCTTCAACTTCACTTTCTCCTAAAGTCATTACCAATTTTGCTTTAAAGGTATCGGCTGATTTAAACTGAGCCTTAATCTTACGGCCAAGGTAATCTCGTTCAGCTGTAAACCCTTGACGGCGAATGGCTTGAACCAATTCTAAAGCTTTGCTATTAGCACCATCACCTAACACAGCAAGGTAAACATCCATCTCTGTCTCAATTGGCAAGGTAATGCCCTGCTTTTCAATAATCATCAAGAGACGTTCTAAACCAAGACCAAATCCAAATCCTGGAGTCTCAGGCCCACCAAAATAACCTACCAAACTATCATAACGTCCACCCGCACAGATAGTTAAGTCAGAACCTTCCACAGACGTGATGAATTCAAAAATAGTGTGGTTATAGTAATCAAGGCCACGCACCATATTGGTGTCAATCACATAAGGAATGTCAAGTGCTTCAAGCATAGCTTTGACTGCCTCAAAGTGCGCCTGACTTTCCTCATCTAAGTAATCCAAAATAGAAGGCGCCTTTTCAACGGCTAGTTTATCTTCTTTTTCTTTAGAATCAAGCACGCGCAGTGGGTTTTCATCCAACCGACGTTGACTATTTTTAGATAACTGATCACGCATTGGAGTCAGGTAGTCAATCAAGGCTTGACGATAGGCCGCACGACTTTCGGGACTTCCTAAACTATTTAAGTGAAGGGTGACATCCTTAATGCCCAATTTTTCAAAGAGGTGATAGGCCATCGCAATGGTTTCAACATCTGTTGCTGGATTAGCAGCGCCGAAACATTCTACCCCAATCTGGTGAAATTCACGTAAACGACCAGCTTGAGGGCGTTCGTAGCGGAACATGGAACCGATATAATAAAGTTTGACAGGTTTTTGGACCTCTGGCGCAAACAATTTATTTTCAACATAAGAACGTACCACTGGAGCTGTGCCCTCTGGTCGCAAGGTAATGTGACGATCTCCTTTATCATAGAAATCATACATTTCCTTCGTCACAATATCAGTCGTATCACCCACAGACCGCGAGATTACCTCGTAGTGTTCAAACATAGGGGTACGAATTTCTCCATAATTATATTGGCTAAACGTATCACGCGCAACAGATTCCACATACTGCCATTTCGCAGCATCTCCAGGCAGAATATCCTGAGTTCCTTTTGGTTTTTGAAATGCCATGGTTAACATACTAAGAGAGTGCTACTTCAAGACATAAACGCCTTTAGCTAACAATTACCTTAACCAAATAGCTTGTCTTTCAAGTTTTTAGCTTATACCAACAATCGTCATAAGCTTACAACCCTCTTCCTTTCTATTACTCAATAATTGCTTCTATTCTAACATTTTTCCGCTTCTTTTTGTAGAATAGCAGAGCTTTTTCTAAAATTTTTGTCAAGTAACTTTACTTTACAAAAAAGTTGTGGTACTATATTAAAGTTGGCGAAAGCCATAACACAACAAAACAAATAAGTTGGGTCAAAAACGTAAGCATATAGGGAAAAGTTCCTTTTAACCCTTGACTTAGTTACTACAAGACCCTCAAAAGTTTAAATCGGAGGATAGAAAAAATGGCAGTTCCTGCACGTCACACGTCAAAAGCTAAAAAGAACAAACGTCGTACACACTACAAATTGACAGCTCCATCTGTACAATTCGACGAAACTACTGGAGATTACTCACGTTCTCACCGTGTATCCCTTAAAGGATACTACAAAGGACGTAAAATCGCTAAAGCTAACGAAGCTAAATAATAGAAGGGAGATACCATGCGCGTAAATATTACACTTGAACACAAAGAATCTGGTGAACGCTTGTACCTTACTTCAAAAAACAAACGTAACACTCCAGACCGTCTTCAATTGAAAAAATACTCACCAAAATTACGTAAACACGTAACATTTACAGAGGTTAAGTAAGGGGTTCACTACACGTCATTAGACGTCAAAACGTTGATTTTAAGCGATTTTTGAATTTTTGAAGTTCATTACATTGTAATATAAATCAATAAGAACTCTACCTTTTACTCTACCTTTTTTAGATGAATATATCATTTGGATATTGAAGTTAAGCCCTGTTATCATTTGGATGGCAGGGCTTTTTTATATTTGGTACACTAACTTCTTATCTATATTTTGGTGGAGCTGAAATTGACATCTACAAAGTTTAATGTTAAAATTCATTCAAAAATATATTTGAATGAGGTGTTTTATGATTCAAAATGTTGTTACTTCAATAATCCTGTATTCTGGGACAGCCGTAGACTTACTTATTATCCTAATGTTATTTTTTGCCAAAAGAAAAAGCAGAAAAGACATCATTAACATCTATTTAGGACAATTTCTAGGCTCTGTTAGTCTAATATTGCTAAGTTTGCTTTTTGCATTTGTCTTAGATTATATTCCTAGTAAAGAGATTTTAGGTTTGCTCGGTTTGATTCCAATTTTCCTAGGCCTCAAAGTTTTGCTTTTAGGAGATTCTGATGGAGAAGCTATTGCCAAAGAAGGTTTGAGCAAAGATAATAAAAACCTGATTTTTCTAGTCGCTATGATTACTTTTGCAAGTTGTGGTGCTGACAATATTGGTGTCTTTGTCCCGTATTTTACTACCTTAAATTTAGCGAATTTGATAGTGGCTTTACTGACCTTTCTAGTCATGATTTATCTCTTGGTTTTTTCTGCCCAAAAATTGGCACAAGTCCCTTCTGTTGGAGAAACTTTGGAAAAATATAGCAGATGGTTTATTGCCGTTGTTTATTTAGGATTGGGGATATATATCCTGATTGAAAACAACAGTTTTGACATGCTATGGACTGTGTTAGGCTAGGAGAAAATATTTTGAAAAAAGATAGTATCTGCCAAGTGAATGTTATAAATCAACAAAATGTTACAACCGCAACGAACTACCTTGAAAAGGAAAAAGTCCAAAAATCACTTCGCATTTTATCAAAGTTTACCGATAATAAACAGATAAATATCATCTTTTATCTCCTTGCTGTTGAAGAACTCTGTGTCTGCGATATAGCCTGTTTACTAAATCTCAGTATGGCATCTGCCTCCCACCATCTTCGTAAACTAGCCAATCAAAACATCTTGGACACTAGAAGAGAGGGGAAAATTATATATTATTTTATAAAAGATGAGGAAATCAGAGATTTTTTTAATCAACTAGGATAACAACTATTTTTACTACTTTTCCATGTTTATAGGGGGCTTATCTATGAAATTTTTTGATGAAAATTACTCACAAGTAATACCTACTCGTATCAAATGTTTAAGAAAAAAGTATAATTTAAAGCAAAGTGACCTAGGTAATGCAGGTCAAGTTAGCCAAGTTGAAAAGGGAAAGCGACAAGTTACCGCTTCAATATTGCTTTATTTGAATACTCAAACCGACTCGGACTATAAAGAAATTATTTTTGGAGATATTGCCAAATTTGTTGAAAATATGTTTTACCACTGCTTCAGCTCTATTTTATTTAGAGATTTGGAAACTGTAGATAAAAGAATGTATTCTTTTTCGGACGATGATTTAATTTCAATACAATCCAGCTGTCTTAGACTTTCCAAGACATTCGCAAATTTCAATATTCAAAGAAAAAATTTTTTGGCTTCTGATGAAACTGAAATGGATACTTTTCACAAGAAAGATGACATTGACATTACTGTTGGTGAAAAAAGTTATAACCTCGCTAGAAGTTTTAGAACCAGTACTATCAATGAATTAACTGTCATTGATTTTGAAGAAATGTTTGATATTCTTTGGTTGATGTTAGGGGATAATTTAATTAAATCATTTGAAGTTTATGTCTGTGGCATCCTATTTGAATTAGACGGAAATGGCATACCCTCAACATTTAGGCCAGAAAACATTGACCCACTTATCAATAAATGGTGGTATGATAATGTTTCGACAGAAATTATCCCTAACCTAATAAAAAAACTCAAAGAAAATCCACTATTTAATATCGGATTCCTGGTTGATGATATTCTAGAACGAATGTATAAAGAAAATATCCCAAAATCTTACCTTACGTCCGTTCCGTTAGTTATTTCCAAAAAAGCAAGGTCAACTTTTTCGTTGAATGTGACTGGAAGTCAAAAAATAGATGAATTAAAAACTTTACAGATAAATAATGACTTTATGAAGTTAGTAAGTCAAGGTAAAGATATCACAGACTTGTACCAAAAATATTCTGAAGAAGAGCTAACAAATATAGGTATTCGAATTCATAAATCCAGTGATATAGAAAGGATTGAGGAAAGAACTTTTGATGAAATAATCAGTTGGGTCTCTAATCCTTATGCAACAAGACCAATTCAGGAAAGATCTGCTATTCAAATAGAGCCAACAAGATTTTCACTAGAGGATAAGAAAAGAATAGAAGAAACTGCATCTCAGGGAATAAATGACATCGAACTTATTGATTTAGTTGACCTCTATGACATTAATTTAGACAATACAAGTGTCTCTCGCCATATTGAAGGTTTATTAACAAACAATACACAAGTAACACACTATTTCCAAGAGAAATTAAACGAAGAATTACTTGAAATGGCTTACTCTCTGGATAAGGTTCAGCAAGCCTTTATTAAATTATTAAATGAGGAAGAGATAAGAAAATTTGCACTCTAATGACTAGGCATTAATGCTTAGTCTTTTTTTTACACTCATTTTTACAAATTTGGATTTCGTAGAAAAACGGAGAGTAAAAAATTTCGATAGTTTTTGCACTATACTGAACATATCAAGAAAAAATCTTGAAATAAATTTTTAACAGTCCAAATTGATGCGCATCAAAAGGACGGAACTAAACAGATATGAAGATATGACAGTAATGGTCATATTCTGCATTGTATTGTTCCGCCATGTTTTTGGTGTGCCTTTCGTCATACTCGGCGTTCAATGCTCGCTCATATCGTTTCTTTCCGCTCCTAAAACGGGCTGTTGGAAAGAGGCAGATATGCAAATACATTACCCTACAAATGTTGAATTAGTAGATGGTCTCGAGCCACATGAACAAGAATTTTGGCTTAATGAGCTAAAACACTTAGATAGACTAGAAGAAAATTATCAACGTAAAATCAGATACCACCAAATATCTAGTCTAGACTTTGTTATCTCTGAAGATGGACGTGAAACGACACTTCAAGAACTTATTCAAAGCAATTCTTGTTCTGGTGAAGACTATACCATCATGGAAGTTGAAGAGCAACTTTATTGTGAGGCATTAGCTGAATTAGATGAAGAACACCGTACCGTTTTTAAAGCTATATTTGAAAATGGTCTAAATACTACAAAAGCTAGTCAACTAATTGGTCGGTCTGATAAGACTGCTAAAAAGTACTACAAGGAAGCCTGTAAACAGGTTCTTAAAAAAATGCAATCATAATAGATTAACTAGTAGTCAACAAAAGACTACTAGTTTTTTTAAAAAAATTCCGAAAACCATATTCTGAATCTCCTATATATAGGAGGTGATGGATATGACCTAGATACAGTATCCAGCTCATGATAAAAACCGAGCACGTCTCATTCACATTATTTTCTATAATATAGGAGGAATTGCCCATGGCATTCAAAATGAAAACCACCAAAGGTGGTTACACAACTACATTGGCTGATAAAATCATCAGTCAAAATCTACCAATTTTCTCTCTTAGTACCGAACTTGAACCACAACAACGGTTTGAGGATGGGAAACCAACAGGAGAAATCGTTGCTTACAAGGCATGGTTTGTACAAGAAGGTCAAGACCCTTTCCAAGTGAAGTTTGAAGATACTATTAAGCTACCAGCTTTCCAATCCATGATTCAATTCGACACCCTACAAGCCTGCGAAGTAAAGTATAACATTTACTTCAAAGCGAACGGGTATCAAGGAGGTTCGGTAATGACTTCACAATCTCGTGATGTGCTGAACCAATCTTTCCTGCAATCTTATCTGCTCCAGAGCCTAAACATGGCTCTTGGGGCTTTAATGCAGGGAGAAACCAGCTACACCAACTCGTTTAATATTGTTATCGAAGAAGACGGATTTATCTTTGTCCCTCGTTTACCATGTGCTTATATCTTGGATGATGACTTGTACAAGAAAATTTTTCTGATTGCTAACGCTTCTCTCTATCCTCAATTTACCCTCTTAAAACAAAATGCAACCTATTTTGTTCCACTCGAAACAGATGACTTACACATTCAACGTGGATTGTTTTTCCCTTGGAAAAAGGGAATTTCAGAACGTTTAACCATTCCTGATTTAGACAAATTTTAAGCTAGCGTACCACAAGGAAAAATTCCCATTATGAAGCACTTTGAACTTAATTTGGATAAGGTCAACCACTGGGCTATTGCTGGAAATTCTGGTTCAGGGAAGTCTTACGCCCTGACTTACTTCTTGAGTGTACTAAAACATATGTCCGACCTGATTATCATTGACCCTAAATTTGATACCCCAAGCAGATGGGCAAGAGAAAATCAAATTGCGGTTATCCACCCTGTTGAAAACCGTTCAAAATCAGATTTTGTCTCACAGGTCAATGAACAATTAAGTCAGTGTACAACTCTCATTCAGAAGAGGCAGGCTATCTTATATGATAACCCCAATCACAAATTCACTCATCTGACCATTGTGATTGATGAAGTTCTAGCCTTATCAGAGGGAGTTAATAAGAACATAAAAGAAGCCTTATTCGCCCTACTCTCGCAGATTGCATTGTTGGGAAGAGCTACAAAAATACATTTGTTCTTAGTTAGTCAGCGATTTGACCACAATACCATTCCTATATCAGTGAGGGAACAACTAAACGTATTATTACAAATTGGGAATATCAATCAAAAAACCACTCAATTTTTATTTCCAGACCTAGACCCAGAGGGGATTGTTATTCCGATAGGAAACGGTACAGGTATCATTCAAATTATCGATAATGAGCACCCATATCAAGTCCTCCCCCTACTCTGTCCAACCTATTACACCAAGCGAGGTGTTTTATGACAACTAAAACCTATTTCATGAGGACTTTCAACCTAATTCTATGGTTACTCATCTCCTCCCCTATTTGTTGGCTTTTTGGTTGGTTATTCCATCATGTTGCTGTTCAAATTAGAACTATCACTATACTAGACCTTGAAGTTATCACAACTTTGTTTTATAGAATCAGTTCCGTTATTTACTTATTGGCAACAACAGCTTTTATAATTGCTTTGACATTAACTAGTATAGAGATAATGAATCGTTTGAAAGAAGATAGCTTTGAGAACTATGTTCAATCCGTGTATCATACTTTTCTATTACGATACTTTCTAACCCAGCGTGATAAAAAACAGAGAATAACCAACTTTGAACATCAGTCGGTCACAACAACCAATCCCGTTCATAACGGATTCAATCGGGCTGTTCGCAGGTGTATCGTAGATATTCGTGCGGATTATATGGTTATCTTTATTAGAGTACCGAAAGACCAACAAGGACAGAAAATCCTAAAAGAAATGGAAAGTCAACTAAAAGAAGAGATTGCAAGTCAACATACAGATTATTATTTCTCTTCTCCCACTCGTGTTCGTAACCAGTTATGGTTCATTGGTAAAAAGCGTTAATCTTTAGGGGCTGTGGCTTGCGAAGCAAGAGCCAAACAGCCCCTTTCTTCTTTTCTCATCTTGACCTATTGGGGTGACTACGACCCCCAATAGGTCAATAATCAATAATCATAATTTTGAGACTAAGACTACCAAAATCACCCTAAAATTCTCCTTATAGATAAGAACTAGAAATGAGGTACCTGCCTATGGCAAAAGAAAAACGCTCCAGCAAATGGGCCTTCCTTCTCTATCAAGAGAGCGCCCCTGAAAATTATTTGGATATCCTTGAAGAGATACATGTCCCCTTTGTACTCAGTCCTTGGCATGATAAAGATGTTAACAAGCAAACGGGTGAATTTAAGAAATCGCACAAACACGGCGCTTTGTTCTTCGATTCATTAAAAAGCTACTCACAAGTCTCAGAACTTTTAACAGAAAAACTGAACACCCCTGCCCATGTAGAAATCGTCATGTCTCCTAAAGGCATGTATGATTACTTTATCCATGCTGAAAATCCTGAGAAGAGCCCTTATGATATTGAAGATATTGAATCAGGATGTGGTTTTGAACTTGATAAATTTCTCATTAGCAATAACAATGATGAATTTCTATCAAGTGTAATCGATACTATTGAGGAACATAATTTTACGGAGTTTAATAACCTTGTTATGTATGCACGTGATGAAAACCCAATGCTCCTAAGTATTATTGTTGATAAGACCTACTTCTTTGCAAAATATCTTGATTCACGTCGTCACTCAGGCTATGGAAAGGAGAACGAAGATAATGACTAATATTGAGTACGCTAAACTAACTCAGATTGAACAATTGCTGAATGTCTTAGTAAGCATCAGTCAATATCAGCAAGAAAAACAGAAAAACTTAAGTATCGTAACTCAGAAGGAATTGTTGTCACTCCTTCAAATTTCTCCTAACACCTTGAAATCATGGGAAAAAACAGGACTAAAAAGACTTGAACCTCCCATAGAGGGCACAAGAACAGTCTATTATAAGATGGAAGATGTTATAAAATATTTAACTCCTTAACTCAAAATGTGCTAAAATAAGACTATCACAATAAATATATGTGAGGTTGTTATTTTAGCCTTTTGTATATCCGAAGCAAGAAGGCTAGTATGCAAAAAGAAACTATCATTCATAATAATCGAAAGGTAACGAAAACTACAAAAAATAACGGTACAATCAGCTACACTCAAAGAGGTGTTTACATCGGGATTGATATCAAAACAGGTAAAAAAGTCACTTCATCTATTACAGCTAAGACCCTACGAAGTCTTGATAGAAAAATCATTCAAGCTCGCCTTGATTTTGAAACAAAAGGTTCAACACTAAAAGAGACAATGGTTATCAATAATTTTGAAGAACTTGCTGAGGCATGGTTTATTAGTTTCGTAACATGGGTATCATCACAAAATACAATTAACCGTGTGAGAAGTTATCTGGATACTTACATAATCCCAAAGTTTGGAGAATATAGATCAGAGGAAATCAAATCAGCAGATATTCAAATTTGGGTCAACAAGTTAGCACAGCAATCAAAAAAATCTGTTGAATCTGGAGCTAAAAAATCAAAAAAAGGTCATGCTAAAGATTTTGGAGCTGTTATTTATAAGTTAAGCGATATTTTTGATTTCGGCATAACCAATTTTGAACTTACCCATAATCCAGCACGTACAGTCAAAATCCCACCCAAGCCAAAATTAACTAAAAAACGTGTTATGGTGTTACATGATGACGATTTGGCTAAATGGCTAAACTACCTCAATAGTCTTCCTGATACACGTGCAAACCGTCGCTTTCACATCATCTGTGATACGCTTTTAGCCTCTGCACTACGTATCAATGAATTGCTTGCTCTCACTATTCATGACCTTGATTTTGAGACAAATGAAATTATTGTCAATAAAACACTTATGTGGAAAGCAGGGAACAAGAAACTCGGTATTAAAGGAGAGATGATTTGCAAGGATAGTGCAAAAACCGACTCAGGAAATCGTCGTGTGGCTGTCCCTCTTCAGATTTTAGAAAATCTACAAGCCTTTCATAATGAGATGGCAAACTACTTCACTAAACATGGAGTTCCAATTTCTGATTTAATCTTCCCTACCATTTACGGCAATTACATGTGTGATAGGAATAAACGTACAACTCTGAAAAAACGTCTAACAGAGTTAGAATTACCAAACTATGGTTTTCATCTATTCCGTCATACTCACGCTTCTTTAATGCTGAATGCTGGTGCAAACTGGAAAGAACTTCAAGAAAGAATGGGGCATAAATCCATCCAAACAACTATGGATACCTATGCTGAACTTGCTCCTAAAAAGAAAGCTGAAGCAGTGGAGATTTATCTGAAAGAAATAGCCAAACTAACAAGCTAGTCTAATGACTACATTTTTGACTACATTTTTTGAATGAATACACTAAAAACCTTAATTTAACAACACTTTCAGCCAGCTAAAACAACATTTTAAACCTTTACAGAAGTAAAATAATTAAGTAAACGAAAAGCCCTTGAAATCTACATTTCAAAGGCTTTTTTCTTTTGGTTTTAGCAAAATAACTAAAAGTAAGAGAAGCTAACTTCTATTTTTAAAATCCCTTTTTATAGGCTTACAGTTTTCACTCCGCTGCTCTGTTAAAAATATGATACAATAAGATAACTATTTTTAGGAGGCAGTTATGGTTTCGTTTATTTCTCGCGTCTTTAAGGGGATGATTATTGCGCTTGGGTTTATTTTACCTGGGGTATCAGGGGGAGTTTTAGCAGCAATTCTTGGTATTTACGAACGTATGATTTCGTTCTTAGCTCATATTCGCGATCATTTTATGGAAAATGTCCTTTTTTTCCTACCGGTTGCTATTGGGGGTGTTCTAGGAATTGCTCTTTTTTCCTATCCTGTTGAATTTCTATTAAAACACTATCAAGTTGTGGTACTTTGGGGCTTTGCCGGTGCCATTGTTGGGACAATTCCAAGTCTTGTTTCTGAATCAACCAAACACTCAAAGCGTGATCAGGTCGATATCATCTGGTTAGTGGCTACTTTTGTCGTGTCTGGGCTTGGACTCTATTTTCTAAATGACCTTGTTGGCACTCTACCAGCTAATTTTCTAACGTTCATCTTAGCAGGAGTCTTGATTGCCTTGGGCGTTTTAGTTCCTGGGCTTAGCCCATCCAACCTGTTATTAATTTTAGGTTTGTATTCTCCTATGCTAACTGGCTTCAAATCACTTGATTTAATAGGAACATTCTTACCTATTACTATTGGCGGCATTTTGGCCATCCTCGCCTTTTCAAAAGCTATGGATTTCGCCTTGACACACCACCATTCACGGGTCTATCACTTTATTATCGGCATTGTTTTATCAAGTACGATTTTGATTTTAATTCCAAATAGTAATAGTAGTGAATCTATTTCATATGTAGGCGCTGGTTTAGGAACTTGGGTAATGGCTATTATTCTCTTTGTTTTAGGGATATGGCTAGGCCTTTGGATGAGTCAACTCGAAGAAAAATACAAATGAGTTGAATTGACAACTACTTGACAGTCAAAAAAAAACAGATAGAATACTTATTCCATCTGTTTTTTTGCTGTTTTTTAGTAATCTTAAACATTCACTAAGATGATTTCTTTTATCTCTTCAACTGAAAGAACCTGTCCTGAAGAAACCAATTCATCATCCAGTAAAAGAGCTGGGGAAGCTGGATTTCCATATAGAGCAATGGTTTCAGCCTCTCTAACATAAGCAATAGATACCAACAGATGAAGTGCTTTACAAGCTTCAAGCAAGTTAGTTTCCAAAGCTTTACACTCAGCATCACCTGTTCCTAAAATTTTAAAACAGTGATCTGAAATAATCATTACCTGTTTTTTGTTTTTGGAACAACAGTTGCCCTTGCATCGACAGCTCTTCTTTTCTGAAGTCATTTATTTTCCTCAATCTATCATCATTTTTCTTAGTTTACACTATCCTCCCCAAACAAGCAAGTTATCCTGAATAACCTTATTTTACTTTTTGGTAATTGCCTGCGTTGATTTTTTTAAAATCTCAATAAAACAGTGGGTAAACTGAGCAGTCATTCCCCAAATGGTTTCTTCCAGATTTTCATAAAATGGAATACTACGGTACTGCTGGCTAAATTGGTAATCTTTCCCATGACGAATACGATCAAAAGGAAAATCTGAAGTTTTGAGAGGACTAGCTTCAAGATGATAAAAAACTGGCTCGGTAGCAAGTAATTGTTGTAAAGGGACCGTAAACAACCTGTCAACCTCTTCATTAGCCTCTATACTCTTCCAGTCATCAGTTAATAGTTGTCCAACGAAACAGTGAATGGTTCTAGATGACTGCACTAAATAATCAATTTCTCCCCAAAGCTGAATCTGAGAGGAGTCGACATTTAATTCTTCCATTGTTTCTCTAATAGCAGCCTCTTGGAGGCTTTCATGACCTTCGACTCTACCTCCCGGGAAGGCTACTTCTCCGGGTTGAGAAATATGTTGACTTCGCACTTCATATAAGACATGCCATTCATCATTAACGGCAACAAGAGGTAAAAATACAGCGTACCGCTTTTCTTCCCCTAGTGGTTTTGCTTGATAGTGTTTTAATAACTCTTCCATAGCGTCATCCTCATTATCCTTTCCGATAGCTTTATCTTCATCATAACTAATCTTCACTTTTTGGTCAACTGATTACTCCTAATTAGTGATATCTTATATATAAATTTTTTATATATAAAAAATTGACATATCAAAAAAGTAAGCTTATACTAAATGTGTAAAATAATTATATATAAAAATTTTATACATGAGAGGAGCCCAAAATGTATTTTCCAGTATCGGCTACCTTGATTGAATTTTTGATTTTAGCCATTGTCGAAAAAAATGATTCTTACGGCTATGACATTAGTCAAACCATTAAATTGGTCGCCAATATCAAAGAATCAACTCTCTATCCTATTCTTAAAAAATTGGAAAAGGCAGGTTTTTTGACAACTTACAGTCAAGAGCATCAAGGACGTAAACGCAAATATTATGCTATCACTTCTTCTGGAGAAGTACAGCTACTATTTCTAAAAAAAGAATGGCAAAAGTATACATTTGCCATAGATAGGATTATTGAAGGGAGTTTGAGACATGACAAGGACTGAATATCTAGCGGAACTAGATAAATACTTGCGAAAATTACCTAGGGAAGACTACCATGAAGCTATGGATTATTACATTGAATATTTTGATGAAGCTGGTCCTGATAAAGAAAATCAAGTTATCGAGGATTTAGGAAGCCCCAAAGAGGCCGCTAGTGAAATCATCGCAACTGTTCTAGGAAAACACATGGCAAGTCCTGAAAAAACACCTGAAAAGCGAGCAACTATCGTCGGGCTAGCTATTTTAGCACTCTTTGCTGCGCCTATCGCTTTACCGGTTTTATTGGCTTTAATTCTCTTTATTATTGCTTGCCTCATGGCTGGAATAACAGCCATCGTTGCTGCCTATGTTTTTGGCCTTGTAGGGGTACTTGTTGCAGGAATCACCCTCTTTGAAAGTTTGACTTTACTTGGTTCATCTCTTCCTGCTCAGGCTATGGGAATTGGTAGCGCCTTGCTGAGCTTTGGTGGTGGTATTCTCATTTGGATTATTGCCACTGCACTCCTGCGTTTTTCAGGACGTGCCTTCGTTGCCTTTATTAAATGGATTAGTCAAAAGAAAGGAGCTCAAGCATGAAAAATATCTCACGCAAATGTTTTATGACCAGTGTCGTGTATATTGTTTTAGGAGCCATTCTTTTAGGAGCTGGTTATGCAACTGGCGGGCTTCAAGACATTAAACACCAAACAGCCCCTAAAAAGGTTATCCAAACAGTTGATCACGTAACAGCTCTTGATATTGATACCAATTTTTCAACTATTACAGTAGAAACAGGGCCTGTCAAAAAAACAACAGTAACCTATTACACACATCCTAAATTTATTGATCCTTTAGAAATAAAAATAGAGAACGAGACACTTCATATTTCTGAAAAACCCAGAGATGTCATCATCACCGGAGGTATTGAACTGATCGGGTTTGGATTAAATAAAAGTGACCGAAACCACAACTACCGAACCACTACCATAACGCTTCCAAAAGGTACCAGTCTTAAAGAGTTCACAGGCTCAAGCATGCCTCAAGCCACTATATCGGATTTAACGATTCAAGACCTTGAATTCAGTGGTGGTCTGACACTGCTAAATACTAGAATAAAGAAAGGGAAGGTTTTTGGAACATTTGACGCTACTGATAGCTTGTTAGCCAATCTTGAGTTGAAAGCCGACTATTCGTTGTCAAGCCTTACGAATTCTAGTTTAGAAAATGGGACGATTAGCTTAGGGCATGGACAATTAACCACAAAAAATACTAATCTTAAATCTGTCACCATCCAATCTCTATCTCCTGGTGGAGTTGAAGCCGAAGAAACAAGCCTTGAAAATGTGACTTTCACTGTTACTAGTGAGCAAGAAAGCGAGGAAACCAATGATAATGGTGCTATATTCACTGCTCATGCTCTTACCCTTAAAGGCACTAATACTATTAGTGGTGGTGATGTTGCTGTTGACATAACTTTGACCGATCCAAAGACGACCGACTATAAGGCAAAAACCGAAGATGGTAAAATCTCACTTGGACCACTGCTTACTCCTGCGAAAATTGATAAAGGAACAACTTCAGATAACATTACTTACACTGCTAACACTGAGAAAGCTACTGGAAGCTTGACAGTTGAACTCAACAAGGGAGATATTATTCTAAAATAGCCCCTCACTTGTAAAATAACCATTGACTTTAAAAAGTACTGTCAACCACTTGTAACAATAAGACAAAAAACAGCATCTAACATAATGATTTGAGATGCTGTTTTTTTGTCTTATTTACTCAACCTTAAACAGTTTTCTTAGGTCGATAAATGAGCAGCGCTAACACCATAAAGGCTAATAGAAAGCCTGTTAACACTTTGATTTCAAGTCCAATATTGCCATCCAATGAAATAGTTTGCCGCAAACCAGACACCACATAAGTCATTGGCAAGAAAGGATGTAACGTTTGGAAAAATGCCCCACTTAACTCAATGGGATAGGATCCACCCGAAGAACCAACTTGAAGCAATAGCATAACTAAAGAAGCAAAGGAACCATAGCGATCATCCCACCCAACTAGGGCTGTGACAAGTGCCATCAACGTCCAACCGCTTAATATGATAAAACCTAAGGTTTTCATGCCATAATGTGCTTCAAATCCCAATAGCTGAATAGCTAAGTAAAGAATAATAGAACCCACAGTTGAAATGAACCCATTAATCACCAATTTTTGTTTGGCCCAATCCCACTTATTCTTAACTGGACGACCAGATAAAGAATTAGCAAAGATAACATTGGTTGACAAGGCCACAACCATTAGAGAAACGGCAATCATATAAGGTGCCATACCAATCCCATTTGTCTTGACATCATCTCTATCTTTTTCGTTTAATAAAACTGGTTTTGAAACTGCTCTAGCGTTTTTATCTTGTACGGAAACAAGTGATAACTGTTGAGAGGCTTTAGCCAAAGAACCGTTTAAGGTTGACAAGCCTGTTGACAAGTCTGTCAACCCACTTGTTAATTGATTGCCACCTTGACTCAATTGGAAACTACCATCGGCTAGTTTACCTGCACCTTCTGATAGTTGTTGGCTGCCATTCAATAATTCTCCTGATTTTGTTGATAGAGCTGTCGCTCCTTCTGAGAGTTTTGTTACCCCAGAACCAATGGCAGTATTATACCCGTTTAATTGTGCTAATCCTGTTGTCAATTGATTACTTCCTGGTAGAACTTGTTGATTTAAACTACCATTTACCTTTGATAACCCCATTGACAACTCAGATAATGCAGAACTCGCTCCAGGTAAAGCCTGGTTAGACTGACTCGCAATCTGGGAAACAGCTGATTTAAGCTGGTCTAATTGAGCTAAGTTATTTCCTTGGGACAGAGTTCGTAAACCTGTTGACAGTGTTTGAACAGAACTTAAAATAGTTTGAGCTGCAGATACGGTTTGACTTTTATCAGATTGACTGAGGGCCGCAGCTAACTCTCCTTGTTGTTCAGCAGTTAATGATTGGTAAACGCTAGTAGCTTGGAGAGCCGATAGTTCTTCATTCTGAGCGGCAGTCTCTTCAGCAATGACTTGTTTGGCAGCTTGAGCGATAGCTCCTAAGCTATTACCTAACTCATCAGCATTAAGGTTAGGGGTTTCCATTGTTGATAGCTCTGTATTTAGTTGCTGAATGCCTTGATTTAGGACTGGTAGCCCTACAATTAAGGATTGAATTCCCTTAGCTTTCTCGTCAGAAAGTGTTGTTGCTTGTGTCAACTGTGAAAGACCCTGATTAAGCTGAAAAGCTCCCTGGGATAACCTAGAAACCCCGTTCAGATAATTGGGGATGTCCGTTGATAATGTTCCTAATCCATTCTTGACTTGGTTGACACCATCTGTATAGGTAGTCAAACCTGATGTCAATCGACCAGTACCTTGTTGAAACTGTTGGCTAGCATCCGTTAAGGCTGCTAAGTTCGTCGAAAGTGTTTGACTCCCCGCCTGAGCGGTCTTCGCTCCTGAAGCCAGTGCTTGACTTCCAGTTGAGGCTTCTTTTAATCCTGATTGGAGCTCCGTCATACTGCTAAAAACTGCTGAGGTGTAAATCTTCGTAATGTTTTGCGAAACAGACTCTTTCAGTTTTGTCATCGCTGTTTCACCCATCTTAGCAGCAACCATTCCATGTCCTTTACTAGTTTGGTAACGGATAGTTAGTTTTTGGGGTTTAGGATTTAATAAGGTTGTTGCTCGCTGAGAAAGATCTTCGGGTAAAGTAATGACCATATAATAATCACCTTTTTTAAGACCTTTTTGAGCGCTTTTTGAAGATACAAAATGATAGTCTAACTCTTTGTTTTTAGACATCTTGTCCACCATATCATCACCGATTGTTAATGATTCATCAGCCATCTTTGCAGGCTTATCTTGATTAACAACAGCAATGGGAAGGTCATTGACACGACCATAAGGATCCCACATTGATCCTAAAAACGATAAATTATATAAGGCGGGAACCAGTGCCACACCAATCATTGTAATGATTAATTTGGGATTTTTAATAAGTGCTTTAAGTTCTTTTAACATTTTTTCTCCTAAAATGGACATACTGTTCAAAAATTATGATAGAATATATTATACAAGTAAAATCAAAATTTACAAGATAAAAGACATCGTTTTTGGACATTATGTCTAAAAGTGTTCAAAAGGAGATTCTGATAATGGTCAATCGAAAAGAAAACACAAGGCAAGCCATTCTAAAAGCAATGGTTACCCTATTAAAAACCGAAAGTTTTGATGACATTACAACCATTAAACTTGCTAAAATGGCTGGTATTAGCCGATCGAGTTTTTACACTCACTATAAAGATAAATATGAAATGATTGACTATTACCAGCAAACCTTTTTCCATAAGTTAGAATACATTTTTGAAAAAGAATACCGAAATAAAGAACAGGCCTTCCTTGAAGTCTTTGAATTTCTCCAAAAAGAACAGCTTCTCTCTTCCCTTTTATCTGCTAACGGCACCAAAGAAATACAAACCTTCATCATCAATAAAGTTCGCCTTCTGATAACCACTGATTTACAAGATAAATTCAGTACTGAAGAATTATCTCAAACAGAAAAAGAATACCGAAGTATCTACTTAGCGCATGCCTTTTTTGGTGTCTGTCAAAGTTGGATTGCAAAAGGTAAAAAAGAATCACCTCAAGAAATGACACAATTCGTTCTCAAAATGCTTACGAGTACCTAAATAGTCCCCCTTACGCAAGTGTTATTGTTACAAGTCATCAGTAAGACTGATGACTTCAGATTGAAGATAAAAATGGCTGTTTCCGTGCTTAAACCACCTCATCTGAACAAAATAAAAAGGCTCTCCCGCCATCCTTTTGACCAGTTTTTTGAGATTTAAGCATGCCAAAGTCAGTCCAACCTTATCTTCCATTTTGGACTTGCCTTTCTCTCTCGTATAGCAGAGATTGTGGTATTCCTTGGCTGTGCCAAACAGTCGTTCAATCGTCTCTTTCCGATGCTGGTAGAGCTCCTTCATCCCCCTTTGATGACGAATGTCCTCGCACTGTTCCAAATAGTCTTTCCAAATATGCCGTGTGACAACTTTTTGGTGGTTCTTACTGGTCGTACATACAGATAACAGGGGACAATTGGCACAAATTGCAGGGTCACTTTTGTATTCTCGGTAGCCTTCTCTGGTCGTAGTGCGGTAGGTCAAGGCTTGATGTTCAGGGCAGATGACACAATCAAAGTGCTCATCATAAATCAATTCTTTCGGACGTAGAAGGTCTTTCTTTCCTCTTGGTCGTGTGTAAGGAAGGACAGGAGTGATCTCCTTATCAATCAGAAACTTGGCAATGCTAGGAATGTTATAGCCGGAATCCGCAATAATAAACTGTGGTTTCAAGGGTTCAAGCTTGGCAAAAAGTGCAGGAAAAGCCTGACTATCATGGATATTGCCAGCCTCAACACTATAAGCAAGCGCCCATCCATACTTGTCACAAGCCACCTGAGCAGAATAAGCGAAGACTTCCTTATGATCCCCTTTGTGAAACCAGCCACTTTCTGGATCGGTTGTGGAGATTTTCTTAGTGACGGGCTCTAGCTCTTTGGCGGGCCCTAGCGGCTTTTTTTTCCATGCTTCTCCCTATCCCGATTGATTTCGATTTCTAGCTGTTCACTCATGAACTTGGCTTGTTTTTCCACCTCTCGGTTGATGAACTTGCGAGTATTAGCCGCAGCCTTAATATGAGTCCCATCTATGAAAATCTCCGTCGGGTCAATCAGGTCTGTATTGATACATAGCCCAAGAATATGCGTAAAAATGGACTCAATCAAGCCTTTTTCTTGAAAGCGACGGGAATAATTTTTGCCATAGGTTGTGACATGTGGCACCTTGTCATCCAAAGTCAAACCTAAAAACCAGCGATAGGCAGTATTCACTTCAATATCCTTGATGGTCTGACGCATGGAACGAATGCCATAAAAGCACTGAATCAGAGGGATTTTAACCAATATGACAGGATCAAGGCTAGGGCGACCATTATCAGACGAATAGGTGTCTTCTACTAGGTCATAGATGAAGTCGAAGTCAATCACAGCTTCCACTTGGCGCAGGAAATGTTCATCAGGCACTAACTGGTCAAGGGTATAGAAACCGTACTGATTGCGGTTATAATCAGGTTTTTCTTTGTGTAACATAGGAGAACCTCACAAGTCCTTTTTCTTATATTATACTCCTAAATATCATGAAAAGCCCCTAGAAAAGTGATTCTAAGGACTTTGTCTTCAGTCTGAAGTCATCAGTAAGACTGATGACTTTTTTATAAACCATAGATTAGAGTAAACTTGTTACGAGATACAAAAAAAGCCCACTGTTGTAGGCTTTTTGTAAGTTTAATCTTAAAATTAAAGCATTTTGTTGTACAGTTAAGATTACTTAGCTTTACACGCTCTTTACACTCCCTAAACCCTAATATGATAGGCTTTCTAACCAAACAACTTATAATTAGACATTGTTAAATACTCCCCCAAAGTTCGCCAAAAGGGGAGCAAAAAAAGGGCCTTTCAATAGCCCTAAGTTATGAGTTCAGCAGGCAAGAAACTAGCACCGCTCCAAGGTGCTTTTTTAGTTCCCTGATATCTTGCTGATACTATTGTATCAAAAAGCACGCGCTTATATTCGGTTATCTTCTCATTTTGATACTTTTGTTAAGTTATCTTGCTTACCTTCGTTTCTATCTTCCAATATTGGCGATTTTTCCAAGATAGCGCGTGATCATCTATTTTTAGACCCGCATAACCTTCCCAAAGCCTTTACATTATCAAAACTTTTAAAAGGGAAAATTGTACGCAAAAAGGTCGGCGTTGATCCCCCTTGGCCAATCCTACCCCCGTTCTAAAAAAGAGGGAACTAATCATAACCCTTACTTTATCCTACTGCATTTTACTGTATCAACTAGTATTTTGTTACTAATCCTAATATCATGTTTTTACAAAGTCGCTTGCTGTTCGCTCTCTGTTCAATCACTCGCCACCTCAGTAAAGTCTTAGTGCTTTTAGGATGTCCGAAATGTCCGAAATCTTCCTTTAGGGTGTTAGAAATGTTAGGAAACTTCTTTTAGGGGTGCCGAAAGTGCCGATTTCACCCTTTAAGGACTCCGAAAACTCCGATTTTATTACCTAGCTACCATTTGTTCAGGCGGTCCAAACATATCATCAGGAAAGCCACAAACAAGTATGAGATACTGACAAGCTGTGTAATCTATAAACAGCTCCCCATTTTCCAGGGTCTGAAAGTACTTACTAGGTAATGTCCCAATATATAGACCTCCTTTGTAAATAGATAAGCCACCCGTTCGGCTTAGTAACAGCCCTGTATAGCGCTGACGTAAACCATGTTTTAAAGCGTTCGTATTCCCATACTTAGGTTTCCTGTTGCCTCTATTCCCTTTTGCTATCTGGTTCCCTGGTAAAAACCTACCTCGGCTATCGCGTTCCATATAGCACCTCCTTACCGTGTTCGTTTGGTAAATAATTCTCAGAAATTCGTAACCTTCTTACACTCATATTCAATCCATACTTTTTCTACCTTAACCATAAACTGTTACCTTTATCCAAGTACTTCATAAACCTACGGTAATGTTTCCAGTACCTGGTGTGTCTCATTCTTTTAGGGCGACTTGGAAAACTATCAAACATGTACCTGCCATGCTTAGGGGTCCAACCTGACTCTACCTTCCTAGCCTCTCTTAATGCACATTCCCAATAATATTGGCAATCTGTCTTACTGCGGTTTAGTGTCTGCTTATGGATCTGTTGACACGTTCCACAACTAAAATATAGATACCGCTTATATAGTTTCCTGCAACGCCTACCACAATCTGGGCAAAGAAAGAAATACCTGTAACCGCCTTTTGTTCCTGGTATTCTGGCCAATTCAAAAATATCTCTACCCATAACAATAAAAAGGTTATCCAAATCAATCGTCAAGGGATAATCGTCTAATTCACCCTTCCCCTGGGTTATCCCTTTCTTTTTCATGGCTTTGGTGAATGTCTCTATATACAATACTTTCATTTTAAAAAACCCCTATACTGTAAAAACCCAAAACTATTGGCTTAAGTCCTAGAAACAGCAAAAAGAGGCGGAGCCTCTCATCAGCATTCCAGCTATTCAGTATCTGCTTTATAATCAGCAAGTCCGCTATATTCATCATCTTCATCTAATGACTTCAATAGCTCGATCCCTTCAGTTCCTACCAGCTCTAGTGTGCCGTATGCTGTCATAAAATCCATAGGAATAGGATTATCAGAAAGCAAGCGCTCCGCATAGTCCATAAGTTCCAGCTCATAGGCTACCACCTTATCTAGCAAGCTATCAAAGCCTTCTGACTGTTTGAGTTGTTCCACGCGCTCCAGCTTATACTTACTTTCTACGGTTTCTGCCTGTGGATTGTTATAATAGTCTTTGAACCCGTCACAAATCCTCTTGAAGATCTTACTTAGTTCCTTATCTTCTGCATACTCCAGCATTAGCTGACCTTTGCCCTTAATCGTTGCCTCAATTACTGGCGCGTGATAAGTCCCAAACATATAACCAAAGACTGCATTACTTGCCACTCTGGCGGTGTCAATGTCTTCAAAGTCATAAGTAAAAGTAAATGTTTGTGCTGTGTCTGAAAATGTTTTTAGTGTCATGGTGTTTGTCTCCTATTTCTATTTTAAGATAATTTATGTAAAGTTTTGTGTTTTGTTGACCTTGTTGTTACTTTTGTTGACCTTCTAGGTAACACGCTTAACCATTTATGTATCAAGGTTTACGGGGATTTGTTACCTTGTTGACCTTCTTTCCAACTCCTTACCCTTATATATAAATTACTTACTTTTTTCCTATATAGAGAGTTAAAAAGAAGGTAACAAGGTCAACAAGATAGCGATAAAACTAGCTATATCAAGGATTTTAGATGTTTACCTTTTCAAAAACAAGGTCAACAAGAAGGTCAACAAATTTCTTAAAAAATCAGTAATATCAGGGGTTTTCTGCTTCAAAAGAAGGTCAACATTATTCTTTTTTAGTAATTGAGTGGTTAACGTTTCCTAGTTTTTTCCGTTCAAACTCTAAAGGGTCTAACTTGTCATAATCTTCTAGCTTTACCCTTGCCCTTTTGAGTTGGTACTTATTCGGTGTTAGTTGTTGTAAATGTCTGATTGTTTCCTTACCAGCACCGTAAACGTTTGGCTTAGGTATTCCCATATCTTCAGCATAATGTTTCAATGACCTTGTCACAATAAAAACGGGGACAACTTCTAGCTCATGCCAACCTTTTTCCATGTACTCATTTTTAACCCATGATAACAAGTAATCATTATCTTCCTGGTACTCCTCTAGCAAGCCTTTGACTGCCTGCGGTTCGATAAAATGAGTAAACGGCTCCTGGTTGATAGCTTTATAAAGGACGTACTCTAATACCTCTTTATTGGCCAAAAAATCATTTTTGATCCAGGGCTTTTCTTTCTCACCGTTAAAGTCAGCATTAAAGGGGACAATCATAATACGCCTATACCAGCCCTTTGTCTTATTCCCACCGTTGGGGATATAGTTACCAGAAAAGATATTAAAGAGTTTGAAGGTCGCTTCAAAAGCTGGGCGCCCCTTTGGATTGACTAGCACGGTGTCCCCACTGGTAATACTCATTAGGTCAGACGGATTTTTTAAATATTCATTAGGTGCCTCGTCTCCAATGTTGCAAACTTTACCTACTAGCGTTTCCAGGTTATGCTTTTCAGCAAACTGTGCGGGCTTCAATGCTGATACGTTACTTTCTCCTATCAGATTGATAAGGAACCGCTGAAACGTCCCTTTTCCGTTGTTACCGTCCCCGTAAAAGATAGCAAACTTATTCCGTGTATGGTTTGGGTTGATAGCCTCCAGGATAATCTGCCAAAACAAGGTTACCAGCTCACTATCATTGCAAGCGATTGAGTTTAACCAATCGTCAAATGTCTTCCCCTCCCTATCGGTTGGGACCCGTTTAGGCGCGTGATAAGCTGTGCTGATTTTGCTTGTAATCACATATTTAGGGCTGAAAGGAAGTAGATCTTTAGTCCTTAAGTCAATAATGCCATTCTGTACTGGAATAAAGTAGGCGCTCTCCAGCGGTTTCTTTATCCTTGTCAATGTCCTAACCATTAGCTTAATCTGGGGCCATTCCCTGGGCTTAATCCTCACGTCAAAAGTCTTGCAAAATCGGTTAAATAGGTCATTACTAGCCGTATATATTCCCTCATCTAAATCATAGATATAGAGTAGGCTATAATCAGGTACGTTGCTTTTACTGATAAAAGTAAAGTTGACAATTTCGCTTAGCATTTTGGCAACTGTGAAAACCTGGGGCATGGCCACCTTTTCGGTAACGTCCCCTGTACTTTCATTTATTTTGGTTTCCGTGTGTTCTTCCCGCCATTGTTCCCCAGCTTGAAAGATACGGTTTTCCAATTCCTTCATTGTCCTGGGCGGTTGCTCATTTTCACGCGCCTCTAAGATTTCACTTTCCAGTTTTTTCAATTCTTCCTTTTCTATGGTTCTATCCTCGCTTTCTAAATTCTGCTCTTGCTATACTTTCAAAAGTCCTATCTAGCTCCCTCTCTGGTAAGGGGTTAGCTGTCACGCTGTTAGCGATCTTTGTTAATTCGTAAGCTGTTTCTATATCACAATCGACCCACTTATTAAAGAGTAACCCCACAAAGCGCGTGAGTGCCACATTCCGCCCTCCCTCGTCTCCAAAGCCATTAAAAAGCGTATCTATGACCCTCATAGTGATAGACCGCTGACCGCTTGGCCGTGCTGTGTACGTCTGCGGTTTTACTCCCTGGCCACTTGTTCGGTTTTGGTTTGATTTTGGTACTGGATAATCTAGGCCATGCTCTACGATTTTTTGATAGTCTGCTGGGTCTCCTGTTGTGACTGGTAAGCCCTGGAGTTGTGACCAGGTTAAGCTAGCCATGTCAAAAGGTAGCCCTATCTTGTCCGCTATCTCCTTGACTACCTGCTTATAGGTTTCCTCATTCATCACATCCCCAGGCTTTACCACAAGCCTAAAACGAGGGCTTTCTGGGGTGTGCTTGATTGTTGGGTACAAGATATAGGAAAAGCCAACCAAGGCGCTAGAAACAGCCTCTATAAAGCCCTGGGCTGGTCCCTTAATCTCATCATAATCAAGGAAAATCAAATCACGATATACCAGGCTAGTATTATTCCGCTTGTAGCTCCCTGTTTTCTCTGCTGTGATTTTTCCACTCAAACAATAAGGCGCCTGGGTTCTTTTGTATTCCTCCATGTCAGCACCTTCAGGGACTACTAGGGGCTTAAAGCGCTCAATATACTGGAATGGCTCCATTTTATCAAACAGATAGACAAGGTTACTTTGAAAGCCTCTAGCCTCGTAAATTACCACATTATCGCCCCTTTCTACGTTTCTTCTTCAGCTTTTTAATCCTTTGTTGTTCCTTTATCTGGTCCAGGGTCGGCCTGCGGTCTTTGTAAAATTTTTCATCATGGTACTTCCCGCCACCTTGTGCGGGGTGTACGCTATACCTTGCCATTTTCCACCCCCAAAAATACAAGAATATCACTGACCCTGTAAAAGATTTTCCTAGTGTCTTCTAGTGGGGGCTGGTAACGTCTTAGCCCATTATCTTCCCAACGTTTCAAGGTCTTATCCTTTATGCCTAGTTCATCTTTAACCTGCTGTGCTGTGATTAGCCCTAATAGTCTTGGCGGAGTTTGCTCACGCGTCTCCAGGTAACTTCCTACCAACTCCAGTACTCCCTGGGTTAGATACTGTTCACTTTCTTTACTTAGGCTAAACATTCATATCAGCCCCTTTCAGTAATTTCTTATAGCTTTCCAGGTTCGCCTTAATCAGCACGTCCAGGCGCTTGCCTTCAGTGTCATATTGGGCCTTTAGTTCTCGGATACCTTCCAGGCGCTCGGTGTCATTAGCTGGGATATAGTAGCCACTAACTAAACCACGTTTGGCCACAATAGGGACCCCATGGCGGACAATAAGACGGTGAATGTTCTCCCTCAATGTCCTGATGTCCAGGCCTAACAATTCCGCAATATACTTCCCTGCGCGTGGATTGTTAGCACCCACTGGAATAAGCCTTAAAATTCTTTCTTCAAGTTCTGTCATATATCTCCTCCTTAGTTATAGTATTTTCCTTGTGATTGAATATAAGCACCGTAGCGAGTGCTCACGGGTCTTATTGGTATATTTGTATCTTCTTTTATGTCTATGACTGTATGGCTCTTAAAATGGCTAAGGAGAGCAGATAATAGAAGAAGTAGTATGATTGAAATAATAGCTTGTGTTGGTGTTAGATTTAGTTCTTGGATCATAACTTAAGTACCTCTCTGTATTCACCAATAATAGTTCTGTGATTAGCTAGTAATTGTTGTAAAGCTAAGTTAGAAGTGTTTAATAGCGAGATAATACTATCTCTGTCATCTTCCATGCTTGCTAACTCAGAAACCTTTAAAATATCTCCTAGCTGACCTAATAGGCCTTCATAATCTGTTAAAATACTAAATTCATTTGTTGTCATGCCTGCGCACCTCTAAGTTGGTAACTATTGATAATATCTCTAGCATTGTCTTGTTTCAAAATATCGTCCATTTCCTCTTTAGTGATAGCCTTATTGACAAAATAATCCTCAAATAGATTAATTACGCCCTGAGAGAAGTTATTTTCAACTAAATAATCTTTGATTTCTAATACTTCCTGCTTCATAATTTTTTCCTTCTTGTACTTTTTTTCTTTGTATTGGCCAATGGTGGCTTATTCCTGAATTAAAGACTTAATTTAATGGTTAATTACTATACGTGTTTCTTGTACATTTCTTTTTGGCCAAACTACTGCCAGCGATTACCGCTAAGGACTTACCAAGTTGAGCTTGTGGTCGTGTAGGCCCTTGACCAAAACAATAGATCGCCAGGGGTGATTTTCTTAGTGTGGTTTAGTTTTCACTAATGCCGATACCAACACTAATACTTTTAAGCTCTAGTTTTAAGGGATAGCGCCCTCCGTATGGTCATAATGCCCTAGATATGCTATAATCTAGCTAATAAATCTTTACTAAAACCCTTTTAATAACAGCTTGCCTGCTGATGGAAAGGTTTATAATCATGAAAATTATTGAAGTTAAAAAGAAAAACGGTGCTACTGTGTACCGCGCTAGTGTATATCTGGGAGTTGACCAGGTAACAGGTAAGAAGGTAAAGACCAAAGTAACAGGTCGGACACAAAAGGAGGTTAAGCAGAAAGCTAAACAAGAAAAAATAGCCTTCCAGCAAGACGGCTTCACCAGGTTTCAAGCTACGTCAATAGCAAGTTATCAGGAACTATCTAGCCTATGGTGGGAAAACTATAAGCATACTGTCAACCCCAACACACAAGATAACGTTAAGAAGTTGCTTGATAACCATGTATTACCACTCTTTGGAGTCTATAAGCTCGATAAGCTGACTACGCCACTCATTCAAAGCATAGTTAACAAGCTGGCTGAAAAGACCAACAAGGGGGAGCCTGGGGCTTATCTGCATTATGATAAGATCCACGCGCTTAATAAGCGTATTTTACAGTATGGCGTGACCATGCAAGCAATATCTTCTAACCCTGCGCGTGATGTCGTCTTACCTCGTAACACTCAAAAGGCTAAGAGAAAAAAGGTAAAGCATTTTGAAAATCAAGATCTAAAAAAGTTTCTCGACTACCTGGGAGGGTTGGACCTGGCCAAATACAGAAATCTGTATGAAGCCACCCTATACAAGTTCTTGCTAGCCACTGGTTGCCGTATCAATGAAGCCCTAGCGCTAAGCTGGTCTGATATTGACCTGAAGAATGCAACCATTAGCATTACCAAGACACTAAACCATCTAGGGCAAATCAATAGCCCAAAATCAAAAGCAAGCTATCGGGACATAGATATAGACCAGGCAACTATTACCATGCTGAAAGCCTACCAGCTTAGACAAATTCAAGAGGCTTGGAAGTTAGGGGGAACTGAAACAGTTGTATTCTCTGACTTTATCCATGATTACCCAAGTAACAAAACCCTGGGTACACGTCTAAAAACTCGGTTTAAACGTGCTGGAGTTCCTAACATTGGCTTTCATGGTTTCCGCCATACCCACGCTAGTTTACTGCTTAACTCTGGAATACCTTACAAGGAATTACAATACCGCTTAGGTCATTCCACTCTATCCATGACCATGGATATTTATAGCCATCTCTCAAAAGAGAACGCAAAAAAAGCCGTCTCGTTTTACGAAACAGCACTAAAAGCCCTCTAGGGGGAGCAAAAAGGGGAGCAAACCCAGAAATCAACGATTTAAGACAAAGCAAAAAGCCCACGGTTGTAGGCTTTCTGTAAGATATATCTTAAAATTAAAGCATTTTGTTGTAGAACTCAACGACAAGTGCTTCGTTGATCTCTGGGTTGATTTCATCGCGCTCTGGAAGGCGAGTTAGTGAACCTTCAAGTTTTTCAGCATCGAAAGATACGAAAGCTGGACGTCCAAGAGTAGCTTCAACAGCTTCAAGGATTGCAGGAACTTTCATTGATTTTTCACGAACTGAAATCACTTGACCAGCTTCAACGCGGTATGAAGGGATATCAACACGTTTACCATCAACAAGGATGTGTCCGTGGTTAACGAATTGACGTGCTTGACGACGAGTAGTTGCAAGACCTAAACGGTATACAACATTGTCAAGACGACGCTCTAAAAGAACCATAAAGTTGAAACCAAGAGTTCCTTCTTTGATTTTTGTAGCTTGTACGAACAAGTTACGGAATTGTTTCTCACCTAAACCATATGAGAAACGAAGTTTTTGTTTCTCAGCAAGTTGCAAACCATACTCTGAAAGTTTGCTACGGTTGTTTGGACCGTGTTGACCTGGAACGTAGTTACGACGTGCCAATTCTTTACCTGTGCCTGTAAGTGACAAACCAAGGCGACGTGATTGTTTCCATGATGGACCAGTATAACGTGACATATTACATGTCCTCCTCTAAATTTTTTGAGGAAATAACTGTTTGAAAAATCCTGATTCGTGCAGGGGGTTTTCGCCTAAACAGCAAAGGTTACTTGAATAGATAACCACCTGTTGACGAGCTTCATATTTTTCTGCTGTTATTTCACACAAAGAATAGTATACCATAGATAAGAAGCTTTGTAAAGCTATTACTCATCTTCAACCACGCCGTACGCATGAAAACTTTCTCTTCATCCTTTTGTGCCCGGACATCAATTTTGAAAAGATTCCTTTTTAAATCAATGATCTGCTTAGCCTCTTTCTCCAAATAATTGGACTAAATAATCTTCCAAATGGACAGAAATATACCGTTGTTTGCGACGATAACTGAGGTCTTTTTTAGGAAATACCATCACTTTGAGAAAATATAAGCACATTTTTCGGATAAGATTTAGGTTAAATGCGGCTCTTTTATCCAATGTCTGATGATGATCTTCATGATAAACAACGTCCAATAACCAGTGCATACTCTCTATCTGCCAATGACCTCGTACACAATTGGCAAATGTGAGGACATCCGGCTTAAAGCTAAAGATAAAATAACGATTCTCTTGACTCAGCTGACCGTCCTTATCAATCGTGTTACGAGTCATCCCAATACCACGTAACTTATGCCATTTGGGATGATTTTGACACAACCATTTGATCTCGGAAGACACCCAGTATTCTCTAACTTCAATCTGTCCCCTAGATTTTTCAACAGTCTGATAATACTGTCCATTTTCTTGGAGTTCTTCCAATAAGTTGACATCACTAAAATAAAGAGCAATATCATCATAAAGTGTTTCTTGATTTCCTTTGACGGCTAAGCAATAGTCTGCTTTACCTTTTATAATCGTATCAACGATAGCCGTCTGCGTGCCCATTGCGTCTATCGTTACAATGCTTTTACGGATATCAATTGTCCGCAATAACTGAGGAATGGCAATAATTTCATTACTTTTCTCCTCAACCGCTACCTGTCCCAAACTAAGATGATGACCCCCATCATAAGCCGTTACAATATGAACAGGCTTCTGATTGTTACCTCGATTGCCTCGAATCGTTTTACCGTCCACTGAAATCAGTTGATGAACGGCATCTAAGCTTGTCAATGATTGCTCAAATTGAACTTTAAGCTCTTTTAAACGGTCTGAATTAACAAGACTAATCACACGCTCTAAGGTATCATGAGACGGACAACCTTCACTCAAATCAACGTAAGTCGCAAACAATGGTTCATTCATTTCAATAAAATCTTCCATCTCCTTCCAGGTTTCAATGCCAGCTAACTGACAAACGAAGACAAGAAATAGAATGGTTGATAAGGGGTAGCGAATTTTCCAAGATTGACGACTATCCAATTCAACTGCGCAATCATCAATAGAAATAATAAAATCAATCATCGTAGTCACCTCATCTATAGTGTACTACTTTGATTGATTTTGTCATTATGAATCTAGTTTTCTGAAAACAAAAGTTTCTTCATGCGTTTGGCGTGCATCTTCAACATTCTGTTTTGGAAAAATGTAATAGTAAAATACAAGGCCAATACAAATAGCTGCAGGAATAGCATAACAATTACTGCGTAAGCTCATGTCAAGCACTGCTCTTAATCGTTCTTCTATATTATAATCTCCAAGTGAATTGGCTGCATATCTACTACTCAATATCAACATAGAAACAAAAAAGATTGCAAGATAAGCGTAGAAAGTATATTTAAAAGATAACTTTCTATAATCTGTTTTAACTTGAGTTTCCTCAATCATTAGAGCTTCCAAAGAAAAATGTAGTTTCTCCGAAATTGCCAACATATTCCGCTTACTCGGATAAGTTTCACTATTTTCCCATTTCGATATGGTTTTATCAGATACCTCAAGTTGCTCTGCTAATTGCGCTTGCGTCAAGCCATTCTTGTCGCGGTAATCTTTCAGTTTTAGGGCTAAAATCGTTTGTTTGTCCATAATGAGACCTCCTTTTCACGCTTAGTCTATCTCAAAAGTGCTCTCTTTTACAGGACATTTGTCAAAATAGAGAAGAGTAGAGACAAAATATCTTGTTATCGTTAACAGTACTGTCAATTTTCTGTAAAGAAAAAGCCTCTATGAGGCAAAAATCAATCTAAATAACGAATCAATGTCTTTTCAGTTAAAATATCTGAGTAAGTATAAGATTCAACGTAGGAATTATTGATTGCTCCTGGGACATCTGAACTATCATTATATTCAATAATAAATAACGAACTGTAAACTTCAATCAATCGGCCAATCTTATTTTTCTCACGTTTACGACCATTTTCAAGCGTTAACTCTACTAGTTGCCCTTCGTGGGCTTTGATATCTTCTTTAATTTTCTTCATTTTTGCAACATCTGCAAATGCATCACTCATTTTTTTCTCTCTTTCTTATCTTTCCTCAAATTGGGCTATGGTTGAAAATTTATTATACTCTTTTTGAAACATGAGTTTCACTGTTCCACGCGCTCCTGCCCTGTTTTTCTCAAGAATTACTTCAATGGTATTGTCTTCAATAGCTTCTTCAGCTTCTTCGCCCTCTTTCCGATAATAGTCATCACGGTATAAGAAGGCCACAATATCCGCATCTTGCTCAATAGATCCCGATTCCCGAATATCTGATAGAACCGGTCGCTTATCCTGTCTTTGTTCAACACCACGGGAAAGCTGACTAAGGGCAATAACTGGCACTTTTAATTCCTTAGCTAGGATTTTAAGCTGTCTTGAAATATCTGACACTTCTTGTTGCCGATTTTCTGGTTTGGTTCCTGTAATCAACTGTAAGTAGTCAATTACAATCAGTCCTAAACCGCCATCAACTTCTTGGGACAATTTTCGTGACCTTGCCCGAATTTCAGTGATTTTAATACCTGGCGTGTCATCAATATAAATCGGTGCTTCTGCCAAAGCTCCTTGAGCAATGGTGACGTTATTCCAATCTTGATCTGTCAATTGACCTGTCCGTAAGCTATGCGAATCAACCATTCCCTCAGCTGCCAACATACGGTCAACAAGACTCTCTGCTCCCATCTCCAAAGAAAAAATAGCAACAGCCCTCTTTTGCTTCGTGCCTACATTTTGGGCAATGTTAAGGACAAAAGCCGTTTTACCTACTGCTGGACGAGCGGCTAGGATAATGAGTTGATCAGGGTGTAAACCTGTTGTAATTTTGTCAAGATCTCTAAAGCCCGTTGGTAAACCAGTGACATCAGAAGTCTGCTTCGAACGAGCTTCCAAATTTTCATAGTTAACTTTTAGCACATCTGAAATTTTACGAAAACCGCTACGGTTACTGTGCTCATTAATTTCAATTAATGCTCTTTCTGCACCAGCAATAATGTCTTCTGAATCAGAAGCCCCTTCATACGCCAAGTTGACAGTATCTGTCAATCTAGCAATGATATCACGCAACATCGCCTTTTCAGCAACAATTTTAGCATAATAGTCAGCATTGGCACTTGTTGGAACACTATTGACTAATTCAACAATATAGGACAAACCGCCAATGTTTTGCAAGTCTCCTTGATTATCTAAAATTGTTCTAACAGTTGTTGCATCAATGGCATCGTTACGATCGCTGAGGGTAATCATTGCCCGAAAGATAATTTTATGAGCGTACTTATAAAAATCGTTTGGACTGATAAATTCTCTCACTGTAATCAGCTTATCAGGCGAGATAAAGATTGAGCCTAGGACAGATTGTTCTGCCAATAAATCTTGGGGTTGAACTCGTAATTCAGCTACTTCAGGCAACCTCAACACCTCCAAATCTTATTCCGTTTTGTCTCTTATGCTTCTGTGATAGTCAATTTAATCTCAGCTGTTACTTCCTTATGTAATTTCACAGGAACTTCAACCAAACCAATGGCACGGATAGGATGATCTAAAATAATATGACGTTTATCAACTTTTACCCCAAATTGCTTTTGCAATTCTTCTGAAATCTTTTTAGCTGTGATGGAACCAAATGTACGTCCATCTGGGCCAACTTTTTCTTGAAATTGAACACGTGTCTTGTCTTCATCCAAAATAGCCTTAATTGCTTGAGCTTCTGCTAAAATTTCAGCTTGAGCTTTTTCTTCGGCTTTTTGTTTTCCTTTTAATTCACCGATGCTTTGACTAGTTGCTTCTTTAGCTAAATTTTTCTTAATAAGGAAATTTTGAGCATAGCCTGTTGGGACCTCTTTGATTTCCCCTTTTTTTCCTTTTCCTTTAACATCTGCTAAGAAAATAACTTTCATGATTCCACCTCTCCTGTCTCTTTCATAGTACTATCAATAGTTTCTAATAATAACGCTTTAGCTTGGGGAAGGCTAATGTCTGTCAATTGACAAGCAGCCAAATTAAAGTGACCCCCACCTCCTAATTTTTCCATCACACGCTGAACATTAATCTTACTGCGACTTCTAGCTGAGATGGCAATCTTGTGTGATTCTGTTTCTACTAACACAAAGCTAGCTTCAACATGTGCCATTGACAATATGGTGTCCGCCGCTTTACTAGCAATCACATTGCTGTAAAGTTTTCCATTTTCACCTGCTGCCACAATAATACTGTCACCTAGACGCTGGCCTTGAAGGATAATTTCGTTGACTTGTTTATACTCATCAAAATCTGTTGCTGAGATAGTTTGAATCTCAACGCTATCACTCCCTTTGCTTCTTAAATAACTAGCGACATCAAAAGTTCGACTTGTGACACGTGTCGAAAAGTTTTTAGTATCAAGCATAATACCAGCCATTAGAACACTAGATTGAATTTTATTTAACCGTTTTTTGGCATTTTGAAATTGAATGAGTTCTGTCACCAATTCGGCTGCGCTACTTGCCCCACTTTCGATGAAGGTTAGAATAGCATTATCTGGGAAATCATCGTCCCTTCTATGATGGTCGACAACGATAACATCTTCGAATTGCTCATAAAATTCTTTAGACAGGGTCAGTGAAATTTTTGAGTGATCAACCATTACCAAAAGAGATCTTGGAGTTACCAAGCCCATGGCTTGTGAAATGCTAATGAGACGAGTTTTGCCGTCAGCTTGAAGACGTTCGATAGCTCTCTCAATATCTGAACTCATTTCATCCGGATTATACACCGCGAAACTATTTTCAATAATATTGCTTGCAAAAAACTGCATCCCAACAGCAGAACCTAAGGCATCCATGTCGAGTTTTCTATGCCCGACAATAAAGACATTGTCCACCATCTTAATACGATCTGAGATAGCTGTCATCATCGCCCGGGTACGTGTCCTAGAGCGTTTAACCGTTGATACAGAACCGCCACCAAAGTAAATAGGATTGGTGTGATCCGCATTTTCACGAATGACAATCTGATCCCCTCCTCGAACAAGCGCAATATTAAGGTTTTCAAGAGCCACTTGTCCAATTTGGCTATGTTTTTCTTCGCCAAATGAGATACCTATACTAAGGGTCAAGGGGCGCTGTGCTTCCTGAGCTTCTTTGCGAAATTCTTCTAAAACAGAAAATTTATCATCCATTAATGCTTTTAGGGTCTTAAAATCCGTAAAGAAATAATAACGGTCCATATTGACACGACGATAAAAAATCTGTTTTGACTCCATAAATTCGTCAATAAAATTCGCTACAAACGAATTAATCTTGGAGGTGTCTGCATCAGATAGATCATCTGTGAGATCATCGTAATTATCAACAGAGATAATGCCGACAACAGGTCTTAACATGCTAGCATCAGCAGATTGTCTATTGCCTACAAAACTATCAAAAAAGTAGAAAATTCCCGACGCGACGTCAATATAGGACGTGTACTTATTACCAGAAACTTCAAATGTCTGCGAAATGTCTCCTCGACGCTTTTCAGTGAGTATTTGTTGAATTAAATGATTCTGTAAAAGACCATCTTCTGTCGTAAAAATTAACTCGGCGTAAGGGTTATACCACTCAACGGCATTAGTTTCTTGATCAAACTGAACAACACCAACAGGCATTTTATCTAAAAGTGTTTTGAGATTATCTTCTGTCTGCTCATTTAATAATTCAATGTGATCTAAATCTGATAATTCGTAAACCTCTTTTTGGTACCAAAGAAGTGCAACAACAAATAGTAATACAAGAAAAATGACTGATAGGATCAGCATTTTCGACTGCATAATTCTAACGCAAAGCGCTAGCAATCCAAATAAAATCAAGCCCATCATAATTAAATGAATGGTTTCAAAACGAAATCTTTTCATTCTCTAACCTCTTAAGCTCTTATTATATCATAAAACAGCCCTGAAATACAGAGCTGTCGGTTGGTTTGAGGTTACAATTTCATGTCTGGACTAGGATTTACGACGCGCCTTACCATTTCCTTCTAAATAGACCATCAAAATGCTAATGTCAGCAGGGTTAACGCCCGAAATACGGCTAGCTTGACCAATCGTTTCAGGATTAATCTTTTTAAATTTTTGACGCGCTTCCGTTGCAATGGAATCAATAGCATCCCAATCAATATTAGCAGGAATTCTTTTTTCTTCCATCCGTTTCATCTTAGCAACTTGATCTAAAGCCTTACGAATGTAGCCTTCGTACTTGATTTCTGTTTCCAAAAGTTCAATGATTTTAGCATCTAAATCTTCTGCCGCAGGGCCAACAAAAGAAACCGCCGTAGCATAATCAATTTCTGGACGACGCATGAATTCTTTAGCAGTCATCGCATCGGTTAACGGTTTGAAGCCTAGATCTTGAACGCGGTCATTGGTTTCTTTAATCGGTTTTAACTTGATACTATCTAACCGTTTTAATTCGTTATCAAATTGGTTTTTCTTAATTTCAAAAGCGTTCCAACGGTCATCATCAACCAACCCAATATCGCGACCAATTTCTGTCAATCGCATATCAGCATTATCATGACGTAAAATCAAACGATACTCAGCTCGCGATGTCAACAATCGATAAGGTTCCAAGGTTCCTTTAGTAACCAAATCATCAATCATAACGCCAATATAAGCATCGCTCCGTTTCAAAATAAGTTCTGGCTTACCTTGAACTTTAAGGGCAGCATTAATTCCAGCAATAATCCCTTGGCCAGCAGCCTCCTCATAACCAGAAGTTCCATTGGTTTGTCCTGCTGTAAAGAGCCCAGAGATCAATTTGGTTTCCAGCGTGGCACGTAGCTGGTGAGGTAAAACAATATCGTATTCAATAGCATAACCAGTTCGCATCATTTCAGCCTTTTCAAGTCCCTTGATAGAATGAATCAATTCTTTTTGAACATCTTCTGGAAGACTCGTTGACAACCCTTGAACATACACTTCTTCTGTATCACGCCCCTCTGGCTCTAAGAAAAGCTGATGACGTTCTTTATCAGCAAAGCGAACAATCTTATCTTCAATAGATGGGCAGTAACGAGGGCCTACACCTTTAACAATGCCAGAAAACATCGGTGCTCTGTAAAGGTTCTGATTAATGATATCATGACTAGTTTGATTCGTATAAGTCAACCAGCAGGGGATTTGATCTTTGAGATAATCAGCATCTTTTGACATAAATGAAAAATGATTAGGTTTGTCATCACCTGGCTGAATTTCCGTTTGATCGTAATCAATAGAAGATGCTTTGACACGAGGAGGAGTACCTGTTTTAAATCTGCCAATTTCTAAGCCGAGTTTTTTTAAATTATCTGCTAAGGTTACTGATGCCAAACTATTATTAGGCCCAGAAGAATATTTGAGTTCTCCTAAAATAATTTCACCACGGAGGGCTGTTCCTGTTGTCACCACAACAGCTTTAGCCGCAAATTTTTGTCCTGTTGCTGTTAAAACACCTACCACTCGACCATCTTCCACTAGAATATCATCAATCATCGTTTGGCGAAGAGTCAAATTAGCCTGTTTTTCAACGGTATGTTTCATTTCACGCGCATACAGGGATTTATCTGCTTGAGCTCGGAGAGCGCGTACAGCTGGGCCCTTACCTGTATTAAGCATTTTCATCTGGATATAGGTTTTATCAATATTTTTACCCATTTCGCCGCCAAGAGCATCAATCTCTCTCACCACTATCCCTTTGGCAGATCCTCCAATGGAAGGATTACACGGCATAAAAGCCAACATATCAAGGTTGATTGTTGCCAATAAAGTTTTACAGCCCATACGACTAGTTGCTAAACTGGCTTCAACACCAGCATGACCTGCACCTATGACAATAACGTCATAGCTTTCTGTAAATTCATGTGTCATTTTTTCAAATCCTTTATTTCAGTCTATTCATTTAAAATCATACGCTTTAGTTTAGTCTTCAATGTGGACAATATGTCCTGGCCATTTAGCCAACTCGGTTTGTAAAAACTCAGGAACGAGATTAATTTGATCCAGCTGACTAATTGGAACCCATTCACACACCTGTTTCTTGGTATTTTCTATCATCTCAAGTTTAGGGTCTTCTAAGGGGCTTACCAAATAATGAAATTCAATATTATGCCAGAAAACATCATCGATATCAAAATGATTCTCAACCACAAAAGCCAGTTGATTAACCTTAGTTCGAATACCAACTTCCTCTAAGGTTTCACGTAAAACAGTTTCATGCGTTTTTTCACCTACCAAACTTGTACCACCAATGGTGTAATATTTGCCAGTTGCATCTCTGGTTAAAAAATCTTATCCTCTCTAATCATCAAAGCACTAGCTCTTAAACTAAAGATTATCTGACCTCTAGTCGTTCTAAAATCTAGTCCCATTCGTCACCTCATTTCTCGAACCAAACCATAAAAAGAGCCAAAACCCTAGAAAATTGCAGGATAAAAAACCTACAATATTCATGAGCTTTGACCATCATTGCTATTGTTACTATCTATTTTAAAAAATTCCTTGGTAATTGTCAATTCTACACGTTAGTTATTTATTGACACCTTTGTCAAGTAACTTAACAATTTTGTCAACAATTTGTCAAGTTACTTAAAAGCTCCTTGAATACCCATAATTAACATTTGCATCCCTATAGTTGTCAGAATAAGCCCCATCACCCGCGTGATAACAGCCATAATATTTTGACCTAAAAAACGAGCAATATCTTTGGCGCTTAGTAAAAGTAGGTAAGTCAGTAAACAAAGAAGCAAGAAAGCTGTCAAGGTTATGAGACGATGTTCCCAGCCTCCTTGAGATAAAGTGATAGCTGTAGCTATGGTACCCGGACCTGCAAATAGTGGCATAGCTAGGGGAGACACAGCAACAGCCGTTGGATCTGCTACTAACTCGTTTCCCACATGTTTCGCATCTGGTGAATGAACACCATTAATCATATGATAGCCTGTTAGAGCCACTAAAATACCACCTGCTATTCTTAAAGTAGCTAACGTGATACCAAATAAAGTAAACAGAACATGTCCTGTCATCACAACTATAGCTATAATAACAAATGCAATCGTTAAACTTTTACGAGCTATCCTTTTAGAAATAATCTGATCATCATCTGCTACCAAGGCAATGTAAGCTGGTAAATTGGATAAGGGATTCATAATCGCAAAAAAAGCCATAAAGGTCAATATAAATTTTGAAACCATTTCTAACGCCTCTTAATTCATGACTTCATTTTTAAATGTATTGACAAGGTTGCCCATCTCTATAGGCCATATCAATCATACCACCACCAAGACATTCTTCACCGTCATAGAAAACAACAGCTTGACCTGGAGTAATAGCACGCTGTGGCTCTGCAAAAACAACTTCTGCCTTGTCTCCTTTAACATGAACAGTAACCTTGGAATCGGGTTGACGATAGCGGAATTTAGCGGTACATTCTAATGTAAACTCTTCTGGCATCTCACGTGTAAAGTGAACAACAGAAGCATCAAGACTAGTTGACATCAGTGACTCATGATAAAAACCTTGGCCAACATATAAAATATTTTGTGACAAATCTTTACCGACCACAAACCACGGTTGATTGTCTCCTCCATGTTGACCGCCAATTCCAAGACCCCCACGTTGACCAATAGTGTAATACATGAGACCAGCATGTTCTCCCATATCACGCCCATCAACAGTCATCATCCGTCCTTTTTGAGCAGGTAAATACTGACTTAAAAAGGTTTTAAAATTCTTTTCTCCGATAAAACAAATGCCAGTTGAATCTTTCTTCTTAGCTGTTGCAAGCCCTGCCCGCTCAGCAATTTGCCTTACTTCTGGTTTTTGTAAATGTCCTAAAGGGAACAAAGTTTTTTGCAATTGTTTTTGAGATAATTGGCTTAAGAAGTAAGTTTGATCCTTACCATTATCAGCGCCACGTAGCATGTGAACTGTCCCATCTTCGTCTCGCTTTACTTGAGCGTAGTGTCCAGTTGCCACATAATCTGCCCCGAGTGTCATCGCGTAGTCAAGAAATGCTTTAAACTTGATTTCCTTGTTACACATAACATCAGGATTTGGAGTTCTACCTGCTCGATACTCAGCTAGAAAATACTCAAAGACCCTATCCCAATATTCTTTTTCAAAATTAACTGAGTAGTAAGGAATGCCAATCTGATCGGCAACTGCTGCTACATCTTTGTAATCTTCAGTTGCTGTACACACACCAAATTCATCTGTATCATCCCAGTTTTTCATAAAAACACCGATGACATCGTACCCCTGCTCCTTTAAAAGCAAAGCTGTCACAGATGAATCAACACCACCACTCATACCAACAACAACACGTGTGTTTGAGTTATCTGTCATAAAAAATTCTCCCATCAATTTTAAGATATAAAGAACACCGTAACGTTAAATGCGAAACAATTATTCTTCATTGTCAACAACGGACGATTGAAGGTCGTCGTTTTCAAAAGTCGATTTGAAGGTCGATTTTGAAGCATCCTTAGACGCTTAGACTATTATATCAGTAATTAGTCGGAACACCAATCATTTTATTGCTCAATAATTTTTTATTACAAAAATAATTTTTTATAATTACAAGAGTATTTTTAAACTTTTTTCTGTTATAATAAAAGTAGAAATAAAAAACGGAGTTGCCTATGAACACACAAAAATTTCAATCAGTTTTTGACATCATTGGACCAGTGATGATTGGCCCTTCAAGTAGTCACACTGCTGGTGCAGTTAGAATCGGCAAAGTTGTCCATTCTATATTCGGAGAAATTCCCGATGAAGTGACTTTCCATCTCTATAATTCTTTTGCAAAGACTTATAAAGGACATGGGACTGATAAGGCTTTGGTTGCTGGAATTATGGGAATGGATACAGATAACCCTGATATCAAGCGTTCTCTTGAAATTGCCCACCAAAAAGGCATTAAAATTTATTGGGATATTTTAAAAGATAGTAACGCTCCCCACCCCAATACAGTTAAAATCAGTGTTAAAAAAGCTGATAAAAGCATGAGTGTTACCGGTGTTTCCATCGGAGGGGGAAATATCCAAGTTACAGAATTAAATGGTTTCTCTGTCTCATTATCTATGAATACTCCTACCATTATTACTGTCCACCAAGATATTCCTGGCATGATTGCAAAAGTAACAGATATCCTATCTTCCAGTAATATCAATATCGCTACAATGAATGTTACTCGTGAATCAGCTGGTGAAAAAGCCATTATGATTATTGAAGTCGATTCTAGAGAGTGTCAAGACGCTGTCAAGTCGATTGCCAAAATTCCTAACATTCACAACGTCAACTTCTTTGACTAGAGAGGAAAGTTATGTTTTACACTATTGAAGAACTTGTCAACCAAGCTGACCAAGAATTTGGTGGCAATGTGGCGGAATTAATGATTGCCACAGAAATTGAGATGACCGGACGAAGTCGAGAAGACATCATTACAATCATGTCACGCAATCTAGAAGTTATGAAAGAGTCCGTTCAAAAAGGGTTGACGCCTACCAAATCAATCAGCGGGCTAACGGGGGGCGATGCCCTCAAAATGGAACACTACATCCAAGAAGGGAAGACACTGGCTGATACCACCGTTCTCACTGCTGTTAGAAATGCCATGGCTGTCAATGAACTAAATGCTAAGATGGGGCTTGTCTGTGCAACTCCCACTGCTGGTAGTGCTGGCTGTCTGCCAGCTGTCCTTGCCACAGCCATTGACAAGCTTAACTTATCTGAAAAAGAACAATTAGAGTTCCTCTTTACAGCTGGTGCGTTTGGTCTTGTTATCGGAAACAATGCCTCTATTTCTGGAGCCGAGGGAGGCTGTCAAGCAGAGGTGGGATCAGCATCTGCTATGAGTGCTGCTGCACTCGTCAAAGCAGCAGGTGGTACCGCTCATCAAGCCAGTCAAGCGATTGCTTTTGTCATCAAAAACCTATTGGGGCTTATTTGTGATCCTGTTGCTGGCTTAGTAGAGGTTCCTTGTGTGAAGCGAAATGCTTTGGGAGCAAGCTTTGCCCTCGTTGCAGCTGATATGGCTTTAGCTGACATTGAATCCCAAATCCCGGTAGACGAGGTGATTGATGCAATGTATCAGGTAGGTTCTGCTATGCCAACTGCTTTCCGTGAAACGGCTGAAGGAGGACTAGCAGCAACCCCAACAGGTCGTCGTTATAGTAAAGAAATTTTTGGTGAATAACATCTACTGATTTTAGGAGGGGACTTTGACAGCTATTTTATTTGATTTGGATGGGACTTTGGTTGACTCAAGTCCTGGTATATTAAATGCCTTTCAATATACTTTTAAACAAATGAATCACATCGTCCCAGATGCTAGCTTATTATCAACTTACATTGGCCCTCCTTTGGAAACAACTTTTAGAGCCTTTTTTGAAAATAAAGACCAAGTTGAACAAGCTATTTTACATTTTAGAGCATTCTACAAAGAATCTGGAATCTATCAAGTATCTGTCTACGATGACATCGAGACACTTTTAAGAACGTTAGTACAGGAAGGCTTTGACCTATATGTAACCACTAGTAAACATGAACCAATGGCTATCCAAATGTTAACCAATCTAGGTATTGCCGATTACTTTACAGGAGTCTTTGGTTCTACTTCTGTCCGTTACCATAAAGCCGATGTCATTCAAGCCTGTTTACAAACCATGTCAACATCAGCCCAAAATCCTATCATTATTGGAGACACCAAATTTGATATTATTGGTGGCAAACAAGCTAACCTTACAACAATAGGTGTGACTTGGGGCTTTGGTAGTCAAGAAGAGTTACAATTGAGTAAAGCTGATTACATTGTCAAGCAACCTCTCGATATTTACACTTTGCTCCAAAATCTGTCAACCTTAAGCTGAAACAATCAAAAATGACTGTCAAACTTACTGACAGTCATTTTTAGTTGTTATTTTTAATGAGCTTAATATCCCCAAGCTGATAAGCCTTGTGCACGGTAAGCATTCAAAGCGGAATTCACTTGATCTTGAACAGTTGCTGTTGATCCCCAACCTGGCATCGTCTGGAATAAACCTGACGCTCCTGAAGTATTCGCAGCACTTGGGTTACCATTAGATTCACGCGCAATAATGTGTTCCCATGTTGATTGTGGGACACCAGTTGCAGCTGCCATCTGAGCTGCTGCTTGACTACCAACCACACCAGCAGTATTTCCGTTAGAAAGAACAACACCACCTGAGCTGTAAGCTACTGGAGCTGCTGTATATTGAACAACTTGAGTTGTTTCTTGTTGAACAACCGGAGTTGCTTCTGCAGCTGGTGCTGCTTGCTCTGCTGCTGGAGCTGGCTCTGAAGTTGCCTCAGCCGATTCCTTTTTTGGTTCTTCTTTAACAGCTTCTTGACTAGTTTTTTTAGCTTTTTTTACTTTTTTGATAACCTTAGGCTCAGATTTCTTAGCGTAAGAATCTGTATCAACATTTTTGCTTGAAAATGCAAAAATAACTGCTAACATCGCAATAGCAACTGCGATAACCCCAAAACTAAAATAACGTTGTTTTAAATTTTCTTTTTTAAACATTCAATTAATACCTCACTTTTCTCCGTTATCCATAATAGCCTTTAATTATTACCTTGCCATTGAAGATATATTAAAATTATTACAGCAATATTTATATTACAAGAAGTTATCGGTATGAAAAGGCTCTCCCAATCTTCAAACAAAAATGGAAGAGCTTTCTTATTTATTTGAATGCTTTTGAACACTTATAAAGGATTTTTCAAGAAAAAGAGCAGGATACCTAAGATTAAAACTGAGCTCACTGCAAAACTATCTTTTAGTTGCCAATCTAGTTGACGGTATTTAGTACGATCCTCTCCTCCTTGATAACCTCTGGCCTCCATAGCAATAGCCAGGGCATCTGCTCTTTTAAAACTAGAAGCAAATAAAGGAATTAAAATAGGGATAATGGATTTCACTTTTTGAACCAAGTTTCCTTCACCGAAATCCACACCTCGCGCCTTCTGCGCATTCATGATACGGGTAGTATCATCCATGAGAGTTGGCACAAAACGCAAACTTAAGGACAGCATCAACCCAATTTCATGAGCTGGAACCTTGAACCTAGTTAAAGGTTTTAACAAGGACTCAACGGCATCCGATAAACTCAAGGGGGTTGTTGTTAGGGTAAGTAACGTTGAAAAGAAAATAATTAAAACAAAGCGCATAAAAATTAAAATCGCTTGACTGAGCCCTAAATCAGTGATAGTAATAATACCCAGACGAAAAATAGGTGAGCCACCTTGGGCGAAAAACATCTGAAATAGAGTCGTAAAAAGGATAATTCCAATCATTGGTTTAACCCCATTCAAAAAGAATGATAACTTGATTTTCGATAAGAAAACAACACCTAAGGTAAAACCCAACATCAATAGATTGGTCACCACATTATTCGCCCAAAAAATAATAATAATGTAAATGATCATTGCTGACAATTTACTTCTAGGATCCAGACGATGAATAAGGGAGTTACCTGGAATATAACGTCCCAGAATCAATTTATCCATGTCTAAGCACCTCCCTAAGCTCTTCTAAGGTAATAGGTAAAGAAGAAAGAGCCATTCCTCGATCAACAAGTCCTTGAGCGAATTTAGTCACTTTAGGAACACCCAGTTGTTTTTCCTCTAAGAAATGAACCCGTTGAAAAACAGGTTTTGGTTCTCCTGACAAAATTATTTTTCCCTCTTCCAGAACATACACAAAATCAGCATAGTTTGCCACATCGTCCATCAGATGAGTTACCAAGACAATGGTCATTCCTAGTTGATGAAGCTTTTTAAATAAGGTCATCAATTCCTTTCGACCTTTTGGATCCAGGCCTGCTGTTGGCTCATCCAAAACTAAAACATCCGGCTGCATAGCTAAAATACCAGCAATAGCTACACGTCGCATTTGACCTCCTGATAATTCAAAAGGATTTTTATCAAAAAGATTTTCTGAAATACCTACAAGTGCCAGCTTCTCACGCGCTAAAGCTTCTGCTTCTTCCTGAGAAACCCCAAAATTTTGAGGGCCAAAAGCAACATCTTTTAAGACAGTTTCCTCAAACAACTGGCTTTCTGGAAACTGAAACACTAGACCTACGTGCTTACGAACAGATTTGATGTCTTTATTTTTAGACTGATTTGTAATCTCCTGCTTGCCAACCCTAACAATTCCTTTAGTCGGAGTATGTAATCCATTCAACAACTGCATAATCGTTGATTTGCCAGAACCAGTATGGCCAATAAAGGCTGTATAAGACCCGTCTAAAATAGTTAAATCAATGTCAAAAAGGGCACGCCCTTCAAAAGGGGTCCCTGCTTGATAAGTATAACTTACATTTTGGAAATTAATTGACATAATTGGTTTTCTAATTCCTTTTCTGTGAGATAAGAAGCTTCAATTGGGTAACCTTCCTCTTTAAGCATCTGTACAACAGAAGCGGTGAAGGGAATATCAAGGCCCAACTGGAGAAGATCGCCGCCTCTTGCAAACAATTGTTCTGGCGTTGAGGCTGACTCCACTTGTCCATCTTTCATCACTAAGACGCGATCACTCAGAGCAACTTCATCTAAATCATGGGTAATGGAAATCACTGTTATCTGGTAATCTTCACGAATCGACTGAATAGTCCGAATCAATTCTAAACGTCCTTTTGGATCAAGCATACTAGTGGCTTCATCTAAAATAATGATTTTCGGCCTCATAGCAACAGCTCCTGCAATAGCAACCCGTTGTTTTTGCCCACCAGATAAGCGAGAAGGTTCCCTATCTTTAAAATCTTGCATACCTACGAGTTGTAAAGCCTGGTTGACACGCTCTTTCATCTCTTGATGGGCAATTCCTTTGTTCTCAAGCCCAAAAGCAACATCATCTTCAACTGTAGCTCCTACAAATTGATTGTCAGGATTTTGGAATACCATACCGATTTTATGACGAGTATCCCAAACGTTTTCTTCTGTTAGCAATTCACCATCTACAAAAATATCCCCTGAATCAGCTTCCAATAAACCATCAATGAGACGAACAGTCGTCGATTTTCCTGATCCATTATGACCAATAATAGACAACCACTCACCTTGTTTCACATGAAACGAAACCTGATTTAAGGTTGGTTTTTCCTGATTTGGATGGTAATGAAATGTAACCTGTTTGAGTTCAATAATATTTGACATGATTATTTAAAGGTATCCTTGAAGAGAAAACTTGCTCCTTTGAAGTAATCATAACCAGAATAAATGGTAAAGAAAAGAGCAACATAGAGAAAGACATTTCCTAATAATGTCCAGTGACAAAGCAAGAAAATGATAGACAACATTTGAGTTGTTGTTTTTATCTTTCCTGGCATAGCAGCTGCCAAAACTTCTCCACCTGTTTCAACAAGTAATAAACGAAGCCCAGTCACAGCCAATTCTCGACAGATGATAATAGCTGATACCCAAGCAGGCGCCAGACCCAGTCCAACTAACATGATAAAAGCACTCATCACAAGCATTTTATCTGCTAGAGGATCAGCAAATTTCCCAAAATTAGTAACAACACGCCACTTACGTGCAAGGTACCCGTCTAAATAGTCAGTTAAGCTAGCGACTGCAAAGATAATAGCTGCAAATACATGCCAGCTGAGTTCATTAGAAAAAGAGGTAACCAGGAGAAAGAGGGGAATCATTACAATTCGAATAAGGGTTAATAAATTGGGAATATTTTCTTTTTTTGTCATTTTCGTACCTTAATTATTGAATTTTAAATGTGATATAACTTAAATCAGTACTTGTTAAAGCAGATAAGTCAAGGGGTTGTCCGTCAACGGTTACAGACACGCCCTTTGTGATACCCAGTGTCAATAAAGACTCTGTTACATCAGCAGGTAAGGTTGCCGTATATGTCGGAGATTCTTGCGTTAGTGTAGTGCCACTCTCTCCAATTTCAGAATTAGTCAAGGAAATCCAACTACTTTCTGCATCTGTTAAGGAAACAGTGATGTCAACTGTTTCTTTCGATTTGGTAACTGTTGCTACCAAATAGTTATCTGCGCCTTCTGTTGTGATTTGAGTTTGAGGTTCACTTGAACTTTCTTTTGAAGCTGCTTTCGATTTTTTAGAAGCCTCAAGTAAAGCCATTTCAGCTTCTTTAGCACGCTGACCTTTTTCAAATTGTTTCCAGACACCAAAAAAGATAACCCCGACAATCGCTATAGCAACTAAACCTAAGATAAAAGCGGGTACTATTGATTTTTTAGAGTAATCACCATTGTCATAGCGTCTTGAACGTGAGACATTTGTCTTTTTAGGCACCAAACGATCATCACCTTTAAACTGACTGACAGCTGGTATAGCCTTTGCAGGGGTTTTAGAGTCCAAACCGACTGTTTTGACGGGAATAACCAATGTCTCCTGAGTTTTTTTAGGTGGCGTCGAGGTGTAATGAGGGTAAGGCATTCCACCAGTTGCCATTTTTTCTTGCAATCGCTTCTGACTTAGTTTTTCTTCGACAATTTCTGTTACTGATTTCGTATCACTCTTTTTTTTAGCATTCACTTGATAATGATAGCGGCGTTTTAAAGTAATGAAATCTAATTCCACAATATCGGCATAGTCTTTTAAATACTGGTCAAATTTCTCTTCTGGAATAATCTTAAATTGATCTAACTCCATTGCCAATAAGTAATGAGAAGAAATCCCTGTTTTGGATTCAATATCATCTAATGTGATATTTTTGCCAACACGCGATTCTCTTAAAACCTCACCAAGACTTTTTTCACTCATACGGGTACCTCAAAAATATTATAATAACTCCATTATAGCAGATTTTGAATTATTTTGGAAAGACAGTAAAATCGGAAACATCTGCTTCTTCAAAAAAGGCTTCCCCAATAACAAGAATATCTGTCAAGGTTATAGTCTCTATAATTCTTGGAAGATCAAAATAGGTTTCCTTATCAGATAAATAAAGGTTAAATTGACTCGTAAGATGATCAATAGAGTCTAAACTTTGAATAAAGTCGCCATACATTTCTTGTTTTAAAAGGGTTAAATGCTTATCTGTCAACTCTTGTGATTGCCTAATGTCTGTTAAACGACGGCGAATGTGATTTGACATAGCAATTGGTTCAGCCGTATCCAACGATATTAAAATAAATTGAAAATCATCTTGAATTTCAATTTCTATATCAAAGGAATCATCTATTTTCCCTTCTTCGTACCATTCATGGTAAGTTTTAGAAGTCCATCCTAGAAGCATGGCTAATAATAATTTTAAGGCCACACGGTAAGTTAATAGAGAATAGTTATCTAAAACGAGATGACCTCGGAAACCAACAACTAACTTAGCAGTGGCTACATCCATATCGATAGATGATGAAGGGATGACTGGATAATGGTGCAATTCTTCTACAATCACCATTTTTTCTTCAGAAGAAGGTAGAGCTTTTTGGAAAGTTTGGATAGCTGCAAAGATTTCGTCAACATCAATATCACCAATCACTAATAAACTCATATTAGAAGGGTGATAAAAATAGGAATGGTGTGCATCCAACAAAGCTTTTGTGATATCTTGAATTGATTCTTTTGTTCCTGCAATATCATTAGCTAGGCTAGTATCAGGAAATAAATTTTGCAAAATCCCGCTATAAGCACGGTAGTCAGGATCGTCCTGATACATGTCAATTTCTTGCTCTATAATTTTCTTTTCTCTGTTGACGGATTCATCTGTAAAGTGAGCAGAAAGGACAAAACTCTGAAGTAACTTGAGACCTTCTGAAAATGCCTTAGCAGTTGAAAAGAAGTAACTTGTCTTATCGAATGTGGTGAAAGCGTTTGTCTCTGCACCCAGCTGAGTGAATGCTAGAGAAATGTCCTCCCCTGTCTTATCTTCGAAAAGCTTATGCTCTAGAAAATGAGCAATCCCTTCTGGAGCAATAGTAGACTTGTCATCCACTGTCAACCTATTGTCAAGAGAACCAAAATCAACTGTCAACATAGCTGTCTTTTCCGAATAACCAGTTCTCTTTATGAAATAAACTGTTAATCCATTTTCTAATCTACCATAGTAAAGTGTCTCGTCAATATTAGGGTAATCTATCTTTACTAGTTTTGTCATCTTATTTTCCTTCCAAGAAGTAAACTGTCTGGAGTTTTAATAAATTGGCAACTTTAATGATATCTACTTTACTAACCTTGTCAATCTCATCAATCCAATGTTTAATCGAATAAGAAGGATCAATATAGGAAGCCATATAAGTCATCTCAATCATGTTTTTACTGTAATCTTCAGATAAGAGAGCATTATTAATAAGCATTAGTTTAGTCTTTTTCATTAGTTGCCCTGAAAATCGTCCCATCTTAATATCGTTCAATTCCTTGACAATTAATTGTAAGGTTTTTGTCCTATTTTGACTGTCAATACCTGCGTAAACATCAAACAAGCCAGTGTAAACATCAAATCGACAACCGATACTGTAAGCCAATCCCTCTTCTTCTCTGATTTTTGTGAAGAAACGAGAATGAGCAAATGAGCCTAATAGACCATTCAAAACAACTAAGGCGTAATATTCCCTTTGTCCAAAAACCAAAGGAAAGTGATAAGCCAGCTGGAGGATGGACTGATTGATATCCTTTTTTTCAATGGATTCCTTGATAATATTAACAGCATCCTGTAAATAAAAGAAATCCAATTTTTTCTTACGAGCATCAAAAGGAAACTGATGTAACAATTGAACAACACGGTAATCGTCAAAATCTCCTAAGACAAAAATATCAATCTGATCTTCATTGAGCATCTTATGGAATTCTTGATAGCTGGTATAGGCAGTTTCTTTGGTGATGAGTTCTGCAGTACCATATTTAGATACTTGTAGTTCTTTGTTAAGGTAAAATAATTCTTTGATTTTAAGAGAACTATAATAAAACGAGTCTTCTTTATCCGATTCAACATAATTAATCAAGTTAGACTTTTCAATATCAAAAACCTTAGGTTGGTATTGAGCGATTGATAATAAAGGCGAAAACAAGATTTCCTTTAAAAATTGAATCATTTCATCTAAAACTTTTTCCCCTTGAAAAGCATATCGATCTTGAACAAAGGTAATATCAATGTCAACAATGTGTACCAAGCCTTTAGTTGACACATTCGTTGACAAGTTGGCTCCGTAAAGTTCTGCCAATTTTTCTCTAAACAATTTAGCTGTTGGGTAGCGATCATTAGCTGTTGCTAACATCTGTGCCACTAAGACTCTTTTGGCTACTGTTTTTTGGTTCAAATCACCTGAAAAACGAAAGGTAATATGATTGGTTTTAAACCGTTTGGTCTTAATCAGATGAAGTTGTACTCCCTGAACAATTTTCATAATGTTTCCTTAATAAATAGTGTGATCCTTACGATTATACCATTTTTATTCAGGTTAGGTGAGTGATAACTTTTTAAATTCCTTACGATTAAACAAAAAAGAAGCAATTGACTTGCTCCTATGATTTACTGCAAAATAAGGCCAGTAATACCTCTAAAAAGTTTCAACCACACTTTATTCTTAAAAATACAGATTATATTATATCAAATAACGTCTCACTTTGGAATAGTCAAATAGCCTTTATTCAGCTATTATTATTTATTCCTGTTTTATGCTATAATGACTTGAATGACAAAATGGAGATGACAATGATATACAAATTATTTACAGAATTTATTACCCTACAAGCCCTTCTTAAAGAATTAGGAATTATCCAAAGTGGTGGCGCTATCAAGGGATTTCTCGCTGAAACAACCGTTCTATTTAATGGTGAAGATGAAAAACGTCGAGGCAAAAAAATCAGAATAGGGGATAAGATTTCTCTACCTGACCAAGACTTAATTATCACTATTGTTGAGCCTAGTCAAGAAGAAAAAGAACAGTTTGCCGAAGAAATGGCTGAAAAGACACGTGTAGCGGCTATAGTGAAACAAATGAACCAAGCTAACAAAAAGACTTCTTCTAAACATAACAATCGTCAATCTACTACCAAAAAGTCACTAAAAGCAACTAAGAAAACTAAAGGTAAACCAACTGCACCTGTCCGCTTCCCAGGTATCTAATATGTGGATTAAAGAGTTAGAGTTAAAACATTATCGCAATTATGACCACCTGCTTGCCTCATTTTCATCGGGTTTAAATGTCTTTATCGGTAATAATGCTCAAGGAAAAACCAATTTTCTCGAGGCAATCTATTTTCTATCACTTACTAGAAGTCATCGCACGAGGGCTGATAAAGAATTGATTCATTTTGATCACTCAACTGTTTCTCTTACTGGTAAGATTCAGCGTGTTAGTGGTACTGTTGATTTAGAAATCAATCTATCAGATAAAGGACGCGTGACAAAGATTAATGCGCTAAAACAAGCAAAATTATCTGATTATATTGGAACGATGATGGTTGTGCTTTTTGCACCAGAAGATTTGCAACTAGTTAAGGGGGCACCTAGCCTTCGTCGCAAATTTATCGACATTGACCTTGGTCAAATTAAACCTGTTTACTTATCTGAGTTATCCCATTATAACCACGTGCTTAAACAGCGTAATAGCTATTTAAAAAGTGCCCAGCAAATTGATGCGGCTTTTCTAGCTGTTCTAGATGAGCAATTAGCTAGCTATGGAACCCGTGTCATGGAACATCGTATTGATTTTATCAATGCATTAGAGAAAGAAGCAAATACTCATCACCAAGCCATCTCAAATGGTTTAGAAAATCTCTCTCTCTCCTATCAGTCGTCAGTTGTCTTTGACAAAAGAACTAATATTTACCAACAATTTTTACACCAACTTGAAAAAAATCATCAGAAAGATTTTTTCCGTAAAAACACTAGTGTGGGCCCACATCGCGATGACTTAGCCTTTTACATTAACGGAATGAATGCTAACTTTGCTAGTCAAGGTCAGCACCGCAGCCTTATTCTTTCCTTAAAAATGGCTGAAGTTAGTTTAATGAAGGCCTTGACTGGAGATAATCCTATTCTTTTACTAGACGATGTCATGAGCGAGCTAGACAATACACGACAAACAAAGTTACTTGAAACAGTAATTAAAGAAAATGTCCAAACCTTTATCACAACAACAAGTTTGGATCACCTGTCACAGTTGCCAGAAGGTATCCGTATTTTTCACGTGACAAAAGGAACCATTCAAGTTGATTCTGAAATTCACTAATAATATCAAAAAAAGGGTTCAGTTAAACTGAACCCTTCAGATTGAAGACAAACATCGATTGGTGTTTGTCTTTTTTAGTGTTTTTAGATAAAAATGGCTGTTTCCGTGCTTAAACCACCTCATCTGAACAAAATAAAAAGGCTCTCCCGCCATCCTTTTGACCAGTTTTTTGAGATTTAAGCATGCCAAAGTCAGTCCAACCTTATCTTCCATTTTGGACTTGCCTTTCTCTCTCGTATAGCGGAGATTGTGGTATTCCTTGGCTGTGCCAAACAGTCGTTCAATCGTCTCTTTCCGATGCTGGTAGAGCTCCTTCATCCCCCTTTGATGACGAATGTCCTCGCACTGTTCCAAATAGTCTTTCCAAATATGCCGTGTGACAACTTTTTGGTGGTTCTTACTGGTCGTACATACAGATAACAGGGGACAATTGGCACAAATTGCAGGGTCACTTTTGTATTCTCGGTAGCCTTCTCTGGTCGTAGTGCGGTAGGTCAAGGCTTGATGTTCAGGGCAGATGACACAATCAAAGTGCTCATCATAAATAAATTCTTTCGGACGTAGAAGGTCTTTCTTTCCTCTTGGTCGTGTGTAAGGAAGGACAGGAGTGATCTCCTTATCAATCAGAAACTTGGCAATGCTAGGAATGTTATAGCCGGAATCCGCAATAATAAACTGTGGTTTCAAGGGTTCAAGCTTGGCAAAAAGTGCAGGAAAAGCCTGACTATCATGGATATTGCCAGCCTCAACACTATAAGCAAGCGCCCATCCATACTTGTCACAAGCCACCTGAGCAGAATAAGCGAAGACTTCCTTATGATCACCTTTGTGAAACCAGCCACTTTCTGGATCGGTTGTGGAGATTTTCTTAGCGACGGGCTCTAGCTCTTTGGCGGGCCCTAGCGGCTTTTTTCCATGCTTCTCCCTATCCCGATTGATTTCGATTTCTAGCTGTTCACTCATGAACTTGGCTTGTTTTTCCACCTCTCGGTTGATGAACTTGCGAGTATTAGCCGCAGCCTTAATATGAGTCCCATCTATGAAAATCTCCGTCGGGTCAATCAGGTCTGTATTGATACATAGCCCAAGAATATGCGTAAAAATGGACTCAATCAAGCCTTTTTCTTGAAAGCGACGGGAATAATTTTTGCCATAGGTTGTGACATGTGGCACCTTGTCATCCAAAGTCAAACCTAAAAACCAGCGATAGGCAGTATTCACTTCAATATCCTTGATGGTCTGACGCATGGAACGAATGCCATAAAAGCACTGAATCAGAGGGATTTTAACCAACATGACAGGATCAAGGCTAGGGCGACCATTATCAGACGAATAGGTGTCTTCTACTAGGTCATAGATGAAGTCGAAGTCAATCACAGCTTCCACTTGGCGCAGGAAATGTTCATCAGGCACTAACTGGTCAAGGGTATAGAAACCGTACTGATTGCGGTTATAATCAGGTTTTTCTTTGTGTAACATAGGAGAACCTCACAAGTCCTTTTTCTTATATTATACTCCTAAATATCATGAAAAGCCCCTAGAAAAGTGATTCTAAGGACTTTGTCTTCAGTCTGAAGGGTTCAGTTAAACTGAACCCTTTTTTTGATATTATGTGGCGATTAAGATTTGACTATACCTAATAAAATAGCACCTACGATAAAACAAATAATTCCTGTGACAACCCAACGCATTTCTTTTTTGGTTTTGGTTTCGCCTAGGAATAAAATGCCTCCGACAATCGAAATGATAGCACCTAATTGTGAGAAACTAAAGGCAATAGCAAGTCCTGCCTTTGATGCAGCTAGAAGCATGAAAATATTACCAATGCCCCAAAGTAATCCAACAACACTATTTTTAATCACATATTGGTCAAAAGAGACTTTAAATGACATGAAGGTTGCTGCTCCTAGGACCATACCAAATGCCATTGGTAAAATAACAGATAAAACATCAAATTTCATGATGTTATTAAATAAGACTGCATACATCACGTAACCAATTGTTGAATAAGTGAGCGCCCTAAATCCTTTTGAAAAATTATGAAGGTGATTGACTTGTGCATTAGCATCATCTTGTTTACTAGAAAAGTAGAAACCAACAATCAGAAGTAATAGTGCTAGACTTCCTACTACAAATTGCATCGGTTTTGTCCATTCATGAAAAACGAGGACACCAATCAAACTTCCCAGAACAAGTTGAGAGCCACTTGACAAAGGATTGGCAACTGAGACTCCCATGTATTGCATGGCATGAAATTGACCAGTTTGACCAATTGACCAGATAAAACCGCCTAAAATCCCAAAAATCCAAAGTTGTAAAGTCATTTCAGGTCTGACAATTAGCCAAACAACAAGTGCAAATAGCAAAGCTCCTAAAGTCATTCCAAAGGTCTGTTGTGAGGGTTTACCACCAATTTTGTTACTAACAAAACCAATACTGCCCCAAGCAAACATCGGAACAAGCGCGTATAAAATACCTTCCAAAATCTCATCTCCTTTACAGTAAGTTTACAACATTATAAAATTTCTATCATTAAAGTGTTTTCACACGAGAACTAATTATAGCTTATTTAGCAGGAAAATACAATAATATTTACCAAAAAACTGTTACTAGTACAAAGTTGACACTGGTATTCAATGACGAGTTAAAAAAAGCCGAGAGTAGACTCGGCCTTTAGTTTACATCAATATCATTTTAATGTACAGAATAGTTTGGTGCTTCATTTGTGATTTGGACATCATGTGGATGACTTTCAATCAAGCCTGCACCAGACATTTCAACAAATTGAGCATTTTCATGTAATTCTTGAATGTCACCTGCACCAACATAGCCCATACCTGAACGGATACCACCTAACATTTGGAAGACAATATCTGAAGCAGCGCCTTTATAAGCAACACGACCTTCAATTCCTTCTGGAACCAGCTTATTAGCTTCATTGACAGAGCCTTGGAAGTAACGATCACTTGATCCTTTCTTCATAGCTGCAATGGAACCCATCCCACGATAAGTTTTGAATTTACGGCCTTGGTAAATTTCAGTTTCACCTGGAGCTTCATCTGTACCAGCAAACATTGATCCAAGCATAACAGCATTACCACCGGCTGCAAGAGCCTTAACAATATCGCCAGAATACTTGATACCACCATCAGCAATAATCGTTTTGCCATATTCACGAGCAACAGCAGCAGCATCGTAAATAGCAGTCACTTGAGGAACACCAACACCTGCAACCACACGAGTAGTACAGATAGAACCTGGTCCAATACCAACTTTAACAACATCGACACCTGCATCATAGAGAGCACGCGCTCCTTCAGCAGTAGCAATGTTTCCAGCAATCAAGGTACGATTTGGGAAATGAGCACGAATCTCAGCAATTTTACGAAGCACGCCAGCTGAATGGCCATGAGCAGTATCAATAACGATAGCATCCGCACCAGCTTCAAACAAAGCTTCTGCGCGGTCAAACGTGTCAGAAGTAACACCTACTGCAGCAGCAATAAGCAAGCGACCAAACTCATCTTTAGCAGCATGAGGAAACTCGATGACTTTTTCAATATCTTTGATAGTGATTAAGCCAGATAGGCGGCCACTTTCATCAACCAAAGGAAGTTTTTCAATACGGTGTTCGTGAAGAATACGTTCAGCTGTTTCAAGATCTGTACCAACAGCAGCCGTAACGAGATGCTCACTGGTCATATGTTCAGAGATTGGTGCATTATAATCTGAAATAAAACGCATGTCACGGTTAGTAATAATACCAACTAGCTTACGATTTGCCAATGTTTCAACAATAGGAACACCACTAATACGGTAACGTTGCATTAATTCTTCAGCTTCTGACACTTTGTGGTCAGGAGTTAAGAAGAAAGGATCGATAATAACGCCATTTTCAGAACGTTTTACCTTGCGGACTTCTTCTGCCTGCTCTGTAATAGACATATTCTTATGAATGACACCAAGGCCACCCGCACGCGCAATCGCAATAGCCATTTTACTGTCAGTGACAGTATCCATAGCTGCTGTGATAATTGGGATATTTAATGTCAAATTGTTTGCAAGTTTTGTTTTTAAACTGACTTCATTTGGAAGAACATGACTTTCTGCCGGAATGAGTAAGACATCATCAAAAGTGTAGCCTTTTTTCAAAAATTTAGTGTCCCAGTTTGACATTAAGATAATCCTCTTTTCTTTTATTTTAGGGAATAATTCCCCAGTCTATTTTTTTATTGTTACTATCATATCACGCTAAAATCATTTGTCAACAAAATGTTTTTATATCTCTCCAATATAATAGAATGGCTAAATTATCAGACTTTTTACTGTATTCAAAAACACTTTGATAAGGCATCTCAAGCTAAAAAACCAGGTGCTAAAACCTGGCTTTTTTTAAAAATAATTAATTCCCATTGCAGATTTAACTTCTGATAAGGTTTGAGCTGCGACAGCCTGCGCTTGTTCACTACCTTCTTGTAACATACGGAAAACTTCCCCCATATCTTTAGCGTACTCCAAACGTCTTTCACGAATAGGTGCTAATTCACGTTCCAAAATGTCTAGAAGGTAGCGTTTCGTTTTAACATCTCCTAAACCACCTCTTTGATAATGCTCTTTCATAGCCGCAATATCAGTTTGATCCTCTTCTCTTCCAAAAATATCCAAGTAATGGAAAACCATATTCCCTTCAATTTGACCAGGATCCTCCACTTTAATATGGTTCGGATCGGTGTACATGCTCATGACTTTTTTACGGACTGTATCAGCATCGTCAGAAAGATAGATTCCATTTCCTAAAGACTTAGACATTTTGGCATTGCCATCAAGTCCTGGCAAGCGTCCAGCTTTTTCATTTTCTGGGTAAATGCCTTCAGGTTCCACTAAACAGTCTGTATGGTAAGTGTGATTGAAACTTCTCACAATTTCACGTGTTTGTTCAATCATCGGTTTCTGGTCATTGCCCACAGGAACAAAATTAGATTTAAAAGCTGTAATATCAGCGGCTTGTGATACTGGATAAACAAGGAAACCAGATGGTATACTTTCACCAAAACCTTTCTGAGCAATTTCGGTTTTAACGGTTGGATTTCTTTCCAAACGTGCCAATGACACCAAATTCATATAGTACATGGTCAATTCAGCTAATTCTGGAATCTGACTTTGAATAAAAATCGTTGATTGTTTCGGATCTAAACCAACAGAGAGGTAATCCAAGGCAACATTTCCAATAGATTCTTTAATTAATTCGGACTCTTTAGCATGATCTGTTAAAGCCTGCTGATCGGCCAAGAAGACAAACATCTTATACTTGTTTTCATTTTGTAACATCACGCGATTTTTAAGACTTCCTACGTAATGGCCTAGGTGTAATTTACCAGTTGGTCTATCCCCAGTTAAAATAATTGGTTTTGTCATCATTATCTCCTAAATATTCATTATTGCATTACATAAAAAAATCCCCACGCTAAAATAGCGTGAGGGCGTTATGACAAGTAATACGCGGTACCACCTCAATTAATACCCACAATAAAACAGGATATTATCTCAATCTTCTCCATATTAAGAAGTTGCACGATAAGGGGTGCCGACCTGAAAGTTATGTGTTCCTTCCAAACTATAACCATTAGCCCATTTCATCTTGCTTGTTGTTAGCTCGCACCTACCGCTAACTCTCTAAAAACAAGGAAAAGATTACTCTTCTAACGTAGCATTATTCTATGAAATTTTGAGTATTTTGTCAAGTTCCTTAGATTTTTAAAAATAAGTCTTGACGGTCTCAACCTATTTAAGAGATAATGAATCTACCATTTTTAACCACCTCAAAAGGAGACCTTAGCTACATGAAAAAACGTGTGATTGATTTATTGCTTGTTACCATTGGATCATTTATCACAGCAATTGGTTTTAACACCATGTTTGTTGATAATCATATTGCCTCAGGTGGAATGGTTGGTATTTCAGTAGTTATGAAAGCCTTATTTGGTATCAGTCCTTCTCTCTTTTTAATGGTTAGTAACATTCCCTTACTGTTAATGTGTTACTTTTTTCTTGGTAAACATAACTTCATTAAAACACTCTATGGGTCATGGATTTATCCTATTGCCATTCGTTTAACCAACCAATTACCCACTTTAACACACAATCAATTATTAGCTGCTATTTTCGGAGGTATTATCTGCGGTATTGGACTAGGCATGGTATTTTGGGGAAATTCTTCAACAGGGGGAACAGGTATTCTAACACAAATTCTTCACAAGTACTCCCCATTATCACTTGGTGTCGCTATGACTATTGTTGACGGTATTAGTGTTCTCATGGGATTAATGGCTCTCTCTGCTGACGACGTCATGTATTCAACGATAGGCCTACTCGTTATTGGATATGTGATTAGTGTCATGGAAAATGGTTTCGATTCATCGAAGAATGTCATGATTATTTCCAAAGATTATCAAGCTATCCGAGAATATATCACAACTGTTATGGATCGTGGGGTAACTAAAATTCCAATTCGTGGTGGTTATACCACATCAGATAAAGTTATGTTGATGGCCATCGTGTCAACTTATGAATTGCCTGCGCTCCAAGAAAAAATTCTTGAAATCGATGATACTGCTTTTATTGTTGTCATGCCTGCAGCTCAGGTAATGGGTCGAGGATTCAGCTTAACCAAACAATACAAACGTGAAGACAAAGATGTTTTATTGCCTATGTAGTGATTAGCCCCTTTCTGATTGAAAAATGGGGCTTTTTTAGGTACAATGAAGGTTAGATAAATAAGATGAGGTGACAAATTGCTTACAGTTTCTGATGTATCACTACGCTTTAGTGATCGAAAACTTTTTGATGATGTAAACATCAAATTCACAGCCGGTAATACTTACGGCTTAATCGGTGCCAATGGTGCCGGAAAATCAACTTTCCTTAAAATCCTTGCCGGAGATATTGAACCAAGTACTGGTCATATCTCTTTAGGTCCTGACGAACGCCTTTCTGTTCTTCGACAAAATCACTTTGACTATGAAGAAGAGCGTGCTATTGATGTTGTTATCATGGGAAATGAACAACTCTACAATATCATGAAAGAAAAAGATGCTATTTACATGAAAGCTGACTTTTCAGAAGAAGACGGAGTTCGTGCCGCTGAGCTGGAAGGTATCTTTGCTGAGTTAGGTGGCTGGGAGGCAGAAAGTGAAGCTTCTCAACTTCTCCAAAATCTAAATATTCCAGAAGACCTTCACTACCAAAATATGAGTGAACTGGCTAATGGAGATAAGGTGAAAGTCCTTCTTGCTAAAGCGCTCTTTGGTAAGCCTGACGTTCTATTACTTGACGAACCAACCAATGGTCTTGATATTCAATCTATTTCATGGTTGGAAGATTTCTTGATTGATTTTGAAAATACAGTTATCGTTGTTTCCCATGACCGTCACTTCTTGAATAAAGTATGTACTCATATGGCCGACCTTGACTTTGGTAAAATCAAACTCTTTGTGGGTAACTACGATTTCTGGAAACAATCTTCTGAGCTGGCCGCTCGTTTACAAGCTGACCGCAATGCTAAAGCAGAAGAGAAAATCAAAGAATTACAAGAATTCGTTGCCCGTTTCTCAGCTAACGCCTCTAAATCAAAACAAGCAACCTCTCGTAAAAAAATGCTTGATAAGATTGAATTAGAAGAAATTGTTCCCTCAAGTCGTAAATACCCATTTATTAATTTTAAAGCAGAGCGTGAAATGGGAAATGACTTCCTCACTGTTGAAAATCTTTCTGTAACGATCGATGGAGAGAAAATCATTGATAATATCAGTTTCATTTTACGTCCAGGTGACAAGGCTGCTATTATTGGTCAAAATGATATTCAGACAACTGCTCTTATGCGTGCTTTAGCAGATGATATTGACTACGAAGGAACCATTAAATGGGGAGTGACAACAAGTCGTTCTTACTTGCCAAAAGACAATTCAAAAGATTTTGCAACAGATGATTCCATCCTTGAATGGTTACGACAATTCGCCTCAAAAGGTGAAGATGATGATACCTTTTTACGTGGTTTCCTAGGACGTATGCTTTTCTCTGGAGACGAAGTTAAAAAATCTGTTAACGTTCTTTCTGGTGGTGAAAAAGTACGTGTCATGCTTTCTAAGTTGATGCTATTGAAATCAAACGTTCTTATTCTTGATGACCCAACTAATCACTTAGATTTGGAATCTATTTCAAGCCTTAATGATGGTATCAAAGACTTCAAAGAGTCTGTTATTTTTGCCAGTCATGACCATGAATTTATTCAGACCATTGCTAACCATATCGTTGTGATTTCAAAAAATGGTGTTATTGACCGTATTGATGAAACCTATGACGAATTCCTTGACAATCCTGATGTTCAAGCCCGAGTTGCTGAACTTTGGAAATAGAACCTTATGATAAATGAGGTGGCTAAGAAGACTTCTTCCTAGCCACTTTTTTTAAAATGTTATTAATGAAAGATTGGTCAGCTTATGAAACATCGTCATAAATGGGCAATTGCTGGACTTGCTAGTTTTCTTTTACCAATTAGCATTATGTTTACTGTTCTTCTTTCAATGGGAATTTCTTATCAAGGAGAAAGAACTATTCTAGCAAGTGATGCCTTTCATCAATATGTTATTTTTGCTCAAAACCTTCGTAATATCCTTCATGGATCTGATAGTCTCTTTTATACATTTACCAGCGGACTAGGTTTGAATTTTTACGCTCTCATAAGCTATTACTTAGGGAGTTTCTTTTCTCCCTTGTATTTCTTTTTTGATTTAGCATCTATGCCTGATGCCATCTATCTCCTTACTTTATTAAAATTTGGATTTATGGGACTAACTGCCTGCTATGCGTTTCATAAACTCTATCCAAATATTAAGGCTTATCTGATCGTATCACTATCACTTTCTTATAGTTTAATGAGTTTTTTGACTAGTCAACTTGAACTCAATTCTTGGTTGGACGTTTTTATTCTTTTACCCTTGATTTTATTAGGACTAAATCAAATCATCCTAAAAAAGAAAACAGGTTTATATTACGTTTGTGTGAGTCTGCTCTTTATTCAAAATTACTACTTTGGCTATATGGTTGCTATCTTCTCCTCCTTATATGCCTTTGTTTGTCTTTTGAAACTCAATAATTTCAAAAAAGGTTTAGTTGCTTTTTTAAGGTTTACAACAGTGTCAATCATGGCAGCCTTAACAAGTGCTGTTATGCTACTTCCTACCTATTTGGATTTATCAAGTTATGGAGAAACGTTCTCCCCTGTAAAACAACTCATAACTACCAATGCTTGGTATTTCGACCTCCCTGCAAAACTCTCATTAGGAGCTTATGACACGACTAAGTTCAATGCTCTTCCTATGATTTATGTCGGCTTGTTTCCTTTGTTACTTGCAGTGATTTTCTTTACCTTGTCAAGTGTTCCTCTAAAAATCAAATCAGCCTATGCAACACTCTTAGTCACTATTGTGTCAAGCTTTTATTTACAACCACTAGATCTCTTTTGGCAAGGCATGCACGCACCTAATATGTTCTTACATCGTTATGCTTGGACCTTCCCAGTAACGCTTCTTTTGTTAGCATGTGAGGCCTTAACCAGGCAAATAGAATTTTCAAAAATCAAAATAAGTATTGCTTTTATATTTCTAGTCTTAATACTAGCGACACCCTACCTGACAGCACACCGATATGATTTTTTGACACCAAGTTTCTTTTTACTTAGTTTAGCTTTTCTAGTAGCCTATACCATATGCCTACTTGCTTTTCAGTCTCGCCAAATTCCTGTAGGTTTTTTACTTAGCTTTACACTATTTTTTACCATTCTAGAAGCTAGCTTAAATACGTATTACCAAACCCAAGGTATAAATAACGAGTGGGTATTTCCTACTAGACAAGGTTACCAGAATCAATTAAAAGATATTGACAGCATTGTTAACAATCTGTCAACCAAACGTCAACCTTTTTTTAGAATGGAAAGGTTATCCCCTCAAACAGGAAATGATAGCATGAAATACAATTATCATGGCATTTCTCAATTTTCATCTGTTCGAAATCGCCTATCTAGTTCCTTACTTGATCGTTTAGGTTTCCAGTCAAAAGGGACTAATTTGAACCTGAGGTACCAAAATAATACTCTCATTATGGATAGTTTACTTGGTATCAAGTATAACCTTAGTGAAAATTCTTTGGATAAATTTGGGTTTACAAAGGTTAATTCAAGCGGTTCCATGACTTTATATCAAAATCATTATAGTAGTCCTTTAGCAATATTAACAAGGGGGGTTCACAAAGATGTCAACATAAGTGTCAATACACTTGACAATCAAACTAAGCTATTAAATCAATTAAGTGGGCAATCCCTAACTTACTTTCATCTTCAACCCTCTCAGCTGATTTCAGGTGCCAAACAATTCAATCAGCAAGTATCAGGACAGAGCAAGTCCTTGCAACAATCCACCGTCATTACTTATCAGGTAACTATTCCCGAACGTAGTCAGCTCTATGTAAGCATACCAAATATTATTTTTTCAAATCCCAATGCCAAAGAAGTTCGTGTTAGTATCGATGGTAACTCATTCACCTACACTACAGATAATGCCTATTCCTTCTTTGACTTAGGTTATTTTGAACATGCTAAAGAAGCAAATCTTTCCTTTATTTTCCCCAAAAATAAACAAATCAGCTTTACAACTCCTCACTTTTATAGTCTATCTATCGATTCCTACCTTAAAGCTATCACCGCTATCAATCAAAAAGAAGTCCACGTTTATACCAGTAACAACAACGTTATTACTAATTACAATGCTAAGGAAGATGGCTCTCTCATCTTTACAATTCCTTATGACAAAGGATGGTCAGCTACAAAAAATGGTAAGCCTATTCCTATTACAAAAGCTCAAGGAGGATTCCTAACCGTTTCTATTCTTAAAGGAAAAGGTCAAGTCATTCTTACCTTTATTCCAAACGGATTTAAACTAGGCTTGATGCTGTCTCTTTTCGGAATAATCTCGTATCTTTTCCTAGTCTACTATCAAGTCACAAGTCAGAAAAAGAAAAGACAGGTGACAAACGAAAAGGTTCACTATCCTTAGTGGGGAATGATCCAACTAGTTTTATACTTACTCTTAACACAATCAAAAAGCTGTTCAATAACGAACAGCTTTTTGATGTCTATCACTTTCTTTTAATTCGTCATAAGTCACGTTCTGAAGCAATACAATACTCATCAGAGAAATAGTTGAAATAGGCTTTTAGTTTCTTTTCTTAGTTAAATAAAAAAATCCTAAGATAATCTTAGGAAATATCTTATCACTCCGGCAGTAGGACTCGAACCTACGACATCATGATTAACAGTCATGCGCTACTACCAACTGAGCTATGCCGGAAAAAGAAAAAAATTGCCTCAATGACAATTCTGATAGTCCGTACGGGATTCGAACCCGTGTTACCGCCGTGAAAAGGCGGTGTCTTAACCCCTTGACCAACGGACCAGAAGTTTTGGAGAAGTTCTCCTTAACACTCTTATTATTATATCAGATTGATTTTATTTGTCTACACTTTTTCAAAAAAAATATAACTTTTTTTCAGGAACCTTTTCTATGGAAAACTTCTAAAATGAACTTAGCCACTTTTTAGGTATGAAAAAAGCACCTCTAAGAGGTATACTTGTAGTTCACCACAAACACAAGGAAACTCAAAAAGATGCAAGATTATTATACACCAAAAGGCAAACAATTGACAATCCATGAGCGTCAGCAAATTCAACGCTGGAAGCTGGAAGGTCGCTCTAATCGTGAAATTGCTCGCTTACTAGGTAAGGCTCCCCAGACCATTCATAATGAAATCAAGCGAGGATTGGTTAGGCAACAGGTTCGTAAAGGAAAGTTTGAAGCCGTTTATTCTGCTCAACATGCTCAGTTGGTCTATCAAGAAAATCGCAAGCGTTCTGTTAGACCCATTAGACAGCGTAGGCAAGATAGGGAGGCTATTGAACACTACATGCGTCAGAACTATTCCCCTGAGATGATAGTCAAAGCTAAGGGAGTTCAAGTCCCTGTATCTACCATCTATTACTGGATTCATCATGGGAAATTAAGTCTTGGTAAGGAGGCTATGCTTTATCCGAGAAAGGCTAAGCAGGCTAGAAAACATGCCAGTCCTTATTTTAAACCCGCAGGAAAGAGTATTGAACAACGCCCAGATAGCATTAACCAACGTCTTGAAGCTGGGCATTATGAGATTGATACAGTCATTCTGACGAGGGCTAAAAATCAATGCTTACTCACCCTAACGGACAGGAAAACACGTCATCAGCTGATTCGATTAATACCGGATAAGTCTGCTCAAGCCGTCAATGAAGCTCTTACGGGGATTCTAAAAGACTACACCGTCAACTCTATCACAGCAGACAACGGGACAGAATTTTCTCGCTTATCAGATGTCTTTCCAGCAAGTGACATCTACTATGCCCATCCCTATGCGTCATGGGAGAGAGGCACTAACGAAAACCATAATCGCCTGATTCGCAGATGGCTCCCTAAAGGTACCAAAACAACGACCCCTAAAGAAGTCGCTGCTATTGAACATTGGATCAATCATTATCCTAAACGACTCTTCAACTACAAGTCGCCAGTAGAAATGTTAAAACTGGCTAACTTCAACTTGAAATTTGGGGAACCTTTTCTATTCTTAGTTTATTAGAAAAAAATAATCAGACTTAGTAGCCTCCTCAAAATTAGCATTGACAGTCTTAACTGATTTTTGTTAAAATAAGGAAGTTAAGGTCTCATAGCTCAGCTGGATAGAGCATTCGCCTTCTAAGCGAACGGTCGCAGGTTCGAATCCTGCTGGGATCAAAAAACTAAGCACTGCTCAGCAGTGCTTTTTTCTTTATTTCGTTATCTTTAAGAGAATATCTTCTAAAGTTTCACATGAAACTGTAGTTATTTATGATATGGGCTGCCCTGAGCTATCATAAAAGCGCGATAGATTTGCTCAATCAAAACCAGACGCATGAGTTGATGGGGTAAGGTTAATAATCCAAAACTCATTAAGACATTGGCTCTTTTTTTTATTCTAGGATCAAGTCCAAGACTTCCTCCAATAATAAACGTAATATCTGAGTATCCTTTAACAGTCGTTTCTGAGATGAGTTGACTAAATGTTTCGGAAGGAAATTGTTTTCCTTCAATAGCTAATACGACTACAAAATCACGCTGTCCAATTTTCTTTTCAATCCGCTGAGCTTCCTTAGCCATGATCATTTGGTTCTCAGCATCACTAGCTTTATCTGGTGTTCTTTCATCAGTTAACTCAATCATTTCGAATTGACAAAAACGGGAAAGTCTTTTTTGATATTCTGAAATACCATCTTTGAGGTATCTTTCTTTTAGTTTTCCAACACAAATTAGTTTTACTTTCATAGCTTAATTGTATCACAAGAACATTACTTTTTACACAATTTATCCACAAGTTATTTTTCTTCAACTACTAATAAAAACCTTTGTACAAAGGTCTTTATTAGTAAAAAGAAAAGTAATCCACAGGCTGTGGATTACTTTTCTTTTTTTTATTTTTAAGGTATAATTAAGCAAAGTTCTATAAGCTATGGACAAATAATTCGGAGGACAAAACATGCCAAGTATGAAACATATCTTAAAATCCTTAAGTGTTTTACTAATTGGATTTTTAGGAGGATTAATAGCAATTATTACATTTAATAATCTCTACCCACATTCTCCTTCAAAAATAAATTCAGGTAAGGCAACAACTAGTAATATGGTTTTTAACAACACAACCAATACTACTAAAGCTGTCAAAGCTGTTCAAAATGCAGTGGTATCAGTTATTAATTATCAAGATAACCCTTCTTCATCCCTTTCTAACCCTTATACAAAACTCTTTGGAGAAGGGCGTTTAAAAGAGAATAAGGATGCTGAATTATCTATTTTTAGTGAAGGATCTGGGGTCATTTATCGAAAAGATGGCAACTCCGCTTACGTTGTTACTAATAACCATGTTATCGACGGAGCTAAACGGATTGAAATTCTTATGGCAGACGGATCTAAAGTTGTTGGTGAATTAGTTGGAGCTGATACTTATTCGGATTTAGCTGTTGTTAAGATCTCTTCAGATAAGATAAAAACAGTAGCTGAATTTGCAGACTCTACAAAACTAAATGTTGGAGAAGTTGCTATTGCTATCGGCAGCCCACTAGGAACACAATACGCTAATTCTGTTACTCAAGGAATCGTCTCTAGTTTAAGTCGTACTGTAACTTTAAAAAACGAGAATGGTGAGACTGTCTCAACAAATGCTATTCAGACAGATGCTGCTATTAATCCTGGAAACTCTGGTGGACCACTAATTAATATTGAGGGGCAAGTAATCGGAATTAATTCAAGTAAAATTTCTTCTACCCCAACTGGTAGCAACGGTAATAGTGGTGCTGTTGAAGGAATTGGTTTTGCTATCCCATCTACTGATGTTATTAAAATTATTAAACAGCTAGAAACTAATGGTGAAGTTATCAGACCTGCTCTTGGAATATCCATGGTCAATTTAAATGATTTATCCACAAATGCTCTTAGCCAAATTAATATTCCAACTAGTGTAACTGGTGGTATTGTAGTAGCAGAAGTTAAGGAAGGAATGCCGGCATCTGGCAAACTTGCTCAGTACGATGTGATTACAGAAATTGATGGCAAAACAGTTAATTCAATTAGTGATTTACAAAGTAGTCTATACGGACACGATATTAATGATACTATTAAAGTAACTTTTTATAGAGGAACTACAAAGAAAAAAGCAGATATCAAATTAACAAAAACTACTCAAGATTTGACTAAAACGCAGTAAACAAGCTACCTAAATACTATTACATTTTATCACATAAAACAGTCCAAAGGACTGTTTTATGTTTCTTATTCTATCCAGGAACTCCCTTATGACAAAAGAATTATTGATAGACCTACCAATTGAAGATATTGTTACAAATCCCTATCAGCCAAGGATACAATTTAATCAAAGAGAACTCCAAGACCTAGCAACTTCTATTAAATCAAACGGCCTCATTCAACCTATTATTGTTCGAAAATCTGACATTTTTGGCTATGAGTTAGTTGCTGGAGAACGACGACTTAAAGCTTCAAAAATGGCTGGTCTAAAAAAAGTTCCAGCTATCATCAAGAAGATCTCTACACTCGAGAGCATGCAACAAGCTATAGTTGAAAATTTACAACGTTCTAACCTTAACGCTATCGAAGAAGCTAAAGCCTATCAGTTATTGGTTGAAAAAAAACACATGACTCACGATGAGATTGCTAAATATATGGGAAAATCAAGACCTTATATTAGCAATACCTTACGTCTGTTACAACTCCCAGCACCTATCATTAAAGCAATTGAAGAAGGAAAAATTAGTGCGGGACACGCGCGTGCTCTTCTCACACTAACCGACGAAAAGGAACAGTTAGTTTATGCTAATAGAATCAAAAATGAAGGGTTAAGTGTACGACAAATTGAGCATATGGTAACTCCAAAACTCAAAACCACCCCTACCCAGAAAAATAAAAATATTTTTATCACTTCTTTAGAAGATCAGCTGGCCCAATCTCTAGGGCTACCAGCCAAAATCAAATTGAAATCAACTCAGAGTGGTCAATTGCTGTTACCATTTGCTAATCAAGAGGAATTAAACAGAATTATCAACAAGTTGCTTTAGCTTGTTGATAGTCTGTTTTTTTATTTCTACTTTTCCACAGTCTATTAGAAGCCTCTTCCCTTTATTGTCAAGGTTTTTTATTATTTCCACAGGCTGTGGAAAACTTTAGTTAACAGTGTGAATTACCTTTCCACAACTTGTGGGTAACTATAACTATTCTTTCAGGTTTTGTGGAAAACTGACTGGATTTGTGTTAAAATAGTCCTATAATTATCCACAAGAAGGAACCTAGT